>NZ_JAFBGA010000006.1 GCF_016909575.1 Streptomyces sp. HB132 | reverse complement strand
ACCAGCCGCAGGCGCTGGCCGGTGTCCTGGACATCGAGGCGTCCGAGAAGGCCGCCCGGTTCGTGCAGATGTGTGACGCCTTCAACATCCCCATCGTCACCCTGCTCGACGTCCCGGGTTTCCTGCCCGGCGTGGACCAGGAGCACGGTGGGATCATCAGGCACGGTGCGAAGCTGCTCTACGCGTACTGCAACGCGACGGTGCCGAGGATCTCGCTGATCCTGCGCAAGGCCTACGGAGGCGCGTATATCGTCATGGACAGCCAGTCCATCGGCGCCGACCTCACCTACGCCTGGCCCACCAACGAGATCGCCGTCATGGGCGCCGAAGGCGCCGCCAACGTCATCTTCCGCCGTCAGATCGCCGACGCCGAGGACCCCGAGGCCATGCGGGCGCGCATGGTCAAGGAGTACAAGGCCGAGCTGATGCACCCCTACTACGCTGCGGAGCGCGGCCTGGTCGACGACGTCATCGACCCCGCCGAGACGCGCGAGGTACTGATCGCCTCGCTCGCGATGCTCCGTAACAAGCACGCGGACCTGCCGTCCCGCAAGCACGGCAACCCCCCGCAGTAGCGGAAGCCCGGGTCGGGCGGCCGCCGCGCGCGCATGCCCTCGGACGCCGGACGGGCCCGTCTCCACAGGTGCCGGCCGGTCACATCCAGCTCCGTCCCCTCGATCCCTGAACGTGACACCGCACGCCGATGCGGGTCGTGCGGCGTTCGAGGAACGACGGCCACTGTGCAGCCCCAGTGAACAAGGACCACGAGGGACCATGACGAACGAGCCGTCCGACCTCCCCGCATCCGAACCGCGCACCACGCCGCTGATCGGGCCGGGCCGGGTGCGGACAACGCTCACCGGCGCGGCCCCACTCGTCCTGCCTTCCGAGGTGGACGACCTCAGCGGCCTCATGGCCGCGGCAGCCCGTGGGGAGGCCTTCGTCCTCCAGGGCAGCACGTGCGCGGAGCCGTTCAGCGGCCGCCGAGTGGCAGGCCTCGTCCGTACGCTGCTGCAGATGTCCGTCGTCCTGTCCCACGCCGCCAGGATGCCCGTGGTCAAGATCGCCCGGCTGGCCTCCCGGCACGCGGGGGCCGGCTACGGCGTGGCACACGCGAACGCCGCGGTGACGATGAACATGATCCGGGCGATGAGCGGTGAGCACGGCATCGCGGACGTGCGTCGGGTGCAGGACTGGAACCGGGAATTCGTACGCGACACGGCAGGGGGGAGCCGGTTCGGGGCCTTCTCCGCCGAGATCGACCGCGGCTTGAGGTTCATGGCAGCCTGGGGGGCCGACGACCGCCCGTTGCGCACCACGAAGGTGTTCGCGAGCCATGAGCCGCTCCTGCTCGACCATGAGGTGCCCCACCTGCTCCGGGAGTCCGGAAGGCACGAGCAGCAACTGTGGGGGCTGTCCGCGCACCAGTTCCGGATCGGCGAGCGGGCGCTGCGGCCCGACGACGCGCACATCGAGCTCGCCGAGCTGCTGGCCAATCCGATATGCCTCACGATCGGGCCGGCGACGGCTCCCGAGGAGGCCGTGGAGTACGTGCGGAGGCTCGATCCGCACGTACGGCCCGGCCGGGTCACGCTGATCAGCCGGATGGGGGGCGACCGGGTCCGTGACGTACTCCCGCCGATCGTCGAGAAGGTGACGGCGTCCGGCCACCAGGTGGCGTGGAGCTGCGACCCGATGCACGGCTCCCCTCACGGGCCGGCCCGGGACGGCACCGCGTGTTCCTTCTCGCGCGTCCTCGAAGAGATCCGGGGATACATCGATGTACATCGGGCCCTGGGCACCCATTTGGGCGGGTTGCATTTCGAGACCTCGGGCGCACGGGATATGTCCGACACGGAACCAGTCGGCGGATACGGGACTGAATGCGGCCCCCGGTTGAATGGACAACAATCCGTGGAGTTGGCTTTTCTTATGGCAGAGATGCTCCGTAGCTGATTTCTGGAACTGAAAGTTCTGCACAGGCGTCCACGCTCGGGTTTCCCGCTTACTTGCATTGGTCCGACCAATGGCGCCACTCGTCCCGCCGGAATCCTGTTGTCGCACGTACGGCCCCGGGCGGACACCGCCGGGCGCGTCGTCAAGACCCCTCCCCGGCACCGCCGTTCCCCCTGCTCCGACAGGTGCGCCGTCGGTGGTCGCGGGCCTCTGACCCCGCAGAACCCTGGCGGGCGGCGTCACTGTGACCCCTGCGTGTCAGCCTCGTCCTGAACATGCAACAAGATCGGTATCCCCTCAGGGAGGCCGAACGGCGGAATATCGCCATCCGGGCTCGGCGTCCGCCTCACCCGACACCTCAGCCGCCGCGGCGCGCCATGAGTGCCTGACCGGCCACTGAGCGCTTTGGTCCGTACCGGCGGGGCCCTTGGAATCCCGCGTAAATCCTGAGCTCACGCCTACTCCCACGTCGGGGCGCCGGTCGCGGTGCAGGCGAATGTGGAGCCCGATCCCCTATGCCGCGCGAGCGACACCCCTATGTCCAGAGGGGATGGATTGAGGGGGTCGAGGCCGCCCTGGGTCCGTCATTTGAGGTGAACGTGAGGTTCCTGCCTATGATTTGACGGGAGGCCAGGTGGTGGCAGCCTGTCTGCTGCGCCGGAAAGCGGAACCCGCGCAAAGGCACACTGTGTACTTTGAGTAGGGGTTTGCAGGGGGAGGGGGGTGGAGCTAGTGTTCCAATTGGAGAGGGATTCCAGCGACTGTTTTTGGTCCCTGGCGATAGCCGGTGTGGCGTCAAGTGTCAGTCATGCCGGACGGGGTAGTCGCGGAGTAAGGCATGGTTTTGAGCCTTTGGTGATGCAGCCACCGCTCCTCGATGTCATGGAAATGGTCACAATGGGGGATGATGGTGCCAGTGGCACTCGTTGAACGTGAGCATGACCTGAAACTGCTCAGTAACCTTTTGACTGCCACTTTCAAGGGGCACGGAAAGATAGGACTTGTCAGCGGGGCGGTGGCAAGTGGCAAGACCGAGCTGCTGCGCTCCTTCGCGGACCAGTGCGCCGACGAGGGAGCCCTGCTCCTGAACGCAACCGCGACGAGGGCCGACCGAACCTTGCCCTTCGCCGTACTGCGTCAGCTGCTCGACTGTCTGCCGGCGCACGCGGGACCCGTTGCGGAGATCATCGGCTCGGGCGTCGCGTCCGAGGTCCCCCGCACGGCGGCGGCCACACTGCTCGAACTCTCCGAACGGGCACCGCTCGTCGTAGTCGTCGACGACGTGCACCACGCGGACGAACCGTCGATGGACTGCCTGATGCGCCTGGTCAACCGACTGCGATCCTCACGCATCCTGCTCGTACTCGCCGAGTCGTCGGGTGACTGGTCGGTGCACCCCGCCTTCCGGATCGAACTGGTCCGCCAGACCCAGTTCCACCGGATCAGGCTGGCACCCCTGACGGTGGACGGCGTCAGCGAGATGTGCTCGCAGCACCTCGGCCAGGACACCGAACACCGTGCGGCCGAAGCGCACCGGATGACCGGCGGCAACCGGCTTCTGGTGCGGGCCCTCATAGAGGACCACGCCGAGTCCGGGGAGTTGCCGGGCCGGGCGGGCTGCTCGTCGCTCGGTGAGAGCTTCCGGCAGGCCGTCCTGACCTGCCTGCGCCGCAGCGGACCGGACGAACTCGAGGCGGCCAGGGGTATGGCCGTACTCGACGCCACCGGTTCGACCCACCGGATCGCCGAGTTCCTCGGCCACGGCCAGGAAGCCCTTCGCCGGTCCCTGCAGTCACTGCAGACGCTGGGGATCATCCACGACGGCCGGTTCCGGCACAGGCTGACACGCGCGGCTGTGTATGACGACCTCGCCCCGCAGATGCTGGCGGAACTGCACACGCGTGCCGCGCAACTGCTGAGCGACGGCGGCGGCAGCGTCACCGACGTCGCGGACCATCTGGTGGCGGCGAAACAGGTGGGCGCCGACTGGGCCATCGCGGTGCTGCAAAGGGCCGCGGAGGAGTCGCTGGCCGCCGACGACGAGGAACCGGCGATCCGGTACATCGAGTTCGCGCTCTCCGTATGTGAAGGAGAGCGGCAGCGTGCCCAGTTGCGGATGATGCTCGTCCAGATCAAGTGGCGCAGTGACCCGGAGGGCGCGGTCCGCCACCTCACCCCGCTCTTCCAGGCGCAGCGCGACGGCCACCTCGACGTCGAGCAGACGGCCTACCTGCTGCGTGTGCTCATGTGGCACGGGCGCATCCAGGAGGCCAGGGAACTCATCACACACCTGTCCCGCATCACGCCGTCCGCGAACGAGACGCCGAACGCCGTCCTGGCCGGCGTTCACAACCTGCTCAGACACGCCTATCCGCAGTTCATACCGGACAGATCCGGCGTGGAGAACCACCTCTTCGACAACGCGACCACGCCGCCGGGGCAGCAGGCACAGGCGTCGGCCGTGCTCAGCTCGGTCCTCGGGCAGACCGCGGGCGGGGACGAGCGGTGCATCAGGGTCGCCGAACAGATTCTGCAGAGCAGCCAGTTGAGCGACACGATGCTCGAGTCCGTCTGTTCGGCCCTGCAGACGCTCATCTACGCGGAGCAGCCGCTCCTGGCGGGGCGCTGGTGCGACGCGCTGCTCACCGAAGCGGGCAGCCGAGGTGTGGTGACGTGGCAGGCGGCCCTGTCCGGGCTGCGCGCGGAGATCGCGCTGCGGGAAGGCGATCTGGTACAGGCCGAGCGGTACGCGCTCAAGGCACTCACGATGATCGGCGTCGCGGGCTGGGGCGTCGCGGTCGGGGCCACACTGGGCACCCTCCTCGAAGCCGTCACGGCGCGGGGCGACTTCGAGAGCGCCCGCAAGTACCTGCGGGAGACGGTGCCCGCGGCCATGTTCCAGACCCGGTACGGACTGACGTACCTGCGCGCCCGGGGCCACTACTACCTGGCGACCGACCGGCTGCAGGCCGCGCTCGCGGACTTCAGCTACTGCGGTGAGCTGATGAGGTCGTGGCAGCTCGATTCGCCGACGTTCGTACCCTGGCGAACCGATGCCGCCCAGGTCCTCCTGCGGCTGGGGGACCATGAGCAGGCGCGCGATCTCACCAAGGAACAGATGGCGCAGATCGGCTCGCGCGCCTCGCGCACGTACGGCGCCTCGTTGCGCGTCCTGGCGGGTACGGCGAGTCACCGTGGCCGGCTGAGTCTCCTCAAGGAGTCCGTCGAGATCCTCCAGGCGAGCGGTGACCGGCTGACCCTCACCCAGGCGCTGTTCGACCTGAGCTGCGCCCACGAGGGTATGGGGGAGTTCGGAAAGGCCCAGATGATCTCGCGTCGCGCGGGGCGGCTGGCCAAGGAGGGCGGGATGCAGCGGATGCAGGATCCGGCGCTCGCCCGCCCGGAGGAGCCGATGATGCTCCACTCCGCGCAGAACGACTCCTGGTCCCGGCCGGTGGACGAGACCACGTCGGCCGCGGACGTGCTGACCCTCTCCGAGCGCCGGGTCGCCGCACTGGCCTCGCTCGGCTACACCAACCGTGAGATCTCCTGCAAGCTGCACATCACCGTCAGCACGGTGGAGCAGCACCTCACCAAGGTCTTCCGGAAGCTGCGGGTCAAGCGCAGGACGGACCTCCCCGTCGAGCTCGAGTACCACGTCGCCAACCCGGCCTGCTGACCTTCGGCACCACACGTCCCCGTTCACCTCCCTCCCCGCTCCCCTCTCCCCACTTCTCCTACGCACGT
Organism: Streptomyces sp. HB132; assembly: GCF_016909575.1. Classification (GTDB taxonomy): domain Bacteria; phylum Actinomycetota; class Actinomycetes; order Streptomycetales; family Streptomycetaceae; genus Streptomyces. Next base: position 439,159 of record NZ_JAFBGA010000006.1, on the reverse strand, counting down.
GAGCTGTTGAGGTACGCGATCACGGCCAGCACTCGCCTGTTGTCACTGGTGGACTGCACCAGGTCCAGCTTGGCGAAGATGCTGGCCGCGTGCTTGCTCACGGCGCTGTCGCTGAGCGACATCCGCTCCGAGATGGCCGCGTTCGACCTGCCCTCCGCCATGAGCGCCAGCACCTCCCTCTCCCGCGCCGTCAGCGTGGCCAGCGGCTCCGCCCGTGCCGGCCCCATCGATTGGAACAACTGACTGATCACTTCAGGGTCCATGGCCGTGCCCCCGGAAGCAACGCGGCGCACCGAGTCGATGAACGAGTCGTCGTCGAATACACGGTCCTTGAGCAGATAGCCGATTCCGCCTCGGCCGTCCGCCAGCAACTCCCTTGCGTACAACTGCTCCACGTGCTGGGACAGCACCAGCACAGGGAGCCCGGGAACCGTCCTGCGGGCGGTCAGCGCCGCCTGGAGCCCCTCGTCCGTGAAGGTAGGCGGAAGCCGTACGTCGACCAGAGCCACGTCCGGCCGGTGCAGAAGCAGGGCGTCGAGCAGGTCCGGGCCGGTCTCGACCACGGCGGCGAGTTCGAAGCCGTGGTCCTCCAGCAGATGGGTCAGTCCTTTCCTGAGGAGGTACTGGTCCTCGCCGAGGACAACACGCACGGGAGCTCCATCGTCAAAGTGGTCGGGCCGCCGGGAGGCGAGGCCACGTCGAGCAGACCGTCAAAAGTGGCCAGACGCCGCTGGATCCCGCGAATTCCGCTGCCGCGCGCGGGATCGGCGCCGCCGCATCCGTCGTCGGTCACGGTGATCCGCAGCGCCCCCGCCCGATGGCGGAGGTCGATCACGACGCGCTGGGCGCCGGAGTGCTTGGCAGTGTTGGTGAGCGCCTCGCTCACGGAGAAGTACGCACACGCGGCCACCGGCATCTGTGCCCGCCCCTGGAGGTCGGCCGTCACCTCGACCGTCAGCGGGTGGGCCAGCGCCAGCGTGCGTACGGCGTCGACGAGCCCCCGCTCGGCCAGGACCGGCGGATGCACGCCACGTACCAGGCTGCGCAGCTCACGGAGGGCGGCGGAGGAGTTCTCCCGCGCCTCGGCGGCCATCGCCCGGAGTTCGGGCTGCTCACTGCCGAGGCGCCGCTCGATCGCGCGCAGGCTCATTCCGATGGCGACGAGCCGGGTCTGCGCCCCGTCGTGCAGATCGCGTTCGATCCGCAGCAGCTCCGCCGCCTGCACACCCGTCGCCTCTGCCCGTGTCGTCGTCAGCTGCTGCACGCGCCGGGTGAGCACGGAACGGTCGGTGGGCGCCAACAGCAGGGCACACCAGCGAGCCTGGGCCCGCAACGTGTACGGGGTGCCCCAGAGGGCGACCCCCGCTGCGACCAGTGCCGCCGCGAAGCCGGCCGGCCCGGACCACCACAGCCCGACGGCGAGGACCGACGCCGTCGGACCGAGCAGCAGAACCGCCGCCACCACCGGATTCGTCAGGAGCCAGAGGAGGTCGCGCCAGGTCGCGGGGTCGGTGAGAACCCACCGGCGGGCGGCGAGCCAGGTGGGGAGCAGCGGTCCGGGGTGCAGCGTGCGACCGTACACGTAGTGCCCGTCGGCGCCCTGGACAGGCACCGACGGCTGCTGGCGGTAGGGCTCCGTGATGTCGGCCAGCCCGCCGTGGCGCAGGAGCTCCCGCCACAGGTTCACCAGCTTGCGGCTCACCAGGACCACCTGGGTGAAGACCGGGACGAGCCCGAGGACCAGGGAGAACACGGCGGCGACCAGCTGGAGACCGGCCAGTACGAGCCCGCACACCGCGAGCGCGCACAGCAGGCAGGCGGCTCCCACCGTCTGGACCTGTCGCCACAGACGGGTCCACCACCGGGTCCCGCCGCCGGGCACGGGAACGCCGGCGCCCAGGAGGAGTCTCGTCCAGTACCCGTGCAGCAGGATCAACGACGGCCCCGCCGCGACGCCCGCCGACACCGAGGCGACGCCCAGCCCCGCCGCGAACACCGAGCCGTTCCCTCCGTGCCACAGGGGCGAGGAGACTCCCGCGAGACCGGCACAGATCAGGGCCGCGGGCAGCACGGCCACCGGAGCCCCGACGAGCGGGTCCAGCAGCAGCCACCACAGGTCGCGGGCGGTCGCCGGGTCCCGGGTGATCTTCCAGGCACCACGCTTGCGACGGGCCGTGCTGCCGGAGGCGTACAGGCGCCTGCCGTGCCGGTACAGCCCGCCTTCCCGGGCACGGGCCTCCGAGAGATGGGGGACGTAGGGATCGGGGATGTCCACCCGCGACCACGAGGCCGCCAGGCGGCGGCGCAGCGCGGGCAGCCGGCGTATCCGGAGCACCGTTCCCACTGCGCCGGACAGGAGGGCCACAGCCATCGGTACGACGAGCAGCAGGCCTGCCGCACCGAGCGCGGCCAGCGCCACCCCGCGCACCGGGGCGAGACGGAGGGCGCGCCGCCATGAGGTGCCGCAAGGCCGTGTTCCGTCGGTCATCGCACCTCCCGGCAGCTCGTGTGATCAACAGTCTGACATGCACGCAGGTTCGCGGGCAGGTGCAGTTTTCTGCACCCCGACTGTGTTCCGGACTGCATTCCGCGGACCTCCGTCGGTGCGTAGCGTCATCGGTGAACACAGCGGCAGGACCCGGACAAGAGCAGCCAGGAGAGGAGGCCGTCGTGAAACCAGCACCTCAGGTTCAGGAAGGGCCGGAACCGGAATCCACCACGCTCGCGGGGGACGACAAGCAGCCGGAACGGACAGGGCGCAGCCCGCGGACCATGCTGATCGAGGCGGCGGCACTGGACGTCGCGCTGCCGCTCCTGCTCTTCTACGGGCTCCGACTCATGGGTGTGAACCAGTGGCTCGCACTCGTCCTCAGCAGCGCGCTTCCTCTGGTGCGGCTGGTCTACCGGGCGGTCAAGGACCGCCGGGTCGAGCGGCCCACGCTGTTCTCCCTGAGCATCATGCTCAGCGCGACACTGGTGTCCCTGCTGACGGGAGACCCCCGGCTCGTCCTGGCCCGGGAGAGCTATCTGACGGCCCTGGTCGGACTGTGGATGCTCAGCACACTGCTGGCCTCGCGGCCCTTCATCTATCAGGCGACCATGCCGCTGCTCCCGGAGGCCACCGCTGCGGCCTGGCGTAAGGACTGGGACGAGGTGCCCGAATTCCGGCGGGCCATGAGGGTACTGACCGTCGCCTGGGGAACGGCCTTCATGATCGACGCGGTGGCTCGGGTGGTCATGGCCTACACGCTGCCCGTCGACGTCGTTCCGCTGCTGGGTGCCGGTCTGCTCACGGTCCTGCTCATCGTGATCGTGCAGTTCAGCAAGTCGTACGCCAAGCGCCTCTCGGCCCGCCTCGGCCGGCCCGCCGAGAGCTGACCGCGATTCACCCCCTTGCCCCCGTCCGGGCGGTCAGGAGCGGCCCCGGTACCTTCCCCCCCCAAAGGGACCGTGGGCCCTCCCGCCCGGACGGGCCACTCACTCCTGTGTCAGCGACAGCAGGGCTCGCGCCGCCAGCTGGTAGCCGAGCGCACCCATGCCGACGATGACCCCTCCCGCCAGGGGTGCGATGACCGACTCGTGCCGGAACTGCTCACGCGCCCACACGTTGGAGAGGTGCACCTCTATCCACGGCCGGGGGTAGTTGGCCAGGGCGTCCCGCAGACTCCAGCCCGCGATCATCAGCGCGCCGGGGTTGACGATCGCACCGACCGAGTCGTAGTTGTCCTGGATCGCATGGATCAGCTCGCCCTCCGATTCGCGCTGGACCGAGACCACGTCCCAGCCCCGCCCCTCGACCTCCTGGGCCACGGAGCGCTCGATGTCCGCCAGGGTCGCCTTCCCGTAGACCTCCGGTTCGCGGCGGCCGAGAATGCCCAGGTTGGGACCGTTGAGAAGTAGCAGTGTGCTCATGACGCACCCTTCGTGTCGGCGGTGGATGTGCGGTCGTCCTGAGAAGCGGGACTCATGCCGGCGAGCGTCTTGACGACTTCGTGCTCCGGGACGTCGTGCACCAGCTCCGGCCCCCGCGGTCCGTCCAGGACGAACGACAGGCCGGTGGTGGCCTTCTTGTCCAGCCTCATCAGAGAGACGAGGGTGTCCGGGGACGGCCCGGCCGGCAGCTCGGTGGGCAACGAGTAACTCGCCACGACCGCGTGGTGTTCCGCGACCCGGGCCTCGTCGATACGGCCCAGCGCACCGGCCAGCCGTCCGGCGAACACGGTGCCGATCGCGACTCCCTCGCCGTGCCGGACGGCGTAGCCGGTCGCCCGTTCCAGGGCGTGTCCCAGTGTGTGGCCGTAGTTGAGGATGTGCCGCTTCCCCGAGTCCCGTTCGTCGGCGGCGACGACGGACGCCTTCAGGGCGACACCGGCGGCGATCTGCTCGTGCGTGGACAGGCCCCGCAGGTCACCCGCTCCTATGAAGTGGCACCTGGCGATCTCGCCGTAGCCGTTCAGCCACTCCCGGGGCGGCAGCGTCTCCAGGTAGTCGGTGTCGCACAGCACGGCCTTCGGCTGCCAGTACGCCCCGACCAGGTTCTTCCCCTGCGGCAGGTTGACCGCGGTCTTCCCGCCGACGCTCGCGTCGACCTGGGCCAGGAGTGATGTCGGCAGATGGATCACGGGAACACCGCGGTGGTAGAGCGCCGCCGCCAGGCCCACCGAATCGGTGGTCGTCCCGCCTCCGCAGGAGACCACCGCGTCCGTCCTGGTCAGTCCGAACTCGGCGAACCGGCGGCAGAGTTCCTCGACCGTCGCCAGCGTCTTGTCGGCCTCGCCGTCCCTCGCCTCCAGCGTCAGCGCCGGAACACCCGGATCCGGGACCCAGGCACGGGGCCTCGCGGACACGATGACGACCCGCGCCGCGCCGAGTTCGGCCACCACCTCGGGCAGTGTGTGACGCACGCCGGGGCCGATCCGCACGGAGTACGACCGCTCACCGAGCGGCACCTCGATCCGCCGGAATTCCTGGGGCATGTCCTCGCTCCTCGTCGTCCGTCGCTACGCAGGCCGCCACGGCCGCAGCATGGACCACGCAGTCGCGCCCGCAACTCAGGTTCGCATGAATGCAGGGGGCCCGACACGTAAATAGGGGTGAGAGATCCAACATAGGGGTGTCGCCCCCGGCGGCCGAGAAATACGCTTCACAAAATCCTTCCCTGTGGTTGTCGGACAGCCACCGGCCTGGAACGGGTGAGAGCGATGATTGAGCAGTTGCTCGCAGCGGAAGTCGCTTCGTACGAAGTGTTCGAGGATCCGCCGGGGGTCACCCTTCTTTCCGAGGAGGAGGCACTTGTTCGCGATTCCGTGGAGTCACGGCGCCGCGAATTCACCACGGGACGCCATTGTGCGCGCATGGCGCTTGCGCGCATCGAATTCCCCTCGGACCGGCCCATCCTCTCGGGCCCCAGGGGGGAGCCCCTCTGGCCGGACCAGGTGCGGGGGAGCATCACGCACTGCCGCGGATACCGGGCGGCGGTGGTGGCCCGAGCCTCGGAGATCGCCTCCGTCGGCATAGACGCGGAGCCCGACCAGCCACTGCCGGACGGAGTCCTCGAGGCCGTGGCGCTTCCCGAGGAGCAGGCCAGGACGAAGGAACTTCTCCGCAGCTTTCCCGGTGTGCGCTGGGACAGAATGCTTTTCAGTGCGAAGGAAAGCGTTTATAAGACCTGGTTTCCGATCACCCGCCGGCCGCTTGAATTCGAGGACGCTCTCATCGAGATCGACCCGGTTGGCGGGACGTTCTCCGTACGCATTCTTCCGCAGGGTGCACGTGGTATCCGTAATGCCCCTGAGAGATTCACCGGCCGCTGGACCGCCGGGAAAGGGATCGTGGTCACAGCGATATCCGTGACGGCCGCCGAGCGACCTCTCGACCTGAACCCCGAACGAACCCCCGACATCCACCGAGGAGTAAGTACCGCATGAGCATCGTCGAGCCCAACGTAATTCTCCGGGGTGGCCCTTCGCCCTATCTCTCCGAAGAGCAGCGCATTCGGCACGTGGAGCGCCTGGACGAAAAGCTGAAGCTTCCCCGGGGCAACCGGTACGAGCACTTCGAGCCCACGGCCGAGAGCGAGGTGCACGAAGGCGTCGCCCTGCGGGTCTTCACCTGGACCGGGGCGACGCAGTTCGCGGAGTAGGAACCGGGTTGCGTACGAGGTGAGTTCGGCACGGGCCGAAGGTGCGGTGCTTCCTCGCCGTCGGAGCCGACGGCGAGGAAGTGCTCGTCCCTGCCCGGGCCGCGTGCCGCCGACAGGGGCGAGACAGACCTCGCCCCTGTCGTGCCGGAGTCAGGGAAGCAGCGACGCGATCGTCCGGGAAACCGAGGCGATGACCTGCGGCGCGTGGTCGTTGAGGTAGAAGTGGCCCCCGCTGTAGGTGTTCAGCTCGAACCCTCCCGCGGTGTGCTCGGCCCACGAACCGACCTCGTCCACACTCGCCTTGGGGTCGTCGGTGCCCGTGTGCGCGTGAACCGGTGCCGCGAGGCGCGGCCCGTCGGTGTAGCGGTAGGTCTCCGCCGCCTTGTAGTCGCTCCGGATCGCCGGCAGCACCATACGCATCAGCTCCTCGTCGCCGAACACCTGGGCCCCGGTGCCGTTGAGCGACCGCAGTTCCTCGATCATGCCGTCGTCGTCACGGAGATGAACGGACTCGTCCCGGTGCCGGCAGGGCGCCCGCCGTCCGGAGGCGAACAGTACGAGCGGCATCACGCCCTTCTGTTCCAGCCGCAGCGCGACCTCGAAGCCGAGCGTGGCTCCCATGCTGTGCCCGAACAGTGCCAGCGGCCGGTCCGCCCACGCGAGCACCTGGTCGACCACCGCGTCGGCCAGCTCCGGCAGATTCTCGATGCACGGCTCCGTGCGCCGTTCCTGTCGGCCCGGGTACTGCACGGCGAGCACGTCGACGCCGGGCGACAGTGCCTTGGACACAGGGAAGTAGAACGGCGCGGACCCTCCGGCGTGCGGGAGGCACACAAGCCTGGCCCTGGCGTTCTCGGAGGGGTGGAACCGCCGGATCCACAGGCTGGGGTCGGTGAGATGCGCGGTCACCTGACGTCCTTTCGAGTCACGGGCCGGAGCGAGATCGCGGCCGGCCGAATGCCCCCGTCACCCTTCCGGCCGCCGGTGACCGGGCACAACCCCTAACCTCCGGCTAGGGGTCGACCAACTCTTCACAGAAGGCAAGAAATGGAACCAGCAGTTCCCGGCGTCTCCGCGCCGCAGATCTCGGGCAGCACGCGTCTCTACGCCGTCCTCGGGGCACCCGTGGAGCAGGTCCGGGCACCGTCGCTCCTGAACCCGCTCTTCGCCCGACTCGGCATCGACGCGGTGCTCTTCCCCGTGCACGTGGACCCCGACGCCTTCGCCGGGGTCGTCCACGGGCTCACACGGATGAAGAACCTGGACGGCCTCCTCGTCACCATCCCGCACAAGGCGGCTGCCCTGCGCCTCGCGGACGAGGTGAGCCCGGCAGCCGCAGCGGCCGGAGCCGTCAACGCCCTGCGCCGCGAGCCGGACGGGCGGTGGAGGGGAGAGAACTTCGACGGCACAGGCTTCGTACGCGGACTGACCGGAGCAGGCCACCTCCCCGAGGGCAAGCGGATCGTCGTGATGGGCGCCGGCGGCGCGGGCAGCGCGATAGCGGCAGCTCTCCTCGCGGCCGGCGCCGCACAGCTGACGGTCTGCGACCCGGACGCGGCCAAGCTCCGCGACCTCGTCGCACGCCTGGAGGAACACTGGCCCGGCCGGGCGACGGGCGAGGCGGACCCCGCCCTCGGGAACGCGGATATCATGGTCAACGCAACCCCGCTGGGCATGCGCGCCGACGATCCGCAGCCGTTCCCGGTGCGGGCACTGGCCCCACGGTGCGTCGTAGCGGACGTGATCATGAAACCGAGTGAGACCGCCCTGCTGAAGGCAGCCGCCGCGCACGGCCATCCCATCCTGCACGGTGCCCACATGCTCGACCACCAACTCGACCTCTACCGGACCTTCTTCCGGCTCGACGAGCCGCCGAGGCGGTGAACCGCCCTACCGGCTCCCGCTCGTCGTGACGCTCCCCTCCTGCCCTGGCGTCGGCAGCCCGTCGGAATCCTGTCGGACGCATGTCGGCGGCGTTTGGTGCCATGACGGCATGACGCGAATCGACACGAGCCCCGAGGCCGGCCGGCCCGCCATCTCGGTGCGGGGACTGGTCAAGCACTACGGCGGGACCAAAGCACTGGACGGCGTCGATCTGGATGTCCGCGAGGGCACCGTTCTCGGAGTCCTGGGCCCCAACGGTGCCGGTAAGACGACGCTGGTCCGCTGCCTGTCCACTCTGGAGCTGCCCGACGCGGGCACCGCGCTGGTCGCCGGGTGTGACGTGGTGAACGACCCCCGCCGACTGCGGCGCATCATCGGCCTGACCGGACAGTACGCCTCGGTGGACGGGAAACTGTCCGGGTGGGAGAACCTCTACATGATCGGGCGGCTGCTCGATCTGTCCCGCAAGGACGCCCGGCGCCGTGCCGAGGAGATGCTGGAGCGGTTCTCGCTGACCGAAGCCGCGAAGCGGCCCGCCATGCAGTACTCCGGAGGCATGCGGCGCCGGCTGGACCTCGCTGCCTCCATGATCGGGCAGCCCGCGGTCCTCTACCTGGACGAACCGACCACGGGCCTCGACCCGCGCACGCGCAAGGAGGTGTGGGCGGAGGTCCAGCGGATGGTGGGCGAAGGCGTCACCGTCCTGCTCACCACCCAGTACATGGAGGAGGCGGAGCAACTCGCGAGTGAGCTCGCGGTCATCGACCGGGGCAAGGTCGTCGCCACCGGAGGGGTGGACGAGTTGAAGGCCAAGGTCGGCGGCCGGACGCTCAAGATCAGGCCGTCAGATCCGGCGCAACTGCCCTCCATGCAGAAGGCGGTCGCCCGGTCCGGTCTCGAAGGGATCGCCGGCGCGCACGCCGCTGTGGACGAGGGCCTCCTCTACGTCCCGATCCTCCACGACGAGCACCTGACGTCGGTGATCAACCTGCTGGGCACCCACGGCTTCGGCATCTCGCACATCGGCACCCACCTGCCGAGCCTGGACGAGGTGTTCCTGGCGATCACCGGACAGAAGTCCACCTCCGCCCCGTCCGACAAGCCCGCGGACCACGCGTCCGACACCCTTCCCGAGGAGGTCGCGGCATGAGCACAGCGACGTATTCCCCGTCTTCGTCCACCTCTCCGCCCTCGCAGCCCAAGCCTGCGGGCCACGACTCCGCGGGCCGGGACCGGATCGGCCTGCGGGCGAACCTCAGGCACATCGGCGCCTTCACCCGGCGCAACGTCATGCAGATCAAGCAGGACCCCGAGTCGATGCTCGACGTCGTACTGATGCCGGTCGTCTTCACCCTCCTGTTCGTGTTCGTCTTCGGCGGATCGGTCGGCCAGGCGCTGGGAGGCGACAGCGACTCGTACGTCAACTACGTGGTGCCGGGGCTCATGGCGATGCTGGGCATGAACGTCGCCATGGCGGTCGGCAGCGGCGTCAACGACGACTTCCGCACGGGAAGCATGGACCGGTTCCGTACGATGCCGATCGCCCGGTCCTCGGTACTGATCGCGAAGATCGTGGTGGAACTGGGCAGGATGCTGATCGCCATCACCATCCTGCTGGGCGTGGGCTTCGCGCTCGGCCTGGAGATCAAGACCTCGGTGCTCGCGCTGCTCGCATCCGTCGGGCTGTCCGCGGCGTTCGGCTCGTCACTGATGTGGATCTTCATCCTGCTGGGCCTCACGATGAAGACCACGCAGGCCGTTCAGGGCATGGCGATGATGGTGCTCATGCCGCTGCAGTTCGGATCCTCCATCTTCGCCCCGCCGTCCTCGATGCCGGGCTGGCTGCAGGCGTTCACGGACTACAACCCGCTGTCCAACCTCGCGGACGCGGCTCGCGGCCTGATCAGCGGCGGGCCGGTCGCCCACTCCGCCGGCATGACCCTGGCCTGGGCGGGGGCGATCACCCTGATCACCGCGCCGCTCGCCGTGTCCAAGTTCCGCCGCAGCACCTGAGACCGGCCCCGGAACACCGGACGGTTCAGACAGCCGACAGAGAGGCCGCCTCCTCCACCGTGAGGCGGCCTCCTTCGGCGTACAGCAGCTTGAAGGCGGCGTCCGTCAGACCGGCGCGGATCGCTGCCTCGGCGTTCTCGTGCGAGGTGCGCTCCTGAACTGCGGGGGAGTACCCGGGGGGCAGCAGGGCGTCGGCCGCCCCCAGCAGCCGGGCCGCGTTCGCTACCCGGACCGTGCCCCCCAGCCCGGCCAGCGCACGGGCCATGGTCATCAGGTGTACGGCGGGCATCTGCGGCGCGACCAGGGCGCCCACCGGGTCCCGGGCCCGGTCCAGCGCCTCCCGTGCGCGGTCGAGCGCGTCGGCGTAACGGCCGTCCAGGTTGGCCGTCCAGGCCAGCAGTCCGTGTACGAGTCCTTCGAACGTCGCCAGGCTGGAGTACCTGAACGTGCCGAGCAGCCGCTCCAGTTCGGCACGCGCCTCCTCGGTACGGCCGGTGCGGTTCAGCCGGACGGCCAGGGTCATCCGCGCGGCGGGCTCCACCATGTGACTGTGCCGATCGGCCTCGGCGAGAACCTCACGCAGGACCGCCTCGGCCTCCGCGTCCTGCTCCGGCTCCGTCAGGACGCCCGCCAGCCGGGTCTTCAGCACAGCGACCTGGGACAGGGCGCCCAGCCGCTGGGCGTGCCGGATCGCGGCCCGGAAGTCCTGTGCCGCGCCGGCGTTGTCACCGACGCGCTCATAGGACTCGCCCCGGACGGACAGCGCCTCCGCCGCACCCCAGGAATCGCCGAGCCGGGTGAACAGCGCCAGGCTCTCGTCGGCGTCCCGGGCCGCCTCACCGATCTTGTCTCCCCGGTTGGCCAGCATGTTCGCCCGCAGTTGGAGGGCGGAGGCCAGATCCCAGTCGTCACCCAGCGAGCGACAGGCTTCGACGGCCTGGTCGACGAACTGCAGAAGGCGCCCCGGATCGCCGGTCAGCATGACGGCGTGGATCCACAGCACCCCAGGTGTACGGCAGGTCTGCGGCACCCCGGGCGAGTAGACCTCGACGATCCGGCCGCAGTACTCCACCGCCTCGGGCATGGTCCACCTGTCGAGCTCGTGGCTCATGGACGCGAGATGGATGAGCCGCACGCCGCGCCGCGCCTCGACGAGCAGATCCGGAGCCATCGGCGGCGGGGCGTCGGTGCACCGCTCGTGCAGCGGAGGGGCGGGCGCCGCCGGGGCGGCGAACGGGTCGGGGCCGAGAGCCGCGACGGCTGCGGACCAGTGTCTGGCGTCGGCCCGCAGATCGCGGATCTGCCAGTACCAGGCGAGGGTGTGGACAAGGCAGAGCGCCTCGTGTTCGTCCTTCGCGGCCACCGCCCGACGCAGAGCGGCCCGCAGGTTCTCGTACTCGTTCTGGAAGACCGCGATCGCCGCCTGCTGCCGGTCCCCGCGCAGCAGCGGGCTGGTGCGCCGGGCCAGTTCCCGGAAGTGCACCAGGTGACCGCGCTCCGCCCCGGCCCGTCCCCCGGACTCGTCCAGCCGCTCGGCGGCGTACTCGCCGATCGTCTCCAGCAACCGGTAGCGCATGCCCGTCCCGGAGGTGGTCGGGGCGGTCGCCACCACCAGCGACTTGTCGACGAGTGAGCCGAGCAGATCGAGGGCGCCGGCTCCGCACACCGCTTCGACCGCCGGGAGGTCGCAGTCGCCCGCGAACACGGACAGCGCGCACAGGACCGCGCGCTCCTCGCCGCCGAGCAGGTCCCAGGACCAGTCGACGACCGCACGCAGGGTCTGCTGCCTGGGGAGTACGGTCCTGGACCCGCCGGTGAGGAGCAGGAACCGGTCGTCGAGCCGGTCCGCGATCTGCCGGGGGGTGAGTATCCGCAGCCGGGCGGCGGCCAGTTCGATGGCGAGGGGAAGGCCGTCCAGCCGGCGACAGATCTCGGCAGCTGCCTCAGGATCATCCTCGGGCCGGAAACCGGGACGGGCGGCGACGCCGCGTTCGGTGAAGAGCCGCAGGGCCATCGGGCCGGGCAGCGGCTCCACCGGGCGCAGGACCTCACCCGGAACCCCGAGGGGTTCACGGCTGGTGGCCAGGACGGTCACCCCGGGGCAACGGGCCAGTACCTCCTCGGTGAGCCGGGCCGCCGCGTCCACGACGTGCTCGCAGTTGTCGAGCAGCAGGAGCATCCTGCGTCCGCCGCAGTGTTCGGTCAGCCTGACCAGCGGTGCGTCTCCGCTGCCGCGGTCGACGGCGCGCAGCTCCTCCGTCTTCGCGCCGGGCAGCACGGTCTGACGCGCCCCGAGGGCGGTGAGTACGACCTCGGGAAGGGTCGACGGGTCCTCGACGGGCGCGAGTTCCGCCAGCCAGACACCGTCCGGCCAGCGCCGATCGACGTCGGCGGCCTCGGCGGCCTCCATGGAGAGACGCGTCTTGCCGGCGCCTCCGGGTCCGAGCAGGGTGACCAGTCGTGCGCGGGCGAGGTCGGCCCCGATGGAAGCGATGTCGTCCTGCCGGCCGACGAAGCTGGTCAGGCGCGCCCGGAGCCTGCCCCTGGGGCCCGCTGGCTCCTCGACAGCCGCTTCCTGACCGGCCGGAGCGAGCAACTCCCCGTGCAAGGAGCGCAGTTCGTCGCCCGGATCGGCGCCCAGGCGGTCGGCGAGGTCACGGCGCAGCGCCTCGTACGCGTCGAGTGCCTCAGCCGTACGGCCGGCCGCCCGCAGGGCACGCAGCCGCAGAGCCTGCAAGGGTTCGTCCAGCGGGTGCTCCTCGCACAGGGCCATGAGTTCGGGCAGTGCCTCCTCGGCCCGTCCGAGGGCCAGCAGCGCACCCAGCCGTCCACGACGGGCCGCGAAGAGCCGTGTGTCCAGCCGGCCGGCCTCGGTGCTGTGCTCGGGCAGGTCGGCGAGGGCGGGCCCGCCCTGCCACAGCGCCAGGGCTTCGTCGAGGAGCGTGAGGGCGGCGGTCGCGTTGCCCGCGGCCAGGGCGCGGGTGCCGTCGCGGGCCACCTGCTCGAAACGGTGGGCGTCGACGTCTGCCGGGGCGGCGGACAGCGCGTACCCGCCGTCGGCCGAGGTCACCGCCGCCGGGCCGAGCGCTCTCCGCAGCCGCCCGACCAGTGCGTGGAGGGCACCGGCCGCGTCGGCGGGGGGCTCGTCCACCCACACCGCGTCGACGAGGAGCGACACCGGGATGCTGTGCCCCGGCCGCAGGGCGAGGGCGGTGAGCAGCGCGCGCAGCCGGGCCCCGCCGACGGCGACGGGGGTCCCGTCCTCGCGGAAGGCTCGGGCGGGGCCGAGGATCTGGTAGCGCACGCGTCCATTCTCCCGGATGCGCGTGTCCGGGGTGCGCGAGGGATGCGTTGCCGGGTCCGACGCGTCTGCGGTGGCAGCCGGAAGCGCCGCACCCGGGGGGTGCGGCGCTTCCGGCATGCAGGTGTCAGCGCAGCTGCTCGTACGCCGGCAGCGTCAGGAAGTCGGCGTAGTCCTGGTCCAGGGAGACCTGGAGCAGCAGGTCGTGGGCCTGCTGCCACTTGCCGGACTCGAACGCCTCGTCGCCGATCTCCGCGCGGATCGTGGCCAGTTCCTCGGCGGCGACCTTGCGGGCCAGGTCCGCCGTGGCGTGTTCGCCGTTCTCGAAGACGACGTCCGCGTTGATCCACTGCCAGATCTGCGAGCGCGAGATCTCCGCGGTGGCCGCGTCCTCCATCAGGTTGAAGATGGCGACCGCGCCCATGCCCCGCAGCCACGCCTCGATGTAGCGGATGCCGACCGCGACGGCGTTGCGCAGACCGTCGTACGTGGGCTTCGCGTCCAGGGTGTCGATGGCGATCAGGTCGCCCGCCGCCACCGAGACGTCCTCGCGCAGGCGGTCCTTCTGGTTCGGCTTCTCGCCGAGGACGGCGTCGAACGAGGCCATCGCGATCGGGACGAGGTCCGGGTGGGCCACCCAGGAGCCGTCGAAGCCGTCGCCGGCCTCGCGGTCCTTGTCGGCCTTGACCTTCTCGAAGGCGACCTTGTTGACCTCGGCATCGCGCCGCGAGGGGATGAAGGCCGCCATGCCGCCGATGGCGTGCGCGCCGCGCTTGTGGCAGGTGCGGACCAGGAGTTCGGTGTACGCCCGCATGAACGGGGCTGTCATCGTCACCAGGTTGCGGTCCGGCAGGACGAACTTCGAGCCGCCGTCACGGAAGTTCTTGACGATGGAGAAGAGGTAGTCCCAGCGGCCCGCGTTCAGCCCGGAGGCGTGGTCGCGGAGCTCGTAGAGGATCTCCTCCATCTCGTACGCGGCGGTGATCGTCTCGATCAGGACCGTCGCACGGACCGTGCCCTGGGGGATGCCGACGTAGTCCTGGGCGAAGACGAAGATGTCGTTCCAGAGGCGGGCCTCCAGGTGCGACTCCGTCTTCGGGAGGTAGAAGTACGGGCCCTTGCCCAGGTCGATCAGCCGCTGGGCGTTGTGGAAGAAGTAGAGGCCGAAGTCGACCAGCGCACCGGGCACCGGGGTGCCGTCCAGCTGGAGGTGGCGCTCGTCCAGGTGCCAGCCGCGCGGGCGCGTGACGACGGTCGCGAGCTCGTCCGCGGGCTTCAGGGCGTACGACTTGCCCGACTTCGGGTCGGTGAAGTCGATGTTGCGGGTGTACGCGTCGCTCAGATTGAGCTGGCCGGTGATCACGTTCTCCCACGTGGGGGCGGAGGCGTCCTCGAAGTCGGCGAGCCAGACCTTGGCGCCCGAGTTCAGGGCGTTGATGGTCATCTTGCGGTCGGTCGGACCGGTGATCTCCACCCGGCGGTCGTCCAGCGCGGCCGGGGCCGGGGCGACCTTCCAGGTGTCGTCCACGCGGACCGCTTCCGTCTCCGGCAGGAAGTCCAGCGTGGAGGTGCGGGCGATCTCGGCGCGGCGCTCACCACGGCGGGCGAGCAGCTCGTCACGCCGGGGCGTGAACCGGCGGTGCAGCTCGGCCACGAACGCGAGGGCCGCATCGGTCAGGACCTCCTCCTGCCTCGGCAGGGGCTCGGCATCGACGATGGCCAGCGGGGACGGCGCTGGTGCGGACATGAGCTGTCACTCCTTCAGCGGGGTGGTGCGGCGGCATCCCACGGCCGCCGGGTCGCCCGGGACGGCACGGGGTGCCAGGGCTCCGAGGTACGGCCATGGGTACCGCCGAGGACCGGAAACGGAACCATGGGCTTCTGATTAGTGGATATTAGTTTCCTCATGGTGGAAGTTCAATGGTTTGTTGATGTCGAGATTCTCCGGCTCGACAGACGGCGCCGCCATGGTGGCGCGGCGTGCCAGGTCCGGCACGGTCCGTTCACTCCAGATGCCTGAGGTCCTCCGCCGTGTCGATGTCGTAGGCACGTGCTACATCGGAACACTCGACGAGTGTGATCGCGTCGCGGTGTGCCCGCAGGTACGTCCGAGCACCCTGGTCGCCGACCGCGGCCGTCGCGATGCCCTCCCACCGGTCGGCCCCGAACAGCACGGGGTGGCCGCGCTCCCCGTCGTACTCGGCGGCAGCCAGGGTCGTCCGGGACCGGTACGCCGAGCGGACCCGGGCCACGGCCTCCGCCCCGATTCCCGGCTGGTCGACCAGCAGCACGAGTGCGGCGTCCACCTCCGAGGCGGTGAGAGCGGCCAGCCCCGCCCGGAGCGAGGAGCCCATGCCCTCCTCCCACGAGGGGTTCGTCGTCACCATGCACGCCGAGAGGTCGGCCTGGGCACGCACCTCTCCCGCCGAGGCCCCCAGCACGACGTGCACGGGGCCGCACCCGCCGTTGCGCAGGGCCCGCACCCCGTGTTCCACCAGGGGATGGCCGCGGTGCTCCAGCAGCGCCTTCGGTCGTCCGCCGAGACGACGGCCACCACCGGCGGCGAGCAGCACCCCGGCGACGACAGGGATCCGTTGTGTGTGAGACATGTGCCCTGAATACCACCACGGCGCTCGGATCGGCGGAATGGTCGCCACCCCTCAGGGGTACCCTCCTTCCTTGTCGGCGCAATGGCTCACGCCACCTCCGTCGGCGTTGACTTGACCCTGGCCCGGGGCACTTGAGCACTGCCCGGGCCGGGTCGACACATCGGCAGGCGGATGTGCGAGGGGGAGTGCCTTGTTGCGAAGCGTGGGGCAGGAGCGGTTGACCGGAAGCGCCGAGGACCCGAGGGTGACTGAGCTGCGTACGGCTGTCTCACGGCTCCGCCGCGAACTCGCCGGACACCCCGCCGAGTTCCCGGACCGGGGCATAGCCGAGGACGAGCTGGCCGCACTGGACGCCATGGCCGTCAGCGGCAGGCCCGAGATCCCCCGGCTGCGCCGCTCGCTGCTGCTGGTCGCGGGGGCGATCGGTTCGGTCAGCGCGCTGGCGCCCCGCCTGCGTGACGTACGGATCGCCGTGGACCTCTTCGGGGAGCCGCGGCACCGGCCGTGAGGTCAGCGGCGGATCAGCCGGCGTGCGGTCGCCGCGGCGACCGCCGAGGTGCGTGAGTCGACGCCCAGCTTGGCGTAGATGTGCACCAGATGGGACTTCACCGTCGCCTGGCTCAGGAACAGCCGCTTGCTGATCTGCTGGTTCGACAACCCCTCGCCGACCAGCTGGAGGACCTCCAGCTCACGTTTGGTCAGGGACCGGGCGGGGGTCCGCATGCGATCCATCAGGCGGTGGGCGACCGCCGGGGCGAGGGCCGACCGGCCTGCCGCCGCCGTGCGTACCGCGGCCGCCAGCTCCTCGGGAGGCGCGTCCTTGAGCAGGTAGCCTCCGGCCCCCGCCTCGACGGCGGCCAGGATGTCCGCGTCCGACTCGTAGGTGGTGAGGATCAGCACCCTGGGCGCGCCGGCTGCCGCCGTGATCGCGGCGGTGGCTTCCGACCCGTGCATCCCCGCGCCGAACTGCAGGTCCATCAGGACGACGTCGAAGGCGCCCGTCGCGGCGAGGGCGACCGCCCGCTCGGCGGTGGCGGCCTCGGCGACGACCTCGAAATCCGGTTCGGTGTCGAGGACGGCCCTCAGGCCGGCCCGGACCACCGGGTGGTCGTCGGCGAGCAGCAGTCTGATCGGGCCGGTCACGGGGTGGTGTCCTCTCCGTCCGCGAGGGGGAGCGGCAGGGTGACCGCCAGCGCCGTGCCCTGTCCCGGAGCCGACTCCACGCTCAGCGTGCCGCCCAGCGAACGGGCCCGCGAGCGCATCGCGGGCAGGCCGAAGCCACCCTTGTCCGGGCCGTGCCGCATCCCGTCCGATGACCCGGGGTCGAAACCGCACCCGTCGTCCACGACGTCCAGCGACACCGACGTCTCCATGAAACTGAGGGTGATCTCGGCGCGCCGCGCCCCCGAGTGCCGCACCGCGTTGGCCAGCGCCGACTGCGCGGTGCGGAGCAGCGCCACCTCGTACGGGGTCGGGAGCTCCACCGGCGTGCCGCTGACCGCGAAGTGCACGGTGAGATCCGGTGCCGATGTGCGGGACGACAGCCGGGACAGGGCAGCCGCCAGTGAGCCGTGCTCCAGGTCCGGGGGGCTCAGCGCCCGTACGAAGCGGCGGGCCTCGGCCAAATTCTCCTGGGCCGCCTCGCGGGCCCGGCGCACATGGGCGGTGGCCGGCGCGTCGGCCGGGAGCGTGTGTTCGGCGGCCCGCAGCAGGAGCTGGATGCTGGACAGGCCCTGCGCGAGGGTGTCGTGGATCTCCCGGGCCAGCCGCTCCCGCTCGGCGAGGGTGCCCGCGGCGCGCTCGGCTTCGGCGAGCTCCGCCCGGGTGGAGACCAGCTCCTCGATGAGCTCCCGCCGCCGTTCGCTCTCCCGGAACAGCGCGTCGTATCCCAGTACGGTCGCCACGGCGACCGCGGCCCCGAGCAGCGGCCCGATGAACGTACCCGGTGTGACCTGCTGGCCGTGCAGCACGAAGCTGGTGATGGCGGCGGCCGCGGTGACCACCACGGCGGGCAGTCCCCACCGCACCGGGAGCAGGTGCAGCTGCAGGAAGTACAGCGGGAAGGCCACCCACAGGGCGTCGGGCGACCGGGCCAGCAGGGCCAGCCAGACCACGCCCAGCGCGCCGAGCCACACGGCGGCGGCCCGGGTGTGCGGCTGTACGACGGGGGTCAGAGCGCCCGCGCCGTACAGGGCGGTCATCACTCCCGCCAGGACGAGCACCGCGGTGTCGTCCGTCGCCCGGGTCGCGGCGAGCGCCAGCAGCCCCACCAGCAGCGCGTGCAGACAGAGCCGCAGCGTGGTGGTGACGGGGGTGTGCGCACGCGGATTCATGGTCGTTCCAGCGTAGAGGCGACAACCGCGGCGCCGGTCAACCGAAAGGTTGATGTCGGCCCCGCCCGGCGCGCGATGTGTGCCAGGGCCCTGGGCCCGAGCCTGGATTCATGTTCGTTGCATGGAGAGACTTGAGATTCGCCAGGGGCCGGTTCGCGCTCATGGGCACGGTCGTCGTGCTGATCACGCTGCTCGTGGGGCTGCTGTCCGGTCTGACGGCTGGGCTGGCCAGGGAGAACACCTCGGCCGTCACGGGGCTGCGCGCCGACCGTCTCGCGTTCGCCGCCCCGCCGGACAGCCGGTCGGCGTCGTTCACCGACTCCGTCGTGGAGGAGAGGGCTTGGCGCACCTGGGCCGCGCTGCCCGGGGTGACCACCGCCGAGCCCCTCGGCATCCGGACCCTGAACGCCGCCACCGGCGACGGGGACCGCACAACCGCCGTATCGGCGTTCGGCGTCCGGCCGGACGGGGAGCTCGCACCCGGGGCGGTGGGGGCGGGCCGGGTGGTGCTCGCCCGGCAGGCCGCCGACGACCTCGGTGCCGCGGCGGGCGACACCGTCCGGCTGGGCGCCGCCGAGGTGATTGTCGGCGCGGTCGTGGGAGAGGCCTCCTACAGCCACACCCCGGTGGTGTGGGCCTCGCTCGACGACTGGCAGCGCATCAGCGGCACCGGGCGGCAGGCCACCGTGATCGCGCTGACGACGCACGGTGCGGACCTCGCCGCCGGTGACGAGGCGGCGGGCACCCGCACACTCACCCTGGACGAATCCCTCACCGCGATCGGCTCCTACCAGGCCGAGAACGGTTCGCTCCAGCTGATGCGGGGCTTCCTCTTCGCCATCTCCGCGCTGGTCATCGGGGCCTTCTTCACCGTCTGGACCATCCAGCGCAGCGGCGACGTCGCCGTGCTCAAGGCACTCGGCGCCTCCACCCCGTACCTGCTGCGGGACGCCCTCGGGCAGGCCGTCGTGATGCTCGCCGCCGGGACGGGCGTGGGCACCGCGCTCGCCACGGGCATCGGCGCGTTCGTCGGAGGAGGGGACGGCGCTGTGCCGTTCGTCCTCGACGCCTCGACGGTCCTGGTGCCTGCCGCCGTCATGATCATCCTCGGCGCGCTCGGGGCCGCACTGTCCATCCGGCGTATCACCGCCGTCGACCCCCTCACCGCACTCGGGAGCGCCCGATGACCCTCACCCTCACCGACGTCACGCTCACCTACCCCGACGGCGACACCCGGCTCACCGCCCTCGACCGGATCTCCCTGGACGTCCCCGCGGGCACGCTCACCGCGGTCGTCGGACCGTCCGGTTCCGGCAAGTCGAGCCTGCTCGCCGTCGCGGCCACGCTCGTCACCCCGGACGGCGGGCGGGTCGTCGTGGCGGGTACGGACACCTCCGGACTGAGCCGCGCGGAGAAGGCCGTACTGCGCAGGGAGCGCATCGGCATCGTCTTCCAGCAGCCGAACCTGCTGCCGTCGCTGACCGCGGTCGAGCAGGTGCAGGTGATGACCCACCTGTCCGGCGGGTCGCTGCGTGCCGCCCGGGTACGCGCGCTGGACCTCCTGGACGCGGTCGGCCTGGCCGACAAGGCGGAGCGCAGGCCGCACCAGTTGTCGGGCGGCCAGCGCCAGCGGATCAACATCGCACGGGCCCTGATGAACGAGCCCGCGGTGCTGCTCGTCGATGAACCGACCAGCGCGCTCGACCACGAGAGGGGCGCCGCCGTCCTGGACCTGCTGGCCGGGCTGACCCGCGAACGGTCGACGGCCACGGTCCTGGTCACCCATGACCGGGCGCATCTGGACCGGGTGGACGGGACGGTGACGATGGAGGACGGCCGCCTGACCGCGGCAGCGCCGGTCTGAGGGCGCAGGCCGACGCCCCCGGCCCTGTACGCCCCGACCCGAGCCGAAACCGCGGAGCCGGACCTCCGGACCGGAACCCGGGTCCGGGCCCGGAACCCGGCGACGGGCCCGGACCCGCGGGCCTCGGCGTATCCGGCCGGACACCGCCGCCTTCAGGCGGCCGGCCCGCTGCTCGCCAGCGCCTCGGACAGCTCCTTCGCGATCTGCTGCAGGATCGGCACGATCCGCTCGGTCGCCGCTTCCGTCACCCGCCCCGCTGGCCCGGAGATGGAGATGGCGGCCGAGGTGGGGGAGTCGGGCACCGGGACCGCGAGGCAGCGGACCCCGATCTCCTGCTCGTTGTCGTCCACCGCGTAGCCCGCCCGCCGCACCAGTTCGAGCGCGTCGAGGAAGCCCTCCGGTGTGGTGATCGTCTTCTCGGTTGCGGCCGGCATACCCGTTCGGGCCAGCAGCGCCCGCACCTCGTCCGCCGGGGTGTGCGCGAGCAGCGCCTTGCCGACACCGGTGGAGTGGGGGAGCACCCGCCGCCCCACCTCGGTGAACATCCTCATCGAGTGCTTCGACGGCACCTGGGCGACGTAGACGATCTCGTCGCCGTCGAGCAGCGCCATGTTCGCCGTCTCGCCGGTCTCCTCGACCAGGCGCTGGAGGTACGGCCGCGCCCAGGTACCCAGCAGCCGGGACGCGGACTCGCCGAGGCGGATCAGCCGCGGGCCCAGCGCGTAACGCCTATTGGGCTGCTGGCGCACGTAGCCGCACACGACCAGGGTGCGCATCAGCCGGTGGATGGTGGGGAGCGGGAGCCCGCTGCTCGCGGAGAGTTCGCTGAGCCCGACCTCGCCCCCGGCATCCGCCATGCGCTCCAGCAGGTCGAAGGCGCGCTCGAGGGACTGCACGCCGCCGCTGGGACCGGCGGGCTTGGAGTCGGATGTGCTGGCGTGGGACGGCGGCACGTCAACGGTCCTTTCGAAGCGGAGGCAAGGCAGCAGCCTACCGGGCTGCTCCCGATCGGCCCACTGCTCCCGGTGCGGCGTCCTTGCCGGTCAGGACCTGTTTTGTCCCGGTGTCGGCGGTCCGGCCCGCGTTCGGCCCGAAGCGCGGGGATGCCGCTCCTGGCTCATTCTACGTTCCGCCTGTCGAAAATGAACTTTTACTTCGTGGAAACCTCTAATCGCCGCGACGCGTGGCCCGCTGGCCGGCGCGGCGGACGGGAGGGTCTTGACGGGGCGCTCTCCCGAGTGAAGACTCCTTCAACAAATCGTTGAATTCTGCGTGAGGAGCACAGGTGTCCGATGCGGACGTGAAGCTGGTACTCCGCTCGACCCGCGTCGTCACCCCCGAGGGAACCCGCGCGGCAGTGGTCCTCGTCGCCGGCGGGGAGATCGAAGCGGTCCTGCCGTACGACGCCGAGGTGCCGGGCGGGGCCCGCGTCGAGGACTTCGGCGACGACGTCCTGCTGCCGGGGCTCGTCGACACCCATGTCCATGTGAACGACCCCGGCCGCACCGAGTGGGAGGGGTTCCACACCGCCACCCGCGCCGCGGCGGCGGGCGGCATCACGAGCCTGCTCGACATGCCGCTCAACTCCCTCCCGCCGACCACCACGGTCGAGCACCTCAGGGTGAAGCGGCAGGTGGCCGCACCCAAGGCGCACATCGACACCGGCTTCTGGGGCGGTGCGATCCCGTCCAACACGAAGGACCTGCGTCCGCTGCACGAGGCCGGGGTGTTCGGATTCAAGTGCTTCCTGTCGCCCTCCGGCGTCGAGGAGTTCCCCGAGCTGGACCAGGAGCAACTGGCCCGCTCCATGGCCGAGATCGCCGGCTTCGGCGGCCTGCTGATCGTGCATGCCGAGGATCCGCACCACCTGGCCGAGGCCCCGCAGAAGAGCGGCGGGAAGTACGCCGACTTCCTGGCCTCCCGTCCGCGTGACGCCGAGAACGCCGCGATCGAAGGCCTCATCGCCCACGCCAGGCGTCTGAACGCCCGCGTCCACGTCCTGCACCTGTCCTCCTGCGACGCGCTGCCGCTGATCGCCGCGGCCAAGCGGGAGGGCGTACGCGTCACCGTCGAGTCCTGCCCGCACTTCCTCACCCTGACCGCCGAGGAAGTCCCTGACGGCGCAACGGAGTTCAAGTGCTGCCCGCCAATTCGGGAGGCCGCCAACCAGGACGCGCTCTGGGCCGGGCTCGCCGACGGCACGATCGACTGCGTCGTATCCGACCACTCGCCCTGCACCACCGACCTCAAGACCCCTGACTTCGCCTCCGCCTGGGGCGGGATCTCCTCACTGCAACTGGGCCTGCCCGCCATCTGGACCGAGGCGCGCCGGCGCGGCCACACCCTGGACGACGTGGCCCGCTGGATGTCCGCCGCCCCCGCCCGACTCGCCGGACTCACCCGCAAGGGCGCCATCGAGGCCGGACGGGACGCGGACTTCGCGGTCCTCGCCCCCGACGAGACCTTCACCGTCGACCCGGTCCGGCTCTTCCACCGCAACCAGGTCACCGCCTACGCGGGGAAGACCCTGCACGGCGTCGTCAAGTCCACCTGGCTGCGCGGCACGCGGATCGTGTCCGACGGCGTACTCGCCGAACCCACCGGCCGTCTCCTCGAAAGGGACCACTGACCATGACGGCGACACCTCACTTCACCGGCGACGCGAGCCCGTACGGGGGAGGCGACCCGTACGCCGACTACCGCACCGCCGACTTCCCGTTCACCCATCTCGTGGACCTCGCGGACCGGCGTCTGGGTGGCGGCGTCATCGCCGCCAACGACGAGTTCTTCGCCGAGCGCGAGAACCTGCTGAAGCCGGAACCCGCGGCGTTCGACCCTGAGCGCTTCGGCCACAAGGGCAAGATCATGGACGGCTGGGAGACCCGCCGACGGCGCGGTACGGGCGCCGCCGAGCCGCACCCCACCGACGAGGACCACGACTGGGCGCTCGTACGCCTCGGTGCGCCCGGCGTGGTGCGCGGGCTGGTCGTCGACACCGCGCACTTCCGCGGCAACTACCCGCAGTCGGTCTCCGTCGAGGCGACCTCGCTGCCAGGCTCCCCGTCCCCCGAGGACCTCCTCGCGCCCGACGTGAAGTGGACAACGCTCGTCCCCCGTACGGCAGTCGGCGGCCACGCGGCCAACGGCTTCGAGGTCGACGAGGAACAGCGCTTCACCCATCTGCGGGTCAACCAGCACCCCGACGGAGGCATAGCCCGCCTGCGCGTCCACGGCGAAGTGGCTCCCGACCCGGCGTGGCTGGCCGCCCTGGGGACGTTCGACCTGGTCGCCCTGGAGAACGGTGGCGAGGTCGAGGACGCCTCCGACCGCTTCTACTCCCCGGCCACCAACACCATCGCGCCGGGCCGCTCCCGCAAGATGGACGACGGCTGGGAGACCCGTCGCCGGCGCGACAGGGGCAACGACTGGATCCGCTACCGGCTGGTGGAGCAGTCGGAGATCCGTGCCGTCGAGATCGACACCGCCTACCTCAAGGGCAACGCGGCCGGCTGGGCCGCGATTTCGGTCTGCGACGGCGAGGAGGGGGAGCGTGCGGAGGTCCTGCCCCGCACCAGGCTCCAGCCCGACACGAACCACCGTTTCGTCCTGCCCGAGCCCGTACGCGGCACGCATGTCCGGATCGACATCTTCCCGGACGGAGGGATCTCCAGGCTGCGGCTCTTCGGCACGCTGACCGAGGGGGGAGCGGCACGGCTGGCCGCCCGGCACGAGGAGCTCGGCGGGTAGTCCCCGCGTGCCGCGCACGGTCCACGGGAGGGTGTGCCGGTTCACACCTGCCCCGAGGGGATATGGGACGCTGGGCGGACGCCGCCGTCCCGACCAGGAGTCGCCATGATCTTCATCGCCGTCAAGTTCACCGTGCGCACCGCCGAGCGGGACAACTGGCTCCCGGCAGTCGAGGACTTCACCCTCGCGACCCGTCAGGAACCGGGCAACCTCTTCTTCGACTGGTCCTACAGCGTCGAGAACCCGGACCAGTTCGTCCTGCTGGAGGCGTTCGCCTCGCAGGAGGCGGGCGAGGCGCACGTGAACTCCGAGCACTTCAAGGCGGCGATCGACACCATGTCGGAGCTCGTCAGCGAGGTCCCCGAGATCGTCAACGTCGAGGTGCCCGGGGACGACTGGTCGCGGATGTCGGAGGTCACCCCGCGCAACCGGTGACCCCGTTCCTCATCGACCGGTGACCGCCCCCGTCAGAACTCCTCGTGCGCGTCGGGGTCGCCGCCGAAGCGCTGCGGCGGCCGGGCGCCGATCCGGTCCAGCTCCTGCCGGGTCAGCTCGAAGCCGAACAGGTCGAGATTCTCCCGCTGGCGCCCGGGGTCGGCGGACTTCGGGATCGGTACCGCCCCCAGCTGGGTGTGCCACCGCAGCACGACCTGGCCCGGTGTCACCCCATGGGCCTCGGCGGCGGCGATCACCTCCGGGGTCTCCAGCACCTGGCGCCCCCGGGCCAGGGGGCTCCAGCTCTCGGTGACGATGCCCTTCGCGGCGTGCACCGCCCGCAGCTCCTCCTGCGGGAGCAGCGGGTGCATCTCGACCTGGTTCACCACGGGCAGCACACCCGTCTCCCGCTCCAGCCGGTCCAGGTGCTCCGCCGTGAAGTTGGATACGCCGATGGAGCGTACGAGGCCGTCCTCGCGGAGCTTGATCATCGCCTTCCAGGTGTCGACGTACTTGTCCACCCGCGGCAGCGGCCAGTGGATGAGGTAGAGGTCGACGTACTCCAGTCCCAGATTGCCCCGCGACTCCTCGAAGGACGCCAGCGTCTCCGCGTAGCCGTGGTGGCGGCCGGGGACCTTGGTGGTGACGAAGAGCTCCTGCCTGGGCACCCCGGAGCGGGCGATCCCGCGGCCTGTGCCGGTCTCGTTCCCGTAGTTCAACGCGGTGTCCACGAGCCGGTAGCCGAGCCCCAGCGCACCGGCGACGGCCTCCTCGGCCGCCTCGTCGTCGAGCAGCCAGGTGCCGAGGCCCACCGCGGGGACGGTGCTGCCGTCGTGGAGGTTGCGGACGGGGGTCGGTGTCCGGCTCATCGTCTTGGCCTTTCGATCGCGTACGGTCCCCGCCAGCGTAGGGCGGGGCGCGCGACGCGGCCGGGCGGCACCAGGGTCTCCACCGGGCGTACCGGTGAGTTCCGTCCGACAGTGGGGTCTGTACGGGTGGAAGCGACCGCGGCTGCCGGGATCCACCGCGACGGCGATACGGAGGAGCGGGACCATGGCCAGACTGACCCTCACGACGTTCGTGTCCCTCGACGGCGTGATGCAGGCCCCTGGCGGGCCCGAGGAGGACACCACCGGTGGGTTCGGGTACGGCGGCTGGATGGTGCCGTTCGCGGACGACGAACTGGGGGCGTTCGTCAATGACGTCTTCGACCGCTCGGGTGCCTACCTGCTCGGGCGGCGTACGTATGACATCTTCGCCTCCTACTGGCCCAAGGTCACCGACCCGGAGGACCCGATCGCCTCCCGGCTCAACACCCTGCCCAAGCACGTCGTCTCCACGACCCTTGAGGACCCGGAGTGGGAGAACACCACCGTCGTCAGGGACGACGTGCCGGCGGTTGTCGCCCGTCTGAAGGAGCGCACGGAGGAGGGGGAGCTGCAGATCCACGGCAGCGGCACCCTGGCACAGTTCCTCATGGCGCACGACCTGATCGACGAGGTCAACCTGCTCGTCCACCCCGTCTACCTGGGCAGCGGCAGGCGGCTCTTCCCCGACGGCGGGAAGCCGACGGCCTTCGAGCTGACCGAAGCGCGGACCACGGGCAGCGGCGTCGCGATCCACACCTACCGGCCGATGGGCCCGGCGCGGTTCGGGAGCTTCGACCCCGGCGCGTGAGGGGTAGCGGTGTCAGGGGGCCGGAGGCAGCGCCGAACGGTCCGTGGCCGACGCGCGGAGCCGCCCCAGGATGGCCCGTGCCGCCTTGGTGTAGCCGGGGTTGTTGTTGTGCAGTACGGACTCCGCGTTGGCGAGCTCCATGAACGCGATGAGCTCGAACGCCAGCTGCGAGACATCCGTGTCCGCCGCCAGTTCGCCCCGCACCCTGGCCCCCTCGACGGTCTCCTCCACGAAGGTGACCCAGCCGGTCTGCGTGGAGGCCAGGGCGTCGTGCACCTTGCCCTGCCTGGAGTCGAACTCCGCGATGGTCGCGTAGAAGAAGCAGCCGCCGCTGAAGACCCGGCGCTGCGAGTAGGAGAGCCAGCTCTCGCACATCCGCCAGACGCGGCCCAGACCGGGCTGAGCGGCCCTGGTCGGTGTCAGCACGTGCTCGACGAAGACCGACACGGCGGCACGCACGGTCGCGAGCTGCAGTTCCTCCTTGGAGCCGAAGAGGGCGAACACGCCGCTCTTGCTCAGCCTCAGCTCCGTGGCCAGCCGGCCGAGCGACAGGCCCTCCAGCCCCTCGGTCGAGGCGACGTGGACCGCGCGCCCCAGTACCAGTTGCCTGGTCTGGTTCCCCCGCTCGACCCGTCCGTCCAGCCGCGCTCCACCCATGTGCCAACTCCGTGTGTCCGAGCGTCCCAAGACCGACATTCTAGGAGGAGCCGGCACAACCGTGGGGCCGCTTCCAGCAGTGACGACCCCTGCGAACACGTGGCCGAGTCACCCTCCGGACGGAGGTTCCCGAGGGGGCCGGCCGTTCGATACGGTGATCGCTTCCCGTGTGAGCCGGCGAGGTCTCCACATCGTTCCCGCTGTGGAGAACCAGGAGAACCAGGTGTCCTCTGCCGTCCTGCCCGCGCTCGCCCCGACCCGCCGCGCGTGGGTCACCGACCTGCCGCTGCTCGTCGTCGCCGCCGTCTGGGGGGCCAGCTACCTCGCGGCCAAGGGCATCACCACGACGCACACCGTCATCGCCGTGCTCGTACTCCGCTTCGCGATCGTGCTGCCCGCCCTGGTGGTCGCCGGGTGGCGCGGACTGCGGGCGCTGAGCGGCGCGCAGTGGCGGGGCGCGGGCCTGCTGGGACTCGTACTCAGTGTGATCTTCCTGCTCGAGACCTACGGCGTCGTGCACACGTCGGCGACCAACGCGGGTCTCATCATCAGCCTCACGATGATCTTCACCCCGCTGGCCGAGGCCGCGGTGACCCGGGTCCGGCCGCCGTCGGCCTTCCTCGCGGCGGCCGGCCTCTCGGTGGCCGGTGTGGTGCTGCTGACGCAGGGCGGCGGCTTCACCAGCCCCTCGGCGGGCGATCTCCTGATGCTGCTCGCCGCCCTGGCCCGCACGGTCCACGTGCTGGCGATGGCGCGGATCAAGGCGGTCCAGGACGCCGACTCGCTGTCCCTGACCACCGTGCAGCTCGGCAGCGCCGTCACGGTCTTCGCCGTCCTGGCCGCCGTCCCCGGGACCGGGGCGGCGCCCTGGACGGTGGCGGCGGACTTCGGCGCCACCGAATGGGCGGGGCTGCTCTTCCTGTCCGTGTTCTGCACGCTGTTCGCGTTCTTCGTGCAGATGTGGTCGGTACGCCGTACCTCTCCGTCACGCGTCAGCCTGCTGCTCGGTACGGAACCCCTCTGGGCCGCGGCCGTCGGCATCGCGATCGGGGGTGAGCGCCTCGGTACCCCGGGGGTGATCGGCGGGGTGCTCGTGCTGGCCGGCACCGCTTGGGGGCGCCGCCGCGCGGACGTCACGTCCTGATCGAGTCCGCCGCGATCATCACGGCCGTGCCCGTCACGACCAGCACGATGCTGACGAAGAGCCCGTGGTCGTCGAGGAAGTCCAGCCGCGCCACCACCGCCCAGAGCCGGAACCAGCCCGTCCACTCGTGGAGGAGCCCGGCGGCGCCCTGCGCGAACACGATGAACCCTGCGGCTTCCACGAATTTCCTCATGGGCCGAGCCTGGAGCCGACCGCCCGGAGCCCGCGTCGGGCTTCGGTCTGCGGGCGGCCGACGGAAGTATCGGATCGCGCGACTTAGGTATCGCCCCCGGGGCGAAAGCGCCGGGGCGGCCCACCGGCTGGGTACGTTGTCGGTATGACCCGCACGGAGTACCCCTGGCTGCTGCCCTCGGCACTGGCCGATCACGAGCCGCCCGGCCACCCGGGCGGACCGCGCCGGACCGTACGGGACTGGGCCGTCGACATCACGCTCTTCCTCTGCGCCGCCGGATTCGGGATGGCCGCCCTCGCCGCGATCGAGGCCGACCGCACGACCGCCGACGAGGTCGTCCTCCTGGACTCACTCGTCGGCGCGGCGGCGTGCTGCGGTATCTGGGTCCGGCGGAGGTGGCCGGTCGGGACCGCCGTGATCCTCACGGTGGTCAGCCTCGTCGAGCCCGTCGCGGCGGGAGCGATGCTGATCGGCCTGTTCAGCCTGGCCGTGCACCGGCCCTTCAAGCCGGTGGCGTTCGTCGGTGCCGGTGCCCTCGTCGTCGCCCCCGTGCAGCCCATGCTGCGCCCGGACCCCGGGACCTCCTTCGTAGCCTCCACCGTCATCGGCGTCCTGCTCATCCTCCTCGTGCTCAGCTGGGGCATGGTCGTACGGTCACGGCGGCAGCTGGTCGTCACCCTGCGCGAGCGGGCACGACGGGCGGAGGCCGAGGCCGCGCTCCGGGCCGAGCAGGCCCAGCGGCTGGCGCGGGAGGCCATCGCCCGCGAGATGCACGACGTCCTCGCCCACCGGCTGACCCTGCTCAGCGTCCATGCCGGCGCCCTCGAGTTCCGGCCCGACGCACCCCCGGCCGAGGTCGGCAGGGCAGCCGGAGTCATCCGGGACAGCGCCCACGAGGCGCTCCAGGACCTCCGCGAGATCATCGGCGTGCTGCGTGCCCCCGGCGACGGCGACGAGGGCAACCGGCCGCAGCCCACCCTCGTCACGCTGGACGCCCTGATCGACGAGTCCCGCTCGGCCGGCATGGAGGTCATGCTCGACAACTCCGTCGCCGACCCGGCCCAGGCACCGCCTGCCACCGGGCGGACCGTCTACCGCATCGCCCAGGAAGCCCTGACCAACGCCCGTAAGCACGCACCCGGAGCCCCCGTCGGGGTCACGGTGGCGGGCGGACCGGGCAACGGGCTGACCATCGAGATCGGCAACCCGGCACCCGAAGAACCCTTCGAACCGGTCCCGGGATCCGGTCAGGGGCTCATCGGTCTCACCGAACGCGCGAGCCTGGCCGGCGGCAGCCTGGAGCACGGGCCCCGGTCCGACGGCGGATTCACGGTCAGGGCCCGGCTACCGTGGCCGGCATGAGCACTCCTACGCCGCCGTCGCCGGAGGCGCGACCGGTCCGGCTGGCCATCGTCGACGACGACCCCCTCGTCCGGGCCGGCCTCATCCTGATGCTGGGCGGCGCGGGGAACATCGACATCGTCGGGGAGGGCGCGGACGGCACCGAGGTCGCCGCCCTCGTCGAACGGTCGCACCCCGACGTCGTGCTCATGGACATCCGGATGCCCGGCATGGACGGGCTGGCCGCGACCGAGGCGCTGCGCCACCGGCCCGGCGCCCCCGAGGTCATCGTCCTGACGACCTTCCACGCCGACGAGCAGGTGCTGCGGGCCATCCGCGCGGGGGCGGCGGGATTCGTCCTGAAGGACACCCCGCCGGCACAGATCGTCGATGCGGT
Organism: Streptomyces sp. HB132; assembly: GCF_016909575.1. Taxonomy (GTDB): domain Bacteria; phylum Actinomycetota; class Actinomycetes; order Streptomycetales; family Streptomycetaceae; genus Streptomyces. The sequence goes on along the minus strand of NZ_JAFBGA010000006.1, from coordinate 409,422 downwards.
CCTGAGGGTCGCCGCCGGAGAGCCCGTCCTCTCACCCGCCGTCACCCGCCGGCTCATGGCCCGCGCGGCAGGACACCCGGCGGACGACGGCCGGGACCGCCGGGCCCGCGCCCGGCGGCGGTTCGCCGAACTGGGGGACCGCGAGCAGGACGTGGCGTCGGCCGTCGGACGCGGCAGCTCCAACGCGGAGATCGCCGCCGAGCTCCATCTGAGCGTGGCCACCGTCAAGACGCACGTCTCCCGGATCCTCGCCAGGCTGGACCTCAACAACCGCGTACAGATCGCCCTGTTGGTGCACGACGCGGGACTCCTCCACGAGGCCGGGGAACACGACGAGGTGCGGGGCACCGGCCGGGCCTGAACCGGCCGGGCCGACGGCGCCGGTCCGGGAGGTGCGTCGTCTCCCCGGGGGCTCGTGGGATGGGGGTCATGACCGAACTTTCGGCGGACACGGCACAGCGGGTTCTCGACAGCCAGCCGTTCAGCGGGCTCGTCGGTGCGAGGATCACCGAGTTCGGGGACGGCGCGGCCGTCCTCGAGATCGACGTGCGCGAGGAGCTCACCCAGCAGAACGGGTTCCTGCACGGTGGGGTGCTGTCCTACGCGGCCGACAACGCACTCACCTTCGCAGCCGGGACCACGCTCGGGCCTGCCGTACTGACCGGTGGCTTCTCCATCCAGTACGTCCGCCCGGCGAGCGGCCGCACCCTGGCCGCCCGCGCGCAGGTGGTCCACACCGGCCGCAGGCAGGCCGTGGTGCGCTGCGATCTCTGGACCGTGGACGACGAGGGGGCGGAGACCCTGTGCGCGGTGGCGCAGGGGACGGTGCTCTCGGCCCGGCCGGCCTGACGCCGAGACGGTGCGGACTCCGCCGTCAGGACTCGGCGATCTCCGTCATGCGTACGGGGCGGTGCTGCCGGCGCGACAGCTCGCACGCCTCGGCGATGCGCAGTGCGTGCAGCGCCTCCCGGCCGTCGCAGGGGTTGGCCAGCTCACCGCGTACGACACCGAGGAAGGCGTCCAGTTCGGCTTCGTACGCCGGGGCGAACCGCTCGAGGAACCCCGGCCACGGCTTGGTCGGCGCGGGTGGGCCCTGCGGCTCCACGGACGTGATCGGCGTGCGGTCGTCGAGCCCCACCGCGAGCTGGTCCCGCTCGCCCGCCAGTTCCATGCGTACGTCGTAACCGGCCCCGTTGCACCGGGTTGCCGTCGCCGTGGCGAGCGTGCCGTCGTCCAGGGTCAGCAGCGCCGCCGCCGTGTCCACGTCGCCCGCCTCCCGGAACATCGCCGGGCCCGCGTCCGAGCCCGTCGCGTACACCTCCGTCACCTCGCGGCCCGTCACCCAGCGCAGGATGTCGAAGTCGTGCACCAGGCAGTCCCTGAACAGGCCGCCGGAGAGAGGCAGATAGGCCGCGGGCGGAGGAGCGGGGTCGGAGGTCGTCGCCCGGACGGTGTGCAGCCGGCCCAGGGCCCCGCCCCGCACCGCGGTACGCGCGGCGGCATAGCCCGCGTCGAACCGGCGCATGAATCCCAGCTGGAGCACACTCCCCGCGCGCTCCACCTCGCGCAGGGCGCCCAAGGTCCCCGCCAGGTCGAGCGCGATCGGCTTCTCGCAGAAGACGGGCAAGCCCGCCCGGGCAGCCCGGCCGATGAGATCCGCGTGCGCCGAGGTGGCCGAGGCGATCACCACCGCGTCCACCCGCGCGTCGAACAACTCCTCGGCGCCGGCGACGGGGGTGGCCCCCGTCCGCACCGCGACCTCCGAGGCGCGGGCGGAGTCGGGATCCGTCACCACGAGTGAGGCGACAGCGGGATGGCGTGCCAGGACGGCCGCGTGGAAGGAACCGATCCGGCCCGTGCCGATGAGTCCGATGCGCATGGACCCAACGTGCCGCCCGCCAGGCGCACTGTCAACTATATGTCCTGACAAATAGAAGGGTGCGGCGCGACGGTACGGGGTACGCTCCGTGCCGTGCCCAAACCCACCGCCGACTCCGCTGCCCTGGGGCTGGGCGTGGACCGCGGCAGCCCTGTCCCGCTCTACCACCAGCTGGCCCTGCAGCTGGAGGCGGCCATCGAGCAGGGACGGCTCGCACCCGGCAGTCTCCTGGGCAACGAACTGGAGCTCGCCGCACGGCTCGGACTGTCCCGGCCCACCGTCCGCCAGGCCATCCAGTCGCTCGTCGACAAGGGCCTGATGGTGCGCCGGCGCGGTGTCGGCACCCAGGTCGTGCACAGCCGTATCAAGCGTCCGCTCGAACTGAGCAGTCTCTACGACGACCTGGAGACCGCCGGCCGGAAACCGGCGACCCGGGTCCTGCGCAACACGGTCGAGCCGGCGACCCCCCAGGTCGCCGCCGCACTCGGCGTGGAGGAGGGCGGCGACGTCCATCTCGTCGAGCGGGTGCGGTACGCGCACGACGAGCCCGTGGCGCTCCTGCGCAACCACCTGCCCGTCCAGCTGCTCGACCTCGGCACCGAGCGGCTGGAGTCGACGGGCCTGTACCGGATGATGCGTGCCTCGGGGATCACCCTGCACAGCGCCCGGCAGACCGTCGGGGCCCGCGCCGCCACCGCGGAGGAGGGGGAACTGCTCGCGGAGCCCTCCGGGGCCCCGCTGCTGACGATGGAGCGCACCACCTTCGACGACGGCGGTCGGCCGGTCGAATTCGGCTCGCACGTCTACCGGGCCTCGCGGTACGCCTTCGAGTTCCAGCTGCTGGTCCGTCCCTGAGCCGCGCCCGCGAGGCCGGGTCGGATTCTTCGGACGTAAATGTTGACGCGGTCATGCAGTGTCGTTAGAACGGCGTGTGGGCGCGGCCCGCGCCCCTGCCGGGCCATGCCGGTCAGGCCTCGGGGATACTTGGCCCGCCGGGCGGCGAGTCCGCCGTCCCCGGTTCAGGCAGCACAGCGAGCAGCACTAGAAGGGCACGGCGTCGTGGCAAGGGTTCGGACAGGGGTACGCGCGATGGGCGCCGTGCTGGCAACGGTACTGGCGGCTTCCCTCGCGGGATGCAGCAGCACCGGCGGCAAGCGGGCGGAGGAACGCGCCGCCCAGCAGGCCGCCGAGGGCCGGTCCGCGGTGAACACACCCCGCTGGACTTTCGCCATGGTCACCCACTCGGGTGATGGCGACACCTTCTGGGACATCGTCCAGAAGGGGGCCAAGCAGGCGGCCCGGAAGGACAACATCAACTTCCTGTACTCGCACAACGACGAGGGGCAGCAGCAGGCCGAGCTCGTCCAGACCGCGATCGACAAGAAGGTCGACGGCCTGATCGTCTCGCTGGCCAAGCCCGACTCGATGAAGACCGTCGTGGCCAAGGCCGTCAAGGCCGGTATCCCCGTCATCACGGTGAACTCGGGATCCGCCGAGTCCAAGGCCTTCGGCGCGCTCACCCACATCGGCCAGGACGAGTCCATCGCGGGCGAGGCCGTCGGCGACGAGCTCAACGAGCGCAAGCGCAAGAAGGTGCTGTGCGTCCTGCACGAGCAGGGCAACGTCGGCCACGAACAGCGCTGCGCCGGCGCGGAGAAGACCTTCGACGGGACGATGCAGAACCTCTACGTCGACGGCACCAACATGCCCGACGTCCAGGCGTCCATCGAGGCCAAGCTCGACTCGGACAAGAGCATCGACGCGGTCGTCACCCTCGGCGCGCCCTTCGCCGCCGCCGCCGTCAAGGCGAAGCGGACCGCGGGCAGCCAGGCCGAGATCGACACCTTCGACCTCAACGCGAGCGTCGCCACCGGACTGCAGAACAAGACCCTCGGCTTCGCCGTCGACCAGCAGCCCTACCTCCAGGGCTACGAGGCCGTCGACCTGCTCTGGCTCTACCGCTACAACCAGAACGTGCTCGGCGGGGGTCAGCCCGTCCTGACCGGCCCCCAGGTCATCACCCGCGACGACGCCGACGCGCTGGCGGAGTACACGGATCGGGGAACCCGATGACGGCGACCGGCCAACCGGCGGCGCCCCGCACCGACGAACGCCTGCTGCGCACCTCCCCGCTGCGCAAGCTGCTCGGCCGCCCCGAGCTCGGCTCGGTCGTCGGGGCCGTGGCCGTCTTCCTCTTCTTCGCGATCGTGGCCGACAGCTTCCTCCAGGCCTCCAGCCTGGGCACCGTGCTGTACGCCGCCTCCACCATCGGGATCATGGCGGCCCCCGTGGCGCTCCTGATGATCGGCGGAGAGTTCGACCTCTCCGCCGGCGTGATGGTGACCAGCTCCGCGCTGATCTCCTCGATGTTCAGCTACCAGATGACGGCCAACGTCTGGGTGGGCGTCTTCGTGTCGCTCGTGGTCACCCTCGGCTTCGGCGCGTTCAACGGCTTCATGCTGACCCGCACCAAGCTCCCGAGCTTCATCATCACGCTCGGCACGTTCCTGATGCTGACCGGCCTGAATCTCGGCTTCACCAAGCTGATCAGCGGCACCGTGTCGACCAAGACCATCGGGAACATGGAGGGCTTCGAGTCCGCCCGCAAGGTCTTCGCGTCCTACCTGACCATCGGCGAGGTCGAACTGAAGGTCACCATCCTGTGGTGGGCCGCACTCGTCGCGATCGCCACCTGGATCCTGATCCGTACCCGCTTCGGCAACTGGATCTTCGCCGTCGGCGGCGAGGCGGACGCCGCCCGCGCGGTCGGCGTCCCGGTGATCCGGACGCGCATCGGGCTCTACCTGGGTGTCGCCTTCGCCGCCTGGGTCTCCGGCCAGCACCTCCTGTTCTCCTACGACGTGGTGCAGTCCGGAGAGGGCGTCGGCAACGAGCTGATCTACATCATCGCGGCCGTCATCGGCGGCTGCCTGATCACCGGCGGCTACGGCTCCGCGATCGGGTCCGCGATCGGCGCGATCATCTTCGGCATGACCAGCAAGGGCATCGTGTACGCGGAGTGGAACCCCGACTGGTTCAAGTTCTTCCTGGGGGCGATGCTGCTCCTGGCCACCCTGCTCAACGCATGGGTTCGCAAGCGCGCGGAGGCGACGAAATGACGGCCACCCAGGCTCCGGATCCCCGGGACACGGCCGGCCCGGCGCTCGTCGAGCTCGACGGTGTGAGCAAGTACTACGGCAACATCAAGGCCCTGGAGAACGTCTCGCTGGAGGTGCGCGCCGGAGAGATCTCCTGTGTCCTCGGCGACAACGGCGCGGGCAAGTCCACCCTCATCAAGATCATCGCTGGACTGCACCGGCACGATGCCGGGACCTTCCTGATCGAGGGCGAGGAGACCACGCTCGCCAACCCGCGCGACGCCCTGGACCGGGGCATCGCCACCGTCTACCAGGACCTGGCCGTCGTTCCGCTCATGCCGGTCTGGCGCAACTTCTTCCTCGGCTCCGAGCCGACGAAGGGCTCCGGCCCCTTCAAGCGCCTCGACGTACGGCGGATGCGTGAGACGACCCGCGCGGAGCTGCTGCGCATGGGCATCGACCTCAGGGACGTCGACCAGCCCATCGGCACCCTGTCGGGTGGTGAGCGCCAGTGCGTGGCCATCGCCCGTGCCGTGTACTTCGGTGCGAAGGTCCTCGTCCTCGACGAGCCGACAGCCGCGCTCGGCGTCAAGCAGTCGGGGGTCGTGCTCAAGTACGTCGCGGCGGCCAGGGACGCCGGACTCGGAGTGGTCCTCATCACGCACAACCCCCACCACGCCTATCTCGTGGGTGACCGGTTCGTGCTGCTCAAGCGTGGTGCGATGTCCGGAAGCCACACCAAGCAGGACGTCACTCTGGACGAACTGACCCGTCAGATGGCCGGTGGGAGCGAGCTCGACGAGCTCAGCCACGAGCTCGAACGAGCCCCCGCGCCGGACCACCTCGGCGGCCGCGCACCCGGGGACGACGCCCCATAAGTTCGATTTCGCACCCCCCGTCCCCGACCCGAAGACCGGTTCCGGGGGCGGGGGAATGGCAGAATCGTGCACGGCGGGCGCAGTCCGCCGCCGGACGGACCACCGACCGGCCCCCCGACCTGCGCAGGGACGATGAGCACGTACCGCGACTTCACACACCGCGGCTCCGCCCGCGCCACCGTCCTGCGGACCGTCGGCACCAGGGAGCGGCGCTCGCACCTCACGGCGCCGAGGGTTCCCACCGTCGGCATCGACATCGGCGGGACGAAGGTGATGGCCGGCGTCGTCGACGCCGACGGCAACATCCTCGAGACCTTGCGCACCGAGACGCCCGACAAGTCCAAGAGCCCGAAGGTCGTCGAGGACACCATCGTCGAACTGGTCCTCGACCTCTCCGACCGGCACGACGTGCACGCCGTCGGGATCGGCGCGGCGGGCTGGGTCGACGCGGACCGTTCCAAGGTGCTGTTCGCCCCGCACCTGGCCTGGCGCGACGAACCGCTCCGTGACGCCATCGCCTCCCGGCTGGTGGTTCCCGTGATGGTCGACAACGACGCCAACACCGCGGCCTGGGCGGAATGGCGCTTCGGTGCGGGCCGTGGCGAGGACCACCTGGTCATGATCACGCTGGGCACCGGCATCGGCGGCGCGATCCTGGAGGACGGGCACGTCAAGCGCGGCAAGTACGGGGTCGCGGGTGAGTTCGGCCATATGCAGGTGGTGCCCGGCGGGCACCGCTGCCCGTGCGGCAACCGCGGCTGCTGGGAGCAGTACAGCTCGGGCAACGCCCTCGTGCGTGAGGCCAGGGAGCTCGCCGCTGCGGACTCCCCGGTCGCGCACGGCATCATCGAGCGGGTCAAGGGCAACATCCCCGACATCACCGGGCCGCTCATCACCGAGCTGGCCCGCGAGGGCGACGCCATGTGCGTCGAGCTCCTCCAGGACATCGGCCAGTGGCTCGGAGTCGGCATCGCCAATCTCGCGGCCGCCCTGGATCCGTCCTGCTTCGTCATCGGCGGCGGTGTCAGTGCGGCCGACGACCTGCTGATCGGTCCGGCCAGGGACGCCTTCAAGCGCCATCTCACCGGCCGCGGCTACCGCCCGGAGGCCCGGATCGCGAAGGCGCAGCTCGGCCCCGAGGCGGGTATGGTCGGCGCCGCCGACCTGGCGCGCCTGGTCGCCCGTAGGTTCCGGCGGACCAACCGCCGCCGGGTCGAGCGCTACGAGCGGTACGCGCAGTTCTACGACCAGGCCGCGACCACCATCCGGAACACGCGCGGTACCCGTAGCGCCGACTGAACCGGGGGCAGCGCGCCGCGGCACCAGGCCACCCGCGCCCCGCTTTGAACCGCAGCTTCACTCCGCTCCGAACCGCAGCTTCGAGGGATCACCGACCATGACCGCAGCCGAGCACCACATCGTGCCGCGCCAGCCCCCTTCGTCCGGCTCCTCCGGGGCCTCCGGGTCATCCGGTTCCTCGGGCTCCGCCGGTTCCTCCGGTCCCACCGGTTCCTCAGGTGGGGACGGCGACGGGACGCCTCCCCCGGACCGGCGCAGGGTGATCCGACGGCGCCTGATCACGCTGACGATCATCGTCCTGCTCATCGGCATCCCCGCCGGATACCTGGTGATCTCCGCAGGTCAGAGCCGCCGTTCCGGCAAGGACAAGGAGGCCGAGGCGGCCGCTCAGGGACTGCGCGAGGACTGGCCGTCCGGCATGCAGCGCCGGATCTTCGAGCTGCCGATTCCGGGCAATGCGCAGGGGGTCCAGTACTACGAGACGAACAACTGGAAAGCCAGCCGGATGTACGTGAAGTTCCGTACGACCTCGGCCGGGCTCGACCGCTTCCTGAGCGGTGTGGGCACGGGGCGCGCCGCTCTGGAGACCGGCAAGGTGACCATCAGCGGACGGGACGTCAAGATCACCGGCTGGTACTTCGGGCCTGGCGTCGACTGGGCGGGCACGGTCCACAAGAACAAGGACCCGCGCCCCACCCAGAACATCACCGTCAACATGACTGACCCCGGGGCCCCGGTCGTGTACGTGGTCTCCGCGTCGACCCCCTGACGGGAGCGGGCCGGTCCACTCTTTCCCCGGAAAGGCCACCACGCGCGTGGTGGCCGAGTCAGGGACCCTGCTGCTCACGGTTGAGTTCGTGGTAGCCACGAAAGTCGAAGAAGCGCAGCCCACCGATCACGGCCCCGGACACGATCTCCGACAGGGTCCATGGATGCGTGGTGTGGTCGTCGGTCGCCACGCCTCCGCGTTCGAGCAGCAACTCCGTCATCCGAAGGGCGCCGCCCTCGCGACTCGCTGTACGTACTGGACGTGCTCCACGACGGCGACGGCTGCGAGCACCCCGGGCATGATCGTCCCGGACACCGCCTGGTGCTCCGGCATCGTGTTCGCCCTCCTCACCCTGTAGGGATTCGCGTACGCGCCCCAGCTCGTCGGCCCTGTCGGACCAGACGATGCGGCGCCTCGACCGAGCCGCCCACTGCGAGGCCTTTCAGGACGCGGCCCGCGCCCGAGCCGATCCCGCCCGGACCGAGCGGCACTGGGAGGGCAGCATACGGATCTCCGGTTCCATCCGCACCGGGGCCGTCCGCGCCCATGACATGATCCGGACGCTGTCCGGGTACGGCCGCCCCACGCCGCCCGGCGACGCGATCGCGCACTACAGGCGGATCGCCACACGCGCAATGCCCCTCGGTGAGGGTCGTCAGCGGCGCAGGACGCTGACGACCCCTCACGGGCTCGAGGGTGGAGGCGAGTCAGGAGACCTGGCCGGCGGGCCGCCGCATCGCCGACCCCAGGCGTGGTCGGGCCGACTCCGAAAGCTGACAGTGACAGCTCAGCCGCCCGGGGGCGGTCGGCACCGTCGTCGTCGAGGACGCCTACCGGCGTGCCAGCCCGTGGCGGTCGGCCCAGGTGTTGATCGACGCGGCCAGCTCCTCGGGGCGGTCCTCCGGGGAGTGGTGGCCGGCCGGGCCGTGGCGGGTGACTTCCAGGCCCGCGATGTGCTCCTCGCACCAGGCCACGGCATCTTCGTCGGTCATCGCACCCGGACCCGGCTCGAACGCCGCGAGCAGCTTGGGGACTTCGGGGCTGGCGGCCAGCCAGGCGTCGTAGTGCTCGACGCGGGCCACTACGTCGGCGGGCTCGGAGTCCAGTGGCATCATGCGCGTCCATGCCAGCACCGGGCGGCGGCTGCGCGGGGTGGGGAAGGGGCGGCGGTAGACCTCCAGGTCGGCAGGGTCGAGAGGGGTGGCGAGCGTGTCCGGGAGTCCTTCGATGAACAGCGACTTCTCCAAGATCATCTCCTCGCCGACTCCGGGGGTGCGCAGGAGGGTGAACAACTCCCGCCCTGCGGCTGCAAACTCGTCGCCGACGAGCGGCTTGATGATCGCCTCGGTGAAGGCGAGACCGCGGACGCGGCCCGGGAGACGGGCGGCTCTGTCGAAGGCGAGCGCACCGCCCCAGTCGTGGCCGACGAGGACGGTCTCGGTAAGGCCCAGGGCGTCGAACCAGGCGTCGAGGTAGCGGGCGTGGTCGTCGAAGGAGTAGGCGATGTCGGGCTTGCCCGAGTCGCCCATGCCGATGAGGTCGGGGGCCAGAAGGCGGCGGCCGGGTGCAGCCACGACCGGCAGAACGTTCCGCCACAGGTGGGAGGAGGTGGGGTTGCCGTGGAGGAAGACGAAAGGCAGCCCGTGGGGATCGCCGGACTCGCGGTAGTGGAGGGTGGAGTCGAGAACGGGGAGGGTGGGCATCGCAGGGTCACTTCGCTTTCGGGCGGGGGATTCGTCAGAGATTGAGGCTCAGGACGCGGTCGACGGCGATCTCGATGACGACCAGGTCCAGCGGGGCGGGCGGGGCCGCGCGGTAGCGGTCGGCGTAGCGTCGGACCGCCTCGACCAGGCGCGCGGGATCCTCGGTGACGGCGGCCCGGCCTTCGAGGGTGACCCAGCGGAAGCCGTCTGCCTGGCAGAGCGCGATACGGGCCGCTGGGCCGCCTGCCACCACGTTCCGGGTCTTGCGGGCTCCCGCCCGGGTGGTCACCCGGACCAGGCCGGTGTCCGCGTCGAAGGTGAAGCGGACCGGGGTGACGTGCGGAGTGCCGTCGGGGCGGAGGGTGGTGAAGGCCGCGGTGTGGGGGCTCGTGAGGAATGCCCTTGTGGCTGCTGGGAGTCCGACGGTCGCCCGGCTCACTTCTTCTTCACGCCCTCGTGCCAGATCAGCTTGGCGATGTTCGGCTTCACAGCCGTTGTGATGACGCCCATGGCCGTACGGACGTACCGCCGTTCCTCCAGCTCGCGCAGCATGCTCGCGGCGAGGTCGGCACGGGCGGTGAAGACGCCATCAGCGCTGGTCTCAGCGGCGTGGTAGTGCGTGACGACGGGGTGCTCGAAGAGGCCCGAGGGCCGGACGAGGGTCCAATCGAGGTCCGTCTGACGGATCACGGCCTCCATGCGGCGCATGTCCTCGTGGAGGGTGCGGCCGAGGCGTCGGTTCACCAGCGGGTCGAGTACGTGGTTGAAGAAGTGCGCACCGGTGGGGCGCCAGTTCGGGTCGGCGATGCTGGAGCTGATGGTGAGCAGCCGCTTGATGCCGTGGCGGGTCATGGCCCTGGTGATGGCCGTGGCGCTCGCCGAGTACGTGGTGATGGTCTCCTTGCTGAAGCGCGCGCCCAGCGCGGACAGGACGGCGTCCGTCCCGGCGATCGCGGCATCGACGGTCGCCGGATCGGTGGCGTCGGCGACGGCCACGGCGAGGCCGGGCCGCTCGGAAGGGAGGGAGCCGGGGCGGCGCGTCACGGCGACGACGTCGTGGCCGGCGGCGAGGGCCTGGTCGGTGAGGTGGCGGCCGGTCGGTCCGTTGGCGCCGAAGACTGCGATACGCATGGTGTCGGGGCATCCCTTCGTGTGGTTTCCGGAACGCCCTTGACTGTGCCGATCACGAGACGCAGGCTCAACGCTGATGAATAGCGCCGCCCCTGCCCCCGCCCGCACCCGAGGCCGCCCCCGCGGCAACCCGCCGATCCGCGAGTCAATCGTCTCGGCGGCCCGTGCCCTGTTCCTGGAGCGCGGTTACCGGCGCACCACGGTGCGCGCGGTGGCCGCGGTCGCCGGAGTCGACCCGGCGCTGATCGCCTACCACTTCGGCTCGAAGAAGGGCCTGTTCGCGGACGTGATGCAGTTCCAGTGCGCCAATGCGCTGGCGGTGGACGACGTCCTCGGCGGCGACCCGGTCACTCTCCCCGACCGCCTGATCGACGCGGTGACGGGCCTGTGGGAGAACGCCGACTTCCTCCAGCTCACCGCCCAGGGCGACGAGGCCGCCGAGGTGATCCGCGAATACCTGGAACGCGAGCTGCTGGCCCGGCTTGTTGAATTTCTCGGCGGCCGGGACGCGACCGCCCGCGCCACAGCAGTGGTGACGATCCTCGGCGGTCTCATCTACACCCGCTACCTCAACCCCCTCCCCACGCCGGCCGCCCTCACCCCGTCCGAGACCCGTCACATCCTCACCCCAGCGCTGCGCGCAGCTCTGGCTCCGAGGTCGCGCACCGCGGCGACCACCAAAACAGGCCGTCAAGGCTCGCCGACCTCTGATTGAGGCGCCCGTGTGGCCTTGACTACTCAGCGCCTCCGGTGCGGCTACCCCTGTAGGTAGCGGTGCAGGGAGGTTTTCGGGATGCCGGTCTTGGTGCTGATCTCCCCGTAGCTGCTGCCCTGATCCTTGAGCAGGCGTGCGTACTCGATCTTGTCGGCGAGGTCGGCGAGGTCGGCGACGGGGAGGTGGTTGCGGCGGCCGGCGCCTTCAGCCACGGCGCGGGCGTGGGAAGCCCGTTCGGCGGTGAAGGTGCGTTTCCTCTCCGCGAAGAGGGCGAGCAGCAGGAAGGCAATACGACCCGTGCCCTCATCTGCGGTGTTGATCGGCAGAGGGTCCGCAGGCGAGCGCACGCCGATGTAATTCCCGCCCAGATCGTGGACGAGGTTGAGGACTTCGCGCAGATTGCGGCCGAGCCGGTCGAGGGTGTACACGACGATGGTGTCGCCGGGGTGAGCAGGTCGGCCAGGCCCGAGCCGGGCCGGTTGATGGCGGCGCCGCTCTCCTCGTCGACGCAGACTCGAATCTGGCCTCACGAGGAATACGCGACACCTCAACATGTGGGCCTACCAGTCCCAAGGCCGGACATGGACAAGCGCCTCGACCTGTGCTCCTCGGCTATGGTGCCGAGGCAGAGGCGGGCGGCAGGGCACAGCCGACCGCGGCCAAGGTCGATAGGCGGCTTGTAACCCAGCTCAGCCCTGCAGAACGTCCTCGAGTTCCACCAGTTCCCGCGTGTTCAGCGTGAGGTCAACGGCCCTGGCGGAGTTGGTGATGGATGCAGGGCGACTGGCTCCCGGTACCGGGAGCATCGCCGGGGAGTGGGCGAGCAGCCAGGCCAGGGCGACCTGCTGGGGGCTGACGCCGCGTTCGGTGGCGATGCGGTGGAAGGCTGTGCCGATGGAGGTGGGGCCGGAGGGGCCGTCCAGGGAACTGCGGGAGATTCCGCCGAGTGGGCTCCAGGGCAGGAAGACCAACCCCAGCTGTTCACTCAGCTGCAGCTCGGGCTCGCTGTCGCGGACGGCGGGTGAGTACTGGTTTTGTACGGAGACGAGCCCGTCGCCAAGGATCCGATATGCCTGGCGGATCTGGGCGGTGGTGACGTTCGAGATGCCGGCGGCGCGGATTGTGCCGGCATCGAGAAGCTCGCGCAGCGCGCCGACGGATTCCGCCCAGGGCACGGTCGGGTCCGGCTTGTGCAGCTGGTACAGGCCTATCGCGTCGACGCCCAAGCGCTTGGCGGAGGCTTCAGCGGCTTGCTTGAGGTGGTCGGGGGTGGCGGTGACGGTCCAGCTGCCGTCGCCGGGGCGGCCGCGGCCGCCCTTGGTGGCCACCAGGACATGGGAGGTGGGGCTGCCATAGCGAGCCAGGGCGCGGGCGATCAGCAACTCGTTGTGGCCCACCTCGTCGGCGTGCCAGTGGTAGCTGTCGGCGGTGTCGATCAGGGTGACGCCAGCGTCTAGGGCGGCGTGGACGGTGGCGATGGCCCGCGCCTCGTCCGGGCGGTGCTCGATGGACATCGGCATGGCACCCAGGCCGATGGCGCTGACCGTGGTGTGGGCAATGGTGCGGTACTGCATGGTGGCTTTGTTCCTTAAGTGGTGGGAGCAGCGGATATGGCGAGGGCTTCGGCGACGGCTCCCGGCAGCCAGTCGGCGGTGCGGGAGAAAGAAAAGCCCAACGCCTTCGCGCGGGTATTGCTCATGGCGTAGTGGCGGTCGAAGGAGAACGGCGAAGCTTCCCCGCGCGCCGGGACTGTCCGGTAGACGGCCTCCCGGCCGGCCTGCGTGGCGACCATCTCAGCGAGGCCGTGCACATCGAGTAGGCCGTCGGAGCAGGCGTTGACGGGGCCGGTGAAGTCGGCGGTGGTCGCCCACAACAGCAGGTCCGCCACCTCCTCGTAGTGGATGAAGACCGTGGGCAGCGCCTTCGCGTGCACAGTGACCTCTTCGCCCCGGGTGATGCGTCCGGCATAGTGCGCCAGCCTGCCGGTGAACTCCTGCGCGCCGCCGCCGAGCACATGGGCGCTGCGCACGGTGACGAAGGCGAAGTGGCCGGCGTGGGCGAAGACGGCCTCGGCCTGCCGCTTGCCCTCGGCGTAGTGCGCCTCCAGGTAGGAGCCGTCGTCCCAGGGCAGGTCCATGGCCACCTGCCAGGTGGCTGGGTCCACGCTTTCCTCGGGCACGGGCGTCCCCGTGGGCACGGTCGGCAGCGCGGCGGTCGCGGGATCGTAGACCTCGATCGTGGAGGTCATGACGTAGCGCCGAGTGTGGCCGGCAAAGGTGCGGGCGGCGATAGAGGCCTGTACCGGGGTGTAGCAGACCTGGTCCACCACGACGTCGAAGGTGCGGGCGTTGAGTGCGGCTGTCAGGGCGGCCTCGTCGTTGCGGTCGACGACGAGGTGCTCGACGCCGGTGGGCGGTGGGGTGGAGCCGCGGTTGATCACGGTGACCTGGTGGCCAGCGTCCTGCAGGCGCTCTATCAGGAGCTTTCCGAAGTACCGGCTTCCGCCGATGACGCAGATCTTTTGCATGCCCCCATCCTGGAGACCTATCGTCATCAGCAGAAGTCCTGACTTACTTGGTAGGCATTAAGGAGAAGTGTTGATTGATGTACAGCGGCTCCGGGTTCTGCGGGCGGTGGCGGAGCACGGCAGCTTCAACCGGGCCGCTGTGGCTCTCCGCCTCACCCCCTCGGCCGTCTCCCAGCAGGTGGCTGCCCTGGAACGTAGTCTCGGTGCCCAGGTCGTCGTGCGCAGCACCCGAGGCGTCTCCCTCACACCGGCGGGCCAGATCATGATCGGCGCCGCCGAATCCGTCGCCGCGGAGCTTGAACATGCACAACAGCAGGTTGCGGAGCTCAGCACTGGCCGCACCCAGCTCACCGTCGCCACTTTCACCAGCGGCGGCAGGCTCATGCTGCCTGCCGCTCTCGCCCAGCTCATGGCAGCGCATCCCCGGACCGTGCTCCACGTCAGGGAGGGCGAACCCGAAGACACCCTTCCACTCGTCCGCCAAGGCGCCGTAGACCTCGCGCTCGCCTACCACTTCGACGGCCCGCTCCCCGTCGGACCGGGCGCCGCCTCCAACCTGGAGTGGACACCACTCCTGGAAGACCCCCTGCACGTCGTCCTGCCACAGGGGCACCGACTCGCCAACCACGACGCGCTGGACCTCACCGATCTGGCAGCCGACCCCTGGGTGCTCGGCTGCCTGAAGTCCGAGGCATACTTGCGCCGCTTCGCCGAGCGCGCCCGCTTCGATCCGGAAATCCGCGGGACCACCACCGACTACTTCTTCGCCCGCTCCCTCGTCGCCGCAGGTACGGGCATCTCCCTGATCCCCTCCATCGCACTCGCCCCCGAAATCCCGGGCCTAAGCGCCGTCCCCATCAAGCGACCAGGCCCGGTCCGGCACATCGGCGTCGCCACAATCAGCGGCCGCGACCGCCCCGACGTCACGACGCTCATTCACGCCCTTCGCGAGCAGGCGATGCGGCACCGCGGAGATTGATCCGCCACGGGCGCACCCGGCGGTCCACCTGCGGCGATCATGTTGCATGAGTTGTACCTCCGCATCAGTCGCCCACGCGGCTTGTGACGACCCCGCAGAGCGGGAGTGACAGTCAGGCGCGGCGGACCCGCCAGAGCCATGTCGCCGTGCCGACCAGCAGGATGAGCGTCGCCAGGTTGGCCACAAGAGCCGGGGTGTCGCCTGCCGGGCCGCCGCTGGACAGGTTCCAGGTGACGATGACGGCACTCGGCAGGACGGCGGTGAGCAGTACCCCGGTGGTTTTCTGGACGGCGGTCCAGTGCACCGAGGTGCAGAGGAGTACCGCGCCGGTGATGCGGAAAAGGACGCCGAACAGTGGGCCGGGCTGGTCGGAGAAGACCATCAGGAAGGGCAGCGAGAGGGTGAGCATCAGGAGCGGGACCAAGGGGTGCACCTTGCCGCGCCGGGTGGTCGCACCGGCACGGTCCGGGAGCGCGACCCCGGTCGCCCCGTTCCTTGACTCGGCCAGCGCCGTCGCCGCGATCGTGCGGGGGTCCCCAAGTTGGGCCAGGACCTCGCCGGGCGGGGCGTCCGGGCGCTCGGCGCGCGTCACCTCTATGTGTTCGGCGAGGTCGGCGAGGAGTTCCTGACGACGGTCGACGGGAAGCGCGGAGGCCTCGCGCTCGACGGCGGAGAGATAGTCGCGCACGGGGTCGGCAGGCGTCTTCATGTGAGGTCTCCGGTGGAGGGGCGTGGGGTTGCGAGGAAGGTGTCGACGGCGTCGCGGAAGCCGGGCCAGACGCGGGTGAACTCGTCGAGCGCGGCCCTGCCGCTGTCGGTGAGCGCGTAGTAACGACGGGGTGGTCCGGAGGCCGACTCCTGCCAGGTGGTGGTGACCAGGTCGTCGCGACGGAGCCGGGAGAGCAGGGGGTAGACCGTGCCCTGGCTGGTGGCCAGGGCACCTGACTCCTCCAGGGCGCGGAGGAGTTCCACGCCGTAACGGGGACGGTCCCGCATCAGGGCGAGTACGCAGTACTCCAGGACGCCCTTGCGCAGCTGGGCGGCTGCCCGGACCTGCTTGGTCGAATCGCCTGGTTCCATGCAATGCAAGATACCTGGCGGGGCAAGTGCATGGGAAGCGGGCTCCCGCGACCAGGCCGAAGCGGGCCAGTGGCGTGCCGGGCGTCGCCGTTTCTGAACCACGGGCTGATCTGATCTGCTGATGCCGCGTCGTTCCGCCTGCTGCCCGGCCCCGGCCCTTGCCGCGCGGCCACCGGTTTGAGCACGCGACATGGAAGATCAATAGGAACTTCCCGCACCGCTCTCAGCTCTGTGTCGAGTTCACGGGCCACGACCGGATGCGCTGCGTCACGATCAAGGGCTGAGCGCCCGAGGCCGAAGGCGCGCGCACCGGATCTGCTGAGGCGAGCGCCGTCGTCGTGCTGCAAGTCAGGCCAGGCGGTAGACAGCCCTATCCGGATCAGGCTTCACTACGAAGCCTTCGCCAGCGAGGTCGCGGAGGAGACGCCGGGCTTCTTTGCCGGCGGCTTCGTCGCTCGTCGGCTCGTAGCCGACGACACGCAAGGCCAGAACAGCCCGTTGTGTATCCCAGGTGCCGCCCAGGGCCTGCATCACCGCTGTGAGTCCCTGCTTGTGCGTCAGCGCCTTCTCAGCCATAACATTCCTCCTTCTCGCCCGTACTCGAGCCATATCGACCCGGTAGCCTAAATTTCCGAGGACCTCAGTGCGTCGCCGACTCGGCGGTACGAGTCGATTCTGTGCTGCGCACGGCGTACGCGTTCCTGCGGGTCTCGTACGAAGAGAGCCTGCCTGCCGGGGTGGTAGGTGCTCACGACGTGCAGAGTGCGGTCACGGATCACATCAGGGTGCGCCTTGTTCAGGCGGCGCCAGACGTCCTGAGCCTCGTTTCCTTGAAGGAGAACGACCTCTGCCTTCGTCATCAGCTTCAGCAGTGATTTCAGGACCTCGGCACCGGCCTGGAGTTCGGCCGCGTTAGGCGAGCGGTTGATGTACCAGGGGTAGGCATTCCAGGGGGTGACGTCTCGCGGCGCTATACCGGCTTTTTCGAAGATCTGGGCCTGGAGCTCCGCCGTCGGGTCGTCGTTCTCCACACACAGGAAACCGGATCCGACGCCTTCGAGCGTCTTGGGCCCCGGGTCGCGCAACACGGACAGGACACGAGCCTCCGTTCCCCCGTGCCAGGGGGCGACATAGGGCATCCACCCACGCCCCTCCGGCTCACGTAGGCCGTCGACCATCTCGTTCACCAGACGGACATGAGGGGCATAGCGCCCCTGCTCCTGCTCCGTCCGAAACGCGTCGTCACGCATCCGTCTTGCCATAATTCCTCCATCACATGCCAACACCTCTGCCTGGACCCTAACCTCCACCTCTGACACCTCTCCGGCCGGCAAAATCCTGTGACCATGCAGACGGACACCCCGGGGGAGACAACGGCATTGGCCAGAACCTCAGAACGACCGCTGACATAATCCTGAACGCAATCGCGGCTGTCGTCGTAGGCGCTTGCGTGCTTGGTTGTGCGACGCTCGTCATCCTCGGGAACTTCCTCCGGGACACCGATGAACCCACACGTGTCACACTTACCGGATCGACCGGCCCCGAACCCGCAGTCCTGGCCTGGCGCATCACCGCTCGGCAACGCGCGGACGGCTGCCGCCCCCATCCATCGGTAAGCGGGGGCCTGTTCACGCCACGGCGGAGTCGTCAACATCTACGAGTCGAGCCCCGGCGATCCGCGAACCCTTTGCCCGCCGACAGGCCACCCGGACACCCTCGAACGAGCACGGGAACTCCTCGCCGCCGACACGGCTGCTGTCCCCACCCTCGATTCCAGCGTCCGTGCGATCAGATCCGCAACCTGCTCATCGGAAACGGCGCGAGGCCGCCCGGGCCGCAGCTGACCATCGACCAACTCCGGTCGGAAACGAGGAGGAATCGCATCGTCTGTTTCAGCGGGAGTTCGACTTTCCGGACTTCTGCGGCCTTGTCCTTATCCCTGACCACGTGCGTTTCACGGGGTGGGAGTCGTTGGCGGGCGGCTGGACCTGCGGATTCGGGTCAGGGGATGACGATCAGCTTTCCTACGTGCTCGCGCCGGGCGAGTTGCGCCTGGGCTTCGTGTACCTGCCCGAGTGGGAAGGTTGCGGCGACGACCGGTCTGACGTCGCCACGCCGGGCAATTTCCACCAGCTGGTCGAAGATCCGCGGTGTGTGCATGGTTGAGCCCACCAGCGAGAGATTGGCCAGGTACAGCCGCCGCACGTCGATGTCGACAGCCCAGCCGTCAAGAGCACCGGCAACCACCCAGCGTCCCCCGGCTTTCAGCAATCCGAGGCCGGGGCCGAGGACCGCGCCGGCAACGACGTCGACAACGGCGTCGTATCCCTCAGGTGCGGCCGCCGCTGCATCGGCGAGCACCTCGTCCCGTCGCCGGTCCACCACAGCGTCGGCACCAGCGCTGCGCACAGCGTCTCCCTTGTCACCACTGCACACCGCGACGACCCGGGCCCCACGGGAGCGGGCCAACTGGACCGCGGCAAGACCGACACCCCCCGAGGCGCCAGTGACGAGCACGGTATGGCCCTCCGATACGGCCCCGCGGTCGAGCATGCCCAGCGCGGTGCCATAGGCGATAGGCAGTGCAGCCAGTTCCACGTCCGTGAGAGGCGACCCCTCGACGGAGTGGGCTCGTGCGCTCGGCACCACGACGTACTCGGCGAACCCCCCGTCCCGCTCACTCCCCAGCACGTCGGCCGGGCGGGCGTCCGGGCCCGGACCGTCGTACTCGGCCGGATCCACCAACACCCGCGTCCCGACCAGTCCGGTGACGTCCTCATCGCCACAGGCCACAACAGTGCCGACCACGTCGGCTCCCTGGATGCGCGGGAAGTCGAGCGGGCCGAGCCTCACCCGGCCCCGGGCGGGGCACCGGCATCTCCCGCTCCTCAATCACGTCGAGGTCTCCGTGGCCAGTGATCACAACAGCCCGCATAGAAGGAGAAAAAGGCGGTGACAGTGGTCCGGACGCTGGCGGAGAGCTCGGTGACATGGAGACACGGTCTCATGCAGCCCACTCCACAGCGCCATCATCGGCCCGGCCTCCCGCGCGTCGACTCGCGCAGTATGGGTATCGTGTCGCGCTGCCCCAGCCATTGGACAGAGAGGGAACTCAGTCCTGCCCACCAGCGTCATCGGCGGCTGAGTAGGAAGGTTGCGATGCTTGAGAGGGGCGAGGTGGGGCGATGTCGTCGTTCTGGATCTCATGGCCTTCGGTGCGAAGCCGGGCAACGGCGGCGTCGATGTAGCGCGTCGTCCAGAGCACGAGGGCGTCGGGGGCAAGCCGAGCGCGCCGAGCTGGTCCTATACGAACTAGCCCAGCTCGGCGGCCAGTCCGCCTGTGAGCCCTCGTTCACCACGCAGAGCAGTCGTGAAGAAGTTGGGCGGACGGGTTCCGTCGGGAGTGTCGTGCACGTCGTCCGCGCGCGCTTCGCGGGCCTACTACGAGAACGCGTAGGTCCGGACGGGGTCGAGGTGCAGTTCGAAGGGCCCGAAACAGTCGGCCGCGAGGCTCGCGACCGGAGCGCCGCAGGGGCAGGCTCGGTTGATTCCTTCGTCGCCTGTCGGTCCGCAGCACCCACTGCTCTTCTCCCAGTTGGGCAGTGGCTGAAGGCTGGCGGCGTCATCAGGATGCACCAGCACGGTGTGTCGGCTGCCGGCCGAGATGACGAAGCCTCCTTCGCGGCAGACCACAGGTCCGCGCGACTGAGCTGGCTTCGGGTCCTCCTGATCGTCCTGCACGACGTGGGGAGGTCCCCAGGGCTCGGGATCGATCGCGTAGTAGCCCCGCGGAACGGTGGAAGGCGCCCGGCGTGTCTCCTTGTGCCGGTCGCGCTCGTCGGCTGAGACGTCAGGGACGGCGGCAAGCTCGGCCAGTTCCGGCGTGATCGCGGTGCCGCACTTGGAACAGAGGAAGACGGTCATCCCCTCGTTGTAGTGCTCAGGGCTGCTGCCTCGCATCTTGGTTTCGCCGCTCGCAGTCGATGCGCGCGACGACGCCACGGAGACCGGGCATGCCCGGTGTCTGCTGACGTGAGGCGCTGCCTCGCATCGAAGGCTGCCGGGTACCGGCAACGCGGCGAGATCCACCGCGCGTGCATGATGATCCCTGCCACAGAAAGAGGTGTTCAGTGGAAGCAGACACGGCCCGGAGCGTGGCTCGTGCGCGTATCGGATTGAGCCTGGTGGTGGCGGTCCTTCTGCTGCCTTTTGGCAGCTACGGCCTGGCTCGAACGGGGGCAGTCCCCGAGGGTTCGCCGATCGTGCTCGGTCTGATGGCCGTGATCGCCGGCTCACTGCTGCTCCCCGCGCTCTGCGAGGAGCGGGCGCCGTTTCGGCACTCGTCGTCGCGTCTGATCGCGCGCACCCTGACTGGCGAACGGTCTGTCGACCTGAACGAGATCGCCACGGTCTGCCTCCTGACCACCTTTTCCTACGGCAGCACCTACCGCACCCTTGTAGTGCGCGATTCCCATGGCGTGCGCCTGGGAATCACGACTGAGAGAAGCCGCAAGAAGCTGTGCCGAGCGATCGAGAAGGCGGACGCCGGCACCGCGCGGGGTGCCCCAGGGCCCCGGGTGAGCCGCGCGGCCCGAGAGTATCTGGCCAGTGACCCCGGGCGAGGGCTCATCGGCCACACAATCCTTGCCTTTCTGCTTCTGGTGGTATCCGTCGGCTTGTACGTAGCTGCTGTTCTGATACTCGGCGGGCAGTGAGGCTGCCTCGGCAGCGGCCTTGGAGTCCGCAGCGACCTACCAGCGACGACTCGGCCCCCGCTCACCCCTGTCAAGCCGCGTGTGTCGCGGCTCAGAGACGACGGATGATCGTTGTCGTGGTCCAACCAAAGCGTTCGGCGTGAGGGTGCGGCCGCCACAGTGACAGGGGGGCGCGATGAGCTCGGTTGGTCGAGGTGAACCAATGCGGAGCGTTCCGTCCGCGGTCGTGCTCTGAGGCGCGGGGTGATCTCCTGCGCGATTCGTACGCATCCTTTAGATTGTGCAAAGATTGTGCGATCTCAAGGATGGGCGGCGTCCGCGGAGCGGCCGAGCTTCCTGCCCAGCCCACGTGATCTACGAGAGGTGGCATGGTGACGCCGGAGAGACCGCTGACGGTGCCACGGCGGCCAAGGCGTCCACGAGGGTGGCGTCGCCACTTGGCGCGTTTGCCCCTCGCCCTCTTCGGGGTGGGACTGGGGCGTGTGTTCGGGCGACGCGCCCTGCTGTTGCACCACGAGGGACGCACTACCGGTCTCGATCGGACCGTTGCCCTGGAGGTCGTTGCGTACGACCGCGAGGGCGGCAGTTGGACCCTGGCGTCCAGGTTCGGGCCGAAGGCCGATTGGTATCAAAACCTGCGCATGATGCCTACGACTGTTGTTCAGTCCGGCAGTCGGCACTTCGCAGTCACGGCCCACTTCCTCACGGCGGAGGAAGGGGGTGAAGCCATGGTCCGATACGCGGCTGCCCGGCCGCGCACCGCCCGCCGTCTGTGCTCGTTCATGGGGTTCGGGATCGACGGAAGCCCGGACTCCTATCGGCGCGCGGGGTGCGAGATTCCCTTCGTGCGGCTGGACGCGGGAGCTGGGCAGCGCATGCCCTGAAGCAAGGATGTGAGTGACTGGATCATGGTGGGGGAGTGAGTGTGAACGATTCGGGTGACGATGGTGCCTCATCCGCGCCGAGCGCGGTGTGGAGAAGGTTCGCCGAGGACAACGAGGAGGCGATACGCCTGTCGGCCCCCCGGGAGCCCTCTGCTCTTGAGCGGTCCGCACGGCTCCCGGACGTCGACGGAGACGACCACGGCCCCGCACCGACGGACGGGTCCGTGCAGTGGGTTGGTGAGGGCTACGACGCTCCCCATGGGCAGCAGGCTTGGCGGGACATGAGTGAAAGGGAGCGGTGGCGATACCTCGCTCAGGTGCTCCTTGTTGGCATTGTCATGACAGCAGTCCTGTTGGCGGTGCCCCGGGGGGCGCCTGTGCCGGATACCGTGGACAGCTCTCCGGGTGATGTCGTGCTGCACGAGACCGAGAAGGCTGCAGAGGGCTTCGGCGTGCAGTGATCCCAGTCCAGGCGCCGAGCCCCATGGGCGTGTGGCGCTTTCGGGTGCGGGCGTGCTCCTTGCTGTCCGTGGGTGAGGCTGCTGCGGCCTCGATTGAGTAACGAGCGGTCGGCCGGCCTCAATGCACCAAAATCGTTGCATAGGCTAAATGACGAGTCACGCGACGCGATCGCGGTTCGTCGTTGTTCGCATACCGGCCGGGAGCACCATGACCACGACCCCACGATGGGATGGATCGGCCGTCCTCTCATGGCTGCCGGCCGTGGTGATGGCGGTCGTGGCCGCTGTCGATCTCACCGCAGGACCTGGGGTGGGGTTTCTTCCCCTGGTGTCCCTCGGACCCGCCTTCGCCGGCTTGATCGGCACGTGGAGGCGCACCGCCTTCATCGGTGCGGTGGCGCTGTTGCTGTGCTTCGGTCTCGGCCTGTACGACGGTCTCTTCGACGGCCGCCGCGGCTACACAGCCATGGCATCCGTCGGGGGAGTGACCGCAGCGGGAGTCGTGGCCGCGGTCATGCGGCAACGACGCGAGGCGGAGCTCGCCAGTGTCCGTTCGATCGCAGAGGCCGCGCAACGCGTCCTGCTCAGACCGGTGCCCCGCCGTGCGGGGCCCCTCAGTGTGGCGGTCTCCTACACATCAGCTGTGGCCGAGGCGCGAATCGGCGGGGACCTCTACGAGGTCGTCGTCGCATCCCAAGGCGTGCGTGTGCTGATCGGTGACGTACAGGGCAAGGGGCTCGCCGCGGTGGAGACAGCGGCCGTCGTCCTGGGCGCTTTCCGCGAGGCGGCACACGAGGAACCGGACCTCGTCAGGCTTGTGGCTCGTCTGGAACGGAGCGTGGCCCGCGAGTTGCAGGGCGAGAAGTTCGTGACTGCTCTTCTGGCAGAGGTGCGGCCGGAAGAGGAAACCGTCGTCATGGTCAATTGCGGGCATCCCGCACCCATGCTGATCCGTCGGGACGGCACCATCGAATTCACGGAGCCTCCGTCGTACGCCCTGCCGCTCGGCCTGGGCATGCACGACGGCGAGCCGCCGCGGTCCCACCACGTCGGATTCAGCCCAGAAGAACAACTCTTGCTGTATACCGACGGGGTGACCGAAGCGCGCGACGGTGAAGGACAGTTCTATCCCCTGGAGGATCGGGCCACCCTGCTCAGGGACGACGACGCGCAAGTCGCTCTGGAAGAACTCCGCGGGGACGTCGTCCGGCACGCGGCCGGCCCGCTGCACGACGACGCGGCAATGCTGCTCCTGCGATATCACCGGGATGAGACGCCAGTGGTGTAGAGGTCTCTGCGGACGCGATAGAAAGGGACCATGGTTGAGCGAAGTGCCCCGGCCGAGGGCACGTTTGATGTGGACGCAGTTACCCGTGCGGTGTTGACGGCGTCACGGCTTCTCGTCGCGGTGTCGGCACGTTCGCTCGCCGAGGTCGAAGACCGTGTGACCTTGCCGCAATTCCGCATGCTCGTCGTCCTGTCCACACGTGGGGCGACCAAGCTTGTCACCCTCGCGCACCTGCTGGGTGTGGCCCCCTCGACCGCGATGCGGATGGTGGACCGGCTGATCGCGGCGCGGCTCGCCGACCGGCAGATCAATCAGGACAACCGCCGCGAGACCCTGCTCCAGGTCACCGACGAGGGCCGCCGCACGGTCGAGGACGTGACGACACGGCGACAACAGGAGATCGCCGCTATCGTCGAACGGCTCGACCCTGTCCAGCGCCTCGCTCTTGTCAGCGCTTTGACCGCCTTCAACGAGGCGGGCGGGGAGCCCGCTATGCCGACGCACGGCGACAGCGCTTTGCACCCACTGGGCTGGGCAGACCTGTCGTCGGGGCACCACGGCTGAACATCGTCGTATGTGATGGCGACCGCGTGACTGCGTGATTCCGGCAGGAAAGAAGTCGCTACGTTTCGGCATTCCAGCAGTGCCGTGAATAGGGCGGGGCACCACCATGTACGGGCGCAGCCTGCGACACCGGAGCCGAGCCGGACCACTGGTCGAAAGGAGGGGAGCTACCTGAACGCCCCTGACAGTCACCGCAGGGCTGATCCAGCTCCCGGACTCGCGGCCCATTTCAGGTCGACTCTGTGGGGGCCGGCGGAGTTCGTCGGCGTTCCAGGAGCAGGCATTCTGGCTCATGGTCTCGCGGTGGGGTTCCTCGGCGTCACCTTGATCACCGGTGCGGGATTCCTGGGCATGTGGGCCGGACCCTCGGCCCTCCGCAGCGGCGAGGTCGGTTTGGTGCTCGTCGCCGCACTGGTCATGTATCTGGCGGTTCTGCGGGCCGGGCGCATCCTCGTCGGGCTTGTGGGTGTGCTGGGTATGTGTCTCGCTTTCGCGGCGCCCCAGGCAGCGGCGGGGCTCGCGCTGGCCGGCCGGGGCCAGGTGCAGTCTGCCCACGTCACCTCCGTCGAGAGCAAGGGACACCAGCAGCGTCGCTTCCTGTGCGAGGTGGACCCTGACGGGCCCGGAGTCTCCCCGCGCATGAAGATCTGGCGGGGTTGCACCGGCTTCACCCACCCGGGGGACGTGCTTACGGTTCTGTACGACCCGACGGGACGCGCACCGGCCCGTGGAATAGCACAGCCGGGCGAGCAGACAGCGGCCGAAGTGCGCCTGGCCACCCCTGCGCTGGTCTTCGCCGTTGGAACGACGGTCGCGGTTGTGCGGTGCTTTCGGTTTACGCTGCCATGAAGCCCGTTCCCAGCTGCTTCTGATCAGCACCGTGTGCCCGGACGGTGCAGCCCCATATAGGCGGGGCTGTGGAGTCGTGCCTCATAGACCACCATGGGGCCAGGCGCGCGGGGGAGCCGGAGCGAGCTCGGCCGGCTCTTCGAGCCAAGGCGATAGATTCCTCACGGTGCTCCTCGGCGACCGGGAGCCGGTCGATCGCATCGAACAGCGGCGGCGCCATCCGGACACCCGGTTCGCGGAGGTCGATTTCCTCGGCGGTGAGCGTGTCGGTGCGGCGGTTGTGGAGGGGCTTGGGCTGCGGTGGCCGTCCACTGCGGCTTCCTCGGTCTCTGTGAGTGCCTGGTAGGGCGAGGTGACCGATGTGCGTGCCTGCGCTTTCCCGGTCTTTGTGGTGGCCTTCTTCGTGTTCTCGGCGACGGGGACGCTTTCCTCGAGTCGCGACGGTGAAGGTGGGCATGTCCTCGTCGATGGCCTTCGGGCGTCCGCGGTGGTGAGGGGGTCAGGTGAGGGAGCTCAGGGCGGCGTCCAGGCGGGCGGTGGCATCGCCTGCGACGGGCTTCAGGGCGTCGAGGCCGGTGAGGGTGACCATGGTGCCCGGGTCGAGGGCTTGAATGACCGTGGTGTCGCGGTCGCGGCGTACGACGACGTTGCAGGGCAGGAGCAGGCCGATGCTGCGCTCGGCTTCCAGGGCCCGGCGGGCGAGCGGCGGGTTACAGGCGCCGAGAATCAGGTAGTCCTCCATGTCGTGGCCGAGTTTTGCCTTGAGGGTGGCCTTGACGTCGATCTCGGTGAGGATGCCGAAGCCCTGGTCGGCCAGTGCCTTGCGGACGGCGGTGACAGTGGTGTCGAAGTCGGCGTCGAGTCGGACGGTGCGGTCGTAGGACACGGACACTCCCGGATAGTGCGGAACGACTGACTCCTCTATACCCCACCGCGTACCCGCAAGGGGGCCAGGCGACGCCTTGAGTGGGGAACGCTCCTTCCCGGAATACCCCCCCCGGTATAGCTGTTAGGGTGAATGACAGATACCCCCTGGGGTACATCGTTCGAGAGGAGTCCTGACTCGTGTTCTTCGTCGACACCCTGGAGTTCGAGGGCCTGGGAAACCGCAGCTACCTGGCGGGCGGACCCAATGGTGCGGTGGTCATCGACCCGCCCCGCGACTTCGACCAGGTCATCGCCGCGGCGGCCCGCCGAGGAGTGCGCATCGCTTTCGTGGCCGAGACCCATGTGCACAACGACTACGTCACCGGCGGTCTGGAGCTGGCCCGCGTGACCGGCGCCCAGTACCTGGTGCCGGCCGGGGCACACGTGTCCTTCGCCCGCACCCCGGTCGCCCACGGTGACACCGTCTCGGTGGACGCAGGCCTGGTGCTGCGCGCGATCGCCACCCCCGGGCACACCCCGCACCACACCTCCTACGCCCTGACCGAGGACGGGCGCGGTGTGGCTGCCTTCACCGGCGGCTCGCTGCTGATCGGCACCGTGGGCCGCCCGGACCTGGTCGAGCCGCGGCTGACCGAGCAACTGGCCCGCGCTCAGCACGCATCCGCCCACCGCCTGGTCAAGGAACTGGACGACGAAGTGCCGGTACTGCCCACCCACGGGTTCGGCAGCTTCTGTTCCTCATCCCAGGCCGACGGGGACGCAACCACGATCGGCAAGGAGCGCAAGAACAACGACGCGCTGATCCTGGACGTGGACACCTTCGTCACTCAGATGCTCGCCGGGCTCGACGACGTGCCCGCCTACTACGCGCACATGGGCCCGGCCAATGCCGCGGGCCCCGCGCCGGTCGACCTCACCCCGCCGAGGCGTGCAGACGCCGAGGAGATCGCCTCGCGGCTGGCCGCGGGTGAGTGGGTGGTGGACCTGCGCAGCCGCATGGCCTTCGCCGAGGGGCACGTGGCCGGGTCGTTCAATTTCGAGGGTGAGGGCAAGCTCGCCACCTACTTGGCCTGGCTGATCCCGTGGGGCAAGCCCGTCACCCTGCTCGCCGACACCCCGGAGCAGGTCACCGACGCGCAGAGGGAGCTGGCGCGGGTGGGCATCGACCGTCCGGCCGCAGCCGCCACCGGCGACCCGGCCGGCTGGGTCCGCAAGGGTGAGCAGCTCGCCACCTTCCCCCGCGCCCGCTTCGCCGACCTCGCTGATGTTCGCAACGGCGGCGATGGGGTGGTCGTCCTGGACGTGCGCCGGGACTCGGAGCGCGTGGATGGCTACATCGAAGGCTCGGTACACATCCCGATCCACGAGTTGCACAGCCGTATCGGCGAGGTGCCGGAGGGGACGGTGTGGGTGCACTGCGCCGGCGGGATGCGCGCCGCGATCGCCGCTTCCCTGCTGGACGCCGCCGGCCGCGGCGTGATCGCCGTCGACGACGGTTTCGACGCCGCGACGGATGCCGGGCTGCCCCTGACCTCCGGTTGATTTCCGACCGTTCCCCCGCAAGGAAGGAAGCGTGTGTGATGTTTCTCTTTCGCCGAAACGGGGCCCGCCTCACGGTCGACGAGGCGCGCAGGCGCACCAGCGGCGACCGGCCTGACGCGGTCCTGCTGGACGTCCGTGAGAAGCCCGAATGGACCACGGGCCACGCCCCGGGCGCCGTTCACGTACCGCTGACAAAACTGGTCGCCGACGCTACCCTGCCCGCCGAGGCGGAGGGACATCCGCTGGTGGTGATCTGCCGCAGCGGTCACCGCTCCCAGCAGGCGGCGAAGCTCCTCGCTGAGCGCGGAGCGCAGGCGGTGGACGTCGAGGGCGGCATGAAAGCGTGGGCCGCCGCCGGGCACCCTGTCGTCGACGAACGCGGGAACAGCGGCCAGATCACGTGACCCTACTTGTCCTCGCCCTCATCGCCGGGGCCGTCATCGGTCTCGCCCTCGGAGCCCTCGGCGGCGGTGGCAGCGTCCTTGCCGTACCGGCACTGATCTACCTGCTCGGCTTCACGCCGGCCGCTGCCACCACGGCCAGCCTGATCATCGTCACCGCAACCTCCGCCACAGCCCTGTACGCCCACTCCCGCGACGGGAACGTGGCATGGAAGGCCGGGTCGCTGTTCGCCGCGGCGGGCATCGTCCCCGCCTTCCTCGCCGGTGGCGTCGCCGGGCGCCTGCCCGAAGCGGTGCTTACGGTGGCGTTCGCGGTCATCGCCGCGCTGGCGGCCCTGCGTATGCTGCGTCCGTCCTCGTCCGAGCCGCCGGACCGGATCCGGCCCGGCAAGGCGGCCGGTGCCGGTGCCGGACTCGGCGCCGTCACGGGCTTTCTCGGGGTCGGTGGGGGATTCCTCGCCGTGCCCGCCCTGGTGAGCGTCCTGGGACTCGCCATGCGGCGGGCGGTGGGCACCAGCCTGCTCGTCATCACGGTGAACTCACTCGCCGCGCTCGCCGCTCGCACCGGCACCAGCGGCGGGCTCCACTGGGAGATCATCGGCCCGTTCGCCGGAACCGCGATCCTCGGCGCCTGGGACGGCAAACGGCTCGCGACGAAGATCTCCGGCACCACCCTGCAGAAAGTCTTCGCCGGCGTACTGCTGGCAGTGGCAGCCTTCATGCTCGTTGACGTGATCCTCTGACACGCGGGCCGCCAACGGCGCAGGACAAGAGCCGGGAGCACTTCTCAAGCCGGCCGCGCATCTCAGGACCGCCTTCAGTCCGACTCCCGTCAGATCAAGCTCCGCCACACTTCAACACGCAAGGACGACATCTGCCATGACCACACCCACGGCCCTCGCCACTGACGAGGCGCGTACCCGCCTGCACGAGTTGACCGTCATCGACGTGCGCACCCCGGGCGAATACGCCGGCGGTCACCTCCCCGGCGCACTCAACATTCCCCTCGACCAGATCCAGCGCGCACTGCCCGACATACGGCACGCTGCCGACCGCGGTGACGTCCTGGTTGTCTGCGCCTCGGGCTCCCGTTCCGAGAACGCCTGCAGGATCCTCGCGGAGAACGGCGTCACCGCGGTCACCTTGTCGGGAGGCACCGGCGCATGGGCGGCCGACGGCCACGAGCTCCACCGTCCCCAGGGCGCCTCGCGTGCCACCTGGGGCATGGAGCGGCAGGTGAGGCTCACCGCAGGAGTGATCGTGCTGCTCGGCCTACTACTCGGATACGTCGTCCACCCGGCCTTCCAGCTCGTCTCCGTCGGCATCGCGGGTGGTCTGGTCTTCTCCGCCCTGACCAACACCTGCGGCATGGCCGCCATGCTCGCCAAGCTCCCCCACAACCGCCCCCGCGCCGCCGACCTCGACAACACACTGGCCGCACTGCGCAACCCCTGAGCCATGCGAGAAAAGGGGAGGGATCCGTATCCTTCCCCTTCCGTATGCCAGGGCACGCGGCCAAAGGCCCGTTACCCGTGCGCCGATGTCTCCTCTTCCGGCGACGGCTGCGGATTCCGCCTTCTCGCGAGCCGGAGTAGCACCAGCAGTGCGGCCAATACCAGCACAATCAGTCCGTCGGACACCGCTGCGCCGAGGTCGGACGATCGCTCTTCCAGGGCGAACTCGGCATCGGTGCTCGGCATCGACGGCAGCGCGGACGTGCCGTCGAAAGCCAGGAAAGCCACACCGAGCGCGACGAACAGCACGCCACCGACGCCGAGGAGCTGTGCAGGGCCGCCGGACCCAACCGGAAGATCCTGCCCCGCAGCCCGCGCTTGCGGCCCAGATCGAACCGGTCCCACAACGACGCCAGCAGACCGCCGAGGAACGCCACCGCCGGTCCGGCCTCGCTCATCGCCCTGCCGCCTTCGCCGCGGCCTCGACGACTCCTTGAAGGTGGCCGTAGGCTGCGCCCCGAGACCGGCCGACCGTTGATCAGAAACGCCGGAGTGCTGGTCACACCGAGGTTGTAGCCCTCCTTCTGGTCCTTCTGCACTGCGGTTCGGGTCTTGTCGGATGCCATGTCCGCCTGGACCCGCTCAATTTCGGCGATGCCTGCCTCGCGGGTCATGGTGGTGGGATTCTCGGTGCTGAACTCACCGGTGTTGCGTTAACGCGGCTTGCTGTAAGCGACGTCGTGGAATTCCCAGAACTTGTTCAGCTGCCCGGCCGGCCAGCCGGCCAGGGCCGCCTGCTCGGACTCCGGTCCGAAGACAGGGAAGTTGCGCCATTCGATACGCAGGACGCCCTTGTCCACGTACGAGCGCAGCAGTTCAGGCTCGGTCTTGCGGGCGAACTGGCCGCAGAACGGGCACTGGAAGTCGGAGTACTCGATCATCACCACCGGGGTGTCCGCATGCCCTACGGCCGAGGCATCGGAGGGATCGCGGCGGGCAAGGGAGAGCAGGTTCTCGTCGGCGGGCGCGGGGTCGGCGGACTCGGTAACAACCGCGGATCGGCCCGCCGCACGCGTTTGAGATGCAGTCCGCCGGCAGCACCCAGCCTGCTGGCCAGCCCGGCGGGCTCTCCGCAATCGTCCTGCTGGCCGTAGCCGCGTTCATGCTGATCGCCACCCCACCCGACAAGCGGGTGATCGGGTGCCACGGCCCCACGGCTCAGGCTAGAGAGAGGAACAGCTTCTCCAGCCGGGTACGCATCTCCTCTCGATCGCCGGAGGCAGCCATGTCCGCATCGGTCAGGCAGTGCTGTAGACCGGTGGCGATGATTGCGAAACCGGCCTTGTCCAGTGCCCTGGACGCCGCGGCCAGCTGCGTGACCACGTCCTCGCAGTCTCGCCCCTCCTCAATCATTTTGATCACGCCAGCGATCTGGCCCTGGGCCCGGCGCAACCGGTTGAGCACCGTCTTCAGTTCCTCAGCCGCCATCGCCAGTTCCACAACCCACACTCCTTCGAGATACCCCGGCGGGTACCCTTTCGAAGGGTAACCCCAATCATGCGAAGGAAAGTCCCGTGGCGCCCGCTATCCGCTCTACGGCCGAGCCGGCTTCCACCTGCTCCGGAAGACGATCCTGCTGCAGTAGCGCCTCGTCGTGGCTCGCGTGCACGGTCCAGGACGGGTGCCTTGCCCCAGGGTGATTTCCTCAACCGTCCCGCAAGCGTTGGCTGGTTGTTCTTCGCCGACAGCAGGTAGTGCGCGTGACGGTCTTCGACGAGGGAGCGGGCACGATCCTTCTGCACGGGCATCGCGTCCTCTGTCATCACGGCCTCGTGCAGGTCCGCGTCGTCGATGGTGTCCAGGAGCGGGGCGAACTCATGCGCTGGAATTTGCTTGTTGCGCAGGGGCAGGATCTTCGCTGCCGCGCGAATGTCCCAGCGTGATGAGTAGATTTTTGACTGAGGTCTTCGTGCCGAGTGATATAGGTGAGTCGTGGCAGCGCGTTGTGTCCTGGCTGCGTGAGTATGCCCCGGTCGGTCACCGTGCTCTGGGGGACGCGGCGAGTGAGGGGGAGAGCGCCGCTGTTTCGAGGAGAAGACGGTGTTCGGTTCCCGGAGGATCTGCGTGCCTATCTGAAGGTCAACAACGGGACCGTCACCCGGCTCGATGGGTCGAGCGGCCTGACGGGTTCCTGCTCGGAAGGCGAGTTCCTTGTCAGGGGATGGGCGCTGCTGCCTCTGCCGAGTATCGAGCGGTTGCATCATCAGATGATGCCTGTTCCAAGCGAGGGTGAGGGTTATTGGAGGACGGAGCGGATTCCTTTTGCCGATAATCCGGCGTTCGGCCCGGGGCGGCGTGCGCCGAGGGCTGTGGTGGGGGCGGCTGGAACGGTCGCTCATCCCTACCTCGCCGAGCCGGCGGTATCGCCCGGCCCACCGCTGAGCGGTGGTCCGGGCGATACCTGGAACCGCTCCACTGCCCGGCGCAGAGGCCATCCGTCTTCAACCACGCAGCGGGCCGGCCGCAGTCGTCCGGTCTCGGTCAGAGGTGCATTACGGTGGGGCATGAGGGCCTTTCGGGCTGGTGCAGACGTCGCAATCCACACCGAACTCGGGAGGCCCTCACTCGTTCAAGATCCCCAGGCGGTGATCACTGTCACCGCACCCAATCTCCGTGGACAGAACAGCTGTGCCCACCCCGGCGATGTGACATCTCGTGACAGATGAGAGGGTTTTCCGGGTGACCGAGACACCACCGAACACCATGCAATACCGCTTTGACGGGCCAGAAGACGCTCCGGTCCTGGTGATCGGGCCCTCCCTGGGTACCACATGGCACATGTGGGACCGCCAGATACCCGAGCTTTCCAAGCACTGGAGGATCTTCCGCTACGACCTGCCGGGGCACGGCGGAGCGCCCGCCCGCCCTGCCGCCGCGGTCACCGACCTCGCCGACCGGCTCCTCGCCACGCTGGACAGCGTCGGCGTGCAGCGCTTCGGCTACGCGGGCTGCTCCATCGGCGGTGCCGTCGGTGCCGACCTCGCGCTGCGGCACCCGCACCGGGTCGCCGCCCTGGCGCTCGTCGCCGCGTCACCGCGCTTCGGTACCGCCGACGAATTCCGGCAGCGCGGAGTGATCGTCCGTACCAACGGCCTGGAGCCGATCGCCCGTACCTCCCCGGAACGCTGGTTCACGCCCGGCTTCGCCGCCGCCCAGCCGGCCATCGTCGAGTGGGCCGTCCAGATGGTCCGCACCACCGACCCCGGATGCTACATCGCGTCGTGCGAGGCCCTGGCCGCCTTCGACATCCGTTCGGACCTGCCCCGCATCGGGGTGCCGACCCTCGTGCTCGTCGGTGCCGAGGACAAGGTCACCGGTCCTGCCGAGGCCCGCAACCTGGTCGCCGGTATCCCGGACGCCCGGCTGGCCCTCGTTCCCGGAGCCTCCCACCTGGCACCGGTCGAGCAGCCGGCCGCCGTCACCGACCTGCTGCTGATGCACTTCTCGACCACCTGGCAGGACACCCAGGCGTCGATCCCCGTACCGCTGATCCCCGGCTTCCCCGCCCCGTTCGCCCCCATGGTCCCCGTCGCGGAGATCGCCGCCGCGGCCGAGCTGCCCGACGTTTCGCCGACGGGACGCAGTGACCGGTACGATCAGGGGATGAAGGTCCGGCGCGAGGTGCTGGGTGATGCCCACGTGGACGCCGCCGCAGCCGCCTCCGACGGCTTCACCGAGGACTTCGAGGAGCTCCTCACCCGCTACACCTGGGGAGAGATCTGGAGCAGGGAGGGGCTCGACCGCAAGGCCCGCAGCTGTGTCTCGCTCACCGCGATCGTCGCGTCCGGACACCTGGGCGGCCTCGCCCAGCACGTCAGGGCGGCTCTGCGCAACGGGCTCACACCCGTCGAGATCAAGGAGGTGCTGCTCCAGACCGCCGTCTACTGCGGCATCCCGGCGGCGGGCGCTGCGTTCGAGATCGCCCGGTCCGTGATCCAGGAGGAAACGACCCCGCCCGCGTAGCACTATGGGGGCATGAACGCTTCGTTTCTGACACTCACCAAGAAGACCCACTCCTGCATCCGTCTGGAGCGGAACGGGCAGTCGCTCGTCATCGACCCCGGCGGCTTCACCGAGGACGACGCAGCGGTGGGTGCCGACGCGATCCTGGTGACGCACGAACATCCCGACCACTTCAACGAGGCGCGGCTGCGCGCCGCGTTGGAGTCCAATCCCGCCGCGCGCGTCTGGACGCTGCGCAGTGTGGCCGAGCAGGTGTCGGCCGCGTTCCCGGGACGCGTGCACACCGTGGGACACGGTGACACGTTCACCGCCGCGGGGCTCGAGGTCCAGGTGCACGGCGAGCTGCACGCGGTGATCCATCCGGACATCCCGAGGATCACCAACATCGGTTTCCTCGTGGACGGTTCCGTCTTCCACCCGGGGGACGCCCTCACGGTGCCCGACCACTCCGTGGACACGCTGATGCTGCCGGTCATGGCCCCCTGGAGCAAGCTCTCCGAGGTCATCGACTACGTGCGCGAGGTGAAGCCGCGCCGCGCCATCGACATCCACGACGCGCTGCTCACCGACCTGGCCCGTCCGATCTACGACAGTCAGATCGGAGCCCTGGGCGGAACGGACCACGGCCGGCTGGCCCCGGGTGACGCGACCCGCCTCTGACCCGGCTGTCAGTGGGAGCGGTTAGGTTGACTGCATGCGCATCGCCACGTGGAACGTCAATTCGATCACCGCCCGGCTTCCGAGGCTGCTGGCCTGGCTGGAGAGCAGCGGCACCGACGTGCTGTGCATCCAGGAGACCAAATGCACCCTGGAGCAGTTCCCCGCCGAAGCGCTGCGAGAGGTGGGTTACGAGTCGGCGGTCAACGCCACGGGCCGGTGGAACGGCGTCGCGCTGCTCTCCCGCGTCGGCCTGACCGACGTCGTGACGGGCCTGCCCGACGGCCCGGACTACGAGGGCGTCCAGGAGCCGAGGGCGATCTCGGCGACCTGTGGGGGCGCCCGCGTCTGGTCCGTGTACGTCCCCAACGGCCGCGAGGTCGACCACGACCACTACGCCTACAAGCTGCGCTGGCTCGAGGCCCTGAGGAAGGCGGTCGCCACGGACACTGCGGGGACGCTGCCGTTCGCGGTCCTCGGCGACTTCAACATCGCCCCGGCCGACGAGGACGTCTGGGACCCGGAACAGTTCGTGGGCGCCACGCACGTCACCCCCGCCGAGCGGGCGGCGCTCGCCACCCTGCGCGGGACAGGGCTCTCCGACGTGGTGCCGCGCCCCCTCAAGTACGACCACCCCTACACCTACTGGGACTACCGCCAGCTCCGCTTCCCGAAGAACAAGGGCATGCGCATCGACCTCGTCTACGGCAACGCTCCCTTCGCGGCGGCGGTCAAGGACAGCTACGTCGACCGTGAGGAGCGCAAGGGCAAGGGTGCATCCGACCATGCCCCGGTGGTCGTGGACCTCGACGTCTGACCGCGCTGTCAGGGATCGCGGACTTCGGCTGTCGGTGCGATCGCGGACCCTGGCTGTCGGTGCGAGGCACGCCTACCCAACCGCAACCGCAACTCGAGGCAGAGTGACCGATACCGCCGAGGTGTCAACTCAAGGTTGACGCCTCGGCGGTGTCAACCTAGGGTTGCCTCATGACGAAGCCGCTGCGCGCCAATCCGCCCATCCGTCTCGACGACCTGATCGACGCGATCAAGGAGACCCACACAGACACGCTGGAGCAGCTCTCCGGAGCCGTGGTCGCCGCGGATCACCTGGGCGAGATCGCCGACCACCTCATCGGCCACTTCGTGGACCAGGCGCGCCGCTCCGGTGCGTCGTGGACGGACATCGGCCGGAGCATGGGTGTCACCCGGCAGGCCGCTCAGAAGAGGTTCGTGCCGAAGACGCCCGGCGAGGCATCGGGCCTGGATCCGAGCCAGGGCTTCGGTCAGTTCGACACGCAGGCCAGGAACGTCGTCATGGGTGCGAACAACGAGGCCCACGCCGCCCGCAACGACGAGGTGGGGGTGCAGCACCTGGTCCTGGGCCTCCTGGCTGAGCCGGACTCCCTCGGCGCCCAGGTGATCGCCGGACAGGGGGTCCCGCTGGAGGCCGTCCGGGAGGCGGCGTCACTCGCCCTGCCGGCCGCGGCCGGCGAGGTACCCGAGCTGATCCCGTACGACGCCGGGGCCCGCAAGGTGCTGGAGCTCACCTTCCGGGAGGCCCTGCGACTCGGTCACTCCTTCGTCGGGACGGGGCACATCGTGCTGGCCGTGCTGGAATTCGAAGGCGGTGCGGGCATCCTGTCGGGGCTCGGCATCGACAAGGACGTGGCATCGTCCGACGTCGCCGCTGCGGTCGCCGCCGCGACCGAGGACGTGGCGCCGGGAGCCGAAGGCTGAAGTGGCCGTCCGGCGCGGACGATGTCCGCGCCGGACGCCGGATCGCCTCAGTGCACCGAGAACCCGCCGTCGACGAAGAGCGACTGCCCGGTGACGTACGAGGAGGCCGCGCTCGCCAGGAACACCGCTGCGCCCGCGAAGTCCCCGGCCAGCCCGTTGCGCCCCACCATCGTGCGTGCGGCCAGCGCCGCCACCCGCTCCGGGTCGGACGACAGCCGCTCATTGAGTGGTGTCATCACGAACCCCGGCACCAGCGTGTTGCAGGTGACGCCGTGCGGCGACCACGCCTCGGCCTGGGAACGGGCCAGTGACTCCAGCGCGCCCTTGGAGACGCCGTACGCCCCGCTCCGCACGAACGCCCGGTGCGCCTGCTGGGACGTGATGTGGATGATCCGCCCGTAACCGCGCTCGGCCATGCCGGGGCCGAACCTGCGGCCCAGCAGGTAAGGGGCCTTGAGGTTCACCGTCATCGTGGTGTCCCACACGTCCTCGTCGAGCTCGCTCATCGGCGGACGGAGATTCACGCCCGCACAGTTGACGAGGATGTCCGGCTCACCGAACGCGGCCGCCGCACCGTCACCGGCCGCGCTCACGCCCTCGGTGGTCCCGAGGTCGGCGCTCACCCAGGCCGCCCGGCAGCCGTCGGCATCGAGTTCACCGACGGTGCGTACCAGTTCCGCCTCCCTGCGCGCCACGACCACCACGCTCGCGCCGGCGTGCGCGAGTGCCCCCGTGATGGCACGCCCGATGCCGGAACTGCCGCCGGTCACCACGGCGACCCGGCCTTCCAGCGAGAAGAGTTCGGAAAGATAGTTCTGCGACGTCATTCTCGTACCCTAGACGCGTGACCAGGCCATGTCCGGGGCAGGTACCGGAACCGGCACGGTTGCGCGCCCTGCGATGCGGAAGGCGTCAGGGATGGGATCCTGGTGGCATGAACATCCCTTTTCTGGACAACTGGCGTAAGCGCCAGGGCGGTACACGGGAGATGGCTCTCGCGGCCGCCGTCGAGACCGATCCGGACGGTGTCGCCGAGCTGTTCGCGGAATGCGAGCTGCTGCGCGCCCGGGCAGCGCAGTGCGGCCTCGAGCTCGACGACAGTCCCGTCTCGTTGTCCGCGCTCGACCAACTGCCGCCGGTCTGGCGCGACGACCCGGAGGAGCTGCCCTGGGTGGGCAACGACGCCGGGCTCTACCTCGGCACCGTCCTGGTCCGGACCGTCCCCGGAGCTGCCTGGGACATCCTGGCGGGCGGAAAGCCTGTCGTGCGGCTGACTTCGGGGCGCGAGATCGATGTGGTCGCCGCAGGTCTGGACTGGGCGATGTCGGGCAGCCCCGAGCTCTCCGAGATGTACGCGGAGTCCGCGGAGAGCGGCCCCGAGGCCAAAACGCGATAAACAGCCTTATGCTCCGCCGGTGCGTGTCGGCCCCGAAGTGCGTATCCACCCCGGATAGTTTGCGCTGACCTCGACACAAGCGATAAGTGGGTAGGGCAGCGTATGGCCGTCGATCCGTTGATCGAACTGCGGGACGTCAACAAGTACTTCGGGAAGTTGCACGTACTTCAGGACATCAATCTCACCGTCGGCCGCGGGGAGGTGGTGGTGGTCATCGGCCCCTCCGGATCGGGTAAATCAACCCTCTGCCGGACCATCAACCGGCTCGAGACGATCGAGTCCGGCCACATCGCCATCGACGGCAAGCCGCTTCCCGAGGAGGGGAAGGGACTCGCCGAGCTCCGGGCCGAAGTGGGCATGGTCTTCCAGTCGTTCAACCTGTTCGCCCACAAGACCGTGCTGGCGAACGTCTCGCTCGCCCAGCTCAAGGTCCGCAAGCGTAAGAAGGACGAGGCCGACCGACGCTCCCGGGAACTGCTGGAGCGGGTCGGGCTCGCCTCACAGGCAGACAAGCTTCCCGCGCAGCTCTCCGGCGGCCAGCAGCAGCGCGTAGCCATCGCCCGCGCACTCGCCATGGACCCCAAGGCACTCCTCTTCGACGAGCCCACCTCGGCGCTCGACCCCGAGATGATCAACGAGGTCCTCGAGGTCATGCAGCAGCTCGCCCGCGAGGGCATGACCATGGTGGTCGTCACCCACGAGATGGGCTTCGCCCGGTCCGCCGCCAACCGCGTCGTCTTCATGTCCGACGGATGCATCATCGAGGACCGCACTCCGGAGGACTTCTTCACCTCACCGGAGAGCGACCGCGCCAAGGACTTCCTGTCCAAGATCCTCAAGCACTGACAGGAGGCACCGTTTTGCGTACGAGGAACATCGCGGCCGTACTGGTCTGCCTCCTGATCGCCGCGCTCTCCGCCGGCTGCGGCAGGGAGGGCAGCCCCCCGGTCAAGGGGCCGAAGGCCGAGGAGCTGCCCCAGTACGAGGTCGACACAGCCTTCGAACTGCCGGAGTCGAAGACCTGGAAGAAGGCCAGGAAGCGTGGCTATCTCGTCGTCGGGGCCAAGGAGGACCAGCCCTACCTCGGGGAGAAGGACCCGGCCACCGGCGTCTACTCGGGCTTCGACATCGAGATCGCCCGCATGATGGCCGCCTCGCTCGGCTTCGAGCCGGACACGATCCGCTTCCGGACCATCGCCTCCGCCAACCGGGAGACGGCACTCCAGAACGGACAGATCGACTACTACGTCGGCACCTACACGATCAACGACATGCGTAAGAAGCTCGTCGGCTTCGCCGGGCCGTACTACATGGCCGGACAGGGGCTGCTGGTACGTTCGGACGAGAACGACATCCAGGGGCCGCAGGACCTGGCCGGCAAGACCGTCTGCTCGGCGGCCGGTTCCACGCCGTACCAGCGCATCGCCGCCGACTACCCCGAGGCGGATCTCGTCGCGTACGACACCTACTCGATCTGCGTCGACAACCTGCTGACCTTCCAGGTCGACGCCGTGACCACGGACGACGCCATCCTGCTGGGATTCGCCGCAAAGGCGCCGGACGAGATGAAGGTGGTCGGCAAGCCCTTCTCCGAGGAGCCGTACGGCATCGGCGTCCCGCGCAGCGACAACGCACTGCGCTTCGCCCTCGACGACGCACTGGAGGAGAACGAGAAGAACGGCAACTGGAAGAAGGCGTTCGAAGCGACTCTCGGCCTGTCCGGGGTGCCCGCGCCGACACCGCCGCCCATCGACCGCTACCCGGCGAACTGAGGGGCGGGCCACCATCATGGACGTACTGACAGACAACTGGTCGCTCTACGGCAAGGGCTTCCTCGGCACCGTCGAACTGACCGTCTACGCCTCGATCCTGGCGCTCGTACTCGGCTTCGTCATGGCGTCGTTCCGGGTCGCACCCGTCGGCTCGCTCCGGGTGATCGGCACCGTCTGGGTGGCGGTGCTCCGCAACACCCCGCTGACGCTGCTGTTCTTCGCCGTACTGCTCGGCCTGCCGCGCTTCGGCCTGGTCCTGCCCTTCCAGGTATTCGCGGTACTCGCCCTCGGCTGCTACACCTCGGCCTTCATCTGCGAGGCTCTGCGCTCCGGCATCAACACCGTGCCCACGGGCCAGGGCGAAGCCGCTCGGAGCCTTGGGATGTCCTTCGGACAGACGCTGAACAACGTGGTGCTGCCACAGGCGTTCCGGTCGGTGATCCCCCCGGTGGGCTCGACGCTCATCGCCCTCGCCAAGAACTCCGCGATCGCCGGGGCCTTCAGCGTCACCGAGCTGCTGGGCACCTACAAGACCCTCAACGAGCTCGGCTACAGCATCATCTGGTCCTTCGTCTGGATCGCCGTCGGATACCTGATCATCACCCTCGCCATCAGTGCGCTCTTCAACGTGTTGGAGAAGCGCTGGGGAGTCGCCCGATGACCCACGCCACCGCCTCCGCGACCGCGCTCTACGACATTCCGGGGCCGGTCACCCGCAAGCGGCACTTCCTCTACGGAATCCTTTCGACGGCCGTGATCCTCGCGCTGCTCGGATGGGTCCTCTACCTGCTCTTCGACACCGACCAGTTCACCAGCGAGAAATGGACGCCCTTCACGTACAAGGGCATTCAGGAGCTGCTGCTGCGCGGGCTGGGCAACACCCTGAAGGCCTTCGCCTACGCGGCGGTCCTCTCCCTGGCGCTCGGAGCGCTGCTCGCCGTCGGGCGGCTCTCCGACCACAAGCCCGTGCGCTGGATCTCGACGCTGTTGGTCGAGTTCTTCCGGGCCATGCCCGTGCTGGTGATGATCTTCTTCGTCTTCGTCGCACTGAAGGTGCAGCCCCTGCCCGCACTGGTGACCGGGCTGACCCTCTACAACGGGTCCGTGCTCGCGGAGGTCTTCCGTACGGGGATCAACTCCGTGGAGCGGGGGCAGCGTGAGGCGGCGTTCGCGCTGGGCATGCGCAAGACGCAGGTCACCACCCACGTCCTGGCCCCGCAGGCCGTCCGCGCGATGCTGCCCACGATCATCAGCCAGCTCGTCGTGGCACTCAAGGACACGTCGCTCGGCTACCTGATCACCTACGAGGAGTTCCTCCACGCGGGCAAGCTGATCGCGTCGAACCTCGACTACGATCTGCCGTTCATCCCTGTCGTGATGGTGATCTCGCCCATCTACATCGGCATGTGCATGCTGCTCTCCTGGTTCGCGACCTGGGTGGCGAAGAGACAGCGGCGCAACCCCAAGACGGAAGGGACGGGCGTCGCCGCCGCCGAACCGGGAACGCTGCTGCCGGGCCGTCCGCAGTAGCCGTCGGGGGCTCCGCCCGGCAGCAGCCGGTGATCACTCCCCGCACCGCGGAACCGGTGGAATACCGGTTCCGTGCCCGGTGCGGGAGAAGGTCAGCTGCGTGCCGGCCGGGTCGCAACCGATGCGACGAGGACCGGCGAAGGACACAGGGCGACACCTGGAGGCCCACACCCCGTGGGCGTGGAGTCAGACTCCACACCCACGGGGACGGCCGCCCCGATCCCGGTCCGTGGAAAGGTGAGGGGGCGGTCGCAGGGCAGTCCGCCGGAGCCGAGCGGCCCCGTGACGTCCGTCCGGACGACACGGGGCCGCTCCTTCCTGCGCACGGGCCACGACGGAGGGCGGACCCGTGCGCCATGGCCACGGGCCGGGGGACGCTCGTAGGATTCCTCCTGCGGCATCGGCGAACGAGCGCTGCCGCAGGGGGAGTTGTTGACATGCGCTACGCCGACGGGCCCGGCACGCATCGTGAGGTCCGGATCTCCGCGAGCCCTGAGCGTGTCTGGGAGGTGCTGGCCGATGTCGAGGCCATGGCCGGGTGGAGTCCCGAGCTGATGGAAGTGGAATGGCAGGACGGCGCCACCTCGCCGGCGGTGGGGGCCCGCTACATCGGGCACAACGAGCATCCCATGAACGGCCGTTGGCGAACCGTCGCCCATTTCACCGAGTCCGATCCCGCCCGGACCCTCACCTGGTGCGTCCTGGACGTCGACGGCCGCTACGGCGAGCCGACCGAGGACCCGGAGCACCGCATGGCCACCTGGTCCTTCACCCTCGCCCCGGACGCCGACGGCGTCGTGCTGAGGCAGCCGGTCACGATCGGCCCCGGCCCCAGCGGAGTCAACACCCACATCGAGCGCACGCCCGGGAAGGAGGAGGCGATCATCGCCTACCGCGTCGGGGAGCTCGGCAAGGGCATGGACGCGACCCTCCAGGGCATCAAGGACGCCGCAGAACAGCAGGACTGAGGGCGCCGCGCCGCTCCCCGCACAGGCCTGGGAGTTGACCACCTTCAGGAGCAGTACTGAGGCAACTTGTGGGGGCCCGGCGGTCCCCTGGGCTGCGCAGGGACCCAACGCTTTGGTGAGTGGCTCTCACAAGGTCCGCCAGCGACGGACGGAGTGGTCGTGGATGGTCAGCCAGGTGCCGTCGCCGAGGGCCAGCGGGTCCAGGCAGGTCGTGCCGGGGTAGTGGAGCTCCCCCACGGGCTGGAGTGAGGGGGCGTCGAGGATGAGGTGTTGGGCGTCGTCGGACCATTGCTCGTCAGCTACGGCTGCCAGG
Organism: Streptomyces sp. HB132; assembly: GCF_016909575.1. GTDB lineage: Bacteria > Actinomycetota > Actinomycetes > Streptomycetales > Streptomycetaceae > Streptomyces. The sequence continues at coordinate 367,922 of NZ_JAFBGA010000006.1, read as the reverse complement.
ACGCGGGTTGTGTCGAGGAATCCCGGGTGGTGGCCGACGAAGCGCTTTCCTTCGGGGAGGACGTCCTCCGCGTCTGCGCTGACGTCGGGGTGGCCGGCTCGGTAGAGGCCCAGCCATTCACCGCCCACGTCGAGCTTGAGGGTGGCGGTGTCAAGGTTCACGCCTGCGAAGGGTTCGTCTCCCAGCCCAACTGGTGAGGCGTGGAGTGCGCCGGGTTCGACCCGGACGGCCAGGGAGTAGAAGGTGTCGCCTTGGGCGGCATCCAGGAGCAGCCGACCGGGATCGGTGAGCGACTGCTGGAAGACGTAACCGGCCGAGGCGGACGGCAGGACCGTGTGGCTCACCGGCTTGCCACTCCGGATGTCGAGGGCGAGGCAGAGGTCCCCCGCGTACGAGCCGTTCCCCGTGGGGCCGGGGGCGGTAACCAGAAGTAGATGTCCGGTTCCGTCCGGTGTACAGGCGCTCGATGCGATCTGGGGGTCGTCCCAGGTGTCGAGCGTGTCTGTCCAGCGCACGCGTCCGTCCGCGTCGTACGCCGTCACGAGTCCGGCCGTGGCCACGGCGAGGCCGCCGTCGGGGAGCGGGGAGGCGAAGCCGTGGCCTTGCGGGCGCGGCGAAGGCCAGCGGCGTTGCTGGGCGAAGACGCGGGAGGTGTCCGCGTCGACGTGCCCGACCAGGATCTGGCCGTCGGATTCGCTCACCAGCCAGCAGGCGCCGTTGCGAACGAGGAAGCCGTCGTTGCGTCCGAGGGCCTCGCCGACGTTCGGCAGTTCGTCCTCGGCGAGCAGTTCGGCGGCAAGGGGCGTGTATTCCACGTGGTCTGTCTACCCTGGTGAATGCAGCATAGGCATGGCCGACTCAGTGACATATACGAGCGTAGAGTATTTCGTAGACGGAGGGTCGTCTTGCCCGCGGCGTCGGTGACCTTGGTGACATTGTTGTTGGCGTCGTAGGTGTAGCCGGTGGTGTGTCTGAACTGGTCGGTGTTCACCAGCGGCCGGTTGATCGCGTCGTAGGTCCTTCTGGGTGCGATGGCACCTCGTAAAGTTCAACCAACAATGCGCGGACCTGTTCCAGGTCCGCGTCGGGAGCGCGGACTTCGAGATAAATACCGAGGGCCTGCCGCAGGAATTCCTTGGAGGATTCGACCGATCCCGTCGTCTTATGAGTCTGACCTAGGTGGAAGAGATTCTCCGCCTCGTTGTAGCGGTGGCCTAGTACGCGGTGGAGCTCCAGGCTGCGCTCGTAGGCGTCGATGGCCTTCGCATGGTCACCGAGCTGGTGATAGGTGTATCCGAGGGTGTCCCAGGTCCCGGCTTCGCCGCGTCTGTCGCCCAGCTCGTGTTGGATGGCTAGCGCTTGCAGGGCGCAGCGTACCGACGTCGCGTGATCCCCGATCTGGGCATGGTCCCAGGCCACTGCGTTCAGAGCGCGAGCCCTTCCTGGCAAGTGTCCCAGGGAAGTGAACAGGTCGACCGCGCTCTGGTCGTGCCGCAGTGCGGCGTTCCGGTCGCCTTCGCGCTCGTATAGCCAGCCGAGAGCGAGGTGGGTGTGCGCTTGCGGAACGAGAGCGCCGCTCGCCTGAGGGAGGGTCAGGGCATGGGTGAGTTCTCGGTGGGCTTCGGCATAACGGCCGGTCTCGGTGAGAGCCCACGCGAGGGAGCGGTGGGACTCGACCTGGGCGGCGGGGTCCCGAAGGCGGATGGCGGCTGCGAGAGCCTGCGTGTGCAGGTCAGTGATGTCAGCCCAGCGTCCCTGCCGGGCCAGGTAGGTGGTGATGGCCCAGGCCAGCTGCCAGGCATGGGTGTCCCGGCCGGTGCGTGCAGCGTGGCCCAAGGTCGCGGTGAGCACGGTGTGCTCGTTCGCGAACCACCTCATGGCCTGCTCATGCGTGGTGAGGTTTTCGGGACAGGTGCCGTGCACGGCCGGGGCAAGTCGGATCGGATCGCGGTGAGGCAGAAGGAGCCGGTCGGCCGCGTATGCCGTTTGCACGTAGTGGTCGAGCACTCGAGTGCGAGCTGTTTCCCCTTCGCTGGTAGGCGCGACGGATTCCGCCAGTTCGAGGGCGTAGGCGCGCAGCAGGTCGTGGCAGGCGAAGCGTCCAGGGCTGCGCTCCTGGACGAGGTGATGCGCCTGGAGACGGCGCAGGCATGTGCGCAGGCGGGCGGGTGGCTGGGCGCTGAGGCTGACAGCGGCGGGCAGCCCGATGTCGGGGCCGGGTGCTTGGGCAAGCTGACGGAATACCCGGGCGGAGTCGGGGTCGAGGGCGAGGTAGGAGGAGGCGAAGACAGTACGTACATCGGTGGTCACCTCACCGAGGTCCAGGGCGTCGAGCCGAGCCGCAGTCCCGCGTAGCTCCGTCGCCAAGGCGGTGAGGGTGAGTACCGGATTGGTGGTGACGCGGGCGGCCAGGATGCTGATGGCCAGAGGGAGTCCGTCGCAGTACTGAAGAATTTCGGCTACGGCGTCGGGCTCGGAGGCGAGCTGGGCGGCGCCGAGACGGCGGGCAAGCAGGGCGCGCGCCTCGGTCTTTGTGAGCGTCTCCAGCGTGAGTTGCGTGGCCGCGTGGGAGGCGGTCAGCCCGGGGAGCTGGCGTCGGCTGGTGACCAGGACTGTGCAGCTGGGGCTGCCGGGGAGCAGGGGCAGCACTTGGTCGGTGTCGTGGGCGTTGTCGAGAAGGATGAGGATTCTTTTGCCTGTCGTCAGGCTTCGGTAAAGCGCGGCCTGGGCCGGCGGAGTCGTCGGGATGTCCGCGGAGCTGACGCCGAGGGCTTCGAGGAATTCCCGTGTGATCACGTGCGGGTCGGCTGGTTCTCCGGTCGGGGTGAATCCTTGGAGGTCGGCGCAGAGCTGACCGTCGGGGAAGTGCTCGTGCTGCCGGTGGGCCCAGTCCAGTGCCAACCAGGTCTTACCGACACCGCCGGCGCCGCAGATCGTCAGGATCGGCACAGTACTGTCTGGGTCGGGCTGTGCTTTCAACAGCTTTTCCATCTGGGCGAGCTCGTTGCGGCGGCCGGTGAACAGTGGCGGCGGTGCCGGCAGCTGCATGGGGGCTGACGGCGTCCGCATCGGGCTGAGAGGGGAGTGGGCCGGCGGAGCCAGCAGCGGGTCCGATACCAGGATCTGCTGGTGGAGGTCACGCAACGGCGGTCCCGGGTCGGTGCCCAGCTCTTCGGAGAGCAGGTTCCGGATGCCCTGATAGAGGTGGAGGGCCTCAGCGGCGCGTCCGCTGCGGTACAGGGCGAGGAGCAGCTGGCCGGCGACTCGCTCGTCCAGTGGATGGGTGGTTACCCGTGCGGAGAGGGAGGCGAGACATTCGCTGTGGCGGCCGGAGCGCAGCATGGCGTCGGTGTGGTCCAGTTCAGCGGCCCACCGTTCTGCCTCAAGTTGCTCGCGCACGGTGTCCAGCCAGGTGGAGTTCAGTCCGGACAGGGGATCGCCGCGCCACAGTCCGAGTCCTTGTTCGAGCAGTGCTTGGGTGACGCTGTCTTTCTCGGTCTTCTTGGCTTGCTGGATCAGGTGGCGGAAGCGGTGCAGGTCCACTGTGTTCTCGTCGACCTCCAACACGTAACCGCCCGAGCGGCGGACGATGTGGATGCCGTAGGGGATCAGGGCGCGGCGGAGCCGGGAGATGTAGGGATAAAGGGCGGCTTGGGAGCGGGCGGTCCCGTCGTCGCCCCACACCCGGTGGAGCAGTTGATCAGCCGACACGGGGCGGTTGGCGTCGATCAGCAAGACCGCCAGCACGCTCTGCTGCCGCGGGTGTCCGAGGGGCACCACATGCCCGTCGACCCGGGCCTCAAGGGCGCTCAGTAAGTGGAAATTGACCATGTCGTGGTGTCTCTCGCGCAGGCGGCAGGAGCAAGAACACCCACTGTGACCTGCTACATCAAGGTTTCGGCAAGGTTCCTCGCAAGTCGGCCGAGCATAGTTGCCGACGTGTCCCAAACCAGGCGGTCCATAGCCCGACAGGGACATGGAAGACAGGTACATACCATTCGCAAACTTCGACGAAAGGCAGCAGCACCATGCGCATTCGCAACATTATTGGAGGGCTCGCCCTCGGGGCCACGCTCACATTGGGTGCCTTGGCGGCACCGGCCCAGGCAGCTCCCGCAGCGTCTACTGTTACCCCGTCAATTGTCAGCCCCGTAGAAGCTCGGAGCGCGGCTGCGGTATGGCACTTCTACAGCAGCCACCTCACTCCGTCTGCATGCTATAACGCCGCAGTGTACTGGCAGAACAAGAATCCCTGGTGGCAGGCGCAGTGCCGGGAGTTTCCCGGCACAGACGGGGTCATGAAGTGGCACCTCTACCTGAAGTATTAGTAGAGGCGACGCCGTCCAGGTGGAGCGTACGTCGGTAGGGAGCCGTTCTTGAGTTGGCCCAAGTGCGGTTCACGAGATCCCGTCCGATCATTAGATTTGGCGGGATTTCGTGGTTCTCCGACCTCGATTCGTCGAAAGCGTTCAGAAGGTCATGATCGGGTTCGCTGCCTGGCGATGTAGTAGACGGGTGCGGCTCTCCGCTGGGCAACCGGGAGGGCACTCTGTTCGGCGCGGGCAGTCAGTGTGGGTTCAGGGCGGGCCTGGCGGCGGTGATGACGTTGTGGCGTCGGCCCCGTAGACGGCGGATTCCCGGAGTGCGGGTCCTGGCGTAGAGGGCGAGGGTGTCGGCGTCGTCGAGCCAGAGTTCCGCGTGCCAGGTCTCGGTGACGACCCGGCGGTCGTCGTAGATCCAGAATTTGAGGCTGGGCGGGACCTTCAGGGATGCGGTGAGCGGCACGACTGGGCGGGATGGGTTGTCGACCGTGACGCCCGTTTGACGCTCTCCGCGCACTCACGCTGCACGGCGAGCCGAGAAAGCCGCTCTGACCTGGTCTTTTCCGTGCCCCGCTCAGGCCGACATCTTTCCGATGACGCACCATGTGGAGTGCGTCGCGATCGTTGAGCCTGTGGCTAAGGCCGTCTGACCCGCGCAGTGCCGGTAGCGAGCGGTGCGGATCAGTGAAGGAGAGCGTCCCGAGCGCGTACGCGGCGTCGGACGGCTCGACTCCGGCCAGGTACTCGGTCACGTTCGCCTGGACGAACTCCACGCCCCCTGCGTCCGCGTGGACGGAGACTGCGCGTTCGCGCTGGGGCGGGGACAGTTCGATGCCAGTGACGCGCGCTCTGTGAGCCTGGGCAAGGTGGACGGCATGGTGTCCAGCCCCGGAGCCGATGTCCAGGACACGGCGGCCGGCGACATCGCCGAGGACCTCCGCCCCTGGTCCGCGCCCTTCTCAGCGCGTCCAGCTGAGCCGGTCGGGGGTCGGCGGTGTGTAGGCGCGGGCCATTTGGCGCTGGCCGCAGATGTGCCAGGCCCGGGTGTTGGTGTCCTCGGCGGGCACGGTTGCCTCTTGACAGGGATGGTGAAGGTCAGGTGTGCGTGAACAGGAAGGTGGGGCCGTCACCGCGCCTTGCTCGTTCGATGGCGTCGAGACGGGCGAAGGCGCGCGGTGCCATCAGCTCCTGCCAGGTCGCGAGGTCGTGGACGGCCCACATGTCGTGCTCGGCGGGGTCGAGGCGGATCCGGCCGAGCTGTTCGGCGGTCAGCTGCCCTCCGTCGAAGATGAGTCCGACCTTGTTCAACGGCAGGCGCGAACCGGCGTGCATGAAGTGCGTGAGAAGCAGCTTCGGCGTGTCCAGACCGAGTTCGAGGCCCGTCTCCTCGACCGCCTCGCGCTGAGCGGTCTGCAGCGGGTCCTCGTCCGGGGTGTCCAAGTCGCCGCCCGGAAAATGCCAGAGTCTCGAGCCGTAGACCGAGCGGAGCTGGATGGGCCGGTCGTGCGCGTCGCGGACGTACAGGCAGCCGTACACCGTGTGGTGGGGGACGGTCAGCGCATACTCCTCGGCTGTCACCGGCATGCGGCGGCCGGGCCGGGCGGGGCGGTGGTCGAAGGAAAGGGCGAGCACGCCGAGGGCTTCCTCGTCCGGTGGGTAGATGCCGCGGAGGTTGGCGAGCAGCTCTCCGGGCAGCCCGTCCGGGTCGATGCGAGCCGTGTCCTCCGAGCGGAGCAGGTCCTCGAAGGAGGAGTACAGGGTGATCCGATGCACGATGACGTCGAGTTCCCGCCCAGTGTCCCGGTCATGGAAGATGACCGTGTCGCCGACCTCGATGTCGCGCTTGTTCGGAGGGGCCACCCTCACTTCGATCGTCTTACGACCGGCTTCCACGTGGCGGTAGTACCGCCCGAGCAGGTGCATGTGGTGCTCGGGCGGTGCGTCGCCGGCCGACGGGCTCGGGACGGCCGGGATCGTCTGCTGGGTGTCGTCGGGCATACGTGCCTCCGTTCGGTGCGCTGTCCGTCCGTCGCGGTCGTGCGGACCGGTCGTGGAACGGTGGCCGCCGCACTCCTGTGTCTGCGGATCGGAGCGGGGTGGCGGGGAAGTGGACGAGTCCGCCGGCGTGCTAGGGCAGTTCGATCGGCCCGTACCGCGCGTGCGGCTCCTGGCGCATCAGCGCGTCGTACCGGTCCGCTGCAGAGAAGTGCCAGAACTCGGTTCCATAGTTCGTAAAGCCCGCGCTCTCCATGGCGTTGAGCAGCAGAGTGCGGTGGTGGCGCGCCTGGTTGCTTAGGTTGAGGGCGTGAGTGAAGCAGGCCCCGTTGCTTTCCTCGGGGGAGGCGTTGACGCGGGTGCCGAGGTCGAGTTCGTGGCCGTCCTGGTCGACGAGGGTGACGTCCACGGCCGCGCCTGCGGAGTGCGGCGCGATCTCCGGCGGAGACACGTACCGGCTGGCGGCATGGTGCAGGTGTCCAGTCGGGGTGGGCGGCGGCCAGCTCCTCGCGGTACTCGGTGAAGTAGCTCTGCTGGAGGGCCAGTGGCCGGGAGCCCTCGATGAACAGCAGGTCGGTGCCGGCGGGCAAAAGCGAGCGGGCATGTTTCAGGCGGGCGAGGATGCCTTCACGGACGTGGGCGAACGCGCCCAGCGGGTCTTGCTTGCGGGGGTCGACGCGGAAGTCGTGGCCGCGCACGTCGACGAGCGGCTCTCCGCACTCGCGCACCGGGATCGCCGCGACCTGCGGATCGGACATCAGCACCAGAGAGTTCATGGAGTCTCCCTGTGACGGCTCGCACTGCAAGGGCTGGGCGGCGGGGGCAGATCGGTGTCGCGCACGATCCGGGCGACGGTGCCTTGCAGCGTGCTGTCGACCGGGATCACGGCTTCCAGACCTCCGGGCAGCAGCTCCAGCTCCCGATACCACGAGGTGAGGTGGCTGTCGGTGACTTGCTTCAAGTACGCGGCGTCCGCCTTCGATGCGTGCCGTGCCAACGTCGTCTCCAGCGGCACGTCCAGGTAGTAGCAGGCCGAGACTCCGCGGTGGTCCCGTACCAGTGACGTGATCATGTGGCTGTAGTGGTCGGCGTACCGGATCTCTTCGAGTGCAACGTGGAAGCCGGCGTCCAGGGCGTGGCGGGCGATCCTGCCCAGCAGTGCGATGCCGGCGCCGCCGGTGGTGTCGTGCTCGCGCAGCACGGTCCGGCGGATCACGTCCTGGCCCACGATCGCGACACCGCGGCCGTAGTGATCTCGCAGCCCCTGGGCCACGCTCGACTTGCCCGATGCCGAGTTCCCGCGAATCATCGCGAGTCGGGTGTCCGGGCGACCGGCCGCCGTCGCAACGGGCACGCCACTGGGTGCGCTGGTCGGGAAGTGCCGGTCATGCGGGCCAGCCCGTCTCACTGTGCAGCTCAGCGCTCTGGATCTTCGCGATAGCCAGTCGGGTGTAGGGGACGAGGTCATCGGGAAGGGCGGCTGAGTCCCAGAATCTCCACTGCAGGGACCTGTCCGGCTCGCCGTCGCCGCCGGCGTCGCGGTTGACGACGAGCAGGCACTCGGAGTTCCCCGGCATCCCGAAGAACGCCTGCTTGCGGCGGAGTCCGCGTCGCCAGAGGTACGTCCGGGCGAGCCACCCGAAGGCGGCGCTGATTCCGGCGGCTATGAGACCGAGCACGATGTTGCGTACGTCGTCATTCATGAGCGGGCATGGTAGCGGTCCGTTCGAACGGGCGGCCGAGGCGGTCCTGGCGGCGGGGTGCGAATCAGAGACCCCCTAGGGGCTCGTAGGGGCTGCGGCCCGAGGAGACGCGTTCGTAGGCTGCCGACCGAATCCCGTCATCCGACGCCCCGAAAGCAGGCGATACACCATGACGTCGGTCCTCATCACCGGTTGCAGCAGCGGTATCGGTTTGGAGACCGCGCTCGCGTTCGCCCGCAGGGGGGATCGCGTCCACGCCTGCGTACGCGATCCCGCCACCGCCGGTGAACTGCTCGACCGCGCCCGGGCGGAGAACCTCACCCTGGACGTGCCCCGGCTCGATGTCACCGACGACGCCTCCGTCGCCGCCGCTGTCGCAGGGGTGCTCGAACGGCACGGTTCCATCGACGTGCTGGTCAACAACGCCGGCATCGACCGCACCGGGACCGTCGAGACCATGCCGCAGGACGAGGCGCGTGCGGTGCTGGAGACCAACCTCTGGGGGCCGCTGCGGACCGTGCGCGCGGTGCTGCCCTCCATGCGCGCCCGCGGCAGCGGCGTCGTCGTCAACGTCTCCTCCCTGGCCGGCCGTACGTTCGCCGTGCCGCACGGCGGCTTCTACGCCGCCAGCAAGGCCGCCCTGGGCACGCTCAGCGAGGCACTGTCCGCGGAGGTGCGGCCCTTCGGGATCCGCGTGGTATGCCTCGAACCCGGCAGCTTCGCCTCCCGCATCAACCGCGACAGCCCTCTGGACGCCGCCCCCTCGCAAGTGTCCGCGGCCGACCCGTACACCGCGGACCGGGCGTGGACCGCGCGGTTTCTCGCCCGGGTCCAGGAGGGTGCCGGCGACTGCGGCGAGGTGGCCGAGGCGGTGCTCGCCGCCGTCGACGACCCCGGGACACCCCTGCACACGCCGGTCGGCAAGGACGCGGAGACGGCGCTGGAGTATCTGGGCACCGCCTCCTACGAGCAGTGGCTGCCGCTCTTCCTGCAGCAGGCCCAGTCCCTCGTCGGCCCCCGGCCCGGAGGGGGCACGGAGTGAGGCGTCCCGCGCCGGTGCGGTGAAAACCACCCGGCCCGGGGGCCCGGCCCGCCCGCGGGCGGTTCAGCAGAATCCGCCGGGGGTGTGCGTGCCCCAGATCTCGCGCAAGGCGTCGCAGACCTCGCCCACGGTCGCTCCGGCGGACAGGGCGTCCTTCATCGGGTACAGCACGTTGTCGTCCCCTGCCGCAGCCTTCTGCACGCCGGCGAGGCGGCGGTCCACGCGGTCCTGATCCCGCCAGGCGCGGAGTTTGGCGAGGCGTTCGGCCTGTCCGACCTCGACGGAGGGAGCGACGCGGAGAGGTCCGGGAGACTCCACCGCGCCTGGCACGCCGGGCCGGAAGCGGTCCACTGCGACGGCGGTCCGCACGCCGGAGCCGGTCTCCCGGGCGACACGGCGTGCGTGGCCGTCTATCTCGCCTGCCTGGTAGCCGTGTTCGATGGCCGCGACGGCCCCGCCGAGGTCCTCGACCCTCCGCATCAGTTCGACCGCCGCCGCCTCGACGTCGTCGGTCGTCCCCCCGGCGACCCGGCATCCGGAGGGGGAGGAAGCCGCAGTGGTCCCGTCCGCCTCGTACGCCAGGACCCGCGGCGCCAGGGACCCGGGCTTCCTCGCCCCGAACTCCTCGCGCATCACCCGTGCCCAGATCCGCCGTGCGGCACGGAGTCCGGCGGCCCCCCGGTGTGCTGTACGGGTCGTGAAGGAGAAGGAGAGCCGCGGGGCGAATTCGTCGACGTCGACGCCGGCCGCGACCGCCGCGCGCACGTACTGGATGCCGTCGGCCAGGGTGAACGCGATCTCCTGTGCGGGCGACGCGCCCGCCTCGGCCATGCGGTGGCCGGAGACCGCGAGCGTGTCCCACCGCGGGATCTCGGCCCTGCAGTAGGTGAAGACATCCGCGGTCAGCCGCAGGGAAGGCTTCGGCGGGAAGATGCACGTGCCGCGAGCGATGTACTCCTGCAGCACGTCGTTCCGGATCCCGCCCGTCAGCAGACCGGCGCCGACCCCCTGCTCCTCTGCGACCAGTTGGTAGAGCAGGAGCAGCAGGGAGGCGGGGGCGTCGACCGTCATCGACGTGGAGACCTCGGCCAGCGGGATCCCGCCGAGGAGGACGCGCATGTCGTCGATGGAGTCGACGGCCACGCCGGTCCTGCCGACCTCGCCGGAGGCGACGGGGGCGTCCGAGTCGCGTCCCACCCGAGTGGGCAGGTCGAAGGCCACCGACAGGTCCGTCGTGCCGTTCGCGATCAGCTGCTTGTACCGGCTGTTGGCCTCCCGCGCGGTGCCGGAACCGGCGTACGGACGCGTCGGCCACGGCCGGCCCGGCCGGGCGCCGGGTGCGTGGACAGGCTCGACGGGCGGTCCCGATCCGGCGGAACGAGGTCGGTTCGTCACCACGGGTTCACGTCCTCGGTCGTCGTCGTCGTGCGCACCGTGGTGCCGTCCGTCGTCGCGCACGGCACCACGGCGTCGAGGCGGGCTACGGATCAGCCGGTGACGCGGATGGACTGTGACGGGCACAGTTCCACCGCACGGTGGACCTCCTCCAGCAGCTCCGCCCCCGGCTTCTCCTGGAGGACGACGACGAGACCGTCGTCGTCCTGGTCGAAGACCTCAGGGCTCTGCATCGCGCACTGGCCGGAGCCCACACACCGGTCGTGGTCCGTGGTGACACGCATGGCAGTCATTCCGATCGGATCGGCCGTCACCAGGTGACGGGCAGCTCGTAGACGCCGTAGACCATGGCGTCGTCCTTGTACCGCAGTTCTTCCACGGGCACGGCCAGCCGGAGGCCCGGAATGCGGCGGAGCAGGGTGGCGTACACGATCTCCAGCTCCGCGCGGGCCAGGTTCGCGCCCATGCACTGGTGGATCCCGTACCCGAAGGCGAGATGACTGCGCGCCTCCTTGCGGTGGAAGTCGAGGGTGCCGGGGTCGGCGAAGACCCTCTCGTCGTGGTCGGCGGCGTTGTTCAGCGCGAGGATGCCCTCACCGGCGCGGATGGTGACGCCGCCCACCTCGATGTCCTCGACCGCGACACGGGCGGTGCCCGAGTCCGATATGGAGAAGACCCGGAGCAACTCCTCGATGGCGTTCGGCAGCAACGTGTCGTCGGACCGGAGTTCGGCCATGTGGTCCGGGTGCTCCAGCAGGGCGAGCACACCGAGCGCGATCATGTTGGCCGTGGTCTCGTGGCCGCCCACCAGCATCATCCGGGCCATGGTCACCACGTCGATGTGGTCGGCGGCCTGCTCGGTGCGGTTCTTCTCCAGGAACCTGCTGATCAGGTCGTCACCCGGCTCGGTCTCCTTGAGGGTGACCAGCTTGTCGAGGTACGTGTCCAGGGCCTGCACCGCCGCCCCGTACTCCTCGGGGGTCAGGTCGTGGTTCATGAGGGCCGCCGACCACTCCTCGAACTGGGCGTGGTCGCCGTAGGGGACCCCGAGCAGTTCACAGATGGTCAGCGACGGCACCGGCAGGGCGAGGGCCTGGACCAGGTCCACCGGGCCGCCCGCGGCCAGCATGGCGTCGATGCGCTCGTCGACGATCTCCTGGATGCGCGGGCGCATCTCCCTCGTCCGCCTCGCCGTGAACTCCGGTATCAGCATGCGGCGTTGAGCCGTGTGGTCCGGCGGGTCCATGGACAGCATCATCAGCCGGACATGGGCCAGCATCTCCTCGGAGATGTGGAACTGGTGCGGGTAGCCGGGACGCTTCAGATTGGAGCTCACCCGCGGGTCGCCGAGCACCTGCTTGACGTGTTCGTGCCGGGTGACCAGCCAGGTCGGCTTTCCGTTCACCTTGAGCGAGGCACGCGACACGGGCTCGTCCGCGCGCAGTCCGGCGTACTCACCCGGCTCGCTGAACGGGCAGGTGCGTCGCATCGGGAACTGCGGGTACGGCGACGCCGTCTCGGGCGCCGGGTCTGCGGGCTGGGTCATGGCTGCCTCTCGAACGGAACGGTGGGGGAGGGAATGCTCAACGAGGTGTCCGGCGTCACCAGGTGACGGGCAGCTCGTACAGGCCCCAGACGATGGCGTCGTCCTTGAAGCGCAGCTCGTCGGCCGGCGTGGCCAGGCGCAGCGTCGGCACCCGGCGCAGCAGCGTGGAGTAGACGACGTCGAGTTCCATCCGGGCGAGGTTCTGGCCGACGCACTGGTGGACGCCGTACCCGAAGGCCACGTGGCTGCGGGCCTCGCGGCGCACGTCCAGCCGGTCCGCGTCGGGGAAGACCTGCTCGTCGTGGTTGGCGGCGTTGTTCAGCGGCAGGATGCCGTCGCCGGCGCGGATGGTGACATCCCCCAGCTCGATGTCCTCCATGGCCACGCGCGCCGTGCCGGCGTCCGAGATGGAGAACAGGCGCAGCAGCTCCTCCACCGCGTGCGGCATCAGCTCGGGCTCCTCGCGCACGGCGGCGAGCTGGTCCGGGTGCTCCAGCAGGGCCAGCACACCCAGCGCGATCATGTTCGCGGTGGTTTCATGACCGGTGACCAGCATCAGCTTGGACATGCTGGCGATGTCCGAGTGCTCCACCGCGGGGGTCTCCCGGTTGAACGCGATCAGCCGGCTGATCATGTCGTCGCCGGGCTCGCTCTCCTTCGCGGTGACCAGCCCGTCGACGTACCGGTCCAGCTCGTAGTGGGCCATGCCCCGGTCCTCGTCGCTGACCTCGTGGTTCATGATGGCCCACGCCCACTGCTCGAACCGGGCGTGGTCCTCGTAGGGGACGCCGAGCAGTTCGCAGATCACCAGGGACGGCACCGGCAGCGCGAGGGCCGTGACGAGGTCCACCGGGCTGTCGCAGCCCTTGGCCAGCATGTCGTCGATCTGCTCGTCCACGAGCTGCTGCACCCGGGCGCGCAGCTCGCGCATCCGGCGCACGCTGAACTCCGGTGCCAACATGCGGCGTTGCACCGTGTGGTCCGGCGGGTCCATGGACAGGAAGGTGAGAGGAACCGACTGGAGGATTTCCTCCGGCACCGGCACCTGGAGCGGGTAGCCCGGAAGCTTCAGGTTGGCGCTGACCCGTGCGTCGCCGAGCAGCTTCTTGTACAGGTCGTGGCGGGTGACCAGCCAGGTCGGCTTGCCGTTGACCTTCAGCTGCGCCCGGGAGACCGGTTCGTTCTCGCGCAGTTCGGTGTAGGCGGCCGGCGGACTGAAGGGGCAGGCCCGACGCATCGGGAACTCCGGGAGGGCGCCCTCGGCGGCCGCTTCGGCAGGTGCAGTCATGGTGTCCTCTTCGCACGGGAGGGGGCGGGCCGCGCCGTTCACCCCGGAAGGGCTCCGGGCTCGGCGCCGGCGCGGCTTCCGCCGGCCGTTTCCCGCACGCTAAGGAGCGGCGCCCGGGGCGGCCCACCCCTATGTGCCCCTAGCGGCACGGCCCCCGGAGGGGTGCGGCCGTGGTACCGGTCACTCCCCCTACCACTAGGGGCGGTTAGGGGTCCGTCGAACCTCTGGGCCACGGTTAGCGTCGGCTGCGGACCACGGCGGAAGCACGGTTCGCCCAGCACCGCACGCTCCGCGGTCCCGGCCGGCTCTCTGACCGGACGGCCGTCGCACTCCGCAGCCGAGTAGAGGTGATCAGCGTGTCCCCGAAACCCAGTGCGCAGGGTCTCGTCCCCAGCGTCAAGGGCACCGTCCCCTTCGGGGAGTACCGGACCTGGTACCGGGTGACCGGGGAACTCGGGGCGGGACGCCCCGCGGTCGTCGTCGTCCACGGCGGCCCCGGCAGTACGCACGACTACCTGCTGTCGCTGGCCCGCCTCGCCGAGGACGGCTGGCCGGTCGTCCACTACGACCAGCTGGGCAACGGCGGATCCACCCACCTCCCCGACAGTGCACCGGACTTCTGGACGGTCGACCTGTTCCTCGACGAACTCGGCAATCTCGTACGGGAACTGGGCATCGCCGACGACTACGTCCTGTTCGGCCAGTCCTGGGGCGGCCCGCTGAGCGCACGGCACGCCATGGGCCGTCCTCCCGGCCTGCGCGGTCTGGTCGTCGCCAACGCGCCGGCCTCGTACCCCATCTGGCTTCAGGAGATGGCGCGGCTGCGGGCCGCCCTGCCGCCGGACGTACAAGCGACCCTGGTGCGCCACGAGACGGCCGGGACCTACGAGTCCGAGGAGTACCTGGCCGCGATGCGTGTCTTCTACGACCGCCACGTGTGCCGCCTCACGCCGTGGCCACGCGACTTCCTCTCCTCCTTCATGGAGACCTACAACGACCCGACGGTCTACTACGCGATGAACGGCCCCACCGAGTTCCACGTGATCGGCTCACTGAAGGACTGGTCGATCGTCGACGAACTGCACACCATCAGCACGCCCACGCTGCTCCTGAGCGGACGTCACGACGAGGCCACCCCGGCTGTCGTCCAGCCCTACATGGACCGCGTCCCCGGGGCCCGCTGGGAGATCTTCGAGGAATCCAGCCACCTGCCGCACCTGGAGGAACCGGACCGGTTCTTCGATGTGCTCACCGACTTCCTCGCCGGCCTGTGACACGCCGCGCCACGACGCCGGCCCGGGCGTCGCAGACCACCGTGAGAGGGGGCGGGAACACCGCCATGGCGTACGACACCGCTCTCGTCTTCCCCGGCATGGGGCCCGTCCCGTTCGCCGAGGTGGGCCGCTTCATGGTGGCCAACCCCGTGGCCCGGGACCTGGTCGCCGTCGCCGACGACGCCCTCGGCTACTCACTGGTGGACGCCTTCCGCCGCTCCGAGGGCGACTACTCGGAGGCCGCCCAGGTCGCCTTCTTCGTGAACTGCCTGGCCAGCGCGTACTGGGCGACCGAGCACCTGGACGTCGCCCCCGACATCGTGGCCGGCCCCAGCTTCGGGGAGAAGGCGGCCCTCGCCTACACCGGCGTCCTCGAGCTGCCCGATGCGGTCCGGCTCACCGCCGAGATCGCGCGGTGCCTCGAGTCGTACTTCGCCGAACACCACAGGGACGTCGTCACCCTGTCCTTCGTCCGCGCCCCGCGCGAGGCACTCGACCCGATCCTCGCCGAACTCGACGAGGCGGGGGAGTGGCACGAGATCTCCTGCCACATCGACGACGGCTTCTGGATGGTCTCCCTGGCCGAACACCGTGTGGAGTGGATCCAGGAGCGGCTGCGCGGCATCGGCAGCCTCCCCCTGTACACGATGCGTCCCCCCATGCACGCGTCGGCGTTCGCGCCGCTGCGCGCCAAGGCGGAACGCGAGGTCATCTCCCGCTACACGTTCGCCGACCCCGCGCTCCCGGTCGTCGCCGACCAGGACGGCAGGCTGCTGCACACGGGTGCGGAACTGCGCACCATGCTGCTCGACGGCTTCGACCACCCCATGAACTGGCCGAGCGTCACCACGGCCCTGCGGGACGCCGGAGTCCGGCGTGTGTGCGTCGCCGGCCCCGACAGCCTCTTCGGCCGGGTCCCCTGTACCACCCGCACCTTCGAGGTCGTCGCCGCGCACCCCCGCCTGGCGATGACCCCACGGCGCCGCACACGCGCCGCCTGAACCGTCCGATCCACCCCAACCGCTGGAGGCACACCCATGTGGGACGACCAGTTCGAAGAGATACTCCGACCCTTCCTGCCGTTCCTGCCCCCGCAGGAGCCGCTGACCACCGACCAGGAGCTGAAGGACCTCGGCCTGGACTCGCTGGGCATGGTCCAGCTGCTCGGCACGCTGGAGGAGGCGTACCAGGTGCGCTTCCGTGACAGCGCGCTGACCATGGGCACCTTCCGCAGCGCGGGCGTGCTGTGGGAGACCGTCGAGGGCATGCTCCAGCGCACCACGAGCTGACGGGACGGACCCTTGCACCCCACCATGGACGGGGCCCTGTCCGGACGGTTCCTGCGCGGGCTGGCCCTGGCGCCCGACCGGCCCGCGCTGCGGGCCGGCGGCGCCGCCCTCACCTACCGGGAACTGCACGAGCGGGCTCTCCTGCTCGCCGGCTCCCTGCTGTCCGGTCTTCCCGACCAGCCGCCCGCGGTGGGCGTGCTGGCCGGCAAGGGACCGTCGGCCTACCCGAGTCTGCTGGCCGGTCTCTACAGCGGGGTCACCGTGGTCCCCCTGCAGCCGGCCTTCCCCGCCGCCCGCACCCGGCAGATGATCGAGGCCGCCGGGGTGGGCGCCCTGCTCGCCGACGACGACGCCCTGCCCGCGCTGACCGCGCTGCACGAGGCCGGCGTCACCCTGCCCACCCTGTTCGCCCCCGGCGGGCAGCCGATGCCGGCGCTCGCCGTCGACCCCGGCAGCGTGCTGAAGGCACCGATGCCCGCCCGCCCGGACGACACCGCCTACGTGCTGTTCACCTCCGGCTCCACCGGTCGGCCCAAGGGTGTGCCGGTCACCCACGCCAACACCGCGCACTACTTCTCCCTGCTCGACGAGCGGTATGACTTCGGCCCCGAGGACGTCTTCTCGCAGACCTTCGACCTCAACTTCGACTGCGCGATGTTCGACCTGTTCTGCGCCTGGGGGGCCGGAGCCACCGTCGTCCCCGTTCCCGCGCGGGAGTACGCCCGGCTGCCCGAGTTCGTGGCGGAGCAGGGTGTGACCGTGTGGTTCTCCACCCCCAGCGCGATCTCCCTGGTGCGGCGCACCGGCGGTCTCGCACCCGGTGCGCTGCCCTCACTGCGCAGGAGCTTCTTCGCGGGGGAGGCGCTCAGCTGCCGGGACGCCGAGGACTGGGCCGCCGCGGCCTCCGGCACGGTGCTGGAGAACATCTACGGGCCGACCGAACTGACCATCACCGTCACCGCGCACCGCTGGCGGCCGGGCCACCGGCACCTGCACGGAATGGTGCCGATCGGGGCCGTGCACCCGGGACACGCGGTACTGCTGCTGGACGCAGACGGCTCGCCGAGCACCACCGACGAGGGCGAACTGTGCATCGCCGGGCCCCAGTTGACACCCGGCTACCTCGACCCGGCCGACGACACCGGACGCTTCCTGGAACGGGACGGCCTGCGCTACTACCGCACCGGCGACCGGGTCCGCGGCACCGACAGCGACGGCCTGCTTTACCTGGGCCGCCAGGACGCCCAGGTCCAGGTGCACGGCATACGGACGGAACTGGCCGAGGTCGACGCCGCGGTGCGCGGCTGTCCGGGCGTCGAGGACGCGGTGACGGTCGCGGTCCCCGTGGACGGCACGGTCGAACTCGCCGTCTTCCACACCGGCGACCCGGTGCCGCCCGCCCGGCTCGCCCGTCACCTCAGGGAACTGCTGCCGGCCGCGGTCGTCCCCCGGGCCTACCACCACCTGGACGCACTTCCGCTCAACCCCAACCGCAAGACCGATCGTAGGCAGCTCACCTCCCGCGCCGCGGCCCTGCGACAGCAGCCCGCCGGAGCCGGGACCAGGACCGAAGGACGGCAGGAGTCGCAGTGAACGGTCAACCGACAGCGCAGGCACGCACCGACGCCCGGATACACGACCTGCTCGACGAGGCCACCGCCGAGCACCCGGACGCGGCGGCGGTCGCCGACGGCACCGGGCGATGGACCTACCGGGAGCTCACCGCATGGAGTCACGCCGTCGACGCGTGGCTCCAGGCCCAGGGCATCGGCCACGGCGACCGCGTCCTGGTGCAACTGGCCAGCACCCGCGAGCTCGTCGCCCTGCTGTACGGTACCGCCCGCCGCGGCGCCGTCCTCGTCCCCGTCAACACCGGCATGAAGGACTACCACCTCAGGGCCGTCGTCGAGAACTCCGAACCGTCACTGGTGGTCGTCGACGGTACCGCCGTGCCCCGCGTGTCCACGCTGGCCGGGCCGGTCACCGTCCTCGGCCTGGACGAGGTCTGGCAGGCGGTCACCGACCTGCGTGACAAGGAGGCCCGGGGCGACGGCGCTCCCGTCCACAGCGACGACCTCGCCGTCCTCGTCTACACCTCCGGCTCAACAGCGGCCCCCAAGGCCGTCGTCTGCCCGCACGGCCGGATGGTCTTCGCCACCGATGCCATCAACCTCGAACTCGGCTACCGCCCCGACGACGTGGTCTTCTGCCGCTTCCCCATCTCCTGGGACTACGGCCTCTACAAGGTGCTGCTCACCGCGGCGGGCCGCAGCGAGATCGTGCTCGCCGACGGCGAGTCCGACCTGGTGCTGCTGCGCCGCATCCGGGAGACCGGGGCCACCGTCGTCCCCATCGTGCCGTCCCTGGCCACCATGATCTGCGCGCTGGCCGAACGTGAACCGCGGCAGGACTCCACCGTCCGCATGTTCACCAACACCGGGGCGGCGCTGCCGAAACCCACCGCCGACGGGCTCCGCACGGCCTTCCCCGGATCCGAGGTGGTCATCCAGTTCGGCCAGACCGAGTGCAAACGTGTCTCCGTCCTGCCGCCCGACCAGCAGGACGCCCGGCCCGAGTCGGTCGGCCGGCCGCTGCCAGGAACCCGGGCCTTCACCGTCGACGACGACGGCAACGCGCTGCCGCCCTGGCAGACCGGGGAGATCGTCGTCGAAGGCCCCCATGTCATGCCCGGCTACTGGCGTGCGCCCGAGCAGACCGCACGTGCCTTCCGGCCCGCGCCCGACGGCGGACTGCGGCTGCACACCGGCGACTTCGGACACGTCGACGAGGACGGGTTCCTGTACTACGAGGGCCGCCGGGACGACGTGTTCAAGCACAAGGGCGTCCGCATGAGCACCACCGAGATCGAGGCCGCGGCCACGGACGTACCCGGTGTCCGCGCCGCCGCGGTCCTGCCGCCCGCCCCCGGCCGCGACCTCGCGGTCTTCGCCGAGGGCGGCATCGACCCGCACGTACTGCTCCGGGAGCTGTCCCTGCGGCTGGAGCCCGCCAAGGTGCCCGGCGTCAGCCGTGTCGTCGACGAACTGCCTCTGACCGCGCACGGCAAGCACGACCGCAAGCAGCTCCTCAGCCTTCTGGAAGGAACCACGCCGTGACCGGCACCACCGACCTCGCCCGGCGCTTCGGCACCCCCTCCTACGTCTACGACCTGGACCGGGTCGCCGCGGCACGGGACGAACTGTTCGCCGCGCTGCCCGCCGAGGTCGCCGTGTACTACGCGGCCAAGGCCAACCCGCACCCCGAGATCCTGCGCGAGATGCGGGCCGGCGGCCCCCGTGTCTGCCGCGCGGAGATCAGCTCCGTCGGGGAACTCGACGCCGTTCTGCGGGCCGGCTACGAGGGAACCGAGATCCTGTACACCGGCCCCGGCAAGACCACCGAGGAGCTCGCCGAGGTCATGACCCGGGGCGTGCGGACGTTCTCCGTGGAGTCGCCCGGCGACCTGCGGCGCGTCGGCGACACGGCCGTGCGGCTCGGCATCACCGCCGACTGCCTGATCCGGGTCAACAACCCCACCGGGGCCGCCGCCACCAGCATCCGCATGACGGGGGTGCCCTCACAGTTCGGTTTCGACGGCGAGCACCTGCCCGGTCTCGCCGCGGAACTGCGCGACGTACCCGGCACCAGCCTCGTCGGACTGCACTTCTTCCCGCTGAGCAACGCCAAGGACGAGGCGAGCCTCATCGCCGAGTTCCAGCACACCATCGCCACCGCCGCCGCACTCCAGCGGGACCTGGGTGTCGACTTCCGCATCATCGACCTCGGCGGAGGCTTCGCCGCGCCGTACGCGGTACAGGGACGGCGGCCTGTCTACGGCCAACTGCGCGAAGCCCTGGCCACGTCGCTCGACGAGCACTTCCCGGGCTGGCGCGACGGCGCCCCGCGCATCGCCTGCGAGTCCGGACGGTATCTGGTCGCCGACAGCGGCACCCTTCTCACCAGCGTCGTCAACGTCAAGGACAGCCGAGGCACCCGCTACGTCGTCCTCGACGCCGGCATCAACACCTTCGGCGGAATGTCCGGTCTCGGCCGCATCCTGCCGGTCTCCATCGAGCCGCACGAGTCCGTCGGCACCGACGGCGTCCCGGCCCACCTCGCCGGACCGCTGTGCACGCCCGGCGATCTGCTCGGACGCCAGGTCCCGCTGTCCGACCCGGCCCCCGGCGACCTGCTGACCGTCCCCAACGCCGGTTCCTACGGGCCCACCGCCAGTCTCCTGATGTTCCTCGGCAGGCCCGCACCCACGGAGATCGTCGTCCGCGGCGACGACCTCGTCTCCGTCTCCCGCATCGAGCACACCCGAACCTACGAACACGGACAGGCCCTGTGATGAGCAATCCCCCCACCCCCGGTGACCAGCCCGTCCTCGTGGCGGGCGGCATCTCCGACTCGCACACCTGGAACCTCGTCTACCTCCAGCTCCTCATCGAGGAGCACGGCCACCGTGTGGTCAACCTCGGCCCCTGCGTCCCCGAGGACCTGCTGATCGGCGAGACCCTCGAGTGCGACCCCGCGCTGGTCGTGATCAGCAGCGTCAACGGGCACGGCTACCACGACGGCATGCGCACCGTCACCCGGCTGCGCGAGCACCCCGGCCTCAGTGGCGTGCCCGTCGTCATCGGCGGCAAGCTCGGTATCGCCGGGCCCTGTGGCGACGAGGAGGCGGCCGCACTGCGCGCGGCCGGCTACGACGCGGTGTTCGAGGAGACGGCCGACGGCATCGCGGCCTTCCGCCGGTTGCTCGACGCCCTGCCCCAGCGGGCCCTGGTGTGACCGGTGCCGGATTCGGCGCGTTCGTGCGCCGGGCCCACGAAGCCGGCCGGCTCGTGGTGCAGCCCCGGATGGGAATGAGCAGCCCGCAGCGCATGCGCGCCGGGCTGCTCGCCACCCGGGACGCCGACGCGACGACCGTCGGCACCCTCACCCTGGACAGCTACACCCGGGTCGGTGACCTGGAGTCGGCACAACTCGCCGTACTGGAGGGGGTCGACCTCAACGGCTATCCGCTGGTGAGCCACGAAGCGGCCACCACCCGCCGGGTCCTGGACGGCATCCACGGCCCGCGGTTCCCGGTACAGGTGCGGCACGGATCGGCAGCGCCCCAGCACATCTTCCGAGCCCTGACAGCCGTGGGGCTCGACGCGTCGGAGGGCGGGCCCGTCTCCTACTGCCTCCCCTACGGCAGAGTCCCGTTGCGCGAGTCCGTCGTCCACTGGACGGAGTCCTGCGAACTGCTCGCCGCGTTCCGCCGGACCGGCGTCGAACCGCACCTGGAGACCTTCGGGGGATGCGTGCTCGGCCAGCTCTGCCCGCCCGGCCTGCTCGTCGCGGTCAGCGTGCTCGAGGCGCTGTTCTTCCGCCGTCACGGAATCCAGAGCATTTCGGTGAGTTACGCCCAGCAGACGAATCGGCGTCAGGACTCCGAAGCGGTCGCGGCGTTACGCAGCCTGTGCACGCTGTTCCTTTCGGACACCGAATGGCACGTAGTCGTCTATGCCTACATGGGATTGTTCCCGGAAACCGAGCACGGCGCCCGTGGACTGCTCGCGCAGGCCGCCGAACTGGCCGTCGGAAGCGGCTCCGAGCGTCTTATCGTGAAGACCGTCGCGGAATCCCGGCGTATTCCGTCGGTGGCCGAGAACGTGTCCGCACTGGAATACGCGGCCGCGGTCGCCGCGCGCACCGCCCGGG
Source organism: Streptomyces sp. HB132 (assembly GCF_016909575.1). Classification (GTDB taxonomy): domain Bacteria; phylum Actinomycetota; class Actinomycetes; order Streptomycetales; family Streptomycetaceae; genus Streptomyces. The sequence continues at coordinate 346,356 of NZ_JAFBGA010000006.1, read as the reverse complement.
ACCCCCTGGAGGGCACCGGGACGGAGACGTACGCCGAGGCGTACGCGCTGGTCGACGCGGTGCTGAACCTGGACGAAGACCTCGGCACCGCACTGCTGAAGGCGTTCTCCGAGGGCCGGCTCGACGTGCCCTACTGCCTGCATCCCGACAATGCCGGACTGAGCCGGAGCTATATCGCCGAGGACGGCCGGCTGTGCTGGTCCGACGTGGGAAAGATGCCTCTCTCCGGTGTCGTCGAAGCCCGCCCGGCCCACACGGTCACCTCTGCGGGACTGCTCGATTCCCTGTCCTACGTACGGCGTTCGTTCGATAGCCCCAACGCCCTTCCGTGATCCGGGGATTCGCCCGGACCCGCCCCTAGGGGTGCCTAAGGGTGTGGGCCTTCCGGGGTCGTCATTACCGTGAGAAAAGAGGTGGGAAACGGTGTCGGTCGAAAGTGGAGATGCGTGCATGAACGGGTCCGGATCCGAAACAGCCCTGGCGCGACTGCTCGCCGAGGCCGCACCGACGCAGCACCGCAGACTGGTGACGGATCTGGTGCGCGCGGCCGTGACCGAGGCGGTCGAGGCGGCCCGGCCGGGCACCTCGCAGGCGCTCGACCCGTCCTCACCGCTGGCGGAACAGGGGCTCGACTCGCTCGCGGCGGTGGACCTGCACCGGAGGCTGACCGAGCGGACCGGCCTCGACCTGCCGGTCGGCCTCGCCTACGACTTCCCCACCGTGCGCGATCTTGCCGACCGGCTGCTGGCCGGGGACCGGCCCGCCGACGAGGCCCCGGCGGAGCCGGCCGGTGACGGCAGCGCCGACGAACCCGTGGCGATCGTCGGTATCGGCTGCCGCTTCCCCGGGGCCATCGAGACTCCGGCCGACCTCTGGCGCCTGCTGACCGACGGCGGCGAGGTCCTCTCGGACTTCCCCCGGGACCGGGGCTGGGACCTGAAACAGCTCTTCGACGAGGACCCGGGCGTCCCGGGCAGCTCCTACGCCCGCACCGGCGGGTTCCTCGACACGGCCACCGAGTTCGACGCCGAGTTCTTCGGCATCAGCCCACGCGAGTCGATGGCCATGGACCCGCAGCAGCGCCTGGTCCTGGAGACCTCCTGGCTGGCCCTGGAGGACGCCGGCATCGACCCCACCACCCTGCGCCGCACCGCGGCCGGCATGTTCTTCGGGGCCGAGGTGCAGGAGTACGGTCCGCGCCTGCACGACGCGCCGGACGGACTCGACGCCCATCTGCTGGCCGGTAACGCCTCCAGCGTCATCTCCGGCCGCGTCGCCTACGTACTGGGCACCGAAGGGCCGGCCGTCACCGTCGACACCGCCTGCTCCGCCTCCCTGGTCGCCGTCCACCTGGCCTGCCGCTCGCTGCTGCAGGGCGAGTCGTCGCTGGCGCTGGCCGGCGGGGTCGCGGTGATGGGCGGGCCGGGTGTCTTCACGGCGTTCAGCAGGCAGCGCGGCCTGTCCGCGGACGGCCGCTGCAAGGCCTTCGCCGCCGCCGCGGACGGCACGGGCTTCGCCGAGGGAGTCGGTGTCCTCGTCCTGGAACGGCTCTCCGACGCCCGCCGCAACGGCCACCAGGTGCTCGCCGTCGTACGGTCCTCCGCCGTCAACCAGGACGGCGCCTCCAACGGGCTCACCGCCCCCAACGGCACCGCGCAGCAACGGCTGATCCGCCGGGCGCTGGCCGTCGCCGGACTCGGACCCGCAGACGTCGACGTGGTGGAGGCGCACGGTACGGGCACCCGCCTCGGTGACCCCATCGAGGCGACCGCGCTCCTGGCCACCTACGGGCAGGGGCGCCCGGACGGAGCCCCCCTGCTGCTCGGTTCGGTCAAGTCCAACCTTGGGCACACCCAGGCCGCCGCCGGCGTGGCCGGCGTGATCAAGACCGTCCTCGCCATGCGGCACGGTCAGGTCCCCGCCACCCTGCACGTCGACGCCCCCACCCCGCACGCCGCCTGGGCGTCCGGCAGCGTGGAGCTGGTCACCGAGCAGAGGCCCTGGCCGACGACCGGCCGTCCCCGCCGGGCGGGGGTCTCCTCCTTCGGCGTCAGCGGCACCAACGCACACGTCATCCTGGAGCAGCCGGACCCCGAGGACCGCACCGAGGACCCTGCCGGTGCCCCGGCCCCGGACCTCGCCCTCGGGAGCGATGCCGGTGACGCCCCCGAGGGGGCCCAGATCCCGCTGGTCTTCCCGCTGTCCGCACGCGGCGAGGCCGCCCTGCGGGCCCGCGCCGCCGACCTGCTGCCACTGGCCGACACCACGGAACCGGCCGACCTCGCCCACGCCCTGGCCACCGCCCGTGCCGCCCTGCCCGACCGGGCCGTCCTCGTCGCCGCCGACCGCGCAGAGCTGCGGGCGGCGCTCACCGGTCTGGCCACGGGCAGCACCCCCGCCGTCGCACGGGCGGACGGCGAACTCGGCTTCCTGTTCACCGGACAGGGCAGCCAGCGCACTGGCATGGGCCGTGAACTCGCCGCCGCCCACCCCGCGTTCGCCGACGCACTCGACGACGTCTGCGCCTACTTCGACCTCCAGCTCCCCAGGCCCCTCAAGAGCGTGCTGTTCGCCCGGCCGGACACACCGGAGGCGGAGCTGCTGCACCGCACCGAGTACGCGCAGCCCGCCCTGTTCGCCGTCGAAGTCGCCCTCCACCGCCTGCTGGAGAGCTGGGGGATGCGACCGGACCACCTCGCCGGGCACTCCGTCGGCGAGATCGCCGCCGCGCACGTGGCCGGGGTCCTCACCCTCCAGGACGCCATCATCCTGGTCGCCGCGCGCGGCCGGCTCATGCAGCAACTGCCCGAGGGCGGTGCCATGGTCGCGGTCCGCGCCGGCGAGAGTGCCGTCGCGCCGCTGCTCACCGAGCGCACCGGCATCGCGGCCGTGAACGGCCCCGCCTCCGTCGTGATCTCCGGGGACCTCGACGACGTGGAGCGCATCGCCGGTGAACTCGCGGCCCTCGGGCACGACACCAAGCGCCTGCGCGTCAGCCACGCCTTCCACTCGCCGCTGATGGAACCGATGCTGGACGAGTTCCGCCGGGTCGCACAGGTGCTGGACTACGCCGAACCCACCGTGCCGGTCGTGTCCACCGTGACCGGCGCCCCCGTCGGCCGCGAACTGTGCGACCCCGAGTACTGGGTGGAACACGTCCGCGCCCGGGTCCGCTTCCACGACGCCGTGCGGTGGCTCGCCGACGCAGGCGTCCGGACGTTCCTGGAGATCGGACCCGACGCGGTGCTGACCGCCATGGGGCCCGACTGCACGGACGCGCCCGGCGCGGCCTTCCTGCCGGTGCTGCGGCGCGAGCATCCCGAGGCCCGGGAGGCCGTCACCGCGTTCGCCGCGGCCCACGCCCGCGGCGTCCCCGTCGACTGGGCGCGGCATCACGCCGGCCGGGACGCCCGCCGCGTCGAGCTGCCCGGCTACCCCTTCCAGCGGCGCCGCTTCTGGCTGGAGCCGGGGACCCCCGCGGATGCGGCCGGCCTGGGGCAGACCGCCGCCGGACACCCGCTGCTGGCGGCCGTGGTCGCGGTCGGCGCGGAGGGCGTCGTCCTGACCGGACGCCTCTCCACCCGCACCCACCCCTGGCTCGCGGACCACGTGATCGCCGGGCGCGTGCTGATGCCGGGCACCGCCTTCGTCGAACTCGCCCTGCGGGCCGGCGACCACGTCGGCGCCACCCGACTGGAGGAACTCACCCTCGGTGCCCCGCTGGTGCTCGCCGCGGACGAGCACGTCGCCGTCCAGGTGGCCGTCGGGGAACCCGACGACTCCGGACGCCGCACCGTCACCGTCCACTCGCGCGCCGACGAGGACGCCCCCTGGACCCGGCACGCGGCCGGCCTGCTCACCGACGCCGACTCCGCCGCGCCGGCCGCCGGAACCGAGCCGGGTGCCTGGCCGCCGCCGGACGCCGAACCCCTGGACACCACGGAGGTCTACGCCGACCTCGCCGACCAGGGCTACGCCTACGGCCCCGTCTTCCAGGGCCTGCGCGCCGCCTGGCGGCACGGCACGGACGTCCTCGCCGAGGTCTTCCTGCCCGGGGACGCCGCCGCCGACGCCGCGCGCTTCGGCCTCCACCCCGCGCTGCTGGACGCCGCACTGCACGCCGCCGACCTCGACGCCCCGCCGCGCGGCGAGGTGCTCCTGCCGTTCGCCTGGACCGGCGTCCGGCTGCACGCCACCGGCGCCCCGGCCCTGCGCGTACGGATCACCCGCGGTGACGGCGACACCATCGGGCTGCACCTCTCCGACACCACCGGCGCTCCCGTGGCCGACATCGACGCCATGACCTCCCTGCCGGTACCCGACGACGACGTCCTGCACGCCGTGCGGTGGTCGTCGCACCCCCGGCCGGCGACCACCGGCCCCCTGCGCACCGCCGTCCTCGACGCTGCCCCCGACCCGTCCGACGGTCTCGCCGAGGAGACGCTCGCCCAGGCCGCGGCCACGCTGCTCGACGCCCCCGCGGTGGACGCCGTGGTGTACCGCCCGGCCGGTCCGGCGGGCGCCGACGCCGCCGAGGCGCGTGCCCATGTCCTGGGGGCCCTGCGCCTGCTGCAGACCTGGCAGTCGGACGAACGGGCCTCCGCAACCCGCCTCGTCGTCGTCACCGCGCCCGACAGCCCCGCCCACGCCGCGGTACGCGGACTGGTCCGCTCGGCACAGGCCGAGAACCCCGGCCGCTACGTCCTCGTCGAGCACGAGGGCCTGCCCTCCGAAGCGGAACTGCACCAGGTCCTCGCTGCGGGGGAGCCCGAACTCTCGCTCCTGGAAGGCCGATTCGCCGTGCCCAGGCTCGCCGTCGAGCCGTCCGCCGCAACCCGGCCGGCCGCCGACTGGGGCACCGTCCTGATCACCGGCGGCACCGGTGGTCTCGGCGCTCTGCTCGCCCACCACCTGGTGCGCGTCCACGGCGTCACCCGTCTGGTCCTCGCCGGCCGCCGGGGGCACGCCCCCGCCCTGCACGCCGAACTGACCGCGCTCGGCGCCGAGGTGACCGTCGCCGCCTGCGACGTCGGCGACCGGGAGGCGCTGCGCGACCTGCTGGCCCGACACCCGGTCGACTCCGTCGTCCACGCCGCGGGGACCGTGCGCGACGGCATCGTCGAGAGCCTCACCGAGGACATGATCGACGAGGTGTTCCACGCCAAGGCCGCCGGCGCCTGGCACCTGCACGAACTCACCCTCGACCGGGACCTGTCCCACTTCGTGCTGTTCTCCTCGCTCGCCGCCGTCCTCGACGGACCGGGCCAGGGCAACTACGCCGCCGCCAACGCCTACCTGGACGCCCTCGCCACCCACCGCGCGGCGCACGGACTGCCCGCCACGGCACTCGCCTGGAGCCTGTGGGCCACCGGCACGGGCATGGGCGCCGCACTGGACACCGCCGCCCTGGAGCGCGTGGCCGCGTACGGAGTCCCCGGGCTGTCCGCCGAACACTCCCTGCGGCTCTTCGACGCCGCCATCCGCTCCGGCAGCCCTCACCTCGTCCCCGTGGAGATCGACGCCGCCGCCGTACGCCGCCGGCCCGACGGACCGCCACCGCTGCTGAGCGGCCTCGTCCGCCCCGTCACCCGCCGCGCCGCCGCCCGGACGGCGCCCCACCAGGAGGGGGGGATGGCCGACCTGCCCGCAGCCGACCGGGAACGCGCCCTGCTGGACCTGGTCCGCACCGAGGTCGCCGCGGTCCTGCGGCACGACTCCCCGTCCGCCATCGACCCCGGGCGGGCCTTCACCGAGCTGGGATTCGACTCCCTGGCCGCCGTCGAACTGCGCAACCGGCTCAACACCGTCACCGGACTGCAGCTGCCCGCCACCCTCGTCTTCGACCACCCCACCTCGCGCGCCCTCGCCGACCACGTCCGGGACGCCCTCTTCGGCTCCTCGCGGCCGGCCGGCGGGCCCGCCCCCGGACCGCGCCCCGCCGACGGCGACGACCCCGTCGTCATCGTCGGCATGGGCTGCCGCTACCCCGGCGGCGTCCGTTCCCCGGAGGATCTGTGGCGCCTCGTCGCCGACGGCGTCGACACGGTCGGCGAGTTCCCCGCCGACCGGGGCTGGGACACGGACACCCTGTACGACCCCGAGCCCGGCACCCCCGGCCGCACGTACACCCGGGAGGGCGCCTTCCTCTACGACGCGGCCGACTTCGACCCCGGCTTCTTCGGCATCGGCCCGCGCGAGGCCACCGCCATGGACCCGCAGCAGCGCCTGCTCCTCGAGGTCTCCTGGGAGGCCCTGGAGCGCTCCGCGATCGACCCGGCGGCCCTGCGCGGTTCCCGCACCGGTGTGTTCGCGGGTGTCATGTACCACGACTACGGCACCTGGCTGACGGACGTACCCGACGACCTCGCCGCCTACCTCGGCAACGGCAGCCTGGGCAGTGTCGTCTCCGGCCGGGTCGCCTACGCCCTGGGTCTGGAGGGCCCGGCCGTCACCGTCGACACCGCCTGCTCCTCCTCCCTGGTCACCCTGCACCTGGCCGCGCAGGCCCTGCGGCAGGGCGAGTGCGATCTCGCCCTGGTCGGCGGCGTCACCGTCATGTCGACCCCGGACACCTTCGTCGACTTCGCCCGGCAGCGCGGCCTGGCCGCCGACGGCCGCTGCAAGTCGTTCGCCGCGGCGGCCGACGGCACCGGCTGGGGCGAGGGCGTCGGCATGCTCGTCGTCGAACGCCTCTCCGACGCCCGGCGCAACGGCCACCGGGTGCTGGCCACGGTGCGCGGATCCGCCGTGAACTCCGACGGCGCCTCCAACGGCCTGACCGCCCCGAACGGCCCCTCCCAGCAGCGGGTGATCCGCGCCGCGCTGAGCGCGGCCGGGCTCACCACCGCCGACGTCGACGCCGTCGAGGCGCACGGCACCGGAACCACGCTCGGCGACCCGATCGAGGCGCAGGCCCTGCTGGCCACCTACGGACAGGACCGGCCGGACGACGAGCCGCTGTGGCTGGGCTCGGTCAAGTCCAACATGGGGCACACCCAAGCCGCCGCCGGCGTCGCCGGCATCATCAAGATGGTCATGGCGATGCGGCACGGCACCCTGCCGCGCACCCTCCACGTCGACGCACCCTCGCCCCAGGTGGACTGGACGGCGGGCGCGGTGCGGCTCCTCACCGACGAGCGGCCCTGGCAGGCCCCGGACCGGCCGCGCCGCGCCGGTGTCTCCTCCTTCGGGATCAGCGGCACCAACGCCCACGTCATCCTGGAGGAGTTCACCACCGAGGAGCCGGAGACCGCGGAGCCCGACCCGGCCACCGCGCCGCCCGTGCTCGCCCTCCCGGTCTCCGCGCGCTCACCCGAGGCACTGCGCGGCCAGGCCGCCCGGCTGCGGGACCTGACCGGCACCGCACCCGCGGACCTCGGCCTGGCCCTCGCCACCACCCGCACCACCCACCCGCACCGCGCCGTGGTCCTGGCCGCCGACGGGACGCGGACCGCCGAAGCACTGGACGCCCTGGCCCGGGGACACGAGGCGCCCGGCCTGCTCGTCACCGGCGCCGCCACCGACGGCACCCTCGCCCACCTCTTCTCCGGGCAGGGCGCCCAGCGGCCCGGCATGGGCCGCGACTGGTACGACACCTACCCGGTCTACGCCGAACACTTCGACCGCGTCGCCGAACTCTTCGCCAAGCACCTCGAACAGCCGCTCGCCGAGGTGGTCCTCGGCGACCGTCCCGACGTCCTGGAGCAGACCGCGTACACCCAGGCCGCCCTGTTCACCACCCAGGTCGCCCTCCACCGCCTGCTGGAGTCGTTCGGGGTGCGGCCCGCGTGGCTGGCCGGACACTCCGTCGGCGAGTTCGCCGCCGCGCACGTCGCGGGGGTCTGGTCACTGCAGGACGCCGTGACCGCCGTCGCGGCACGCGGCCGGCTGATGCAGGCACTGCCCGGGGGCGGCGCGATGATCTCCGTACAGGCATCGGAGGCCGAGGTGGCGCCGCTGCTGGACGAACGGTGCGGCATCGCCGCCGTCAACGGCCCGCGCGCCGTGGTGGTCTCCGGGGAGGAGGACGCCGTCACCGCCGTCGCCGCGCACTTCGCGACCACCCGGCGGCTGCGTGTCTCGCACGCGTTCCACTCCCCGCGCATGGAGCCCATGCTGGAGGACTTCCGCCAGGTCATGGCGGCCATCCCGGCCGCGGAACCGGACCTGCCGATCGTGTCCACCCTCACCGGTGTCCAGGCGACGGCCGCCGAACTCGGCTCCGCCGACTACTGGGTGCGGCACGTACGGCAGACCGTGCGCTTCGCCGACGCGATCAAGACGCTGGCCGCGCAGGGTGTCGACACCTTCCTCGAACTGGGCGCCGCGCCCGTCCTGACGGCCCTGGGCCCGGACTGCCTCCCCGACGCCGAGGGGACCGAGTTCGTCCCCACAGCCCGCAAGGACACCGCCCAGGTGCCCGGCCTGCTCGCAGCGCTGGCGGCCGTGCACACCCGGGGCACGGACGTCGACTGGCGCGTCCTGTACGACGGTTACGCGGGCCGCCGCACCGAACTGCCCACCTACGCCTTCGAACACCGCCACTACTGGCTGCCGACGACCACGGCCAGGGGCGACGCCGCCGGACACGGACTCGCCGCCGCCGACCACCCGTTCGTCAGCGCCCGGCTCGACCTGCCCGGTGACGGCGGACTGCTGCTCACCGGACGGATCTCCACCGCCACCCACCCGGTGCTCACCCAGCACGCCGTGCTCGGCTCGGTGCTGGTACCGGGCGCCGCCCTGGTCGATCTCGCCCTGCACGCCGGCCGGCTGACCGGCCGGCCCGTCCTGGAGGAACTCACCCTCCAGGCCCCGCTGTCACTGCCCGGGGACGGCGCCGTACACCTCCAGGTCGCCGCGCGGCCCGACGGCTCCGTGGAAATCCACTCCCGGCCCGGGAACGCACCCGAGGACGAGGGATGGACGCGGCACGCGACCGGCACCCTCACCGCCACCGGCGCCCTCACCGGCACGGAAACGGCACCGGACGGTGCCTGGCCGCCACCGGGCGCCGTCCCGCTCGACACCACCGGCCTCTACCCCCGTCTGCACGGCGAGGGCTACGACTACGGGCCCGTCTTCCGCGGCGTACGGGCCGCGTGGCGGCTCGGCGACACCGTGCTGGCCGAGCTGGAACTGCCCGCCGACGCACGGCAGGACGCCGCCCGGCACACCCTGCACCCCGCGCTGCTGGACTCCGCCCTGCACACCACGTCCCTCACCGAGGACGGTCCCGGCGACGACACACCCGCCGGCACCATCGCCCTCCCCTTCGCCTGGACGGGCGTCACCGCGCACGGCCGGGGGGCAATCGCCGCACGCGTCCGGGTCACCCCGGGCGAGGGAGGCACCCGGCTCGAACTGGCGGACCCCGAGGGCAGGCCGCTGGCCACCGTCGAGTCCTACGTCACCCGCCCCGTCACCGCCGACCGGCTCACCGGACGCGCGCGTTCCCTCTACGTCACCGAGGGCGAACCGCTGCCGGACTCCGCCGGGCGCCCCGAACGCCGTACCTGGGCCGTCCTCGGCCCCGACGACGCCGGTCTCGGCGCCCCCGCCCACCCCGAACTGGCCGCGATCGGCGGCCCCGTACCCGATGTCGTCGTCCTCCCGGTACGCGCCCCCCACCACGACGCGGAGCAGGTGCCCACGGCGGTGCGCACCACACTGGACGCGACGCTCGCGACCGTCCAGGAGTGGCTGGCCGACGAGCGATGGGCCGGCTCGAAGCTGCTGGTCCTCACCATGGGCACCCTCGCCGACGCCGCCGTCCACGGACTCGTACGCGCCGCCCAGGCCGAGGACCCGGACCGGATCGTCCTCGTCGGCCGGACCGGGCCCGACAGCTCCGTACCCGACCGCGCCGCGCTCGCCGCCGTCCTCGACTCCGGTGAGCCGGAGGTGCTGTGGCGGGACGGCCGGGCCCACGCGCCGCGTCTGACGCGCGCCGCGGAACCGGACGCCCCGCGCACAAGCCGCCCCTGGGGCACCGTCCTCGTCACCGGCGGCACCGGAGGGCTGGGCGCACTGGTGGCCCGCCACCTCGTCACCCGGCACGGCGTCACCCGCCTGGTCCTCGCCGGCCGACGGGGGCCCGACGCCCCCGGCGCCGCCGAACTGAGCCAGGAACTCGCCGCCCTGGGTGCCCGCACCGACGTCGTCGCCTGCGACGTCGCCGACCGTGCGGCACTCGCCGCACTGCTGGCCGCCCACCCCGTCGACAGCGTCGTGCACACCGCCGGCGTACTCGACGACGGACTGGTGCCCGCGCTCACTCCCGAGCGCCTGGACACCGTGCTCCGGCCGAAGGCGGATGCCGCCTGGCACCTGCACGAACTCACCCTCGACCGGGACCTGTCCCACTTCGTGCTGTTCTCCTCGGCCGCCGGCACCATCGACGCCGCGGGCCAGGGCAACTACGCCGCCGCCAACGTCTTCCTCGACGCCCTGGCCGCCCACCGCGCCGCCCGGAACCTTCCCGCCACCTCGCTCGCCTGGGGCCTCTGGGCCGGCAGCGGCATGGGAGCCGGCCTCGAACGGGACGACGTACAGCGCATCGAACGGTCCGGCATCGGCGCGCTCGACCCGGCAGAAGGGCTGGAGCTGTTCGACGCGGCCCTGGAGTCCGGGCTCCCCGCCCTGGTGCCGGTCCGGCTGGACACCGCCGCGCTGCGCCGCCGCGGGGACGACGTACCCCCCGTGCTGCGTACCCTGGCCGGTGTCACCGCCCGTGCGGCGCAGGACGAACGGACCCGCACACTCGGCGAGCGCCTGGCCGGGCTGCCGGAGGCCGACCACGCGCACACGGTGCTCGAAGCGGTCCGCAGCGAGGTCGCGGCCGTCCTCGGCCACGACGGGCCCGCGGCCGTCGACCCCCGGCGCGCCTTCACCGAGCTGGGCTTCGACTCGCTCGCCGCCGTCGAACTGCGCAACCGGCTCAACGCGGTCAGCGGGCTGCGCCTGCCCTCCACCCTCATCTTCGACTACGCCACCCCGACGGCCCTCGCGGACCACCTGCTCGGCCGGTACGCCCCGGACGCGGGCCCGGAGCCCGCCGATTCGCGGGCCGACGACGAGGTGCGTGACCTCATCGCCCGCATCCCGGTCGCGAGGCTCCGCGAGTCGGGACTGCTCGACGGGCTGCTGAAGCTCTCCGCGCCCGCACCGGCGGTGGCCGCCGCCGAGCAGCCCATGGACATCAAGTCGATGGGCGTGGCCGACCTGGTGCGGGCCGCCCTGAACCGCAGCACCCCCCAGTGACCCTCCCCGGTGCCGGACGACGCGCCGCGTCCGGCACCGGCGAACCGCCTCCGGCGCGCCACCGCACCTCCACCTTCACCGCATCATCAGCGCCGCCGAGTCAGCAGGGAGCGACACCGACCGTGGACACATCTGTCGAGCAGATCGTCGAGGCGCTGCGCGAGGCCATGCTCGAGAACGAGCGGCTGCGCCAGGCCAACGACCGGATCTCCGAAGCCGCGCACGAGCCCGTCGCCGTCGTCGCCATGAGCTGCCGCTACCCCGGCGGCGTCAGCACGCCCGAACAGCTGTGGCAGCTGGTCGACGCCGGGGTGGACGCCGTGGGCGACTTCCCCGCGGACCGGGACTGGGACGTCGACGCCATCTACGACCCCGACCCCGACGCGCCGGGCCGCACCCATGTGCGCGAGGGCGGATTCCTCCACGACGCGCCGCGGTTCGACCCGGGGTTCTTCGGCATCAGCCCGCGCGAGGCCGTCGCGATGGACCCGCAGCAGCGGCTGCTGCTGGAGACGGCCTGGGAGGCCTTCGAACGCGGCGGCATCGACCCGCACACCCTGCGCGGCAGCCGCACCGGCATCTACGCCGGTGTCATGTACCACGACTACGGCAGCTGGCTCACGGACGTCCCCGAGGGCGTCGAGGGTTACCTCGGCAACGGCAACCTCGGCAGTGTCGCCTCCGGCCGCGTGTCCTACACCCTCGGTCTGGAGGGGCCGGCCGTCACCATCGACACCGCCTGCTCGTCCTCGCTGGTCGCCCTCCACCTGGCCGTACAGGCCCTGCGCACCGGCGAGTGCGGCCTCGCCCTGGCCGGCGGGGTGACCGTCATGTCCACCCCCGACACCTTCATCGACTTCTCCCGCCAGCGCGGCCTCGCCCTCGACGGACGCTGCAAGTCGTTCGCGGAGGGCGCGGACGGCACCGGCTGGGGCGAGGGCGTCGGGATGCTGCTCCTGGAGCGGCTCAGCGACGCCCGCCGCAACGGCCACAAGGTGCTCGCCGTCGTGCGGGGCACCGCCGTCAACCAGGACGGTGCCTCCAACGGCCTGACCGCTCCCAACGGCCCCTCCCAGCAACGCGTCATCCGCGCCGCCCTCGCCGACGCCCGACTGGAACCCCGCCAGGTGCACGCCGTCGAGGCCCACGGCACCGGCACCCCGCTCGGCGACCCGATCGAGGCCCAGGCGCTCCTGGCCACCTACGGCCAGGACCGCGAGGAGCCGCTGTGGCTGGGCTCGGTGAAGTCCAACATCGGGCACACCCAGGCCGCCGCCGGAGTCGCCGGTGTCATCAAGATGGTGATGGCCATGCGTCACGGCCGGCTGCCCCGGACCCTGCACGCCGAACGGCCCACCAGCCAGGTCGACTGGGAGGCCGGCGCCGTCGAACTGCTCGCCGAGCCGCGCGAGTGGCCCGCCCCCGGGGAGCTCCGCCGCGCCGCCGTGTCCTCCTTCGGGATCAGCGGCACCAACGCCCACGTCATCGTCGAGGCGGCCCCCGACCCGGAGCCGCGCGACGAGGAGCCGGTCTGGGACCGCCCGTTGCCCCTGGTGCTGTCCGCCCGTGACGAGCCGGGACTCGCCGCTCAGGCCCGCCGTCTCCTGGACCACCTGGAGACCGGCACCGATCCCGTGCCCGACGTCGCCCACACCCTGGCCACCACCCGCGCCGCACTGGACCGGCGGGCCGTCGTCGTCGGCGCCGACCCGGCCGCCGTGACCGCGGGCCTCACCGCCCTGGCCGAGAGCGACCCGGCATCCGGCGTGGTGCGCGGCGCACCGGCGGGGGAGTCCCGCATCGCGTTCGTCTTCCCCGGACAGGGGTCCCAGTGGGCGGGCATGGCCGCCGACCTGCTGGACGCCTCCGAGGTGTTCGCCGCCTCCATGGCCGACTGCGCCGAGGCCCTCGCACCCTTCACCGACTGGGATCTCCTCGCGACCGTGCGCGAACGCCGCCCGCTGGAAAGGGTGGACGTCGTGCAGCCCGCCCTGTGGGCGATCATGGTGTCGCTGGCCGAGGTGTGGCGCGCGCACGGCGTGCGCCCCGCCGCCGTCATCGGCCACTCCCAGGGAGAGATAGCCGCCGCCTGCGTGGCCGGCGCGCTGAGTCTCTCCGACGGGGCCCGCGTCGTGGCCCTGCGCAGCCGGGCGATCGCCGAGGCACTCTCCGGCCTGGGCGGCATGATGTCGGTGGCCCTGCCCGAGTCCCGGGCACGTGAACTCGTCGCCGCCCACGACGGGCGGGTCTCCGTGGCCGCGGTCAACGGCGCCTCCTCCGTGGTGCTCTCCGGGGACGCCGACGCCCTCGACGCCCTGCGCGAGACGATCGTCGCCGACGGCGGACGCGCCAAGCGGCTGCCGGTGGACTACGCGTCGCACTGCGCCCACGTCGAGTCGATCCGCGAACGGCTCCTCACCGACCTCGCGGACGTGCGGCCGCGCCCCGCCGACGTGCCCTTCTACTCCACCGTCACCAACGGCGTGCTGGACACCACCACACTGGACGCCGGGTACTGGTACACCAACCTGCGCCAGGGCGTCCTGTTCGAGCCGACCACCCGGACCCTGCTGGCCGCCGGCTACGGGGTGTTCGTCGAGTGCAGCCCGCACCCGGTCCTGCTCAACAGCATCGAGGAGACCGCGGACGCCGCCGACGCGACCGTCACCGGCCTCGGCTCGCTGCGCCGCGACGACGGAGGCGCCGAGCGTCTGCTCACCTCGCTGGGCGAGGCGTTCGTGGCCGGCGTCCCGGTCGACTGGTCGCCGGTGTTCGCCGGGATGCCGGTGCGGACCGTCGACCTGCCCACCTACGCCTTCCAGCGCGAGCGCTACTGGCTCGGCCGGTCCGCGGCCGCCGGCGACGTCACCGCCGCCGGCCTGCGGAGCGCCGGCCACCCGCTGCTGGGCGCGGCCGTCCCGGTCGCCGGCGAAGGCACCCTGTTCACCGGCCGGCTCTCGCTGTCCACCACGCCCTGGCTGGCCGACCACGCGGTCTCCGGCACCACCCTGCTGCCCGGCACCGCGCTGGTGGAACTGGCGCTGAGCGCCGGCCACGAACTCGGCTGCGGACACGTCACCGAACTCACCCTGCAGGCACCCCTGCTGCTGCCCGAGCGGGGCGCCGTCCAGCTCCAGCTGCACGTGGCCGCCGCCGACGGCCAGGGGCACCGCGCGGTGACCGTCCACTCCCGCCCCGAGAGCGCGGACGAGTCCGCCTGGACCCTGAACGCCTCGGGCCTCCTCGCACCGCAGTCCGCGCCGCCCGCCTTCGACCTCGCGGCCTGGCCGCCGCCCGGCGCCGAACCGGTACCGGTGGACGACGCGTACGCAGAGCTGGCGGCCCTCGGCTACGACTACGGGCCTGCCTTCCAGGGCCTGCGCGCGGCCTGGCGGCGCGGCGACGAGACGTACGCCGACGTGGAACTGCCCGCCGACGCGGGCGGCTTCGGCCTGCACCCGGCCCTGTTCGACGCCGCCCTGCACGCCGACGGGCTCGGAGCGCACGGGCAGGAGACGGCCCGGCTGCCCTTCGCCTGGACCGGTGTGTCGCTGTACGCGGCCGGGGCCACCGCCCTGCGGGTCCGCCTCCGCGGCGGCGACACGCTCTCCCTGGAGCTGGCCGACCCGACCGGGGCCCCGGTCGCCGCCGTCGAGGCACTGGTTTCCCGCCCGGTCGACGGCGGGGCGCTGGCCTCCCCGGTCCGGGCCGACGACCTGTACCGGCTGGAATGGCCCGTGGTGCCCGTACCGGCTGCCGCGGCCCCCGCCCACGCCGTTCTGGAGGAGGGCGGCACGGCAGCGCTCGCACCGCTGCCCGACTGGGTGGTCCTGCCGGTGGCCGGTGGCGACGACCCCGCGGCCTCGGTCCGCGAGGCGACCGGACGGGTCCTGACCGTCCTGCACGACTGGCTGGCGGACGACCGCACGGTCGCCGCCCGTCTGCTGGTCCTCACCTCGGGCGCGGTCAGCACCGGCGAGGAGAGCCCCGTCGATCTGGCGGGCGCCGCGGTGTGGGGTCTCGTCCGCGCCGCCCAGGGCGAACACCCCGACCGCATCGTCCTCGTGGACACCGCCCCCGAAACGGCGGACGGCGACGACCGGATCACCGCAGCCGTACGTGCCGCCGCCGCGAGCGGCGAACCGCAACTGGCCCTTCGTGAGGACACCGTCCGGGTGCCCCGGCTGGCCCGTGCCGTCGTACGCGGGAGCGCCGCCACGCTCGACCCCGACGGCACCGTACTCATCACCGGAGGCACCGGCGTGCTCGGCGCCGTGGTCGCCCGGCACCTGGCCACCGCACACGGCGTGCGCCACCTGGTCCTGGCCGGGCGCAGCGGCACCTCCGCGGACGACTTCGCCGACCTCGCCGAGTCGGGCGTCCGGGTCGTCGTCGCCCGCTGCGACGCCGCCGAACGCGACGAACTGGCCGCACTGCTGGCCGAAGTACCCGCCGCGCACCCCCTGACCGCCGTGGTGCACCTCGCGGGTGTCCTCGACGACGGGCTGGTCACCGACCAGACCCCCGAGCGCCTGGACGCCGTGCTGCGGCCCAAGGCGGACGCCGCCTGGAACCTGCACGAGCTCACCCGGGACGCGGACCTGGCGGCGTTCGTACTGTTCTCCTCCGCCGCCGGCACCGTCGACGGAGCCGGACAGTCCGGATACGCCGCCGCCAACGCGTTCCTCGACGCCCTCGCCGCGCACCGTGGCTCACTGGGACTGCCGGGACTCTCCCTCGCCTGGGGCTTCTGGGAGCAGCGCACGGGCATGACCGCCCACCTCACCGACGCCGACGTCGAGCGCATGACACGTGCCGGAGTCCGGCCCCTGCCCACCGAGGAGGGACTGCGGCTGCTCGACACCGCGCTCGGCTCCGACGAGCCGCTGCTGCTGCCCATCGGCCTGGACCTGCGGGCCCTGCGCGGTGCCGACGGTGTACCCGCCCTGCTGCGCGGCCTCGTGCCCGCCCCGGCCCGCCGGACCGCCGCCACCCGGACCGCCGGGACCTCGCTCGCCGACCGGCTGGCCGCCCTGGGCGCCGCCGAACGGGACGCGGAGCTGATGGAGCTGATCCGCACCCAGGTCGCCGCCGTCCTCGGCCACGGCAGCGACATGGTGCTCGACCCGCGCCGCTCCTTCCGCGAGGCGGGGTTCGACTCGTTGACGGCCGTCGAGCTGCGCAACCGTCTGGGCGGCGCAGTCGGCCTGCGGCTGCCCGCCACCCTCGTCTTCGACCACCCCGACGCCGACGCCCTGGTGCGGTACCTCCGCACGGAACTCCTCGGCGCCGACGCCGGTGACGCCCCCCGGGCCGCGGCACCCGGGACGGCACTCGAGGCGGACGAGCCCGTGGCCATCGTCGGCATGGCCTGCCGCTACCCCGGCGGTGTCACCACCCCCGAGGAGTTCTGGCGGCTGCTGGCCGACGGCGGGGACGGCATCGGCGACTTCCCGGACGACCGGGGCTGGGACCTGGACACCCTGTACGACCCGGAGCCCGGCAAACCCGGCCACTGCAGCACCCGCTCGGGCGGATTCCTCTACGACGCGGCCGAGTTCGACCACGACTTCTTCGGTATCGGCCCCCGCGAGGCCCTCGCCATGGACCCGCAGCAGCGGCTGCTCCTGGAGACCTCCTGGGAGGCCCTGGAACGCTCCGGGATCGACCCGCACAGCGTGCGCGGCAGCCGCACCGGGGTGTTCGCCGGTGTCATGTACCACGACTACGGCAGCCGGCTGCGCGACGTCCCCGAGGCCGTCCGGGACTACCTCGGCAACGGAAGCCTCGCCAGCGTCGTCTCGGGCCGGGTCGCCTACGCCCTCGGCCTGGAGGGCCCCGCCCTCACCGTCGACACCGCGTGCTCCTCGTCGCTGGTGGCGCTCCACCTGGCCGCGCAGGCGCTGCGTCGGGGCGAGTGCACCCTGGCGATGGCCGGCGGCGTCTCCGTGATGTCGACCGTCGACACGTTCGTCGACTTCAGCAGGCAGCGCAACCTCGCCGCGGACGGCCGGGTCAAGTCCTTCGCCGACGCGGCGGACGGCACGGCTCTGTCCGAGGGCGCCGGTGTGCTGGTGTTGGAGCGGTTGTCGGATGCGCGGCGGTCGGGGCATCGGGTGTTGGCGTTGGTGCGGGGGAGTGCGGTGAATCAGGATGGTGCGTCGAACGGGTTGACGGCGCCGAATGGTCCTTCGCAGCAGCGTGTGTTGGGGCAGGCGTTGGTGTCGGCTGGTGTGTCGGCGGCTGATGTGGATGTGGTGGAGGCGCACGGTACGGGGACTGAGTTGGGTGATCCGATCGAGGCGCAGGCGTTGTTGGCGGCGTATGGGCAGGGGCGGTCGGAGGATCGTCCGTTGTGGTTGGGGTCGGTGAAGTCGAACATCGGTCATACGCAGGCGGCTGCGGGTGTGGCGGGTGTGATGAAGATGGTGCTGGCGTTGGGGGAGGGGGTGTTGCCTCGGACGTTGTATGCGGGTGAGCCGTCGCGGAAGGTGGAGTGGGGTGCGGGGCGGGTCCGGTTGCTGGATGAGGAGCGGGAGTGGGTGCGGGGTGAGCGGGTCCGTCGTGCGGGGGTGTCGTCCTTCGGTATCAGCGGGACCAACGCGCACGTGATCCTGGAGGAGGCACCCGACGACGACACCACCACCCGGTCCGAGGCGGAGATCCAGGCCCCCGTGCTGCCCGTCGTCGTCTCCGGGGCCACTCCCGAGGCGCTGGCCGCCCAAGCGGGCCGGCTGCGCGCGGTCGCCGACGAGCGGATCACCGACCTCGTCCACTCGCTGGCCACCGGCCGTGCCGACCTCACCCACCGGGGCGCGGTCGTCGCCCGCGACAGGGACGAACTGCTGGCCGGACTGACCGCGCTGGCCGACGGTGCCGCCACCGACCACGTCGTGCGCGGACGGCCCTTGGCCGGCCGCACCGCCTTCCTGTTCACCGGGCAGGGCGCCCAGCGCCCCGGCATGGGCCACGGCCTGTACGACACCCACCCCGCCTTCCGGCGGGCCCTCGACGAGGTCTGCGAGGCCCTGGACGCCCACCTGGACCGGCCGCTGCGCGAGGTCATGTGGGCCGAACCCGGCACCGCCGAAGCCGAGTCGCTCGACCACACGCTCTACACCCAGAGCGCCCTGTTCGCGGTGGAGACGGCCCTGTACCGCCTGCTGGAGTCCTACGGCATCCGACCGGACCGCCTGGCCGGCCACTCCATCGGCGAACTGACCGCCGCCCACGTCGCCGGCGTATGGGACCTCGCCGACGCGGCCCGGCTGGTCACCGCCCGTGGCCGCCTCATGCAGGCCCTGCCCGAAGGCGGCGCCATGCTCGCCGTGGACGCGACCGAGGACGAAGTGCTGCCGCATCTCGGCCCCGACGTGTCCCTGGCCGCCGTCAACGGTCCGCGCGCGGTCGTGGTCTCCGGTACGCGGGAGGCGGTGGACGCGGTCGCCACCGTCTTCGCCGACCGTCGTACGAAGCGGCTGCGGGTGAGCCACGCGTTCCACTCGCCCCTGATGGACCCGATGCTGGCCGAGTTCGAGAAGGCCGCCCGCGAACTGCGCTACGCCGCGCCCGCGATCCCCGTCGTCACCGGTACGCACGCCACCGAGGAGGACCTGTGCTCGCCCGAGTACTGGGTGCGCCACGTGCGTGAGGCCGTCCGCTTCGGGGACGCGGTCCGCGCCCTGGAGGACGACGGCGTCCGTACCTTCCTCGAACTCGGCCCCGACGCCGTCCTGTCGGCCATGGGCCCGCACGCCCTCGCCGACCCGGAGCGATCGGCGTTCGTACCGGCCCTGCGCCGCGAGCGGGTCGAGGAGGTGACGCTCGCCGCGCTCGTCGCCACCGCACACGTCCGCGGGCTGACCGTCGACTGGCAGCGGGTGCACGCGGGCACCGACGTCCGGCGCGTCGACCTGCCGACGTACGCCTTCCAGCGGCAGCGGCTCTGGCTGGACGACGGGCCCGGGGCGGCCACCGACGCCGGCGGGCTCGGCCAGGCGCCCGCCGGGCACCCGATGCTCGGCGCCGCCCTCACCCTGGCCGCCGCCGACACCGTCGCGCTGACCGGCCGCCTCTCCCTGGCGACCCACCCCTGGCTGGCCGACCACGCCGTCGCGGGAGTCGTCCTGGTGCCCGGCAGCGCCTTCGTGGAACTCGCCCTCCAGGCCGGCGACCGCGCCGGCTGCCCGCACGTGGAGGAGATCACCCTGGAACGGCCGCTGGTCCTTCCCCGGCACGGTGGCGTGCACCTCCAGGTGACCGCCGCGGCCCCCGACGCCGAGGGGCGCAGGCAACTGGCCGTGCACGCCCGGCCCGAGGGCACCGGCGGCGACTGGACCCGGCACGCCACCGGCGTCCTCGCCCCACGGACCGCGCACGAACCGGCCCCCGTCGACGTCTGGCCTCCCGAGGGCGCCGTCCCCGTCGAGGTTGGCGGCCTGTACGACCACCTCGCCGAGCAGGGGTACGGCTACGGCCCGTTGTTCCGCTGCCTGCGCGCCGCCTGGCGGCTCGGCGACGAGGTCTGCGCCGAACTCGCCCTCCCCGACGCCGACGCGGCCGACGGCTTCGGACTGCACCCGGCGCTCCTCGACTCGGCGCTGCACGCCATCGACCTGCTGGACGGCCAGGACCCGACAGTCATGACCCTGCCCTTCGCCTGGGAGGGGGTCACCCTCCACGCCACCGGCGCCACGGCCCTGCGGCTGCGGCTCACCCCGCACGGCACCGACCACATGACCCTGGGCCTGTACGACGCCTCGGGCGCACCGGTCGCCGAAGCGGCGTCACTGCGCATCCGCCAGGTGACGGCCGAGCAGCTGAACGCCGCCGCGCCCGTCTCCGGCGACCTGTTCGCCCTGCGTTGGACACCGGCGGACGTGACCACCGTCGGGGCGGCGGCCGAGCCCCGAGTCCTGACCGTGCCCCTGGACGACGCCGCGGACGGCGACCTGCCGGCCCGGGCCCGCGGGACCGCTGTGCGGACCCTCGCCGCGCTCCAGGAACACCTGGCCGAACCGGCGGACGGCACCCCCCTGGTCGTCGTCACCCGTTCCGCGGTCGCCGTCGCCGCCGACGGGGTGCCGGACCCGGCGCAGGCCGTCATCTGGGGCATGGTGAGGTCCGCCGCAGTCGAGCACCCCGGCCGGTTCGTGCTGGCCGACACCGACGGCGACGACGCGTCGGCAGCGGTCCTGTCGGCCGCAATCGCGACCGGGGCGCCCGAACTCGCCCTGCGCGAGGGCACGGTGTACACGCCGGAGCTGGCCCGGACCGACGAGTCCCGGACCGCGCCGGCTGCTCCGCTGAACCCTGAGGGCACCGTTCTCATCACCGGCGGAACCGGCAGCCTCGGCCGCCTGATCGCCCGGCACCTGGCCGAGCACCACGGCGTCCGGCACCTGCTGCTGGTCGGCCGCGCCGGCCGGACACCGGACGCGGAAGGGTGGGAGGAGCCCGTCGCCCCCGGCGCGCGGATCACCGTCGCCGCCTGCGACACCACCGACCGCGCCGCGCTGGCCGAACTGCTGGCGTCCGTTCCCGAAGCCCATCCGCTCACCGCCGTCGTGCACGCCGCCGGCGTCCTGGACGACGGTCTGCTCACCGACCTCACCGCCGCGCGCACGGAGACGGTGATGCGGCCCAAGACCGACGCCGCCTGGCACCTGCACGAACTCACCCGCGGCCTGGACCTGGCCGCCTTCGTCCTCTTCTCGTCCGCCGCCGGCACCCTGGGAGCGGCGGGACAGGCCAACTACGCGGCCGGCAACGCCTTCCTCGACGCCCTCGCCGCCCAGCGGCGGGCGGAGGGACTGCCCGCCCTGTCACTGGGCTGGGGACTGTGGGACACGGGTGACGGCATGGCGGCCGGACTCGGCGAGGCCGAGATGCGCAGGCTGGCCCGCGACGGCATCCTGCCGCTGCCCGCCGACCGGGCGCTGTCCCTGTTCGACCGGGCCCTGACCACCGACGGTCCGCTGCTGCTGCCGATCCGCGTCCAGGTCACCGAGGACGCCCCGGCCCTGGTCCGAGCCCTGGAACCGGCGTCGGCGCCGGCCCGCCGGGCCGTCCGGGCGGTGGAGGCCGCCCCGGAGGCGGCGGAGCCGTTGGTACGGAGGCTGGCCGCGCTCGGTGCCGCGGACGGCAGGCGCCTGCTGGTCGACACGGTGTGCGGCCATGTGGCCGACGTCCTCGGACACGGTTCCGGCGGCGCCGTCGACCCCGAACGCCCCCTGGGTGACCTCGGCGTGGACTCGCTCGCCGCGCTGGAGCTGCGCAACCGTCTCGGCGCCGAGACCGGGCTGCGGCTGTCCAGCACGCTCACCTTCGACTACCCGACCTCCGAAGCCCTCGCCCAGCACCTCTTCGAGGAACTGGGCGGGGCAGACGAGGAACTCGTCGACGTCGAGGCCGAGGTGGTACGCCTGGAGACGCTGCTGGGTGCCGTGCTCGGCTCCGACGGGCTCGACGACGAGCGCCGCGCCCGGGTGGCCGCGCGGCTCAGGGCCCTCACCGCCCGCTGGGACGGCTCGGCGCAGCCGGCGTCCGGAAGCGCCGACGAAGTCGAGGAGAAGGGACTGGAAGCGGCCACGGCCGACGAGCTTTTCGGCATCCTCGACGGTGAACTCGGCAGCTTCGGCTGAACCGTCCGGCGCCCGGAGGGGTGGGCGGCCCGCGCGGCGCGGCCTGGCGGCGGCGAGACGCGCGGGCCCTGGGGGCGGGGGCCGCCACCGGCACATGACGGTGCCGGTGCCGATGTCCCCGCCCCCGCCCCCCGTCGCCGTGTCCCCGTCCCCGCCCCGTCCCTGTCCGGGTGTGGCCCGGTCGGCAGAAAGGCCCCCTCCTGAGCCCGTGGGGACTCGTGAAGGGGGCCGTGCCGTGCGGGAGGGGATGCCGGGCCCCGCCTCGACGGGGGATACCGGGTCCCGTCCGCAGAGGAATCCGGCGGGACCGGAGACCGGCGGAGGTCAGCCCGCCGAGGAGTGGGTGGTGGCCCAGCGGTCGGACAGCTTCGGGATGCGGTGCTCAAGCATCTTCGGCGGCAGTTCGGACCGGCTGGCCACGTGCAACTTGCGGTAGACCCTGGTGAGGTGCTGTTCCACCGTGCTGATCGTGACGTGCAGCCGGCCACTGATCTCGCGGTTGGTGTACCCCAGCGCGGCCAGGCCCGCGACCCGGCACTCCGCGTCGCTCAGGAAGGACGAGCCCTCCGCCTCGGACCCCTCGGACTGGCCGGGATCCTCCAGCAGATGTGCGTCGACCGGTGAGTCGACGCTGCACGCCTCCGCCTCACGGGCCGCTTGCCGGGCGACCAGCCGGGCGCGGGCGTACTCGCCCAGTTCGTAGTGAGCCGCGGACAGGTCGCCGTAGGCCTGAGCAAGGGTGTGCTGGTCGCCGCAAAGCTTGAGCAGATCGATCGCCTCACGCAGCAGTGAGGCCCGTCGATGCGCCTTGCTGGTGGCGGCCAGCATCCGTAACGCCATCGCCCGCGCGCGGGAACTGTGACCGCCGGGCAGCCCCAGCTGCTCCTCGGCGCACTCCCGGGCGGTGCGGGCCTTGCCGATCCGCAGATTGGCCAGGGCCAGGTCGGACCGCCAGGGGATGCCCTTCTGCAGGCTGGAGTTTCCCTGCCGCATCAGGCTGCTGCACGTCTCGAAGTCGTTCAGCGCGGCGAACGGCCGGTCGGTGACGAGGTAGTGGTGTCCCCGGGCCCGGAGGTACTGGATGCCGAAGACGGTGCCGAACATCGGCTCCGGGACGTCCCGTTTGAGCACCCGCTCGGCCTCGGCGTAGGCGCCCATTGCCGTGTGGGCGAAGATCGCGGTCGACAGCGGGAGCCCGGCGAGGACCCCCCAGCTTCTGTCGTGCAAGCTGCTCAGCGCCCTGTCGGCCCCCTCGGCGGCTGTCGTCATGTCTCCGCGCAGCAGCGCGATCTCCGCCCGTACGCTGCCGAGCAGCGCCTGCCACGTCGTCGCCCGGCGCTCGACCGCGGACTCCAGCAGCGCGTCGCAGGCTTCGGCGGCGACCGCGGGGCGGTCGGCATGGGCGATGGCGAGGAGCGCCATCGCCACCAGCTCCAGGTTGAGGTGGTCGAGTTTGCGGCCCTGCAGGGCCTGCGCCACGGCTGCGGCGGAGTCGTCCGTGGCGACGCCGCCGACCAGGACCGCCACCTGCGCGGCGAGTCCCCCGTTGCGGTCGGCGGGAGCCGGCCGGCGCGGGTCGGTACCGGCGCCCTGCGGGCTCCTGGCGGGCAGCGCGACGCCGTAGAACCACTGCCGTACGAACTCGACCTCGAGGAGGATCTGCGCGTCACCGGGGGAGCGCGCGGGCACCAGCGTGGCCACGGTCTCGGCGGCCAGTTCGGTGTCGCCCTGCCACAGCATGTGCCGCAGGACGGTCGCGGTGTCACGCATGCTCAGCTCGCCGTCCAGGGCGGGCCGGCGCAGCGGCTCCAGGTGGGCGCCCGCGGCCGCGGGGTTGACACGCCACTCCGCCCGGGCGAGGGCGGCCGACAGGGCGTTGCGCTCCTGCGGGTCGGTGCAGTCGCGCAGCAGCAGGTTCAGGTAACTGCTGCACAACTCCACGTCGTCCGCGGCCAGGGCCTGCTCGGCGGCGGCGCGCAGCACGCCCGGCGCCCACGGTCGCAGCACCCGGTCGGCGGCGCGCAGGTGCCGGGCCATGTCGCCTGCCGGCGCGCCGCAGCGGTACAGCAGGTCGGCGATGCGTTCGTGCAGCTCGGCACGCGCGGCGGCGTCCATGTCCTCGAGCACCGCGATCGCCGCGGTCGGTTGCCGGAAGGCGTGACCGTCGAGCAGTCCCACGGAGTTGAGGGCCTCGACGGCCTCCTGGAGACCGGCGGGACTTGTGTCGGCCAGCTCACCCAGCATGCCGAGGGAAGGCGGTGCGCCGAGGGCGGCGAGCGCCCGGATCACCCGTACGTGGCGTGGCTCGCCGCGGTGCACGAGCGAAAGCACCGCCTGGCGGTAGGCGGTGCCGGCGATGGGACGTTCCATATCGCGGCCGAAGCGGGTGCTGTCGTCCAGCAGGGCGTGCACCAGCAAGGGGTTGCCGGCCGTGGCCCGGTGGAAGGTGCGGCCCGCCCCGGCCGGCCGTGCGGCTGTCGACTGGGCGGCGATCAGTTCGCCGACGCCCCGCTCCGACAGGGGACCGAGACGGGCCCGGTGGTGCGGTCGGCGGATCAGCTCCGCGTGGGAGGCCGAGTGGCCCGTGCCGGGATGACCGGATGTGGTGCACACCACGAGGACGGGCCGGAAGCGGCTTCTGTCGAGCAGGTGGACGATGACGCCCAGCGAGGCCTCGTCCATGAGGTGGGCGTCGTCCACGGCCACCACCAGCGGGCGTTCGCCGTCCGCGAGCCGCAGAAGTGTCTCTGCCGTCCCCGGATCCGGATTCCCGAACTCCATGTCTACCCGGCGCTTGAAACTCCGGGGGAGGGTCTGCGTGCCTCTGCCCACCGGTCGAGCGGGGTCCGCCGGAACGGGCTGCACCCGGTCAGGCAGAACGGGCCGCACCTCACCGTTGCGCAGCAATTGCCGCAACAGACTCATCGGTCGGTCGCGCTCGGCCGGGTGTGCCGTGCCCTGGAGTATGCGTGCGCCCGATCGGCCCGGAGTGGCCAGGAATTCGTGCAGAAGCTGAGTCTTCCCGGAACCGGGGCCACCCGTGACTATCACGAACCGTCCGGATCTTCGAGTACTTTCGGTAAACGCTTCGTTAAGTATGTGTAATTCTTCGGAGCGGTCGAAAAGGCGCAAGGTGTTCCCCCTGTGTCCAGTAACGCTCGTGGATTCGCGCCCGCCTGGGGTGAATGCTGTTGCACGGGATCGGTCCGAGTCCCCGTCTCACCTGCATTTTTCCTGTTCGAGGGCTGTCACCGCAGTACTGAGGAGACAACTCGCGATGTGGTGGTCCAGCCCCCTGGGGCTGCCCTTGGTATAAGCACAGTGAAAATTAATGCCAGTCATTTGCGGCGCGATTCGATCGGTTCGGCAAGTCTTTCCGGAGGGAAGAAAAATAGCTACTCGATCAAACAAACAGCGAGGTTATAGGGCGTTGTCAACGTTGTCAACCAGGCCCTTCCGGAAGTTACTTCTCGCTCAGGATGCCGGTCCGAGGCGACTTTTCACGGTCAGTTGATTTACCGGGAAGTAAAGAAAGGAAGCGGGCCGCTGAACACGCGACCCGGGCACGTTTCCGTTCAGCGCTGCCCGTTCGGGCACACCGTACGCCCGCCTCCGAGCCGTCCCGGGCCCCCTGGGGGCCGTAGGGGTATCAAGCGCCGCCGCCCCCTACCTAGCCTCCGTCAACGGAGGGGGAAGCGGACCGGGATCCCGTCCGGAGACAGTCCGCAGGACCGAGGCCCACTTTCGATCCCGATCGGATGGCGCGCTGGTGAACAACGAAGAGCAGCTGCTCGACTACCTCAGGCGGACGACCGCGGATCTGCGGGAGGCACGACGCCGGCTGCGCGAGAACGAACAACGCGCACACGGCCCGGTGGCCATCGTCGGCATCGGCTGCCGTTACCCGGGCGGTGTCACCTCGCCCGAGGACCTGTGGAACCTGGTGGCGACGGGAACCGACGCCGTGTCGGACTTCCCCGGCGACCGCGGCTGGGACGTGGACGCCCTGTACGACCCCGACCCGGACCGGCCCGGTACGACCTACGCACGCACCGGCGGCTTCCTGTACGACGCCCCCGACTTCGACTACGACTTCTTCGGCATCAGCCCCCGTGAGGCCCTTGCCATGGACCCGCAGCAACGCCTGCTGCTGGAGACCTCGTTCGAGGCGTTCGAGCGGGCCGGCATCGTCCCGGCCTCCCTGCGCGGCAGCCGCACAGGCGTGTTCGCCGGCGTGATGTACAACGACTACGCCACCCGGCTCGACACCGTCCCCGACGACCTCGACGGCTACCTCGCCAACGGCAGCGCCGCGAGCATCGCCTCCGGGCGCATCGCCTACACCTTCGGCCTGGAGGGCCCGGTCGTCACCGTCGACACCGCCTGCTCCTCCTCGCTGGTCGCCCTGCACTGGGCGGTGCGCGCGCTGCAGGCAGGCGAGTGCTCCCTCGCGCTGGCGGGCGGGGTCACCGTGATGTCCACCCCGGAGACGTTCGTCGACTTCAGCAGGCAGCGCGGTCTCGCCGCCGACGGCCGATGCAAGGCCTTCTCCACCGCCGCGGACGGCACCGGCTGGGGCGAGGGTGCCGGCATGCTGCTCGTGGAACGCCTGGCCGACGCACGGCGCAACGGCCACCCCGTGCTCGCCGTGGTGCGTGGCAGCGCCGTCAACTCCGACGGCGCCAGCAGCCGGCTGACCGCGCCCAACGGCCCCTCCCAGCAACGGGTCATCCGCCAGGCGCTGGCCGGCGCGGGCCTCACCGCCGCCGACGTCGACGTGGTGGAGGCGCACGGCACCGGGACCTCGCTCGGCGACCCGATCGAAGCACAGGCGCTGCTGGCCACCTACGGCCGGGAACACCCCGCCGACAGACCGCTGCTGCTCGGCTCCGTCAAGTCCAACCTCGGCCACACCCAGGCCGCCGCGGGCGTCGCCGGGGTCGTCAAGATGGTCATGGCCATGCGCCACGGTGAGGTGCCGCCCACCCTCCACGTCGACGCCCCCACGGACCAGGTCGACTGGGACGCGGGAGCCGTCGAACTCGCCCTGGAACGGAGCCCCTGGCCCGACACCGGCGGACCGCGCCGTGCGGCCGTCTCCTCCTTCGGCATCAGCGGCACCAACGCCCACGTGGTGCTGGAGCAGGCCCCCCTCGAAGAGGAAGCGGCCGCCCCCGACGCGGCGGCGACACCGGCCGCCACGATGGCAGGACCCCGTGCGGCCACCCCCGTGCCCTGGATCGTCACCGGCCGCAGCCCCGAGGCCCTCGCCGGCCAGATCGACCGCCTGCGCGAGCACCTCACCGGACGCGACGACGTCGCTCCGGCGGACGTAGCCCTCTCGCTCGCCACCACCCGCACCCACTTCGAGTACCGAGCCGTCGCCGTCGGCAGCGACGCCGGCGCACTGCTGGACGCCCTGGCGGCCGCCAACCCGCTCACCCCGGTCGGCGGCAGGACGGCTTTCCTGTTCACCGGGCAGGGTGCCCAGCGCCCCGGCATGGGCCGCGAACTGCACCGCGCGCACCCCGTCTACGCCGAGACGTTCGACGCGGTGTGCGCCCTCGCCGACCCCCATCTGGAGCACCCGCTCGGCGAGGTGATCGACGGCGATCCCGCGCTGCTGACCCGTACGGACTACGCACAGATCGCGATCTTCGCCCTCGAGGTGGCCATGTACCGGCTGCTGGAGTCGTGGGGCGCGGTGCCGGACTACCTGGCCGGTCACTCCGTCGGCGAACTCGCCGCCGCCCACGTCGCCGGAGTGCTCTCCCTGCCGGACGCGGTCTCCCTCGTCCTCGCCCGTGGCCGCCTGATGGCGGCGCTCCCGGCCGGTGGCGCCATGGCCGCGCTGCGGGCGACCGAGGAGGAAGTCGCGCCCCACCTCGACGAGCTGGTCGGCCTCGCCGCCGTCAACGGCCCCCGATCCGTGGTGGTGTCAGGAACCGAGGCGGCCGTCGACGCACTCGCCGCCCGCTTCGAGGGCGGTAAGCGGCTCTCGGTCTCCCACGCTTTCCACTCGCCGCTGATGGACCCGATGCTGGAAGCCTTCGCCGAGGCCGCCGCGCGGTGCGACTACCAGGAGCCCCGCATCCCGGTCGTCTCCACCCTCACCGGCGTCCTCGCCGGACCCGGCGAGCTCTCCACCCCCGGCCACTGGGTCGACCACGTCCGCCGCCCCGTACGTTTCGCCCCCGCCCTCACCACTCTGCACGACCTGGGCGTACGGGCGTTCCTCGAGGTCGGCCCGGACGCGGCGCTCACCGCGCTGGCCGCCGAGTGCCTCCCCCCGGACAGCGTGTGCGTGCCCGTCATGCGCCGTGACGGTGACGAGACGCACGACTTCGTCAGCTCGGTGGCCCGGCTGCACGCAGCCGGGGGACCCGTCGACTGGGAGGCGTTCCACGCCCCGCACCATGCCCGGCGCACCGACCTGCCCACCTACGCCTTCCGGCGGACCCGCCTGTGGCTCGAGGCGGCCGCGGGCGGCACCGGCGACGCCGACGGGCTCGGACAGCAGAGCACCGGCCATCCGCTGCTGACCGCCGCGACCGAACTGCCCGACACCCAGGGCGCGGTCCTCACGGGACGGCTGTCCCTGTCCTCCCACCCCTGGCTCGGCGACCACGCCGTCCACGGCACCGTCCTGCTGCCCGGCACCGCCTTCGTCGAGATGGCGCTGCGGGCCGCTGCACAGACCGGCTGCGACAACGTCGGGGAACTCACCCTGCACGCCCCCCTCACCCTGCCCGAACAAGGCTCCGTGGCCGTACAGGTCGCCGTCGACGCTGAACGGGACGGCCGCCGCGAACTGACCGTCTGGTCACGCCGCACCGACACCCCCGACACCCCGTGGACCCGCAACGCCGGTGGCGTCCTGACCACCGCGCCCCCGGACGGGGAACCGCACGCCGACCCCGCCGCCTGGCCTCCCGCCGGTGCGGAACCCGTGGACCTGGAAGGGCTCTACACGCGACTGGCCCGCACCGGATACGGCTACGGAGAGGTCTTCCAGGGCCTGCGCGCCATGTGGCGCCGGGGCGACGAGCTGTACGCCGAGGCCGCCCTTCCCGACGGAGCACGCACCACCGCCGGCGCCTTCGGTCTCCACCCGGCCCTGCTGGACGCCGCCCTGCACGTCAACCTGCTGGACCTGACCGGCGGACAGGCCGTGCTGCCGTTCGCCTGGAGCGGCGTCACCCTGCACCGGGCCGGTACCGACCGCCTGCGTCTGCGCCTGTCCCCGGCGGGCAACGACGCCGTACGCCTCGACCTGGCCGACGGGGACGGCGCACCCGTCGCCACCGTCCGCGGCCTCGTGGCCCGTCCGGTCACAGCCGAGCAGCTCTCCGCGGACGCCGACGACCCCCTGTACCGGGTCGACCTCGTCCCGGCCCCCGGCGCCGCGCGACCGGACCTGTCCGACCTGGCCGTGTGCGGTGCCGACGCAGGCCTCGACGCACCCCGGTACCGCGACCTCGCCGCACTGGCGGACGCCGGCGACGTGCCCGGCACGGTCGTCCTGGCCGTGGCCGCCGACCCCGAAACCGGCGTCGGCCTGCCGGAGCGGACACGCGACCTGGTGGGCACCACCCTGGACACCCTGCGGCTCTGGCTCGACGACGAACACTTCACCGGCCGCCGGCTCGCCGTGCTGCTGAGGGGCGACCACCTGGCGCACGCCCCGCTGTTCGGGCTGGTGCGCGCCGCGGCGGCCGAGAACCCCGGGCGCTTCCTGCTGATCGGCACCGACGGCAGCGCCGCCGCGGACACGGCCCTCGCCACGGCGCTGGCCTCCGGCGAGCCGGAGACCGCGGTGCGCGACGGCGAGGTGCGCGTCCCGCGCCTGGCCCGCGCCAAGCCCGGCGGCCCCCACGTCTGGGACCCGGACGGCACGGTCCTGGTCACCGGCGGCACCGGCGGCCTGGGCGCCCTGATCGCCCGTCACCTGGTCACCGAGCACGGCGTGAGGCGTCTGCTGCTGGTCGGCCGGCGCGGCGCGGACGCCCCCGGCGCGACCGACCTCAGGGACGAACTCGCCACGCTCGGCGCCGAGGTCACCCTCGCCCGGTGCGACGTCGCGGACCGCGCCGACCTCGCCGCGCTGCTCGGACGGCACCCGGTCCGCGCCGTGGTGCACGCCGCCGGTGTCGTCGACAACGGCGTCCTGGCCACCCTCGACGCGGACCGTGTCGAACGGGTCCTGCGGCCCAAGGTGGACGCCGCCTGGCACCTGCACGACCTGACCCGGGAGTCGGACCTGTCCGCGTTCGTCCTGCTGTCCTCCACCGCGGGCCTGCTCGTCGGCGGCGGCCAGGCCAACTACGCGGCGGCCAACACCTTCCTCGACGGTCTCGCCGCACACCGCCGCTCGCTCGGACTGCCCGCCGTCTCCCTGGCCTACGGCCTTTGGGCATCGGGCGGCGGCATGAGCGCCGGCATCGAGGCGGCCGACCTGGAGCGGCTGCGCCGTCTCGGCCTGCCGCCCCTGGCCCCCGCCCAGGGACTGCGCATGTTCGACGCCGCCCTCGGCGCCGAGGACGCCCTCGTGGTCCCCGTCCGGCTGGACGGCGCCGCTGTACGGGCCCGGCCCGACGGCGTACCCGCGCTGCTGCGCGGACTCGTCCGCCCCGCGGCACGCGAGGCCGGGGCCGGGAACGCCGAGGGCATCTCGTCCGCCTCCTGGCGCGAGCGGCTCGCCGGCCTGCCCGACACCGAACGCGACCGCGCCCTGCTGGATCTGGTCCGCACCCATGTCGCCGGCGTGCTCGGGCACCCCTCACCGCAGTCGGTGGACCCCGGACGCGCCTTCCAGGAGATGGGCTTCGACTCGCTCGCCGCCGTCGAACTGCGCAACCTCCTCGCGGGCGCCACCGGGCTCACCCTCCCGGCCACGCTCGTCTTCGACCAGCCCTCGCCCCGCACACTCGCCGCCCACCTCAAGACCGAACTGGTCCCGGGACCAGCCGACCTCGCCCGGACCGCCCTGGCCGACGTGGACCGGCTGGAGGCCGTGCTGCTCGGCCTGCCCGACGAGGACGGCAGCCACACCCGCGTCACCGCACGCCTCGAAGCCCTCCTGCGCGGCTGGCAGGACGCCCGCGGCGGCGGCGACGCCGCGCCCCCGCCGGCGCAGGACTTCGGTGAGGCCAGCGACGCGGAACTCTTCGCGACGATCGACAACGAACTGGGAGCCCTGTGATGGAAGACCCGGCAACGGCCGAAAAGCTCCGCGACTACCTGAAGCGGGCCACGACCGAGCTGGAGCGCAGCCGGCGCCGCGTGAGGGAACTGGAGGAGCAGGACCACGAGCCCGTCGCCATCATCGGTATGGGCTGCCGCTACCCCGGAGGGATACGCACCCCCGAGGACCTGTGGCGCATCGTCGACGAAGGCGTCGACGTCGTCTCCGACTTCCCCACCGACCGCGGCTGGGACGTCGACGCCCTCTACGACCCCGAGCCCGGGGCCCCCGGCAAGACCTACGTGCGCCACGGCGGATTCCTCCACGACGCCGCCGAGTGCGACCCCGCCTTCTTCGGCATCAGCCCCAAGGACGCGCCCGGCACGGACCCCCAGCAGCGCATGCTGCTGGAGGTCACCTGGGAGGCCTTCGAACGTGCCGGCATCGACCCCACGGCCGTGAAGGGCACGCAGACCGGTGTCTTCGTCGGTCTGATGCACCACGACTACCTCGGCGGCACCATCTCCGGCAGCATCGTCTCCGGCCGGATCGCCTACACCCTTGGACTCGAGGGCCCGGCGGTCACCATGGACACCGCCTGCTCCTCCTCCCTGGTCGCCCTCCACTCGGCGATCCAGTCGCTGCGCAAGGGGGAGTGTTCCCTCGCCCTGGCGGGCGGGGCCGCCCTCATGGCCAGCCCCGAGATGTTCGTCGAGTTCAGCGAGCGCCGCGCCCTCTCGCCCGACGGCCGCTGCCACTCCTTCTCCGACGACGCCGCCGGCGCCGCCTGGGCCGAGGGCGCGGGCATGCTCCTCGTCGAGCGGCTGTCCGACGCCCGCCGCAACGGCCACAGGGTGCTCGCCGTCGTGCGCGGCAGCGCCGTCAACCAGGACGGTGCCTCCAACGGCCTGACCGCGCCCAGCGGACCGGCCCAGGTCCGTGTCATCCAGCAGGCGCTCGCCGACGCCCAACTGGCCCCGCACCACATCGACGCGGTGGAGGCCCACGGCACCGGCACCACCCTCGGTGACCCCATCGAGGCCCAGGCCGTCATCGCCGCGTACGGGCAGGACCGCCCCGAGGGCCTGCCGCTGTGGCTGGGCTCCATCAAGTCCAACATGGGCCACGCCCAGGCCGCCGCCGGAGTGGGCGCCGTCATCAAGATGGTCATGGCGATGCGCCACGGCACCCTCCCCAGGACCCTGCACGTCGGCACGCCCACCACCGCCGTCGACTGGAGCGCGGGCGACGTCGAACTGCTCACCGAGCCCCGTCCCTGGGGCGGCGACGGCCGACCGCGCCGCGCCGGCATCTCGTCGTTCGGCATCTCCGGGACCAACGCGCACACCGTCCTGGAGGAGGCCCCGCCCACGGGGGCCGACGAGAGTAACCCCCACCGCACCGAGCTGCCCGTCGTGCCGTGGCTGCTCTCCGGCAAGGGCGCCGACGCCGTACGGCGGCAGGCGGAACGGCTGCTGGCTGCCGCAGGCGACCTCGACCCGTACGACGTCGGACACTCGCTGGCCACCACCCGCTCCCTGTTCACCCACCGCGCCGCCGTCACCGGACGCGACCGTGACGAACTGCTGGCCGCCCTGCGTGAGGTCGCCGACGGCACCCGGGCGCCCGTCGTGGCCCCCGAACCCGGCCGCCTCGCCGTGCTGTTCTCCGGCCAGGGCTCCCAGCGCCCCGGCATGGGCCGCACCCTGCACGCCGCCTTCCCGGTGTTCGCCGCGGCCTTCGACGACATCTGCGCCGCCTTCGACGAGCACCTCGACAGGCCGCTGCGCGACGTCATGTTCGACGAGGACGCCGACGGCGCCGACGCGCCGCTGCACCGCACCGCCTACACCCAGGCGGCGCTGTTCACCTTCGAGACCGCCCTCTACCGGCTGCTGGAGCACTGGGGCGTCCGCCCCGACCTGCTCGCCGGACACTCCATCGGCGAGATCGTCGCCGCGCACGTCGCCGGAGTCCTGGACCTGAAGGACGCGGTCACCCTGGTCGCCGCCCGGGGCCGCCTCATGCAGGACCTGCCGGCCGGCGGCGCGATGGTGTCCCTGCGCGCCACCGAGGCCGAGGTCCTCGCGCTCCTCACCGACGGCGTCGACATCGCCGCCGTCAACGGCGCACGCTCCGTCGTGGTCTCCGGTGACGAGGCGGCCGTCCTCGCCGTCGCGGCCCATGCCGAGAAGAGCACCCGGCTGAAGGTGTCGCACGCCTTCCACTCGCACCGCATGGACCCCATGCTGGAGCCCTTCCGCGAGGTACTGGCCGGCCTCACCTTCCGCGAGCCCGCGCTCCCGGTCGTCTCCAACGTCACCGGCCGGATCGCCGACGACCTGACCGACCCCGACTACTGGGTACGGCACGTCCGCGAGGCCGTCCGCTTCCACGACGGTGCCACCACGCTCGCCGCCGAGGGCGCCACCCGCTTCCTGGAGATCGGCCCGGACTCGGTGCTCAGCACCATGGCGCAGGACGTGGTCCCCGACGCCATCGGCACCCAGCGGCGCGACCGTGCCGAGGACACCGCCCTCGTCGACGCCCTCTGCCGACTCCACCTCACCGGCACCGGCCCCGACTGGCGGACGGTCTTCACCGGCGGCCGCACCGTCGACCTGCCCACCTACCCGTTCCGGCGGGACCGGCACTGGGAGGACGCCCCCATCCTGCAGGCCGAGCGCCAGGCCGCCTCCGGCGGCGACGCAGGTGACCCGTTCTGGGACCTGGTGCGCGAGCAGGACGTGAGTGCCGTCGCCGCCACCCTCGGTCTCGACGACGAGAGTTCCGTCGCCGCCGTCGTACCGGCCCTCGCCACCTGGCACGGCCGGCGACAGGCGCACGCCGCGGCGGACGGGCTCCGCCACCGCGTCACCTGGGCACCGCTGGCGCCTCCCGCCACCCCGGCGCTCGGCGGGACCTGGCTGGCCGTCGTCCCCGCGTCCACCGCCGACGACCCGTGGACCCGCGCGGTGACGGAGGGCCTGGCAGGCAACGGGCTGGACGTCGACATCCTGACTGTGCCGGACACCGCCGACCGTGCCGCACTTGCCGACGCGCTCACCGGCCGGACCTCGACCGACGGCATCCTGTTCCTGCCCGCCCCGGCGACGCCGCCGGCCGCCCTCGCCGCACTCGTCCAGGCACTCGGTGACACCGGCGCCGCCGCCCCGCTGTGGTGCGCCACCCGGGACGCCGTCGCCCACGGAGCCGGCGCCACCGTCACCGGCTTCGCCCAGGCCGCACTGTGGGGCCTCGGCCGGGTCGCCGCCCTGGAGCACCCCGACCGGTGGGGCGGCCTCGTCGACCTGCCCGCCGAGGCCGGTCCGCGGACCGTGGCCCGCCTGGCCGCGCTTCTCGGCGACGCCGGCGGCGAGGACCAGGTCGTGATCCGTGAGTCCGGCGCCCACGGACGCCGGCTGGAGCACGCCCCCGCACGCGCGGGCGCCCCCTGGAAGCCGTCCGGCACCGTGCTGGTCACCGGCGCCACCGGCGCGGTGGGTGCCGTCGTCGCCCGTCGGCTCGCCGCCGAGGGCGCCGAACACCTGCTGCTCACCTCCCGCCGGGGCGCCGACGCCCCCGGCGCCGACGACCTGGTCCGTGAACTCACCGCCACCGGTACCGGCGTCACCCTGACCGCATGCGACGTGAGCGACCGGTCCGCACTGGCCGGCCTGCTGGACTCCGTACCGGCACGGCACCCCCTGACGGCCGTCGTGCACCTGGCCGGCGCCCTCGACGACGGCGTCCTGGACTCCCTGGACGCCGACCGGTTCGCCCGCGTCCTCGGACCCAAGGCGGACGCGGCCCTCCACCTGCACGAACTGACCGCCGGGCTCGACCTGTCGGCGTTCGTGCTGTTCTCCTCCCTGACCGCCACCGTCGGCGGCGCCGGCCAGGCCAACTACGCCGCCGCCAACGCCTACCTGGACGCCCTGGCCGAGCACCGTCACGCGGCGGGTCTGCCCGCCACCTCCGTGGCCTGGGGCCCCTGGGGCGGCGACGGCATGGCGGCCCACGGCGCGGTACGCGCCTCGGCCCGGGCGATGGGCATGTCCCTGCTCGACCCGGACACCGCCCTCACCGCGCTGCGCCGCGCCCTGGACGGCGGTGACACCACCGTCACCGTCGCCGACGTCGACTGGTCGGTGTTCGCCCCCGCGTTCACCTCGACCCGTCCCAGCCCGCTGCTGTCCGCCCTGCCCGAGGCCCGCCGCACCACGAGCGGCCCGGACGGCGCGAACCCGGCCGACGGTTTCGCGGAGAAGCTCGCGGGACTCACCGGAGGGGAACGCGAGCGCGCCCTGTACGACCTGGTCTGCGGCCAGGCCGCCGCCGTCCTCGGATACGGCGACGCCGGAGCGGTCGAACCGACCACCGCGTTCCGCGACCTCGGCTTCGACTCGCTCACCTCGGTCGACCTGCGCAACCGGATCAGTGGCGCCGCCGGAGTGCCGCTGCCGGCCACGCTCATCTTCGACTACGCCACCCCCGCCGCCCTCGCCAAGTACCTGGGCACCGAACTCGCCGGCGCGGACACCTCCGTGGACGCCGTGGTCGCCGAGCTCGAACGGGTCGCCGCCCGGCTCGGCGACCTCACCGCCGAGGACCTGGAGCAGAGCAGGGTCACCACCCGGCTGCAGACCCTGCTCAAGGACCTGGACAAGACCCTCGGCCAGGACGCGGCAGCCGTCACCGGCCGTCTCGAAGAGGCCTCCGCCGACGACGTCTTCGCGTTCATCGACAAAGAACTCGGCTCGGCGTGACCCGGCACTCCCACGACACGACGGCCCACCCGCAGCCCACCTCTTCGCACAGGAGTGGCGACACCCGATGACCAACGACGAAAAGCTGCTCTCCTACCTCAAGCGGGTCTCCGCCGATCTGCACCAGACCCGTCAGCGGCTGCGCGAGGTGGAGACCCAGGACCGGGAACCCATCGCCATCGTCGGAATGAGCTGCCGCTTCCCCGGAGGGGTCACCACCCCCGAGGAGTTCTGGCAGCTGGTCCACGAGGGCACCGACGCCATCGGGGACTTCCCCGGGGACCGCGGCTGGGACGTCGACGCACTGTACGACCCGGACCCGGACGCCACGGGGAAGACGTACTCCACGCGCGGCGGCTTCCTGCGCGACGCCGCGGGGTTCGAGCCGGACTTCTTCGGCATCAGCCCGCGGGAGGCCGTCACGATGGACCCCCAGCAGCGTCTGCTGCTGGAGGTGTCGTGGGAGGCGCTGGAACGCGCCCGTATCGCTCCCGACTCGGTGCACGGCGCCAGGGTCGGGGTGTTCGCCGGGACCAACGGTCAGGACTACCGGGACCTGCTGGCGCGGATGCCGCAGGACTCCGAGGCTGCGCTCGGCACCGGCGCCCTGGCCGCCGTGATCTCCGGCCGGATCTCCTACACCCTCGGGCTCGAGGGCCCGGCCGTCACCATCGACACCGCCTGCTCGTCGGCGCTCGTGGCGGTCCACCTCGCCGTACAGGCCCTGCGCGGCAAGGAGTGCACCCTCGCCCTGGCGGGTGGCGCCACGGTCATGTCCACCCCCAACTCGTTCGTCGCCTTCAGCCGCCAGCGCGGCCTCGCCCCGGACGGCCGCTGCAAGTCCTTCGCCGACTCGGCCGACGGCACCGGCTGGGGCGAGGGCGCGGGCATGCTCCTGCTGGAGCGTCTGAGCGACGCCCGCCGCAACGGCCACGAGGTCCTCGCCGTCATCCGGGGCTCCGCCGTCAACCAGGACGGCGCCTCCAACGGCCTGACCGCACCCAACGGCCCCTCCCAGCAGCGGGTCTTGCGCGCCGCGCTGGCCGGTGCGCAGCTCACCCCGGCCGACGTCGACCTGGTGGAGGCGCACGGCACCGGCACCACGCTCGGCGACCCGATCGAGGCACAGGCCCTGCTCGCCACCTACGGGCAGGACCGGCCCGAGGACGCACCGCTGTGGCTGGGCTCGGTGAAGTCCAACATCGGCCACACCCAGGCCGCGGCCGGCGTCGCCGGAATCATCAAGGTCGTCATGGCGATGCGGCACGGCGTGCTGCCGCGGAGCCTGCATGCCGAGGAGCCGTCCGGCAACGTCGACTGGAGCCAGGGCAACGTCCGCCTGCTCACCGCCAACCGCCCCTGGACCGACCCCGGACGCCCACGCCGGGCCGCGGTCTCCTCCTTCGGTGCCAGCGGAACCAACGCCCACACCATCCTGGAAGAGGCCCCGGCCGAAGAACCGGCCGAGGAAGCCGCCGCGGAACCCGCGCCGCGCACCGCGCCGCCGCTGGTGCCGTGGGCGCTCTCCGGCCGCAGCGAAGGAGCGCTGCGCGAGCAGGCCGCCCTCCTGGCCGCAGCGGTCACAGAGGCCCACCCCGTGGACGTGGCGCACTCGCTGGCCGTCACCCGCACCGCCCACCCCTACCGTGCCGTGGTCCTCGGCGCCGACCGGGAGACGCTGCTCGACGCCGTGACCCGCGTCGCGGAGGGCGGCCGTGCCACCGCGCTCGGCCGCGTCCGCAAGGGCCAGACCGCCTTCCTGTTCACCGGCCAGGGCTCCCAGCGGCCCGGCATGGGCCGCGAACTGCACGCCCACTTCCCGGTCTTCGCCCGCGCGTTCGACGAGATCTGTGAGCTGTCCGGCGACGGCGAACTGCGCGAGCTGGTCCTCGGCGACGACCCCGAGCCGCTGAACCGCACGGCCCGCACCCAGATCGCCCTGTTCGCCTTCGAGGTCGCCCTGTACCGGCTGGTGGAATCCTGGGGCCTCACCCCCGACCACCTCGCCGGCCACTCCATCGGCGAGATCGCCGCCGCCCACGTCGCGGGCGTACTGGACCTGGCGGACGCCGTCACGCTGGTCGTCGCGCGCGGCCGGCTCATGCAGGCACTCCCCGAGGGCGGCGCCATGATCGCCCTGCGCGCCACCGAGGAGGCCGTACGCCCCCTGCTCACCGCCCGGGTCGGCCTCGCCGCCGTCAACGGGCCGGACTCCGTCGTGATCTCCGGCGACGCCGACGAGGCCGAGGCGGTCGCCGCGCACTTCGAGAAGAGCCGCCGGCTGAAGGTGTCGCACGCCTTCCACTCGCCGCTGATGGAACCGATGCTGGACGGGTTCCGGTCGGTGGTGTCGTCCCTGACCTTCCACCGGGCGACCGTCCCCCTGGTCTCCAACGTCACCGGCCGGCTCGCCACCCAGGACATCGGCACCCCCGACTACTGGGTACGGCACGTGCGCGAGGCCGTCCGCTTCCACGACGGGATCCGCACCCTCGCCGCCGAGGGCGTCACCCGGTTCCTGGAGATCGGCCCCGACGCGGTACTGACCGCCATGGCCCGCGAGTGCCTGGCCACCGCCGACGACGAAACCGGGGGCGACACCGTCCTGGCCGCCGCCACCCGTCGCGGCCGGGACGAGACCGAGACCCTGCTCACCGCCCTGGCCCAGCTGCACACCGGTGGCGCAGGACCGCGCTGGGAGGAGCTGTTCACCGGGGCCCGTACCGTCGACCTGCCCACCACCGCCTTCCAGCGCGAGCGGTTCTGGCCCGAGACGGCCGCCCCGGCCGGCGACGTCGGCTCGGTGGGACTGGACTCCGCCGACCACCCGCTGCTCGGTGCCGCCACCGTGCTCGCCGACTCCGACGGCGCCGTCCTGACCGGCCGGCTGTCGGTGCGGACCCACCCCTGGCTCGCCGACCACGTCGTCGGCGGTTCCGTCGTCGTCCCCGGCACCGCGATGGTGGAACTCGCGGTCCGCGCCGGCGACCAGGTCGGCTGCGGCCGGCTGGAGGAACTGGCCCTGGAGATACCTCTGGTGCTGCCGCCCGCGGACGGCGTCCGCGTACAGGTCGCCGTGGGCACCCCCGACCCGGCCGGGGCCCGCACGGTCCAGATCTACGCCCGTGCCGAGAACCCGGCCGCCGACGAACCCTGGACCCTGCACGCCTCCGGTCTGCTCGCCGACGGCACCCCGCCCCCCGGCACCCGGCTGGACGTCTGGCCGCCGCAGGACGCCGAGGAGCTCGACCTCACCGGCCTGTACGAGCGGCACGCGGCCGCCGGCCTGGACTACGGGCCCGCCTTCCGCGCCCTGACCGCCGCCTGGCGCGACGGCGACACCGTCTACGCCGAGGTGCGCCTTCCGGAGCGCCCGGCGGCGGACGCCCCCCGCTTCGGTCTCCACCCCGCGGCCTTCGACGCCGCCCTGCACTCCCTCGCCCTGCTCGGCGACGGCTCCGGTGACGACACGGCCCGGCTGCCCTTCATGTTCGCGGGCGTCACCCTGCACGCCGTGGGCGCCTCGGTCCTGCGGGCCCGCATGACCCCCGCCGGCGACCACACCTTCGCCGTGGACCTGGCCGACGCCACCGGCGCACCCGTCGCCACCGTCGACTCCCTGGCCTCCCGCCCGCTGACGCGGCTGCGCGGCGAGCAGGACACCGCAGCCGACGCCCTGTTCGCGCTCGACTGGCAGCCGCTGCCGCTCGACCCCGACGCCCCCGCAGCCGACCACCGCCTGCTGGAGATCCCGTCCGGCTCGGACGCCGGGACGGTACGCGCCGCGCTGCAC
This sequence comes from Streptomyces sp. HB132, assembly GCF_016909575.1. Lineage (GTDB taxonomy): Bacteria > Actinomycetota > Actinomycetes > Streptomycetales > Streptomycetaceae > Streptomyces. The sequence goes on along the minus strand of NZ_JAFBGA010000006.1, from coordinate 306,705 downwards.
ACCGCGCTCGCCGCCCTCCAGGACGACGACGCCCTGCCGCTGGTCCTCGTCACCCGGGGCAGCGTCTCCACCGCCGGTGAGGACGTTCCCGACCTGGCCGGCGCCGCGGTGTGGGGCCTCGCGCGCTCCGCGCAGTCGGAGAACCCCGGCCGGTGCGTCCTGCTCGACCTCGAACCCGGCGCCGACCCCGCCATCCTGCTGCCCGCGGTCCTCGCCACCGGCGAACCGCAGGTCGCCGTCCGCTCCGGCGCCGCCCGTGCGGCCCGGCTGGTGCGCGCCGAGCCGCTCGAAGGCGCGGCGGATCCGGCCCTCGACCCCGAGGGCACCGTGCTGCTGACCGGCGCGACCGGCGGACTCGGACCCGTGCTCGCCCGGCACCTGGTCACCGCCCACGGCGTACGCCACCTCGCCCTGGTCAGCCGCGGCGGACGGGCCGACGACCTGGTCGCCGAACTCGCCGGGCTCGGCGCGAGCGCCTCCGTGCACGCCTGCGACGTCGGCGACCGCGACGCCCTGTCCGCCCTGCTCGACGGCCTCGGACAGGCCCGTCGGCTCACCGCTGTCGTCCACGCCGCGGGTGTCCTCGACGACGGCGTGGTGGCCTCCCTGACGCCCGAGCGCCTCGACGCCGTCCTCGCACCCAAGGCCCTCGCCGCCCTCCACCTGCACGAACTGACCCGCGATCACGACCTGGCGGCGTTCGTGCTGTTCTCCTCCGTCGCCGGCACCGTCGGCGCCCCCGGACAGGGCAACTACGCCGCCGCCAACGCCTGCCTCGACGCGCTCGCCGCCCACCGCGGCGCGAACGGCATGCCCGCCCTCTCCCTGGCCTGGGGCCCCTGGGCCCCGACCGGTGGCATGACCGGCGCGCTGGACGAGGCCGACCTCGCCCGCATGTCCCGCGGCGGCATGATCCCGCTGTCCGCCGACGAGGGCACCGCCCTGTTCGACCGGGCCCTGGGCACCGGCCGCCCCGCGGTGGCCCCCGTACGGCTGAACCTGTCCGCGCTGCGCGCCCAGGGCGGCGAACTCGCCCCCGTCCTGCGTGCCCTGGCCGGGCGCCCGGTGCGCCGGGAGGCCGCCACCGGGGACACCGGGTCCGGTTTCGCCGAACGCATGGCCTCCCTCGGTGAGGCGGAGCGGGCCGAGTCCCTGCTGCACACCGTCCGCGCCCACGTGGCCGCCGTACTCGGACACGCCGGACCGGACACGGTGGAGACCGACCGGGCCTTCAAGGACCTCGGCTTCGACTCGCTCGCCGCGATCGAACTGCGCAACTCCCTGTCCGCCGAGACGGGGCAGCGGCTGCCCGCCACCCTCGTCTTCGACCACCCCTCGCCCGAGGCGCTCGCCACCCACCTCGGCACCCTGGTCGCCGGAGCCTCCGGCGCCGTACGCCGCACCAGGCGCACCGGGCATGTCCGCGCCGACGAGCCGCTGGCGATCGTCGGCATGGCCTGCCGCTACCCGGGCGACGTCCGCACGCCGCAGGACCTGTGGCGGCTGGTCGCCGACGGCACCGACGCCATCGCCCCGTTCCCGGCCAACCGCGGATGGGACGTCGACCGCGTCGTCGACGCCACCCGGCAGCGCCCCGACACCTCCTACGTCGGCGAGGGAGGGTTCCTGCACGACGCGGGAGAGTTCGACGCCGCGTTCTTCGGTATCAGCCCCAAGGAGGCGCTCGTCACCGACCCGCAGCAGCGGCTGCTGCTGGAGGCCTCCTGGGAGGCGCTGGAGCACGCGGGCATCGACCCGCACTCCCTCAAGGGCAGCCCGACCGGTGTGTTCGCGGGCGTGCAGTACCACGACTACTTCGGCAGCTTCGGCTCCGGCAGCATCATCTCCGGCCGGGTCGCCTACACCCTCGGCCTGGAGGGCCCCTCGCTGTCGGTCGACACCGCCTGCTCCTCCTCGCTGGTCGCGCTGCACCTGGCCGGGCAGTCGCTGCGCCAGGGGGAGTCCTCCCTCGCCCTGGTCGGCGGCGTCGCCGTCATGGCCACCCCGGAGACCTTCATCGAGTTCAGCCGACAAGGAGCCCTCGCCCCCGACGCCCGCACCCGTGCGTTCGCCGACGCGGCCTCCGGCACCGTGTGGGGCGAGGGTGTCGGCGTCCTGGTGGTGGAACGCCTCTCGGACGCCCGCCGCAACGGCCACCCGGTCCTCGCCGTCGTCCGCGGGACCGCCGTCAACCAGGACGGTGCCTCCAACGGCCTGACCGCACCCAACGGCCCCTCCCAGGAACGCGTCATCCTCCAGGCCCTGGAGAACGCCCGCCTCACCACCGCCGACGTCGACGTGGTCGAGGCCCACGGCACCGGTACGACCCTCGGCGATCCGATCGAGGCACAGGCCCTGCTCGCCACCTACGGGCAGGACCGGCCCGAGGACACACCGCTGTGGCTGGGCTCGGTGAAGTCCAACATCGGCCACACCCAGGCCGCGGCCGGCGTCGCCGGTGTGATCAAGATGGTCATGGCGATGCGCCACGGCGCCCTGCCCAGGACCCTGCACGTCGACGAGCCGTCAGGCAAGGTCGACTGGGAGGCGGGGCAGGTGCGCCTGCTGACCGAGGAACGGCCCTGGCCCGAGGCCGGCCGGCCCCGCCGCGCCGGGGTCTCCTCCTTCGGGATCAGCGGCACCAACGCCCACGTCATCCTCGAACAGGCCCCGGCCGCCCCGGATCCCGCCGCGGCACCGGGGGCCGACGCCCCGGGAGCCGCCGTCCCGTGGCTGCTCACGGCGAAGTCGCCCGCAGCACTCGCCGGACAGGCCGCCGCGCTGCTCGGCCACCTCGACACCCACCCCGAGCTCGACCCCCGCGACGTCGGCTGGTCGCTGGCGACCGGCCGCGCCCACTTCGCGCACCGTGCCGCCGTCACCGGCACCGACCCCGCCGGCCTGCGCGGGGCGCTTGCCGCACTGGCCGACGGCGGCACCGCCCGCAACCTCGCCGAGGGCACCGCCACCGGACGGGCCCGGCCCGTTTTCGTCTTCCCCGGCCAGGGCTCGCAGTGGTCCGGCATGGCTACGGAACTCCTCGCCGAATCAACGGTGTTCGCGGCCCGTATGGCGGAGTGCGCCGCCGCACTCGAGCCCTGGACCGACTGGGACTTCGCCGCCGAGCTGCGCGGCGGGCTCGACCGGGTCGACGTCGTCCAGCCTCTGCTGTGGGCGGTGATGGTGTCCCTGGCGCACACCTGGAGCGGCTACGGCGTCACCCCGGCCGCCGTCATCGGCCACTCCCAGGGCGAGATCGCCGCCGCCTGCGCGGTCGGCGCGCTCTCCCTGGCGGACGGCGCGCGCGTGGTCGCCCTGCGCTCCCGGGCCATCGCCGAGCTGCTGTCCGGCTCCGGCGGCATGATGTCCGTGGGCGAGGGTGCCGACGCGGTCCGCGACCGGCTCACGGCCTGGAACGGCCGCCTGTCGGTCGCCGCGGTCAACGGCACCGCCTCCACGGTCGTCTCCGGAGACTCCGACGCCCTCGACGAACTCCTCCGGCAACTGCGCGCCGACAAGGTCCGCGCCAAACGGCTGCCCGTGGACTACGCCTCCCACAGCGCCCACGTGGAGTCCCTGCGTGAACGCCTCGCCGAGGATCTGGCGGGCATCGAACCACGCAGCACCGACGTGCCGTTCTACTCCACCGTCACCGGCGCCCCGATCGACACCGCCGAGCTCGGCGCCGAGTACTGGTACACCAACCTCCGCGGCACCGTGCTGTTCGAGCAGGCGGTACGCGGCGCCGTCGCCGGCGGCCACACCCTGTTCGTGGAGTCCAGTCCCCACCCGGTGCTGACCGTCGGTATCCAGGAGACGGACGACGCGGTCGCCGCCGTCGGCTCGCTGCGCCGCGACGAGGGCGGCCGGAACCGGCTGCTCGTCGGTCTGGGCGAGGCCTTCACCCACGGCGCGGGCGTCGACTGGGCCGCGGTCGCGGAGGGCCGTCGCGGGCGCCGGGTCCCCCTGCCCACGTACGCCTTCCAGCGCGAGTGGTACTGGCTCGACAGCACCACCACCGGCGCCGACGTCACCTCCGCCGGTCTCGCGGCCACCGACCACTCCCTGCTCGGCGCCGCCATGGCACGGGCCGGCAGCGAGGAGGCGGTCCTCACCGGCCGGCTCTCGGCAGGCACGCACCCCTGGCTGGACGACCACCGCGTGGGGGACCGGCTGCTGTTCCCCGGCACCGGGCACCTCGAACTCGCCCTGCGCGCGGGCGACCAGGTCGGCTACGGCGACCTGGCCGAACTCACCCTCCACGTCCCGCTGGTCCTGCCCGACCACGGCGCCGTCCAGCTCCAGGCCGTCGTCGGCCCGCCCGACGGGGGAACCCGCCCGCTGACCCTGTGGTCCCGCCCCGAGAGCACCGACGAGAACCTCCCCTGGACGCGGCACGCCGACGGCCTGCTCGCTCCGACCGGCACCCTCCCGGCCGTCGTCGAACCTCTTACCTCCTGGCCGCCGCGTGACGCCGAACCGGTGCCCCTCGACGGCCTGTACGACGAACTCGCCGCCCTCGGACTCGGCTACGGCCCGCTGTTCCAGGGCCTGCGCGCCGCCTGGCGCACCGACGACGCCGTATACGCCGAGGTCGCCACCGACGCCCCCGTCGACGGCTTCGGACTGCACCCGGCGCTCTCCGACGCCGCCCTGCACACCGTCGGCCTCACCGACGCAGCCGGCGACCGGGCGCTGCTGCCGTTCGCCTGGACCGGGGTGCGGCTGCACGCCACCGGAGCCACCGCGCTGCGCGTGAAGGTCCGCACCACGGGTGAGGGCACCGTCGCCCTCACCCTGGCCGACCCGGCCGGCGCCCCCGTCGCCACGGTCGACTCCCTCACCCTGCGCCCGCTGCGCACCGACGTGGTGGACGCGGCTGCCCGGTCCGCCCGCTCCGCACGCTCCGGTGCGCTGCACCGCGTCGACTGGGTCCCCGCAGCGGCTCCGGCGGGGACTGCCGGCACACCGTGGGAGGGCGAGGTGCTGCGCGCCCCGGCGGGTGTCGGCGCCGCCGAGACGCGCGCCGCCGTCGCCACCGTCCTCGACGGGCTGCGGGACCGGCTCGCGGACGAAGCGGGGGGCGACAGCACCCTCGTCGTCATCACCGGCACGGACCCGGCCGGTGCCGCGGTCGGCGGGCTGGTCCGCTCGGCCCAGTCCGAGAACCCCGGCCGCATCGTCCTGGTCGAGAGCGACACGGACCCCGGCCCGGACCGTCTCGCCGAGGCCGTCGGCGGCGGCGAACCGCACCTGGCACTGCGCGACGGCACGTGGTACGTGCCGCGCCTGGCCCGCGTTCCGGGTCCGGACGCCGGAGCCACCGCCCCGGACACCGGAGCCGCCACAGGCGAAGCCGGCACCGGTCTCGGCGCCGGCACCGTCCTGCTGACCGGCGCGACGGGCGCCCTCGGCGGGATCATCGCCCGCCACCTGGCCGGCCACCACGGCGTGCGCCATCTGCTGCTGCTCAGCCGACGCGGCGCCGACCCCGCACTGGTCACCGAGCTGGCCGAGCTGGGTGCGGAGGTGAGCAGCGTCGCCTGCGACGTCGCCGACCGCGAGGCCCTCGCCGGATTGCTGGCCGCGCTGCCCGCGGACCGGCCGCTGACCGCGGTGATCCACGCGGCCGGCGTCCTGGCCGACGGCGTGCTCGCCTCCCTCACCCCCGAACGCGTCGACACGGTCTTCCGGCCCAAGGTCGACGCCGCCTGGAACCTGCACGAGCTCACCGCGGACCTCGGCCTGTCGGCGTTCGTGCTCTTCTCCTCCTCCGCCGCCACCCTCGGCTCCCCGGGCCAGGGCAACTACGCCGCGGCCAACGCCTACCTCGACGCCCTCGCCGCCCACCGGCACTCCCTCGGCCTGCCCGCGCACTCACTGGCCTGGGGCCTGTGGGCCCAGGCGAGCGGCATGACCGGCACGCTCGACGAAACCGACCGGGCCCGCATCGCCCGCGGCGGTGTCGCCCCGCTGCCGACCGAGGAGGGACTCGCCCTGTTCGACGCCGCCCTGCGCGGCACCGACCCGGTCGTCCTCCCGGTCCGGCTGGACACCGCGGCGCTGCGCGGCCAGGCAGAAGCCCTGGCCCCGCTCTTCCGCGGCCTGGTACCCGTACGCCGCGCCACCGCCGGCCACGCGGCCACCGGTGGTTCCGACTCGCTGCGCGACCGGCTCGCCGGGCTGCTGGAGCCGGAGCGCGAGCCGTTCCTCACCGAACTCGTGCAGAGCCGGGTCGCCACCATCCTCGGATACCGCTCCGCCCAGGACGTCAGCCGCACGCTGCCCTTCCGGGAGCTGGGCTTCGACTCGCTGGCCGCCGTGGAGCTGCGCAACGGACTCGCCGCCGCGACCGGACTGCGGCTGCCCGCCACCCTGGTCTTCGACCATCCCACCCCGGCCGAACTCGCCCGGTACCTGCTGGGTGAGCTGACCGGCGCCCTCGACCGGGCAGCACCCGTCACCGCCGTACGCGCGGCCGCCGACGAACCCATCGCCATCGTCGGCATCGGCTGCCGCTTCCCCGGCGACATCTCCTCCCCGGAGGAGCTGTGGCGCCTGGTGGCCGAAGGCCGTGACGCCGTGGGGGAGTTCCCCGCCGACCGCGGCTGGGACGTCGAGACCCTCCACGACCCCACCCTGGACAGGCCGGGCACCAGCTACACCCGGCACGGCGCCTTCCTGTACGACGCGGCCGACTTCGACCCGGCCTTCTTCGGCATGGACGAGGAGGAGGCTCTCGTCACCGACCCGCAGCAGCGACTGCTGCTGGAGACCTCCTGGGAGGCCCTGGAGCGGGCCTCGATCGACCCGGCCACCCTGCGCGGTTCCGACACCGGCGTCTTCGCGGGCGTCATGTACCACGACTACTTCGGCAGCTTCGGCTCCGGCAGCGTCGTCTCCGGCCGGGTCGCCTACACCCTGGGACTCGAAGGCCCGACCCTTTCCGTCGACACCGCCTGTTCCTCCTCGCTGGTGGCCCTGCACCTGGCCGCCCAGGCGCTGCGCCAGGGCGACTGCTCCCTCGCCCTGGCAGGGGGAGTCACCGTCATGGCCACCCCCGGCACGTTCGTGGAGTTCAGCCGGCACCGGGGCCTCTCCGGCGACGGCCGCTGCCGCCCCTTCGCCGACGCCGCCGACGGAACCGGCTTCGGCGAGGGAGCCGGTGTGCTGCTGCTGGAGCGGCTCAGCGACGCCCGCCGCAACGGCAGGACGATCCTCGCCGTGCTCCGTGGCACCGCCGTCAACCAGGACGGCGCCTCCAACGGCATCACCGCCCCCAACGGCCCCGCTCAGCAGCGCGTCATCCGCCGCGCCCTTGAAGCGGCGGGCGTCGGGGCGGCCGACGTCGACGTGGTCGAGGCCCACGGCACCGGCACCACCCTCGGCGACCCCATCGAGGCCCAGGCGCTGATCGCCACCTACGGCGCGGAGCACACCGCGGAACGCCCGCTGTGGCTCGGCTCGGTCAAGTCCAACCTGGGTCACACCCAGGCCGCCGCCGGTGTCGCCGGTGTCATCAAGATGGTCCAGGCGATCCACCACGAGACCCTGCCGGCCAGCCTCGGCATCGACACCCCGTCCCGGCACGTGGAGTGGGAGGGCGGCAACGTACGCCCGCTGACCGAGTCCCTGCCGTGGCCGGACCCGGGCCGTCCGCGCCGCGCGGGCATCTCCTCCTTCGGCATCTCCGGCACCAACGCCCATGTGATCGTGGAGGCGCCACCCGCCGCACCGCCCACCGCCACCACACCGCCCGCGGGTCCCGCGGTGGGCGCCGTGCCGTGGCTACTGTCCGGCAGTACGCCACAGGCGCTGCGGGCCCAGGCCGGCCGTCTGCTGGACCACCTGGCAGGCCGTCCGGACACCGACCCGCACCGGACCGCCGGCGCACTCGCCCACGCCCGTACCGCGCTCGGCCACCGTGCCGCCGTCGTCGGACACACCACCGAGGAACTGACCGCCGGTCTCCGGGCGCTGGCCGAGGGACGCACACCCTCCGTCGGCGCGGCCGGCCCGGCGACCGACGGCAAGCTCGCCCTGCTCTTCTCCGGCCAGGGCTCCCAACTGCCCGGTATGGGCACCCGCCTCGGCGCGGTGTTCCCCGCCTTCGCCACCGCCTTCGACGAGGTCCGCACCCACCTGGACCCGCTGCTGGGCCGGCCGCTCGGCGACGTCCTCGACTCCGCCGGGCTGCTGGAGCGCACCGAGTACACCCAGCCCGCCCTCTTCGCCTTCGAGGTTGCGCTGTTCCGGCTGCTGGAGTCGTTCGGCGTCAGGCCGGACCTGCTCGCCGGGCACTCCGTCGGCGAGATCGCCGCCGCCCACGTGGCGGGCGTCCTCGGCCTCCAGGACGCGTGCCGGCTCGTCGCCGCCCGGGGCCGGCTGATGCAGGCGCTCCCCGACGGCGGTGTCATGATCGCCGTGCGCGCGAGGGAGGACGAGGTCACACCGCTCCTCGGGGACGGGGTCGGCCTCGCCGCCGTCAACGGCCCGACCTCCGTGGTGGTCTCGGGCCCGGCGGGCCCGGCCCGCGCGCTCGCCGCCCGCTTCGACCGGAGCAAGGAACTGGCCGTCAGCCACGCCTTCCACTCCGCCCTGATGGAACCGATGCTCGAGGAGTTCCGCGAGGTCGCCGAGTCGCTGTCGTACGGATCGCTGCGCCTCCCGCTGGTGTCCACCCTCACCGGGGCCCCGGCGGCCGCCGACGAACTGTCCACCCCCGGCTACTGGGTACGGCACGCCCGTGACGCGGTCCGCTTCGCCGACGCCGTGTCCGCCCTGCACGACGCGGGCGCCCGGCACTTCGCCGAGGTCGGACCCGGCAGCGCGCTCACCGCCGCCGCGGGGGACTGCCTGCCCGAGGACACGGGCGTCGTCGCCCTCCAGCGCAAGGACCGCGACGAGGCCGAGGCCCTGGTCACGGGGCTCGCCGCGCTCCACGTGCACGGCGTCACCGTCGACTGGACGGACCTGCTGCCCCACCGTGACGGTTCGGACCTGCCCACCTACGCCTTCCAACGCGACCGCTACTGGATGACGGGAGACCTGGGGCAGCCCGGGCCCGCCGTCGGCCACCCCCTGCTGGGCGCAGCCGTCGAACGCGCAGACGCCGACGCGGCCCTGCACACCGGCCGGCTCTCGCTCTCCGCCCAGCCGTGGCTGGCCGACCACCGCGTCGGCGGTGTCCCGCTGCTGCCGGGCACGGCGTTCGTCGAGATGGCCCTCGCCGCGGGGGCCCGGCTGGACTGCCCCGTGGTGGAGGAACTGACCGTCTCCGCACCGCTGGTGCTGCCCGAGCAGGGCAGCGTCCGCCTCCAGGCCACCGCCGGCGAACCGGACGCCACCGGCGCCCGCGACTTCACCGTGTACGCGGCGGCCGACGACGACCCGTGGACCACCCACGCCACCGGCGTACTGCGCCCGGCGGACCCGGTTCCCTTCCACGACCTGACGTCCTGGCCGCCGGCCGGCGCCGAAGCCGTCGACCTGGACGACGTCTACGACCGGCTCGCAGCACTGGGAGCCGAGTACGGGCCCCGCTTCCAGGGACTCCGCGCCGCCTGGCGCCTCGGTGACGAGGTGTACGCCGAGGTTGCCGTCGACACGGACGGTGCCCCCTTCGGACTGCACCCGGCGCTGCTCGACTCCGCGCTGCACGCCATCGGACTGCGCGCCGGAGCCACGGAGCGGATGGCGCTGCCGTTCGCCTGGAACGGTGTCGAACTGCACGCCGCGGGCGCGACCGCCCTGCGTGTGCGGATCGCGCCGCTGGACTCCGGCGCCGTACGCATCGACGCCGCCGACGCGGGCGGCCGGCCCGTCGCCCGGGTCGCGTCGCTGGCGCTCCGGGAGGTCGACCCGGCGCGGATCGCAGCGACGGCCGACGGCGGGCACCAGGACCTGTTCGCCCTCGACTGGGTGCCCGTCGCCGTGCCGACCGCCCCGCAGGCCGGCCGATGGGCCGTCCTCGGCACCGGTCACGAGGAGCTGGCAGCCGCGCTCGGCGGGGAGGTCGCCGAGGTCACGGCCGTCACCGGACTGCCCGAGGCCGCCGCCCTGGCCCCCGACACCCTGGTCGTCCCGCACACCGGAGGACAGGGCCCCGACGAGATCCGGGCCGGCGCCCGGCGGATACTCGCCGTGGTCCAGGAGTGGCTGGCCGACGAGCGGTTCGCCGGCACCGGTCTGGTCGTCACCACCCGGGGCGCCACCGGCCCCGACCCCGCGGCGATCACCGACCCCGGTGCCGCCGCCGCGTGGGGCCTGATCCGCTCGGCCCAGTCGGAGCACCCCGACCGGATCGTCCTGGCCGACCTCGAAGACACCGATGCCTCCCGCCGCCTGCTGCCCGCTGCCGTCGCCTCCGGCGAACCCCAACTGGTGCTCCGCGAGGGCACGGTGAGCGCACCGCGCCTCGTCCGCGCCCCACGCCGGGACGGGCGCGCCCCGGCCGACTGGACGGGCACCGTACTGATCACCGGCGGTACCGGCGCCCTCGGCCGGGAGGTGGCCCGCCACCTGGTCACCGAGCACGGCGCCACCGATCTCGTCCTGCTCAGCCGCGGCGGCGCCGACGCCCCCGGCGCCGGGGGACTGCGGGAGGAACTCACCGCTCTCGGTGCGCGGGTGTCCCTCGTCGCCTGCGACGCCTCCGACCGTGCCGCCCTCGCCCGGGTCCTGCACGACCACCCCGTCACCGCGGTCGTGCACACCGCCGGTGTCCTCGCCGACGCCGTCCTCACCTCCCTCACACCCGAGCAACTGGACACGGTGCTGCGGCCCAAGCTGGACGCCGCCTGGCACCTCCACGAACTCACCGCGGACCGCCCGTCGACCGCGTTCGTACTGTTCTCGTCCGCGGCCGGCCTGTTCGGCAGCCCGGGACAGGCCGCCTACGCGGCGGGCAACGCCTTCCTCGACGCCCTTGCCGCGTACCGGGGCTCCCTGGGGCTGCGGGCCGTCTCGCTCGCCTGGGGCGCCTGGGCGGGCAGCGGGGGCATGGCCGACCGCCTGGCCGACACCGACGCGCGCCGCATGGCCTCCGGGGGCGTGCTCGCCCTCGACACGGCGGCGGGCCTGGACCTGTTCGACGCCGCGGTGGAACACGGGGAACCTGTCCTGCTGCCCGCCCGCCTGGACCTCGGCACCCCGAGGGATGCCGGCCGCGTCGCCCCGCTGCTGCGTGGTCTGGTGCGAGCACCACGCCGTACCGGTGCCACCGCGTCCGTGGCCTCGGCCGCGCTCCGCCGCGACCTGGCCGCCCGCACGCCCGAGGGGCGGACCGCGCGGCTGCTCGAACTGGTGCGGGACGAGGCCCGTCAGGTGCTGGGGACAGGGGAGTTCGAGGCGGAGCTGCCCTTCAAGGACCTCGGCTTCGACTCGTTGACCGCCGTCGAGTTCCGCAACCGGCTCAACGAGGCGACCGGGCTGCGCCTGTCAGCCACGCTCGTCTTCGACCACCCGAGCCCGGCCGCCCTCACGGACCACCTCGCCGCCGAACTGGCGCCGCCCGCCGCCGACGGTCCGCGCGAGGAGGACACCCTCCGTGCGGCTCTGGCCGCCCTCCCCGTGGCCAGGCTCCGCGAAGCCGGACTGCTGGACAGCCTGCTCGAACTCGCCGGGCTGCGACCGGCGCGGGAGCAGTCCGTGAACGACGGGTCCAGCCGCCCCGCGATCGACGCGATGGATGCCGAGAGCTTGATGAGCCTGGCGCTCGACGACCTCGTCGGCGACGACGACGCCCTGTGAGAAGGAAGAGAGCGATGGCCGAGTCCGAGAAGCCCGACACCAGGATGGTCGAGGCGCTGCGCGCCTCGCTCAAGGAGATCGAGCGGCTGCGGGAGCGCAACCGGGCGCAGACCGCCGCCGCCCGGGAACCGATCGCGATCGTGGGTATGGCGTGCCGCTACCCCGGCGGCGTCCGTTCGCCCGAGGAGCTGTGGCGCCTTGTCGCGGAGGGCCGCGACGGCGTCGGCCCGTTCCCCGACGACCGCGGCTGGGACCCGGACCTGCACGACCCGGTACCGGGCACCCCGGGCCGCTCCTCCACCGGCGAGGGCGGATTCCTCTACGACGCGGGGGACTTCGACGCCGCGTTCTTCGGCATCTCCCCGCACGAGGCCCTGGTGATGGACCCGCAGCAGCGGCTCCTGCTGGAAGGGTCCTGGGAGGCGCTGGAGCACGCCGGTATCGATCCCTTGTCGCTGCGCGGCAGCCCCACCGGAGTGTTCGCGGGCCTCATGTACCACGACTACTTCGGCAGCTTCGGCTCCGGCAGCGTCGTCTCGGGCCGGGTCGCCTACACCCTCGGCCTGGAGGGCCCCGCCCTCACCGTCGACACCGCGTGCTCCTCCTCCCTGGTCACGCTCCACCTGGCCGCGCAGGCGCTGCGCCAGGGCGAGTGCACCCTCGCCCTGGCAGGCGGAGTGACGGTCATGGCCTCACCGGGCACCTACGTCGAGTTCAGCCGCCAGGGTGCCCTCTCCCCGGACGGCCGGTGCCGGTCCTTCTCCGACGACGCGAACGGCACCGGATTCTCCGAAGGACTCGGTGTGCTGGTGTTGGAGCGGTTGTCGGATGCGCGGCGGTCGGGGCATCGGGTGTTGGCGTTGGTGCGGGGGAGTGCGGTGAATCAGGATGGTGCGTCGAACGGGTTGACGGCGCCGAATGGTCCTTCGCAGCAGCGTGTGTTGGGGCAGGCGTTGGTGTCGGCTGGTGTGTCGGCGGCTGATGTGGATGTGGTGGAGGCGCACGGTACGGGGACGGAGTTGGGTGATCCGATCGAGGCGCAGGCGTTGTTGGCGACGTATGGGCAGGGTCGGCCTGAGGAGCGTCCGTTGTGGTTGGGGTCGGTGAAGTCGAACATCGGTCATACGCAGGCGGCTGCGGGTGTGGCGGGTGTGATGAAGATGGTGCTGGCGTTGGGGGAGGGGATGTTGCCTCGGACGTTGTATGCGGGTGAGCCGTCGCGGAAGGTGGAGTGGAGTGCGGGTCGGGTCCGGTTGTTGGATGTGGAGCGGGAGTGGGTGCGGGGTGAGCGGGTCCGTCGTGCGGGTGTGTCGTCGTTCGGGATCAGTGGTACGAACGCGCACGTGATCCTGGAGGAGGCACCCGACGACGACACCTCCCCCCACCCGGAGCCCGAACCCCACGCACCGGCCGTCATGCTGCCCCTCTCCGCCCGTTCCGCGCACGCCCTCCCCGCACAGGCGGAGCGGCTGCGCGACTTCCTCGACGCCCGCCCCGAACTGCCGCTGCCCACTGTCGCGAGGGCCCTGGGCACCCGCCGCGCGGCCTTCGGTCACCGGGCCGTCGTCGTCGGTGGCGACCGCGAGCAGATCAGGGCCGGGCTGGACGCCCTCGCCACCGGACACCCGTCGGCCAGCGCCGTCACCGGCCGGGCCCGCACCGGTGGCCGCACCGCGTTCCTGTTCACCGGCCAGGGCGCCCAGCGCCCCGGTATGGGGCTCGAACTGCGCGCCCACTACCCGGTTTTCGCCGAGACGTTCGACGAGATCGACGACCGTCTCGGCCTGGGCCTGGTGGACGTACTGAGGGGCGACGACACCGAGGCGGTGCACCGCACGCAGTACGCCCAGACCGCCCTGTTCGCCTACGAGGTGGCCCTCTTCCGGCTGCTGGAGTCCTGGGGCGTACGCCCCGACGTGCTGTCGGGCCACTCCGTCGGCGAGATCGCCGCCGCCCACGTGGCCGGGGTGCTGGACCTGGCCGACGCCTGCACCCTGGTCGCCGCACGCGGGCGGCTCATGCAGGCCCTGCCCGAGGGCGGCGCGATGGTCGCCGTGCGGGCCGGCGAGGACGAGGTCCGCCCACTGCTGGACGGACGGGTGGGCCTGGCGGCGGTCAACGGACCGTCGGCAGTCGTCCTGTCCGGGGAGACCGAGGCGGTCCTCTCCGCCGCCGCGACGTTCGCGAAGACCAAACGGCTCAGCGTCTCGCACGCCTTCCACTCCCCGCTGATGGACGCCATGCTCGACGACTTCCACGCGGTCGCCGAGCAGCTCACCTTCCACGAACCCCGCGTCGACGTGGTCTCGGCCCTCACCGGACTCCCCGCCACCGGGGAGCAGTTGCGAGACCCGCGCTACTGGGTGCGGCACGTGCGCGGCACCGTGCGCTTCTCCGACGCCGTCGCCGCCCTCGCCGGGTCGGGCGTCACCCGCTACGTCGAGGTCGGTCCCGACGCCGTCCTGACCGGGCTCGTCCGGGACTGCGTCGGCGAGGACGGCGCCGCCTTCGTGGGCCTCGGCCGACGGCACGGAACCGAGCCGGCGGCCCTGCTGTCCGGGCTCGCCCGGCTGCACGCCGACGGCCTGCCCCTGGACTGGGCCGCGCTCTTCCCCGGTACGGCCCGCGCAGAGCTGCCCACGTACGCGTTCCGGCACGAACGGTACTGGCTGAACGCCGACGTCGCCCTGACCATGGACGGGCCCACCGCGCAGCCGGCCGCCGGCCCGGCCGGTTCCGTCGCCCCCGCCGCGGTCCCCGAGGTGCGGGGGCTGCGTGAACGGCTGGCGGCGGTCCCGGAGGCCGAGCAGGAGGCACTGCTCGCCGACCTCGTGCGGGCACAGACCGCCGCGATCCTCGGACACGCGGGACCACAGGACGTCGAACCCGATGACGCCTTCCTGGAGATCGGCATGGACTCGGTCTCCGCCGCCGAGCTGCGCGGAGCCCTCGCCGACGCCCTGGGCGTCACCGTCGCGGCCGGCGTCGTCTTCGACCACCGCACGCCCGCCGCGCTCGCCGCCCACCTGCGTGCCCAGCTCGCCGGGGGTGGTGCCGAACCGGCGGACGACGACATCGAGTCGGTCAGCGGACTGGTGCGTCGGGCTGCGGCCGACGGCAACTGGGAACGGGCCATGACGCTGCTGCACAGCGCGGCGGACATCCTGCCGGGCTTCTCCTCGGCGGCCGAATTCGGCGAGGTGCGTGACCCCGTGCGCCTGGCGACGGGGGACGAGGGGCCCCGCCTGCTCTGCCTGCCCTCCCCGATGGCGCTGGGCGGCGCCCACCAGTACGCCCGGTTCGCCCGCCACTTCCAGGGCCGGCGCGACGTGCTGGTCCCGGACGTGCCCGGCTTCGTGCCCGGGGAGCCGCTGCCGCGCTCCGTCGAGGCGGTCGTGGAGGTCGTGGTCGACGGCATCCGGCGTGCCTGCGCCGACGGACGGCCCTACGTGCTCCTCGGCTACTCATCCGGCGGACAGTTCGCCCACGCGGCGGCCGAGGCGATGGAGAAGGCCGGCCTGCCGGCCTCCGGCGTGGTCCTGCTGGACACCTACCTGCTCGCCGACGACGGCACCGAACAGCTCCGGCGCGAGATGTTCAACGGCATGCTGGACCGGGAGTCGTCCGTGGGCGGCTTCGGTACCGCGCGCCTCGCGGCGATGAGCCGCTACAGCGCCCTGATCCCGGACTGCCTGCCGGGCCCGCTGACCGCTCCGGTCCTGTTCGTCCGGCCCGAGGAGCCCTTCGCACCCGGTCTCGACGGCTGGCAGGCGGTCTGGGAGGGCTCGCACGAACTCGCCGAGGTACCCGGCACACACTTCACGGTCATGGAGGACAGGGCCGAATCCACGGCCGGAGCGGTGGAGAAGTGGCTCTCCGGCATCGCGGCTGCCTGATGCCGGGAGCGCCGGCCGGGGCCGGCGGCGGTGCGGCACGCGCCGGCCCCCGGCCCCGCAGTGGGACGCGGCGGCCGGAAGCGCGCCGCTCCACGGCGTCGTCACTCACCCGCCTCACGGAAATGCGACATCCAGGCCTGAATATCACACCGAATAGTGTCCGGATGCACACCCAGTCGTACAGCGACATCTTGCGCGGCGAGTTCCGTCTGCCAATCACTGCGCTGCAGGGCAAGCCACATCGTCGTACCGCGAGGACCGCACCTGTGGCGTTTTCCCGTAAGTGGCACGAACAGTTCCAGGTGCCCGTCGGGCCGCACGCTGGCGATCAGCCCGTGGTTACGCCCCATGCCGCACCGGCCTCGCGTGTGCGGTGCCGTCATACCTCTCGGCCGTGGGGAAGCCGGCTGTCCTGGACACAGAGAATCCCATCGCTCGACGTTTTTCGGATACTTCGACGTTACCCGTTCGCTCACATTGTGGCACTGGCAGTGACCGCATTTTTACGGTGGGGTAAACGATTCGGACAGAGGGGCGGAAGTTGCACTGTCCTGCGGGTATTTCTGCCCCCTTGACAAGGAGTCGGTATCTCTTTCGAGAAAATGGTGTTCCGGCCCCGGTCCAGCACAGGGAGACCGTGCAGTGGCTCGAAGGGTGGCCTCCCCCTGCGGAAACCGCCGAAGGCGCCACCAGGATCACCGAAATCGTGAAGACTTTCGACCCTCTTCACGACGCCTCGACGTGAACTCGGAAAAAGCTCCATGGCATGGAACTGCTGCACGACTCCACATACATGCGTACGGAGGTAGAGAAACCTCTACCTCGAATCGGCGGTATAAGGCCAATGTGCGGCGGCCCAGCCGCTCCTAATCTGATCCACAGACACCGCGTGGGAAGCGCGTCATTTCATTGGGGAGCACGATGCACACATCACACGACCTCCGTCGGACGGAGGCGGTACGACTGGACACCGTGTCGAAGATCTATGGACGAGCGGACAGCCAGGTGGCCGCGCTCCGGGAACTCTCCATGAGCTTCGCCGACGCCACCTTCACCGCGGTGATGGGACCGTCCGGTTCCGGCAAGAGCACCTTCCTGCACTGCGCCGCCGGCCTGGTCAGGCCCACGTCCGGAACCGTGACCGTCGGTGACACCGACCTCGCCGGCCTGGACGACACCCAGCTGACCATGCTCCGCCGCGACCGGATCGGCTTCATCTTCCAGTCGTTCAACCTGCTGCCCGCCCTGACGGTGATGCAGAACATCACCCTGCCGCTGCAACTCGCCGGAAAGCGGCCCGACAAGAACCTGATCCGCACCGTCGTCCAGCGCGTGGGCCTGGCCGACCGCCTCGGCCACCTGCCGTCCGAGCTGTCCGGCGGCCAGCAGCAGCGCGTCGCCATCGCGCGCGCCCTGGTCACCCAGCCCGCCGTGGTCTTCGCCGACGAGCCCACCGGAGCGCTGGACACCCGTACCGCGTCGGCCGTGCTCTCCCTGCTGCGCGAATCCGTCGACACGGCCCGCCAGACCCTGGTCATGGTCACCCACGACCCGGTGGCCGCCTCGTACGCCGACCGCGTCGTCTTCCTCGCCGACGGCGCCTTCGCAGGCGAACTGCACCGGCCCACGGCCGACGCGGTCGCGGCGCGGATGACACGGCTCGGTGCCTGGGAGGACGAGAACCGTCAGCAGGCCGCCCCCATGACGACCGGAGGGCTGTACTGATGTGGCGGCTCGCCCTGCGCACCCTGAAGTTCCGGCGGACCAGTTTCGTCGCGACCTTCCTCGCCATGTTCCTCGGCGCCGCGATCGTCATCGGCTGCGGCGGCCTGATGGAGACCGGCGTCCGGATGGCCGCAGACCCGCTGCGCCTGAACAGCGCCCCGGTCGTGGTCACCGGCGAACAGTCCTACGACGGAGCCGCCCTGACCGAACGTCACCGCATCGACCCGGCGCTGCTCGGTGAGGTGGCTCGAGCGGACGGCGTCCGCGAGGCCGTCGGCGACGTGTCCTTCCCCGCCACCGTCCTCAAGGACGGCAAGGCGCTGACCGGCGAGGACACCTCGTACGGCCACGGCTGGGCCGGTGCCCGGCTCACCCCCTATACCCTCGCCGCCGGCGCCTCCCCCGTCGCCGGCGGCGAGGTCGTACTCGACTCCGGGCTCGCCGAGCGTGCCGGTGCGGGACCGGGCTCCGTCGTCGAGATCGCCGTCAACGGCGACACCCGGCGGTTCACGGTCAGCGGTGTCGCCGGCCAGCGGGGCGACAGCAACCCCCACGCCGCGCTGTTCTTCAGCGACGCGCAGGCCCGCACCTTGGCCGGCGGCCGGATCGACTCGATCGGCGTACTGCCGGAGAACGGCACGGACACCGCGGCGGTCGCCGGCACGGTGCGCTCCGTCGTAGGCGACCGGGCCGAGGTGCTCACCGGCGAGCGGCGCGGCCTGGCGGAACTGCCCGGCACCCTCGCCAGCCAGCGCACCGTCGTGATCCTGGCGGCCATCTTCGGCTCGTCCGTGGTGCTGATCGTGATGTTCGGCGTCGCCTCCACCCTCGGGCTGTCGCTCCAGCAGCGGACCCGGGAGATGGCCCTGCTGCGGGCCGTGGGCTCCACCCCGCAGCAACTGCGCCGGATGATCCTCATCGAGACCGCGGTGCTCTCCGTGGCCTCGGTGCTGCTCGCCCTGTACCCGGGATACCTGCTCGGCCGGCTGCTCTTCGGCGTGCTCACCTCCAGCGGCGTCGTCTCGTCGGCGATCGTCTACCACGCCGGCTGGATGCCGATGGCCGTCGGCGCCGTCGTCACCGTGCTCGCCGCGGCCGGGGCCACCCGCTTCGCGGGCCGTCGCGCCGCCCGCACCGAACCGGTCGCCGCCCTGGCCGAATCCGCTGCGGGCACCCGCTGGTTCAGCGTGCCGCGGCTGCTGATCGCGCTGTTCTTCCTCGCCAACGGCATCGGCCTCGCCGTCGCCACCGCCACGGTGATGGAGGACGGCCCCACCCTCGCCAGCACCGCCGGACCCGCCTCCGTGCTGTTCTGCATCGGCCTGGCGCTCCTCGCCCCCGGCATCACCAAGGCGATGGTCACCCTGCTGCACCTGCCGGTGCGCGCCTTCTCCGGCATCCCGGGCATGCTCGCCCTGCGCAACGCCACCACGGCCAACGTCCGTATGGCGGGTGCCGTCGCACCCATCGTCCTGCTCATCGGCATCGCCACGGGCACCCTCTACATGCAGGCCACCGAGGACCACGTCTCCCAGAGCTCCTACGACCAGAACGTCCTGGCCGACTACGTCCTCGACTCCACCACGGGCGGATTCGCCCCCGCCGTCGTCGACCGGGTCCGGTCGACCCCCGGCGTGGCCGCCGCCTCGGAGTTCGTCACCAGCCGCGGATTCGTCGACGCCCCCGACGGGCGTGCCGACACCGAACTGCGGGGCGTGTCCGCCGAAGGCGTGCGGCAGAGCCTCGACCTGCGGCCCGTCGCCGGATCCCTGACCGGCCTGCGCGGCGACACGGTCGCCCTCTCCGACAAGAAGGCGCAGGAGTACGGCGTGGGAGTCGGGGACCGGCTTCCGCTGCGCCTCGGCGACGGCACCGCCGTACGTCCCACCGTGGTCGCCCTCTACGCCGACAACCCCAAGCAGCAGTACGTGACCCTGCCCGCGGCGACCCTGGCCCCGCACACCAGTGACGGGCTTCCGCACCAGATCCTGGTCCGCTCCGAACAGGGCGGCCCGGCCGAACTCCGCGACACGCTGGCCGGGCTGGCAGCGAGTGTGCCCGGCACCGAACTGGACGACGGGGACTCGTTGGCCGGCCGGAACAACCAGATCCAGCAGATCCTGGTCGCCGCGAACTATACGATCGTCGCCATGATCGTCGGATACGCCGCCATCACCGTCGTCAACACGCTCGTGGCGGTGACCCGCAAGCGCCGCGCCGAGTTCGGCCTCCAGCAGCTGACGGGGGCTACACGCCGCCAGGTGCTCGGCATGCTGACCGTCGAGGGCGTACTCATCGGAATCATCGCCACCGTCCTCGGCACGATCGCCGCGGCGACCACCATCGTGCCGTACAGCATGGTCAAGTCCGACTCCTATCTGCCCTCAGGATCCATCTGGATCTACCTCGCCATCGTCGGAGGGTCCCTGGTGCTGGTCTTCGGCGCCACGCTCCTGCCCTCGTGGCGCGGCATGCGCACGCCCGCCGTCGACACGGTGAAGGCCGCGTGAGCCGTATCCGAACCGGGCCGTCCCCGGCACCCCCGTCCGGGGACGGTCCCGCCCTCGCCCCTCCTCGCGTACGGGAGGACGGGCGCACGCGACTGAGCCGGGCCGCCCAGGACACACTGGTCGGCGCCCTGATCGCCGCCGGGGCCCTGGCCTCGGTCGTGCTCTTCCTCACGACCACGTACTTCGTCATCCTCTGCCTCATCGGGATCGGCTTCCTCGCGCTGCCCCACCTGACCACCGCGGTGCGCTGGGTCTGCGACCTGAACCGGCGTGCCGCCGCCCGCTCCGGAGTCCCGGTGGAACGGCCCTACCGGCCCGAACCGGAGGAGATCGAGCGGGACATCGTCGGCTGGGTGCGCCGCTGCAAGTGGATCCTGGCCGACCCGGCGACCTGGCGGGACCTGCTGTGGCTGTTCCTCAACAGCGCCGTCGGCCTGCTGCTCGGCAGCGCCCCGGCCGCACTGCTGTACTACGCGGGGGAGGGGCTGGTGCTGGCCTGCGGCCTGTGGAGGCCCGTCGCCGCCGACGGCGTGGGCCGCTGGTACGCGTTCATCACCGTGGACAGCTGGACCGCCGCGCTCGCCGCGGCCCTCGCCGCACTCGTCGTGTTCGCCGGCTGGGTCCACCTCAGCCCCTGGATCCTGAAGGGCTACGCCTACTTCGTCCTGTTCCTGCTGGGCCCGACCCAGCGCGCCCGCCTGTCCTCCCGGGTGCGCCACCTGTCCGAGACGCGCTCCGGAGCGCTCGACATCCAGGCCGCCGAACTGCGCCGCATCGAACGCGACCTGCACGACGGCGCCCAGGCACGGCTGGTCAGCCTCGGCCTCACCCTCGGCGCCGTCGACCGGCAGCTGGACCGCAACACCGACGAGGCCCGCCGGCTGCTGCACGACGCGCGCAGCTCCTCCGTGCAGGCCCTGCGTGAGCTGCGCGGCCTGGTCCGGGGCATCCACCCCCCGGTGCTCGCCGAGCGCGGACTCGCCGACGCGGTAAGGGCTCTGGGCCTCGCCAGTCCACTGCCCGTGAACGTCACGGCGGTCCTGCCGGGGAAACTGCCCGATCCGGTGGAGTCCGCCATCTACTTCTCGGTGTCGGAGCTGCTCACCAACGCGCTCAAACACGCCGACGCCCGACGGGTCGAGGTGGATCTCCGTCACGCGGACGGCGCCCTGCACGGTCTGGTCACCGACGACGGCCGAGGTGGCGCCGAGATGTCGGCCGGGAGCGGCCTGGAGGGCATCCGGCGGCGGCTGGCATCCTTTGACGGCGTCCTGGAGATCAACAGTCCCCCGGGCGGTCCGACCGTCATGAAAATGGAGTTGCCGTGCGCGTTGTCCTCGCCGAAGACCTCTTCCTCCTGAGGCAGGGAATCATCCAACTGCTCGAGGCCTACGACTGCGAGGTGGTCGCCGCCGTCGACAACGGGACGGACCTGAGACAGGCCATCGCCGAACACCGTCCCGACGTGGCCGTGGTGGACGTGCGCTTACCGCCGACGTTCACCACCGAGGGCCTGCAGGCCGCCCTGCTCGCCCGCCGCGAGCAACCCGGTCTCCCGATCCTCGTCCTGTCCCAGCACGTCGAGCAGATGTACGCCCGCGAACTGCTGGCCGACGGCACGGGCGGCATCGGTTACCTGCTCAAGGACAGCGTCCTGGACGACAGGCAGTTCATCGACGCCGTCCGCCGGGTCGCGGCCGGCGGCATGGCCATGGACCCCACCGTCGTGGCCCAGCTGATGACGTCCCACTCCCGCGACGAGCCGCTGTCCGCGCTCACCGCAAGGGAGCGCGTCGTGCTGGAGCTCATGGCGGAGGGGTGCTCCAACACCGCCATCGCCCAGCGGCTGACCGTCACCGAGGGCGCTGCGGCCAAGCACATCTCGAACATCTTCTCCAAGCTGATGCTCCCCCCGTCGAGTGACAACAACCGCCGAGTCCTGGCGGTGCTGGCCTACCTCAAGGCGTGAGTCCCCCGCCGCCTGGGGGGCCCTGGGGGCGGTAGGGGTGTGGCCCGTTTCCACAGGCGGTGAGACTGCTCGGGCACGCCCGGTGCGGCCCGTCCGCACCGCCGCCACGAAGGGACCCCGCACCCCATGAGCACGTCGGCCGAACTCAACCGCCTGTGGATACGCCGCTACCACCCCCGTCCGGACGCGGCGGTCAGGGTGGTGTGTCTGCCGCACGCGGGCGGTTCGGCGAGTTTCTACCAGCCGGTGTCCGCGGGCCTGCCGGCGGACACGGACGTGCTCGCCGTGCAGTACCCGGGGCGCCAGGACCGGCGGGCCGAGCCCTGCGTCGCCACGATCGCCGAACTGGCCGACCGGGTGACCTCCGTACTCCTGGAGTGGACGGACCGCCCGCTGCTCCTGTTCGGGCACAGCATGGGCGCGACCCTCGGCTTCGAGGTCGCGCGCCGGCTCGAGCGCGACCACGGCGTCGTGCCGCACGCCCTGTTCGCCTCCGCGCGCCGGGCCCCCTCCTCGCCCCGCACGGAGGCCGTCCACCTACAGGACGACGACGGCATCGTCGACGAGATGAGGCGGCTGAGCGGAACGGACTCAGCCATCCTCGAGGATCCGGAACTGCTCCGCATGGCGCTGCCGGCGATCCGCGCCGACTACCGCGCCGCCGAAACCTACGTCTACGAGCCGGGCCCCGCGCTGCGCTGCCCCGTGTGGAGCCTCGTGGGCGACAACGACCCCAAGGTGACCCTCGAGGAGGCACAGGCCTGGTCGCGGCACACGCAGCGGGCCTTCGAGTTCCGTGTCTTCAGGGGCGGCCACTTCTACCTGGCCGCGCACCAGCAGGAGATCATCAGGCTGATCGCCGACCGGGCGGCCGTACCGGCCGGCACCGGCTGACCGGTCCGTCCGGACGTGTGGCCGAGGCGGTCCTGACGGTACGGGCGGTGCGGAGTTACCCTGCGCGGACGATTCTTCACAGGAGGTACGGATGCGTCGTTCGGTCGGCCGCAGTGTGTCGTTCCCCATCGTGATCGCCGTCATCGGCTCGCTCGGCGCCGCGGCCCCCGCAGCCTCGGCGCCACCCGTGCCACCTCCCAAGTCCCCCCTGGCGGTGGGATACGGGGGAGCCGTGTCGAGTGTCGACGCGGACGCCTCGGCCGCAGGTATCGAGGTGCTCCGCAAGGGAGGCAACGCCGTTGACGCGGCCGTCGCCACGGCAGCAGCACTGGGTGTCACCGAGCCCTACTCGGCGGGCATCGGCGGCGGTGGGTACTTCGTCCACTACGACGCCAGGACGGGCAGGGTACAGACCATCGACGGCCGTGAGACCGCCCCACGGAGCGCGGACTCCTCGCTGTTCCTGGAGAACGGGCAGCCGATCCCCTTCAACGACGCCGTCACCAGCGGACTCGGCGTCGGCACCCCCGGCACACCCGCCACCTGGGAGAAGGCGCTCGACGCCTGGGGCAGCAAATCTCTCCGGCGGCTACTCGAACCGGCGGAGCGGCTGGCCCGTGACGGGTTCGTCGTGGACGACACCTTCCGCTCCCAGACCGCGGCGAACCAGGCACGGTTCGCCGACTTTCCCGCTTCCGCCGAACTCTTCCTTCCCGGCGGTCAGTTGCCGGTGACCGGATCGGTGTTCAAGAACCCCGACCTCGCCCGTACCTACCGGACACTCGGCCGCGAGGGCGTGGACGAGCTGTACCGGGGCGAGCTGGCCCGGGACATCGTGTCGACGGTGCGGAAGCCACCCGTGGACCCGGCGGCGACGCGTGCGGTGCGTCCGGGGGATCTGACGGCCAAGGACCTGAAGGCGTACCGCGCGCTGCGCCAGGACCCGACGAAGACCACCTACCGCGGCCTGGACGTGTACGGCATCGCGCCCTCCTCGTCCGGGGGCACGAGTGTCGGCGAGGCCCTCAACATCCTCGAGTCGACGGACCTTTCGAAGGCGAGCGAGACGCGGTACCTGCACCGCCTCATCGAGGCGAGCCGGATCGCGTTCGCCGACCGGGGCCGATGGGTCGGCGACCCCGCGTTCGAGGACGTCCCGACACGGGAGTTGCTGAGCCAGCGGTTCGCGGACTCGCGCGAGTGCCTCATCAAGGACGACGCGGTGCTCACCAGCCCGCTCGCTCCGGGTGACCCGCGCCACCCCGCCCGCTGCGCCACCGGGGGAGATGCCGCCCCGACCACGTTCGAGGGTGAGAACACGACGCACCTGACGACCGCCGACAAGTGGGGCAACGTCGTCGCGTACACCCTGACGATCGAGTCGACGGGCGGCAGCGGCATCACGGTGCCGGGGCGGGGGTTCCTGCTCAACAACGAGCTGACCGACTTCTCGTTCGCGCCGGCGAATCCGGCGGTCCACGACCCGAACCTGCCCGGCCCGGCCAAGCGTCCGCGCTCGTCGATCTCGCCGACCATCGTGCTGGAGCACGGAAAGCCCGTACTGGCGCTGGGATCGCCGGGCGGTGCCACGATCATCACCACGGTCCTGCAGTCCCTGACGGGCCACTTGGACCGGGGGCTGCCGCTCGTCGAGGCGATCGCCGCCCCGCGCGCCAGCCAGCGCAACTCGGCCACGACCGAGATCGAGCCGGGGCTGTGGGACAGCCCGGTGCGCAAGGAGTTGGAGGCGATCGGGCACGTGTTCAAGGCGAACCCGGAGATCGGGGCAGCCACGGGCGTCCAGCGCCTTCCGGGAGGACGCTGGCTCGCGGCGGCCGAAAAGGTGCGGCGCGGTGGCGGGTCGGCCATGGTGGTATCGCCGAGCGGCGGTTCGTGACCGATCGGCACAAGCAGAGGCCTCGGGGCCGGAAGGGCGTGGTTCGTCGCGCCCTTCCGGCCCCGAGGCCTTGAAGCGGCCGGTCGCCCACCCGCCGGCCGCGCCGGCAAGGAAGGCCCCCCGGGGTCCTTCGTGTCCAGTGAAAGGGCATCTACGACGGTGCGTACGCGAATGCTCGTCCTCTCCGCGCTCTCCGGCGCCGCTCTGCTCGCCGCGACACTCCCGGCCGAGGCGGCCGGGGACGCGGGAAGCCCGGTCGGGGCCGCCGAACTGCTGGCCAAGGTGCAGAACTGCACCCGGATCTCCCAGGGGAAGTACCGGACGGACCAGAGCGCGGCAGCCGCCACGGTCCCGGTCTGCGGCACCGACGAGGCCGTGTTCTGGGAGGCCGACATGGACATCGACTGCGACGGTCAGGTCAGCACCGTCTGCAACACGAGGACGGACCCCTCCTTCCAGCCCCAGACGGCGTTCCAGGGGTCGGACGGCAAGTACCTGGACTCAGCCGAGGTGCCGTACGTCGTCGTCCCCGGCCCCGGCCCGCTGTGGAACTACACCACTGCGGGGATCAAGGGCGGCGGTGTGGCCGCCGTCATCCACGACGGGAAGGTCCGCTACGCGGTCGTCGGAGACACGGGGCCCACCGGAATCATCGGAGAGGGCTCGTACGCCCTGGCCAAGGCGCTCGGCATCGATCCGGACCCCAGGACCGGCGGTACGGCCTCCGGTGTCACCTACATCCTCTTCAGGAACTCCAAGGCCTCACCGATCGAGAGCCCTGCCGCCGCCGTCAAGGCCGGTGAGGAACTCGCCCGGAAGTTCGCCGGGGGAGCCTGAGTGCGCAGGGTCGGAGCGCCGTCAGGATGCGGGGCCGTCATCGGTGACGGCCCCGTGTGTTCGGCGTGGGCCAGCCGGTTGCCATCACTCGCACGGAGGGTCCAGCCGTCGGGGTCCGCGTGGAAGACGTACTGGCCGCCGACGATCGGCATCGGCTCGATGGCCGGCACCATCACGTGCCGCAGCGGCGTGCCCCGGTCGAGCCGGACGGGCCCTCGTGCACCGACCTGCCGATACCGTGCCCGCCCCGGGGTGCCGTGACCCGCGCCCCGGCGCCCCGTGCCGATCGCGTGCGCGAGGTCGCCGATCCGTTCGCCCGCGTCCGCCGCCGCGATGCCCGCGTCCAGCGCCGCGAACGCCGTCCCGCTCAGCCGCACGTCCTCGGTCCTGGGGCGGCCGGCGGTGAAGCCGACGGCCGAGTCACCCGCCCAGCCGTTCAGGGGCCCCGGCATCGGACGAGCCGAACCCCGGGCCGCTGTCCGACCAGGGGAGATGCCGCTGACGGTATGAGCCGAGTAGGGTCGCGCCCGTGACTCTCCAGGACTTCGCCCGCAGCGAATACGTCAGTCTGACCACCTACCGGAAGGACGGCACGCCCGTCGCGACGCCCGTCTGGGCCGCGGCGGACGACGAAGTGCTGTACGTCTGGACGCGCTCCGACTCCTGGAAGGTCAAGCGGCTCCGCAAGGACAGCCGGGTCCTCGTCACCGTCTGCGATGCGCGCGGTCGCGTCGCCGAGGGAGCAGCGAGCGCCGAGGGGACGGCTCGGCTGCTCGACGGCGACGCGATGGCGGCGGTACGCAAGATGCTCGCTCGCAAGTACACCTGGAAGTTCTGGCTCGTGGACTGGCCCGCCATGGTCGTGCGTCTCGGCAAGCGGCCCCACACGGGGATCGCCATCACCTTCTGAGGGGGCGCCGGCCCGGTCGTGCGCTTCGGGTGCACCGTGCCGGAAGAGCGCGCGTAGTCCGCTCGTAACACGCCTGCGGTCGAATGCCCGCGGACTGGAACGTCCCAGTCCCCGGCGACCGGTGAGGGCGGCGATGACAGAGCATCAGCATGCTGCGGAAGTAAGGGCGTTCGCACGGTACCTACATGACCTGGCCGCTCTGCTCGATCCCGGCCGCGGCTGGTACGGAGTCTTCTGCGCGCGCGATCCCGAAGGCATGCGCGCCTGCTTCGCCGGCATCGATGTCCCGCCCTGGGACGTGGTCGAGTCGTTGCTCCAGGACCTCGCAGCGGTGCGGGGCACCGCATTCGCCGCAAGGGAATCCGTACGGGCCGCCGCGCTGTGTGCCGCGTCCGCGGCCGCGCACGACAGGCGCCCCGGCGGGCGCCAGGCTCTGGCCGACCGGCTGGACGTGATGCGCCGTGAGCAGTCGTACGCGGCCGGGCGGATGCGTGCCGCCGACGCGAACGGGGCGCGTGAGCGGGACGAGGAGACGGAGGCGCCGGCCTGGGCGCGGGACGACCACGCCCGTGCCACGGCGCGCTGTGCGGAGCTCCGCAACCGGATGGCGGCGCTCGGCAGGCCGGCACCGGACAGCTGGTTCCGGGAGCAGGACGACGAGAACACGCCGGACACCGGGGACGGGTCCCCGGTACCGGGGCCGCGCCGTCCCGAAGCGGCCGATGGCCCCAGGCCCGGCCCGGAGAGGACGCCTGCTCCCGCGCCCAGGCGCAGGAAGCCTCGTGGCGCCCGCTTCGCCGGCCTGGAGATCGAGGACGAGGTGGAGGCGGAGCCGGTCCCGCCGACCGGGCCCGGCCGACCGGCGCCCTCGCCGGGCACCGCCCCCAGAGGAGCGCGCTTCAGCGGTGCGCGGGCCGAGGGGAGCGAGGTCCCTGCCTCCAGTGCCCCGGAACCCGGACCCGCCGCACTCAGGGCCGCCGAGAACGCCGTGGCCCGGCTCGTACGGCTGCGCACGGACGGCCGTAGCGGTGAGGCGCACGTCGTGCTCTGCGAAGCGGCCGCATGGCCCGCGGGGCATCTGCCGGCCCTCGCCGTCGCCCTGCACGGAGCGGGCCTGGCCGCCGACTGGGCGACCCTGCTGTGGGAGGTCTCCTCCCTGCCACCCGCCGAACTGGCCGCTGCGGCAGGTGCGTTGGCGGCAGCCGGCCGCGCCGACGACTGCGGGCAGCTGCTCCGGCAAGGAGTGGCCCGGCCTGCCGGCGAGATCGCCGACGCCGTGGCCGTCCTCGAACGCGCCGGTCTGGGGCCGGAGGCGCGGGCGCTGCTATGCGCGTTCGTCCGCGTCCGGACGCCGCAGGACGCGGCGCGCGTCGCTGAGGGGAGAGCGCGCCACCTCGTCCCCCAACTGCTCGCCGCGGCACGCGAGGTGTCCGCGGCGCGAGAGCGGGACCTGGTCCACGCGCTGCGGGTCGCGGGGCTGACGGCGCCGTAGGGCACGGCCCGGATCGGCGGGCCCTTCCGTGCCGGGCCGCCGTCGCCACACCGCCGCCCGGGACGCCTGCGGCGGCGTGGCGACGGCGGCCCGGAGCACCGGCCGACCCGCCGATCCGTCACCCCGGTCGGGGGCGGAGGAAGCCGCCCGACCGCGCGGTGAGGTGACGGACGCTCTGTGGGGCGCCCGGGCGGACAGCGGTTTCGAAGGCCGGGCGAGACCTTCGTCCCGGCGGCGTGGAGCGCTGTCGCCGGCCGTCCGGAGCCTGTGGCCCATACACGTCGTCAGTCCACGCGGGGTTGGGGAGATAAATCTCATTCCACCCTTTATCGGCGTTCGAGGCATCACCACACATGTGGTAAGTGTCCCCCAGTGATGTGGAGGCACCATGCTTACCCAGGAGATCGCTCTCACCGCGACACCGGCCCAGACCACCACGCTGGGCGCGCTGATGGCCGAGCCCGAGGCAGCCGTCAGTGACGCCCCGCTCTACACCCCCGAGGCCGCGGGCTTCCTGCTCGCGCTCCTCCTCCTGTCTCCCAAGGAGCCGAAGGAGCCCCGGGGCAAGTGAGTTCCCACTCCGCATTCGCCGAGGCGGCCGACGCCCTGGCAGTCAGCGTCCTCGGTGCCCTCAGCGGCACCGGGGGCGCTGCACAGCTGGCGCGGTACGTCGACGACGCCCCGGACACCCTCGCGGCTCTCGCGGCCGTCCGGGTGCTCGGAGCCGACGTCTTCAGCCCCCACCTGCTGGCGGGCCACCCCTTCCAGGCGCAGGACGCGGCCGTCGTGGCCAAGGCCTTCGACGCCTTCCCCGCCTCCGAGGCCACGGAGGAGGCGGCGGTCGCCCACCGCGACCACGCGACCGCGGTCCTGCTCGCGCGGCTCTCCGGGGACGACACCCTGCGGGCGGTCGCGCCCGCCCCGGCGGACGACCCCGCGCTCAGCCGCACCGCGGACTGGAGCGGCTGGTCCGTCCGGATGGCACAACTCGCCCCGCTGGCGACGCTCGGCCTCGACGGTCCGGTCCACGAGGCCGCCCGCGCCGGAGCTCTGCCGCTGAGCCGCGGTGTCAGCCGCTCGATCCTGCGCCGTGACTTCCCGACCGCGCTGCGCCTCGTCCGCTGGCTGGCCTGGCTGAGTCACGAGGGCGCCGGACTGCCCCTGGACCCGGACCTCGCGGCCGAGCACGTGTGGCTGGTGGGCGGGGCGGGCCCGCGCGCCGCCCTGGACCTGGCGATCGCCCGCCACTTCCTCGCACCGCAGCCCGGTGCTGCCGCCGAGGAGGCGGCATCCACATGACGACGATCCCAGAGCCCGTCACCCGGGCGGCCCGCAGCATGGCGGACCGTGCGCTCTCGTGGCTGCACGCGAACCGGGACCTCGGAGGCCTGCCGCCGGGCACGACCGAGACGATGGCCGACCCCGACAGTGTCTACAAGCCGCTGGGGGAGACGACCCTCGCGGCCTCCCTGATCCTGCGCGACGGAGTGGCGGGGCCCGGCCGTCTGGCCGCAGCCCAGAGCCTGATGGACTTCACCTGGGAGCAGTTCAGGCGCGGCGACATGATCTACGAACGCCAGCTCCGTCACACGCTGATGACGGACCCGCTCGAGATGTACGCCCCGTTCGTCCGCTGCGGCTACCGCCACGAAGGGCTCGACCGCCTCCTGGCCCACCGTTCCCGCATGCGGTCGGTGAACAGCGTCGAGGTCCTGCCGAACCGGCGGCTCGCCGTCGCCAACGCCGCCCGCGTCGTGGGCCTCGGGCACACCGAGGACCTGAACGCCGTGGCCGCCACGACCTGGCTCGGTGCGAGACCGGAGCCCTGGGCCATCAACTGGATCACCGCGTACGCGATGACCCACACCGTCTTCCACCTCACCGACTGGGGCGGGAACCCGGGCGGACTGCCGCCCGAACTCGCCGACCACGTACGCACCTGGCTCCCCGTGTGGATCGACGTCTGGCGCGAGGTGGGGCAGTGGGACCTGGTCACGGAGCTGCTCGTCGTCGGCGCCTCGATCGAGGACCCGTACTGCCCCACGGAGGACTGGGAGGCCGTCGCGGCGCTGCAGCACCAGGACGGTCTCGTGCCCCGTGACAACGAGCCGGTGGACGACGACCCGCAGCAGCGGTTCACGGACCATCAGCACACCGTCGTCGTAGCGGCCGTCGCCGGATCCATCGCGCTGGCCAGGGCGGCGGGGCAGCGGTGAGCGTGTGACACGCCCGCCGCTGACCGCCTCCCTCCAGCCGCTCCTGGCGGCTTCCCCCGGGCCGGCGACGGCGGTCGCGGCTGTGCGGGGAGCCGAGCGCGCCGTGCTCCGCAGCGGTCCGGTGGGGGAGAGCACCCGGTTCGAGACGGGCTCGCTGACGAAGACCTTCACCGCACTGCTGCTCGCGGAGATGGCCGCCCGGGGCGAGGTCCACTACGGCGACCGCGCCGACCGTTACCTCCCCTTCCGGCTCCCGGGCCCGCCGCTGACCCTCCTCCACCTCGCCACCCACACCTCCGGTCTGCCGCGCCTCCCCCCGGGCCTGCTCGGCCGGGCGCTCCGCAGCGGGTGGCTCAGCAACCCGTACGCGGGTTTCCTCGAGGACGACCTGCTCGCCTCGCTGCGCCGTACCCGGCTCCGGCACCGGCCCGGCAGCCGGGTCCTGTACTCCAACTTCGGCGGAGGCCTGCTGGGTCAGGTGCTCGCCAGGGCGGCCGGCGGCTCCGGAGACGACTACCCCGCCCTGCTGGCCGAGCGCGTCACCGGCCCGCTCGGCCTCGCGGACACGGACTGCGATCCCGGCCGTCCCCAGGCGACCGGCCACTGGCACGGCCGTCCACGCCCCTCCCTCCTGATGCCCGGGCTGACGGCGGCGGGAGCCGTGCGGTCGAGCGTCCGCGACCTGCTGCGCGTCCTGGCCGCGCTGCTGGACCCCGACACCGCCCCGGAACCCGCGCTGCGCACCGCGCTCGCCGAGGTGCAACGGCCCCGGCTGAGCGTGCCGAGAACCGGCTCCCGGCTGTGCCTCATCTGGAACCTCCGCCCGCGCCCGGGCGGCGCGCTGATCCACCACTCCGGGGGAACCCGCGGCTTCACCGCCTTCGCGGGCTTCCTCCCCGGCTCGGGCACGGGCCTCGTGGCCCTCACGAACGCGGCTCCCACCCCCCTCGCACCGTTCGTCCAGTCCGCGTACGGGGCGCTCTGCGGACTGGACGCCGCGCCCTGCGCGAAGGAGTGGACCGCTCGGGTGTGAAACATGATCGACTCCGTCGGTTCCCGGCGATGGTCTTGCCCCGCTGTGTGACGGGGCTTACGTTCTCCTCCTGTGCACCGTGTCTACGGGCGTAGAGAAGAGGCTCTCTGACGCCGCGTCGAAGGAGCAGCTCATGTCCCACGTCGTACGCGCCGCACTCGTCCAGGCGACCTGGACGGGCGACACCGAATCCATGATCGCCAAGCATGAGGAACACGCGCGTGAGGCCGCCCGGCAGGGCGCGCGGATCATCGGCTTCCAAGAGGTGTTCAACGCCCCCTACTTCTGCCAGGTCCAGGAGCCCGAGCACTACCGCTGGGCCGAGCCCGTACCCGACGGCCCCACGGTCCGGCGCATGCGGGACCTCGCCCGGGAGACCGGCATGGTGATCGTCGTACCCGTCTTCGAGGTCGAGCAGTCCGGCTTCTACTACAACACCGCGGCGGTGATCGACGCCGACGGCTCGTACCTCGGCAAGTACCGCAAGCACCACATCCCGCAGGTCAAGGGCTTCTGGGAGAAGTACTACTTCAAACCCGGCAACGTCGGCTGGCCGGTCTTCGACACCGCTGTCGGCAAGGTCGGGGTCTACATCTGCTACGACCGGCACTTCCCCGAAGGGTGGCGTCAACTCGGTCTCAACGGGGCCCAGTTGGTGTACAATCCCTCCGCCACCTCCCGGGGCCTCTCCGGCTACCTCTGGCAGCTGGAACAGCCCGCGTCCGCCGTCGCCAACGAGTACTTCATCGCCGCGATCAACCGTGTCGGCCAGGAGGAGTACGGCGACAACGACTTCTACGGCACCAGCTACTTCGTCGATCCGCGCGGGCAGTTCGTGGGCGAGGTCGCGAGTGACAAGGAAGAGGAACTGGTCGTGCGGGACCTGGACTTCGGCCTGATCGAGGAGGTCCGGCAGCAGTGGGCCTTCTACCGGGACCGCAGGCCGGACGCGTACGACGGGCTGGTGGAACCGTGACCGGCCTGCACGAGCGGCATCTCGCCGTCAGCCCCGACTGGATGGCGCTCTACTACCGGCACCCCCTGGAACTCACCCACGGCGAGGGCCGCCATGTCTGGGACGTGGACGGCAACCGCTACCTCGACTTCTTCGGCGGCATCCTCACCACGATGACGGCGCACGCCCTGCCCGAGGTGACCAAGGCCGTCTCCGAGCAGGCCGGGCGGCTCATCCACTCCTCGACCCTCTACCTCAACCGCCCGATGGTCGAGCTCGCCGAGCGGATCGCCGCGCTCTCGGGCATCCCAGACGCCCGGGTCTTCTTCACCACCTCGGGCACCGAGGCCAACGACGCGGCCCTGCTGCTCGCCACCGCCCACCGGGGGTCGAACCAGATCCTGGCGATGCGCAACAGCTACCACGGCAGGTCGTTCTCGGCCGTGTCCGTCACGGGCAACAGGTCCTGGTCGCCCACGAGCCTCTCACCCCTGCAGACGCTGTACGTCCACGGCGGAGTCCGCAGCCGGGGGCCGTACGCGGAGTTGAGCGACGAACGGTTCATCGAAGCCTGTGTGGCAGATCTGGAGGACCTGCTCGGGCACACCCGGGACGCCGCGGCGCTCATCGCCGAACCCGTGCAGGGGGTCGGCGGGTTCACCGCACCGCCCGACGGGCTCTACGCGGCCTTCCGTGAGGTGCTGGACCGGCACGGGATCCTGTGGATCTCCGACGAGGTGCAGACCGGCTGGGGCCGTACGGGCGACCACTTCTGGGGCTGGCAGGCACACGCTTCGAGCGGGCCCCCTGACATCCTCACCTTCGCCAAGGGCATCGGCAACGGCATGTCCGTCGGAGGAGTCGTCGCCCGCGCCGACGTCATGAACTGCCTGGACGCCAACTCCATCTCGACGTTCGGCGGGTCCCCGGTCACCATGGCGGCCGGGCTCGCCAACCTGGCGTACCTGCTGGAGCACGACCTCCAGGGCAACGCCCGGCGGGTCGGCGGCCTGCTCATCGAGCGTCTGCGGGCGGTCGGCGCGGGCTCGCCGGCCGTGCGGGAGGTACGCGGCAGGGGACTCATGATCGGACTCGAACTGGTGAGGCCCGGCACCGACGAGGCGGCCCCGGAGGCCGCGACGGCCGTACTCGAAGCGGCCCGCGCGGGCGGGCT
The DNA here is from genome assembly GCF_016909575.1 of Streptomyces sp. HB132. GTDB lineage: Bacteria > Actinomycetota > Actinomycetes > Streptomycetales > Streptomycetaceae > Streptomyces. The sequence goes on along the minus strand of NZ_JAFBGA010000006.1, from coordinate 273,446 downwards.
GCTCATCGGCAAGGGCGGCGGACACAACACCAGCGTCCTGCGGATCGCGCCGCCCCTGTCGCTGACCGTCGCCGAAGCCGAGGAAGGCGCGGAGATCCTGGGCGAGGCACTGCACGCGGCCGGGTGACGTGCCTGGGCGGGGGAAGCGCGAACGGTCTTCACGGGTGAGCAGAACCGGTATCGCCACAGCGAGGAGGGGTACATGAGCCGCACCGTCATCCACGGCGGTCTCGTCATCACCGCGTCGGACGAGATCCACGCCGACGTACTCATCGAGGGCGGACGCATCGCCGCCCTCGCCGCCCAGGGCACCGACGCCGCGGCGGGCTGGAGCGCCGACCGGAGGATCGACGCCACGGGGAAGTACGTCATCCCCGGAGGCGTCGACGCGCACACGCACATGGAGATGCCGTTCGGCGGGACCTACGCCGCCGACACCTTCGAGACCGGCACCCGGGCCGCGGCCTGGGGCGGCACCACGACGATCGTCGACTTCGCCATCCAGACCATGGGCCGCTCACTGCGTGAGGGACTCGACGCCTGGCACGCGAAGGCCGACGGCAACTGCGCCGTCGACTACGCCTTCCACATGATCCTGTCCGACGTGAACGAGTCCTCGCTCAAGGAGATGGACCACCTGGTGGCGGAGGGCATCACCTCGTTCAAGCTCTTCATGGCCTACCCGGGCGTGTTCTACAGCGACGACGGCCAGATCCTCCGTGCCATGCAGCGGGCCTCTGACAACGGCGGCCTGATCATGATGCACGCGGAGAACGGCATCGCGATCGACGTCCTGGTCGAGCAGGCGCTGGCCGAGGGGCGCACCGACCCGCGCCACCACGGCGACGTACGCAAAGTGGCGCTGGAGGCCGAGGCCACGCACCGAGCGGTCCAGCTCGCGAGGGTCGCGGGAGCGCCGTTGTACGTCGTCCACGTCTCCGCCGACGAAGCCCTCGCCGAGATCGCCGCCGCCCGCCACAAAGGACTCCCGGTCTTCGGCGAGACCTGTCCCCAGTACCTCTTCCTCTCCACGGACAATCTCGCCGAGCCCGACTTCGAGGGTGCGAAGTACGTCTGCTCGACCCCGCTGCGCCCCCGGGAGCACCAGGAGGCGCTCTGGCGCGGCCTTCGCAACAACGAGCTCCAGGTCGTCTCCACCGACCACTGCCCGTTCTGCTTCACGGGGCAGAAGGAGATGGGCCGCGGCGACTTCTCCAAGATCCCGAACGGCCTTCCCGGGGTGGAGAACCGCATGGACCTCCTCCACCAGGCCGTAGTCGACGGACACATCTCCCGCCGTCGCTGGATCGAGATCGCCTGCGCCTCCCCGGCGCGGATGTTCGGGCTCTACCCGCGGAAGGGGACGGTCGCGCCCGGCGCGGACGCCGACGTGGTGATCTACGACCCGCTCGCCGTCCAGACGCTGTCCGCAGAGACGCACCACATGAACGTCGACTACTCGGCCTACGAGGGCAGGACGATCACGGGGCAGGTCGAGACGGTCGTCTCGCGCGGCGAAGTCGTCGTCGACCGGAGGAAGTACGTGGGCCGTGCCGGTCACGGCGCCTTCCTGCCACGTTCCACGTGCCAGTACCTGGGGTGAACGGACCTCCGCCCCATCCACCCCCCGGTCCGGCAACGGAGTCGACGGGGAACCGGCCGGACGACCGGTCCCCGGACGGGCCGCGGAGCGCGGCCCGGCCGGCGGTCACGCGCTGAGAGGGGGCCGTCCGGTGACGGTGGCACCGGACGGCCGCCGGCGTCCTAGGAGGCGAACTTCCAGATGTACGGCTCGCCGTCCTCCTCGGCCCACTGGACCTCGATCTGCTTGGAGCCCGCAGGCACCAGGTAGGTCTCGCACAGGACGTGGCTCTCGCCCTGCTTCCAGCCCTTGAGGTCGTACGGGTCCTCGCATCCCGCGGCGTCGTCGGCGGCACCGATGAGCATCGAGCCGCGCGTGCCGTCCGCCGAGATGCTGACGCCCCGCTGGACCTCGGGACTCCGCGTGAGGGCGGGGCCCTCCTTGTGGGTGTACTTCACGTGGGCGACGACCAGGACCAGGCCCTTGGCCTTCTCGGGATCGCTCACCACCTTCGCGGCGTCCGCCTCCGTGCCCACGTCGGCCTTCTGCGCCACGATCTCGTAGATGACGGGGGCCTCGCCCTCCGTCACCCTGCCGGTGGCGCTCTCCCCGGTGGCGAGCTCGCCGCCCGACTCGGGCTCCGGCGAAGCCTTGGGCTTGCCGGCCGAGCTCGACGTGTCCTTCGGCTTGTCCGCCGTGTCGGCCGTGTCGTCGCCACCGCCGCAGGCCGTGAGCGCGAGGGCGAGAACAGCCACGGGCGCGGCGAGGCGAAGGGCGGACTTCTGGTGCAGCAAAGTGAACTCCTGGCACAAAGGGAACAGGCCCGCCGCCGCATGCTCCTTCACGGCGGCGGCCGGATGGCAACGCACTGAACGACTGCGCGTCGCGGCCGCGTAGTTCCCGTGTGCATGTCACAGGTTCGTGAACGGGGTGTCCGGCCGGGCCGTCAGGTGTTCCGCGTCCGCCCGCCCTTCGGGCACGAGCGGGCCGAGGATCCCTTCGTCAGCGGGCCTGACGCTGCTACTCCTTGACGAAGGCCAGGAGGTCGGGGTTGATGACGTCCGGATGCGTCGAGAGCATGCCGTGGGGATAGCCCTCGTAGCTCTTCAGCCTGCCGTTCGTGAGGAGCTCGGCGGACAGGGGCCCCGAGTCCTCGTAGGGCACGATCTGGTCGTCGGTGCCGTGGGCGACCAGGACCGGCACCTCGATCCTGGTGAGGTCCTCGGTGAAGTCGGTCTCCGAGAAGGCCTTGATGCACTCGTAGTGGGCGTTCGCCGCGCCCCGCATGCCCTGTCGCCACCAGTTGTCGATGAGCCCCTGCGACACCTCGGCGCCGGGACGGTTGAACCCGTAGAACGGACCCGACGGCACCTCCATGTAGAACTGCGCGCGATTGGCGGCGAGGGAGGCGCGGAAGCCGTCGAAGACCTCGATGGGCAGGCCGCCCGGATTGGACGCGGACTTCACCATGACCGGTGGCACCGCGCTGACGAGTACGGCCTTCGCGACCCGCCCCGGTTCCGACCGGGCGACGTACCTGGCCACTTCGCCGCCGCCGGTGGAGTGGCCGATGTGTACGGCTTCCCGCAGGTCGAGCGCTTCGACCACGGTCGACACGTCGGCGGCGTAGGTGTCCATGTCGTGCCCGGAAGAGCTCTGGTCGGAGCGCCCGTGGCCCCGTCGGTCGTGGGCGATCACGCGATAGCCGTGGGCGAGGAAGAACAGCATCTGGCTGTCCCAGTCGTCGCCGCTGAGCGGCCAGCCGTGATGGAACATGATCGGCTGGGCGTCGCGGGGACCCCAGTCCTTGTAATAGATGTCCGTGCCGTCGATCGTGGTGACCGTGCCCATGGCCGATCCTTCCGCTTGGGACGCATGTGCGCTGGGAGGTGCGGGAAATCGTCGGCCTCGCAGGGGCGGGCTTGCCACCGCCGAGGAGGCCTGGACCGTGATTGAACGTCACAGACAATACCTTCGGGTGGCAAAACGCCCATGATGTGACATCGCGTCCATCGTGATGAGTGGATCTGTCCCGGGGGAGTCTCGCCGAGGGGTGGTCCCGCGCGGGCAGGGGGTCAGGGGGCCCGGCCGCTCCGTACGGTGTCCAAGGCCCTGGTCATCCGTACGGACCGCCTGACGGTGCCGGACATCCACCGCCGGGTGGCCCGTCTTTCGTCGGGCGCGACGGGCCGCCCACGCCGTGTCACCTCCGGGGAGAAGGCAACCAGGCGTCGTCCGGGGCGTGTTGACGCTTCACGCCCGGTTCGTGGCGGGCCGCCGGGCGGCGTCCGCGCCGGGTCCGGACCACTCGGCGGCCGGTTCCCGCGCAGCTGCGGGGGAACCGCCCCCAACCGTTCATGCTCCGCGCGTAGACTCCCCCTTCCCAAAGCCCGCCGACGGGTCCAGGATTGTCCCCCGCGACTCGCGCGTCCACGAGTCGTGGTACCGGGCCGGGCGTCGGCCGGTGTGGAAAGCTCTGCCGCAGGACGCCACCGAGGGCAAGCGCCGGCGGTTCCCTCCGCGGTGTGCGCCGAGAGCACGACGTACACCGGAAGGCAGCTCGCCCGCCGGTACGGCGGCTGCAACCCGCGCGCCATGTGTCAGTACTTCGACAAGGAGCATCTGTCATGGATTTCGGACTCGTCCTCCAGACCGACCCGCCCGCCTCGGCCGTCGTCCGACTCATGCGCCGCGCGGAGAGGAACGGGTTCCGCTACGGCTGGACCTTCGACTCGGCCGTGCTGTGGCAGGAGCCCTTCGTCATCTACAGCCGGATCCTGGAGCACACCGAACGGATGATCGTCGGGCCGATGGTGACGAACCCGGGGACCCGCACCTGGGAGGTCACCGCCTCCACCTTCGCCACGCTGAACGAGATGTACGGCAACCGCACCGTCTGCGGCATCGGGCGCGGCGACTCCGCCATGAGGGTGGCGGGCCGCAAGCCCAACACACTGGCCAGGCTGGGCGAGGCCATCGAGGTGATCAGGGACCTCGCGGAGGGGCGCGAGGCCACCGTCGACGGACAGCCGGTCCGGATCCCTTGGGTGAAGGACGGCAGACTGCCCGTCTGGATGGGCGCGTACGGGCCCAAGGCCCTCGCGCTGGCCGGGGAGAAGGCCGACGGCTTCATCCTCCAACTGGCCGATCCCTACCTCACCGAATGGATGATCAAAGCGGTACGCGACGCGGCCGCCGCCGCCGGCCGGGATCCGGACTCCGTCACCATCTGCGTGGCCGCCCCCGCCTATGTCGGCGAGGACCTGGACCACGCGCGGGAACAGTGCCGCTGGTTCGGCGGCATGGTCGGCAACCACGTGGCGGACCTCGTCTCCCGGTACGGGGAGCACTCGGACCTCGTACCCGAGGCCCTCACCGCGTACATCGCCGGCCGCTCGGGCTACGACTACAGCCATCACGGCCGCACCGGCAACCCGGACACGGCCTTCGTCCCCGACGAGATCGTCGACCGGTTCTGTCTGCTGGGACCGCCCGAGGCGCACATCGAGAAGCTCGAGGTCCTGCGCGACCTGGGGGTCGACCAGTTCGCCGTGTACGACATGCACGACGCGCGCGAGGAGACCATCGACGCCTACGGTTCCAAGATCATTCCCGCACTGTCGGTCTGACCCGCCCCGGGCGGCCGCGCCCCGCCCGTCGCACCTCCCCGCAATGGCTGTCCGGCCACCACACGCCCGCGCCCCGCACGGCACCTCCCGAGCGAAGGGTCACGTCACCATGACCGCTACCGTCCCACCCGTCCCACCACCCGCCCCCGGTGAGCCGATAGCCGACCCCTCGGGGCGGATCGAACTCGCTCCCGGGGCTGTCCCGGGCGACTCCCGATTCGTCAACGACGATCTGCTGCCGGTGCCCCTGGAGCGGCGCCGCTGGACGACGTACAACTTCGCCGCGCTGTGGATCGGGATGGCCCACAACATCCCGTCCTGGCTGCTGGCCTCCGGGCTGGTCGCGCTCGGCATGGACTGGAAGCAGGCCGTCCTCACGATCGCGCTGGCCAACCTCATCGTGCTGGCCCCGATGCTGCTGACGGGGCACGCCGGGCCCAAGTACGGCATCCCCTTCCCCGTGCTGGCCCGGGCCTCCTTCGGGCTTCGGGGTGCCAATCTGCCGGCGCTGATCAGGGCCGCGGTCGCCTGCGCCTGGTTCGGGATCCAGACCTGGATCGGCGGCGTCGGGATCTTCACGCTGCTCGGCAAGATCTTCGGCGGCTGGGCGCGGGCCGGGGAGATCGGCGGGCAGCCCTGGACGCTGTGGCTCTGCTTCGTCCTCTTCTGGGCGCTCGAACTCGCGATCATCTACCGGGGGATGGACACCCTGCGCCGCTTCGAGAGCTGGGCCGCGCCCTTCGTCATCGTCGGAGCGGTGGTCCTGCTGGTCTGGGTCGCGGTCAAGGCGGGTGGCTTCGGCCCACTCCTGGACCAGCCTTCCGCACTCGGCTGGGGCGAGGACTTCTGGCCCGTCTTCTTCCCGTCGCTCATGGGCATGATCGCCTTCTGGTCCACCCTCTCCCTGAACATCCCCGACTTCACGCGCTTCGGCGCCGGCCAACGCGCCCAGATCCGGGGGCAGTCGCTCGGGCTGCCGACCACGATGACCTTCTTCGCGCTGCTCTCCGTCTTCGTCACGTCCGGTTCCCAGGCCGTGTACGGGGAGGCGATCTGGGATCCCGTCCAGCTCGTCGCGAAGACCGACAACGTCTTCGGCCTCCTCTTCGGACTCGTCACCGTGCTGGTGGCGACCATCTCGGTGAACATCGCGGCCAACGTGGTCTCACCGGCGTACGACCTGGCGAACCTCGCCCCGAAACTCATCAACTTCCGTACGGGCGCTCTGATCACCGGGGTCGTCGGTGTCCTGATCATGCCGTGGAAGCTCACCGAGACACCCGAGCTGTACATCTTCACCTGGCTGGGTCTGGTGGGAGGGCTGCTCGGCACGGTGGCCGGCATCCTGATCGCCGACTACTGGATCATCCGCCGCACCGTTCTCGACCTGCCGGACCTCTACCTGCCCGGGGGCCGCTACTGGTACAAGGGCGGCTGGAACTGGCGCGCCGTCGTGGCTTTCGCCGTCGGCGGCGTCCTTGCGGTGGGCGGGTCCCACTCCGCACCGGGCAAGGGCCCTTTCCCGGCCGACGGCCTGCTCCCGTTCCTCGAACCGCTCGCCGACTACGGCTGGGCCGTCGGACTGGTCTCCTCGCTGCTGCTGTACACCGTGCTGAGCCGCGGTGTCAGGACTGTGCGGGAGCCCGTCCGAGCACGGCGCTGACGTCGACCGTCTCGTTCTTCGAAGGCGTGGCCGTGGGCACCGGCTCGTCGAAGCCGGAGAAGTCCACGGCCGCGTCCGCCCCGTCACCCTTCACGGTGATTCGCACGGGGTAGTGCGCGCCACCGGTATCCACGTAGGCCGTCAACTTCTGTCCGCCGAGGGTCCGGGTGACCGGGACGGTCCGTACCCCGTCGACCGACGCGGCCCTCCCCTTGGTGAACGTCCCGGCGGCATTCCCGGCGTTGTCGGAGACCAGCTGGAGGAAGGTGTCCAGATCGCACGCCTCCACGACCGGCCGCAGCCTGGAGTCGGAGGCGGAGCCCTTCATGTACCGACCGGCGAGGACCGACTCGAAGGTCGAGCCGCCGACCGGGACCTGGTTCTTCCAGAAGTCCGAGTCCGGTTTCAGCCAGACCGAGTCGCCCCGTTTGATGATCTCCACCGACCCCTTGCCCTTGCCCAGGTCGACGTCGCCCGCACAGTTGCCGCTCCGGTCCAGGCTGAGGTCGACCGTCATCGGCGACCGGTTCTCGCCGAGGTCGCCCCGCGCACGCAGGTGCAGGGACCGGACGTCCAGCAGGGCGTCCCGGGAGCGGTCCGCGATCTGCTCGGCCGGGAGCGATTCGATGTCGTCGTCCGCCTGCGCCACGGTGCCCCCGGCGCCGGCGAGTACGGCCACCGTCGCGCAGGCGGCGACGCGCGTGGCGATGCGCTGTGCTGTCACGGCGCCTCCTCGGAAACGTCCCTGTTCAGGCCCCTCTTGAGCGCTGTTCACCCTATTGGCGAGCGTACGCCCGCGCACGGTCGCCTGCGCGGCGGGCCGGGTGTACGGAGGGTGAGGTTCGGCCCCGTTTTCGGTCACGGAACGTCGGGGAGGGCAGCCCTGAAGATCGCCGGAGCTCGTCCGGAGCGCGCCCGGCACTCGTCCGAAACCAAGGGGAGACATGAAGCCGTACAAGGGGCACGCAGTCCGCACGCTGGCCCGGGGAGCGGCCGTCGCCGGACTGACCGTCGCACTCGCCGTTCCGGCGACCGCCGCGGTGGCCGTCGCGCGGGCCGCCGCCATTCCGCCCGGGTTGTCCTGCGACACCGGCAAGCACGCGATCGACGACTACACCGGATACGCGCTCTGCCGGAACAACGGCTCTGCCACGCAGACCTTCTGGGTGCACCTGGTCTGCGGCTGGTCGCCCGATGTGGACGGTGAGCACGTCACCCTGAGGCCCGGCGAGTCCGGGCAGTCGACCGCCCACTGCGCCGGCCTCGGTACGGGGATCGGCGAGATCCACGTACGGCCGTAGCGCCCGCAGCCGGACGCCACCGCCTCCGGCAGGGGGCAGAGGGAGACGGGCTCCGATCCGCGTGCGGCGCGCTTGAGCGGACCCCCATGCCTCGTTACTCTCCAGTAGACCCGCTCGGGCGGACTCCGGGCGGACCCCGGGGCCGGGGCTCCGGCGGACGCGAGGAGGCGGTGGCGATGTCCTCAGCAGACCCTACGGAGCGGACCGGACCGATCAGGCCCGCGGAGCCGCGCGCACAGCCCGGACTCACCGACTGCGCCCGGGAACTGGCGGAGGGTCGGACCACCTCGTCCGTGCTGGTCGCCGCGGCGCTCGCGCGCATCGAGGCCAGCCGTCACACCCTCAACGCCTTCCGCCAGCTACGCACGGAAGCGGCGCTCGCGGAGGCCGCCGAGGCCGACCGGCGGCTCCAGGCGGGGGAACGGCTTCCGCTGCTCGGCGTGCCGGTCGCCGTCAAGGACGACACCGACGTCGCCGGCATGCCCACCTACTTCGGCTGCGACGGCGCACTGCCGCCCGCCGCCGCCGACAGCGAGGCCGTCCGCAGACTGCGCGCGGCCGGGGCCGTCGTCGTCGGCAAGACCAACTCCTGCGAGCTGGGGCAATGGGCCTTCACCGAGGGACCCGCCTTCGGAGTCACCCGCAACCCCTGGAGCACCGACCACACACCCGGTGGTTCGTCCGGCGGCTCCGCCGCGGCCGTCGCCGCCGGGCTCGTTCCCGCCGCGCTGGGATCCGACGGTGCGGGGTCCATCCGCATCCCCGCCGCCTGGACCCACCTCGTCGGCATCAAACCGCAGCGCGGCCGGATCTCCGTCCACCCCCACAGCGACGCCTTCCAGGGCCTCACCGTCAACGGCCCCCTCGCCCGCACCGTCGAGGACGCCGCCCTCCTCCTGGACGCCGCCGCGGGACCGCACCCCGGTGACCCGCACCGGCCGCCCGCCGTCGGCGCGTCCGCCGCGGCCCGCCGCGACCCGGGCCGGCTGCGCATCGGCCTCTCCCTGCGGCCGCCGCTCACCCTCACCCGCAACGCGCCCCACCCGGAGGTCCTGCGCGCCGTCACCGCGCTGGCCGAGGTCCTGGCCGGGCTTGGCCACCACGTCGAAGAGGCCCGCCCCCGCTACGGGCTGATCGGCCTCTCCTTCGTGCCCCGGGCCACCGCCGGCATCGCCGAGCTTGCCGCGCTGCACCCCGAACCCGGGCTCCTGGACCCCCGCACCCGCAGTGCCCTGCGGACCGGGACGCGTCTCGGGGGTCGTGTCGTCCGGGCCGCCCGCGCGCGCGAAGTGCGCCAGCACGCAAGGATCGGCGCCTTCTTCGACACGGCCCGCGGCGGATCCGGATACGACGTCCTACTCACCCCGACCACGGCAGCGCCACCGCCGAGGGTCGGGGCCTTCGACCACCTCAGTGCCTGGCGCACCGACATCGCGATGACCTCGGCCTGCCCCTACGCCTGGCCCTGGAACGTCCTCGGATGGCCGGGGATCAGCGTCCCGGCGGGCTTCACCCGCGACGGCCTCCCCATCGGGGCCCAGCTCCTGGGCCCCTCCCGCAGCGAGGCCCGGCTCATCTCGCTCGCGGCCCAGCTCGAGGCCGAACTGCGCTGGTACGAGCACCGGCCGCCGCCCCTGGGCACGGCCGACGGGCGCTGAGGCCACGTCGAGCGGCGCCGGCATCGCGTCGTACCGGTCGGGGTGACCCGTCCGGTGCCGGTCCGGAGGGCGGTTCCACGCCTCCGTGGTTCTCACGCCCGCTTCCGGACACCGAACGCACCTGGGAGGAGGCGGCCCTGCGCCGGGCAGGCGAGGAACGCCGCGCAGCGTTCCCCGCGAACCGCGCGAGTCGCTCACCCACTCCGCCGGGGGCGCGGCGAGCGGCGACGTGCTGCTCCCGCCCGCCGCCACCGGCCGGCCGATCGGCGGGTTCGTCTCCCGGCCGCCCGTGCCACCGCCCCGGGGGCCGGAGACGCTCACCCGGCGTGAGCGTGAGGCGACCGCCCCGGCCGCCCGCGGGCCGACCGGCGAGGAGATCGCAGTCCACATCGTGGTCAGCCCTTTCACGGCCGGGGCGCGCATCAGCCGGTCCGTGAACGAGCCGGGCGCCCGTGACCGGGCCCAGCCGGTCGTCCTCGCGTGCGAGTCCGGGCCGGTCGAGGCGCGAAGGCATCCCTGCGTTCCGGGCCCCGCCGGGCGGAGTGATCGGTTCCGCCGGAATGCGTGCGGGGCACTGTGGAGAGGGGGCCGGTCACGAGATATCTTGATGTCAAGCAATGTTGCAGACGTGGAGCGGAGCACCCGGTGACTGACTCGACCATCATCTATACGCACACCGACGAGGCCCCTGCCCTGGCGACGTACTCGTTCCTGCCCGTCATCGAGGCCTACGCCTCGACCGCGGGTGTCACGGTGGAGCGCCGCGACATCTCCCTGGCGGGGCGGATCATCGCCGGCTTCCCGGAGCGTCTCAAGGCCGATCAGCGCATCGATGACGCGCTCGCCGAGCTCGGCGAGCTGGCCAGGACTCCCGGCGCGAACATCATCAAGCTGCCCAACATCTCGGCCTCGATCCCGCAGCTGAAGGCCGCGATCGCAGAGCTCCAGGAGCAGGGCTACGCGCTTCCGGACTACCCGGACGACCCGCGGACAGACGAGGACAAGGACGTCCGCGCGCGGTACGACAAGGTCAAGGGCAGTGCGGTGAACCCCGTCCTGCGTGAGGGCAACTCCGACCGCCGCGCCCCCGCGTCGGTCAAGAACTACGCCAAGGCGCACCCGCACCGCATGGGCGCCTGGACCGCCGACTCGAAGACGAACGTCGCCACCATGGGCGTCGACGACTTCCGCTCGACGGAGAAGTCCGTCGTCATCGGCGAGGCAGGTTCGCTGCGCATCGAGCTCGCGGGCGACGACGGCACCACCACCGTGCTGCGCGAGTCCGTACCCGTCCTCGCGGGCGAGGTCGTGGACGCGGCCGTCATGCGCGTCGCCGCGCTGCGCGAGTTCTTCACCGCCCAGGTCGCGCGCGCCAAGGCCGAGGACGTCCTGTTCTCCGTGCACCTGAAGGCCACGATGATGAAGGTCTCCGACCCGATCATCTTCGGCCACGTGGTCCGCGCCTTCTTCCCGAACACCTTCGCCAAGTACGGCGACGTCCTCGCGTCGGCCGGTCTGACCCCGAACGACGGCCTCGGCGGCATCCTCAAGGGCCTCGACTCCCTGCCGGACGTCGGCGCCGAGATCAAGGCGTCCTTCGACGCCGAGCTCGCCGAGGGCCCCGCCCTGGCGATGGTCGACTCCGACAAGGGCATCACCAACCTGCACGTGCCGAGCGACGTCATCGTCGACGCGTCGATGCCCGCGATGATCCGCACCTCCGGCCACATGTGGGGCCCGGACGGCAACGAGGCCGACACCATCGCCGTCCTCCCGGACAGCAGCTACGCCGGTGTCTACCAGGTCGTCATCGACGACTGCCGCGCCAACGGCGCCTTCGACCCGTCGACCATGGGCTCCGTCCCCAACGTCGGTCTGATGGCTCAGAAGGCCGAGGAGTACGGCAGCCACGACAAGACCTTCGAGGTCCCCACCACCGGCACGGTGCGGGTCGTCGACGGCAAGGGCGACGTCCTGCTGGAGCAGGCGGTCGGCGCCGGTGACATCTTCCGGATGTGCCAGACCAAGGACCTCCCGATCCAGGACTGGGTCAAGCTCGCCGTCACCCGCGCCCGCGCGACCGGCAACCCGGCCGTGTTCTGGCTCGACGAGGGCCGCGCGCACGACGCCAACCTCATCGCCAAGGTCAACACCTACCTGGCCGAGCACGACACCGACGGCCTGGACATCTCCATCCGGACGCCGGAGGAGGCCACGGCCTTCTCCCTGGAGCGCATCCGTCGCGGTGAGGACACCATCTCGGTCACCGGCAACGTGCTGCGTGACTACCTCACCGACCTCTTCCCCATCCTCGAGCTCGGCACCAGCGCGAAGATGCTCTCCGTCGTACCGCTCATGAACGGTGGCGGACTGTTCGAGACCGGCGCCGGCGGCTCCGCGCCCAAGCACGTCCAGCAGCTGGTCAAGGAGGACTACCTGCGCTGGGACAGCCTGGGTGAGTTCCTCGCCCTCGCGGTCAGCTTCGAGCACCTGGCCACCACCACGGACAACGCGCGCGCCAAGGTGCTCGGCGACACCCTGGACCGGGCCACGGGCACCTTCCTCAACGAGGACAAGTCCCCGAGCCGCAAGCTCGGCGGCATCGACAACCGCGGCAGCCACTTCTACCTGGCGCTCTACTGGGCCCAGGAGCTGGCGCGGCAGACCGACGACGCCGCGCTCGCCGAGGCCTTCGGGCCGCTCGCCGAGACGCTGGCCGAGCAGGAGCAGACCATCGTCGGCGAGCTGGCCGCCGTCCAGGGCAAGCCCGCCGACATCGGTGGCTACTACCAGCCCGACCCGGCGAAGGCGGAGGCCGTGATGCGCCCGTCGGCCACCTTCAACAAGGCCATCGCGACCCTGGGCTGACCCCGGGCCAGGGCGGACACGACCGTCCGGCCGCACCCCGCACGCACGACCGCCCCGGCAGGCACCTCCCCGCCGGGGCGGTCGTGCGTGCGGGCGTCGGCGTGAGGAACCGGGCGGGAGTGCTCGTATCCTCGGCGCATGACGCCAGGCACCACCGGGGGCGGCCCCGGACACGTCACGCTCCGCCAGATCCTCGCCCACGACGACGACGGTGTCCTGCGCCTGCTGCTCGCGCCGGCCGGGCAGGACATCGCGGTCCGAGGCGTGGTCATCGGCGACGAGGGACCCGCCCGCCCGCACGACGGGCGGATCGTACTGGCGGCGGGACTCGCTCCGGGCCTTCCCGACGCTCCCGCCGCCGTGCGGGAAGCCGCCCGGCGCGGTGCGGTGGCGGTGGTGCTGCGGGAGTCCGAGGATGCGCCCGTACCGGCGAAGGCGCTGGCCGCGGCCGAGGAGTGCGGGATCGCGCTGCTCGCCCGCGCGGAATGGGCGGACTGGGGTGACGCCATCACCCTGCTGAGGACCGCGACCGCCTTCGCGTCCGTCGGCCGCGGCGACCTGATGACCGACCCCGCCGCGGACGGGGGACTCGCGGCCCTCGCCACGGCCACCGCCCGGCGCTGCCGGGGCTCGATCACTGTGGAGGACACCCAGTTCCGCGTCCTCGCCCACTCGGCGACGGGCCCCGACGCGGACGGGGTGCGCCGGTCGACGATCCTGGGCGGCCGGGTCCCCGACGGGCGTGTCGCCGAGCTGCGCCGCAGCGGGCTGTTGCGCGCGCTGTGGACCTCCGAGGACGTCATCCACCGGCCCGCCGACGGTGACAGCCCGGAACGCCTCGTCGTCGCCGTGCGCAGCGGCGGCGAGATGTTGGGTTCCCTGTGGGCGGCCGCCGACGGGCAGCAGCTCTCCTCCGACGCGGTGGAGGTGCTGCGCCGCGCCGGTGCGCTCGCCGTGCCCCACCTGCTGCGGCATCGGCTGCGCGAGAGCGGCACCGTGCGGCGGGAGGCACACGCCCTGCGCGGCCTGCTGCACGGAGACGGTGACCAGCGGGCCCACCTGTGGTCGCTCGGACTGCCGCCCGACAGCCCCTGCGCCGTCGTCGTCGCCGTACAGGACAGCCCCGCCGACGGCCCGGGATCCGAACGGACGCTGGAGGCGCTCGCCGTCCAGGTCACGGCCTCCCGTTCGACGGCCCGGGTCCTGCGCGAACAGGACCGGGTCACCGTGCTGCTCCCCTTGAACGACGGTGGTGACCCGCGCGAAGCCCTCGTCCTTGCCAGGGAGCTCGACTCACTGGCGGCGGGTGTCCCCGATGCCGCGCCTGTCCGGGTCGGGGCGGGACGGGCCGTGGCGTCGGGGCCGGAGGCCTCGCATTCGTACCGAAGCGCCCTGCTGGTCGTGCGCGCACTGCGCGACCGGGAGGCCAGGAGGCGCGACCCGAGTCCGGTCCGGCACGCCGGGCCCGGTGACGTGGGGCCGACCGTCGATGTCCTGCGCATGCTCGACGCGGTCCGCCCCGTGTGGGAGTCGGGCACCGGCCCGGTGCACGAGCTGATCCGTACCGACCTGGTGGCCGGCGGCGACCTGGTGCGTTCCCTCGCGGCCTACCTGGAGACCGGTGGGGACGTCGCGGCGGCCGCGGGACGCCTGGTCCTGCACCCGAACACCCTCCGCTACAGGCTGCGCCGGGTCCGCGAGCGGTTCGGCATCGACCTCGACGACCCCGACACCCGGCTGGTCCTCGCCCTGGCTGTCCGCCTGACCGACGTGGTCTGAGGGGATCGCACCCGGCGCTCGTCCGATCGGACAAGATGTAGGCCGTGCTTTGGCGCGTACGACGAAGACGCGGCGGGGGTGCGGAGCCCAACCTTGACGTATCCCGCCACGCCGCTCGCGCAGCCGTGGCACAGCCCCACCAGGAAGTTCACCCGTGACCTCTGCCAGCGACACCTCCCCGGCCCCCGCCGGCCCCGTTCCCGCCACGCTCCTCCCGGCACAGCGCGTCTCCGCCGTGATGCGCAGGGCCGTCGCCACGGGACTCGTCGGCGAGGAACAGCCGGTCGCCGGGTTCCTCGACACGGACGGGATTCGGGCCTCCGTCGAAAGCCTCGACGCCGCCTTCGCCCACGCGCCCGACGTCCTCCACACGTTCGCCGTCAAGGCGGCCTCCCTGGTCCCCGTCCTCCGGCTGCTCGCCGGGCTCGGTATGGGAGCCGAGGTGGCGAGCCCCGGCGAGCTGCGCATCGCGCTCGACGCCGGGGTCGCACCCTCGCGCATCGTCCTCGACTCGCCCGCCAAGACCCGGCAGGAGATCAGCGAGGCCCTCGCCCTGGGTGTGGCGGTCAACGCCGACAACCTCGACGAACTGCGCCGCATCGACGGACTCCGCCCGGCGGGCAGCACGTCGGTCGTCGGACTGCGCGTCAACCCCCAGGTCGGAGGTGGCTCCATCGGAGCGATGAGCACCGCCACCGCCACCTCGAAGTTCGGAGTCGCGCTCCGCGACCCCGGCGCGCGCGACCGCGTGGTGCGGGCCTTCGCCGAGCGCCCGTGGCTCACCCGGCTCCACGCGCACGTGGGTTCCCAGGGATGCCCCCTGGAACTCATCGCGGAGGGCGTCGCGGAGACCTACCGGCTGGCCGAGGAGATCAACCGGACGCTGGGGAGCCGGCAGATCACGAGCCTCGACATCGGCGGGGGACTGCCCGTCAACTTCGACGACGACGAGACGCGGCCGACCTTCGCCGCGTACACCCGGGCGCTCGGCGAGGCCGTCCCCGGTCTCTTCGACGGCCGGTACGCGCTCGTCACGGAGTTCGGCCGCTCACTGCTCGCCAAGAACGGTTTCATCGGCGCACGCGTGGAGTACGTCAAGGAGGCCGGCGGCCGCCGGATCGCCGTCACCCACGCCGGAGCGCAGACCGCCACGCGCACCGTCCTGATGCCCGACGCGTGGCCCCTGCGGGTCGGCGCCCACGACGCGGACGGCAACCCCCGGACCGGCACGCCGCTGCGCCAGGACATCGCGGGCCCGTGCTGCTTCGCCGGCGACGTCGTCGCACACGGCCAGGAACTCCCGGAGCTGCGGGAGGGCGACTTCGTCGTCCTGTACGACACCGGCGCCTACTACTTCTCGACGCACTGGGCCTACAACAGCCTGCCGAGGCCCGCCGTTCACGGTTTCACGGCCGACGGGTCCGGCGCCGTACGCCTCGCCACGGTCCGCGCCGCCCAGACGCTCGACGAGATCGCTGCGGAGAGCGGCCTCGCCCACGCCGGCGCGCTGGTCTCCCCGGGCTTCGGGTTCGAGTGACACCGCGGGCCCTCCCGGCCGGACCCGCGCGGGAAGGGATGGGCGCGGGAGGGAGATGTCCCTACGGCACCCGCGCGGTCCACTCCTCGGTGGCGAACTTCGTCTGCACCAGCTCCTCCGCCCGGGCCAGCTCCTCCGTGGTGACTTCGCCGGTGGTCAGCCCGTAGCGGTCACGGAAGGACGCGATCATGTTGTCGATCACCTGCTCCCGGGCGAGACCGGTCTGACGGCGCAGCGGGTCGACACGCTTCTTGGCGCTCGTGGTGCCCTTGTCGGACATCTTCTCCTTGCCGATGCGCAGGACCCTCACCAGTTTGTCCGCGTCGACGTCATACGACATGGTCACGTGGTGCAGCACGGCTCCCGGGCCGCCGTCAGGGCCGACCATCCGCTTCTGGGCGGCACCGGCGATCTTGCCGGCGTCGGTGGCGATGTCGTTGAGGGGCTTGTACCAGGCCCTGATCCCCATGTCGGCGAGTGCGCCCAGGACCCAGTCGTCGAGGTAGGCGTAACTGTCGGCGAAGGAGAGGCCCGACACCAGCGCCTCCGGCACGGACAGGGAGTAGGTGATCGTACTCATGGGCTCCACGAACATGGCCCCGCCACCCGAGACGCGGCGCACCACGGTCATCCCGTGCTTCGCCGCCTCTCCGGGGTCCACCTCGTTCCGCAGCGACTGGAAACTGCCGATGACCACCGCCGGCGAGGCCCATTCCCAGACCCGCAGCGTGGGTGCCCGTCGCCCGGCGGCCACCTCGGCGGTCAGGACCTCGTCCAGTGCCATGTGCAGGGCCGGCGCCTGCGGTCCCATGTGCACCAGCTGCCAGTCGTAGTCGCTCCACTCGGTCGCGTGGGCCAGGGCTCGCCGAACGGCGATGCCGACGCCCTCCGCGCTCAGCCCGAGCATGACCGTCGACCCCGGCAGTGCGGCCGTGATCCGGGCAGCCAGGCCTGCGGCGTCCGTCGAGGAGGGGGCGCCCTCCAGAGCTCTGTCGATCGCGAGGATCGCCTCGTCGGGCTCCAGGAAGAAGTCCCCTGCGACGCGCACGTCGCGCAGTACGCCTTCCTCGACGTCCAGATCCACGACGACAAGCTTGCCGCCGGGCACCTTGTACTCGCCATGCACGGCTTCGCTCCCTTCCGGTGCGCGGCGAGGGGGCCGAGCCTGTTGGTCCGACCTCCCGGTATACGCGCACATACTTCGCATCGCACCCTAACGCCCGCACCGGCGAGCGGCTGAGCGCCCACGGTCCCGCAACTGCGCGGCACCGTGGGCGAACTGATCGGCCCGGACGATGACCCGCCGACCCGCCCCTTGCCGGGACGCCGTGCGAGCTGCTCTTGTGTACCCGCAGGCCACAGGCGCGGGCGGCGGGCTCGGGTGACGGGCACGGCGTTCACGGGAGCGGTGGGGAAATGGGCTCAGAGGCAGATCAGGGGCAGAGCGTCCGGGGGGCGCCTTCCGAGCGCCTGCCCGAGGGGCTGGCCGATGCGATACGAGCCACGGCCGAGGAGATCGCGGCGCTGTTGCGCGGTGTCCCCGACACCGACGCTCCCGTGCCGGGACTGGTGTGGACGGTGGGAGAGGTGGCCGCGCACCTGGCGCAGGCCAATGAGCTGATGGCGGAGGCGGCGGCAGGGCGGTCCCGCCGTTACGGCGACGGCACTCCGCAGGGCATCGCGGCGGCCAACGAACAGGTTCTCGCCGCCTTCGGCGAGCGGGCGGCGGAACCGCTGGCCGCGATGATCGTGACGCAGGCCGGCGCATACCTGGACGCGGTGGCCGAGCACCCCGTGGACGAGACGCTGATGACGCCCATGGGACCGATGAACCGGGTGGTCCTCGGCTCCTACCTCCTGACGCACATGCTGGGCCACGGCTACGACCTGGCCCGCGCACTGAAACGCCCGCACATGGTCGACCGGGCACGGGTCGCGCTGGCGCTCCCCTTCATGGTCGAGGCCATGCCACGGGTGACCGACGCCGCGGCCACGGCAGGGCTGAACGCCCGCTACGCGGTCCGGCTGTGGGGCGGCGGCCGGTTCGGGGTGACGTTCGTCGACGGTACGGCGACCGTGGGCCACGATCTCCCGGACCGCCCCGACTGCACGATCTCCATCGAGCCGGTCACGTTCCTGCTGATGGCGCTCGGCCGCTGCTCGCCGGTGGGTGCCATGGCCAGGGGGCGGGTACTCGCGTGGGGGCGCAAGCCGTGGATGGGGCCTCGGTTCCCGGAGTACTTCAAGGCTCCGTGAGGGAGACGGCGTCGCGCCACGACCTGGGCCGGACCGCCCCGGACGCGACCGCCCGACCTCCCGGCCGGGCCCCGGCACCGGGTACGTACGATCCGAACCGCGCCACGGAACCAGAAGCCCAGCACGCCGTAGCAAGGAGCCGCACCCGTGTTCACCACCCGCCCCACCCTCCAGGGCACCTTCGGCATGGTGTCCTCCACCCACTGGCTCGCCTCGCAGTCGGCGATGGCCGTCCTGGAGGACGGGGGCAACGCCTACGACGCGGCCGTCGCCGCCGGATTCGTCCTGCACGTCGTCGAGCCGCACCTCAACGGCCCGGCCGGCGAGGTCCCGATGATCCTGGCGCCGAAGGACGGCGAGATACAGGTGCTGTGCGGCCAGGGCCCTGCCCCGGCGGGGGCCTCCGCCGCGCACTACCGCTCGCTCGGTCTCGACCTGGTCCCCGGCACCGGCCCGCTCGCCGCCGCGGTGCCCGGCGCCTTCGACGCCTGGATGCTGCTGCTGCGCGACCACGGGACCAGGACCCTCGCCGAGGTCCTGCGCTACGCGATCGGATACGCCGAGGACGGTCACGCCCCCGTCGAGCGCGTCGGCCTGACCGTGGAGACCGTCCGCGAGCTCTTCGAGACCGAGTGGCCGGCCTCCGCCGACATCTACCTTCCCGGCGGAAAGGCGCCCGAGCCCGGCAAGCTGTTCCGCAACCCGGCCCTGGCCGCGACCTGGCGCCGACTGACGGCCGAGGCCGAGGCGGAGGGCGGCGCGGACCGGGTCGCGCAGATCGACGCCGCCCGACAGATCTGGCGCACGGGCTTCATCGCCGAGGCGCTGGTCCGCCAGGCCGCCGTACCCACCATGGACACCAGCGGAACCCGCCACACCGGCACCCTCACCGCCGCCGACCTGGCCGACTGGTCCGCGACGTACGAGCCGCCCGCCACCTACGACTGGAACGGCTGGACCCTGGCCAAGGCGGCCGGCTGGAGCCAGGGCCCCGTCTTCCTCCAGCAGCTCGCCCTCCTCCCGGCCGAACTCCCGGCCTACGGCTCCGCCGACTACGTCCACCTGCTCGTCGAGGGCTGCAAGCTCGCTATGGCCGACCGCGAGGCCTGGTACGGCGACGCCGCCGAGGTCCCCGTCGACACCCTCCTGTCCGCCGCCTACAACGACGAGCGCCGCGCCCTGATCAAGGACAGCGCCTCCCTGGAGCTGAGCCCCGGCAGTCCCGGGGGCCGCACCCCGGTCCTCAGCGCGCACGCCCGCGCCGTCGCCTCCGGCCTCGACGCCGTGGGCGCCCCGGTGGCCGGAGCGGGCGAACCGACCGTGGCCAAGGACGGTGCGACCCGTGGGGACACCTGCCACCTC
Organism: Streptomyces sp. HB132; assembly: GCF_016909575.1. GTDB lineage: Bacteria > Actinomycetota > Actinomycetes > Streptomycetales > Streptomycetaceae > Streptomyces. The sequence continues at coordinate 253,811 of NZ_JAFBGA010000006.1, read as the reverse complement.
GACATCGTCGACCGCTGGGGGAACATGGTCGCCGCCACACCCAGCGGCGGCTGGCTCCAGTCCAACCCCGTCGTGCCCGAGCTCGGCTTCCCGCTCGGCACCCGGCTGCAGATGGCCTGGCTCGACGAGGGACTGCCGAACACGCTGACCCCCGGCCGCCGCCCCCGCACCACGCTGACCCCGTCCCTCGCCCTGCGCGACGGAGTCCCCGTCATGGCGTTCGGCACCCCCGGCGGCGACCAGCAGGACCAGTGGCAGGTGCACTTCTTCCTCGCCGTCGCCCTGCGCGACAGGGTTCGCGGCGGCCTCGACCTCCAGGGCGCCATCGACGCCCCGAACTGGCACAACGACAGCTTCCCCGGCTCCTTCTTCCCGCGCGGGATGCGACCTGGCAGCGTCACCGTCGAGGAGGGCATGGACCCTGAGGTCGTCGCGGAACTGCGCAGGCGCGGCCACGACGTCACCGTGGGCGACCCCTGGTCCGAGGGCCGGATGTGCGCCGTCGCCAGGGACCCGGAGACCGGCGTCCTGTCCGCCGCCGCCAACCCCCGCGGGATGCAGGGCTACGCGGTCGGCCGCTGACCACCTGCCCGGGGTGGCCCCGGCGGACCGTGCTTAGCTGGAGTCATGATCGATGACTTTCTGTACGGGACCGCCGGCCACGCCGGGCCGACGGCCGAGGTGGAGGCGGCGGTCCGGGCAGCGGCAGCCGCCGAGATCCTGCCGCGCTACCGGCAGCTGGCCGCACACGAGATCGTCGAGAAGAGCGGCCCGCACGACCTGGTCACCGCAGCGGACCGGCTGGCCGAGGAGCACCTCACCGCTTCCCTGACCCGGTTGCTTCCCGGCTCGGTCGTCGTCGGCGAGGAGGCCGTCCACGCCGACCCCGAGGTCTACGACGCGCTCGGCGGCGACGCACCCGTGTGGATCGTCGACCCGGTCGACGGCACCCGCCAGTTCGTTCGCGGCGAACCGGGCTTCTGCACCCTGGTCGCCCTCGCGTGGCACGGGGAGGTGTACGCCTCGTGGACCTACGCCCCCGTGCTCGACGAGGTGGCCGTCGCCGTTCGGGGCCGGGGCGCCACGCTCAACGGCACGGCTCTGCGGAGTGGTTCGCCCGCGCCCGGCGCGGTGCTCAAGGTGGCCATGTCCCACCCCGACTACACCTCCGACGCACAGAAGCGCGCCCTGCTGGGTCTGCGCACCGACGGCATCGACGCCCGCGCCTGCGGGTCTGCCGGCCTCGAGTACCTCGCCGTCGCGTGCGGTGCGCAGGACGCGGTCGCCTTCAACTGGGAGTTCGCCTGGGACCATGCCGCAGGACTCCTCCTGGTCACCGAGGCGGGCGGCGCCCAGTCGACACTCTCCGGTGTCCCGTACCGCATCACCGGCGGGAACGACCTGCCGTTCACCGCGGCCAGGGACGAGGCGACGGCGGAGCGGATCCTGGACGCACTGCGGGCCGGCGGGCAGGAGTAGGGCCGCCCCGCGTCCACCCTCGACGGCTCCAGGTCAGGCACCGTCCCGGCGGCGCCGCACCTCAGGCACCGCCGGCCGCGGAGCCGTAATCGAGCACGGCGCGCACATCGCGGACGACGTCGGCCGCCGCCTCCACCGCCGCCGCGTCCAGGCCGCGCAGGGCCGCGGACACCCGGTCCGCGAAGTCCGTCGGGGTGTCCGGCAGGGCGGCTGCGGAGGCGAGCGCCCCTTTCTCGTTGAGGCACCAGACCCGGTGATGGGCGTGCAGGGCCTGGACGAGGATCCCGAAGGCCTTCGACAGGCAGAGGGCGACATGGAGCGTGTCCCCGGACGGGGCCGACTTGCGCGCGGAGTCCACGGAGAACCCGGCCTCCCAGGCCGCGTCGACGAGCGCACGGCGCAGCGGCTCCGGGTAGACGCGCGTCTCCTGCTGAAGGCGCGTCAGCTCGCCGCGGGGGTCCTCCAGCACCCGGCCGACGGCGACCTCCCCCACGTAGCAGGGGGACCAGAACCCCAACGGGTGGCCGGGTTGCACCCCCACCTCGAAGCGGCCCGCCCGGCAGTCGGCCCACACGGACTCCACCCGGTCCAGATCGCGCAGGATCCAGTCGACGGCGACGCCGTCCACCGTCAGCCACGCGCCGCCGTTCACCCAGGGGCCCCATCCGCCGGGGCCCGCCACGTCGACCGGCGTGCCCTGTGCCTCGGACGCCGTCGCGGTCAGGGCGGACAGATCGAGGGCGCCCCGGTAGTAGACGCCGAGATCCCAGTCGGAATCGGGCCGGTGGGTTCCTCGGGCCCGGCTTCCGCCCAGGGCGACGGCCTCGACACCGGGCAGCCGGGTGAGTAGCAAGGCCATCGCGCCGATGGCGGGGGAGGGCACATATTCGCTGGTCATCGAGCTGGAGGATACCCGGGGGTCCGTCGTCGGCACACCCGAATATCCTGGGTTCCCCGGCCACCGGCTGACAAAGGAGTCCGAAGGTGCCAACGATGCTGGATGCCGTCGTCGTGGGGGCGGGCCCGAACGGGCTGACAGCCGCTGTCGAGCTGGCCCGCCGCGGCTTCGCCGTGGAGTTGTTCGAGGCCGGTGAGACCGTCGGGGGCGGCGCCCGCACCGAGGAGCTGACCCTTCCCGGCTTCCGCCACGACCCGTGTTCCGCCGTGCACCCGCTGGGCATCGGGTCCCCGGCCTTCCAGGCGATGCCGCTCGCCCGGCACGGCCTCGAATGGCTCCAGGCGCCGTTGTCACTCGCCCACCCCTTCCCGGACGGCTCCGCCGCGGTGCTCACCAGGTCGGTCGGGGAGTCCGCCATGTCACTGGGCCCACAGGACGCGGGCGCCTACCGCAGGCTGGTCGCACCCTTCACAGGCCACTGGGACACCCTCGCGCAGGACTTCCTGCGCACCCCGTGGGACGGACTGCCCAAGGACCCGTACCGCTGGGCGCGCTTCGGACTGGACGCCGTTCAGCCGGCCACGCTGCTCTCCCGGCGATTCCGTGGAGAGAAGGCGCGCGCTCTGATGGCGGGCCTCGCCGGGCACGCCATCGCACCCACCAGTGGCATCGCGACCGGTGGGATCGCCCTGCTCTTCGCGCTCGCGGCGCACGAGAACGGCTGGCCGGTGCCGCGCGGCGGCTCGCAGGCCATCTCCGACGCACTGGCCGCCCTGCTGCGGGAAGTGGGGGGCACCATCCGCACGGGCGTCGAGGTCAAACGCCTCGACGAACTCCCGCCAGCCCGCGCCTACGTCTTCGACACCTCACCGACCGCGCTCGCCCGGATCGCCGGACTCGGCGGCGCCTACGACCGCTACCGCTACGGTGCCGCCTGCTTCAAGATCGACTACGCGCTGTCGGGCCCCGTGCCGTGGACTGCGCAGGAGGCCCGGCGTGCCGGCACGGTCCATGTCGGACCCACCGCCACCGAGATCGACGCGGCCCTGCGCGCCGCGGGAGCGGGCCACGCCCCGAAAGTCCCCTTCCTGATCACCGCTCAGCCCAGCATCGTCGATCCGACCCGCGCACCCGAGGGCCGTCACGTCTTCTGGGTGTACGGGCACGTACCGGCAGGCTGGGAGGGCGACGCCACCGAGGCCATCGAGCGGCAACTGGAGCGCTTCGCCCCGGGTTTCCGCGACCTGGTGCTGGCCCGCGCGGTCGCCGGACCGCCCCAGCTCGCGGCGCGCAACGCCAACTACGTCGGCGGAGACATCGCCACCGGTGCGTTCGCCGGGCTCCAGACGGTGATCCGGCCCAAGCTCGCCCGCGTGCCGTACGCCACCGCGCACCCCGCCGTCTTCCTCTGCTCGTCGGCCACCCCGCCCGGCCCGGGTGTCCACGGCATGTCGGGGCATCACGCGGCGAAGGCGGTGTGGCGGCACCTGAGGGCGGCGTGAGCGTTCAGCCCGTGGGGGCCAGTACCGCCGTACGCCCGCCCAGAGCCCGGGAGAAGGTGTCGGTGACGTGGCCGAGGGCCTCGGCCGTGCCGGGGGCGACGGCCAGGGTGCCGTTCTCTCCGGTGGCGATGTCCTTGTCGAGCGTGAACCAGCCCGGGACGATGTGCGACGCCCCCATGGAGCTGAGCACGGGGCGCAGCGCGTAGTCGATGGCCAGTACATGGGCCGTGCTCCCTCCGGTGGCCAGCGGCAGCACGGTCTTGCCGGCCAGCGCGAACTGGGGGAGCAGATCCAGCAGCGTCTTCAGCAGACCCGAGTAGGCGGCCTTGTAGACGGGGGTGCCGATGACCACCCCGTCCGCCTCCTCGAACAGAGCCGTGGCCTCGACGACCGCCGGGTGCCGGAAGTCGGCCCCGAGCAGCGCCTCGGCGGGCAGGGTGCGCACGTCCAGCGGCGTCACCTCGTGACCCTGGTCCCGGAGCCGCTCGTCGAGGTGGCGCAGGAGCCGTGCGGTACGGGAGGTGGCGGAGGGACTGCCGGAGACGGACAGGATGCGTGCCATGGGAAAGCCTTTCTCTACGGGTCGGAAATGCGTGCGGTGCCGGGCGTGACAGCGGCTACCAGGTGCTCGACTCGACCGTGAGGACCGGCACCAGCCCGTTGCGCAGGGTCTCCAGGAAGGTGACGGCCTCCGCGGCGACCGAGCGGTGCTGCATGTCGTTCAGGACGTCGTGGTGGGCGTCCCGCACCACCGACAGGCGGGCGCGCGGCAGCGACTTCGCCGTTCGCACGAGTGCCTCGCGGTCCGCGAGCGGATCGGCGTCACCGAGGAGGAACAGCGCGGGTACGTCGAGCGCGCTGTCGTACGCGGCCGTGAGCAGCGCCTGAGGGACCTCCTCCTCGAGCGCGCCGCGCCGTATGCCGTCGTCCTCGGTGAGCGTGCCCCGATGGACGGGGCAGGCAGTACGCACGTCGAGCTCGTCCGCCCAGCCGCCTACGGCGGTCGCGCCGCCCCCGGGGACCCCCGCGAGGACGACCGCGTCGGGCCGCGCGGCGGACGGTACGCCGTCCCGGCCGAGGAGCGCCGCCACGGCGACCGCTCCGCTGTCCGCGCCCACCAGCACGAGGGGGCGTACGGCACCGTCCTCACCCGTGGCCGAGTCCTCGGCCGCAGCGGCGAGTTGTTCGCCGAAGCGGGTCAGCGAGCCCGCCAGGTCACCCCCGTCGAGGTCGGGGGCGTCGACGATCCGGACACGGTAGGCATCGGAGGCCAGCCGCCTGCCGAACCGGGTGTAGGTCGCCCGGGTCTCGCCGCGGCCGGGCACCACGACGACGGTGCCGCGCGTGCTCAGGCCCTCTGGGGCGTAGTGGTCGTCGTACTCGGTCATCTCGGACTCCTGCGTGCGTGTGCGTGCCTGCTCGGGGGTTTCGCGGACCGCGTCAGTCGTTCACGAGCTCGCGCTCGGAGGTGTGACGGTTCGCCGGGAGGGGGAGCCCGAGGTTGCCGCGCAGGGTGTCCGCCTCGTACTCGGTCCGGAACAGGCCGCGCTTCTGCAGGAGCGGCACCACGCCGTCCACGAAGCGGTCGAGGTCGTCGTTGTTCCTGAAGGCCAGGTTGATGCCGTCCAGGGTGCCCGCGTCGTACCACTGCTCGATGGTGTCAGCGACGGTCTCCGGAGCCCCGACGAACGGTGATCGGCGGAACGCGTTGACGGACTCGGCAACCTGACGCAGCGACAGGTGCTCCGTCCGTGCGCGCTCGATGATCTTCGCGGCACCTGTCCGGCCGCCCTTCTCCGCCAGGTGGGCGACGTCCGGGAACGGTGCGTCCAGGTCGTGCACGCCGAAGTCGTACGCGCCGAAGGAGCGGCCCAGCAGGGCGAGGTTGCTCGCGAAGTCGTTGTCCTCCTCGAAGATCTCCCGCTCGCGGCGCCGGGCCTCCTCGTCGGTCGCCCCCACGATCGGACCGCCGTGGATGAAGACCTTGATGTGGTCGGGGTCGCGCCCGTAGGCCGCGGTGCGCCTCTTGATGTCGGAGTAGTACTCCTGGGCCTGCTCCAGCGTGCCGCCCGGTGCGTAGATGCCCTCGGCTACGCGTGCGGCGAGGTCCCGGCCCTCGTCGGAGACCCCGGCCTGGAAGATGACGGGCTGGCCCTGCGGCGAACGGGAGATGTTGAGCGGACCGGCGACCTTGAAGTGCTCCCCGTCGTGGTTCAGCGCGTGCAGCCTCGACGGGTCGAGGAAGACGTCGCGCTCCACGTCGGCGGGGAAGGCGTCGTCCTCGTAGGAGTCCCACAGACCTCGGGCGACGTGTACGAACTCCAGGGCGCGGCCGTACCGCGTGGCGTAGTCGAGGTGTTCGTCGAGCCCGAAGTTCCTGGATGTACCGGTGTCGAAGCTGGTCACCACGTTCCAGCCGGCGCGTCCGCCGCTGATGTGGTCGAGGGAGGCGAACCGGCGGGCGAGGTTGAACGGTGAGTTGTACGTCGAGCTCGCCGTGCCGACCAGGCCGATGTTCCTGGTGTGGGTGGCGACGGCGGAGAGCAGGGTCAGCGGCTCCAGCCGGTTCAGGTAGTGCGACGGGTAGGTGGCGTTGATGAACTGGCTGTCGACGACGAACAGCGCGTCGAACAGGGCGTGTTCGGCGGCCTTGGCCTGCTGGATGTAGTAGTCGATGTCGATGCTGGCGTTCTTCGCGACGCCCGGGTCCTTCCAGAGGCCGTGCTGGCCGGGGCCGCCGACGCCGTACGGGTGCAGTGCGAGATGGATCCTGCGGGACATGGGGTGTTCCTCTCAGTGGTGCGGGAGACGTGGAAGGGGGCCGGACGCTGTGCGGTCAGCCGCTCAGCCGTGTGCGCAGGGCCTCGCGCTCGCTCCGGTCGGCCGTCCGCCCGTGCAGCGTCGGCGCCGAGCCGACGAGCAGGCGGGTGTAGACGTGCTGCGGGTGGTTGATGACGTCATGTGCCGTCCCCACCTCGACGAGCTCACCCCTGTAGAGCACGGCGATGCGGTCGGCTGTCCCGGCGATGGAACCGAGATCGTGCGAGATGAAGACGAGGGACGTACCGGAGTCGCGGAGCTCCTTGAGGATCTCCAGGACCTGGACGCGGTTGGCGGAGTCCAGGGCGCTGACCGGCTCGTCGAGGATGACCAGGGCGGGCTCGGTGACCAGGGCGCGGGCCACGGCTACCCGTTGCCGCTGACCGCCGGAGAGCTCTCCGGGCAGCCGGCTGAGCAGTTCCCCGGACAGGTGGACCCGGTCGAGGAACGCGCGGGCCCGATCGGCCGCCTCCTTGCGTGGTACCCCCTGGATGAGCAGCGGTTCGGTCAGGGAGTCCTCGATGGTGAGGTCCGGGTCGAGGCTGCGCAGCGGGTCCTGGAAGACGTACTGGACGACGCCCCGCCGACGCAGGCCGCGCCACCGGCGGTCGCCGAATGCGGTGACCTCCTCGCCGTCGACCCGGATCGAGCCGGCCGAGACACGCACGAGGCCGAGCACCGCGCGGGCCAGCGTGGACTTCCCGGAGCCCGTCTCGCCGATGACGCCGACCGTCTCCCCGGGGGCGATGCTCAGCGAGACGCCTCGCAGGGCGCTGCGTCCCCGGCGCCCCCGGCCGTAACGGACCTCCAGGCCCTCGACGGACAGGACGGGGGAGGGGGCCGTCTCCTCCCGCGTCTCCTCCTTGCGGCCGGTGGCCTTCGTCTCGGGTGACAGGGTGGTCATGACGCCTCCTCCGGGTCGTTCGGGGCCTGCGGGGCGAGGAACTTGTCCAGGCCGTACTGCTCGTGCTCGGTCATCAGCAGCCGGGTGTACGCGTGCTGCGGGTCGTGCAGCACGGACCGCGTCGGGCCCTGTTCCACCACCTCGCCCTGCCGCATGACCAGGACTTCGTCGCACAGCTGGGCGACGACGGCCAGGTCGTGGGAGACGACGAGGAGCGCCATGCCGGTGCGCTCGCGCAGTTCGGCCAGCAGGTCGAGGATCTCGGCCTGGACCGTGACGTCGAGTGCCGTCGTGGCCTCGTCGGCGATGAGCGCGCGGGGTTCGACGGCGATCGCCGACGCGATCAGGACGCGCTGGAGCATTCCCCCCGACAGCTCGTAGGTGTACTGGCTGTAGACCAGCTCCGGGTCCCGCAGCCGTACCGTGCGGAGGAGTTCGAGTGCCTGCCGTCGTGCCTCGCGCCGCTTCACGCCCTTCTTGACCCGGATGACCTCGGCTATCTGGGCGCCCACACGGATCGACGGGTTGAGATAGGACGCCGGGTCCTGGAAGACGGCGCCGACCGTGGTGCCCCGCAGGGCCGCCCACCGACGGGGCGTCAGGGTGGCGATGTCGGTGCCGTCGATCTCGACGGATCCACCGGAGACCTCGAAGTGCGGCGGCAGGATACCGAGCACGGCACGGCAGGTGAGGGTCTTGCCGCTGCCGGACTCGCCGACCATGCCGACCGCTCTGCCCGGTGTGAGCTCGAAGTCGATGCCGTGGACGATCTCCCGGTCGGTGACGCGGTCGCTGATGCGCACGTCGCGCACGGCGATGACCGGTGGATCGGTGGGAGCGGCCGTATCGGCGGCCCCGGTGTCCGCGGAGGCCTCGGTGCGGTCGAGGGCGGTGTGCTGGGACAGGGTCGTCATCGGGGACCTCCCGCGGAGAGGGGGGCGGATGCGCCGGAGCGGGCCCGGGCCTTGCGCCGGTTTACCAACGCCCTGCCCGCTTCACCGGAGACGTCGCGGATGGCGTCGGCGAGCAGGTTGCACGCCCAGACGGTGATCATGATCAGCAGGGCGGGCGCCACCGGGGCCCAGGGCTGGTGGCTGAGGTAGCCCAGGTCGGAAGCGAGCAGACCGCCCCAGGTGGGAGCCGGGGGCTGGACGCCGATACCGAGGAACGTCAGGCTCGATACGATGACGAAGCCCACGCCGATGGTCTGGGCGAGCGCGACCGCGATCGGCGGGAGCACCTTGACCCAGACGTGGCGGCGGGCGACCCAGCCGGTCGAGGCGCCGGAGACGATCGCGGCCTCCACGTACGGCGAGCGGGCGACGGCCAGGGTGGCCGCCCGGGAGACCCGGTAGAAGAGCGGGGAGACCAGTGCGCCCGTGACGAGCATGGCCTGGGTGATGCCGTTGCCGAGCAGCGCGATCACGGCGATGGCGAACAGCAGGAACGGCAGGGCGACCAGGGTGTCGGCCAGACGGAGGGTCAGCCATTCGAAGACACGGCCCGAGTAGACCGACAGGATGCCGGGGACCGCGCCGACGGCCAAGGCCATCAGCGCGACCTCCAGCGATCCGAGCACGCTGACGCGTGAGCCGTCCAGCAGACGGCTGAACACGTCACGGCCGAGGTAGTCCGTCCCCAGCCAGTGGGCGCCCGAGGCCGGAGCCAGGGTGTTGTCGCTGGTCGCCAGGGGATCCTGCGGGGCGAGCCAGGGACCGCAGACGGCGAGGAGGGCGATCAGCACGAGGATCGCCACGGCGATCCGGCCGGATGTGAGTGAGAGGACGCGGCGCACCATCGTCATACCCCCCGCCGGGATGCCGGCATCACACGCGCCAGCACCAGATTGATGATCAGGTTGAAGGAGACGACCAGCACGATCGACACCACCAGCACGCCCTGCACCGCCGGTACGTCACCGGCCTGTGCCGAGTCGTTTGCGAACCGGCCGAAGCCCTGGAGGCCGAAGATCCACTCCGTGACCACGGAGGCGCCGACCAGTGCCGGGAACTTCTGGCCGACCGTGGCCAGGGCGGGCCCGAGGCCGTTGCGCAGGACGTGGCCGAAGAAGATCCGCCGTGGGCTCAGGCCCCGCACCACCGCGCCCGTCACGTAGTTCTCCCCGTACGCCGCGATGAGGCTGGACCGCAATTGGCGGGCCACGTCGGCGATGACGTCGAAGCTCAGCGCGAGCGCGGGGAGCGTGATGTGGGAGAGCCAGGGGCCCACGCCCTGCTCGGCCGGGATGTAGCCGGCCGAAGGGAACAGGTCGAGCCCCACCGCGAGGACCGCCACCAGCACGATGCCGACGACGAAGGCCGGCATCACCGAGATCACGGTGACGAACCCCGTGATCGCGCGGTCGACGACGGTGGTGCGCCGGAGCGCGGCCACCGTTCCGAGGACGAAGCCTACGACCACGCCGATGACCAGCGCGAAGGTCGCGACCGAGAGGCTCACCCCCAGTCCGAGGCCGATCAGCGTGGAGATGTCGGCCCCGTTGACCCAACTGGTACCGAGCTGTCCGTGCAGGACATCGGTGAACCAGTCCCAGTACTGGGCCAGGAAGGGCTTGTCGAGCCCCCACTCGGCCTCGATGCGCTGGATCGCCTCCGGCGTCGCCTCCTCGCCCAGCTGGATCCGCGCCGGACTGAGCCCGCTCATGGACCGCAACGCGAACGTCACGAAGGTCGCCACCAGGAACACCGGCACGAAGATCGCGACCGACCGGCCCAGGGCGGCCGTCACCCGCCCCGCCGCATGCCGCGCTCCGGCCGTGACGAGCAGGCGGCGGCGCTCGGGAATGACCGCCGGTGTGGTCGTCTTCATGGGCCTGCCCCCTCTCTGGAGTGGATGGATGGTCAGGAGCCGCCGGCGATCTTCACGCCGGTCCAGTCGATGTGTGCGGGGTTCTTCGGCAGGTCGGACACGGCTTTGTTCTTGGCGAAGAGGTTGGGCGAGGAGAAGGTGAAGATCAGGGCCTTGCTCTCCAGGCCCGTGCGCGTCGCCGCCTGGAGGAGCTGTGCGTGGTCGGGGGCGTCCAGGGGCGTCCGACGGACCTTGGCGACCGCCTCCTCGAAGCCCTCCGGCTCATAGGGACTGCTCAGGTTCAGCGGGCCGTCGGGGCCGAAGTGGGCGGTGAGGGTCTGCACCGCGGAGTCGCGGCCCGTCGTCGAGTACAGGGAGAAGGCCAGGTCCTTGGCGAAGAACGGCGTGGCCCAGTTCTTGTCGATCTTGATGGTGACCTTGATGCCCACCGCGGCCAGCTGCGACTGGACGATCTCGGCCTGGGCATCCTCTGCCGGGATGACCAGGTTCAGCTTGATGTCGCCGGGCTTGTGACCGGCCTCGGCGAGGAGCTTCTTCGACTTCACCGGGTCGTAGGGGTAGGCGTTCTCCGACTCGGAGTCGTAGGCGACGTAGCCCTTCGGGAACGGCTGGTCGGTCGCCTCGCCATGTCCGAACGTCAGCTTGTCGACGAACTCCTTCCGGTTGACCGCGTGGCGGAGCGCGTCGACGACCCTGTCGTCGTCGAAGGGTGCCTTGTTGACGTTCAGGCTGATGTTCGAGGCGTTGAAGCCGGGCTGCGAGAACACGTCCAGGCCCGCCTTGTCGGCAGCGGCGGCCTGGCTCGGGTCGAGGTCGGCGAAGTTGTAGACACCGGTCTGAAGCCCCGAGACGACCGTGGAGGCGTCGGGAGCGGACACCAATTCGACGTTGTCGATGTGGATGTTCTTCGCGTCCCAGTAGTCGGGGTTCTTCCGCAGGACCGCCTTGGTGCCCGGAACCAGTCGGTCGATGACGAAGGGGCCTGCGCCGACCGGGTTCTGGTCCAGCTTCGTGGGGTTCACGGCGGCCTTCGGGCTGGCGATCTGCAGGACGCGCTCGCCGAGCAACTGCGGTATCTGGTAGTCGACCTGAGTGAGGTCGAGTGTGGCGTCCAGGCCATCGGCCTCGACGGAACCGATCGATGTCAGGTCACCGAAGAGCGCGGAGTTCTTCTGCTCCTGCGCACGCTCGATGGCGGCCTTCACGGCTGCGCCGTCGACGGGCTCGCCGTCGCTGAACTTCAGCCCGGGACGTACGTGGAAGGTGATCCGGTCGCCCTTCTCGTTGTACTCCCAGCTCTCGGCGAGGTCCGGAACTGCCTTGCCCGTCTCGTCGGTGCGGGTCAGCGAGGCGTATACGAGAGCGAGTTCACGGAACTGTGCGCCGCTTCCCGATACCACCGGATCCCAATGGCCCGGGAAGTAGGAGGAAGCCCATTTGAGGGTGGCGCCGCCGGCCGACGACGAGGCAGCGCCGCCGCAAGCGCTCAGAGCCGGGACGAGCAGGGCGACAAGAGCGGTTCCGAGGGCGGCGACCCTCAGGCCGCCCGCCCGTCGGGCCGACCGGACGTCCGGTCGGTTGCGGATCGTGAGTCGTGCGGACATCTCGTTCTCTCTGATGGGTCCCGACCCGAAGCGGGGAAGGAGGAGGCGGGGGAGCGCGGGCAAGAGTGCGGGGCACTCGTACGGAACCGTCGTCGCGCATGCGGGCATGCGTCGCCGAGGTGGCGCCACACGGCCGGGCAGGAGCAGCCCTGGGCGGGGCGTCGCGTGACGAACGACCCGTACGGGGACGCGGAGGAGGAAAGCACGACGGGAGGCGGAGAGCCGGCGCGGGGGACAGGCGCGGATCAGTGGACCGGCGGGCGGTCGGTGCTGTCGCCGGAGGTCGGGGCGGCGCCTGTGGAACGGGGGTGCTGGGCGGTCAGCGACAGAGTGCGCTGGAAGTGCGCCGCAGGTCCACGTAGCGGCACACCACGCCGGGGTGCGTCGTGAGCATGGGCATATCCTGGTGGCAGCCGTCCGCGCCTGTCAATGGACACTCATTGGTGTCTCATTCAGCGGGACGGTGCTCAAATCGCAGCTCAGGGCGCTGCGGAGGGGCCGGTGGGCATGGCCGGGTGCGTCGACGCCTCGTCAGGATGCAGCCACAGGGGGCCGTTTCCGGTCCCCAGCGGGACTGCTCCCGGCGGGGGCCACGCCCCTTCCGCCAGCAGGTGGCGCTCCGGTTCGGTCAGGCTCCCGTAGCGCTCCAGCGCCTCGGCCGGGGAGAGCGGCGCGGAGGAGTCCAGAAGCCCCGGGCAGAGCTCGTCGACGGCCGCCGCGTAAGCCTCGTACGGCTGCCAGCCGGGGATCGCGCGGTATCCCGACGAGGCGCGCAGCAGAAGTGTCGGCAACGCGTAGCGGTACCCGCCCTCGGACGTCTCCTTCGCCGTGCCCGGATGCGGCGATGCGCTGCGCGCGGAGAGGACCTCGGGGACCGGCCGACGTGCCTCCGCGCGGTCGGCGCGCACCCGCTCCAGCACGTCCGGCGAGGCCGCGTCCGACCGCAGCCGGTCCGGATCCAGGCCCGGGACGCCGTGTGTCGCCGTCATCGCGGCATCCAGGGTGTCCGCCGGCTCACCCAGTACGAAGACGGTCTCCCGCAGTCTGCGCAGGACCCGTTCGGCCACGTCGACCCCCTGGAGCTCGGCGGCCCCCGCCACGAGTGACGAGGGCCAGGAGCCGGCCGCGACCCGGCTCAGCCGGGCCGCCCGTGGAGCCTGGGTGTGCGCGCAGATCCTCTCGACGTAGCCCGCGTAGTAGGCGGTTTCGGCCGTCGGATCGGGAGCCGGGTCGTCCTCGTCGTCGAAGAGGATCGCGTACGCCCGCCGCCAGCGGACCCGGCCGGCCAGTGCGGTCCTGAGCCTGCGGAAGGCCGGTTCCGACCCCCAGGCCCAGGGGCACATCGGGTCGGTGTACTCCACCACCTCCACCGCCGGAGTATCCGCGCCGCCGCTCACGCCGCACCGATCGCGGACGGCTGTTCGCGTGCGGGGGCGGGCAGCAGCGCGGCCAGCGTGAGCCCGCCGAGGACCGCTGCGGCGTCCGACTCGAGTCGCCTCCACACCGCGGGCAGCCCCTCGGCCGGGCCGGGGTAGTCGAGCCCGGCCAGCGACTCGCCCCGCAGCGTGATCAGCTCGCCGTCGACGGCGCGTACGACATCCAGCAGGGCGATCTCCCCGGCCGGTCTGCCGAGCCAGTAACCGCCCTCGCAGCCACGCTGACTGCGCACCAGGCCGGCCCTGCGTAGTTCGCCCACCACGGATTTAAGGAATCTGAACGGAATCTCCTGCGAGGAGGCGATGGCTTCGCAGGAGAGCGGACGGCCGGGATCACTCGCGAGCTCCAGAAGGGCGCGCGTGGCGTAGTCCGCCTTCGCGGAGATATGCATGCTCACATCATGCCCCCACGCCGGGCCCGGGTGAGGCTCCTCCGGTCGTTCCGCTCCTGGTTCCGTGTGCTGTTGCGGGAACATTGCCGCAGGTGAAAGGGAAAGGACACCTCTTGACATCCTTTTCGGCGCCGACCTAACGTCCCCGTCATGAGCGAGCCGTTGACGACCCCCGGAGAGGGGTTCCACCCTCACCTCCACGAAGCCCCGGGCCGCCCGGCGGCGCCCCTGCGTACCCGCCTGCACCACATCCGCGCGGACGCGCTGGACGGCGACACGGCGCAGACCGGCGGCATGCGCAGGTTCAGCGCCGTGAGCGGGAGGACCGTCGGTTCCGAGAAGCTGTGGATGGGCCAGACCCACGTGGCCCCCTCGACGGCGTCCTCCGACCACCACCACGGCGAGTCCGAGACGGCCATCCATGTGATCAGCGGACACCCGGAGTTCGTCTTCGTGGACGACTCGGGGGACGAGCCGGAGGAAGTGCGGCTGCGCACCTCTCCGGGCGACTACGTATTCGTTCCGCCGTTCGTCCCGCACCGCGAGGAGAACCCGGACCCCACCGAGGAGGCCGTGGTGGTCATCGCCCGCAGCACCCAGGAGGCGATCGTGGTCAATCTGCCGCGCCTGTACGCCCTGGGATCCGACGCGAAAACCGGCTGACCGACCGCGCCCGGCTGTCCCGTCGTCCTGCGGCGGCGCAGGCCCGGGCGGCTCGGTACGGGCCCGGGGATTACCTCAGCGGTAATCGACCCCCTGCGACGCGTCCGGCACGCTGCGGATACGCAGGGCAGGGCGGCAGGCGGCCGGTGGGCCGCCGTCCCGCCAGGCTTCCCGCCGTAGGGGCGGGAAGCGCGGCCCTGTCGCGGACGCGCCGCCCGGGTGCGCCCGTACCGACGAGAGGACACCGCCGTGACCATCCACGAGGACGCCGTCGAGCGCTACTTCGCCGCCTGGAACGCCACCACCCCCGAGGACCTGGCCAAGGCGGTCGCCTCGGCGTTCACCGAGGACGGCACCTACACCGACCCGTTGGGGGAGGCGAAGGGCCATGACGCTGTCGTGGCGGCGATCGCCGGCGCCCACCAGCAGTTCCCCGGATTCGCGTTCGAGCTCACCGGGACACCGGACGCGCACCACAACCTGGTGCGCTTCACCTGGGACCTGGTCTCCACCGCCGACGGATCCGCTCCCGCAGCCGGCTTCGACGTGATCACACTCGCCGACGACGGCCGGATCACAAGCGTCGCGGGTTTCCTGGACCGCCTGCCGGGGGCGTGACTCCTCCCTCTCGGGCCGCCGCTCGAAGAACAGCCGCCGTCTCCGGGTCCGCCGGCAGGAACGTCTCGATGGCCAGCTCGGAAACGGTCACATCCATCGGGGTGTTGAACGTCGTGGCCGTCGAGATGAACGACAGCACCTGCCCGCCCGCCTCGATCCGGAGCGGCAGCGCGTACGGATGAGCAGCGGATCCTGGCTCATCCGTACGCCCGTCCGGACCGGGGTGGGCGGCGTCGGCCGGTGCCGGATAGGAGGCGACCTCCTCGTACAGGCCGCGCAGCGCGTCCGAGGAACGCAGCGTGGCCTGCCGGTCCATACGTTCCAGCAGGTGGGCACGCCACTGGCCCAGATTGCGGATCCTGGGGGCCAGGCCCTGCGGGTGAAGCGTCAGGCGCATGGCGTTCATGGGCGGCTGCAACAGGTGGTCGGCCACCCCTTCGAGCAGCATCTGCACGCCCTTGTTGGCGGTCACCACGTCGTACATGCCGTCCATCACCAGGGCGGGGAACGGTTCGTAGGCGGTCAGCAGCTGATCCAGGCCGGCCCGAAGTGTTGTCATCGCCGGCGCGGTCAAAGACGTCTCCGGGTACGAGGGGGCCCAACCCGCAGCCATGAGCAGCGAGTTGCGGTCCCGGACGGGAACGCCCAGCTGCTCGGCCAGATGCAGCACCATGGACCGGCTCGGTGTGGACCGGCCTGTCTCGATGAAACTGATGTGGCGCGCGGAACTGTCGGCTCGCAGGGCGAGTTCGAGCTGGGTGACACCCCGCAGCTTGCGCCAGCCCCGCAGCATGCTCCCGACGTGCACGTCGTCGACCGTCCTGGTCATGGCAGTCGTCATGGTCAGGACCGTATCCGAATCCGGACGGGAGCACTCGGGGAAGGCCGGAGCCGTGCCGGGGGACGCGCTTCACGGCGTACCAGGCCACGCCTTCGGACGGGCCTGCCGGTCGGGCCGGCAGGCAGGAACGCCACCGTGCCCCTTCCTGGGGCAGCGGGTGGTACCCCCCGGTGCCCCCTGAGGACAGCGCGTCGCCACAGCGGGGGGACAGCGGGATGGGCTGATCGGCCGTTCACCGGTGGGATGGTGACAGACCGCCGACGCCGGGGCGAAGGACCGTAGGCCCCCCTCAGCGGTCCCCGCGTGCGCAAGCAACCTGGACGGAAGAGGGATCATCATGCGTGTTTCCGGAAAGCGCCGGCGAGGCGGAGTCCTGCTGACCGGCCTGGCCTCCGTTCTCCTCGCCGTGTCGACCGGGCCGACGACGGCGGCGCATCCGCGGCAGGCCGACACGCTGCAACAGCGGGTGGAAGCGGTCCACGACACCGGAGTCGTGGGAGCGTCCGCCGAGGTGACGTCACCGCACACCCGTGACAGCGCGCGCGTCGGGACGGCACGGAGGGGTACCGCCAGGCCCATGCCGCAGAACGGCAGATTCCGTATCGGCAGCGCCACCAA
Source organism: Streptomyces sp. HB132 (assembly GCF_016909575.1). Taxonomy (GTDB): domain Bacteria; phylum Actinomycetota; class Actinomycetes; order Streptomycetales; family Streptomycetaceae; genus Streptomyces. Next base: position 237,207 of record NZ_JAFBGA010000006.1, on the reverse strand, counting down.
GACCTTCACAGCGGCGGTCGTGCTGCAGCTCGTCGGCGAGGGACGCATGTCCCTGGACGACACCGTCGAGCAGTGGCTGCCGGACGTGGTCCGGGGCAGCGGCCAGATCACCGTGCGGCAGTTGCTGCAGCACACCAGCGGCATCCCCGACGTGCGGCCGGAGATCCCGGCCCTGAACAGCGCGGCGGGCTACCGGGCCGAACGGGGGCGCACCTACACCCCCCAGGACTTGGTGAGGCTGGCGATGCGGAACCCTCTTCCAGCCTCCCTCGACAGGGACTGGTCGTACTCCAACACCAACTACGTACTCGCCGCGATGATCGTCCAGGAGGTCACGGGCCGGAGCTGGGCGCAGGAGGTGAACGCCCGGATCATCCGCCCGCTGAAACTCGAGGACACCAGCGCACCCGGTGCCTCCGCGTCCATCCCGGGGGCGCACGCCCGGAGCTACGCCGCGTTCGGCACCGACAACAGCATCGACGTCACCATCCTGAACTCCAGTATGGCCATCGGCTCCGGCTCACTCATCAGCACGACGCACGACCTGAACCGGTTCTACACCGCGCTTCTCGGCGGACGTCTGCTGGCCCCGGCACAGCTCGACGAGATGACGGCCACCGTGCCCGCGCCCGGTCTGGGCATGCCTGGCGTGAGGTACGGACTCGGCCTGGGCGAGATCCCGTTGCCCTGTGGCGGCAGCTACTTCGGTCACCCCGGCGAACTGCTCGGGTATCACAGCTGGAGTGGCGTCACGGCAGACGGCACCCGGGCCGCCGTGGTGTACGTGACCAGCGACGGCGGCTTGGGCACGCGAGAGGCCATCAGCGCTCTCGTCGGCCGGGAACTCTGCCGGACCCGCCCCTGAGCCGCGGAATCGGGGTGCCGGAACCGGCCGTGCACCCCTACCCTCGGCCCATGCGCCACGAATCGGCCCTGCTGAACGTCATCGACGTCGAAGCCACCTGCTGGGACGGCCCGCCGCCGCCCGGATCCGTGCACGAGATCATCGAGATCGGTCTCACCGTCGTGGACCTGTCGGCACGGCGTCGTGTGTCCCGGCACCGTGTCCTGGTCCGCCCTGCCCGGTCGGCGGTGAGCGACTTCTGCACCGAACTGACCGGACTGACGCAGGCCGAGGTGGACCGGGGTGTCACCTTCGCCGAGGCATGCCGGATCCTCGTCGAGGAATACGCGGCCGGGGAGCGCTCCTGGGCGAGCTGGGGCGAGTACGACCGTCGGCAATTCGCCCGGCAGAGCCGGGCCGACGGGGTGGCCTACCCGTTCGGCCGGCCGTCGGATACGCACACCAACGCCAAGGCTGTATTCGCGTCGGCCTACGGGCTGCGCAGGAAGCCGGGCATGGACCACGCCCTGCGGATCGCCGGACTGCCGCTGGAAGGACGCCATCACCGCGGCGAAGACGACGCATGGAACATCGCCGCACTCGTCCTCGATCTTTTGGGCCGTGGTGCGTGGCCGGTCGGATCGCCGTCTCCCGCGTAGCGGCGCAAGGCTCGCGCATCATGCGCCCCCGGGCGGCACGAGACTCCTGGACGGCCTCCGGCCTCCGGCCCCCGCTCGCCCGTGCGGACGCGCACGGCGGTCTCCACGGGCAGCGCCCACACCTTGCCGTCGCCGATCTTGCCGGTGCGGGCCGCGCGGACCACTGCTTCGAGGACCGGTCCGCGTCCGCGACGAGCATCTCTATACGGATCTTCGGCACCGGGTTCACCCGGTACTCGGCGCCCGGGCGGCGTATGCGGGAACATCGCCACCGGCTGTCGGCGTGGACGTGGGGGCGGGGATGGAAAAGGCTGTGGTGGCGATCGTGAGCAGGAGGGTGAGCACCACGGTTCCGCCGCGTGCGCGGAACGGAGGTAGCGGCGTGGCAACGGCCGTTTTCCTGTGATCATGTGTTTCCGTCCTGGAGAGGCTGGGTCAGCGGCCGGTCGTGCCGTCGATGAGTTCGCGGAGGATGTCCGCGTGGCCCGCGTGCCGGCCGGTCTCCTCGATCATGTGGGCGAGTGCCCAGCGGACGCTGGGAGCGGGGCGGTCCGGTCGCGGTCGGGGGACCGGTGCCCCGAGATCGGCGCACCCGTCGAGAACGTCGTTCGCGCGCTTGACCGCGTCTCGGTAGCGGGCGACGACATCGGCCACGCTGTCCGTCCGCACGGCGCGGAACGTCGCCTGCCAGTCGGTGACGTCGTCCCCGAGGAACATCGACCGCTCGACGTACGTCAGGTGGTTGAGCAGGCCGAGCAGGTTCGTGCCCGACGTCACCGCGGCTGTTCGCACCTGCGGCTCGGGTGCGCCGTCGACCTTCGTGGCGATCGAGGTCCGGAGGTAGTCGAGAAAGCCACGCAAGACCTCGATCTCACTGCTTCCGGTCCGGGGCGGCGGGGTGTCGCCACGGCCATTGCGGCGTGTGGTGCGGCGTGTGGTGCTGGGCAACAGTGGTCGCCTTCCTTCAGCGGGGGCCGGCCGCCGTGTCAGGCGGTGCGGCGGATGAGGAGGACGTGGTCGGTGACCTCGGCGGTGTGCCCGCCTGGTCCGGACGCGATCCTGCGGGGGGTGTCGGCCCGCTCGACCGCCCATGTCTCCGGGGGCAGGCCGATACCGGCGGCGACTTCCCGCGGGCTCGGGTAGTGGACGTCGGGATCTTGGTTCCACGACCACGGCGCGGCCGAGCCGTGGTCGACGACCAGCAGTCGCCCGCCCGGGCGCAGTGCGTGCGCCGCCGAGCGCAGGACGGTCGCCCGGTCCAGATCATGGGGGGTGTGCAGGTAGTGGGCGCAGATCAGGTCGAATCCGCCGGGCGGGAACGACGCGTCCACGTTGTGCTGCACGGCGGTGACGCGGTCGCCCAGGCCGTGTGAGCGGGCGAGGTCGGCGAGCCGCTCGACCGCCACGGCCGAGATGTCGGCGGCGGTGACCTGCCACCCCTGGCCGGCGAGCCACAGCGCGTCGCCGCCGTCGCCGCATCCGAGGTCCAACGCGTCACCGGGCGGCAGGCCCGTCACCGTCTCGGTGAGGCGGGCATTCGGCCGCGGGTTGCCGGCTGCCGGCCGGGCCGCGTAGACGCCGTCCCAGAAGGCGACCGCATCGGTGGTGCTCATCAAGATCTCCTTGCGTCGGTAGGTGCTCAGTCTTGGCAGGCACACCACGGCGTGGCACGGAATCTTGCGGTAATGGCAAGGTGGGCCTCATGGATCCCAAGACGGACGACGACGTGCTCGACGCGGTGGGGTCGCGGCTGCGTGCGCTGCGTCGTGACCGCGGCATCACCCTCGCCGACCTCGCGGCGACGACCGGCGTGTCGGAGAGCACCCTGTCCCGGCTGGAGAACGGGCAGCGCCGGCCGAGCCTGGAACTGCTTCTGCCGCTGGCCCGTATCTACGACGTTCCGCTGGACGACCTCGTCGGTGCCCCGCGCACCGGCGACCCCCGGATCCACCTCATGCCGATCAGGCGGTTCGGCATGACCTTCGTGCCCCTGTCCCGGCGACCGGGTGGTGTGCACGCGTTCAAGATGATCATCCCCGCCCGGCCGGAACCACTCGAACCGATCCCGCAGACCCACGAAGGCTTCGAGTGGCTCTACGTGCTCAACGGACGCCTGCGCCTCGTGACCGGCGAGCGAGACCTGATACTGCCGCCAGGTGAGGCAGCCGAGTTCGACACGTCCTTGCCCCACTGGCTGGGCAGCGCCGACGGCGGCGTGGTTGAGCTCCTCATCCTGTTCGGCCCGCAAGGGATGCGTGCGCACGTACGCACCGACCCTCATCGGTCGTCTCAGGCCGGGAGCCGACGATGAACTCTGCGAGAGATTCTGTATTCCCGTCAGCAGCGGGCCTCACCCCGCAGACGCCGCAGTCGACCCACCGGCCCAGCCGCGCGTCCGAGAGGTGGCGCAGGAGCTGGACGGTGCGGATCACGCGGCCGACCTCACGGAAGGCTGCGGGTGGCGTTCTTCCGCGGCCCCCGGAGGACGCTCGACAGCACCACCGACGACACTGAGCCGAATCGGTGACGGGCGACGGGCGCTCAAGATTTCAAGATCATCCCGTCGCCCCTTTGACGCGTATCCCGGTCACACCTCCGCTACGGCGTCACCTTGCTGCCGCCGAAGGTCACGGCGAGGGTGCCGTCCTCGGCGAAGGACCAGTCCATCGCGCCGGAGTACGCGGCGCACGCCGGGCCGTTCGTGCCGGTCCAGAACTGGTTGGAGCTGTCGGCGTCACCCACGGTCTTGTCGTTTGAACCGTCGTCACTGCGGCAGGAGACGTTGTCGCGGAACACCGAAGTGCCCTTGTCGAAACTGAAGTTGCGCTCGGTGTTGTCGATGCTGACGTTGTCCGACACCGCCATCGAGCCGGGGTTGCTGTTGTAGGTGAACCCGTGATGGCCGTTGTTGTAGGCGATGTTGCGCCGGACGACGTGGTCGACCTCGATGCCGTCGCCGCCGAGCTTGTAGCCGTTGCGGTCGCCGTCGGAGTTCACGGTCCCGTCGGAGAGGGTGCCGTTGTCGTAGGAGAGGGAGTCCTCGATCGTCACCGGTCCGATGGGGCCTGTCTCCGACTTGGTGTAGAGGTCCCAGCCGTCGTCGATGTTGTTGTGGGACACGGTGTACCGGAAGACGTTCCCCGGGCCCGAGGTGAGCTTCGAGGCGAAGCCGTCGGCGTCCTCACCGTCCGAGTCGGCGTTGTCGTGCGATTCCGAGCTCAGGACGAGGTTGTTCGCCGGCCACTCGTCGTCGGGGGTGTCGGAGGCGATCCGCGAGATCTGCAGGCCGGAGTCGTGGTTGAAGCGCGTCACGACGTGTTCGATGACGTTGTCGCTGCCGCCGACGAAGATGCCGTTGTCACCGGCGTGCTCGACGATGACGCCGTCGACGTGCCAGTACGCGCCGTTCACCGCCAGGCCGCGGTTCGCCGGGTCCTCGCTCATGGCGGCGAAGTTCAGGACCGGGGTCTCGCCCGGATAGGCGGCGAGTGTCGTGCGGGCGCCGGAGGTGCCGTCGTTGCCCGGCGCAATGGTGACCGTCTCGGAGTACGCGTACGTCCCGCCGCGCAGGTAGACGGTTCCGCCGGACGTGACGCGGGAGATCGCCGAGGAGAGCGTCGTCGGGTCGGACTCCGTACCCGCCGCGTCGTCGCTGCCACCCGGAGCCACGTACAGGGCGTCGGCGGCCAGGGCCGGACGGGCGTCGGTCACGCCGGCGCCGGCAGGGGCGTGGCCGGAGGTGGGGGTGGCCTGCGCCATGGTGCCGGACAGCGCGACGAGCGATCCGGTCACCAGGCCGATACACGCGATGACGAGCTTCTTCTTCTGCATCGTTCGTCTCCAGATCGGGTTGGTTCGACTGACCAGCGGGCGTCGGACCGGTGCGTCGGGTAACTCCCCGGAGGGAAGACCCGGGCCGGTGCGGAAGCGACCGGGGCGGGTGGGGTCGAGCTGGTGCACGAGGTGGTCCTTCCTGTCGCGACTGGTGAGGTGGGGTCCGCCACCGGTCCGGGTTTCTGAACGGGCAGCACGGCCGACGCCACGCCGGGTGGGGGGAAAGCGCTTTCTCGGACCGTAAATGCCTGTCGTGAGCGCGTCAATACTTGTGTAGGTGATTGAAGTTCAGACATCTGAATCGGAGGGTGGAGCTGCAAGTCCCTCCGGCGCGGGCCGCAAGGCCGAAAGTCGACGTGAACCGGTGTCGGATTCCCGCGCGAGCTCGATGTCGGATTTCCGCCAGCCGTGCGGTCCCCCGTGCCCGATGCTTGGACCATGCACACCGACACCGAGCGCTGCGTGCGGGCCGTACAGTCGAAGGACGCCCGCTTCGACGGCTGGTTCTTCACCGCGGTCCTCACCACCCGGATCTACTGCCGGCCCAGCTGCCCCGTCGTGGCGCCCAAGGCCCGCAACATGACCTTCTACCCCAGCGCCGCCGCGTGTCAGCAGGCCGGATTCCGTGCCTGCAAGCGGTGCCGGCCCGACACCAGCCCCGGCTCCCCGGAGTGGAACGCCCGCGCCGACTCGGTCGCCCGGGCCATGCGTCTCATCCAGGACGGTGTCGTCGACCGTGAGGGCGTACCGGGACTCGCCGCCCGGCTCGGATACTCCGCCCGGCAGGTCGAGCGCCAGCTCCTCGCCGAACTCGGTGCGGGACCGCTGGCGCTGGCCAGGTCCCAGCGCGCCCAGACCGCCCGGGTGCTCATCGAGACGACCGGGCTCCCCATGGCCGAGATCGCGTTCGCGGCCGGGTTCGCCTCGATCCGCGCGTTCAACGACACCGTGCGGGAGGTCTTCGCGCTCGCCCCCGGTGAACTGCGCACCCGTGCCGCGCGAGGACGCCGCGCCCCGGCCACCCCGGGGGTCATCGCCCTGCGACTGCCCTACCGCGCGCCGCTCACCCCCGGCAACCTCTTCGGGCACCTCGCAGCGACCGCGGTCCCCGGCGTGGAGGAATGGCGCGACGGAGCGTACCGCCGCACGCTCACGCTCCCGCACGGGCACGGCATCGTGGCGCTGACCCCGCAGACCGGTCACATCGACTGCAGGCTCTCCCTCTCCGACCCCCGCGACCTCACCCAGGCCATCAGCCGCTGCCGCAGACTCCTCGACCTGGACGCCGATCCGGTCGCCGTGGACGACCAGTTGCGCGCCGATCCGCTGCTCGCCCCGCTGGTCGACGCCGCTCCTGGACGCCGGGTGCCGCGTACGGTCGACGCGTCCGAGTTCGCCGTGCGCGCGGTACTCGGCCAGCAGGTCTCCACGGCGGCCGCCCGCACCCACGCGGCACGTCTGGTGCGCGCCCACGGCACGCCCGTCGACGACCCCGAGGGCGGTCTCACCCATCTCTTCCCCGCCCCCGAGGCACTGGCCGGCCTCGATCCCGAGGCGCTCGCCCTGCCGCGGAGCCGTCGCACCACCCTCACGACGCTCGTGGCCGCCCTCGCCGACGGATCACTGCGTCTGGAGGAGGGCACCGACTGGGAGCAGGCGCGCACGGAACTGGCCGCCCTGCCCGGCTTCGGCCCCTGGACGGTCGAGGTCATCGCCATGCGCGCCCTCGGAGACCCGGACGCCTTCCTCCCCACCGACCTGGGGATCCGCAGGGCGGCCGGACAGCTCGGCCTCCCGTCGACTCCCGCGGCCCTCACCGCACGTGCCGCGCAGTGGCGCCCCTGGCGGGCGTACGCCGTGCAGTATCTGTGGACCGTCGACGACCACCCCATCAACCACCTGCCCGTCTGAGGGCGTAGGGACGAACCATGACCACCACACCCACGACGACCAGACACCACACGGTCGTCGACAGCCCGTACGGGGCACTCACCCTGGTCGCGACCGACGGCGTGCTGTCCGGTCTCTACATGACCGGACAACGACACCGGCCGCCCGAGGAGACCTTCGGAGCGCGGGACCCACGGCCGTTCGGCGAGCCCATCCGTCAGCTGGACGCCTACTTCGCCGGCGAGCTGACGGAGTTCGACCTTCCTCTGCGTCTGGAGGGCACCCCGTTCCAGCGTGGTGTCTGGGCCGAGCTCGCACGGATTCCGTACGGCGAGACCCGGTCGTACGGTGAGCTGGCCGGACACCTCGGCAAACCGGGCGCCTCCCGGGCGGTGGGCCTCGCCAACGGCAGGAACCCGGTCGGGATCATCGTCCCCTGCCACCGCGTCGTCGGAGCCTCGGGGAGCCTGACGGGATACGGAGGCGGGCTGGACCGCAAGCAGCGGCTGCTCTCCTTCGAGCGGGGTGCGGAGGGCGAGACACCGGCCCTGTTCTGAGCGGGCGGACCGACCGGGGTGCCCGGGCCCCCTCGCGGGCCACGGCGCACGCAGGGGCCCGGGCGTCGCGGTCCGCCCCCGCACACTCAGGCGGTGAAGATCTCGACGACCGACCAGATGGCCAGACCGAGCATGCACAGGCCACCGATGCGCTGCACGGTCTTCAGCGGCACCCGCTTGGCGATGAAACGGCCCGCCAGCAGCGCCAGCGCCGACACCGACATGAGGGCGATCGCCGACCCGATGGCCGTGGACCAGGCGCCGTTGCTCGCGGCGAGGTTCGCGGTGGTGATCTGGGTCAGGTCGCCCCACTCACTGATGAACACCGCCATGAACGCCGTCGAGTAGACGGGCCAGAAGCCCGTGACGGTCTTGATCTCCTCGTCCTCGTCGTCGTCACCGCCTCCGCTGCGCAACAGCATGAACGCGCCGAACGCGAAGAGGGCGGCCGAGACCAGCTTGACGATCCAGTCGGGGAGCAGGCCGATCAGCCCACCCGCTCCGACGGCGATGGCGACGTGCACGATGAACGCGGACGAGGTGCCGATCCAGACGTAGAGCGGCCGCATACGAGTGCCCATGGCCAGCGAGGCGAACATCGTCTTGTCGGGGAGCTCCGCGAGGAAGATCAGGCCGAAGGCGGTGAGAATCGCCAGGAGGTCGAGATGCATTCCGGGTGGCTTTCTGTGCGAGCCGGGCCCCGGGCCTTCCGCGAAGCGCCGTTCGGCATTTTCGGAGGACCACTCGGCCCGGCATGACGGCGTCGCCCGCAGGGCGCGGGCGTGTCATACCTGACCGAAGGTCTCGCCCACCCGTAAGGATCCACGGGCCCGGCCACCGGGAACCCGAGGGTTCCAGTGTGTCGACGACCGGTTTTCGGGGCTACTCCCCTTCGCAGCCGTCAACGATACCCCATGGGACCAGTGGGTGAGCGGCTCGGTACAGTCCTGGGGTGATCATCCACGCCGCCCCCGGGAGTGCCCCCGCATGAGCCGCCGCCCCCGCAAGGCCGCCGGAGCGGGACCGTCCAGGCCCACGGTGAGCGTGTGCCGGGGATGCTGCTGCGGCACACCGAAGATCCCCGGCGTGGACCACGCCGGGCAGCTCGCGCAGCTGCGCGGGGCCCTCGACGGGGCCGCCACCGTGCGGGCCGTGGAATGCCTCGACGCCTGCGAGCACGGCAACGTCATCGTCGTGCAGCCCTCGGCCGAGGGCCGCCGCGCCGGCGGCCGTCCCGTCTGGCTCGGGCTGGTCAACGATCCGCAGGCCGTCGCCGACATCGCCACGTGGGCGGGGGAGGGCGGACCCGGCCTGGTGGACCCGCCGGAGATCCTGGACCTGTACGCCTTCAGCCCGTCCCGCCGGATCCGGGCCGGACTGGAGGAGAAGGGGGCCTAGCGACCTGACCGCCGGTCCGTACGCACCGCCTCCTCGGACCGGCGGCACTCCGCTTCACGCCACGGTCCCCCGGCGGGGTGGGTGGTCACGGTGCGACGACGTGCCGTGACCCGCCACCGAATCTCCAGGTCCTCGCGGAGGTCCTGACCGACCGGCGGCCGGCCGGGAACGATCAGGTACCGCCCACGGACAGCCGGTCCAGCAGCGCGGGCAGCGCCGTCCCGATGGGCTCGCGCACCGTCTCCTCGGCCAGCTCGTCGTACGGGGTCGGCTCCGCGTTCACCACGATGAGCCGGGCCCCGTGCTCCACCGCGATCCCGGCCAGCGAGGCCGCGGGCTGCACCTGGAGCGTCGTACCCACCGCGATGAACACCTGGCTCGCCTTGGTGATCGCCATGGCCTCGGCCAGTACCTGAGGATCGAGGCGCTCGCCGAACATCACCGTCGCCGACTTCAGGATCCCGCCGCAGACCGAGCAGGGCGGATCCGTCTCGCCCGCCTCGACCCGGGCCAGCGCGTCCGCCATGGCCGACCGGGCGTGGCAGCGGGTGCAGACCACCTCGCGCGCCGTGCCGTGGAGTTCGACGACCTTGCGGGCGGGCAGGCCGGCCGACTGGTGCAGTCCGTCGACGTTCTGCGTGATGACCCGGACCGGGGTGCCGGAGCGTTCGAGCGCGGCCACCGCGCGATGGGCAGCGTTCGGCTCGGCGCTCCACGTCGCGCTGGTGCGGCGCATCTGCCAGGAGCGGCGGCGGATCTCCGGATCGGACATGTAGAAGTCGTACGTGACGAGCTTCTCCGCCTCTGGATCCTTGCGCCAGAGGCCCTGCGGACCGCGGTAGTCGGGGATGCCGGAGTCCGTGGAGATGCCGGCGCCGCTGAGGATCGCGACGAGAGTCATACTCCGAGCCTACGGACGGCGCTGCCCCGCCGCGATGACATTTCCGGGGGCAGACCCTAAGGTCCGGGCCATGGCCAAGGTTGTCGTGAATCTGGACGCGGAACTCGTCGTGGAAGTCATGGTGCTGGCGGGTGTCGGAAACCCGCAGGACGCCGTCGAACTCGTCGTGCGCGACTACATCGCACGCGGCCATCGCACCGAAGCGCGGGCCGCCTCGCAGGACGACGCACGGAGGGAGGCCGACGCCAGGCCCCAGGACCCCCAGGGCTGACCCTCATCCAGGGACCTGTACACCGTCCTCCAGTTCGGCCGCGCCGGCGCCGGAGTCCAGCACCTCCAGCGCCACCTCGACCCGCCGTGCGAGCCTGCCGGGCAGGTGTTCGGCGAGGTCGGCGCGGTCCACCAGCCGCCAGGAGAGGAGCTCGTCCTCCTGGATCCGGATCGAGTCGAACTGCTCCCGGGCCAGCACACCGCCGTCGTAGACGTAGGCGACGATGGGAGGACGGTCCACGCCGCGTGCCCAGTCCACGGCGAGGAGCCGCCCCGGTGCGAGGTCGAGGCCGATCTCCTCGGCGGTCTCGCGGCGGGCGGCCTGCCGGGGACTCTCGCCGTCGCCCGACTCGATGGTCCCGCCGGGCAGCGCCCAGCCCTCCCGGTAGTTCGGTTCGACGAGCAGGACCCGTCCCCGTCCGTCCCTGAAGAGGGTGGCGGCCCCGGCCAGTACACGGGGGAGGCCTTCGATGTAGGTGGCGTAGTCAGTGGTCACAGGGGCAGCGTAGGGGCCGTGCACGTGGTTTCGGACAGCCATGGGCAGATCAGGGGTGGTCCGGATATGGTCGGGGCGGCGCGACTGCCTGTTCGAAAGCAAAGGGATGCAAGGTGGCGGACGGAGCAGTGATGGAGACCCCCCACGTGCTCGTGGCGGCGGACAAGTTCAAGGGCTCGCTGACAGCCGTGCAGGTCGCGGAGCGGGTGACGGCCGGGCTGCGGAGCGTCGTACCCGGGGTGCGGGTCGAGGCCCTGCCCGTCGCGGACGGCGGTGACGGTACGGTCGCCGCCGCGGTGGCCGCCGGATTCGAGCGCCGCGAGGTCCGGGTGACCGGGCCGCTGGGTACCCCGGTGACGGCGGCGTACGCGGTGCGCGACACCACCGCCGTGGTGGAGATGGCCGAGGCCTCGGGCCTCCAGCACCTGCCTGCGGGGGAGTTCGCCCCGCTCACGGCGACCACGTACGGCTCCGGGGAACTGCTCGCGGCCGCGCTCGACGCGGGCGCGAGGACGATCGTCTTCGGCGTCGGCGGCAGCGCCACCACGGACGGCGGCGCGGGCATGCTGTCCGCGCTGGGAGCCCGCTTCCTGGACGGCGACGGCAAGCCCGTCGGCCCCGGCGGCGGCCCGCTCGCCGGACTGACCGAGGCCGACCTCTCGGGGCTCGACCCCCGGCTCGCCGACATCGACCTGATCCTGGCCAGCGACGTGGACAACCCCCTGACCGGCCCCAAGGGTGCACCCGAGGTCTACGGACGGCAGAAGGGCGCCACCGAGGACGACATCGCGGTCCTCGACGCGGCGCTGGTCCACTACGCCTCCGTGCTGGGGCCCGAGACGGCCGAGCTGCCGGGAGCGGGCGCCGCCGGAGGCATCGGCTACGGCGCGCTGGTGGCCCTGGGCGCACGCTTCCGGCCCGGCATCGAGGTCATGCTCGACGTCCTCGGCTTCGCCCCCGCGCTGGCCCGTGCCACGCTCGTCGTCACCGGTGAGGGCTCGCTCGACGAGCAGACCCTGCACGGGAAGGCCCCGGCCGGCGTCGCGGCCGCGGCCCGCGAGGCCGGCGTGGAAGTCGTCGCCGTGTGCGGACGCCTGGCACTGCCGCAGGAAGCCCTGGACCGGGCCGGCATCCGCCGGGCCTACGCCCTGACGGAGCTGGAACCGGACCCCGCCGTCTGCATGGCGCAGGCCGGACCCCTCCTGGAACGCGCGGCCGGGACGATCGCCCGCGACTTCCTGTCCTGACGCACCGCCGTGAGGGGGCGGCCCACCGGGCTCCCCCTCACGGCGGCGGGGCTCCCTCCGTAGCCGCACCGCACCTCACGTCTGCGGCGCCGACAGCCTGAACGCGTCCAGCGCCAGCATCATCTCGATCAGTTCGCGGGGCCGTGACAGCGACCGCGAGGTCAGCCGCTCCAGCCGCCGCAAGCGGTTGAGCACGGTGTTGCGGTGGCAGTACAGCCGTCCCGCCGCCCTCCCCGCCGACCCCCCGCACTCCAGCCACGCCTCCAGCGTCCGCACCAGCAGTGCCCGGTCCGCCGGGGCCAGCGCCAGCAGCGGGCCCAGCACATCCGCGACCAGCCGGGCCGAGAGCTCCGGCTGGCTCACGACCAGCGCCGCGGGCAGCCGGTCCTCCAGCCGCACGATCTCCGTCGTACCCGGCGGACAGGTCAGCAGTGCCAGCTCGGCCAGCCGGCGCGCCGCCCCCAGCCCGGCCAGTCCGTCGGCCACCGGGCCGATTCCGCCGGGACCCCGGCACCAGCGCGCCAACTGCTCGGCGAGCGCCGCCGGGTCCCGGTCACCCAGCGCGACGACGACGGTCTCGCGGTCCCCGCGCCTCCGCCTCAGGAGACGCAGCCCGTCCGCCTCGTCCTTCACCCCGCCCTCGGGCGCCCGCAGCACCGCCACCGCGTAGCGGCCCCGCTCGGGCAGATCGAGACCGCTCGCCGCTCGCGCCACGAGCCCCGGCTCCGACCGGCCCTCCAGCAGGGCGTCGAGCAGGGCCCGGCCCCGCGCGTCACTGCGCTGCCGCATGTCATCGCTCCGTCCCGCAGCCGAGCCGCTCATGGCTCGTGAGGATGCCACCGGCCGTGTCGGGTACGACGGCGCGTCACCTCCTTCTGTGCACCCGCACAACCAGGCCCTTCGAAGACTGGTCACCCGCAGCGATTGCGCCCTGGGCCGTGGACGCGCGCCCCGCCCGCTGCTGGTCTGTGGCACCACGACGACCAGTCGGAAGGAGGAGGACGCATGGCAACGCTCGAGATCCGCGAACTGTCCGTGGGCTACGGCCCGGTACGGGCACTGCGCGACGTCTCCGTCGACGTGCCGGCCGGCGCGATCACCGCTGTACTCGGCGGCAACGGCGCCGGCAAGACCACGCTGCTGCGGGCCGTATCGCGGACCCTCGGCTTCCACCGCGGCACGGGCACGGGCTCCATCCGCTTCGACGGCCGCCCCCTGGACGGGCTTTGCCCCGCCCAGGTGGTGGCCGCGGGAGTGATCCAGGTACCGGAAGGGCGGCAGGTGTTCGCCCGGATGACGGTGGCGGACAACCTGCGGGCGGGCGCACTCGGGGCACGCGGCGGGCGCAAGGCGGCGGCCGCCGCCCTCCACCGCGTACACGAACTGTTCCCGGTCCTCGCCCAGCGCGCGCACCAGCGGGCCGGACTGCTGTCCGGCGGGGAGCAGCAGATGCTGGCGATGGGCCGTGCGCTGATGGCCGCCCCCCGCCTGCTGCTGCTGGACGAGCCGTCCCTCGGCCTCGCCCCGCTGATGGCGGCCAGGATCGCCGAGACGATCCAGGAGATCAACGCGGGCGGCACCTCGGTCATGCTCGTCGAGCAGAACGCGGCCATCGCGCTGCGGCTCGCCTCCACGGCGTACGTCCTGGACGTCGGCGAGGTCGCACTCGACGGTCCCGCCGACGAGCTGGCCGCCTCCGACGAGGTACGCCGCCGCTATCTCGGCGTCGTCGACGAGACGGCCGCAGAAGACGCGGCACAGGCCGAAGGCGTCACCCGCAGCCTGAGCAGGTGGTCCGCGTGACGACCTCCCCGGCCCCCCTCGCCGTGCGCGACGTGACCGTGCGGTTCGCCGGGCTCACCGCCCTCGACGCGGTGTCCTTCACCGTCGAGCCGGGCAGCGTGCACGCCGTCATCGGCCCCAACGGCGCGGGCAAGTCCACCACCTTCAACGTGCTCTCCGGCGTCTACCGCGCCACCTCGGGCAGCGTGCACCTCGGTGACACCGAACTCACCGGGCTCGCCCCGCACAGGATCGCCGACCTCGGCATCGCCCGTACCTTCCAGAACCTCGCCCTGCCGCCGCACGCCACCGTCGCCGAAAGCCTCATGCTCGGCCGGCACCGGCTCACCCGCGCCGGGTTCGTGGCCTCCGGGCTGAGGCTCCCCGCCGCGACCCGGGAGGCCCACCGGCATCTCGAACGGGTGCGTGAGATAGCCGGGTTCATCGGCCTGGACAAGGAACTCGACTTCCCGGCCGGAGCCCTCCCGTACGGCAAGCAGAAGCTCGTCGAACTCGGCCGCGCCCTGTGCATGGAACCCGAGGTCCTGCTCCTGGACGAGCCCATCGCCGGCATGACCGCCGACGAGCGCCGCCGCACCGCGGCCGTCGTCGCCGGTGTGCGCGACAGCCTCGGCATCTCGATCGTCATGGTCGAACACGACATGGGGGTGGTGATGCGGCTCGCGGACGCCGTGACCGTACTCGACTTCGGACGCAGGATCGCCGGTGGTACGCCCGCCGAGGTGCAGAACGACCCGGCCGTCGTGCAGGCCTACCTGGGGGCACAGGAATGACCACCTTCATCGAACTCCTCCTCGGCGGTCTGTCCATAGGCTCGGTCTACGCACTGATCGCCCTGGGCTTCGTCGTCATCTTCAAGGCGACCGAGGTCGTCAACTTCGCCCACGCCTCACTGCTCCTGGCAGGCGGATACGTCACCGCCGTGCTCCACGACGACATCGGCTTCTGGCCGGCGCTCGGCGTCGGGATCGCGGGCGCGGCGGTCGTCGGTTCGGCGATCGAGTTCTTCGTGATGCGCCGCTACCGGGGCAGCGACCAGAGCGTCCTGGCCATCGTCACCATCGGCGTCGACATCCTCCTCACCACCGAACTCGTCCGGCGCATGGGGACGGACGTCATGTCGCTCGGCGACCCGTGGGGCGACGACGTCGTCACCATCGGGGGCGTCACCCTCGCCGAGACACGCATCGCCGCGTTCCTCGTCGCGGGGCTGCTCATCACGGTGTTCCTGCTCGCCTTCCGCTTCACCTCCTGGGGCGTCTCCATGCGGGCCGCCGCCGAGAACCCGCAGACCGCCGCGCTGATGGGCATCCGACTGGGCAGGGTCTCGCTGTCCGCCTGGGCGGTCGCCGGAGCCCTCGCCGCCGTAGCCGCGCTCTTCCTGACCGTGTTCCCGACCCCCGGCCTGGAACGCGCCACCTCACTCGCCGCGCTCAAGGCGTTCCCCGCCGCGATCCTCGGCGGTCTCGACTCGACGACCGGAGCCCTCGTCGGGGGGCTCGTCGTCGGAGTCACCGAGTCACTCGCCACCGGCTACCAGAGCGACCTCTCCTTCCTCGGACGCGGCATCGGCGATCTGGCGCCGTATCTGGTGATGGTGGTCGTCCTGCTCATCCGGCCGGCGGGACTCTTCGGTACGAAGGAGCTGTCCCGTGTCTGAAGCCACCAAGGACGCCGTCGCGCCGGCCCCCGCCGGGGTCCCCGCCACCGGGGCGTCGTTCACCGACCGGTTGCGCCGGCCCGCCCCGTACCTCTGGCTCGCCGGCTCGGTGCTGCTGCTCCTCCTCCCGTTCTACCTGGACCGATTCTGGCTCCAGGCAGGGCTGTTCGCGATGGCGGCCGCGATCGGGGCGATCGGGCTCAACCTGCTCACCGGCTCCACCGGCCAGCTCTCCATGGGGCACGCCTTCTTCCTCGCGGTGGGCGCGTACGGCTACTGCGTCCTCGGGGGCGAGAGCAGCACGGAGAACGGGCACGCCATCACCGGCCTCGGCCTGCCCACCTGGCTCGCGGCCGTCCTGGCCGTGCTCCTGGCGGGCGCCGCGGGCGGACTCTTCAGCCCCATCGCCGGGCGGCTGAGCGGCGCCTACCTCGGTATCGCCACGCTCGCCCTGATCTTCATCGGCCAGCACGTGCTGTTCAACGCGGGCTCGCTCACCGGCGGTTTCAACGGCCGCCCCGTGCCGCCCCTCTCGCTCTTCGGGTTCACCTTCGACGACGCCGAAGTGGTCGTGGCCGCCGTGCCCTTCCAGTCCTCCGAGAAGCTCTGGTACCTGGGCCTGGCCGCCCTTCTGGCCAGTGGGCTCTTCGCCCGTGGGGTGCTCCGGGGCCGACCCGGCCGGGCGCTCAACGCCATCCGGGACCACCGGATCGCCGCAGGCGTCATGGGGGTGCCGGTGGCCAGGTACCGAGCCGGTGTCTTCGTCCTGTCCTCGATGTACGCGGGCCTCGCGGGCGTCCTGCTCGCGCTGGTCTTCCAGCGGACCGTGCCCGAGTACTTCGGCATGATCCTGTCCCTCGAATACCTCGCCATGATCGTCATCGGCGGGCTGGGCAGCGTCGCGGGAGCCGTCATCGGCGCCGCGTTCGTGTCGCTGCTCCCGCAGGTGCTCACCCACTACAGCGACTCCCTCCCCCTGGTGTCCGCCCCTGGTACGGGCGGCATCGCACCGGGCGAGGCGTCCCGCTATCTGTACGGCGCCGCGGTCGTCGCGGTCGTCCTGTTCCTGCCCGGCGGCATTGCGCGTCTGAAGACTCCAGGGGAGAAGAAGAAATGAAGCCACGTGTTGTCGGAGCCGTTGCGGCGGCTCTCACCCTCACCCTCGCCCTCGCGGGATGCAGCGGGAAGGCCAAGTCGTCCGACGACGGCGCCGCCGACAAGAGCGGGGTGAAGACCGGGGAGGGCGTCACCGACTCGAAGATCACCCTCGGCGCCCTCACCGACATGACCGGGGTGTACGCCTCGCTCGGCAAGAGCGTCACCCAGGCCCAGCAGCTCTGGGTCGAGGAGACGAACAAGGCGGGCGGCATCTGCGAGCGGCAGATCGAACTGACCGTCCGCGACCACGGATACGACCCGCAGAAGGCGATCGGCGCCTACACCGAGCTCGAACCGGACGTGCTGGGCTTCACCCAGTTCATCGGCTCCCCGTTCGTCTCCGCGGTGGAATCGCGCATCGACGGCCAGGACAAAAACATCGTCCTGCCCCAGGCATGGTCGGCGAACCTCGTCGGATCCAAGTACGTCCGCGTCATCGGCGCCACGTACGACGTCGAGACGATCAACCTGATCGACTTCCTGCTCGACGAGAAGCGCATCGTCAAGGGCGACAAGATCGGCCACGTCTACTTCGAGGGCGACTACGGCGAGAACGCCCTGGCCGGCTCCGAGCACGCGGCGAAGGAGGCGGGCCTCACGGTCGTCGAGCAGAAGATCAAGCCGACCGACAACGACATGACCGCCCAGGTCTCCGCGCTCAAGCAGGCCGGTGTGAAGGCCGTGATCGTCAGCGCCGGGCCGCGCCAGGCGGCTTCCCTCGTCGGTGTCGCAGCGGCCACCGGCTTCGACGTCCCCGTGGTGGGCAACAACTCGGCCTACGCCCCGCAACTCCTGGCCACCCAGGCGGGCAAGGCCCTGCAGAAGGACTACTACATCGGTGCCTCCACCCTGCCCATCGGTGACGCGGCGGACGGACCGGCGAAGCTCGCGAAGGCCTACGCGGCCAAGTACCCCAAGGACGGCCTCGACAACGGGGTCATCGCCGGATACAACGCGGCATCCGTCTTCGGCGAGGCGCTGAAGAAGGCCTGCGAGTCGAAGGACCTGACCCGCGAAGGGGTCGACAAGGCTCTGCTCACCATCAAGGACTTCGGCGGCGACTTCGGGATCTCGCACGACTTCACCGACCCGTCGGCGCCCTCCACCCGGCAGACCGTGGTCATGAAGCCGGATGCCAAGGTCCCCGGCGGCCTCAAGGTGGTCCGCCCGGCCGAGGTGGCCCCGGCGGCCGAGAGTTTCGCGCCCACGTCCTGACCCTCCCCGCACAGCGACGGGCCCGGCCGCCAGGCCGGGCCCGTCCCCGTGCGCGGTCAGTGGGTGTAGGCCTCCACTTCGAACAACTGACCGGCCGGCCAACCGGTGTTGGCGGTGAACGTCAGCCGCAGGTACCGGACCGGAGTCCCGGTGAGTGTCACCGTCGCGGTGTTACCGCTCGACGGATCGAAGGTGTACCCCGTCGGTGCCTTCAGGGAGCTGTACGCGGAGTTGTCGGCACTGCCCGTCACACCGATCGTCTGGGTGCGCGTCGCCCAGGCGGCGGCCGGGGGCAGCTTGAGTACCAGGCGCTTGACCGCCTTGGCGGCGCCGAGGTCCACGGTGACGGACTGGGGGAACGCGTTGTTGCGGCTCTCCCAGTAACTGCCGGTGTTGCCGTCCACCGCGTTGGCGGCGCCGTAGACGTCGGCGTGGCCGGTCTCGGTGACGGGGCGGCCCTGCGCGAGGTTGCCCGTCTCCTCCGGCGGGTCCGTCGGGTCCGGGGGATCGGTCGGATCGGTGGGGCCGCCGCCCCCGGGAACCCCGCCGTTGGTCCACACCGGGTCGGGCCAGACACCCGTGCAGGCGGGCGGGTCCGCGTACCAGCCCGAGTTGCCGGTGCCCCGGGTGATCTGGAAGCCGCTGCCGACACAGTTGTGGATCGGGTTGGACTGCGCGATGTGCGTGGCGACGACCTTGTTGAACGAGGCCGTGCCCGGTGCCTGGATCTGGAGGGCGTACGTACCGGCCCCGTCGATCTTGATGTTGTCGAAGTGCAGCCCGTTGCTCGCGCCCTCGATCAGGTGGATCGCGGCGTAGGAGCTGTCCAGGATCTCGCTGTCGGTGATGTTGACGGTCGCGTTGCTGATCGGTTCGTTGAGGCCGCTGAACCAGATAGCGCCGACGCCGAAGCGCCAGTTGAAGTCGTTGTTGCCGGTGCGGATGAGGGTGTTGCGGGCAGCGGTGTGAGTGCCCGAGACAGCCGTACCCCGGCCCGAGTTGACGCCGGGGTACCTGTTGGCGATGTGCAGCCCGCCACCGTTGGTGACGGTGTCCGACATGACGTTGTCGGAGATCGTGATGTCCTTGCCGCCGTAGGTGACGATGTTGTTGGCGAGGATCGGCAGGATCACGGTGTTGAACGTGAACTTGTTCTTCACGTTCGGGACGTTCTCCGCCCACATGGCCAGACCGTCGTCGCCTGTGTTGCGCACGAAGGTGTTGGTCACGGTGGAGTTCGTGACGCCGTAGTGGAAGTTCACGCCGTCGGCCGTCTGGTCCAGGATCCTGCTGTTCCTGATGGTGAAGTTGTCCATCGGACCGTCCATCCAGGCGCCGCACTTGGTGTGCTGCATCCAGATGTTGTCGACGACCGAGTCGGACATGGCCCCGCCGATGGCGTTGACCTGGTCGTTGTCCTCCCGCTCACGGATGTCGCCGATGACGGCGAAGTCCTTGAGGGTGACGTTGCTGCTGCCGCCCTGCGCGGAGTACCTGCCGTAGATCCCGACCGCCTTGCTCCGGTCCGTGGGGTGCCGTCCTGTCAGCACGCTGTACCAGGGGCCCGCGCCCCGCAGCGTCACCTTGTCGACGACGATGTGGTCCTGGACCTTGAAGGTTCCCTGCGGGATGTAGACCTCTTTGCCCTGGGTGCGGCCCGCCTCGACGGCGGCCTGGATCTTCGCGGTCGAGTCCGCGGCACCCGTCGGGTCCGCGCCGAAGTCGCTCACCACGTCCAGCGCTCCGGACGGCTTGCCGACCGGGGCGCCGACCTGCTCGAAGTCCGCCAGGTCGATGGTGAACGACGGCGAGGCGGCGGTGGAGGTCACCTGGAGCCGGACCTTCGTGCCCGCGGCCAGGGTGGACCCGAACATGGCCCGTGTCTCGTCGTAGAAGTGGTGCGGGTTCGTGTCGCCCGGATTGTTGTTGAAGGGGTAGCCCCCGTAGTACCAGCCGTACTTCGACGTCACCGGCACGCTCTTGAGCGAGGAGCCGTCGACCCGCAGGTCCAGGGAGGCGTCCCGGCCCGTCCCGGCAGCGTTGTCCGGCAGCGAGTAGCGGAAGGTCATCGCGTTCGCGGGGGCGGTGAGCGTGAACTCGACGTACTCGCCCGAGGCGTCGAGCGTGACGGCCTGCCGGCCCGAGGCCTCGGAGGGCAGGGAACCGTAGAGGCGGTCGGGGCCGATCAGCGTGCCGTTGGTGGCGGCGTACTCGGCTTCCTGTTCCTTGAACGGCACGGTGGCGCCCCGGCCGGATATCCCGACCGGTGACGGCGCGGGGACCGCGGCGGCCTGTGCCGGGGGAGCGCCGGCCACGACGAACGCCGCGGCGGTGCCGGCGGCGGCGAGCGCGAGGGAGAGGGAGGCGGAGAGAGAGCGTCTGAACGGACGTGGTCCGGGGAGTGGTGGGGTCACGTGTGGGTCGTCCTTGCGGCTCGAAGGGCTCTTCGGACGACCCACAGGCTAGGAGCACCCGAGTAAAGAAGTCCACGGGGCTGCGCAAGATTTCGTCTTCATTGCTCAAATAAACGACTCGGAACGGGAATCCCGCACGAGTGGGGCGGGTATGCGTCTTCAGGAAGTGAAGTCTTGTCATGTCCATTGACAGCTCTTCGGTCGCCCTGGCTTCATGTGAACAACGCAATGGGAGCGCTCCCATTGCCGGCCCCGCCTCACCCCCATGAAAGGCGACAACGGATGAAGTCATGGACGAGAAAGCCGCTGGGTCCGGCGCTTGCCGCCGCCGTGACCGCCACCGCTCTGTTGACGGCACTGTCCGGCCCGGTCGTCGCACAGCCTGCGGCGGCCGCTCCGGCGGCCACGCCTGCGGCCGCCGCCGGGACGGACTGGCTGCACACCGAGGGCAACCGGATCGTCGACGAGCAGGGCAACGAGGTCTGGCTCACCGGGGCGAACTGGTTCGGCTTCAACGCCACCGAGAGGGTGTTCCACGGGCTCTGGTCCGCCAATCTCGACACGATCGTCCGGCAGTCGGCTGAGCGAGGCATCAACATCCTCCGTGTCCCGATCTCCACGCAGCTCCTGCTGGAGTGGAAGAACGGCCGGGCCGCGACGTCCAGCGCGGTCAACACCTGGGCCAATCCCGAGCTCAAGGACAAGACGACCCTCGGGGTGTTCGACGCCTTCCTGGGGGTCGCCGAGAAGTACGGCGTCAAGGTGATGCTGGACGTCCACAGCGCGGAGGCCGACAACTCCGGCCATGTGTACCCCGTGTGGTGGAAGGGGGCGATCACCACCGAGCAGTTCTACTCCGCCTGGGAGTGGGTGACCGCCCGCTACAAGGACGACGACACGCTCGTGGCGATGGACGTCAAGAACGAGCCGCACGGCAAGCAGTCCGACAGCCCCCGGGCGAAGTGGGACGGCTCGACCGACCCGGACAACTTCAAGTACGCCTGCGAGACGGCCGGCAAGCGCATCCTCGCGATCAACCCCCATGTCCTCGTCATGTGCGAAGGCATCGAGGTCTACCCCGAGGACGGCGTGAGCTGGTCCTCCACCGCGGCGACCGACTACCACGGCATGTGGTGGGGCGGAAACCTGCGCGGGGCGAAGGACCACCCGGTCGACCTCGGGTCCCAGCAGGACCAGCTGGTCTACTCCCCGCACGACTACGGACCTCTCGTCTACCAGCAGCCCTGGTTCCAGGGAGAGTGGAACCGCACCACCCTGGAGCAGGACGTCTGGGACCCCAACTGGCTCTACCTGCACAAGGACGGCACCGCACCGCTGTTCATCGGTGAATGGGGCGGACACCTCGACAACGGGCCGAACCAGAAGTGGATGACGGCCCTGCGCGATCTGATCGTGGAGAACGGCATCCACCAGACCTTCTGGTGCATCAACCCCAACTCCGGGGACACGGGCGGCCTGCTGGGTTACGACTGGGCGACCTGGGACGAGGCCAAGTACGCGCTGCTCGAGCCGGCCCTGTGGCAGTCGGGCGGCAAGTTCGTCAGCCTCGACCACGAGGTCAGGCTCGGTGGCGCCTCCAGTACCACCGGCATCAGTCTCGGAGACCTCTACGGGGGCTGAGCCCGGCCCCGTGGCCGAGGGAGGCACCACCCCGCAGACCGCCCTGGGGCATCGATGAACCCCACCGCCTCGGTGCCCCAGGGCTCTCCACCTCGCGCGAAGCTCCGTCAGCCCTCCGGGCCCAGGGCGTTGAGGAGCAGCAGGGCGATGTCGTCGGTGCCCGGCGTGGCGTGCTTCGCGTACCGCACGAGTGTGTCGGCGACGGACTCCATGTCCTGGTCCAGGGCCAGGGCGAAGTGCGCCGCGAGCTCGGTCACGGCGTCGTGGAAGTCCACGCCCGGCGCCTCCACGAGGCCGTCCGTGAACAGGGCGAGCGCCGCACCCGGGAGCAGCGGGACCTCGGCCGTCGGGTAGCGGGAGGCGGGTTCGATGCCGAGGAGCAGCCCGGGCGGCAGGTCGAGGACCTCGGTCTGCCCGTCCGGCTGCCGCAGCAGCGGCGAGGGGTGGCCCGCGGTGGCCATGCGTGCCGTGTGCCCGGCCAGGTCGAGATGGACGTAGAGGCAGCTGGTGAAGAGGCCGGGATCCAGGTCGGTGAGCAGCCGGTTGGTACGGGCGAGCACCTCGTCGGGCGGTGCCCCGGCGGATGCGTGCACGGCGGTACGGACCTGTCCCATGAGCGCGGCGGCGTTCTCGTTGTGGCCCTGAACGTCGCCTATGGCTGCGGCGGCCGTGGTTTCGTCCAGCCGGATCAGGTCGTAGAAGTCGCCGCCGATGCCCATGCCCCGGGTCGACGGCAGGTAGCGTGCGGCCACGTCCAGGCCGGCTACCGCGGGCAGGGTCTGGGGCAGGAGGTGAGCTTGCAGGCTGTGCGCGAGCCGGTCCTTGACGTCGTAGAGGCGGGCGCGGTCCAGTGCCTGGGCGAGCAGCCCCGCGATCGAGGTGAGCAGGGCGCGCTCCTCGGGCTCGAAGGGGTGCGGCCGGTCGTAGGCGAGGACCAGGGAGCCGACCGCGTGCCCCGAGACGATCAGCGGGAGGAAGGCGCAGGCGGCCACGGCGTCCCGGAGGTCCGCCGCCGGGTAGGCGCGCTCCAGTTCGGTGAAGGAGGAGTAGAAGTCCGGGATACCCGTCATGAGAACGTGCGCGGCGGGCGTGACGGAGGCCAGGGAAGCGCCGTCGAAGCGGTCCATGAGAGCGGGATGGCTGCCGCGGCTCCCCTCGACACGCAGCCGGCCCTCCGACGACATCATGACGACGAGCGTCTGGATCCGGAAGGCGGGCATCAGCTGGTCGGCACCCAGCTCGATCACGTCATGGGTGCCGACCGCCTCGGTGAGCGTCGCCGCCAGATGCATCAGGTGGTAGAGAGCCGTGGCCCTGCTCGGCACGCCGGTCGTGGTGGGCAGCGCGGGTGCGACGAGGTCCTGGGGGCCTGGCCGTGTGGTCGGCACGATCCGGACGCTGATCCCGGTGGCGTTCGGGAACAGGTGGAAGGACAGCCACTGGTCCGGTGGCCGCAGCACGGTGAAGGACGCCCGCTGACGGCTGATGACGGCCGCGCGGTAGTGGTCCTCGACGGCGGGGTTGTTCAGCCAGGGGAGCGATGCCCAGGGCAGGGTGCCGAGCACGTCCTCCGCACGGACTCCCAGGAGGGCCGCGGCATCTTCGTTGAGGAACAGGACCGTCCCGTCGATCGCCAGCGAGCAGCTTCCGCCGGGCAGTCGCCGGACGAACTCCGCGACGGCCGCGGCCTCGGCCGGGTCCGGGGCGGGCGGCTCCGGCGACGGCAGGACCCTCGGCAGGGCCCCGGGCAGGACCGGGTGACCGCTGCTCTCGGCCTGCTGCAGCAGCGTGCCGATGCCGTGGCAGCTCCTGACGAACGCCTCACGCTCGGCGGGTGCCAGCACCGGTGGGTGCGATCCGGGCCACAGCAGCACGAGTCCACCCCGGTCGGTGGCGCCGGTACGGACGGGGGCGGCACCCAGGGCGAACTGGTAAGGCAGGACGAGCGCCGGGCGTGGATAGCGGCGGGCCAGCTCCTCCTGGCTGCCGAGCCATATCAGGCACCGCAGACGGACGGAGTCGGCCACCGGGATCGGAGCCGACAGCGGCACCCGGGTCCACGGGGCGGACAGCTGACCCGGTACCCCTGCGAGCACGGCCAGATGCAGCGTGGTGCCGTCCGGCGAGAGCAGGTACAACATGGCCACGGACGCGCCTGTGTCTCGCACCACGGCCGCGACGGCGCTGTCGAGCAGCTCCGTGCCCGACCCCGTGGCGGCGACAGAGGAGGCATGGTCCTGCACGCCTTCCAGGGTCCCCCGTGACGAGCGGCCGCGCACCCCGGACGGATGCGCGGGGCAGAAGAGCCGCAGCCGCCCCCGCCCACGCCACGCACGAGGGCCCGGATGCTGGGGAGCATCCGGGCCCTCGTCACTGCGTTGCGCCTGGTCTACGGCTGTGTCGCCCGCGCCTCGCGCCGGTTGTCACGGAAGGTGTTCACCCGCCGCGCCGTGGCGAAGAGCGGGATCACCGCCCCCAGGACGACCTGGAGGGCGCAGCCGGTCTGCAGGAGCAGCTGACCGCCTGGGGCGTCGAACGCCCAGGCGGCGAGGAGCCCCATCGCGGCCACGATCCAGCTGAGCATCGCCACCGCGAGGACGCCTCGCGGCTTCGGGTACTCGACCCGGCTGACCATGAGCCACGCCACACCGATGATGGCGAGCAGCGTCGGCACGAAGGGCAGCTCCAGCAGCACGATCGAGACGACCGTGAGCGCTCCGAAGGGGCTGGGCATGCCCTGGAACATGCCGTCCTTCAAGGTGACGCACGAGAACCGCGCAAGCCGGAGCACCACCGCCAGCAGCACCACGATCGCCGCGAGCGCCGACACCCGCTGGTGTGCGTCGTCCGCGACCATGCCGTACACCAGGACGAAGTACGCCGGTGCCAGGCCGAAGCTGATCAGGTCGGAGAGGTTGTCCAGCTCCGCACCCATCGGGGAGGAACGCAGCTTGCGCGCCACCAGCCCGTCGAAGAGGTCGAACACCGCAGCCATCAGCATCAGGATCACCGCGGTGGCGGCGGAGTGCCGGGCCATGCCCGACTCGTCACTGCCGGTGAGGTGCGGGATGAGGATCCCCGTGGTGGTGAAGTACACCGCCATGAAGCCACACGTGGCGTTACCGAGAGTCAGGGTGTCCGCTATCGACAGCCGCATCGAGAGCGGCATGTCCTCGGCGTCGTCCTGCTCGTCGGCCTCCGGAACCCAGTTCGCCTGGGTGTCGGGATCAATCACGGTCAATTCGAGTCACCCCCGCGGTCGTGGCCTGGCCGACCTCGACCGCGACATCGACACCTTCCGGAAGGTAGATGTCCACGCGCGAGCCGAAGCGGATCAGACCGATGCGTTCGCCCTGCTCCACCTTCGTACCCTGC
This sequence comes from Streptomyces sp. HB132, assembly GCF_016909575.1. Classification (GTDB taxonomy): domain Bacteria; phylum Actinomycetota; class Actinomycetes; order Streptomycetales; family Streptomycetaceae; genus Streptomyces. Next base: position 211,845 of record NZ_JAFBGA010000006.1, on the reverse strand, counting down.
GGGATGTAGGGGACGATGCGACGGGCGACCGCTCCCGCGATCTGCACCATCTCGATGTCGCCGAGCTCGGTGTCGAAGTGCCAGACAACGCGTTCGTTGTTCTCGCTCTCCTTGTTGAACGCCGGGACGAACCCGCCCGGGATGTGCTCGACCGAGGTCACGGTGCCGGCCAGTGGAGCCCGGTTGACGTGAACGTTCAGCGGGCTCATGAAGATCGCGACGCGGGTGCGCCCGTCCTTCCACGGCATGATGCTCTGCACCACGCCGTCGGCCGGCGAGATGACGCGGCCCTGGGTGATCTCGCGCTCGGGATCGCGGAAGAACCACAGCATGCCCGCCGCGAGCGCGGTGGTGGGCACGGCCACGGCGGCCCAGCGTCCGGACTTACGAGCCCGGACGAGGCTGAGTGCCGCGGTGGCGACGGTCGGGAGGAGCCACGGCGATGCTCCGCGTGCAAGGCGGACCCCGCCGCGAGGTGCAGGGATTTGGCTGTCGGGCATGGATGACCTTCGTAGCGGATGAGGCCGCGCTGGCAAGCGGGGGGACGGCGGCTTTCCCGCGATGCTATCGGGTGCGAGCGGCAACTGGGCAAGCCAGCAGCCGAGTCGGACAGCTGAAAGGCTCCGGAAGGGGGTGACTCGATGTGATGTTCTTCGCCACCAAATCACCCCGAAAGAGACATTTCAGCCCTGGAACCGGTACTCCTCGAGCAGCCGGCGACCGATGATCATTTTCTGGATCTCGGCGGTACCTTCACCGATCAGCAGCATCGGGGCCTCGCGGTAGAGGCGCTCGATCTCGTACTCCTTGGAGAAGCCGTAACCGCCGTGGATCCGGAAGGCGTCCTCGACGACTTCCTTGCAGTACTCGGAGGCGAGGTACTTCGCCATCCCTGCCTCCAGGTCGTTCCGCTCCCCGGAGTCCTTTTTGCGTGCTGCATTGACCATCATCGCATGGGCGGCTTCGACCTTGGTGGCCATTTCAGCCAGTTTGAACTGGATCGCCTGGTGCTGGGCGATCGGCTTTCCGAAGGTCTGACGCTGCTGGGCGTACGACACGCCCAATTCGAACGCACGTTGCGCGACGCCACAGCCACGCGCGGCGACATTCACCCGCCCGACCTCGACGCCATCCATCATTTGGTAAAAACCTCGGCCGGTGGTGCCACCCAGTACGCGATTGGCCGGAATGCGCAGTCCGTCCATGATGAGCTCGGTCGTGTCGACACCCTTGTAGCCCATCTTGTCGATCTTCCCCGGGATCGTGAGACCGGGGCGGACCTCCCCGAAGCCCGCCTCCTTCTCCACCAGGAAAGTCGTCATCGACTTGTGCGGAGCCGTTCCCTCGGGGTGTCCTTCGTCACTCCGGCACAGGACGGCGACCAGGGTGGACGAGCCACCGTTCGTCAGCCACATCTTCTGACCGTTGAGGACGTACTCGTCGCCCTCCTTGACGCCCTTGGACGAGATCGCGGAGACGTCCGAGCCGAGCGCCGGCTCGGACATCGAGAACGCGCCCCGCACCTCGCCCAGTGCCATGCGCGGCAGGAACGTGTCCTTCTGCTCCTGCGTGCCGTGCTGCTTGAGCATGTACGCCACGATGAAGTGCGTGTTGATGATGCCCGAGACGCTCATCCAGCCGCGGGCGATCTCCTCGACGCACAGGGCGTACGTCAGGAGCGACTCGCCCAGACCGCCGTACTCCTCCGGGATCATCAGCCCGAACAGGCCGAGTTCCTTGAGCCCTTCGACGATGTCCGTCGGATATTCGTCACGGTGCTCCAACTGCGTCGCGACAGGGATGATCTCCTTGTCGACGAAATCGCGGACCGTGGAGAGAATTTCCTGCTGGATATCCGTCAGACCGGCTGTCTGCGCGAGTCGGCTCATCGCTACTTCTCCACGTTCTTGCTCGACGGCTGATCGATCTCGGGGCGGCCGGGCTGCTCTCCGCCGCGCTCCTTGATGTACGTCTCGGTCGGGACCATCACCTTGCGGCGGAACACGCAGACCACTGTGCCGTCCTGCTTGTAGCCCCTTGTCTCGACATGGACGATGCCGCGGTCGCTCTTGGACCTCGACGGCGTCTTGTCCAGCACGGTCGTCTCGCCGTAGATCGTGTCGCCGTGGAAGGTCGGCGCGACGTGCTTCAGCGACTCGACCTCCAGATTGGCGATCGCCTTGCCGGAGACGTCCGGTACGGACATGCCGAGCAGCAGCGAGTAGATGTAGTTGCCGACGACGACGTTCTTTCCGAAATCGGTCGTGCTCTCGGCGTAGTTGCTGTCCATGTGCAGCGGGTGGTGATTCATGGTCAGCAGGCAGAACAGGTGGTCGTCGTATTCGGTGACGGTTTTCCCGGGCCAGTGCTTGTAAACAGCACCGACCTCGAACTCCTCATAGGTGCGTCCGAACTGCATGTCAGGCCTCCGGAGCTTCGAACTTGGACGTGCGCTGCATGCCGGCCGCGCGGCCCTTACCCGAGATGACCAGGGCCATCTTGCGACTGGCCTCGTCGATCATCTCGTCGCCGAGCATCGCCGAGCCCTTCTTGCCACCCTCTTCCGAGGTGCACCAGTCGTACGCGTCGAGGATGAGTTCGGCGTGGTCGTAGTCCTCCTGGGAGGGCGAGAACACCTCGTTCGCCGCGTCGACCTGACCGGGGTGCAGCACCCACTTGCCGTCGAAGCCCAGGGCGGCAGCGCGGCCCGCGACCTCGCGGTACGCGTCCACATCGCGGATCTGGAGGAACGGACCGTCGATGGCCTGCAGGTCGTGCGTGCGGGCCGCCATCAGGATGCGCATCAGGATGTAGTGGTACGCGTCCGCCGGGTAGCCGGGCGGCTGCTGGCCGACGACCAGGGTCTTCATGTTGATCGAGGCCATGAAGTCGGCCGGGCCGAAGATCAGGGTCTCCACACGCGGCGAGGCGGCGGCGATGTCGTCGATGTTCACCAGGCCCTTGGCGTTCTCGATCTGCGCCTCGATGCCGATCCGGCCGACCTCGAAGCCCATGGTCTTCTCGATCTGGGTGAGCAGCAGGTCCAGCGCGACGATCTGCTGCGCGTCCTGCACCTTCGGCAGCATGATGCAGTCGAGATTGGGCCCCGCGCCCTCGACGACCGTGATGACGTCGCGGTACGTCCAGTGCGTCGTCCAGTCGTTCACCCGCACGACCCGGGTCTTGCCCGTCCAGTCGCCGTTGTTGAGCGCGTCGACGATGTGGTGCCGGGCGCCCTCCTTGGCGAGCGGCGCGCACGCGTCCTCCAGGTCCAGGAACACCTGGTCGGCCGGAAGGCCCTGGGCCTTCTCCAGGAAGCGCGGGTTCGAGCCCGGCACCGCCAGACAGGAGCGGCGCGGACGAAGACGGTTCACCTGGGCGGTGGGCGTGGTCATGCGGGGACCTCCAGAGGGTCGAGCTTGTTCGCTTTCCGGATCTCGTCGACGATACGGCCGATGATCTCGGTGATGCCGAAGTCCTTCGGGGTGAAGACGGCGGCGACGCCGGCGGTGATGAGGGCGTGCGCGTCGGCCGGGGGGATGATGCCGCCGGCGATCACCGGAATGTCCGACGCACCGGCCTCACGCAGCCGGTTGAGTACGTCCGGCACCAGCTCGGCGTGCGAGCCGGACAGGATGGACAGGCCGACACAGTGCACGTCCTCGGCCAGAGCGGCATCGGTGATCTGCTCGGGCGTGAGCCTGATGCCCTGGTAGACCACCTCGAAGCCGGCGTCCCTGGCGCGCACGGCGATCTGCTCGGCGCCGTTCGAGTGACCGTCGAGACCGGGCTTGCCGACCAGCAGGCGCAGTCGCCCCACGCCCAGGTCGTCGGCGGTACGGGTGACCTTCTCCCGGACCAGCGCGAGCGGCGTCCCCGCCTCCGCGGCGACGGCCACCGGTGCGGAGGAGACTCCGGTCGGCGCCCGGAACTCACCGAAGACATCGCGCAGGGCCCACGCCCACTCACCCGTGGTGACGCCCGCCCGCGCGCACTCGACGGTCGCCTCCATCATGTTCTCGGTGCCGGCCGCGGCCTTCTTCAGGGCCGACAGCGCCTCGGTCGCGCGGGCCTCGTCACGGTTGTCGCGCCACTCGTGCAGAGCGGCGACGACGCGGGCCTCGTTCTCCGGGTCCACCGTCATGATCGCGGCGTCCAGGTCCGCCGTCAGCGGGTTGGGTTCGGTCGTCTCGTAGATGTTTACGCCGACGATCTTCTCCTCGCCGCCCTCGATCCGCGCCCGTCGCGTCGCGTGTGACGAGACCAGCTCCGACTTGAGGTAGCCGGACTCCACGGCGGCCATCGCGCCGCCCATCTGCTGGATCCGGTCGATCTCGGCCAGGGAGTCGGTGACCAGCTCTTCGACCTTGGCCTCGATGACGTGCGAACCGGCGAAGATGTCCTCGTACTCCAGCAGGTCACTCTCGTGCGCCAGGACCTGCTGGATCCGGAGCGACCACTGCTGGTCCCAGGGGCGCGGCAGACCGAGGGCCTCGTTCCACGCCGGCAGCTGCACGGCGCGGGCGCGTGCGTCCTTGGAGAGGGTGACGGCCAGCATCTCCAGCACGATGCGCTGGACGTTGTTCTCCGGCTGCGCTTCGGTGAGCCCCAGGGAGTTGACCTGCACGCCGTAGCGGAAGCGGCGCTGCTTGGGGTTCTCGATGCCGTACCGCTCGCGCGTGATCCGGTCCCAGATGCGGCCGAAGGCGCGCATCTTGCACATCTCCTCGATGAAGCGGACGCCCGCGTTCACGAAGAACGAGATGCGCGCGACGACGTCCCCGAACCGTTCCTCGGGCACCTGGCCGGATTCGCGCACAGCGTCGAGGACCGCGATGGCCGTCGACATGGCGTACGCGATCTCCTGGACGGGTGTGGCCCCCGCCTCCTGCAGGTGGTAGCTGCAGATGTTGATCGGGTTCCACTTCGGGATGCGGTTGACCGTGTACGTGATCATGTCGGTCGTCAGCCGCAGCGAGGGCCCCGGCGGGAAGACGTGCGTCCCCCGCGACAGGTACTCCTTCACGATGTCGTTCTGCGTCGTGCCCTGGAGCCTGTCCGGGTCCGCCCCCTGCTCCTCCGTGACCACCTGGTAGAGCGCCAGCAGCCACATCGCGGTGGCGTTGATCGTCATCGAGGTGTTCATCTGCTCCAGGGGGATGTCCTGGAACAGCCGCCGCATGTCACCGAGGTGCGAGACGGGCACGCCGACCCTGCCCACCTCGCCGCGGGCGAGGACGTGGTCGGGGTCGTAGCCGGTCTGTGTGGGCAGATCGAAGGCGACCGAGAGACCCGTCTGGCCCTTGGCGAGGTTGCGCCGGTACAGCTCGTTGGACGCCTCGGCGGTCGAGTGACCGGCGTACGTCCGCATGAGCCACGGACGGTCCTTCTGACGTTCGGTCATCGTGGACCTCAGACGTTGCGGAAGCGGTTGATGGCGTCGATGTGCTGTTCGCGGAGCTCCGTGTCACGCACACCCAGGCCCTCCCGGGGCGCCAGCGCGAGGACGCCGACCTTGCCCTGGTGCAGGTTGCGGTGCACGTCGTACGCGGCCTGGCCGGTGTCCTCCAGGGAGTAGACCTTGGAGAGCGTCGGGTGGATCTTGCCCTTGGCGATCAGGCGGTTGGCCTCCCACGCCTCACGGTAGTTGGCGAAGTGCGATCCGATGATGCGCTTGAGCGACATCCACAGGTAGCGGTTGTCGTACTCGTGGTTGTAGCCGGAGGTCGAGGCGCAGGTGACGATCGTGCCGCCCTTGCGGGTGACGTAGACGCTCGCGCCGAAGGTCTCGCGGCCCGGGTGCTCGAAGACGATGTCCACGTCCTCGCCGCCGGTCAGCTCACGGATGCGCTTGCCGAACCGCTTCCACTCGCGCGGGTCCTGGTTGTGCTCGTCCTTCCAGAACTTGTAGCCCTCGGCGTTGCGGTCGATGATCGCGGTCGCGCCCATCTTCCGGCAGATGTCCGCCTTCTGGTCGCTGGAGACGACGCAGATCGGGTTGGCGCCGCCGGCCAGCGCGAACTGGGTGGCGTACGAGCCGAGTCCGCCGCTCGCGCCCCAGATCAGCACGTTGTCGCCCTGCTTCATGCCGGCGCCGTTGCGCGAGACGAGCTGGCGGTACGCGGTGGAGTTGACCAGGCCCGGGGAGGCGGCCTCCTCCCAGCTGAGGTGCTCCGGCTTCGGCATCAGCTGGTTCGACTTGACGAGCGCGATCTCCGCCAGGCCGCCGAAGTTGGTCTCGAAGCCCCAGATGCGCTGCTCGGGGTCGAGCATCGTGTCGTTGTGGCCGTCACTCGATTCGAGCTCGACGGACAAGCAGTGCGCGACGACCTCGTCGCCCGGGTTCCAGGCGTTGACGCCGGGCCCGGTGCGGAGCACGACGCCCGCGAGGTCGGAGCCGATGACGTGGTACGGGAGGTCGTGGCGCTTGCTGAGGTCGCTGAGCTTGCCGTACCGCTCCAGGAAGCCGAAGGTCGAGACGGGCTCGAAGATCGACGTCCACACGGAGTTGTAGTTGACCGAGCTGGCCATGACCGCCACCAGGGCCTCGCCCGGGCCGAGCTCGGGCACCGGCACGTCCTCGATGTGCAGGGACTTGCGGGGGTCCTTGTCGCGGCTGTCGACGCCGGCGAACATCTCCGCCTCGTCCTTGTGCACGGTCACCGCGCGGTAGGACTCGGGGAGGGACAGGGCGGCGAAGTCCGCCGCAGTGCTGTCCTGCGACTGGATCGCGTCCAGGATTTCCTTCACGGTGTTGCCTCCGGCAGTTCGGGTCTCCGGGCGTCGGGGGGACGTCGGAGGGCCCCTATGGACAGGGGAGCGGTGCGGTGTGGAGGTGTGCCGTCGGTTCGGCGGGGTGGTGCTTCGGCCTGCTCGGTGGAGCAGAAGGGTTGCCTGTGACGCAGGCGTCCGGGCGCGCAGACACGGTGGATTGCGGGGACAGCCGACGTACGAGAGGTCTCTGCACGCCGGCCGCCCGGACACCTTCAACGTATGGCACTGCGTGACAGGTGGCAAGGCACCCAGTGCCAACAATTTCTCTCAGTTGTCATCTCGTAGGCACGCATGAGCAACATCATGGCCGGTATGCCGGATTGATCCCGTGGGTGACGGCCCTACGGCGTGGTGCGGTACACGTACGGCGTCGTCGTGCTCAGGGCGGTGAAGCCCAGACGGCGGAGGATCGGCGCCGACAGGTCCGTGGCGTCGACCTGCAGGTGGCGGTAGCCGCGCTCGGCCGCGATGCGGGCCCTGTGGGTGATCAGCGCCCGGTAGATGCCCCTGCCCCGCCAGGGTGCCGCCGTTCCGCCGCCCCAGAGGCCGGCGAAGCCGGTGCCGGGGTGGAGCTCCATGCGGGCGGCGCTCACGGGCTCGCCGTTCGCGAGGGCCACGACCGCTACGAACGTGTCGGGGGCCTCGGCGAGCCGGGTCAGCGTCCGCCGGCGCAGCCAGGAACTGTCGGTACCGAACGCCCGCTCGTGCGCCTGGATCAGCAGCTCCACCCCCGCCGCGTCGGACACCGTGTGCAGATCGACCCCGTCCGGGAGGTCCGCTGCGGGCAGGCCGGCGATCGGAGCGACGAACAGGGTCTCCGGCGGCTCCGCCTCGAAACCGGCCCTGCGCAGCCGCTGCCCCAGATCGGCGGGCCGGTCGTGGGAGTACAGCTTCCACTCGAACTCGTCGTGCCCGAGGGCGGTGTAGTGCTCCACCTGCGCCGCGATCGCCGCGTCGGCGCGTACGTGATCGAGGTCCGGGGCCGTCCAGACGACACCGTTCCACTCGTCCGGGGTGCCGACCTGGCGAACCAGGTCGGGCGTGCGTTCGACCCTCGTGCCGGGGGCGTCGGGACGGGCGTGCCGGCGCATCTCGTTGTCGAAGAGGGCCAGCAGTGCTGCTGTCGTGTCCTGTGTCATCGGCACACCCGAGCACGGGGATCCGGCCCCGGCAACCGGGTTTCGGCTGCCGCGGCGGACGCTCAGTGCGCCTTCAGCGCCTGCTGGATCGTGCGCATCACCTCGTCCAGGGGCGCGTCCGTGCGGGCCACCGCGACCAGCACCTCGCCGTCCCTGGACACCGACGCCGCAGGGGTCTTCGCAGGCTCGCCCCCCACGGTCCGTCCCGCCCCGATCCCGGTGCCGAAGGTCTCCCGCACGATCGCGAACGCGTGGTCGAGCTGCGACTCCACGTCACCCTGGCCGTCCGCGCGCAGCCAGCGCCGCAGCACGTGGTTGTGCGCGGTCACCACTGCGGACGCTGCGACCTCGGCCAGCAGCGGGTCGTCATTGCCCACGTGGTGGTCGCGCTCGTCGAAGTGGCCCAGCAGATAGCGCGTGAACAGTCGCTCGTAGCGGGCCACCGAGGCGATCTCGGCTTCCCGGAGCGTGGGCACCTCGCGGGTCAGCTTGTAGCGCGCGACGGAGACCGCCGGCTTCGCCGCGTACATCTTCATGACCTCTTTGATGCCGCGGCACACGGTGTCGAGCGGGTGCTCGTGCGCGGGAGCGGCGTTGAGGACGGCCTCGGCCCTGACGAGGGTGTCGTCGTGGTCCGGGAAGATGGCCTCTTCCTTGGAGCGGAAGTGACGGAAGAACGTGCGCCGGGCGACTCCGGCCGCCCCCGCGATCTCGTCGACCGTCGTCGCCTCGTACCCCTTGGTGGAGAAGAGCTCCATCGCCGCCGCCGCCAGTTCGCGGCGCATCTTGAGCCGTTGGGCGGCGGCCCGGGTGCCGGCGGCACTCTCCGGGGCGTCCGTCGCGGCGGAGGAACGAGGTGACCTGGCGGGTTGGGACATGAGGTGAACGTAACCCATCGGTGCGGGGGAGTGCGCCTGTGGGGGCGGGTCGCCCGAGGGGCCCAGCAACCCGCCCCACCCGGCCCCGGGGTCAGCGGCGGGCATATTCGCGGAAGCCGCGCCCCGTCTTACGGCCGAGGCAGCCCGCGGCCACCAGGTGCTCGAGCAGCGGCGCCGGGGCGAGACCCGGGTCGCGGAACTCGCTGTGCAGAACCTTCTCGATCGCGAGGGAGACGTCCAGGCCGACGACGTCCAGGAGTTCGAACGGCCCCATGGGGTAGCCGCCGCCCAGCTTCATCGCCGCGTCGATGTCGTCGAGCGTCGCGTAGTGCTCCTCGACCATCTTGATCGCGTTGTTGAGGTAGGGGAAGAGCAGCGCGTTCACGATGAAACCGGCCCGGTCCCCGCAGTCCACCGGGTGCTTGCGCACCTTCACGCACACCTCGCGGACCGTGGCGTGCACGTCGTCGGCGGTCAGCACCGTACGGACCACCTCGACGAGCTTCATGGCGGGTGCCGGGTTGAAGAAGTGCATCCCGACGACGTCCTCGGGGCGCGAGGTCACCCGGGCGATCGCCACGACCGGCAGCGACGACGTGGTGGTCGCGAGCACCGCGCCCGGCTTGCAGACCTTGTCCAGGGTGGTGAAGAGCTCCCGCTTGATGTCCAGGTCCTCGGCGACCGCCTCGACCGCGAGGTCGACGTCGGCGAAGGAGTCCAGGGACCCCGCCGGGGTGATCCGGGCGAGGGTCTCGTCCCGCGCCTCCTCGGTCAGCCGTCCCTTGGAGACCGAACGCCCCAGGGACTTCGCGATCCGCGCCTTGGCCGTGTCCGCCTTGTCCTGGCTGCGCGCGGCGAGGACGACGGCGTACCCGGCCTTCGCGAACACCTCCGCGATGCCCGAGGCCATCGTCCCCGATCCGGCCACGCCGACCGACGACACCTCGCGCCCGCTGACGGCGCCCGCGCCCGCCGCCGGAGTCAGGGCGTCCGGCACCACGTCCTGGCCGCCAGGGGCGTCGTACGTGTAGAAACCCCGGCCCGCCTTACGGCCGGTCAGGCCGGCCTCGCTCAACTGCCCGAGGACCGGGGCCGGGGCGTGCAGCCGGTCGTGGGACGCGGAGTACATGGCCTCCAGGACCGTGCGGGCCGTGTCGATGCCGATCAGGTCGAGCAGCGCCAGGGGACCCATCGGCAGCCCGCAGCCCAGCTTCATGGCGGCGTCGATGTCCTCACGGGAGGCGTAGTTCGCCTCGTACATGGCCGCGGCCTGGTTGAGGTAGCCGAACAGCAGGCCGTCCGCGACGAAGCCCGGTCGGTCACCGACGGCGACCGGCTCCTTGCCCAGTTCGCGGGCGAGCCGGGTGACGCTCTCCACGGCCGGCGGTGCGGTCAGCACGGAGGAGACCACCTCGACGAGCTTCATGGCGGGAGCCGGATTGAAGAAGTGCAGGCCGAGGACTCGCTCGGGGTGCTGCGACTCGGCGGCAAGCCTGGTCACGGAGAGGGCGTTCGTGCCCGTCGCCAGAATCGTGGTGGGGGAGACCACCGCGTCGAGCTCCCGGAAGACCTGCTGCTTGATCTCGTACGTCTCGGGCACGACCTCGATGACCAGCTCCGCGTCCGCGGCGGCCTGCAGATCGGAGAACGTACGGAACCGGGCGAGGATGTCGCGCCGCTCCTGCTCGGTGATCCGCTCACGGCGCACGGCACGCGCCGTGGAGGATTCGAGGGAGGCGACGGCCTGCCGGGCGGCGGTCTCGCTGATGTCGATTCCGATGACCTCGCGGCCCGCGCGGGCCAGGACCTCGGCGATGCCGGTGCCCATGGTGCCGAGGCCGACGACGGCAATGGTGGAGAGAGGGGTGTCCATCACGGGACTCCAGGGTGAGTGACGACTGTGAGGAGCACGGCGGAGGGCGCGGTCGGAACAACCGGCGCTCGGGGTGCGGGAATTGGTGTCGTGGTGCACGGTCCCGGGTGCACACGGCACACGGGGATGAGGTGACGGGCTCTGTCCCGAGCCGCGTCTCACGAACTGCCGAACCGACAAGCACTCCGGATGGCTGCGTCACCAGGCCATCGGAGCCAGCGGGTGTGTATCCCGCTCACCTGAGCTTAACCGGCGAGTAACGAGCGCGCCAGCCCTGGCTGCCTGTGCACTGGCACACAGTTCTCCGACCCGCTCGGACGGGGGCACCCCGAGCCGAACACCCTGCGTATGCGTCGCTAAACTCACCGTCATGGATGAGGAGTTCCGCTCGCTGACGGACAGGCTCGGCGACGAGGCAGGTGAGTCCGAGGTCTTCCGGATGCTGCTCGCCACTGAGGACCACGAGAAACTGGCCCTGGTCCTCGTGGAGCGCGAACGCCCGCTGTGGGCACGCGAGATCGCGGCGTTCCGGCTCGGCTGCCGCGGCGACCGCCGGGCCTTCGAGGCGCTGGTGCTCCTCCTCAACCACCGCGATCCCGAACGCTGCGTATCGGCCGCCCACGCACTCCGGCTCCTCGGTGACCCCCGGACGCCCAGGGCCGCGGCCGCGCTCGCCACGAACAGCATGCGGACCGCCTACGCCCTGCACCCGGTGCGGTTGCTCACCGCCCTGCGTGCACCCGAGTCGGTGCCCGCCCTGGTGAGCACCCTGCACCGGCTGCTGACCTCCGACGAGCCGCACTGGCGCGTGGCGCTGGCCTGCGTCGAGGGGCTGGGGAGGCTGGGGGACGACAGGGCCCGCCCCGTCCTGGAAGCCGCGCTGCCGCACCCACGTCTCGGCTCGGCGGCGGCAGAGGCCCTCAGGCGGCTGCCGGAGGCCTGAGCGGGCGGAGATACCTGACCTCCGGCACCACGGCACCCCCCGCTTCGAAGGGCTCCTCGGCGCCGTCCGGCCCGAACCCCGCCCGCTCGTAGAAGCGCCGGGCGCGGACGTTCCCTTTCAGCACCCAGAGCGTCATCTCGTCGAACCCGTCCGCCGCCGAACGGGCGGTCACCTCGCCCAAAAGCGCACGCCCGGTGCCCGTGCCGATGATGCCCGGCCGCACGTAGATCGCGTACACCTCCGCGCTCCCGGGCCGGGCGCCCTCGTCGCGGGACGGGCCGTAGCAGGCCCAGCCGGTCACCGTGGAGTCCGGGGCCTCGGCCACCAGGTTCACCGGTCCGCCGTGGGCCGAGAGGTGCGCGCGCCGCCGCTCGGCGTCCTCGGCGATGTCCATCGCGTCCAGGTAGGTCTGCGGGATCAGACCCGCGTAGGCGTGCTGCCATCCGCGCACCCGTATCTCCGCCGCGGCGGTGCAGTCGTCGAGCGTCATGTCGCGTATGCGCACGCCGGGGGCGTACGCGGGATCGGGCCGAGTGGTCACGCGGCCCATCCTGGCGTACGCCCCCGGTGCGGTGCCCGGTATTTCTCAGCGGCGGAAGCCGAGCAGCCCGTGCAGCATGCTGCCCTTCGTGTTCGCGCCCGCCTTCGAGGTGGGGGCGGCCTTCGGCTCCGGCTGGGCGGCGCAGACCGCGTCCGCGCCGCTGCCGCCGCCGGTGGGGAGGGTGCCGTCGGTGAGGTAGGCCACCAGGTGCTTGTCCAGGCACCCGTTGCCGCTCAGCGTGATTCCGTGGTTGCCGCCGCCCTGCTCGACGACGAGGCCGGAGCCCTTGAGCCTGCGGCTCATGGTCACGGCACCCTCGTAGGGCGTGGCCGCGTCGTCGGTGGCCTGGAAGATCAGCGCCGGCGGGATCCGGTCGTTCGTGACCCGCACGGGCTCCAGGGCCTCCACCGGCCAGGTGGCGCACGGGGCGTTGTACCAGGTGTTGTTCCACGTCATGAACGGTGACTTGCGGTGCGCCTGCCACGTGTCGTTGCGCCAGGTGTTCCAGCCGCGGGGCCAGCCGGCATCGCGGCACTGCACGGCCGTGTAGACGGAGTACCCGTTCTCGCCTGCCTTGTCGACGGCGGCGAAGTCCTCGTACGCCGTGGCGAGCGCGTCCTGGTCCTTGTCGTTCACGTACGCCGCGAACGCCTCGGCGAGGCGCGGCCAGTAGCCGTCGTAGTAGCCGCCGGGCATGAAGGTGTCCTCGAGCTCGCCCGGCCCGACCTTGCCGGCGGCGGGGTGCTTCTTCACCGCGTCGCGCATCCCGTACCAGGCGGTCTCCACCCGGGCGGGGTCCTTGCCGAGACCGTACGTCGCGTCGTTCTTCGCGACCCATGCGGCGAAGGCCTTGTGGCGAGCGTCGAAGGCGTGGTCCTGGGCGAGGTTGTCCTCGTACCAGACGCCGTCCGGGTCGACGACCGAGTCCAGTACGAGGCGGCGGACGCGCTCGGGGAACAGCTTGGCGTAGACCGCGCCCAGGTACGTGCCGTAGGAGTAGCCGAAGTAGTTGACCTGCCGGGCGCCCAGGGCCCGGCGGATGACGTCGAGGTCCTTCGCGGCGCTGACGGTGTCCATGTACGGCAACAGGTCCCCGTGCTTCTCGCCGCACGCGGCCGCGAAGGACGCGGCCCGGTTGCGCGCGGTCTGCTCCGCCTCGTAGGAGTCAGGCACGGTGTCAGGGCGTACGGGGTCGAAGTACCTCGGCAGGCAGTTCAGGGCGGGGGTGCTCTTCCCGACCCCGCGCGGGTCGAACCCGATCACGTCGTACTGCGCGGCGAGCTTCGCGGGCAGCGAGGACGCCACGAAGCCCGCCATCGAGAGGCCGCTGCCGCCCGGACCGCCGGGGTTGACCAGCAGCGGCCCCTGCGATGTCTTCGCCGTGTGCGGGATCCTGGAGAGGGCGAGGGTGACCGGCCTGCCCGACGGGTTGTCATGGTCCAGTGGCGCGCGGACGGTCGAGCACTGCAAGGTCGGATACGCCTTCGTCCCGCAGTCGGTCCACTTGAGCGGCGCGGCGACGCGTGGTGCCGCCGTGTCCGTCCCGGCGGAGGGTGCGGACGCGGCGGACGGTGCGGCGGTCACCAGGCCCGCGACCGTGGCGCCGACGGCCACCAGAATTCCTGCACGTTTCGTCATACGGCCTCCCGTGGTCGGGCGATGCGGCTGTGGGTGGCACAGCCCCGGCCGCATGCTTCCCGGATCCGGATGCCGAACGACACATGTCGGCCGGAGTTGACCCGTTCGGTGCGCGGACCGCCGCCGTCAGAGCAGCGACAGCTGGGTGGGGCCCGCTCCGGGAGCGTCCGGGAGGGACGCCGGGTCGTCGCGGGCGGTGCGGGCGGTGCGGCGGGCGCCGCCGCGGTCGGCCGGGCCGATGCCGAACTCGGCCGCGAGCTCGTGCACCCGGCGGGTGATGCCCCGCTGGTACCAGGTCGGCGCGTACGCCCCGTCGGCGTACATCCGCTCGTACCGGTGCACCAGGTGCGGGTGGTGTTGTGCGAGCCACCGCATGAACCACTCACGGGCGCCGGGCCGCAGGTGCAGGACGAGCGGGGTGACCGAGGTCGCCCCGGCGGCGGCCACGGCGCGGACCGTGGCGCGCAGCTGATCGGGGTGGTCACCGAGGAAGGGGATGACCGGTGCCATCAGGACTCCGCAGCCGATCCCGCTGTCCGTCATGGCGCGGACGACATCCAGGCGGCGCTCGGGGGAGGGCGTGCCCGGCTCGACCGTGCGCCACAGCTCGGGGTCGGTGAACCCCACGGACACGGAGACGCCCACCTCGGTGACCTCGGCGGCCTGCCGCAACAAGTCCAGGTCGCGCATGATCAGGGTGCCCTTCGTGAGGATGGAGAAGGGGTTCGCGTGGTCGCGAAGGGCCGCGATGATGCCGGGCATCAGCCGGTAGCGGCCTTCGGCCCGCTGGTAGCAGTCGACGTTCGTGCCCATCGCGATGTGCTGGCCCTGCCACTGGCGGGAGGCCAGGTGCCGGCTCAGCAGCTCGGGAGCGTTGACCTTCACGACGATCTGGGAGTCGAAACCGATCCCCGTGTCCAGGTCCAGATAGGTGTGGGTCTTGCGTGCGAAGCAGTACACGCACGCGTGGGAGCAGCCCCGGTACGGGTTCACGGTCCATTCGAACGGCATCCGGGAGGCCCCTGGCACCCGGTTCACGATCGAGCGGGCCCGGATCTCGTGGAAGGTGATCCCCTTGAATTCCGGGGTGTCGAAGGTGCGCGTCGTCACCGCGGCCGCGGCGAAGAGCGCGCCCTCACCCGGCTTTGCGGTGTTCTCTGCCAGATTGTCCCAGCGCATGCACGCCTCCTCGGTAGCACTCAGCAGAGAATAGAACATGTGTTCCCTTGATCGTGCGCGGCGGAGCACGGGACCCGATTTTGAGGGGCCGTACCCGAGGTGGTTGGCTCAGCAGCACCCCGAACAACCGAGTGCTGGAGGAGCAGGCATGGCGCAGGTCGAGGCCACGACAGAGCGGATCATCGCGGCGGACGCAGAGACGGTGTTCGATGCGCTGGCCGACTACAAGGAGGTCCGGGGCAAGGTGCTGACCGGCCACTTCAGCGAGTACGAGGTGCGCGAGGGCGGAGACGGCGAAGGCACCCTAGTCCACTGGAAGCTCCAGGCCACGAGCAAGCGGGTCCGTGACTGCCTGCTCGAGGTCACCGAGCCCACGGACGGGCAGCTGATCGAGAAGGACCGCAACTCCTCGATGGTCACCACCTGGACCGTCACCCCCGCGGGCGAGGGCAGGTCCAGGGCCGTCGTCTCGACCGTGTGGAACGGCGCCGGCGGCATCGGAGGCTTCTTCGAGAAGACCTTCGCGCCCAAGGGACTCGGCCGGATCTACGGCGAACTGCTGCAGAACCTCGCCGCCGAGGTCGAGAAGTAAGCCTGAGCCCCCTGCTGTTGGCGTGCGGCCGGCCTCACCGGAACGGGTGGTTTTCCCGGGTGGCCGGTTGCGCGCCGTAGTGCCTCCCACCGGCGCATAAGCCCTCTACGCGCGCCGTGCGCGCGCCTGTTCGCGTTTGCCCCGCCTTGCCACCTGATGCGAGAAATGGGCGGCGCAGCTGCGATGAGGGGAGCGTCACGTGGTGGGTGGGATCACTCTGGTGAAGGACGAGCCGGGAGGCACGGAGTTCGGGCCGCCCGGCACCGTCGTGGAGGCCGAGCCGCCCGCGCCGCCGACCGCCGCCGGACCGCCCGCCCCGCCGGACGAGATCAGCCCCCGCAGGGTTCGGCTGGTCTTCCTCGGGCTGATGCTCACCCTGCTGCTCGCGGCGCTCGACCAGATGATCGTCGCCACCGCTCTGCCGAAGATCGTCGGAGAGCTGCACGGGCTGGACAAGATGTCCTGGGCGGTCACCGCCTATCTGCTCGCCTCCACGATCGGCCTGCCGATCTACGGGAAGCTCGGCGACCTCTTCGGCCGCAAGAGCGTCTTCCAGTTCGCCATCATCATCTTCGTCATCGGCTCCGCCCTCGCGGGCTGGTCGCGCACCATGGACGAACTCATCGCCTTCCGGGCCGTCCAGGGCATCGGCGGGGGCGGCCTCATGATCGGGGTGCAGGCGATCATCGCCGACATCGTCCCGGCGAGGGAACGTGGCCGCTACATGGGCCTCATCGGAGCCGTCTTCGGCCTCGCCTCCGTCGCGGGGCCGCTGCTCGGTGGTTTCTTCACCGACCACGCCTCCTGGCGCTGGTGCTTCTACATCAACGTGCCGTTCGGCATCGTCACCCTGGCCGTCATCGCGGTCGTACTCAAGCTGCCCAAGCCGTCGGTCCGCCCCCGCCTCGACGTGCTGGGGGCGCTGCTGCTGGCCGCGGCGTCGACCTGCCTGGTGCTGCTCACCAGCTGGGGCGGTACGGAGTACGCCTGGGGTTCGCGCACCATCCTGGGACTCGCCGCCGGGGCCGCCGGAACGACCCTGCTCTTCCTCGTCGTCGAGCACCGCGCCGCCGAACCCGTCATCCCGCTGAGGCTGTTCCGCGACTCGGTCTTCAACGTCACCTCACTGGTGGGCGCGGTCGTCGGAGTCGCGCTCTTCGGGGCCGCCAGCTACCTTCCGACGTACCTCCAGATGGTCGAGGGGGTGTCCGCCACCGAGTCGGGGCTGCTGATGCTGCCCATGATGGGCGGCATCGTCATCGCCTCCGTCGTCTCGGGACAGCTGGTCTCGCGTACCGGCCGCTATCGCGTCTACCCGCTCGTGGGCGGAGCCGTGTCGACCGTCGGGATGTGGCTCCTCTCCCTCCTCGACACCGACACGTCGGCGCTGGAGTACGGCGTCTGGCAGGCGGTCCTGGGCATCGGGATCGGCCTCGTCATGTCGATCCTGGTGCTGGCCGTGCAGAACTCCGTACGTCAGTCCGACCTCGGCACCGCCACCAGCGCCCACAACTACTTCCGGCAGATCGGCGGCAGCGTCGGCGCAGCCATCTTCGGCACCCTGTTCGCGGGGCGGCTCGCGGACGCGCTCGGGGTGCGGCTTCCCTCCGGAGCCGATCTGCCCGACCCCGAGTCGATCACTCCGCAGCTGGTCCACGCCATGGAGCCGGCGCTGCGCGACGCCTACATCCAGGCGTACGCCGACGCCATGCCGCGGATCTTCCTCTACCTGGTGCCGGTGCTTCTGCTCGGCCTGTTCCTCGCCTTCTTCCTCAAGGAGAAACCGCTGGTGTCCCACCACACCCCGCAGACGGCCCCCGACCCGGCCGCGGAGCACTCCACGATCCCCATGGCCCGCACCGATCCCGGCCCGCAGCAGCCCGCTCCGCCCTCCGGTACCCCGGTGCGCGGGTGCGTCCAGCACCCCGACGGCACCGCAGTGGGCCGGGCCGCGCTCACGCTCATCGACGGTCAGGGGCGGCAGGTCGGACGCGGGGCCAGCGGCGGCGACGGGCGGTACGCGCTGAGCGCGCCCGGGGCCGGCTCCTACGTGTTGATCGCAGCGGCCGGCGGGCACCAGCCGCAGGCCGTCAGTGTCACGGTCGGCGAGCGACCGGTGGAGCTGGACGTGGTGCTGGGCGGGGCGGGACGGCTCGCCGGAGCGGTCCTCACACCTGACGGCGCGCCCGTCCACGACGCGGCGGTCACGCTCACCGACGTACGGGGCGAAGTGGTCGCGAGCACCCGGACCGGGCGCGAAGGCGCCTATGTCATCAGCGAACTGGTGGCCGGTGAGTACACCCTGGCCGCCAGCGCCCCGGCCTTCCGTCCCGCCGCCCTCCCGGTCAGCGTGCAGGCCGCCAGGGAGACCAGGCAGGACATCGAGCTGGCCGGCGGCGCCGTGCTGCGCGGGATCGTGCGTGCCCCCGGCGGACGCGCCGTCGAGGACGCCAGGGTCACGCTTCTGGACGCGGCGGGCAACGTGGTCGACACCCTCACCACCGGCTCCGACGGGGCGTTCCGCTTCGTGGACCTGTCGACCGGTGAGTACACCGTGATCGCCGCAGGCTACCCGCCGGTCGCCACCGTGCTCCAGCTCCCCGGAGGAGGACGGACCGAACGCGATCTCCAACTGGGGCACGAGGACTGACGGCCGGTCAGCCGTACAGGGGGTGTGCGGAGTGTCCCGCGCACCCTCTGCCTCACGGCAGCAGACGGGGCTTCCGCCTCGCCGCGACGTCCTCGACCCAGCCGAAGCACGCCACCGCGGCCGCGATCAGCACCCACGCGACGCCGAACTGCACCCACAGGCTGTCCAGCGGCAGACGCCGCTCCAGCGCGGGCACCTCCCACATCAGGTCGACCAGCGGCACCGCGGCCATCAGTGCCACCTCGTGCCAGAGGTAGACCGTCACCGCCCGGGCGTTGAACACGGTGACGACCCGGTCGGCCACCGGATGCCGCGCGAGCCCGTCGAAGCGGGGTCCGAACCGCAGCAGGAGCAGCACGAAACCCGCCGACCACAGCGCCTGTGCGAGCGGGATGTCGTCCAGGTCGTACGTACCCTCCACCGGGTGCCCGGCCGCCCACCAGGCCCCCGCGGCCATAAGCGGTGCCGCGAGGGCCACCGCCCCCGGGCCGCGCAGCCGGTCGAGCACACCGTCACGGTGCGCGAAGCCCAGCAGCCAGCAGAACAGGAACACGGACGCGTCAGTCAGCGCGCTCCCCAGCCGGCCGTCCGGTACGCCGGACACCGTCTCCAGGACCACGGCCGGCGCCAGGGACAGGCCGAGCACGGGGAGAGGGGCGAGCCGGAAGGCACGCAGGAGCAGAGGTGAGAGCAGCACGAACCACAGGTAGGCGCGCAGGTACCAGAGCACCGCCCAGGCCTGCTCGCCCCACGCGTTGCCGGGCGGATCACCTACCGGCAGCACCCAGAGCAGCACGTCCGGGCCCGGCACCCAGCCGTGGAGCAGCATCGCCACCCCGAGCGCCAGGCCGAACACCCACACCGGGACCAGCAGCCTCCGCAGTCGGCTGCGGAGGACACCGGGAGCCGGCCGTTCCAGCGAGCGGGCCATGAGTGATCCGGCGAGCGCGAACATCACGCCCATGGAGGGGAAGACGTAGCCCAGCCAGGGCCACTCGAAGGTGTGGTAGATCACCACCCGGACGAGCGCCACGGCCCGCAGCACGTCGAAGGACCGGTCGCGGACGGCGTTTGTGGAGCCCGCGCAGGACGGCGCGAGCGCCGTCCTGCGGTGCGTCCCCGCCACTACGAGGCCCCCACGTGGGGCGCGCCGACCTCGCCGGTGCGCTTCAGCTTCTGCCAGCGGAGCCGGCCGCCGGTCGCGGCCGTGACACAGGAGTGGATCAGCACCAGGTACATCAACTGCCGGTACGCGAGCTGCTGGAGGGGGAGCATCAGCAGGTACCGGTACTTCTCCCCGTCGAGACGGAAGGCGTACGCCGCACAGAGCAACTGCACGGCCAGGATCGCCAGCCAGGCGAGCAACGAGGCACGGAAGTCCACGAAGACCATCGCGTAGACGGTGAAGACGTCGATGAGCGGGGCGAAGACCGGTGTGACGATCTGGAAGAGGACGACGAGGGGCATGCCGACCCGCCCGAAGCGCCCGGAGGGACCCCGGTCGGTGACGGACCGGCGGTGCTTCCACAGCGCCTGCATCGTGCCGTAGCTCCAGCGGTAGCGCTGACGCCACAACTGTCCGAGCGAAGCCGGTGCTTCGGTCCAGGCGCGGGCGTGCTCGGCGTAGACGACGCGCCAGCCCGCGCGGTGGAGCGCGATGGTGATGTCGGTGTCCTCGGCCAGCGTGTCCTCGCTCATCCCGCCGGCCTCCAGGACGGCCTGGCGGCGGAAGGCTCCGATGGCACCGGGGATGGTGGGCATGCAGCGCAGCAGGTCGTACATCCTGCGGTCCAGGTTGAAGCCCATCACGTACTCGATGTGCTGCCAGGCGCCGATCATCGTGGACCGGTTGCCGACCTTCGCGTTGCCCGCGACCGCGCCGATACCCGGGTCGGCGAACGGCTGCACGAGCTGGTGAACCGCGTCGGGCTCGAAGACGGTGTCGCCGTCCATCATCACGACGATGTCGTGACGCGCCTGCCGCACACCGTTGTTGAGGGCGGCGGGTTTGCCCGCGTTCTCCTGCCGGATCACCCGGACATCGGGCAGACCGAGCGATTCGGCGATCTCCGCGGTGCCGTCGGTCGAACCGTCGTCGACGACCACGATCTCGATCGGATGCGTGCTCGCGGCGAGGGACCCGAGCGTGGCGGCGATGCACTCCTTCTCGTTGTACGCCGGAACGATCACACTCACCGGCCCCGTGACCTCGGGTCCCCAGGTGAACCGGCGTCTGTTGCGCCGCCGGTAGTGGCGCCGTGCGAGCAGGAGCATCATGCCGAAGCGGCCCAGGACCGCCACGCCGACGACACCCAGGACGGTGGCCAGGCCCGGCACGATCCATTCCGCGACCGCCACCGCCGCGAGCAGAGCGCGGCCCTCCCACACGCTGGCGGTGTCCGCCCGGCGGTGGGCGGCCTGCTCGGCGTCGGACTGGGCGATGCCCGCCTGCGCGGATCCGCCCTGTGCCGCACGGCCCTCCCCTGCGGCGGCCTGTTGCTGTGCGCCGCTGACGGTGGTGAAGGTGTAGCCCTTCGCCTTCATCTTCTTGATGTACTTCGGCAGCGCCGCCAGCGTCTCGGAGCGGTCGCCACCCGCGTCGTGGAACAGGACCGAGGCGCCCTCGCCGTCCTCCGGTGTCGCCCACTCCACGATCTTGGAGACTCCCGGCTGCTGCCAGTCCTCGCTGTCGGTGTCGATGAACACGCTGGTGTAGCCCATCGCGCCCAGACGCTCGTAGACGGGCCAGCTGTAGTCGTCGATCGCATCGGTCCTCGACGAGTACGGGGCGCGGAACAGCGTCGTCGTGATGCCCGCGGCACCCGCCAGGGCGAGCTGGGTCTGGGCGATCTCCCGCTTGACGCGGGCCTCGCTCTGATAGGAGAGGTCGACGTGCGTGAAGGTGTGGACCCCCACCTCGTCGCCCTCGTCGACCATCCTGCGGACGACGTCCGGATAGCGCGAGATCATCGAGCCGACGAGGAAGAAGGTGCCCGGCACGTCGTTCTCGTCCAGGATGTCCATCACCTTCCCGCTCCACTCCGGATCGGGGCCGTCGTCGAAGGTCAGCACGATGGTCCTGTCCGGCACGGACCGCGTACGGGCGGTGCCGCCGGGGAAGCTCAAGAGGGGCCCGCCCTCCAGTACCTCGTCGGGCACCGTGTCCGCGGACGCCTCGGAGCGCACCCGCTGGTCGTTGCCGACCTCGGAGCGCAGATAGCCGTCCAGCAGCAGCATGCAGACGAGCCCGAGCAACAGCAGCAGAGCCATGATCACGCGAGGCCCGGGAGCGGCCTGGCGCCCTACGCGGCCGATCCTGCCGGGCGTGGCGTGCCGACGGCGCGGAGCGGCCATCAGTTCGCCTCGCCCGACGCCGACGCCGGCGGCGTAGGGGCATCGCTCGGGGGTGTGGTGCCGTCCGGCGGCATGCCGTGACCGGGCCGCATCCGGCCGCCCGGGCCGGCTTCCGCCGCCGGGCCGCCGTCGAAGGGGAGCAACTGGGCCGGCGTCAGGGAGATACCGCCCATGAAGGCGAGCCCCAGCACGGCGGCGTAACCGACGCATACGGTGCCCAGCAGCATGCCGGCGCGGCGCAGCAGCCTGGCCCGGCGCCCGGAGCTGTCCACGAAGACGGGCCCCTCGTGGCGGTGCGCGGCCGTGCCGTGACGCTCGGCCGAGCGGGCCGGGCCGGCGTGTGCCCGGCGTCGGCCGCGCGGCGCCGGGTCTTTGTCGATGACGGGGTCGGATTGCATGTGCGCATGGTGGCGAAGCTGTTTGTGCGAAGTCTGGAGCTTTCCTGGCCGTCGCCTGTGAAACGGGCCCGAACCTGTCGGACCGCTGAGAGTGCGCCGGGTGCGGTGGGCCCACTCGACATCGCTCGAAGCCGCCCTGGCGGGGGAGTTGCCGGCACACGGCGGCCGTTTCCTGAGCTCTTCCGTGAATTCCCTGTGTCTTCGCGCGGGCTCGTGGTGTGAGAGGTTCGAGGCGTCCTGGCAGCGCCGGCTGCCGTCCCGGACGACTTCCCGAGAGCAGGTGCACATACGTCATGCAAAGGAGCACACGGGTCTCCTCGGTCGTCGCCGGACTGGTCGCGCTCGGCCTCGCCTGCTCGGCCTGCTCGACGGGCGGCGTCGCCGATCAGACGAACGGGTACGCACCGCCTCCGCCGGCCGCCGCGAAGCCCGACTACACGCCGTACGTGAGCGCCACGACCGCCGCCGAATCCGACGGCGCGGGGTCCCCAGACACGTACAACCTGGCCTTCGTCACCTCCGACGCGTCGGGCTGCACCCCGCTCTGGGGCGGCACCACGGCGGCCACGAGTGCGGCAGTGGCGGCCCGCGTCGACGCGCTCACCGCAACCGGCGCGGACATCCGAATCTCCTTCGGCGGCGCCGCGGGCACCGAGGCCGCGCTGGCCTGCGACGACGCGGAGGAACTGGCCGACGCCTACGCGGAGGTGCTCGATGCCGTCGGCGCCACGAAGGCCGACTTCGACATCGAGGGCGACGCGCTCACCGACACCGCGTCCGTCACCCTCCGCAACAGGGCTCTCGCCCTGCTCCAGGAGAAACGCGACCTCGACGTCACCTACACCCTCCCCGTCATGCCCGACGGGCTGGAGGACACGGGGACGGCCGTCCTGGAGGACGCTGTGGACCAGGGCGTCGACATCTCGGCGGTGAACATCATGGCGATGAACTACAGCACCTCCCACAGCGGCGACATGGGCGACTACGCCGAGGAGGCCGCGCAAGCCGCCCACGATCAGCTCGTCGACCTCCTCGGGCTGTCGCAGGAGGCGGCGTGGAAGGCGCTCCACATCACGGTGATGGTCGGTGTCAACGACGTGTCGGGGGAGACGTTCACCCTCGACGACGCCGCCTCACTGCGTTCCTTCGCCACCCGCCGGGGGGTCGGCGCGCTCTCCCTGTGGGCGGCCTTCCGTGACCGGGAGTGCGCCTCGGACGAGGACACGTCCACAGCCTCGGACAGCTGCAGCGGAGTGGACCAGGACGTGGGCGAGTTCGCCGAAGCGCTGAGCGGCTGAGTGCCGGCCGGGCGGGCTCAGCGCAGCGGGGTCTCCCGGACCAGTGTCATCAGGGCCTTCGCCCCCGGGCTCATGGCCCGGGCGGGCGGGAGCACCACGACACTCTCGTAGACCGGCCTCCGGGTTCCCCCGAGCTCGACGGCGACCAGGTCCCGCGCCTCCGGCTTGCGGGAGAAGTGATGCGGCACCACCGCGATCCCGAGGCCCTCGTGCACCAGTTCCAACAGGCTGTGCACGTCGTTGACCTCGAGGGCCACCGTGCTACGGCGGACCCCGGCCGCGGCGAACGCCTCGTCCGCGGCGCGCCGGGGCCCCCAGTCAGGGTGGAAGTCGATGAACGACTCGCCGCGCAGATCGCCCCAGGCCACCCGCGCACCCTCCTGGGCGAACCGGTGGCCGGGGGCGCACAGGACGACCATGGGCTCCCGGGCCAGCGGTACGAGTTCGCCCCGCCACTCGGACGGGCTGACGGTCGCGGCGAACGCGAGGTCCAGCCGTCCGCCCGCCACCCCCTCCAGCAGGCTGGACGTGCCCTCCTGCCGCAGTCGGATCTCCATGTGCGGGTGCTCGCGGTGGAAGGCCGCGAGCAGCCGCGCCGTGCTGACCCCGGCCACGCACTGCTCGACCCCCAGCGTCAGCGTGCCGCGCAGCAGCCCCCGTACGGCGTCGACGGCGTCCCGCGCCGCCCTGGCACCCGCCAGGGTGCGCTCCGCCTCCACCAGCAGGGCCGTCCCCGCCTCGGTGAGCCGGACCGTACGTGTCGTGCGGCTGAACAGCGGCGTCTTCAGCTCGTGCTCCAGTGCCCGGACGGAAGCGGACAGCCCGGACTGGGACACGGCCAGACGCTCGGCCGCGCGGGTGAAGTGCTGCTCCTCGGCGACGGCGACGAAGTGCTCCAGCTGACGCAGTTCCATGATTGAGCAATCTAGCCGATGAATCCCAGCGGAATCTCCTGTTGGACCGCTGGATCGATCTCCGTCAGGCTTGGGGGCGCGCACCAGACCTGGCGCGCTGTGCCGTGCCCCGTGGAGTGCTCGCTATGTACCTTCCGTCCGCCGACCGTTACACCGCCATGCCCTACCGGCGCACCGGACGCAGCGGCCTGCTGCTCCCCGCGCTGTCCCTCGGGCTCTGGCACAACTTCGGAGGCGACCGGACCCCCGAGAGCCAGGGTGCGATCCTGCGCCGGGCCTTCGACCTCGGCGTCACCCACTTCGACCTCGCCAACAACTACGGCCCGCCGCCCGGCTCCGCCGAGACCGCCATGGGCCGGGCCCTGAAGACGGACTTCGCCGGACTCCGCGACGAGATCGTCGTCTCCACCAAGGCGGGCTACCACATGTGGGAGGGCCCGTACGGGGAGTGGGGCTCCCGCAAGAACCTGCGCTCCTCGCTGGACCAGAGCCTCAACCGGCTCGGCCTCGACTACGTCGACATCTTCTACTCCCACCGCTTCGACCCCGACACCCCGCTCGAGGAGACGATGGGCGCGCTCGACACGGCGGTCCGCCAGGGCAAGGCGCTCTACGTCGGCGTCTCCAACTACTCCGCGGAGCAGACCCGTGAGGCCGCCCGCATCCTGAACGAGCTCGGCACCCCCCTCCTCATCCACCAGCCGCGCTACTCCATGCTCGACCGCTGGGTCGAGGACGGACTGCTGGACGCGCTGGACGAGCTCGGCACCGGCTCCATCGCGTACTCCCCCCTGGAGCAGGGCATCCTCTCCGACCGCTATCTGCACGGCATCCCGGAGGGATCGCGTGCGGCGGGGAGCAGCCCCTTCCTGTCGGCCGAGGCCGTCACCCCGGACCTGGTGAGCCGACTGGGCGCGCTGAACGAACTGGCCCTGGGGCGCGGACAGTCGCTGGCCCAGATGGCGCTCGCCTGGGTTCTGCGCGGAGGCCGGGTCACCTCCGCCGTCGTCGGCGCCAGCAGCGTCGGCCAGTTGGAGAACAGCGTGGCGACGCTCAGCAACCTGGAGTTCGGCGAGGACGAGCTCGCGCGGATCGACGAGCTGCTCAAGGGCGCGGCCCGGGGCTGACGGGCTGCGGCCGCCCCGTGACGGCGCCGTGTGCGGTCCGTCCCGTGCCGAAGCCGCGTGCCGGCAACCCGTTGCCCCACTCGGGCCGCCCGCTGATGTCCTCGCCGGACCGGACGGGCGGCCCGAACCCGTTCGCGGCCCCGCTGCCACAGAACTCCCGCCGGTCCCGAGCCGTGGCGACATCGGCGAAGGCGGCCCGTACCCGCCGGCCCCGTACCTCCCGCCGGGGCGGGTCGCCCGAGACGTGCGGGCCCAGGACGACCCGGCCGGTGACCGGTGAAGGGAACTGGACAGCGTTGAGGATCTGTCCGAGAGTGGCGGGGGCCGATGCCGGGAGGGGACGCCGACAGGGCATCCCATAGGGTTGACCTGCGAGTAAGGGAGCGGTGAGCGTGAAGATCCTCGTCAGCGCCGACATGGAAGGCGCCACCGGAGTGACCTGGCCGGCCGATGTGCTGCCTGGCACCCCGCAGTGGGAGCGGTGCCGTTCGTTCTTCACCTCCGACGTGAATGCCGCGGCACTCGGCTTCTACGACGGGGGTGCCGACGAGGTCCTGGTCAACGAGGCCCACTGGACCATGCGCAATCTGCTCCTTGAGCGGCTCGACGACCGCGTCCAGATGCTCACCGGCAAGCACAAGTCGCTCTCCATGGTCGAGGGCATCCAGCACGGCGACGTCGACGCCGTGGCGTTCATCGGCTACCACACCGGCGCCGGCACGGAGGGCGTGCTCGCCCACACCTACCTCGCGAACTCCATCACCGGCGTCTGGCTGAACGGGGTCCGAGCCAGTGAGGGTCTGCTCAACGCCCATGTCGCGGCGGAGTACGGCGTCCCCGTCATCCTGGTCACCGGCGACGACCTGACCTGTGAGGACGCACACGGCTACGCCCCCGGGGCGCGCACGGTCGCGGTGAAGGACTACGTCTCGCGCTACGCCGCCGTCTGCCGCACCCCGGCCCGTACGGCCGCCGACATCAGGGCGGCCGCCGCCGGTGCGACCGAGCTCGCCGGCCGCCGGGCACCCGTGACCGGCGGCACCTACGAGGTGGAGCTGGAGTTCGATGCCGAGCATCTGGCGTCCGCCGCGACCGTGGTCCCCGGCGTGGCGCCGAGCGGCGAGCGGCGCGTCGCCTACACCAGCGGGACCATGTACGAAGGTATTCGGACATTCAAGGCGGTGACGACGATCGTGTCGGCCGCCGTGGAGGAACAGTATGGCTGAGGACAGCAGGCCCACCGGGTCGGTCGACGAGCAGGCGCTCGGGGAGGCGGTGACGTTCACCTCCGAGCTGATCCGCATCGACACGACCAACAGCGGCGACGGTACCTGCCGCGAGCGCCCGGCCGCCGAATACGTCGCCGAGCGCCTCGCCGGGGCCGGACTGGAGCCCGTCCTCCTGGAGCGCACCCCGGGACGGACGAACGTCGTGGCCCGGATCGAGGGCACCGACCCGTCAGCCGACGCCCTCCTCGTGCACGGTCACCTCGACGTGGTGCCCGCCGTGGCGGACGACTGGACGGTGCACCCCTTCTCCGGCGAGGTGCGCGACGGCGTCGTGTGGGGACGCGGCGCCATCGACATGAAGAACATGGACGCGATGGTCCTCTCCGTGGTCCGGGCCTGGGCGCGCGCGGGCGTGCGACCGCGCCGCGACATCGTCGTCGCCTATACGGCCGACGAGGAGGCGAGTGCCGACGACGGAGCCGGATTCCTCGCGGACCGGCACCCCGGGCTGTTCGACGGCTGCACGGAGGGCATCAGCGAGTCCGGGGCCTTCACCTTCCACGCCGGCCCCGGCATGGCGCTCTACCCGATCGCCGCGGGCGAGCGCGGAACGGGCTGGCTCAAGCTGACCGCCGAGGGCAAGGCCGGACACGGTTCCAAGGTCAACAAGGCCAACGCCGTCAGCAGGCTCGCAGCCGCCGTCGCCCGGATCGGTGCCCACGAGTGGCCGGTGCGGCTGACCCCGACGGTGCGTGCCGCCCTCACCGAGATCGCCGCGCTGCACCACATCCGCGTCGACACCGAAGCACCCGGCTTCGACGTGGACGAGCTCCTCGGAAAGCTCGGCCCGGCCGCGGCCCTGGTCGAGCCGACCGTGCGCAACAGCACCAACCCGACCATGCTGGACGCCGGTTACAAGGTCAACGTGATTCCCGGCCACGCCACCGCCCAGATCGACGGACGCGTGGTGCCCGGCGGTGAGGACGAGTTCCGCGAGACCCTGGACCGGCTGACCGGACACGGCGTCGACTGGGAGTTCCAGCACCGCGAGGTGGCTCTGCAGGCCCCCGTCGACTCACCGACGTACGCGAAGATGCGCGCGGCCATCGAGCTGTTCGACCCGGACGCCCACGTCGTCCCCTACTGCATGTCCGGAGGCACGGACGCCAAGCAGTTCTCCCGGCTCGGCATCACCGGCTACGGCTACTCACCGCTGAAGCTGCCCGTCGGCTTCGACTACCAGGCGCTGTTCCACGGTGTCGACGAGCGGGTCCCCGTCGAAGCCCTGCACTTCGGTGTCCGGGTCCTGGACCACTTCCTGCGCACCGCCTGACGAACAGCACCGCCTGACGAACAGCACCGCCCGGCGAACCGCACCGCCGCAGAACCGCTTTGCCCGACCGAAGAGGGGGAACCGTCCATGGTGTCCACAGAGGCGTACGGCACTTGGCCGTCACCGATCGACGCGGAGCTCACCGCCTCGCACGACGGACGGCCCGAGTTCGTCGGCACCGTCGGCGACGAGGTGTGGTGGACGGAACCACGTCCGGCCGAGGGCGGCCGGCGTGCTCTCGTGCGCCGCACTGTCGACGGCGGAACCCGGTCCGTGCTCCCCGAACCCTGGAACCCCCGCAGCCGCGTCATCGAGTACGGCGGAACGCCGTGGGCCGGTGCCCCGCGCGCGGAAGGCGGCCCCCTGGTCGTCTTCGTCCACTTCCCCGACCAGCGGCTGTACGCCTACGCACCGGACGGCCCGGCCGAGCCGTGGCCGCTCACTCCGGTGTCGGACGTCGGAGGAGGACTGCGCTGGGTGGAGCCGCAGTTGCACCTCGAGCGGGACGAGGTGTGGTGCGTACTGGAGGAGTTCACCGGGGAGGGCCCCACCGACGTGCGGCGGGTGATCGCCGCCGTTCCCCTCGACGGGTCGGCCGCCGAGGACCGCACGGGCGTACGCGAACTCACCGACGACCGGAACCGTTTCGTCACCGGCCCCAGGCTGTCGCACGACGGGCGCCGGGCCGCGTGGATCACATGGGACCACCCGCAGATGCCGTGGGACGGCACCGTCGTGAAGATGGCCGACGTCACCGCGGAGGGCGAATTCACCGCCGTCCGGCCTCTGGTCGGCGACACCGACGAGTCCGTCGTCCAGGTGGAGTGGGACCGGGACGGCTCGCTGCTCTTCGTGTCGGACGTCGGAGGCTGGTGGGAGCTGCAGCGGATCAGGCCCGATGCCGTAGCCGGTGCGGTCGTGCCCACCAGCCGCCTCTGCGCCGTGCGCAACGAGGAGTTCGGCGGGCCGCTGTGGAAGATCGGCCTGCGCTGGTTCCAGCTCCTGGACAACGGGCTGATCGCCGTCGTCCACGGCCGGGGCACCACCGCACTCGGTGTGCTCGACCCGGAGACCGGCGAACTCGTCGACGCCGTGGGCCCCTGGACCGCGTGGGCGGAGACGCTCGCAGTGCAGGACACCCGGGTGGTCGGCGTCGCCGCGAGCCCTCACACGTCGTACGAAGTGGTGGAGCTGGACACGGCCACGGGCCACACGCGGACCATCGGCGCGCCCCACCGGGACGCGGTCGACCCCGCCTACCATCCCGAGCCGCAGATCCGTACCTTCACGGGACCGGCCGGACGCGAGATCCACGCCCACGTGTACCCGCCGCGCCACCCCGACCGCACCGGGCCCGAGGGTGAACTGCCTCCCTACGTCATCTGGGCGCACGGCGGCCCCACCGGCCGCTCCCCGGTCGTACTCGACCTGGAGATCGCCTACTTCACCTCCCGGGGCATCGGCATCGCCGAGGTCGACTACGGCGGCTCGACCGGTTACGGCCGCGCCTACCGCGAACGGCTCCGCGGGCAGTGGGGCGTCGTCGACGTGGAGGACTGCGCTGCCGTCGCCCTGGGGCTGGCCGAGGAGGGCGCGGCCGACCGCGACCGGCTGGCGATCCGGGGCGGAAGCGCCGGAGGCTGGACCGCCGCCGCCTCCCTCACCCAGACCGACGTCTACGCCTGTGGAGCGATCAGCTACCCGATCCTCGACCTGGAGGGCTGGGCCACCGGAGAGACGCACGACTTCGAGTCGCAGTACCTGGAATCGCTCGTGGGGCCGTACGCCGACGTGCCCGAGCGCTACCGGGAGCGCTCGCCCGTCAACCACACCGACGGCCTCACCACGCCGTTCGTGCTGCTCCAGGGGCTCGACGACCCGATCTGCCCGCCCGTCCAGTGCGAACGCTTCCTCGCGGCGATCGAGGGTCGCGGCATCCCGCACGCCTATCTCGCCTTCGAGGGGGAGGCGCACGGCTTCCGCCGGGCCGACACCGTGAGGCGAGCACTGGAGGCAGAACTCTCGTTGTATGTTCAGACGTTCGGCATCGACCGCCCCGACGTACCCCGGCTGGGGCTCGCGAAGTGACCCTGGAACCTCTGCTCCGCGCCGCCCGGCTGCGCCCCGGGGCGCGGGTCGCGGTCGTCGCCCCCAGCGGCCCCGTGCCGGCCGAACGGATGGCGCGCGGCCTCGATGTGCTGCGCGGCTGGGACCTGGACCCCGTCGTGGCGCCGCACGCCCTCGACACCCACCCGGATCTGGACCACCTCGCGGGTACGGACGAGGACCGCGCCCGGGACCTGCAGGAGGCCTGGTGCGACCCGTCCGTGGACGCGGTGCTGTGCGCCAGGGGCGGGTACGGCGCACACCGCATGGTCGATCTCCTGGACTGGTCCGCGATACGGGCGGCCGGGCCGAAGGCGTTCGTCGGCTACAGCGACATCACCGTGCTGCACGAGGCGTTCGCGCTGCGGGCCGGGTTCTCGACCCTGCACGGCCCGATGGTCGCCACCGATGTCTTCCTGAAGGACGCCGCCACGCAACAGGCCCTGCGGTCCACCTTGTTCGAACCCGAGTCGACGCAGAGGCTCGGCCTGGCCGGGGCGGGCGCGCTGGTCCCCGGTACGGCCCGGGGGGTCACCTACGGCGGCTGTGTGAGCCTGCTCGCCGCCGACGCCGGCACCCCGCAGGCCAGGACCTCCGCGCGGGGCGGCCTGCTGGTGATCGAGGACATCGGGGAGGAACCGTACCGGCTGGACGGCATCCTCACCCGGCTGCTGCGGATCGGCGCCCTCGACGGGATATCCGGGGTGGTGTGCGGCTCGTGGGAGGCGTGCGGACCGTACGAGGGGGTGCGGGCCGTGCTCGCCGACCGGCTGGGCGGTCTCGGGATTCCGGTGGTCGAGGAGCTCGGCTTCGGTCACGGGCCCACGGCCCTGACCGTCCCGCTCGGCGTGCCGGCGGTGCTGGACGCGCCGGCCGACGGCGGCCGGTGCACGCTCACCGCCCAAGTGCCCGCGCTGGTCTGACGCGCGGGCCGCTGACGCGGCGTAGCTTCCCTCGGAACCCGGCTCCCGTACATTGACAGCGGTATGAGCTGTGTCACAGCATGGGCCGGACCCAGCACTTACCGGCCGGTAAGGTGTCCTCGGTGTGGAGGTCCATGTGTCGCGCGCTGTGCCCGGGTTCCGCCGTCCGCTCACCTTGCTCGCGGGGGCGGCGCTTCTCGCCCCGCTCGCCCTGACCGGCGTACCCCAGGCGTCCGCGACCGAGCGGTACACCGTCACCGCGCTGGAGTTCACCGTGCGTGCCGGGGACCGGTCCTGCACCGTGGACGCCGACCTCTACAGGCCGGCCGGTGTCGACGCGCGGCATCCCGCCCCGGCCGTCCTAGCCACCAACGGCTTCGGCGGCAGCAAGTCCGACGGTTCCACCGACGTGATCGGCAGGTCCTTCGCCGAACGCGGCTACGTGGGACTCGTCTACTCGGGCCTGGGTTTCGGCAGGTCCGGCTGCCTCATCACGCTCGACGACCCCGCGATCGACGGAGAGGCGGCCTCCGGGCTCGTCGACTTCCTCGCCGGTACCCGCGCCGCCGACGACGGCACCAAGGCCGACTACGTCACCTCGGACGGACCCGGCGACCCGGTCGTGGGCATGATCGGCGGCTCGTACGGCGGAGCCGTCCAGCTGGCGACGGCATCCGCCGACCACCGCGTCGACGCGCTTGTCCCGCTGATCACCTGGAACGACCTGGCGTACTCGCTGGCACCCAACGCGGCCGGGGCGCCCCGGGGCGTCTCCTCCGACACGCCCGGCGTCTTCAAGTGGCAGTGGAGCAACGGTTTCTACCTGATGGGTGAGGGCCAGCCCCTGCTGGTCCCGAGCCTCGACCCGTCGCGCTTCGGCAGCCTCGGGTGCCTGCACTTCGCCGCGCGGGCCTGCGACACCATCCGCCTCCTGAACTCCGGCCGCTACCCCACCGCCGCGACGCGGGAGATGCTGACGTACGCGCGGAGCGTCTCGCCGGCCTCCTACCTGTCCGGTGTCACCGCGCCGACCCTGCTCGTGCAGGGCCAGGCCGACAGCCTGTTCAACCTCAACGAGGCCACCGCGACCTACCGGGCGCTCGAGGCCCAGGGCACCGCGACGAAGATGATCTGGCAGTCGTGGGGCCACAGCGGCGGCTCGGTGCCCGGCGAACTCGACCTCGGCAGTGGCAATCTGGAGACCAGCTACGTCGGGCAGCGCATCCTCGCCTGGTTCGACCGGTACCTCCACCACGACGAGAACACCTCCACCGGCCCCGAGTTCGCCTACTACCGGGACTGGGGGAGCGGGTACGGCACCGCGGCCGGCGTACCGGGCCTGTCCCGCACGATGTACCTCTCCGGCGACGGCGCTCTGGTGGACAGCCGCTCGAAGGTCGCCCGGGGCAGCCGGCAGTACGCCAACTGGCTTCTGCCGACGAGCCATTCCGAAAGCTCCCTCGCGGGGATCATCGGGCTCACCGACCCTGCGCCCTACGACACCGAGGGCACCTACCTCGGGTGGACCGGTCCGCCGCTGACGTCTCCGCTCGACGTGGTCGGCGCGCCTAAGGCCACGCTCGAGGTCGTCTCGCCGAAGACGGAACGGGTCCAGAACAGCGGCGACGCCGCGGACAAGCTGGTGCTGTTCGCCAAGGTGTACGACGTGGCACCCGACGGGACGCAGAAGCTGGTGAACCGGCTCGTCGCGCCGGTGCGCGTCCCCGACGTCACCCGTCCCTTCACCGTCGAGCTCCCCGGCATCGTCCACCGGTACGAGGCCGGGCACCGGCTGCGGTTCGTGGTCGCCGGAAGCGACACGGCCTACTTCGGCAACAGGGGCGTCAAGCCGGTCACGGTGGTCAGCGCCCCGGGGGACACCGGCGTCCTGGAACTCCCCGTGGTCGGCTGACCGTCACCCGTACGGCCCCGCTCACCGCTCTCCTGGCCCCGGACGGAGGCATCCTGGCTCCGGGGGCCGCCGCCCCCGGCCGCCGGAGCCCAGGACTCAGCGAAAGGGCCGCCCATGAGCCCCAAGGACGTACACAGCGGGAGTACGGGCGCGTTCAGCCCCGCCCGGATCGCCGTCACCCTCCTGGCCGTGCTGACGATCGTCTTCATCTGTGTGAACACCGCCGAGGTCACCATCCGCGTGATCATCCCGAAGGTCACGATGCCGCTCTGGGCGGCGCTGCTGGGGGTCTTCGTGGCCGGTGCCCTCTGCGGGGCCTATCTCTTCCGCCGGCGTGCGGCCCGCTGACGGCCGTCCAGCCGGTCCCTGGCGGGCGGGACGGGCTCGGGGGCCTCGGTCCCGGCCTTGCGCGGCGACCACTTCGGCGAAGCGGCCCGGCACGAGAGGCCACCGGCCTGATCGTCGACGCCGTCACCGAGCCGGGCGGGCCGGGTCCTCGATCCTCCGGGTGGACCACGCCCTCGGCAGCGGGACGCTCCAGAGCGCCCCAGACCGCCGGGCTGACGACCCGGCACGCCCTCGCGACCTGTCAGGCGGGCACGTTCCGGTCGACGTACTCGAAGACCGAGCCGTCCGGATGCAGGGCGATGAGATTGCGGCCGGCCGGCGTGGGCAGGGGGCCCGCGACGACCTTGGCGCCCACCCGGGTCAGAGCCGCGTGGGCGTCGTCGACGTCCTTGACCGCGATGGTCGCCGACACCTTGCGGAGCACCTCCAGTTCGGCTTCGGGGCCGCTCATCAGCAGGAAGCAGCCGATCGCGGCCACCGAGACCCCGCCGCGCTCGAAGCGCAGTGCCGGAGTGCTGGTCAGGCCCTCGTAGAAGGCCACCGAGGCCTCCAGGTCGTCGACGCAGATACGCAGCGTGGTTCCCAGGATCTCCATGCCCACGAGGGTAGTTGCCTGCCGGGCCGGATGTGATCGGTTCCGTGCCCTGTCGACTGATCACGCCCGGCAGAGGACCTCGCCGTGGGGCACCATGAACCACGCGTCGGGTTCCTCGCCCCACGCGCGCCAGGCCTCCGAGACGGCCGTCAGCCGGGCGGCGTCGGCATGGCCGCCGTCCACCGCCCGCTTCGCGTAATCAGACGCGGTGGTGCGGTCCGCCCAGAGGCCGCTCCACCAGGCGCGGTCGTCCGGGGTGGCGAAGCACCAGGCCGCCGCCGTCGGGGTGACGTCGGTGAAGCCTGCCTGCCGCGCCCAGGACAGCAGCCGGCGTCCGGCGTCGGGCTCGCCGCCGTTGGCGCGGGCCACCCGGCCGTACAGCTCCTGCCACTCCCGCATCCCGGGCACCTCCGGATACCAGGCCATGGCCGCGTAGTCGCTGTCGCGGGCCGCGACGACGCCGCCGGGCCGGCACACCCGCCGCATCTCGCGCAGAGCCTGTACCGGGTCCCCCGTGTGCTGAAGCACCTGATGGGCGTGGACGACGTCGAAGGAGTCGTCGGGAAAGTCCAGGCCATGGACATCGGCGACGGCGAACTCCACGTTGCCCACACCGCGTTCGGCGGCCGTCTCCGCCGCGCGGTCCAGTACGTCGCGGCTCCTGTCGACCGCGGTCACCCGGCCGGGCGCCACCAGCGCGGCGATGTCCGCGGTGATGGTGCCCGGCCCGCAGCCCACGTCCAGGACCGCCTGGCCCGGGCGGAGGGCGGCGATCAGGTAGGCCGCCGAATTGGCTGCGGTCCGCCATCGGTGCGAGCGGAGAACCGACTCGTGGTGACCGTGGGTGTAGACGGCTGTTTCCTTCGGCATGGCCGGACGTCCCCTCTTGGGCCTCAGTCGTGGGCGATGGGGCCGACGGTACGCTGCGATGTCGAATTATGAGATAGCTGTCTTACTATGTGGGCTGAGCTAGACGGGCATCGGGCAGTACACCGTCAGCGCCTCCGGCAGCTTGTCGATGAGCAGCTCCGTCCCCGAGTGCGCCACCTCGCCGTCGTAGGCGTACGGAGTCCCCGGGGTGAGCCCCGCGAGCCGTACCCTGCGGCGACGCACGGCCGCGTGGACGGGGGAGCGGCTCAGCGGTCCGGCGACCGCTGCGGCGAGCAGCCGGAGGCCGGGGGTCCGGCCTCCGTGCACCACGCGCACGTCGAGCAGGCCGTCCGCCAGGTTGTGGCGGCGGCCCGGCGCGGGGCCCACCCGCCGGAACAGCCCGTTGCCCACGAACAGCAGCCACAGCGGCCGCCGCCTGCCCTGGAGCTCGGCGGTCAGGGGGCGCGAGCCGCGCAGCGCCTCGAGGGCCGCGAGGACGCCCGCGGGCCAGCCGCCGATCCTGGGCGACCAGCGCTCCCTGGTCCGGACGAGCTCCGGGTAGACGCCCAGGCTGAAGGCGTTGAGGAAGTACCCGTGCGCACCGTCGGGCCCCTGCGGGCCCGGCCGGAAGCGGCCCAGGTCGACCCGGACCGCGTCGCCCGCGGTCAGTGCCGTCACCGTGTCCTGCACCGTCTCGATGCCGAGGTCGTAGGCGAAATGGTTGAGTGTCCCGCCGGGGAAGACGGCGAGCGGCACGCTGTGGGTCGCCGCGACGGCCGCCGCCATGTTGACGGTGCCGTCGCCCCCGCACACGCCGAGGGCCTTGCCCTCCCGCGCGGCCTTCTCCATGCATCCCGCCAGATCCGCCGGTGCGCACTCCACCGTGGACGCGAGCGGCAGGGCGTCGCGGATCAGGGCCGCCGCGGCGGTCGCGGAGCCGGACTCCCGGTTGACGACGACCACCAGGTCCTGCCCGGCGGGCAGTGCCGGGGCCTCGCCCGGCGGCCTGCCGGGGGCGGGCAGCTGTCCACGGGTCGGTACGACGCCCCGCAGTGCGAACGCGGCACCGACGCCCAGCGCCGCGCCGGCCAGCACGTCGCTCGGGTAGTGGACGCCGGTGTAGACGCGGGAGGCCGCCACGGCCGCCGCCACCGGCGCGACGACGGCGCCCCAGCCCTTCGACTCCAGTGCGACCCCCGTCGCGAAGGCGGCGGCGGACGCCGCGTGCCCCGACGGGAAGGACGAGGTGTAGGGCTGCCGCTTCAGCTGCCGCATGACCGGAACCAGGTCCACTATGGGGCGCTCCCTGCGGACCGCCCCCTTGCCCACGGTGTTGATCGCGGCCGACGCCACTGCCAGTGAGGCGATCCCGCGCAACGCCGCCCGGCGGGACCGCGCGCTGGTGCCCAGCGCCGCCATGCCCGCGGCGGCCCCGAACCACAGCAGCCCATGGTTGGCGCCGCGGCTCAGCCGGGGCAGGACCGCATCGGCACCGGGCCAGTGTCTCTCGGCAACGCGCTGGAACGCGGCGAGATCGTGCTGCTGGAATCTGGCCCGCCAGCGGCCGGGGGAGGGGAGGCTGTTCGTTGTCGACATGGGACAGCGAATACCCTGCGACCGGGCGGTGAACCAGGAGGCGCGCACAGTGACGTCGGTCGGATTCTGGTCGAATCGCACGGAATGAGGGGAATCGACCCCGTCCCGCCCGCTCCGCCGCGCCGAACACATTGCCCGGACAAGTTGCCTGCCGTTAGCCTGCGTTCGTGATTCCGGCCAATGACCGGAGTGTCGAACAAGATAGGCGGGCGATCATGGGACGACTCGTCCCCGCGGTGACCAGGGCGCTGGATGTCCTCGAGCTCTTCCTCCAGGGCGAAGGAACCCTTTCCGCCCCCGAGGTCACCCGCAAGCTCCAACTGCCGCGGACCACCGTCCACGAACTCCTCACCACGCTCGCCGCACGGTCCTACCTGGTCACGGTCCCCGAACAGCCGGGCCGCTACCGGCTGGGCGTGCGCACCTACCAGCTCGGCAGCCGCTACGCCGAGCAGCTCGACCTCGCGGCGGAGGGGCAGCAGGTGGCCCGTGAGGTCGCCGAGACCTGCGGCGAGACGGTCCACGTGGCGATCCTGGAGGACACGGAGGTCATCTACATCGCCAAGGTCGACTCCACGCACGCCGTCCGTATGGTCTCCGCCGCGGGCCGCAAGCTGCCCGCCCACTGCACCTCCGTCGGCAAGCTGCTGCTCGCCGCGCTCCCGGAGGCGGAGCTCGCCGCCCGTCTCGACGGACGCGACCTCATCGCCATGACCGACAACAGCCTCACCGACGCCGCGGAGCTGCGGGCCGCGCTCGCCGCCGTCCGCAAGCGGGGCATAGCGGTGGAGCACCGGGAGTCGAACCCGGACGTCAGCTGTGTGGCCGCGCCCGTCCGGGACCGGTCCGGGCGGGTCGTCGCCGCACTCTCCATCTCCGTGCCGATGATCCGCTGGAGCGAGGAGCGCGAGGCGGAACTCGCGCAGCTCGCGGCGGGCGGCGCCGACGCGCTGTCCGGCCGGCTCGGACACCACAGGGCCCAGGTATGAGGCCCGCGCCGGAGGTGGCCGTGCGGGAACGGGCAGAGCTGGGCGAGGGCCCCACCTGGGATCCCGCGGCCGGCCGGCTGATCTGGGTCGACATCCTCTCCTCCCGCGTCCACACCTACGACCCGTCGACCGGCCGTCGCACGGTCATGGTCACCGGCCAGCACGTCGGGGCGGCGAAACCACGGGCGGGCGGCGGCCTCGTGGTCGTCCTGCGGGACGGCACGGGCCTGTACGGCGCCGACGGCGCGTTCTCCTGGCTCGTCCACGACCCAGCCCCCGGACGGCGGGGCAACGACGCGGCCGTCGCCCCGGACGGCGCGCTCTGGGCGGGCACCATGCGTTACGACGAGGCCCAGGGAGGAGGCACCCTCTCCCGGATCGCCCCGGACGGCACGGTGAGTCCGGTCCTCGACGCGGTGACGGTCAGCAACGGCACCGGTTGGAGCCCGGACGGCCGGCTCATGTACTACATCGACACCCCCACACGGCGCGTCGACGTGTTCGACGTGGACGGGGAGCGCGCCCTGAACCGGCGTCCCTTCGTCGCCGTCGAGCAGGGGGACGGGTGGCCGGACGGGCTGACGGTGGACGCCGAGGGCTGTGTGTGGGTCGCGTTCTGGGACGGCGCGGCGATCCGGCGCTACACCCCCGACGGCCGGCTCGACCGGGTCGTGGAGCTGCCGGTCAGGCGGCCCACGGCGTGCGCGTTCGGCGGACCGGGCCTCCGTGACCTCTACGTGTCCACCGCACGCACGGGCCTCGACGCGCCCCACTCGCTGTCGGGCTCCCTGCTCGTGCTGCCGGACGCGGGGCAGGGCCTGCCGGGGACGCCGTTCGCGGGATGAGCGGGCGACGGGACGCCGTACGTATTTCTGCCGGGTTCCCGGCCGGTGCGGGGGCGGGCCCCCGAGAACCTCCGTATAAAGGGGCCTGAGGGCGACACAGGCGGAGGGAGGCCCCGGATGCACCGGAGTGAGGGGAAGCAGCGGCCCCGCCCCCTCGGGGAGGACCACGGGCCGGTCCGCTACGGGCCGCCCGCCCCGGACCCCGGCCTCCCCGTGCTGCCCGAGCTCGCCGGCGTGCTG
This sequence comes from Streptomyces sp. HB132, assembly GCF_016909575.1. Taxonomy (GTDB): domain Bacteria; phylum Actinomycetota; class Actinomycetes; order Streptomycetales; family Streptomycetaceae; genus Streptomyces. The sequence continues at coordinate 173,561 of NZ_JAFBGA010000006.1, read as the reverse complement.
GCCGCCTCGGCTGCGCGGCCCCGTCCCGAGCCACCCGGTGGCGGAACGATCCTGCGGCAGGCGGCCTGCGCGTACTGGGAGAGGCGGAGCCTGCACGGGGGGCCCGAGGACGTCGCGGCGGCCCCGGGTGCCCAGCCGCTCCTGCTCGCGTTGATCGCCGCGTACGGCGGCGACGTGCTCATGCCCCGGCCATGTCCCGCGACCTGGATGCCGCAGGCGCGGCTGCTGGGCCGGCCCGCCTACCACGTGCCGACGCCCGCCGAGTGCGGCGGCATCCCGGACCCGTACGCCCTGCTGGAGACCGTACGCAGGGTGCGGGCCGAGGGCGGCAGGCCCCGGCTGCTCCTGATCTCCGTGGCCGACGACCCGACCGCGACCCTCGCCCCTCCCGAACTGGTGCGCGAGGTGTGTGAGGCCGCGGTCTCCGAGGGGCTGCACATCGTGAGCGACGAGACCTGGCGCGACACCCTGCACCGGCCCCACGACACCGTCCTGCTCAGCCCCGCCGAGATGTGCCCCGACGACGTCACCGTCCTGACCGACCTCGCCGGAGCCCTCACCCCCTCCGCCTGGCCGGTGGCCGTCGCACGCTTCCCCGCCACCGGGCGCGCCGCGGCGCGCCGGGCCCGCGTACTCGACATCCTCACCGCTCTCGGTGCCCTCGTCGCAGAGCCGGTCGCGAGTGCCGCCGCGCACGCGCTGGGCGAACCCGCAGCCGTCCGGGAGCGGATCCGGCGGGCGGCACACCTCCAGGCCCACGTCGCCTCCGCCGCGCACCGCGCGGTGCTCACGGTGGGCGCCCTGGCCAGGCCGCCGCAGGCAGGTCGCCATCTCTACGCCGACCTCGGTCCGCTGCGCACCCGGCTGGCCGCCCGGGGCGTCACCGACTCGATGGAACTGGAGGACTACCTGACGAAACGTCTCGGCACCCCCGCCCCCGGCGGCCACCGGTTCGGGGACGAACTGGGAGCGCTGCGGGTGCGGATCGGCACCGGGCCACTGCTCGGCTCAACCCCGGAGCAGCAGACGGAGTCACTCACTGCGGTGGAGCCCCTGGAATTGCCCCACGTCGCCCGAGCACTGAGCATTTTCGCAGCAGCCCTCGATGAACTCCGATGACAGGAGCCTCTCGATGACGGAACAGACCGAGCGTCCGTCCGCCGAAGCCGGCCACGCGCCCACCGGCCCCCCTGTCGCCGCTCCGCGCCGCCTCGGCGAGCTCCGGACCTGGCCCCGCAGCTTCGCGGACCGGCTCACCGCGCCGCTCCCGGGTGTCAGGGGCATGACTCGTCTGGCCAGGGAGCGCGCCCTGCGGCCCAACACCGAGGGACTCCGGGGCATTCACCGGCTGCCGTACGCCCCCCGGCCACTGCCCGTCGCCGGCCCGGGCACGATGGCCGTCACCTGGGCCGGACACGCCAGCTGGATCGTCCGCATCGGCGGCCTCACCGTCCTGACCGACCCCGTCTGGTCCAGGCGCATCCTCGGCACCCCGGCCAGGATCACCCCCGTGGGCGTCCCCTGGGAGGAACTGCCGCCCGTCGACGCGGTCCTGATCAGCCACAACCACTACGACCACCTCGACGCCCCCACCCTGCGCAGACTCCCCAGGGACACCCCGCTCCTCGTCCCCGCCGGTCTCGGCCGCTGGTGCCGCCGCCGCCGCTTCAGCTGCGTCACCGAGCTCGACTGGTGGGAGTCGGCGGAGATCGGCGGCGTCCGGTTCGACTTCGTGCCCTCCCACCACTGGTCCAAGCGCACCCTCCTTGACACCTGCCGGTCGCTGTGGGGCGGCTGGGTGATCGGGGACGGAGGAGGGCGCCGGCTCTACTTCGCGGGGGACACAGGCTACGGCCACTGGTTCAAGGAGATCGGCCGCCGCTATCCCGGACTGGACCTGGCGATGCTCCCGATCGGGGCGTACGAACCGCGGTGGTGGCTCTCCGACGTGCACACCGACCCCGAGGAGGCCGTCCAGGCGTACGAGGACCTCGGTGCCCGCGCGTTGGCCCCGATGCACTGGGCGACGTTCCTGCTCTCCGCCGAACCGGTCCTCGAACCGCTGACCCGGCTCCGCACGGCCTGGCAGCAGGCCGGATACCCGCGCGCCGACCTCTGGGACCTGCCGGTCGGCGGCTCACGCGTCCTGGACGCCTGACCGTGTACGGCAGGCGCACCGGCTCCTCAGCCGGCCATGCGGGCCCGCAGCCGCCGCCAGAGCGCCGGCGTCCCGCTGATCAGCAGCGTCAGCACGACCGCCGCGAGCACGCCCTCCCACGGCTCCGGAAACAGCGAGCCACCCAGGATCCCGATCAGCTGATACGTCGCCGCCCACGCCAGACACGCGGGAACGTCGCCGCGCGCGAACTGCCGCAGTGGCATCCGGCCGAGCAGACAGGCCAGCATCACCGGTATGCGCCCGGCCGGCACCAGCCGGGACAGTACCAGCACGGTCCCGCTCTGCTCGTCCAGCTTCTGCTGCGCCTGCGCGAGCCGCTCCGGAGCAGCCCGGCCGGTGATCGTCTCCAGCCACTTCGAACCGTTCCTGGACCGCACCCCGCGCTGCCCCAGCCAGTACAGGCATATGTCCCCGAGGAACGCCGCGCTCGACGCCACGGCGAACACCACGAGCAGGGCGAACGGTGACGTCTGGTGGAGCGTCACGACGGCCGCCGTGCTCACCAGCGCTCCCGTCGGCACCACCGGCACCAGCGACCCCAACGCCACGAGCAGGAACAACGACGGGTAGCCGACGGCCTGCTGCGTCGACTCCGTCGGCAGCTGCCGCAGTACTTCCTCTATCACCTACGGGCCTCCGGTCTCACGTGCTCACCGTGCCCCAGACGGTGCACCGCCACTTCCGGGGCCACCCGCGCCGCCTGCCGCACGAACTCGTCGCCCGGCGCATGGAACTCGTGCGGCCGGATCCCGTCCAATCCGATCGGCCAGTACGTGCCGTAGTGCACCGGCACGGCGGACCGCGGCTCCAGCATGGTCAGCACCTGCGCGGCGCGGGCCGCGTCCAGGTGGTGGTGGCCCAGATTGGGTCCCCAGCCGCCGACCGGGAGCAGCGCCACGTCCACCCGCCCCACGGCGTCGGCCATGCCGTCGAACAGCCCGGTGTCCCCGGCGAAATAGGTGCGGGCCTCACCCTCGACGACGTATCCGAGAGCGGGCACCCGGTGCGGGCCGACCGGCAGCCGACGCCCGTCGTGCAGGGCCGGAACCGCGCGGACCAGTACCTCACCGACCCGCACCACATCCCCCGCGGCGACCTCGCGGATGCGCAGCCCGCGCGCCCGGCCCAGCATCCGCAGGCGCGGGACGGCCCCGACCGCGCCCCGGGGCACGACCAGCAGGCTGCCGGGGGCGAGGCGGGACAGGGAGGGGAGATGCAGATGGTCGGAGTGCAGGTGCGAGATCAGGACCGCGTCGGCGACCGCGGCCTCCGGTGGCGGGACGTCACCCCGGCGGCGCCGCAGGTGCGCGAAACGCCGTGCGAACAGCGGGTCGGTCAGCACCCTGACCCCGGTGTCCTCGATCGTGCAGGTGGCATGACCCCACCAGGTGACCTCCACCGCCCTGCCTCCTCGTCAGTGCCCCCGACATCGCCGTACGCGTACGAGGGTAGGCGCTCCGCGCCCTTCCCACGCCGGAGAGCTCCTTCGCGCCGGGACCGGCATGCGCACGGGCCGCTACGGAGGGCTACCGCAGGGGTAGGGTCGTGTCCAGCATCCGAGCGCGGGGGGATCCGGCCATGGGCGACGTCGTCGCAGGCTTACGGGTGGCGGCCATCGCCAGTCTCACACCGCTGGAGGAGCTCGACGGCGACCCGTTCCTCGTCGACACCCGCGGCCAGCACGCCATGTGCGCACGCTGGGCCGCCGACCGGGGACACGTCGTCACCCGCCAGCTCCGGGTCCACGGGCTGCGCCACGATCACCGGATCTTCTGGGCGGACACCGAGGGCGGGCGGGTCGACCTGTTCCTGGCGCCCAACCACCGGGTGCTCGCGCGGGCGCTCGACTCGGCGGCGGACTTCGCGACGGAGTGCGAGCGCCGTGGCGTGCGGCTGGAATTCGCCGGCCCGGAGGAGCCCGCCTACACCGCGCGCACCAAGGCCGACGTCCACCGCAGGCTCTCCATGCCGACCGCAGGATACGACGGCTGCTGATCCCCAGAGAGGGCCCGGGGCTTCGAAGAAGCGCCGAAGGGCTGTGACAGGCTTGACGCGGGCCCGTGACGAACACCGGGCCCGGACGTGAGGTGGAACAGCGTGAGTGACGGTCGATGGCGTAGGGCCGGGGGAACCCTGATACGCGTGGTCGCGGTGTGGTCCGTCTCCACACTCACGCTGCTGGCGCTCGCGGGGATCCTGCCCGACTTCCGGCTCCAGGCCGCCGACGGCGACACCGTCACGCGGACCGCCTTCACCGCGGCCTGGGGCGCGGGGGCCTTCGGTCTGCTCTCCGCCCTGGTGTGGCCCGTGCTCGTCAGAGCGCTGCTCATCGTGCCGGCCCTGGTCCTCGGCGCCCTCGTCTTCTTCCTCAACGGCTCACTGCTGCTGATCGCGCTGCGGCTCATCCCGGACGGGCGCGGCGACGCGAACCCGGAGACGGCCGTCGTCGCCGCGGCCGTGATGTCCGCCGTAGCCTCCGCGACGTCCACCGCCCTCGCGGTCCGTGACGACGACGCCTACCGGCGCAGGCTCTCCCGCCTCGCCGACCGGCGCCGCAGACGCAGCGGCACGCCGCGGAGCGCCGACGGCGGGCGCGGTGGCCCGCCGGGCATCGTGTTCGTCCAGCTCGACGGGGTCGGCCACGACGTGCTCGAGCAGGCGGCCGCCGACGGCCTCATGCCGACCGTGGCCGGCCTCCTCGCCGACGAGGCGGGCCACCGGCTCACCCCGTGGACCACCGACTGGTCCAGCCAGACGGGAGCCAGCCAGCTCGGCATCCTGCACGGGAGCAACTTCGACGTACCGGCCTTCCGCTGGTTCGAGAAGGAGACCGGCACCGTCATGGTCTCCAGCAGACCGGCGAGCGCCCTCGAACTGCAGCGAAGGGCCATAGCCCGCACCCACGACGGCGGCCTGCTCACCGTCGACGGTGCGAGCCGCGGCAATCTCTTCAGCGGCGGCGCGGACCAGCTCGCCCTGGTCCTGTCGATGGCCGCCAGGCTCGGCAAGGGCAGGCGCTCGCGCGCCGGCTACTTCGCCTACTTCTCCGACCCCGCGAACGCCGTCCGGACGGCCCTGTCCTTCGTCGCCGAGGTGTGCCGTGAGATCGGCCAGTCCGTACGGGCGCGGGTGCGCAAGGAGTCACCCCGGGTCAAGCGCGGTGGGCTGTACCCCTTCATCAGGGCGTTCGCGACCGTCGTCGAACGCGATGTGGTGGTCGCCGCGGTGATCGGCGACATGTTCGCGGGACGCACCGCGGTCTACGCCGACCTGGTCGCCTACGACGAGGTCGCCCACCACTCCGGGCCGCACAGCAGGGACGCGGAGAAGGTCCTGACCCGGCTCGACCGCTCGCTGGGCCTCATCCTGAAGATCGCCGACCACACCCCGCGCGACTACCGGATCGTGCTCCTGTCCGACCACGGCCAGAGCCCGGGGGAGACCTTCGCGGGGCGTTACGGCCTCACGCTCAAGGACCTCGTGCGAGCCGGCTGCGGGCTCCCCGTGCCCCGCCGGGCGCAGCGCACCCGCAGCGCTTCGGAGGCCCGCGACGCCGTACGCATCGCACTGCACAGGCCCGTCGCCGGGGAGCACGAGGCGGAGCACCCGGCCAAGCCCTCCGACCCCGTGGTGCTCGCCTCCGGAAATCTGGGGCTGCTGTCGTTCCCGGACATCGGGGGGCGGGCCTCGCGCGAGCAGCTCGACCGCCACCATCCCGCGCTGCTGGGCACCCTGGCCTCCCACCCCGGAGTCGGCTTCCTCCTCGTGCGGAGCCAGAAGCACGGCTCGGTGGTGATGGGCCGGGGCGGTGTCGAGGTGCCCGTGGCGGAGCTCAGGGACGGGGAGGGGCCGATCGCCGTGTTCGGTGCCGGGGCGGCGGAAGCGGTGCGGCGCACCGACGGTTTCCCGCACGTGGCGGACGTCATGATCAATTCGATGTACGACCCCGGGACCGGTCGGGTACACGCCTTCGAGGAGCAGATCGGTTCGCACGGCGGGCTCGGCGGCGAACAGTCGCGGCCGTTCCTGCTGTGGCCGCGGACGCTCACGGACCCCCTCGACGTCGTGGCGGCGGACACCCCGCGGGGCGAGGCTCCGGCCGGTCCGGTGGTGGCGCCTCCGGCGGGCCCGGTGGGCGCCGAGACGGTGCACCGGGTGCTGGCACGCTGGCTGAGGGAGCTGTCCGGCCCCCAGGTGCCGCTGCAGCAGGAGGGTTTCGGCGGTGCGGTGCGGGTCGACGAGCCCTTCCCGGACGGGCGCGAAGGGCGGGACGAGCAGGAAGGGCCGGTCGGTGCGGAAGGTCCCCCCAGCGCGGCCCGGAACCCCGACGAGGCCGTCCTGGACCCCGACGACGCCGTACCCGGAACGCGCGGATGAGCGGTTGGCGCCGTCAGGCCGACTCGCGCCGTACCAGCGTCGGACGGAAGACCACCGACGGTGCCGGGCCGTCGCCAGGACTGCCGATCTGCTTCAGGAGGAGCCGCGCCATCTCGGCCGCCATCTCCTCCACCGGCTGACGCACGGTCGTCAGTGGAGGATCGCACGCCACGGCCGCGTTGCTGTCGTCGAAGCCCACCACGGCCACATCCCCGGGCACGTCCCTGCCCGCCCGCAGAAGCACGGGCAGCGCCCCCAGCGCCATCAGGTCCGACGCGATGAACACCGCGTCCAGGTCCGGCCGTTCGAGCAGCAGCCGCCGCATCGCCGAGGCGCCGCCCGCGTGGGTGAAGTCCCCCTCGGCCGTCACCACGTCCCCGATGCCGTGCTCCCGCAGCGCGTCCAGGAAGCCGGTCAGACGCACCTGCCCCGCAGGCATGTCCTGCGGGCCCGCGACCGTTCCGACGCGCCGTCGTCCCAGGCCCGCCAGATGAGCGGCCGCGATCCGTGCCCCGGCCCGCTGGTCCGCCTCGACGTAGGTGAGCGGTGAGGGCCGGCGCGGCCGGCCGGCCAGCACGGCGGGCAGCCGGGTGTCATGGAGCAGTCCGGGCAGCGGGTCGTCGGCGTGCGAGGAGATCAGCACCACCCCGTCCACATGCCCCCTGCGCAGATACGACAACAGCTGATCGCGGGAGGCCTCGTCGTCGGCCAGCATCAGCACCATCTGGATCCCGGCGGGGCGCAGCACCTCCATCAGCCCGCCGACCACCCGCCCGAAGTGGGGGTCGGAGAACATCCGGCCGATGAACGGCTCGGCGACGGGGCGCCGTTCACGCTCCGACACCACCAGGGCGATCGAATCGGTCCGCCGCGTCACCAGTGCCCGCGCCGCGCGGTTGGGGACGTAGCCCGTGGTGCCCACCGCCTCCTCGACGACCCGCCGCAGTGCCGGGTCCACCGTGGTCGCACCGTTGATCACACGGGACACGGTCGCCCGGGAGACGCCCGCCACCGCGGCCACGTCCTCCAAGGTGGCGGGGCGTACGGGCGGTGAGACATCGGCAGTCATGCTGTCTTTATACCGGGTGGTACGGCGGACACGCGAAGGGTTCCGGCACGTCAGCGGCCTTACCCGTAACCGGTGCCCGCGGGACGGCGGACCGCTGCCCGGCCGTTGTCAGTGGCAGGCGGCAGGATGGTGGTCATGATGACGAACTCAGCCGCTGTGCCCGCCGACACCGCCGCCTACGCAGCCGCGGTGGAGCAGGCCGAGCGTGCCGCCGCCGCGTACTACACCGCAGGTGAGAGCCCGCTCGACGACGACGCGTACGACCGGCTCGTGCGCGGCATCGCGGCCTACGAGGAGGAGCATCCGCAGGAGGTGCTGGACGCCTCGCCGACCGGGAAGGTCGCGGGCGGGGCGGCGTCGGGGGACGTGCCGCACACCGTTCCGATGCTCTCGCTGGACAACGTGTTCTCCGCGGAGCAGTTCGTCACCTGGACCGCGTCCGTGGAGCGGCGGATAGGCAGACCCGTCGCCGCCTGGAGCGTGGAGCCCAAGCTCGACGGCCTGGCCGTCGCCGCGCGCTATCAGCAGGGCCGCCTCGACCGGCTCATCACCCGTGGCGACGGCACGGCCGGCGAAGACGTCTCGCACGCGATCGGTACGGTGCTCGGCCTGCCCGACCGGCTCGGTGCTCCCGTCACCCTGGAGGTGCGCGGCGAGATCCTCATGACCGACGAGCAGTTCGAGCAGGCCAACACGGTGCGTACGGAGCACGGCGCCGCACCCTTCGCCAACCCGCGCAACGGGGCGGCCGGCACCCTCCGGGCCAAGGACCGCCCGTACCGCGTGGAGATGACCTTCTTCGCCTACGGCGCGCTGGCTCTCCCGGACTCCGGTGAGCTGACGGCCACCCTGGCCCAACTCCCGCACAGCGAGGTCCTGGAGTACGTCGCCGGGCTCGGCGTGCACACGGCGGCGGACACCGAGGTCGCGCCGCGCACCGTCACCACGGTCGAGGAGGTGCAGGCAGGGGTGGAGGCCATCGCCGCCCTGCGCGCCTCACTGCCGTTCGGGATCGACGGAATCGTGATCAAGGCGGACCTGGCGGCCGACCAGCGCGACGCGGGGTCCGGGACACGGGCACCGCGCTGGGCCATCGCCTACAAGCTGCCGGCCGTGGAGAAGGTCACCCGGCTGCTGGACGTCGAATGGAACGTGGGCAGGACCGGCATCATCGCGCCGAGGGCCGTGCTGGAGCCCGTCGAGATCGACGGATCCACCGTCAGCTACGCGACACTGCACAATCCGGCCGACATCACCCGCCGTGACCTGCGCCTGGGCGATCACGTGATGGTCTACAAGGCGGGCGACATCATTCCCCGCATCGAGGCACCCGTCGCGCACCTGCGGACGGGCGAGGAGCGGCCGGTCGCCTTTCCCGAGGTGTGTCCCCAGTGCGGCTCGGAGATCGACATGAGCGAGCAGCGCTGGCGCTGCACCCGTGGCCGCAACTGCCACGTGGTCGCGTCCATCTCCTACGCGGCCGGCCGTGATCAGCTCGACATCGAAGGGCTCGGTGCCAGCCGGGTCGTCCAGCTCGTCGACGCGGGCCTCGTCCAGGACTTCGCCGATCTCTTCACGCTTGAGCGTGACCGGCTGCTGTCCCTGGAACGGATGGGGGAGACCTCCAGCGACAATCTGCTGGCGGCCATCGAGGCAGCCGCGTCCCGTCCGCTGTCCCGCGTCTTCTGCGCCCTGGGCGTCCGCGGTACGGGCCGCTCCATGTCCCGCAGGATCGCGCGCCACTTCGCCTCGATGGACCGGATCGTCGCCGCCGACGCGGAGGCGTTGCAGCAGGTCGACGGCATCGGCAAGGAGAAGGCGGCGGCGGTCGTCCGGGAACTTCAGGAGCTGGCGCCGCTGATCGGCAAGCTGACGCTGGCCGGGGTCAACATGACGGAGCCGGGCGCCACCCCGCCGCCGGAACCAGGGGCGGCGTCCGAGGAGGGTGCCGGGGAACAGGCCGGGACGGGCCTGCCCCTCGGCGGCATGACGGTCGTGGTGACGGGGGCGATGACCGGGGCCCTGGAGAAGCTCTCGCGCAACCAGATGAACGAACTGATCGAGCGGGCCGGAGGGAAGTCCTCCTCCAGCGTCTCCAAGCGCACGAGCCTGCTCGTCGCCGGGGAGAAGGCCGGATCCAAGCGGGCCAAGGCCGAGGACCTGGGTGTGCGGATCGCCGCGCCCGAGGAGTTCGCTGAGCTGGTCGAGGCCTTTCTCGCACTGGAGGTGTGAGGGCGTACACGACCATTCTTCTTGGGATTATCGGGGGAGTGGCCTTTCCGTGCCTTGTATTGCATAGTGAGGGGTCAATCATGCCTCGCTATCAGTGGCTCGGTGAGTGCCGGTGGCTGTGGCGGGCGACCCGAGGGTGAGGGCCGATGCGTTCTTCGCGTGACGGACGGCGACGCGGTCGCCCGGTCCTCCGGCGGCAGGCGGCACCTGCCGGGCCGGCGCCGCAGCGGACCGGCCCCGTCAGGGGACTCGCCATCGACCTGGGAAGCTCCGGGGCCCGTGCCTGGGTTCCGGGGCAGGGGCTCGTCATCGATGGGCCGGCCGACCGGGAGGACGGCGCACGCCGGCCGGTCAGGCGGGGGCGCATCGTCGACGCCGAGTTCTGCGCCGGGCTGCTGGACCGTCTCGCCGACACCGCGCTGGGTCCCCACCGGCAGGACAGCGTGATCGTGCTCAGCCACCCTGTCCTGGCCGGGCCGGAACACCGGGCGCTGGCGGGGGAACTCCTCGCCGTGCTCGGCGCGTCCGATGCGGTGGTCCTCAACAGCGCCGCCGCCGTCGCCGCGTGTGCCGGACCGCCGGGCGGCGGACCCGTGCTCGTCGTCGACATGGGCGCGGAGCTGACCGAAGTCGCCCTGCTCGTCGACGGATCGGTCGTCGACGCCCGCCAGGCCGACCTGGGGCTCAGTGATCTCGGACCGCAGGCACCGCCGACGGAACTCGTCGGGAACGTCCTCGATATGATCACGTCCATGTGGCGTGAAGACCGGCACGGCGCGGTGCGCGGAGCGCTCCGCCGAGGACCCGTGCTCACCGGCGGCGGGGCACTCCGCCGTGACGTCACCGACCGGATCGCGGGCTGTCTCGGCACCCCGGTGCGTGTCACCCCCGACCCGTCGACGGCTGTGGTGCGGGGCGCGGCGCTGATCCTGGACTCGCTGAGGTGAGCCCCCTCCCGGGGGCGGCCCGGGGGAACGCGTCCCCGCGGGGGCCGCATGTCACACCGCCGCACCAGGCGCGGCACGTCCTTGCCGCGCTGCTCCTCGCCGTCCTGGCGCTGCTCGGAGGAGCACCGGCGGCGGCCGGAGCCGTGCTGCCGGGCACGCCCCTCGCCGGACTCTCCGACCGCTCAGCGCACGCCGCGGACACCGCCACGTACGCCGCGGACGCCGCCACGTACGCCGCGGACACCGCCACGCACATCGCCGGGCGTGCCGCGCACGAAGCCGATGCCGCAACGCAGGCCGTTCCCGTGCCGGGGCCGCGTGCGGGCGCCGATCGCCCGCACCCCCCGTGCCCCTGCCCCCCGCCCGGTCACGGCGCCCTGCCGCCGCGCACACAGAGCCTTCCGCCCCCTCGGGGTGTCATCGCGGGACCAGCCGGTGCCGGGCCGGTCGTCGTCGTACGGATCAGGGCTGCGCTGCCCGGTGTGCGGGGCCCTCCGGGGGTGAAGGCCGGCCAGTCGGCCTCCCACCGGTCCTGTTCCGCAGACCTGTCGTCACGCCCTCCCCGCTGAGACCGGGGCGGACGACGCCCACTCGAGGGGACTCCCATGACTCGCGCCACCACGGTGCGAGCGGTTCTGGCTGCCGCCGTGCTGCTCGCCGCCGTGTTCGTCACACTGACCATGTCACCCAGACTCGGCCTCGATCTCCAGGGCGGCACCCGGATGGTGCTCCAGGCCAAGGACTCCAACACCGCCAAGGCCGACCGGGAGAGCACCGACCGCACGCTGGAGGTGCTGCGGCAGCGCATCGACTCCCTCGGCGTCTCCGAACCGACCCTGACACGCTCGGGCGAGGACCGGATCATCGTCGAACTGCCCGACGTCCAGGACCCGCGACAGGCTGCCGAGGTCATCGGCAGGACGGCACAGCTCGGCTTCCACGCGGTCCAGGGCCCCGAAGCCGCGCAGAAGGACGAGGGGAAGACGCTCCCCGACGAACAGGGCACTCCGCTCCCACTCGGCCCGGAGCGGCTCTCGGGTGCCGGGGTCAAGGACGCCACCGCGCAGTTCGACGCCCAGCAGGGCACGGGCTGGACCGTCTCGCTCGACTTCCACAAGGACGCGGGCAAGGAATGGACGCGGCTCACCGGGGACGCCGCCTGCCATCCGGCCGGGGACGAGCGGCGCCGCGTCGCGATCGTCCTCGACGGCAAGGTCATCTCCTCACCCCAGGTGGATCCGTCGGTCGGCTGCAAGGCCGGGCTGCCTTCGGGTTCCACCCAGATCACCGGTTCCTTCAGCGCCGATGAAGCACGTGATCTCGCGCTGCTCATCAAGGGCGGCGCGCTGCCCGTGCCCGTCGAGATCGTCGAGCAGCGGACCGTCGGCCCGACGCTCGGTGCCTCCGCCATCGACGCGAGCGCCCGGGCCGCACTCATCGGAGCCGCAGCGACCGCGCTGTTCATCACCTTGGTGTACCGGCTCTTCGGTGCGCTCGCCGCGCTGGCCCTGGGCGCGTACGGCGTGATCTCCTACGCCACCCTCGTCGCTCTGGGCGTCACCCTGACCCTGCCGGGACTCGCCGGCTTCGTCCTCGCCATCGGTATGGCGGTGGACGCGAACGTCCTTGTCTTCGAACGGGCCCGCGAGGAGTACGCGGGCCGGACGAGCCGCTCGCTGCGCTCCGCGCTGACGGCCGGATTCCGAAACGCGTGGAGCGCGGTCGCCGACTCCAACGTCACCACCCTCATCGCGGCGGCGCTTCTCTTCTTCCTCGGCTCCGGGCCGGTCAAGGGCTTCGGGGTCACGCTCGCCATCGGTGTGCTGGCCTCGATGTTCTCGGCGCTCGTCATCGCCCGCGCCCTCACCGAGATCGCGGCCGGCTCCCGGTTCGTCAACGACTACCGCGGAGTCAACGGCATCGCGCGGCCCGGTCGCGTCCGCACCTGGCTGAACACCCGCGACATCCAGTTGTTCCGGTCGCCGCGCCGCTGGCTGTTGATGTCCACCGCGCTCGTGCTCGTCGCCGTGACCGGCATCCTCGTGCGCGGAATCGACCTGGGCGTCGAGTTCACCGGGGGCCGGCTGGTGGAGTACTCCACCAGCCGGCCCGTCGACGTCGACACCGCCCGCGACACGATCGCCGCCGCGGGGTTCGACGACGCCGAGGTCACCACCGCGGGTGATCAGGACCTCTCCGTACGCACGGGGCAGCTCGACAACGACGAGGAGCACGCCCTGCGCGCCGCCCTGGCCGAGGCGGGCGGCGAGACCACCAAGGTGAGCGACGAGCTGATCGGTCCCAGTCTCGGGGACGAACTCCGGCGCAACGCCCTGATCGCCCTGGGGGTGGCCGTGTTCGTGCAGCTCGCCTATCTCGCGGCCCGGTTCCGCTGGACGTTCGGCGTGGCCTCGGTCGGAGCCCTGGTGCACGACGTCATCATTCTGGTCGGGGCCTTCGCCTGGCTCGGACGCCCCGTCGACGGCATCTTCCTGGCCGCCGTGCTCACCGTCATCGGCTACTCGGTCAACGACTCCGTGGTGGTCTTCGACCGGGTGCGGGAACTGTGGGCCGGGAACCGGCGCACCCCCGTCGCGGACGTGGCCAACCGCGCGGTACTGCAGACCGTGCCGCGCACCGTCAACACAGGGATGGGAGCCCTGTTCATCCTCATCGCGCTCGCGGTGCTGGGCGGCGACTCACTCGTGGACTTCGCCCTCGCCCTCCTCATCGGCATCTGCGTCGGAACGTACTCCTCGGTGATGACCGCGGTACCGGGGGCGCTCCTTCTCGAGAAGAGCGGCAAGGTCCCGCCGCCCGCCAGGAAGCGGGCACCGAAGCGGGGCAAGTCCGCCGGGCGGACACGCCGGGACGCCTTCGACAACGGGGCACGCGTGTAGCGCGGGCCTGGCGCGCCGGGCAGGGCGAAAGCGGTCCTGCCCGGCGCGTACGGACATCACGGATGCCGGGCTGCGGCACAATCCTCATCACAACGAGTGAGGGGAGCGTGCCGCTCATGCCCATGGTGCTGCGCGAGGCGCGGGACACGCTCGTACCCGACATGGCCGGGCCGCACGGGCCGCTGCCGCCGATGCTGCTCGTCCTGACGGTGCTCACCGGCATGGTCGACGCGTTCAGCTATCTGCTCCTCGGGCACGTCTTCGTCTCCAACATGACGGGCAACGTCGTCTTCATGGGCTTCGCCCTCGCGGGCGCGCCGACCTTCTCGAAGTTCGCCTCGGCGGTGGCGCTCGCCTCGTTCGCGGCCGGGGCGCTGACCGGCGGCATCACCGTCCATCTGGCCCGCGCCCACCGGGGCCGGCAGTTGCAGCACGCGCTCCTCGTCGAGACCGCCTTCGTCACCGCGGCCATGATCGTCACGCTCGTCTCGGGCGGACCGTACACCGGGGGCGTCCGCTTCACTCTCATCGTGCTCCTGGGCCTGGGGCTCGGCGTGCAGAACGCCGCCGTCCGCGCCCTCGCCGTACCCGACCTCACCACGACCGTGCTGACCCGCACCCTCACCGGGGCGATGGCCGACAGCCGGCTGGCCAAGGGGCCCGGCAGCCGGTCCGGGCGGCGCGTCCTCTCCGCCGCGGCCATGCTGGCCGGAGCGTTCCTCGGAGCCTTCGCCGTGCTGCGGGGGCACCCTGCGCTGCCCCTGCTGTTCGCCGTGATCCTCCTGGCGGCGGTCAGCACGGCGGCGACCCTGCTGGCCCGCAGCGACGCCCCGTGGACGCGGCCGGGGACCTGAGGCGTACGGCCGCCGGCATCGGACCCGCCCCGTGTCAGGCGCGACAGCCGGCGTACCGGGACCGTAACGTCACGGGCACCGTCGACCGCACCTACACACCGTTCAGGAGCAGCCGCATGCCCACAGAACCGCTGTCCGCACACGACGTCGAGGCCGGGCTGCGCGAGCTGCCCGGCTGGCAGCTCCAGGGTGACCGGATCGCCCGTACCTACCGGCTGCCGTCCCACTTCGCCGCGGCAGGGCTGACCGTGCACGTCGCCCAGATCCAGGAGGAGCTCGGGCACCACTCGGATCTGACGCTGGGCTACAACACCGTGTCGCTTGCCGTGCACACGCACGACGCGGGTGGTGCCGTCACCCGGAAGGACCTCACGCTCGCCGGACGCGTCGAGGCCGTTGCCGCCGGGCACGGGGCGAAATAGCCACGGCAGGGAGGGGGATCACGGCGCCGGCCGAGGCGTGGATGTGCCGGTGGTCCGGGTGAGCGGCACAGACGACGGCGCCCCCACCGCGCTTACGGTGGGGGCGCCGGGGGAACGCGGGGTTCAGGCCCCGAGGTTGAACTCCGCCGGGTCGGAGCCGAGGCGCTTGCCCTCGTCGAGCGCGGCGAACGCGGCCAGGTCGTCGGCGTCCAGTTCGAAACCGAAGACGTCGATGTTCTCCGCGATCCGTGACGGCGTCACGGACTTGGGGATCACCACGTGGCCGGTCTGCAGGTGCCAGCGCAGCACCGCCTGAGCCGGGGTCCGGCCGTGCTTGTGCGCGACGGCGGCCACCGTCGGGACCTCCAGGAGGCCCTTGCCCGAACCGAGCGGCGACCAGGCCTCGGTCACGATGCCGTGCTCCGCGTGGAGGGCGCGCAGCTCGGCCTGCTGGAGCTGGGGGTGCAGCTCGATCTGGTTGACCGCGGGGACCACCGAGGTCTCGCCCAGCAGACGCTCGAGATGCTCCGGGTGGAAGTTGGACACACCGATGGCCTTCGCGCGGCCGTCGGCGAGGATCCGCTCGAAGGCCTTGTACGTGTCGACGTAGGCGTCCTTGGCCGGTACGGGCCAGTGGATCAGGTACAGGTCGACGTAGTCCAGGCCGAGCTTGTCCAGCGAGGCGTCGAACGCGCGCAGCGTCGAGTCGTAACCCTGCTCGGTGTTCCAGAGCTTGGTGGTGACGAACAGTTCCTCACGGGCCACACCGGAGGAGGCGACGGCCTTGCCGGTGCCCGTCTCGTTGCCGTAGATCGCGGCGGTGTCGATGCTCCGGTACCCGGCCTCCAGGGCCGTGGCGACGGCCGTCGTGGCCTCGTCGTCCGGCACCTGCCAGACACCGAAGCCGAGCTGCGGCATCTCGAGGCCGTTGTTGAGGGTGATGGTGGGGACCTGGCTCACGAGCAGTCGATCCTTTACGTCGTTGGTTGATACTCCCCGGGACAACGTACGGAGGAGCCCGACCATTCCCACCTGCCCGGATCCGCAGAACCGGAAGAATGTTCCACCGGCGCGGAACCGGCGCGGAACCGGCGGTCCCGGCGGTTCACCGGTAGAGCGCGTCCACCTCCGCCGAGTACGCCGTCTCGATCGCCTTCCGCTTCAGCTTGAGCGAAGGGGTCAGCAGGCCGTGCTCCTCGGTGAACTGGTGCGCCAGGATGCGGAAGGTCCGGATGGACTCGGCCTGGGACACCGCCGTGTTGGCGGCGACGACCGCGCGGCGCACCTCCATCTCCAGGTCGGGATCGCGCACCAGGTCCGCGGGGGGCAGCGGTGTACGGCCCTGCATGGCGAGCCAGTGCTCCACCGACTCGGTGTCCACGGTGACCAGAGCGGCGATGTAGGGCCTGTCGTTGCCGACGACGATGCACTGCGCGACCAGCGGATGGGCGCGCACCCGCTCCTCCAGGCCGGTCGGGGCCACGCTCTTGCCCCCGGAGGTCACCAGGATCTCCTTCTTGCGCCCGGTGATGGTCAGGTAGCCGTCCTCGTCGAGCGCGCCGAGGTCGCCGGTGGCCAGCCATCCGTCGTGCAGCACGGCGTCCGTGGACTTGGGGTCGCCCAGATATCCGGAGAACACGTTGGCGCCGTGCACCCAGATCTCGCCGTCCCGGGCGATGTGCACGGTGGATCCGGGGATCGGCTGGCCGACGGTGCCGTAGCGGGTGCGCTCGGGCGGATTGGCCGTGGCCGCGGCGGTCGTCTCGGTGAGTCCGTAGCCCTCGTAGACCGTGACGCCCGCACCCGCGAAGAACAGTCCGAGCCGCCGGGCCATGCCGGAGCCGCCCGACATGGCATGCCGCACCCGGCCGCCCATCGCCTCCCGGACCTTGCGGTAGACGACCTTGTCGAAGAACTGGTGCTGCATCCGCAGGCCGGCGGACGGCCCCGGTCCGGTGCCGAAGGCCCGTTCCTCCAACGCCTCCGCGTACTTCACCGCGATCTCGACGGCCTTGTCGAACGCCCCGACGCGGCCCTCGGCCTCCGCCTTGCGCCGGGCGCCGTTGAAGACCTTCTCGAAGATGTAAGGCACCGCCAGGATGAAGGTGGGCCGGAATGCCACGAGGTCCGGCATCAGGGCCTTGGCGGACAGCTCCGGCTGGTGCCCCAGCTTCACCCGGCCGCGCAGAGCCGCGATCTCCACCATGCGGCCGAAGACGTGGGCCAGCGGCAGGAAGAGCAGCGTCGCGGTTTCCTCACCGGGCTTGGAGAGGAACACCGGATGCCAGCGGGCGACCATGGTGTCGGCCTCGAACATGAAGTTCGCGTGGGTGATGACACAGCCCTTGGGGCGCCCCGTGGTGCCGGAGGTGTAGATCAGGGTCGCCACCGAGTCGGGTGTCACCGCGCGCCGGTGCCGGTGGACGACCTCGTCGTCGATCAGTGTCCCGGCGTCGACGAGTTCGGTCACCGCGTCCGCGTCCAGCTGCCACAGCCGGTGCAGGTTCGGCAGCCGGTCGATCACCGAGCCGATCGTCATGGCGTGGTCCTCGTGCTCGACCATGACGGCCGCGACCTCGGCGTCGTGCAGCATCCACAGGACCTGCTCGGCCGACGACGTCGGATAGATCGGCACGGACTGGGCGCCCACGGTCCAGAGGGCGAAGTCGAACAGGGTCCACTCGTAGCGCGTACGGGACATCAGGGCGACCCGGTCGCCGAAGCGGACGCCCTGGGCGATCAGTCCCTTGGCGAGGGCGAGTACCTGGTCACGGAACGCGGCGGCGGACACGTCGTGCCATCGCCCCTCCGCGTCCTTGCGGCCCATGGCGATCCGATGGGGGTCCTCCTCAGCGAAGTCGAAGACGGTATCGGCGAGACCGCCGACTTGAGGGGCAGCGGCCATGGGTGGGACAGTGAACTCACGCAATGACCTGCTCCTTGTGGCGCTCCGCACGGCGCCGCGACGCTACCTCACGGCGAGGGGCGGCGGGAGGGTCCGAAGTCTCCGGAAAACGTGACATCTGGTCAGGCCAACCGTAGAAATCGGGCCAGATGGGCAAGGCTCGGGCGCACTTCTGACCGCGGGGTAAGTAGCTGGGGCGGGAATCTCCACCGAATCTGTACGGGGCACCTACGCCGATTCCGGGTGCGACGGCACGACCGGAGCCCGATGAAGACGGTCGCCGCTTGCCAGGATCGCCGCAGCGAGGGCGTCCGCCGCCTCCTGGGCGGTGTTCCTGCGCCGTCCGTGGAGCAGGACGAAATCCACATCTCCGAGCTCCGGCAGACCCGCCCTGGACGGCACCGGCACGAGCCCCGGCGGAATGAGCCCACGGGTGTGCGCCATCACCCCCAGGCCCGCCCGGGCCGCCGCGACGAGTGCGCTCAGGCTCGCACTCGTACACGCGAAGCGCCAGGGTCTGCCGTGCTCCTCCAGCACCTCCATGGCGCGGGCCCGGGTGATGCCGGGCGGTGGGAAGGCGATCAGGGGCAACGGGCGGTCGGGATCGATCCGTAGCTGCGGGGCGCCGATCCAGGCCAGGGTGTCCTGCCAGACCAGCTCGCCGTGGGTGTCCCCGGTGCGGCGCTTGGCCAGCACCAGATCGAGCCGGCCTGCCGCCAGCTGCTGGTGCAGCGCGCCGGACAGTTCCACCGTCAGCTCCAGCTCGACCTCGGGATGCTCCCGCCGGAACGACTCCAGGATCTCCGGCAGCCGCGTCAGGACGAAGTCCTCGGAGGCCCCGAAGCGCAACCGCCCGCGCAGCCGGGTGCCCGTGAAGAACGCCGCCGCGCGCTCGTTGGCCTGCAGGATCGTCCGGGCGAAGCCCAGCATGGCCTCGCCGTCCTCGGTGAGATCGACCCGGTGCGTGTCGCGGCTGAACAGCAAGCGGCCCGCCTCGGCCTCCAGCCGGCGGACGTGCTGGCTGACCGTGGACTGCCGGACACCCAGCCGACGTGCCGCCTGGGTGAAACTCAGGGTCTGGGCGACGGCCATGAAGGTGCGGAGCTGGGAGGGGTCGTACATGTGGCGAGGCTATCGCGTTTCGTGATGACAGTCAGTGCTGTATGCCTGATTCCCGATCGCGGTGTTCGGGAGCAGGATGGGGAGGCCACGATTCCACCGAGAAGGCACGGAGCACATGAACCGCCGCACCAGCCGCCGTATCCCCGCACTGCCGTCCTGGCTGCCGGTGGACCCGTACATCCTGGCGCTGATCGGCACGGTGGTACTCGCGGCGCTGCTGCCCGTCTCCGGGGCCGGTGCCGAAGTGGCGGGCGGCGCGTCGACCGGTGCGGTGGCGCTGCTCTTCTTCCTCTACGGAGCGCGCCTCTCCACCGCCGAGGCGCTCGACGGACTGAAGCACTGGCGGCTTCACCTCACCGTCCTGGCCTGCACCTTCGTGGTCTTCCCGCTGCTCGGGCTCGCCAGTCACGGGCTGGTGCCGTTCGTCCTGACCCCGCAGCTCCAGGACGGGTTCCTCTTCCTGTGCCTGGTGCCCTCGACCATCCAGTCATCGATCGCCTTCACTTCGATGGCCCGCGGCAACGTGCCCGCGGCCATCTGCGCCGGCTCCTTCTCCAGCATCGCCGGGATCCTGCTCACCCCGCTGCTGGCCGCAGTCCTGCTCGGCGGAAGCGGGGGAGGGTTCTCGGCGGACTCCCTGCTGAAGATCGTCCTCCAGTTGCTGGCGCCCTTCCTCGCGGGGCAGTTGCTGCGCCGCTGGGTCGGAGGTTTCATCAGCCGCCATCGCAAGGTGCTGGGCTACGTCGACCGTGGCTCGATCCTGCTCGTCGTGTACACGGCCTTCAGCGAAGGCATGGTGGCGGGCATCTGGCACCAGGTGACCCCGCTCCGCCTCGGCGCGCTGCTCGGCGCCGAGGTGGTGCTGCTGGCCCTCATGCTCGCGGTGAGCTGGTACGGGTCGAAGCGGCTCGGCTTCGGGCGGGAGGACCGCATCGCCATCCAGTTCGCCGGCTCGAAGAAGAGCCTGGCGGCCGGGCTGCCGATGGCCAGCGTCCTGTTCGGCGCGCACGCGAGCCTCGCGGTGCTGCCCCTGATGCTCTTCCACCAGATGCAGCTGATGGTCTGCGCGGTGATCGCGAAGCGCCGCTCGCGCGACCCGCTGCCGAGCGATACCGGCGTCAGGCCCGTACCTGCTGGGGCGCTGAACTGAGCGCTGCCGGCCGGCGCCGCCGCTGAACCCCGGCGCGAGCGCGATGGCCCGGTGGGTCGTGGGAGGCCGATGGCTGCCCGGTGACGAGGCGGCCCTCGGCCCGAACCGGAGCGGGAAGAGGCGCTGCGGCCCTTGCCGCGCGTCGGAGTCAGGTCCGCCCCGACTGCCCGGCGCGGCTTCGGGGCGGAGGCTTACGCGGTCAGCCGCTCACCTGCGTAGTGATCGGCGTTCGCCGGTACGACGTCACTGTCGGAGCGGCTGATCTCGGCCCACACCGCGTCGAGGGAGAGGCCGAGGACATCGGCGATCGCCGCGATGGTCGGGAAGGCGGGTGTGGCCACGCGGCCCGACTCGATCTTCCTGAGTGTCTCGGGGGAGACACGTGCGTCGAGCGCGATCTCGAGCATCGAGCGTTCTCCCCGGGCCCGGCGTAGGAGGGCGCCGAGGCGCTGTCCGCGTGCGACCTCTGCGGGGGTGAGCGGCAGTCTGACCATGGACCCGATTCTAGTACCGGTATAGTTTGACCGGTATAGTTGTTGGTTCCATGAGGAAAAGTGGCACATGATCGAGATCCTGAACCCCGCCCTGCTGGCCCGTGCGAAAGACACAGGCGCCCTGGTGGCACACATCCTGCAGACGCTGAAGGGCCGGTGCGCGGTCGGCACGAACCTCCTGGACATCGACCGGTGGGCCAAGGCCATGATCGCCGAGGCGGGAGCGCAGTCCTGCTATGTCGACTACGCGCCCTCCTTCGGACGCGGCCCCTTCGGCCACTACATCTGCACGGCCGTCAACGATGCCGTGCTCCACGGGCTGCCCCACGACTACGCGCTCGCCGACGGCGATCTGCTCACACTCGACCTCGCCGTCTCCAAGCGCGGAGTCGCCGCGGACGCCGCCATCAGCTTCGTCGTGGGCAACGCGCAGCCCGCGGAGAGCATCGCGATGATCAGGACGACCGAACGGGCGCTGGCCGCGGGTATCGCCGCCGCCGGACCCGGAGCTCGCATCGGCGACATCTCCCACGCCATCGGCACGGTCCTCGGTCAGGCCGGATACGAGATCAACACCGAATTCGGGGGGCACGGCATCGGGTCGACGATGCACCAGGACCCGCACGTCGCGAACACCGGCCGGCCCGGCCGTGGATACAAACTGCGCCCCGGGCTGCTGCTGGCGCTGGAGCCCTGGATCATGGCGGACACCGCCGCCCTCGTCACCGACGCCGACGGGTGGACGCTCCGGAGCGCGACGGGCTGCCGGACGGCACACAGCGAGCACACGATCGCCATCACCGACGACGGGGCCGAAATCCTCACGCTGCCGAAGCCGTCGCAGCCGTAAGGCCGAAACCCTTGGCGCTACTTCACCAGTTGCGGTCGCCCGCCGCGGCGCAGTGCGCGGGTGCACCAGCCGATGATTCCGGCGTTGACCGCTGCTCCGACCACGACGGCGGTGAAGAACACGACGCTGTTGGCCGGCAACATGAGGAACAGGAGGCTGGCGGGGGCGGTGGCCAGGAGCGGGATGACGCCGGCCATGGACTCGTCCGAGCTGTCGCCGAGGGTCACCACCACTGCCCACACGAGCAGGACGGCGCAGACGCCGAGGTAGACGAAGCCGAGGGCGCCGACGTGGTCGCGCAGTCGGCGCGGGACGGATCCTCCGGGATCGGGAGCGGTGCCGGACAGGGTGATGGGCTCCTTCGCTGCGCTTGTCGCGTCCGCGTGGTCAGAGATGGGTGCCTGGTGGATTCGGGTGGGCGAGGCCGAGGTCGTAGGCGAGGATTGTCGCGTGCACACGGTCGCGCAGGCCGAGCTTGCGGAGCAGCGCGTTCACATGGGATTTCACGGTGCCTACGGCGATGCCCAGTTGCTCGGCGATCTCCGCATTGGTGAGTCCGGCCGCGACCAGGGTGAGGACGCGCAGCTGGCTGCCGGTGAGGCTGTCCAGTTCGGGGGAGTTCCTGGCCGGGAGCGCGGCGGGTGGCCGGTTCGCGTAGTGACCGATGAGGCGGCGTGCCGCGGACGGGGCGAGCACGTTCTCGCCTGAAGCCACCTCCCGGATGCCTCGGAGCAGTTCGGAGGGGTGTACGTCCTTGAGGAGGAAGCCCGACGCACCGGCGCGAAGCGCGTCGAAGACATACGCGTCGAGGTCGAAGGTGGTCAGGACGATGACACGGGGCGCGTTCTCCTGTCCGGTGATGATGCGGGTGGCGGCGATGCCGTCCAGTTCGGGCATGCGTACGTCCATGACGATGACGTCGGGAGCCAGCTCCTTGGCGAGTCGCACCGCGGTCGCGCCGTCGGCGGCTTCGCCGACGACCGTCATGTCTTCCTCGGCGTCGATCACGGCGGCGAATCCCGCCCGTACGATGCCCTGGTCGTCGACGACCAGCACGTTGAGGCTCATCGATGTCTCTTCTCGGTATCCGGCGCGGGGGCGAGTGGCAACCGGAGGTGGGCCGTCCCTCGCGGGCCGGTGGTCAGGGTGCCGCCGAGCGTGGCGACCCGCGTGGTCAGCCACTCCCGTACGGCCGCGCGAGGCACCCCCGTGGCCGTGAGCGTCAAGGTATCGGTGTCCACGTCGAGTTCGAGCAGGGAGGGCTCGTCGCCGCCAGCCGTGAGCAGGCTCTCAGCGGCGTGGTAGGCGGCCAGATCGACGGCGGCGGGCAGTCGCCGCGGTACGCGGTCGGTCATCCGTATCTCGATGTCGCGGCCGGTGGCCCGCAGATGGTGGGCGAGCAGGTCGAGCGCCTGGAGGGTGGGCTGCGGCCGGAGTTCGGGCGGTGTCCCGCCCTGCGGCAGCTCGGTGTCGAGCAGGGCGCGCATGGCGGCCAGGGCTTGGCGGGCACGACTCGCGGTCGCGTCGAGCCGGCCCGCCTCCGCCTGGGCGACCATGTCGGCGGTGCGGGCGAGAACCGTGGTCTCGAGTCCGGCGGCGATACGGTGACGCTCCGTCCAGGCGTCGCGTACGGCCTCCTCGGTCCAGGCGGCGAGACGCTCGATGTGGGCGCGGTGATCGGCTTGTCGGCGACGGGCCCAGAGGGTTCCGGCCCGGTGAGCCGTGACAGCGGTGAGCGCTACGCCGACGGTGATTCCCGCGATGACCGTCCAGAGGGGAGCAGTCGTACCTCGGCCCAGAACCGCGACCGTGGCGGCCGTCGCGTGCACCGGTACCGCGAAGAGAACGGCCGTGGCGTGGCGGAAGGACGGCGGTCGCGAGTCGCTCCCGCGCTCCTGGGCGGGTCCCGCAAGGGCGGAGCCACGTCTCGATGTGGCTCCGCGCCTCTTGCGGGGCCGGGTCCTTCGGGCCGGCTCCATCGCGAGCGCCGCGCACGTGGGCAGCAGACTCAGCACGGCCGGGAGGAGGACAGGGCCGCTGTAGTCGCCCAGTGCCATCGCCACCGGCCACAGCAGAGCCAGCCCCAGCAGCATTCCGTACGCCGGCCGACGAGCCCTCCGCAGCCACAGCAGGGCCATCGCCTGGCCCGCCGCCAGCAGGGCGAACAAGATGCCCGCGGACACCTGGGTCCCGCTCGAGGTGTCCTCTGCCCGGATGACCAGCGTCGGGAGCAACGGCTGCAGGACCAGGCCGGCCGCCGCCACCGATTGCGCCACGCGGTAGGACCTCGGAGCCGACGGCTCCACGGTCGTGGCCGTCCGGCCCGGCAGTACCGCCCGTACCTCCCACCCGCCTTCCGCCGTCGGACCGCTGTGCACCGTGCCGCCCGCCTCCCGGGCCCGGGAACGCAGGAAGCCCTGCCCGCGGCCTCCGCCCAGACCCGCACCGTGCGTCACCGCACCGGCAGGCGGAGCCGTGCTCGTGACCGCGATGTCGGTGCGGGTCTCGCCGTACCGGCACAGCACCTTGGTGTGCGCGCCGGGCGCATACCGTGCGATGTTGGTCAGCGCCTCGCGCACGATGCCGTACGCCGCCTCCGCGACGGCTCCGTCCGGCAGGGCGTCGATCTCGTAGTCCACCTGCTGGTCCAGGCGCCGGAACCCGGTGACCAGGTCGTGCAGCCGTTCCTCCGGTGACGGCACATCCGCGCCGGAGGGCGTCGGCGCTCGTACCGCCCCGAGTGCGCGGGTGACCTCGCGGCCGGTCTCGGCCGCGAACTCCAGCGCCTTATCTGCCAGTTCGGGGCGACGGTCTCGCAACCCGAGGGCTGCTCCCACTGTGACGACGACGGCCGTCAGATGGTGGGCGCTGATGTCGTGCAGCTCCCTTTCCATCCGGCGCCGTTCGACCTCCGGGAGTCGGCGACGCTCGGACTCGGCCCGCGTCAGCAACTGATCGGCCGCTCGCCGTGCGCGACGGGCCCGCCGCACGAGCAGGCCGGTGCCGCATGCGGCGGCGTACAGGACAGCGGTCAGGACCAGGTCGAGCCCGTCGGGGTCACTGAGCCCGTGCAGGCTGATGCGCTGCAGCAACTGCCAGCCGGCGAGGGCCACCACGCACAGCACGGCGGTGAAGGCGTCGCGTTCGACCGCCACGGCGAATACCGCCATCGCGGCGCCCGCAGTCCCGAGCACCGCCGTCGCCCCGGCCGGCAGCGGACCGGACCCCAGCGCGCAGGCTGCGGCAACTACGGCGAGCGCGGCCACCGGCCGGGAACGCCGCAGGGCGAGCGCGGCCGCTGCCACTCCGGCGACCAAGGCCGCTACCAGGAGGGCGGATGCGGGCGGCACGGCCCCGCGCACGAGCGGCACCCCGGGCCACACCACGGCCTGGGCGCAGATCAACAGGACCGGCAGCAGCCGGTCGTCGGTTCGATTCATGGTGGAGCAAGGCTATCGCCGCAGGTGAGCGGCCTGGATCCGGCTGGAGGTGGACTCCAATCTCTTACCTGGGTTGCAGAGTCTCCACCTGTGGTTCAACGCGCTGATCGTCCCGCAGCGTGAGGACGGCACCGTGGCCCCGGCCCTAGGCTCGGACACATCGAGAACCCGATCGGACGACGCTCGGCGACCTGCTCCACCAGCGCCTCTGCCCCGCCCTTCCGCATCTCGATCCCAACTCTTCGACCACTCGGGGGAATCACACATGTCCAAGCGCATCCTCGTCTCGTCACTCATCGGTGCCACCGCCCTCAGCGCGGTCGCCGCCGGCGGCCTCGCCCTGGCCTCGTCCCCCACCGAACCGGCCCTGGAGAACGGCTCGGCTCGTTATGCGGCTCCGTCCGGCGGCAGCGCCGGGTCGTTCACCTACACCGTGGACGTGAGCGACAGCTCGGGCATCCGAGATCTCAAGGTCATCGCCTGGCCCGCGAGTTCGCGACTCGACCCGACCGAGAGCGAGCTTCGCTCGGGGGAGACGGCCACCTGCCGGAGCGTCTCGGACGGCACCGCCCGCTGCACCTACACCCTCGAGGTCACGAAGCGGGCGGCGGCCGAACTGGCCGAGGGCACCTGGTACGTCACGGCACTGGCGACGGCCAAGGACGGTGGCACGACGTTCGTGCCCCGCGCCGCCACGTTCGACCTCACGCGCTGACACGCCGGTCGAACGGCCGGTCAATCACGCGGTCCGCCCGGAGCGCAGGGGTGTGTGCAGCCCCGGGCGTCGGGTGATCGCCGGACGAACATCAGCTTGAGTGCTCGGTGGCAGTAGTCGCCCCGGCACCCGTGTGCCTCACGTCGAGCAACACGCTTCCCCACTCCGGAGTTAGAGATGACTGCTTCCTCACGCCCCATGTCCAAGTCGCTGCGCCGCTACCTGAGGAGTCCCGCTGCCGTCGGGTATCTGGCCCTGGTGGTCTGGCTGGGGACGGACGTCGCGCTGACCGAGCCCGTGGACGGCAGCCTTGCCGCGGTCTGGCTGTTCCTTCTCACCGCACCCACCTCGCTCCTCTTCTCGGCTCTGCCCGGCGCGCTGCCCTATATCGGTGTAGTGGTCGGGGCCGTCGTCCAGGCGCTCGCACTCGGCGCTGCGTACCACTGGGTCCGCGCGCGGAGAGCCCGGCGCACTGCCGGTGTCTGACACCCCACCAGTTCATGTCGCGCATCGGCCGGTTGCCGCGCGACCCGATCAATCTTTCAAGGGCGGCACAGCTTTGCTCAGGAACAAGAGAAGAACGGGTGCGGCCGTGGTGGCCGCACTGCTCACGACCTGCCTGACGGCCGGTGCCGCACCGGGCGCGACCCCCCGGCCCGGAGCCGACGGAACACCATCGGGCAAGGAGCCCGGGGCGGCGGCGCCTTCAGGAAGCAGCGCCAGAAGTGTGGTGACGCTGATCTCCGGCGACCGGGCCTACCTCGACGGCAGCGGGAAGGTGGTCCGGGTCCAGCCGGCCGAGGGCCGCGAGCACATCGCGATCTCCATCCAGCAGGTGGGGGCCGACACCTACGTCCTGCCCTCAGATGCCCTGTCCCTGGTCGGGCAGGGCACCCTGGACCGCCGGCTGTTCGACGTGACCGGCCTGCTCAGGGCCCGGTACGACGACGCGCACCGTGGCACGGTGCCGCTGATCGTCTCGTACGCCGCGAAGGGGCGGTCGACCGCGAAAGCCGCGATAGCCGCCGCGGACGTCCGCGTTCGCCGTAGCCTGCCCGCCGTCGCCGGGGAGGCGCTGACCGCGCCCAAGAGCGACTCGGCCGAGGTCTGGGAGGCGCTGACCGCCGCTGGTCACCGGGGCGAGGAGGCCAGGACCACAGCACCGGGCATCGCCCGGGTGTGGCTGGACGGCCGGCGCAAGGTGGCCCTGGACAGGAGCGTCGCGCAGATCGGTTCCCCTGCGGCCTGGCAGGCCGGCTTCGACGGTGCGGGGGTGAAGGTCGCCGTACTGGACACCGGCGTCGACGAGACGCACCCCGACCTCAAGGGGGTGGAGATCGCCCAGAAGGACTTCTCCGGTGCGAAGAACACCGTCGACCACGTCGGCCACGGGACCCATGTCGCATCGACCCTGGCGGGCTCCGGAGCGAAGTCCGGCACACACAGGGGAGTCGCGCCCGGCGCGAGGATCCTGGACGCGAAGGTCCTGGACGACGAGGGCAGCGGTGAGGACTCCGGCATCATCGCGGGGATGCAGTGGGCGGCGGACAACGGCGCCCGTATCGCCAACCTCTCGCTGGGCGGCGAGGACACGGGGGAGCATGACCCGCTCGAAGCCGCGGTCGACCGGATATCCGCCGAGAGCGGCATACTCTTCGTGGTCGCCGCGGGCAACGAGGGCCCCGACGCCTCGACCATCGGTTCCCCCGGAAGCGCGGCCTCGGCGCTCACCGTCGGCGCGGTCGACCGCAAGGACCGGATCGCGGACTTCTCCAGTACCGGCCCTACGGCCGACGGCTCACTGAAACCGGACATCACCGCACCCGGGGTCGACATCGTCGCCGCGAAGGCGGCCAAGGGCACCGAGGGCACCCCGGCCGCCCCCGGTTATGTCGCGATGTCGGGCACATCGATGGCCACTCCGCACGTGGCGGGTGCGGCGGCCGTCCTCGCCCAGCAGCACCCGGACTGGACCGGTCAGCGGATCAAGCAGGCACTGACCTCATCCGCCAAGCCCGGCAGCAAGCAGTCGCCCTTCCAGCAGGGAACAGGTCGGACCGATCTGGCTCGGGCGATCGTCCAGAGCGTGGTCAGCGAGCAGACGTCGGTGAACTTCGGCACCCAGCTCTGGCCGCACGCCGACGACAAGCCGCTGACCCGGCGGATCACCTACCGCAACGACGGCACGGAGCCGGTCACCCTCAACTTGTCGACGGAGACCGCCGGCCCCGGCGGAAAGGCCGTACCGGTCGGGTTCTTCACCCTCACCACCAAGCAGGTCACCGTCCCCGCCGGCTCCACCGCGGACGTCGGTCTCGTCGCCGACACGCGGACCGGCGGCCGGGACGGCTTGTTCGCCGGGGTGCTGGTCGCCCGGGCCGTGGAGGGCGGCCAGAACGTGCGCACCTCCTTCGGGGCGGCACGCGAGGGGGAAGCGTACGACCTCACCCTCAGGTACGTGGGCACCGACGGCAGGCCCTCGCAGTCGGGCACGCTCGTCCTCGGCCAGAACACCGACTTCCTGCTGAACGCCTACGACACCGAGGGCGACGGCACCGTCCGGACCCGCGTACCCAGGGGCAGGTACCTCCTGGAGACGCCCGTCCAGACCCGCAAGGGCACCCGGGCGGCCCCGGACATCGCCCTGATGGTGCAGCCCAAGCTCTCAGTCGCCAAGAACACCACGGTCACCTTCGACGCCCGCAAGGCCAAGCCGGTGGACATCACCGTGCCCGGAGGAGCCAAGAGCGTCGACACCTACTTGAAGTACTTCCTGGAGAACACCGACACCGTCTACGGATCGGTCTGGCAGCAGAAGTCCTTCAAGGGGTTCCGCACCGGTCACGTGGGCCCCGCGCTGCCCGCGAAGGAGTTCGGCTCGTACATCGGCGGAACGTGGCAGAAGGGCAGCACGACCTACAACCTGCTCTACGACCGCACCCGCTCCCTTCACACCGGGTTGGTCCACAAGGCGGCCAGGAGCGAACTGGCCCTGGTGAACAACCGGATCGGCGCCTCCGCCAAGAACCGCACGGGTGCGATCAGCCCCAGCTGGGAGACGGCCGCGGGAGTCGGACACGAGACCGTCAGCAGGCCCTTCCCCCTGCCCGCCACGGCGAAGACCTATGTCAACACGCGCAAGGGCGTCACGTGGGGTTTCTCCACCGGGCAGCTCCAGCCCGGCAGCGGCGATGACGGTCTGGAGATCATTTTCAGCGAGCCCGACCTCAAGACCTACCAGCGGGGAAAGACCTACACGCAGACGTTCAACGTCGGAGTGTTCAGCCCCAAGATCAACACCTACAACACTGCCCGCCGCTCGGGCAACGACCTCAGCTTCTGCATCGGGGAGTACACCGACGGCGACGGCAACGTCGGCCTGTCGGCGGTGACGAAGCAGCGAACCGCCGTCACCGTCAACGGCAAGAACGTCCTCACCTCCACCGCAGGGCTCTGCCAGGACACCTTCGGCCTGCCGTCCAGGACCGCCACCTACCGGATCAGCACCGATGCGACCCGCTCCACCAAGGTCGCCGGTGTCACCACCCGCCTCGTCGCCGCCTGGACCTTCCGTTCGAAGGAGACCCCGAGCGACACCTACACGGTGCTCCCGCTCTCCTCGGTCCGCTTCAACCCGAAGCTCGACCTGCACAGCAGGGCCGCGGCAGGGAAGAAGCTCACGGTTCCGCTCACCCTCCAGGGGCCGGCCGCCAAGAGCTTCAAGGCACTGTCCGTCCAGGTCTCCTACGACGGCGGCAAGAAGTGGTCCAAGGCCCCCGTCCTCACTGAGAAGAGCAGACGGACGCTTTCCCTCAACCACCCCAAGAAGGCCACGTCGGTCAGCCTCAAGGCGAAACTCACCGACAAGCAGGGCAGCACCTACCAGGTGACCATCGTGAAGGCGTACCTGCTCAAGTAGCCGGCCCCGACGGCTCACGAGTGGCACCTGCCCGGTCCCGCCCGGTCAAGCCACCGGGCGGGACTCACCGCAAGAAATACGTTTTGCGAAACGTATTCCCCCGTTCTTGTTTCCCGGTGCCGTTCCAGATCATCGGATCGGTCGGACACTGCCACCGAGGCTGTGAACCGGTACCGGAAATGGGCCTGCTCGGATGCATGGGGCCAGGGGCCGTGGTTATCGGCGCTCCCGACCTCTGACGGGTGGATATCCCCCCATCACGCACCGCAGGAATATCTGCACAATCGGTAGAACTGTGAAAGGCGCACGAATGAATACTGTATTGGCCCGTGCCGGGTTCCGTGCAGCGGCCTGTGGGGTCATCGCACTGGGGGCCCTCGCGGCGACGTCCGTGCAGGCTTCGGCGGCTTCCCCGGGCAAGCAACTCGTCCAGATGGCCACCTACCGGTGCCTCGACTCCAACACGGCAGGCCAGGTCTACACACTGTCCTGCAACGGCGGCAACTACCAGAAGTGGACAGCTGTCACCCATACCCTTCGCAACGTGGCCACGCGGAATTGTCTGGATGCCCGCACGGCCGGGGGCGTCTACGCACCGTCATGCAACGGAGGCAACTACCAACAGTGAGCTTCTTCGAGTTGGCCACCGATCGAGTGATTGTGACTGAGCGCTTCACTTGGCGAGTGAGCCTCGGGTGGGTAGCTGCAGCGTCCGGTGCCAACAGCTGGGTGAGCCGGGACAAGGGGCCACTCGGATTTGTCGGCCAGAATGCCAACACGGAGGGCAAGGCCGATGAGCGGCGATCAAGCTGTTGTCAGTGGCTGGCTCTAGGGTCGGCCCTATGACAGCAGACCTGGTCCATGCCTCATGGACTCGTATCGACGCGTGGTTGCGCGAGCACGCGCCCCGCACTTTCGCCACGCTTCGGCCGCCCGCCAGGGACGAGGAGATCGCGGCGGCGCAAGAGGAACTGGGGGTCATCTTTCCTCCGGACCTGGTCGCTTCACTCCTCCGACATAACGGGGCGCTGGAGGGACCTGAGGCTTTCCAGTTCAGCACGGGCGACCGGCTGCTCGGAGTGAGCGGGATCCTCGGGGCTACCGGGTTCCTGCGCGGCATCGACCAAGGCATCGAGGGTGAGGGCGAGGGCTACTGGCTTCGCAGCTACGTGAAGTTCGGTTCCTATGACGTGACGTCGGACGGTCTCCTGGTGGATTGCCGTACTGGGCGGGATTCCTTCGGTGCGATCGGGCGGTTCTTCGACGAGACCGGCACCAGTTTCGGACAGGCCGACTCGCTGGGTGGGTATCTGGCTGAACTGGCAGACCTGCTTGAGCGCGGCAAGGATGGTGGTGTCGTCACGTTCAACGGCCGGCTGTTCTGGGAGGGGCCTCTGGCTCTCAGGCCGCAGTGCAGTGCCGACGATCCCCTTCCCGCGCCGGATGAGCAGCTGCCGGAGCTGGACCTGTCCTACAGTCCCACCGAACTCTTCCACGCGAGCTACCTGGACGGGTATGAGGAACTCGGTGCGCTGATCGCGATCCTGCCGCGTGAGCAGGTGGTTGAGGCCGCGCGGAAGCAGTTGCGCAGACTGGCGGTCGAATCGAGTCTGAACAAGTACCCGGAGGTCAGGTCGGCCCTGGACGCGTGGGAGTGCGGTCAGGCTCCACCGCGGCCGGACCAGACCGGTCCGCTCGCTTTGCGACTCCGCGCGGTGCTCGCGCAGGCCGACACCGACCGAGACAACATTCGCAGGTGGGCCGCGGAGCAGATAGCCCTCGGGATCTGGGGATCCCCCTACCGGTCCGTGTGCGAGAGCGCCGGAATCCGCAGTCATTTCACTGTCGACTGGCGTACGGATCTGCATGCGGACCTGGGCAATCCTCCGCTGCCGCCGATACCTGACGAACGCTTCTGGAGTGCTCTGCGCAACCCCGCCATCGACTCCAGTTGGTACGCAGCTCAGTAAGAGCTGGGCTGACCCCGGGGGTTTCGGTTCAGCGTGAGCGCTTCACGTGGTGGGTATCGGCAGATGAGGCGCCCAGTCACAGTGATGGATTGTGAAGCGCAACGAGCGAGGCCCTCGGGCTGTTGAGCGAGATGTCCTACGTCTCACCAACACTGCTCGGGGGCTTCGTTGGTCATCCATCCTGCCGCACTCGACCTGCCGCATGCACTCGTGGAGTGGGTCACCATGCTGATCGTTACCCGTGAGGGCGACCGACGCTGCAAGCTCCGTCCGTCTCAACGCGCGATGGTGGCGCTGGTGTACCTGCGCGAGCACACCACACTTGCGAAGATCGCCACCGGGTTCGGGATCAGCGAGTCCACCGCCCACGCCTACACCAGCGCGGTCGTCGACCTGCTCGCCGAACGTGCACCCGGTCTACTGAAGACGCTGCGTGAGCACGATTCCGCCTTCGTCCTGCTCGACGGCACGCGCAGGGGGCCACCGGCCTGGAGGGGTTTGTGCCGGCACCACCGGTCGAAGGTTAGCGACCAGTAGCCGCCCCTCCTGCCTCGTGACGTGTTCGACCACCATCCTTGGCGAGCACGCCACTTCCCCTGCGGTCAGATGTCCGGAGACACCGAAGCCGTCGCAGTCTCCGGCGTGTGCCGCGGTCAGAGCGGCACAGGGCAGAAGGAGCCGTAAGCAGCGCATGCCGGACCCGCTGAGGCGGACCGCTTCGCCCGACCCTTGTGGCCGTCCCCGTCAACAGGGGTCGGCCACTCTCGTTTCCGGACTTCCGCCGAGGGCTGACAGTTACTCCTGTCCGGGCGAACGCCGGGACACCCGAAGGCTGAACCACACCTGTGCCGGGGCTGGTTGTCGCAGTGGGGTGCAACCGGGTCGCCGCGCTGAGGGCGGCGTCAGTTGAGGGAAGAGCGCGGTGGCATCGGCCGGGCTGCGGGGCTCCGTGGTGCAGGCAGTGCGGTCACCGTGCGCCGTCCTCCGCCGGGTCGTCGTGCGGGGAGCCCCGTATGTCGCCGAGTCCGAGGCCCTTGCGGCTGCGGGCGTTGGCCTCGGCGACGCGGGCGCTCAGCAACTCGGCCGCGTCGAGCGGCCGGAGGCGGGACGGGTCCGCGTCCCACTCACGGCCACCGCCGAGCGGGCGGAGCTGGAGGTATGGACCCTCGTGGCCCATCACCAGGCCCACCCGGCCGCTGTCGCCGTCGTGCACGGCTGTCCCGACGCAGGGGGCGCACTCGTCCGTCACCTGGCCGCGGCCTTCCTGATCACCGCGGCGAGGGCGTGCGCCACGGGGGCGGAGCAGACGCCGAGGTGGACGAGGGCGTACCGGGTCGGCCGTGCACTGTCCGGCCAGGGGGTGCGCACATCCATCACCGGCAGCTGGATACCGGCGCCGCTCAGTGCGGCGGCGAGGTCGTCGCGTGCGGCAACGGCTTCCTGGAGCTTGGCCGTTGCCGGGTGTCCTGTCCGGGGTGTCCTGCGGGGGAGGGGCGGCTTCTGCTGTGTCACCGGTGTCTTCCTTCGGTTGTGCTTTCGCGGATTCCTCTGCCTGACCACACACCCCTGGCTACGGTGCGTTAGTAAGTCATTACGAGGATGGCCCGGTCAGGGGCGCGACACACCGGGGACAAGGTGTGCCTCTCCGACGGGTCCCGCACGTTCCACACGTTCCACGGAGGACACGACACGATGCCGACGAGGCGAGCGGTCACGGGCCGCAGCAGGGAACCACGCGCTCGGTTCGCGGAGGAGCTGCGGCACCTGCGTACCGAGCGCGGCGAAAGCCTGCGACAGCTCGGCGAACGGCTGGGCTGGGACTGGTCGTTGTTCGGGAAGATGGAGAAGGGGGAGACGGTCGGCGGGCCGGAGGTGGTGCAGGCGCTAGACCAGTACTACGGGACGCCGGGGTTGCTGCTGGCGTTGTGGGAGCTGGCGATCAACGACCAGACGCAGTTCAAGGAGCGGTACCGGCGGTACATGACCTTGGAGGCGAAGGCCACGAGCCTGTGGCACTTCTCGGTGAGCGTGTTGCCCGGGCTGTTGCAG
The DNA here is from genome assembly GCF_016909575.1 of Streptomyces sp. HB132. Lineage (GTDB taxonomy): Bacteria > Actinomycetota > Actinomycetes > Streptomycetales > Streptomycetaceae > Streptomyces. The sequence continues at coordinate 139,967 of NZ_JAFBGA010000006.1, read as the reverse complement.
ACACCGGGGTACGCCAGGGAGGTGTTGGCGGCTGGTGGGACCAAGGGTAAGGAGCTTGACCAGCAGGTCGAGGCGCGGTTGGGACGCAGAGAGTTGCTGGTGGGTGACGGCTCGCCACCGTTTCGCACGATCGTCTCGGAGGCGGTGCTCCGGACCCAGCTGCGTGATCGCGAGGAGTGGCGAGGGCAGTTGGAGTATCTGGGGGAGGTGGGTGAGCGTGGCCAAGTGACGGTTCAAGTGCTGCCGTTCAGTGCGGGGCCATACGGTCTGGACAGCACGGATGTATGGTTCCTGCGCCTGCCGGGCGGGCGTACCGTGGCCTATACGGAGAACGCTTACAGGGGTGAACTCATCGAGGCGGACGAGCCGGTTGAACGGCTGCAACGGGCCTACGATGCGGTACGTGACTTGGCTCTGCCCCCGGCTGAGTCGCGGAAGTTCATCCTAGGGATGTTGGAGGAAGTACCTTGCGATCTCTCGACCTGAGCGCCGTCACTTGGCGTAAGAGCTCTTACAGCAATTCGGACGGTGGCGCGTGCGTGGAGGTCTCCGACGCCTTCACTGATGTCGTCCCTGTGCGTGACAGCAAGAACCCACACGGCCCCGCGCTCACGTTCGCGGCGGACGGCTGGGCGTCGTTCGTCTCGGCCTTGAAGGGCGACGCGCTGAGTATCTGAGGTACCAGGCGAATGAAGCGGCCCCGTTGATCAGCGACTGGTCAACGGGGCTGTCGGCGTTTCGGCGCCGGCACGCACGAGAGGGTCCGGCCGACGCAGGGGGCGCTCCCCGCCGACCGGACCCCTGCCCCGTGCAGCGGGCGGGTTGTCAGCCCTGGCCCACCGCCGCCCCGAGGGCGATGCGGTGGTCACCCGCGTACACGTTCATGGACTGCCCCCGCAGGAAACCGACGAGGGTCAGTCCGCTCTCGGCCGCGAGATCGACGGCCAGCGACGACGGCGCCGAGACCGCCGCCAGCATCGGTATCCCGGCCATCACCGCCTTCTGCGCCAGTTCGAACGAGGCGCGGCCCGACACCAGCAGGATCGACTGGGAGAGCGGCAGCCGGTCGTCCGTGAGAGCCCTCCCCACGAGCTTGTCGACCGCGTTGTGGCGGCCCACGTCCTCCCGGATGTCGAGCAGCTCGCCCTCCGGCGAGAACAACGCCGCGGCGTGCAGGCCCCCGGTACGGTCGAACACCCGCTGAGCCTCGCGCAGCCGGTCGGGGAGGGCGGCGAGCAGTGCGGGTGTCACCCGGACCGGGGGAGTGTCGGCGACCGGGTGGCGGGTCGTGGTGCGGACCGCGTCGAGGCTCGCCTTGCCGCACAGTCCGCAGGAGGACGTGGTGTAGACGTTGCGCTCCAGCGTGATGTCGGGGACGACGACGCCCGGGGAGAGCTTCACGTCCACCACGTTGTACGTGTTCACACCGTCGGCCGTCGCCCCGGCGCAGTACACGATCGACTGCACCTCGGAGCCCTCACCGATCACGCCCTCGCTCACCAGGAAGCCCGCCGCGAGCGCGAAATCGTCGCCGGGAGTCCGCATCGTGATGGCCAGCGGCTTGCCGTTCAGCCGGATCTCCAGGGGCTCCTCGGCGACGAGCGTGTCGGGGCGGGTCGTGACCACCCCGTCCCGGATGCGGATGGTGCGGCGGCGCTCGGTGACCCGTCCCATAACCCTCAGTCCCGATTCTGTACGTGTTGGAAGCCGAAACGGCCCTTGATACAGAGGTTGCCATGGGTCACGGGGTTGTCGTGCGGCGAGGTGACCTTGACGATCTCGTTGTCCTGCACGTGGAGGGTCACGTTGCAGCCCACACCGCAGTAGGCGCAGACGGTCGTGGTCCGCGTCTGCGCGGGCTCGTCCCACGTCCCCGCCGCCCGCATGTCGAATTCCGTGCTGAACGAGAGCGCGCCGGTCGGGCACACCTCGATGCAGTTGCCGCAGAAGACGCAGGCCGAGTCGGGCAGCGCGGCATCGTGCTCGGTGGAGATCCGGGTGTCGAACCCGCGCCCGGAGACGGCGATGGCGAAGGTGTTCTGCCACTGCTCACCGCAGGCGTCGACGCACTTGTAGCAGAGGATGCACTTGTCGTAGTCGCGGACGTAGAGATCGTTGTCGATCTTCGGCTGTTCGTTCATCCGGGCCGCGTCCGCGCCGAAGCGATCCGGCTTCGCCTCGTACTCCTTGATCCATTCCTCGGCCCGTGGGGTCGTCGACAGGTCCGTCGACGAGGCCAGCAGTTCCAGGACCACCTTCCGGCTGTGCCGGGCCCGCTCGGTGTCCGTGCGGACCATCATGCCAGGCTCGGCGCGCCGGGAGCAGGCGGGGGCGAGGGTGCGGGCCCCCTCCACCTCGACCACGCACACGCGGCAGGCGTTCTTGGGGGTGAGCGTGTCCCCCTGGCACAGGGTCGGGACGTCCTTGCCGGCCGACCGGCAGGCGTCCAGGATCGTCGAGCCCTCCGGGACCCGGGTCTCCTCGCCGTCCAGCGTGAACGAGACGAGCCGGCGCGGCGGTTGCAGCGGCACAGCGGTCACTTGTAGACCCCCAGTCGGTCGATGGCGGACTCGACGGCGTTCCACGCGGTCTGGCCCAGACCGCAGATCGAGGCGTCCCGCATGGCCTGCCCCACCTCTCTCATCAGTGCGATGTCCTGGGCGGCCGCGTCGCCCGTCCGGTCCACGATCCGGTGCAGGGCCTCCTCCTGGCGGACCGTGCCCACCCGGCAGGGCACGCACTGGCCGCAGGACTCGTCGCGGAAGAACTCCGCGATGCGCAGCAGCACGCGGGGGAGCTCCACCGAGTCGTCCAGCACCAGGACCACTCCCGAACCGAGCGTCGTCCCGGCGGCACGGGTCCCCTCGAAGGTGAGCGGGACGTCCAGCTCGTCGGGGCGTACGAAGCCGCCCGCGGCCCCGCCGAGGAGCACGGCCCGCAGTTCCTCGGGCGGACCGGCGAGCTCGAGCAGCTCCCGCAGGCTCGCGCCGAAGGGCAGTTCGTAGATGCCGGGGCGGTCCACCTGCCCGGATACGCAGAACAGTTTGGTGCCGGTGGATGCCTCCGTGCCCGTCGCGGCGTAGGCGGCGGCCCCGTGCTCCAGGATCGGCAGCACGTTCACGAGCGTCTCGACGTTGTTGACTGCGGTCGGCTTGCCGAAGAGGCCCTTCTCCACCGGGAAGGGCGGTTTGGAGCGCGGCTCGCCGCGCTGCCCCTCGATCGAGTTGAAGATGGCGGTCTCCTCGCCGCAGATGTAGGCACCCGCGCCGCGCCGGATCTCGATGTCGAAGGCGTAGCCCTGCCCGAGTACGTCGGGGCCGAGCAGCCCGCGGGTGCGGGCGCTCGTCAGGGCGTGGGCGAGGCGCGCGTACGCCCGGGGGTACTCGCCGCGCAGGTAGACGTAGCCCTGGTGCGCGCCGATCGCGTACCCGGCGATCGTCATCGCCTCGACCAGGGCGTACGGATCACCCTCCATCAGCACCCGGTCCTTGAAGGTGCCCGGCTCGCTCTCGTCCGCGTTGCAGACCAGGTAGTGCGGGCCGTCGGCCTGCTGGGCGGTGGCCTGCCACTTGCGGCCGGTGGGGAACGCGGCGCCGCCCCGGCCGACGAGCCCGGCGTCCAGCACCTCGCGGATCACCCCGGCGGGGCCGAGCGTGAAGGCGCGGCGCAGAGCCGTGTAGCCGCCGGTGGAGCGGTAGTCGTCGAGCGAGGCGGGATCCACGGTTCCGATGCGCCTGAGGAGCACGAGGGCGGGGTCGCCGGCCTGAGGGACGGCCGCGGCGGCCGGAGGCTCGGTGGGGGCCGACCCGGGAGCCCGGACGGCCGCGACGACGGCGGGTGCGGTGGCGGGGGCGAGTACGGCGGAGCACCGGACGGCGCCTTCGGCCGACTCTTCCCCCACCTGCCCCTTCCCGTTACCGGGGGCTCCGCCCCCGGACCCCTCAAACGCCGGAGAGGCCGGAGCTACGGCGGTCCGGTGGGTCGGAGGGGCTGGTTGTGCCCCAGCCTGGAGGAGGAGCGCCGCCGGGGCCCGCTCGCACAGACCGAGGCAGGGACTCTCCTGCCAGACGGCGCCCTCGGCCGCAGTGCCCGCGGCACCCAGGCGCTCGGTGAGGTCCGCGCACACGGCCGCCGACCCGCGGGCCGCGCAGGCCAGGTCCGTACAGACGTGGACCACCTTCGCCGGACGGGGCCGCACCGAGAACAGGGCGTAGAAGGTCGCGACGCCGTACGCCTCCGCCGGGGCGACCGTCAGCCGCCGGCAGATGTAGTCCAGCGCGCCCTCGCTGATCCAGCCCACGCGGTCGTTCACCGCGTGCAGCGCGGGCAGCAACTGGTCGCGGCGGTCCTTGGCCGCCGCGGCCCCGCCCCTCGCCCAGCGCAGATCCTCGTCCGTGCGCTCCGCCGCGCCCTCCCAGCCGGACGGCGGGGGACCCAACAGGGCGTCCACTGCCTGCCGTTCGGCATCCGAGGGGGCGGCGTCCGTGTACCTCAGGTCCATGCGGGCACCAGCTTCTCTATCCGTACGGCGGAGGCCTTGAACTCGGCGGTGCCGGCGATCGGGCAGTTCGCCTCGATGGTCAGCTGATTGGTGTCGACCTCGTCCGGGAAGTGCATCGTCATGAAGGCCAGCCCCGGCCGCAGCCCGGGATCGATCCAGACGGGCGCGGTGACACTGCCCCGCCGGGACGAGACGCGGACCTCCTCACCCACCGCGACGCCGTAGGAATCCGCGTCCTCCGGACAGAGCTCGATGTACTCGCCACGGCGCAACGGAGATGCGTAACTGCCGCTCTGCACACCTGTGTTGTACGAGTCCAGTCGCCGCCCTGTGGTGAGTCGCAGGGGGTAGGACTCGTCGGTGAGATCGACCGGCGGGTCGTGCTGCACCAGGCCGAACGGGGCCGCCGGGCCGCGTCGCGCCGGATCGGTCTCCCAGAGCCGGGCGTGCAGGAAGGAGGCCGGCAGTTTCTCCGTGTCGGGGCAGGGCCACTGCAGCCCCTGGTGCTCCGCGAGTCGTTCGTACGTCATCCCGAAGTGGTCGGGAGACAGGGAGCGCAGCTCGTTCCAGACGGTCTCGGCGTCGTCGAACTTCCAGTCGTGGCCCAGCAGTCCGGCCATCGCGCAGATGATGTCGATGTCCTCGCGGGCCTCGCCCGGCGGGGTGAGCGCGGCCCGGACCCGCTGCACACGGCGCTCGCTGTTGGTCGTCGTACCGTCGGTCTCCGCCCAGGCGGCGGTGGCGGGCAGGACGACGTCGGCCAGTTGGGCGGTCCTGGTCAGGAAGATGTCCTGCACCACCAGATGGTCGAGGGACTCCAGCCTGCGCACGGCCTGGTCGCTGTCGGCCTCCGACTGTGCGGGGTTCTCCCCGATGCAGTACACCGCGCGCAGCTCGCCGGTCTCCATCGCCTCGAACATCTGGGTCAGGGTCTTGCCGTAGCGGGGTGGGATGACCGTGTCCCACGAACGCTCGAACTTCTGCCTGACGGGCGGGTCGAGGATGTCCTGGAAGCCGGGCAGTTTGTTGGGGATGGCGCCCATGTCACCACCGCCCTGGACGTTGTTCTGCCCTCGCAGGGGCTGGACCCCGGAGCCGTACCGCCCGACATGGCCGGTGAGCAGGCAGAGATTGATCAACGCGCGGACGTTGTCGGTGCCGTTGTGGTGTTCGGTGATGCCCAGGGTCCAGCAGAGCTGCGCCCGTTCGGCCGTGGCGTAGGCGTGGGCGAGGTCCCTGATCGCCTGGGCCGGTACGCCGGTGACCTTCTCGGCCGCGGTCGGGGTCCAGGGTTCGACGAGCGCCGCGTACTCGTCGTACCCGCTGGTCGCGCGGTCCACGAAGGCACGGTTGACGAGCCCGGCGTGGATGATCTCGCGGCCGACGGCGTGCGCGAGCGGGATGTCGGTGCCGACGTTGAGGCCGAGCCAGCTCTCCGCCCATTCGGCGGTCGAGGTGCGGCGCGGGTCGACGGCGTGCATCCGTGCCCCGTTGCGGATGCCCTTGAGCACGTGGTGGAAGAAGATCGGGTGCGCGAAACGGGCGTTGGAGCCCCACATCACGATCAGGTCCGTGTGCTCGACCTCCTCGTACGAGGAGGTGCCGCCACCGGAACCGAAGGCGGCCGAGAGCCCGGCGACGCTCGGGGCGTGGCAGGTGCGGTTGCAGGAGTCGACGTTGTTGGTGCCCATGACGACCCGGGTGAACTTCTGGGCCACGTAGTTCATCTCGTTGGTGGCCCGGGCGCAGGACAGCATCGCGAAGGCGTCGGGTCCGTGCGCCTCGCGGGTCCGCCGGAATCCCGCGGCGGCCCGGGCCAGTGCCTCGTCCCAGCTCGCCCGGCGCAGCACGCCGTCCTCCCCGCGGACGAGGGGATGGGTGAGGCGCTCGTACGTCTTCGGCTGCCGGCCCTTGCGGTTCCTGTCGCCGGTGCGTTCGGTTTTCATGCTGGGCTCCCTGCCGGTGCCGAGGACGTGGTGGCGAGGAGATCGGCGAGCGCGTGCACGGCGCGCAGCGTCGGTACGGGCGTCCCGGCCAGGTCGGCCAGCTCGACGACGGCCGCGAGCAGCACGTCGAGTTCGAGGGGTTTGCCCTTCTCCAGGTCCTGGAGGGTGGATGTCCTGTGATCGCCGACGCGCTCCGCGCCCGCGATGCGCCGCTCCACGGAGATCTCGGGACGGCAGCCGACGGCCGCCGCCACGTCGAGGGTCTCGCGCATCATCGACTCCACGAGCGCGCGGGTTTCCGGATGGCGGCAGATCTGGCCCATGGTGGCGCGGGCCAGCGCGCTGATCGGATTGAAGGAGATGTTGCCGAGCAGTTTGATCCAGATGTCTTTGCGCAGATCGGATTCCACGGGGCACTTGAGCCCGCCGGCGACCATGGCCTCGCTGAAGTCCGTACAGCGTCTGGACAGTGACCGGTCGGGCTCACCGATGGAGAACCGGGTGCCTTCGAGATGGCGTACGACGCCAGGCGCCTCGATCTCGGTGGCGGCGTAGACCACGCACCCGATGGCGCGTTCGGGCGGCAGTGTGGCGCTCACCGATCCCGCCGGGTCGACGCTGTCGAGCCGACGACCCGTGTACGGGCCGGCCAGCCCGTGGAAGTACCACCAGGGGATGCCGTTCTGGGCGGCGATCACGGCGGTGCGCTCGTGCATCAGTGGATGGACCAGTGGCCCTGACACCGCGTAGGAGTTGGCCTTGAGACCGAGGAACACGTAGTCGACGGGCCCGACGTCCGACGGGTCGTCGGTGGCGGCGGGCCGTGCGGTGAAGTCACCGCGCGGACTGAGTACGCGCACACCGTCACGGCGCATGGCCGCCAGATGGGCGCCCCGGGCGATGAGGTGGACCTCGGCGCCTGCGCGATGGAGCGCGGCCCCGACATAGGCGCCGATGGCTCCGGCGCCGACAACTGCGACTTTCACGGGGCTCTCCGTTCGGTGAGAGGACGTGAGAGGGCCGAGCGAGGGTGTCAAGTCGACAGAATATTGTCTACAGTATGCCTTCGTGGGGGGTCAATACTCGTGACAGCGGGTGCCTGGTCCGGCGCGATTCCGGGGTGACCGCCGGAGTGTCCGTGAAAGTTCCCCGGAAGCCGTTCGAGACGCTCCAACCTCGGGCCCGGATTCCTGTGGGGTTAGGTGCCCTTGTACCGGCCGGTAGCAACCAAGACTGGATAGTTCCTGCCAAACGTAGCGAGGGGAACCCGTACATGACCGGCTCACGTGTCGTGGCGCTCGGCCACTACCAGCCTGCCAAGGTCCTCACCAACCACGACCTGGCGGCCATGGTCGACACCAGCGACGAGTGGATCACCAGCCGGGTCGGTATCAGGACCCGGCACGTGGGCGGTCCCGACGAACCCGTGGACGAGCTGGCCGCACACGCCGCGGCCAAGGCCCTCGCCTCGGCCGGACTGCAGGCGTCGGACATCGACCTGGTTCTCGTCGCCACCTCCACGGCCATCGACCGCTCGCCGAGCATGTCCGCCCGGGTCGCCGCGCGCCTGGGCATGGGCTCGCCGGCCGTGATGGACATCAACGTGGTCTGCTCGGGATTCACCCACGCGCTCGCCACCGCCGACCATGCCATCAGAGCGGGTGCCGCCACCCGGGCCCTCGTCATCGGTGCCGACAAGATGGGCGACATCGTCGACTGGACGGACCGTTCCACCTGTGTGCTGATGGGCGACGCCGCGGGGGCCGCGGTCGTCACCGCCGAACCGGACGGGGCCGACGGGCCCGGAATCGGCCCCGTCCTCTGGGGCTCGGTGCCGGACATGGGTAACGCGGTACGGATCGAGGGCACGCCCCCTCGGTTCGCGCAGGAGGGGCAGTCCGTCTACCGGTGGGCCACCACGCAGTTGCCGCCGATCGCCCGAAAGGTGTGCGAACGGGCCGGTGTCACGCCCGAGGACCTCGCCGCCGTGGTGCTGCACCAGGCCAACCTGAGGATCATCGAGCCCGTCGCCCGGAAGATCGGCGCGGTCAACGCGGTCATCGCCCGGGACGTGGTGGACTCCGGCAACACCTCGGCCGCGTCGATCCCCATGGCCCTGTCCAAACTGGTGGAGCGTGGGGAGGTCGAGAGCGGCGCTCCGGCCCTGCTCTTCGGCTTCGGCGGGAATCTTTCGTACGCGGGTCAGGTGATCCGCTGCCCCTGAGGCCCCCGGCGTGGCATTGTGCTCGGTAGACTGTAGACGATAAGCAATTGCCCGGCGCCCGGAGGGGGACCGCGATGTTGTCCGCAGGACTGCCGCATGGAACGGTGCCGAAGCTGGAGCGGCCGGGGCCGTTGCGCGAGCGCGTCTACGAGGCGCTCCTCGAGCTGATCACCACGCGCGCCCTCCGTCCCGGCCAGCACCTGGTCGAGAGTGAACTGGCAGGGCATCTCGGGGTCTCGCGGCAGCCGGTGCGTGAGGCGCTCCAGCGGCTGAACACCGAGGGCTGGGTCGATCTGCGCCCCGCTCAGGGTGCGTTCGTCCACGAACCCACCGAGGACGAGGCCGACCAGTTGCTCTCTGTCCGCACCCTGTTGGAGGCCGAGGCCGCCCGGCTGGCCGCCGCCAACTCCGGGCGGCCGGGCATCGAGGCCCTGGAGGAGCTGTGCTCCCAGGGGGAGCGGGCCGTCGCCGCGGACGACGTCGACCTCGCCGTCGCCACGAACGCCGCCTTCCACGCCAAGGTCATGGAGCTCGCCGGTAACGTCGTGCTGTCCGAACTGGCCGGCCAGGTGGACCGGCGGGTCCGCTGGTACTACACCCCGGTGGCCCGCCAGCGCGGAACCCAGTCGTGGGTCGAGCACCGTGAGCTGATCGAGGCGATCGCCTCCAGGGACGAGCGGCGGGCCGCCGAGGTCATGCGGGCGCACACGGAGCACACGCGACGGACCTATCACCAGAGGGATCAGGCCTGATCCCAGCGGTCGGACCAGGATCGACCGTCGAGGGGCGGGAGGAGACCGGGGCGCCACGCCCCGGCCTCCTCCCGCCCCTCGCGTCAGGAGGCCTCGCGTCAGGAGACCTGGCGTCAAAGTGCCTGCCGACAAGGTGTCTTGACGGCGGGCGCATACCTGGAAGCGCGACTTCTCCCGGTGAGCCGAAGCAGCGGTGCGCGCCCTTCCCGCCGCAGTGGTCGGCCGCGACGCGCCGCGCCCGCGCCCGGCCGCCCGCCCGGCGACGCAGAGGAAGAGGGGGCGTCGGGCGGGGCGAGGCGGGCCCTCGCGGGCGACACCGGGAGGCCGCTGGGCCGGGGAGGGATGCGCGAAGTGCATCTTTGTCCTGAGTGTGGAGAAAGTTGGGGCGGATTCATGCGCAACTTCTTCCCACTCGGGTAAACCGCTGCTACGTTCCCTCGAAAGCCCGACGGACCAGCCGACGTGGCGGGGAGGGACGCGTGAGACGCATGACGGCACGACCCGCGAACACGCACCAGGCGCGGCTCCTCCGGCTGTTGCGCGACGGAGGGCCCAACTCCCGCGCGCAACTGGGCGATCAGGTCGACCTCTCACGGTCCAAGCTGGCGGTCGAGGTGGACCGGCTCCTGGAGACCGGACTCGTCGTGGCCGACGGGCTCGCCGCGTCCCGCGGCGGGCGTCGCTCCCACAACATCCGCCTCGCCCCCGGACTGCGCTTCCTCGGCGTCGACATCGGGGCCACTTCTGTCGATGTCGCCGTCACCAACGCCGAGTTGGAGGTCCTTGGTCACCTCAACCATCCGATGGACGTACGGGAAGGCCCCGTCGCCGTCTTCGAGCAGGTGCTGGCGATGGCGGCCAAACTCCGGGCGTCCGGACTCGCCGAAGGCTTCGACGGCGCCGGCATCGGCGTACCGGGACCGGTCCGCTTCCCCGAGGGCGTCCCGGTCGCGCCGCCGATCATGCCGGGATGGGACGGCTTCCCGGTCCGCGAGGCGCTCAGCCAGGAGTTGGGCTGCCCCGTCATGGTCGACAACGACGTGAACCTCATGGCCCTGGGGGAGCAGCACGCCGGTGTCGCCCGCTCCGTGGGCGACTTCCTCTGCGTCAAGATCGGTACGGGCATCGGCTGCGGCATCGTGGTGGGCGGAGAGGTCTACCGCGGTACGACGGGCAGTGCCGGCGACATCGGCCACATCCAGGTGGAACCGGACGGGCGCGCGTGTGCCTGTGGAAACCGGGGCTGCCTGGAGGCGCACTTCAGCGGCGCGGCGCTCGCCCGCGACGCCGAGGACGCAGCCCGCGCGGGCCGGTCCCCGGAACTGGCGGCCCGCCTGGACGCGACCGGGAAACTCTCGGCCGTCGACGTGGCCGCCGCGGCCGCGGCCGGCGACCCCACGGCGCTGGACCTGATCCGCGAGGGAGGGAACCGGGTCGGACAGGTCATCGCCGGACTCGTCAGTTTCTTCAATCCCGGCCTCGTCGTGATAGGCGGCGGGGTCACCGGGCTCGGCCACAACCTCCTGGCCAGTGTCCGCACCCAGGTCTACCGGCAGTCCCTGCCGCTGGCCACGGGCAACCTCCCCATCGTCCTCGGTGAGCTGGGGCCCGTCGCCGGAGTGACCGGTGCGGCCAGGCTCATCAGCGACCATCTGTTCTCGCCGGCCTGATGCCAAGGCCGGCGCGCCGTTCGGCACGCGTTCCGCAGTCACCTCCGTAACCAGCCCGTCCCGAGCTCCGCCCGCAGAACCGCACAGCACGAGCACAGCAGAACCGCACAGCACGAGCACAGCAGAACCGCCCAGCAGTTCCGTCAGCAGTACGGCACCGCCGGCACTGCGCCCTGCCCGCTCACCGGCTTCCCCGCGCTCTCGGTTTCCTCCCCGAACTCTCGGCTTCTTCCCCGAACTCTCGGCTTCGCTCGAGCAGGGGAGACCCCACTGAGCAGGGGAGACCCCACCGAGCAGGGGAGACCTCGTTCGCCGAGGGGATTCGTCATGGCACCAGAACCACCCCTGCTCACGATGTCCGGCATCACCAAGTCGTTCCCTGGTGTGCGCGCCCTCGACGGCGTGGACCTGGAGGTGCTGGCCGGTGAGGTCCACTGTCTCCTCGGCCAGAACGGTGCCGGAAAGTCCACCCTCATCAAGGTGCTGGCCGGGGCCCACCAGCCCGACGGCGGCGCCATCACCTGGGGCGGCGAACCCGTCCAGCTGTCGTCGCCGATCACCGCGATGCGGCTGGGAATCGCCACCATCTACCAGGAACTCGACCTGGTGGAGGGCCTGTCGGTCGCCGAGAACGTCTTCCTCGGGCACGAACCGACCAGTGCGGGCTTCGTCGTCCGCACCCGCGAGGCGCGCACCCGGGCCGCCGCTCTCCTGGGGCGTCTCGGGCACCCGGAGATCGACCCGGCCCGCCTTGTCGGCGACCTCTCCGCCGCCCACCAGCAGATCGTCTCCATGGCGCGGGCCCTCTCCCACGACGTACGGCTCATCGTGATGGACGAGCCGTCCGCGGCGCTCGACCCCGACGAGGTCGACAACCTCTTCCGCATCGTCGACGGGCTCACCGCCGAGGGGGTGGCCGTCGTCTACATCTCGCACCGGCTCGAGGAGATCCGCCGCATCGGTGACCGGGTGACCGTGCTCAAGGACGGCAGGGCCGTCGCGGTGGGGCTCCCCGCCAAGTCCACACCCACACGCGACATCGTTGCCATGATGACCGGACGCAATGTCGAGTACGTCTTCCCCGAGCGGCCCGGCCCCGGCGCCCGGGCCACGGCGGTTCCGGTGCTGAAGGTCGAAGGGCTCTCCCGCAAGGGCGAGTTCGAGCCCGTCGACCTGGAGCTGCGGCCCGGCGAGATCGTCGGCCTGGCCGGGCTCGTCGGCTCCGGACGCTCCGAGATCCTGGAGACCGTCTACGGTGCCCGCAAGCCGACGGCGGGCCGCGTCCTCGTCGACGGGAAACCGCTGCGCGCCGGCAGCGTCCGGGCGGCCGTGGCCGCCGGGATCGGCCTGGCCCCGGAGGAACGCAAGGCGCAGGCCCTGCTGCTGACGGAATCGGTCACCCGCAACGTCTCCGTCTCCTCCCTGTCCCGCTTCGCCCGCGCGGGATGGCTCGACCGGGGAACCGAGCGGGAGGCCGCCAGGGCCGCCACCCGCGAACTCTCCCTGCGGCCCGACAACCCGGAGGCCGCTGTCCGCACACTCTCCGGCGGCAACCAGCAGAAGGCGGTCCTGGCCCGCTGGCTGCTGCGCGGCTGCCGGGTCCTGCTGCTCGACGAACCGACCCGCGGCGTCGACGTCGGCGCCCGCGCCGAGCTCTACGCCGTGATCCGCCGGCTGGCCGACGAAGGCCTCGCCGTTCTGCTCGTCTCCAGCGAAGTGCCCGAAGTCCTGGGCCTCGCCGACCGGGTGCTGGTGCTCCGGGAGGGCCGTGTCGTGCACACGGCCGATGCCAGGGAGCTCGACGAGCACCGTGTCCTCGACCTCGTCATGGAAGGGAGCCCGACGTCATGACACAGCCCGCACCGTCGGCGCAGCACCACGGGCCGGAGAAGGAGACCGTGACCGGTCCCGCCGCCGCGCCGCCCTCGAAGCCGGGCGGTGGCCCGCGCGCACTCGGCCTGCGAGTCGATGTCCGCAACCTGTCGCTGCTCGGTGTCCTCGCCGTCCTGATAGCCGTCGGCGGTCTCACCGAACCCGACGCGTTCCTGGACACCGGGAACCTCCAGCTGATCCTGACGCAGTCCTCCGTCATCGGGGTCGTCACCGTCGGTGTCACCTTCGTGATCATCAGCGGAGGAATCGACCTGTCGGTGGGCGCGATGGTCGCCCTGGCCTCCGTCTGGGCGACGACCCTGGCGACCCAGGACTTCGGCTTCGCGGGCATCCTGTTCACCGCGGTGATCGTCGGCCTCGCCGCCGGGCTCGTCAACGGGGTCCTCATCGCCTACGGGCGAATGGTCCCCTTCATCGCGACGCTCGCCATGCTCGCCTCGGCCCGCGGGCTCGCCCTGCAGATCACCGACGGCAAGACCCAGATCGTCACCGTCCAGTCCGTCCTGGACCTCGGCCTGCCCGACAGCTACGTCCTGGGCATCCCGCCGCTGGTCCTCGTCTTCGCCGCGGTGACCGTGGCAGGCTGGCTGATCCTGAACCGGACGACGTTCGGACGCCGTACGGTCGCAGTCGGCGGCAACGCGGAGGCGGCCCGGCTCGCCGGCATCGACGTACGCCGCCAGCGGCTCTACCTCTACCTGCTCTCCGGACTCTGCTGCGGCATCGCCGCCTTCATGCTGGTCATCCTGTCCGGATCGGGTCAGAACACCAACGGCAACCTCTACGAACTCGACGCCATCGCCGCCGCGATCATCGGAGGCACACTCCTGAGCGGTGGGCGGGGCACCATCGTCGGCTCCGTGCTCGGGGTCCTGGTCTTCACCACGATCACCAACATCTTCGCGCTCAACAATCTGCAGAGCGACGTCCAGCAGATCGCCAAGGGCGCCATCATCGTCGCCGCCGTCCTCGTCCAACGCCGCACACTGCGCGGCGGCGAGACCTGAGCACGTCCCCGGAACCGAGACCTGAGCGTCTCTCCGGAACCCGATGCCTGAGCACCTCTCCTGTGACAGAGCACTGATCACCCACCCGCTGTTCCGTACGCAAGCACCGGATGAAGGGTTTGACAGCCATGCCAGAAACCAGCCGTAGAGGACTGCTCTTCGGCACCGCGGCCGTGTCCGCGGGAGCCCTCCTCACCGCCTGTACCAGCAACGAGCCCAAGGAGAAGGCGGTCGCGCAGAGCAATCAGCCCGCCGCCGACGACAAGCCCGGCAGCCCGGTCACCATCGGCTTCGCCGGGCCCCAGGCCGACCACGGCTGGCTCAACGCGATCAACGTGCAGGCCAAGTCGCGGGCCGAGAAGTACTCGGAGGTGACCCTGGAGATCACCGAGGGCTCCAACGACACCGCCGCCCAGATCGGCCAGGTCAAGACCCTCATCAACAAGAAGGTCGACGTCCTCGTCGTCCTCCCCGCCGACGGCAAGGCGCTCACCCAGGTCGGTCTCGAGGCCATGAAGGCCGGCATCCCGGTCGTCAACCTGGACCGCGTCTTCGCCTCGCCGCAGGCCTACCGCTGCTGGGTGGGCGGCGACAACTACGGCATGGGCCTCAACGCCGGTCACTACATCGGCGAGCAGCTCAAGGACAAGGCGAACGCCAAGGTCGTCGAGCTCGCCGGCATCGACAACCTGGAACTCACCAAGCAGCGCAGCCAGGGCTTCGCCGACGCCCTCAAGAACTACTCCAACATCAAGCTGGTGGCCCGTCAGGCCGCTGACTTCACCGTGGAGTCGGGCCAGGCCAAGATGGCGCAGCTCCTCCAGGCGCAGAAGCAGTTCGACGCGCTGTGGAACCACGACGACGACCAGGGTGTGGGTGCGCTGCGAGCCATCCAGCAGGCCGGACGCGACGAGTTCATCATGGTCGGCGGTGCGGGCGCGAAGTCGGCGATGGACGCCATCAAGGCCGACAACAGCGTCCAGAAGGCCACCGTGCTCTACCCGCCCACGATGGCCGCCTCCGCGATCGACCTGGCGCGGGCCCTCGGCCAGAGCAAGGGCATCTCGGGTCTCTCCGAGATGGAGATCCCGACCTCGCTGACCCTGTACTCGGCCGTGGTCACGAAGGAGAACATCGACCAGTACCTGCCGACGGGCTTCAGCTGATCCGGCACCACCGCCGCCACCGAACCACCGACGAGGAGGAAGCCCGCATGGCCCGTAGGGAAGAGACGGAGCAGGAGACCGGCGCGCCGCCACCCATGGCGACGCTCGGGGTCGGCATGGTCGGATACGCGTTCATGGGCGCCGCCCACTCCCAGGGCTGGCGTACCGCGGGGCACGTCTTCGACCTGCCGGTGAGACCCGCTCTGGCCGCGATCTGCGGACGCGACCGTACGGCCGTAGAGGCCGCCGCGGCCCGGCACGGCTGGGCCGCGGCGGAGACCGACTGGCGCGCCCTGATCGACCGGGACGACGTGCAGCTGGTCGACATCTGCACCCCCGGCGACAGCCACGCGGAGATCGCCATCGCCGCACTCGAAGCGGGCAAGCACGTGCTGTGCGAGAAGCCGCTGGCCAACACGGTCGCCGAGGCGGAAGCCATGGCGGAGGCCGCGGAGCGGGCGGCGGCCCGCGGCCAGGTGGCGATCGTGGGCTTCAACTACCGCAAGGTGCCCGCCCTGACCCACGCGCGCGCGATGATCGAGGAGGGCAGGCTGGGCACCCTTCGGCACGTACGGGCCGCCTACCTCCAGGACTGGCTCGTCGACCCCGAGTCGCCGCTGACCTGGCGACTCGACCGCGAACGGGCCGGATCCGGAGCACTGGGAGACCTCGGGGCGCACATCGTCGACCTCGCCCAGTACCTCGCCGGGGAGCCGATCGTCGGGGTCTCGGCGATGAGCGAGACCTTCGTACGTGAGAGGCCCGTGCTCGCCGGAGCCGGTACCGGGCTCCCGGGTGCCGCGGACAGTGCCGCACGGGGGGCGGTCACTGTCGACGACGCGACACTGTTCACCGGGCGCCTGGCGTCGGGGGCCCTCGCCTCCTTCGAGGCCACCAGGATGGCGGCGGGCCGCAAGAACGCGCTGCGCCTGGAGATCAACGGGGAGCTCGGCTCGATCGCCTTCGACCTGGAACGGCTCAACGAACTCTCCTTCCACGACCACACGGAGCCCGCCACCAGCGCCGGTTTCCGCCGGATCCTGGTCACCGAACCCCAGCACCCCTACCTGGAGGCGTGGTGGCCGCCGGGCCACGGTCTGGGATACGAGCACACCTTCGTCCACCAGGCCCGTGACGTGGTGCGCACCATCGTCGAGGGGCGCGCCCCCGTGCCCTCGTTCGCCGACGGACTCCAGGTGCAACGGGTGCTCGCCGCCGTCGAGGAGAGCGCCGCCAAGAACTCCGTACACACCCCGGTCCCCTTCTAGGAGGTTCCGCGCATGCCCCGTCCCTTCACTCTCTTCACCGGCCAGTGGGCCGACCTGCCGCTGGAGGAGGTCTGCCGGCTCGCCCGGGACTTCGGTTACGACGGACTCGAACTCGCCTGCTGGGGCGACCACTTCGAGGTCGACAAGGCCCTGTCGGACCCCGGCTACATCGACGGCCGGCGACAGCTCCTCGACAAGTACGGCCTCAAGTGCTGGGCGGTCTCCAACCACCTGGTGGGCCAGGCCGTCTGCGACAGTCCGATCGACGAGCGCCACCAGGGCATCGTGCCCGCCCGGATCTGGGGGGACGGGGAGCCCGAGGGCGTGCGCAGGCGTGCCGCCGAGGAGATCAAGAACACCGCCCGCGCGGCGGCGGCCTTCGGGGTCGACACCGTCATCGGCTTCACCGGGTCGTCGATCTGGCACCTGGTCGCCATGTTCCCGCCGGTCCCGCCGCACATGATCGAACGCGGCTACGAGGACTTCGCGGAGCGTTGGAACCCGATCCTGGACGTCTTCGACGCCGAGGGGGTGCGCTTCGCCCACGAGGTGCACCCGAGCGAGATCGCGTACGACTACTGGACCACGCACCGTGCCCTGGAGGCCGTCGGCCACCGCCCCGCGTTCGGGCTGAACTTCGACCCGAGCCACTTCGTGTGGCAGGACCTGGACCCGGTCGGCTTCCTTTACGACTTCCGGGACCGGATCTACCACGTGGACTGCAAGGAGGCCCGTAAGCGCCTCGACGGCCGCAACGGCCGGCTCGGCTCCCATCTGCCGTGGGGCGACCCGCGGCGCGGCTGGGACTTCGTCTCGGCCGGGCACGGCGACGTGCCGTGGGAGGACGTCTTCCGGATGCTGCGGTCCATCGGGTACGAGGGACCGGTCTCGGTGGAGTGGGAGGACGCCGGCATGGACCGGCTCACGGGGGCACCGGAGGCGCTGGCCTCGCTGAAGCGGTTCGACTTCGACCCGCCGACCGCGTCGTTCGACGCGGCGTTCGGGGGAGGCGACTGAGAGACCCGGGACCCCGCGCCTCGATCGCCGGGAAGGTTTGACACGCCCCGGCGGTCGAGGGCACCCGCCCACCCCTGACGAGCCCCACCGCCACGGCCCGCGGCACCCGCACACCGCCGCCGGGCTGTCCCGGCCTGCCCCGATCCCGCTTTGTCCTGCCAAGGGAAAAAGGCGAACACAGGCGCTGCGCAAGGGCTTTCCGTTCAGGACGAACACAGCTACCGTCCACTACGTGTACACGACATGACTCGCGTCACCGGGGCCTCACGGCCCCGGTGACGAGCGCGCGGCAGTCCCCGCGCGGAACGGCAACCGCACCCGCCCGAACAACCGGCACACTCCGGAGGACGCACGTGCACAGAAGCAGCAGACGGCTCCGCGCCCGAAAATCACTCGCCCTCTTCACCGGCGGACTGCTCGCAGCCGCCACCCTCACCCTGGGGTCCTCGCCGACCGCCACCGCCGACCCCGCGCAGGCCGCGGCCGCGCAGGACGCCGCCGAGGACTTCCAGCAGGTCACCCTCGCCAAGGGTGCGGCCGAGACCGGCGAACCCATGTCACTGGCGGTGCTCCCCGACCGCAGCGTGCTGCACACCTCGCGCAGCGGCGAGCTGCGGATCACGGACAGCTCGGGCAACACCCGGGTGGCCGGCACCATTCCCGTGTACTCGCACGACGAGGAGGGCCTCCAAGGCGTCGGGATCGACCCCGACTTCGCGGAGAACCGGGCGATCTACCTCTACTACGCACCGCCGCTGGACACTCCCGCCGGCGACGCCCCGGAGACCGGCACCGCCGCCGACTTCGCGAAGTTCGACGGCGTGAACCGCCTCTCCCGCTTCGTGCTCAACGAGGACGGCACCCTCGACAACGCCAGCGAGAAGAAGGTCCTCGACATCCCCGCCTCGCGCGGCATCTGCTGCCACGTCGGCGGAGACATGGACTTCGACGCGCAGGG
Source organism: Streptomyces sp. HB132 (assembly GCF_016909575.1). GTDB lineage: Bacteria > Actinomycetota > Actinomycetes > Streptomycetales > Streptomycetaceae > Streptomyces. Next base: position 121,565 of record NZ_JAFBGA010000006.1, on the reverse strand, counting down.
CAATCTCTACCTCTCGACGGGTGACGACTCCAACCCCTTCGCCTCCGACGGCTTCACCCCGATCGACGACCGCCCCGACCGCAACCCGGCGTTCGACGCCCGTCGCACCTCCGGCAACACCAACGACCTGCGGGGCAAGGTCCTGCGCATCAAGGTCGCGGACGACGGCACGTACACCGTGCCCGAGGGCAACCTCTTCGAGCCCGGTACGGAGAAGACCCGACCCGAGATCTACGCGATGGGTTTCCGCAACCCGTTCCGCTTCAGCGTCGACAAGGCCACCGGCATCCTGTACGTCGGTGACTACGGACCGGACGCCGGCGCGGCCGACCCCAACCGCGGGCCGTCCGGACAGGTGGAGTTCGCGCGGGTCACGAAGGCCGGCAACTTCGGCTGGCCGTTCTGCACCGGAGCCAACGACCCCTATCGCGACTACGACTTCGCGACCAAGACCTCCGGCCCGGCCTTCGACTGCGCCGCCCCGAAGAACGAGTCGGCACACAACACCGGCCTCGTCGACCTGCCGCCCGCCGAGGCCGCCTGGATCCCGTACGACGGTGGGTCCGTGCCCGAGTTCGGCACCGGCTCCGAGTCCCCGATGGGCGGACCCGTCTACCGCTACGACGCGGACCTCGACTCGCCGGTGAAGTTCCCCGAGGAGTACGACGGTGACTTCTTCGCCGGAGAGTTCGGCCGGCAGTGGATCAAGCGCATCGAGCAGGACGCGGACGGTGCCGTCCAGTCCATCAACGACATCCCGTGGACCGGCACCCAGATCATGGACATGGCGTTCGGCCCTGACGGGGCGCTGTACGTCCTGGACTACGGCCTCTCCTGGTTCGGCGGCGACGAACACTCGGCGCTGTACCGCATCGAGAACGCCACCGGAGGACGCTCACCCATCGCCGAGGCCTCCTCGAACAAGACCTCGGGTGTCGCACCGCTCAAGGTGAAGTTCTCCTCGGCCGGCACGGCCGACGGCGACGGCGACACCCTGACGTACGCCTGGGACTTCGGCGACGGCGGCAAGTCCACGGCCGCCGACCCGACGTACACGTACAAGAAGAACGGCACCTACACCGCCACCGTGACCGCCAAGGACCCGACGGGCCGTACCGGTTCGGCGAGCGTGCACGTCACCGTCGGCAACACGGCTCCCACCGTGGTGCTGGGGACCCCGGCCGACGGGCAGCCGTTCGAGTTCGGCGACGAGGTGCCCTTCAAGGTGACCGTCACCGACCCGGAGGACGGGACCATCGACTGCACGAAGGTCGAGGTCAAGTTCACCCTGGGCCATGACAGCCACGGCCACGACATCACCACCGAGCACGGCTGCGAAGGCACGATCAAGACCGCCATGGAGGGCGGCCACGACCCGAACGCCAACATCTACGGCGGGATCTCCGCCTCGTACACCGACGGTGGTGGCGGCGGACAGGCCGCACTGACCGGCCGTGACGGGGCGAAGCTCCAGCCGCGACACCGCCAGGCCGAGCACTTCGACGACTCGTCCGGCATCACCACACCGAGCAAGGCGAGCGCGCACGGCGGCAGGACCGTCGGCGACATCGACAACGGCGACTGGATCTCTTTCGCCCCGTACATCCTCGACGGCTCGACCAAGCTCACCGCGCGCACCTCCTCGGCCGGCGCGGGCGGCTTCCTCGAAGTGCGGGCCGGATCGCCCACCGGCAAGATCCTCGGCTCCGCGCCCGTCCCGGTGACCGGCAGCTGGGACTCGTTCCAGGACATCGACGTGCCGCTGCGCGGCGCACCGAAGAAGGCCACGTCACTCGTCCTGGTCTTCAAGGGCGGAGCCGGAGCGCTGTACGACGTCGACGACTTCGAGCTCTCCGACAGCCCGGTCGACCGCACGGCGAAGCGTGTCCTGGTCTTCTCCAAGACGGGCGGCTTCCGGCACGACTCGATCCCCGAGGGCATCGCCTCGCTCAAGGAACTGGGCAAGGACACCAACATCACGGTCGACTCCACGGAGGAGGCCGGCCAGTTCACCACCAGCAACCTGGCGCGCTACGACGCCGTCGTCTTCCTCTCGACGACCGGCAACGTCCTGAACGCCGACCAGAAGAAGGCGTTCGAGAACTTCGTCTCCACCGGCGGCGGCTACATGGGCGTCCACGCCGCGGCCGACACGGAGTACGACTGGAAGTTCTACGGCGGCCTCGTCGGGGCCTACTTCGACTCGCACCCGAAGATCCAGCCCGCGACCGTCCGCGTGGAGAACCACGACCACCCGGCGACCGCGCACCTGGAAGAGGCCTGGGACCGCACCGACGAGTGGTACAACTACCGCACGAACCCGCGGGACAAGGCCCAGGTCCTCGCCACCCTGGACGAGACCAGCTACACCGGCGGCACCATGAAGGGCGACCACCCGATCGCCTGGTGCCAGGCCTACGAGGGCGGCCGCTCCTTCTACACCGGCCTCGGCCACACCAAGGAGTCCTACGCCGAACCCGCCTTCCGTCAGCACCTGCTGGGCGGTCTGCGCTACGCCGCCGGCCAGGTGAAGGCCAACTGCAAGCCGGACACCGGCTACCGGTCGATCTTCAACGGCAAGACGCTCGAGGGCTGGAAGCAGGCCGGCCCCGGAAAGTTCGCCGTCGCCGACGGTGAGCTGCGCTCCGAGGGCGGCATGGGCCTGCTGACGTACCAGGCCAAGGAGCTGAAGTCGTACTCGCTCAAGCTCGACTGGAAGATGGCGGGCGACGACAACTCCGGTGTCTTCGTCGGGTTCCCCGAGTCGGACGACCCGTGGTCCGCGGTGAACAACGGCTACGAGGTGCAGATCGACGCCACCGACGCGGCCGATCGCACGACCGGCGCCGTCTACACCTTCAAATCCGCCAACATCAAGGCACGTGACCAGGTTCTGCGGCCGCCCGGCCAGTGGAACAGCTACGAGATCAAGGTCCGGGGCGAGCGGCTCCAGGTCTTCCTGAACGGGGTGAAGATCAACGACTTCACCAACACCGACCCGGCCCGCAGTCTCAAGGACGGATACATCGGTCTCCAGAACCACGGAGCCGACGACCAGGTGTCCTTCCGCGACATCCAGCTGAAGGAACTGCCCACGACGTAGGGCGGCCACCTCCTGCGCCTGCGGTGGGCGGGGAAGCGTACCTCTTCCCCGCCCACCGTTCACCACCCCTCTTCGTCCCCCCAGGGAGGCAGCTCGTGACCGCACATGCCGTTCGTACCGGAGTCTGGTTCATCGGAGCGCGCGGCTCCGTCGCCACCACCGCCACCGCCGGGTGCGCGGCGGTCGCGGCAGGGCTGCACCCGCCGACCGGCATGGTCACCGAGACGCCACCCTTCACCGACACCGGACTGCCACCGCTGACCTCCCTCGTCTTCGGTGGCCACGACACCCTCGACTGCCCTCTGCCCAAGCGGGCCGAGGTCCTCGCTGCCGGGGGAGTGCTCCCGTACGGGCTCCCCACGGCCGTCGAGGCCGAACTCACCACCGCGGACGCGGAGATACGGCCCGGCGGTCCGCTCCCGGGCGACACCCGCACCGACGAGGAGCTCATCGGCGCCTTCGCCGCCGACATCGAGGACTTCACCCGCCGCCACGGACTGGCCCGCACGGTCGTCGTCAACGTCGCCTCGACCGAACCCGCCCCCGGCGACGACGACTCCCGGATGCCCGCCAGCTCCCTCTACGCGGCGGCCGCGCTCCGCGCCGGCTGCCCCTACGTCAACTTCACCCCCTCCACAGGGCTGCGCAGCCCGCACCTGAAGGACGCCGTCGAATCCTGCGGACTTCCCCACGCCGGACGCGACGGCAAGACGGGCCAGACGCTGCTCCGCTCCGTGCTCGCACCGATGTTCGTCCATCGCGCACTCCCGGTGCGGGCGTGGTCGGGCACGAACCTGCTCGGCGGCGGGGACGGGGCGGCGCTGGCCGACCCGGCGGCGGCCGCCGCCAAGAACGCGGGCAAGGAGCGTGTGCTCGCCGACACCCTCGGGACGGCCCCGGAGGGTGAGGTCCACATCGACGACGTCCCCGCGATGGGGGACTGGAAGACGGCGTGGGACCACATCGCCTTCGACGGCTTCCTCGGCTCGCGGATGATCCTCCAGACGATCTGGCAGGGCTGCGACTCCGCCCTCGCCGCACCGCTGGTCCTGGACCTGGCCCGGCTGCTCGCCCGGTCCCACGAGGCGGGCCTGACGGGGCCGCGCCCCGAACTGGGCTTCTACTTCAAGGACCCGGACGGCGGGCCGGCCGCGCTCTTCGACCAGTACGCGGCACTGGTCGACTTCGCCGAACGCCTGCGGGAGGCCCGGTGAGGCCGCTGCGGCTGCTCGCCGCGGTGAGCACCTACCCACGGCTGCACCCTGCCGGGGCGCAGGCCCCGGCCCCCGCCGTGCGGATCCCCTCGGACAGCCTGTCCGGTGCGGGCGGGACTGCGCCCGCACCGGACAGGCCCCGTGCCCGCGCGCGACTGCGGGCCTGGGCGGAACTGCTGCGCGTGTCGGCGCTGTTCACCGTGCCCGGCGACGCGCTCGCCGGGGCAGCGGCCGCGGGCCGGCGTCCGGGCCGTGGCACGGCGCTCGCCGTCGGCGCGTCTCTGTGTCTGTACGAGGCGGGGATGGCGCTCAACGACTGGGCGGACCGGGAGGAGGACGCCGTCGACCGTCCGCACCGGCCGATCCCGTCGGGCCGCGTCACCCCGGGGGCCGCACTCGTCGCGGCCGGCGCCCTCACGGCCGCGGGTCTGGCCCTGGCCGCCCGCGCGGGCCGCCCCGCCCTGGCCGTCGCATCCGGACTGGCGGCCACCGTCTGGGCCTACGACCTGCACCTCAAACACACGAAGCTCGGACCGGCCGCGATGGCCTCGGCCCGCGCCCTGGACCTGCTGCTCGGAGCGACCGCGAGCACGACCGGGGCCGCGAGTACGACCGGGGCCGCGAGCACGACCGGGGCCGCGACGGTGGCCAGGACCGGGGCCCGGACGCCGAGGACGCCGTCCGCCGGGGGGAGGCCGATCCCCGGCATCCGGTCCACCACCCGCACCGGCGGGCTACCGGCCACCTCCCGTGCCACCTCCACCGTGATCCCCGCGGCTCTCGCGCTCGGCGCGCACACCTACGCCGTGACCGCCGTCTCCCGGCACGAGGCGCAGGGCGGCTCCACAGCGGCGCCGCTGGCGGCGCTGGCCGGTGCGGCGGGAATCGGCGCCGCCGTCCTGCGCGCCCGACCGGCGCGGGGGGAGGCGCCCCGCACGCCCGCCGCCGAACGGCTCCTGCTCCCCGCCTTCGCCGCCGCCTACCTCCGCACCTCCGCGGTCCCCCTTCTCCACGCCGCACTCAACCCCTCCCCGCCCCTCACCCGACGCGCGGTCGGCGGCGGCATCCGGGCGATGATCCCGCTCCAGGCGGCGCTGGCGGCCAGGGCCGGGGCACCCCTCGACGGGCTCGCGGTCATGGCGCTCGTCCCGCTCGCCAGGAAGCTCGCACGGAAGGTGAGCCCCACATGACCCTCCGCCTGGGATACGGCACCAACGGACTGACCGACCTCCGGCTCGACGACGCCCTCGGCCTCCTCGCAGACCTCGGATACGACGGGGTCGGCCTGACCCTCGACCACATGCACCTCGACCCGCTCGCCCCCGACCTCGCCGCCCGCACCCGCCGGGTGGCCCGCAGACTCACCGGGCTGGGCCTCGGCGTCACGGTCGAGACGGGGGCCCGCTACGTCCTCGACCCGCGGCGCAAACACGGCCCCTCGCTCCTGGACCCCGACCCCGACGCCCGCGCGGCCCGCACCGCGCTGCTGGTCCGGGCCGTCGAGGTGGCCGGCGACCTCGGTGCCCACGCCGTGCACTGCTTCAGCGGCATCACCCCGCCCGGCACCACGACGGACACCGCATGGCAGCGACTGACCGGCGCCCTGGCCCCCGTACTGGACGCCGCCGACCGTGCGGGCATCCCCCTCGCCGTCGAACCGGAACCCGGCCACCTCCTGGCCGCGCTCGCCGACTTCCACCACCTGAGAACCCTCCTCGGCGACCCCGGCCCGCTCGGGCTCACCCTCGACATCGGCCACTGCCAGTGCCTGGAGCCCGCCTCGCCCGTCGACTGCGTGAAGGAAGCGGCCCCATGGCTGCGCCACGTGCAGATCGAGGACATGCGACGCGGTGTCCACGAACACCTGCCGTTCGGCGACGGCGAGATCGACTTCCCGCCGGTGCTCGAAGCACTCGCCTCCACCGGCTACACCGGCCTCACCGTCGTCGAACTGCCCCGGCACTCCCACGCGGGACCTGAACTCGCCCGCGCATCGATCGATTTCCTGCGCCGTGCCACCGGGACCACGAACGGAGCCGCACCGTGCTGACCAGCCGCGAGGAACTCGACGGCCTGCTTCCAGGAGCGGCCAGGGCCTGGCTCGACGAGGCGCTCGCCGAGGCGGGACACGCCGCGGCCCACCCCGGAACGGACAGCGGCGACCCACCCTGGGAGCTGCGGTTCGCCTCGGCGGGACGACACTGCGGACCCGAACACGCCGATTCCGTACGCGCGCTGCTGCTCGTCGAGGCCCGAGCCGGGCTGCCGGCCGTGACCAGGCTCTACGAGCAGGGCACCGCCGCCGAACGCCGCGCCGTCCTGCTCACCCTGCACCGCCTCGACCTCGGCGCCACCGCACTCCCACTGGTCGAGGACGCCCTGCGCACCAACGACACCCGGCTCGTCGCCGCGGCCGTCGGCCCCTACGGCGCAGCCCACCTCGACGCACACGCCTGGCGGCACGCCGTCCTCAAGTGCCTCTTCACCGAGGTCCCCGTCGAAGCCCTGGACCGGCTGGACGAGCGGGCCGTCGGCGACGCCGAACTCGCCCGCATGCTGCGCGACTTCGCAGCCGAACGCACAGCCGCCGCCCGCACCGTCCCCGCCGGTCTGCGGACCGTCCTCGACCTCACGGCCCCGGCGCCCGCCCCCGCCCCCACGGAGGAGTCCTGATGCGCATCTTCGACCCCCACATCCACATGACGTCCCGCACCACGGACGACTACCGGGCGATGTACGACGCCGGGGTCCGCGCGCTCGTCGAACCCTCCTTCTGGCTCGGCCAGCCCCGCACCTCGCCCGCCAGCTTCTTCGACTACTTCGACGCCCTCCTGGGCTGGGAACCCTTCCGAGCCTCCCAGTACGGCATCGCCCACCACTGCACGCTCGCCCTCAACCCCAAGGAGGCGAACGACCCCCGCTGCACCCCCGTCCTGGACGCCCTGCCCCGCTACCTCGTCAAGGACTCCGTCGTCGCCGTCGGTGAGATCGGCTACGACTCGATGACCCCTGCCGAGGACACGGCGCTGGCCACCCAGCTCCAGCTCGCCGCCGAACACGGTCTTCCCGCCCTGGTCCACACCCCGCACCGGGACAAGCTCGCAGGCCTGCACCGCACGATCGACGTCGTCCGTGAATCCGATCTCGCCCCGGAGCTGGTCCTGCTCGACCACCTCAACGAGACGACCGTGCGGGACGCCCTCGACAGCGGATGCTGGGCCGGCTTCTCCATCTACCCGGACACCAAGATGGACGAGGACCGCATGATCACGGTCCTGCGGAACCACGGGACCGACAGGATCCTCGTCAACTCGGCCGCGGACTGGGGAAAGAGCGACCCGCTGAAGACCCGCAAGGTCGCCGACACCATGCTGAAGGCCGGATTCGACGAGGACGACGTCGACAAGGTGCTCTGGCGCAACCCCGTCGCCTTCTACGGGCAGAGCGGCAGGCTCCAGCTCGACATCGCCGCCCCCGGCCCTCTCCACCAGGGCAACTCCATCCTCCGCGGCGGGGAGTGAGCCATGCGCTTCCGCCATCCCGACGGCTCCACCGTCCACCTCGCGTACTGCACCAACGTTCACCCCGCCGAGACCCTCGAAGGCGTGCGTGCCCAGCTGCGCGACCACTGCGAGCCGGTACGCAGACGGCTCGGGCGGGACCGTCTCGGCATCGGCCTCTGGCTGGCCAAGGACGCCGCCCGCGCGCTGATCAACGACCTCGCGGCGCTCCGCTCGCTGCGCGCCGAGCTCGATCACCGCGGCCTCGAAGTGGTCACCCTCAACGGCTTCCCCTACGAGGGCTTCGGGGCCCAAGAGGTCAAGTACCGCGTCTACACCCCGGACTGGACCGATCCCGAGCGGCTCGCCCACACCACGGACCTCGCCCGGCTGCTCGCCGCCCTGCTCCCCGACGACGTCACCGAAGGCACCATCTCCACCCTGCCGATCGCCTGGCGCACCCCGTACGCCGACGACCCCACGGCGGCCGGCACGGCACAGAAGGCACTGACCGCACTGGCCCAGCGCCTCGACGCCCTCGCCGAACTGAACGGCAAATCGATCAGGATCGGCCTCGAACCCGAACCGGGCTGCACCGTGGAGACGACCGCCGACGCCATCGGCCCCCTCACCGCGGTGGGTCACGACCGCATCGGCATCTGTGTCGACACCTGTCACCTCGCCACATCCTTCGAGGACCCGGACACCGCGCTCGACGCCCTGCACGCCGCCGGGGTCCCGGTCGCCAAGGCCCAGCTCTCCGCCGCCCTGCACGCCGAACACCCGCACCTGCCCGAGGTGCGCGCGGCACTGGGAGCCTTCGCCGAACCCCGCTTCCTCCACCAGACCCGCACGCTCACCTCCGCGGGCCTCCGCGGGACCGACGACCTCGACGAGGCGGTGTCCGGCGGCGGGCTCCCCGACAGCACGCCCTGGCGCTCCCACTTCCACGTCCCCCTGCACGCACCACCCGCACCCCCGCTCACCTCCACACTCCCCGTACTCCAGTCCGTGCTGAACCGGCTCGTCGGCGGGCCCGCGCCCCTCACCCGGCACCTGGAGGTCGAGACGTACACCTGGCAGGCCCTCCCCGCCGAACTGCGGCCGCGCACCCGTACCCAGCTCGCCGACGGCATCGCCGCCGAACTCACCCTCGCCCGCGACCTCCTCGTCGACCTCGGACTGAAGGAGCTGCCATGACCGGATCCGGCACCAGCACGCGTCCCACCCCCCTCCTCGTTCTCGACGTCGTCGGCCTCACCCCCCAACTGCTCCAGCACATGCCGAACCTCCGGGCCATGGCCGGAGCAGGCACGAAGGCCCCCCTCTCCACCGTCCTGCCCGCGGTCACCTGCGCCGCCCAGTCCACCTTCCTCACCGGTACCACCCCCTCCGAACACGGCATCGTCGCCAACGGGTGGTACTTCCGTGAGCTCGGCGACGTCCTCCTGTGGCGGCAGCACAACGGACTGGTCGCGGGGGACAAGCTGTGGGACGCCGCACGGCGCGCCCACCCCGGGTACACCGTCGCCAACATCTGCTGGTGGTACGCGATGGGCGCCGACACCGACTGGACCGTCACCCCGCGCCCCGTCTACTACGCCGACGGCCGCAAGGAACCCGACTGCTACACCAGGCCCCCGGCACTCCACGACGAGCTGACCGAGAAGCTCGGCACCTTCCCCCTCTTCCACTTCTGGGGCCCGGGAGCCGACCTCGTGTCCTCGCAGTGGATCATCGACGCCACTCGGCACATCCTCGCCACCCGCACCCCCGACCTGGCCCTCTGCTACCTCCCGCACCTCGACTACGACCTCCAGCGCTACGGGCCCGACGACCCCCGGTCCCACCGGGCCGCGGCCGACCTGGACCGCGCCGTGGCACCCCTGCTCGACGACGCCAGGGCCGAGGGGCGCACCGTCGTGGCCCTCTCCGAGTACGGCATCACCCGTGTCGACCGGCCCGTCGACATCAATCGCGCCCTGCGCCGCGCCGGTCTCCTGGAGGTCCACACCCAGGACGGAATGGAGTACCTCGACCCGATGGCCTCCCGTGCCTTCGCGGTCGCCGACCACCAGCTCGCCCACGTCTACGTACGCCGGCCCGAGGACCTCGAAGCGACCCGCGAAGCCCTCGCGGACCTGCCCGGCATCGCGGAACTCCTCGACGACGAGGGCAAGAAGGCCCACCACCTGGACCATCCCCGCTCCGGCGAGCTCGTGGCCCTGGCGGAGAAGGACGCCTGGTTCACGTACTACTACTGGCTCGACGACGACCGCGCGCCCGACTTCGCGCAGCTCGTCGAGATCCACCGCAAACCGGGCTACGACCCGGTGGAGCTCTTCATGGACCCGCAGGACCCCTACGTCCGGGTCAAGGCGGTCTCGGCGGTCGCCCGCAAGAAGCTCGGGATGCGCTACCGCATGGCGGTCGTCCCCCTGGATCCCTCACCCATCCGCGGCAGCCACGGCCGCCTCCCCACGAGCGACGACGAAGGTCCGCTCATCCTCTGCTCCACCCCCCACGCGTTCACCGGCCGAGTCCAGGCCACCGAAGTGAAGTCCTTGCTGCTCCAGCTTGCAGGACTGCACTGACAATCCGCCCGCCCGCACGTTCACAGGGAGATTCGTGATCATGAGCCGCACCCCGAAGGACCCCGAGCTCGCGCGCAGACTCAGCCGCCGCAACGTCCTGGGCGTCGCCGCAGGAGCCACGGCCGCGACCCTCCTCAGCGGCGCGGCCGCCCAGGCCGCCGGCCCGCACACGGGCCACGGGAACGAGCACGGCCACGGCAAGGGCCACGGCAAGGGCCGTGCCGTCCTGCCTCCCGGCCGCCTCGGCATCCAGCTGTACAGCCTCCGCGACAAGGTCTCCACCCTCGGCTTCGCCCCGGTGTTCGCCGAACTCGAGAAGTACGGATACGACGAGATCGAGTTCGCCGGATACACCCAGGGCTCTGCCGGCGCCATCACGCTCGCCCAGCTCAAGAGGCTGGCCAAGGACCACGGGCTGAACCCCATCGGCAGCCACGTCGGCTACTACGACGACAACAACCCGGGCGCCTACACCTTCGCGCAGAACCTCACCAAGGTCCTCGACGAGGCGCAGGCCCTCGGCCTCAAGCACATCGGCACGGCCTCCGGCCCCTTCCGCTACGGCTCCACGGTCGACGGCTGGAAGCGGGCCGCCGAGGACTTCAACACCTACGGCGCGGAGGCCCGCAAGCGCGGCATGAAGTTCTACCAGCACAACCACGCGGAGGAGTTCTCCTTCGCGACCGACAAGCCGAAGGTGCGCCTCTACGACGTCCTGCTCGCCGAGACGGACCCCGACCTGGTCTACCTGGAGATGGACATCTACTGGGCGTTCTGCGCCCAGTTCCGCTTCGGCAAGCGGGTGGACGGCACTCCGGCGCCCTTCAACCCCATCGACTACGTGCTCAAGCAGCCCGACCGCTACCCCCTCTTCCACGTCAAGGACGGCACCCGCAACGACGCCGCCCGGGACGGTTACGACATGACGGACGTCGGTGACGGCGACATCGACTACAAGAACTTCCTGAGCCGGGTCACCGCGCGCACGCACCGGGGCCGCACTTACCACCACTGGCAGACCGAGCACGACAACCCGGCCGAGTCGTTCGCCTTCGCCCGCAAGTCCAGCGAGCACCTGCACTCGCTCCGCGAGAGCCGCTGCGGGGACTGACAACTGACGGCACACGCGCGTGGGGCCCGGTTCCAGGAACCGGGCCCCACGCGCATGCCGCGGGCGTGCGATCAGTCGGTCTCCCGGATGATCGGCGCCGTCTGCGCCTTCACCAGTGGGTTGCCCCTCCGGTCGCGGCCGGGTGCCGCGAGGAACAGGGCGAGGAATCCCGCGAAGAACGAGATGCTGCCCGCCAGGATGAAGGCTCCGTTGAGCCCCCAGGCGTCCACGACCAGGAAGCCCATTCCCGCTCCGAGCCCGGAGACCAGCTTCGAGCTGTAGACCATGCCGTAGTTGGTGGCGTTGTTGTTCTCACCGAAGTAGTCGGCGGTCATCGCGGCGAACATCGGGAAGATGGCGCCACCGCCGAAGCCGGAGATCGCGGAGAAGAGCAGGAACAGGGGCAGGCTCTTCATCTCGGCCGACCAGATGATGCCGAACTGGGCGAGCCCGAGGATGACGCAGACGTAGAGCAGGCACTTCTTTCGGCCGTAGAGATCGGAGAGCCAGCCGATGACGCCGCGACCGGTGCCGTTGACGATCGCCTTGAGCGACATGGCGGTGGCCACGATCCCTGCGGCGAAGCCCGCGTCCTGGCCGATGTCCACCTGGAAGGCGATGCCGAAGATGTTCACGCCGGACGTACAGGCGAGACAGCACCACATCAGCGCCACACGGCCGGTCCTCCAGGCCTCGCCCGGGGAGTACTGCTTGATGGCCGGCGGGTTCTTCTCCAGCGCGCGTCGTGCCCGTGGGTCCTCGGGCGGGTTGAGCGGGTCGATCCCGGCCGGCCACCAGTTCTTCGGCGGGTCCCGGAAGAAGAAGCCGGCGCAGGCCACGAGCGCGGCGAGGAAGACGCCCGCGGAGACCAGGACCCACCTGAAGTTGGTGATGTCCATGAACCCGGTGAAGATGAAGACGAAGGGCACCGAACCGTAGGCGAAACCGCCGTTGACGAAGCCCGTCTTGCCGCCCCTGCGCTCCGGGTACCACTTGCCGACCATGTTGACGCAGGTGGCGTACACCATGCCGGCGCCCATGCCGGAGAACACACTGAAGCCGATGTACGCGAAGATCACGTGCGGCGCGTACGCCAGTGACAGGTAGCCGAGGAGGGTGCCCGTCGCTCCGAGCATCATCGCCCAGCGGGCCGGCAGCCTGCCGGTCTCCCGCAGCCGGCCCGCGGGCATGGCGACCGCGGCCTGGAAGAACACCCAGACGGTCATCATCCAGTAGATGTGACCGCTGTCCCAGTTGTGCGCGTGGTGCAGCGTGTCCTCCGCCGACGCGAAGGCGTACTCGGCCGAGCTGATGCCCATCATGCCGACCCACGGCAGGATGACCATCCACTTGCGCTTGCGGCCCATGATGTCGATGTCGCTCTCGCCGAGCCGGTAGGTCCGGCCGTTGGCGTCCGTCACCTCCCTGAAGGGGACGGATGTGGAGAGGTCTGTTGTCGTCATTGTCGATCGAACCCCTTGCGTGGAAGAAGTCTGGCCGGCGCCCCCTGCCCGTTCTCACTTCGCACGGGGGCCCGCGGCCGATCGGTGCGCCGCAGACCCCGTGGTTCGAGCCGTGTCATCAGGTCATCGGCCACCGCCCAGCAATCCGGCGGCCCTGGCCCACCTGTACTTCGCACCGAGTACCGCGACCGGCCTCTCCGTGGTGTACGGATACGCGACGACTCCCCGCTCGAACAGGTAGGCGCACGCCTCCTCGACCTCCGTGTCACCCGCCAGCGACGCCACCACGGGCTTCTCGATGCCGCGCGCCCGGAACTCCTCCACCACCCGGGCCGTCAGCTCGGCGAAGACCATCGGCGGGGTGACGATCGTGTGCCAGTAGCCCAGCACCAGGGCGTGGATCCGCGGGTCCTCCATCCCCAGCCGGATCGTCGCCTCGTACGTCGACGGCGGCTCACCGCCCGTGATGTCGATCGGGTTCCCGGCCGCCCCGAACGGCGGGATGAACGCCTTGAAAGCCGCGTCGAGGTCCGGCGGGATCTCCATCAGTGAGAGCCCGTTGTCGACGATCGCGTCGGACAGGAGCACCCCCGATCCGCCGGCCCCCGTGATGATCACGACGTTGTCACCCTTGGGCGCCGGCAGCACGGGCAGCGCACGCGCGTACTCCAGCATGTCGTTCAGACCCGGCGCCCGGATCACGCCCGCCTGCCGCAGGATGTCGTCGTACACGGCGTCGTCCCCGGCCAGCGCGCCCGTGTGGGAGCCCGCCGCCCTGGCACCCGCACTCGTGCGGCCCGCCTTGAGGACCACCACCGGCTTCTTCGGCACGGTGGCCCGTGCCGCCTCCACGAACGCCCGCCCGTCCTTGAGGTCCTCCAGGTGCATCGCGATGCACTTGGTGTTCGGGTCCTCGCCGAACCAGGTCAGCAGGTCGTCCTCGTCGATGTCGGACTTGTTGCCGAGCCCGACGATCGCCGAGACGCCCGTCCTCGTCGACCGCGCGAAGCCCAGGATCGCCATGCCGATGCCACCCGACTGGGAGGTCAGTGCCACCGGTCCCTTGACGTCGTACGGGGTGCAGAACGTGGCGCAGAGGTCCTGCCAGGTCGAGTAGTAGCCGTAGATGTTCGGCCCGAGCAGCCGTACCCCGTACCGCTCACCGACCGCCACGATCTCGTCCTGCAGGGCGTGTTCACCCGTCTCGGCGAAGCCGGACGGAATGAGCACGGCGTTGGGGATCCCCTGGCGGCCCACCTCCTCGAGTGCCGAAGCGACGAACTTGGCGGGGATCGCGAAGACCGCCACATCCACCTCACCGGGAACGTCGGTGACACTCTTGTACGCCTTGCGGCCGAGAATGTCATCGGCCTTGGGGTTCACCGGATGGATCTCGCCCGCGAACCCGCCGTCGATGAGGTTGCGCATCACCGAATTGCCGATCTTGCCCTGCTCGTTGGAGGCTCCGATGACGGCCACCGACCGCGGCTCCATCAGCCGGCGCATCGACACCAGGATCTCCTCCCGGCTGTACCGGCGCCGTGCCTTCACCTCCTCGGTCGTCAGCAGGATGCGGATGTCGGCGGCGACCGCGCCGTCCGGCGACGCGATGACGGGGTTGAGGTCCACCTCCGCGATCTCCGGGAAGTCCGTGACCAGTCGGGAGACCCGCCGGATCTGCTCCGCCAGCGCCCACCGGTCCACGGCCGGGGCACCGCGCACCCCCTTCAGGACCTCCGCGGCGCCGATCGAGTCCAGCATCGACCGCGCCTCGTCCGCCGTCACGGGCGCCAGCCGGAAGGTGATGTCCTTCAGCACCTCGACCAGGACACCGCCGAGGCCGAACGCCACCACCTTCCCGAACGTCGGGTCCGTGACCGCCCCCACGATGACCTCCTGGCCGGGCGGCACCAGTTGCTGCACCTGCACACCCTCGATCCGCGCGTCGGCAGCGTAGGCCCGAGCGTTCCGCACGATGGCGCAGAACGCCGCGCGTACCTCCTGTGCGCCCGACACCCCGACCACGACGCCGCCCGCATCCGTCTTGTGGAGGATGTCGGGGGAGACGATCTTGAGGACGACGGACCCGCCGAGCCGGTCGGCCAGCGCCACCGCCTCGTCGACGTCCCGGGCCAGGCCCTCGCCCGGCACCGTGATCCCGTAGGCGTCGGCGACGATCTTCCCCTCCGGGGCGGTGAGCGCGCTGCGCCCCTCGCCCCGGACGCGGTCGAGCAGCGCTTGGACGTGTTCCCGCTCCTGTGTCTCGACTGTTCCGGCCATGCTCAGATGACTCCGTTCGTCTTCAGCAGCCGCAGTTCCTCGTCGCCCAGGCCCAGCTCGCCGACGTAGACCTCCGCGTTGTGCTCTCCGAGCAGCGGGGAGGTGACGATGTCGACGGGGGAGTCGGACAGCTTCAGCGGGCTGCCGACGGTGGTGAAGGTGCCGCGCTCGGGATGTTCGACACGGACCACCATGTCGTTGGCGGCGAGGGACTCGTCCTCGACGATCTCCTTCGTGGAGAGGATCGGGCCGCACGGGATGTTGTGCGCGTTGAGCTGTTCCAGGACGTCCCACTTGGGGAGCGTCGACGACCATTCCTCGATCAGCTGGAACATCTTCCCCAGCTTCGGCAGCCGGGACTCCGGCGTCGCCCACTCGGGGTCCTCCGCCAGCTCCGGCCGGCCGATGAGCGCGGACAGGGGCTTCCAGCCGACCGGCTGCACGATGACGTACACGTAGTCGTTGGGTCCGCCCGGCGCGCACTTCACCGCCCAGCCCGGCTGCCCGCCGCCACTGGCGTTGCCGCTGCGCGGCACCTCGTCCGCGTCGGCCGTGTCCTGAGCGTTCGGGTACTCGGCGAGGGGACCGTGCTCCAGCCGCTGCTGGTCGCGCAGCTTGACCCGGCACAGGTTCAGCACCGCGTGCTGCATCGCCACGTTCACCCGCTGCCCGCGCCCGGTGTTCTCGCGCTGGAAGAGGGCTGCGAGGATGCCGGCGACCGCGTGGATCCCGGTGCCCGAGTCGCCGATCTGCGCGCCGGTGGCGAGCGGCGGCCCGTCGGCGAATCCGGTGGTGGACATCGAGCCGCCCATGGCCTGCGCGACCACCTCGTACGCCTTGAAGTTGGTGTACGGGCCTTCGCCGAAGCCCTTGATGGAGGCGTAGACGATCCGGGGGTTGATCTCCTGGATGCGTTCCCAGGTGAATCCCATGCGGTCGACGGCGCCGGGGCCGAAGTTCTCCACCATCACGTCGCTGCGGCGGATGAGCTCGGTGAGGATCTCCTTGCCGCGCTCGCTCTTGGTGTTGAGGGTGATGCTCCTCTTGTTGCAGTTGAGCATCGTGAAGTAGAGGGAGTCGACGTCGGGCAGATCACGCAACTGCTTGCGGGTGATGTCCCCGCCGGGCGCCTCCAGCTTGACCACGTCCGCACCGAGCCAGCCCAGAAGTTGGGTGGCGGAGGGACCGGACTGTACGTGCGTCATGTCGAGGACGCGCACGCCCTCAAGAGCTTTGGTCATGCCACGGCTCCTCTACTTGTACATGGTCTGGTTCATCGTTCCGGGGGCGTAGGCGTCCGGGTCGACCCAGACGTTGATGAGTGAGGGCAGCCCCGACTCACGGGCCCTGCGCAGCGCCGGTGCGATGTCGGCGGGGTCGCGCACCTCCTCGCCGTGACCACCGAGCATCTGGGCGAACTTGTCGTAGTGGACGTCCCCGAGGGTGTTGCCGATCCGCTCGCGCTCGTCGCCGTACTTGGCCTTCTGGCCGTAACGGATCTGGTTCATGGAGGAGTTGTTGCCGACGATGCCGACGAAGGGCAGGTTGTAGCGGACCAGGGTCTCGAAGTCCCATCCGGTGAGGGAGAACGCGCCGTCGCCGAACAGCGCCACGACCTCCTTGTCGGGCCTGGCCTGCTTGGCGGCCAGCACGAAGGGCACCCCGACCCCGAGGGTGCCGAGCGGTCCGGGGTCCATCCAGTGGCCGGGGGTCCGGGGCTGTACGACCTGCCCGGAGAACGTGACGATGTCGCCGCCGTCCCCTATGTAGACGGAGTCCTCGGTGAGGAAGTCGTTGATCTCGCTCACCAGCCGGTACGGGTGGATGGGGGAGGCGTCCGACTTCAACTGGGGCAGCCGCTTCTCGATCGCCGTCTGCTCGGCGGCGCGCAGCTCGTCCAACCACGCCTTGCGCAGGGCCGATCCACCGTTGAGCCGGCCGCTCGCGGCCTCCATGACGGCCTTCAGGACCACCGACGCGTCACCGACGATTCCGAGGTCCACATCGCGGTTCTTGCCCACGGTGCGGTAGTCGAGGTCGATCTGGACGACGGTGGCGTTCGGTGAGAGCCGCTTGCCGTATCCCATCCGGAAGTCGAAGGGGGTGCCCACGATCACGATGAGGTCGGCGTTGGAGAACGCGTAGCGCCGCGAGAGCTGGAAGTGGTGCGGGTCGCCGGGCGGCAGGGTGCCGCGGCCGGCGCCGTTCATGTACACGGGGATGTTGAGGGTCCGCACGAGCTCGGTGGCGGAGTCCGTGGCGCGCGTCGTCCAGACCTGACTGCCCAGCAGGATGGCGGGTTTCTCGGCGTGCACGAGCAGATCGGCGAGCTTCTCGATGTCGGCCGGGTCGCCGGCCGCCTTGGTGGACGCGCGGTAGCGGCCCTCCTCGGGGACCCGTGCCCTGGCCGCCGGCACCTTCGCGTCGAGCACGTCGCGCGGGATCTCCAGGAACGACGGCCCGGGTGCCCCGTGGTAACACTCCCGGAACGCCATCGACACCATGTCCGCAGCCCGCGCGGTGTCCGGAACGGTGGCCGCGAACTTGGTGATGGGCGTCATCATGTCGACGTGCGGCAGGTCCTGGAGCGAGCCCATCTTGTGCTGGGTGTGCGCTCCCTGGCCTCCGATCAGGAGCATCGGCGACTCCGCGCGGAAGGCGTTGGCGACGCCGGTGACCGCGTCGGTCGTACCCGGCCCGGCGGTGACGACGGCGCATCCGGGCTTCCCGGTGATCCGCGCGTAGCCGTCGGCGGCGTGGGCGGCGACCTGTTCGTGCCGTACGTCGACGACTTCGATGCCCTCGTCGACGCAGCCGTCGTAGATGTCGATGATGTGGCCGCCACAGAGGGTGTAGATGCGTTCCACCCCCTCCGCCTTGAGTGCCTTGGCGACCAAGTGCCCACCGGAGATGAGGTTCTGGTTGTCCTGGCTGTCCTCGGGCATGGCGATGTCCTGTCCCTTCGTAGGGGAGTGCGGGAGCCGCTCCGCCGCTCTCGCGGTACATTGCATACAGTCGACGAATACTGTATGAAGCTTGTTATCCCGCATCCGGTGGGTGGTGTCCAGGGGGCGTGCGGCACTTTCACAATCGGCACGATCGGGAGTGGCTATGGATCTGTACGAGCACCAGGCAAGGCAACTCTTCGCGGACCACGGCATCGCCGTCCCGGACGCCGAGGTCGTGGACCACGTGTCCGCGGTCCACGCGGCGGCGGCTCGGCTCGGGGGCCGCGTCGTCGTCAAGGCGCAGGTGAAAGTGGGCGGCCGGGGCAAGGCCGGCGGGGTGAAGGTCGCCGCGGACCCCGCGGCCGCCGTCGTCACCGCACGCCGGATCCTCGGAATGGACATCAAGGGCCACCCGGTGCGGACGGTGATGCTCGCTCAGCCCGTCGACATCGGGGAGGAGTTCTACGTCAGCTACGTCCTGGACCGGGCCGCCGGAACCTTCCTCGCCATCGCCTCGGCGGAGGGCGGCATGGACATCGAGGAGGTCGCCGCCTCCCGCCCCGAGGCGGTGACCCGCATCCCGGTCGACCCCGTCGAGGGGGTCACGGAGGCCAAGGCCGCGCAGATCGCCGAGGCGGCCTCGCTCCCGCCGGAGACCGCCCCCGTGATCCGGGCGCTGTGGCAGGTCGTCACGGAGGAGGACGCCCTGCTCGTCGAGGTCAACCCGCTGGTGCGCACCGCGGACGGCCGGATCCTCGCCCTGGACGGCAAGGTCACCCTCGACGACAACGCGGCCTTCCGGCAGTCCCGTCGGGACGCGGACACCGGGGACCCGTACGGTGACCCGCTGGAGGCGGCGGCCGCCGACAGGGGACTGAACTACGTCAAGCTCGACGGCGAGGTCGGCATCATCGGCAACGGCGCGGGGCTCGTCATGTCCACCCTGGACGTGGTCGCCGGCTGCGGGGCCCGCCCGGCCAACTTCCTCGACATCGGGGGAGGCGCCTCGGCCCGCGTCATGGCGGACGGTCTCACCGTCATCCTCTCCGACCCCGCGGTGAAGTCCGTGTTCGTCAACGTGTTCGGCGGCATCACGGCCTGTGACGCGGTCGCCGACGGCATCGTCCAGGCCCTGGACTCCGTCCAGCTGACGAAACCCCTGGTCGTCCGCCTGGACGGCAACAACGCCGCGCGCGGCCGGGCGATTCTCGAGGATCGTGCCCACCCGATGGTCCAGCAGGTCACCACGATGGACGGCGCAGCCGACCGAGCAGCCCGACTGGCCCTGGGAGGGCACTGACCATGGCAATCTTCCTCAGCAAGGAGAGCAAGGTCCTCGTCCAGGGCATGACCGGCGCGGAGGGCATGAAGCACACCCGGCGGATGCTCGCTGCGGGCACGCAGGTCGTCGGCGGCGTGAACCCGCGCAAGGCGGGACGCACCGTGGACCTCGACGACCGTACGATCCCCGTCTTCGGCTCCGTGCGCGACGCCATGGAAGCCACCGGCGCCGACGTCACCGTCGTCTTCGTCCCGCCGCCGTTCACCAGGACGGCCGTCGTCGAGGCGGCGGACGCAGGCATCGGTCTGGCCGTGGTCATCACCGAAGGCATCCCCGTCCACGACGCCGTGGCCTTCCACGCCCACGCCCGGGCGCGCGGCACACGCGTCCTCGGACCCAACTGCCCCGGGTTGATCAGTCCGGGCCGGTCCAACGCCGGCATCATCCCGGCCGACATCGCGACGAAGCCCGGGCGCATCGGCCTGGTCTCCAAGTCGGGAACGCTCACCTACCAGTTGATGCACGAACTGCGCGAGACGGGCTTCTCGACGGCGGTGGGCATCGGCGGGGACCCGGTCATCGGTACGACGCACATCGACTGCCTCACGGCGTTCGAGAACGACCCGGACACCGAACTGATCGTCCTCATCGGCGAGATCGGCGGTGACGCCGAGGAACGCGCCGCGGCGCACATCGCCCGGCACATCACCAAGCCGGTCGTCGGCTACATCGCGGGTTTCACGGCCCCCGAGGGCAAGACGATGGGCCACGCCGGAGCGATCGTCTCGGGCTCCTCGGGCACGGCCGCGGCGAAGAAGGAGGCGCTCGAGGCCGTGGGCGTCGCGGTGGGTGCCACCCCGACCGAAACGGCCCGGCTGGCACAGAAGCGCCTGCGCGGCTGAGGACGTACCGGCCCCGTGCGCACGGCCTCACCCGTCCGGCGTTCAAGAACCGGGGCCCCGGTTTCGAGAAGGGGCGGGCAGGGGAAAGTCCGCCGCGGGCGCCCGACCCGCCCCCGACCCGCCCCCGCGTGCCCGCGCTCCGCGCGGCACGCGCCCCCACCCGCATCACTACGCCCCGCACCGCGTCTTCCCCCGCACCTCAGAGCGGAGATCTCATGACACCCTCATCTCCAGCCACGAACCTCGTCCTCAAGCCGGGAACGGCATGGCAGGACGTCTGGCGTCGCTGCCTCGCCGTCGCCCCCGAGGCATTCCAGGACGACCGTGTCCGCAACCTCTGGGCCGCCGCCTGGCACTCCGACGGCCGTACCCTCCCCGCCACCAGCCCCATCGACGGCACTCCGGTCACCGGCCCGCCCCGCCTGGACGCGGCCACCGCCGGGCAAGCCGTACGGGCATCCCTCGACCAGCACCGCGCCTGGCGCCACATCCCGCTCCCCGAGCGCCGCGCCCGTGTGTCCGCCACCCTCGACGCCCTCACCGGGCACCGCGAACTCCTCGCCCTCCTGCTGGTCCGGGAGATCGGAAAGCCCTGGCGCCTCGCCCTGGCCGACGTGGACCGCGCCATCGACGGCGTCCGCTGGTACGTCGACCACAGCGACCGCCTGCTCGCCGGCCGCACCCCTCTCGCAGGCCCCGTCTCGAACATCGCCAGCTGGAACTACCCCATGTCCGTGCTGGTCCACGCGATGCTCGTGCAAGCCCTGGCCGGCAACGCCGTGATCGCCAAGACCCCCACCGACGGCGGCGTCTCCTGCCTCACCCTGGCCTGCGCGCTCGCCGCCCGCGAGGGTGTCCCCCTGACCCTCCTCAGCGGCAGCGGCAGCGAACTGTCCGAGCCCCTCGTCCGGTCGGCCGAGATCGGCTGCGTCTCCTTCGTCGGAGGCAGGGACACCGGCGCCCGGATCGCCACCGCCGTCGCCGACCTCGGCAAACGGCACATCCTCGAACAGGAGGGCCTCAACACCTGGGGCATCTGGAACCACACGGACTGGCCCTCCCTCACCGCCGTCATCCCGAAGCTCTTCGACTACGGCAAGCAGCGCTGCACCGCCTACCCCCGCTTCGTCGTCCAGCGCACCCTCTTCGCGGACTTCCTGGCGGCCTACCTCCCCGCCGTGCGCTCGCTCCGCACCGGGCACCCCCTCGCGGTGGAGCACCCCTCGGACCCGCTGCCCGACCTGGACTTCGGCCCCCTGATCAACGCCACCAAGGCCAAGGAACTCCACGACCAGGTGACCGAGGCGATCGACCGCGGTGCCGTCCCCCTCCACCAGGGATCCGCGTCGGACGCCCGCTTTCTCCCCGGCCAGGACACCAGCGCCTATCTCCAGCCGGTCACCCTCCTGAACCCGCCCCCCTCCTCACCGCTCCACCACGCGGAACCCTTCGGCCCGGTCGACACGATCGTCCTGGTCGACACCGAGGCCGAACTCCTCGCCGCCATGAACGCGTCGAACGGCGCGCTGGTCGCGACCCTCTCCACCGACGACCCGGAGACGTACGAGCGGCTCGCCCCGCAGATCCGCGCCTTCAAGACCGGTCACGGCAAGCCGCGTTCGCGCGGAGACCGCGAGGAGCTCTTCGGAGGCTTCGGTGCCTCGTGGCGCGGCGCCTTCGTGGGGGGCGAGCTGCTCATCCGGGCCGTGACCGACGGCCCCGGAGAAGCGAGGCTGCCGGGCAACTTCCCGGACTACCACCTCATGCCCTAGCGGCGCCGCTCACGCGATCCCCTGCCGGTCCGGGCGCAGCGCGAACGCCCGCCCGGCAGTCCCGGGCACCGTGCGCTCCACCGCTTCCACCAGGAGCGCACGGTGCCTGAGCAGCGGCCTTCGCCGCTCCTCGGCGGCGAGCAGGAGCAGATCGTCGAGCCCGGCCAGCAGCCGGCGCGTGACCTGAGGACTCCCGGCCGCGCACCACCGGATCTCCTCGAACGCCAGATCGACGAGGTCCGTCCACCCCGGAACCTCCTGGACGAGCCGGACGTCTCCCCGGCGGTCGCGGTGGTGCAGCGTGGCGAGTGGCAGTGCGACGGCGACGGAGAGGAGCTGCACGATCCGGTCGAGGCACTGCACCGCGGTGGTCGGATCGTGCACGGACGGCGACAGGGCACGCAGCGCGATGTCCACCAACTGCCGCAGGCCGAAGGCCGGATCCTGGTGCAGGGAGCGCTCGACCCCGACCGACAGGGTGTGTCCGAGCGAGCGCGGGGGCGGGGCTGCCCCGCCGTGCACGGCGAATACCGGTGTGCCCGGCACGACGAAGTCCCCGACCCGGGGCACCAGTCGAAGCACCACCCCGTGCCGTCGGGCCGAGCGCACCAGCCGCGCCACCGCCACGTCCCGCAGCACCCCCGCCCGCCCCTCGCGCAGGACGTGCACCGCGGCTGGCTCCGGTGACTGCTCGTCCGCCGCCCCTCCCGGCTGCTGCCGTGCGAGCGAGTGCAGCGTCTCGCGGGTGATGTGGTCGAGGACGGGCCCGACCTGCATGAGCCGCAGGGTGGACGAGACGTAGGCGACGAACAGCAGCAGGCTGAGACCGACCAGGCCGAGAGTCAGCAGGCTCTGCAACAGGGGTGCCGACGTCACACGCCGGGGATCCGGCTCAGCCCCGCCCTCGTACGAGGTCAGCACGAGCAGCGAGAACGCGAAGGTCGCCAGGAACACCGCCAGCGTGAGCTTGCTGATCCTGCTCCGCACGAAGATCCGGACCACGCGCGGGGTGAGCTGCCCGCTCGCCATCTGCACGGCCACCAGCGAGATGCTGAACACCACACCGATGAAGGTCATCATGGCCGCGCTGACGGTGGTGACGATCGTCCGGGCGTCCACGGCGAAGGAGAGGAGCTCGTCGAGTTCCGCGTACGCCCCCTCCGCCTTCAGATGCGCGACGATCCTGGTGTCCAGATCCGAGAGGACCCACCAGAGGACGAAGACGCACAGCAGCCCGGCGGTCGGCGCGAACCAGAACGTGTCGCGCAGCCGCTCGCGCAGGGAGGTCAGCGCGGGGGGCGGCCGGTGGACGCGCTCGCTCCCGCCGCTCGGGACGTTCTTGCCACTCATGCCCGCGAAGGTAGCCCGGTGCGACTCCGCGTACGCGCCACGCCACGGTGCGTACGCGCGTCGACGTCAGGTGTGCCCGACCTTGCCTGCGCCGCACTGACCACCGAAAACGCAGGTGAGAGGCACCCCGAACCCCTGGTATTGTTTTCTTTGTCGCCACGGGGAGGACCCCGGGACGACAGACACCTTGTCCGGGTGGCGGAATGGCAGACGCGCTAGCTTGAGGTGCTAGTGCCCTTTATCGGGCGTGGGGGTTCAAGTCCCCCCTCGGACACCAGCGAAGACCCCAGTGCACCTGGGGTCTTTTCGCGTTTCCGGGGCCCTCGCCGCCACCGCCCGCATCACGATCCGGTCTCTTCCCTTCCTCGGGTACTTGTTTTCGGCCATGGAATCGATTCCAATCATCCGTGTAATCGATTCCACGGCTCGTTCCGCTGGTCTCGAGGCTCACGGAAACCACAAGGAGGTGGTCCGGAAATGGCGAGCATCAAGGATGTCGCGGCCCAGGCAGGAGTCTCTGCCGCCACGGTCTCCCGTGTCCTCAACAGCCATCCCTCCGTCAGCCCGGACGCGCGCAGCCGCGTCCTCGCCGCCGTCGACGCCCTCGGCTACCGGCCCAACGCCGTGGCCCGCTCGCTGCGCACCGACCAGACCCGCACGCTCGGCCTCGTCATCAGCGACGTGCTCAACCCGTACTTCACCGCGCTGGCCCGCTCCGTCGAGGAGGAGGCCCGCGCACTCGGCTACAGCGTGATCATCGGTAACGCCGACGAGCGGCTCGAACAGCAGGACCACCACGTCCGCACGCTCCTGGACCGCCGGATCGACGGACTCCTGGTCTCGCCCGCCGACGGGGAGTCCCCGCTGCTGCTGGACGTCGCACGCACCGGCACCCCGATGGTCTTCGTCGACCGGTGGATCCCCGGGGTGGACATCCCCGTCGTACGTGCGGACGGCCACAGGGCGATCCAGGACCTGGTCGCCCATCTGTACGCGCTCGGCCACCGCAGGCTCGCCATCATCGCGGGCCCGGCGGCCACCACCACGGGCGACGAACGTGTCGAGGCCTTCCGGGAAGCGATGCGCGCCCACGGGCTCGCCCTGCCCGACGCCTACATCGGGCAGGGCGACTTCCAGGCCGACAGCGGCAGGCGCGTCACCGAGCACTTCCTGTCGCTCCCCGAGCGGCCCGAGATCGTGTTCGCCGCCGACAACCTCATGGCGCTCGGCGCCCTGGACGCCATCCGCGCGCGCGGCCTGCGCGTCCCCGAGGACATCGGCATCGCGGCCTTCGACGACATCCCGTGGTTCGTCCACACCGGTCCGCCGATCACCGCGATCGCCCAGCCGACGGGCGACCTCGGCCGTGCCGCCGTGCGCGCCCTCATCGACATCGTCGAGGGCCGCCCCCCGCAGTCCGTCACCCTGCCCGCCAGCCTCGTCGTACGCAGCTCCTGCGGCGAGCGCACCACCAGTTCCGGGAGCAACGAGTGAGTGAATCGGTCGAGTTGCTGCGCATCGAAGGCGTACGCAAGACCTTCCCCGGCGTCGTCGCCCTGGACAGTGTCGACTTCGACCTGCGCAGCGGTGAAGTGCACGTCCTGCTCGGTGAGAACGGCGCCGGCAAGAGCACCCTCATCAAGATGCTCTCCGGTGCCTACCGTCCGGACGCCGGCCGGATCTTCGCCGGCGGCCGCGAAGTGCGCATCCACGGTGCGCAGGACGCGGAGAAGCTCGGGATCGCCACCATCTACCAGGAGTTCAACCTGGTACCCGATCTGACGGTCGCCGAGAACATCTTCCTCGGCCGGCAGCCGCGCCGCTTCGGCATGATCGACCGACGGCGCATGGAGGCCGACGCCGAGGTGCTCCTGCGCCGCGTGGGCCTGTACATCTCGCCGAGGGCCAGGGTCCGTGAACTGGGGATCGCCCGACTGCAGATGGTCGAGATCGCGAAGGCGCTCAGCCTGGACGCGCGCGTCCTGATCATGGACGAGCCGACCGCGGTCCTCACCTCCGAGGAGGTCGACAAGCTCTTCGGCATCGTGAGGCAGCTCCGCGCGGACGGTGTCGGCGTCGTCTTCATCACCCACCACCTCGACGAGATCGCCGCCCTCGGTGACCGCGTCACCGTCCTGCGCGACGGCCGCAGCATCGACCAGGTGCCCGCCTCGACACCCGAGACGGAACTCGTCCAGCTCATGGTGGGACGCAGCATCGACCAGCAGTATCCGCGTGAACGCCCGGAAACGGGGGCGCCGTTGCTGTCCGTCCGCGGACTCACCCGCGACGGGGTGTTCCACGACGTCAGCTTCGACGTGAAGGCCGGCGAGGTCGTCGGCCTCGCCGGACTCGTCGGAGCGGGCCGCACCGAGGTCGCCCGCGCCGTCTTCGGCGCCGACCCCTACGACACCGGCACCGTCGACGTACAGGGCGAGCGGCTGGGCAAGCACGACGTGACCGCCGCCATGGGGGCCGGGATCGGGCTCGTCCCCGAGGACCGCAAGGGCCAGGGGCTCGTGCTCGACGCCTCCGTGCAGGAGAACCTCGGCCTCGTCACGCTCCGTTCGGCCACCCGCTCCGGACTCGTCGACGTGAAGGGGCAGCGCACCGCCGCCGCCCGCATCGCCGAACAGCTGGGCGTACGGATGGCCGGCCTCGGCCAGCACGTCCGCACCCTGTCCGGCGGAAACCAGCAGAAGGTCGTCATCGGGAAGTGGCTCCTGGCCGACACCCGGGTGCTGATCCTCGACGAACCGACGCGCGGCATCGACGTCGGGGCCAAGGTCGAGATCTACCAGCTCATCAACGAGCTCACGGCCTCCGGACACGCCGTCCTGATGATCTCCAGCGACCTGCCCGAGGTCCTCGGCATGAGCGACCGGGTGCTGGTCATGGCCCAGGGCCGCATCGCCGGAGAACTCCCCGCACACGAAGCCACCCAGGACGCGGTGATGGCACTCGCCGTCAGCGCCGCACCCGTCACCACACCCACCGAGAAGGCAGAGGAGGGCCCCCGTGGCCACTGACACGCATCCGAGCAAGGCGCACGCGGGCGGCGCCGGACACACCCTCCGCCGCCTCCTGCTCGACAACGGCGCACTGAGCGCACTGGTCGTCCTCCTGGTGGCGATGTCGCTGCTCTCCGGCGACTTCCTCACCACCCAGAACCTCCTGAACGTCGGCGTCCAGGCCGCGGTGACCGCGATCCTCGCGTTCGGCGTCACCTTCGTGATCGTCTCGGCGGGCATCGACCTCTCCGTCGGATCGGTCGCCGCGCTCTCCGCCACCGTCCTCGCCTGGTCGGCGACGTCCGCGGGAGTCCCCGTCTGGCTGGCGGTCATCATCGCCGTCGGCACCGGCATCGCCTGCGGCCTCGTCAGCGGAGCCCTCGTCGCCTACGGCAAGCTGCCCTCGTTCATCGCGACGCTGGCCATGCTCTCGGTGGCCCGGGGCCTCTCCCTGGTCATCTCCCAGGGAAGGCCGATCCCCTTCCCCGACTCCGTCTCCGTACTCGGTGACACCCTCGGCGGCTGGCTGCCCGTCCCGGTCCTCGTGATGATCGCCATGGGCCTGATAGCCGCACTCATCCTGGCCCGCACCTACATCGGCCGCTCCATGTACGCCATCGGCGGCAACGAGGAAGCGGCCCGGCTCTCCGGACTGCGCGTCAAGAAGCAGAAGCTGGCCATCTACGCCCTGTCCGGCCTCTTCGCCGCCGTAGCGGGCATCGTCCTCGCCTCCCGTCTGGTCTCCGCGCAGCCGCAGGCAGCCCAGGGATACGAGCTCGACGCGATCGCCGCCGTCGTCATCGGCGGCGCCAGCCTCGCGGGCGGCGTCGGCAAGGCGTCCGGCACCCTCATCGGCGCCCTGATCCTCGCCGTGCTGCGCAACGGCCTCAACCTCCTCTCCGTCTCCGCCTTCTGGCAGCAGGTCGTCATCGGCGTCGTCATCGCCCTCGCCGTCCTGCTCGACACGCTGCGCCGCAAGGCCGGATCCGGAACCGCCTCCGCCGGAGGCTCGTCCGCCGCGCCCGGAGGGCCCGGAAAGGGCCGCAAGGGAGCGATGCGGGCCGGTGTCGCGGTGGTCTGCCTGGCCGCCGTCATCGCCGCCGTGACCTTCTTCAAGTCCGGTTCCTCCGGCACCACCACCAAGGTGGGCATGTCGCTCTCCACCCTGAACAACCCCTTCTTCGTGCAGATGAAGGAGGGCGCCCAGGCCGAGGCAAAGGCGGCCGGAGTCGATCTGACCGTCACCGACGCACAGAACGACGCCTCGCAGCAGGCCAACCAGCTGGAGAACTTCACCAGTTCCGGAGTGGACTCCGTCATCGTCAACCCGGTGGACTCCGACGCGGTCGGACCCGGCGTCCGAGGCGCCAACAAGGCCGGCATCCCCGTGGTCGCCGCCGACCGCGGCGTCAACAAGGCCGAGACCGCCACCCTCGTCGCCTCCGACAACGTGGCCGGCGGCAAGCTCGCCGCGAAGTCGCTGGCCGACCGGCTCGGTGGCAAGGGCAGCATCATCGTCCTCCAGGGCACCGCCGGAACCTCCGCCAGCCGTGAACGCGGTGCGGGCTTCGCCGAAGGCATCAAGGCGTACCCGGACATCAAGATCGTGGCGACCCAGCCGGCCGACTTCGACCGCACCAAGGGCCTGGACGTCATGACCAACCTGCTCCAGTCCCACCCCGGCATCACCGGAGTCTTCGCCGAGAACGACGAGATGGCGCTCGGCGCGGTCAAGGCACTGGGCAGCAAGGCCGGGAAGTCCGTCTCGGTCGTCGGATTCGACGGAACACCGGACGGTCTGACGGCGGTCGAGGCGGGCAGTCTGTACGCGTCCGTGGCCCAGCAGCCCAAGGAACTCGGAAAGATCGCCGTACAGAACGCGGTCCGGGCGGCCGACGGCAAGAAGGTCGGCAGCATGGTGAAGGTGCCGGTCAAGGTCGTCACCCGGCAGAACGTCGCCGACTTCTCCTGATCACGGAAGGCACTACCCAGATGTACGGGAACGATGACTCCGCCCCCTCCGGGCCCTCCCGGTACGACCTGCTGGTCGTCGGCTCGGCCAACGCCGACCTGGTCGTCGGCGTCGACCGCCGCCCAGGGGCGGGGGAGACGGTGCTCGGCACCGACCTCGTCGTCCACCCCGGCGGCAAGGGCGCCAACCAGGCCGTCGCCGCCGCCCGCCTCGGCGCCCGGACGGCGCTGCTGGCCCGGGTCGGCGACGACGCCCACGGGCGGCTGCTGCTTGCCTCGCAGGGAGAGGCGGGCGTCGACACCGGAGGAGTCCTCGTCGGCGGGGCGCCCACCGGTGTCGCCCTCATCACCGTCGACCCCTCGGGGGACAACAGCATCGTCGTCTCCCCGGGGGCCAACGCACGGCTGACGCCCGCGGACATCCGGGCCGCGGGGCCGCTGTTCGCGTCGGCCCGCGTCGTCTCCGTCCAGCTGGAGATCCCGCTGGAGACCGTCACCGAGACGGCCCGCGCCCTGGGCCCGGACGTGCGTCTGGTCCTCAACCCCTCGCCGCCCGCGCCCCTCCCCGACGAGGTGCTGGCCGCCTGCGACCCGCTGGTGGTCAACGAGCACGAGGCGCGCTACATCCTCGGCGACAACGCCGGCGGCACCCCGGAGTCCTGGGCGCGGGGGCTCACCGCCCTCGGCCCCCGGTCGGTCGTGATCACCCTGGGCGCGGACGGAGCCCTGGTCTCCGACACCCGGGCCGGCGCCCCCGTACGCGTACCGAGCCCCCGGGTCGCGGCCGTGGACACCACCGGCGCGGGCGACGCGTTCACCGCCGCCCTCGCCTGGCGGCTCGGCCTGGGCGAGGAACTCACCGGGGCCGCCGCCTTCGCCGTACGGGTCGGCGCGGCAGCCGTCACCAAGGAGGGCGCGCAGGCGTCCTTCCCGACCGCGGAAGAGGTCTCTGCGCTGTGAAGAAGACCGGCATCCTGAACCGCCACCTCGCGGGAGCCGTGGCCGAACTCGGCCACGGCGACGGCGTCCTGATCTGCGACGTGGGGATGCCCATCCCACCGGGGCCCCGCGTGATCGACCTGGCCTTCCGGGCGGGCGTCCCGTCGTTCGCCGAGGTCCTGGACGGGCTGCTGGAGGAACTGGTCGTGGAGGGCGCGACGGCGGCCGAGGAGATACGGCAGGCCAACCCCGAGGCCGCCCGCCTGCTGGCCGCCCGTCTCCACGACCTGGCGCACGTGCCGCACGAACAGCTGAAGGCGCTCACCGCGTCCGCCCGCCTGGTGGTACGGACGGGGGAGGCCCGGCCCTACGCCAACGTGCTGCTGAGGTGCGGAGTCTTCTTCTGATCCCTCCGCCGGCCCAGCGCCCGGACAGGCACCGATCAGCCGCGCCGCCGACGCGGCGCGGCAGGGAGCCTACGGCCGCAGCACCTCCCGGAAGGTGTACACACCCGACGGCTCCATCCGCACCAGAGCCATCGGCTTGTCGTCCGGATTTCCGTCCGGGGCGAAGGAGATGGGTCCGCTGAGACCCGCCACGGCGGCCCGTCCGCTGAGCTGGAGCAGCATCTGGAGCGTGGCGCCCGTGTTCACCTGCCCCTTGCCGTCCGGTCCCGCCGCGTTGCGTACCGACACTCCCAGCGTCCAGACCGCGTCATGGCCCATGATCACCTGGCCGTCCTGGAGGACCTGCATCGTGTCGTCGGCCGCTCCGCCGAACTCCGTCCGGTACAGGGAGAGGAAGTCCGGCAGCGGATTGTTGGCCTCGGCGTAGAGGTGCCCGGCGAGCGCGGGGTGCGCCAGCGACGAGTACAGGACGGTCACCCTGCTGTCCGTCCACTCCGTGCGGAACTTCTCCCGCCGCGACTCGCTCTCCAGCGAGCCGTAGTACGCGCCGACCGCGTCGTCGCCCGTGATCACCGTGACCGGGCACCGGCGGTCGGGCGCGGACATGGAGTAGATGAAGTTGCGGATGTCGACACCCCGGCCCGCGAAGAACACCGCGTCGGGCCGCAGGTCGCACACCTTGTCGGCGACGGACGAGAAGGCGTTGGACACGCCGTCCACACCGGAGAGGAACTCCAGTGCGCTCCCGTCGAGTCGCAGACCCCGGTCGGCGGCCGCCCGGGTGAACGAGGCGGACATGGAGGTGTTGTATATGTCGTCCTCGTTGCGGTCGCGGATGACGGCGACCTCGAAGTCCGGATTCTTCTCCTGCTGCTTCTTCAGGTAGGCGGCCGCGCTCCTGGCCTGGTCGCGGTTGGGTGCGGAGGTGCGGAAGAAGCCGGGCCTGGCCGCGTCGGAAAGGCTGTCCGCCGTCACCGTCGCGCCCATCATGGGAATGCCCGCATCGAGCAGGGCGTCGACGGCGTCCTTGGTGCCCCCGCGGCTCTGGCCGAAGCCGGCGACGGCGACGAGGCGGTTCTCGTCCTTCGACATGGCCACGAGATCGTCCGTGAGGGACCGCCACTGCTCGGAACGCAGGCCGAGATTGCCGACGAGCAGCCGTATCTGCGGCAGATCGCCGCGTCCGGCGCCGAGGTCCGGGTCGTTCAGCTCGCGCTGTGCCAGGTACGCGCCCATCAGCTCGCCGCGCAGCCCGTTCTTGGCCTCCTCCTCGCCCTTGACCGTGGTCACCGGCTCGACGTAGGCGAGGGAGACGTACTTCTTGCCGGACTCCTCGACGCGGTCGTTCTCCTCCTTGATCTTGCCCATGACCTCCTTCAGCAGGGGGTCGAAGGCGAACGAGCCGTCACTGACGCCGATGCACTCCTGACGCACC
Organism: Streptomyces sp. HB132; assembly: GCF_016909575.1. GTDB lineage: Bacteria > Actinomycetota > Actinomycetes > Streptomycetales > Streptomycetaceae > Streptomyces. The sequence continues at coordinate 90,283 of NZ_JAFBGA010000006.1, read as the reverse complement.
CCCTTCTTGAGGATGCCGGGCGCACACTCGACCTTGTTGTGCTGCCACGCCTGGTACGCCTCCGTGCCACCCCACACCGCCGCAGCCAGCACGACGACTCCGGCCGCGATCCACGGAGCCTTGCGCCGGGGCGGGCGCGGGGGGACGAACGCGTCGTCGTCGTTGAGGGCTACCACCACGGCTTCCTTTCGTAGCGCTGTGCCATACGCAGCAGCACATGGCGGTCGTGCTCGTTGCCGATGGGCCGACGGAGCGTCAGGAACTCCTCGACGATGTCGGGGTACAACTCCGCGTACGGATCACCGAGCGGATCCCCGTACGGCTGTGCGGCACCGTCGGGCCGCGGATGCGGGGTGATCCAACCGGCCGCCAGGAGCCGGGTGATGGCGCGGCGCGCGGGGTCGCCCCCGGCGACGCCGACGAGGCGTTCGTACCGGTCGCGGGCCGCTTCGGGCAGCGCTCCACCCCAGCGGCACGGGGCACGCTGGAGCCAGGCCAGGTCGGCGCACCACTCGTCCGCGCCCGTCTCGTCGAAGCGGTCCCGCAGATAGTCGACGGCCGAGCCGAGATCGTCCAGTGCCAGGTCGTGGTACGCCACGGCCCGCCGGTCGCCCCTGGCCACGGCTGCCGCACGCAGCGCCCCGTGCGCGCCCTTCCACGAGCCCGGCCCGCCGTTCTCCGGCGCGCCGTCCAGCCGACGCAGCAGCAGGAAGCGGGTGAGCCGGTGGAGGGCGGGGAGACCCTCGTCGGGTTCGGGCACGGTCCGCAGGTCGTCCGCGCAGTACCCGACGAACTCCCGCAGCACCGGCTCCTGCCCCTCCCACAGCGATTCGCAGGTCTCCGCCCGGCCGAGGGTGACCCCTGCGGCGGCCCGCGGCATCAGCCGTGACAACTGCGCGGAGCAGTCGCGCTGCAGCAGTTCGAGCAGGCCGGGCCCGGCGGACAGCGCGGGCACGGGCTGCACGCTGCCGTCCGTCGGGGCCAGGCTCCGGTGGACCCGCGCGTCCCACGGCAGGTCGGCGGGCATGCGGCGCAGCCCGTCCAGCACGGCGGCGGTGCCCGCCGGGTGGCCCCGGGTGATCTCGTACACGATCCAGCCGAGCCACTGGACCGCGTTGTCGGTGCGCGGCAGCACGGAACCGGCCGGCAGCGTGTCGAGCGCCGCTGCCGCCTGCGCCTCGACCTCGCGACGGCTGAGATCGCGCAACTGGCCCGCCGCGAGGAGCGGTCCGGCCGACAGCGGCCGGAAACGGGCGGGCTGCGGCCAGCTCTCGCGATAGTCCGGACGGTGCCCGCTGCCGGTCTCCGCACGCACGAGCATCTCGGGGCGCCTGCGCGCGGTGGCCACGACGAGAAGCGGATCGGGGCGGCCGGAGCGCTCGCGCGATTCGAGCAGGAGCGTGAGGAAGGCCTCCCCTACGGAGGAGTCCGCGTTGTCCAGGAGGGCGAGGCAGTGCGTGGTTCGCAGCCGGTCGGCCCGCCCGGAGGCGTAGGCGCCGCGCAGGTCGGCCAGGAAGGAGTCGAGCAGCACCCGCTCCGCCTCCGCCCGCTGGGCGGGATAACCGTGGTAGAGCCGGTTGACGCCGACCAGGAAGTCGGCCGTCGCCCCGCGCCCCGGCCCGGCGGCGGACGTCTCGGCCAGTCGGCGGCGCAGCCGCAGCCCGAGCCGCATGCGGATACCGCCCTGGACGAGTGGGACCACGACGGAACTCCAGCCGGGCAGACCGAGGCCGGCGAGCTGGGCGACGCCGTCGACGATGCCCTGCAACTCCTGGTAGGAGTGCTCCCGCGCACGTCCCGCCCGCAGCGCCTCGGCCATGTCACGGACGGCCTGCTCCCGGCTGCGCGCGTCCACGGCGGTGCCGACGGCGGCGAGCAGCGAGCCCAGTGCGGGAAACCCCAGGCGGGGGATGCCGTCGTGATGGGCGCTCAGCTGAAAGGCCATGTCGATCAGTACGTCGATCGGCGTCCCGCCGTGCTCACCGACCGGCTCCGCGTCGATGCTCGCCAGCGGCACGCGCTGCGCCCACTGGTGCAGATGCCCGGTGAACGCGGTTTTCCCGCTGCCCCGCGGCCCCAGCAGCATCAGAACCGGAAGCGGACGTAACGGCCCCTGCTGTCTGTTCAAGGTCTCGGCCACACGCCGGCGTACGGCGATGTCCCGCTCGGACCGGCCTGCTCTGTCGTCGACCATTCAGCTCCCCCCGCGGACTGAACGACGCTTTCTTCTCGGTGTTCCAACTCAGGTGTCACGCAAGGCTATTCGCATAAGTGTCCCGCTGGTGCCATGCCCGCGCCAGGCGCTCCTTACGCGCCTCCCGTGCGCCCTTCACGCGCCCTGGCGGGCCGGTGCGGCCGGCGCCGAAGCAGACATGAGGTGTGGCCTGGGCGGATCGTGCGCGTCGGACGGTCAGGGTTCCGGTACGGCTCGCACAGCGTCCCCCTTCGATCGGATCACCGAAAGCCTAGGGGGCGGCACTGACAGCCGAGGCGCGAGACGGGCCCAGGTCCGCGGACCGTGCCCCCGACCCCCGCCGTCTGCTCTATGATCGTCGGTGTGACTGCCGGGTCGGCCTTGGGCCACATCAGAGAGAGGCGCCCGGCTGACGCGTGAGCGCGTGGCGGGCACGAGCCCCGCCGCCCTGTCGTGCCACCCCGCCCGGCGCCCTGTTGCGGCGCCCCCTCCCAGCGGAAACCACGACACGGAGACGTATCAGTACATGTCACACACACAGCAGCACCCGGACGATGCCCAGCAGGGCGTCGACGTCGTCCGACTCGACCACCACGCCGTGTACGCCAAGGACCGCAGTCTGTCGGCCGAGTTCATCGCCGCGGTCCTGGGACTGGAGGTCGGCCCCCCGTTCGGGCCGTTCCTGCCCGTCGATCTGGGGAACGGCGTGACGCTCGACTACTACGAACTGCGGGACGCGCCGGTGCAGTCGCAGCACTACGCGTTCCTGGTCCCCGACACGCAGTTCGACACCATGATCGCCCGGTTGCGGGCGCTCGACGTCACCTACTACGCCGATCCCCGCCACACCGAACCCGGGCGTATCAACCGTCTCTTCGGCGGCCGGGGCGCCTACTTCCTGGACCCGGACGGCCACAACATGGAGATCATGACCCGGCCCTACGCCAGACCCAGGTAGCCGCCCCGGTGTCAGGCCTCCGTGAGGCCGTCCACCAGCTGGGCCAGGGCCGAGGCCAGCGCCTCCAGCCCCGGCCCGGCGGGCCCTCCCGGCTCGGTCATGTAGAGGTCGCGACGGATCTCGATCATCAGCGCGCCGACCCGCGGATCCGTCCCGTAGTGCTTGAGCGGCACGTACGTGCCGGGGAAGGGACTGTTCAGCGCCGTGCCGCCGAACCTTGCGAACGCGGCCTCCGCCAGGGTCAGTAGTCCGGGTGGGGTGTGGAAGCCGTCGGTGCCCAGACAGATCGGAGGGCGCGGGCCGGTGCCGTGGAGCTCGTACGGCAGGGCGGTGGTCGGGTAGGAGTGGACGTCGATGACGACGGCGCGCCCCGTGGCGGCCAGCCGTTCGTCGACGGCCGCGGTCATCGCCCGGGCGTACGGGTGGAAATAGCGGTCGAGCAGCGGCTCCGGATCCGCACCGGGCGGGCGGAGCGGTTCCCGGCGGGTGGTGCGGGTGTAGACCGCGCCCATCCCCGCGGCCAGCATCTCCTCCCGGTCGTCGGGGAACCGCTCGGGGTCCACCACCAGCCGGGACAGCCCGTTGACGAAGCGCCAGGGGGAGACCGCGCAGGCCTCGGAGGCCAGGGCGGCCAGGCGCGCAGTGTGGGAGTCCGTGATGTGGTCGAGTTCGCTCTCCAGCGCCTCGTCGTCCAGCAGGATGCCGCCGCGTACCTGCTCAGGGACGGTCCTGGAGGAGTGCGGGACGTGCAGCAGCACCGGTGATCCGGCACCGCCGGGGACGAGCGTGAACGGTGCGGGCTCGGGGATCAACGATCGGTCCTCGTCGGTCGGGAACGGCGGGCGGGAGTGTGCGGAGACGGGCGGCCGCGGCCGGTCCGGGGCACGCGGCGGACGCGGGCCCCGGACCGGGCTCCGGGGCCGGTGCTTCTCGGCCCCGGAGCACGGATCAGCCCGCCCAGACCTCGGCGTCGTCGGCGGGAACGGTGGACGCGAGCTTGAGCTCCTTGCGGGCGGCGACCGTCTTGCTCGGGTCGATGCCGGTGAAGGCCAGATCGTAGGCGATGTAGAAGGCGTCCACATCGGCTGCCGAGGCGGCGTCCTTCCACGCGTCGGCGGTGCCCTCCAGCTGTGTGCGGAGCTTGACCGCCGCCGGCTGGTCGAGCTTGTCGAGGGCCGTCAGATGGGTGCCCAGCGCCGTGGACACGGCCTTGGCCTGCTTCTTGTAGCCGGCCAGGTCGTCCTCGATCTGTTCGGCTTCGGGCTGGCTGCCCCAGAACGCCTCGTAGACACCGTTGGAGCCCTTGAGGTAGGCGAGCTGGTCGGCGTTCAGGGAGTCGTTCTTCAGCGAGCCGGAGAACGTGCCCGACTCCTTGGCGTACGTACAGCTCACGGCCCGGTCGCCGGTCTTCCAGCTCTGGCTGGTCGGGTAGTAGTAGAAGAGGTCGACGCCCGCGGGCACCGCCCAGGTGTCGGAGACGAACTTCTGCGACTCCGCGGGGCACCGCTCGTCGGCTATCTTCGTCGCCCCGTCGTCACCGGGGTACTCCGACTCCCCTTCGATGTCGAACTCTCCGACGACCTGGCCCTTGTGGGCCTCCTGGCACGGCACGACCTCGACGGCGAACTCCTCGCCCTCGGTCGCCCCGCTGTTGGGGTTGTAGCAGTCCCCCGGGGAGAGGGAGAAGACCGACCGCTGACGCACGGCCTCCTTGGCGCCGGCCTTGGCGCTGTCGATGACGTCGGCGCAGCCCACCGCGCCGATCGCGAGGAGGGCGACGGCAGCGGACATGCCGCGCGCTGAACGGGACGTGACACCGGAAAACATGATGTGGGCATCCTCAAAAGGAAGAGCTGTGAACAGGTGTGCGCATCGTATGGCATAAGTGTGACAACGCTGTGCGCAGGTGATTCCAGGAGAGCCGGGCCCTTCCGGAGGCCGGCGACCCAGAGGTGTGTGAGATCAAGTGTATTGCTTGTGAACTCAGTCAATGACTGGCATGCTGAGAGGTGCGGCGCCGGGGGGCGGCGAGTTCCGGCTGATCTCCTTGCCTGATCCGCTTCACACGTGAGCCGGACCGCGTCGGTGGGGGCGACCGGGGGAGTGAGACCCAAGGTCCGAAGTTCAACTCACGGTGACCGCGCGATCTCTGATAGGTATTCACCGGGGCGCGTACGTATACCCGGAGCGGCGTTCCGCCGGACTCCGCCGGGGAGGGGACAGCAGATGAACACCGTGGCTCGCAGCCAGGTCATCGCGGATGAGCAGAAGGCCGTCGACCGGGCCTACGACTGCTACACCGCGCGCCTCGCCGAGATGACCGGGAAGTCGGCCGCCGACGCGGCGGCCAGCGGCAAGGACGGCATCGCCAACCGGCTGGACACCGAGAAGAAGGCCGAGGCGTACGGAGGACTGGCCGACGAGTCCCTGGTGATCGCCCGTGTGGACGCCCCGGAGGACCCGGGTGACGCGCCCCGCCCCTGGTACGTGGGGCGGCGTGCGGTCTCCGACGTCCGGACCCGCGACACCGTCGTCGTGCTGTGGACCAGCCCGCTCGCCACCAAGTGGTTCGAGGCGCAGCCGCACGCACCGGGCGATGTAGCCCTGCGGCGCCAACTGCGCTGCGTACAGCACGTCGTCGAGGACTACTTCGACGAGATCGCCTCCGTCGCAGCCGTTCCCCCTCCCGCCGTCCCGGTGCTCGAAGCTGTCCCGGAACCGAGGCCCGCCGGGGACGACACGATCACGGCGGAGCCCACCACGGCCGGCACCGGTGCGAAGACGGTGCCCGGCGACGAGGAGGAGTCCCGGCCGGAGCCCGTACTGCCCGGGAAGGACCGACCGCCGTACACGCCGGCCGACCTGGCCCGTCTCCGTCAGCGCAAGCCCCTCCAACCCGACGACTTCCTCCTGCGTGAACTCCAGCGCTCCCGCAGCGGACGCATGCGGGACATCGTCGAGACGATCCGCCGTGACCAGATGGACCTGGTCACGGGCTCTCCCGCCGACATACTCGTCGTCCAGGGCGGCCCGGGCACGGGCAAGTCCGCCGTCGGTCTCCACCGAGTGACCTGGCTCGTCAACAACGACCACTTCAAGGCCCAGGACATCCTCGTCATCGGACCGCACCAGCGGTTCCTCGACTACGTAGGCCAGGTACTGCCCACCCTCGGAACCCGGGACGTCAACGCCGTCCAACTGTCCCGGCTCTGGGACGGCGACGTACTCGGCACCGACACGCCCCCGGCGCGCCTCGTGAAGTCCGACGAGCGGATGGCGGCGGTCCTGCGGAACCGTGTCGAGCACGAGTGCCGCCCCGAGGCGCTCGACGGGCTGCTCACCACACCTTCCTTCGCCGGCGACGAGCCGGCGTTCACCGTCGCCGCGGGCAGCACGACCCTGCGCGTGCCCCGCACGGAACTCCACGCCCTCATCGAGGAGGTGCGCGGGGGCGACGGGGCGTACCGCGAGCGCCGCGACCGCTTCCGGAGCCTCCTCGTCGACCGTCTGCTGCGGGAGCTCTCCGCCCTGGCCCCCCGACGCGGCGCTGACGGCACGATCCGCCGCAGCCTGGAACGCAACCGCCAGGTGGAGAGACTCCTCGACCGCGCCTGGCCCTCGCCGGGCGCGCGGGAGAGCCTGCGCAGCCTCTACGACTCCCCCGAACTCCTGCGCGCCTGCGCGGACGGCGTGCTCGACGAGGACGAACAGAGCGCCGTCCTGCGCCCCCGGGCGGACAAGGCCGAGGACGACCCCTGGACCCTGGACGACCGTGTCTGCCTGGAGGAGCTCCGCCACCTCATCACCGGGGAGACGCCGCGGCGCTACGGCCACATCGTGGCCGACGAGGCCCAGGACCTGACGCCCATGCAGGCCCGGGCCCTGCGCCGCCGTGTCGCCCGAGGCGGCTCGATGACCGTCCTCGGTGACCTCGCCCAGGCCACCGGCCCCTACCCGTACACCGGGTGGGACCGGCTGGGCGCCCTCCTGTCGGACCACGGGGACTGGCGCGTCGCGGAGTTGACGACGAGTTACCGTGTCCCCGCCGAGGTGATGGAGTTCGTCGCCCCCCTGGCACACGCGGTGGCACCCTCCCTGCCCTATCCGCAGGCCGTGCGCGAGGCCGGCCCCGATGCCGTACGCACCGTCGCGACCGAGCCGTGGAAGCTGCTCCGCGACACCGTCGCCCATGCCGTCCGCCTCGTCGGAAGCAGCGACGGGCGCACGCTGCGGTCCGTCGCCGTCATCGTTCCCGACGACTCCGGATGGCTCGACGAGATCGCCCGCCACCTGGACGAGGCCGACGGCATCACGGAGCAGGAGCGTGAAGCCGTGTCCGTCCTGGCGGCCGGTCAGGCCAAGGGCATGGAGTACGACCACGTCCTCGTCGTCGAACCCGCCACCATCGCCGACCGCGGCCCGTCCGGACTGCGCCAGCTCTACATCGCGCTGACCCGGAGCACCCAGAGTCTGACCGTCCTGCACACAGCGCCGCTGCCCGGCGTCCTGGCGCCCTCCGCCACTCCGCGACAGCCGCTCCAGGAGACCGGAGCGGCCGACGCGCCGGTGGCCGAGGGCGACGTCCCGGAGATCGGCACCGACATCAGGGTCCGGGTCGTCGGCCACACCAGCGGCGGCAACTACCGGGTCGAGGCCATCTCGCCCCTGACGGACCGCCCGCTCCTCATGGCCGTACGCCATGGATCGACACCCCCGGCCGCAGGGACGGAGCTGAACGCCTGGGTTCTGCGCCACGCCTCCAGCGTCAGTTTCGTGACGGTGGACGAACGCGGACGCAGGCCGATCTCGCCCACCATGGCCAGGAGATACGCGGACGCCCTCGGCATCCTCGGGGAACTGGCCGCGGGGAACGTCCCGGACGACACCCGGGCCCGGCTCTCCGAGCTCAAGGGCATGGCCAACCGGTGCCTGCGCCTGGACCAGCAGGACTGGCTGGACGTCTGGCGCGTACTCGGGTCACCGGACCGCACCCGCCTGGGCGTCCTGCGGGACCTGGCGGTTGACACCGGTCGTACGGCTGCCTCCGGCGCACACGATCCGGCCCACTTCCGGGACGCGCTGGAGCGCAGCGGATGGAAGGCCGACCTGGCCGTGGCGCGACGCACAGTCGAGCGCCGCATCCATGCCGCGACCGCGACCGCGACCGTTGCCGCTACCGCCCCGGACGAGGGCCAGGCCCCCGCCGCTGTCGAGTCCTCGCCGTCCCCGGTCCAGCCCACGCCGCCCGCACCGCTCGGCGAGCAGCCCGAGCAGCCCGAGCCGAAAGAAGCCGAACCCATGACCACCCTCGAAGCAGCAGTGCCCGGCGCCCCGGAGGGAACGGACGCGAGCGCGAAGCTCCTCCACCTCCTGAAGACGTCTGCCGCCGCTGACCGCACCTGCAAGACGCACGAGGCCGTACGGTTCGAACTGATGGCTGCTCTCCTGCGCGCGGACCGGCAACTGTCCCTGCCCTCCCAGGTCGTCGACGTCGAGTGCGCCACGGACCAGGGACACCTGCTCTACGAGGTGCTGGGCGCGGGCCTCGTCACGTACGCCGACCTCCGCTCGGGAGCGGCCCGCCTCCACGAGATCAACCACACTCTGCCGAAGCCCGCGGACCGCCTCCACCTCGTCCTCGCGGCACCTCCGGCGGAGGACTGGTCGGCCGCGCTCGTCCACGACGTCTTCGGCGTCCACGTCCTGTGGCGCACCGAGCACGGCTGGGACGGCCGGGACGCCGAAGCGGCCCTGGGGCACAGTGCGGCCTCGAACTCCTCCTCCGCTCCGGAGCGCACTTGAGAACAGTGCAGACCGCGGCACTCCTCGCCGCGGCCGGGGGAGCCGCCCTGATGGCCGGGCTGTTCTGCGCCTTCGCGTACGCAGTCATGCCCGGCCTGTCCCGGACAGGCGACCAGGCCTTCGTCCGGAGCATGCAGCACATCAACCGGGCCGTCATCAACGGCTGGTTCCTGATCCCCTTCCTGCTGCCTCTGCCTTCGCTGGTCCTGGCGACGGTCCTCGCCGCACAGGGGCACAGCCCGGGAGCCTTGCCGTGGATCGTCGCGGCCCTGGCGCTGTACGGGGCGGCGTTCCTCGTGACCGGGACACAGAACGTCCCCCTCAACGACGCGCTCGACAGAGTGCCGCCGGACGCGGCCCCTGACAGGCTCCTGGACGCGCGGGCCGCGTTCGAGAGCCGCTGGAACAGATGGAACACCGTCCGTGCCGTCTCCACACCGCGTCCCTCGGCGCACTGCTCTGGGCGGTCACCCTCCATGCCACGGCCGTGGGGGAGTCGGGCTCCTGAGGTCTGTCCCTCCTTGGCGGGTGTGCCGCCCCGTGGCGGGAGGGCCCACCAGCCGCGCCCGGCGGATCAGGCCGCGATGACGACGGCCGGCTTGGCCAGGACCGGTGCGTTCGACGGTGCCGTGGCCGGAGCGCTCGACGGTGCGGTGTACGTCGCGTTCGACGGTGCCGCGGACGGGGCGAAGACCACCGTCCTCAGCAACACGAAACGCCCGGCCCCCGCCATCGCCGACGCGGACAGATACACGGTCTGCTCGACCAGCACGGAGTGGGCGGGCTGTACGGCGTGCAGCACGAGAAGAGCGGCGGTGGTGAACGCGTAGCTCACCGCCACCGTCAGCCCGGACTGCAGGTGGACCCGCCACCCCCTGCGTTCGCTCCGGAAGGAGATCCTGCTGTGCAGCTCCGTCGCGATCACCGTGGAGACCACGGTGATCACGGCGTTGGCGAGGACCAGCGGCACCCGCTCGCCGAGCAGAACCAGCGCACCACTCGCTGCCAGTCCGACTCCGCCACCGCAGACGACGAAGCGCACGAAGGCTTCGAGGAGCGGACGGGCGGTGCGCTCGGGCGGCGGATGCGCGTGGGCGGTCACGGGAGGGCCTCCGGCAGGATCTGGAAACGGTGCTCCTATTCCATCCCGGAACCCGGGGACGCACGTCCCCCCAGCGATGCACTCGGGCCCCTACTCAAGTCGGGGGTATCCCTCATGCGGCAGTGGGGGACACCCGGCCCCCCGGCGCCCCGACCCTGCGTGACTCCTCGCGTTCCTCCCTCGTTGACCAACGCCGCGCGCTCCCTCCCGCGGCCCCGGTGAGGACTGGAGCTCCCATGTACGGAACCCGGCAGATGCCGCTGGTGCGGCACGCCCTGATCCCTGAACTGCCGGGCCGTCGGACATCCGGTCCGCTGCCATGGCTGACGACAATCGCCCTGGTCTTCGTCGCTGTGCAACTGGCCTTCGTCGTACCGGGCTCGGGGCTGGCCTGGGACGAGACCGTCTACGTCAGCCAGGTCGGAGGCAACGCCCCTCCCGCCTTCTTCAGCGCCCCCCGAGCCCGCGGGATCTCCTACCTGGTAGCTCCTGTCGCGTCGCTCACCGCATCCACCACCGCACTGCGGATCCACCTCGCCCTGATGTCCGCCGCCGCCCTGGTCGTCGCCCTCTGGATCTGGCGGAAGGTGCTGCCCACACCCGTCCTCGTCGGCGCGGGCGCGCTGTTCACCGGCTTGTGGCCGACCCTCTACTACGGGCCGGCGGCGATGCCGAACCTGTGGTGTGCCCTGGGTGCCCTGACCGCGACGGGCTGGGTGGTGAGAACCCTGTGCGGTGCCGCCGGGCGAGCGGGGGCGGCCGGGGCGGGGGCGGCCGTGGCACTGGTCGCCCTGATGCGGCCCGCCGACGGATTCTGGCTCGCGTTGCCACTGGCGCTCGCGGCCGTCCTGGTACCCGGCCGACGCCTGCCGGGTCTGTGCGCCGCGCTCGTCGGCGGACTCGTGGCGGGCTGCGTGCCCTGGACCGCCGAGGCGTACGCCCACTACGGCGGCCTCGTCGCCCGACTGCACCGGGCCGGCGAGATCCAGGGTGGGCTCGGGTGGAACCTCGCGGTCGACGACCACCTTCGCGCGCTCGCCGGCCGGACCCTCTGCCGCCCCTGCGACATCGGCTGGGAGAGCCCAGCCACCGCGGTGTGGTGGGTGATGCTGCCTCTCCTCGCCGCGGGAGGGATCTCCGCGGCCCGGCGTTCGGGCAGAGGCGCCGTGGCACTGCTGGCTACGGCGACCGGGTTCTCGACGGCTGTTCCCTATCTCTTCCTGGTCGAGTACGCGGCGCCGCGATTCCTGCTCCCCGCCTACGCGCTGCTGGCGGTGCCGGTGGCCGAGTACATCGCGTACCTCTTCGTCCGGGCGCGCCGGACCCGCCGCCCGGCAGGCGTCGCCGCACTGGCACTGGCCCTGGTCGCTCATCTCGGAGTCCAGTTCTCCGTGCTCACCCACGTGGTCCGCACCAGTCACGCCACGAGTGCGGAGTTCGCCGCTGTCGCCGGTGCACTGAACTCGATGGGGGTGCGCGCGCCGTGTGTGGTCAGCGGCGCCGACGCGGTGCCGATCGCCTACTACGCCGGCTGCGCCTCGCGGCAGACCTCAGGGCACGACGCGAGTATCACCCCCGGAGCCCTCCGCGAGCTCGCGCGCCGTGTCCCGGCGGCGGTCCTGGTGACCGGTGGTGACGCGCCGCCACCGATCACCGGGGGCTCCCGCGTGGTGCCGCTGCGGGACTACCGGACCTATCTGCTGCCGGGCGCCGCCACGGGCGGAGCTTCCACCGTCCCGCCCAACTGACCGGAGCTCACGGGTCCGGCCCGGAACACGCGCGTCCGAGGACACCGCGCACAGCCGGACGCGCCGAACGCAGGGCGGCCGTCGAGCGGTCTGGCGTGTCCCCGAGAACGCGGTGGGGAACGCCGGGAAACGGCAGCGCTTGACCTCGGTGATGTGGTGCAAGCACGACGATGGAACCACGGCGCCCGAGCATGCTCCTTTCAGCCCAGGGCGACAGGCAGTGCTCTGGAGCGGGCGTCGCCCTCGGGCACGCCGCCGACTTCACGGGCGGCGCGACGCGCGCGGCGGGCAGGCTGCGCGGCTACCCCAGCACTATGACGTCGTTGGCGGCGTACAGGTGGTCGCGTGGGTCGGGTGCCGACGTCGTTGCCTGCACAGGTGGTGCCGCGACGATCTCAGGGCGCGTCTTCCGACGTGACCGCCGTGTGCGTGTTACGAATGCCGGGGCGGCGCACAGCCACCCCGAATCCCACCCGGGCGCCGCCTGAAACGTCCCTGCAATCCGCTCGGAGCGGGAGCTTTCTATCCTCGCTCGGGAATCGTCGGAGCAGCAGACGGAGGCGGTGCCGTGGCCGGCGCACCAGCACGCGGACGACAGGCCGAGCAGAGCGTGGGGCTGTCCCACCGGATCATCCACGGCTACCGCCGTGCGTACCGGATGGCAGGGGAGGGACCGGCCGTCCTGCTCATCCACGGCATCGGCGACTCCTCCGCGACCTGGTCGGAGGTGATCCCCGAACTGGCCCGCCACCACACCGTGATCGCCCCGGACCTCCTCGGCCACGGGGACTCCGACAAGCCCCGGGCCGACTACTCGGTGGCCGGCTACGCGAACGGTATCCGGGACCTGCTGGGCGTCCTGGGCATCGAACACGCCACCTTGATCGGCCATTCACTCGGCGCCGGTGTGGCCATGCAGTTCGCCTACCAGTATCCCGAACGCACCGACCGGCTCATCCTGGTGAGCGCGGGCGGCGTCGGACGGGAGGTGAACCCCGTCCTGCGAGCGGTGTCGCTCCCGGGCGCCGACCTGATGCTGTCGACGCTGCGCCTGCCCGGAATGCGCGGCCAGGTGGGCCTCTTCACGCGGCTGGTCAAGTTTCTCGACACCGACCTCGGCCAGGACGCCGGTGAACTGCTGGACCTCGTGGACTCCCTTCCCGACACCACGTCCCGGAGCGCGTTCATCAGCACCCTGCGGGCGGTGGTGGACTGGCGTGGTCAGGTGGTCACGATGCTGGACCGCTGCTATCTGGCGCAGGGCATGCCCACCCTTCTCCTGTGGGGTTCACGGGACAGCGTCGTGCCCGTGCATCACGCCTACGGTGCCCACGCGGCCATGCCCGGCAGCCGGCTGGAGATCTTCGACGGCGCCGGACATTTCCCCTTCCACACCGACCCCGCCCGGTTCCGCGCCCTGGTCGAGGACTTCATGCGCACCACGGCCCCGGCCGACTGGAGCCCGGAGCGCTGGCGCGAGCTCCTGCGAGCGGGCCGCCCCGGTAGTACGGACGGCGCACCCGACCCCGCGTTCGACCGGGCGATGGACCGCGACCTGCGGGAGGCGAGCGAACGCAGCGCCACGTGAGGCGCGTACGGGAAACCGCCGTTACTCCTTGCGGGCGACGGCACACCACATGGGCAGGGAGTCGTCCGCGGGGTCGGACGGTCCGGGACGCCAGCGGGTCAGTGTGACCACGCCCGGCTCCAGGATCTCCATGCCCTCGCAGAAGCGCTCGACCTCCTTCCGGCTGCGCGGGGTGGCGGAGGCATGGGTGGCGGCGCGCTCGTTGTAGATCCGCATGGATTCGGCCACCTCGGGCGCGGTGACGTCCGCCGCCGGGTGGGACAGCACGAGGTAGCTGCCCGGAACGAGCCGGTCCAGCAGGCGGCGGGTGATGCCCCACGGGTCCTCGGCGTCCTTGACGTACTGCAGGATCGCCACCAGCATCAGGCCCACCGGCTGGTCGAGGTCGAGGGTGCGGGAGGCCGCGTCGAGGATCGCGTCCACGTCCCGGGCGTCGGCCTGCACATAGTCGGTCTGTCCCTCGCGGCCGCTGACCAGCAGCGCCCGGGCATGGGTGAGCACGATCGGGTCGTTGTCGACGTACACGACACGTGATTCGGGAGCCGCCCGCTGGGCCACCTCGTGGGTGTTCTCCGCCGCGGGGATGCCCGTGCCGACGTCCAGGAACTGGCGGACCCCGGCCGCCGCGAGGTGACGTACGGCCCGGCCGAGGAAGGCGCGGTTCGCCCGGACCGACGGCACGATCGTCGGGTTCGCCCCCGCTGCCAGTTCGGCTGCCTCCTGGTCCACCGGGTAGTGGTCCTTGCCGCCCAGCCAGACGTTGTAGACGCGGGCCGGGTGCGCGCTCGTGGGGTGGGGTGTGGGCAGCGGGTACTCGTTCATCGTTTCGTCACCTCGTGCGGCCGGGAGGCCAGGTCGGACTCGTGTTCGGTCACGGTACTCCCTGAACCGCCGCTCGCCGCCGACCGATTGGGCTGTGGCCTGCCTGGTCAAGTGTCGTCCCGGTGAATCCGCTGACCACCCGTCAGAACTGTGGCGGAACGCCGTCCGCCAGGCTCCCTCCGGTGGCCTCACCTCGGTCCTGGGAACCACCGGGCCACGACCGCGCGTTCGGCGCGGCAAGTCACGGCTTGCGGGCCAGCCCGCCGTGTTCGCCGACGGGCCGGGGCGCGGGCGCGGTGCCGTCCGGGCGCCAGAAGGGCACCGACACGACCCCGGGATCCAGGAGTTCGAGACCGTCGAAGAACGCGGTGATCTGATCGACGGGCCGCAGGAAGTACGGGATGGCGCCCGTGTCGTTGTACGCGTCCTGGGCCTGTTCGTAGTCGGCGTCGACGCCCCGGGAACCGTCGTTGACGGAGAGGTAACTGCCGGACGGCAGCCCGTCCATCAGGCGGGCGACGATCGTGCGCGCCTGTTCGTGGTCGGCGACGTGGCCCAGGATGTTACTGAGGATCAGAGCGGTGGGGCGGCTGAGGTCCAGTGTCGCGGCGGCGGCCGACAGGATGCGGTCGGGGTCCGCCAGGTCGGCGTCGACGTAGGCGGTGGCGCCCTCGGGGGTCGAGGTGAGCAGTGCACGTGCGTGCGCGAGGACCAGGGGATCATGGTCGACGTAGACGATCCTGGCCTCGGGAGCGAGTCGTTGGGCGACCTCGTGGGTGTTGTCCTCGGTCGGCAGGCCCGTACCGACGTCGAGGAACTGCCGGATACCCGCCTCGGTGACCAGGTGGGCGATGCTGCGCCCCAGGAAGGCGCGGCTGCTGCGGGCGACGGTGACGATGCCTGGGAAGACGGTGCTGTACGCGTCCCCCGCCTGCTCGTCGACGGGGTAGTGGTCCTTTCCGCCGAGCCAGTAGTTCCAGATCCGGGCCGAGTGCGGCACGGACGTGTCGATCTTCTGCCGCTCGGGGTCGGGCGCTGTCGCGTGGTCGGTCATGAGTACCGTTCCGTCTTTCAGCCGAGGCGTGAACCGTCAGGGCACAACCTACGCCCGATGACCGCGCGAGGCGTGCCCGCACACCTCGCGCGCCGACGGCGGCCCGTGGCAGTCACCGTCCCCGCCCGACGCCGATGTCCCGCCGCGTACACAGAGGTTGGGGCGGAGGCGGTCCGGGGCGGGCGGGCGTGGTCCGGCGGTCCGCTCGTCAGGCTCGGGCCGCCGTACGAGCAGTGAGAGCAGGGACGCCGCGGCACACAGGGCGCCGAGCGCCATCCAGACCGGGGTGTACGTCCCGGAGGCGTCGCGGGCGGCCCCGCCTCCGTACGCGGCCAGCGCCGCGCCCACCTGGTGGGCCGCGCTGACCCAGCCGAAGACCACCGCGCCGTCCTCGCCGTGGAACTCGCGGCACAGAGCGATGACGGGCGGGACGGTCGCGAGGTCGAGCAGACCGAAGGCGACGACGAACGCCATCATCGACGGCTGCACCGTGGCGCCCATCAGAAGCGGCAGGCAGGCCAGGAGCAGGCCGCGCAGGGCGAAGAAGACCGCGAGCAGCCGTCGGGGATCGCGGCGGTCGGTGGCCCACCCCGACGCGACGGTGCCGACCACGTTGAACACGCCGATCGCCGCGAGCAGGGAGGACGCGGTGGTGGCCGGCATGCCGTGGTCGTGGGCGGCCGGGGTGAAATGGGTCCACATGATGCCGTTGGTGGAGGCCCCGCAGACGGCGTACGCGCACGCCATCAGCCAGAAGGGGCGCGTACGCGCCGCGTCGCGCAGGACCGCGAGCGCCCTGCGGGCCGCGCCTTCGACGGGCAAGGCCGCGGGCACGTGACGGTCGGCGCCGTAGGGTTCCCGGCCGACGTCGGCGGGATGGTCCCGCAGCACGAGCCACATCAGGGGTGCCGTGGCACACGCCGTGAGCACGAGAGTGACGAGGGACGGGCGCCAGCCGTGCCGGTCCACGATCCAGGACAGGGCCGGGAGGAACACCATCTGCCCGAAGACGCTCCCGGAGGCGAGCACGCCGGTGACCAGGCCGCGCCGCCTCACGAACCAGCGCTGGGTGACGGTGGCCCCGAAGGACGTGGCCATGGAGCCGGTGCCCAGGCCGACGAGCATGCCCCAGTACAGGGTGAACTGCCAGGCCGTCGTCATGACGGTGGTGAGTGCGGCTCCCGACGCGACGACCACGAGGGCGGCGACCACGACGCGGCGGATACCGAAGCGGTCCATGAGGGCGGCGGCGAACGGGGCGGTGAGGCCGTACAGGACCATGTTCACCGAGGCCGCCAGACCGATGGAACCGCGGGACCAGCCGAATTCCCGGTGCAGGGGCCCGGTGAGCAGTCCGGGCAAGGTAGAGAAGGCGCCTGCCACGATGATCGCGATCAGGGCGGCAGCCGCCACCCACCAGGCGCGGTGGCCGAGGCGGCCACGGTACGAGAGGCCGTTGTCAGCATCCATGCGTTCGATCGTCTTCGCGTATCCGCAGGGCAACCACTGGCCAGACAGACGACTTCTGCAAGAATCTGGCCATGACACAGGAAAGGCATCGGGTCGTCGTGCTCGTGCGGCCAGGACTGCTGCCCATGGAGCTGGGGATCGTGCACCGGCTGTTCGGACAGGCGGTGTCGGCCGCGGGCGTGCCCCTGTACGAGGTCGTCACCTGCACACCGCGGCCGGGCGTCGTCGCGACGGACACGGACTTCACCATCAACGTGGCCGACGGTCCCGGGGCGCTGGAGAACGCGGACACCGTCATCGTGCCGGCGGCCCAGGAGGACTACGAACCGCAGGAACGCGGACGGATCAGCGCGGAGACGGCCCGCGCCCTGGCCCGCGTGCCCGGGGGAGCTCGGGTCGCGTCCATCTGCACCGGCTCGTTCGTCCTGGCGGCGGCGGGTCTGCTGACGGGGCGGCGGGCCACGACGCACTGGAAGTCGTGCGAGGAGTTCCGGGCGCTCTACCCGGAGATCGAGGTCGACGCCGACGTGCTCTACACCGACGACCGCGGGGTCCTCACCTCGGCCGGTGTGGCCTCGGGCGTCGACCTGTGTCTCCACATGATCCGCACCGACCACGGTGCGGAGGTCGCCAACACGGTCGCCCGGGGAACCGTCGTACCACCGCACCGGGAAGGCGGCCAGGCCCAGTACATCGATCGCCCGGTCACCCCACCCGAGCAGTGCTCGACGGCGCCGGCGCGGGAGTACGCCCTGCGGAACCTGCAGCAGCCACTCAAGCTGGCGGAACTGGCCGACCGCGCGTCGATGACCGTGCGGACGTTCAACAGGCGTTTCCGGCAGGAGGCCGGACTCACGCCCATGCAGTGGCTGGTCCAGCAACGGGTCCACCGGGCACGGGAGTTGCTGGAGCGAACCGACCTGCCGGTGGACCGGATCGCCGCCGATGCCGGCTTCGGGACCGGCACCGCGCTCCGGCAGCACTTCCACGTGGCGCTGGGGGTGTCACCGCGCGCCTACCGCTGCACGTTCAGGGGTGCGGACGGCGGCGACCCGGGCACCTGAGTGACCAGGGCTGCCCGAGCCGCCGGGGCACCGGGTCGCCCGAGTGGCTGTCAGGCGGTGATGGGCGTGCGGATGGCGGCGATGTCGAACTGGAGGCGCAGCCGTTCGCTCACCATGGCGCCGCCTTCGGCCAACCGGGCGTTGTAGGTGAGACCCCAGTCGGAACGGTTGATGGTGGTGGTCCCGTCGAAGCCGACACGCTCGTAGCCGAACGGGTCGGTGACGTGGCCGATGTACGTGAGGTCGAGTGTCACGGGGCCGGTGATGCCCCGGATGGTGAGGTCGCCGGTCATGCGGTAGACGTCCTTGCCGACGAGCGCCACGCTGGTGCTCGCGAAGCTCAGGCGCGGGTGCCTCGCGGCGTCCAGGAAGTCACGTCCGATCAGGTGCGCGTCGCGCTGCTCCACCCCGGTGTCGACGCTCGCGGTGACCAGTGAGATCTCGGCCCTGGATCGGGCCGGGTCGCGCCCGTCGAAGTAGAGGCGGCTCTCGTACTCCAGGAACGCTCCACGCACCGTCGTCACCATGGCGTGCCGCACGGAGAAACCGATCCTGCTGTGCGCGGGATCGATCATCCACTCCCCGGTGAGGGCCGCCAGACCGGGATCGGGCAGCACTGCGGCACCGGCGGCCGTCGATGCGGCGGTCGGCTCTTCTGTGCGGGGCTCCGGGCGGCGGAGCAGGGAGCTGCGGCTGAAGAGGTTCATGAACCAGTTAGTTACCCTCGGGCAAGTGATGCCCGCAAGGGCTGATCGACGAACCCGAACATCCGAGGTCGGACCTTCACAAGGTGACGCCGGGGAGGAGCGGGGGAGGCAGCGGAGCGCGGGAGTCCGGGCGGCCCGCCGGATCGACGCACCGCAGGGCGATCGGCTCACGGCCTGCCCCGGTGACGCGCGTGCGCTGACATCCACGAGGGTGCCGAATTGGCTGCCTGCGTACCTTTTTCAGCCAAACAAAGTATCTCCGGCGGTGAGAGGGGCTCACAGCTCCCTAGGGTCGTAGCCATCCTGGGGAAACTGCGGTGCGGATGATCGGTGTGCTTGGTAAAGGGGCGTGGCGTGATCGAGTTGGCCAGTGTGATCAGGGACCTCAGAGACGAACTGGAGCAGGCCATAGGCGTCGCGGAGGGCGCGGCCCTGCGCTTCGAGCTGGGAACCATCGAGCTGGAGGTGTCGGTCGCCCTGGAGCGGTCCGGTAACGCCGGAGCGAAAGTGCGGTTCTGGGTGGTGGAGTCCGGCACCGAGGCGACGATGGCCCGCACGGGGACGCAGCGCATCACACTCGCGTTGAAGCCGACCCTGGCCGGGTCGGTCGACCCGCCGTACGTCTCGGGCTTCTCCGAGGCCGACGAGCGGTGAGCGCCGCTTACGACAGCGCGTACGGCAGAGCGTTCGAGCCGGGTGGGCTCGAACCACCCAGGGCGGCGCAGATCGTCGCCGTGCGTGACGCCGGCCCTCGTGTCCTCGGGTCGGGGTACCTGGTGACCGGGGACGCCGTACTCACCGCTGCGCACGTGGTGCGAGACGCCACATCGGTTCTCGTCCGTCTCGTGACGGGGGACCGGCGTGCGGTGGATCTTCCGGCCACGCTGGTCTGGAAACACGACGAGGCAGATGTCGCGGTACTCAGGATTCCGGATACTGCGCGTGTCGACGGGCTGCCCGCCGACGCGTTCACCCGCGTGCGCTTCGGGAGGGCCCACACGAAGGTGGACTGCGAGGCCCTCGGGTTTCCGCGGTTCAAGCTGAGAGGTGACGCCGCGTCCGGGGAGGTGTACCGAGACTCCCGCCATGCCCACGGCACCATCACTCCGTGGTCGAACGTACGCCGGGGCAGTCTGGAGTTCATCGTCACGGGGGCTCCGAACGACCGCCCCGAGCCGGAGGGTTCCGCTTGGGAGGGAATGTCCGGGGCCGCGATGTGGAGCGGTGGATGTGTCGTCGGCGTGGTCTCCGAGCAGCACCGTTCCGAGGGGCCCGGCACGCTGACGGCGAGTCGGGTGGAGAGTTGGTACCGGCTCGTCGCTCCGGACCGGCTCCGGGAACTCTGCGAACTGATCGGTCTGCCCGGGAGCGTCGGCGGACTCGAGCAACTCCCGCGCCCGCCGGAGCTCTCGGGCGCGGCGGCCGGGCGGGAGGAGGAAGTCATACGGCTTGCGGCTGCCGTGCGGCAGCAGTGGAGAGCCGAGCAGAGGCGGAGACGTCTCCATGATCCCTACGCGCTCGCCGTGCGGTTCAGGCCCGCCGACTCCGCGCTCTTCGACGCCGAAAGGGTCCCCGGCTTTCTGTCCGGGAGGGAGCCGCCGTCCCAGCTGGCCGACCAGATCACGCAGGTCGTGGCGGGGTACCGGGCGATCGAGTCCGGGCGGATGGTGGTGATCGGCGGGGCCGGGGCGGGCAAGACGGTTCTGCTCCTGTACGTCGTCATCGAGTTGCTGCGTACCCGTGCGCCCGGCGACCCCGTGCCGGTGATCTTCGGCCTGGGATCGTGGAATCCCGCCACCACAGGGTTGGACGAGTGGCTGTGCGACCTGCTGGTGCGGGACTACCCCGATCTGGCGCTCCTCGTCGCACCCGGAGTGAGTCTGGCTCGAGCCCTGGTCGACGAGGACCGCATTCTGCCCGTGCTCGACGGATTCGACGAGATCGCCGCAGACCTGCGGGGCGAGGCGCTCAGGGCGCTCAACGAGAGCGGTATGCCGCTTCTCCTGACCAGCCGCCCCGCCGCATACGCCGGGGCCGTGAGGGACGAGAACGTACGCATCCACGCCCCTGGCATCGAACTGGGAGACCTCACTCCGGATGATCTCGCCCCCTACCTCCGCGGTGAGCGCCGGGCCGACGCGGACGCTGATCGGCGCAGTTCCGTCTGGGACCCGGTCGTGGCACAACTGCGTCAACAGCCCCCCTCCCCCGGGGCGTCGAACGTCGCTGCCGCACTGACGACCCCGCTGATGGCCTCCCTGGCCCGCACCGTCTGCGGCGGTCCCTCGGGAACCCGACCCCAAGAGCTCCTGAACGTGACGAAGTTCCCCGACCCCGAAGCCATCCAGGAACACCTCCTCCAGGAGTTCGTTCCGGCTGCCTACCATCCGCGACGGACCGGGTCGACGAACGATCGGGGCACCAGCCGCCGGAAGCAGCGGGGTTGGGACCTCCGGGAAGCCGAGCACTACCTGGGCCACCTCGCCGGGCACCTCGACCGGCTCTCGCAGGGGTCCGCGTACAGGAGCCACGACCTCGCCTGGTGGGAACTGGGCACCACGCTGCCCCGTTCCACGCGCACCCTCGTCATCGGTCTTCTGGCGGGCCTGGCCTTCGGGATCACGACCGCGATCGCGAACGTACCGGTGGTCCTGGTCGCGACCCCGCACGGGACCGGGTTCGCTCTGCTGCGGGGACTGCTGGCCGGACTTCTGCACGGGCTCGCGGCCGGACTGATCTTCGGGCTGGCCTACCACTTCACCTCCGAGGGGGAAGCGTTCAGGCCCTCACCGGTCCGCATCAGCCTCCTCGGCCGTCTGAGGACGTTCGGCGGCCCCCGGTTGACACACGGGAAGGTGCGCCCGAGGTTCATGATCGGTCTTGGCGGCGGTCTGGTCGTCGCACTCGCTCTGGTGCTCATCGACCGGGGCGTGATCGAGCCGCTCGGACTCCCGGACGGTCAGGGCGGCGGTGGGTTACGGGCCGCACTCCTGTTCCTTGCCGAGATCTCTCTCGGGGGCGGACTCGTGTTCGGCCTCATGGCATGGCTCGAGACCCCGGTGCCGCCCCGGACCACCGTCAGGCCCGTTGATCTGCTGGACACGAACCGCCGGAACGTGATGTACCACTTGCTCGCCTGGGTGTGTGTGCTGGGCCCGGTGGCGGGGATCATCGAGGGGGTACAACACGGTCCGGTGCGCGGTTTGGCGACCGGACTCGTGTTCGGGCTCGTGTCCGCGTTCGCCGGCGGAATCGGGTACGGGCTGAGCATGACCGCGTGGTGTCAGTGGGTGGCCCTGTGCCGCATCTGGCTGCCGCTGCGCGGGCGGTTGCCCTGGGCTCTGGTCGCTTTCCTGGACGACGCCCACGGACGAGGCGTACTGCACCGGTCAGGCGCGGTGTACCAGTTCCGGCACGCACGGCTCCAGGACCACCTGAGCCGCACTTTTGAAGAACGTCACGGGAAGACCCCCACACGATCGACGAGAACCGGAGGCGAGCTATGAGGGCCGGACACGGGACGAGAAGAACACGGATGGCAAAGGCCCTTCGCCTCGCAGCGGTCCTGGGAGGCGCGGGTGGAATCGTGGGCGGCCTCGGAGCCGGAACCGCAGCGGCACGACCGGTCTCTCTCACACTGGCGTACGCATGCACCTTTCCTGTGATCGGCGACCAGGACATCACCGCCCGGATCTCGATGGACATCCCCATGGCCCATACGGTCGGCAAGCCGAGTCACCGGTTCGCCATCCGCGCCGAGGCGACGGTGGGCTCGGGCCTCACCCGCGGGCTCGCCCTGCTCGGGGTGAGGTCCGTCGACGGCACACTGGACGCGAAGACCCGTGTGACCGCACCTCAGGGCGACCTCGGCATCACCGTCCCCCTCGACATCGTCAGAACTGCCGTCCCGTCGTCGGGCGCCCTCCGTATCCCCGCGAACGGCATCGCACCCACACGTACCTTCAGCGAAGCGGGCCGCGCGGAAATCGTCGTTGGTGACTTCGTCGTGCACCTCGTGCCGAGAGACGCGAACGGCGACCTGACCCCGCTGGGGAAGTTCGACGTGCCCTGCACCGTGCGGGCCGGACAGCAACAGGTCATCACGTCCTTCACGATCTCGCCCGCGCCGAAACCGTCCGCCTCGGCGGCCCCGGGGGAGGGCGGCAGCCCGGGCAGGACGGCCTCGGCGACCACCACGTCCGTACCGGGTGACACCGACGTGCCCGGCTCGTCGGGTACGGCGACCACCAAGCCACCGACCACCAAGCCTCCGACCACGACGCCCTCGGCCACCAAGTCTCCGACCGCCGGTCCCTCGATCACCCAGGCGTCGGTCGCACCGGGAGGACTCCCTGTCGACGACACGGCGACGGGGCCGACGACCACGGCGGACGGTCGGGCCGGCCGAGGCCTGATCCTCACGGCAGTGGGCGTTCTCGTCGTGGCCGCCGCGGCCTCGGTATTCGGCCTGCGGCGCAGGAACCGACGCGGCCCCCAGGACGAGGGCTGAGCCGCCGAACGCCTCTCAGCCCATGTCGACGTCCCGGACGTGGGCCGCCGCAGCACGCCGGCGTCGTGACCTGCCTACTCCTGCGGCACGTCGACCACCTCGACCGAGGGCGGCGCTGTGGGCAGTCCCTCGACGGGGGCAGCCCTTTCGTCCACCTTGCCGGTCTCGGCATCCACATACACCGCGTACACGTCGGCCCCGGACGACGTGGGCACGAGCCACTGAGCCCGCCATTTCCCTTCGCGTCGGACCGCCAACAGGTCGGCCGTCCCCGGCGTGGAGCCGGGTGAGTACGCCGCCACGGCGGCACCGGCCTGCTTCGCACTCACCCGGCTGGGCGAAAGGCTGACGGAACCGGTCACCCGCCGGGTCAGCAACTGTGAGACGTGGCCGGCCCTGTCGATCCGCACATCGAGCCGCATGGGCATCAGTACCCCTTCGACACGGCTGCGCCAACGGACCACCCAGCCGGACTCCGCCTGCTCGCCTACGGGAACGGACTCCGCATCGGACTGGGCCAGGGCCCAGGGGAACCGCTTCTCCGCATATCGCGTCGCTATCCGAAGCGCGTCGTCCGCGGTCCCCGGAGCCGCGTCGGATCCGGCGGCGGGGAAGCCGCCACGACCGGGCTCGCCCGCGCCTTGGAGATCGGCGGAGAACTGTTCTCCGTCCGGCCAGCTCAGCTCGGCCGAACCTGTCTCCATCGCGATCAGCAGCACGTCCGACCCGTCGTTCTGACCCGGCTGGAGCTGCACGTTCACCATCCTGGCGTGGTCGTCGAAGGCAGTCGAAAGTGCCTGCCGCGCCGCAGTCCTTTGATCCGTTCCCGCGATCTGTAGACTCGTCGAGTCGACGATCAGCGGGGTGATCCAGACCGTCCCCACCGCAGCGCATGCGAGGAATCCGGCGCCGAACACGATGGCTGTCGGCCGGAGAGCAGCGGTAACGGGGCGGAGTTCGCGTCGGGTCACGCGGAGCGCGGTCCA
Source organism: Streptomyces sp. HB132 (assembly GCF_016909575.1). GTDB lineage: Bacteria > Actinomycetota > Actinomycetes > Streptomycetales > Streptomycetaceae > Streptomyces. The sequence continues at coordinate 66,278 of NZ_JAFBGA010000006.1, read as the reverse complement.
GCCGGCGAGTGTCCCCAGCGCGGCGCCGAGGACGTTCATCTGCACGTCACTGGTGTCGCAACTGCGGCCGAGCCAAGGGAGCAGCCCCTGGCACAGCTCGGTGACCGCGGACAGCAGCGCCGCCCCCAGGAAGACGGGAAGTACACGTCGGACGGCCAGGACCCCGAAAAGCCCCACGGGCAGGAACATCGCAAGATTGAGCAGCCCCTGCTCCGTCGCGAAGGGCTCACCCACATCACGGTTGACCACGCACTGTCCCGACACGGCCCCCGGGGATGCGAGAAAGAGGGTGACGCTCAGCTCGGCGGTCACAACGGCGGCAAGACCGGCACAGGCCCAAGGACGTCGGGCGTACCTCTTCGCCGCCAGAAAGCTCAGGAGGCCCGCAAGCGCGACGGAAGTAACGGCGATCAGGACGAATTCGCCCCGATCTCTGAAGACAGCTTCCAGCATCAGCGCACACCTCGGGCATCACGGGATCAGTTGACCGGGGTGCCGGAGACGCCCCTGGGGAAGGGGATGCGGGTGAGAGAGGTTCGGTTCCTTCGGCAATGCCCGTGGGCTCCGGCTGCCGCCGTGTCGTTGAGAGCTCTCGAAGTGACGCCTCGACACACCGGAACGGAGGCGTATTCCGCATGGCGCGGATCCAGGGGGTGTGACGTGGTGGAGCATCGTCAAGGGGAGAGCACCCGTCGTCCGCCACTGACAGCTCGGCTGCGAGACCCAGGGGGAAGCCGTCGCGGGCGTCACCGTGCTGGACCGACGGTACGAGCGAAGAGCGCGCGCTGGTGGTGGGCGATACGCCACGCCGGGTCGCCGATGTGGCCGTCGACGCCGGAGCCGAACTCCAGCCCATGACGCGGCTGCTCGCCGGCGGTTGGCCCGCCGGGTTTCCGGCTCGGAGACGGTGTGCTTGATCTGGCGCTGTCGCAAGAAGTGACAGCCGGCGCAGTGGGCACGGTTCAGCGCATGTCCTTCAGCTCACCGTCAGCGGTGAGTTGCAACGCCCCGTTCAGGGCCTGGTCGCAGCCGTCCTCGTCCCGTTGCGGAGTGACTGTCTGTGAGGCGTTCAGGAGTGGCGTGCCCGAATCGTCCGACAGCCGAAGTGTCACCTGTAGTGTCCGGTCGTTGAAACTCTCCGGAAGATCCACCGAGACGTGCACCTGGTCGCCGTAGATTCGCAGTGCACCCGTCGTGCAGTGTCTTGCGGCGCACAACCGGTACGTGGTGGCCGTGTCGTAGGGCAGGGATTCGGCCCGCCAGGACACGCCGACCGTCGGGATGAGGTCGAGCGCCGGGCACGGTTCCGGGCGTCCGCCGCAAGCAGTGAGCGTGGCCAGGGCGGCCAGTGCGACCCCGGCGCAGCGCAGTGCACGGGTCACCACTTCTGCACCGGGCAGGGCAGTGCGTCCTCGGCCGGCTTGCCGTCGGCAAAGAGAATCCCGCAGTCACAGTCGATGGTGTCGGAGCAGCCCTTGTCGTTCCACCCGTCGTCGTTTCCGTCAAAGCCGATGCCCCAGCCCGCGCAGAGCCCGCCTGAGTTCAGGCCGATGAACCCGGGCTCCTTAAGCTCCGCATGCGCCAGATCGATCCCCTCTGCGATCGCACCCGACGCCTCCGGCGGAACCGCAAGTTCCGAACCGTCCCCACCGCTCACCGCGTTCCGCCGGGATCCACCGCGACCGAGTCCGGCACGATGCCCGCCACCGGCGGGAACAGCATCCCGCCGTCCCCGCTCCCCGCGTCCAGCGCCACCCCAGCAGGCCCGGGCAGCAGAGGCACCATCACATCCAGCAACCGCGCACCCGGAACCCTCTGGCAGGTCCACTCCCGCCCGGCGTCGCCGCGCGCCCGGGCGAACCGCGCCAACGCGTCCTCGTCCGAGAACGCGCAGATCCACCGAACGCCGTTTTGATTGGCCGACCACCCATCCCCGTTGGCATCCAGCGGCACCCGACACCGCCGTACGCCGGAACTCACCCAGCAGCACAGTGAACTCCCGGCGAGCCACACGCGGCTGCTCCTCATGCGCGTCCACTCCGGCCACAGCGGGCCCCCGCTCCGGCGGCGGACCGGAAAGGTCATCCAGGTCCGCCGGCCGAGACCGCCTCTGCTCCTGCTTCGGTATCCCATCCCCACCCATGGTCATGCGTGGAATCATCACACGCACAAATTTCCGAATACAACGTGGAATCGCCCACTGGCTGAGAACTCCGTGCTCCGAGCGCAGAACTCGGTGTCGACGATTCGCCTTTCCGAAGATCCAAGACGTTGCTCATCGCCCGAGCCGGGCGAGGGCACGCAGTCGGGGAGGGGCGACTGCGTGCCGGTCATGCCTCAACGCTGACGCATCATGGCTGCACGTGACCAGGGGTGACGCGCTGTCGCAAGGCGGCTGTACGTGACGTGCGCAGGCCTGTACGCAGGAGGAGCGGTCGGCGGCGACCCGACCGGGACGGAACCCCGACCGGAGCCGGTGCCCGGACCACCCCTGCGATCCAGGCACCGGCGCCCCGGCTGTCAGCCCTTCGGCTGGGTGAAGCGGAGGTGGTTGCCGAAGGGGTCGCGCAGGCCGCAGTCGATTCCGTACGGCCTCTCCGTCGGCTCGTCCGTGAACTCCACGCCCCGCGCCAGCAAGGTCTCGTACGTCTTCCGGCAGTCGTCCGTGGTGAGGATGAGCGCGCTGCCCAGCGCTCCCTTCGTCAGCAGTGCGCGGACCTGTTCGGCCGTCTCCTCCGACATCGCCGGAGGGCCGGGCTTCTCCAGCAGGACCTGGCGGTCGGGATGGCCGGGCACGCTGACCGTGAGCCAGCGCATGAAGCCCATGTCGACGTCGGCGTTGACCTCCAGGCCGAGCTTGCCGACGTAGAAGTCGAGGGCTTCGTCCTGGTCGAGGACGTAGATCTGTGAGTGCGTGATTGCGTTGAACATGTGCATCACGCTAGTCGGCGGGCCCGGCGAAAACTTATCCGAAACTGCTCAGTCGGCGACCCCGTACGCAGGGGCCGTGGAGGCGCTCAGGCCGTCGGCCGCGTCCACGCTTTTGTGAAGCATGTGGGTACGTTCACGGCCGCCGTCTCCGTGCGGTACGTCCTCGGCGACCGGCCGACGATGTCGCGGAACGTGCGGCTGAACGTGCCCGTGCTGCCGAAGCCGACCTCGTAACAGATGTCCGTGACGCTCCGGTCGCTCTCCCGCAGCAGGAACATCGCGCGCTCGACGCGGCGGCGCTGCAGATAGCGGTGCGGGCTCTCACCGAAGGTGGCGCGGAAGGTGCGGGCGAAGTGTGCCGGGGAGACATGGGCGATCCGGGCAAGGGCAGGAACGTCCAGCGGCTGCGCGTACGCGCGGTCCATGGCGTCCCGCGCGCGGAGCATACGGCGGTTGGTCTCTTCGGCGGTACGGCTCACAGTGCCATCCCATCACAGGCGGCCCGGTGCCATCCCACCACGGGGCCGCCCGGTCTCGGACGGCTATGTCGTACCCCCTCAGTAGGCTCGGACCATGAGCGTCTCCCTCTACTACTGCGCGAGCCGGGCCACGCCGCTCACGGATTCCGAGACGGCCGCCGTCGAGCGGATCGTCGCCGCCCACAGGGCGTCCTTTCCGTACGAGGACCAGGAAAGCCTGTACCTCTACGACAGCGATGACAGCCGGCCGGACGAGGTCGTTGCCGGTTCCACCAAGATGCCGTTCGACCCCGGCAAGGTGCTGCCGGTGCTCGACCATGTGCTGAGCTCCGTCTCCGAGTTGCGCCGCGCCCTGCCGGGCGCGGAGTGGCGCGTGCACATGGATGACCTCGACGTCCCGTGGGACGACACCGAGGGCTATGCCTTCCCCGGCATGCGCGATCCGGACCTCGCCACCGAGCCGGGCGGCCCCTGAGGTCCCCGTCTGCCGTCTGCCGTCTGCGAGGGTGCTGGGATCAGGGCAGTCGTGTCAGCTCGCGGAATTGGCCGACCAGCGCGTGGACATCGCGTTCGGCCGTCGGACCGGCGGGCGCTGTCGGGGTGGTGTCCGACGCGGCGGTGCGGCAGCCCCGGCACAGGCCGACGCATCCCGACATCGCCATGACCGCTATGTCGGGGCTCATGGACGAGCCGGTGCCCGAGCCGCCGGCGTGCGTCGGCGGCGAGCGAGCTGGTGCAGAAGGGGCCGACAGGGCTCTCGTGTGGTGGCGGCTGCTCCCATGCAGAAAGGACCTGGGAGGTCCTGACTCCTCCGGAGTGCCGTCCCGGAGGAGCGCTCTCCCGCCCTCTGTAAGGCGCACGGCTGGACTCGGAGCGCCGGTCTGGAAGAGGACGCGGCCGAGCGAGCGCCGTACTTCCTCACCAACCTGGGGGCCGGCGAACGCCCTCCTCGTCCGGGCGCTCAACCCGCGGTGTCAGCCGCGAGCGACGCCCGAGCTGCCGATGAGGCTCGGCGTGAGGGCCGTACCTCAGGTCGCGGCAGCCATCCACAGCTCCATGTCGCTGATGACCAGTCGGCCCGGCCGCTGGGTGGCCGTGTCCGGGACCACGGCCCTTACCACGGGCTGATCGCCCTTCTCCACGGTCACCTTCGTGCCGTCGAACGTCGGCCGCTCGTCCCGGACCACCGTCCGCAGGTTCGTCTCCAGCTTCCTGGCCGTGGCCTCGTCCTTGACCACGAAGCAGAGCACCTCGGTGTTCTTCGCTGCGGTCTCCGCCTGCTGGCCCAGCGCGGACAGGCGGACCGGATCGGTCGAGCTGAGCGGGTTGAAGTCCGCGCGGTAGACGTCTCCCAGGCACTCCGCTGCGCGCCGGAACTCCTTCCTGTCCGCCAGGGAGGAGCCCTCCTCCGGGGTAACTGCCGACAGCGGGTCGGCGTCCCGGGTCGAGTAGGAGATCTCGTCACCCGAGACCTGGATGGTGACCTTCTGCTCAGGGTGGGTCCAGACCTTCTGGCCGTCCTTCTCGCTCCGCGTGTAGCCGCTGGACTCCAGCGACTTGGCGATCGCCGTCACGTCGAAGGAACCCTCCCAATGACCTGCCTCGGGGGTGTCGACCGCTCTGTCGATCTGGTCCACCGTGAACTTCTCCCCCAGCGGGCTCGGTCGGGAGGCGTTCAGCAGCGGGCTTGCCGACTGCGAGATCCAGGCGAATCTCTTCGCGTCACCCTTGCTCAGCTTCCGGACGTCAGCAGTGTCGAGGAAGGTCACCTGCTTCGAGCCGGTGTCGCCGGCCAGGGTTCCGAGCCCCGTGAGCAGTCCGGAACCGCTGCCACCGCCGTCGGATCCGGAAGAACAGCCGGTGACGGCGGTGAGAAGGACAACGGCCATAGCGGCGCCGACGGCCGATCCGTGTGCTGTTATGCGCATGATCCAGCAGGGTATATCGGGGCCTGGCGAAGCCGCGGCAATACGGGAGGCGCTTTCCGCTGTTCAGCGGCCGGTCGAGCCTTCGGGGGCGGCGGGCTTCCGGTGGCGACGCACCCGTCCAGTGCTGAATCGTCACCGTGTCGGATGTGCCGTTACCGTGGTGCGGTCCGCTGTCGTGCAATGAGTGGGCCCGAGAGCGTTGCCCGCCGCGATTCTCCCGTTGCCTCTCACCTGTCGTCGCGTACCCCGGACGCCGTATGAAGTATGAAGAGAGCGTGCCCCCGCCCCTGTGCGCTGGCGGATGGACGTCCTGCGGCCTACTCGTTGTGGCGCCATCGATGATGCGCGTCGCAGTGACGGAGGCCCTCGGTCTCCTGCGCCGGGTCTGCGGCACGGTGGATCGCTGCGCGGGCCCACCGGCGGTGCACGGCGAAGCGCAGCCGTCGCACGTCATGTCGGCCACGACCCCCGCCATGCCCGCCGTCCACGTCCGGAGCCGCGCGCGTGCGGACCGCGAACGGCTCAGGGACCGCCGTGTGAGCAGTCGGCCGTACGGTCGGATGTCAGACGAGCCGGGTGAGCTTCTTCGCCGTACTGCAGTGCTCGGTCCGCCCGTGCCGCCGCAGCTGGACCGCGGTCAGAGTGAGGAGCGCGGCGAAGACCGCGAGGAAGACGCCCGCGATCACGGCCTGTCGTCCGCCTTCCGCCGCATTGCCGAGGGAGAGCAGGCCGAGGACGGAGAGCAGCACCCCCGCCACGTACACAGAGCGGACGCGCCGCAGCTGTCGAACCGCACGAGGAGCAAGAGCAACACGCTTCACGAGAGCCATGCTCACCTCTGTACCCCCTGTGGAGGCGATGAGACACGAAACGCGGGGCGATCTCCCTACGGGGACGGCCTCTTGGGGGAGGGCCGCCGCGTCTGGGGTGGGAACGCGCGCGATGCGTGACGGCCGGGTTTCTCCGGGCACCAGAAGGGCTGACCGTCAATCGACCGGCGTGAGGAGCCGACCGTGGCCCTGGTTCAGCTCAATCTTCCCCACCCGATGGTGATGCGAGGGCGCTGGGCGGCACTCGCCGCCGTGCAGGCCGCCGCGGGGCGCGGCGAGCGGTGCCGGGCGCTCTGGCCGCTCTGGCACTACGAGAACGGTGACGACAGCTGGGCCGACCTGCACCACCTCGACGAGGGGCGCGCGGTACTGCTCGGGCAGGACCGGAACGACTCCGAGACGTTCTACGCCGAGGCGTCCGACTTCTTCGAGGAACCCGAGACGGACCTGCTGGCCGGTGCGCCCGACTGGTGGGAACCGCCCGTGCGCAGGGTGCGTGAGGCGCAACTCTTCCTCGGCTTCGTCTACGGCTTCGACGGCCATATCTGGCAGCGCGCGGAGTACGACCTCGAGGACGGGTTCAAGAACGTCCGGCTACCGGCGCTCAGCGCCGAACGGACCCGGGAGGCGGTCCTGGACACTGCCCGGCAAACAGCCGGCCAGGATGTCCGCGAGCCGTCCCGGACGTGCGTCGACGCCCTGATCGCCGCTGATGCCGCCGTCGATCCTCCCCAGGTCGCCGCTGTCGCCGCCACCGGCTGGGACGCGGATGTCGGGGCAGCGGCGGCCCGTGCGTTCCGCGCGGGATGACGAGGCAGAGGTGACCAGAGGCCGCGGCCGCGAGTCCCGTCGTCACGCACCGCAGCGACGCTCCGCGGGGGAGCACCGCTTTCCCGCCGGCCGGCCGGGGTGGTGGCCGCATGCGCTCCGGTTCACATGCTCCCGCCGAGTGCGGCGGGAAGCCTGGCGGTCCCCGCCGCCGGGACCACCTGCTGGTGGTCCTTCCCCGCCTGCCGAGCCTCGCGCCCCACCAAGTATCTTGATCATTGAAATACTTTGATCGGTGCGAAGAGGAGTCCTGAGTGATCTCGCTGGTGTTCGCCGCGCTCGCGGCCGCGCAGTTGTGTCTCGCGGTGTCCGCAGGGCGTCACTGGCGTGCGGCGCCGGGCCTGTTGGCCGCCGTGCCGACCCTGGTGTGCTCCGCGCTGGTCTGGGACAACGGGGTGATCGCTGTGGGGAGCCTGACGGGAGCTGGGCCCCTGCTGCAGGCGCTGAGCGTCCCCCGCTTCGCTCTGCACGCGCTGCTGACGCCCTTTCTGGTGCTCTGGTCGCTCTCGGCGGCGGACCATGCGGGGCTGTCTTGGGTGCGGCGGAAGGGAGTGCGAGGCGCTGCCGTCGGCCTTACTGTCCTCCTGGTGGCAGCGGGCGTACTCCATGACGTCCTCGGTCTGTCGATGCGTACGGAGCGCTGGGCGGACACCCTGCGCTACGTGAATGACGCGGCGTCACCGACGGGTCCGCTGCCTGCCATCATCGCCGGACTGGTGGTTCTCTCCGCCGGGATCGTGCTGTGGCGGTGCACCGGGTTCGCCCGGCTGGCGGTCACCGCCGCCGTGATGGTGGCGGTCTCCGGAGCGGCCGCGCAGGTACCGGTGCTCGGCAACGCCGCGGAAGTCGTCCTCGACGTCGGGCTGTTGCTGACCGTCCGCAGGCTGCTGCCCCTGAGGGAGACGCGGCGGATCGCCGCCGTCGCGCCCCAGGAGTGACGCGCCTACGCGTCCGCGTTCCAGATGCGCAACACCCGCCGGGAGTCCGGCCCGAAACCGCTCGGCCGGACCGGGCGACGACGGCGACCCGCACACGGCCACGGGGTCCGAGTTCGTTGCGCAGTGGTCGGGGTCCAGCGGGCCGAACGCCTCCAGCTCGCGCAAAGCGGGCGACGCGAGACGTGAAGGCCTGCGCGGGGCGCCCTCCCGATCCGCACCCAAAGCTCCACCCAACCTCCTTATAGTGGGGGCGCGTTGATCGGATGGCCGCAACGCGCGAAGCCGTCTCCCGGGAGCCCGTACGATGACGACCACCCCTGTGCCCGGCGGCTGTCCCGCGCATACCGCCACCACCCCCGTGCCGCTCGGTGGGCCCGCCGTCCACACCGAACCGCAGGCCCTGTACCGGACGATGCGGCACTCCTACGGGCCCGTGGTGCCCGTCGAGCTCCCCGGCGGCTTTCCGGCCTGGCTGATCGTCGGATACCGCGAGCTCCACCAGGTCGCCGGCGACGGCGAGCTCTTCCCCCGGGACGTCGGCCTGTGGAACCAGTGGGAGCGCATACCCGAGGACTGGCCGCTGCTCCCCATGGTCGGCCGACCCATGCCGTCCATCTACTTCACCGCGGGCGCCGAGCACCGGAGGCACTCCGAGATGGTGGTGCCCGCACTCGAAGCCGCTGACCCGTTCGAGATCCGGGAACACTGCGAGCAGCTTGCCGACCGGCTCGTCGACGGAATCTGCGCCCGTGGCACCGCCGACCTGGTCGCCGAGTTCGCCGAGCCGCTGCCCGTGCTCGTCCTCGCGCGCCTCGTCGGATTCCCCGACGCGGAAGGGGCGGACATCGCCCGGGTCCTGAAGGACCTGGCCGACGGCGGGCCCGGCGCCCAGGAGGCGTACGGCCGTTTCGGCGAGCACATGCGGCTGCTGGTGACGGCCAAGCGGGAGACTCCCGGCGACGACGTCACCTCCCGGATGCTCGCCGACCCGGAGTCCTTCACGGACGAGGAGTACGCCCTCGACCTGATGGCGATCACCGCCGCCGGACACCTCACCACCGCCGACTGGATCAGCAACTCCCTGCGGCTCATGCTCACCGAGGACCAGTTCGCCGACTCGCTCGCCGGCGGGCACCGCAGTATCGGCGACGCCATGAACGAGGTCCTCTGGGAGGAGAGCCCGACGCAGATCCTCGCAGGCCGCTGGGCGGTCCGCGACACGCAGCTCGGCGGCCGGACCATCCGCGCCGGGGACATGCTCCTGCTCGGCTTGGGGGCGGCCAACACCGACCCGCTGATACGTCAGGAGATGGCGGTGGGCGGAGCGGTACGCCATGCGGGCAACGGGGCGCATCTGGCGTTCAGCTACGGCGAGTACCGCTGCCCCTTCCCCGCCCAGGAGATAGCGGAGACCATTGCCCGTACGGCGATCGAGGTCATCCTCGACCGGCTGCCCGACCTCGAACTCGCCGTCCCCGCCCAGGACCTCGTCCGGCGGCCGTCCGCCTTCCTGCGTGGGATGAACGCGCTTCCCGTCCGGTTCGCCCCCGTACAGACGACAGGAGCCCAGCTGTGAACTGCCCCTACGCGACCGTGGTCATCGACCCCATGGTCCAGGACCTCGACGGTGAGACCGAACAGCTCCGGGCCTCCGTACCGCTCGCGCGCATCGAGCTCCTCGGGGTACCCGCCTGGACCGTCACCCGGCATGCCGAGGCCCGTCAACTCCTCATGGACACACGCCTGGTGAAGGACCTGGACGCCTGGGGGCTCTGGCGGACCGGGCAGGTCACCCACGCCTGGCCGCTCATCGGCATGATCGACGCGGGACGCTCCATGTTCACCGTGGACGGCTCGGAACACCGCCGGCTGCGGACGAAGACCTCCCAGGCGCTGACCCCCCGGCGGCTGGAGGCGATCCGCCCGGACATCGAGAAGTTCACCGAGCACCTGCTGGACGCACTCGCCGAACAGGGCAAGGACGGGGCCGTCGACCTCAAGACCGTCTTCGCCCAGCCGCTCCCGATGAAGGTGGTCGGGCTGCTGATGGGAGTGGACGAGGCGCTGCATCCCATGCTGACCCGGCAGTACAAGGCGTTCTTCTCCATGCTCACCCCGCAGGAGGACCGGCTGGCGCTGCTGGCCGAACTCGACGTCTTCTACGCAGAGCTCGTACGGGAGAAGACCGCGCACCCCACCGACGATCTCACCAGCGCGCTGATCCTCGCCGAGGAAGGCGGTGAACCCCTCACCGAGGAGGAGGTCGTCGGCAACCTCAAGGCGATGGTGGCCGCGGGCCACGAGACCACGATCGGGCTCATCCTCAACGCCGTACGCGCACTCCTCGCCCACCCCGACCAGCTGCGCAAGGTGCTGGACGGAGAGATCCCGTGGGAGACGGTCGTCGAGGAGACCCTGCGCTGGGACACGCCCACCACCCACCTGCTCATGCGGTTCGCCACCGAGGACATCCAGGTCGGCGACCACGTGATAGCCCAGGGGGAAGGTGTGGTGATCTCCTACCGGGCCATCGGCCGCGACACCACCCACCACGGTGACGACGCCGACACCTTCGACATCACCAGGCCGACGCCGATCCGGCACATGACCTTCGGGCACGGGCCTCACATCTGCCCCGGCGCCGCCCTGTCCCGGGTGGAGGCGGGCATCGCGCTGCCCGCCCTGTTCGGGCGCTTCCCGCGGTTGCGGCTCGCGATCGGCGACGACGAGATCCGCAAGCTGCCGGTCATGACGCAGAACGACATGGAGGCCTTCCCGGTCCTGCTGCATGGCTGACTGCTGACGGCCGGTGGCTGTGGGCGCACGCGCGTCCGGGCCGTGCGGTTGTGTGTCCGTCCCCCGACCGCAACTCCCCCGGGGAGTGGTTGTGTTCGGCATTGCAGCACGGTGTCCGGTTTCTCGGTGGAAGGGACGGTCTCCCGGGACGCCGGCTCGATCCTGGTCCGCCGCGGTTCACTGGCCCCGGCGCCCGTAAGCTGCGGCGGCATGGCCGAACTCCTCGCCCTCGCCCCGCACCGCTCCACCACCGCCACCCTGCTGGCCCGCGCGGCCCGCGAGCGAGGCATGGGCGTGACGATCCTGCCGCGCGGCGCCCATCCCGCTCCGCCGCCCGCGGACACCCGGGCGCACTACTACGGCGGTCCGCACTTCGCCGACACGGTCGCCGGCCCCCTCGGGATCGCGCTGCTCGAACCGGGCGACGGCTGGCTCGACGCACTGCCGCACGGCTTCACCGGACGCCACGTCCGGTGCGTACCGCTCAGCGAGGCCCGCCGCATCCCGGGCCCGCTCTTCGTGAAACCGCCCACCGACAAGAGCTTCCCGGCAGCCGTGTACGCGGACGGAGACGCGCTGCGCACCCCCTCGGGACCTCAGGGCGATCCCCTCGTCCAGATCAGCGAAGTGGTGACCTGGGTGCGGGAGTTCCGACTCCACGTACTCGACGGGGAGATCCGTACCGGCTCGCAGTACGCCACCTTCGGCAGGCTCGACGCTGCGCCGCTGGCAGGCCACCCGGATGAGCCCGCCGTACGCGAGTTCGCCCGGCGACTTGCCGCGGCGCAGGCGGAGACCTGGCCCAGCGGGGTGGTGCTCGACGTCGGACTGATGCGCGGGGGAGACGACGCGGGGGACGCCCGGTGGGCGGTGGTCGAGGCCAACATGGCCTGGTTCAGCAACGTGTACGCCGCCGACCCCGCCCGAGCGCTCGACGTGGTGCTCCGCTCCGCGGGCCCCGGAGCCGCCGTCCGAGCGAGGGACGCACGCTTCCGGCGGACGTGACACCACGACCCGGCAACCTTCGGGGCCGCTGCGGCGACTACTGCCCGGAACCCCACCTCTTCCCCCGACGGACGGATCAGGCCATGCCAGCCGAGCGACGACGACGCAGCGACCTCCACCTCCACCCCGGACCACGCCACGCGATGAGGGCGGGGGCGGCGGCGCTCCTGGCCGTAGCCTCGGTCTGGACCTCCGGGACTGCCTCCGGCGCCGAGGCGGCGACCACCCTCACCGTCGCCAAGGACGGCAGCGGGCAGTACACCACCGTGCAGGCGGCCGTGAACGCGATACCTTCCGGCAACACGGCGCGGGTCGTCGTCTCCATCAAGCCGGGCACCTACCGCGAGCTGGTGAAGATCCCCTCGACCAAGCAGAACGTCACCCTCCAGGGCAGCGGGTCCAGCCGCAACGACACCGTCATCGTCTACAACAACGCCTCGGGCACCCGGAAGCCCGACGGATCCGGCACCTACGGGACCAGCGGCAGTGCGACCGTCGCGGCCGAGGCCGACGGTTTCCAGGCCCGCAACCTCACGATCTCCAACGACTTCGACGAGGCCGCGAACCAGAGCATGAGCGGACTCCAGGCCGTGGCCCTGCGCACCGCCGCGGACAAGGTCTTCCTCGACTCCGTCATCGTCACCGGCGACCAGGACACCCTGCTGCTCGACACCGCGTCCAAGGCGAAGCTCGGCCGCGTCCACATGTCCAACTCCTACGTCATCGGCAACGTGGACTTCATCTTCGGCCGTGCCACCGCGGTGATCGACAAGTCGGTCATCACGTTGAAGAAGCGGTGGGACGGCAGCTCCGGCGGATACATCACGGCCCCCAGCACGGCCGCAGACCGCAAGGGCTTCCTGATCACCGGCTCCACCGTCAACGGTGACGTCTCGGCGTCGTCCTTCCACCTCGGCCGACCGTGGCACGCGGGAGGTGACGCCTCGCTCGACCCGATGGCCACCTTCCGCGGCACCACTCTCAGCTCAGCGGTCAGGTCCGCCCCTTGGACCGACATGAGCGGCTTCTCCTGGAAGGACGACCGCTTCGCGGAGTACAAGAACACCGGGCCCGGATCCGGCCCGGCGAGCAGCGACCGGCCGCAGCTCACCGACTCCCAGGCCGCCCAACAGGAGACCGCCGACTGGCTGGCAGGCTGGACACCCTCGGCGTCCTGAGACACGGTGGCGGCAGTGGAACGACGCCAAGGAGGACCGGCGGGTCGGTCGAAGCGCTTCGACTCCACTCTGGACAGTACCTGTGAGCGAGTCTAGGCTCGAAGCTGTCTGTGCATGTCAGAATGCGAAGGGGAGCACAGCAAGGCGCTGTCGAAGCGCTTCACCCGCTCTCCCTTGCGGTCGCCCACTGTGAGGGAGAAGCCGAATGGTCACGCTTGCCGAGGTCGCCCAGCACGCCGGAGTCTCCGCGAGCACGGTGAGCTACGTCCTCAGCGGCAAGCGGTCGATCTCGGCCTCCACCCGGGAACGGGTCGAGAGCAGTATCCAGCAGCTTGGCTACCACCCCAACGCCGGTGCGCGTGCCCTCGCCAGCAGCAGGTCCAACATCATCGCGCTGATGGTGCCGCTGCGCACGGACATGTACGTGCCGGTGATGATGGAGATCGCCATCGCCGTCGCCACGAGCGCCCGTACGCACGGCTACGACGTCCTGCTGCTCACGGGTGAGGAGGGCCCGGCCGCCGTACGGCGGATCGCGGGGAGCTCACTGGCCGACGCGATGATCCTGATGGACGTCGAACTGCACGACGAGCGGCTGCCGCTGCTCCGCGACTCCGGCCGGACCGCCGTCCTCATCGGCCTGCCCGCCGACACCTCCGGGCTGACGTGCGTGGACCTCGACTTCGAGGCCACCGGAGCGCTCTGCGTGGAACACCTCGCCGGTCTCGGACACCGCGAGGTGGCGGTGATCGGCGAGGCCGCCGCCGTCTACGAGAGGCACACCGGCTTCGCCGAACGGACCGTCGACGGCATACGGGCCAAGGCGCAGGAGGCCGGGATGCGGATCCTGCACCGCCCCTGCGAGGGCGGATACGCGGCGATGGCCGGCACGCTGGGCCGGATCTTCGACGAGCGGCCGGGTACGACCGGCTTCATCGTCCAGAACGAGGCGGCCGTCGAGCCGCTGCTCAACCTGCTCCAGCAGCAGGGGCGTGCCGTGCCGGAGGACGTGTCCGTCGTGGCCGTCTGCCCCGAACAGGTCGCCACGCAGGCATCGGTGCGGCTCACCTCCGTGGCCATTCCGGCGCAGGAGATGGGGCGCAGATCGGTGGAACAGGTGGTCGCGAAGCTCGCCGGCCGGGGCACGGACGAAGTGGAACTGCTGGAGCCCGTCCTGACGGTGCGGGCGAGTTCCGGACCGGCACCGGTCTGAGCGAGGCGTCGAGCGTTCACCCGTCCGGGTGGTGCCTTTCCCAGCGTGCTGTCCCGTGGCCCCGCAGCGAGCGCAGCAGGTGGTCAACAGGGCCTGGATTGAGCCTGGTTGCCGAAGATCCGGCGTGATAACTTCACGTTCTGTCATAACGGCGTTACCGACTCGACGGGGGTGGTCGGTGGTGGTGCACGGGCTGCCCGGAGTGGATGAACCGGACGCGACCAGGGCGCAACTCATCGGAAGACTGGTCGAATTCCTCTGTGTGCAGGACTTCGTGACCGACCGCGACCAATGCGCCCAGTTCATCGCCTTCGCCGCCGAACAACTCGGGGCGGAGTTCACCTACCGGCGCCAGAATCCACGCGCCGACATGTTGTTCTTCGTCAGGGACCTCCTGCGGTACGAAACCGGCCTCGGAGCCCTGGCCTTCACCGCCGGCGTCATCGGCGGACCCGAATGTGCCGCCCATCTGGCCCGGCTCTCGGAAGCCGTCCGGCCCGACGGGACCGGCGCCGGCGGCTCGCCCGACTTCACCGACCGATCGGTGCGCGAGATCCATCGGCTGCTCGCCGACGTACGGCGCGTCGACGACGGCAGGCTGCACGCCCTGCTGAACCACGAGTTGGGCGTCGACATCCCGTACGGGCAGACACCGGCCCAGCGGTTCGACCACCTGTGCGGAGTGAACACCCAGGCCGACGGTCTGCCGCCGGCGCTGGTACTGGTCGAGATCACCGCGTTCCTGGAGCAGACGGCGCTGCGCGAAGAGCTCAGGGAGTGGTCGGACGCATGGGCCCGCGAGGTCGGCCCGGAGGCCGTGCAGGCACTGGGGGAGCGCAGGCGTGCGATCGCGGCGCTGCCGACCGCTGATCCCGGTGTGGCACGTTGCCTCGTCGTGATGGTGGAGCCCGCGGACGACAGTTCTGCCGATATCCACGTACGTCACTGGGTCAATGCCGCGCCAGGATATTGGGAGCCCGTCGCCGGTGAGGTGCGACGGACGACCCTCGAAGGACTGGCGGACGAGGTCGAGCGAGCCATCGGACGTGGTCAGAAACGCTGGGCGGGGATGCCGGTGACGGAGAGCGAACCGACTCCGCAGGTGGAGTTCGTCCTGCCGTTCTCCCTGATGAACCACGACGTGGCCCGGTTGGAGATGGGTACCTGGAGTGGCGACCCGCTGCCGATCAGTCTTCGCTACCACGTCCATCTGAGGTCGCTCGAACGCATGAGAGCGGCTCAGGGGGACGGATATCTGCCTCTGTGGCGGGAACGCTGGACACAGCTCAGGAACGCCGGTGTGGCCGAGTCGTACCGCTGGCACGGCGAAGAGGGGGAGCGGCTCGACCGCTGGCGTGCCAAGCTGATAGCGGACCCAGGTCTGACCGCGGTCATTCTCGACGTACCCGCACTGCCCGGCCTCGGTCTGGAAGCACTCGTCACCGCGATCGCTCAGGGGGTGGGCCTTGCAGCCTGGGACCGTAGAACGGACAGCCCCGAGCTGTCGGGCGAGGTGCTGACGCTGCTGTTGGCGCACCCGCCCTCGCAAATCCCGGCGAAGGTCAGCGCGTTGCGCAAGAAGGCCGAAGGGATGAATCGTGACCACTGGTCCCTCGGTAAACATCTGGCACTTCTATGGGACGACCCCAACCGCCTGGTCGACTGCGAGGAGTTGACAGCATGACCGAGCAGGTCTCGGTGGCCCAGCCCGTCACGCCCCCCTCCTGGAGGGTGTTCCACGCAACGGGGCAGCCCCCTGCCGGGGACGCCCCGCAACTGCCGCAGCCGCCGCCCTGGCGGGTGTTCGCCGGAAGCCCTCTGCAGCAACCTCCGCCCGACGACGCGCAGTCCGCGCTGCGCCGGCTCGGCACCGTGCAGGAAGGCCCGCAGTTACGCGAGGAGGAGATCAACGCGGTCAACGCCGCCCTCCTGCTCCGCCGCCCTCTTCTGATCACCGGCCCGCCCGGGGTCGGCAAGTCCACCCTCGCCTACCTGATCGCGAGGGAACTGGGACTGGGGCGGGTGCTGCCGTGGAGCATCGTCAGCCGCACCACACTGCGCGGCGGGCTGTACGAGTACGACGCCATCGGCCGGGCCCAGGCCATCGCCGCCTGGCGCGCGGAGGGCGCGGCCGAGCCGGAGAGCGATACCGGAAGGGCTCCTGACCTCGGGGATTTCGTGACGCTCGGCCCGCTGGGGACGGCTCTGCTCGCGTACGAGCGTCCTCGTGTTCTGCTCGTCGACGAGCTCGACAAGAGCGATATCGATCTGCCCAACGACCTGCTCCACGTCCTGGAGAACGGCAGTTACGAGATCCCGGAACTGGTGCGGGCCAAAGTGGCCGAGGTGTCCGTCTTCACCGACGACCCGCAGGGCCGGGCCGTCATCGAGGCCGGTCGGGTCGAGTGCTCGGAGTTCCCCGTCGTCGTGATCACGAGCAACGGCGAGCGCGAGTTCCCGGCTGCCTTCCGGCGTCGCTGCCTGCCGCTGGAGATGCGTCCGCCCAGCCGTGAACAGCTGGTCTCCATCGTGGTGAGTCACCTGGGCCGTCGCCCCGAAGGCATCGACGACCTCGTGGACGACTTCGTCAGGCGCCTGGACGGAGGGGGAACCCAGTCCGTCGACCAGTTGCTCAACGCGGTGCAGCTCACCACGGCTCACGGCTTCCGCACGGACGGCGACGGGCTCAAGCTTCTCGAGATGCTCCTCCGTGATCTCTCGAAAGGCCGATGATGCACGGCTCGCCACGGGAACGCGCCCCGGACGCGGAGCCCGCGCCGAGCGGCGGCCACCTCCGGGAGACGGACGGCGAGGCGAGCTGGCAGGACCTCGCCGACGCCGTCTGGCTGGCGGCGGCATGGCAGCGGACCGGCACCCGCACGGACGGAGGGGAGCATCCGGACCCCGGGCCTCCACCTGACGGTTCGCCAGAGCTGTCGACCGATGTCGCGGCCCCGTCCATGGAGCAGGGGGCGCCGGAGATCGTGCCCCTCCGAAGCGGCGGCGCGAACCTTCACGGTGCCGAGGTCAGCGGCATCGAGGAGAGCCGTCAGGGCCTGCCCGAATCGGTTCTTCCGCACGAGACGCGCCCCGCCCGCCCCGCTGTGCCGCTGCGCCTGGCCAAGGCCCTGCGAGGCTTCGGCCGACGGGTCCCCTCGCGCCGCGAGAGCAAGCTCGATGAGGCGCGCACCGCGGAGAACGGTGTCATCGACGGACTGTGGATCCCCTACCTCGATCCGGTGCAGGAGCGCGCCTTCGATCTGATGCTGCTCGTGGACAGGGCGCCCACCATGGCCGTGTGGGACAGCTCCCTGCGCCGGCTGTCCGACGAAGCGGTGCGCAGCGGTTCCTTCCGGGACGTCCGCACGGTCGACGTCACGCTGCCGGGCGGGGACGCACCCGTTCTCCGCTGGCCCGGCAACCGGCGCGCGGATCCCGCCGAGCTGCTCGACGGTCGCGGGTCGCGGCTCTTTCTCGTCGTCACCGACGGGCTCGCACCCGGCTGGGCGGAGGGTGGCGCCGACGAACTGCTGGGGCGGCTCGCGTCGTCCGGGCCGACGGCGCTGGTCCATCTCCTGCCGCCGTATCTCCGCCACCGGTCCTCGGTCTACCCGTTCCGCGCACGGCTCGACGCCGCCGGGTTCGGATCACTCAATCGCCACGTCCTGTGCCATCCACCGCAGGGCGTACCCGAGCACGCACACGTCCTGCCCGGCACCGGGGACGGATCGGTGGCCGTTCCTGTGCTCAGCCTGCGCCCCGGTTCGTTCCGGGCCTGGGCCGACCTGGTCACAGGGGAACGCGGTGTACGCCGTGCGCTTCCGGTCGTACTGGCCGGGGCGATGGCCAAGGGGGTGTCCGCTCCCGGCCTGCGGACGCCGAGGCTCGACGGGCCGCGCTCGGCGGCGGACGCCGTACGAAGGTTCTTCTCACTGGCCAGCCCGTTCGCCCGACAGCTCGCCGTCCTGCTGGCCGTGGCGCCGGTGCGGTTCGACGTCATCGAGGAACTGCGGGACCGGGCCCTGCCCGAGACGCGCCCCGAGCACCTGTCCGAGGTGCTGATGGGCGGCCTCATCGACTGGGACCGGGACGGCGAGGGGGGACCCGACTTCGCCGACGGCATACGTGAGGCCCTGCTCGCCACCGGAAATCGGACCCAACTCGCGCACGCGGTCGGCCTGCTGGCGGAGTCGCGAGCCGGCCGTGACCACGGCATACGTCTGCGAGCGGCGCTGCGTGACCCGGTCGGGGCGGCGCTGCCCGACCGTGAAGGGGGGCCGGCCTGGGTACGCATCGAGGTCGCGGTGCTGCGGGCACTGGGGGGCCTGCCGTACCGGCGCCGGGCCGCGCAGTTGAACCAGGGGCTGTCGCGTGGCGCGGGAGCGCCGACAGAGGGGACAAGAGATGATAAAGAGGCACCTGATGTGAATGAGAACGGCCCCGCTTCCCCGTCGCAATCGACGGTTCCACCTGGAGGATCTGTGTCGCCGACGACACCACCCGTAGACACCGAACCGGATGCCCGGAGGGTCGACGAGCGTACGCACACGACGGCGCCGGAGCTACGGTTCGTCCGAACGGGCCAGCCCAAGATCATGGGCAACGTGCCACCGAAGAACCCGAACTTCACCGGGCGGGAGAGTCTTCTGGCAGCCGTGGAGCGGCAGTTGCGGGAGGACGAGACCACAGCCGTCCTCCCGCACGCGCTGCACGGCATGGGCGGTGTCGGCAAGTCGCAGATCGCCGTGGAGTACGTGTACCGCCACAGCGGCGAGTTCAACGTCATCTGGTGGATCCCCTCGGAGCAGGAGAACCTGATCCTGGGGGCGCTCGCCGACCTCGCGCGCAGCCTCGGCCTGGAGGTGGGACCGCAGGCCAACGCCGCGGTGCCCGCCGTGCGCGAGGCACTCCGTACGGGCAAGCCCTTCGACAACTGGCTGCTGGTCTTCGACAACGCCGAGGACATCGAGGCCGTCCGGTCCTACTTCCCCAACGGTGGGCCCGGCAAGATCATCGTCACCTCGCGCAACCGTGAGTGGGAACGCGTCGCCACGCCCCTGAGCGTGGACGTCTTCGACCGGGAGGAGAGCGTCGCGCTCCTCCAGCGCCGCGCCCGCGGCCTGAGCTCCCGTGACGCCGACCGGCTCGCCGCAGCGCTCGGAGACCTGCCCCTCGCGGTCGAGCAGGCGGGCGCCTGGCACGCCGCCACCGGAATGCCCGTCGACGAGTACCTCTCCCTGCTCGACGAGCGCCGCCCCGAGATCCTCGAACTCGACCCGTCCCCCGACTACCCGCTGCCCGTCGCGGCGGTCTGGGACATCTCCCTGGGACGTCTGTCGCAGGACAATCCCGCGGCACGCCAACTCCTCGAGATCTGCGCCTGCATGGCGCCGGAGCCCATCCCGCTCAATCTCTTCCGGGGCGGCCGGAACGTCGAGGTCACTCCCGAACTGGACCCGGTCCTGCGGGACCCCCTGCTGCTCGCCCGCGCGACCCGCGACCTCAGCAAACTGTCCCTGGTGAGGCTGGACCACAAGACCGCCACGCTGCAGATGCACCGGCTGATGCAGAACGTGATCGTGGCCAGGATGGACCCGGAGGAGCGGGCCAGGATGACGCGGGCGGCCCACCTGCTGCTCACCACGGCCAAGCCCGGCGCCCCCGCCTCCCCCGACCAGTGGCCCGCCTACCAGGCGATCCTCCCGCACGTGATCGCGTCCGGAGCGGTGGAGAGCTCCGACGCGTGGGTCCGTGACCTCGTCTACGACATGGTGTTCTTCCTCTACTACTGGGGAGCGCACGAATCGGGTGCGGCCCAGGCCCGGCTGGCCTGGGCCGCGTGGCGCGCGCAGTCCGGTGACGAGGACCTGCACGTCATCAGGATGACCAAGCTCCTCGGCTTCTACCTACGGCTTCTGGGGCGCCCGGGCGAGGCGATCGTGCACAACGAGCGGGCCCTGGCCATCTCACGCGGGGCGCAGATCCCCGACGAGGAACTCATCGACTCCATGTGGCAGATGGCCGGCGCGCTACGGCACCAGGGTGAGTTCACACAGGCGCGCGTGCTGGCCGAGGAGGCGTTCACCCGGGCGAGCGACCTGTTCGGGCCCGAGGACCCCGCGACGCTGAGCGCGGCACACGACTACGGTGTGGCGCTGCGACTGAACGGGAACTTCGCACTCGCGCGTGAGATCGACGAGGAGACCGCGCGGCAGAGGGAACTGCTGTACGGCCCCGTGAACGGGCTGACCCTGAACACGTTGAACGGACTGGCCATCGACCTGCGTGAGGCAGGCGACTACCTGGGTGCCCGCGCACTCCAGGAGTCCAACTACCTCCCCTACGTCACCCACTTCGGAGAGACGAACGCGGCCACCATTCGTGCCGCGCTGAATCTCGCGGTGTGCCGACGCAGGGCCGGTGTGATCGAGGGAGGGGCCGCCCTCGCCGAGCAGACCCTCGAGCGGTTCACCAGCCGCTACGGTCTGAACAACACCGACGCGCTCTGCGCGGCGGTCCACGCCATGGTCGAACGCCGCCTGCACGGCGACCTCGTCGGCTCCCGTGAACTGGGGGAGCAGGCGCTGTCCGCGTACCTCAAGGTGCTCGGCGACCATCATCCCTACACCCAGTTCGCCAGGGTGAACCTTGCCGCGACCCTGCGGGCGCAGGGTGACACGGACCGGGCGGAGGCGCTGGACACCCAGGCGCTGGAGGGCCTGGAAGGCAGCTTGGGGACGCTGCACATCAGCACGCTGACGGCGGCGATGTGCCGGGCCAACGACCACTACGCGCGACTGGACTTCGCACAGGCCATGGCCGCCGACGCGGACCTGCTCCCCAAGCTCACGGAAACCGCCGGGCCCGAGCACCCGCTGACACTCGCCTGCACGGCGAACCTGGCGCTCGACCGCCGCGGCCTCGGCGACTCCGACGAGGCGGACCGGCTCAACCGCGCGGCAGCACAGGGCCTTTCCCGCCTGCTCGGCGCGAGCCACCCCTGGCACACCGCGGCCAGGCTCCACCAGCGCATCGAGTGCGACATCACTCCACTGCCGATGTGACGTCGCGAAGGACCGAGCAGTCACAGGCCCCGCCCGCCGCCCCTTGACGGCGGGCAGGGCCGCTGCACTCAGGCAACGGGGGGCGGACTCATGACCACGGTGGTCTTCATCCACGGCACCGGTGTGCGCGAACCGCACCTCGGCACGCTGCTCGCGCGGATCGTCCCGGGTCTCGCGGCAACTGCTCCAGGCGCACACGTCGTCGCGTACGACTGGGGTACGGAGCACGGAGCGGAACTCGCCGCGGACGGCTCCAGCATCCCGGCCCCTCCCGGCTCCGGGACCGGACGCGGCGCCGGAGACCTCGACGACGGCGACGAAACGGAGGAATGGGCACGGCTGTACGAGGACCCCTCGGCCGAGCTGGCCACCGCAGCCGCCGGGGCGGGCCCACGCGTCACAGCGCCCGGTGCGGCGTTCCCCGACGAACGTCCGAGGGCGCTCCTCCATGAGATAGCGGCGGAGGGTGTCTGCCGGGCGGACGCACTCGGTCCCGAACTGAGGCGAGCGGCAATCGAGTTGGCACGAAGTCCTCTCCTCCGGCCCGCCGCCGAGGCGCTGGACCGGGAGGCCCTTGCATGGGTGCTGGCCCGCGCGCTCGCCGCCGCGGTCATCGCCGCGGACCTCGCGGCCGACAGCCCCGTGCAGTGCGGTGGAGACGTCAGGGACTCCGCCGTCGCCGAGCTCGCGGAACGTCTGGGCGCCGCGCCCGCCGGTACCGGCCGCGGCCCCCTGCTCCGGATGGCCGGGCGCCCGCTCGTGCGCCTCGGCTCGCGCTACGCCGTGCGACACCGACGTGCGCTGACCGACGCCGCGCACCCGGCGGCCGGCGACATCCTCAAGTACCTCGCCAGAGGCGAGGGCATGCGTGAGGGGCTGCGCGAGCTCGTGGCCACCCTGGATCCGCCCGTCGTCCTGCTCGGACACAGCCTCGGCGGCATCATGGCGCTCGACACCCTCATATCCGGCCCGCTGCCAGGGGTCGAACTCCTGGTCACGGTCGGCTCGCAGGGCCCCTTCCTGTACGAGACGGGCGCGCTGCCCTCGCTCCTCCATCCGGATCCGCTGCCCGGTCACGTACCGCCGTGGCTGAATCTCCACGACCGCCGCGACCTCCTGGGGTACGCCGCCGAGCCGCTCTTCCCCGGCCGGGCACACGATGTGGCCACCGACAGCCGGCAGCCCTTCCCCGTGGCGCACAGTGCCTACTGGACGGATCCGGTCGTCTACCGCGCCATCGGGGAGCGGCTGCCGTGAACCGCCGGCCCGTGCCGCCGGCCCGTGTCTTCGCCCTGGTCGTCGGCATCGAGCAGTACGCCGCCGGATCCGGCTGGGACCTCCCCGGGCCCGCCCGGGACGCCCTGCGCTTCCGCGACTGGCTGCTGGCCCGCGGAGTGCCCGACAGCCAGATCCAGCTCCACCTCGCACCCGTGACCGGAACCGCCGTCGGTATTCCGTTCCACCCGGCCGACCACGACTCGCTGAGGCGCGCGTTCGTCAAGGACATCCCGGACCGCGGGGAGGATGCCCTGTGGGTGTGGTGGGGCGGCCACGGCGTGCTGGACCCGGACGAGGACACACGGCTCTACACCGCCGACGCCACGCAGACGGACCGGCGCAACATACACGTCGAGTCCGCACTCGCCCGGCTCCGAAGTGACGTGGCCCCGGGCCTCGGAGTGCAGATGTGGATGGTCGACGCGTGTCGCACCTTCGACGAGATGCACCACTTCCCCCAGTCGCTGCCCACCGAGCGTCTTCCCGCCGGGGCACGCGTCGCCGCGCACGAGCAGACCCTGATGTTCGCCGCGGGCCGTGGGCAGCGGGCGGGCAACGACCCGGAACACCGCCTCGGGTTGTTCTCGGACATCGTTCTGCGCGAACTGCCGGACGATCCGCTGCCGGAACCCCTGCCGTTGTTCGGCGCGGTCAAGGCGAGGATGAACGCTCTTCGGCAAGCGGGTCTCACCACACAGGGGCCCGGCCTCCGTTTCGAGGCGCCCAGTCTCCGTCTCGAATCGCCCGGACACCGTGAGCTCATCGGTTGGGGCAAGCAGGCGCGTCCCCGGCCGGCGGTGCCTCCGACCGCCCGGGTCGTCTCGGCCCTGATGGCGTATCCGCTGATGAGCGACCGTGACGAACGGCAGGCCCTGGTCAACGAGCTGCCCGCCGCCGTCGTCGCCCGGATGCCGAGGCACCCCATGCCGCGGACCGATGTGATCGGGATCTTCCGGGCCCTCAGAACCCGGTCGGACGATCTGTGGAAGCTGGCCGCCGCAGTGACACTGATCGATGACGATCCCGCCCGCGCCTCCGAACTGAAGGCAGCGATAGAGGACTTCCTCGCAGACCCGGGGTCCGATATGTGATCCGCTGGCGTGATCACACGGGTTTCGGGAAGGAGTTTCAGTCGTCATGATGGAGTAAACGGTGGCATCCTGTGCCACCGCACGCGAAGGGGGAGCGCGCCTTGTACCAGCCGGTGCCCGCCGACGGCACATCCGACCACCTCGAATCCGACCTCATGGACCTGGCCTCCGTGGGCGTCGCCGATGTGAGGCACCTGACCGCTCCGGACGGGGCAGCACGGCTCCTTGCCGAACTCCGCCGCGCGCGCACCAACGCGATGGGCGGCGGTGAACCGGGCCGGGCCGAGTAGGCGGGGGCGCAACGGGGCCGCCGCGACGAAACCCGTCCACGACAGGGAGCGATGTGTACGAGCCGATCCGTATGCCCGGCCCGCTGTTCGACGAGATCGCCGCGGGCGGTGGCTCTCCCGAAGCCGTGGCGTTCCTGGTCCGGGGCGAACGTACGCGTCGTCTCCTCCTGCTCCGCGAACTCCTCGATTTCTTCGACGCGGACCCGAGCGTTCTGGGGGCCCTCGAGTCCCGGGTGATCTGGCCTGTCCTGCAGGCCGCCGCCACCCGGGCTCCCGAGGCGGTCGACGCACTGCTGCTGACCCCTCAGGTCGGCAGCTGGCTCGCGCACATGCTCCGACGGCTGCACGGAACGGCGTCCGGGCCGCCGCTGTGGGCGGACGCCGGACAGATCGCCGCCGTCGCCGCGGCGGCGGCCGTCCACGCCGGGACGGACGCCGAACTCCTCCTGCCCGCCAAGGACGCGGCGGTCGGCCTGCCCGCACTCGGCATGGTCCGGCTGCCAGGCCCCGACGACGGCGCATTCCGTACGGTGCGGGTGTCGGTGTCCGGCGGAACCCTCACCGTCCGCGCGGAGCGCGGGCCGGACATCGTCGTCGCCCCGCTCAGCGAGCCGGAATCGGCGCACTGGCTACCGGTGCACCGGCTGGACACCGGCCCGGGGACGCGCGCCGTCCAGCTCGACGACCTCGACCCCTACCGTGACCTGGACGAACCGATAGCCCCTGGACGTCTCCCGCCCGAGGAACTGCGGGCCTGGCAGCAACTGTTCCGGGACGCCGTGGCGATTCTGCAACGGGGCGGCAGCGGCCCCGGCGGGCTGCGGCCCGAGGAGATCAGCCGCATCGTGCCCTGGCAGGCCAGGAACGGCGACGCGGTTCTCCCGGTGCCCGCCGAGGGGCTCAGTGCCTCCACCGGTGACGCCTTCGCCTCCATGGTGATCGCCCGCCCCGGGGACGGACTCGCCCTCGCGGAGACCCTCGTCCACGAGTTCCAGCACAGCAAACTCGGGGCGCTGCTCCACCTGTTCCCCCTCCTCGAGGACGACCGGTCCGAGCGGCACTACGCGCCCTGGCGCGCCGATCCCCGGCACCTGCCCGGCCTCCTCCACGGCGCGTACGCCTTCGTCGGTGTCACCGGATTCTGGCGGGAGCGGATCAGGGACACCGGCGCAGACCCGGACGGACGGGCGGCGTTCCTCTTCGCGATGCGCCGGCTCCAGACCCGGATGGTGCTGCGCACCCTGGCGACCCACGCGCGGCTCACCGCGCCCGGCCTGCGGCTCGTCACCCGCCTGTCCGGGACCGTCGACGGCTGGCTGAGAGAGCCCCTGGAGCCCGCCACCGTGGCCAGGGCACGGGCGGCGGCGGTCAGTCACCGGGTGGAGTGGCGGCTGCGCAACCTGCGGTGTGCCGAGGACGACACGGCCGGCCTCGTCGAGGCGCTGCGCCACGGTGCCGCCCCCGTACCCGGCGGTGGACCGCTGGTCGCGCCGGGCACCGGACGCGGGTACTGGCAGGACGACCGCGCCCGCCTCTATCAGCTGAGGGGGTTCGAGGCGGACAGGTCTGCGACCGCCGACGAACTGCTGGTGGCAGGGGACACGGATGCGGCACACGCGGCGTACACCGAACAGCTGAGCGGCACCGGTCCGTCGGACCCGCACGCGCTGGCCGGGTGGCTGTTGGCGCACACGGCCCGGTATCCGCCCGACCGCCGGCTGCTCGCCCGGCCCGAGCGGTTCGCGGTACTGCTGGGGGAGTCCCCGCCGGACCGCTGGACGCGGACCGCCCGCTGGCTGGCCGGTGGCCCGGTCTCGCGCTGACACCCGGTACGGGGACTCACGCCGGCACGGGGAGGGGGGCCGGGTCTCATCCGCGTGCGCGGAGGTACGCCTCAAGCTCCGCGGCCCCGGCCAGCATCGCCCGCCCGCGGGCGGACAGCCGGCCGTTCCAGTCCCGCAGCGCGGCCTCCAGCGGCTCCAGCCCGCCTGCCGACCGCACGTGGTCGATCAGCGGGGCGATCTGCTCCAGCGGGTAGCCGCCCCGCCTGAGCTGGTGGGCCAGCCGGGCGTCCGTCACGTCGGGCCCGTCGTAGACGCGGTACCCGGTCTGCGGGTCGCGGCGCGGGCGGACCAGCCCGGCCTGCTCCCATTTGCGCAGCGTCGCGGGCCGGATCCCGAGCTGCCGTGCCAGCGGCCCGATGAACATGCTGCCCGGCCCGGACGCCGAGGCCTGCCCGGACGCCGCACCGGGCCTGGGCGCCGCACCGGGTTCCAGGTCGCGGAGGGCGCTCTCGACGGCCTGGAGGGTACGCCGGTCGTCGAGGAGTTGGGAGTGGCTCTCGTCGATCAGGCGGAACGCCTCCTCGGCCGCGCCCCGGTTCACGGCCCGCATGATCGACGTCGCCGTCCGGTGGCCGTGGCCGGGTACCAGGGCGAGGAACGCGCCCAGGGCCCCCGCGTGCAGCGGGGTGTAGGTGCGGTAGCCGTGAGGTGTGCGACCGGCGGCCGGAAGGATGCCGGCCTCCTCGTAGTTCCTGACCGCCTGCGTGGACAGACCTTGCCCGCGCGCCAGATCAACCGGCCGCAGCCGCTCGCCACTTTGAAGGTTTGGCCCCATGGAATCGACGATATCGCGGAAAAGTCTCAACCGAGGGTTCAACGATACGGTCGAAGGCATGGCTACCGACATCAAGGACATCACCCACGCCGTCGAGGCTGCCTCCATCCTGAGGCTCCTCCCGGCCCGGCCCCGGCTGCTCGCTCTGGGCGAGCCCACCCACGGCGAGGAGACCCTGCTCGACCTGCGCAACGAGCTCTTCCGGCAGCTCGTCGAGGAGGAGGGCTACCGGACGATCGCGATCGAGAGCGACTGCATGACGGGCAGGGTGGTGGACGACTACGTCACCCGGGGCACGGGCACTCTCGACGAGGTCATGGAGCACGGGATCAGCCACGGCTGGGGCGCCTCCGCCGCCAACCGCGAACTCGTGCGCTGGATGCGCGCCCACAACGACGGCCGGCCCGCGTCCGAGCGGCTCCGGTTCGCCGGTTTCGACGGCCCGCTGGAGATCACCGGCGCGGCGAGCCCCCGGCAGGCCCTCACCGCACTCCACGCGTACCTCGCGGGCCACGTGGACGCGGACCTGCTTCCGTGCACCGGGGAAACGCTCGACCGCCTGCTCGGCACCGACGACCGGTGGACCGACCCGGCCGCGATGAGGGACCCGGCCCGTTCCGTGGGCCGGTCCGCCGAGGCAGGCCGGCTGCGGCTGCTCGCCGACGACCTGGTGGCACTGCTCGACGCACAGACGCCGCACCTGGTCACGGCGACCTCCCGGGACGACCTGTACCTGGCGGGCCTGTACGGGCGCACCGCTACCGGTCTGCTGCGCTACCACCACTGGATGGCCGACACCTCACCGGCCCGCCTGAACCGGCTGGTCACGGCGCGGGACCAGATGATGGCTGACAACCTCCTCGCCGTCGCCGCGCGGGGCCCGGCACTCGTCCACGCGCACAACTCCCACCTCCAGCGGGAGAAGAGCACGATGCGTATGGGCGGCATGCCGCTGGAGTGGTGGTGCGCCGGTGCGCTGGTGAGCGCCCGGCTCGGCCACGAGTACGCCTTCGTGGCCACGGCCCTCGGCACGATCAGGCACCAGGGAGTGGACGCGCCGGCGCCGGACACCCTCGAAGGGCTCCTCTACGCGCTCCCGGAGGACCGCTGCGTCATCGACGCCCCGCGGCTGGCCGCCGCCCTCGGGGAGACGCTGCCCGAGCGCCGCGTGTCCCCCTGGTTCGGCTACGCCCCCCTCGACCCGGCGCACCTCGCGGCCGGCGACGGCCTCGTATTCGTCAAGGACGTCGCGCGGCACCTGTGACACCGGAGGCTCGATCACCCGGACCGGTACCGGTGGGTCCCCCGGCACCGGTCAGGGTTCCGGACGCACCGTCCGCGCGGCCGTGGTGGAGACGCGCCTGCGCCGCCACCGGCCGCACACTCAGTCGAGACAGAACTCGTTGCCCTCGACGTCCTGCATCACCAGGCACGACTCGTAGTCGCCGTCGGCACGCATCAGTCGCACACGTACCGCGCCGAGCGCGACCAGTCGGGTGCACTCGGCCTCGAGTGCGGCGAGGCGCTCCTCACCGACGAGCCCGGTGCCGACCCGCACGTCGAGATGCAGCCGGTTCTTGACGACCTTGCCTTCCGGAACACGCTGGAAGAACAAGCGCGGTCCCACACCTGACGGGTCGACGCAGGCCGCCGACCCCTGATGGTCGGGCGACAGCGTGCGATCGAAATCGTCCCACGTGGCAAACCCCTTCGGCGGCGGCGGTACGACGTATCCCAGCACGTCGCACCAGAAGCGGGCGACGCGCTCGGGTTCGGCGCAGTCGAAGGTGATCTGGACCTGCTTGATCGTGGACATCGAGCCATCGTAGAGGCGGGTCCGATGCCGGGGCCATCCTCACGTACGCGCTGATGGCCCCGACCGCCTCCGGCCCGGACGGGCCGGCCGGATCAGTTCGACGAGACGTTGAACCCGTTGGTCGTGAAGTTCAGTCCGCCCGACGACGACGTGATCTCGTAGCCGAACTGGACGTCACCGATGGTCTCGTCGCCCCACCAGCCCTTGGTGTCCTTGATCCACTTCAGGATCGGCAGGATGTTCACGGTGCCGGAGGACGAGTCCGAGGTCCGCAGGAACGAGAAGACCTCGTTGGCGCCGTTACTGCCCTTGTAGACGTCCCAGGTGTGCTCGCCGAGGGTGACACGCCCCTGGGAGGTGCCGAGGGGGCCGACGGCACCGTTGTGGTTCACCCAGAGCATCACCTCGTAGTCGTAGTCCGTGTCCCAGATGTCGTACGACGTGTTGTACGCGCCGGACGACGGAACCGTCACGTTGTAGCCGCTGGTCAGCGACGAGAGCGACGAGAGCGGCTTGTTGACGATCTTCTTGGCGTTCGGGTACGACTTGATGCCGCCGGTGTTCGGGTGGTTCGCCGTCACGCCCCAGTTGCCCGACGAGTTGGCCCAGATGGACTGGGTGCCCGCTCCGGAGCCCCAGATGTTGTTGTAGAGGATGTAGTTGTCGGACGTGGTGTAGTTGCCCCACTGCTCGGACGAGGTCCAGATCGCGGCGTGGGCGGGAGCCGTCGCGAAGCCGATCAGCGCGGCCACGGCTGCCGTGGGGGCCAGCAGCAGCCGGGTCAGGGTGGATCGTGCCATGGGGTGTTCCTTCCATGTGGGGATGGAGGAGTGCTACCGCGGCCCCAGGGTGAGGACGCGGTCCACGCCGGCCGTCAGCTCCAGCGGAGCCGGGTGGTGTCCGGCGGAGGTCTCGGTGAGGGTGAGCCCCTCGCCCGTACGCAGGTCGACGCAGGCATCGCGGGTGGGACGCAGCACGGCGGTGGCACCGTCCGCCGACCACCGCAGGTCCAGGTGCGCGCCGAACCGGGTGCGTACGCCTCGGAGTTCACCGGCCGGATACGCCGCGGGAACGGCGGGCAGCAGAACCAGGCGGCCGGGCGTCGACTGGACGAGCGACTCGATCACGGCAGCCGGCAGGGCGTGGGCGGCGTCCGCGTTGTAGACGTCCCGGGACGGATAGTGCGCGCTCATCAGCGAGTCGTGGAAGAAGTCGCCGCCCAGCACCGCGCCCAGCGCCGCCGACACCCGGGACGGGTCCCGCAGCCGGGCGGCGATCAGGGCCTGGTGCAGATGACCGTGGGCGGAGTCGTTCTCCGAGCCGCGCAGTTCGAGGGCGCGGTGCGCCGCCGAGGCCAGCTCCGGGGTGTCGTACGGATTGATCGCGTCCAGCGGCCACACCGGGTAGAGGTGGCTCAGGTGGCGGTGGTCGTACGTCTCCCGCAGCCCCGGCCACGCCCACTCGGCGAGGGCCCCCTCCTCGTTCACCAGGTAGTCCGGGAGCCGGTCCGCGAGCGAACGCCAGCGGCCGGCCGACGGGTGCCCGGGGGCGTGCGCGGCGGCCGTCGTCAGGGCATGGCGGGCCGCGGCGATGTCCATCGTGGCGTTCACCGTGCCCCAGCTCGCGTTGGCCGGCCGGTTCTCGGGGGAGTACGAGGGGACGACCGCCAGGTTTCCGTCCGGGTCCTCGTGCGTCAGGAAGTCCTCGTAGAACAGCGCCGCTTCGACGAGAGCGCCGGTCAGGGCGGCGCCCGGGGTGCCCGTCGTGACCTCCGCGTGCTCCAGGAGCGGCTGCAGAAGCCAGTCGGCCCCGGCCGTCCACAGATGCAGCGGATAGGCGCGCTGGAAGTGCCGGGTGTGGCCCGACGTGCCGTCCGTGTGGGACGGCGCGACGATGCCCCGGGTTCCGAAGAGCGCGCGGGCGTTGTCACGCCAGTCGGCCAACTGCCCGTGGACCAGCGCCGCGTGCGCCTCGGTGACCTCGGGGAGGGCGGCCGCCGCGGCGGAGGCGACCTGGAGGTTGAGGTTGGCGTTCGTGGTGAAGGCTCCGGACCACGCCGTGTCCCAGTCGCCGGTCCACAGGCCGGTCAGCCGGGGCGGCAGCAGCCCGGAGGAGGAGAGCAGGTGGTAGCGGCCCGCCGCGAAGAGCCGCTCCAGGAGCGCGGGTGACCCCGGCGCGCGCAGCAGCTCGCTACCGGACAGTTCGCGCTCCGGTGCGGCGTTGCGCAGCGTGAAGGAGGTGCGCGTGTACGCCGCCCGGTGCAGCGGCCGGTGGCGGTCCAGCAGCGTGGCGTAGTCCTCGTCCGGTAGAGCCGCCCACAGGTCCCCGAGGTCCGGCCGGCCGGCCGCCCTGACGACCCGGGTCGTCAGGGTGAGGCTCCGTGCCCCCTCGACCCGGACGCCCTCCCCGGCCACCGAGACCGTGCCGCCGTCGACCCGCACCGCGGTGATCCCCGTGTACCCGAGTGCGCTGTCCGGATAGCCCACCCGCAGGGCCAGGCGCGCGCCCCCCGGGGTCAGGACGGTGGAGCGGCCGACCGCCAGGTGCGCGGGCGCTCCGGGCAGGGTGTGGTCCAGGACGACGTCGGCGGTCAGACCGGGGTCGGTGACGTGCTGCACGATCACGTCGTCGGCCCGCGACACGAAGACAGCGCTGCTCCACGCCTCGTACGACGCGCTCACCTCACCCGTCGTGAAGTCGACCTGGCGCCTGTATCCGGCGACCGCGTCGTGCAGCCCCCGGGTGCGGCGCACGCGCGAGCGGAACGCCGGGTGGAAGGGCTGGACCCACACCAGCGGACGCCCCGCGCCGAAGCCCTCGGCCGCCTTCGTGTCGCCGGCCAGGAGAGCGTCCTGGAGGCGGCCCAGCCCGTCGGCGAGCTCCGGCGGCCGAAGGTCCTCGCTGCCGTTCGGCCGGACCAGGGTGTGGTGGTTGACGATCACCCGGTCGTCCGCCGGATCGCCGTACACCATCGCCCCGTGACGGCCGTTGCCGCTGAGGAAGGCATCCTCCCAGCGGGTGGCGGGGCAGGGCTCCCACGTGCCGTCGATCATGCGGAGGCGTCCCTGAGCACGGCCACGCCGTAGCGGTCCAGCTCCACGTCGCCGTCGGCCCCGGCGCCCGTGAGCAGGTCGGTGTACCGGCCCGGCAGCTTCACCAGGGCCGGTGAACGGCCGTGGTTCAGCAGGAAGAGCAGCCCGCCCCGCCGCACCGCCTCGACCCCGGCGGGCAGCCCCTCCAGAACGGGGCGCACGCCCGCCCCGGCCGCCACCCGGCCCAGCACGCCTCGCAGCGCCTCGGGCTCCGGCAGCGTCGAGACGTACCACGCGGTGCCCTTGCGGAGCACCGCCGGAAGCCCGTCCAGCTCGCCGCCCCGATACGCGGCGACCGTCTCCGCGCTGCCGTCCGGTTCCAGCTCCTCCGACCACAGGGTGCCGCGGAAACCGTCGCACTCCACGGTCGCCTCCGCGTCCAGGGGCCACCACTCGTGCACCGTGCGGATGCCGAACATCTCACGCAGCCGGTCGTCCATGCCGCCCGGCCTGATCCGGTCGTCCACGTCCGCGACACCGGTGAAGAACCCGCACACGAGCGTCCCGCCGCCCCGTACGTACGCGACGAGATTGTCGACCGCGGCGTCGGCGAGGAGCTGGAGCTGGGGCACGAGGACCATGCGGTAGGCGCTCAGGTCGGCCTCGGGACGGGCGAACTCGGTGCCGATCCCGCTCTCCCACAGCCCTCGGTGCCAGGCCTGGACCAGCTCGGTGTACGAGACGAGGGAGGACGGCCGGCCGGCCTGCGTGCTCGACCACCACGCGTCCCAGTCGTGCAGCACGGCGACCTCGACCGGTACCTCGGTCCCGCTCACCTCGGCTGCGATCAGGGCGAGCTCGGCGCCGATGCGCTTGACCTCGCGGAAGGTGCGGCCGTGCTCACCGGCGTGGCCCAGCATCCCGGAGTGGAACTTCTCCGCCCCCTGCCGGGACTGCCGCCACTGGAAGTAGCAGAGGGCGTCCGCGCCTCTGGCCACCGCCTGAAGCGACCAGAGCCGGTTGAGGCCCTCCGGCTTGGGGTGGTTGACGCCGCGCCAGTTGACCGTACCGGCGGCCTGCTCCATCACCATCCACGGCCCGCGCGCCTGCGAACGGGTCATGTCGGCGAGCATCGCGTTGTACTGGCCGCCCCGAGGGTCCGCCGGATCCGGGTAGACGTCGACGGAGACGATGTCCTCCTGCTCCGCCCAGGCCCAGGCGTCCTGCCCCGACCACAGCGGCATGAAGTTGGTCGTCACCGGGATGTGCGGGGTGTGCCGGGCGACGATGTCCCGCTCGGCGACGTAACACTCCATCAGGGCGTCGGAGGTGAAGCGCTTGAAGTCCAGCTCCTGCGCGGGATTGCGCATGTACTGCGCCCGGCGCGGCGGCAGGATCTCCGCCCAGCCGTCATAGCGCTGACTCCAGAACGCCGTACCCCAGGCGTCGTTGAGCGCGTCCAGGGTGGTGTACCGCGAGGTCAGCCAGCGGCGGAAGTGGGCGGCGGTCTCGTCGCACCAGCAGTGCGTGCAGTACTCGTTGTTGATGTGCCACACGGTGAGCGCCGGATGGTCCGCGTACCGCGCGGCGAGGTCCTCGGTGAGGGCCGCGGCGTAGCGCCGGTAGACCGGGGAGCTCGGGCAGAAGTGCTGCCGGGAACCGTAGTTGACGAGCGCTCCGTCCTCGGTGCGCGGCAGCGTCTCCGGGTGCAGGGCGCCCATCCACGGGGGCGGTGACGATGTCGGTGTGGCGAGGACGACCCCGATCGCGTTGTCCGCCATGAGGTCCAGCAGCCGGTCCATCCAGCCGAACTCCCTCGCGCCAGGGCGTGGTTCGATCGCCGCCCAGGAGAACACCCCGACGGTGACGGAGTTGACCCCGGCCTCCTTCATCAGCCGGACGTCATCGGCCCACACCTCCTCGGGCCACTGCTCGGGGTTGTAGTCGCCTCCGAAGAGGATCCGGCCACGGGTGGCGTCGTGCAGGGACGGCATGGACTTCTCGTTCCTCTACTGGGGATCTGCGTACTGGATGCCGCGGCCGTTGGTGCCCAGGTAGACACGGCCGTGGACGCGGGGGTCGCCGGTGATGACCTCGCCGGTCCACCCCCACCGGTGGGCGTCGTCGTTGATGCGGACCCAGGTCGCGCCCGCGTCGTCCGAACGGAGCACGGCCACGCCGTCGTACGTCGCGGGGACCCGCCCGGTCTGGAAGACCGCCGGGTAGCCGGCCCGCCCCTTCGACGGGGCGGACTTCCCGAAGCCGAGGGCGTGCGAGGCGTGGCAGCCCGACAACGGCGTGAACGTGCGGCCGCCGTCCGTCGACCGGAGCAGCCCGTCGTCCTTGGCGGAGAGCCACAGGTCACCGGAGCGCCCCGGAGCCGCGGCGATGCGGAACTGCACGTCGCCGGAGGGAAGTCCGGTGGCTCCCACGGTGAAGGTCCGGCCCCCGTCCGTGGAGAGGAGGACCGAGCCCGCGTCGGTGTCGTACACGTAGAAGCGTTTCGGATCGAGCGGGTCGGCGACCGGTGTGCCGCCCTTCGGGAACGACGCGACCTCGGCCCATGAGGCGCCGCCGTCCGTGGAACGGTGTGCCGCGTACTTCGTGCCGTCCCAGTGGACGAACGACCACAGCAGCGTCGCCCCGTCGGCGGAGACCGCCACCGGGCCGGGAGCCGAGGGGGCGATCGCGGGCTGGGAGGCGAAGGGCTGCCAACTCACCCCGCCGTCACGGGAGTACGCACCGGCCGAGTCGGAGCCCGACGGCCAGCCCGTCCGCACGACGTACGACGGCTTCAGGGTGGCCAGGGCGAGTCCGGTCGCCGTGCCGAACACGGGGTCCGACGCCATGCCGCGCGACGGGGACGCGCTCAGGGAGTCGTGGCGCATGACCCCGATGTCCCCGAGCCCGCTGAGCAGCCGGGCGCCCGAAGGGGGCGCGATCAGCTGGCGGACCGCCGACTCCTCCAGACCTCGGATCTCCGGGGCCCAGTGCACCAGGTCACGCGTCCCGAAGACGGTCGCGCCGGTGCCGTACAGGATGTGCCGCGAGTCGTACGGGTCCAGCGCGACGGCCTGTATCCACCAGCCGAACTTGGCCTCCCCGCCCCACTTGAGATACGGGGTCTCCGACACGTCCAGCACAGCCGTGTCCTTGAGCGAGGTCCAGCTCGTCCCGCCGTCCGTGGACCGGAACAGGGTGTCCACCGGCCCCCAACGGTTGTTCGTGGACACCACGACCGTGCCCGGGCGTGCCGCGTCGACGGCCACCCCGCCGTACCCGAACGTGTCACCGTCGCCCGGAGCGACCGGAGTGACGTCGGTCCAGGTTCCGGTCACCGTGTCGAGGCGGTGCACCGAGCCGTCGGTCTGATTGTTCGGGCCCGGCCCGTCCGCGTAACTCACGTACAGCGCACGGCTGCCCGCGTCGTACGCCGCGCGGACGGGAACCCTCGTCGATGCTCCTGCCGCAGGCTGCCCGGGGACGGCCTCCCAGCCGCCGGTGGCGTTCGTACGGTAGAGAGCGGTGGTGCCGTCTCCCCAGCCCGCGTACACCGTCCGTCCGGCCGCCACCAGCAGGGTGACGCCCTGGCCGCCCGCCGACGCCGTGGCGGGAAAGGCGGTGTCGGCGGCCCAGGTGGCCCCCCGGTCCTCGGAGCGAAGCAGCCCGTCGTGGCGTGTGCCGAGCCAGAGGGTCTCGCTGTCGCGGGGATCGACCAGGAGCCGTTCGCCGCAGCCCCGGCCGTCCTCGTTGGCCCCGAGCCGCACGGTCAGATCCGTACGCGCCCAGGTCGCCCCGCGGTCGTCGGACCGCAGGACCGCTCCCGGGGACGCCCACTCCTGCGCGTAGGTGCCGAGTGCCAGGTACAGCCGGTCCGGGTGCGCGGGGTCGACCGCCATCGCCTCGACGCCCAGCAGATTCCAGTCGTCCCAGCCGATGTGGTCGGTGAGGGCGGTCCACCGGGACCGTCGGTCGTCCCACCGGTAGGCGCCCCCGATGTCCGTGCGGGCGTAGACGAGACCGCGCACGGCCGGATGGAACAGGAGGCCCGTCACGAAGCCCGTCCCGCCGATGGCCGCGGTGCGCCAGCGGTACGGCTCGGACTTCGCCGGCCGCCGGGCGGCCGCGGCGGCCCCCGCCGCCGGAAGCACGGACGCCGAGGCCGCGACCACCGCCGCACCGGCCAGTACGGTCCGGCGCCGGGGGCGCGAGGCGGGTTCCGGCTGGGGGACGGACGAAGCGCGCATGACGGGGACCCTCCGGTGGGGGAGTGCGGGACGTGCGGGACGGGTGGGGCGGTTCAGCCCTTGACGGCGCCGGTGAGCATGCCTTCCTTGAAGTGCTTCTGGACGAAAGGCGACAGGAACGCGACCGGGATGAGCGCCAGCACCATGACCGCCATCTGGACGGCGAGCAGCGACAGGTGGCCGGTGTTGATGACCTGCGTCAGGCCGGTGGGCCGCTCCTGCTTCAGGACCAGCTGGTTCATCACGTTCTGCAGCGGCAGCATGTCCGGGTCGCTGATGTAGATGGACGCGTTGAACCAGGCGCTCCAGTAGCCCACCGCGTAGAACAGCGTGATCACGGCGATCACCGCGCGGGACAGCGGCATGACGATCTGCCACAGGATGCGGAAGTCGCCCGCGCCGTCGATACGCGCGCTCTCGATGAGCTCCTGCGCCGTGCTCATGAAGAACGCCCGAAGGACCAGGATGTTGAAGACGTTCAGCGCGCTCGGGAGGATCAGCGCCAGATAGGAGTCCGTGAGACCGAGGCCCTGCACCACCAGATAGGTCGGGATCAGTCCCGCGCCGAAGAACATCGTGGCCAGCATGAAGATCAGCAGCGGGCGGTGCAGCACGGAACCGGTACGCGAGAGTCCGTAGGCGCACAGGACCGAGACGGTCATGCTGAACAGGGTCCCGACCACGGTCACGCAGATGCTGATGAGAGCCGCGCGGGTGACCTGGCCGCCGCCCAGCAGCTCCTGGTAGGCGACGAAGGTGACACCGCGCGGGATCACCACCAGACCGCCGGCCTCGGTGATGGTCTTCACCGACGACAGACTGGTGACGATCACGACCCAGAGCGGGAAGAGGACGGCCAGGCAGATCAGGACCATCACCACACCCTTGGAGGCGAGGCCGGCCTTCGACGGCTCCTCCTCCCACACGGGACGCAGGCGGCCACGGGTTCCCGGCTTCACACCGCCCAAGCCGGTCAGGCCGGAGAGCAGGCTGCTCACTTCTTGTACACCCCCTGCTCACCCATGAGATGGGCGACCTTGTTGGCCCCGAGGACCAGCAGCAGACCGAAGATTCCCTTGATGATCCCGACGGCCGCCGCGTAGCTGAACCCGCCGTTGGTGATGCCGACGTTCCAGACGTAGGTGTCCAGCACCTCCGACGCCCCCGGGCCGACCGCCGTGCGCTGGAGCAGGATCTGCTCGAAGCCGACGGTCAGCGCGTTGCCCACCTGGAGCACGAGCAGCAGGGCGACGACGGGACGCAGGGCGGGCAGGGTGATGTGCCACATCCGGCGCCACCGGTTCGCGCCGTCCATGGCGCTCGCCTCGTAGAGGTCGGGACTCACCGCCGCGAGGGCGGCGAGGAAGACGATGACGCCCCAGCCGGCGTCCTTCCAGATCATCTCGAAGGTGATCAGGAACTTGAACAGCCCGGGGTCGGTCATCAGGTCGAAGCCCTCGTGACCGTTCTCCCGCAGCGTCTGCGCGATGAGCCCGGCGCCTCCGAACATCTGCTGGAACACGGTGACGACCAGGACCCAGGAGAAGAAGTGCGGCAGGTAGAGGATCGCCTGCGCCACCGCCCGGACCCGGGGCCGCACGAAGCTGTTGATGAACAGCGCGAGCAGGATCGGCACCGGGAAGAACAGCGTCAGCTGCAGGAGGAAGATCGCCAGCGTGTTCCGCAGCGCCGACCAGAACAGCCGGTCGTTCACCATCTGCTGGAACCACTCGAACCCGACCCACGGGCTCTGCGCGATCGCCTGGAACGCGTTGTCGGCGATGTACGGGTCGTAGTCCTGGAACGCCACGACGTTCCCCGCCAGGGGGACGTACGCGAAGACCAGCAGCAGGATCATCGCCGGCAGCGTCATCAGGATCAGCGTGCGGTCCCGGCGCAGCCGGTGACGCAGCGGCATTTCCTTGGTGACGGGCCGGTCACCGGCCGCCGCCCTCGTCTTGACCGGCGGCGTCCGTGAATCCTGCGCGCGCCGGTCGTCTGTGCTCAGTGACATGTCAGGAGGCCGACTCACCGGTCTCGTCGAGCAGCTTCTTGTACCAGTCGCGAAGCTTGTCCCCGCCCTTGGTCTTCCAGTCGGAGACGGCCTGCTGCATGTCGCCGACCTTCTTGCGGCCGCGCACGATGTCCTTCTCGATGTCCTCGAACTGTGCGTTGAGCTCGGTGAAGCGGGTCGGCTCCTGGATCTGCATGCCGTGGAACAGGGGCTTCTTGAGGTGCGCGCCCTGACGCTGCTGCCACTCGATGACACCCTTGGCGACGTCCGGGAAGTCCGGGTAGGCGCGGAAGGGAGCCGGGGAGGCCACGTACTCGTAGGTGGCGAAGACCTGGTTGTTTCCCTGCTCCGTCTTGACGAGGACGCCGTCCTTGAGGGTGTGGTGCGTGCCCTCCAGGCCGTAGGCCTTCAGGCGCTGCTCCTTGGTCCCGTACGGAGCGGCCGTGTAGTTCGCGAGGGCGAGGACGTCCTGGACGGTCTTCTTGTCGGCGTTCTTGTTGACGAAGCACCAGATGTTGGAGGGCGACGCCTCGTAGATGACCGGGTCACCGCCGGCGGCGGCGAAGAAGTCCATCGCCCCCATCCGGAACTCCGGCTTGTCGAGGCGCTGGACGGCGGTCGCGGCGTACCAGTCGGAGATGTCCGCGTTGTACATGAGGACGTTCCCCGAGGAGAACGTGGTCCGCATGTCACCCGTCTCGGCCTTGGCATCCGGGTGCACGAAGCCCGCCGAGTACAGCGAGCGCGACCACTCCAGCGCCTCCAGGTACTCGTCGGTCTCGTAGCGGTTGACCAGCTTGCCGTCGACGAGCTTCCAGTAGTACGGCTTCTCCGGCAGCACCCCGAAGAAGACGAACGCCGACCACGTCATGTCGCTGCACGCCCACACCTTGCTCTTCGGGGCGTTGATCTCCTTGCAGAGGTCGTAGAACTCCTGCGTGGTGGTCGGGACCTCGTACCCCTTCTCCTCGAAGATGTCCGCACGGTAGAAGGGCGTGATGTTCGGGGTCGCCTCGGCGGGCATGGGGAGACCGCGCAGCTTGCCGGCGAATACCGCACGCTGCCAGGCGCCGGTCGGAATGGCCGCCAGGTTCGGGTAGTCCTTGACCTTGTCACCCGACAGGTAGGGGCCGAGGTCGGCGAACTTGTTGGCGATGGCGCTCGGTATCTTGCCGCCCAGTTCCCAGCCGGGGACGACGACCGCGTCGGGGATGTCGCTGGAGGCGAGCACCGCGCCGAGCTTCTGGCCGTAGACGTTGCCGTCCTGGTTCTGCCACTTGACCGTGACACCGGCTGCCTCGTCCATCGCCTTCCAGTACGGGTTCCCCTGACCCGGCGACGTGCCCCACAGCGGTGCCATGACCCGCAGCTCGCTGCCCTGGCCCAGCTTCTTCGGCACGGACACTGCGAGCTTGTCGGCCGGGAGCGCGGTGGTGAAGCCGGCCGCGGAACCGTTCTTGCTCGGGATGTCCGGGGTGACCGCCTCGGAGGGCACGTAGGACGGAAGGATGTCCTTCAGCTTCTTGCCCGTGGTCGTGCCCTCGTTCTTCGCACCGCCGGAACCGCCGCCGCAGGCGGCGAGGAGCGGCATCCCCCCGCCCACGGCTGCCGCGACGACCACGGAAGAGGCGAGGAATCGTCTCCGGCTGGGAGCAGAGGGGGAGTTCGGCGTCATTGCGTCAACCCTTCGTGGTGCAACAGGACGGCCCGCGGCGGCGACTGCCGCTCGGCCCTGTGTCTGAGGTAGGGGGCGTTACCGGCCGAGCCGGTGGAACTGCACCGGCTGAGCTGAAGCGGTCAACGGGCTGCCTCGTCGAAGCGCTTCGATGTTGCAGCGACATTAAGTGAAGGGTCTCGGCCGCACAAGAGTTCGTTTCGAGATTCCTCCGACCTGTTTCCGAACCGTTTCCCGGGGCGACGCGACTTCGATACGTCCACATGAACCTCTTTGCGGCGGTAGCACCCTTGACACCTGCGGGGTGGGGCGCAGAGCATCGAAGCGCTTCGAAAGATCTTTCCCCGAGCGTCGAACGGTCTTTCGGAGCCGACAGACCGGAAAACCTCCCACCTCTCCAAGGGGCCCCGCACGTGACGGACCATCCGCTTCCCTTCCGCGACCCGCAGCTGTCCTTCTCCCGGCGCACCGACGACCTGCTCGGACGGCTCACGCTCGACGAGCGGATCGCGATGCTGCACCAGTTCGCCCCCGCGGTGGAGCGGCTCGGGCTGGGTCCGTTCCGTACCGGACAGGAGGCCCTGCACGGGGTCGCCTGGATGGGCCCCGCCACCGTCTTCCCGCAGGCCGTCGGCCTCGGCGCCACCTGGAACGACGACCTGGTCCGCCGCGTCGGCGAGGCCGTCGGCAACGAGGTGCGGGCCAAGCGCGCCCAGGACGACCGTGTCGGGCTCAACGTCTGGGCGCCGACGGTGAATCTGCTGCGCCATCCGCTGTGGGGCCGAGGCGAGGAGGGGTACTCCGAGGACCCGGCACTCACCTCCGCCATCGCCGTCGCCTACACCCGGGGACTGCGCGGGGACGACCCGCACTACTGGCGCACCGCACCCGTGCTCAAACACTGGCTCGCGCACAACAACGAGACCGACCGGGACACCGCCTCCTCCTCGGTCCGCCCGCGCGTCCTGCACGAGTACGACCTGCGGGCCTTCCGCGACGCGGTGCGGGCCGGGGCCGTGGCCGGTGTCATGCCCGCCTACAACCTCGTCAACGGGCGTCCCAACCACGTCTCGCCCCTCCTGGAACAGCATCTGAGGAGTTGGACCGACCAGCCGCTCGTCGTGTGCTCGGACGCCGGAGCGCCCTCCAACCTGGTCGACTCCGAGCACTACTTCGACACCCACGAGGAGGCCACCGCGGCCGCCCTGAAGGCGGGCGTCGACAGCTTCACCGACCACGGCACGGACTCCACGGTCATGACCGGACGCATCCGTGACGCACTGGCCAAGGGGCTCCTCGACGAGAGCGACATCGACACGGCGGTCCGCCGGCTGCTCGCCATGCGCTTCGCGCTCGGCGAGTTCGACCCGGAACTCGACCCGTACGCCCAGGTGGACGACCTGGACACCGAAGAGCACCGCGCGCTGGCGCTGGAGGCCGCCGAGCAGGCCGTGGTCCTGCTCAAGAACGAGGGACTGCTGCCCCTCGTGCCGGAGAAGGGCCGCACCGTGGCGGTCGTCGGACTCCTGGCGGACGCCTGCAAGCTCGACTGGTACAGCGGCACGCTCATGCACCGCTCGACGCCGCTCGACGGGATCCGCGAGCGTTACGGCGCCGAGAACGTCCTCCACGCCGAGGGCGTGGACCGGGTGCGGTTGAAGACCTCCGGCGGCTGGCTCCGGGTGCCCGCGGGCGACGGGGCGACGGACGGGGAGGCACGAGGCGCGGAAGGCGCCCTCGACCCCGCGCTCCTCGCCGGCCGTACCGACCTGCCCCCGCTGACCTGCGGCGACGAGGCCACCGAACTCGCCCTCGTCGACTGGGGAGACGGTGTTCTCACCCTGCGCACGGACGCAGGGCTGTACCTCTCCGTCGCCGACGACGGATACGTCAGGGCCTCCGCGGACGAGCCGGGCGGCTGGGTCGTCCAGGAGACGTTCCGCATGGAAGCGGTCGAGGGGCACGACGGAGGGCACCGCCTTCTGCACATCGGGACCGGTGGGTACGTCTCTGTCGCCGCCGACGGTGCGAAGGTTGCCGTGTCCGGCGAGAAGATTTCCCAGGACGACGCCACGGTCTTCGAGTTCGACACCGTCGAGCACGGCGCGGACGCCGTGGCCCGGGTCGCCGCGGCCGCCGACACCGTGATCGTCGTCGCGGGCAACGACCCCCACATCAACGGCCGCGAGACCGAGGACCGCACCACACTCGCCCTCCCCGCCCAGCAGGACCGACTGTGGCGCGCCGCGCACGCCGCCAACCCGCGCACCGTCCTCGTCCTGGCCGCGGCCTACCCGTACGCGGTGACGGACGCGGCGGAGGGGCTGCCCGCCCTGCTCTGGACGGCGCACGGCGGCCAGGCCGCGGGTACGGCTCTCGCACGCGTACTCGCCGGTGACGTGTCCCCGGCCGGGCGCCTGCCGCAGACCTGGTACGCGAGCGACGACGATCTGCCCGGCCTGTTCGACTACGACGTCATCGGCTCCCGGCAGACGTACCTCTATTTCCGCGGCACCCCGCTCTTCCCGTTCGGACACGGTCTCGGATACACCGACTTCACCTACTCCGAACTGCGGACGGAGCTGGACGGCGAGCTGCTGCGGGTGTCGCTGACCGTCACCAACGACGGGGCCACCCCCGCCGACGAGGTGGCCCAGGTCTACGTCCGCCGTGCCGGTCCCGTGGGTGCGGCCCGGCCGTCCCCCAAGGGCCTGGGACGCCTGCTGGGAAGCCTGGACGATCCCATGGACCTGCCGCTGCGCAAGCTGGTCGCCCACCGCCGGGTGCACCTCGCGCCCGGAGCGCATGAACGCCTCGACTTCACCGTGTCCCGGGAGGAGCTGGGGCACTGGAGCGTGGCGCACGGCCGGTGTACCGTCGAGCCGGGCGCGTACGAGATCCTCGCGGGCGCCTCCAGCGCGGACGTCCGGCTCACCGCCACGGAGGTCGTCGACGTCGAGGCGCAAGGCCCCAGGCCGGTGGTGGCACGAGGTCTGGAGGCCGTCGACTACGACCGGCAGACGGGCACGGTGATCCTCGACCGCACGAAGACCGAAGGTGATGTCGTCGCCGCCGCCTCCGCGGGGGAGGAGGGCCATCTCTTCTACCGGGCGTGTGACTTCGGCGAGGGCGTGGACGGACTGGCGTTCCTGTACTCGGGAGAGGGGACCATCGCCGTGAGCGCGGCCGGGTCCATCCTCCAGCTGCCGGACACCGGCGACCCGTACACCTACCGCACCGTGGAGGCCGCGGTCGACCTCCGTGGAGTGCACCTCGAGCTGGGTATCAGCCTCTCGGGCTCCGTGCGCCTCGCCCGCATCGACGTCATCCCCCGTAAGGAGTCCGCATGAGGTTCACCGACGGCTTCTGGCTCATGCGTGAGGGCGTCCGGGCCTCCTACGCCACCGAGGTCCGTGACCTGAGGGTCGAGGACCACCGGTTCACCGCGTACGCCGCGGTCAAGCGTGTCGCCGCACGCGGGGACACGCTCAACACCCCCCTGATCACGGTCGAATGCTTCTCCCCGGCGGAAGGCGTCATCGGCGTCCGCACCACCCACCATGCGGGGAAGGCCCACCGCGGGCCCGACTTCGCGCTGTCGGCCGACGAAGCCACGGCCCCCTCGGGCACCACCCGCCGGGACGGAGCGGCGACCGAACTCACCAGCGGGCCACTGACGTTGCGGATGGACGGTGACGGGCCCTGGGGCATCACCTTCCTCGACGGCGACGGGAAGCGCCTCACCCGGGTGGACCCGAAGGGGACGTCGTTCGCGACCACACCCGACGGCGTCCACCACATGATCGCCCAACTCGCCCTGGACGTCGGCGAGAACATCTACGGCCTCGGTGAACGCTTCACCCCTTATGTCAAGAACGGCCAGACCGTCGACATCTGGCAGGCCGACGGCGGTACGAGCAGCGA
The DNA here is from genome assembly GCF_016909575.1 of Streptomyces sp. HB132. Lineage (GTDB taxonomy): Bacteria > Actinomycetota > Actinomycetes > Streptomycetales > Streptomycetaceae > Streptomyces. Next base: position 23,102 of record NZ_JAFBGA010000006.1, on the reverse strand, counting down.
GCTGGCCTACAAGAACATCCCGTTCTACCTGTCCTCGCGTGGCTACGGCGTCTTCGTCAACCACCCCGGCAAGGTCTCCTTCGAGGTCGGCTCCGAGTCCGTCGGCCAGGTGCAGTTCAGCGTCGAGGACCAGTCGCTCGAGTACTACGTCGTCGCCGGTCCGACGCCGAAGGACGTGCTGTCGCGCTACACGGCCCTGACCGGGCGGCCCGCGCTGCCGCCGGCATGGTCGTTCGGCCTCTGGCTGACCACCTCCTTCTGCACGTCCTACGACGAGGAGACCGTCACCTCGTTCGTCGACGGCATGGCGGAGCGCGGTATCCCGCTCAGCGTCTTCCACTTCGACTGCTTCTGGATGCGCGAGTACCAGTGGTCGGACTTCCTCTGGGACCCCGAGGTCTTTCCCGACCCGGAGGGGATGCTGGCCCGCCTCAAGGAGCGCGGACTGCGCATCAGCATGTGGATCAACCCTTACATCGCCCAGAAGTCCGCGCTGTTCGCGGAGGGCGCCGAACACGGCTACCTGGTGCGCCGCGCCAACGGCGACATCTGGCAGTGGGACCTGTGGCAGCCGGGCATGGCACTGGTCGACTTCACCAACCCGGCAGCCAGGGTCTGGTACAACGACAAGCTGCGGGCGCTGCTCGATCAGGGCGTCGACTGCTTCAAGACGGACTTCGGCGAGCGCGTCCCGACGGACGTCGTCTGGCACGACGGCTCCGACCCCGAGCGGATGCACAACTACTACGCGCAGATCTACAACCGCACCGTCTTCGAGCTGCTGGAGCGGGAGCGGGGCGCGGGGGAGGCGGTGCTGTTCGCCCGGTCGGCGACGGCGGGAGGCCAGCAGTTCCCGGTGCACTGGGGCGGTGACTGCTTCGCCTCGTTCACGGCGATGGCCGAGTCCCTGCGCGGTGGGCTGTCACTGAGCCTGTCCGGCTTCGGCTTCTGGAGCCACGACATCGGCGGCTTCGAGGGCACCCCAGACCCGGCGGTCTTCAAGCGCTGGCTCGCCTTCGGCCTCCTCTCCTCGCACAGTCGGCTCCACGGCAACGTCTCCTACCGCGTGCCGTGGGAGTTCGGCGAGGAAGCCGTCGACGTGGCACGGAAGTTCACCCTGCTCAAGCACCGGCTCATGCCCTACCTCTACGGAGTGGCCGCAGAGGCGCACCGTACGGGCGTCCCGATGATGCGGCCCATGCTCGCGGAGTTCCCCGGTGACCCCGCCTCCCGCACCCTGGACCGGCAGTACATGCTCGGCCCGGACCTGCTGGTCGCCCCGGTCTTCACGGAGGACGGCGAGGTCGAGTACTACGTCCCCGAGGGCACCTGGACCTCGCTGCTCACCGGCGAGCGTGTCACCGGCCCCGCCTGGCGGCACGAGACGCACGGCTTCGACAGCCTGCCCCTGCTGGTCAGGGACGGCGCCGTGCTTCCGTGGGGCGCCGACGACCAGCGCCCCGACGGGGACTGGCTGGACGGCCTCACCCTGCGGGTCTTCGGCTCCGGCACGGGTGGCACCACGGTCACCGTCCCGGACCTCGCCGGCGACCCGGCGGCGGTGTTCCGCGTCGTACGGGACGGCGCCGGTGTGCGCGTCACGGCCGAGAGCACGGAGCGGCCCTACCGCGTGACCGTCGAGGAGACCGGGGCCGCGGGGGAGGGGACGGGGACGGTCTCAGCCCGCTGATCCTCCGGCCACGGCGGTCGGACGTCACGGTGGCCCGGTGCGAACGCACCGGGCCACCGTGACGCGGTTCGACCGCTCGGCGCTGTACCCGTCCCGTGACTACGTCCCCCGCCGGGGACGGTGGCCCTCGCCTGCCGCACGCTTGGCCGTCCCGCCGGTCGACCGCCTCGCCACGCTGCCGGCCTTCCTCGCAGCGGGTTTCGACGAAGGTGCCTTCTTGACGGCGGCCTTCCTGCCCGAAGTTCCCTCGGCAGGCCCGTCCGACGCGGTGGTGGCCCTGGCCGCCGACCTCTCACCCCGGGCACTCTTCCGGGCGTCACCGGTCCTGCTCCGTTTCGTGGAGCCGTGTTCGGGGGCTCTGCTCCGGCGGCGGGCGGGCGGACGCCCTTGTTCCTCCGCCTCGTCGCCGAGTTCCTCCCCGACGTCGTCCCGGACGTCCTCGATCGCGTCCGCACCGCTGCGGCCCACGTCCGCGACGGCGGCCCCCGCTCCCTCGCCCACGCCCTGCACCGCCGAACCCGTGCTCTCGCCGACGGACTCGACCGCGTCCCCCGCGGCTCGCCCGACATCGCTCACGGCCGCACCGGCACCCTCTCCCAGTTGTCCCACGGCTCTTCCGGCGCCGGACCCGACGTTCTCGACGGCAGCACCCGCGCCGCGCGTCAGCTGCTCGAGGATCTGGGGATTGCGGTCCACCGTGGCCAGCAGCCGGGTGACGATGGCGGCGATGTGGTGGAGCCGCACCTTGAGCTGTGCCTGTACATCCACACCCTCGATGTCCAGCTTGACCCGCCCGAGCCGCACGTCCGCCCCGACGTTCAGCTTGAGGAGGTCCAGGACCTCCGCCTGCAGGGAGACGTGGGCCTCGAGATCTTCGACCTCCAGGTCCAGTTCGTCCACATGGAGTGCGGGAACATCCAGAAAGACATCCGAGGGACCCACCCCCGACCCGTGGTCCTGCGGGAGCGCGCTCCCGTCAGCGTCCAGGTCCTGGCGTTCGCGGTCGGCGCCGTCTGCGCTGGGCATGATGCGTACACATCCTTGCTGACCCTCCGGGGCAACTTCACGTCCAAGTGTCGACCGGTCGAAACCATCGCGCAATCGCCCGGCCGATACGCCCCCGCGGCGACGCGCAGGGCCGTCGGCGCCGCCGTGGAGCGGCAGCGGTCGCGGGCGTCGCACTCCGCCGTCGTGCTCCTCAAGATTGCTGATCTCTGCCGGCAGGAGCGACGCGACTCCCCTCCTCGACCGGTTGCGGAACCGGTACGCGCAGAGTTGCGACGGAGACCGGGAGCACGAGTGGGGCATGACGACCGCCACGCTCGACGATCTGGCCGGACGCTCGAGATCTATCTGGAGGAGACGGGCCGGGAGAACACGTCGGTGGTGGTCCCGGCCCTCCGGGCGTACGTCCGACGACCGACGGCTCTCGGGCCGGAGCGGGCGGGGCGGACCTACCGGAACGGTGTGAATACCCTCCGTGACGCGGCTGTCGGCGGCCTCGGTGCCGGTGGCCCCGGAGTGCCCCCACGGGATCCGAGGCCTCTCCCGGCGGCGCCGCAACCGTCCGCTCGACCGCATCGGCCCGCCCGGAGCAAGGGGAATCCCTGGCCGGACCGCCTTCGGGGCGCATTCCCGCGTGTGACCGGGCGTCCCAGTGAGTCACATCACCCAGAGTGAATATCTCGGCATACATCTCGCCGGAACGGAAAGGGTCCCAGACTGCTGGTGCCGAATCCCGGTACACCGGCGCGTATGTGCTCGGCCGGACCGGTGCGGAGCAATCAGGCACGGAAGGCAGATCACCACATGTCGGCTCCCCGCTCGTCGGCCCACCCCCCGGCCACCCTGGAAACCCTCCACATCGACGGTACCTGGCAGGCTGCCGTGTCCGGCGCCACCCGCGAGATCCTCGACCCCGCCGACGCCTCCGTCCTGGCCCTCGTCTCCGAGGGCGGCACCGAGGACACCGACGCGGCGGTGGCCGCCGCCCGCCGCGCCTTCGACGACGGCCCCTGGCCCCACCGGCCCGTCGCCGAGCGCGCCGATCTGCTGCGCAGGGTCGCCGGCCTCCTCCAGCGGGACCGCGAGGAGATCGCGATCACCGAGAGCCGCGACACCGGCAAGACCCTGGAGGAGGGCCGCGTCGACGTCGACGACGTGACCAATGCCTTCCGCTACTTCGCCGACCTCGTCATGAACGAGAGCGGCGGCCGGGTCGTCGACGCGGGGGACCCGGACGTGCACAGTGTCGTCGTGCACGAGCCGGTCGGCGTCTGCGCACTGATCGCCCCGTGGAACTACCCGCTGCTCCAGGCCAGCTGGAAGATCGCCCCCGCCCTCGCCGCGGGCAACACCTTCGTGCTCAAGCCCAGCGAGGTCACCCCGCTCTCCACCGTCCACCTGATCCGGCTGCTCGCCGAGGCCGGACTGCCCGACGGCGCCGCCAACCTCGTCACCGGCGCGGGCGACCCGGTCGGCGCCCGGCTCTCCGAACACCCGGACGTCGACCTCGTGTCCTTCACCGGCGGCCTCGCCAGTGGCACGAAGGTCGCCCGGGCCGCGGCGCCCACGGTCAAGAAGGTCGCCCTGGAGCTCGGCGGCAAGAACCCCAACGTCGTGTTCGCCGACGCGTGCGCCACCGACGAGGGCTTCGACACCACCGTCGACCAGGCACTGAACGCCGCGTTCTTCCACAGCGGCCAGGTCTGTTCCGCCGGGGCCCGTCTCATCATCGAGGAGTCGGTCCGCGACCGGTTCGTCACCGAACTCGCCCGTCGCGCCGACGCGATCCGGCTCGGCCGGGGCACCGTCGACGGGGTCGAATGCGGCCCGCTCGTCTCCGCCCAGCAGCTCGCCAAGGTCGAGGCGTACGTGGCATCCGCACGCGAGGAGGGCGCGGTCGTCCGCTCCGGCGGAGCGCGCCCCGAGCCGTCCGACATCCGCCCGGCAGACGGCTACTTCTACCGGCCGACCGTCCTGGACGGCTGCCACCGAGGGATGAAGGTCGTCCGCGAGGAGACCTTCGGCCCGATCCTCACCGTCGAGACCTTCCGCACGGAGGAAGAGGCCGTCACCCTGGCCAACGACACCGACTACGGTCTCGCCGGCGCCGTATGGACCACCGACGCGGGCCGCGCCCGGCGCGTCGCGGGCCGGCTGCGGCACGGCACCGTCTGGATCAACGACTACCACCCCTACCTCCCGCAGGCCGAGTGGGGCGGCTTCGGCAAGTCCGGCACCGGCCGCGAGCTCGGCCCCACCGGTCTCGCCGAGTACCGCGAGTCCAAGCACATCTATCAGAACCTCAACCCGCGCCCCCAGCGCTGGTTCGCCGGCTGAGCGCAACCGACCGACTCCGCCCGGCTGTTCGCAGCACCACGTACACGCAAGAACCTTGCAGAAGGAGCAGTGACCGATGCCACCGTCCTCCAGCACCGCACGTCCCGAACCCGTCGACTACGTGATCGTCGGAGGCGGTACGGCCGGTTCGGTCATCGCCTCCCGCCTCACCGAGGACCCCGACGTCACCGTCACCGTCATCGAGGGCGGACCCACCGACATCGACCGTGAGGACGTCCTCACCCTCCGCCGCTGGCTCGGTCTCCTCGGCGGCGACCTCGACTACGACTACCCCACCACCGAACAGCCCCGCGGCAACTCCCACATCCGGCACAGCCGCGCCCGCGTACTCGGTGGCTGTTCCTCGCACAACACGCTGATCAGCTTCAAGCCGCTGCCCGGCGACTGGGACGAGTGGGCCGAGGCCGGGGCCGAAGGCTGGGACGCCGCCGCGATGGACCCCTACTTCGCCCGGCTGCGCAACAACATCGTGCCCGTCGACGAGAAGGACCGGAACGCCATCGCCCGCGACTTCGTCGAGGCCGCGCAGGCCGCCGCCGAGGTCCCCCGGGTGGAAAGCTTCAACCAGCAGCCGTTCCACGAGGGCGTCGGCTTCTTCGACCTGGCCTACCACCCGGAGAACAACAAGCGCTCCTCCGCGTCGGTCGCCTATCTGCACCCGCACATCGAGGCCGGTGACCGCCCCAACCTCTCGATCCTGCTGGAGACGTGGGCGTACCGCCTGGAGTTCGACGGCGACCGCGCCACCGGGGTGCACGTACGGGACAAGGACGGCGTGGAGACGTTCGTGCGTGCCAGGCGGGAGGTGATCGTCTGCGCGGGCGCGGTGGACACCCCCCGGCTGCTCATGCACTCCGGCATCGGACCGGCGGAGGACCTCACCCGGCTCGGCATCCCCGTCCTCCACGACGCCCCCGGCGTCGGCGAGAACCTGCTCGACCACCCCGAGTCGGTCATCGTCTGGGAGACCGACGGGCCCATCCCGGAGAACTCCGCCATGGACTCCGACGCGGGCCTCTTCGTGCGCCGCGACCCCGGATCCAGGGGCCCCGACCTGATGTTCCACTTCTACCAGATCCCCTTCACCGACAACCCGGAGCGCCTGGGCTACGAGAAGCCCGAGCACGGTGTGTCGATGACCCCGAACATCCCCAAGCCGCGCAGCCGCGGCCGGCTCCACCTCACCAGCGCCGACCCCGAGGTCAAGCCGGCCCTGGACTTCCGCTACTTCACCGACGAGGACGACTACGACGGCCGCACCCTGGTCGACGGCATCAAGCTCGCACGCGAGATAGCGAAGACCGAACCCCTGGCCCACTGGCTCAAGCGCGAGGTGTGCCCCGGGCCCGAGGTCACGTCCGACGAGGACATCAGCGAGTACGCCCGCAAGGTCGCGCACACCGTCTACCACCCGGCCGGAACCTGCCGGATGGGCGCCGAGGGCGACCCGGAGGCCGTCGTCGACCCGCAGTTGCGGATCCAGGGCCTGAAGGGCATCCGGATCGCCGACGCGTCCGTCTTCCCGACCATGCCCGCCGTGAACCCCATGATCGGCGTCCTGATGGTGGGCGAGAAGTGCGCCGAACTGCTCCGTGCGACCCCGACCACCGGAGGCGATGTCCGATGAGTGAAGCCGGTACCCCTGTGTTCAGCGTCCGGAACCTCTGGAAGGTCTTCGGGCCGAAGGCCGACCGCGTCCCCGGAAGCGAGTACGCCGACCTGCCGCCCGCCGAACTGCGCGAGCGCACCGGCTGCACCGCCGCCGTGCGTGACGTCTCCTTCGACGTCAACAAGGGCGAGGTCTTCGTCGTCATGGGCTTGTCGGGCTCGGGCAAGTCCACCCTCGTACGCTGCCTGACCCGGCTCATCGAACCCACCAGCGGCACCCTCGCGATCGACGGCGAGGACGTCCTGGCCATGGACACCAACCGGCTGCGCGAACTGCGCCGCCACCGCGCCGCGATGGTCTTCCAGCACTTCGGGCTGCTGCCGCACCGCACCGTGCTCGACAACGTCGCCTACGGCCTGGAGATCCAGGGCCTCGGCAAGGCCGAACGGCGCGCCAAGGCCGCCGAACTGGTCGAGAAGGTCGGCCTCGCCGGGCTCGAGGACCGCCGCCCCTCGCAGCTCTCCGGCGGCCAGCAGCAGCGTGTCGGGCTGGCCCGCGCCCTCGCCGTCGACCCGTCCGTCCTCCTCTTCGACGAACCGTTCAGCGCACTCGACCCGCTGATCCGGCGCGAGATGCAGGACGAGGTGGTCCGGCTGCACCGCGAGGAGGGCCGCACCATGGTCTTCATCACCCACGACCTCAGCGAGGCGCTCCGCCTGGGCACCCGCATCGCGCTGATGCGCGACGGAGGCATCGTCCAGCTGGGCACCCCGGAGGAGATCGTCGGCTCGCCCGCCGACGACTACGTACGCGAGTTCGTCCGCGACGTACCGCGCGAACAGGTCCTCACCGTCGCCACCGCCATGCGTCCGCCGACCGTCGGCGAGGGCGAGAGCGGCCCCGCCCTGCGCCCCGGCGCCACCGTCTCCGAAGCCATCGAGGCCGTCGCCCGATCCGGCGAGCCGGTCGCGCGGGTGACCGAGGACGGCAGGCTGCTCGGAGTCGTCGACCACGCGTGCCTGCTCGACGTCGTCGCCGGGGCCGGCGGGGGCCCGGGAGCCCGTGAGGTGACCGTCTGATGGCCACCGCCCAAGCCACCACCCGCACCGCGTCCGGCCCCCCGGGGAGCGGCCCGCTCGCCGCCCTGCGCGGCCGCCCCGCCCTCGGCAAGATCCTTCTGCTGCTGGTGATCGCCGCCGTCGCCGTACCCCTCGCACACGCCCGCTGGGGCGGCGGGGTCTGGCCCGGCGCACTGACCGTCGACCTGAGCGGACCGCTCGGCGAGGTCAACGACTGGATCATCGGCAACCGCGACAGCCACCCGCTGTTCCTCTACTTCTTCGGCCACATCAGCAACGCCGTCGTCCTGTCGGTGCGCGGCGTCTACCTGGCGCTGCTGGCACTCGGCTGGGCCGGAGTCACCGCCGTCGCAGCGCTCGTCGCCTGGCGGACCGCCGGATGGCGCCTGGCACTGACTGCCGGCCTCTCCTTCCTCTTCTGCGGGCTGCTCGGCATGTGGGTGCCGACCATGCAGACCCTGGCCCTGATGGTCGTCGCGGTCCTCGCCTCCGTGGTCCTCGGCCTGCTCCTCGGACTCGCCGCGGGCCTCTCGGACCGTACGTTCCGGGTCCTGCGCCCCGTCCTGGACACCATGCAGGTGCTGCCCGCCTTCGCCTACCTGCTGCCCGTCGTGCTGGTCTTCGGCATCGGCGTGCCCGGTGCGGTCCTCGCGACGGTCGTCTACGCGGCTCCGCCGATGGCCCGGCTCACCGCACTCGGACTGCGCGGCGCCGACGCCGGCGTCATGGAGGCCGTCGCCTCGCTGGGTGCGACCGGACGCCAGCGCCTGCTGAGCGCGCGCCTCCCGCTGGCCCGCAAGGAGCTGCTCCTCGGCCTCAACCAGACCATCATGATGGCGCTGTCCATGGCGGTCATCGCCTCCGTCATCGGCGCCGGCGGTCTCGGCGACCGTGTCTACCAGGCGCTCTCCTCCGTCGACGTCGGCGCCGCGCTCGCCGCGGGCATCCCCATCGTGCTGCTGGCCGTCGTCCTGGACCGTACGACCGAGGCGGCAGGCCGGCGGATCGGCACGGAACCCACCGGTCCCGCCGCCCTGCGCGGGTCGCGCGGCTGGGGGCTCGCCGCCCTGATCGCCGCGGCGGTCGCCGTCGTGGGCCGCTTCACCGGCGGACGGATCTGGCCCGAGGGCGGCGTCGTCCCCATCGCGGAACCGGTCAACACCGCCAAGGACTGGATGGTCGACCACCTCTACACCGGCATCCCCGTCATCGGGGGAACCGCCGACTGGGCCGCCCACTTCACCAGCTGGATCCTCAACCCGCTCCGCGACGGACTGCAGGGACTGCCCTGGTGGGCCGTCCTGCTGATCGTCGCCGCCCTCGCCTGGACCATCGGCACCTGGCGCACCGCGCTCACCGCCGTGCTGGCCATGGCCGCCATCGGTGTCCTCGGCGTCTGGGACCTGTCGATGGACACGCTCAGCCAGGTCATCGCCGCCGTCGCCGTCACCCTGGTCCTGGGCTTCGGCATCGCCGTAGGCGCGGCGCGCAGCCGGCGCCTCGAACGGCTGCTGCGCCCCGTCCTGGACGTCTTCCAGACGATGCCGCAGTTCGTCTACCTCATCCCGGTCGTCGCCCTGTTCGGCGTGGGCCGCGCCCCCGCCGCGGCGGCGGCGGTCGTCTACGCGCTGCCCGCCGTCGTCCGCATCACCACCCAGGGCCTGCGGGGCGTCGACCCCGCCGCGATGGAGTGCGCCCGCTCGCTCGGCGCCACCAGCGGCCAGCGACTGCGCCAGGTCCAGATCCCGCTGGCCAGGCCCGCGCTGCTGCTCGCCGTGAACCAAGGCGTCGTCCTGGTCCTCGCGGTCGTCATCATCGGCGGACTCGTCGGCTCCGGCGCGCTCGGCTACGAGGTCGTGTTCGGGCTCGCCCAGGGCGACCTGGCCACCGGTCTCGTCGCGGGCGCCGCCATCGTCTGCCTGGGACTGATGCTGGACCGCGTCACCCAGCCCACCGCCCGCCGCCAGCGGAAGGAGAGCTGACATGGCTCGCACCCGTACCCGCGCCCGTCTCCGTACCTCCGCGATCGTCGCCTCGGCGGGCGCGCTGCTCGCCGTCACCGGCTGCGGTGCGGCGGACATGACCAAGCAGTCCTCTCCGTTCGCGGCCCCCGCCGACATCAAGACCGTCACGCTCTCCGTCCAGTCGTGGGTCGGTGCGCAGGCCAACGTGGCCGTCGCCCAGAAGATCCTCGAGGACGAACTGGGTTACCGCGTCGACCTCGTGCAGACCGACGAGGTGCCCGCCTGGGACGCCCTCAGCCAGGGCCGGGTGGACGCCATCCTGGAGGACTGGGGGCACCCCGACCAGGAGCAGCTGTACGTCAAGGACAAGAAGACCATCGTTCCCGGGGGCGACCTCGGGGTCACGGGCCACATCGGCTGGTACGTCCCCAAGTACTGGGCGGACGAGCACCCCGACGTCACGGACTGGAAGAACCTCGACAAGTACGCCGACGAACTGCGCACCCCGGAGAGCGGTGACAAGGGCCAGCTGATGGACGGCTCGCCGTCCTACGTCACCAACGACAAGGCGCTGGTGAAGAACCTCGGCCTGGACTACAAGGTCGTCTTCGCGGGCTCCGAGGCTGCGCAGATCACCCAGATCCAGCAGTTCGCCAAGGAGAAGAAGCCCTTCCTGAGCTACTGGTACCAGCCGCAGTGGCTGTTCAACGAGGTGCCGATGGTCGAGGTGAAGCTCCCCGAGTACTCCGACGCGTGCGCGGCCAAGGACCCGGCGGACATCGACTGCGCGTACCCGACGACACCGCTCCAGAAATACCTCAACGCGGACTTCTCGAAGCGGGGTGGGGACGCCGCGGCCTTCCTCAAGAAGTTCGAGTGGTCGGAGAAGGACCAGAACGAGGTCTCCGAGCTGATCGCCTCCGAGCGGCTGTCACCCGACGAGGCCGCAGGGCGCTGGATCGAGGAGCACCCGGACACCTGGAAGAAGTGGCTGGACCGGTGACCTGAGCAGAGATCCCGTCCGACGTCGTCAGCCGCCCCGGCACCTGCCGGGGCGGCTGACGACGTATCAGGCCGGTCACCGGCCGAGGGGAGATGCGGCCCGGTCCGGAACCAAGGGGCACTATTCACTCAGTACATGTACTCGGGTTATAGTCACCGCATGAGCACCCGCCATGTCCTCCTGGGCCTGCTCGCGGCCGGGCCCACCCACGGCTACGACCTGAAGCAGCAGCACGACGCACGCTTCCCGCAGGCGCGCCCGCTCGCCTACGGGCAGGTCTACACAACGCTGCAACGCCTCGTGCGGGACGGCATGGCCGCCGTCGAAGGCACCGATTCCGACGGCGGCCCCGAGCGCACCCTCTACCGGGCCACGGACGAGGGCTCCCACGAACTCGCCCGATGGGCGGAGGAGATCACCGCCCCCGCCCCCTTCGTGACGAACGAGATCTTCGCCAAGGTGGTGGTCTCGATCCTCGTCGCCGCAGCCGGCGCGCGGACGGACCCCGAGGGCCGGAGACCGGACGCCGCCGCGCACCTCAGGGCCCAGCGCGCCGCCCACATGGAGCGGATGCGCGAGCTCACCGCGCTGAAGACCACGCCGGGCGCCGATCTCAGCACAGTGCTCTCCGCCGACTACGCCCTTGCCCACCTGGACGCCGACGTGCGGTGGATGACCACCACCACGGCCCGCATCGACAATCTGACCGCGGAGGTCAACGCGATATGAGTACACGGGACCAACAGCCCTCCTCGGGGGCGGCCGCGCTGATCTCGGCACGCGGCCTGAGGAAGTCGTACGGAAACACCGAGGCGCTGCGTGGCGCCTCCCTCGACCTCCATGAGGGCGAGATCCTGGCCGTCACCGGGGCGAGCGGCAGCGGGAAGTCCACTCTGCTGCACTGCCTGTCAGGGATCGTCCGCCCCGACGAAGGCACCGTCAGCTACGGAAACGAGGAGCTCGGCGGGCTGTCCGAAGGACGGCTCAGCGAGCTGCGGCGCCGGGACTTCGGGGTGGTGTTCCAGTTCGGTCAGCTCATCCCCGAGCTCACCGCGCTCGACAACGTGGCGCTCCCGCTGCTGCTTGCGGGGACCCGCCGCGGCGAGGCGAACGAGCGGGCGGGGGAGTGGCTGGAGCGCTTCGGCGTCCGCGGGCAGGCGGATCTGCGCCCCGGCGAGATGAGCGGGGGGCAGAGCCAACGGGTCGCCCTGGCGCGGGCCATGGCCACCGGCCCCAAGGCCGTCTTCGCGGACGAGCCGACCGGGGCTCTCGACACGCTCGCCGGAGAACAGGTGATGACCGCGCTGGTGCACACCGCGAGGGAGTCGGCCACGGCGGTGCTGCTGATCACCCACGACGCCCAGATCGCGGCGTACGCGGACCGAGAGGTGGGACTGCGGGACGGGACCGTGCAGGCCGGCTCCGGCCAGGCCGCCGGTCAGGAGGCGGTGCGCCGTGAAGGCTGACATCCGCATCGCCTGGATCCTCGCGCGCGGCTCGGACCGCCGTGAGTGGTGGAGGCTCTCGCTCACCCTGCTGGGCGCCCTGCTCGCCACGGGCTTCGCACTCGTCGCGGTGACCGTGGCCGCCGTTCCGGGACAGGTCTCCATCCCGTACGCGCACGGCCTGCTCGACCAGCCGGGACAGCGCGCGGGGGTCGTGCTCACCCTCGTGCTCCTGCTGGTACCCGTCCTGGGCTTCCTCGGCCAGTGCGCGCGCATCGGCGCCGTGCACCGGCATCGGCGTACGGCCAGGATGCGTCTCGCCGGGGCGTCCCCCGCACAGATGCGCAGAATCGCCGCCGTGGAGTCCGGCATCGCGTGCACGGCCGGCTCGACGGCCGGTTTCGCCGCGTTCGCCGTGTCCCTCGTCGCAACGGGGCACACCCCGCGTCCGGTTGCCTGGGTGGGATTCGTCGCGGTCGTCGTCGCGGTGCCACTGGTCGCCGCGCTCGTGAGCGTCTTCGCACTGCGCCACGTCGTCGCCTCGCCCCTCGACCACGTGCGCACCACGGGCCCGGGCCGGGGCCGCCGGGCCGTTCTCGGCTTCGTACTCGCGGCCGGGCTGATCGCCGCGGCGGGCCTGCTCGCACTGCTCCCGGCCAACCTGGGATTCACACCTTTCGCGCTGCTGGTACTTGGCCTGGTGCTCTTCACCGGAGCGGGCGCGATCTGGGCGGCGGGGGCGTTCGCGGCCTTCCTGGGCCGATGGCTCACCCTCCGCGCGAAGAGCCCGGCCGTGCTCATCGCCGCGAGCCGCCTCCGGTACGACCCGTGGGCCGCCGCGCGGACGCATGCCGCGCTGCTGCTCGTCACGGTCGTCGGTGTGGGCTTCGTGGGGGTGCGCGGAGTCCTTCTCGAGGCGCTGTCGGTCGGCTACACGCCGACCGACCTGGCCTTCTACACCACCGGCATCGACCTCGCCGGATCGGCCGTGCTGATCGCCCTCGCGATCAGCCTCTGCGGACTCGCCGTCGGCACCGCCGAGTCGGTGGCCACCCGCCGCAGGGGCCTCGCCGCCCAGGCCGCCGCCGGGGTGCCCCACCGGGTCCTGGCCGAAGCCGCGCTCCTGGAGACCGCACTCCCGCTGGCGCCCGCGCTCCTGCTCGCCGGGGCCGGAGGCACGGTGGTGTACCTGGTGTACGCCACCGTCGCGGGCACCGGCCTCGTCACCCTGCTGCCGCTGCTCGTCCCGGTGGCCGTCTACGCGGCCTGCCTGCTTGCCGCGGCGACATCCCTGCCGCTCCTGCGGCGCGCGGCTCACCCGGCGGAACTGCGTTTCACGTAGTGGTCCCGGCGCGCGCCGGCTCTAACCGCCGGCCGCGCGCCCGGGCTCCTCCCCGTCCGCCGCGCGTTCCGACCGGCCGCGCGCACGCGCCGCGACGACGAGCGTCGTGGCCACGAGCGCGGAGGTGATGACGCCTGTGGCGAGCACCGGGCCCGGGGTGAACGTCATGGCCAGCACGGCGAGGACCGCCACGGGGTGGATGAGGTCGTTCCGGCTGCGGAGTTCCTCCGCCCGGTGGTGGAGCAGCCACACCAGCGTGATGAAGACGGCCACCGGAACGGTGAACGCCGCCGCGGCGGCGCGGTCGGACAGGTGACCGTGACCTGTGGTGTGGGCGACGCCCAGGGCCAGTCCGGCTCCCACGGCCGCGGCGGAGGCGAACACGACGTAGTGGCCGTAGCCCCAGAGGATCGCGGACCTGAGATCCGTGAGCCGACGAGGGGCGTTCTGGGCGAAGTAGAGCCACCACAGGGCGAAGACGGTCAGTACGCCGCCGATCACCAGGGTCGCGATGTCGCCGAGCGCCGCCTCGTCGTCGAGGGCGGTGCGCACGGCCACCGTCGCCGCGGTGATGGTCTCGCCCAGGACGATCAGGGTGAACAGGCCGTACCGTTCGGCGATGTGGTGGGGGTGCCACGTGGTCCTGCCGGCGCTCTCGGCCCAGACGGGGACGGCGAGCTCCGCGACGACCAGTACCGCGAAGAGCGGCAGCCCCCAGTCGTCGGGCACGGCCAGCCTGGCCACCCAGCCGACCTGTACGACCAGGATGCCGACCGCGTACCGCACGCAGCAGCGCCGGCGTTCGGGATCGGAACGGGCCGCGCGCAGCCACTGGGTGACCATGGCGAGCCGCATGATGACGTAGCCCCAGGTGATGACGGTGAAGTCCTCGTGTCGGAGGGCCTCGGCCGCACCGGCGGCCACCACCAGCGCACCTGAGATCTGGACCAGGGTCAGCAGCCGGTACGGGACGTCGTCGGTGTCGTACGCGGACGCGAACCAGGTGAAGTTCATCCACGCCCACCAGATGGCGAAGAAGACCATCGCGTAGCCGAGCACCCCGCGACCGATGTGGCCTTCGGCGAGTTCGTGCTCGAAGGCTCCCGACGCCTGGGCGACCGCTGCGACGAAACACAGGTCGAAGAAGAGTTCGAGCACCGTCGCCGTGCGGTGTTCCTCCCCGGCGAGGCGGGCGACCATCGGGCGGTGCCAGGCGCGGGAGGCGGGATGTGACTGGCTCATTCGTACCCGGTTTCAGCGGTGGGAGGAGTGGCGGCGGGGCCTGCCGACGCCCACTGCGCAGGTCACGGGCCGGGCCGGTCGGCTCGACGGACACCGGGACACGTTACGAGTGGGCCCGGAGGCACGCAACGCCGACAGGCCGCCCGCGGTCACGCGACAGGCCGGTCGGCCTCCGTTCCCGGCCGCTCGAACTGGGTGCGGTGCAGCTCCTCGTACCGTCCTCCCGCGGCCAGCAGCTCGTCGTGCGTGCCCCGCTCGACGACACGGCCGGCCTCCACGACCAGGATCAGGTCGGCGGCCCGCACCGTCGAAAGCCTGTGGGCGATCACCACGGCCGTCCGGCCCTCCAGGGCCTCGGCCAACGCCTCCTGGACCGCGGCCTCCGAGGTGGAGTCCAGGTGCGCGGTCGCCTCGTCCAGGATGACCACCCGCTGACGGGCCAGCAGCAGCCGTGCGATGGTCAGCCGTTGGCGCTCGCCGCCGGAGAGCCGGTAGCCGCGTTCACCGACCACCGTGTCCAGCCCCTCGGGCAGTGACGCCACCAGACCGTCCAGGCGGGAGCGGCGCAGCGCGTCCCAGATCTCCTCCTCGGTGGCCTCCGGCCGGGCGAGCAGCAGGTTCTCGCGCACCGACTCGTGGAAGAGGTGCCCGTCCTGTGTGACCATGCCGAGCGTCTCGCGGATCGAGTCCGCCGTCAGGTCGCGTACGTCGACACCGTTCAGCCGAACGGTCCCGGCGTCGGTGTCGTACAGCCGGGGGAGCAACTGTGCGATCGTCGACTTCCCGGCCCCGGACGATCCGACGAGCGCGACCATCCGGCCCGGCTCCGCCGTGAACGAGACGTCGTGCAGCACCTGTGTTCCGCTGTCGGAGTCGAGCGTGGCGACCTCCTCGAGTGAGGCGAGGGAGACCTTGTCCGCGGAGGGGTAACCGAAGGAGACCCCGTCGAACTCCACCGACACCGGCCCGTCCGGGACGCGGCGGGCGCCGGGCTTCTCGGCGATCAGCGGTTCGAGGTCGAGGATCTCGAAGACCCGCTCGAAGCTGACCAGGGCACTCATCACCTCGACCCGGGCTCCGGCCAGCGCTGTCAGCGGCGCGTAGAGCCGGGTGAGGAGCAGCGCCAGGGCGACGACGGCCCCGGGCTCCAGGCTGCCGCGCAGCGCGTAGTGACCGCCGAGGCCGTACACCAGGGCGAGGGCGAGCGCCGACACGAGGGTGAGCGCCGTGATGAAGGTGGACTGGAGCATCGCCGTACGGATGCCGATGTCACGCACCCGGCCCGCGCGGGCGGCGAATGCGGCGGACTCGTCCGACGGGCGCCCGAAGAGCTTGATGAGCGTCGCACCCGGGGCCGAGAAGCGCTCGGTCATCTGTGTGCCCATGGTGGCGTTGTGATCGGCTGCCTCCCGCTGGAGGCTGGCCATCCTGGCGCCCAGCCGGCGGGCGGGGACGACGAACACCGGCAGCAGCACCAGGGCCAGCAGTGTGATCTGCCACGAGATCGTGAGCATCACCGCCAGGGTCAGCAGCAGCGTGACGAAATTGGACACGACGCCGGAGAGCGTGTTGCTGAACGCTCTCTGGGCGCCGAGCACATCGTTGTTGAGCCGGCTCACCAGCGCGCCGGTCCGGGTACGGGTGAAGAAGGCGACCGGCATCCGCTGGACGTGATCGAACACGGCGGTGCGCAGATCGAGGATCAGCCCCTCGCCGAGGGTCGCCGACAGCCACCGGGTGAGGAGTCCGAGACCCGCTTCGGTCACAGCGATCAGCGCGATGAGCAGGGCGAGCCGGGTGACGGTACCGGCCGCCCCGCCCTGCACGATCGCGTCGACGACCCGCCCCGCGAGCACCGGTGTCGCCACCGCGAGCAGGGCGGTGACCACACTGAGGAGCAGGAACCGCAGAATCCTGCTCCGGTGCGGCCGGGCGAACACCGCGATGCGGCGCAACGTGGCCCGGGAGAAAGGGCGTCGGTCCTTCTGCGCGTTCATCGTGCTGTGCAGTGAATGCCACGCGGTGACTTCCATGTCCATGCGGGTGCCTCCGGAAGGGTCGGTCGGTATGCACGGCACGCTATGACCTGAAGTCAAGTTGAGGTCAAGTGTTCCGGTCCGGCTTCACCCGTCGGCGTGTTCAGCGTGCCCGTACGGTCGCCATGACCTCCCGGTCCGGCTGCAGCGTCAGCGTCGGCACGGGGTTGACGGGGCCCGGGTCCACCTCCAGTTCGAAACGGTGTGCCAGGACGGCGAGGATCAGCACCGCCTCCACCATCGCGAAGCGTGTACCGAGACAGGCCCGGGGACCGCCGCCGAACGGATACCAGGCGTACTCCGGGATGTCGTCCCCGTCCTCCGCGTCCCAGCGCTCGGGGCGGAACACCTCCGGCTCCGGGAACCACCGCTCGTCCCGGTGCGTGGTCCACTGGCTGCTCCACACGCGCGTGCCCTCGGGCATCGGTACGCCGCCGATCCGGGCCCCCTCCTTGGCCACTCCGGTGACCAGCCAGATCGTCGGGTAGAGCCGGAGGGTCTCCTTCACCACCGCCTGTGCGTACGTCAGTTGTGCGTAGTCGTCGATTCCCGGCTCACGGTCGCCGAGGACCCGGTCCAGCTCCTCGGCGAGTGCCGCGCGGGCCTGCGGGTTGCGGGACAGGAGGTACCAGGCCCACACCAGCGTGGAGCTGGTCGTCTCGTGGCCGCCGATGTAGAGCGTGACCGTCTCGTCGCGGATCTCCTGGTCGGAGAGGTGTGCTCCGGTCTCGTCGACGGCGGTGAGCAGCCGGCTCAGCAGGTCGGGCCGCTCGCCCTCCCCGTCCCGGTGGCGGGCCACCACGCGTCCGACCTCCGCGTCGATGACCGCGGCGGCCTTCTTGATCCTGGCCCGCCCGGGAGTCGGGACCCAGTCGGGCAGGACGGCGCCGAGACCGCTGAACTCCCTGCCGATCTCCTGCTGGGCGATGTCCATGGCCCGGCCCATCGACTCCGCGTCGGCCGGTGTGTCCACCCCGAAGATGGTGCGGACGGCGATCTTCTGCGTGAGTGCCGCCATCTCCCGCTTGATGTCGACGCGTTCGCCGCCCGTCCAGGTCTCGGCCAGCTCCAGCGTGGACGCGGTCATCGTGGAGGCGTAGGACCTCACCTGCCTGGGCCGCACCGAGGGCTGTACGAGCGACCGCTTGCGCCGCCAGTCCGCGCCACGCGCCACCACGACTCCGTTGCCCATGACCGTACGGAAAGCGATGCCCAGCAGGGGTTGGTCGAAGGTGCGTTCCGTCTCGGCGAGCAGTTCGCCGATGCACTCGGGGTCGGCGATGAAGACGCAGTCGTTGCGGCCGAACCGCCAGCGCACCATGTCCCCGTGCCCGCGAAGGTGTTCGAAGAAGGCGAGGGGGTCCTTCCCGAACCGGCGCAGGCTCCCCAGCAGGGGGAGGCCCTTCGGCCCCTGGACCAGTCGGTGGCCGCGTGGCTCGGTGTCGAGGGGCGCGCCGGTTTCCGTGGACATGGGGACTCCCGTCATCTGCCTTGCGCAGTACGTGAGTTGCAGAGCCTAATGCCAGTCTGCCGTCACTTCGACGTGGCTGTCGCCCGCGCCGACCCCGGACGGGCCTGAGGGCCGCAGGCGGTTGCCCGCGGCCCCCGGACCGACGTGCGCGACGCGGTCAGACCCCCGGCGGCACCTGGGAGGGACGGCCGCGGCCGCGGGTGAGGCCGTAACCGAACACCCCTGCCAGCGCGGCGAGTACGCCGCCTCCGGCGGTCCACAGCCAGCGGCTGGTCCACCAGCCGGAGGACCAGCCGTCCTCCGGCCCGCTGCCGGCTGTGGTGGAACCGCCCTGCGCCGAGACGACGGACGTGCCCGGCACCAGGGGTTCGGCGAGGGCGCCGTCCACGTCGGCGGCGCCGCCCTGGCCGACCGAGGTGACCTCGGTCTCGACGTGCACCGGAAGGCCGAGGTCCTCCTCGGCGAGGCCGACCACGGTCAGGCGTACGTAGTAGCTGCCGGGCAACGGGTCTGACGCCCACGGCTCGGACCAGGCACGGACCGTACGCAGGACGCAGGACAGCTCGACGGTGCCCGCGTCCGGCGCCGCCTTCCTGGTCTGATGGCCGTACACGCAGGCCTGCCGGCGGCGGAGTCCGTCGTACACGTCGACCTGCCAGGTCGAAGCGCCGCTCCGGGTCGCGCTCTCCGGCAGGCTCACCTTCGCCCGCACGGTGGGACGCTGCCCGGCGTCGGCGGGGAACGCCCAGTACAGGTAGTCGCCCGTGGACGCGTCCGCGGTGGCGGTCTGTTCCTGCTGGATCGCCGTCGCGGTGCGGAAGGTGGTGCCCGCCTCCGTCGGTCCCGCGTCCTCGCCGTCCGCCGGGCTCGCGCTCGCGGACGGGTCGTCCGCGACAGCGGCGCCCGCCGAGGTGAGGAGGGTGACGGCGGCCAGGAACGCGCCCACGCATCCACGCCTCAGGGTGTTTCTCCGGGTGCTACGCATCAGTTGGTCCTCCATACGGCGACACGCCAGCGCGAGATCCAGCCGAAGAGCAGGCCGGCGATCAGTCCTGCCAGCACCATGACGCCCAGCAGCCACCAGCCGCGGCCCAGGCCGAACGCCGCCGCGTCGGCGGCCTCGTCGGGGGCGTCCACCAGGTCGATGGTCAGCTCGACGGGCATGCCGGGCGTCTTCTTCACGGACGCGGGCGCCGAGAAGGAGTTGCTGAGCTGGAGGCACACGGCCTCGGCGGCGGGCTTCACGTCGCCGTCGGAGATGTCGGCGTCGTCCTGGTCGGGCTTGGGGTAGCGCAGCCCGGTGGACACGGCGTCCGTGCGCCCCGTGCCGGACTCCGCGCCCCGGACGATCTCACGGCCGTGCGCGGTCACGGCACGCAGCAGCACCCCGTAGTCGTTGTTCACGGCGCGGTCGGCCGCCACACTCACCGAGGCGCGCAGTTCCTGGCCGGGCAGCACGTCCACCCGGTACCAGCGGTGCTTGCCGATCTCCTGCCGGTCCGTGTAGAGCCCGGCCTTCAGCGCGGGGGCCGCGGAACAGCTGCCCGCCCCCTCGGTCGCCACGGGGGTGACGACGGGCTCGGCGGCCCGGTCCACCAACTGCTTGACCCGGCCTGAGAGTTCATCGGTGTGCTGGACGGCCGTGTAGGTGCCGCCGGTGGCCTCGGCGATGCAGGTCAGCTGCTGCCGGATCTTGGCGTTCGGCACCAGGCCCAACGTGTCGATGACCAGGTGGATGCCCCGGGCGGCGATGTCACGCGCAACCTCGCAGGGGTCGAGCGGGCCGCAGGTGTCCTCGCCGTCGGTGATCAGGACGATCCGCCGGGTGGCGTCCCCGCCCTCGAGGTCGTCGGCGGCACCGAGCAGCGCCGGGCCGATCGGGGTCCAGCCGGTCGGTGCCAGAGTGGCGACGGCGGTCTTGGCCTCGGTGCGGTCGAGCGGGCCCACCGGGTAGAGCTGCTTGGTGTCCTTGCAGCCGACCTTGCGGTCGTCGCCCGGATAGTCGGCACCGAGCGTACGGATGCCGAGCTCCACCTCCTCGGGCACCGCGTCCAGGACGTCGTTGAACGCCTGCTTGGCGGCGGATATGCGGGACTCTCCGTCCATGTCGCGGGTGCGCATGGAGCCGCTGACGTCAAGGACCAGTTCGACCTTGGGTGATGGGGTGGTGGAGGGTTCGTCGGCGGCGGCCGGTAGGGCGGTGCCGAGCCCGGCGGCCAGGGTGGCGAGCAGGACGCACACCCCGGCCGTCAGCCGTTTTCTTATGATCATCGCCGGATCCTATTGAAGATCCGCGGTCATCCCCAAAACCGTTCCGCCCGGCGCTGTTCCGGGTCGGCCCTCACCCGCCCAGCAGTGGCTCCGCCGCCCTGTCCAGCACCGAACCGACACGCTCCCACGTCTCGGTGTCCCTCTCCACCGGCGGGAGTTCGGCATCGGTGTCGGCCGACTTCGCGTTCCACCGGGTCGCCACGGCGACGGGGTCGCCGCCACCCGCCGCGGAAGCGGCCAGTGCGGCCGCGCCCAGCGCCACCAGTTCGCCGCTGCCCGGCACGATCAGAGGCCGGCCGGACAGGCGGCGCACCGTCTCCACCCAGGTGCGGCCCTGGGCACCGCCGCCGATCAGCCGCAGGGGCCTGCCGGCGACCTCGGGGTCGGCCGGGTCGAGGCCGCACGCCAGCAGCAGCTCGTCGAGCGCCCGCAGCACGGTGAAGGCCGCGCCCTCGTAGGCCGCGCCCAGCAGTTGCTGCGGCGTGGTGTCGTGCCGGAGACCGGTGAGCAGTCCGGAGGAGGTGGGCAGGTCCGGGGTGCGCTCCCCGTCGAGGTACGGGAGGAGGACGGCCTCGCCGCCGGGTGTCGCGTCGTCGCGGTGCAGGCCGAGGAGCGTGGCCACCTTGTCGACGGCCAGGGTGCAGTTGAGGGTGCAGGCCAGCGGGAGGAACGTACCGTCGGCCGCGGCGAATCCGGAGAGGGCCGTGGACGCCGGGCGGGTCAGTGAGGCGGCGAAGACCGTGCCCGAGGTGCCCAGGCTGAGCACGGGGTGGTCCAGCAGCCCCGCGCCGCCCAGGCCGAGGCCCACCGCGGCGCTCATGTTGTCCCCGGTGCCGGCCGCGACGGCGATCCCGGCCGGCAGGCCGAGCGCCTCGGCCGCGGCGTCGGTCAGGGAGCCGATCCGGGTCCCGCCCGTCGCGGCGACCTCGGGCAGCATGGAGGCGTCCAGGCCGAGGCGGTCCAGGAGCTCGGAGTCGTACGCGCCCGTGGCGGTGGAGTACCAGCAGGTGCCCGACGCGTCCCCCGGGTCCGTCGCCGCGACGCCCGCGAGCCGCTCGGTGAGGAAGTCGTGGGGCAGCCGCAGGGAGGCCGTCGCCTCGGCGTTCGCCGGGTCGTTCTCGCGCAGCCACCGCCACTTCGTCGCGGTCATGGACGCGACGGGCACCGTGCCTGTGCGCGCGGTCCACGCCTCGGGGCCGCCCAGCTCGGCGACGAGCGCGGCAGCCTGCGGCGCGGAGCGCGTGTCGTTCCACAGGAGCGCGGGGCGCAGCGGGCGGCCGGTCCTGTCGAGGGTCACGAGGCCGTGCTGCTGTCCCGCGACGGCGATACCGACGACGGCGGACGCGGAGAGCCCCGATTCCTTCAGCCCGGCCGCGACGGCATCGCAGAGCGCCTGCCACCAGACCTCCGGGTCGGTCTCGCGTGCGCCGCCCTCACCCGTGACGACGTGCGGTGCGCGGCCGACGGCGAGCAGTTCGCCCGTCTCGGTATCGGTGACTGCAGCCTTGGTGGACTGGGTGGAGCTGTCCACGCCGATGACGACGGTACGCGGCGGCATGGGCTACCTCTTCTCGTGCGGATCCGGCGGTGCGGGTTTTGGGAGTGCGACAAACAAATTACGTGATCGACGGCGACCGGAACAGGGGTGACCCTCGTTTCGTCGTTCGGGGGGTTACGTGCGCACCATGTCGTGTGCATAATTAATCATGTCAGTGAACAAATAGGCTCGGGCTGCGGACGGCGGTCCCGGACCCCAGGCAGGCGAAGGCGGACACACACCATGACGGATCGCTTCACTCCTACCCCTGCGGACAGGTTCACCTTCGGTCTGTGGACCGTGGGCTGGCGTGGCAACGACCCGTTCGGGGACGCGACGCGTCCCGCGCTGGACCCGGTGGAGTCGGTGGAGCGGCTCGCCGAGCTCGGTGCGCACGGTGTGACGTTCCACGACGACGACCTGATCCCCTTCGGTGCCTCCGAGGCCGAGCGGGCCCGGCTGATCGGCCGGTTCAAGGACGCGCTGGAGCGCACCGGGATGAAGGTCCCGATGGCCACCACCAACCTGTTCACCCACCCGGTGTTCAAGGACGGCGGGTTCACCTCCAACGACCGCGACGTACGCCGGTTCGCGCTGCGCAAGGTCATCCGCAACATCGACCTGGCCGCCGAGCTCGGCGCGACCACCTACGTCGCCTGGGGCGGCCGCGAGGGCGCCGAGTCCGGCGGCGCCAAGGACGTACGCGTCGCCCTGGACCGCATGAAGGAAGCCTTCGACCTGCTGGGCGACTACGTCACCGAACAGGGCTACGACCTGCGCTTCGCCATCGAGCCCAAGCCCAACGAGCCCCGCGGCGACATCCTCCTGCCCACGATCGGCCACGCCCTGGCCTTCATCGAGCGCCTCGAGCGCCCCGAGATGGTCGGCGTGAACCCCGAGACCGGCCACGAGCAGATGGCCGGACTGAACTTCCCCCACGGCATCGCCCAGGCCTTGTGGGCCGGCAAGCTCTTCCACCTCGACCTCAACGGCCAGTCCGGCATCAAGTACGACCAGGACTTCCGCTTCGGCGCCGGCGACCTGCGCCAG
>NZ_JAFBGA010000005.1 GCF_016909575.1 Streptomyces sp. HB132 | reverse complement strand
GGAACTCCTTGGGATACGGCTTGGGCACTGCGACATCCTTCCAGGCCGCCTCTCAGCAAGCCAGGTCAGGTGTCACCTATTCGTGCAGCAGTCCCCCTGGTGGTTGGTGGAGTAGCGGTAGTTCTTGGATCGCTGGGCGAGGGTGTGATCGCGAGTCGGTACGAGCGTGCCATCCACGATGAGAACAGTGCCCTGGCGGAAGTGTTGCCGCTGTATCAATCCCAGACGCGGCCCCAGGTCATCGACTACGCGATCGACCGTGGACTTCGAAACGCCAAACAAGAGCGCGAGCTGCCGCATCGTCAGGTTGGTCCGCCAGTAGGCAACGACCAGCAGCACGCGGTCGTCGAAACAAAGCGCCCAAGGACGTCCTGGCCTCGCTGCATGTGCACCTCGACGGCGCAGAGCAGTGACCAGCTTGCTGAACTGTCGAGGGGTGAGACCGCTGAACGGACGTATCCAGGACAGCTCGGACGCAGTGATCACAACAGGCACGGAGTGATCGTCCCACTCAAGCACACCGTTGCGGGACAGCCCTTAGGGGTCAAAGGGCGTGCGCCCCGGCCGGCTCCGCCGGACGGGCGGCAGACGCCGCTCCTCGTGCGCGCGGGGGAATCGCCACAGCACGTGGACGACCCGCACGGCGGTCACCAGCAACCCGAGCACGGCCCCGGCCCGGAACAGCATGCGTTCGGCACCGTCCGGGAGTTGCGTGAGCAGCGCGGGAAGAGAGACGCCGGTGAATGTGGCCGCGCCCACCAGCACTCCGCTGAAGAGTGCGTAGCCGATCTCGACGGTCATCGCGTCCCGCTCCGACTGAGTGCGTGGTGGCATGTCCGAAGTGTCGCAGCGGCCCAGGGCATCGGCAAGGACCGGACTCGCGGCCGACGGACGGTACGCGGTCGCGAGTCCGGCGTCCGGAGTGCGGCTCCGCCCCCGGCCATGGTGCGCCGCGCACATGTGGCCTTGGGCGGCGGTGGCTCCGGGACGCTCCGCCGCCCCCGCACCGGTGACGGCGCCGGAGAGCGTCAGGTGCCCTGGGGATGCGCCGAACGGCCTCGGTGCTTGCCCCGGAACAGCTGGGAGAACCAGCCCAGCGCACAGGCCTGTACGAGCACGGACACGACCAGTGCGAGATAGACGAACCAGGCGGGGCCTCCGGCATCCGCACCGGCGATCGAGCTGCCGATGAGGAAGGCGAACACGGTCGGCGCGGCGAGGAAGAACACCCATACCCCGGCGAGCGAGGCGTCGTCGTGGGACACGTACATCGTGTCGACCGCGACGAACACCGCGACCGCCAGCACGAGGCCGAGGTAGATCCGCGAAGCCGTGTTACCGAAGGTCAGTCGCGCGACCTCACGCAGCCGCTGCTTGTGCGTCACCTGATGGCTCATGTCCCACTCCCCGTGGATGGTCGGTGCTTCCATCGTGCGCCGCGGAGGCCGTGGGTGCCTGAGTACCGCTACTCAATCGTTCACGTGTTCGTCGCGTGGCGGGCCGTGTGGCCCAGCGCCGCTGCGACGGCGGCGAGCAGCGTCACCGTGGTCAGCGCCGACGGGAGGGAGAACCAGTCCGCCAGGAAGCCGATCACCGGGGGTCCCAGGAGCATTCCGCCGTAGCCGAGAGTGGACGCGGCGGCCACTCCGCCCGGGCCGGCGAGTGCCCCCGCGCGGCCGACGGCGACGGGAAATATGTTGGCGAGACCGAGGCCCGCGACGGCGAAGCCGAGCAGGGTGAGCCACACGGCCGGAGCGAGCGCGCCGAACAGCATCCCGACGCCGGCCGTGATCCCTCCGGCCACGAGGGTGCGGGTCTGCCCGAACCGTTCGAGGAGCGTGGTGCCGGTGAGCCGGCCGATGCCCATCA
Organism: Streptomyces sp. HB132; assembly: GCF_016909575.1. Taxonomy (GTDB): domain Bacteria; phylum Actinomycetota; class Actinomycetes; order Streptomycetales; family Streptomycetaceae; genus Streptomyces. The sequence continues at coordinate 481,594 of NZ_JAFBGA010000005.1, read as the reverse complement.
TGAGTGCGAACAGGGCGTAGCCGGCGGCGGCGAGTCCGGGAGCCGCTCGCAGATCCTGGCTGAGGTGCAGGGCGCCCCACTCGGCCAGGGCACCCTCGCCGTACGCCGTGCAGAGAGCGATGACACCGAACAGGACAACGATGCGGCGGGTGTGCGCGCTCATCCTCCGCGGCTGCTCGCGGGCGTCGTCCGTTCTCCGCTCCTCAGCGGGACGGGCGGCCGCCGGCCGGGCGCCCGTCAGTGCGGGGCCGGTGGCGGCGGTGACGAGCAGTCCCACGCCGGTGAGGGCCAGGAGGTGTGTCGCGGGTGAAAGGCTGCCGGCGACCAGGCCGCCCAGCCCCGCGCCCGCCATGCCCCCGAAGCTGAACGCGGCGTGGAAGCTCGGCATCACCGGACGGCGCATCGCGGCGACGAGATCGACCGCAGCGCTGTTCATGGCCACGTTCATGCCGCCGTACGCGGCGCCGAAGAGCAGCAGCACGAGGCCGAGGGCGGTGACCGAACCCGTTTGCGCGGGGAGGGCGATGCTCAGCGACAGCAGGACGCCGCAGACCACGGTGACGGCGTGGCTGCCGTAGCGCCGGCAGAGGGCACCGGTGAGCATCATGGTGATCACCGCCCCCGCCGAGACGCCGAGCAGGGCCAGCCCGAGGGTGGAGGCTGTCGCCCCGGTCTGCTGCTTGATGGCCGGGATGCGGACCACCCACCCCGCGAACAGGAAGCCGTCGAGGGCGAAGAACACGGTCAGCGCGGTACGGAGGCGGTTGAGGGAGGCAGGGGCGGTGTTTCCGCCGGAACCGCCCGGCAGGGCCGTCCGCGGTTTGTTTAGTCGCGGCACAAAGTGAGCATAGAGGTCTTCCGGGAGCGGGTGCAAGACGTCGTCCCGATGACCGCCCGATGAACGGAGCCGGATGCCGGAGCGTCGGAATCGGCCCCGGATCATGGGAGACTCGCCCCCATGAACGGCAAGTCGACCACCACGCGGACGAAGTTGGAGAGGGGCCGCAGCGCGCTCGGGCCCGCCCTGGAGCTCGTACACACCGGACGCGCCCCCACCCGTGCCGTACTGACCTCCGAACTCGGCGTCACCCGTGCCACCGCCGGTGCGGTGGCTGCGGAGCTTGAAGCGCTCGGGCTGATCAGGGTCGACTCCAGCCCGGGTTCCGCCGCCGGTTCCCAGGGCCGCCCCTCCCACCGGCTCTCCGTCCGGGACAGCGGGCCCGTGGCCCTTGCCGCCCAGGTGCACTCCGACGGTTTCCGCGCCGCACTCGTGGGGCTCGGTGGCAGGGCGGTGGCCACCGCGCCCGGCTGCGTCGCCGTCATGGCGGACCCCGCCCAGGTCCTCGGCGAGGTCGTCGAGGCGGGGGCCCGACTCCTGCGCGAGAGCGGGCTGCGCTGCGTCGGCGCGGGGCTCGCCGTGCCCTCCGCCGTCGCCGAACCCGAGGGAACGGCGCTCAACCCGCTGCACATCGCCTGGCCGGCCGGTGCTCCGGTCCGGGAGATCTTCTCCGCCTGTGTACGGGCGGCGGGGATCAGCGGTCCCGCGTTCACCGGCAACGACGTCAACCTCGCCGCCCTCGCCGAACACCGGCACGGCGCCGGGCGCGGGGCCCAGCACCTGCTCTGCGTCGCCACCGGACACCGGGGCGTGGGCGGCGCACTCGTCCTGGACGGCCGCCTGCACAGCGGGAGTTCGGGGCTGGCCCTGGAGGTCGGGCACCTCACGGTGAACCCCGAGGGCCGCCCCTGCCACTGCGGCGGACGAGGCTGCCTCGACGTCGAGACCGACCCCCTCGCCTTCCTCACCGCGGCCCGCAGGGAGCCCGGCCCCGAGGAGTCGCTGCTCAAGCAGTCCGGCGACCTGCTGCGCACGGAGTACGGGGACCCCGATGTGCGGGCCGCCGCCGAGGAGCTGATCGACCGGCTCGGCCTCGGCCTCGCCGGGCTGGTGAACATCCTCAACCCGGACCGCATCATCCTCGGCGGACTGCACCGCGACCTCCTGGAGGCCGACCCCGAACGGCTGCGGGCCGTGGTCGCCGACCGCAGTCTGTGGGGCCGCAGCGGCAGCGTGCCGATCCTGTCCTGCACGCTGAACCACAACAGCCTGGTGGGCGCGGCCGAACTGGCCTGGCAGCCCGTGCTCGACGACCCGCTGGCCGCGCTCGCCTGACCGGTACGGGGCGAGGGGCGCCGCCGGGTGGGAACGCCCGCCCGGGAGCGGGTGACTCCGCGTGGAAGAGCCCGTAGCGCGTCGATCACGAGAGGACCGACGCGCTCCGGGGGTGACCTGTACGGGGGCGGCCCGGACCACGTCAGCCGACGACGGCCGACCGGGCCCGGGTCCGCGCCGCTGTCGGCTCCATGAGCCCGGTGACGTCCGAACCGAACGGGCCGTCGGTCGTCGACCCGTACACCGGGAGGGAGTGCAGGGCGGCGGTGGTGAAGGACGGTGCGGACAGGGTGAACCAGATGACCTTCCCGGCGTCATCACTCGGTCGTACGCCCCAGCTCTCGCTGACCGCGGCGATCATCGCCAGTCCACGCCCGGAGGTCGCGGACTGATCGGCATCGCACACGGTCGGCAGCCGGGGGTCGTGGTCGTGGACGGAGACCGTCAGCCGGCCGAGCAGCAGCTCGATCTCGACGGTGCATGATTTGTCCGGCTGTGCGTGCCGGTGGACGTTGGTCAGCAGTTCGGTGACACCGAGCGCCGCCTGGTCGATCAAGGGATCGAGATGCCAGTAGCGCAGTTGCGCCGAAATGATTCTGCGGACCTGACCGATCCGCGACGGCAGGGCCTTGAGCTCCACCGCGCAGTGCCTGCTTGGCTCGCTGATCACGGCTGCGACTCCCCGAAATAGGTCCGGAAGAAGACGAAGGAACGGATCCAGCAGATGGCTGACTGCTGTTTCTGGTCATGCGTGGTCCGTCCTGCGTGGCTTCCGGCGGGGTGACTTTCGCTGTCACCCCCGGTGCACCATCAGTGACGTGTGACCAGCGTGACCCAGGGGGTGAGGCTCCGCAACTCGCGGTGTCCGTACCGGGCCGTAGCGTCAGTTCCGCCTGCCCGCGGCCCCCCGCAGCGCCTCCAGGAATCTGCGGACCGGCGCGGCCCCGCCGGGCCTGCGGTTGCGCTGGCCCATGGTCAGCCGGTACCGCACCCCGTCGATGCGCGCGACCGCCGAGTCGGCTGCGGGGAACCACGGCCTCCCGGCGCTCACCGCCGACACGGGGGCGCTGGCGATCTCCCGGCCGTTGCTCGTCAGCAGCGCGATCCGGCCATCCTTGACGATCACCTGGCCGGCCCTGGTCAGCGACCGCGCCCACCGCTGGATCCTTACGTCACTCGCGCGGAACTCCGCAGCGCCGAACTCCGTCACGCCGAAATCCGCAGCGCTGAACTCTGTCTCGGCCATGGCGACTTCGCCCCCCTTGTACCGGCTTCTGCAAGTCTGCCCGTCGACAGGGCTCGTGCACCAGACCGCACCGCGATTGATTCCGGCCGGGATCCCGGTCCGGGCCGCCTTCGTGGCGCAGGATCCCCGAACACCTGGGCCAAGGGAGGGCTATGGAACGTCAAAGTGAACGTTTGTGCAGGTGGGGGGAATATCGTGGTCCCACTCAGTACTGCCGTCATCCGAAGGAGACCGCTGATGGACACCGGTGAGCGCACACCCGGCGGTGGCGTCATGGAGACCGTGGACGTCGACCGGAGCGATCCGGACTACCGGGCCTGGCTCAAGGAGGCGGTGCGCAAGGTCCAGGCGGACGCCAACCGTTCGGCGGACACCCATCTCCTTCGCTTTCCGCTGCCGGAGCACTGGGGCATCGACCTCTATCTCAAGGACGAGTCGACGCACCCGACGGGCAGCCTCAAACACCGGCTCGCCCGCTCGCTCTTCCTCTACGGGCTGTGCAACGGCTGGATCCGCCGCGGCAAGCCGGTCATCGAGGCCTCCAGCGGGTCGACGGCCGTCTCCGAGGCGTACTTCGCGAAGCTGATCGGTGTGCCGTTCGTCGCGGTGATGCCCCGCACCACCAGCCCCGAGAAGTGCCGCCTGATCGAATTCCACGGCGGTCAGTGCCACTTCGTCGACGACTCCCGCCGTCTGTACGAGGAGTCGGCGGCACTCGCGGCCGAGACCGGCGGGCACTACATGGACCAGTTCACCTACGCCGAACGCGCCACCGACTGGCGCGGCAACAACAACATCGCCGAGTCCGTCTACCAGCAGCTGAAGCTGGAGCGGTACCCGGAGCCCGCCTGGATCGTCGCCACCGCGGGCACCGGCGGAACTTCCGCGACCATCGGGCGCTACGTCCGCTACATGCAGCACGACACACGGATCTGTGTGCCCGACCCGGAGAACTCCTGCTTCTTCGACGGATGGACCCGGCACGACCAGCTGGCGACCAGCGACTGCGGCTCCCGCATCGAAGGCATCGGCAGACCCCGGATGGAGCCGAGCTTCGTGCCCGGAGCCATCGACCGGATGATGAAGGTGCCCGACGCGGCCAGCGTCGCGGCGGTCCGGGTGCTCGAGCGTGCCATCGGCCGTAAGGCGGGCGGCTCGACCGGCACCGGGCTGTGGAGCGCGTTCAAGCTCGTGGCCGAGATGGTGGAGCGGGGCAGCACGGGCAGCGTCGTCACACTGTTCTGCGACCCCGGCGACCGCTACCTGGACAAGTACTACTCGGACGACTGGCTGAGCGGGCAGGGCCTGGACATCCGGCCCTACACCGAGACGATCGACCACTTCCTGGCCACCGGCACCTGGCCCTCCTGAGCCGGCCGGCCGCATGACGGGTGCCCACGAGGGGTGCCCGTCCGGCCGGGGTACGCCTCTGGACGTCCCCGGTCGCCAGGAGGGCCGCCCGCTCCGGCACGAGGGCCTCCGACCCGCCCCGCACCACCGGACGGCGACGCCCACGGCCCGGACGTGAGCGCGGCCAGGGCACTCAGTCGTCGAGCAGGGTGCCGAGCACCCGGCCGAAGACCCGCCGCCCGGCGCCGGCCAGCAGCGGATCGGCCCACCGGGGCAGCAGCCTCACGCGCAGCTCCTCGACCCAGACCACATGCGAGCCCGACTCCGTCGGGCAGACGTCGATCGACGCCCGGCCGCGCACCACGGAGCCCCGCTTCTCCAGCAGGCACAGTCCCGCCCGGCCGGCGGCGGGCGGGGTCCACCGCACCACTTCCATCGGATCGTCGAAACCCAGCGGACCCACGCCGGTACGGGCGACGAAGACCGTTCCGGTCCGGGTGGGCGGGCCCGCCGGGACGGTGACCGATGTGAACGGAACGGTCCCGCCGTGCCGTTCCCAGTCGGTCACCCGGCGCCACGCCTCGGCGGCGGGAAGGGGAGTGAAACGTTCGATGCGGAATAGGGCCACGTCCCGATCCTAGGACGTCCCCCGCCCGCGGGCCCTGGAGCGGAAGCCGTCGGCGTCGCCGGGCGGCGGACTACTCGTCCGCCGGCCCGCCCGCCACCACCAGGCCCGGCAGGTGTTCCTCGACCTCCTGCCGGGCGGCCACCGGCAGGCCCGCGTCCGTGACGAAGGCGTCGACCTCGTCGAGCGCCGCGAACGAACTCAGCCCCACCGTGCCCCACTTGGTGTGATCGGCGACCACGACGACCCGTCTGGCCGCCCGCACGAATCGGCGGTTCGTCTCGGCCTCCGCGAGATTCGGCGTGGAGAGACCGGCCTCGACCGAGATCCCGTGCACGCCGAGAAACAGGACGTCGAAATGGAGTGAGCCGATCGCGCGGTCCGCGACCGGTCCGACGAGCGAGTCCGAAGGCGTACGGACCCCGCCGGTCAGGACCACCGTGGCCGCCCCGGCCCGCGCCCCGCCCGTCGCCGCCGGGCGCTGCGCGCCGTGGAAGACATCGGCGACCCGTACCGAATTGGTCACCACCGTCAGCCCCGGCACGTCCAGGAGATGGCGGGCCAGCGCGAACGTGGTCGTGCCGCCGGAGAGCGCGATCGCGCTGCCGGGCACCGCCATCGCGGCCGCGGCGCGCGCGATGTCCTCCTTGGCGCTCAGCTCCAGCGTCGACTTGGCCTCGAAACCGGGCTCGTGCGTGCTCGCCTCGACGACCGGGACCGCCCCGCCGTGCACCTTCTCGATGACACCCTGACGCGCAAGCGCGTCCAGGTCCCGGCGGATGGTCATGTCGGAGACGCTCAGTTTGCGGGTCAGCTCGTTGACCCTGACCCCGCCGCGCTTGCGGACATCGTCCAGGATGAGAGCGCGCCGCTGCTCCGCGAGCAGGTTCTGGTTCTCGCTCAACGCCGGGCCCGGCCCTTCCCTCTGTCCGCACGGTCCGGCAGGGGTCCTGCGGGACGCCGACATCCTCCCACGCACCCCCGCGGGCCGTCCCACTGGGGAGATTCGGTGAGAGCCGCTGCGGCGGACGCCTCCTGTCGGCGATGGTGGTGACCACGCATCAGTTCCACATCCCGGCCGCCCCCTTCCTCCGGCCGCGAGCCGCACGGACCAGAGAGCGAGGCACCGACATTGCCCCATGCACCCCGGGCCGAGGCCGCACAGAGCAGCGGAGCCGCACTCGAACTGCTGGTCCACGGCGTCGGCGGGACCACCCCGCAGGAGATGCTCGGCGATCCGCGTACGACCAGGATCACCGGTGACGCCACGGCTGCCGTGTACCGGCGCACCGAGGACGTCGGAGCCGAACAGCATCCCGAGCGCCACCGAGACGGGCCCATCGCCGAGGCGTACTGCTGGTCCAACCTCACCTCCGGCAACGGCGCCCGTGCCCTGTGGCTGCTGCTGCTCCCCTTCATGGTGGTCAACCTCGCCCACTGGATGAGGCCCACCGCGCAGGGACAGGGCCGCGCGGTCCGCCTCTACGGGATCCTGGTGCGGCTCGTCGCCCTCAGCCTCACCGTGCTGCTGACCGCCGCGGCCTGCGAGGTCGCCCTCGACCTGGTGGCCTGGCAGTGCGCGGGCACCCCCGAGTGCGCCGGGCAGCGCTCCTGGCTCGGCTTCCTGTCCACACAGCAGGACGGGTGGTTCTCTCGCCCCGGACGCCGCCTCGCCGTCGCCGCGTTCGTGCCCGCCGTACTGGTGGGACTGCTCTGGTACCTGTCCAACCGCACCTGGAGCGCCTACGAGTCCCAGCGCCCCCTGTCCTGGGACGAATCGGACACCGTGGCTGCGGGCGCGGACGCCGGCGAGGCCACCGACGTGGTCACGCGGTCCGGGGCCCCCCAGGTCCGCCCCGCTCTCGGCAGGCCCGGCTTCTGGTACGGACGCAGGCTGGTCGCCCGGCTACGCGCCGCGCACACGGCAGCCGGATTCCTCACCGTCGCCGCCACGGTCAGCGGCACCGCGGCCCGGTACGACCGGTCCTCCGACAGCCCCGTACCCGCGGTGGCCGGCTTCCTCCTCGAAGCCCTGCTCGTCCTCTGCGGACTCGTGGCCGTCGCCGTCGTCTGCCACCGGGGGCGGAGCGAGCGACGCCTCGACAACCGGATCGACCGGGCCCTGACCACGTTCCTGCCCGGCGCCGCCCTCACCCTGCTGGTCTGCGCGGTGGTGTACGCGGGCTGGTCGCGTCCCGGCTGGGTGTCCACGGGCACACTGCCCGGCGAGGTCGCCTTCCGCGCACTCGCGCTGGGGCAGGGACTACTCGTCGTACTGCTCGCCGCGGTCGCCCTGAGCCTCTACCGGCGCACCCCCGATCCGCGCACCACCCTCCACGGCCTCGGCGGCCCCGCGGTGGCCATGCTCGCCTGCGCCCTCGGCGGTGTGATGACCGGAGGGGTCGCCCAGCGGGTGGCCGACTGGCTCGACGGCCCGGGAACCCCCGGCATGGGTGCGAGCGCCGCCATACCGGGACCGCCCGTGCTGCTCAGCTGGCAGGCCTCCGTCATCCCGGTCCTGCTGCTCCTCCTGCTGCCACCCGTCATCTGGCTGGCGGTGCGCACCGTGCGCCGCGCCCGCCGACTGGGACCCGAGATCGAGGCGGAGTACGAGGAGAAGCACCCCGAGCCCGGACGCACCCGGCGTATCGCCCGCACCCGGGCCGCCGCCGCGCTCACCGACTCCGCCCCCGGGATCCTCGGACTGCTCTCCGCCGCCACCCTGCTGCTCGGCATCGCAGCGGTGACCGGATCGTGGCTGACCGGTGAGGTACCGGGACTCGCGACCGACGGCACGGGCCCCTTCGTCGAATCGCTCGCCGAGACGGCCCAGTCGACCGGCTCCTGGCTGACGGGATTCGGCGTCATACTCTTCGTCACCTGGGGCCGTCGTGCCTACCGCGACGTCTCCGCGCGCCGCACCATCGGAATCCTCTGGGACGTGGGCACGTTCTGGCCGCGCGCCGCCCATCCCTTCGCGCCGCCCTGCTACGCCGAGCGCGCCGTCCCGGACCTCTCGTCCCGGATGTGCGCGTGGACGGCGAGCACCCGCGGCAGACTCGTCATCTCCGGCCACTCCCAGGGCAGTGTGCTCGCCGCCGCAGCGGTGTGGCAGCTTCCCGACCCCGTCCGGGACCGGGTCGCGCTGCTCACCTACGGTTCGCCGATCGAGCGGCTCTACGGGCGTTGGTTCCCGGCCTACTTCGGCCGGGCCCCGCTCGAAGGGCTGCAGCGGTCCGTGCACTGCTGGCGCAACCTCTGGCGTTCGACGGACCCGATCGGCGGCCCCGTGCGGATCGACGAGGGGCCGGGCCACGAAGTGGACCGCGGCCCGCTGAAGGATCCGCTGGTCTACGGCCGCACCACCCGACACCCGCTGCCGGAACCGGTCCTGGGACACTCGGACTACCAGGCCGACCCGGTCTTCGCCGTCGAACGCGCCGCCTTGCTCGAAAGGCTGGGGCCCGTCGTGCCCCAGCAGCCGGGCGCGGAGGACCGGGGCGGCGCCGCTCAGGGAAGCGCCGGAAGGTCCTGGGGATAGAGCATGGTCAGGTCGTCCGTGCTCGGCTCGGTGAGCTGGGCGACCCGGCCCGCATGCTGCTCCACCATCGACTCGAAGGTCTGACGTGCCGTTCTGCCGTTACCGAAGGCGGGGCCCTTGGGAAGCGCCGTGAAGTACTTGAGCAGCGCTTCACCGGTCCCCTCGGCCAGGGTGTACTCGTGCTCGTCGCTCTGCTGCCCGACGATCCGCAGCAGTTCCTCGGGCTCGTAGTCGCTGAACGTGATGGTCCGCGAGAACCGGGACGCCACACCCGGGTTGACGGTGAGGAAGCGCTCCATCTCGTGGGTGTACCCGGCCACGATCACCACCACGGCGTCGCGGTGGTCCTCCATCAGCTTCACCAGCGTGTCGATGGCCTCCCGGCCGAAGTCCCGGCCGGAGTCCTCGGGCGACAGGGCGTACGCCTCGTCGACGAAAAGGACACCGCCGCGCGCCCGGTCGAACGCCTCCTGGGTGCGGATGGCCGTGGACCCGATGTGCTCGCCGACCAGATCGACCCGGGACACCTCCACGAGATGCCCGTGCTCCAGGACACCGAGCGAGGCCAGGATCTCCCCGTACAGCCGTGCCACCGTGGTCTTGCCCGTGCCGGGGGAGCCGGTGAAGACCAGGTGCCGGCGGACCGACGCCGCCTTCAGACCGGCCAGCCGGCGGCGCCGGCCCACCTCGATCATGTCCGTCAGGGCGCGCACCTCGCGCTTGACGCTGTCCAGGCCCACCAAGGCGTCCAACTCGCCCAGCACGGCGCCCGAGTCGCGCACCGGCTCGGCGGGAGCCGCGGGGGCGGCGGCGGGCTCCGCCGCCCGCTGCCCGGGCAGCGCACCGAGCAGGCCGGGCGTGCTCTGCGTGGCGGTCAGCACCGCGGGGGCCGGGGGAGTGGCGTCGCGCAGACCGCTCTCGTCGCTGGTGCAGTCCTGAGCGACCGGTCCGCCCGCGCGGCCGTCCCCACCGGAGCCGTCGGCGAACTCGTAGCCGCCGCGTGCGCACCGCTCGGTCCGGCACCGGTTGAGGGTGGAACGGCAGCCGTCCATCACATGGAAGCCGTAGCCCTCGCTCCCCGTGACCCGGCAGCTCTCGAAAGTGCCCCGACCCTCGGCGGAGACGTAGAAACCGGCCTCCGCGGGCGAGGTGACCGTGCACCTCTCGATGGTCGGGTCGGCGCCCTTGGTCACGATGACCCCGGTCTGCGCCGCGTCGATCGTGCAGTTGTTCAGCGTTCCCCCACTGCCGTGGTCGCGGAACCACGCTCCCGTGGACGCCTCGCGGATCCGGCAGTCGTCGAGCTGTGCGGTGGCTCCGTCGCTCACCGACACCGCCGTGTTGCGGATCTGGGACAGATCGCTGTCCACGACATCCGCGCGTGAGCCCCTGTCGAGGACGAACAGGGCGTCGGGGACGTCGTGCACGCGGCACGAGTCGAGTATCACCGTGGCACCGTCGCTGACCCACACCGCCGGGTAGTCGCCCGTACTGTCGTGGATCTCGCACTGGTTGGCGTCGACACGGGTGCCGGGGTCCCAGACCGAAAGTCCGTTGCGGCCGAATCTGCGGACGGTGGAGCGGGTCAGGGTGAGCACTGAACGGGAACGCAGGTCGACCGCGTTCTCCGGGATGTCGTGGATGTCGCAGTCCGCCAGTGTCAGGACCGCGTCGGTGTCCAGGGTGACACCGTCCGCGGACGTACGGTGCACGGTGCAGTCCGTGAGGTGCGCGGTGCCGCGGGCGGTGACCTGCACCCCGCTGCCCTTGATCTCGTACACCTCGCAGCCGACCGCCTCCAGGCCGCTGCCCTCCCCGGTCACGCTCAGTCCCGCGCCCGAGGAGTGGTGCACGCGGCAGCGCTCGAGCCGCGGGTGCGCACCGTCGCGCACCGCGACACCGGCCTGCCCGGCCGAGACGATCTCGCACTCCTCGAACACACCGCCCGCGCCGTCGAGTACCGCGATGCCCACGCCGGCCGGATTGTCGACCGTGCAGCGGCGCACCGTGGGCCTGGCAGCGCCTCGTACCTCCATGCCGGCGGCCGACCTGGTCACGATGCGCAGGTCCGACAGCTCGGGTGCGCCCTCCTCGACGAGCAGCGCGGGTGCCGCCGCGTCCTGGCCCTCCACATGGATGTCCTGGACGACGGCCGAGGCGCGGACGGTCAGCGGCACGCCGTCGGACGGCGCGATCCGTACGGAGCCGGCGGACCCCTCGGGTCCGCGCAGCGTCACCGCGCGGTCCACGACGAGATTCTCCCGGTAGGTGCCGGGGGCGATGGTGAGGACGTCACCGTCCGCCGCGGCTTCCAGAGCGGCGCTGAGGGAGGCGTATTCGCCCGTACGGCGCCGCCATCGCGATGTACCGGTGTGCGTCACCTGGACCGTGCCCTGTGCCATGGTGCTGCTGTGCCCCCACCTCGTGCCGTGTGCGCTGCCTCGTGCCTGTCCGCGCGGGCCGCCGGTCCACCGGCAGCCCACCGGCCCGCCTGCCGAGGAGTCGGGCGGGCCGGTCCACCGTAGCGCGCGCGAGGGGCGCGGGTTGACGGGTCGGCTGCCCAGGGGCCCTCCCCGGCCGTGCACGAGGGAGAACCGCGTACGCCGGGGTTCAGCTGCCCGTACCCGTTCTGCCCCAGTCGGGGCCGACTTCGGCCCAGGCACGGTCGAGGCGGGCGTACCGCCTCTGCATCATGCGCCATACGACGAGTCTGCGAGCGATCTCCGTCAGACCGACCGCGAGCAGCGCCGCACCGATCCCGGCGAGCACCGCGTGGGTGTGGGCCGTGGAGACGTCCATGGGGCGCATCACGGGGTGGCCCAGGTCGTCCGTCCAGATCCGGATCCGGGTGCCCGGAGCGGTCTTCCTGGACGCCGTCGACACGGTGCCCGTGCGTGCCGTACCGTCCGGGGCACGCCAGTCGGCCACCACCGACGTGCGCATGGAACCGTCCGTGACGGCCGCCTCGGGATCCTGGGCGAAACGGGAGGTGCCGGAGGCCGCGCGGACCACCAGGGCCGCGGTGAGGTGGCGTTGGGCGTGCTGGGCCCGCACCGTCCGCTGCAGTGCGCCGTCCGTGAGCGAACCGGTCTTCCAGCCGAGAACCGGTGCCACCAGCAGCATCAGCAGCAGTGCGGCCAGAGCCACCCACGCCTCGTTACGGTCGGTGGCGCGGCACACGGGATTGCGCCGCCACCGCCGGATTCCGAGAACCGCTCGCACAGTCATGCACCCCCTTCCCTGTCCGTGATACCCGACAGGACGACGATCGCGTCCGCCGGTGGCGGAGAGAGAGCAACCTCACGCCGCCAACACCCCCCGTGACACCGCGAGTTCCGATGTCGTCGCGGTCCCGGCGGTCAGCCGAGGACTCGCACCGGGTCCCCGGACCGGATCGTACCGGTGCCCTCCGGGATCATGTTCTGGCCGAAGAGGAGATGCCTCCCCTCCCGGCGGTGCCGGGCGAGCGTACGCAGAGGTTCCTTTCCCCGCTCCGCCGTCCGCTGGTCGGTGGTCGTGACGACGCACCGTCCGCACGGCTTCACGACGCGGAATACGACCTCCCCGATCGCGATCCGCCTCCAGCCGTCCTCGGCCCAGGGCACAGTGCCGTCCACGACCACATTCGGCCGGAAACGGTTCATCGGCAGCGGGCCCTCCTCCGGATGATTCCCCTGGGCCACCAGTGAGTTGAGTGCGTCCAGCGAGGAACGCGTGGTGAGGAGCAGGGGGAAGTCGTCGGCGAGTGACACCGTCTCGCCCGGCCGGCCGAACTCCGGATCGACGGGTCTGCGGTGCGACGGCGCGTCGAGATGGACGAGCCGGACCTCCGCACCGAGAAGCGCGCCGAACCAGGCGTGTGCGGCCCCCGCGGCCACCGCCACCTCGACCCTGCTCCGGTGCAGCTCCGCGGTGACCGTGCGGACCGGATCGGGCACTTCGACCGTCAGCGACGGGCTCCCGGGTGCCGACAGAGTCACTCCGCCACCGGGCAAGGGCTGGGCCGACAGCTGTGCCATGCGCGGCTGCTGACGCTGGGTCACGACCCTGTCCTCGGTGTCGATCAGCATCCAGCGGCGGTCACCGTCGAGTCCCCACGGCTCGACGACGGCCTGCTCGGCCGCACATGCGGCCAGCGACTTGACCGGATGGATGTACACGGCCTCGAGGACAGGAGAAGACATGCCCCACATCCTGCCAGCCGTCACCGACGGTCGAGGCAGCCCCCGTCAGTACCCCCGGCTCTGGTACGGCCGGTTGTAGGGCTCCTCGTACGGCGACTGCGCCGGAGCGGGCCTGGGGGACGCGGGACGCATCGACTCGTACCCCGTCCCGGGCCGCTGCTGCTGCTGCGGCTGCTGCTGGTAGCCCCGGGTCGCCGACGGCTGCTGCTGGTAGCCGCGGGGCGACGACGGCTGCTGCGGGATGTACGGCGCCGGCGCGTGCTGCAGCTGTGCGGGCTGCATGGTCGGTGCCTGCTGCATCCCGGCGCTCTGGTACTGCGGCTGCGCCGCCTGCTGCGGGTAGCCGTAGGACCCGGTGTGCTGCGACGGGGCCGCGGGCAGGGCCGGGAGCGCCGACGGCAGGGCCGGCAGATAGCTGTTCCCGGTGTCGTAGGCGGCCGGGACCCGGATCGGTGCTATCTGAGGGGTCCCCCGCTCGGCGACCAGGGAGTCGTAGATCGGGGTGTCGGGGAACGACGGCGCGGCGTAGTAGCCGCTGCCGTAGGTGGAGCGGGGGGAGGTCATGACACATAAGTTAAGCCCACGATGTGCCGGTTGGGGAGACCCAATCTTCGGGTTATCCGATTTGCGCTGTTTTCGGCCATCTGACCTGGCAAAACATCGTTACGGACTCCTCCGACCGCGAAGGCTCGCCGATGAAGATCCGATGACGCTCCGCGGGCGCTGTTCAGGGGGTCCCGTCGGTGGGGTCCGGCTCCGGATTCCAGTCCAGGAGCCTCACCTTCGCGACGGTGCGGACATGGCGCCGCATCGCTGCGGCGGCGGCCTTGCCGCGCTGTTCCTCGATCGCGTCGAGGATCGCCCTGTGCTGGGTCAGGGAGCGGCCGGGCCGGTGGGGCTGGCGCAGGGACTCGTGCCTGCTCTCGGTGATCTGGTCGGCGATGGACCGCATGAACTCGGCGAGCAGCGCGCTGTGGGCGGCCGCCGTCACGGAGGCGTGGAAGCGCCGGTCGCCTTCGACGCCGTGGCCGCCGTCGGCGATCTCCGCGGCCATGTGGGCGAGCGACGCCCTCAGCGCGGTCAGGTCCTCCTCTGTGCGGCGCTCCGCCGCGAGTTCGGCGAGCTTCGTCTCCAGCGCCTCGCGGGCCTCCAGCACGTCGGGCAGCCTGCGCCGGCGCTCGACGAGCCGCTCGACCGGTTCGGCGTCCAGCCCTCTTCCGAGGAGGTAGGTGCCGCCTCCGTGCCGCACCTCGACGAGCCCCTGAACCTCGAGGACGACGATGGCCTGCTTCACCGACGCCCTTGATACACCCAGGCGTTGGGCGAGATCGCGCTCCGGCGGGAGTCTGTCGCCGGCCACCAGACCGCTCTCGGCCGCGTACGAACGCAGCCGGTCGAGCACTTGCTCGTACAGCCGGGTACGCCCCATGGGCCGCAGTGCGTCGGACATCCCCTGCCCCCTTCGGGAGGGCCCCCGCGCCCTCCTGGCTCCGGAAGCCTAACAGCGCCCAGTGGTCCAGAGGCTGAACCAATAACGCACGCCCCCTTGACGGTTGCCACCGCGGCCCCGACTCTGAGTGCCGTCAACAGGCTGAGTGGCTCATCCACTGGGCCAATGAGGGTCGGCTCGGACGGGAGCCCGCAATGTCCGCGGAACTCATCTCAATCCTCGTACTCGTGGTGGTCTTCGTGATCGCCACCACGCGCTCGATCAATATGGGCGCGCTCGCCTTCGCCGCCGCGTTCGCGGTGGGCGAGCTGGTCGCCGGCCTGGACGCGGACGGCATCTTCGCCGGATTCCCGGGAGACCTCTTCGTCGTCCTGGTGGGCGTCACCTACCTGTTCGCGATCGCCAGGGCCAACGGCACCACGGACTGGCTGGTGCAGGCGTCCATACGTCTGGTCGGCGGGCGGATCGCTCTGATCCCCTGGGTGATGTTCGTGATCACCGGGGCGCTGACGGCGATCGGCGCGGTCAGCCCGGCCGCGGTGGCGATCGTCGCGCCGATCGCCCTGAGCTTCGCCGCCCGTTACGGCATCAGCCCGCTCCTGATGGGGGCGATGGTGGTGCACGGAGCGCAGGGCGGCGGCTTCTCACCGATCAGCATCTACGGCACGATCGTGAACGGCATCCTGGAGCGCGAGAACCTCCCGGGCAACGAGATCGCGCTGTTCCTCGCCTCCCTGGTCGCCAACCTGGTGATCGCCGGCGTGGTGTTCGTGGTGTTCGGCGGCCTGAGGTCGACCCGGCACCGCACCGCGGAGAGCGCGGACGGCCCACCCGGCCATGTCGCGGAGGAGGCGGGTGCCCGGCTCGACGGGCCTCGCGCGGCCACTCTCCTCGCGCTCGTCGTTCTGGTCGTCGCCGTACTCGTCTTCGATCTGGACGCGGGTCTGACCGCCATCACCCTGGCCGTGCTGATCAGCGCCGTGTGGCCGGACACCAGCCGCAAGGCGGTCGGTGCGATCGCCTGGCCCACCGTGCTGCTCATCTGCGGTGTACTGACCTACGTCGGCGTGCTCGAGGAGATGGGCACCATCACCTGGGCCGGGGAGGGAGTCGGAGGTATCGGGGTCCCGCTGCTCGCGGCCCTGCTGCTCTGCTACATCGGCGCGATCGTGTCGGCGTTCGCCTCGTCCGTCGGCATCATGGGCGCGCTGATCCCGCTTGCCGTGCCGTTCCTCGCGCTCGGAGAGATCGGGGTGGTCGGGATGATCGCGGCACTGGCAGTGTCGGCGACCGTGGTGGACGTCAGCCCCTTCTCGACCAACGGCGCTCTCGTTCTCGCCGCGGCGCCGGACGTCGACCGGGACCGGTTCTTCCGGCAGTTGATGGTGTACGGCGGGGTCGTCGTCGCCGTGGTGCCGGCCGCGGCGTGGCTCGTCCTGGTGGTGCCAGGATTCGGATGACTCCCAGCAGGCACCTGGCCACGGCCTTCGATTCTCCGCCGGTCCGTCGATTGGAGTACGACGCGTGAACGCCCCCACGACAATGTTCCCCGCACTGGCCGAGAGCGGTTCGAGGCCCGCCCTGCAGTTCGGTGACCGGATCCTGTCCTACGCCGGACTCGTGGCGTCGGCCGGCTCCCTCGCCGCGACCCTGGGCGCGGAACGCAGGGTCGCCGTGTGGGCGACGCCGACCCTGGAGACCGCGGTCGGCGTGGTGGCGGCGCTCCTCGCCGGGGTGCCCGCGGTGCCGATCAATCCACGGACCGGCGGGCGCGAACTGGCGCACATCGTCGCCGACAGCGAGCCGTCACTGGTCCTGGCCGCGGTCGGCGACGAACTTCCCGCCGTCCTCGACGAACTTCCTCGTAGGGACGTCGACGCAGCGGCGGGACCGAGGGGCGTACTCCCCGCTGAGCCGGGGCCCGACCATCCGGCACTGATCGTCTACACCTCCGGTACCACCGGCCCGCCGAAGGGCGCGGTGCTGCCACGTCGAGCCCTGACCAGCACGCTGGACGCGCTGCAGGACGCCTGGAGATGGGACGCCGACGATGTGCTGGTGCACGCGCTGCCCCTGTTCCACGTGCACGGTCTGATCCTCGGCGTCCTCGGTCCCTTGCGCCGCGGCGGATCCGTGCGCCACCTGGGGCGGTTCAGCACCGAGGGGGTGGCACGGGAGCTGAGGGCCGGGGCAACGATGCTGTTCGGCGTGCCGACCATGTACCACCGTATCGCCGAGGCCCTCTCCACGGAGGGCGGGGACACCGCCCTCGCCGAAGCGCTGTCCGGCGCGCGCCTGCTCGTGTCGGGATCGGCCGCGCTTCCGGCGCGTGACCACCAACGGATCGCGGCGGCCACGGGCCGGGCCGTCATCGAGCGGTACGGGATGACGGAGACCCTGATGAACACCAGTGTGCGCGCGGACGGTGAGCCCCGGGCGGGGACCGTGGGAGTACCCCTGCGGGGCGTCGAGCTGCGGCTCGTCGACGAGACGGGTGCACCGCTCGGCACGGGGCCGGACATCGTGGGCGAGGTACAGGTACGAGGCCCGAACCTCTTCAGCGAGTACCTCAACCGGCCCGAGGCCACCGCGGAGGCGTTCACCGAGGACGGCTGGTTCCGCACCGGGGACATGGCGATCCGGGATCAGGACGAGTACGTACGGATCGTCGGCCGCAAAGCCACCGATCTCATCAAGAGCGGCGGGTACAAGATCGGCGCGGGCGAGATCGAGAACGCGCTGATGGAGCATCCCGGTGTGAGGGACGCGGCCGTGACGGGCGAGCCGGATGCCGACCTGGGGGAGCGGATCGTGGCATGGGTCGTGCCGGAGGATCCACAACACCGCCCGGAATTCGCTGAGTTGGCCGACCATGTGGCTGCTCAGCTCGCCCCGCACAAACGGCCGCGGATCGTGCGCTACCTCGCGGAGCTCCCCCGCAACGACCTCGGCAAGATCATGAAGCGCGCTCTGGGCGTGTGAGGGCACGGTGCGGACGGTGACCGGCGTCCGCGGTCCCCGGACGCCCGTCGCCCGCGTGGATGAGCTGCGGATCCGGCCGCAGGGCCTGACCGAACCCGGCTTCCGGCGGGGCCGGTGGCGTGGACCGCCTGATCTGCCGCCCTCCGGGCGGGGGCCGGGCGGCTCCCGCGAAGGAGGCATACGCATCCGGTCCGGGCCCGGGACGGCCACTCGGCACGGAACACCTTCCCCTCCCCACGGAAAGGCAAGTCCATGATCAGATCATTCCTCACCGGAGTCCGCCGCCATCGGGTGTCGGCCGGACGCCTCTCGATCGCCCTGGCCACCACCTCGATAACGGCGGCTCTCGTTCTCCCCGCCCCGGCGACCCAAGCCGCGGGTGACAGCGCATCCGGACAACGGCCCGGCGCGCGGGCCTGGTTCACGACGTGGGCCGGCGCACAGCACGACCTGGCCCCTGCTCCCTTACGCGATCAGACCGTTCGCATGATCAGCCACCTGAGCCAGGGCGGTGACGCACTGCGCATCCGGATCCAGAACACCTTCGGAACGACCCCACTCACCGTGGACGCCGCCACCGTGGGAATCACCGACGGACGGAGCGCCGCCACGCAGGGGCTCCCACGCCCCGTCACCTTCGGCGGCCGGCAGGGAGCTGTCATCCCGCCGGGCGGCGAGCTGTGGAGTGACCCCACCACCCTGACGACCCGCGCCCAGAGCGACGTAGCAATCTCCCTGTCCGTCTCCGGGACCGTCGTCCCGGGTCGGCACGGGACCGCCTTCCGCACCAACTACCTGACGGGACCGGGCACCGGCGACCACACCCGTGACGCGAGCGGAGACGCCTACACGGAGACGACCGAGTCCACCTACCTGGTCACCGCCGTGGACGTACACAACCCGCGCCTGAAGGGCAGCCTCGTCGCCTACGGCAGCTCCGTGGTCGACGGGGTCGGTTCCACCGACTGCGGACCCGGCTGCACAGAACCCGGCACCGACCGCCGCTGGACCGACGGTCTCGCCCGGCGGATCATCACGGAACTCCCTCCCGCACGGCAGCTCGCGGTGGCCAACGCCGGTGTCAACGGCACCACCAGCGCCGCCGACTGCCCCGAGCTCGCCGGACACCTCCGCGGCCTCGACGCACAGGCACGCCTGCAGAGGGACGTCCTCGCCCTCCACGGAGTCACCGGAGTCCTCTACTACTACGGCACCAACGACCTCCCCGCAGGATGCGGCGCCCAACAGGTGCTGGCGAGCTACCGCGACACCTTCCGCCGTCTGCACGCGGCCGGGATCAAGGTGTACGTCACTCCGGTGACCCCCCGCCCGAGCTACACCGATGAGCACAACAGGAACCGCCACACCATCAACTCGTTCGTCTCCAAGTGGAACAACTGCAGCGGCACCTGCGACGGTGTCATGAACTTCGACCAGGTCCTCAAGGACCCGCTGAAGCCGAACGCCATCAACCCGCCCTATGACACCGGGGACGGTGTCCACGCGAACATCTCCGGGCAGCAGGCCCTGGCCGACACCCTCTCGCTGCCGATGCTCGCATCCTCCGCACGGCGGTGACGACGCCCCGGTCCGGCGCCCCTGGCCGCTGGCCGCGATCACTGCCACGATGTCCCGATGCCCTCCGATCTCGCTGAGTCGTGGCTGCGTGGTGTCGCTGCCAACCCCGCCGCACCGTCCGATGTTCTGCTCCGGCTGCTGAGCGCACAGGCACATGCCACCTGGACGATCCTCTGCGAGGAGCGCGAACTTCCCGCAGAGGTCGTCGAGGCAGTGCTCGCGCACCCCGAGCGCCTGATCCGCCGCCGCTTCGCCCGCAACCGGCATGCGACCGCGGAGCAGCGCGGCCGACTGGCCGACGACGTGGACGCTCTCGTCCGCGTGGCCCTTGCCTCAGGCCCGCGCCCGCGCCTGGGCAGGGTCGAGGCCCTGCCGGACGAGATCCTGGAGCACCTGCTGACCGTGCAGGACGACGAAGACAAGGGGCACATGGTCACGGCCGACGAGATCAGACAGGAACTGGAGACCTCCGGACAGATCTCACCGGCGTTCCGCGTCCGGATGCTGAACCATCCGGACACCGAACTGCGCTACTGGGCAACGGGACTGTGGCTGTGGTTCACTCCCGGCCAACGCGATGCGCTCCTGAGTGATCCGGACCCCGTCGTGCGCGAAGCCGCGCTGAGACAGAGCCGCCTGCTGGACCCGATGGCGATGGAGAAGGAACTGCCGCAGCAGGGCGGCCACCATCGAGGCCTTCTGCTCACCAACTACGCCGTCTCCCATGCCGTGGCCGCACGGTGCCTCGCGGACCGGCGCGACCTGTGGTCCCTCGCCCACAACCCCCACACGCCCGGCGAGGCCGTCACCCGCCTCGCGCGCGATCCCGATCCCCGTGTTCGTGAGCGAGTGGCAGCCAGGGCAGATGTCGATCCGACCGTGCTGGCCGAGCTGGGCCAGGACCAGGACAGCACGGTGCGAACCCGGGCGCTGCTGCACCCGATGCCACGAACGTGGCCGGAGCGGAATGCCATCGACCGGATCATCGGCCACACGGAGGGGACCATCGGCCGCACCGCCGAGGCCATCGGCGCTGTCGACGACGTGGTCGCCGAGCCCCCGACCAGCTGGTACGAGATGTGCGCCGCGTCCACGCATCACCTGCTGCGCCGCGTCGCCGCCAGCTGCCCCCGGCTGCCCGAGGAACTCGTGCACCGCCTGGCCGACGATCCCGACGCCGACGTGCGGCACCTGCTCGCCTACAACCACCCGCTCGCACCGCCCGCGATCGTCCTCGACGCCTTCGTCGCCGCACCGGGCCGACGCGCCTACCTGCTGACGCTTCCCAGCCTGCCCCGCACCGGGCTGCACCACCTGCTTGACCACGACGACGCCGACCTCCGTGCCCTGGCCGCCGCCGACACCGGCCTCGCCCAGCCACCGCTCCACCTGCTCGCCGACCCCGAGCCGCGCGTTCGTCGCGCGGCGGCCGCCAACCCGCTCCTTCCCCTCGACGTGATCTCATCGCTCCTCGACACCCCGGAGCACGCCGAAGGGGCCGCAGCCAACCCCGGCCTGCCCGCCGAACGCCTGCACGGGCTCCTCGACCTGGGCGGGCTGCCCCGACCGGCGACCACGTAGACCCTGGGCCCCGGCCCGCGCCGGGGCCGATCGCCGGCAGCACGCGGACAGGGCTCCGACGAGGTGATCGCCGGAGCCCTGTGTTCAGTCCGGACCCGTCGTCGGTTCACCGCTGAGGGCTCAGCGCTTTCCGCCCGTACCGTTCACGCGGCCTGAATGAGTTCCGCGCGCCCGAACAACAAGGCGTATCCGGGAGGGAGCTGAGTGAGGATGCGGTCCAGGAGGCCAGGGCCGGCCAGGTGGCCGATCACGGCGAGGACGGCTCCCGCGTCCCAGCGGGCGGTGGCAGGAGTGCCGCCTGCGCGGGCGGCCAGGTCCTTGACGAAACCCCATCCGGTGAGCGGTTGACGCCCCGTCTCCTGCCCGGTGAGGTCGGACGAGACCTCGGCCGGGAGGCGGGCGGCAAGGTCGACGCGTTCGTCACCGGTGAGCTGACGGCCCAGCGCTGCCAGCACGGCGTGTATGACGTCCTCGGCTCGCTGCCGGGTGGGATACGCGCCTTCGTACCGGACCCTCTCCACCATCTGAAGGAACGTCATGTCGGCTCGGGACGTGTCCTGTTCGGGCAGCGGAAGCATCGCGGAGTGGTTGCCTTTCTCGTTCGGAGGGTTGTTCGCCCGCGCAGCGGACCGACCGGAGGAACGCAGGCCGGCCTTGCTGAACGTGTGAGCGGTCACGCTTTCGCGGGATCAGGTGTCATGGGCAGTGTCCAAGGGGGGCGACGGGAGCCGGGGGTGGCCAGGTCGTCCCGGACATGACCCACCGGATGCGCGCTCCCCCACAGCCGAGGCGGTACGTGGGCCGACCGCGTGCGCGGTGCGAAGGACGGGGGAGCGGGAAAGGCCGGTGCCCGTCCTTCGCACCGCACGGGTCGAGTGACCGCGTGCCTCAGCTGTCGATCTGCTTGCGCCCGGACTGCCCGCCGATCGTGATCTTGCGGGGCTTGGCGCGCTCGGCGATCGGGATGCGCAGGGTCAGCACCCCTGCGTCGTAGTCGGCCGTGATGCGTTCGGTGTCCAAGGTGTCGGCCAGTACCAGCTGGCGGGAGAACGCACCGAAGGGGCGTTCGGAGAGCTCCATCTGCACGCTCTCGGCCCGGCCGACGGGGTGTCGCTCGGCCTTGACGGTGAGCATGTTCCGCTCGACATCGATGTCCAGCGCCTCCTCGGCCACACCGGGCAGGTCGAAGACGATCACGTACTCCTCACCTTCCCGATAGGCGTCCATCGGCATGGCCGAGGGCCGCGACCGGGTGCCGGTGACGCCCGTGAACTGCTGTGCGAGCCGGTCGAGTTCACGGAAGGGGTCGGTGCGCATCAACATAGCGAAAACACCTCCACAGGTCTGGCAGTAACTGCCAATGCGCTTCAGGTTCCACCGTTGTAGCATGTCATCGAAAGGATGACAACTGGAGTGTCATCCGAACGGTGACACAGAGAGGGACCTTCATGACCGACTCATCCGAGCCCCGTGACCCCACGCCTTTCCTCGCCGCCGCGGCAGCGCTGAACGCGATGGACCGGGCGGTCCGCACCACCCGGGCGGAGGTGCACCCCGAGGACGGGAAGGCCGGTGCGGACCAGGCCCTGGCCGCGCTCCTCCTCCTGCGTGAACTCCGCGATCAGCTCGCAGGATGGGAACCCGGCCTGATCGAGGCGGCCCGGGCGGCGGGTTCCAGCTGGGCGGACCTGGCCCACCCCCTGGGCGTCGCCAGCCGTCAGGCCGCTGAGCGGCGCTACCTCCGCGTACGCCCCGGCGCTCCCGGAGCCACCGGCGAACAGCGCGTACAGGCCACCCGCAGCCGTCGCGCCGCCGACCGCACCGTGGCCGCCTGGGCGAGGGCCAACGCCGCCGGCCTGCGCCAGCTCGCCGGTCAGATCACCGCCCTCACCGACCTCCCCGTCCGGGCCCGCACCCCCCTCGCCCGTCTGGCCGAAGCCCTCGCCGACAACGACGCCGCCAATCTGATCGGCCCACTCGCCGACACCCACACCTATCTCGAGGCCGGCCATCCGGACCTCGCGGCTCGCGTCGACACCGTCGCCCACGGTGCGGACGGGCTCCGCCGGGCCGGCGGCGATGGCCGCTGATCCCTCCTGCCTCCGGCCGGCCCCCGGAACCACCGGCACGGATCGGCCCGCCGGTCAGCCGTGCCCCAGGGCCGGCGGTGTCGGGCGGAGTCGCGTCCGAGACCCTTTCCGCTGCCGGTGACCGATGTGATCGCCGCTGGTCGATGGTTTCCCCGTGTGGAGGCCGGGCCGTCACGCGCCGGAAATGTCAGGATGTTCTCATGGACGTTCGGAAGAGGAACCGAGTGTCGGTGACGGGCCTGGACAGTGGCCCGGTGGTGATGCTCGCCCACGGGTTCGGATGCGATCAGAGCCTGTGGCGTCTGGTCGCGCCCGAACTGGAGAAGCGCTTCCAGGTGGTCCTCTTCGACCACGTGGGGGCGGGGCGCTCCGATGCGTCCGCCTGGAGCCCCGAGAGGTACTCCTCCTTGGACGCCTATGCGCAGGACGTGATCGAGATCTGCCGGGAGCTCAACCTCGGGCCGGTGAGCTTCGTCGGGCACTCGGTCAGTTCCATGATCGGTGTGCTCGCCGCCGTGCGGGAGCCCGCGCTGTTCGACAGCCTTGTCCTCCTCGCCCCGTCGCCGTCGTACATCGATGACGGCGACTACCACGGTGGATTCAGCGAGCAGGACATCGACGAACTGCTCGAGTCGCTGGACAGCAACTACCTGGGCTGGTCCGCGACGATGGCGCCGGTGATCATGGGGAACCCGGAGCGTCCCGAACTGGGTGAAGAGCTGACCAACAGCTTCTGCCGAACGGATCCGGAGATCGCGCGGGTCTTCGCCAGAGCGACCTTCCTGTCGGACAACCGGGCGGATCTCGCGAACGTGACGGTGCCGACGCTCATCGCCCAGAGCGCGCGCGACACGATCGCCCCACGCGAGGTGGGTGCCTTCGTCCACGGACAGATCGCCGGCAGCGAACTCGTCACGCTGAACTCGACGGGCCACTGTCCGCAGCTCAGCGCCCCCGAGGAAACGGCCGAGGCGATCATCGCCTTCGTGCAGGGGCCGTGACGGTGCACCCGGGCGGCGCCGAGGACAACGCTTCGTGGGCGGCCGGGGATCGTGAGCAGGAACAGCTGCCGTTCTCCGCCCTGCTGGAGGACAGTGCGGAGGACCTGTACGAGAACGCGCCGTGCGGTTACCTCTCCACGCTGCTGGACGGGCGGATCGCCAAGGTCAACCAAACCCTGCTGACATGGCTCGGATACCGTCGGGACGAACTGGTCGGCCACAAACGGTTCTCCGACCTGCTGACCGTCGGTGGCAGGCTGTATCACGAGACGCACTTCTCACCGCTGCTGCGGATCCAGGGCGTGATCAGCGGCATCGCCCTGGAGCTCAAGGCGGCGGACGGCAGCCGGCTACCCGTCATGGTCACCTCGGTCCTCAAGCGGGACAGCGAGGGTGAGCCCTTGCTGATCCGCACCACCCTCCTGGACGCCCAGGACAGGCGCACCTACGAACGTGAACTCCTGCGATCCCGACGGGAGGCCGAGCACGACCGCGAACGTCTGCAACGCCTGGCCACCACCCTGCAGCGAACCTTGATCCCGCCGGCTCTCCAGCCGGTTCCGGGCCTGGACGTCGCCGCGCACTACCACTTCGCGTCCTCCGACGAGGTGGGCGGGGACTTCTACGACCTGTTCCCGCTGGCCGCCGGGCGCTGGGCGTTCTTCATGGGGGACGTGCGCGGCAAGGGAGCGGACGCGGCCGTGGTGACGTCCCTGGCCCGGTACACCCTGCGAGCGGCGGCGGTCTCCGATCCTGTACCGGCCACGGTCCTGGCCAACCTCAACACCGCACTCTGCCAGGCGTCCCAGGACGACGAACCGCGGTTCTGCACCGTGATCTTCGGCCTCCTCACACCCCGTGCGGAGGGTGGGGGATTCCATATCGTCCTGGCCGGTGGCGGCCACCCCGCGGCCGTGTTGCTGAGGGCCGACGGCAGCGCCGACTACGTCCCCACGCCGGGCGGTCAGCTGGTCGGCGTCGTACCGGACGCCGAGTTCACCACAGTCACCGTGGACCTGGGGCCCGGTGACACCCTGCTGCTCTACACCGACGGTCTGACCGAGGCGCACGCCCCGCGCACGGGCGAACGTTTCGGCGACGAAGCGCTCCTGGACGTGGCGCGGGATCTCGCACCCGTCTCAGCTTCCGGTGCCGTCGAGGCCCTCACCGTGCTCTTGGACGGGTTCGGTGAGGGACTTGACGACGACACCGCGCTCCTCGCCATGGGCGTCGCCTCCCGGAGCCCCCGGTTGGGGTAAGTGGGCTCCCGGCGCACCAAGGATTAGGTTGGCGGGAGACGTTCCGGGCAGCCGGACTCGAAATGGGGGCGAGCATGACCATGCAAAAGGGAACCAATGTCGCGGTGCCGGCTCAGGCCGTGCGGGTCGAACTGGGCTGGCGCACCTCTCCCGGTACACCCGATGTGGATGCCTCGGCGCTCCTCCTCGTGTCGGGGAAGGTACGCGGCGACACGGACTTCGTCTTCTACAACCAGCCGGTGCACGGGTCCGGTGCGGTGCGCCACGAGGGAAAGCAGACGGCCGGGGGAGCCGTGACGGACAGCCTCACGGTCGATTTCGCCCGGATGGAGCCGGCGATCGACCGCGTCGTGGTGGCGGCCTCTGCCGACGGCGGCACCTTCGGACAGGTGACCGGCCTGTACGTCAGGATCGTGGACCCGGCGAACGGATCGGAGATCGCGCGCTTCGACAGCGCGGACGCGACGGTCGAGACCGCGTTCATCCTCGGAGAGCTCTACCTGCGCCAGGGCGCGTGGAAGTTCAGGGCCGTGGGCCAGGGGTACGACACCGGACTCGGAGGTCTCGCGACCGACTTCGGCATCTCCGTCGACGAGCCGCGGCAGGCACCGCCGGCCCAGCGGCCCCAGCAGGCGCCCCGGCCACCCGCTCACCCCGTCGCCCCTCCGGCCGCCCCCACACCCCCGCCCGGGCCCCCCGTCGTGCAGGCCGTGCGGCTGACCAAGGTCACGCTGACGAAGGACGCCCCTTCGGTCTCGCTGTCGAAACAGGGCGGCACGTCCGGAGCGCTGCGCGTCAACCTCAACTGGGAGGTGCGCAAGCAGTTCAAGGGCTGGGGCGCGAAACTCGGCAGGGCCGTCGCCATGCACGGGGATCTCGATCTCGACCTCTGCGCCCTGTACGAACTCACCGACGGGAGCAAGGGAGTCGTGCAGGCACTGGGAAACGCGTACGGCTCCCTGCGGCAGCCGCCGTACATCCACCTCGACGGGGACGACCGTACCGGCGCTGTCTCCAGCGGCGAGAACCTGACGGTCAACCTCGACCACAAGGACCGGCTGCGCCGTGTTCTGATCTTCGTCACCATCTACGAGGGCGCCCGGAGCTTCGCCGATCTGCATGCCACGGTCACACTCC
This sequence comes from Streptomyces sp. HB132, assembly GCF_016909575.1. Lineage (GTDB taxonomy): Bacteria > Actinomycetota > Actinomycetes > Streptomycetales > Streptomycetaceae > Streptomyces. Next base: position 455,397 of record NZ_JAFBGA010000005.1, on the reverse strand, counting down.
AGCCGCAGAACGGCGCGGCGATCGACTTCTCCCTCGACGAGTGCGACGTCCCCTCCACCGTGTGCGCGCTCGCGCTGATCACCAGCGACGGGCAAGACCTCACCGTGCAGCGCGAGGCCCGCTATCTCGTCCCCCAGCGCGGGGTGAGCCCCCAGCGGACCATCGACGCCGCCTACGGCTGGGGCATGAACTGGACCCCCGGGCGCAAGTGACCCGGCGGCGGGCGGACCGCGGCCACCCCGGCTGAACAAGGGCTCAGGGCTCCGGTGCGGCCTCGGGGCGGGCGTACGTACGTCCCTTCCAGGCTGCACCGAACCCCCGGTGGTGCTGTACCGCGGAATCGACCGTCATCAGGAGATAGAGGACCGCGGTGAACGGCAGCAGCGGCGCCAGCCACAGCGACTGCCGGTAGTACCCGAGCATCGGCATGTAGGTCCCCGCCATGACCGCCCAGGCCGCCCCGCCCGCCGCCGCGGCCACCGGATCGCCGGTCAGCAGCCCCGCGCCCAGCGTGACGGGTGGTGCCACGTAGACCAGGACCAGCCCGAGGACCGTGCCGGCCAGCAGCGACGGGCTGTGGCGCAGTTGCGCGTACGCACTCCGCGCGACCATGCGCCACAGGTCCGCCAGCCGTGGACCGGGCCGCACGCTGTCCACCCGTTCGGCGAGCCCCAGCCAGATGCGGCCCCCGCTGCGCCGCACCGCACGCGCCAGGGAGACGTCGTCGATCACCGCCTGACGGATGGACTCCGGGATCCGCGCGCGCTCGGCGGCTCCGGCCCGCAGCAGTACACAGCCGCCCGCCGCCGCGGCCGTCCTCGACCCCTTGCCGTTCACCCGACGGAAGGGGTAGAGCTGCCCGAAGAAGTACACGAAGGCCGGCACGAGCAGCCGCTCCCAGGTACTCGTCACCCGCAGCCTGGCCATCTGCGAGACCAGGTCGAAGCCGTCGGCCCCCTCGGGACCGGCCGCGGCGACGAGTTCCCGCAGGCTGTCCGGTTCATGGGCGATGTCGGCGTCCGTCAGGAGCAGGAACTCGGGTTCCCGCTGCCGGGCCAGCGCCATGCCGTGACGCAGCGCCCAGAGCTTGCCCGTCCAGCCCGGCTCCGGCTCACCGGGCGTGACCACCGTCAACGGCAGCCCGCCGTACCGCTCGGACAGCGTCCGGGCGAGCTCGCCCGTGCCGTCTCCGCTGCAGTCGTCGACCAGATAGACCTCCGCGTCACCCGGATAGTCCTGGGCGAGCAGTGACGGCAGGCTCGTCGGCAGGAGCTCGGCCTCGTCCCTCGCGGGCACGACCACGGCCACCGAGGGCCAGCGCGCCGGGTCCCGGCGTGCCGGCAGCCGCTGGTCGGTCCGCCAGAAGAAGCCCTGGCCCAGCAACAGCCACATCCACACGATCAGCGAACCCACGGCGGTCCAGGCAACGGCGCTCATCCGTCGAAGTGTGCCCCACTCCGGCGGCGCCGCAAGGGCTGTCGACTATGGTGACCGGGTGAAGATCGCACTCATGGACTCGGGAATCGGCCTCCTCGCGGCAGCGGCCGCTGTACGCCGGCTACGGCCCGACGCCGATCTGGTGCTGTCCTCGGACCCGGGTTCGATGCCCTGGGGGCCCCGCACGTCCGAGGACGTGACCCGGCGGGCGCTCGCCGTGGCTCGCGCGGCCGCCGCCCACGGGCCGGACGCCCTGATCGTCGCCTGCAACACCGCCTCCGTCCACGCCCTGCCGACCCTGCGGGCCGAGCTGGAGCCCGGCCTCCCGGTCGTCGGCACGGTGCCCGCGATCAAGCCGGCCGCCGCGGGCGGTGGCCCCTTCGCCATCTGGGCCACGCCGGCGACCACCGGGAGCCCCTACCAGCGTGGGCTGATCAACGACTTCGCGCGGGCCGTGGACGTGACCGAGGTGCCCTGCCCCGGTCTCGCCGACGCGGTCGAGCACGCCGACGAGGAGGCGATCGACCGCGCGGTGGCCGCTGCCGCCGCCCTCACCCCGGCCGGGGTGACGGACGTCGTCCTCGGCTGCACCCACTACGAACTGGTGGCCGAACGCATCCGCGCCGCGGTGGAGCGCGACAGGACCGGCCGGAAGCCGCTCGTGCTTCACGGCTCCGCCGACGCGGTGGCGGCCCAGGCACTGCGCCGCATCGGGGCCGCTCCCGCTCCGTCGGCCGAACCCGTCGGCACCCTCACCGTGCTCCTCGGAGGAGACGCCGGTGACCTGCCCGGGCCCGCCCTGTCCTACGCCGAGGGCCTGCTGCTCAAGGCCGTCAGCCCCGCCGTCTGAGCCCCGCCGGGCTCGCGCGCACCTCCCCATGTCTCGGAACGTGGGTACGCTGCTTGGCATGACGGACCTCCCCGGCGACGCGCGGCACGGTTCGAGCCAGGCCCGGAGCATGGTCTGGACGGGACGGGCGACCAATCACTTCCAGTGGCTGCTGGCGGCAGTGGGGGCGGGCTGTCTCGCGCTCGGCATCCAACTGGCCGTCGGCTCGGCGTGGGGCGGCGGAATCGCCCCCCTGCTCATGTCCGTCATCGGCTGTGTCGCCGCCGGACTCCTGATCCTCTTCGGCACCCTCGCCTTCGTGCACGTGGCCGTCAAGGTCGACGGCGACGCCCTTGAGGTGCGCTGCGGCCATGTGGGGCTGCCCAGGCGCCGCATCCTGCTCACCCATGTGGTGGGCGCGGACTTCGCCCCCAGGGTCACCCCGCGCCAGTGGGGCGGCTGGGGCTACCGCTGGCGCCCCGACCAGGGCACGGCCGTGGTCGTGCGACGGGGCGAGGGGCTGGTGCTCCGGCTGGGGGACGGCAGGAGCTTCACCGTAACGGTGGACGACGCGGAGGCGGCCGTCCGCTTCATCCGAGACCGGCTGCACCTGCCGGCCACCGGGAAGACCCCGGGGCACTGAGTCCGGGCGGAGCCGTTCGGCGGCGGCAGGCCGTCCCGACTGGTGGCGGCAGGAGCGGCTGCCGGGCTCACAGCCGTCCACCGTAGACTCCGGCAGGTGAGCGCCACCGTCATCACCGCCGAACCGCCGCCCGCCCCCGTGTCCCGCAGCAGCAAGCTGTGGCCGCGGCTCGTCCGGCCGGCCGCAGCCGTACTGTCGGGTGCGCTGCTCTACGCCAGCTTCCCTCCCCGGCCCCTGTGGTGGCTGGTGCTGCCCGGCTTCGCCCTGCTGGGCTGGGTCCTCACGGCACGCAGGCCGCGTGCGGCGCTGGGCCTCGGCCTCCTCGCCGGGCTCGGCTTCATGCTGCCGCTGCTGCACTGGACGGGCGAGGAGGTCGGCCCCGTCCCCTGGCTCGCCCTCGCGCTCGCCGAAGCCCTGTTCATCGCCATCGGCTGCGCCGGCATCGCCGCGGTCTCCCGGCTCCCGTACTGGCCCGTCTGGGCAGCGGCCGTGTGGGCCCTGGACGAGGCGCTCCGCGCCCGCGTCCCCTTCGGCGGCTTCCCCTGGGGCAAGATCGCCTTCGGCCAGGCCGACAGCGCCTTCCTGCCGCTCGCCGCGCTGGGCGGCACCCCGCTCCTGACGTTCGCCGTCGTGCTGTGCGGCTTCGGACTCCTGGAAGCCGTCCGGCAGGTCCGCCGCCACCGCCTCACCGGCACCGTGCCCCGTTCCGCCGTCGTCGCGGCGGCCGTCACCGTGGCCGCTCCGGTCGCCGCCGCCCTCGCGGCCCTCCCGCTCGTCGACGACTCGCCCGAGGACGGCACCGCCACGGTCGCCGCGATCCAGGGCAACGTGCCGCGCCTGGGGCTCGACTTCAACTCCCAGCGCAGGGCCGTCCTGGACAACCACGCGGCGCGCACGGAACAGCTCGCCCGCGACGTGCAGGCGGGGAAGGCGCCCCAGCCCGACTTCGTCCTGTGGCCGGAGAACTCGTCCGACCTCGACCCCTACCGCAACGCCGACGCCCGCGACGCCATCGACCGGGCCGTGCGGGCCATCGGTGCCCCCACGGTCATCGGCGCCGTCCTCACCCCCGACACCGGGCCGCTGCGCAACACCCTCATCGAGTGGGACCCGGAGAACGGCCCCGTGGACACCTACGACAAGCGGCACATCCAGCCGTTCGGCGAGTACATGCCGATGCGGTCCGTCGCACGCGTCTTCAGCAAGGACGTCGACCGGGTGCAGCGGGACTTCGGCCCCGGCACGAAGGTAGGGGTGTTCGACCTGGCGGGCACGAAGGTCGGGCTCGTGACCTGCTACGAGGCGGCGTTCGACGACGCCGTACGCGACACGGTCAAGGACGGCGGACAGCTGATCGCCGTACCGAGCAACAACGCGACCTTCGGGCGCAGCGAGATGACCTACCAGCAGTTGGCGATGAGCCAGGTGCGCGCCGTCGAGCACGGGCGCTCCGTCGTCGTGCCCGTCACCAGCGGCGTCAGCGCGGTGATCCGCCCGGACGGCACGATCGTCGAGAAGACGAAGATGTTCACCCCGGACGCACTGGTCGACGAGGTGCCCCTGCGGTCCTCGCTCACACCGGCCACCCGGCTGGGAACCCTGCCCGAGGGCGTCCTGGCGCTCCTCGGCCTGGGCGGTCTCGGCTGGGCGGCCACCCGGTGGACGCGTGCACGGAAGGAGCGGAAGGACCTGACGGCCGGCCAGGAGGACGCCACGTCCGCCACGTAGTCTCCTCGCATGGCCACTCCTGACTTCATCCGCGACATCCGCGCGACCGCCGGACACCAGCTCCTCCTCCTGCCGGGAGTCACCGCAGTCGTCTTCGACGACGGGGGCCGGGTGCTGCTCGGCCGGCGGGCGGACACCGGCAAGTGGTCGCTCATCGGCGGCATCGGCGAGCCCGGTGAGGAGCCCGCGCTGACGGCGGAGCGTGAGGTGTACGAGGAGACGGCGGTGCACTGCGTCGCGGAGCGGGTCGTGCTCACCCAGGCGCTGAAGCCCGTGCAGTACGCCAACGGCGACCGGTGCCAGTACGTCGACATCACGTTTCGCTGCCGGGCCACCGGCGGCGAGGCGCGGGTGAACGACGACGAGTCGCTGGAAGTCGGTTGGTTCGACATCGACACCCTGCCGCCGCTGAGCGAGTTCTCGCTGTTCCGGATCAAGCAGTCCCTCAGCGACGGCCCCACCTGGTTCGCACGGAGCCCCGAAGCCTGACGGGCCCGGCTCCCCCGGCAGCGGTGGAGGCGGGCCCTTCGGCGCCGTCGGGTCAGACGCTCCGCGCGTCGGTGGGCAGTGCCGCGGAGTCCGCGGCCGGCCGGCCGGTCTCCGGCTCGATGTCCGTGAGGTCCCGGTTCCTGGTCTCCTTGGCGCAGACGATCGCCAGCACGGTGATCAGCGCGGCGGCGATGACGTACAGCGAGATCGGCGTCGAACTGCCGAAGTCGGCGAGCAGCGCCGTGGCGATGAGAGGCGCCGGGGCACCTGCGGCCACCGACGAGAACTGGGCGCCGATCGACGCGCCCGAGTAACGCATCCGCGTCGCGAACATCTCCGCGAAGAAGGCCGCCTGCGGCGCGTACATGGCACCGTGGAAGATCAGCCCGACCGTGACGGCGAGCAGCAGGCTCCCGAAGCTCCTGCTGTCGATCAGCGCGAAGAACGGGAACATCCACAGCGCCACACCGATGGCGCCGACCAGGTAGACGGGCCTGCGCCCGATCCGGTCGGACAGCGCGCCCCACAGCGGGATCACGGCGAAGTGCACGGCGGAAGCGACGAGTACGGCGTTGAGCGCCGTCTGCTTGCTCAGCTCCGCGGCTGTCGTCGCGTAGACGAGGATGAACGCGGTGATCACGTAGTAGCTGATGTTCTCGGCCATCCGCGCACCCATGGCGATCAGCACATCGCGCCAGTGATGCCGCAGGACCGCGACCAGGGGCATCTTCTCGGCGGGGGCGGCATCCGCCTTGCGCTGCTCGGCCTGGGCGAGGGCCGCCTTGAAGACGGGCGACTCATCGACGGAGAGGCGGATCCACAGTCCCAGGATCACGAGTACGCCGGAGAGGAGGAAGGGAATCCGCCAGCCCCAGGCCTCGAACGCGGACTCGGACATGAGAGCGGTGAGGGCGGACAGCACCGCCGTCGCGAGCAGCTGGCCGGCGGGCGCGCCCGTCTGGGGCCACGACGCCCAGAACCCCCGCCGTTTCGAGTCGCCGTGCTCCGAGACGAGCAGCACGGCGCCGCCCCATTCGCCCCCGAGGGCGAAGCCCTGAACCAGGCGCAGCACCGTGAGCAGGACGGGTGCGGCGGAACCGATGGTGGCGTGTGTCGGCAGGAGGCCGATGGCGAAGGTCGCGCCTCCCATCATCAGCAGGCTCAGCACCAGCAGCTTCTTGCGCCCGAGCCGGTCTCCGTAGTGCCCGAAGACCAGGGCCCCGACCGGACGCGCGGCGAAGCCGACCGCGTAGGTGAGGAAGGAGAGGAGGGTGCCGACGAGCGGGTCGGAGTCGGGGAAGAACAGCTTGTTGAAGACCAGCGCGGCAGCGGAGCCGTAGAGGAAGAAGTCGTACCACTCCACCGTGGTCCCGACGAGACTCGCGGCGACGATGCGGCGGAGATTGGACGGGGGTGGGGGAGCGGTTGCTGCTGGGGCGGTCATGGATACCACTTCCGGACAGTTGGCGGGGACGTTTCCGTGTCGCCATACCGTAGGAAGGGGCAGGTCAGGGGCGTATGTGGCGGGACACCATAGTTCGGGTGCGAGGTGTGCGGGCGGGCGCTACGGGTGGTGTTCCGGCCCGCTCGGGTCTCGGGAGCGAGTGGGGGCAACTGTCTGGATCGCGGCGTTCGGCGTGTTTTCGAGGCGGTGCCGACTCCGACCTGCCGCCGCGCCTTGTCGAGCCCCGGGCGCGAACACCGTGCCCCGCGCGGCTGTGCGCAGTCCGTCGGCCGCGTGTCAGGCGGGGAGGGTGAGGCGGAAGGTGGTGTGTCCCGGGGCGCTCCTGACGGTGACGCTTCCGCCGTGAGCCGTGATGACGGCGTGCACGATCGCCAGTCCGAGGCCGGTGCTGCCGGTGCTGCGAGAGCGGGCGTGGTCGGCGCGCACGAAGCGGCCGAAGATCTCGGGCTGCAGTTCCTCGGGGATGCCCGGCCCGTCGTCACTCACGTCCACGCGGACCTCGGCCCTGTCGGAGGTGAGGGTGATGGTGACGTCGGTGCCGGGCGGGGTGTGGGTCCGTGCGTTGGCCAGGAGGTTGCCGATGGCCTGCTGGAGCCGGTGGGCGTCGCCGACGACGGTGACGGGTTCTTCGGGAAGATCGAGGAACCAGTGGTGCCCCGGGCCCGCGGCACGCGCGTCGTCGGTCGCGTCCAGGATGAGCAGGGTCAGGTCGACCGCTTCGTGTTCGAGGGGGCGTCCGGCGTCCAGGCGCGCGAGGAGGAGCAGATCGTCGACGAGGCGGGTCATACGCCGTGACTCCACGGCGATGCGTTCCAGGGCGTGCCGGACCTCGGAGGGGACGACGCCGTCATGGCGCAGGGCGAGCTCGGCGTGCCCGCGGATGTTGGCGACGGGGGTGCGTAGTTCGTGGCTTGCGTCGGCCGCGAAGTGCCGCAGTCGCTCCTCGCCGGCCTGGCGCCGCACGAGGGCGTCCTCCACATGGCCGAGCATGTGGTTGACGGCACGGCCGACCTGACCGACCTCGGTGCGCGGGTCGGTGTCGGGGAGGGGGCCGGGCATGGCGATCTCGCCGCTGGCCAGCGGCAGACCGGCGACCTCCGCGGCCCGGGCGGTGACCAGCCGAAGGGGACGCAGGGAGACCCGTACCCACACCGCCCCGGCGACGCCGGTGGCCACGAGCGCGGCGCCGAAGAGCACCGCTTCCACGGCTACGAGGCGGTGGACGGTCTCCTCCACCGGGTGCAGGGGCAGTCCGGTGATCAGGATGTCCCGGTCGTCGCCCCGGACGGCCATGACGCGGTACCGGCCCGGTGAGACGGAGAGGTGGATGCTGTGGGCGTCTGCGTCCACGGGGACCCCGGCCAGCGTGCGGCGGTCCCCGGCAGTGAGCGCGAGGGGGCGGTCGCTGGTGTCGTCGACCACGGCTGCCTGGGTGACGACGCCGTTCAGCAGGCGGGCACCGAAGGTGTACTCGGCCTGTCCGCGGGTGTCGGAACGGTTGTCCGCGTCGCGCTCCGCCTCGTGCTCCAGGCTTGCGGCGAACCTGCCGTCGGACGCGGCGAGCTGCTCGTCCAGACGGCTGATGAGGAATCCACGCAGAGCGAGAGCGGTGGTGATGCCGACGGCGAGGCAGGCGAGGGCGAGCAGCGTCACGAGACCGGCGGTGAGCTGGCCCCGCAGGGTACGCGGGGACGGGCGCCTCACGGGGACTCCGGCTTCAGCACGTACCCGACGCCGCGCACGGTGTGGATCATCGGGGTGCGTCCGGCGTCGATCTTCTTGCGCAGGTAGCTGATGTAGAGCTCGACGATGTGCGCGCGTCCGCCGAAGTCGTAGGCCCAGACCCGGTCGAGGATCTGCTGCTTGGACAGCACCCGGCGGGGGTTGCGCATCAGGTAGCGCAGCAGCTCGAACTCGGTCCGGGACAGGTCGACCACCGCGCCGCCCCGTCTCACCTCCCTGGCCTCCTCGTCCATCGACAGGTCCCCGACGCTGAGCTGGTCCACACCCGGATCGGCGGCCATGCCCGCCCGTCGGAGCAGCCCGCGCAGCCGGGCCAGGACCTCCTCCAGGCTGTAGGGCTTGGTGACGTAGTCGTCGCCACCGGCCGTGATACCGGCGACGCGGTCCTCCACGGCGTCGCGCGCGGTCAGGAACAGTACGCACACCTGTGGTGCCTCACGCCGAAGGGCGTGCAGGACCTGCAGACCGTCCTGGTCGGGCAGCATCCAGTCCAGGACCACGGCGTCGGGCCGGAAGGCGCGGGCGGTGGCAAGCGCTGTCGTCCCGTCGGCCGCGGTGCGGACCTGCCAGCCCTCACCTGTCAGCACCTCGGCCAGGACATCGGTCACGTCCGGCTCGTCGTCGACGACGAGGACCCGGACGGGTTCTCCGTCGGGGCGGTGCAGAGGTGATGTCGTCCGTGCATCGTTCATGGTCCTTTCAGCATCCCCGGTCACGGGCCGCGGCGAGGGGAGCCGGGGCTATGCGTTTCCTCTGAATCACCGCAGGAGCTGCCGGACTGGTCGGTTTCAGAGGGTTCTCAGAGGTCGGGCTGTGAGCATGGGCCGCCCGTCACCGGAATGCCGTCCCGCCCGGAGGAGCCTCATGACCAGCACGTCGACCACCACGGAAGCCAGCCGCGGCATGCGCCACCGGCGCCCGCGGCGCAGCGTCGTGCCCGTGCTCGCACCCGCGGTGATCTGGGCCGGCGCCGCAGGCGTGCTGGCCCTCTGGTGGAGCGACACGTCCTCTGTGGTCGGACCGGCGGGCTGGATCACCGGCGCGGGACGTATCACCGGCCTCCTGGCCGGATACGGCTGCGCGCTCCTGCTGCTCCTGATGGCCCGCGTGCCACTGCTGGACCACACCGTGGGCACCGACCGGCTCGCCCGCTGGCACGCCTGGGGCGGCCGCTGCACCATCTCACTCGTCCTGGCGCACACCCTGCTGATCATCTGGGGCTACTCACTGACGTCGCACACGAACGTGGTCGGCCAGACCTCCACGCTCGTGCTGCACTACCCGGACATGCTCAAGGGGACCATCGGCTTCCTCCTGTTCCTGGCCACCGGAATCCTCTCGGCCCGCGCCGCACGCCGCAGGATGTCCTACGAGACCTGGCACTACCTGCACTTCGCCACCTACCTCGCCGTCTTCCTCGCCTTCGGCCACCAGCTCTCCAACGGAGCCGACTTCGTCGGGAACCGTCCCGCCCAGATCGCCTGGTACACCCTGTTCGTCGGCGTCGCCGCCCTGCTGGCCTGGTACCGGTTCGCCCTGCCCGTCCGGCGCGGCATGCGCCACCGCATGCGCGTGGTCGCGGTCCACCCCGAGGCGCCGGGCGTCGTGTCCGTCCACCTCACCGGTGAACACCTGGACGAGCTGGGCGGGGCGCCGGGCCAGTTCCTGCGCTGGCGCTTCCTGACCCGCGAGCTGTGGTGGACGGCCAACCCCTACTCCCTCTCCGCGCCCGCGCACCCCCGTCACCTGCGCATCACCGTGAAGAGCGCCGGCGGACACAGCGCCGCACTCGCCCACCTGCGGCCCGGTACCCGGGTGTGGGCCGAAGGGCCCTACGGCGGGTTCACCGCCCATCGCCGCACCGCCCCCAAGGTGCTGCTGCTGGCGGGCGGCGTCGGTATCACCCCCCTGCGGACGCTCTTCGAGACCCTGCCGGGCCAGGTGACCCTCGTCTACCGGGCGCGCCACGCCGACGACCTCGCCCTGCGCGGCGAACTCGACGCGATAGCCGCCCGCAGGCAGGCGACCCTGCACTACGTCGTGGACGGACCGTCCGGCTACTCCTCGCCCCTCACCGCCCGTGGTCTCGGCGACCTGGTGCCGGACCTGGCAGCGCACGACGTCTACCTCTGCGGGCCGCCCGGGATGGCGCGGAGCGCGACCGAGGCCCTGCGCGGCGCCGGTGTCCCGGCACGGCGCATCCACCACGAGTCGTTCGAGTTCTGAGGAGAAACGTCATGCGCCGAGCCGTCCTGGCCGGCACCGGGTTCAGCGCCCTGGTCGTCGCCCTGCTCGCTCTCAAACCCCACCAGCTCCCCGGTCCTGCAGGGCCGATCGGCCACCCACCCGCGTCCGCCCACACCTCCACGGGACCGTCGACCAGCACATCCGCCGGCACGGGCACGTACACCGGGGATCCCGTCGACACCCGGTACGGGACCGTGCAGGTCGCCGTCACCGTAGCCAAGGGGAAGATCACCTCGGTCAAGGTGCTGCAGGCGCCGGACCAGAACGGGCGTGACCAGCAGATCTCCTCCCGCGCCCTGCCACGGCTCACTCAGGAGGCCGTCGACGCCCAGAGCGCGCACATCGACGCGGTCTCCGGCGCCAGCTACACGAGCCAGGGATACGCCGAGTCACTCCAGAGCGCCCTGGACCAGGCCCATGTCTGACACCGCGTCCGGACTGCGCCACGTCGAGCACGTGATGGGCAGCGTCTTCTCCTTCGACATCCGCGACACTCCCACCCCCGCCATCCACCGTGCCCTCGAAGAGGCCGTGCGCCACCTCCACCACGTCGACGAGGTGTTCTCCACCTACCGTCCCGACAGCTGCATCAGCCGCCTCGGCCGTGGTGAGGTCAGACGCGAGGACTGCCCGCCGGAAGTACTCGAGGTCCTCTTCCTGTGCGCCCACGCCACGCGCGTCAGCGACGGCTGGTTCAGCATCGCTCCCGAGGGGACGCTGGACCCCTCGGGTCTTGTGAAGGGCTGGGCCACCGAAGCCGCTTCCCGGCTCCTCCAGGAGGCCGGCGCACACCACACCTGCGTCAACGGCGGCGGGGACGTCCAGCTCCGCGGGAGTGCCGTACCCGGCACCCCGTGGCGCGTCGGCATCGCCCACCCCCTGCGCCCCGGCGAACTGGTCACCGTCGTCACCGCCCACGACGACCTCGCGGTCGCGACCTCCGGCACCGCCGAGCGCGGCGCCCACATCTTCGACCCGCACAGTGGCGAACCGGTCACCGCGTTCGCCTCGATCACCCTCGTCGGACCGCGCCTGACGTTGACCGACACCTACGCCACCGCCGCGTTCGCCATGGGCGAGGGCGCACGGGACTGGGTGGAGGCGCTCCACGACCACGAAGCGCTCGCTGTCCTGCCCGACGGCGAGGAATGGCGCACGACGGGATTCCACCGATACGGGTCGTGAGGTGTGGGACGGCCGTGGAAGCGACCCTCGCCGGCATGGCCGTCGTGTGCCTATGCCGTGCCCTCGTCCGTGTAACCCTCCTCGATCTCCGCCCGCAACTGGGTCAGGCCCCGCCGGGCGTGACTCTTGACGGTGCCCAGGGGCATTCCGGTGAACTCGGCGATCCGAACCTGCGTCAGGTCCTCGTAGAAGGCCATGCACAGGACCTGACGCTGGTGACGCGGCAACCGGGACAGGGCGGCGACCAGGAACACGCGGTCCAGCACGTCATCCGATGCGTGCTGGATCCCACGCGGGTCGACGGCGCACGTCACGGCGTCGATCAAGTTGAGGCGTCTGTTCCTGGCTGCCAGGGCATCGACGACCTTCCTGCGTGTGATGCCGACGAGCCACGCGCCGAAAGAGCCTCGGTCCGGACGGAAGCTCTCCCGTCCGCGCCAGGCCCCGAGAAAGACCTGCTGGGTCACGTCCTCCGCTTCGTGCGTGTCACCCAGGGAGCGGGTCGCCATCGTGTGGACGAAGGAGCCCCAGCGTCGGTACATGGCCGCGAACGATTCCTCCGTCAGACGCAGGCCGGGGACGAGGCGGTCCTCGTAGGGAGGCGGCGCAGCCCACGGTGAGGGGGTGTCAGCTTGTGTGCACGTGCTCATGACCGTTCCTCCCGGCAGCAAGGGGCCTCTGCCGCGCCGGCCCCGGCCGGTGTGCTCAGCGAGGGGACCCGGCTGGACTGCACAGTCTCGGGAGCAGGAGCGACGCGTACAACTTGCGTCGTTCATGCGTCGTATGATGCGGACGTGGGACCGGACGAACACTGCGGAGAAGGCGACGACGCCCGAAGTGAGGGCGCTCTGACCACCGGTGAGGTGGCGAGACGCCTCGGGGTCGCCCCCACCACGATCCGGTCGTGGGATCGCCGCTACGGCCTCGGCCCCACCACACGTACCGGCGGCCGGCACCGTCGCTGGGCCGCCGGGGATCTCGCACGGTTACGGAGGATGTGCGTCCTGACCGGGGCCGGGCTCCCGCCCGCCGAAGCCGCCAGGATGGTGCTCGACGACTCCGGCCCCAGCACACCCCCGCCACGGACGGGAGAGCTCCCCCTGCCACGAGCGGCGGCGGGTGGACGGAGCCGGACCGGCAGCGGACTGCGCATGCGTGACGCACGTCAGGAATGCCGGGGAATGGCCCGCGCGGCCCTTCGGCTCGACGCCGCCGCCCTGGACGAACTGCTGAGCGCGGCGATCGAGGAACACGGCCTGGTCACCGCCTGGACCGAGCTGATCGTGCCGACGCTGCAGGCCGTCGGCCGTAAATGGGAGACCTCGGGGGAGAGGTACGTCGAGGTCGAACACTTCCTGTCCTGGCATGTCTCCGGGGCTCTGCGACGCCACGCACCGCCCGTCGGCCGGGACCTCCGCGGCGCCACCACGGTCCTCGCCTGCGCACCGGCCGAGAACCACACGCTCCCGCTGGAGGTACTCACCGCCGTACTCACCGAACGCGGGCTCCTCGTCCGCATGTTCGGGGCAGCCGTGCCCGTCGAGTCGATCGTCTCCGCGGTCCGCAGGACCGGGCCGGTTGCGGTCGGCCTGTGGGCGCAGTCCCGCACCACCGCGAGTCTGCCGCTCGCCCAGCACATCGCCGCGATCGAATGGGGTGTACGCGGTGCCCGCAGGAAACCGGTCGTCTTCGCCCTCGGGCCCGGCTGGGCAGGGCAGACCGCGCGGGGGCTCCGGCATCCGCCAGGGCTCGCCGAGGCCGTCAGAGCTGTGGAGTCACTCGTGGTCTGACGGTCGGTGCCACCTGTCGGGTGCGCACGGAAGAGGCGCGCCGCGCATCGGGCCGCACCGGTGGCGACGGCTGCCCGACGTCCGCGGATCCGCCATCCGGGTGACTCGGACACCGGGGCGGAGCCGCTCCGACGGAACACGCTCGTCCATGGCCGCCGGGAGTGGGCCGGCCTCCAGGCCCGGCACCACGACACGGCGGGCAGACCGGCTACGTCGGTCTGCCGAGGTGCATCCGAACGAGCGGCAGAGGGCGAATCACTGACAAACCCCTCGACAGGAGCCGTCCGTGTCCTTCCATTCCGAACTGCCCGCCCCCTCCAGCCCCAGGGCACGCAGTCCCCTGGTGGACGCGCGGGCGGCCTTCTACGCGGGCCACGGGTGGAAGGGGGTGCACACGGGGCTGGAGGGGAGCGAGCCCGCCTACGCGGAGCGCCTCCTGGAGGCGGAGTACGGGCACTCGACCGCGGCCCTCCCACCGAATACCGGGCGCCGTCCCGACGAGACGGAAGCGGGCGCCGATCCCGGCCCTGCCGGGAGCGCCGCATGGCTGAGCAGATCCGACCACCTGACGGCGACTCTGCGCCGGGCCTGCCGACTGGCCTTGCCGGTCGCTCCCGAGGACCTGCTCGCCCACCGGAACGCGGGCATCCGGGGCGGCGCCGCGGTGGCGGAGATGTGGCTCGGATCGGTGCATCACTACGGCTCACGACGAGCCGAATCGGCACTGCGGGAGTTGCTGACCCGCTCTGACCTCGACGGACCCTCCATGGCGTTGCCGCTCGACCTGGCCACGGCCTCGGCACTGCGCCCCCTGAGCGCCATCGAGACGGCCGAGTTCGCGGCGGACCGCGGAAGCCGTGCCGGGCGGCACGCGGCATGGCGTCACCTGCACGCCCTGCCTGACGGAGCCGCGTTGCTGCCCGGTCCCGACAGCGCGGCGGACGCCTACGAAAGACTGCTGCTCGCACCCTCGTACCCGCCCATCGCCTCACCCGCGGGGGAAGGTGCGGTCGTGGCTCAAGCGATGCTTCTCGGCGACCTGGACACGCCCGGACAGGGAGTGAGCGGCGGACTCGGAGTCCTCGTCGCCGGCCTGGGGGACCGTATGGCCGGCCTTGACGGAATCGCTTCGGTGATCACCGTGGTCCTGGCGGGACGCGACGCGCTGAACGACGACGCGCGGACGATGTACGAACGGGCGCCCGGTCACTGGATCGTCCGTCTGCCGGTGGACGCCGCCGGCCTTCCGGACTCCTCGCAGATGCACCTTCACCGTCCCGCGCTCGCCTGGTGGGCGGAACGGCTGCTGGGTGCCCTGCCCCGTCGGCCGCAGGTGGTGCACGTGCGCCACGCGGACGACGGCAGCCTCGCTCTCGCGGAGGCAGCCGAGCGCCTCGGATCGCGCGTGGTGTTCACCGCCGTCCCCGACCCGCACCGCCGGGTGGCCGGCCGGCTCGCCACCCCCCACACGGGCCCCCGGCCGGGAGAGCTCGGGCAACTGCGCGGTGACCTGCACCGCATCTTCGTCGGGGACCGTCTCGTCGAACGCGCCGACACCGTGATCGGTGTCGCGGGGCGCTGCTCAGCCGATGAGCTGGTGCTCCACTTCCCCCAACTCGCCGAGATGAACGGCGGGTCCGGGCCGGCCGCCCTCGTGGAAGGGATCACCCCCTACCTGCCCGGTAGGGACGAGGAGCGCCGCGGAGAGGACCTGGTCTCCGGCCTCTTCGCCGGATCGGACCGGGAGGACTCCCTGGGGCCCGAGGACCGGAACCTGCCGCTGTTCCTGTGTGTGGGCCGCATGCACGCGGACAAGCAGCAGGACATGCTCGTACGCGCCTGGATCGCGTCCGGTCTGTGCACGCGCTCGACCCTGGTACTCGTCGGTGGGTCGCCGGCCGTGGAGAACGAGTACGAGCGGGACATGCGGCGCCGCATCCGGGCGGCACTGGCAGGCCGTCCGACGGCTGCCTCCCGGTTGGCCGTTCTCCCCGCACTGCCCAACCGCGCGGTGCGGTGTCTCCAGCACGCCCTGGTGGACCCGAACCACGGAGTGCCCGTTGCGTGGTACGTCTGCCCGAGTGCCGAGGAGGAATTCGGGCTCGCACTGCTCGAGGCCATGGAAGCGGGCATGCCGACGGCTGGCCCCCGCCAGGGCGGCGTGTTCCAGTACCTCCATGACGGTGTCGGAGGAGTCCTCCTGGACACCTCCTCGGAGGAGGCGCTCTCCAGGGGACTGCTGCGGATGATCACACTCCCCGCGGCGGACCGCCGCCGGCTCGCGGCCGTGGGCAGGAACGTGGTGACCAGCCGGTACTCGGTCGCGGCGACGGCGGATGCCCTCATCGACGCCTACGGCGTCAGGCGCCGGGGACGGCGGTCCCGCGCCGTACCGTCCGGCCGGGACCCCGTCGCGTCGTGAGCCGTCGGCGTCGTCCAGGGCAGCGGCGGCTCCGCCCGGCCGCTCTCAGTACCTCGCCGTCGGCCCTCAGGTGTTCGCCGACCAGATGGACCAGTTCAGCACCGAGGCGTAGGCGACCCAGACCAGGTACGGCGCGAGCAGTACGGCGGCCCATGTGCGCAGTCGAGCGAACTTCACCATCGTGACGATCAGGGCGGTCACGAGGAGAAGGATGTCGACCAGGGCGAGACCGTACTGTCCCGCGCCGAAGAACAGGGGCGTCCAGGCCAGGTTGAGGAGGAGCTGCACGGACCACCACAGCAGGGCGGTTCTGCTGCCGGGCCGGCGCGTTCTCGCGATCAGCCACCCCGCGACGGCAATGGTCGCGTACAGCACCGTCCACACGGGGCCGAACAGCCATCCGGGCGGCGCCCAGCCGGGAAGCCGCAAGGACGTGTAGGTGCTGCCTGCGTCGCCGGCGGCAACGGCGCCGACCACCGCCACCGCACTGCAGATCGCCAGGAACAGCAGCAGGAGCAGCCACCTGCCGGGAGCCGGGTGTTCCGTGTCACCAGGAGACGTCATGGGCTACGCGCTCCCGTCGCCGCGTACGCCGCCCCGGCGGGAGCCGTGCCGCCCGCGCCCCGCGCGGGCCTCGTCGTTGTGCGCGCTCATGCCCTTCGTGGCGGCCTGGGTGATGTTGCGGGCCATCCCTCCGAAGATGACCGCGTGGAAGGGAGAGATGGTCCACCAGTAGACGTGACCCAGCAGGCCGCGAGGATGGAAGACGGCGCGCTGTCGGTAACGGGTGCGGCCCCCGTCGCACGTCTCGGCGTACATGTCGAGCCAGGCGAGCCCCGGCAGCCGCATCTCGGCGCGCAGCCGCAGCAGGCGGCCCGGTTCGACCTCCTCGACACGCCAGAAGTCCAGTGAGTCACCCACCCGCAGGTGCTCGGCGTCACGGCGTCCGCGACGCAGCCCGACACCGCCCACCAGGCGGTCCAGCCACCCCCGGACCGCCCAGGCCAGTGGGAAGGAGTACCAGCCGTTGTCGCCGCCGATCCCCTCGATCACCTTCCACAGCGACTCGCGGGGCGCGTCCACCGCCATCTCCCGTTCGTCCCGGTAAAGACTGCCCCCGGTCCAGTCAGGGTCGGTGGGCATGGGGTCGCTGGGCGCCCCGGGCACAGCGGCGGAGGACCAGCGCGTGGTCACCTGGGCCTCACGCACTCGGCGCAGGGCGAGATCCAGGGCCTCGTCGAACGGCAGTGGCCGGCCCGGGGGGTCCGGGGCGTAGCGGGCGATGTCGTGTTCGTCGCAGACGACCTCGTGGCGCAGCGACTCCGTCAGCGGTCGAGCGATGGAAGCGGGCACCGGGGTGACGAGGCCGACCCAATGGCTGGACAGCCTCGGGGTGAGAACCGGTACCGGCACGATGAGCCGTCGCCGAAGCCCGGCCACCTCGGCGTACCGGCGCATCATCTGCTGGTAGGTGAGGACGTCCGGCCCACCGATGTCGAAGGCCCGGTCGACGTCCGCCGGCATGGTGGCCGAGCCGACGAGGTAGTGCAGCACGTCGCGGACGCCGATGGGTTGCGTGCGGGTGCTCACCCAACTCGGGGTCACCATGACAGGAAGCCGTTCAGTGAGGTAGCGCAGCATCTCGAAGGAGGCCGATCCCGAGCCGACGACCACGGCTGCCCGCAGCACGGTGGCCGGAACGGGCCCCTCCAGGAAGATCCGGCCCACCTCGGCACGGGACCGCAGATGCGGCGAGAGCTCTCGCTCCGGTACCCCTTTCGGTGTGAGTCCACCCAGGTACACGATCCGCCGGACGCCCGCGGCATGCGCCTGCTCGGCGAAGATCCTCGCCGCACGGCGATCGGTGTCCTCGAAACCGGAACCGGTCCCGAGGGCGTGCACCAGGTAGTACGCCACGTCGATTCCGCGCATGCCGGAGGCGACCGACGCAGCCTCCGTGACATCCCCGCTGACCGTCTCCACCTCCCGCGCCCATGGATGATCGCGAAGTTTTCCGGGGGACCGGGCCAGGCAACGAACCGAATGGCCGGCCTCCAGAAGCTCGGGTACGAGACGTCCACCGATGTACCCGGACGCACCGGTGACCAGGCAGTTCAGCCGCTCGGCATTCTTCTGTCCGTCCGTGTTCACGAACGTTCCTCCTCATGCTCGGCCCGGTGTCGCACTGTGGGATGCCAGATCGCTGTTCCGACCCGTGGGCGGTCGCGCGCACGGCGCCCCGGGACCACGCGTGAACGTCTTCCCGAGCGGCAGGACATGATGCTCGGGCACCGTCGTGACCTGCCCGATCGTGCGCCGGGACGCTTCGCGCCCCAGGCGCCGGAAGCACTGGGCCGACGGCGGCACCGTGCGACCCGGCCCGGCCCCGCGCGTCGATTCCGCCGCCGCGTGGTGCATGGGCCGCTCCTGCCGTGTGCGTCGCGGGGTGCGCTCCACCCACCCCTACTTCTGCTTGGAACGGGCCGGCGGATGCGCGGGGCCGCCGACGGCTCGCTGTGGGACGGGCGGCACCGCGACCCGGCGCCACCCGCCGGATACGGACGGCAAAGTAATTGCCTCAAATCACCGTATATCCGCATCCATATCGATGGCCTCGCCAGAAAGAAGGTCATGAAGCTTCGAGACGAACTTCCCGTCGATCACCATCTGGCGACCGTCTACCGCTACGGCGCGGCCGCCTGCGGCCTCATTCTGATCACCTTCGCCGTCCTGGGATTCTCTGACGCCCTCACCCCGTTCGACACGGCCGGGGACACGGTCGCGGGCATGACCACGAACACCACGCTCAGCGTGGTCTCCACGGTGGTGGGACTGGCGCTGCTCGCCGGGGCCGCCATCGGAGGCAACTTCGCCTCGACCCTCAACATGACGGTGGGAGGGCTGTTCGTCCTGAGCGGCTTCGCCCACATCTTCGTGCTGGACCGATCCGTCAACGTCCTGGACTTCGGCATGACCAACGTGGTGTTCAGCTTCGTCATGGGCCTGGTCATCGCGACGTTCGGCATGTACGGCAGGGTCTCCAGCCGCTTGTCCCAAGAGAACCCCTACTGGCAGCGCAGGCACCCCGTGCGGGCGCAGCACCGGCCGGCTCCGGTCCGTCACCTGGGCACGACGCCCGACCCGGCCGTGCTTTCCGCGGGACGAAACCCTGGCTCCACGGGGCGCGAGTCCGGTGACGGATGACCTGCTCCGCGGGCCTCGGCACCACCTGACACCCAGGGGCCGGGAGCTCGTCCACCGGCCAGAGCCGGCGGCGCAGTCGTCGGAGCGTCCGGGTCCGGACCACCGAAGACCCGGCCCGGACGGAGACCGGTGGAGTCCCCGTCCGGGGCGGTCCGGCCGCACCGACGTTCAGCACCCGGCGGGCTGACCGGGAGGCGTACGGCACACGCCCGGCGGCCTTCGGCGGTGGTGCCCGCGCGCCACGACGCCGCCGGCGGCCGGGCGGGCAGCCTACGGCCCGCTACCGGCCGTCCTGCTCCTCGATCGCCGCAGGGCGTACCTGGGCCTCGCGGACGCGTGCCACGTCGAGTTTGGTGCCGCGGTCGAAGCGGTAGATGCCGTTCTGTTCCTGGAAGACGTCCGTCAGCTGCGTGTAGCAGTAGCCGAACATGGCGGGATCCTGGAGCAGCACCCCTGTCAGGCCGCTGAAGCGCGCGTGGAACTCCTCCTCGTCGCGGACCCGTTCGCCGTATCCCCAGGAGACGGTCCGGTCCTCCCCGGACTGCGCGGCGGCTGCCTCCGGATCCCACCAGATACCGCCGAACTCACTCACGAAGTACGGCTGTCCCCGGTAGGGCTGGGAGTAGGCGGCGCCGTTCTCGTAGGTGTTGACGAACGGCTCGCCCTCGGCCAGCCCCGCCATCTGCCGCCGGAAGGCCTCAGGGTCCTGCTCGTAGCTGTGGGAGTCGTAGATGTCCGTTTCCATGACCCGGTGCGCGTAGCCGGACGCGTCGATCACCGGCCGTGTGGTGTCCAGGGCCTTGGTGGCCAGGAACATGGCCCGGGTGACGTCGTCGAGTCCGGTGATGCGGTCGTGCAGCTTCTGGTAGGTCTCGTTCAGC
Organism: Streptomyces sp. HB132; assembly: GCF_016909575.1. Taxonomy (GTDB): domain Bacteria; phylum Actinomycetota; class Actinomycetes; order Streptomycetales; family Streptomycetaceae; genus Streptomyces. The sequence continues at coordinate 435,334 of NZ_JAFBGA010000005.1, read as the reverse complement.
GGGCACCAGCCGACGATCGACGGGTGTGAATAGTCCCGTTCCACGGCTTCGAGCCACTGGCTGACGTACGCGGAGTCGGGCTGCTGGTTGTTCCCCGACGACCCGCCCGTCTCGCAGCCCCAGTCGCCGAACTCGCCCCAGACCAGATAGCCGAGACGGTCCGCGTGGTAGAGGAAGCGCTCCTCGAAGACCTTCTGGTGGAGCCGGGCCCCGTTGAAGCCGGCGGCCATGGCGATCTCGATGTCGTGGACCAGCGCCTCGTCGGTGGGCGCGGTCATCAGGCCGTCGGGGTACCAGCCCTGGTCGAGCACGAGCCGCTGGAAGAGCGGGCGCCCGTTGAGCGTGACGGCCTTGCCCCGCAGGCCGACGGCGCGCAGCCCGGCGTAGCTCTCCACCGCGTCGAGCAGCTCCCCCTGCCCGTCGACCAGTTCGAGCCGCAGGCCGTAGAGGTGCGGGTCGTCGGGACCCCACTCACGCCGCCGGTCCGCCGGGACCGGAAGATGGAGTCGGGGCGCGAGATCGAGGTCGGCGCGTGCCTCGGCCCGGCACACCTCGCCGTCCCCGTCGCTGAGGACGGCGCGCACCCGGTGGCCCGGCCGGTTCCCGGAGAGCGGGAGTTCCAGGTGGAAGGCCGAGCCGGCCAGATCAGGGGTGATCCGGGGGCGCCTCAGGTGCATCTCGTCGACGGGCTCGAGCCAGACGGTCTGCCAGATGCCGGTGACCCGCGTGTAGTTGCAGTCGTGGTTGGCGTACTGGACGGCCTGCTTGCCGCGGGCCTGCGGGCCCGAGCGGGGGTCACGGGCCCGGACGGTGACGACGACGTCCCGCCCGGCACCCGCGATGTCGCCGAGGTCGGCGGTGAACGGGGTGAATCCACCCCGATGTCGCGCGACCTCGGTGCCGTCCGCCCAGACGGTCGTGTCGTGGTCGACGGCTCCGAAGTGCAGCAGAACCCGGCGGCCTGCCCAGGCGGCCGGCAGGGTGAGGACGCGCCGGTACCAGACGGCCTCGAGGAAATCGGTGTCGCCGACCCCGGACAGCTCGGACTCGGGCGGGAAGGGGACGAGGATCCGACCGTCCAGGTCACGGGTGAGGAGACCGCGTTCGAGGCCGCTGTCGCCCCGGTCGGTCTCGAACTGCCACAGGCCGTTCAGGTTCAGCCAGTCCGTGCGGACGAACTGCGGTCGCGGGTACTCCGGGCGGGGTACGGGGGGCGTGGGCACGCGTGCTCCAGTGAGTCGTCGGGCCGGCGACGAGCATCCGGCCCAGGTGGTACGGAGGGTGGGAGGTGGGACCGGTCAGGTTCCGCCGAGGCCGGTGGTGGCCACCGAGCTGACGATGCGGCGCTGGAAGAGGAGGAAGACCACCACCAGCGGCAGCGCGGCGAGCAGGGCCGAGGCCATCGCCTGCGCGTACTGGATACCGAAGGCGTCCTTGACGGTGGCGAGTCCGACGGGGAGCGTCATCAGCCCGGGGTCGTTGGTGACGATGAACGGCCACATGAAGTTGTTCCAGGCGCCGATGAACACGAAGATCGAGACGGCTGCGACGATCGGCCGGGACAGCGGCAGCACGACCGACAGGAAGACCCGCACCTCGGAGGCACCGTCGAGCCGGGCGGCGTCCTCCAGCTCCCTGGGTATCGCGTCGAAGAACCTCTTGAGGATGAACACCATCATGGGCGCCACCACTTGCGGCAGGATCATCGCCGCATAGGTGTCCACCAGGTTGAACATCAGCATCTGCTCGAACAGCGGCACGACCAGGAGCTGCGGCGGGACCATGATGGCGGCCACGGTGACGGCGAGCAGGGCGCGGCGGCCGCGGAAGGTGCCCCGCGAGAAGCCGTAGGCCGCCAGTGTGGAGATCACGACGGTGATCAGCGTGACCAGTCCGGCCACCAGGAAGCTGTTGGCCGCCCAGACCGTCACGTTTCCGCGTTCGAGGATCTGCTGGTACGAGTCCAGGGTGAAGGCGCCCTTGAAGGGCGACAGGCCCGGCTTGGCGACGTCCCGCTCGCTCTGGACGGAGGTGGCCACCGCCCAGAGGAACGGCAGCAGCCAGACGGCAGCCAGTACGGTGAGCGCGGTGCCGGCCAGGACGCGCGGCAGTCGGCCGTGGCCGAGGAGCAGTGGGGAGCCGGCCCGTTCCCGTGGCGGGCGGCGCCGGCTCCGCACGGTGGTCGTGGTGGTGGACATGGGTCAGTCCTCCTGGCGGAAGAGGCGGAGCTGCGCGAGCGAGACGACGATGACGAGGGCGAAGAACACGTAGGAGACGGCGGAGGCGTAGCCCAGCCGGTAACCCGTGAACCCGACGTCGTAGACGTATTCGAGGAGAGGACGGGTCGAGCCGTTGGGGCCGCCCTTGGTGAGGATGTAGATCTGGTCGAACACCTTCAGCGACGCGAGGATCTGGAGCATGCCGACCAGGACGGTGGTCCGTCGCAGCTGCGGCAGGGTGACGGACCACAGACGCCGCCACGCTCCCGCGCCGTCGAGCGCGGCCGCCTCGTCGTAGGCCGTCGGCAGTGACTGCAGAGCGGCGAGGTAGAGGAGGAAGTTGAAGCCGACCGTCCACCAGACCGTGAGCGCGGCGACCGACCACATCGCGACGGCCTCGTCGGACAGCCAGCCGACGGGTTCGAGGCCCAGCGTGCCGAGCAGTTCGTTGCCGAGGCCGACATCCGGCTGGTAGAGCCAGGTCCATATGAGGGTCACCACGGTGACCGGCAGCAGGTAGGGCACGAAGAAGGACAGCCGTCACACCCACTGACCGGCCAGCCCGCTGTGCACCAGGAGCGCCATGGCGAGCGCGATCAGCACCAGGGGGACGCTGGAGGCGGCGGTGAAGAAGACGGTGTTGCCGAGACTGCTCCAGACGTCCGGGTCGCCGAAGGCCTCGGCGTAGTTGTCGAGCCCGACGAAGGACGTGGCGCGCAGCGCGAGTGAGCTGTCGGTGAAGCTCATCCAGAGGCCCTGGAGCACGGGCCACAGCAGGAAGAGGACGAAGGGGACCGCGAAGGGCAGCACGAACAGCGGGCCCGGTCCGCGGCGGCCGGCCCGGCGCCGGGGGGCCGGGGCGAGCGGCGGTTCGCCGGTCGGGGCGGGTGCCCCGAGCGGCGTGGTGGTGGTCACGTCGGTTACTCCTTCTGCTCGGTCAGGCAACCGGGTTGGGCTGCCGCAGCAGCGTGTTCGCCTCGCGGACCATCTGCCGTACCGCCTTCTCGGCCGAGGTGTTGCCCAGCAGCGCCGACTGGAGCGGCTGGCACATGCGGTTCTGGAAGTTCGAGGCAGCGCCGGCGAACCAGTTCGGCGGGTCGAGCACCGCCACCTCTCCGGCGTCGGCGTACGAGGACTGCGGCTTCAGTTCGGCGTACGCCGGCTCGGCCAGCACGGGTTGGTACGCGGGGATATGGCCGGCACCCGCCCAGGTCAGGCTCTGCTTGAGTATCTGGGCGACGTAGCGGTGGGCCTCCCTGCGGCGGGCCGGGTCAGGGCTGTCCTGGTGCGGCAGGACGAAGCTGTGGGAGTCGGTGTAGACGGCGGGCCGGTCGAACACCTGGGGGAAGGGTGCGGCTCCGAGCGGGATGCCGGACTTCCGGAGGGTCGGCAGCTCCCACTCGCCGAGCATGGCCATGCCGCCGCGACCGCCCAGGAACCCGGCCAGGGCGCTGTTGTAGTCGAGGTTGTTCGGATTCGTCCGGCCGTCGAAGAGCTGCTGCATGAACGACACGACCTGTACGGCGGCGTCGGTGTCGATCTCCGCGGCCTTGCCGTCCGGCAGGGCGAAGGAGGCGCCGGTCTGGGCGTAGAGAGCGGCGAACTGCCGCCAGCTCTGGGCGGTGTCGGTGACGTGGCCGAAGAGGATGCCGGACTTCCCCGTCACGTCCGCCAGGGCTCTGCCCGCCTCGAGCATCGCCTTCGGAGAACCCATCGGGGCGAGTTCGCCCTTCGGGTCCAGGAGGCCGGCCTTGCCCGCGGCCTCCCGGTCGTAGAACACGATGAACGGGTGGACGTCCAAGGGGATGGCGTACACCTTCCCCTGATGTTGCGTGCGCTTCCAGACGGCGGGGGTGAAGTCCTTCTCGGTGACACCGAACTCGGCGAGCACATCGAGGTCGAAGGGGTCCAGCAGGCCGCCGGGGGCGTAGCCGGCCAGCCGGGACAGGTGCAGGACCGCCACGTCGGAGGCCCTTCCGCCGGCGGCCGACATGGCGAGCTTCGTGTAGTACGACGGCCCCCAGTCGAGGATCGTGCGATCGACCTCGAAGCCGTCAGGGCCCTCGGAGACGGCCTTGATCATGTCGTTCATCAGCATGCCGTCACCCCCCTGGAACAGGTCCCAGACGTCGAGTGCCGAGGCGTCGGAGGCGGAGGCCCGGGAGGAGCAGCCGGTCAGGGCGCCGGCGGCGAGCAGCGAACTTGCGCCGGCCGCTCCGTAGCGCAGCAGCCGGCGGCGCCCGATGCCGGGGGCCGGGCCGGGCGTGACAGGCACCTCACGGGGGTGGGACGAAGAACTCATCGCGGACCTTTCGACGGCCGGACGCTCATGCCGGATCGGCGGTGGACCACCGGTGCGGGCGGGTCCACCGCACACGGCAGGTGGGAGTGCCGCACTGGCTGAAACAGTGCGGCCACCCTTTTTTTACATCGATGTACATTCGCTGTAAAGAGTTCGGACGGTACGGCTGTGCGGCCCGGTGGTGAGCCGCGCGGACAGCGCCCGGAGGCCTCCGTCCGCGGCGGACGGCCCGGGACATAGACTCGGCAGCGCACGAGGGCAGGGAGGTCGGCCGTGGCACGGCCCAGGATCAAGGACGTCGCACGGCACGCGGGGGTGTCGGAGAAGACGGTGTCCAACGTGATCAATGACTACGTCCATGTCTCCGACCGGACGCGGCGTGTGGTCCGCGAGGCCATCGACCATCTCGGTTACCGGGTGAACCTGGCGGGGCGCCACCTGCGCAAGGGCCGTACGGGCATCATCGCCCTCGTGGTGCCCGAGTTGGACGTGCCGTACTTCGCCGAGCTCGCCCGGCACGTCATCCGTGAGGCCGAGCAACTCTCCCTCACGGTGCTCATCCACCAGAGCGGGGCGGACCGCGAGCACGAGCTGGCCGCGCTGGCCGGCTTCGGCTCGGACTTCGTCGACGGGATCATCCTCAGCCCGCTCGCCCTGACCGCGGACGACGTCACAGACCGCGCGGGAGCACCACCGACCGTGCTGCTGGGGGAGTTGCTGGAGGAGGGGGCGGACCATGTGGCCATCGACAACGAGAGGGCCGCGCGCGAGGCCACGGAACATCTGATCGGTCTCGGGTGCCGGACGGTGTTCGCCGTCGGCGGCCGTGAGGCGCCGGGCCTCGGGACCGCCGAGGCCCGCACCCGCGGTTATCTGGCGGCACTGGCCGGGGCGGGCATCGCCCACCACCCGGAGGCGCTGCTGCCGGTGGACGACTTCAGGATGCCCGACGGCGCCCGGGCGGTGGCCCGGGCCCTGAGCTCCGGAGCGCGGCCGGACGCGCTGCTCTGCCTCAACGACCAGCTCGCTCTGGGGGCCTTGCGCGCACTCCACGAACACGGACTCCGCGTACCCGAGGACGTGGCGGTGATCGGTTTCGACGACGTGGAGGGGGGCCGGTTCAGCGTGCCGACGCTGAGCACCGTGTCGCCCGACAAGGCGGCGGTCGCCAGGGTCGCCGTCCAGCTGCTGCACCGACGCATCGAGGAAGCCGCGCGGAGTCCGCTGACACCGGACGCCGGGAACCCCGGTATCCAGTCGCCCCAGGACCGCGTGGTGGCCCACCGACTGGTCCTGCGCGAGAGTACGGAGGGGCCGGACGCCGGGTGACGGGTGTTCCGACGGACCGGCGTCGGGGACGTGTCATCGAGGAGGGCCTCGCGCGGCTGCGGCGAGGGGGTCCACGAGGCCGGTGACCGCCGGCCGGCCAAGGCACGCACGGTGCCTCCCCCGTGACACCGCCGCGCACGCGGCAGCACGCGGTCGTACGCTGCCCATGTGCACAGTGTCGAGCTGCTGCCCGACGGGACGACCGACCGGAGGGTCCGGGAGGTGTGGCGCCGGCTGGCGGACGAAGGTCTGCCCAGCCAGGCCGCGCACCGGCATCCGACCAACCGGCCGCACCTCACCCTCGCCACGGCGGACACTCTCCCTGCCGAGATCCGCGCCCGGCTGAAGGGGGCGTTCGCGGATCTGCCCACCCCGCTGCGCCTCGACGGGCTCCTGCGCTTCTCCGGCCGTACCCAGGTACTGGCCTGGGAGGTCCGGCCCGACGACGCCCTGCTGCACCTGCACGAGACGGTGTGGCGCATCGTGCGCGAGGTGCCGGGGAGTGGACGGCCGAATCCGCTCCTGGACCCCGTCCGATGGGTCCCGCACATCACTCTCGGCCGTGGACGCGACGAGGCGTGGGCCGTCCCCGACAACCGGCTGCTCCCCGCCACGTCGGAGGCGTCGGCAGCGGCCAGGGGCCGGTGGACGGAAGCCCGGTACTACGACTCGGTCACCCGCACCACCGGCAGCCTGGGCCCGGGCCCGGAGTGACCGCGCCGCCCATGATCTCCAGCCGGCCGTCGGGCCGGCCCCTCGAGCCCACGGGAAACGGTCCCGACGTCACGTGTCGGCCCAGTTCTCCCGAAGGTCGGTGTCGGCCTGGGTGAGGCAGCGGCACACGAGTACGAGAGTGCGTTCCGTGACGGTGTCGAGGGGGCGCCGTGCTCGACGGAGGCAAGGGCCGTGTGCGGCATCCCGGCGATAAGGTTTCTATGACGAGGCCGTCTCTTCCCAGCACGATCGCAGTGGACCCGCACTCCCGAGACGGATGCCGCGTCGCAGGACATGACGGCCACGAGCCTGCTGAGGTCAGTGCCCTCGGGCCCCTGTGCGGAGGACCATCTCCGTCCTGCCCGTAGAAGCGTCCTGACGAGCGACCGCCGTCCGGCGGCATCGTCCGACAGCGCCTCGTCCGCGGCCTCGACGATCAGTACGCAGTGGTTCGCGGGCAGCCACTTCAGGTCGCGCAGACAGTCGGAGAGGGCATCCCGGTTCCACCCGAAGCAATCAGGCACCTGCAGTCCGTCGTAGAACTGCTGGACGACGGAGTCCGTGTCGCGCATCTCCCGGCCGTCGAGCCGCGCTACGTACGTCCTGCCGGTCATGGGAAGCAGCGATTTGCTGGCAGGGCGCCTTGCTCCGGAACGACGTGCATCCAGGGCACGATGTGCACCGCCATCCTCCCTCCGGTGGTCCAGGACAACCACGGCCGCAGGGCCGGTGACGGCAGCGAGCTGCAAAGTCCGGATCCAGACGAAACGGCCTCGCCCTGGCTTCGGAGAGCGGGGACGCCTCCAGCGACCGCAGGCGCGCTGTGCGGTGAGCGCCACCTCGCCTCACCGGTGGGTGAGGCCCGCCGCTCTGCGGTGACCGTAGGGTAAGTCCTGGCCAGCGCATCGGCGAGCGGGTTTCAGGAGGGTACGGGACGACAGCGCCGGCGGCTCTCGGCCGAGGGCGCCAGGACGACGAACCCGTCCACCGCGGGTTCCGCGGCAGGGCGACACCGTCACCCGCGGCTCCGGCGGCCAGGGTCGGCGGAGCCGGGCGGCCCTTGCCCTCCGCCGACAAGCCACAACGATCCGCCAGCAAGCCAGCAAGCCAGCAAGCCAGCAAGCCAGCAAGCCAGCAAGCCAGCAAGGAAATTCATGCAGGGAGTTCTCACCGGGTTCGCGGTGATCGCCGTCGTCATAGGCATCGGCTACGTCCTCGGACGCCGGGGACACCTGGGGGACGACGGCCGGACGGTCCTCACCCGGCTCGCCTTCAACGTAGCCACCCCCGCACTGCTCTTCACCACTCTCGCGGGCGCGGACCTGTCGGTCATCTTCTCCCGACGGCTTCTGGTCACCGCGGCCGCGATGGCCGCGACAGCAGCCCTCTTCGTCGCCGTAGGACTCCTGAGGGGCTGGAGCGCCGGGCACCTCACCATCGGCACCCTGTGTTCCAGCTACGTCAACGCCGGAAACCTCGGAATCCCGATCGCCGTCTACGTGTTGGGAGACGCCTCGCTCGTCGCTCCCGTTCTGCTCTTCCAGCAGATCGTCGTCACTCCGCTCGCCCTGACCATTCTCGATCTGGGCCGGCCCGGAGAGCCCCGCCCTCTCCTCCAGCGCCTGACCACACCGCTCCGCAATCCGATGGCTGTCGGCTCGCTGGCAGGTGTCACCGTGGCCGCCACCGGATGGACGGTCCCGTCGCCGGCCCTCGAACCCCTCACCCTCATCGGCAACATGTCGGTCCCCGCTGTCCTCCTGGCGTTCGGGATCTCCCTGCGCGGCAGCGGCATACCCGCGCGTGGGGCCGACCGGGCCGCCATCGCGCTCTCCGCCACTCTCAAGACGACCGTGCAGCCCGTCATCGCCTGGACCGTCGGCGCGGGCGTCTTCCACCTGCACGGCGCGGCTCTTCTCGACGTCGTCGTGATATCGGCACTGCCCGCCGCGCAGAACCTCTACACCTACGCGTCGCAGTACCGCGTCGCCGAACAACTCGCCCGGGAATCAATTCTGTTGTCCACCGTCGCCTCGATTCCGGTCCTGATCACCATCGCCGCCCTATTGGGCTAGGGCGCCCTTTCCGGAGCGCCGGAGACCGGTCTCGCCCGGTCGACGGTGCGTCGAAAGAGGCTGGTCGTGGTTCCGTGGCCTGTGCTTGTATTCCGGAGTGAACATCGAGAGTTCCGGAATACCTGATGAGACGGCGAGCCCGCGCGTCCGGCAGAGGACCGACGGCGATGTCGAGGAGTGCGTTCGGGTCCTCGCGGAGGTCCATCAGCTTGACGGCTACCCGGTGAACTGGCCCGATCAGCCGCGCGAGTGGCTGTCACGCGGCCCCCTCCTGGGTTCCTGGATCGCCGAACTCGCGGGCCGTACGGTCGGGCACGTCAGCCTGTCGCAAGGCGGCGAAGACGATCTGGCCCCGACGCTGTGGAGCGAGCGGGACGGGGCCGCGAGGGGTAGGGCCGCCGTGGTCGGCAGACTCTTCGTCGCTCCGCAGGCGAGGGGACACGGGATCGGTGCGCTGCTGATGGGCCGGGCGGAGGAGGAAGCGCGGCGTCGTGGCCTGCATCCGGTGCTCGACGTCGTCACATCCGATCATGCCGCAGCAGCCCTCTACGAGCGGCTGGGCTGGGAACTGATGGCCACGGTCGAACAGCGGTGGAGCCCGGACCTGACGGTCGCCGTCCACTGTTACGCGGCGCCGTCGTGACGTGGCGGCTCACAGACACCGCTCTCGCCGCTGTTCCGGACCCATGTGAATCCGTACGGGCGGTTCGAGCCGGACATGAACGTGCGCCTCGATCTGGACCGACGGCGCCCGGTCGGCGCAGTGCGCGGGACGAGGGGCAGTCGCCCGGCATGACGAGCGCCCGGGCGACTGCCGACAGGGCAGCTCAGCTGCCGCAGGCGCAGCCCGCCGCCGACGGGGGTGTCCGAGTCTCTGCGGTCCCGCTCCGGCTGGTGCAGCATGCGTCGCCGTCGTCGGCATCGACCTGTCCGCCGAGACCTCGAAGGTGCTGACCGTCGAAGCCGTGCAGGCGTCCGACGTGGTGATCACCATGGGCTGTGGCGACACCTGCCCCGTCCTCCCCGGCAGGCAGTACCCCGCCTGGAACGCCGCCGGGTGCGACGCGACACCCGGCGGCCGACGCACTCACACCCTGCGGTGCAGCAGGAACGCGATCAGCACCTCCATCTCGCGCGCCGCACGAGGGTCGAGGGGCACGCTGCGCAGACAGGCGCGGGCGGCATCCAGCCGGCGACGGGCTTCGTCCAGAGTGGCGGTGCGGCCGCCGCACGCCTCGACGAGTGCGGCCGCGCGCATGGCACCGGCCTCGTCGAGGGGCAGCGGGGAGTTCAGGAGTGCGGCGAGCTCCCTGGTGCGGGGACCGTTCCCGGCGAGGGCGGCCAGGACGGGGTAGGTCTTCTTCCGCTGCCGCAGGTCGCTGTGCACGGGCTTGCCCGTGACCGCCGGGTCACCCCAGATGCCGAGCAGGTCGTCGACGGCCTGGAAGGCCACTCCCAGGTGGCGTCCGGCCTGGTCCAGCGCGGTGACGGTAGGGGTGGGCGCCCCACCCAGGAGACCACCGAGCGCCGCCGCGCAGCCCAGCAGGGTGCCGGTCTTGAGTTCCGCCATGGCGCGGTACTCGTCCATCCGGACGGCCTCGGGCCCCGTCCAGGGGCGGGCCGCGAAGAGGAGGTCCTCCGCCTGGCCGCGGACGAGGCCGCTCAGCGTCTCGGACAGGCGGCACACGGCCGCAGCCGTGTGCGGTCCCGGTACCTCGGCGAGCGTCTGCACCGCCAGGGCGAAGAGGGCGTCGCCCGCGAGCACGGCGGGGCCGGTGCCGTACGCCTTCCATACGGTCTCGCGCTGCCGCCGGGTCCCGTCCCCGTCCATGATGTCGTCGTGCAGCAGCGAGAACGTGTGGACCAGTTCGACGGCCACCGCACCGGCCACGGCGCTCTCACCGGGGGCTTCCGCGGCCTCGGCGCACAGTACGGCGAGGGCCTGGCGAAGACCCTTGCCCTCGTACGACCCGTCGGCGGGCCCACCACCGACCTCGCACCAGCCCAGTGAGAACGCGGCCATCTCGCCCAGCCAGGGATGGAGCCGCTCCATCGCGGCGGCCAGCGAGGGGCGTACCAGGTCGCGACAGCGAGCGAGTATGCCGGCAGCGGTCACCGGGGCCTCCGGGGACGCGGTGTCCGTCCGCGCCGCCCCACCGCCGCCGGAGGGTCCGTGGGGCGTGGTGTCGTACGCGGTATCAGCCGGGACGGTCGTCGGGGAGGTCATCGCGTCGCCGCCTCCTCGACGCGGTGCCCCACGTCGGGCAGGGGGCCCACTCCCAGTTCGACGGATGCCTTGTCGACCATGTCCCGGGCGTGCCGCAGACCGATCCGGTCCAGGGCGCGGCGGAGTCCGACCAGTTCCACGACGGTCTCCGCCGGGTTCCGTCCGAGCCGGGCCAGCGACTTGGCGAGCCCCAGTCGGGAGAGCGCGACCCCCCGCGGCTCGTCCATCTCCTGGAACTCCGCGAGTGCCTGCTCGTAGTTGTCACGGGCCTGCGGGTACTGGCCCACCCGGTAGTGCACATTGCCCCGCATCTTGTGGTTGTAGGCCAGCGCACTGGACAACCTCATCTCGCGGCACATGGATTCGGCCTCCGTGAGCAGCGTCAGCGCGCGCTCCACGTCACCGTCCCGTACGGACACCACGTCGGCTATCCCGCGCAGCGCCCAGGCCCGGCCCCTGCGGTCATCGGCCCGGCCCGCGGTCTCGGCCGCCTCCTCGAAGAGGGCGAGCGCCCTGTCGTAGGAACCGGTGTTGCGGTGCATCTGGGCTATCCCTTCCAGCGCCCACACCGTGTGCCTGGCCTCGCCGCGCTTCCGGGCCTCCGCGAGCAGTTGCTCGTGCAGTTCCCCGACCGCCTGGTAGTCGCCCTGGATGCGCCCGGTCTCCGCGAGGCCGGCCAGCGAGTAGCCGCGAACCACCACGTCGCCCCCGCGTTCGCCCATCTCCGCGGCGAGCCCGAGCAGCCGGTACGCGAGCGCCAGCGAGCCCCGCTGGCGGGCGAGGGTGCCCCCGCTCCACAGCGCCCAGGCCATCGCCCCGACGTCGCCCGCCGAACGCGCCGCACGATAACTCGACTTCCACGCCGCGTCTGCTTCCGCCACACGCCCCAGCCGTCGGTACGCTTCCGCGACGGCGAGCCCGCAGCGCGCCATCTCCCGCTGTTCCCCGGCATGTTCGGCCGCACGCAGTTCTTCGATTCCCCTCGCCAGTACCTCGGTGAGGGAGGAGTTCACCGACAACGAGCCGAGCGCTCCCTGATACTCCGGAGCGAACGCCTTGTCCTCCGGCCGATTCTGCTGAGTCACCCGTGCCACCCGCTCACTGTCTCGCCTGTCCACTGAACACCTGTCCCCGGCGGTGGTCGTCCGCCGTCAGTGATCAAGACGGTATGAGCGGGCGGGGGTTCCACGAATCCCTCTCCCAGTCGGTCCTGGGTCATACCTGAGGGCCACGCGAGAGCGTGGACTAGTCAGCGCGATGGACGCCGCCATACGCAGCGGGTATCTCCGGAGGGCCGGTGCGGACCCGCCTCCCACGTGTGTCGAGGCTCGGATCGCACGTCGTCGTACCAGCCGATTCGCCGACCGGTCCTCAGTGGAGGAGACCGTGAGGACGACACCGGTGGCCCCTCGTCGACGACATGGGGCAGCACTTGGCCGTGGCCGTCTCCGCCGAGGCCCGCGGGCCGGACCGTGGCACGCCAGGAGGACGTCCGTCATGCCTGCCGCGACTGCGTGCGGCGGAACCGGACCGACCTACGCGGCCCGGGAGCCCGAGCGAGCGCACGGCCGCCGGCTCGGCACGAGCCCCTCTGCGGAGCCGGCCGGGGCACCACGCGCGAGGCGTTCGCCCGGGAACCCCGGGCGAACGCCTCGAGTCGTGGAACCTCCGGGACCGGAAGCCGGTCAGGCTTCCTCGGCGGCCGTGGCCCTCGGCGCCGGAACCGCGGCCGAGGCACCCTGCTCTTCGCGCCGCGACCTGTGGGACATCCAGGCGGCGACCAGCGCGCCCGAGATGTTGTGCCACACCGAGAACACGGCGGCCGGGAGCGCGGCGAGCGGGCTGAAGTGAGCCGTCGCCAGTGACGCGGCCAGCCCCGAGTTCTGCATGCCGACCTCGAAGGCCATGGCGCGGCTGGCCGGCCGGCCGAGCCCCGAGAGCTTGCCCGCCGCGTAACCGAGCGCCAGGCCGAAGCCGTTGTGCAGCACGACGGCGATCAGGACGGTCACGGCGGCGGACTTGATGACACCGGCGCTGCCCGCCACGACGGCACAGACGATCGCGGCGATGGCCAGCGACGACAGCCAGGGCATGAGACCCAGCACCCGGTCGACCAGCTTGCCCGCGACCAGCCGCACCACCAGACCGCCGAGGACCGGCAACAGCACCGTCTTGAGGATGTCCGTGATCATCGAGCCGGCGTCCACCGGAAGGTAGGCACCCGCCAGCAGCAGCGTGAGTGGCGGCGTCACCAGCGGGGCGACCAGGGTGGAGACGGTGGCGACGGAGACCGACAGCGCCACGTCACCTCGGGCCAGGAAGGTCACCACGTTCGAGGCCGTGCCGCTCGGCGCGCAGCCGACCAGGATGAGCCCCGCCGCCAGCTGCGGCGGCAGTCCGAGCAGATGTGCGATGGCCCAGCCGAGTCCCGGCATGATGACGTAATGCGCGACCAGGCCGATCGCCACGGCCCACGGACGCTTCGCCACGCCCCTGAAATCGAGCGGGGTCATCGTCAGCCCCATGCAGAACATGACGATTCCCAGCAGGTACGGAACCGATTCCGTCCAGCCGTCGAACGTTCCGGGCGTGACGAGACCGGCTACGCCCGCCACGAGCACCAGGACGGGGAACACCGTGACGGCGCGCCTCGCCGCCTTGTCGTCGGAGGCCGGTTGATCAGGGGTTATCTGTTCGGTTTGCACAGGCGCGATAAGACGCCGCGAGCACGGGGCTCCGCAAACGAGTCTCACCATGTGGACCAGATGTCCAGGATGCGTCCGTCCGGGTCCCCGTTCGGCCTACTTGCCCGAGCCGACCGGGGTCACGGCGATGCCGGAGCCGGAGTCCACGGCCGTGTCGACGGACAGCGACATGCGATGCGAGTGGGTCTCGTCCGGCGGAGTCACGACCGCCGAGGTGAAGGTGACGCCCGAGCCGCCGGTGTTCGGCGGGAAGTACAGCGAGAAGCCGGTGCTCTCCCCGGGGGCCAGTGTGACCGTCCGGGCCGGCCGGCCGCTCCGGCGCTCGGCGCTCACCGTGCCGTCCTTGCTCTCGAGGTCCAGGCCGGGGAACCCGCGCATCGAGCAGGACGCGGACCCGGTGTTCCTCAGACCGATCAGCACCTCGCCCTCCGCCATGCCGCCCGCGCTGCTGAACGCGAGGTCCGCGGTCCGGCACGCGTCGCCGGACTCCGAGACGGGTGAGGAAGTGGACGAGGAGGCCGGGCCAGAGGCGGATGCCGAGGCCTGGGTGTCCCCTCCGCCGGAACCTTCCGTGGCGTCAGGGCCACCGGATTCGCCTGTGCCGGAGGGCCCTTCCGTCGACGCGGACGCCACCGGTCCGGTGTCGACGCCGTCGCTGCAGGCCGCGAGGGAGAGGGCTGCCGCCGCCGCGACGGCGAGGGCGGTGGATGTCGTGCGAAGGCGCATGAGTTCCCCTTGGTCAGGTGCCGGCCGCGCTGCTCCGCGCCGGCATTCACGTGTGCGGAACAGGCACGACGCGCGCGAAGGGCCGAGCGCCGGGCCGAAGGTCATCACGTGGGCACCGACACGGGCCCGCCGTGCGACCATGACATGCTCATGCCCGCCGGCAGCCGCGGCATGTACGTCGGGCCCCGCCCGCCCGGGGATGCGGAGAGCCGCGCTTACGGGCAGCGTGGGGGAGTGCCGCAGCTGCTGAGAACCCAGTGGATCCCCGTAGGCCTCATCGTGCTGGCCGTGGTGGCCGACCTGGTCACGCCGCACGACGTGACGTCGGCGCCTCTCCTCGTGGCCGCACCCGTCGCCGCCGCGCCGCTGTCCGGCGTACGCGGGATCATCGGCGTCGGGCTCACGGCGATGGTGGTGCACGCGTTCCTCGCGCGGCTCGACGGCACCTTCGGCTGGCGGGCGGGCGTGGCCAACCAGGTCACCCTGGCGGCCGTCACCGCGCTCGCCGTGCTCATCCACCGCACCCTGCGCAGACAGGACGCCCGCGCCCGGCGCGCACAGCACGTCGCCGCGGTCGCCCAGCGAGCCGTACTGCCGAGGCCCCCCTCACGCCTGGGAAACCTGCACATCGACGCGCGCTACGTCCCGGCCGAGAGCGAGGCCCTGATCGGCGGAGACCTGTACGTGGTGCAGAGCACCCCGTACGGAATCCGGGTCATGGTCGGAGACGTGCGGGGGAAGGGACTCGGGGCGGTCAGCGCCGTCAGCGCCGACCTCGGCGCCTTCCGTTACGCGGCGGACGAGGCCGAGGACCTCCCCCAACTGGTCGCCCAGCTGGAGAGAGCACTCCTGCGCGAGGGCGGCCGTCGTGGTGGCCAGCAGCAGGAGGAGGGCTTCACCACGGCCCTCATCGCGGAGTTCTCGCCGGACCTGGAGACCGTACGCCTGGTCAACCGGGGCCACCCGCCCCCGGTGCTCCTCGACGCGCAGGGCCGCGCCAGGCTCCTCGAGGCGTCCGAGGAGTCACCCCCGCTGGGGATCAGCGACCTGGGCGTCTGGACCTCACCGGTCGACAGCTTCCCGTTCCCGGCCGGCTCCACGCTGCTCTGCTACACCGACGGCGTCACCGAGTCCCGCGACGCCACCGGAGGGTTCTACGACCCCGTCTCCCGGCTGCCCCTCGTGCTCGGCAGGAGGGAGAGGACCGGCGGCCGCCTCGCACCGGGGCAGATCCTGGACGTGCTGATCCAGGACGTACGGCGCCACGGCGGCGGCCGGCCCCAGGACGACCAGGCCATGCTGGCCCTGCACCGGCCACGAGCCGGACCCGAACCCGTGCCGCCCGGCAGGGCCGCCCCGGCAGCGGCCCCGGGCTGACGGCGCTGCCGGGGCCCGCCGGCGTGGACGCCGCTCCAGAGGGACGGGTTCGCCCAGGGCCGTTTGCACCGCGGCGGGCTGGACATGATCGGTCCGTGACGGAGAGTCCCGACCCCATGACGTGGACCCTGAGGAGCGAGCGGCCGGACGCCGCCGGCTACCTGACGGTCCGGTGCCGCACCTACCTGCAGCCCGACGGCAAGGAGTCGGACTGGGACATCCTGTACGGCTCAGGGACGGTGGCCCTCGTCGCGTTCACCGAGGACGGCCGGGGCATCCTCGTACGCCAGTTCCGCCCCGGTCCCGGCAAGGTGCTGGCGGAACTCCCCGGTGGCATGATCGAGCCCGGTGAGGACGTGCTGGACGCGGCGGCACGGGAGCTCCTGGAGGAGACCGGATACCGGGCGGGGACGGCCGAGGTCGTCATGCGGACCTATCTGGCGTCCAACGCGACCCACGTGCGGTACGCCGTGCTGGCCAAGGGCTGCCGCAAGGTCGCCGAACCCACACCCGACGCGGAGGAGTTCGTCGCGCCGTTCACCCTGGCCGAGGACGCGTACGTGGACCACCTCCTCGGCGGCGAGTACACGGACGCGGACGTGGGACTGGCGGGACTCGTCGCGGCGGGCCTGCTGCTGCGGAGCAGCTGAGACACCACCACCCGTGTGGCACCGGAGTGAGCTTGACGTGCGCGCGGTTCCCGTCGCGTTCACACTCGGAATCATGCGCAACAAGAGGGTGCCTCCGGGCCCCGGCCCGGCCGCGGCCGGCCCCACCGCCGGGAAGGGCGCCGCCAACCCAACGCTTGCCCTGGCGGCCATGCTCTTCGCCGTTTCGATGACGTTCATCGACCAGACGATCGTCTCCATCGCCGCTCCGAGCATCATCGACGAACTCGGCCTCTCGGCCTCCGGGATGCAGTGGGTCGTCAACGCGTACCTGCTCGCGCTCGCCGCCTTCTTCGCGTTCGGCGGACGGCTCTCCGACATCATCGGCCACCGCCGGGTCATGCTGGGCGGCACCCTCCTGTTCGTCGTCTCCTCCGTGCTGTGCGGATGTGTTCCGGCCGGGGACTTCGCACAGACCTGGCTGATCGTCTTCCGTGCCACGCAGGGGCTCGGCGCGGCACTGATGTTCCCCGCCGCGCTCGCCGTGGTCATCGCCGTCTTCCCCGTCGAGAAGCGCGGCCGCGCCCTGGCTCTGTTCTTCGGCCTGTCAGGTGCGCTCACCGCGGTCGGGCCGTTGCTCGGCGGCTGGCTGACGGCCTGGACCTGGCGGGCGATCTTCTGGGTGAACGTGCCGATCGCCGTCATCGCCCTGGTCCTGGCGGCCATGGCCCACATCCCCGAGACCCGCCGGCGCGAGAAGCTCGACGTGCCCGGCGCCGTCCTCGTGGCCGTGGGCATGGGGCTGAGCGTGCTCGGGTTCCAGCAGGCCTCCGCGTGGGGCTGGAGCAGCGTCGCCACCTGGGCGTGCGTCGTCGGAGGCATCGTGGTCCTGGCGGCCTTCTGCCGCTACGAACTCGGGGTGGCGGAACCGCTCATCACGCTGCGGGTCTTCCGTGACCGGGCGTTCACCGTCGACATGCTGGTCCTCTTCTTCGCGATGCTGGCCTTCGTCCCCGTGTTCTTCTTCGCCTCCGTCTACGCGCAGGTCTCGCTGAGCGCCTCGCCGAACCAGGCCGCGCTCTACCTGCTGTACTTCTTCATCGGTTTCGGGATCGCCTCGCAGTGGGGCGGGCGGATCCTGGACCGGCGCGGAGCCCGTCCGGCGATGAAGCTCGGCACGGCGCTCGGCGCCGTGGGCTTCGCCCTGTGGGCGAACAAGCTGACGGACCTTTCGATGCACGACCAGTGGCCGTACGCGGCACTCGCCGGCGCGGGTATCGGCTTCCTCCTCGCTCCCGCCTCCACCGACGCGGTGAACCGGTCGATCGGAGCGTCGTACGGCGAGGTCACGGGCATCACCCAGACGGTGCGCAACTTCGCGGCCAGTATCGGGATCGCCGTGTTCGGGACGGTCCTCACCCATGTCACCACCGACCGGGTCGTGGAGACGCTCACGTCCAAGGGGGTCCCGGCAGGCCCGGCGCACGACGCCGCCGGATCGGTCGCCGAGGCCGTGACCGGCAATCCGGACGCGCAGGAGCCGGCCGGCGACGGCCGGGTGGCCACGCTCATGCGGGACTCGATGGACGCGATCAGGCTGGACTTCGCCGAGGCGAACCAGTGGGTGTTCTACGGGATGGCCATCGCGCTCGCCGTCGCGTACCTGTGCGCGCTCAGGCACCCCGGCACCCGGGTGACCGCGGAGGCGGCCGACCGGGCGTCCGGGGGACCGGGGCCGGGCACCCGCTGTGAGGGCGGCTGACGGGGGGCGGGACGACCCGCGCGCCGAAGATCACAGCGGCCGCGGGTGTGCGCCGGTTCTCGAAGGGGAGGCGTGGCGTATGCACTCATGGACTCTCGCCGACATGCCCGACCTCTCCGGTACCACCGCCGTGGTCACGGGGGCCAACAGCGGTATCGGAGCCGTGACGGCGCTCGGCCTGGCCCGCTCCGGGGCCCGGACGGTCCTCGCCTGCCGTGACCCCGAGCGTGGCAGGCGCGCGCTGGACGCCGTACGCCGTGCCGCGCCGGACTCGGACCTCGCGCTCGTCGGTCTCGACCTGGCGGACCTCTCCTCCGTCGCCGAGGCCGCCGGTCGGATCGCGAAGGAGGCCGACGGCAAGCTCGACCTGCTCGTCAACAACGCCGGGGTGATGGCGCTGCCCCTCATGCGTACGGCCGACGGATTCGAGATGCAGTTCGGTACCAACCACCTCGGCCACTTCGCACTCACGCACCACCTGCTGCCCCTGCTCGGGGTGGGAGGCATGTCGCGGGTCGTGACCGTGTCGTCGCTGGCGCACCGCATCGGCCGTATCGACTTCGACAACCTCAACGCCGAGCGCGGTTACGACAAGTGGCGCGCCTACGGGCAGTCCAAGCTCGCCAACCTGCTCTTCACCGCGGAACTCCAGCGCAGGGCGGACGCCGCCGGCAAGCAGGTGCTCGCACTGGCCGCGCACCCGGGCCTGTCCGCGACGGAGCTCGGGCAGGCGGGCCCGCGGCTGGCCGGACGGACCTGGGCGGCACGGCTGGAGCGGGCGACGCGCGTCTACACGCAGCCGGCGTCCGCCGGGGCACTGCCCACGCTGTACGCGGCCACCCTGCCGACGGCGCTCGGCGGGAGCTACTTCGGCCCCGGGCTGCTCGGCGAGACCCGGGGAGGCCCAGCACCGGCACGCCTGTCGGCCCGGGCTCAGGACATGACCACGGCACTCGCCCTCTGGGACGAGTCGGCGCGCCTCACGGGAACGGCCGCCGACGTCATCTGAACGCGACGCCGCCCCTGTCCACCCCGGCGGGAGGACAGGGGCGGCGGGAGCGGACTCAGACGACCGCCAGCCGAAGGTCGGCACCGCCGGCGCGCAGCCCCTCAGCCGCGGCCTCCGCGAGGCCGCCGTCGGTGACGATGGTGTCGAACGCGCCGAGCGGAGCCACCCGGAACTTGCCGAACGTCCCGTACTTCGACGAGCCCGCGACCAGCACGCTCGACCCCGTGCACTCCATCGCCGCCTGTTTGACCTCCACCTTCGCGGCCGAAGGGGTGGTCACCCCGCGCAGCAGATCCCAGGAACTGGTGCTGATGAAGGCGATGTCCAGGGCGAGCTGCCGCAGGGTCGTGGCCGCGAGCCGGCCCACGCTCGACCGGTTGGACGGGTCCACCTGCCCGCCGATGTGTATGACGTCGAGATGCGACGAACCCATCAGGCGGTCGACCGTCGTGAAGTCGTTGGTGACGACCGTCAGCGACTCGTGGCGCGCGAGCAACGGCACCATGGCCAGCAGCGTCGTGCCCGCGTCGAGGTAGACCGTCATGCCCTCCCGTACCAGACCGGCGGCGGCCGTGGCCATGGCCTGCTTCTCGGGCTGCTCTGTCAGGGACTTGGCCTGGAAACTGGGCTCGCTCTGGAGGTGACTGGCGATCCGCGCCCCGCCGGGCACGGAGAACACCAGCCCCCGGCGCTCCAGTTCGGCGATGTCGCGGCGGACGGTCATGTGGGAGACGCCGAAGAGCTGGGTGATCTGCTGCACGCTCAGTACCCCGTCGCGCCGCAGATGCTTCAACAGGAGCTCGCGCCGTTGATCGGGGATCAGGGGCAACTGCTCTTCGTCGGCCACTGCTTCTTACCTTTCCTCACGCGACCACCGCGGTCGCTGCTCGATTGTGCCGCCCCGGCCCGCACCGTCCCAACAGGACGCGGCGTTCAGGACCCGACGAACGTGCTGAGCAGGAGCACTCCGCCGAGGCTGAGCAGCGACTGCAGGGACAGCATCAGCGTCCAGGTGCGGAACGTCTGGGCCACCGAGAGCTGGTAGTACTCCTTGAACAGCCAGAAGCCGGAGTCGTTGACGTGCGACAGCATCACCGCGCCCGACGCCGTCGCCAGCACCAGCAGTTCGGGGGAGAGCCCCGGGTAGGCGCCGATCAGCGGGGCGACGATCCCGGTGGCGGCCGCGGTGGCCACCGTGGCCGAGCCGAGACAGATGCGCAGCAGCGCGGCGACCAGCCAGGCGAGCAGCAGCGGGGGTATCGACCAGCCCACCGCGTAGTCGGAGATCAGCTTGTCGATCCCGGTCGCGGTGAGCATCGCCTTGAGACCGCCGCCGGCGCCGAGGATCAGTACGATCCCGCCGACCGGGCCGAGGCCCTTGCCCGCCATCTTCTGGAGCTGGTTCAGACCGAAGCCGGAGCGCAGACCCAGGGCGAAGAAGGCGAAGATCACCGCGGCCAGCAGGGAGATGACCGAGGAGTCGCACGCCTCGAAGACGGCGTAGGGCAGCGAGCCCTCCGCGGTGTTCGCGGTTCCGACGGTGCCGATGAGCATCAGGACGGGCGGCAGCAGCACGGTGATCAGGGCGAGCACGAAGGATGCGGGCCGCTTGCGGTTCTCCGGCTCGGGGCTCGTCTCCGGGATGGGGCCCTTGTCCAGGTCCGGGGCCGGGCCGAACCACCGCGAGGCGAACTTCGTCAGCAGCGGTCCGCTGATCACCGCGATCGGGATGCCGATGATCAGGCCGTAGAGGATGGTCAGGCCGGTGTTCGCCCCGTACGCCGAGACGGCGAGGGTGGGGGAGGGGTGCGGCGGGAGCAGGCCGTGCGAGATGTAGAGGCCCGCCGCGAGAGGCAGCCCGACGTACAGCAGGTGGGTGCCGGTGCGCTTGGCGACCGCGTACACCAGCGGTACGAGCATCACGAAGCTGACGTCGAAGAGGTGCGGCATCCCGATGAGCAGGGCGGCGGCCGTGATCGCCGTCGGGATCCACTTCACCGGCCGGGCGCCGATGAAGACGGTGGCGATCCGGTCGGCGCCGCCGGAGCCCAGCAGGATGCCGCCGAGGATCGTGCCCAGTCCGATGGTGGGGCCGGTGCTCTTCAGCGCGTCGCCGAAGCCGTCCTGGAAGTGGTCGACCGTGTCGCCGGGGCCGAGTCCCGCCGCGAGCCCCAGGCCCAGGGCGGACAGCGCCAGAGCCAGGAAGGGGTGGAGCTTGGCCTTGGTGATCAGCAGGATCAGGACGACGACCGCGGCGGCGCCCAGCAGGAGGTTCTGGAGGTCGGTACTCATCATCGGCTCGCGTGGGGGGCGGGGGTGCCGGTGGCGCGCGAGGCGCGCCCGGAGGTCCAGGCGTGCAGCAGGTCAGGGTCCGGACCGGCGAGGTCGCCGAGCGTGATCAGCGCCCCGGCCCGGACGTCGCGTCCGAGCGTGGTGTGCGCGGCGAGGTACAGCGGGGCCGCGTCGGCGGGAGCGTCCTCGTCGCGCAGCAGGACGGCCTGGACGCCGGTGACGTCGTGGTGGTGGCCGCCCATGTCCAGCACGGTGCCGGCGGGCAGATCGCGCTCGGCCCGTCCGGCGAGCATGGCGTGGGCCCGCGGGTCGGTGCCGCCGGAGGGCCGGCCGTGGAGCACGGCTGACAGCAGCGAGACCGGCGTCTCGACACCCATGAGGTGGTAGGGCAGGTAGATCGCCGCGTAGCGTCCGTCCCGGCTGACGACGTGGCCCTTGCCGCGCAGCGTCTCCCAGGTGACCGGGTCACCGGTCCGTACGACGACGAACACGCCCCCGGCGAACGAGGCTTCGTCCGGCAGCCGCAGCGCGCTGAACACGTCGACCGCACCGGGGCGGTGCAGCAGGCCTCCGTCCTCGCGCAGGGCGTACACGTCGGCGAGTTCGGCGATGCGGGCGACCGGGTAGTGCAGGCGCTCCACATCCGGCCGGAAGCCGGTGTTCGTCGCGACCACCGCCATCTCGCAGTAGTCGGCGGTGGCGCCGGTCGGCAGTGCGGTCACGGCGGCCGCGCGGGCGGCGAGCGTGGCGCGTACGTCGGAGCCGAGGCCGAGCAGCCCGCCCAGTTCGGGAGCGGGGACCGTGGTGTCGAGCTGGGTCACCGAGCCGGTGGCGGGGTCGAACACGAGGTCGTACTCGCTGGACTTGCCGATCGCCACGATGTCCAGGCCCAGCAGTTCCGCCCAGGTCACCAGGGCGATGAGGTTCGCGGGCTGGTCGCCGTCGGCCGTGGTGTAGACGACGCCGTTGTCGCGGGCCAGATCCGCGAGGTGCAGCCCGGCGACGGAGTCGACCTCTTTGCTGACCATGGCGACGTGACGCCCGTCGGTGAGTGCCTCACGGGCCATCGCGTATCCGTCGGCAGGGCTCCCGGTCGCCTCCACGAGGATGTCCCAGGAGGTCGCGGACAGCAGCGCGCCGTCCGCGACCAGGGCGACGGCTCCGGCCTCCGCGGCCCGCGCGACCTCGTCGGGGTCCGAACAGACGGCCAGGCGGTCCGCCTCGTACCCGAGCTCGACGAGCATGCCGCGCAGCCGTTCCACGTCCCGGTCGCACAGGACGGCAGGGGTCAGACGCCCGATGCGCGGGGTCTGCGCCAGCAAGGTCCGGGCGAAGCCGCCGCCGGCTCCGGACAGTGCGTAACGCACGGTCCGGTCGCCGGTTCCGGCGAACAGGTGATGCAGATTCATGGGCTCTCCTAGGCGGGCACACGGCTCGGTTCGAACGGCTCCGGCAGACGCGGTCTCGGCCACGGCACGAGCACCACAGGGGAGCGTGTTAACAAGATGTACCAGCAGATATCGCCTGCGTAAAGTCTGTTAACATTTTTTCACACACGAATTGCCGGGGTACTCCACCTGGCACCGCACACCGACGCAAGGAGGTCCGATGCCGACCCTCGGGGCCATCGCCGACGACTTCACCGGAGCGACCGATCTCGCGACCATGCTGGTCGCCCGGGGCCACCGGACCGTGGTGACCGTGGGCCCGGACGCCCTCTCCGACGGCCCGGGGGCGGCGGCCGTGCGGGACGCCGACGCGGTGGTGGTCGCGCTCAAGTCGCGCACCGCACCGGTGGAGGAGGCCGTCGGCAGGTCACTCGCTGCCCTGCGCGCCCTGCGGGAGTCCGGCTGCCGGCGCTTCTACTTCAAGTACTGCTCCACCTTCGACTCCACCCCGCACGGCAACATCGGTCCGGTGGCAGACGCGCTCCTCGCGGAACTCGGCGAACGTCGCACGGTCGTCGTGCCCTCCTTCCCCGCCACCGGTCGCACCGTCCACGAGGGCCGTCTCTTCGTCCACGGCGAACCCCTCGAAGAGAGCCCCATGCGGCACCACCCGCTCACGCCGATGCGCGACTCCCATGTCGGCCGGCTCCTCACCCCGCAGACCGCTCACCCGGTCCGCCTCGTCGGGCTGGACACCGTGCGGCAGGGGTGCGAGGCGCTGCGTGAGGCTCTCGACGCCCCGGAACTCGCGAACGCCCTCGTCGTGGTGGACGCCGTGAGCGACGAGGACCTGGTGACCGTCTGTGCGGCCACCGCGCAGCTCACCCTCGTCACCGGTGCGGCGGGCCTGGCCCTCGGGCTCAGCGGTCCGCACGCCGAAGCCGCCCGTGCCACGCCCGCATCCCGGCCCGGTGATCCCGGCGTCGTCCTCTCGGGCAGCGCCTCGTCCGCCACCCGGGCCCAGGTCGCCCACGCGCGCGCCCACCTGCCGCACCGCAAGCTCGACGTCGCCGCCCTGCGCGCCGACTTCACCGGGGCGGTCGCCGGGCTCGTCGACTTCGTACGCCGGTCCTGGCAGGACGAGCCGGGGAAGCCGCCCCTCGTCCACGCCGTCGAGGACCTCGGGGACCTCGAACAGACGGCACCCGACGGCGGCCCCGCCGCCTCGGAACTCGTCGAACGGGCCCTCGCGGCGTGCGCCACCGCCCTGGTCGCCGCCGGCGCACGCCGCATCCTGGTCGCCGGGGGCGAGACCTCCGGCGCCGTCGTCACGGCCCTCGGGGTGCGCACCCTGTCCATCGGCTCGCCCATCGCCCCCGGCGTCACCTGGGCACGCGCCGAAGGCCGGGCCCACGGCCAGGACCACACCGTGGACCTCGCCCTGAAGTCGGGCAACTTCGGCGACACCGCCATCTTCACCGAAGCCTGGAGCGTGCTGGCATGAGCGATCCCCGCACCGACCTCGCCACAGCCGGCGCCCGGCTGGCCGCCCTGGGGCTCAGCCCGGGTTCCTCCGGCAACCTGAGCGTCCGGGTCGACGACCGCGTCCTCATCACCCCCACCGGTGCCGACCTCGCCGAGGTCGACCCCGACGGGCTCAGCGTGCTCGGTCTCGACGGCACCCACCTCGACGGACCGCGCCCGTCGAAGGAGTTCCCCCTGCACAGCGCGTTCTACCGGCGGGACCCCGCCACCCGCGCCGTCGTGCATCTGCACGCCCGGAACGCCACCGCGGTGTCCTGCCTTCCGCCGTGGTCGGCCAGGAGCGCGCTGCCGCCGCTCACCCCGTACTTCGTGATGCGGGTCGGGCAGGCCCCACTCGTCCCCTACGCCCCGCCCGGCGACCCGGACCAGGCCGAGGTCCTGGCCCGGATGCCCTTCCCGTTCCGCGCGGCACTCCTCCAGAACCACGGGCCCGTCCTCGCGGGCCCCACGATGGCCCGAGCCGTCGACGCCTCGGTGGAACTGGAAGAGGTGTCCGCGCTGCTCCTGTCGCTGAGGGAGCGGACCCCTCGGCTGCTGACACCCGAGGAGGCGGGCGCGCTCGCCGAGACGTACGGCTCGCCGTGGGGCGAGCGCTGAGGAACGCCATGACAGCGGCGGCCGGGTGAGGAGCGTCTCACCCGGCCGCCGCCGCTTGCTATGCAACCAGTTGCATAGAACGATCAGGGCATGGCGCTCGAACACGCGATCCTCGTCTCCCTGCTGGAGCAGCCGGGCTCAGGCTATGAACTGGCCCGGCGGTTCGAGCGGTCCATCGGATACTTCTGGACCGCCACCCACCAGCAGATCTATCGCGTCCTCAAGCGCATGGAGAGCGACGGCCTGCTCGACGTCCGCGACGTCCCGCAGGAGCGCCGGCCGGACAAGAAGGAGTACTCCGTCGCCGGCCCCGGCCGCACCGCCCTCTCCGGCTGGCTGCACGAACCGATCGAACCCGAGAGCCTCCGCCACGACCTCGCCGTGAAGATCCGTGGTGCGGCCTTCGACGACCCGGCCGCGCTGCTCGACGAGGTCCGACGGCACCACCGGGTGCACAGCGACAGGCTCGCGCACTACCTCGCCGGGGAGCGGCGCGACTTCACCGGCCCCGAAGCGCCCGTACCGCTCGACGCCGGTCAGGAGCTCCAGCACGTCGTGCTGCGCGGCGGAATCGCGTACGAGCGCATGACGGTCGCCTGGCTCGACGACGTACTCGCCACCCTGCACAGGCTCGGCGCGACACGCCCGCGCATCTGAAACCGCCCCTCAACCTCCCGCTCGACGACCCTCGGAAGGCGTACCACCATGGCCGACCCGCTGCTGTTCCACCCGCGTTCCTACGACCCGGCACACTTCGACCCCGAGACCCGCAGGCTGCTGCGCGCCACCATCGACTGGTTCGAGGACCGCGGCAGGCGCCGGCTCATCGAGGACTACCGGTCCCGCGCCTGGCTGGGGGACTTCCTCGCGTTCGCGGCGAAGGAAGGCCTGTTCGCCACCTTCCTCACTCCCGCCTCCGCCGCGGAGCGCGAGGACCAGCGCTGGGACACCGCCCGGATCGCCGCGCTCAACGAGATCTTCGGCTTCTACGGGCTCGACTACTGGTACGCCTGGCAGGTGACCATCCTCGGTCTCGGCCCGGTCTGGCAGAGCGACAACGCCGCCGCCCGAGACCGCGCGGCACAGCTCCTCGCCCAGGGCGAGGTGTTCGCCTTCGGCCTGTCGGAGAAGGCGCACGGCGCCGACATCTACTCCACCGACATGCTCCTGGCACCGGACGGCGACGGCGGCTTCCTGGCCACCGGCTCCAAGTACTACATAGGCAACGGCAACGCCGCCGGCCTCGTCTCCGTCTTCGGCCGCCGCACGGACGTCGAGGGCCCGGACGGCTACGTCTTCTTCGCGGCGGACAGCCGCCACCCCGCCTACGAGCTGGTGAAGAACGTCGTCGACTCCTCCAAGTACGTCAGCGAGTTCCGCCTCGACGGCTACCCCGTCGGCCCCGACGACGTCCTGCACACCGGCCGCGCAGCCTTCGACGCCGCCCTCAACACCGTCAACGTGGGCAAGTTCAACCTCTGCACCGCCTCGATCGGCATCTGCGAGCACGCGATGTACGAGGCCGTCACCCACGCGCACAACCGCATCCTGTACGGGCGCCCCGTGACCGCCTTCCCGCACGTGCGCCGGGAGCTCGCGGACGCCTACGTCCGGCTCGTCGGCATGAAGTTGTTCAGTGACCGCGCCGTCGACTACTTCCGCTCGGCCGGCCCCGACGACCGCCGGTACCTGCTGTTCAACCCGATGACGAAGATGAAGGTGACCACGGAGGGCGAGAAGGTCATCGACCTGATGTGGGACGTCATCGCAGCCAAGGGCTTCGAGAAGGACACCTACTTCGCGCAGGCCGCCGTCGAGATCCGCAGTCTGCCCAAGCTGGAGGGCACGGTCCACGTCAACCTCGCCCTCATCCTGAAGTTCATGCGCAACCATCTGCTGGACCCGGCCGGGTACGAGCCCGTGACGACGCGACTGGACGCCGCCGACGACACGTTCCTCTTCCGGCAGGGGCCCGCCCGCGGCCTCGGCTCGGTGCGCTTCCACGACTGGCGCCCGGCCTACGACGCCTACGCGGCCGTCCCCAACGTCGCCCGCTTCCGTGAGCAGGCGGACGCCCTCTGCGCCTTCGTGACCGACGCCGCGCCCGACGAAGCGCAGAGCCGGGACCTCGACTTCCTGCTGTCCGTCGGCCAGCTCTTCGCCCTGGTGGTCCACGGGCAACTGGTCCTGGAGCAGGCCCGGCTGACCGAGTTGGACGAGGACGTGCTCGACGAGCTGTTCTCCGTGCTCGTCCGCGACTTCTCCGCGCACGCCGTCGAGCTGCACGGCAAGGACTCCGCCACCGGGCAGCAGCAGGACTGGGCCGTCGCCGCCGTACGGCGTCCTGTCGTCGACGCCGCCCGTTCGGCACGGGTCTGGGAGCGTGTGCAGGCGTTGTCAGGCTCGTACGAGATGACTTCGTAGCGCCGACCGGGTTACGGAGCCGGGTTCGGCTGCTTCGTCCGCGCCCGACGGGGCATATGGAAGATCCGGCGGCCGGACCCGGCTGCCAGGAGGAGGCGACCGTGTACACGATTTGGACAGCTCCGGAACAGCTGGACGGCTCGCTGGGCGACGACGTGATCGGATACGACGTGCAGGCACCCGACGGGAGCGTGGGCACGGTCGTCAGGCTCTCGCCGGTGCCCGGGTTCGACCATCTGGTGATCGACGCGGGAGTCTGGAAGTTCGGCCGGAGCGTCGTCGTGCCCGCCGGCATGGTGACGGCCGTCGAACACGGCGAACGTGTGATCAAGGTCAGGTGCACCAAGGAAGACATCAAGGATGCCCCGCGCTTCGAGCGTGACCAGGACACCGGAGACCTCTTCTACCTGCGCAGGCTCGGGGCGCACTACGAATCCCTGACCGCCGCGGCGGGATGAGCGCTGACGCCGGTGCCACCGAGGGCCGTCGGTGGCACCGGACCGCCGCTCACAGCTCAACGGCCACCGGTGCGCACCACGTTCACAAGGGGTTCGCCGCGCCGCATGCGACCGATGTTGTCCGCGATCTCCGCCGCACGGGCCGCGAAGGTGTCCGAAGTGTGACCCGAGTTGTGGGGGGTCATGAGCACGTTGGGCAGCTCGTGGAACGGCAGCCGGCTCGGCCGGTCCGGCGGGCCGGACCACCACACGTCCAGGGCGGCGCCGCCGATGGAACCGGAACGAAGTGCCTCGTAGAGCGCCTCCTCCTGCACCACCGGCCCCCGGGCGACATTGACCAGCAGTGACCCGGGGCCCATGGCCTTCAGCTCGGCCGGGCCGATCAGCCCCCGGGTGGCGGGGCTCAGCGGGACCGTGACCACCACGACGTCCGACTCGGCGAGGAGTTCGGGCAGCCGGTCGTTGCCGCCGATCCAGTCGGGCCGCAGGCCGGCGGGGATCCGCGCGGTCGGGTCGCGCCGTACGGCACGCACCCCGAGACCGACGTCCCGGCACAGCCGGGCGACCTCGGTTCCGGTCTCGCCGAAGCCGATGATCCCGACCCGCCGCCCGCTCAGCGTCGACCCGAACGGGAGCCCGGGATCGACTGCCACGTTGCGCCAGTGCCCGGCGCGCAGGGCGCGGTCGGCCGTCAACACGTTGCGGGAGAGCATGAGCACGGACATCAGTACGTGCTCCGCGATGGAGCGGCCGTGGTGGTGGGTGGTAGCGACCGTCACCCCCTGGTCGAGCGCGTCGAACGGGATGCCGTCGTAGCCGGCGCCGACGACGTGCACGAGCCGCAGGCGTGCGGCACGGCGGGCGTCCTCGGCGCGGAGCTTCGATCCGATGTACACCTCGGTGTCGCCGAGCGCGGCGGAGACGCGGTCCGCGTCCCAGTCACAGACGTCCACCCAGGAGTGGCTGCCCTCCGTGCGTGCCCTGAGCGGTTCCTGGAACCTGCTGAGGATGCGGTGGTTCAGCATGATGTGCACGGTCGGGTCACCACCGGGGGGTCTTGACGGAGAACGAGGGGTCGAACCGGCGCATGTAGCCGGTGTCGTCGCGGTCGCGCAGCCCGCAGTCGAGGTACTGGCGATGGAGCCGGGCGAGTGCGTCCCGGTCCAGTTCCACACCCAGCCCCGGGGCCGTCGGGACGGCGACGCCGCCCTCCCTGAACCGCAGCACCCCGGTGTCCACCACGTCCTCGTCCGGCTGCTTCCAGGGCCAGTGCGTGTCGCAGGCGTACGTCAGGCGCGGGGTGGCCGCCGCCAGGTGGGTCATCGCCGCGAGGCTGATGCCCAGGTGCGAGTTGGAATGCATCGACAGGCCCAGCCCGAACGTCTCGCAGATCGCGGAGAGCTGGCCGCAGCGCCGCAGACCGCCCCAGAAGTGGTGGTCGGACAGCACGATCCCCACCGCCCCCCGGGCCACGGCGGGGGCGAGGTCGTCGAAGGAGACCACGCACATGTTGGTGGCCAGGGGAGTCGGTGTCCGCCCGGCCACGGACGCCATGCCCTCGATGCCCTCGGTCGGGTCCTCCAGGTACTGCAGGACGCCGTCGAGTTCGCGGGCGACGTGCAGCGACGTCTCCGTGCTCCAGGCGGCATTGGGATCGAGGCGCAGGGGATGGTCGGGGAAGGCCTTCCGCAGCGCTCTGACCGCCGCGATCTCCTCGTCCGGCGGGAAGACGCCGCCCTTGAGCTTGATGGAGGAGAAACCGTACGTCCCGATCATCCGGCGGGCCTGGTCGACCAGCCCCGCCGGATCGAGGGCCGCCCCCCACCCGTCGTCGGCCTGGCCGGGGTGCCCGGCCCACTTGTAGAAGAGGTACGCGCTGTAGGGGACCGTCGGGCGTACGGCTCCGCCCAGCAGATCGGAGACCGGCCGGCCGACGAGCTTGCCCTGGATGTCCAGGCACGCCACGTCGAACGGTGCCATGATCCGGTCCACGGTGCTGCTGCCGGTGACCATCCCGGACATCCCGTCGCCACCCGTGGTGTCCGTTCCCAGCGCGCGCGTGGTGCGGGCGATCAGGTCATTGAGGCTCCAGACGTCCATGCCGGCCAGCTCGACGGCGGCGCGGCGCAGCCGTTCCAGGTGCACCGTGCCGCCGTAGGTCTCGCCGATGCCGCTGATCCCGTTCTCCGTGGTGATCTCCACGACGGTGCGCAGCGCGTACGGCTCGTGCACGCCGACCGTGTTGAGCAGGGGGTGGTCCCGGAAGGCCACGGGGGTCACGGTGACGTCGACGATGCGTTCCGAGCTGCGAGCCATGCAGGCCATCCCCATATGAGTGAGCGTCGTTCTCATTTGTGGACAACATTTGTATGTGTGGACCCGCGTGAGTGTCAATGGGCCGAACGCGAGGCCTCCGGTACCGGCGTGAGCAGGGCCCCCTCGGTCAGGTACCGCTCCAGGTTGCGCAGCGCCAGGTCGCCCATGGCCGCGCGGGTCTCGCGGGTGGCGCTGGCGATGTGGGGGAGCAGCACGACCCGGTCCGACTCCAACAGGGCCCGCGGTACGTTCGGTTCGTCGGTGAACACGTCGAGCGCCGCACCCGCGATCCCTCCCGCCTCCACCGCCGCGACGAGGGCGGGCTCGTCGACGACGCTGCCCCGTGCCACATTGACCAGATAGCCCTGGGGGCCGAGGGCGTCCAGCACCGACGCCGAGACCAGCCCCTCGGTGCCGGACCCTCCCGCGACGGTGACGACGAGCGCGTCGCACGCTTCGGCCAGGGCCTTCGCGGTGGGCAGGTGGCGGTAGTCCACGCCCGGGACCGGTGAGCGGGTGCAGTACGAGACGTGCACGCCGAAGCCGTCGAGGCGTTGCGCGACGGCCCGGCCGATGCGGCCCAGCCCCAGGATGCCCACCCGCTTCCCGCTCACCCGCGAGGCGAGCGGGAAGGGCGCGGTGTCCCAGCCGCCGGCCCGCACGTACCGGTCGGCGGCCGACATCCGGCGCATCACGTCGATCAGGGCGCCGACCGCGAGGTCCGCCACGCAGTCGGTCAGCACGTCGGGGGTGTTGCTTACGTCGATGCCCCTCGCCCGCGCCCGGACCACGTCCGTCGTCTCGTAGCCGACGCCGAAGTGGACGATCGCCCCGAGCCGCGGCAGTGCGTCCATCAGGTCGTCGCCGACACCGACCCGCGCGCTCGTCACGGCGGCCACCACGTCCTTCCCGTGGTCGCGCAGGTAGCCGGCGGGGTCGGACAGCTCCGGCAGGCGGACCGTGCGGTACCGCTCGGACAGTGCGTTCTCCAGTGCGGGGAGCAGGGCGGACACCTGGAGGACGGTGTCGGGGGCGCTCGTGCGGAGGGATGGGTTCGACAAGGTGACGCTCCGGTCTTCGTCGACGATTTCGGGGGTGTGCGGCGCTCGGCGGGATCCGTGCGAGACCCGGCGCTGGAATGTCCGTTGTTCCGCATGTCTTGACGCTGCCGCGGCGTCGGTTTAGCTTCGCGTTCACAGATACAGACCGAGTACGCAACTGTAGACAGCCTGTGGTGGTCCGCCTCTTACCCCAGTGCACGGAACGCGACACATCAGCGATTCCCCGGAGACATGTGACGATGAAGTCCACCGTTCCATCCACCCAGCGCGCCGCACCGAAGCGGCCCCCCAAGCTGATCGCGGCACTGTTGGCGGGCGCCGTGCTCACGTCCAGCGGGT
This sequence comes from Streptomyces sp. HB132, assembly GCF_016909575.1. GTDB lineage: Bacteria > Actinomycetota > Actinomycetes > Streptomycetales > Streptomycetaceae > Streptomyces. The sequence continues at coordinate 403,861 of NZ_JAFBGA010000005.1, read as the reverse complement.
GTGCCGTGGCCAACAGCGCGGGCGGCGAGGCCGGCCGCGCCGACGGCCGCACCCTGCGGGTGGTGCTCACCCAGGAACCGCCCACCCTGGAACCCTGCGAGGCATCGCTGACAGGCACCGGCGTCGTCGTCCGGTCCAACATCACCGAACCCCTGGTCGAACGGGACCCCACGTCCGGCGAACTCGACCCCCTGCTGGCGACCGGCTGGGAGCAGACCGGTCCCCGCACATGGAGCTTCGACATCCGCTCCGGCGTGACCTTCCAGAACGGCGAGCCCTTCACCGCCGAGGACGCCGCGTTCTCCATCGACCGGGCGGTCAACTCCGACCTCGCCTGCAACGTCGAGGGTTACGTCTTCGGGGACGAAGACCTCGAGGTGGAGGCCGTGGACGACCGCCGGCTGACCGTCACCACCGCGAAGCCGGACCCCATCCTCCCACTGCGCCTGAGCTTCGTGGAGATCGTCCCCCGCACGACCGACGCCGAGGCCAAGGTGCGCATCCCGATCGGTACCGGCCCCTACGCCGTCCGCTCCTGGAAGCCCGGAGCGGCGATCTCCCTCAACCGCTTCGGCGACTACTGGGGCGAGTCCCCGCCCTTCGCGGCGGCCCGCTACGTCTGGCGCAGCGATGCCAGTGTCCGCGCCGCGATGATCGACAAGGGTGAGGCGGAGATCGCCGTGGCGCTGGACCCGATGGAGGCGGAGAAGGACACGACGGTCGCCTACCCCAACAACGAGACGACGGCCCTGCGGCTCGACGGCCGCGAGGCTCCGCTCGACGACCTGCGGGTGCGGCGGGCGATCGACCTGGCCGTGGACCGTCAGGGCATCATCGACGCCCTGCTCGGCGGTCTGGCCGAACCCGCCGGCCAACTGGTCCCGCCCGGAGTGGTGGGGCACAGCGACACGATCGAACCCACACGGCAGGACGTCACCGAAGCCCGGGCCCTGATCGAGGAGGCGTCGGCGGACGGTGTGCCCACCGACCGGCCGATCACCCTGGTCGCCCGCAACGGGATGTTCGCCGGGGTGTCGGAAACGGCGGAGGCACTCCAGTACCAGATGGAGCGGATCGGGCTGCGCGTACGGGTCCGCATGGCCGACACCGCGACCCAGCTCCAGTACCAGCTCCGCCCCTTGCCCAAGGGCGTCGGCCCCATCGCCCTGCTGATCATGCACGGCAACCAGGCCGGTGACGCGGCCTTCACCACCAGCCAGTACCTGCTGAGCGACGGCCCCCAGTCGACATTCGGCACCCAGGCGCTCGACCGGCGCATCACCGAATCGGCCGTGCTGTCCGGCGAGGAGCGTCAGAAGGCCTTCGCCGGCCTGCTCGCGGACCAGAACGAATCCGTCGTCCAGTACACCCATATCGCGCACATGAGCGGACTCCTCGGTCTGTCGGAGTCGATCCGGTACCGGCCCGACTCCGCCACCGGGGACGAACTGCGGCTGGCCGAGGTCGGCCCGGCCGAGGGGGCGAAGCACTGACATGATCCCATTCCTGCGCAAGCGCGTACTCTCCAGCGCCGTCCCCCTGGTCTGCGTCGTCCTCGGCGTGTTCTTCCTGGCCCGGATGACCGGCAATCCCGTCGACCTCTACCTCCCTCTGAGCGCCACCTCCGAGCAACGCGCGGAGTTCTCCGCCGCACAGGGCTTCGACCTCTCGATCCCGGCCCAGCTGTGGAACTACCTCGTGGACGCCGTGCAGTTCGACTTCGGCACCTCGCTGCGGACCGGACAGTCGGCGGCCTCGATGGCGATCGAGGCCTTTCCCGTCACCCTGCAACTCGCCGGCGTGACCATGCTGCTGGCGATCACCGGAGCGTTGGTCGTCGGCAGTCTGGCCGCCTACCGTCCCAACTCCGTGATCGACAGGATCGCCAGCCTGCTGTCGATGACGGCCGCCAGCATCCCCGACTTCTGGTTCGCCATCATGGGCGTGCTGGTCTTCGGCGTGAGCCTCGGGCTGCTGCCGACCTCGGGCACGATCGGCGGCCCCGAGATCTGGATCCTGCCCATCGCGACCCTGCTGATCCGCCCGTTCGGCGTGCTGGTGCAGGTGGTCCGCGGCAGCATGGTCACCGCGCTCTCCGCGCCCTACGTCAAGGTCGCCCGGAGCAAGGGCGCCACGCCCTGGCGGGTGATCTTCGGCCATGCCCTGCGCAACGCCGTCACCCCGGTGCTGACCGTGGCGGGCGACCTGACGGTGGGTCTGGTCAACGGTGCCGTGATCGTCGAGACGATCTTCGGCTGGCCCGGCATCGGCAAACTCATGATCGACTCCATTCTCCAGCGTGACTTCGCGGTCCTCCAGGCGGCCGTCCTCCTGACCGCCGTGACGATCTTCGCGCTGAACATCCTCGTCGACGTCTGCCACGCGCTGACCGACCCCCGAGTTCGTCTGGCGGTGCCGGCGTGAGCGAAGGAAGCACCATGACCCAGGAGTCCTCCACCGGGGACACGCCCGCCCCCGTCCGCAAGGCGCAGCCGAGTCTGTGGCGGATGCTGGGCAGGGACCGAGCCGCGGCCGTCGCGGCCGCGGTCCTCACCGTCGTCGTCCTCGTGGCCGTCTTCGGCCGGCTGTTCATCGGCGACCGCGCGCAGCGGCAGGATCTGGACGCCTCCCTGCGGCCACCCTCCCTGGGTGACGGGATGTACGGGCTGCTCGGTACCGACGTCCTGGGGCGCAGCATGGTGGCCCGGCTCATCGAGGCGGCCGCCACCACGCTGTCCGTGGCCGTCCCCGCCGTCCTGAGCTCCCTGGTGATCGGCTCGGCCCTGGGCCTGTGGGCCGGATACCACGGCGGACGCCGCGAGAGCGCGGCGATGCGGATCGCCGACGTGATCCTCAGTTTCCCCTCGCTGCTGATCGCGGTGGTCGTGCTGTACGTGTTCTCACCCAGCGCGCTGAACCTCGTACTGATCCTGGCCGTGACCCGCATTCCGGTGTACCTGCGCACCGCCCGGGCGGAGGCGGCGGAGTTGCGGAGCCGGCTGTTCGTCGACGCGGCCCGGACCTTCGGCACAGCCGGCCGGATGATCATCTACCGGCACCTTCTGCCGATCGCCCTGCCGACCCTTCTGACGGTCGCCACCCTCGACTTCTGCTTCGTGATGCTCACCGAGTCGTCGCTGAGCTTCCTGGGCATCGGAATCCAGCCCCCCGACGTGAGCTGGGGCCTGATGGTGGCCCAGGGCCGGCAGTACCTGCAGACCGCCTGGTGGATCACCGTTCTGCCAGGGCTGGCCATCGTGCTCACCACGGTGTCCGCCACGGTGCTCGCCGCCTGGGCCCGCATCGCAACCGACCCCGCGCAGCGCTGGCGCCTGACGCTGCCGACGAAGCGCCGGGCCGTCTCGCCCGCCGTGCCTCCGGAGATGATTCCGTGACGACCACCACCAGCCCCTCCCCGTCCGGCACCGACACCCCGGCCCTCGCCGTCGAAGGACTGTGCGTGGACCTGACCACGTCCTCAGGGACGGTACGTGCCGTCGACGGCGTCAGTTTCAGTGTCCGTCACGGACGCACCCTGGCCCTCCTGGGCGAGTCCGGCTGCGGCAAGTCGATGACCGCCTTGTCCGTGGTCGGACTGCTCGACCCCGCGGCATCGGTGACCGGCGGCGCCGTCCGGGTCAGGGGCGAGGACACCCTCCGCATGAGCCCGTCACAACGCCGCAAGCTGGCCGGACCCGTGCTGTCGATCGTCTTCCAGGACGCCCTGACCGCCCTCAACCCGGTGCAGCCGGTCGGCCGGCAGATCGGCGAACCCTTCCGCATCCATCGCGGACTCTCCAGGAGCGAGGCCCACGAGAAGGCCGTCGAGCTGATGACACGGGTCGGCATCCCCGAACCGAGGCAGCGGGCACGGTCCTACCCCCACCAGTTCTCCGGCGGCATGCGGCAACGGCTGCTGATCGCGATGGCCGTCGCTCTCTCTCCCGACGTGCTCATCGCGGACGAACCCACCACCGCCCTCGACGTGACCGTGCAGGCACAGATCATGCGGCTGCTGCGGGACCTCCAGGACGAGCGGGACATGGCCGTCGTCCTGATCACCCACGACCTGGCCGTCGTCGCCCAGCGCGCCGACGACGTGGTCGTGATGTACGCGGGCACGGTCGTGGAGAACGGCCCGGTGGACGCCGTCTTCTCCGCGCCCCGCCACCCCTACACCCGGGGGCTGCTCGACTCGGTCCCGGAGGACAGCGTGCGCGGGCGCCCGCTGCCCGCCGTCCCCGGCAGCCCGCCCGAACTGAGCGCGGTGCCGTCCGGCTGCGTCTTCCAGGCCCGTTGCCCACTGGTCCGGGAACGCTGTGTCCAGGAACGGCCGTCGCTGCGTACCGCGGGCGACGGACGCATGGCCGCCTGTCACTTCTCCGAGGAGCTCGCACGTGTCTGAGTCCCGTGCCACCACCGCCACGTCCACAACCGGCGCGGACGACCCGAGGCAGGGCCCTCCGCTGCTTGAGGTCCGGGGGCTCACCAAGACCTTCGGCAGCGGCCGGCGGCGGCTGACGGCCCTGGACGGGGTCGACGTACAGATCGGCCGCGGGCAGACGCTCGGGCTCGTGGGGGAGTCCGGCTGCGGCAAGTCGACCCTGGCCCGGGTGCTGCTCGGGCTGGAACGTCCCGACGCGGGCACCGTGCGCTTCGACGGAACCGACCCCTTCGCCCTGCGGGGCAAGGAACTACTGGCCTGGCGCCGCCGTGTGCAGATGGTCTTCCAGGACCCCTTCGCCTCGCTCAACGCACGCATGTCGGCCGCCGACCTGATAGCCGAGCCCTGGGGCACCCACCGGGACGTCGTGCCGGGCGCCAAAGCCCAGGAGAAGCGGATCCGTGAACTGCTGTCCCTGGTCGGACTCAGGGAGAGCGACGCCCACCGCTACCCCAACGAGTTCTCCGGCGGGCAGCGCCAGCGCATCGGCATCGCACGCGCGTTGGCCCTGGACCCCGACCTCATCGTGTGCGACGAGCCCGTCTCCGCCCTCGACCTGTCGGTGCAGGCGCAGGTCCTGAACGTCCTGTCGGAACTGCGCACACGCCTCGGCGTCACCTACGTCTTCATCTCCCACGACCTCTCCGTGGTGCGCTACATCTCCGACCGGGTGACCGTCATGTACCTGGGAAAGGTCGTCGAACAGGGAGACACGGAGAGCGTCTTCGAGCGCCCACAACACCCCTACACCGCCGCGCTGATGTCGGCGGCGCCCGTCCTGAAGCCCACCCGCGGCGCCGGCCACCAGGAGATCCACCTCCAGGGCGAGATCCCCTCACCCTTCGACATCCCCTCCGGGTGCCGCTTCCGCACCCGCTGCTGGCGCGCCGAGGACCTGTGCGCCACCCGGACACCTCCGGTCGTCACCAGGGCGACGGACGGCGTGGCCGAACCGCACACCGCTCTGTGCCACTTCCCCCTGGAGGCGGGGTCCGCGTGGGCGTGACCGGCCCGGAGTTCGCCCTGCTCTGTGTCACGGTCGGGGTCGGTGCCCTGCTCCAGGTCTCCATCGGCTTCGGCCTGGGCATGATCGCCGCGCCGGTCTTCTCCCTCGTGGACCCGGCCCTGGCCCCGGCCGCGGTCCTGCTGCTCGCCGGCGGGGTCACGGCGACGGGGCTGCTGCGCGAACGCGACCGGGCGGACCTGCGCGGCTGCGGATGGGCACTGCTCGGACGGGTGCCTGGAGTGCTGGCAGGCACCCTGCTCGTCGTCGCCCTCCCCGCCCGCTACCTCGCCCTTCTCATCGCCGGTGTGGTCCTCGCCGGCGTCGCGGTGAGCATGGCCGGCTACGTTCCACGGCAGCGGTGGTCGGCGGTGGTACTGGCCGGCATGGCCTCGGGGCTGATGGGTACGGCGACGTCCGTCGGCGGCCCGCCCATGGTGTGGCAGCGGCTGCGCGGCCCGGAACTGCGCGCCACGATGAGTGCGTTCTTTCTGGCCGGGTCACTGATGAGCCTGGCCGCACTGACGGCCGCCGGGGCGGTCGGAGCACATGCCCTGCGGGGCGCCGTGCTGCTCGCCCCCGCCGCTGTGGCCGGAGTGCTGCTCTCCCGGCAGCTCACGCACCGGCTGAACGCGCGGCGCACCCGCATCGCCGCCACGGCGCTGGCGATCGCGGGTGCGTCGGTGCTGGTGGTGCAGCAGTTCGTCTGACCGGCGGCACAGCCGGGAGGTACGGCGGGGTCGAGCGAGGTGCGACGCGCCGGGCGTGATCATGACCAGGCTCACGCGAACGGCGCGGGACGGACGACCGCGCTGACGGGATCTCAGGCGGTCTGGAGACGGTCTTCCTGATGTGTGCCGACGGGCCGGCGAAGAGCCGGGGACACCGGGGCACGCATGCCGAGCATGCTGTCGGCGACGTGCAGGGCCTGCGGAACAGCCTGGGTGCCGGTCATGACGCACAGGGTGTAGGCGGCGTCCTCGACGGCCCGGGCGGTGGCTGTCGTCGAGCGGCGCGCTTCCTCGATCCGCGCGTCGGCGTAACGGGCCATAGCCACTCTCAGGTCCTGAGGACTGGGTGTCAGCACAGCAGGTTCTCCTCCGGGTTCGATCCTCGTCCGATGCGGCGCACCGGGATACGGGGCCGTTGCCGGGTCAGCCAAGCGGTGCGGTTCACGCAGCGTCATGTGATCCGGCAACACGCGTGTACCCCCTGGAGGGGGGAGTACGCAGTGGCTCGCCTGCGTGTACAACCGGCCGGTGCCGGTCCGCGCGTTCTACCGTTCACCGATGCGATCTGTCCCCTGGTGGATTCTGTTCTCCTCGTTGTGCGCCCCGGTCCTGCTCGTCGGCGGCTGGGCGATCTCGGCGGAGCTTCACGGCCCCGGCTACGATCCCGCGTCGGCGACGATCAGCATCCTGGCCTCCGACGGCTCCCGCGGCTACTGGGTGATGACATCGGCCCTGCTCGCTCTGGGAACCTGCCACGTGGTCACCGCGTGCGGACTGCGACCGGCCGCGCTCGCCGGACGGGTGGCGCTGGCCGGCGGTGGACTCTCGGCGATGATGCTGGCCCTGTTCCCCGCGCCGAGCAGCGGTGGCTCGTTCGCCCACGGTGTGGTCGTGGCCGTGGGATTCTCGCTGCTCGCGGTGTGGCCGGTCATGGCGGTGCGACGTGACGTCCCGGGCCGATGGGCCCCGCCCGGCAGGCGTCCGGCCGGCGGGACCCGCGCGGCCGTCCCGCCGTGGGGCCTGCGGGCCGGGCCGTCCGTGACGGCGGCCGCGCTGATGTGGCTCGGCGGCGCCTGGTTCCTGCTCGCACTCTTCGTACTCGACACCGCCGGAGCGGCTGAGCGCGTGATCACGTTCGCCCAGTCGTTCTGGCCTCTGGTCGTGGTCCTCTCCTGTGTCCGGACTGCCGGCCGCCCCGGCTGAGACACAGGACGCGCAGAACCGGCCGCGCGCGAGGGCGGCGGCCTGCCGGATGCGGCCGGGCCGGGCCGCGCGGGACGGGCTAGGGCTTGCGGCCCACCGCCACGTAGCCGGCACTGATGACGTCGTCCTGGCCCGGAACAGGCTCACCGAGTTCGGGGTGCCACGCCTCGGCTGCCACGACGCCGGGCCCGACGATGTCGAGACCGTCGAAGAAGCGGGCGAACTGCTCACGGGTGCGCGGCGCCAGGGTCAGTGCATTGGCCTTGTACATCTCGTCGACCTCACGGGCCTCCGCCGGGTGGAAGTCTGCGGTGAGGTGCGAGATCACCACATGGCTGCCGGGTGCTAGCACCGCGGTCAGCCGGTCCACCAAGTCGTACGCGCCGTCCTCGTCGCACACGAAGTGCAGCAACGAGATCAGGGAGAGGGCGACCGGGCGGCTGAAGTCCAGTGTCTTTCCGGCGCGTTCGAGAATGGCGTCCACGTCGCGGGCATCCGCCTGCACGTAGTCGATGGCCCCCTCCTGAGTTCCCTTCAGCAGGGCCTCGGCGTGCGCCAGGACGATGGGGTCGTTGTCGCAGTAGACGACCCGCGAGGCGGGCGCCTCCTGCTGGGCGACCTGGTGGAGGTTCGGCTCGGTGGGTATCCCCGTGCCGATGTCGAGGAACTGGCGGACTCCCCGGCCGCTCAGCCATCGGGTGGCGCGGTGCATGAAGGCCCGGTTCACCTTGGCCATGACCGGGACCCCGGGCTCCACGGCCAGCATCTGCCGGCCCATGGCCTCGTCCACCGGGTAGTTGTCCTTGCCACCGAGGAACCAGTCGTACATCCGGGCGGGGTGGGGTCTGCTGGTGTCGATGCGCTGGGCGGTGGCATCGTTCTCCGGACGGGACATGGCGGGCTCCTGGGTGTGCGCGGCAGAGGACGATCGGCTGCGGACAGGATAGTGACGAGGGGGCCGCAGAGCCTTGTTCATCCTGAAGCAGTGGCCGGGATCGCCTGGTCGGCCACGGCCGGGGCGTCGGCGGCGCGAGCAGCAGCCAGGACGGCGTCGTGCGGCAGTGGGGCCCGCCGGCCCAGTGGTCCCGCGCCAGGTTCACCCTGTCCGGCGGCGATGTCACCGTGGTCGCCCCTCAGCCCGGACTGCCGGACCCCGGCGGCGGGAACCGGTGCGCCTTCGGGACTGCCCGGAGAAGCCGTGACGGCGCGGTCGCGGTGTGCACAGCGGATCCCGCGGCGCCGAGGACGCCGGGCTCGTCGACACGGTGGCCCAGCCGCCCGCCGCCTCCACCGGCCCCAGCGCATGGCTGCGGGCGCCGGGGTGGAGGCGGCGGGCAGGGACGCCGCACCCACCGGTCCCGGAAGCAGGGGTCAGCCGGACGCGCAGGTGACGGTGGGCCAGGTCCAGTTGCCGTTGGCCTGGATGGTGGCGCCCCAGTTGTTGCCGTTCCCGTTGGGCTTGGCGGTCATCACCTGGGTGCTGGGATAGGTGGCACTCGTGTTCCAGGTCGAGAGGACCTTGGCGGGGGAGGGGGTGTTCATCGTGACGGTCCAGTTGCTGGATCCGGAGACCGCGACGTTGATGTTGTAGCGGTCGCTCCACCTGTCGCCCGCGGTCACGGTGGCGGTACACCCACTACCACCGCCCGTGCCACCACTGTCGGGGGCGACGGCGCGGCCGGTCTGCGGGGAGATCATGCCGGCGCACAGCCCGCGGCTCGCCAGACCCTGGGCGATACGCGGGATCGCGGCGAGCGTGTTGGCCGGCCAGTCGTGCATGAGGATGATCTGTCCGTTGGTGAGCCGGGCATTGGCCTGCACGATCGCATCGGTGCTCGCACCGTTCCAGTCCTGCGAGTCGACGTCCCAGATGATCTGCGTCAAACCGTACTTGGCCGCTGAAGCCCGCACCGTCGCGTTGGACTCCCCGTAGGGAGGGCGGAACAGTTTCGGCGTGCCGCCGCCGGCAGCGGCGATGGCCTGCTGGGTGCGGGAGAGTTCGGAGTCGACCTGTGCCTGACTCTGCTGCGTCAGGTGCGGATGGGTGTAGCTGTGGTTGCCGACCCACATGCCAACGTCGACCTGGGCCCTGACCTGGGCCGCGTTGGAGGCCGCGTACTGGCCCTGGTTGAACATGGTGGCCCGCAGCCCGTTCTGTTTCAGGGCGTTGAGCAGGCCCGGTGTGCTGCTGGACGGGCCGTCGTCGAAGGTGAGACCGACGTACCCGTTGCAGGCGGCGGCGCCGGCGGCGTGCGAGGGAGTCGTGCCGGTGACGACGGTGGCGGTCGCGGCCAGAGTGACGACGGCCAGCGTCGCGATCACGGGCCGTAAGAGCAAGCGTGCAGGGATGTACATGGTGTGAGTCCTTCTCGTCCTGATCGGATGGGGACGGAACCGCTGAATCGAGGGGCGGCGAGGGCCCGGGACCGCTGCCGCCCCGCCGGTGCGGTGTGCGGCTGCGCCCGGGTCAGCCGGATGCGCAGGTGACGGTGGGCCAGGTCCGGTTGCCGTTGGCCTGGATGGTGGCGCCCCAGCTGTCGACGATGTGGTACTCCACGAGGGGGTTCGTCGACCATCCGTAGAGGGTCAGGTACGCGTTGCCGGAGGGATCGAAGGAGCCCGAGCAGGTGACACTCCTGCGTCCGCCGGTGCTCCAGCCCTTTCCGGCGACGAAGTTCCCGGTGTTCCGCCACGAAGTGCCGTAGCCGCCCACGGATGCGAGGTTCATCGAGACCGTGCCGGGGCTGCCGGTCCAGAAGGAGTAGTAGCAGCCGTTGTCGGTGCCGGTCTGATTCGAGTCGATGACCGTGTTGGCGTCGGCCGCGCCCGGCAGGGCCAGTACGGCCACGGTGGCCATCACCGGCGCATCGTTCATGTACGTTCCTTCCTCCTCGTTGTCGTGCCGCCGGGCGGTTCCGGGCAGCGCGCGACGTCCTTCGGGGGTGTCGTGAGCAGGTGATGACGACGACGGTGCGTGAGCCTGGCGCGCCCCGGCCGGACCGGGCCGGCCGGAGCGCTCGACGACCGGCCCGGGGCGTACCCGGACCGACAGCGATTGAGGTCTGCCGACGGCGAACAGTGTTGATCTGGCTCCGGTGGGTGTCAATGCTTTCGGCAGGAATTACGAAAGCGTCGGTTCGGGATATGTGACGGACTCTTGGTGTTTGCGCAGCCCAAAAGGCATGTGACTCGAAGAGTGCAGTTTCATGCATCGGTCGAGCTGGACTGCCGATCAGGAATCGAGTCGATCTGGTTCGAAACTTTCGAAACTGTGGGGCCGGGCGAGGCGGAACGCGTCGTGTCAGTACCCGCGCGTGTCCCTGAGCGCGATGTTGAGCTCCAGGACGTTGACCCGGGGCTCGCCCATGAACCCGAGAGTGCGGCCCTCGGTGTGTTCGGCCACGAGTTCAGCGACCCGCCGGACGGAGAGGTCGTTCCGCTCGGCGACGCGGTGGACCTGGAGCTTCGCGTACGCCGGGGAGATGTGCGGGTCGAGGCCCGAGCCGGACGACGTGACCGCCTCGGCCGGTACGTCCTCGGGCCGCACCGTGAAGGACGGGGTGGAGTTGTCCGCCACGACCGCCGCCTTCGCCTCGGTGACCCATGCGACCAGCTCGGCGCTGTCCGCGGAGCGGTTGGTGGCACCGGAGAGGATGAGCGCGTACTGGGTGTTCACACTGTTGCTGCCCAGGCCGTTCGAGGGGCGGGGCTGGAACCACCGCAGGTCCGGCTTCGCCACCTCCTTCGGATCGTCCGGGTTCCGTTTCGGCAGGTCGTACGTCTGCCCGATCAGGGAGGATCCGACGGTGTCGCCGTTGCCGTCGCTGATCCCGGAACCGTCGGCCTCGGTGCTGAAGAGCGCCTGGGCGATGCCCGTGACGGCGAGCGGATAGAGGACGCCGCAGATGAGGCTCAGGACGAGCAGGGCGCGTAGCCCCGCCCCGAGCGGGCGGGTGGTGTTCTTGAGGGAGGTGTTCATGGCTGATCAGCCGTTTCTGGTTCAGGAGAGCCCGGGAACGAGGGAGAGGAGCAGGTCGATGACCTTGATGCCGATGAACGGGGCGATCAGGCCGCCCAGTCCGTAGATCCCGAGGTTGCGACGGAGCATCCTGTCGGCGCCGGCGGGCCGGTACCGGACCCCTTTGAGGGCGAGCGGTACGAGGGCGATGATGATGAGCGCGTTGAAGATGACGGCGGACAGGATCGCGGACTCCGGTGACGCGAGACCCATCACGTCGAGCTTTTCCAGGCCGGGGTGGACCACCGCGAACATGGCCGGAATGATCGCGAAGTACTTGGCGACGTCGTTGGCCATGGAGAAGGTCGTCAGTGCGCCCCGGGTGATGAGGAGTTGCTTGCCGATCCCGACGATCTCGATGAGTTTGGTGGGGTCGGAGTCCAGGTCCACCATGTTCCCGGCCTCCTTGGCGGCCGAGGTGCCGGTGTTCATCGCCACGCCGACATCCGCCTGGGCGAGCGCGGGGGCGTCGTTGGTGCCGTCACCCGTCATGGCGACGACCTTGCCGCCCGCCTGCTCCCGCTTGATCAGGGCCATCTTGTCCTCGGGGGTGGCTTCGGCGAGGAAGTCGTCGACTCCCGCCTCCTTCGCGATGGCCTTCGCCGTGAGCGGGTTGTCACCCGTGATCATGACGGTCCTGATGCCCATCCGGCGCAGTTCGTCGAACCGTTCCCGCATCCCGTCCTTCACGACGTCCTTCAGGTGGACGGCACCGAGGATCCGGGCGCCCCTCGCGTCCTCGACGGCGACCAGGAGGGGTGTGCCCCCGGTCTCCGAGATCCGGTCGGCGAGCCGGCCGTCGTCCTCGGCGACGCTGCCGCCCCGCTCCCGTACCCATGCCGCGACCGAACTGGCCGCTCCCTTACGGGCCTTGAGACCCTCGACGTCCACTCCCGACAGTCGGGTCCGTGCGGTGAACGCAATCCAGGTGGCGTGGGCCGGCTCGCCGTGGCCCCGCTCGCGGAGACCGTACTTCTCCTTGGCGAGCACGACGATCGAGCGGCCTTCGGGGGTCTCGTCGGCCAGCGAGGACAGCTGCGCGGCGTCTGCCAGCTCCGCCTCGGTCACACCCCTCGCCGGGACGAACTCCGCGGCCTGCCGGTTGCCGAGTGTGATCGTGCCGGTCTTGTCGAGCAGCAGCGTCGAGACGTCACCCGCCGCCTCCACCGCGCGCCCCGACACGGCCAGGACGTTGCGCTGGACCAGGCGGTCCATGCCCGCGATGCCGATCGCGGAGAGGAGTGCGCCGATGGTCGTCGGGATCAGACACACCAGCAGGGCGGTCAGCACGATCATGGACTGCCGGGCGCCGGCGTGGATGGCGAACGGCTGGAGCGTCACGACCGCCAGCAGGAAGACGATGGTCAGCGACGCCAGCAGGATGTCGAGCGCGATCTCGTTGGGAGTCTTCCGCCGGGCGGCGCCCTCGACCAGGGCGATCATCCGGTCGATGAAGGTCTCACCCGGCTCGGTGGTGATCCGGACGACGATACGGTCGGAGAGCACCTTCGTGCCGCCGGTGACCGCACTGCGGTCGCCACCGGACTCCCGGATCACCGGGGCGGATTCGCCGGTGACGGCCGACTCGTCGACGGACGCGACCCCCTCGACGACGTCACCGTCACCGGGAACGGTGTCGCCGGCCTCGCACACGACCAGATCTCCGACCCGCAGCTCCGTGCCGGGCACCTCGACCTCGTCACGGCAGTTCAGCCTGCGGGCCACCGTGCCGGTCCTCGCCCTGCGCAGTGTGTCGGCCTGCGCCTTGCCGCGCCCCTCGGCAACCGCCTCGGCGAGGTTGGCGAAGAGGGCGGTCAGCCACAGCCAGGCCGCGATGGCCCATCCGAACAGGTCGCCCGGATCCTGGATCGCCAGCAGGGTGGTGAACACGGAGCCGACGAGCACCACGAACATGACCGGGGACTTGATCATGATGCGGGGATCGAGTTTCCGCACCGCGTCCGGGAAAGACCTCAGCAACTGCTCCGGGTCGAAGAGACCCCCGCCGGCGCGGGCTGACACGACATCGCCGCCGGACGGGCCCTCGTGCGGGGTGCGGGTGGGGGTGACGGTGCTCATGAGGCGAGCCCTTCGGCGAGCGGACCCAGCGCCAGGGCCGGGAAGTAGGTCAGACCGGTGACGATGAGGATGGTGCCGACGAGCAGACCCGCGTAGAGCGGCTTGTCGGTCCGCAGAGTGCCGGCCGTGGGCGGCACGGGTTGCTGCTCGGCGAGCGAGCCTGCCAGCGCCAGGACGAAAACGATCGGCAGGAAGCGGCCGAGCAGCATCGCTATGCCGATGGTGGTGTTGAACCACTGCGTGTCGGCGTCGAGCCCCGCGAAGGCGGAACCGTTGTTGTTGGCGCCGGACGTGTAGGCGTAGAGGATCTCGGAGAATCCGTGGGCGCCGCTGTTGGTCATCGAGTCGGCCGGAGTGGGCAGCGCCACGGCCACCGCGGTGAAGCCGAGAACCAGCGCCGGGGTGATCAGGATGTAGAACGCCGCGAGCTTGATCTGGCGGGTGCCGATCTTCTTGCCGAGGTATTCCGGCGTACGCCCGACCATGAGGCCGGCTATGAACACCGCGATCACCGCCATGACCAGCATGCCGTAGAGACCGGATCCGACACCGCCGGGCGCTATCTCGCCCAGCTGCATGCCCAGCATGGTGATGCCGCCGCCCAGCCCCGTGTAGGAGGAGTGGGCGGAGTTGACCGCACCTGTCGAGGTGAGGGTGGTCGCCACGGCGAAGATCGACGATCCGGCGATGCCGAAGCGGGTCTCCTTGCCCTCCATCGCGCCGCCGGCGATCTCGGGGGCCGGGCCGTGGTGGGCGAATTCGGTCCACATCATCAGGGCGGTGAAGCCGATCCAGATGGTGGCCATCGTGGCGAGGATCGTGTAGCCCTGCCGCAGGTCGCCGGTCATGCGGCCGAAGGTGCGGGTCAGCGCGGACGGGATCAGAAGGATCAGGAAGATCTCGAAGAGGTTGGAGAAGGGAGTCGGATTTTCCAGGGGATGGGCGGAGTTGGCGTTGAAGTATCCGCCGCCGTTCGTCCCCAGCTCCTTGATGACCTCCTGCGAGGCGACCGCGCCACCGTTCCACTGCCGGCTGCCGCCCGAGAACTGGCCGACCTCGTGGATACCGGAGAAGTTCTGGATGACACCGCACGCCACCAGGACGATCGCGCCGCTCACCGAGATCGGCAGCAGGACGCGTACGGTTCCGCGCACCAGGTCCGTCCAGAAGTTGCCCAGCTCGCCGGTGCGGGAACGCGCGAAGCCGCGTACGAGGGCCACGGCCACGGCCATGCCCACGGCGGCCGAGGCGAAGTTCTGCACCGCCAGGCCGCCGGTCTGCACGACATGGCCCATGGCCTGTTCGCCGTAGTAGGACTGCCAGTTGGTGTTCGCCACGAAGGATGCGGCGGTGTTGAACGCCTGGTCCGGGTCGATGGACACGAAGCCGAGCGAGCCGGGCAGCGACCCCTGCATGCGCTGAAGTGCGTAGAGGAAGAGCACGCTCACCGCGGAGAACGCGAGTACGCCGCGCAGATAGGCCGGCCAGTGCATCGGGGCGGAGGGGTCCGCCCCGATGGCACGGTAGATCCACCGCTCCGGCACGAGATGCTTGTGCGAGGAGTAGACCCGGGCCATGTGGTCACCGAGCGGACGGTATGCCAGGGCGAGCGCGGAGATCAGCGCGAGCATCTGGAGCACACCAGCTGTTACGGGGCTCATATCGGACTCTGGAACCTCTCCGGGTACGCCAGCGCAAGGACGAGGTACACGAGCAGGGAGACGGCCACGACAAGGCCGGCGACGGTGTCGGCGGTCATGGTTTCGTCACCCCCTTCGCGACGATGGCCACCAGTGCGAAGACCGCGATCGTGGTGACGACGAAGGCCGGATCGGCCATCGTGGGCTCCTGTGTGAAGTGAGGGGACCGGATCGGCCTGTGCGGCCGGGCATGAGCAAATCCCACGGCGGGCAGCGCCGCGTGCGCCGTTGACGGGCTCCATACGGTGGCGGCGGACTTCTTGACGCGGTCCGTACGCGCGGGCTCCCGGATCACCGCTCGGACTCGGGCCCGGGTGCTGGGCGTGCCGTGACGAGGGTGCGGGTCCGTGTACGGTCACGTCCCGCCGGCGGAGCCGTCGTGGCCGACTCCTAATGTTCCTAGGCGAATGCATAATTGAATTCACTGGAGGGCGAGGTTCCCATGGCAAGAGCAGGGCTGACGGCGGAGCGCCTGACGCAGGCCGGAGCGGAGATGGCCGACGAGGTCGGCTTCGACAAGGTGACCGTGGCGGCGCTCGCCCGGCACTTCGGCGTCAAGGACGCGAGCCTCTACTCGCATCTGAAGAGTTCCCAGGACCTGAAGACGAGGATCGCCCTGCTGGCGCTCGCCGAACTCGCCGACCGCGTCGCCGCCGCCCTGGCGGGGCGTGCGGGCAAGGACGCGCTGGAGGCATTCGCGAACGCCTACCGCGACTACGCCAGGGAGCACCCGGGCCGCTACACCGCGGCTCGGCTGAGGCTCGACCCGGAAGTCGCCGCAGCCAGCGCCGGTGTCAGGCACGCCCGGATGACGCGGGCGATCCTGCGCGGCTACGACCTCACGGAGCCGGACCAGACGCACGCGGTCCGGCTGCTGGGCAGCGTCTTCCACGGGTACATCAGCCTGGAGTCCGGCGGAAGTTTCAGCCACAGCGCCCCTGGTACGGACGAGACCTGGCCGCGGGTCCTGGACGCCCTCGACGCCCTGCTGCGGAACTGGCCCGCGCCCCGACCCGGCGAGAACGTCCCGGCCGGATCGGACACGCCCATCCGGAAAGGGAACGACGAATGAGCATCCGACCCCGGCTGACAAGCACCCCCATCACCGCTGACCTCCTGCGCGGCGCGCTCGATCTGGAGCGCACCGAGCACGGTCTGCTGCCGCACCGGCTGCCCGCCCGTGCGCGCGCCCGGAACGCGGACGGTCAGCTGGCCATGGCGGAGGCCCAGCCCTCCGGCGTACGGCTCGTTCTGCGCACCCGGGCGACGGTCGTGGAGCTGGACACCCTTCCCACCAAGCGTGCGTACGTGGGTGCCCCGCCCCGGCCCGACGGGGTCTACGACCTGCTGGTGGACGGCCGGCTCGCGGACCGGGCCGTGGTGGCCGGCGGCAACACCGTGACCATCGACATGGCCACCGGATCCGCCGAGGTCCGACCGGGTCCGGTGGGTACCCTCCGTTTCAGCGGTCTCTCCGCCGAATCGAAGGACGTCGAGATCTGGCTGCCGCACAACGAGACCACCGAGCTGGTCGCCCTGCGTTCCGACGCCCCCGTCGGCCCGGTCCCGCCGCGGGACCGCACGGTGTGGCTGCACCACGGCAGTTCGATCAGCCACGGGTCCGACGCCGCGAGTCCGACGACCACCTGGCCCGCGCTCGCCGCAGCCCTCGGTGGTGTGGAGCTGGTCAACCTGGGGTTCGCCGGAAGTGCGCTGCTCGACCCGTTCACGGCCCGCGCCATGCGTGACGCACCTGCGGACCGGATCAGTGTCAAGATCGGCATCAACCTGGTCAACACCGACGCGATGCGGCTGCGCGCCTTCACCCCGGCCGTCCACGGTTTCCTCGACACGATCCGTGAAAGCCACCCCACCACACCGCTGCTGGTCGTCTCGCCGATCCTGTGCCCCATCCACGAGCACACGCCCGGCCCCAGCGCGCCGGACCACAGCGCTCTGAGCGCGGGAAAGCTGGGCTTCCGCGCCGCTGGGGACCCCGCGGAGACGGCTGCGGGAAAGCTCACCCTGAGCATCATCAGGGACGAACTCGCCCGCATCGTCCGGCAACGGGCGGCCGAGGACCCGAACCTGCACCACCTCGACGGCCGCGAACTCTACGGTGAGGCGGACGCCGCCGAGCTCCCGCTGCCGGACGCGCTGCACCCCGACGCCGCCACGCACCGCCGCATCGGTGAACGCTTCGCGAAACTGGCGTTCCACCCGGGCGGCCCCCTCGGGGCTGCCTGACCGGTTCGGGGCGGGTTCCCCGCCGCCCGCACGTCCGGTGCACCTCCCGGCCGTCCTGGGGAGCCGGCGCGCGGAACGACGGCTCCCGGTGCCGCGTCGCAGCACCGGGAGCCGTCGTGGAGAGATCAGACCGCCGGGGCCGGGTAGGTCGGGTACTCGACTCCGGAGACGTGCTGGACCACCCGGATGACCTGGGAGGAGTAGCCGAACTCGTTGTCGTACCAGAGGTAGAGGATCGCGTTGTCGCCCTCGACCTTGGTGGCGCCCGCGTCGACGATCGAGGCGTGGCGCGAACCGATGAAGTCGCTCGAGACCGCGTCGGGAGCGGTGATGAAGTCGATCTGGCGCCTGAGCGGCGAGGTCAGCGACACGTTGCGGAGGTAGTCGAGGACCTCCTCGCGGCTGGTGCCCCGGGCGAGCTGCAGGTTCAGGATCGCGATCGAGACGTCCGGCACCGGGACGCGGATCGAGCTGCCGGTGATCTTCGCGTCGAGGTCGGGCAGCGCCTTGGTGACGGCGGACGCGGCACCGGTCTCGGTGATGACCATGTTGAGCGGCGCCGAGCGGCCACGACGATCCGAGTTGTGGTAATTGTCCAGCAGGTTCTGGTCGTTGGTGAACGAGTGGACGGTCTCCACGTGGCCGCGCAGCACGCCGTACTCGTCCGCCATCGCCTTCAGCGGCGGGACGATCGCGTTGGTGGTGCAGGAGGCGCAGGAGATGATCTGCTCGTCCGGCTTGATCATGTGCTGGTTGACGCCGTGCACGATGTTGGGGACGTCGCCCTTGCCGGGAGCGGTCAGGACGACCTTCGCGATGCCGGGGCGCAGGTGCTTGGACAGGCCCTCGCGGTCGCGCCAGCGGCCCGTGTTGTCGATGAGGATGGCGTCCTTGATGCCGTACGCCGTGTAGTCCACCGACGTCGGGTCGTCGGAGTAGATCACCTGGATCTCGTTGCCGTTGGCGATGATCCTGCTGTTCGCCTCGTCGACGGTGATCGTGCCCTGGAACTGGCCGTGGATCGAGTCGCGGCGCAGCAGCGACGCGCGCTTCACGATGTCCTGCCCGGCACCCCGGCGTACGACGATGGCGCGCAGCCGCAGACCGTTGCCGGAGCCGGTCTTCTCGATGAGGAGGCGGGTCAGGAGGCGGCCGATGCGGCCGAAACCGTAGAGGACCACATCGCGTGCCTCGCGGCGCTCCGTCTTGTTGGCGCCCGTCGCGCCGGCCACGGACTCGGCGGTGAAATCCTCCACCGACAGGCCGCGGTCGTCGGTCCTGTACGTCGCGGCGAGCATGCCGAGGTCGATCTGCGAAGGGCCGAGGTCGAGAGCGGCGAGGGCGTGCAGGAACGGCAGCGTCTCGGTGACGGAGAGCTCCTCGCCGGCTATCTGGCGGGCGAACCGGTGGGTCTTGAGGATGCTGACCACCGACTTGTTCACCAGGGAGCGGCTGTGGATCAGGATCGTGACGTCCTGCTCCCGGTGCAGCTTCCCGATGAGCGGGATCATCGACTCCGCGATCTCCTCGCGGGTCTTCCAATTGGTGAACGAGTCCTCGGTGGCAGTCACAAGTCCATCTTTCGAGCTAGGCGGTGCTCAAATGTTAACCGCACTGGATTTTGATCACGCAATCGGTGCCGCCCCTGCTCCTGGCCCGGTCCGAACGGCGTGCTCCGGTCCTCGTCCGTGAGGTGCACATGCAACGCCGGAGTCCGACGCGGACCGCTCGGTCCGACCTCGCCCGTGTGACGACCGACCGGACAGCGGCAGCACAACGCGTGGCCAGGGGGCGGCGCATCGACGGGTTCAGCTCTTCTCCCCTTCACGGCAGGGTGTCTGCCCCGCGCCGCCGCCGCCGGGCGGGTCGCCAGCGGCGCGCTGAACCGCCTGCACCGATCCACGGCGGGCTGGGGCCGGCGTGGGGACTCGGACGGACACCGCACGGTGGCGGAACCCTCCTGCCCATCCACCGATCAGGAATCCCGGCCAGTCGGTCGCGGCGGGCCGTGAGCCGCACCAGGGGCCGTCGCGGACGCACCGTGCCGGGCCGCACCGCACCGCACCGGGCCGTACCGCTCCCGGGGTCGCCGCCGAAGGTCGCCCGGGAGTGCGTCGCCGCCACGCACCCGCGTCGAACTCCGAGCGTCCTCCTGCGCCGTCGCATAGTCTGACCGCTCATGAGCACCCTGCAGACCGTCCACGACGTGCCCGTCCTGATGTGCCCCTCCGAGGGCGAGACCATCCACGGCGAACGCGAGGCCCTCGATCTCATCGGTGACGCGGGTTACCAGGGCGCCCGATGGGTCGTCGTACCCGCCGAACGCCTCGGCGAGAGCTTCTTCCGGCTGGAGACCCGTGTCGCCGGCGACATCGTCCAGAAGTTCGCCAACTACCGGCTGGGGCTGGTGGTACTGGGTGACGTCTCCCGCCACACCGAGGGCAGTTCCGCTCTTCGTGACTTCGTCCGCGAATGCAACCGGGGAAACCAGACGTGGTTCGTCCCCGACACCGAGGAGCTCGGCGAGCGCCTGAAGGGCTGACGGGCCGCACTGTGGGCATCCGGTCCTCGTCGACGAGGTGCTCGGCGGACGCGGTGTCCACCGTGCCGGGCCCCCTCTCCGTCAGGCCGGAGCAGACCACTCCGCGGTCCTGACCGTCCCGTTCGCGGATGACGGGCCCCGGCCGCCTCGCTGCCGACCGTCCCGTTCGCGGACGACGGTCCCGACCGTTCCGTTCCCCGATGATGAGCCCGTCCGACTCCAGCCGGTCGGTCCGCAGGGTCACCCCCGCCGACGAAACCGGCCCGGAGTCGGCGAGCTGCCCGGCCGCCGGCCGGCAGGGCTCGCCGGATCCGCGCAGTGCGGGCCAAGACGTCGAAGCACGCCACGGACGGGCCGTGCCGTTCGATGGATGCGGTGAGCCCCGGTGGCGCGCCGACGGGCGGTCGGCGCGCACGAATCCATCCCGTACTGAAAGAATTCGTTCTGCGATCCCTCGCCCGCGAGACGCTCTCGCGGTTGTACTGCCCGAGGTGAGCGAATGCGACATGTCATCGAACAGGCGGCTGCCTTGCAGCGCTCCGGCACCCGCTGCGTCATGGCGACCGTGGTGCGGACCTGGGGTTCGGCCCCGCACGGGCCCGGCGCCTCCATGCTGGTGGCGGAGGACGGCCGGATCGTCGGCAGTGTGTCCGGCGGGTGCGTCGAGGCCGCCGTCATCGCGGCGGCCGAGGAGGTGTTCGCCGGAGGACCGCCGGTCGTCGCACGCTGGGGAGTCGGCGACGAGGACGCTTTCGCGGTCGGGCTGACCTGCGGCGGGACGATCGAGGTACTGATCCGCGAAGTGAACCCCGAGACGCCGTTGGACCGGGTCTCGGCGGACCTGGCGGCGGGGGTGCCGGTCGCGCTCGTCACGCCGCTCGAAGGCCGCGGCAGTCTGGCGGTGGGCCCGGGGACGGTGAGCGGATCGCTGGGTGGCGCGGCTGCCGATCGGGCTGCCGTCCTGGCCGCCGAAGGCATGCTCGGCCGCGGCGAGAGCGGCCTGGTGAGCACGGGGGAGGAGGAGGTGTCCGCCGATGGGCGGCGGGGTGCGGGAAGTCCGGCCGGCCCCGCGTGCGAGCCGGGGCGCGAGCTCCTGGTGCAGTCCTTCGCCCCCCGGCCCGGGCTGCTGATCTTCGGTGCCACCGAGTTCGCCCGGCCGCTCGCGCACTTCGGCGCGGCCCTCGGACACCGGGTGACCGTCTGCGACGCCAGACCGGTGTTCGCGGATCCCGGCCGCTTCCCGGGCGCCGACGAGGTCGTCGCCGAACGGCCGGATCGCTGGTTCGAGGCCCATGAGAACCTGATCGACCCCACGAGCGCGGTGTGCGTACTGACCCACGACCCCCGCTTCGACATCCCTGTCCTCACCCGCGCCCTGCGCAGCCCAGCGGGGTATGTGGGTGCTTTGGGGAGCCGGCGTACGCACGAGGACAGGATGGTGCGGCTCCGAGCGGCGGGGACGACCGAGGCGCAACTGGCCCGTCTGCGTTCGCCGATCGGTCTCGACCTGGGCGGCAGGGGGGCCGAGGAGACGGCGCTCTCGGTCCTGGCGGAGATCATCGCCGTACGGCGCGGAGGGAGCGGCCTTCCGCTCAGCGCCGGCACGGGGCCGGTACACGGCCCGTGGCAGCCGGAGCGGTGAACGCGCCCCTGCCGACCGGCCCCGCAGCCGGGCCGGCGGCCCGCCGGTCTCTCGACGGGCCGCCGGCCCACACGGTCAGCCGGGAATCCTGCGACGGCCGCCCCGCGCCGCCGCCACCAGCTCGGGGAGGGTCGCCAGTTTGACCCTGGGGCGACCGTCGCGGCGTCCCAGAGCCAGCTCGGCACGCTCGATCTCCGCCAGGCCGCGGGCATCCACGACCCTCCGGTTACGGCGTCGCACGAGCCGCTGGAACGACTTCGCGTCGCGCTCCGGCTCCGGCAGCGCGCCACCGACGGCATCGTCCAGCAGCGTGCCCACGGTCTCGGCGGCGCAGATCCGGTTGGCCCCGATGCCGCCCGACGGGCCGCGCTTGATCCATCCCACGACGTACGTCCCGGGCAGGCCCGTAACCCGGCCGCCCTCGTGCGGGACGGTCCCCGTCGCCTGGTCGAACGGCAGCCCGGCGACCGGCAGTCCACGCTGGCCGACCGCCCGCAGGAGCAGCCCCGCAGGGATGCTCCTCGTGCCTTCCTCGCCGCCGTCCGCGCCGTCCGTGACCCGCAGTGCGGTGACTTCGCCGTCACCGAGCGCCTCCACCGGTGCGGAGTGGAATCGGAACACGATGCGGCGTCCCGCCGGCGGCGGGCGCGACCAGTCCACCGTCTCGCGGGTGACGCCCCGCAGCAGTGCCGCCCGGTCGCTCTGATCCGCCGCGTCGATCGTGGCGCCGGTCCGCTGATCGTGATCGTCCACGATCAGCTCCACGCCCGCCAGATGCTTGAGCGCGAGGAGCTCGGACCTGGTGTACGCCGCGTCCTGGGGCCCCCGCCGCCCCAGCAGCACCACCTCGCGTACCGAACCGGCGCGCAGGGCCTCCAGTGCGTGCCCGGCGATGTCCCCTGCGGCGAGCGCGTCGGGGTCGGAGACCAGGATCCGCGCCGCGTCCAGCGCGACGTTCCCGTTGCCGACCACGACGACCCGCTCGGCGGACAGGTCCACGGCATCCGGCGCGACCTCCGGGTGGGCGTTGTACCAGGAGACGAACGTCGTCGCGCAGATGCTCCCGGGCAGGTCCTCCCCGGGAATCCCGAGCCTGCGGCCCGCCGACGCGCCGACGGCGTAGATCACCGCGTCATGGTGCGCGGCGATCTCCTCCGGGGTGACGTCGCTGCCCACCTCGACACCGAGATGCATGCGCACCCTCGGATGCGTGTGGAACCTGGCGAAGGTGTCGCCGGCCCTCTTCGTCGACTGGTGGTCGGGCGCCACGCCGTAGCGGATGAGTCCGCCCGCGACGGGCAGCCGGTCGATGAGCGTGACCTCGGCGCCCGTGTGCAGCAGCAGGTCCTCGGCGGCGTACATCCCCGCCGGCCCCGTACCCACCACCGCGACCCGGATCGGTGCGAAGTCCGACGGCAGGCTGCGCTTGAAGGACGGCTCCCCCCACTCGTGGAAGTTCGGCCCCTCCGGGTCCTGGCCGGGCTCCCGGTCCGCGAAGTACGCCGCGTTCAGCGGACCGTACTCCCGCTGGGCGGCGGGAAGGCTGTCCACCGGGAAGACCGCTTCCACCGGGCACGCGTCGGCGCAGGCACCGCAGTCGATGCAGGACCGCGGATCGATGTACAGCATCTCCGTGCGGCCGAAGTCCGGCTCCTCCGGCGTCGGATGGATGCAGTTGACGGGGCACACCGAGACACAGGTGGCGTCGCTGCAGCACGTCTGGGTGATGGCGTAGGTCATGTCGTCCGCTCAGATCAGATGGGCACGCTTGTAGAACACCAGGGCGGGCTTGGTGAGCAGGCGGGCCGATGCCAGGAAGTCCATGAGGCCCGAACAGCTGGAACGCATCATCGACTTGTGGTGCTCGTTGGCCTTCGCCTCGGCGAGGGCGCGCTTCTCGTCCAGCCCGGCGTTGGCGTAGACGTCCTTGTTCACCATGCTGGTGACGATGACGTACGACGCGATGGCGATGACGAGCGCGTTGATCCGTCGTCGCACCGGGCCGGCGCCGCTGAGGTGCTTGCGGGTCTCCGCGCGGGCGAACTTCATGTGCCGGGACTCTTCGACGACATGGATGTTGTTGATGGTGCGGACGAAGGGCACGACCCGCTCGTCCCGCATCCAGTCGCGCTGCATGACGTCGAGGACCTCCTCGGCGACGAGGATCGCCGCGTACGCGGCCTCGCCGAACGCGAGGGTCTTGAAGGCCCGCCCCAGCTCCACCGCGAACCGGTGCGGCCGGTAGGGCGGGGCGCCCAGCTTCTCGGCGCCGCGGGCGAACATGATGGAGTGCCGGCACTCCTCGGCTATCTCGGTCAGCGCCCACTGGACGTCCGCGCTCGTGGGGTCCTTCGCGTAGACGTCGCGCAGGACCATCTGCTGCAGGATCATCTCGAACCAGATGCCTGTGCTGGCCACCGAAGCGGCTTCCTGGCGCGTCAGTTCCTTGCGCTGCTCCTCGGTGAGCTCAGCCCAGTAGGTGGTGCCGTACAGGGTGCTCCACTCCGGGCTCGCGCCGTGGAACTCCTTGTCCAGCGGCGTGTCCCAGTCGACCTCCGTGGCGGGGTCGTACGCCAGCACGGCGGCCGATTCGAGCAGGCGGCGGGTGAGGTGGTCCTCGGGCGGCCGGTCCTCGGCGTCCGGCCGAACGGTGCTGCTTGCCATGATGCAGGCTCCTCGGTTCGTCAGCGATGTCCTTGGTGCTGTCACCTGGGCTTCGCAGGTGACGGGTCGTCATGTGCCGTGCCGACGACCGGAGAAGGCGGCAGCACGGAGGACGGTGCGGGCGCCGCAGGGCACTCCTCCGTCTCCTTGTTAGACGGAAGGTATAGCAAGGAGGCCGGGTGGGCCTACCCCCCAGTAAGAAATGTGCCCTCATCCCCGCGATATCTCCTCGCGCCCACCCGTGCGCATGCCGGTCCCCCGTGTGTCCGGGGCGGGCGACGAATGTGGTTCGATCTGTCGAACATCGTTCGCAGTTTCAGCGCGAGTCATTGACGCGAGGTTGTCCCGGGCCTACGTTCCCGTCCGAAGTGGCGGGCAGGCGCCGGGATTTCGAACGCGCCGCCCTCCCTTCACGCGTCCCCGCACCTCAGAAACGAGCCGAGCCGAGACGAGACGAGCCACCATGCAACCACCCTTCCTCAGCCGGCGCCGAGCCCTCGCGGGCGGTGCCGGCGCCCTGGCCGCGGCCGGAGCCATGGGCTCCCTGTCCGGCTGCGCCGCGCCCGCGACCGCGGCCGGCCCGGGACAGACCCTGCTGCGGTACTGGCATCTGTTCGGCGGCGGCGACGGCGTCAACATGCAGGGGATGCTGGACGAGTTCCGGGCCGGGCACCCGGAGATCGCACTGGAGGCCTCGACCCTGCAGTGGGGCGCCCCGTACTACACCAAGCTCGGCATGGCGGGCGCCGGCGGCCGTGCCCCCGAGCTCGCCGCCCTGCACCTCGCCCGGCTCGCGGGCTTCGCCCCAGGCAGGCTCCTCGATCCGTTCGACCCCGACCTGCTCGCCGAACACGGCATCCGGCAGGAGGACTTCCCGCCGGACATCTGGCGCCGGGGCCAGGTGGGCGGGAGACAGTACGCAGTCCCTCTCGACACCCACCCCTTCGTCCTCTACTACCAGACCGAGGTTTGTGAGAAGGCAGGACTCATGTCGGGCGGCCGGCTCAGGCCGATCAGCGGCGCCGACGAGTTCGCCGACGCCCTGCGCGCCGCGAAGAAGTCGACCGGACAGCCGGGTCTGGTGACCGAGACGCTCGGGCCCGACTGCATCACCCCCTGGCGGCTCTTCTCCAGCTTCTACGCGCAGACCGGCGGCACGGTGCTCTCCGCGGACGGGAAGCGACTCGCGCTCGACGACGCCAAAGCGCTGCGGGTGCTGGAGTACCTGGCCCGTCTCGTCGAGGAGGGGCTGATGGTGCGCCGCGTCGACTACGCGGGATCCATCGGTGTCTTCAACGGCGGGAAGACCGCCTTCCACCTCAACGGCGAATGGGAGATCACCACCTTCAGGACCACCGGACTGCCGTTCTCCATGACCCGCGTCCCCGCCCTCTTCGGCAGCGCGGCGACCCAGGCCGACTGCCACGCCTTCGTCCTGCCGCACCAGAGGGACCGCGGTGGCGCCACGAACGAGGCCGCCCACACCCTCACCGCCTGGATGCTGAAGAACTCCGTGGCCTGGGCCCGGGGCGGCCACGTCCCCGCCTATCTGCCGGTGCTCGACGACCCGGCCTACCTCGCCCTGAAGCCGCAGTCCGAGTACCGCACGGTGATCGACGACGTGGCGCTGGACGAACCCGCGTGGTTCACCGGCTCGGCCTCCCGGCTGTGGATCGAACTCGGCGCCGTCTTCTCCGGGGTCCTCACCGGCTCCCGGAGCCCGCGCAACGCCCTGACCGAGGCCAGGACCCGGCTGCGGGCCCTCCTCGACACCCGCAACCCCCTCCCGGGAGCCGCGTCATGACCTCCACCACCGCGGCGGTGCCGGCACCCGTGGCGGAACCCGCCGAAGGAGCGGCAGGGCGTCCCGCCCGCGGTGTGCGCAGGAAGTGGACGGAACACGGCCTGGTGTTCATCGCGCCCTTCCTCCTCCTGTACGCCATGTTCCTCATCTGGCCGCTGGTCTCCGGTCTCGGCATGAGCCTCACCAGCGAGAACATCACCGGCACCGGCGGCGGGTTCGTCGGCCTCGACAACTACGCCGAGGCGATACGCGACCCCGACGTCTGGTCCTCGCTGTGGAACACCGTCTGGTTCACGGTCCTGTCCACCGTCCCCCTCGTCGTCGTCGGTCTCGTGCTGGCGCTGCTCGCTCACGAACTGCGGGTCGTGCAGTGGCTCTGGCGGCTCAGCTGGTTCGCACCGTTCCTGCTGCCGTCCGGCGTCGTCTGCCTGCTGTTCTTGAACATGATCCTGCCGTCCGACTTCGGTCTCGCCGACCAGATGCTCGCCGCCGTCGGCCTGACCCCGGAGATCGGCTGGCTGACCGACGAGCGGTACGCCATGCTCAGCATCGTGGCGACCACCGTCTGGTGGACCGTCGGCTTCAACTTCCTGCTGTACCTCGCCGCACTCCAGGCCATCCCGGCGCACCTGTACGAGGCAGCCGAGCTGGACGGTGCCGGCGCCGGCCAGCGGCTCCTGCACATCACCCTGCCGATGCTCCGCCGCACCACCGGACTGGTCGTGGTCCTCCAGGTGCTGGCCTCGCTGAAGATCTTCGACCAGGTCTACATCATGACCGGCGGCGGCCCCGACGAGTCCACCCGGCCGATCCTCCAGTACGTCTACCAGCAGGGCTTCACGGGCTACCGCATCGGCTACGCCTCAGCCGTCTCGTACATCTTCTTCGCCCTGATCCTGACCGTCTCCCTGGTGCAGCCGCTGCTGTCCCGGCGCCGAGCTGAGGAGGCCGCGAAGTGAGCGGTTCCGCCACCGTCACCACCCGCCCCGCCCCGCGGCCCGAGCGATCCGCCGGCGCCGGGGGCCGCCGCCCGCGCTGGACGCGGGGCAGGATCTTCCTGCTCGTCCTAGCCCTGCTCCTCACCGCGGCCTGGCTCCTCCCGCTGGCCTGGGCCGTCGCCACCTCCCTGAAACCGGAGGGCGACACCACGAGGACACCGCTCTCCTGGATCGGCTCGCGCGTCACCTTCGACGCGTACGGCAAGGTCTGGGAGTCGGGCGACCTGATGATCTGGCTCATGAACTCGGCGTACGTCTCCGTCATGACCACCCTGCTGACCGTCGTGACCTGCGCGATGGCCGCCTACGGATTCACCCGCACCGACTTCCGGGGCCGGCGGCTGCTCTACGGGCTGGTGCTCGCCGGCATCATGGTGCCGCCGCAGGTGCTCATCGCCCCCCTCTTCCGGGAGATGGTCCAGCTCGGCCTCGTCGACACCTACTGGGGCGTGATTCTGCCCCAGGTAGCCGTACCCGCCATGGTGTTCATCCTGGTGAAGTTCTTCGAGGGCGTCCCCCGTGAACTGGAGGAGGCGGCCTTCGTCGACGGCGCCGGCCGTTGGCGGGTGTTCTGGACGATCGTCGTACCGCTGTCCCGGCCCGTCCTGGCGGCCGTGGCGATCTTCACCTTCATCTCCACCTGGAACAACTTCCTCTGGCCGTTCCTCGTGACCACCGACCCGGGCGGCATGACCCTGCCGGTCGGCCTCGTCAGCGTCCAGTCGACCTTCGGCGTGCGGTACGCCCAGATCATGGCCTCGCTCGTGATCGCCGGGACGCCCCTCCTGATCGTCTTCGCGTTCTTCCAGCGGCAGATCGTGCGCGGTATCGCGCACACCGGTCTCGCCGGCCAGTAGCGGCCACACGCCCGGCGGCGCGTACGGACGGCACGTCCTCCGTACGCGCCGCCGGGACGGGTCCCACGTCCGGCGGTGGTCCGACCGTGGCCCGTCGACGGCGCACACGGCATGTCGCGGACCCGCCCGCACACGCGTCCCTCTAATCTCGCCGCCACGGACCAGGACGAAGCGGGGGAGCGGCATGCGCGAAGTGGCCCGGCTGCTGTGCGGACGGCGCACCAAGTGGCTCGTCGTGGTGTTCTGGCTCGTCGTCGTCGTGGTCGCGGCTCCCCTCGCCGGGAAGCTCATGGGGGCACAGGACAACGACGCCGCCTCCTGGCTCCCGAGCAGCGCCGAATCCACGCAGGTCTGGGAGGAGTCCAAAAGCTTCCGACCCGAGATCATCACCGCCGTCGTCGTCTACGCGCGCGAGGGCGGTCTGACCGGGGCGGACCGTGACCGTATCGCCGGGGACAAGCGGCAACTCATGGCGCTGAGCGCCCACGGCGTACGGGGCGAGGAGACGCGCGGCCCGCTCTACGACAGCAGGACGGCCCCCTCGGCCGCCCAGATCTTCGTTCCCATCACCATGGACGAGAAGGGATGGGAGCGGATCGGCCCCGCCGTCGACTCCGTTCGGGACATCGTGGGAACCGGACAAGGGGATCTCACGGTCCACATCTCCGGACCCGGAGGAGTCGCGGCCGACTCCGCCGACGCCTTCTCGGGCATCGACTCGACCCTGCTCCTCGCCGCACTGGCCGTGGTGGTCGTCATGCTGCTGATCACCTACCGCAGTCCGACGCTGCTCGTGCTGCCCGTCGTCTCGGTCGTCGCCGCCCTCCTCACCGCACAGGCACTCATCTACCTGCTCGCGGCGCACGCGGGCCTCACCGTGAACGGCCAGAGCGCGGGCATCCTGACCGTGCTGGTCTTCGGAGCCGGAACGGACTACGCCCTGCTCCTCGTCGCCCGCTACCGCGAGGAGCTACGGCGCCACGAGGACCGGCACGAGGCCATGGCCCGGGCACTGCACCGCGCCGGGCCGGCCGTCCTGGCCAGCAGCGGCACCGTGGTGCTGAGCATGCTCGTCCTGCTGGCGGCCGAGATGAACTCGACCCGCGGCCTGGGGCCGGTGGCGGCGATCGGAGTGGCGATCGCCCTGATCGCCATGCTCTCGCTGCTCCCGGCCCTCCTGGTGATCTTCGACCGCTGGGTCTTCTGGCCGGCGGTACCGCACTTCGGCACCCCCGAGCCCACCGAGCACGGCTTCTGGGCGCGGACCGGGCACCAGCTCGCCCTGCACCCGCGCAGGATCTGGGTGGCCACCGCACTGGTGCTCGCCGCCCTGTCCCTGGGGCTCGTCCAACTGCGCGCGGCAGGTCTCAGCAACGCCGACTCCTTCCCCGACAAGCCGGACTCCATCGCCGGACAGGAGGTACAGAACCGGTACTTCCCGGCCGGGAGCGGCAGCCCCCTCGTCGTCATCGCGGCGGCGGACCGGAGCGCACAGGTGCGCACCGCCGTCGAGGGGACCCGCGGAGTGGTACCGGGATCCCTGGTCGTGCCGCCCGGCGCCCGACCGGTGCACGACGGCCGGGCGATCTTCGAGGCGACCCTGGCCGACGCCGCGGACAGCGGGCAGGCCGAGCGCACCGTGGAGCGGGTCCGCGACGCTGTCCACGGGCTTCCGGGGGCGGACGCACGGGTGGGCGGCGACACGGCGGCGGCACTCGACATGGACGACGCCACCCGGCACGACAACGTGCTGATCATCCCGCTCGTGCTTCTGGTCGTGCTGATCATCCTCGCGCTGGTACTGCGCGCCCTGCTGGCGCCGCTGCTGCTCGTCGCGACGGTGGTGCTGTCGTTCGCCACCGCACTGGGTGTCAGTGCCCTGGTCTTCCGACACGTCTTCGACTACGCCGGCGAGACGACGGACTTCCCGCTCTTCGTCTTCGTGTTCCTGGTCGCCCTCGGTATCGACTACAACATCTTCCTGACCACCCGGATCCGTGAGGAGGCCCTGCACCAGGGCACCCGCGCGGGCGTGGTCACCGGTCTCGCAGCGACCGGAGCGGTGATCACCTCGGCCGGCCTGGTGCTGGCAGGAACCTTCGCGGTACTCGGCACCCTGCCGGTGGTGGCCTTCGCCGAGATCGGCTTCGCGGTCGCGCTGGGCGTACTCCTCGACACCTTCGTCGTGCGGTCCGTGCTGGTCACCTCCCTGTTCCTCGACATCGGACCGCGCGTCTGGTGGCCGCACCGGCTGGCCCGCGAGGACGGCGGGGCGGCGAGGAAGCGGGAAGCCGTGTAGAAAGGGGGACATGGCCGGACGCTACGGCCGCCCGCGTTCGTTTCTCCGAATGAGAACCCTCGCTGGTCAGGTCTTTCTCCTGCAGGTGGCGATCGTGGTGTTGCTCGTCGCTGCGTCCGTGACCGCGCTCGTGCTGCAGTCCCGGGCCGGCAGCGTACGCGAAGCCCGCAATCGCTCGGTCGCCGTGGCCGAGACCTTCGCGAACGCCCCCGGCATGGAAGCGGCCCTCCGGAGCCCGGACCCCACCGCGGTACTCCAGCCGAAGGCCGAGGCCGCGCGGAAGGGTTCCGGGGTTGACTTCGTCGTCGTCATGAACCTGGACGCCGTGCGCTACACCCATCCCCTGCCCGACCGGATCGGGAAGAAGTTCGTCGGCGAGGTGGGCCCCGCACTCGAAGGGCGGGTCGTCACCGAGAGGATCGACGGAACCATCGGCCCTCTCGTCCAGGCCGTGGTGCCGGTGTTCGGCGCCGACCACCAGGTCGTGGGCCTGGTGTCCGCAGGAATCACCATCAGCAGTGTCAGCGGGGTCGTCGAGGACCAGTTCCCGCTCCTGTTCGGTTCGGCCGCTGGAATCCTGTTGCTCACCATGGGCGGCACCGCACTCGTCACCCGGCGGCTCAGGCGCCAGACCCACGGTCTCGGCCCGACCGGGATGACCCGGATGTACGAGCACCACGACGCCGTTCTGCACTCCGTACGGGAAGGAGTGGTCATCGTCGGCGGCGACAGGACGCTCCTGCTGGCCAACGACGAGGCGCGACGGCTCCTCGACCTGCCCCCGGACGTGGAGGGCAGGCCCGTGGCCGAGCTCGGCCTCGACCCGGTGATCACCGGGCTGCTGGTCTCGGGACGCAGCGCGACCGACGAGGTGCACTCCGTCGGTACGCGACTGCTCGCGGTCAGCCAACGGGCCACCGACCGGAACGGTGGGCCGCCCGGCAGTGTGACGACCCTGCGCGACACCACGGAGCTGCAGGCCCTCACGGGCAAGGCCGCCATCGCGCGCGGCAGGCTCAAGCTCCTCTACGACGCGGGAACGGAGATCGGCACCGCTCTGGACGTCATCCAGACGTGCGAGGAGCTGGCCGACTTCGCCACGGCCCGGTTCGCCGACTACGCCACCGTGGACCTGGCCGTGGGCGTGCTGCGCGGCGAGGAACCCACGCTCGCCCGCGCCACCACCGACGGCCTCCGCCGCTCGGCCTTCAGCGGCGCCCGGGACGACACGGGGCTCCACCCGCTGGGCTCGGTGCTCCGTTTCCTGCCGGACACGGACATCGGTGCCGGACTGCTCCGGAGCGAGGCCCTCCTCTACACCGACCTGACCCGGCTCTCCGGCTGGCAACCGGACCCGGCGCGTGCCGAGCGCATCGTGGAGTGCGGATTGCACTCGCTGATCGCCGTCCCGATGCGGGCCAGGGGGGTGATTCTCGGCGTGACCATGTTCTGGAGGGCCCAGAAGCCGGAGCCCTTCGAGGACGAGGACCTGTCCGTCGCGGAGGAACTCGTCGCCCGCGCCGCGGTCAGCATCGACAACGCGCGCCGGTACTCGCGCGAGCACAACGTGGCGGTCACCCTGCAGCGCAGCCTGCTGCCGCAGGGACTCCCCGACCAGAGCGCCATCGACGCCGCCTACCGGTACCTCCCCGCGCAGGCCGGGCTCGGCGGGCTGGGCGGTGTCGGCGGCGACTGGTTCGACATCATCCCGCTGCCCGGTGCCCGCGTCGCCCTCGTGGTCGGTGACGTGGTGGGGCACGGGCTGCACGCCGCCGCCACCATGGGCCGCCTGCGCACGGCCGTCCACAACTTCTCCACCCTGGACCTGCCGCCGGACGAGCTGCTGTGGCACCTGGACGAGCTGGTGGCCCGTATCGACCTGGACGAGTCGTCCGAGGGCTCCGAGGGAGGAGGTGTCACAGGAGCCACCTGCCTCTACGCCATCTACGACCCCGCGTCCGGGCGCTGCACCATGGCGCGGGCCGGGCACCTCCAGCCGGTGATCGTCGGCCCCGACGGCGAAGCCGTCTTCGCGGATGTGCCCGGCGGCCCGCCCCTGGGGCTCGGCGGCATGCCCTTCGAGACCCTCGACGTACAGCTTCCGCAGGACAGCCGGCTGGTGCTCTACACGGACGGGCTCGTCGAGGACCGGCAACGCGACATCGACGAGGGCCTGGAAATGCTGCGTGAGACCCTGTCCGGGCACCCTGACCGGACCCCGGAGGAGACCTGTGAGGCAGTCCTCCGCGCCCTGGTCCCCGCCAGGGCCCGCGACGACATCGCGCTGCTCGTCGGCCGCGCCCGCCGCCTCGCCGCCGAGGACGTGGCCGAGTGGGACGTGCCCTCCGACCCCTCGGCGGTCGCCCGGGTCCGCTCCGACGTGTCCCGCAAGCTGGCCGAGTGGAGCCTGGACGAGGAGGCGTTCACGACCGAACTGATCCTGAGCGAACTGGTCACCAACTCCATCCGCTACGCCACCGGCCCCATCCGCGTACGGCTGATCCGTGACCGGACGCTCATCTGCGAGGTGTCCGACCGCAGCAGCATCTCGCCCCACCTGCGGCAGGCGGCCGGCATGGACGAGGGGGGCAGGGGACTGTTCCTCGTCGCCCAGCTGGCCGAACGGTGGGGGACCCGCTACACCGACGACGGGGGCAAGGTCATCTGGACGGAACAACTGCTGCAGCAGGAGTGAACGGCACGGGGCGACGGAGCACCGCGGTCAGCGGCGGCAGTCCAGGTAGAGGTGCGGCTCGGGCACGGCCCCGGGACAGTCCGGCGTGAACACGGCGTCGTCCTCGCTCACCACGGTGAGTCCGGCACCGGTCGCGAGCGCCCTGAACCCCTCCGGGCCGAAACTGGTCACGCGCACCTCCTGACCCATGAAGACGGTGCTCACGCCCTCCACGTCCAGCGGTACGGTCGCCAGGACCAGGCGGCCGCCCGGCCTGAGCGCCCCCGCCAGACGGTGGACGAGGGTGCGCTGCTCGTCGCGAGACATCTGCAGGAGCGAGAAGTAGACGCAGACCGCGTCGAAGCTCTCCTCCTCCAGGGGCACCTCACGGATGTCGGCGCACCGGAAGGACGCCCCTGCGACACGGCGGGACGCCAGCTCCACCATGACGGGCGAGACATCGATGCCCAGGACGTCGTGCCCCGCGGCCGCCAGGGTGTGGGCGGTCGGCCGGCCCGTTCCGCTGCCCACGTCCAGAACCCTGCTGCCCGGTGCGAGCTGCCCCAGCAGCCGGTCCAGCGAGGCGTGGTGCGCGGCCGAACCGGCGAAGGCCGTCTCGTAGCCGGCCCCGATGGCGTCGAACGCCTCTGCTGCCGCGTGCTGGTGGCCGTCGGCCATGAGTACGTCCCCTTCCGGACCGCTGTTACGGGATACGGGCGACCGCGACGTAGACGCCGCTCAGCTCCGGCCGGGGGGCCGGTGTGCCGCGGAACCACTCGGGAGCCGTCACGAGCCCGGGCTCGACGATGTCCAGGCCGTCGAAGAACCGGGCGAACTCGGCGCGTGTGCGCAGCGCCAGCCGGATGCCGCCCTTGCCGTACTCGGCCGCGCCCCGTTCCCCGCGCTCGGGGTTCACGTCCGAGGCGCCCTGGGACAGCACCACGTAACTGCCGGACGGAAGGGTGGCCGCCAGCGTACGCACGATGGCCCGGGGGTCCAGGTCGTCGGGGAGGAAGTGGAGGAGGCCCAGGAGCGACAGGGCGATGGGCCGGTCGAAGTCCAGGACCTTGCGGGCCGCCTCGATGATCGTGGCGGGCTCGAGCACATCCGCGTGCACGTAGTCCGTGGCACCCTCCGGACGGCTGATGAGGAGGGCCTCCGCGTGCCGCAGGACGATGGGGTCGTTGTCGCAGTAGACGACCCGCGACCGCGGATTGATCTCCTGGGCCGTCTGGTGCAGGTTCGGCTCGGTCGGGATGCCCGTGCCGATGTCGAGGAACTGACCGATGCCCTCGCCGGCGAGCCAGGCCGTCGCGCGGTTCATGAAGGCACGGTTCTGGAACGCCCCGGCCTTCGCCTCGGCCGGCAGTTGCTGGGCCACGGCCTGGTCCACCGGGTAGTTGTCCTTGCCGCCGAGCAGCGAGTCGTAGACGCGTGCCGAGTGGGGCCTGCTGGTGTCTATCGGGGGCAGAGGTGTCCCAGTCGTCATGACGAGCTCCGTTGCAGGTGAGGTGAACCGGTCCGCCTGCGAAGTCTGCCACAGCAACTCGTGCCCGGACGGCAGTCGTTGACCTCGTCGTCTCGTGCCGGTGCGGCGCCCCCGGGGGAGGTCTCCCGGGGGCGCCGCGCGGGCGGGGCCGTGTCAGGGGGCCTCGACCAGGTCGTGCTTGGGCACGGTCACCGTGCGGGCGCCGGGCTTCCCGCCCAGGACCACCTTGCGCAGGGCGCTGTTGTTGCCGAGGTTCGTCTCCTCGAGCCGCTTCTCCGGGTTGGCCAGCACCTGGATGTAGTACGTGCCGTTGGCGAGACCGGTGATGTCGAAGGACTGGCCCGGAAGGTCCTGGGTGTACGTGTCACCGGAGCCCACGTCGAGCACCTCCCGTACGGAGATGGAGTTCTCCTGGCCGCAGGCCGTGGACAGGTCCGTGTTGCCCGGGTGCCAGTTCGCGTTCTTCACCGTGTAGTCGACGGCGTCGGTGTTGGCCAGGCAGAAGGCCTCCTTGCCGCTGCGTACCGTCTCCTTCTTGTCGGCCTTCAGGAGCCGGTAGCTCGCGAAGTCGGTGAAGTGCCAGTGCTCATGACCTGGACGCGGATCCCACTCCATGGTGCCGGTCGGGGTGTAACCGACCTGCTTGCCCGAGGCGTCGTAGAAGTACTGGTAGGCGTCCATCAGTTCGTTGCCCGGCTTGCGGAATCCGTCCACCACCAGCTGCGCGGGGCCCGCGTTCCACACGTTGGCGCTGAAGGCCAGGTAGTCCTTGCCCGGCGTGCCGGTGTCACCCTCGCCGATGGTGATGCCGTAGGCGGGAAGGGATCGCAGGTCGGGCTTGGGTACGTCCGGCACCGAGGCCGTACCCGTAGGACGCCGGTCGGCGGGCCGCGCCGCGGGTGCCTGCCGGGAGCCGTCCGTGCGTCCCGGCCCGTCGCCCCGGGCAGACCGGAAACCTTCGCGCGCGTCGGCCCAGGGCACGGCGGCGGGCGCCGGCGGGTGGGGCCCGTGACCGACGTTGTACGAGGGGCCCGCACCGGTGGTCGCGGAGGACGGAGCGGGGGTGCGTGCCGCGGTGTGGCCCGCGTGACCGGCCTCGTGGGCCGCGTGCCCGGACGCGGAGCGGGTGCCCGGTGCGGGGGCCGAACTCTCGTCCTCCCAACTGCGTTCTCGCACGGTCACGTTGACGGTCTGCGGCTTGTCGGCGATCTTGAAAAGGTCGCGGTACCGCTTGGTGACCGTCACCTCGGCGGTGTACTTCCCGGCCGGGAGCGCGACCGGCGCCGAGTAGTAGCCGGCGTAGGTGTTGGACGCCCAGCCGTTCTCGACGCCCCACACGGAGCCGAGCGTGAAGGGGTTCGTCGGGCAGCTCTCGGGATACTTCGACGTGGCCGGGGCGTCGGGCAGGATCCTGCCCGACGCGTTGTTCGGGCAGAACGGCTCCGTACGGCTCACCACCGCCTTGCCCGCACCGTCCCGGACCGTGATGTGGACGAAGTCCGGCAGCCCGGAGAAATCCTTCACCAGGTCCTGGGGGAGGGCCCTGGTGCGGGTCTTGTTCCCCTTGCGGATGATCTGGGTGGCGACGACCGGGTCCTTGTAGCTCTTCCGCGTCACCCGCAGTTCCAACGGGGCCCCGGAGGCCGTGAGATACGTCCCGAGGTCCAGATAGACGCCCGGGTCCTCCTTCCACGAGTCGAGCGTCACGGACTTCGACGCGGCGACCAGGCCGAGCCACGGTACGGGAGCCTTCTGCCCGGCGTCGGGCGCGGCGGCGACGACGCCGGCGATCACGGTGATCGCGGCGGCTGCCGCGACCGCGGGCCGCCGGAGTCTGGTGCGGGGGGTGCTGGTGCTCATCGTTCTCCGATGTCCGAGTGCCCCTGGGGCGGTGGAGTCGCTTTGCCCGTGAGAGACGACAACCACGACCGGAGGTTGCCCGAAGAGACATCAGGCGTGAATTGTTGGCCGAAATCAGGCATTGATGTGTGCAATTGGACATTTGCGGGCTGTTGTCGATGCGGTGCCGGGGCGCCTGTGCTAGACGTCCCGACATCTCTGTGACCGCTGTCGGGCGCGAAACGGGCGCGGTCCCGGGCGAATCAGGCGTTGCCCGGCCGCCCGGGCGCCCGTCCGGTCCGGCCACCAGCGCCGGTCCCCGTGGCGAAACGGGCATGATCGGGCACAGGCCGTGGCGCGAAGGAACTGGCCGAACAGACGTTTCAGCTTGTACAAACAATGCGTGGGCCCGAACGGACGCCGGGAACCACATCGACTCCACTAGCGCAGGGAAGGTGTCGTGGGCACCGAGGAACGCCGACGAGGGATACTCGAGACGGCCCGACAGGACGGGGCGGTCGACGTGAACCGGCTGGCCGAACGGTTCCAGGTGGCCAAGGAGACCATCAGGCGCGATCTGCACACCCTCGAGGAGCACGGGCTCGTACGTCGCACGCACGGTGGTGCGTACCCGGTCGAGAGCGCCGGGTTCGAAACCACACTGGCGATGCGCACCACGCACCACGTGCCCCAGAAGTCACGGATCGCGACGGCCGCCGCCGACCTGCTCGGCGACGCCGAGACGGTCTTCGTCGACGAGGGGTTCACCCCGCAGCTCATCGCCGAGGCCCTTCCCCGAGACCGGCCGCTGACCGTGGTCACCGCGTCCCTGGCCGTCGCGACGGTCCTCGCGGACGCCGAGAAGACCGCGGTGCTCCTGCTCGGCGGGCGCCTGCGCGGCAGCACCATGGCGACCGTCGACCACTGGGCCACCCGCATGCTCGCCGACTTCGTCATCGACCTGGCGTACGTCGGTGCGAACGGCATCTCCCGCCAGTACGGCCTGACCACCCCCGACCCGGCGGTCGGCGAGGTCAAGGCGCAGGCCATGCGCAGTGCCCGCCGCCGTGTCTTCGCCGGTGTCCACTCGAAGTTCGGAGCGGTGAGCTTCTGCCGTTTCGCGGGTGTGGACGACTTCGAGGCGATCGTCACCGACACCGGTCTGTCGTCGGCGGAGGCCCAGCGCTACTCCCTGCTCGGCCCGAACGTCATCAGAGTCTGACACCACCCGACGGCGGCCCCGGAGCCACCGACCCCACCCCACCCCGCTCACCTCCCCGCTCCCGTCGGAGGCCGGAGGGCAGCCCCGCCATGCCCGGAGCCGACAGGAGAACCAGGGCACGGGCGGACATCGATCCACGAGCCGCTACGACCGATCAGGAGAATTTATGCCCCACCAGCAACGACGCCGTGGGACCCGCGTGCGTGCGGTCGCGGGCACGGCAGTGATGACCTTCCTCGCCGCCGGATGTGCCGGAGCGGGCGGAACCGCGTTCGGAGGGGGCGACGCACTGAACGTACTCATGGTGAACAACCCGCAGATGGTCGAACTGCAGAAGCTCACCGCCGAGCACTTCACCGAGGAGACCGGCATCAAGGTGCACTTCACCGTGCTTCCGGAGAACGACGTCCGCGACAAGATCAGCCAGGACTTCTCCAACCAGGCCGGACAGTACGACGTCGGCACCATCAGCAACTTCGAGGTGCCCTTCTTCGCGAAGAACGACTGGCTGCACCCGCTCGACACCTACGCGGCCGAGGACACCGATTTCGACCAGGACGACATCCTCGAACCGCTGCGGGAGTCGCTCACCGCCGAGGGCAAGCTCTACGCCCAGCCCTTCTACGGGGAGTCGTCCTTCCTCATGTACCGCAAGGACGTCTTCGACGCGAAGGGCCTGTCGATGCCCGCGCACCCCACCTGGAAGGAGGTGGCCGGCCTCGCCGCCGAGGCGGACGGCGCCGAGCCGGGTATGAAGGGCATCTGCCTGCGCGGACTCCCGGGCTGGGGCGAGCTCATGGCCCCGCTCACCACCGTCGTCAACACCATGGGCGGCACCTGGTTCACCGAGGACTGGAAACCCCAGCTCACCTCACCCGAGTTCAAGAAGGCCACGGAGTTCTACGTCGACCTCGTACGCAAGCACGGGGAGCGCGGCGCCTCCCAGGCCGGGTACGCCGAGTGCCTCAACAACATGACGCAGGGCAAGACCGCCATGTGGTACGACGCCACGGCCGGCGCCGGTTCCCTGGAGGCGGACGGCTCACCGGTCAAGGGGAAGATCGGCTACGTGCCCGCCCCGGTCGAGGAGACCAAGAGCTCGGGCTGGCTCTACACCTGGGCGTGGGGCATCCAGAAGGCATCCAAGAAGTCCGACGACGCGTGGAAGTTCGTCTCCTGGGCCTCCAGCAAGGAGTACGAGTCGCTTGTCGGGGAGACCAGCGGATGGTCCAACGCACCGGCCGGCAAACGGGCCTCCACCTACGACAACCCCGAATACCTCGAGGCGGCGGGCGCCTTCGCCGACGTCACCGAACAGGCCATCTCCGGCGCCGACCCGAAGAACCCGGGCACCCAGCCGCGCCCCGTGCCCGGCATCCAGTTCGTCGGCATTCCCGAGTTCACCGATCTCGGCACCAGGGTCGCGCAGGAGATCAGCGCGGCCATCGCCGGCCGCCAGTCCGTCGACAAGGCGCTGGCCACCTCCCAGAAGCTGGCCGAGCAGGTCGCCAAGGAGTACCGATGACCACAGCAGTCGGCACCACACCCCAGTCACCGCCCGGGACGGCCGTCCCGCCGCGGCCGAAGAAGACAGGCCCACGGGCCTGGGCCACCAGGGCCCCGCTCCTGCCCGCCCTGGTCTTCCTGATCGTCGTCACCCAGCTGCCGTTCGTGGCGACCCTGGTGATCTCCCTCTTCGACTGGAACTCGCTCAACCCCGACAAGCGCGCCTTCAACGGGCTCGACAACTACGCGTCCGTCTTCACCGACGCCGCCCTCCGTGACTCGGTCCTCACCACGATCCTGCTGACCGCGAGTGTCGTCATCGCCACCGTCGTCATCGGACTGGCCCTCGCGCTGCTCCTGGACCGAAAGTTCTTCGGCCGCGGCATGGTCCGCACCCTGCTCATCACCCCGTTCCTGATCGTTCCCGTATCCGCCGCCCTGCTGTGGAAGCACGCGCTCTACAACCCGGAGTACGGCCTTTTCAACGGAGCGCTGAGCTGGGTCGGTGAGCTGTTCGGCGACACGTCCCCGAGCCAGCCGGACTGGATCGCGGAGATGCCGCTCCTCGCGGTCGTCGCCGCCCTGGTCTGGCAGTGGACGCCGTTCATGATGCTGATCCTGCTCGCGGGCCTCCAGAGCCGGCCCGCCGAGGTCGTCGAGGCCGCGCGCCTCGACGGCGCGAGTGCCTGGCAGACCTTCCGTTACCTGACCCTGCCGCACCTGCGCCGGTACCTCGAACTCGGGGTGCTGCTCGGCGCCGTGTACATCGTGCAGAACTTCGACGCGGTGTTCACGATCACCGCCGGCGGACTCGGCACCGCCAACCTTCCGTACACGATCTACCAGACCTTCTACCAGGCTCATGAATACGGACTGGCGTCCGCCGCGGGAGTCGTCGTGGTGATCGGCACGATCATCATCGCCACCTTCGCGCTCCGGACCGTCTCGTCCCTCTTCAGCGAGGAGGCGAACCGCGCATGACCACCACAAACGCCCCGGCGCAGGCCCCGTCCGCGCCGCGCGTCCCGCGCAGGGCCGGCCGGCGCTCCGCCGCGCTCGGCCTGCTGGCCTGGGCCGCGGGACTCGCCTTCTGCCTGCCCGCGCTCTGGATGCTGCTGACTTCGCTGCACGCGGAGTCGGACGCCGCGACGAACCCGCCCTCCCTCTTCGCACCGCTCACCCTGGACGGCTACCGGGCCTTCTTCGGCGCCGACACCGGGGTCACCCCGTGGCCGCCCCTGCTCAACTCCCTCGGCGCCTCCTTCTTCTCCACGGTCCTGGTGCTCCTGCTGGCACTCCCGGCGGCGTACGCCCTCTCCATCCGGCGCGTCCGCAAGTGGACGGACGTCATGTTCTTCTTCCTCTCCACGAAGATGCTGCCCGTCGTCGCCGGACTCCTCCCCGTCTACCTGTTCGCCAAGAACGCCGGGATGCTGGACAACATCTGGCTCCTCGTCCTGCTCTACACCTCGATGAACCTGCCGATCGCCGTCTGGATGATGCAGTCCTTCCTCGCGGACGTGCCGGTGTCCGTCATCGAGGCCGCCCAGGTGGACGGCGCGAGGCTGCCGACCGTCCTGGCCAGGGTCGTCGCGCCGATGGCCGCGCCCGGAATCGCCGCCACCGCCCTGATCTGCTTCATCTTCAGCTGGAACGAACTGCTCTTCGCACGGGTGCTCACCGGCGTCGTCGCCCAGACCGCACCCGTCTTCCTCACCGGATTCGTCACCAGCCAGGGCCTCTTCCTCGCCCAGCTGTGCGCCGCGTCCGTAGTCGTGTCCCTGCCGGTGCTCGCCGCCGGCTACGCCGCCCAGGACAAACTCGTCCAGGGCCTGTCTCTCGGAGCAGTGAAATAATGCAGGCAGCGATCGTCGAAGCCCCCGGCAAGGTCTCCGTCACCACCGTCCCCGACCCCACCCCCGGCCCTCGCGACGTCGTCGTGTCCGTAGCCTCCTGTGGGCTCTGCGGAACCGATCTGCACATCCTGCAGGGCGAGTTCGCGCCCACACTGCCCCTCGTCCCCGGCCACGAGTTCGCCGGGGAGATCGTCGGCGTCGGACGCGACGTCACGGAGCTGGCCATCGGCGACCGGGTCGCCGTCGACCCCTCCCTGCACTGCCACGAGTGCCGCTACTGCCGCAGCGGACGCGGCAACCTCTGCGAACGCTGGGCGGCGATCGGGGTCACGGTCTCCGGCGGCGCCGCCGAGTACGCCGTGGCCCCCGTCGCCAACTGCGTCCGGCTGCCCGAGCACATCGACGTGAAGGACGCCGCCCTGATCGAGCCGCTGTCCTGCGCGGTCCGGGGCTACGACGTACTGAGCAGCACCCTCGGCGCCGAGGTGCTGATCTACGGTTCCGGGACCATGGGCCTGATGATGCTCGAGCTCGCCAAGCGCACCGGGGCGGCCGGTGTGGACGTCCTGGACGTCAACCCCGAGCGCCTCGCCACCGCGAGCCTCCTCGGCTGCTCCCGCTCGGCGGCCGCAGCCGACGAGCTGGACCGCCCCGGCGGCTGGGACGTCGTCATCGACGCCACGGGCAACGCGGCAGCCATCCAGGACGGCCTGGGACGCGTAGCCAAGGGAGGGACCTTCCTCCAGTTCGGCGTCGCCGACTACGCGACGACGGCGGTGATCGAGCCGTACCGCATCTACAACCAGGAGATCACCATCACCGGCTCCATGGCCGTCCTGCACAGCTACGAACGTGCCGCCGCGCTCTTCGCCACCGGAGTCCTCGACCCGGCGGTCTTCATCAGCGACCGGCTTCCGCTCGCGCAGTACCCGCAGGCCATCGACCGCTTCAAGGCCGGTATCGGCCGCAAGATCGTGGTCGAGCCGTGACGGGCGGGCCCGACGCCGTCCTCGTGCTCGGCGAGGCACTCGTCGACCTCGTCCCCGTGGCCGGGGACGGCGGCGTGCGGACCGCCCAGTTCGGCGGGGCCCCGGCCAACGTCGCCGTCGGGCTGGCGAGGCTCGGTACCCCCGTCTCGTACGCCGGTGGCCTCGGCGGCGACGGATTCGCCCGCATGATCGAGGAACGGCTGGGGGCCGCCGGGGTCGACCTCGCACTCTGCGGACGCTCGGACCTGCCCACCGCGCTGGCCGTCGCCGAGCCGGACGCGGGCGGGACGGGTTACCACTTCCACCTCCAGGACACCGCGACGTTCCGGCTGCCGGACCTGTCCGCGCGGGCCGCCGGGTTCGGAGCGGTGTACGTGGGCGGCCTCGCGGCCGTCGTCGAGCCGGCGGCGGCTGCCGTACGGGCGACCGCCCTCGCGGCGGCCGAGCACTCCCTCCTCGTCGTGGACCCCAACGTCCGCCAGGACCGCACCCTCGGTGCGGACCACGGCTCGGCGGCGCTGCGCGAGCTGTGCGGCCTCGCGCACGTCGTCAAGGCCAGCGACGAGGACCTGGAGCGGCTCTGGCCGGGAGCGGATCCGGAGGAGACCTGCCGGAAGCTGGCGGCCGGGGGCCGGCTGGTCGTTCTCACAAGGGGCGCGAGGGGCAGTACGGCGTACACGGCGACGGAACCGCCCGTGTCCGTCGCGGCCCCGCCGGTCGAGGTGGTCAACACGATCGGCGCGGGTGACGCGTTCGCGGCGGGTCTGCTGAGCCGGATGGGGGCCCTCGGCTCCTTCACGGCGGCACCGGATCCGCAGGAGCTACGGGACATGCTGTCCTTCGCCTCCCGAGTCGCGGCCTCGGTCTGCGCGCGGGCGGGCACGGAGCCCTCGTTGCCCTGAAGGCGTACCGGCTCCGGCTGTCCGCCCGGCGCCTCGGCAGCCGGGCCGGACGCCGCCCGCCGGGTGCCGCCCGTCCGCCCTTCCACACCGGTCGCAACCGGGCGCGACCGTCCGCCATCCGGAACGCGCCCGGTGTGGACTGCGCCTCCGGCGGGCAGGTGAGGCATCCTCTGCTGGACGGGCAGAGCGGGCCCGCGGCGGTGGGTGGACCCCACCGCCGCGGTCTGTGACGGAGAAGGATTCGGAACCAGATGGCAGACAACTCGGACCTGTTGACATTCGTGCGGGCACGCCTCGCCGAGGAGGAGGACATCGCCCGGGAGGCGGGCGGCGACGGCTGGCGGACGCCTGCCGAGGCACCCGGCGAGGTGCACGACCGTACGAGCGGTATCGCGTTCGTCGTACGGTCGCGCGCCTACGACCGGCACATCGTCTTCCAGGACCCGGCGCGCACACTGCGCCGCATCGAGACCACACGGGTTCTCCTGGACGAGTACGAGGAGATCGCGGTCCTGGACACCGACCGCCCGGCCCAGGACTTCATCTCGGGCCGCGCCGTCGGGCTGGGGTTCGTCGTGCGCCAGACGGCGGCGGAGCACGCCGGACATCCGGACTACCGGGTGAAGTGGCTGCCCAGGTTCTCCCACTGGGGCCCGCCCACACCTCCGGACTGAGGGCCGGCCGGTGGATCCCTTCCAGGCGCGCCCCGCGGTGCGCCCGCCGCCGGTTCGCCTCGCGGGGTGAGCGGCCATCCGGAATGCTGGGGTCCAGGCGCAGTCCGCTCGCATGCCGGTGGGACGGAGCGCCGCCGGGGGCGACCGTGAGGAGACGCGTATGACGGGCACGGCAGGTCCTCTGGAGGGCCGAGTCGCCGTCGTGACCGGCGCCGC
The DNA here is from genome assembly GCF_016909575.1 of Streptomyces sp. HB132. Lineage (GTDB taxonomy): Bacteria > Actinomycetota > Actinomycetes > Streptomycetales > Streptomycetaceae > Streptomyces. The sequence goes on along the minus strand of NZ_JAFBGA010000005.1, from coordinate 360,263 downwards.
ACGGGGCCTCGGCGCGGCCATCGCCAGGGAACTCGCGGACCGGGGCGCCACCGTCGCACTGATCGGCCGGGAGGAGTCGACACTGGCCGAGGTCAGGGACACCCTCCCCGGCCCGGCACGGTGCTGGGAGGCCGACGTCACCGACGACGCCCGCATGGCGGAGGTGGCGGACGAGGTCCGGGAACAGCTCGGGCGTGCCTCGGTCGTGGTCGCCAACGCGGGGCTCGCCGAGGGCGGTCCCTTCGCCGAGTCCGACCCGGCGACCTGGAGACGCGTGATCGAGGTGAACCTGGTCGGCAGCGCGATCACCGCACGTGCCTTCCTGCCCCACCTGCGTACGACCCGGGGCTACTACCTCCAGATCGCCTCGCTGGCCTCCATCGGTGCCGCGCCCATGATGAGCGCCTACTGCGCCTCCAAGGCCGGTGTGGAGTCGTTCGGGCACGCGCTGCGCGCCGAGTTCGCCCACGAGCACGTCGGGGTGGGCATCGGCTACCTGAACTGGACCGACACCGACATGATCCGCGACGCCGACCAGCACCCCGTACTGCGCGAACTCCGGGCGCACATGCCGAGGCCCGCGCGCAAGGTCTACCCGCCGGAGACCGTGGCGCGTCACATGGTGCGGGCGGTCGAACGGCGCAGTGCCTCCGTGTACGTGCCCGCGTGGCTCCGCGCCACGCAGCTGGTGCGTGCCGCCATGCCCCCGGTCGTCACCGCGCTCTCGAAGCACGAGCTGCCCAAGCTGGAGCGGAAGGCCGCGTTCGAGCCCACGGGGCTCCTCGGAGCCGGCGGACGGGCCGATGCCGAGGGCAGGCTCGGGGCTGACGGCTGAATCCGTTCCGTCCGCCGGTGGACCCGGGCCGTACTGAGTACGGGAAGCCGCGCGTCTGAGTACGTGCCCCGATCCGGGAACGCGCGGCCACAGGTCGAATGGGAACCATGGTCCCCGAAGCGCCGACGCGCCCCCGCATCCAGACCCTCACCAGCGCCGGCACGGCGCTGGCCGTGGCCCTGCTCCCGCTCGCCGTCGGCGTCCTCATGGCCAGGACCATGGCGATGGACCCGATGGCCCCTGTGAACGCGCTGGTCACCGGCGGAGGTCAGCGCGTCCGTCTCGCCCCTTCGCGGTGGGTGCTGAAGGCTCGAACGAACGAGCTGCTTTCCCGGCGGTAATGAAACGTTTGTCCAGGTAAGCGCTGTCGCTTCTGTTACACGGATCCGCGCCCTCCGGGCAGGGGCGCCAGGGGAGTGGGGCCAGGGTGAACGAGATGTGGTGACCATGTGAACGGCCCCTCGGAAGGGTCGGTGCAACGATCAACGGTTGACAGGTCTACGACCGTCGGCATGTGTGCCGGATGCAGTCGTGTGTGACAGAAATGTCCGTACTTCGTCACACGAATCAGGGCGTCTTCCGGCCACCGGAAAAGCGGGACAAAGTTTGCGTTCCCGGCACGACGCCGGGATCGGAAAACGCCCGGCACTCCATTCCGGGCCTGCATGATGAGGGGTTTCCATGTCCCGTTCCGCACGACGGATCACCGCCACCGTTCTTGCCTCGGGCGCGCTGCTCGCCGCAGCGGCTCTGCCGGCATCGGCCGATGGCCGGGACCACGGTCACAACCGGCCGTCGCAGCGCTCGTCGGTCGTCCTGGGCAAGATCCAGTACGACAGCCCCGGCCGCGACAACGGTTCCAACCGCAGCCTGAACGCCGAGTGGGTGACCGTCACCAACACGGGCCGCCACGCCGTGAACCTCCGCGGCTGGACGCTCTCGGACGAGAGCCGTCGGACCTACACGTTCGACCTGCGGCTGCCCGCCCGCTCCTCCGTCCGCGTCCACACCGGTGTCGGCCGTGACACCCGGCACGACGTGTACCAGGACCGTCGCCAGTACGTCTGGGACAGCCGGGACACCGCGACGCTCCGTGACAACCGCGGGCACAAGGTGGACTCCAAGTCCTGGGGCCGTTACCGCGACGGCGGTCACCGCGACGGTGGCTACCGCGATGGCGGTCACCGCGACGGTGGCTACCGCGATGGCGGTCACCGCGACGGGGGTCACCGCGGCAACCGCTGAACAGCACGGTAGGGGGGATCGGCGTTCTCCCTGACTGAAACGGCGTACCACGGCTCACCCCCGTGGTACGCCGTATTCGTGCAGCCCACGGCCGCCGTAGGGCGGGGTCTGTGCATCAGGAGGCGGTGGGTGATGTCAGGATGGACCCATGACCATCAAGGCGTATTTCGACATCACCATCGACGAGAAGCCCGCTGGGCGGATCGTGTTCAACCTCTTCGACGACGTCGCACCCAAGACCGCGGAGAACTTCCGCGCGCTGGCCACCGGTGAGCACGGCTACGGCTACGCCGGTTCGCCGTTCCACCGTGTCATCCCGGACTTCATGCTCCAGGGCGGTGACTTCACCCGGGGCAACGGCACCGGCGGCAAGAGCATCTACGGCGAGAAGTTCGCCGACGAGAACTTCACCCTGAAGCACAACAAGCCGGGTCTGCTCTCGATGGCCAACGCGGGCCCGAACAGCAACGGTTCGCAGTTCTTCATCACCACCGTCCTCACCCCGTGGCTGGACGGCAAGCACGTCGTGTTCGGCGAGGTCGCCGACGAGACGAGCATGGAGCTCGTCCGCAAGATCGAGACGTACGGCTCCTCGAACGGCAGCACGAAGGCGAAGATCGCCGTCTCCGAGTCCGGCGTTCTCTGAGGCACGCGACGGGGCTTCCGGCCGGTTTCCGCCGGCCGGGAGCCCCGCGTCGCCCCGGCTCGATCGTGCCCCTGCGTTCCCGGCTGGCATGATCAGGGCATGGACGAGCGCATCATCGCCGCGTGTGACGGGGCATCGAAGGGCAATCCGGGACCTGCCGCCTGGGCATGGGTTCTGGCCGACGGCCAGGAGAACCCCCAGCGGTGGGAGGCGGGCCCGCTGGGCACCGCCACCAACAACGTCGCCGAGCTCACAGCCCTGCTGGAACTGCTGAGGTCGACCGATCCCGCCGTGCCCCTCGAGGTGCGCATGGACTCGCAGTACGCGATGAACGCGGTGACCAAGTGGCTGCCGGGGTGGAAGCGCAACGGCTGGAAGACGTCGGCGGGCAAGCCGGTCGCCAACCGGGAACTGGTGGTCGGCATCGATGAACTGCTGAGCAGCCGCAGCGTGACCTTCCGCTACGTGCCGGCGCACCAGGTGGGCGGCGATCCGCTCAACGCTCTGGCCGATCAGGCCGCGAGTGAGGCGGCGGTCTCGCAGCAGGCGGCGGGTACGGCGCACGGCACGGCTGACATGCCGGTTCCTGTCCCGGCCCGTTCGACGAAGAGCCGGACGGCGGGGGCGGCCGAGGGCGGGGCGACGAGCGGCTCCACGGGGCGGGCGCGTTCGAGCGGGACGATCCGGGCGAAGTTCGCGGGCCGGTGCCACTGCGGAAAGCCCTACGCGGCCAAGGACATGATCGCCAAGAATCCGAACGGCTGGGGCCACCCGGAGTGCCGGGCGGCACTCGCCTGAGCCGTGCCGGGGCGGGCGGTGGTGGCTCAGATGTCTGCCCAGACGAGCCGCCCGGACACGCTGGAGCGTGTGCCCCACCGCGTCGCCAGGGCGTCCACGAGCATCAGCCCCCGGCCGTCCTCGGCCACCGACGAGAGACTGAAGCCGTCGTTGCCCTCCGGCCCGTCCATGGCCACCGGTCCGGGGCCGTCCGTGCCCCGTGGCCCGCCGACGGGCGCACCGGACTGCTGCGGGGAGCGCTGCCCGGGCAGCCCGGGCAGCCCGGACGCGTGCCGCCGGCCGCGGTTCCACACGCAGACGCGCACCCGGCCCGGGGTCCGCAGGACGCGGCACCGTATGCGCCGGCCCGCGGTGTGCTCCACCGCGTTCGTGACCAGTTCGGTCATGACCAGGGCCGCCGTCTCGACGCGTTCGTCGGGTTCTCCCCAGCTCCGCATGGCTTCCTGCACCCGGTGCCTCGCCATGGGGACACTCCGGGGAGCGCGGGGAATCCACCAGCTCTGTGCGCTCCGCCGACCCGAGTCCTCCGGGGCCGGACGCGCGCTCGCGACTATTTCGGACATGTATGTACTCTCCGTGCAAAGTGCATACTTTGCAAGAGGCAGAATGTCGGAATCATCCGTTGTGGGGTCTGCTGGCTCCGGAAACCGCACCGCACAGGAGCGCGCGAGAAAGGTACGTGGATGAGGCCCCGGTCCGGCCCCACCGTCGAACACCGAGTCCTGGCGGCGCGCCTGCGACTGCTGCGGGAGCGCGCGGGCGTCAGCCTGCAGGCGGCGGCCGTGGCACTGGGTGCCCACCCCGCCACCGTCCGCCGTATCGAGCGGGCCGAGACCGGGCTCGACGCCCGTCAGGTGCGCGTACTCCTGGAGCGCTACGCGGTGTCCGCCGCCGACGTCGAGCCGATCATGGCGGGTCTCGCCGCCGCGAATCTGCCCGGCTGGTGGCACCGGTGGCGGGACACGATGGAGCCGTGGCAGCAGGAGGTCATCGGTATCGAGTCCTCCGCCGCGCTCGTCAGGACCTGGCACCCCGCACTGATTCCCGAGCTGCTTCGCACCCCTGCCTACGAGGCGGCCCTGTGCCGGACCCTGACCGCCGATCCCGCGCCGAGGCTCGCCAGCCGTCTCGAACTGCTGGCGGAACGGCAGCGCCGGCTGGCGGAGCGCGGGGCCGTGCTGTGGGCACTGTTCCCGGCCGCCGCCCTCCACACGAGCGTCGGCGGCGCCGCGGTGATGGCCGAACAGCGGGCCGCGCTGGAGGAGTCCGCGCAGCGGCAGCACCTCACGGTGCAGGTGGTGCCCCTCGACTTCCCGCCGCACCCCATGACCGGTGTCCCGCCACTGCACCTGCTTCGCGTCCCGGCCCCGGAGATCGGCGACCGCGTGGTCCTGGAGACCCCCGGCACCGGAGTGGACATCATCGATGAGCCGGCCGCGGTCATGGACTACCGCATCAGGCTGGACAGCGCGTGCACGGCGGCCCCGCCCCCAGGGCAACCCCTGCCGGAGGGCGGCCGGGGCGCCGGAAACCTTTGAAGGCCGGTGCCTCGTTGTGGTTTCGAACGCCCGATGACGGTCACGCGCAGAGTACGAAGGCCCAGAACCGAAGCCGAGCCCGGCGGAGACCGACGGACCGCCCTGCGAGAAGGAGTGAGAGACATGGACAACTGGCGCATGCACGCGGCGTGCCGCGAAGAGGACCCCGACCTGTTCTTCCCCATCGGCAGCAGCGGCCCCGCGCTCGTACAGGCCGAGGAGGCCAAGACCGTGTGCGGCACCTGCCCCGTGCGGGAACCGTGCCTCGAATGGGCCCTGGAGAACGGGCAGGACTCGGGTGTCTGGGGAGGCCTGGACGAGAACGAGCGCCGTGCTCTGAAGCGCCGTCGCGCCCGGCAGCACGCCCGGAGCCACGGGTGACACCTCCTGGACCAGGCCGCTCCGCGGGGAGACGATGAGTCATGGACACCTCGGTCTGGCTCATCATCGGCGCGCTGGTACTCCTGCTCCTGGCAGGTGCCGCCGCCGTCCTCCTGGTGCGCGTGATCCGGGCCAGAAAGCTGCTGGCCGACGCGGGCATCCCGTTGCACAACAAGGCGCTCGTGTGGGCGGCGGTCATCTACACCGTGTCGCCCGTCGACCTGCTGCCGGACCCCGTCTATCTCGACGACATCGGCTTCCTGCTGCTCGCGCTGCGCTCACTGCACGCAGCGGCGCACGCGGCCGGCCTCGGGCGTGGGACGGCGGCGACGCAGGCGAAAACGGGCGGCAACCTTTCGGCTTCCGGGAGCAACTGAGGGGGCGTAAGCCATCCCCGGCCAGAAGGTGCCTCCCGTGGAGCCTCTGCTTCCCCACCCCCGTTCCCGCCGCAGACGCCGCATCACCCGTCCCCGCGCGCTGATCGGCGCCCTGACGGCGGGGCTGCTCGCCGCCGGCGGGCTCGTGGCCCTCGGACCGGCCTCGCAGGCCGCGACCGCCCGGCAGGCCGAGGCGCTCGACCGCGGTGTCGTGAGCGTGCACACCGACAGCGGGAACCTCGTCAGCTGGCGCTGGCTCGGTACCGACCCCGACAACGTGTCGTTCAACGTCTACCGGGCCGGTACCAAGGTCAACGCGTCGCCGGTGAGCGCCTCGACGAACTACTTCCACTCCGGCGCGCCCGCCACCGCCGACTACACGGTGCGAGCTGTCGTCGGCGGTGTCGAGCAGGGTGACTCCGTGCACGCGATCCAGTTCCGGGCCGGCTACAAGGACGTGCCGATCAGCCCGCCCGCAGGCGGCACGACACCGGACGGGGTCGCCTACACCTATGAGGCCAACGACGCGTCCGTCGGCGACCTCGACGGCGACGGTGCCCTCGACTTCGTGCTGAAGTGGCAGCCCACCAACGCCAAGGACAACTCCCAGTCCGGCTACACGGGCAACACGATCATCGACGGGGTCCGGCTCGACGGCACCCGGCTCTGGCGGATCGACCTCGGACGCAACATTCGTTCCGGTGCGCACTACACGCAGTTCCAGGTGTACGACTACGACGGCGACGGCCAGGCCGAGGTGGCGATGAAGACCGCCGACGGCAGCGTCGACGGCGCCGGCAAGGTGATAGGCAGTTCCTCTGCCGACTACCGCAACTCCTCGGGCTACATCCTGTCGGGACCCGAGTTCCTGACGATGTTCAACGGGAGGACCGGCGCGGCGATGGGCACCGTCGACTACGTGCCCGCGCGCGGCACGGTGTCCTCGTGGGGCGACTCCTACGGCAACCGGGTCGACCGCTTCCTCGCCGGCACCGCTTATCTGGACGGTGCCAGGCCGTCCCTGATCATGGCGCGCGGCTACTACACACGCAGTGTCATCGCCGCCTGGGACTGGCGGGGTGGCGCCTTCACCCGGCGCTGGACCTTCGACACCAACAGCTCGACCAACTCCGGCAAGGGGTACGACGGTCAGGGCAACCACCAGCTGTCCGTCGCGGATGCCGACGGTGACGGCAAGGACGAGATCATCTACGGCGCCATGGCCGTGGACGACAACGGCAGCGGACTGTGGACGACGAAGAACGGTCACGGCGACGCCATGCACGTCGGGGATCTCGATCCGTCCAGGGCGGGCCTCGAGGAGTTCAAGGTCGACGAGGACAGCTCGAAGCCGTCCTCGTGGATGGCGGACGCCAAGACCGGTCAGGTCCTCTGGTCCACGCCGGCGAGCGGTGACAACGGGCGCGGCGTGTCGGGCGACATCTGGTCCGGCAGCGCCGGTGCCGAGTCCTGGTCCTCCGCCGTCTCCGGAGTACGCGGCCCGAAGGGCGACGTGGTCACCAGTCGCAAGCCCTCCAGCTCCAACTTCCTGTCCTGGTGGGACGGCGACACGACCCGGGAGCTCCTCGACGGCACCCACATCGACAAGTACGGCACCTCGGCCGACACCCGCCTGCTGACCGGGGCCTCGGTCCACTCCAACAACGGCACCAAGGCCACGCCCGCGATCTCCGGCGACCTCTTCGGCGACTGGCGCGAGGAAGTCGTCTGGCCGACCACCAACAACACGGCCCTGCGGATCTACTCCACGCCGCACGAGACCGGTACGAAGATCACCACACTGCTCCACGACACCATGTACCGGACAGCACTGGCCTGGCAGAACACCGCGTACAACCAGCCGCCGCATCCCAGCTTCGCCATCGGCAGCGGGATGGCGACCGCGCCCCGGCCGGCCATCACCACGCCGTAGCGCACCGACGGGCCGTGCTCCCCGCTCAGAGGGGCGCGGCCCGCCGTCGCGCCACCGGGTGTGCCCGCCGGGGGAGGGACCCGATTCCGTGAGCCGGTCGGGAAGTCGCCGCTATGTGCCCGTCACGGGATCGCGGCCGGTGAGGCAGTAGATGCCGCCCGCCGGGTCCCGCATCACCGTCCATCCGTCCCCCTCGCGTACGAACCCGGCGCCGAAGCCTTCGTGCAGGGCCCGGCCGGCAACGAGGTCCGAGCACGCGATGTCCGGATGCGCCGAGGCGGGGCGCGGCTCGTCCAGACGCTGGAGGAGCAGGTGGACGGGCATATCCCGGGACGGACGGAGCGTGCGGAACTCGGGGTACGCACCGGGGCGGGCGTCCCAGCCCGTCAGCGCCGCCCAGAAACCGACCTCGGCCTCGAACACCGCCGGTGACACGTCCAGGCAGAGCTGGTCCAGTCGGCTCGTGGTGCCGCCCGGGTGGGTGAGGACCGGCGGCCGGGTGCGCCGACCTCGCCGGGGCACCACGCAGAAGGGCTGGCCGCCGGGGGAGCGGAGTACCGTCAGCCCGGTCCGCCGGGCAGTCACCGCGGCACCCAGCTCCGTCGCCCGCGCGGTGAAGGAGGGCGCGTCCTCCACCGCCAGGTCCGGATGGGCGCCGCCGCGCCCGCCGACGGCCTGTACCGCGAGGCAGGCGTCGGCCCCGTCGGGGAGGAGCGTCGTGAACTCCGCCTGTTCGCCCCACGGCGCGGAGGCGCGCGTGCCGGTGACCGCGCTCCAGAACGCGGTGGCGGGGCCGGCCACCGCCTCGGGGCGGTCGATGAAGGCGTACGTCCAGTGGATCACGGTGCTCCTCCGCTGCGGCTCGGGTGCGTCGCCAGGCAGCCGTCATGGTGTCAGGACAACCGGCCCTGCATTGCGGCTCCAGGCGGCGCGCGTCGTGCTCGGGCCCCGGGCCGGTGTACCCGTTCACGACTCGTTCACCGGCCGGATCCGTTCGCGGCATTCCCTCGCGGGCCGTGGGGATCTACGCTCGGCCGCACCGCTCAACGCTGTCCGCACCGTGGTCGGCGCGGGGTTGACAACGTTGTCCATACCTGTCGGAGGTATCCGAGAACATGCCCTCCAGACCGTCCGCGGCCCGGCGCCTCGCCGTGCGCTCCGCCGCGATCGTCCTCACCGGCGCGCTCGCAGGCGCCGTCGTGCCGCCGGCCGCCCAGGCCGAGGCGCTCGTCACGCGTCCCACCGCCCATGTGGATCCCATGATCGGCACAGCGAACGGCGGCAACACCTATCCCGGAGCGGTCCGCCCGTACGGCATGATCGCCTGGTCGCCGACGAGCACCACGGGCGACCAGACGAGTACCGGGGCGGCCAACGGCTACGAGTACGGGGTCACCCGCATGCGCGGGCTGAGCCTCACCCACGTCAACGGAGCCGGGTGCAACCCGGGCGCCGCGGGTGATGTGCCGGTCATGCCGTTCGTCGGCGACGTCACCTCCTCGCCGTCCGCCGATACCAAGGACGCCGTCTACGCGTCCGGCTTCTCCCATGACAACGAGCGCGCCGTGCCGGGCCGTTACACCGTCGGACTGGACTCCGGAGCCACTGCCGACCTCGCGGTGAGTGAGCGCGCGGGCGTGGCCGACTTCAGCTTCCCGGCGGGCAGGCCCGCCAACCTGCTCTTCCGGGTGTCCAACTCCCTCAACGGCAGCGAGGATGCCGAGGTCGAGATCGACACCGCGCGCCGAAAGGTGACCGGTTCCGTGCTCACCGGGGCGTTCTGCGGCCGGCGTGCCAACGGCGGGACCAACAACCGCAAGAGCTACTACCGGCTCTACTTCAGCGCGTCCTTCGACCGGGCCTTCTCCTCGACCGGCACCTGGAAGGACGGCACCCTCTCTCCGGGCGCTACCAGCGCGAGCGGCGGCGAGGGATACGCCACCGGAGCCGACCGCGCGGGACGGGGTTCCGGTGGCTGGGTCGGCTTCGACACCGCGGCCGACGACGACGTCCGTATGCGGATCGGTATCTCCTACGTCAGCCAGGCCGGCGCCGAGGCCAACCTCCGCGAGGAGATCGCCCCGAGGGCGAGCGTCGGCGACGTCGCCCGGGCGGGGTCCGCCGCCTGGGACCGGGAGCTCTCCTCCGTGCGCACCGGTGGGGGCAGCGACGCGCAGCGCACCTCCTTCTACACCGCGCTGTACCACGCACTGATGCAGCCGAACCTGATCAGCGACACCGACGGCCGCTACCCCGGCATGGACGGGAAGCCGCACCGCGTGACGCGCGGTCAGAAGGCCCAGTACAGCAACTTCTCCGGCTGGGACCAGTACCGCGCCCAGATCCAGCTCCTGGCCCTCCTCAAACCGAGGATCGCCGGGGACTTCGCCCAGTCGCTCTACAACTTCGCCCGGCAGAACGGCGGTGTCTGGGACCGCTGGGTGCACGTCAACGGTGCCACGCACGTGATGACCGGCGACCCCACGGCGGCCACCCTCGCCACGTTCTACGCCATGGGCGTACGCAACTTCGACTACGAGGGCGCCTACGAGTCCCTGGCGCGCCAGGCCACGGTGCCCCACCCCGACGGCCTCTCGGACGCCGGATGCCCCGGCCAGTGCACCGGCCAGCGGCCCAACCTTGCGCAGTACCTGGAGTCCCGCTACGCACCCCAGGACGTCTGCCACTGCTGGGGCGGCGCCGCCGAGACCCTGGAGGACGCGGTCGCCGACCACGCGCTGGGCCGATGGGCCCGTCTCCTCGGACGTGACGAGGAGGCCGACGCCTTCGAGGAGCGCGGCCTGTGGTGGCGCAACGTGTTCAACCCCCAGGCCGGTGACGGCGCCGGGACGACGGGGTACGTCCAGGCACGCAACCTCGACGGTTCGTGGGTGACCCCCTTCAGCCCCGGCAGTGACAAGGGCTTCGCCCAGGGCACCAGCGCCACGTACACCTGGATGGTCCCGCAGGACGTGCAGGGCCTGGCGGAGGCCATGGGCGGCCGCGACACCGCGGCGAAGCGGCTGGACGCCTTCTTCCACAAGGCGGACGGCTCCTGGTCGGTCAGGGGTGGCGACGCGCTGCGCTACGACCCCACCAACGAGCCCGGAATCCACGCCCCTTGGCTCTACAACGCGCTCGGGCAGCCGTGGAAGACCCAGGAGACCGTGCGCGAGATCGTCGACACGGTCTACGGGACCGGCCCGCGCGGTCTGCCCGGCAACGACGACCTCGGCACGATGTCGGCCTGGTACGTCTTCTCGGCCCTGGGTATCTATCCGCAGACGCCCGGCAGCGCCACGATGCTGCTCGGGGCGCCGCTCTTCCCGTCCGCGGTGCTGGACCGGCCGCAGGGCGGAGACATCCGCATCAGCGCCCCGCAGGCCGATGCGACACATCCGTACATCGACGGGGTGCGGGTCGACGGACGGGAGACGGACAGGTCCTGGGCGGACGCCCGGCTGGTCACCCGAGGGGGGTCGCTGACCTACCGGCTCGCCGACCGGCCGAACACCTCCTGGGCCACGGGACCTGCGGGTCTTCCGCAGTAGCGGACCAACTGGCCCATCAGCGGGACCCGGTGGACGGCGTGACGCCGTCTGCCGGGTCCCGCCTGCCCGGCGCCGAGGGCCGGGAGGTGCTCAATTTTCTATCGTTGAAAATTCTGCGTGCACGACCGTTGTCAGGTGTTTGGGGCTGTGGCTCAATGTTCGACTATGTGCAGTGCTTCGCGGTTCGGAGCACTCCGGCTTCTTCGACGAGGACGACGCCTTGATACGACAACCAGCCCGCCCGCGTACGATTTTCAGAACGCTCGCCTGCACGGCGGCACTGCTGCTCCCCCTGGGGGCCACCCTGGTCCCGTCCGCTGCCGCAGCCCCCGCAGCGGGCGCCGCCACGGCCTCCGCGGTGACGGCGGAGAACCCCTCCACCGAGGTGCACGGCCTCAAGGGCGAGTACTTCGCGATGTCCGCCCCCGGCGCCCGTGACTTCGCGAAGCTCGGTGCCACCGCGCTCGACCCGGACATCAACTTCCCGGGGCTGACCGGCGCCTTCGAGTCGGCCACCGGAAGGACCGAGCACACCACCGCCCGCTGGACGGGGCAGATCGAGGCCCCGGAGGACGGCGACTACACGTTCTCCGCCATCGGCGACAACGGCTTCCGGCTCTTCATCGACGACAAGGCCGTCATCGACCACTGGGAGCCGGACTGGGACAAGGAGCAGACCAGTGCTCCGGTCACGCTGAAGGCCGGTGAGCAGCACACGTTCCGGCTGGAGATGTTCCAGGACACCGGCGGGGCGAACATGTTCCTGCGCTGGTCGAGCGCGAAGCTCGCCAAGCAGATCGTTCCGGAGTCCGCCTTCACCCCGCCCGCCGACTTCGAGGTCTACCCGGTCGGGCTCAGCGTCGCCGGGAACGGGCTGAAGCTGCAGGCCGCCTTCGATCACGAGGTCGGCGGCATCGAGGACGTGAAGAACCACCTCGCCATCGAGGCGGACACCACGCCGATGCCCGTGAAGTCCGTCACCAGGGCTCCCGGCAACCGCAAGGCTCTCGTCGTCACCCTGGGCGCAGCCGTCCAGAAGGGCCAGCAGGTCAAGTTCGTCTACGACGGTGAGGGCGGCCTCAAGGACGGCGACGAGACCGTTCCCGAGATCAGCCGCAGGGCGAAGAACCTCTCCACCCACCGGCTGCTGACCCCGTGGGGCGAGAAGGCCGACCACAAGAACCCGCTCCCCGAGTACCCCCGCCCGCAGCAGGTGCGTGACGACTGGAAGAACCTCAACGGTCCGTGGGAGTTCGCGGGAGCCACCGCCGGAGAGAAGCCGGTCTTCGGCAAGTCGCTGGACGAGCGCATCACCGTGCCGTACCCCGTCGAGTCGCAGCTCTCCGGCCTCGAGCGCCACGAAGACCACATGTTCTACCGCAAGCTCGTCACGGTGCCCAAGAAGTGGTCGGTTGGCAAGCGGGGCGGTGACGACCGGCTGAAGCTCAACTTCGGTGCCGTCGACTATCAGGCGCGGGTCTGGGTCAACGGCAAGCAGGTGGCCGAGCACACCGGCGGTTACACCGCCTTCAGCGCAGACATCACCGACGCCCTGAAGGGCGGCGGCCCCCAGGAGATCGTGGTCGCGGTCACCGACACCACGGGCTCCGACCAGCCCACGGGCAAGCAGTCAGCCAACCCCAGCGGAATCTTCTACACCGCGTCCTCCGGCATCTGGCAGACCGTCTGGATGGAGCCCGTCGCACCGGCCGCCGTCGACTCCCTGAAGACGACGCCGGACATCGACAAGGGCCGGCTCGCCCTGACGGTCAACTCCGAGGACGCCTCGAAGTCCGCCCGTGTCACCGCCGTGGCCCGCGACAAGAAGGGCAAGGTCGTCGGCACCGTCACCGGCCCCGCCAACAGCGAGCTGAGCCTTCCGGTCGCCAAGCAGCACCTGTGGACGCCGGACGACCCGTACCTGTACGACCTCGAGGTCACCCTCAAGGACGGCCGCTCCAAGGACACCGTCGACAGCTACTTCGGCATGCGCTCCTTCGGCGTCGCCGAGGTCGGCGGCTACCAGAAGCTGGTGCTCAACGGGAAGCCCTTCTTCTCCCTCGCCCAGCTCGACCAGGGCTTCTACCCCGACGGCCTGAACACCGCGCCCAGTGACGCGGCCCTGGTCTTCGACCTGAAGGCGCAGAAGGACCTCGGCTTCAACTCCGTCCGCAAGCACATCAAGGTGGAGCCCGCCCGCTGGTACTACCACGCCGACCAGCTGGGTCTCCTGGTGTGGCAGGACTTCGTCTCCGGCAACATCACCGGCGAGAAGGGCCAGAAGGCCTTCCTCGACCAGGGTGCCGAGATGATGGAGCAGATGCACAACTACCCCTCGATCGGCGCCTGGATCGTCTTCAACGAGGGCTGGGGAGAGTGGGACCGCACCGAGACCGGCAAGATCACCGAGAAGGTCCAGGCGGCCGACCCCTCGCGCGTCGTCAGTGCCCACAGCGGTGTCAACTGCTGCAACAGCAAGGGTGACTCCGGCAAGGGCGACATCATCGACCACCACGACTACAACAACACCGATCCGGCCTTCCCCGACGAGACGCGGGCGGCTATCGACGGTGAGCACGGCGGCTTCACCCTGCGGATCCCCGGCCGCATGTGGCCCGGTGCCCCCACCGCGATCTACAGCGGTGTCGCCGACAAGGACGCCCTGACCGCCAAGTACGTCGACAACACCCGCAGGTACTACCTCGACGCGGCCGGCGCCGAACTCTCCGGCTCCATCTACACCCAGGTGACCGACCTGGAGAACGAGCTCAACGGGCTCTGGACGTACGACCGCCGCGAAATCAAGGTCGACGCCGCCAAGGTGCGGAAGATCAACCAGGAGGTCATCGCGGCCGGTGCCGCCGCGGGCGAGCGGGACGAGATCAAGGGGGGTGCTTCCTGGTCCCTCGACGAGAACCAGGGCACCGAGGCCGCGGACAGCGGCCCGAACGGCAAGGACCTCACCCTCTCCGAGGGCACGTCCTGGACGCCCGGAGTCCAGGGTTCGGCGCTGAAGTTCGACGGTGCGGGACAGTACGCCGAGACCGACGGTCCGGTCGTCGACACCACCGGCGACTACACCGTGTCGGCCTGGGCGTCGCTCGACGCACTGCCGGGCAACTACGCAACCGTCGTCAGCCAGGACGGCCGACGCCAGGAGAACCCGTTCTACCTCCAGTACGGACAGGGTGGGTTCGCCTTCTCGACCCCGGGCGCCCACCGGGCCCGGACGGAGATGAAGCCGGAACTCGGGCAGTGGTACCACCTGGTCGGCGTGCGCAGCGGTGACGAGATCAAGCTGTACGTCGACGGCGAGCTCGCCTCCACGGCGGCGGCCGGAAGCGCCGACGTCAGCACAGGCTCGCTGTCCGTCGGCCGCGCCAAGTGGTCCGGCAACGACGTCGACTTCTGGAACGGCTCCGTCGACCAGGTGAAGGTGTACGACAAGGCGCTCACCGACCAGGAGGTGACCGCACTCCACGACGGCGACCAGCCGTAGGGAGCACTCCGCAGGGCCGCTCCCGGCAGTGTGCGCACGCGCCGCGCTGCCGGGAGCTCCGCGCTGTCCGGTCACCTCGCCCCTCTCCCACGGACCCGCCCCAGGACTGCGGTCATCGATAGGTTGTGGGCATGGACGAACACGTTGCCTTCGCGGAGTCCGGCGTCGACGACCGAGGCTGGTCCCGTACGCGCACGTGGGTCGAGGAACAGGTGGGTGAGGGCCGTCCCGTGGACGCGGCGAGACGGCTGCGCGGCGGATGGACCTCGGAGATGCGCAGCCTGCGCGTCGGCGGGCCGGGCGCTCCACGGTGGTTCGTGCTGCGCTCCTTCGTCGAACCCTTCTTCGTCCGCCACGCGGAGGGTCTCCTCACGCGGGAGGCGGACGTCCTGCGGCTCCTCGCGCGGACCGATGTGCCGGTGGCCGGGTTCGAGGCCGTGGACGCGACCGCGCGGTACTGCGACCACCCGTCGTTGCTGATGACGCTGCTGCCCGGCACGGTGCGCCTGGGCGAGGAGGACGCGGGACTGCGGACGGAGCTCCTGGCGCGCCAACTCGTCGGCATCCACCAGGTACGTGTCCCGGCCGACGCCCGGCCGCGTGCCTACGAGGCATGGACCGCACCGGAACGAGTGAGCCCGCCCGAAGGGACGGAACGGTCGCACCTGTGGCAGCGTGCCGTCGACGTCATCCGCCGTGACCCCCCGGACCACAGGCCCTGCTTCCTGCACCGCGACTTCCACCCCGGCAACGTGCTCTTCAGCGGACACGGCACCGACACACGGATCACCGGTGTCGTGGACTGGGTCGAGACGTCCTGGGGGCCGGCGGACCTCGACGTGGCGCACTGCTCCACGGCCCTGGCTCTCCTGCACGGCCCGGAGGAAGCAATGCGGCTCGCCGATCTGTACGTGGCCGCCGGAGGTGTCCTGAGCGGTGATCCCTCGGCTCACCTGTACTGGCGGGTCCTGGACGCCCTCGCCTTCTCGAACGTCGAGAAGGTCGCGCGGCCCTGGCGCGAGCTGGGACACACCCACCTGACGACGGCCCTGCTCACGAGCCGGCTGGAGGACTATCTCCACGTGCTCCTGCGCCGGTACGGCTGACCCCTCGCGGGACGCACGCCGGCCCTCACCCCTGGGCTGCCGCGGCCCCGGTGCTCTCCCGGGCCAGCACACGGTGCGGGACCACGACGCGGCGGCCGGGCAGCGCCTCGAACCGACCCAGGACGCGCTCGGTCAGGCACTGCACGGCACGCTCCGCGATCTGTTCACGGTCAGGGGCGATCGTGGTGAGGGACGGAGTGGCGAAGCGGCCGTCCTCGATGTCGTCGAACCCCATCAGCGCCAGGTCCTCCGGCACCCGCAGGCCCCCTTCGGCTGCCACGCGCAGCGCACCGAGGGCGAGTTCGTCGCTGAAGCAGAAGACGGCGTCGACGGATCCGGGCACCTCCAGCAGTTCGCGCAGGGCCCGTGCCCCCTCCGCCCGGTGCAGATCCTCCACCTCCACCTCGGCCACCGGACTCAGGCCCGCTTCCCGCAGGCCCTGCCGGAAGCCCTCGGCACGCAGTTCCGCCGTGCCGTGGCCCAGACCGGACTGCAGACCGATCACCGCGATACGCCGGCGGCCCGTCGCGACCAGATGGCGAGCCGCGTCCCGCGCGGCCCCCACGTTGTCCAGCGCCACGTGGTCGATGGCCCCGTCGGGCTCCAGCTCCCCCAGGACGACGAGAGGCAGACCTCCCGCGAGCGAGGCCAGCTCGGACGGGGACGTCGACCACGGGCTGACGATCATCCCGTCCACCTGATGCCCCTCGGACCCGTCGAGGAGCCGGCGCTCCAGATCGGCCCGCCCTCCGGTCCGTTCCAGGAGGACCGTCCACCCGCGTTCCTGCGCCGCGTCGATGAGGAGACCCGCCAGCGCACCGAAGTAGGGGGAGTGGATCTCTGGCACGACCACCCCGATGAGGCCCGTGCGCCCCTGCCGGAGGTTGCGGGCGGCGAGGTTGGGGCGGTAGCCCAGCTCCTCCACCGCCGCCATGACCCGGGCGCGTGTCGCGGGGGCGACGGCCGCGGCGTTGCTCACGACGTTGGAGACGGTCCGGACGGACACGCCTGCGAGCGCCGCGACGTCCTTGAGTCTCGCTGCCACGGTCGGTGAGCTCCTGTTCCTCCGTACGGGGCGGCAGGCGGACCCCACCCCCTTGCGCAGTGCACCGTAACAGCCCGTCGCACGGCGGTGCGCACCCTCTCTTGCCACGTTGCCTGCAACGTTGCAACATGGGCGCGTCAGCAGGACCGAGGGGGCAGGAACACCTCACCCTCGCCGATCCGTCGCTCCCTGCCTTCCCCCGTCGACGAAGGGACCACCGCCATGCCCGAAGCCGCCATCGCCCCGCACCTCGACTCGGCCGTGCAGGACCTGTACACGGCCGGAATCACCGCGTGCCGGGGAGCCTTCACCCCGCAGTGGGCCGACATGATGCGCGAGGACATCGACACCGCCTTCGCCGAGGCGCGGGGCCGGGAGGGCGGAACCGTCGGCCGCGGACCCCACCGGTACTACGTGGAGATGCACCCCGAGCAGATGCGGGGCTTCGTGGAGCTCGTGGACCACCCCTGGGTCCGGGGCGTGTGCGAAACCGTCCTGGGACCCGACTACCGCGTGGTCGAGCTGGGCTTCGACATCCCGCTCGCCGGGGCCGTGAACCAGCCCTGGCACCGCGACTTCCCCATGCCGGACGCCACCCGGAGCCGGCGCCGGCTGACCTCCCTCGCCTTCAACCTCACCGCCGTCGACACTCGCGAGGACATGGGTCCGTTCGAGATTGCGCCCGGCACCCAGTGGGACGACGACATCCGCTTCGGCCACGCGATGTTCCCGCCCCGCGACACCTATCCGCGCTACGCGGGGCTCGCCGAGCGCAAGTACCCGCGGCGCGGCGACATCTCGGCCCGCTCCGCCCTGACCATCCACCGGGGCACGGCCAACCACTCGCCCGACTCCCGGCCGGTTCTGGTGCTGGGTGTCGACGCGCCGGGCGCGGGCAACGACGCGCAGCACGCCATGGAGGTGACCCGTTCGTACTGGGCTTCCCTGCCCGGGCGGGTCCGGGCCCATCTGCTCTGCCCGGTGGTGGAGGAACTGACCCCCATCGTCCAGAAACACACCATCGAAGGGCTGGTCATGGGCGACGCATGACGCCCCGCCGAGCCCGGAGCCGGCCGTACGAGGCCGGCTCCGGGCCCGGGGCGGCTCACGTCAGGGAGCCCAGGGTCCGTCCACGGTCCAGGTGGTGTCCTCGGTGAAGGTGGCCGCGTTGTCCCAGGCATGACCGCCGCCGGGGGTGGCCAGCCACACCTCCGAGTCGATGTGGCGCAGGTAGCTGCCGGGCAGGTTGGCGCTCGACAGCCGCACCCCGCCCTGACCCGCGACCGCGCACCACGTCGCGTCGGCCTTGAAGAGCGCCGAGCCGTCGCTCGCGTCACGGCGGATCCGGAAGTCCCGGTGACGCAGGTACTCACCGGGATAGTTGCGGGACTCGAACGAATAGCAGTTGCTGTTCGCCAGGCCCGTGACGACCTTCCAGGTGGCGTCGTTCTTCAGCAGCGCGCTGCTGCCGCTGTCGACGACGGCG
The DNA here is from genome assembly GCF_016909575.1 of Streptomyces sp. HB132. Lineage (GTDB taxonomy): Bacteria > Actinomycetota > Actinomycetes > Streptomycetales > Streptomycetaceae > Streptomyces. The sequence goes on along the minus strand of NZ_JAFBGA010000005.1, from coordinate 341,823 downwards.
GTGTAGGCGAGCGCCTCGGAGTGGCGCAGGTACTTGTTCGTGTGACCCGGGGTGGTGACCCGGAGCGACTTGTACTGCCCGGTGGGCAGGGTGACCGGCGGCGCCGGGGTCTTCGACGCCTGGATGAGGGCCTGGTTCGCGGCCCTCACCCGCGCGGTGTCCACCTTGACGACCTGGCGGTCGTAGGTGAGCAGCCCGTTCGCCTCGTTCTCCACGTCGGTGATCTCCGTGTAGACGGAGGCGGACAGGCCGGCCGGCAGCTGGCCGATCCTGATGGCGTCGAGGAGCCCGACGAACCGGTTGTTCAACGCGGCGACGCTCGACTGGTCCTCGTAGCTGAAGCCGCCGCCCGGGAACCACTCGTGACCGGGGACCTTGTACCCCAGCCCGCCGAACTCGCCGAGTACGGCGGCCCGGGTCGCGGTGGGCGCCGTGTTGCCGGGGCCGACGTAGACGTGGTTGTCGATCACGTCGCCGTTGCCGCCGTCCACCGATCCGCAGCAGTTGACCCCGCTCATGTTGTTCACCAGCCGGGACGGGTCGTACGCCTTTACCTCGTTCGCGATCCTGGCCTGGTCGTACTGCCCCCAGCCCTCGTTCTGGTTGACCCACATCACCAGGGACGGCGAGCTGCGGTGCTGGTCGATGACCGCGTGGTACTCCGCCTCCCACTGGGTGCGGGACGGGCCGTCGGGCGTCTTGCCGGTGTCCATGGCGGGCATGTCCTGCCAGACGAGGAGGCCCAGCTTGTCCGCCCAGTAGAACCAGCGCTGCGGTTCGACCTTGATGTGCTTGCGGACCATGTTGAACCCGAGGTCCTTGTGCGCCTGGAGATCGGACTTCAGCGCGGCGTCGGTGGGCGCCGTGTAGATGCCGTCGGGCCAGTAGCCCTGGTCGAGCGTGCCGGTCTGGAAGACGAACTTCCCGTTGAGGACGGGGCGCAGGATGTTGTCGACCTTCGCCACGGCGATGGACCGCATGCCCGCGTAGCTGCCCACCGTGTCCACCACGGCCGTCCCGTCGAGCAGTTCGGCGCGCACGTCGTACAGGAACGGGTCGTCCGGGCTCCAGAGCCGGGGATTGGGGACGGACACGGAGATGTCGCTGCCGGGCGCCCCGGTCGCCGTCCCCACGACGGTGCCGCCGCTGGAGACGGTGACCCGTGCGGTCCGGCCGCTCGCCGAGGCCGCCTGGACCTTGACCCGCAGGGTGCTGTTGCCGAGGTTCGGCGTCATGTCGAGGCGCGTGACGTGCGACGCGGCGACGGGCTCCAGCCACACGGTCTGCCAGATCCCGGAAGCGGCGGTGTAGAAGATGCCGCCGCCCGCGTGCGGGTTCACGTCATTGATGCGCTGCTTGCCGACGGCCTGGCCGCCGGTCTGCGTGGGGTCGTAGACGGAGACGACGATCGTGTTCGAGCCGCCGTTCAGCTGGGGCGTGATGTCGTACGAGAACGAGTCGAACCCACCCTTGTGCGCCCCGACCTGGGTGCCGTTGACCCACACCGTGCTCTGCCAGTCCGACGCGCCGAAGTTGAGCACCACGCGACGGCCGTTCCAGTTCGACGGCACGGTGAAGGCGCGCTTGTACCAGAGCTTGTCGTTCTGCGTGATCTTCCGCTTGATGCCGGAGAGCGCGGACTCCGCGACGAACGGCACCCTGATCTGCTCGGAGAACGACGCCGGCTGTCCGGCGTCGCGGCCGGTCACCGCGAAGTCCCAGATGCCGTTGAGGTTGGCCCAGTCGGGGCGCGTGAGCTGGGGGCGCGGGTACTCGGGGAGAGGGTTGTCGACCGGCACCTGGTTCGTCCAGGGCGTCGTCATGGGGGCCGGCTTCGGCGTCCAGGCCGCGGGTGCCGCCGCCGCCGGAGCGGTGCCCGCCCCCACCAGTGCGGTGGCGAGCAGGGCCAGCAGGCCGGTGCCGCGGTCAACCGTCTCCATAAGGTGCGACGGCGTGGTGCGGGTGCTGACTTCATTCCCGGATCTCCTCGATGGAGGGAAGGACTCCCCGCACCGGAACGGCGCGGGGAGTGGTACCGGAAGCCGCTGCTCATCGGAGCAGCTGCCAGAGATGGTCGGCGGTGCCGTTGTCGTCGTACTGCACGACGTGGGCGCTGTCGGCGGTGGACATGAGGTCCACGCCGAGCACCTTGTCCGAGTTGCGGTTGCGGATGCGGTACCAGCCGTCGCCGTCCGGCACGAGCTGCCACAGGTGGTCCGCGGTGTCGTTGTCGTCGAACTGGACGACGTGGGCGCTGTCCGCGGTGGACATGAGGTCCACGCCCAGGACCTTGCCGGAGTGCTGGTTGCGGATGCGGTACCAGCCGTCGCCGTTGGCCACGAGCCGCCACAGGTGGTCCGCGGTCCCGGTGTCGCCGAACTGGACGACGTGGGCGCTGTTCGCGGTCGACATGCCGTCCACGCCCAGCACCTTGCCGGAGTTGCGGTTGGCGATCCGGTACCAGCCGTCGGCCAGCCAGGGCGTCCCGTCGGGGCTCGCCGTCGGGAAGGACGTGATCCGCAGCCGCGCGGCGCCCATCGGGACGAGCGTGACCTCCTCGACCGGGGCGGTGCTGCGGGCGGGGCTCGGTTGCAGGGGTGCCACCACGTGCTCGTCGTCGGCGCTCCACTCGGGGATCCGGCGGGCCCGGGCGGTCATGACGAGCGGGGTGCCGTCCAGGGTGAACGGGTTGTCGCCGGGAGCGCGGCCGGTGGACCGGCGACGCAGCGAGTACGCCGGCCGCGCCCCGTCCAGGACGATGCCGTAGTTCCACGGGGTGGTGGCGTGGACGGCGTACTCCGGGAACTGCTCGGTGCCGCCGATGCGCTCGTACGTCTCCCCGATGCGCAGGGAGTAGGTCAGCGGTCCGTGGTCCACGCTCACCGAGCCGTGGTTGTCGGTCCAGGTGCGCACAGAGGTCCGCTGGGGGAGGCGCAGGGTGACCTCGTCGCCGTCGGTCCAGGTCCGCTCGATCCGGGTGAAGGCAGGCCCGGCCGGGGCGGTGACCCGTCGGCCGTTCACACGGATGTCCGGCTCGGTGCACCAGGCGGGAACGCGCAGCACCAGGGGGAAACGCAGTGGTTTCGGGGCCTTGAGGGAGAGTGCGACCGTGTCCGTGAAGGGGTAGTCGGTCTCCTCGGTGAAGGTCACCTCCGTGCCGTCGGCGACCTTGGCGGTGACCTCGCTGGCGGCGTACATCGCGGCGGCCAGTCCGCCGTCCGGGGTGGCGAGCCAGAGCTCCTCGGTGAAGTAGGGCCAGCCCATGCCGTAGTTGTGCGGGCAGCAGCGGTACTGGTCGACTCCCGGCAGGTACGCCTGCATGGCGAAGCCGTTCTGGAACTGCCGGTCCCGCTTGGGCACGTCGTCCAGGTCGACGCTGTTGGCGCTGGTGACGTAGTGGATCGCCTTGCCGGACGGGTCGAGCGACGCCGGCAGCGAGTTGAAGGCCAGTTCCTCGCACCGATCCGCCCAGAGCGGGTCGCCCGTGATCCGGGTGAGCAGCTGGTGGCTCGCCATGAACTCGACGATCCCGCAGGTCTCGAAGCCCTGCCGGGGATCCCCGTGGCCCGGCCGGGCGTTCTCGTCCCCGGCGAAGCCGCCGCCGGGGAACTGGCCATACCGGTCCATGGCCTTGGCGTACGTCCCGTACGTGTCCCGGGTGTCCTGCTGCGATCCGCTACGCAGGGCGTACTGGGCGGGCTCACGGAAGCCCTGCGCGATGTTGACGTTGTGGGGGTTCACCAGGTTGTCGCCCCAGTCGGCGCCGTACCGGTGGATCTTGTCGGCGAGGTCGAGCAGGAAGGTGTCACCCGTGCGGTTGAACAGCCAGTAGACGCTGTCCAGCCCGTCGCCCCAGCGCAGCGCGATCCAGCTGGTGTCGAAGGCGCCGGGGCCCTGGGCGTTCATGTAGCGGAAGAACCTGCTGAGGAACGGGATGACCCGGGTGTCGCCGTCGTACTCCTGCCAGGAACGCAGCGCCTGGATCAGGGGGAGGAAGGGCCAGAAGTCCGGGCCGCCGTTCAGCGACGTCCGCAGGGCCTTCGGTCCGAAGAAGCCGTCGGACTGCTGGGTCGTGAGGATCGCGTCGATCCAGTGGCGGGTGACGGCCAGCGCCTTCGCGTCACCGGTGACGATGGCCAGGTCCGTGTACCCGCGCAGCCAGTAGGGGACTTCCTCCCAGCCGCCGCGGTCGGGGCGGACCCAGCCGGAGGCCTCGAAGTCGAGGAAGTGCGAGAACTCCTCGTAGCGGCCGCAGAGACCGTCGAGCTGCAGCCGCAGCTGGCCCGCGAGCCAGCCCCTCGCGGTGACCCGCCCGGGCGGCAGTCTCAGGAACGCCGTCGGGTGCAGCGGAGCGGCGTTGGGGGAGTAGTGGCCGCCGCGCGCGGCGGCCATCACGCCCCCGGCGGCCGTCGCCGTGGTGGCCCAGCGGCCGGCCGCGGTGGTCGCGGCGACGGTGGCCAGAGCACCGGTCACGAGTTGTCTGCGGTTCAGGGGCATCGTGGGGGACTCCGCTTCTGCTCTGCCGGACGGGGTGGGTGACCGGCCCGGACCGGCCGGCGCATGGCGAAGGTGGCCGTCGCGTCCGGACCTGGCGGCACGACAACTGGCTTGCAACGTTGGAAAATTGATGTCGGCGGTATGACAGCACGCGGTCAAGCCGGTGTCCAGAGGTGGCGCAACACCTGGTGCGGCGGCTCCCCGGCGGCCGGTCCGCGGAGGGCCTCACCCTGGGGCGACACATTTTGGAAACGCATCGACAACTCTCTTGCCGCCTGCGGCGCCTCGCCTATATAACGTTGTAAACCGAGCCGCCGAGAGGCCTCACAAGCCCTCGCGACCGCAGTTTCCGCAGCTCGAAGCGGGGTCGCGAGGGGATAGAGCGTCATCTGCCGCCGAGCGGCTGACGCACCGTCCCGCCATGCCCGACCGCACGCCGCACGGTGTGCCGTCACCTCGCCAAGGAGCGTCCCGCGCATGATGATCCAGCGTCGATCCCGTACCCTCGCCGCGGCCTGCCTGCTCGCCGCAACCGCCACGCTGGCCGTGTCCGGCTGCTCGAAGTCGGAGACCTCGGACAACGCGGGCGGTGACAGCACCCAGGGAGCACAGGAGGCCAAGTCCCCCGAGGCCGCCTCAGGCCCCGGCTGTTCGCTCCAGAGCTACGGCGCACCCAAGATCGACCTCAAGGACGCGGTGGTCGGCTTCTCCCAGTCGGAGAAGGAGGCCAACCCGTTCCGTATCGCCGAGACCCAGTCGATCAAGGACGAGGCAGCCAAGATCGGCGTCAAGAAGCTGCTCACCACCAACGCGCAGTCGCAGCTGTCCAAGCAGATCAGCGACATCCAGGACATGCTGTCCCAGGGTGCCCAGTTCCTCATCATCGCGCCGCTGAACTCCGACGGCCTGGAGCCGGCGCTCAAGGCCGCGGCGGCGAAGAAGGTGCCCGTCCTCACGATCGACCGCAAGGTCAACTCCACCGCCTGCAAGGACTACGTGGCCTTCCTCGGCTCCGACTTCGTCGAGCAGGGCAAGCGGGCCGCCGACGCCATGATCAAGGCGACCGACGGCAAGGGCAAGGTGGCGATCCTCCTCGGCGCCTCCGGCAACAACGTGACCACCGACCGGACCAAGGGCTTCGTCGACCAGATCAAGGCCGAGGCACCCGGCATCGAGATCGTCGCCCAGCAGACCGGCGAGTTCGCCCGCGACAAGGGCCAGCAGGTCATGGAGCAGCTCATCCAGTCCAAGCCCGACATCACCGCCGTCTACGCGGAGAACGACGAGATGGGTCTCGGCGCCGTCACCGCGCTGAAGGCCGCCGGCAAGAAGCCCGGCAAGGACGTCAAGATCGTCTCGGTCGACGGCACCCGCAACGCCGTCCAGGCCCTCGTCAACGGTGAGTACAACGCCGTCATCGAGTCCAACCCGCGCTTCGGGCCGCTCGCCTTCGCGACCGCGAACAAGTTCTACGGCGGCGAGGAGATCCCCGAGAACGTGATCATCACCGACCGCGCCTACGACGAGACCAACGCCAAGGAATCGCTCGGCGGGGCGTACTGATCCGCTTCTGAACCCAGTGGCCCCGGCCGCCGTGGCGCTCGCACCGCGCCCCGGCGGCCCCCGGGCCCTCGCCCCTCGGACAGCGGAAGGCCAAGAACACCCATGGCACCACCCGAAGCAGTACCTCAGGCACCGGAGGCGGCCGGGCACGCGGCCTCCGCCGTGCTCGAAGCCCGCTCGGTGAGCAAACGGTTCCCCGGCGTCGTCGCCCTCGACGACGTCAGCTTCTCCCTGCGCGCGGGGGAGACCCACGCGCTGGTCGGGGAGAACGGCGCGGGCAAGTCCACCCTCATCAAGGTGCTGACCGGTGTGTACCGGCCGGACGGGGGCGAACTGCGGATGACGGGTGAACCGGTCCGGTTCACCCGGCCGTTCGAGGCGCAGCAGGCCGGGATCTCCACGATCTACCAGGAGGTCAACCTCGTCCCGCTGATGAGCGTGGCGCGGAACATCTTCCTGGGCCGGGAGCCCAGGAACCGCTTCGGGCTCATCGACTTCGCCCGCATGCACCGGGAGACCGGTGATCTGCTCGACGGATTCGGCGTACGCGCCGATCCGCGGCGCCCCCTGCACACCCTCGGGGTCGGCACCCAGCAGATGGTCGCCCTCGCACGGGCGGTGTCCGTCAACGCCCAGGTCGTCATCATGGACGAACCCACCTCCTCGCTCGAACCGCGCGAGGTGGAGACCCTGTTCCGGGTCATCGGGAACCTGCGGGACAAGGGCATCGCCGTCCTCTACGTCAGCCACCGCATGGACGAGCTCTACCGGGTCTGCGACCGGGTCACCGTCCTGCGCGACGGACGCCACATCCACACCGGCGAACTCGCCGACCTCGACCGGATGCAGCTCGTGTCGATGATGCTCGGCCGCGACCTCTCCGAGGTCCGTCGCTCCGGTGTCACCAGCTTCGCCGCGGAGGGACACGAGGCCGCCCGCACCCCCGTACTCACGGCGACCGGTCTCTCCAGCCGCCTCCAGCTCCACGACATATCCGTGTCGCTGTACGCGGGAGAGGTACTCGGCCTCGGAGGTCTCCTCGGCTCCGGCCGCAGCGAGACGGCCAAGGCGCTGTCCGGCGCACTGCGCCTGGACGCGGGTGAACTCACCGTCGACGGCACCACGCTGAAGCGCCTCACCCCGGCGGCCGCGATCCGGGCCGGCATCAGTCTGCTCCCCGAGGACCGCAAGGCCGAGGGCATCGTGCCCGGTCTCTCCGTCCGGGAGAACATCGTGCTGGCGGCCATGCCCCGTCTCTCCCGGGCCGGCGTCGTCTCGCGCGCCAAGCAGGACCGGATCGTCGACATCTTCATGAAGCGTCTGCGGATCAAGGCGTCGAGCCCCGAGCAGAAGGTCGGAGAGCTCTCCGGCGGCAACCAGCAGAAGGTCCTGCTGGCCCGCTGGCTCTGCCTGGAACCCAAGGTCCTCCTGCTCGACGAACCCACCCGGGGCATCGACGTCGGAGCCAAGGCAGAGGTGCAGAGCCTCATCGACGACCTCGCCGGCGAGGGCCTCGCCGTCCTGCTCATCTCCTCCGACATCGAGGAACTCATCGAGGGCGCCGACCGCATCGTCGTCCTGCGCGGCGGAGCCGTCGCCGGTGAGCTGTCGGGCGACGACGTGGCCGAGGACCGGCTGCTCGAAGTGCTCGCCGACCACGCACCTGAGCCGGCGGAAACGGCACCGGCCGCCCAGGAGGACCCCCGATGACCCAGACCGCCGTCGCCCCGCCCGCGAAGGGCGACCAGCCCCGCAAGCCCGCGAGTCCGCTTGCCCGGCTCCGTGACCCCGCCTGGTACCAGCGGTACGGCGTGTACGTCGCCGTTGCGGTGGTACTGCTCTTCAACGCGCTGTTCACCGAACACTTCATGACCGCGGACAACTTCCGCACCCAGCTCGTCCAGGTCGCCCCCATCGTCATCGTCGCCCTGGGCATGGCCCTGGTCATCGGCACCGAGGGCGTCGACCTGTCCGTCGGCTCGACCATGGCGCTCGCCGCCGCCTTTCTCCCGCTCTACCTCGGATACGGACTCGTTCCCGCGCTCGTCGTGGCCCTGCTCGCCGGTGCCGTCGTCGGAGCGGTCAACGGCGCCCTCGTGTCCCTCGTCGGGCTGCAGCCCATCGTGGCCACGCTGGCCCTCTTCGTCGGAGGCCGCGGACTGGCCCTCGTCATGGCCGACGGACAGCTCAAGCAGATCGTCAACCCCGACCTGCTGTCGCTGGGCACCGGCTCCTTCCTCGGCATCCCACTCGTCGTCTGGATCGCCGGAGTCCTCGCCGTCGCAGTGGCCTTCCTGGTCCAGCGCACCACCTTCGGCCGGCAGGTCGTCGCCGTCGGCGGCAACCGCTCCGCCGCCGCGCTCGCCGGACTGCCCGTCAAACGGGTCCTCATCGGCGTGTACGTGATCTGCGGGGTGCTTGCGGCTCTCGCCGGCATCCTCGCCACGGCCCGGCTCACCGCGAGCGACCCGTCCTCGCTCGGCACCCTCATGGAACTCTCCGCCATCACGGCGGTCGTGGTCGGCGGCACCCCCCTCAACGGAGGCTCCGTCCGGGTGCTCGGCACCGTCGCGGGAGCCCTGCTCATGCAGCTCCTGCGCGCCACGCTCGTCAAGCACGACCTGCCCGACTCCACCGCACAGATCGCCCAGGCGGCCATCATCATCGCCGCCGTCTACGTCGCCCGGGAGCGTCGGTCCCGATGAACGAAACCAAGCCCGCCACCGCCGCCCCGGCCCCGGTGCCGACGAAAGCGCCCGCGGCCCGCCCCGCCGCCGGGCCCGGACAGACCGGCCGGCAGCGCGCCGCCGAACTGCTGCAACGCCAGGGCGTGCTCGCGGTCCTGCTGACCGTCGTGATCGCCGCCTCGTTCATCTACCCCACGTTCGCCTCCCTGGACAACGCCCGCGGGGTGACCATCCAGGCATCCTTCCTCGCCGTGGTCGCACTCGGCATGACGATGGTCATCATCACCGGCGGCATCGACCTGTCCGTCGGGTCGGTCTTCGCCCTCGGAGGAGTCCTCGCCGCCTGGGCCTCGCAATACGGATTCCTCGCCGCCCTCCTGCTCCCCCTCGTGGTGTGCGGCGGGATCGGCCTGCTCAACGGTCTCCTGATCGCCCGGGGAAACATGGCGCCCTTCATCGTCACCCTCGCCACCTTGCTGGGCGCCCGGGGCCTGCTGCTCGCCCTCACCGACGAGGGCGCCACCACCTACCTGGTGCCCAAGGACTCCGCCTTCGGAGAGCTCGGCCAGGGCAGCGTCTGGGGCTTCGGCCATCCGATCCTCATCGCCCTGGTGCTCTTCGGTGCCGGCGGACTCGTCCTGCAGCGCACCTCGTTCGGGCAGACCCTCTTCGCCGTTGGCGGCAGCAGCGACGCGGCCACCCTGATGGGCCTCCCCGTCGCCCGTACGAAGATCCTCGTCTACACACTCAGCGGCCTGCTCGCCGGACTCGCCGGCGCCCTCAACGCGGCCAGGCTGTCCTCCGGCGTCACCATCGTCGGCGTGGGCATGGAACTCGACGCGATCTCCGCCGTCGTCATCGGCGGCACGCTCCTCGTCGGAGGCGCCGGATCCATCAGCGGCACCCTCTGGGGCGTCCTGCTGCTGGCCGTCATCCAGAACCTGATCAACCAGATCGGCTCGCTCAACTCCTCCTACCAGTCGGTGGTCAGCGGCGGCTTCCTTATCGTTGTCGTGGTGGCCCAGCGCTATCTCGCGCGCAGTCGCAGAAGCACCTGACGACGAGCCGGCCCGTCCCGGCCGGACACCGAGCCAAGCCGAGCCGAGCCGAACCAAGGAGTGCCGTGGGCGTCAGCCTCAAGGACGTTGCGCAACGGGCGGGCGTGTCCATCAAGACCGTGTCGAACGTGGTGAACAACTATCAGCACGTCACGCCCGCCATGCGCGCCAAGGTGCAGCACGCGATCGACGAGCTCGGCTACCGGCCGAACCTCACCGCCCGCCATCTGCGCAAGGGCCGTACCGGCATCATCGCCCTCGCCGTCCCCGAGTTCGGCAACCCGTACTTCGCGGAACTCGCCGGCGCGGTCATCGACGCGGCCGCCCGGCACGACTACACCGTGCTGGTCGACCACACCGCCGGACTCAGGGAGAAGGAGCTCCTGGTCAGTCAGGGCTTCCGGTCCCATGTGATCGACGGCCTCATCCTCAGCCCCATCCACCTGGAGACCGAGGACCTCATGGCGCGCACCGAGACGGCGCCGCTGGTCCTGCTGGGCGAGCGGGAGTACGAGGCGCCCTACGACCACATCGCCATCGACAACGTGGCGGCGGCCCGCGCGGCCGTGCGCCACCTCGTCGCCCAGGGCAATCGGCGCATCGCCTTCCTCGGATCGCGCACCGGCCAGGAACGCCAGCCCGCGCACCTGCGCCTGAGGGGCTGGCGCGAGGAACTCGCGGCCGCCGGCATCACACCCGACGAATCCCTCGTCGTGGTCACCGACGGCTACGGCCGGGAGGACGGCGCCTCCGGCATGGCGCGGCTCCTGGACCGGGAGGACCGGCCCGACGCCGTGTTCGCGTACAACGACCTCATCGCCATCGGCGCGATGCGGGCCATCACCGAACGCGGTATGCGGATCCCGGACGACATCGCAGTCGTCGGCTTCGACGACATCGAGGAGAGCCGCTACACCACCATCACGCTCACCACCATCGCCCCCGACAAGGAAGCCATCGCCCGCCTCGCCGTCGACAGCCTGGTCGCCCAGCTCGCGGGCGAACCCGTCGCCGAACCGCGCCGGCCACGCCCCGGCTACCGCCTCGTCGTCCGCGAATCCACCACGCCCGGGCCCGACTCCGGCCACACCGAGGACCTCTGATGCCGCGCCCCACCGTGCACCGCGCCCCCTTCGGCTCCTCCCGGGGGACCACGACCGACCTGTGGACCCTCGACAGCGGTACGGGAGTCCGTGCCGAGGTCCTGACCTACGGCGCTTCCCTGCACCGCCTCACCGTGCCGGACACCACGGGCGCCGCGGCCTCCGTCGTCCGGTCGCTCACGACCCTCGACGACTACACGTCCGAACACCCCTACTTCGGCGCCGTCGTCGGCCGTTACGCCAACCGCATCGCGCACGGCCGGTTCGTCCTGGACGGGACCGAGCACCGCATCCCCGCCAACGACCGGGGCCACGCCCTGCACGGCGGGCCCGAGGGCTTCCACGCCAAGGTGTGGGAAGCGACCCCGGAACAGACGGACGGCAGCGTGTCCGTACGGCTCACCCTGCACAGTCCCGACGGAGACATGGGCTTCCCCGGGGCACTGGACGCCTCCGTCACGTACACCCTCGACACGGCGGGCACCCTGGCCGTCGACTACGCCTCGGTCACCGACCGCCCCACGGTGGTCAACCTCACCAACCACGCCTACTTCGACCTCGCCGGACAGGACGACGTCCTCGGCCACCGCCTGGAGGTCGACGCCGACTCCTATCTGCCGGTGGACGACGACGGTATCCCCCTGGGACCGCCGGCCGATGTCCGCGGAACACCCTTCGACCTGACCGCGCCCCAGGTCCTGAGGGAACGCCTCGGCACCGAGGACGGACAACTGCGTGCGGCGGGCGGCTTCGACCACTGCTGGGTCCTGCGGAACTCCGGCGGCGGCCTGCGCCGCGCCGCCCGCCTCACCGCCCCGGACGCGGCGCGGGTCCTCGAGGTGTGGACGACGGAGCCCGGCATCCAGGTCTACACCGCCAACCAGCTCGACGGCTCCTTCACCGACGGCACGGGCCGCCGGCACGAACGGCACGGCGCGGTCTGCCTGGAGACCCAGCACCTGCCCGACTCACCCAACCGGCCGGACCTGCCGAGCGCGGTGCTGCGCCCCGGGGACACCGCGCGCAGCCGCACCGAACTGCGCTTCCCGCATCTGTGGAATTAGCCTCGCCGCGCGGGAGGAAGCGGCCTCAAACGCATTCGCCCTGCTCACACGGACCATCATGGGGCAGCTCTCGGAAGGCGTTGAGTCCCATTCCAGATGATCCGGTGTCGTCCTGAGTCCGCGGTAGCAGATGAGGTGCAGGCGATGCCGGTGAAGGCGAGGAGGCGGGTGGATATGCGTTCGTGGCGTCGGTGGAGGCGGCGGCAGCCGACGAGGCAGTCCATGGTGCGTTCGGCCGACGTCGATCCGCGCTCGGAGCCCCTGACACGCCTGTGCGAAGTCCCGTGCTCGGAGCCCCCGCCACGCCTGTGCGAAGTCCTCTGAGCACCCTGCCCCTCCACGGCGCCCAACTCCACGTAGCCGTAGACGGCCCGGCTGATCGACCGGGCCTGCGACCACGCGGGCCCGCCGATCACCCGGCGCCAGTGGGACCGGCACCTGGGCGGCATCGCGTACGAGCCTCCCTGCCCCTGATCAAGTTCCTGCGGCCGATGACGCCGCACCCCCTGGCCCTCCCCGGAGCCCCGTGCGGACTCGATGAGAACCGGCCTGTTTGAACCGGGCGATGGCGGTCACCCGGTGGATGACCACGATGTCGAGAACAGCAAGGTGTGAGTGACATGGCTGCTGACGAGAAGACCCAGGCGAAGACCGACCAGGCCAAGGGCAAGATCAAGGAAGCCGCCGGGCGCACCGTCGGCAACGAGCGGCTCACCGCCGAGGGGCGCGCCGACCAGACCAAGGGCGACGCCCGGCAGGCCAAGGAGAAGATCAAGGACACCCTGACCGACTGACATCGTCCAGAACCCCGCCCCCCCGGCCCCGCGGAGTCCGACTCCGCGGGCCGCGCCGTGTCCTGGGACAGCACCCTGCGGGCCGCGAGGAGAAGGCCGGCCATGAGCGCGGGATGTGGAATGCGGAGCTCGCGGTCCACAGCGGCGTGGCCGCGCCTGCCCGCGTGGACCGGACGGACGGAGACGTGACTCCCGGCCGTGCCGGTGCCCCCGGCGCTGGATGCCGAGGATGTGGCTGTCCCTCTCGACGTCGCAGGACAGAGTGATGCCGCGGACCGAGTCGGCCGTGTCCGGGCCTGCGGCCTCCGTTGACTTCGGGAACCGCCGCCCCCGTTCCTCACAGGCCCGGACCCCTCCACGATCCGCCGAGCCGCGGGACGACCGTCTGCGGACCCCGCACCGGGTGGACTGCGGGACACGAGCGGGCAGGCGTGGCGGACGCGCACCGCGCGCCCGCCACGTCCCACGTCACTTCAGGTAGGGACCCGCCGTCCCGACCTTCCCCGGGGCCGCGTTCCTGCCGCCGAGGTCGAGGACGTACACCCGCAGATTGCCCTTGCCCGGTGCCGCGACGGCCAGCGTGCCGCCCGTCACGACCTTGGTGTCGCCGGTGACGGCGTCCTTGTAGGTGCCGTTGGGGATACCCGAGTACGTGGCGCCGCCGGAGACCGTCACCAGCGCGAAGCTGTCCGTGCCGCTCGCCGCGTCGGTGTAGCGGCGCTTGTACGCCATGGAGCCGGTGATGCCCTCCGTGGAGTACTGCCCCATCTGCAGGGCGGGCACCGCACGGCGTATCAGGTTGAGCCGCTGCACGTGCTTGACCAGCGGTTTCGCCAGGGTGTCGGCGACCGCTCCGGTCGCCGAGTCGACGGTGCCGAAGTCCGACGCCTCGACGTCTCCGGTGAGATGCGCGCCGTAGTACGCCCGGCCGGTCGTCGCCAGCGGGCAGGTGGGCCCGCAGTCGATCTTCTTTCCGGCCCGGAACTCGATCTCGGAGCCGTAGTACAGCGTGGGGATGCCCCGGAAGGTCCACATCAACGACATGTTCTCGGCCCAGGCGTCCGTTCCTCCCGCGTACCGCTCGCTGCTCTTGTTGGGACCGTAGTCGTGGCTGTCGACGTACACGACGTTGTAGGTGGCGTCGTTGTAACTGTCGTCGGAGTCCTTGCCGTTGTTGTAGGCGTTGTTCGCGTCGCCGAAGTTCATGTGCATGCGCATGTCGATGACGTTCATACCGGAGAACTCGCTGTGGTCCGGGGCGTGGTAGGCGTTTCCGTTCAGGAAGGCGTTGGTGGAGGTCGGCTGCGAGCCCGTGCCCTGCTGCTGCTCGTAGTCGTACATCTCCAGGGCGGCCTTCTCGTCGTCCGCGCTGTACTCCTTGCGCTCCTTCCATGTGTAGAACTGCGCGGAGTGGTTGACCGAGCCGCGGTTCCACTTGTCGTTGACGAAGGCGGCGACCTCACCGAAGACGAAGAAGTTCTTCGCGGCCTCGGCACCGAACCGCTGGGTGACGCGCTCCTGGATGGCAGGCAGGAAACGGCGGTTCCAGGTGGTGCGGGGGATGTGCACGGCGGTGTCCACGCGGAAGCCGTCGACGCCCATGTCGATGTACTTGTCGTAGGCGCCGATCAGATAGTTCTGCACGGGCGCGCTCTCGGTGTTGAAGTCGGCGAGATCGTCGTGCAGCCAGCAGGAACGGGAGTCCTCGCCCTCCCAGTTGCCGATCCAGCAGTTGTGGTAGTACGCCTTGGGGAACATCCCCGAAGTGGGGCTCGGCCACTGGCAGTTGTAGATCCGGTAGCCCTCCGGCGAGGTGTGCTGCGTGGGGGTGCCCCAGTTGACGCAGGTGTTGCCCGAAGGCTCGGCCGTGGACCACAGGTCACCGTTGTAGTACGACTTCCCGGACTTGGTCTCGACGGTCAGCCCGTCGTACTCGAAGCCGTCGTTCCTCTCGTCGTAGTACCAGCTCCACTGGGTGTCGCGCACCCCGTACGTCTTCGGGGTGAACAGGCCCTTCGCACCCCAGCGCGAGGAGTGGTTGTAGACGACGTCCTGGTAGATCTTCATGCCCTTGGCGTGGGCCGCGTCGATCAGGTCCTGGTACGAGGCGCCGGCGGACTCGAGCCGGGAGTCGACCTCGTAGAAGTCGTAGCCGTGATAGCCGTGGTAGTCGTAGTCGGACCGGTTCAGGACCACGGGGGTGATCCAGACGGCCGACATGCCGAGGCCTTTGATGTAGTCGAGCTTGTCGACCAGGCCCTTGAAGTCGCCCCGGAACATCGGGTCCTCGTTGGCTGCGTTGCCCGACTTGGTGTGCTGGCCACCGCCCCGGTCGCCTGGGGCCTCTTCGGGTGCCGTTGATGTCGTGCGCAGAGTAGATGTCAGTACGGCGCAGCGTTTTGTCAGTGGCAGGACCGAAGGCGCCTGAAAGGCGACTGGTCCGTGGATCGGCCCGTCCCGTACCGGGCGGTGCGGGACGGGCCGGCGGGCGTAGCGCTCTCGTGCCACCGCCGCCGGGGTCTGCCCGTCGTCCTTCCTGCGTGTCGTCTCCGATGCTGTGGCTGTGGTGCGCGGGTGGCTTACGGCGCCTCGTCGGCGGGGGTATGGTCGGTGGAGAGGGTGAGGTCTTCCCAGGTGGCGAGGTCGCTCTCGACCGCCGCGCGTCCGGCGCGGACCAGGCGCAGGGCGTCGGATCCGAGGACGAGGTGGGCTGGCGGATTCGGTTCGTCGAGGATGCGCAGGAGGGCGGCGGCTGCCTTGGTGGGGTTGCCGAGCTGGTTGCCGCTGGCGGCCTGGCGGGCGGCGCGGATGGGTTCGAACAGGTCATCGTAGTCGGGGATGGACCGTGGTGCACGGACCATGGAGCGGCCCGCCCAGTCAGTGCGGAAGGAGCCCGGCTCGATGGCGGTGACGTGAATGCCGAAGCCGGCGACTTCCTTGCCGACGGCTTCGAGGATGCCTTCGAGGGCGTACTTGCTGCCGCAGTAGGCGGAGACGCCGGGGAAGGAGGCGAGTCCGCCCATGGAGGTGACGGCCAGGATGTGCCCGCGGCGGCGTTCGCGCATGAACGGCAGGACGGCCTGGACGGCGGCGGCGGCGCCAAAGACGTTGACGTCGAACTGGGCGCGCAGGTCGGCCAGGGGCGTTTCCTCGAAGGTGCCCTCCAGGCCGTATCCGGCGTTCGCGATCAGTACGTCGACGGGCCCCACGGTCTGTTCCACCTCGCCGATCACGGTGCGGACTGCGGTGTCGTTGGTGACGTCGAGGAGGCGGGCGTGGGCGCGCTGGGTGTGCAGGGCGGTAAACGCCTGTGCGTCTGCATCCTTGCGGACGGTACCGACGACGGTGTGCCCGGCGTCCAGGGCGGCGGTGGCGAACGCGCGGCCGAGGCCGCTGCTGACGCCGGTGATCAGGAAGATCTTGGTGGTGGGGATCATGCCTTGTTCTCCCTGTAGAGGACGAGGTGTTCGTGGAAGAGGACGCCGTCGCGGATGTCGCCGGTGGCGGTGAAGCCGGTGTCGTCGACGTAGTGCAGGTGGTTGCCGGTCACGGTGTAGCGGCCGGTGTAGGCACTGGACCGGGTGCCGCGCGCTTCGTCGTAGCGGCCGTCAGCGCGCAGTTCCTGGCGGATATGTCCGTCCGCGGTCACCCACATCCCGACCACGTCCACGTCCACGGTCCTTCGCCCGGCGGCCCTCTCCGGTGGCCTCGACTGGTTCCTCACAATGCGCTCCTTCTCGTGTCCGGGTGCCGGCCACCAGCGTGGGCGGGCCGGGGGAAGGGAGCCAGGACGAGTCGTGCCTGGGTACAGGGCACCCAGGCACGCCGGAAGGCTGCGCCATAGCCTGGAGGGGTGACCAGCAACGATCTCGGAGATTTCCTGCGTGCCCACCGCGCCCGCCTGCGCCCCGACGATGTCGGGCTCGCCTCCTGGGGCGCGCGCCGGGTGGCGGGGCTGCGGCGGGAGGAGGTCGCCGTCCTGGCCGGCATGAACAGCGACTACTACGCCCGCCTGGAACAGGGCCGCGAGCGCAGCCCTTCGCCGCAGATCCTTGAGGCGATCAGCAGCGCGCTGCTGATGGATGTCGAAGCGCGGGAGCACATGTTCCGGTTGGCGGGCACCACACCCGAGGGTGAGCGGCCGCAGCCGAGGGAAGTGGTCAGTCCTGCGTTGCGGGAGCTGCTGGACGGATACGCGACCGCCGCGGCGTTCGTCCTGAACCCGGCCAACGACTTCCTGGCGTCGAACGCGCTGGCCGATGCCCTGTTCTCGCCGTTCGAGGACATGGACAACATGGCCCGTATGACCTTCCTCGATCCGGCCGCCCGTAGCTTCTTCACCCAGTGGGGGCGGGCGGCGGAGGCGGTCGTGGCCGGACTGCGCCACGCCACGGGTCTGGATCCGCACTACCGGCGTCTGCACGACCTCGTCGAATCTCTGACCGCGGAGAGCGAGGAGTTCGCCGCCCTGTGGTCCTCGCACACCGTGCACGGCAAGACCCGTGCCGGCAAGGAGCTCCTGCACCCCGATGTCGGCCGTCTCGATCTCACCTACCAGACCTTCGACGTCCGCGGCGCGCCGGGCCAGCAGCTAGTGATCTACCACGCCGCATCGGGAAGCCCCGGCGCCCAGGCGCTGGCCCTGCTCGGCAGCCTCCACGCCACCCACCGCCAGGAGACTGCTCCGGAGCAGTGAGCTCCCGGGGAAGGCAGAGTCTTATGCGCGTGAGCCCATCGCACCTCAGGGTGCGATGGGCTCACGCGTTCAGAACAACGATCACTCGGGGTGCCGGCGGCGTAGGGCCGGCAGTGCAAGGGCGGCGCCCAGGGCGAGCCCGGCGGCGGCGGCGCGCAGGATGGTGCCGAAACCCTGACCAGTGAGGGCGCCGGCCAGTTGCGGGCCCAGGCTGGCGCCGATGAACATGCTGCACGCGTAGAGGGCGACGGCTGCGCCGCGCGCGTGCGGGGCGGTGGCGTTGACGGTCTCGACGACAGCGGGTGCCGCGGTCGCGACGGCGCCCACGAACAGCAGCAGTGCCACGGCCAGGAGGATCGTGTGTCCGCCGAGCAGGGAGGCGGCCGTGGCGGTGACAGCGGCCACGCCCAGCGCGAGTACCAGACGCTTCGGTGCGGCCAGCCGCGACAGGGTGGGCGCGAGCAGGGGGACGGCGACCAGTGCCGGCAGGGCGCTGGCCCGTAGGGTCAGGATCGCGGTGGGGTTCCCGGCGATACCGGGCGGCCCGGCGACGGACACGGCCGTGTAGAGGGCGACGAATCCCGCCATCAAGGTCACGGTGGCTGCGTACAGGGCGAGCAGCCGGCCCCGGCGCAGGAGCCGCGGCATCGCGGCGAAGGCGTGCAGCAGTCCGCCGGTGTCCTGGCGCGGGGTGGGGCGCAGGGTGCGGTGAACGGGCAGCAGGCTCAGGGCCATGAGGGCGGCGCTGAGGAGGAACACCGCGCGCCATCCGGGCCCGGCGGCGACGGCCTGGGCTGCGATCTGCATGAGGACGGCGGCGCCGAGCATGCCGCTGGTGACACAGGTCAGGGCCATCGCGCGCCGCTTGGGTGCGATGTGGTGGGTGACGTAGGAGAACGCGGCGGGGGCGAACGCCGCGGCTGTCAGCCCCTGGACCATGCGCAGGGCGATGGCCCAGGTCAGGTCCGGGGCTGCGCTGACCACGGCGGTGGCGGCCGTTGCTGCCACGAGTCCGGCGGTCATCACCGCGCGTGGCCCGTACCGGTCCGTCAGCGGGCCGACGACGAGAAAGCCGGCGGCGTAGGCGAACCCGAACGACGTCGCGGTCCAGGTGACCTGCTCGGGTGTGGTGTGCAGGGAGAGAGCCATGGGGCTCAGCAGGGCCAGGACGGTGTACATCTGGCCGACGACCAGGACGCCGAGCGAGGTCAGCAGCGTGATCGTCGCGGTGGTGGGGGCCCAGCCGGGGGGTGTGCCCGGTGCGGCGGTCTTGGCCGGGTGCCGGGATGGAACAAGGGGATGCACGGGGACTCCGGGGTGGGCATGGGGCGGCCGATCGCACGGAAGGTGTGCGATCGGCCGGGAAGGGATCGTGGGGGCGGGTGGTCAGCGGCGGGTGAAGCGGTAGCCGGCGTGGTGCAGGTGGCCGTCGTGGAATTCGCCGAAGGCCCAGAAGCCCAGGTCGTCGAGGTAGTCGATGCGGTTGCCGGTGATCCAGTAGCGGCCCTGGTAGGCGCTGGGGCGGTCCCCGCGCGCCTCGTCGTAGCGCCCGTCGGGCAGCAGCTCCTGGCGCACGAAGTCGTGATCGTCGACCCACATCCCCATGAAGGGATGTGCCGGGTCGTAGACAGGCCCACTGGCTGGGGCCGCCGCGGTGGGGGTGCCGGCCTCGTCGAGGGGGCGGCCGTCCCAGAGGCGGACCTGTCCGGCGGTGATCAGGATGTCGAGGTGGCTGCCGCGGGCCGGTGCCGCGCCGGCGGGGGTTTCGGGGGTGTCGGCCAGCCGCAGGACGGCGATGTCGGCGCTCCGGCCGGGGGTGAGGGTGGCGCTGGTGTGTGGGGTGGTGAAGTCGGTGGCGGCGGGCAGGACGAGGGTGCCCGCGCAATCGATGACGATCATGTCGTCGTCGCCGGCGGCGGTCAGCAGGCCGGGGCCGACGCCCACGATCACGGTGCCGCCGATGAGGACGTCGGCGTTCTGCCAGTCGCCCAGCAGCTCATTGCCGGTCACGACGGTGCCGCCGGTCAGCAGCAGCGGCCGGCCCTGGGGGGCGCGCAGCTCGCGCAGCATGTCGTTGTCGCGGCGCGGGATGGGGAAGGGGATGCTGGTCATGTCGGTACCTGATCTACGTCGAGGCGGTGGAGCCGTCGTCAGGCGGCAGGAGTGTTGAGGACGTACTCGCGGGAGGCGTGGACCTCCTCGCGCAGCGCGGGCAGGTCGACGTCGAGGACCTGGCCGTTCCACTTGCGTACTTCGCCGTTGATGAGGACGGCGCTGATGTTGCGGGCGTCCGAGCCCAGCACGACGGTGCCGACGGCGTCGTTGAGCGGCATGTTGTTCAGGTCCTCGGCCCGGATGACCAGCAGGTCGGCCTTCTTACCCACGGTGAGTGAGCCGGTGACGCCGGCCAGGCCGTTGGTGCGGGCGCCCTGGAGGGTGGCGAAGTCCAGGACGTCGTGGGTGGTGATCCGGGCCGGCGGCTGCTCGGTGCCGTAGACCGTGTTGACCGCGCGCATCCGCTGGATGGCGTGCAGGGCCCGCATCTGCGTGAACATGTCGCTGACCAGCGCCACCTCGACGTCGATGCTCAGACCGGGCCGCACCCCCACCGCCAGGGCTTCGTCGATGGCGGGGACCGCGGTCTCCAGCCCGATCTGCGCGTCCGAGGTCGGGGCCAGGGCGATGGTCGTACCGCTCTCCCCGATCGCCTTCCACGCCTCGGAGGTCAGGCCGGTGGCGTGAATGAGAGTGAGGTCCGGACCGAGGATGCAGTCCTTCGCCCAGTTCAGGATGGCCGACGAGGAGGAGGCACCGAAGACGGCATCCACGCTCACACCGATGCCCAGGTCCTTCGCCGTGCGGGCGAGTTCGGGGCCGTAGGCCAGGGCGGGCCCGGCGATCTCGTCGGTGGCCAGCGCGGCCAGGCGCAGGGTCAGCAACTGGTCGTCGCCGGCGAAGTACCGCTCCTTGAGGCGGGTCAGGTCGCCGGGCCACTGCTTGTCCCAGTCCCCGAAGTGCGGGCCCATGGAGGCGTGCACGCCGCGGATGCCGGTGTCGATCAGCGCCTGGACGGCCGCGTCGGAATGCTCGGGGGTGCGGGAGTTGTGGGAGAAGTCGAGCATGGTCGTGATGCCGCTGTCGATCGCCGTCAGGGCGGCCAGCTTGGTACCGACGTACATGTCGTGGGGCCGGTAGACGGTGGCGTAGCCGGCGAGCGTGGACATCACGTAGGCGCCGAGGTCGTCGACGTCCGGCATGATCCGGCGCAGCTGGGTCTCCCAGGCATGCCGGTGGGTGTCGACGAAGCCCGGCGTGAGGATCGTGCCGGTGGCGTCGACGACCACCGCACCGTCCTGGCTCAGGCTCCTGCCGATGGCGGTGATCGTGTCACCCTCGACGAGGAGATCGGCGTCGTGAAGGACACCGAGGTCGGGATCCATGGTGACGATGGTCGCCCCGGTGAACAGGATGCGCCGCTTCGGATCGGTGGACCGGTGCTGAAGCTGTGCGAGCAGAGCCGGGCTGGTGGTGTCGGAGGAAATCAAGGGGAAGTCCTGTTCATCAGGCCAGGGCGCGGGGCCCGTGCCGGGTGGGCGATGACCCCAGCCTCGGCCCGTCCGGCAGGAGCAACCAGGCCGCCCTCTGCCCAGGTACAGCACACCCAGGCTCACCGCGCGACCCGCCAGTGAGCCGGCTCGCCGGCGGGGCCTGACAGATCGCGGGGGAGCGGGGAGGATCAGATGCCAGGAGCACCGCAGAGATATCTGAGCATCCGCCGATCTACGACCGGCTGGTCCAAGAACGTGGCGACGTGCCGGCCGAGACGAGGAAGGTGGCCGAACAAACGCGGGCCCAGGCGCAGCAGGCACTGGACTGGAGCGGGTTACGGCGTGCGCAGAAGGAGAGGGAGGAGCGCGCCTTCTCCGCTTTCGGCTGAGGATCCGCCGAGGACCGCAACGGCGCAGATTCCTCATCGCCGCCTGCCGTACTGTTGCCGTACGGGGCGACGCGTCGGGGCCGCCTTCGGACAGGACATCGCCGACTGGTCGGCCCTGCCCACCGCCGACTTCCCCCACTTCCTCGCCACGTGCCGCCGCCGTCCGCAGGGCGGTGCACTTTCCTGAGGGGCTTACCCGCGGCCGGTGGTGATCGCTTCGTCGTACGCGGACAGCGTCCGGTACAGGGTGGAGCGGCCGACGCCGAGGTGAGCGGCGATGGCGGTGACGGACTCCTTCGCCTCGCGACGGCGCAGGGCGACGGCGAGCATGTCTCCGTCGACGGCCGGCGGGCGACCACCGTGCTTGCCCTTCGCCGCGGCGGTGTCCAGACCGACCAGGGTCCGCTCGTGAATGAACTCCCGCTCCACCTCCGCCATCGCAGCGAAGACCACGAAGAGGACCTTGCCCGCACCGTGCGGGTCGTAGATGCCCGCGAGGGGCCCGGTGCGGATCTCCAGGCGGTGGCCGCGCTCGGCGAGGTCCTGCGCGCTGGTGATCAGCTCGACCATGTTGCGGCCGAGGCGGTCGAGCATGGTGACAGTGAGCGTGTCGGCCGGACGCAGGTCGGCCAGGGCGGCGTTGTACTCGGGCCGGATCTTCTCCCGGGTGCCGACCTTCTCGACGTAGATGCGCACGCACTCGGCTTCCTTCAGCGCGCGGACCTGTCCGGCGAGGTCCTGGCCCTTGCTGGAGACGCGGGCGTAGCCGATCCGGTCGCCGGTGCGCTCCCGCGCGGCGAGCAGGCCGGGGTCGGGCTCGGGGCCGGGCTGCCAGGGTCGGCCCGGCCCGCGGGCGGCGGGGATGCGGATCGCGGGTCCGGACTTCAGTCCGGGGATCTTCGCGTACCGGCCGGTGTGGTAGTCGACGGCGACGACGCCGGAGTTGGCCCGGCACGCCGATCCGGGCGCCGCCCCGCATCGCGGGCACGGTTCGCGCTCGACGAGCTCGGCGCGGGCGATCTCGTCCAGGTCGCCGTTCACGTGTTCCCCTCCCGCCCAGCCGCTCGACGCGGTCCGTCCCGAATACCCGTCCTGCTTCTCCGTGGCGCCCGCCGGTTTCGGGACGTCTTTCGGGACGCCTCCCGCGCTCCGGCCGCGTCGGCGGACGGCCGTCCCGGAAACGACCGTTTCCGGGACGGCCGAAAGAGGTCAGGGCCTCAAGGCGTTCGAGTTGTTCAGCGGCGCCTGCCACTGCTCAATCAGCTTCCACGGGCCTGAATTCGACGCCTTCGGCTTGTGCATGATCTGTTCCACCGTCTCGCCGTCCAGGTCGGACGCGGCCTTGGCATCGGTCATCGGTAGGACGCCAGTTCGAGCAGCGGAGGTGATGGAACTCTTCATGTCCTCCAGGAGCCGTCCGAGGTGGTCGGTCAGGAGGTGGAGAAGGTGGACGTGCTCTTGGCGGGCGCGGTCGGCCAACGCCTCGTCCTCTTCTGTGCGTGGGACGAAATCCCACGTGAGCACTCGTTCGGCCTCGGTGCGGACTCGTTGCCCCAGGTCCTGGATACGCCGGATCTCCGAACCGAGGGACCCCAGGTGCTGCCCAGCCTTTCTCGTGCTGCGGACAGCCTGAGCGATCTCCTTCTTCCGCTGTGGCACGCTCTTCCACCCCAGGCCGTGCTCGCGGATCACTTCCACCGCGCGGTCCACCAGCGGCTTCGGCTCTACGTCGAAGAAGTAAAACCACTCCAGGTGCTTCCGAAAGAGGTCGAACCAGACGTGTAGCGCCCGCTCCAGCTCCTCGCCTCCCGGGTAAGTCGCCATCAGCTCCAGCGGATCCGACGATCCGTTGTAGATCTTCGGCAGGCGGGTGCCCAGGTCGCTCGTTGTGCCGATCTTGCACTTGCTGCGCCCTCGGCCTGGCGTCCTGAACTCATCGACATCATGAGCACGCAGGAGGTACACCACCTCCTCGCCCGCCTCATGAGGACCACCCAGCAGGTACCGCAACTCTTCGCTACCCATGTCGCTGGTTTCCTTTCTGCCGATACGGCGGTCGCCGTGATCAGCGTGAACGTGATGAGGAAGCCTGCCCGCCGTTCCTCTCCCGTTCACTCGTACGGGTGAACGGGAGAGGTGTCCCGAACACGTATCGGGACGCTGCCGGAGACTTCCGATCATGGAGGGGGCGCAGGAGTCGAAGCGGGCGGCGGCGGTGGCCCGGCTGAACCAGCTGCGCGACGCCGAGCAGCTGTCGGCCGCGCACGTACGCCTGGCCGCCGAGGGCCTGGGCGTCAGCGAGCGCACGGTGTGGCGGTGGCTGGCCGCGCCCTCCCGCGTCCCCGAACACCGCGGGCCCGAACCGTACGTGCTGAGCGAGACCGACCGGGAGGCGTACGCCCTGTACCGGGGGAACGTCTCCGCCGTGTACCGCGCCCGCCAGGCCGTGGTCGACGGCGACGGCACCACCGCCGGCGCCCCGGTCCCCGACTTCCTGCGCGAGGGCTGGGCGGACGCCGCCCCGCTCGCGCTGCGCACGATGCAGGTCGCCTTCAACCGCGAGCTCACCCCGGCCGAGCGGGCCGCGTGGAAGGTCGGCGAGTCCGGGCGCCGGGCGAAGTCGGTGTACCTGCGGCGCCCGGACGAGGCGAGGGGCCGGGTGTGGGAGATGGACCACAAGCAGCTGCCGATCCTCGTGCACCCGCCCAAGGGCAAGCCGCTCTCCCCGTGGATGACCACGATCGTCGACGACGGCACCCGCGCCCTGCTCGGCTGGTCGCTCGCGGTGAGCCCGCACGCGGGCACCGTGCTCACCGCGATGCGCATGGCCCTGGTCCACGACCCCGACGTCTCACCGTTCGGCGCCGTTCCGGCCCGCGTACGGATCGACCGCGGCCTGGAGTTCGCCGCCGGCACCATCAAGGACGTGATGGCCGCGCTGTGCGTCACCGTCCACCGCCTGCCGGCGTTCACCCCGCACCGCAAGGGCAAGGTCGAGCGGGTCAACCTGACCATCGAGCAGACCCTCATCTCGCTGATGCCCGGCTTCACCGGCGGGCCCCGCGACGCGTCGGGCCGCCTGTACGGGCCCGTCGGCGACAGCCCGGCCGCCAAGCGCGCCGCCGAGAAGAGCGGCGGGCCGATGCTCTTGGACGACTTCGTGAAACGGCTCGCCGCCTGGACCCGCTGGTACAACACCGAACGCCCGCACCGGATGCTGGACGGCCGCACCCCGCTGGCCGCCTGGCAGGAGGACGAGGCGCCGCTGCACCGGATCGACGCGGACAAGCTGCGCCACCTGCTGCTGGCCGGCGACGAACGCACCATCCAGAAGGACGGCATCCACCTCAACGGGCACGCCTACGTCGCCCCGGAGATCCACGGCCGCGTCGGCCAGGTCGTCCAGATCCGCTACATGCCGCACGACGACCGGTCCGTCGAGGTCTACCTGGGCGGCAAACACCTGTGCACCGCGCTGCCGACCGGAACGCTCACCGCCGAGCAGACCGACGCCTTCCGCCTCCAGCAGCGCGACGAAGCCGCCCGGCTCGGCCGCGAACGACGCAAGGCATCCCGGCGGGCCCGGCGCGAGCTCGCACCGATGACCGGCGACAGCCCGGCCGCCGAATCCCGGCTCGTCACGGACAAGGTCGGCCGCGGCTCCTCCCGCCAGCAGCTCGACGCCGCCCTGCGTGCCCGCGCCTCCACCTCCCTGCTCGGCATCACCCCGATCACCACGAACGAGGAGACCTGACGATGCCCCGGCACTTCGCCGACCTGACCGGCGCCGCGACGCTGCCGACCGGCACCTTCCAGCTCGCCCACCGCGTCGTGGACGACCTCGTGAAGAACAACGCCACCGGCGTCATCCACGGCCCGGCCGGCACCGGCAAGACGTACGCGGTCGAGGCCGCCCTGGAGGACCAGGCCGCCCGCGGCGGGCCCGCCGTGTGCGCGCTGTCCTTCACCGCCCGCCCCACCATGCGCTTGGTCGCCGATCACCTCCTGGCCGCCCTCACCGGCACCGTCGCCCCCAAGTCCCGCAACCGGTTCCACATCACCAACCGGCTCCTGGACCTTCTCTCCCACCCCAGGCGCTTGATCGTCGTGGATGAGGCCCAGCGCCTGAACAGCGACTGCATCGAACTGCTGCGGCACCTGCACGACGAGCCGAAGACGAAGTTCGCCCTGCTCTACGTCGGCGGCGACGGCTGCTGGGAAGTCCTCTCCCGTGAACCGATGCTCCGCTCCCGCGTCTTCCGCCGCCTACCCTTCCGTCCGCTGGCCGCCGACGAGATCCCCGCCCTGATGCGCGACTACCACCCCATCTACGCCGGCGCGGACGACGCCTTGCTGCGGCAGATCGACGAGCTGTACGGACAGGGCACCATGCGCGACTGGGCCGCCTTCACCCACACCGCCGCCGGACTGTGCCAGGCCGCCGAACGGCCCCGCATCGACACCGAGGTCATCGATAACGCCCTCACCCTCCTGGGCGGCGGCGTGTATGCCTGACACCGCGCCCGCGGCCCGCGTCGTCAACCGGGACCTGCCACCCGGCCCCCGCCTGGTGATGGTCCGCAACCCCGGCGATGACCACCGCATCGTGCGCCGCCTGGCCGCCGTCGAAGGCCCCGGCCGGCTCGTCGTCCGCCCCACCCCCGGCGGCCGCACCAGCGACCTCGCCCTCGACATCCTCACCGCCACCGGCCGCAGCCCCACCACCCTCCTCGCCGACCGCGCCCCGGCCCCCGACGCGTGGCGCCAGGCCGCCGCCTGGCTGAACACCGACCAGATACGCCACCTCGTCATCGACCGCGCCCACCGCCTCCCCGACGGCGCCCTCGACCTGCTCGCCGAACTCGGCACCCGCGCGGACGCCACCGTGTGGCTCATCTGGCCCGACACCGACAACGACGCCTACCTGAAGCCGCCCGTCCACGCCTTCCACCACGCCGGCTACCGCTTCCAGACGATCGACCTCACCGCCTTCGCCCGCGAACTGCCGCCCTCGCCCCGCTCCCTCACCAGCCCCCTGCGCGCCGATGCGACCACCCCGTGGGCCGAAGGCGTCGGCCCCGTCCTGCCCATGCAGGACTTCCCCGTCTTCCTGGCCCACTGCCGCGCGAAGCTCCCGGGCAACACCTTCACCGCGCTGAACGAGGTCTACGGCCGCGAGATCCACCTGGCCGACCAGTGGCTGACCCGCCGCGGCCTCGCCGGACATCACACCCAGCCCGGCAGCCTCCGGCACACCCGCGCCTTCGGCGCCCGCCTCACCTTCTACCTGCGCGACCACCGCATCGGCCCCGCCCCCGACCAGGCCCACGCCCTCGTACGGCTCCGCGCCGTCCAGGTCGCCCTGTTCCTGCGCGGCTACCTCCTGCGCTGGCAGTACGAGACCCTCGGCACCGCACCCACCACCCGCCTGCTCAGCCAGCTCACCGAACGTCTCTGCCACAAGATCCGCACCGTCGCCCCGCCCGAAGCCGCCGCCGCGACCGCCCTGTCCATCCACCTCTCCCACGGGCCCACCGGCTTCGGCCTGATCACCTGCGGCAACACCGCCCCCGACGGCAGCAGCGTCCGCCTCCCCGTCACCGGCAGCCCGTACGAGGCCGAGGAGAACCGCTACCTCCCCGCGCCCTGGCGATGGAAGTCCCACCACCACATTCCGCACGAGCTCAACGCCCTCCAGGTGCTCCACCTCGAATCCGACGATCCCGTACTCCTGCCGGCGCACGCCGCCCCGCTCGTCGCCGCCCACCTCGCCTACCGGCGCAGCCAAGGCGCCACCGACGCAGACCCGCTGTTCATCCACGACAAGGACCCGGGCAACAAGAGCCCGGAGCTCCACCTGCGCGAGGCGGTCATCCGGACGTGCCACCGCATCCACTTCAACCCGGCCTGGCTCCACCGCTCCCACTGCCGCCACGGCGACGAGGGCAGTCACGACGCGGCGGCCGCCGGGTGGATGCACTACCGGGGCCTGGACCTCGTCCCCCTCAGCGACGACATCCGCAGCCGCCTGTGACCGCGCCGATGTCCAGCCGTCCCCCTCGCCGCGAGGGCCCCCAGCGGCGCCGCGAGTCGGTACAGCGCTCCCACGTCATCAAGCGCCGGCTCCTGGCCGCGGGCATGACCGGCTGGCAGCTCGCCGACCTCCTCGGCGTCCACGAGCATCAGATCGACCTCGACGAACTCCCCGATCTGCCTGTCCGCGTCCTGCTCGAACTCGCCCGCCGCCTCGACATGCACCCCGCCGACCTGATGACCGGCGCCGACGACCTCTTCGAGCTGCCCCGCCACCGCCAAGTCCTCGACCGCCGCTCGGCCGGCGCCGACCACGACGCGCTCACCGTCGTCACCGCGCTCGCGCACGCGGACAGCCCCCTCACCGCCGACGGCCTCGCCGCCGCTCTCTCCTGGACCCGTCACCGGCACGACGCGGCCCTCGACCACGCGCGCACCCGCCCGGACACCGGCGGCGCGCTCGTCCTGCGGCACGTCCCGCCCGAGGCGTACACCGTCACCCCACGCCTCGATGTCCTCGCCCCGCACCAGGTCGACGCGCTCACGGGACAGAAAAACCCCCGCCCCGACATCCGCGGCCCCATCCAGCCCGCCGAGGCCGAGGTGCTCCTGCGCGTCTGGGTCGACGGCGGAATCGACCCCGGCGACGCCGCCCAGCGCCAGGCCCTCGAAAACCTCGCCGCCGCCGACATGGTCACCCGCGGCGACATCATCGACCGCTTCCACGACAACGTCGCGTACAGCCTGCGGATGCTCCCCGAGCCGCCAGCGCCTACTGACACGGACTCTACGATCCCACTGTCATAACCCTGCGCATCCCACTGACATCTACCCTGCGCACGACAGTTGATGCGCCAGAGACATACGGTATTGCTCATGACGCAAAAAACCGACGAACTGGACGGCCTGGTGCGCAAGCGGATCCGCGCCCTGCGGGTCGCGCAGGGCTGGTCCCTGGAGGAACTGGCCACTCGTGCCAACGTCAGCCAGACCACCCTCTCCCGCATCGAGAACGGTCAGCGCCGCCTCGCACTCGATCAGCTGGTCGTCCTCGCCCGCGCCCTCGACACGTCCCTGGACCAGCTGGTGGAGGCGGCCCCCGACGACGTCGTCACCAGCCCGGTGATCGACGGTGCGCACGGCCGGATGCGCTGGCTGGTCAAGTCGGATCCCGGTATGACCGTCGTGCGCCAGCGGATGACCGAGCCGCCGCCCGACAATCCGGCGCGGATGCGTGCCCACCCCGGCCACGAATGGCTCGTCGTCCTGTCCGGCACCGCGATCCTCATGCTGGGGCACCGGCGCTTCCGCATCGAGACCAACCAGGCCGCGGAGTTCCCCACCATGCTGCCGCACGCCATCGGGGCAGAGGGCGGACCCTGCGAGCTCCTCGGCATCTTCGACCGGGACGCCCGGCGCGGACATCAGCGCGACGGCGGAAGCAAGGACGCCGGCGGCTCCTTCGAACCGGACGGCTCCCGCGGGTGACCTCCTTCTCCTGAGGATTTGCGTGTTCGGCACCGGACGCGGTCGGTTTCTTGCGCACTACGCAAGTGCTTGTGCTGTATGCGCAAGCTCGTCCTAGCGTAGGGGCATGACACACACGCACCCGCACCACACCCCCGGCCATGGCGCGCACCACGGCACCCGGCGCGCCGCCGATGCCGGCGTCCAGGCCGAGATCCTCGACCTGGACGCCGAAGTCCTCGCCGAACACATCGCCGCCATCACCGCATGGCTGCCCGTCGAGGCGGCCCCGGACGAGATCGTGGACCTGGGCTGCGGGACGGGGGCCGGCACCTTCGCCCTCCTGGCCCGTTTCCCTGAGGCGCGCGTCACCGCCGTCGACTCCTCGGCGGAGCACCTGCAGCGCCTGCGACAGAAGGCGCGGGCCGGGGGAGTGCAGGACCGCGTGCGCACCGTTCAGGCCGACCTGGACTCCACGGACTGGCCCGACCTCGGCGCCCCGGACCTCGTCTGGGCCTCCGCTTCGATGCACCACATGGCTGCCCCGGACCGCGCGCTGCGGCACGTCCACGACGTACTCGGGCCCGGCGGGCTGTTCGCCGTCGTCGAGCTGGCCGGCTTCCCCCGCTTCCTGCCCGAGAACGCCCCCGAGGGACGGCCCGGTCTGGAGGAACGCTGCCACGCCGCGACGGACCGCCTGCACGCCGAACACGTACCCCACCGCGGCGCCGACTGGGGGCCGATGCTCACCGCCGCCGGATTCGCACGCCAAGGGGAACGCACCATCACGGTGAACATCCAGGATTCTCCGACCGAGGCGCTCGGCCGCTACGCCCTGGGCAGTCTGCAGCGCATCCGCGGCGCCGCCGCCGGATCGCTCGTACCCGAAGACCTCGCCGCGCTCGACCGGCTCCTCGACGTGGACGGCCCCCACAGCGTTCTGCGCCGTACCGACCTCGTGGTTCGCACCGAACGCACCGTCTGGGCCGCACGCCGCAGGACCTGAAGGGACAGGGCCCGTCCGGGAGGCGGCGGCAGCGGTCAGGGGGTCTGCTCGCCTCGGGCCGGGCGTCGGAGGCGGGTGGCCACGAGTCCTGGGGTCCTCGCCCCTCGGAGCTCAAGGGCCCAGGCGTACAGCAGTCCGGCCCGCTTGAAAAGCGGCGGCTCCGCGCGCGTTGGGCCGGTGGTGCCGGCTCTGTCGGCCTCGGCCGTCACGGCGTCCTTCTCCGCGCCGAGGTCACGGCGTGCACCGGGCGGGTCCAGCAGGACCGTTCACGGTCCGTGGGGGCCGCCCGGCGCGCGAGGGTGCGCGTTCACCTGTGGGGCGGCGGGGCCGTACTGGCCCGGACGATCAGGCGTGTCGGGACCAGGGTGGTACCGCGCTCCGTCGTCTCGTTGCGGATCTGCCGCAGCACTCCGTCCACGCACAGCCGTCCGATCTCGGCGAAGTCCTGGTGGACGGTCGTGAGCGGCGGAAGGAAGGAGGCGGAGTCGGCGATGTCGTCGAACCCCACCACGCTGACGTCCTCGGGCACGCGCCTGCCCCTCTCGTGCAGGGCCCTCAGGACACCCAGCGCCATCTGGTCGTTGGCCGCGAAGATCGCAGTGCACGTGGGGTCCGCCGCCAGGTCCAGACCTGCCGCGTATCCGGATGCCGCCGACCAGTCGCCGGCCACCGGGGGAGGGACCGGGCGTCCCGCCTCCTCGAGGGTCTTCCGCCAGGCGTGGGCACGGCGCTGCGCGGCGAACGACTCCGACGGGCCGGCGACATGCACCACGGTGCGGTGTCCGAGGTCGAGCAGATGCCGCACGGCTGCCTCGGAACCCCCCGACTGGTCGGTGTCCACGACGCTGTACCGGTCGCCCGCGTCGGAGTCGGCCACCACGACGTGGGTGTTCGGCGGCAGCGAGATGGCGGCGTCCAGCAGGCGGACTTCCATGATCACGATGATGCCGTCCACCATCTGCTCGCCGAGCACGGTGACGGCTCCGTGGACGTCCGTACTGGTGGGTGTGGCGACGGGCAGCAGGGTGATGGCGTAGCCCTCGTCGGCCGCGGAGGCGGAAATGGCCTCCAGCGTACGGACGTTGCCCGTGGTGGCCAGCGTGAACAGGATGACGCCCAGCGTGCGGAACCTCCCGCTCTTGAGGGCGCGCGCGGCACTGTTGGGCCGGTAGTTGAGCTCCTTCATGGCGGCGAGAACGCGTTCCCGGGTGTCTCCGGACACCATCGGGTGCCCGTTGGACACGCGGGAGACCGTCTGTGAGGAGACCCCGGCCAAGCGCGCGACGTCGGCCATGGACGCTTCCTTGCGCGGAGGCCGGTCCATGGCCCGTTCCTGTCCCTGCACCCGTCTGCCTCCGTCGTCGTGTGAGCCTTTCACCATGTGGGGGTGCTCTTCCGGCCGTCGGCGGTCTTCCGCCGCGCGCGCCCTGCGGCCGGCCCGGTAGTAACGCTCCCCACGGCCGCTTCGCGTCCGGCTCGCATCGCGTGGGACCGAGGGCTCGGGCCATCGGCATTTCTACCACTTTCGGTCGCCCGGCGCCGACAGCGCGAGCCCTCTCGTCGTGACGCCCCCTACCAGACGGCAGGACCGGTGGTGGGGAGATCGGCAAAACCCGAACGAGTGAATGAGAGTCCGGCCTTGACCGTAAGGAGGAGAGCGTGTGAACATCCTCTCACCGAGAAATGTTTACGTAAACATCGGTCTTCTCAAGCACAGTGCCTCCACGATGTCCGGTGTCCCATCCGGCCGGGGCCATGCTCAACGCCGGATCAACAGGAGTACCCATGACGGCCGTTACGCCGATCACGACCGGACGTCGCCCACCGGCCAGAGGCTCCCGCAGCCGGCGCGGGCGGGTCGGCTGGGTCTTCGTAGGACCGTTCATGGCGGTGTTCGCCCTGGTCTTCCTGGCTCCGATCGCCTACTCGCTCTATCTGAGCTTCTTCCGGGACCAGTTGGTGGGCGGTACGTCGTTCGTCGGCCTGGACAACTTCCAACGGGCCTTCGAGGACGAACAGTTCTGGGCCGCCGTCGGCCGGGTGCTTCTCTTCCTCGTGGTGCAGGTGCCCATCATGCTCGGGCTCGCCCTGCTCGTGGCCCTGGCCCTCGACAGCGGCAGGATCTACGGCAAGAGCTTCTTCCGGATCGCGATCTTCCTGCCGTACGCCGTACCCGCCGTCGTCGCCACACTGATGTGGGGCTTCATCTACGGCACCCGCTTCGGCCTGGTCGGGAATTTCAACGACGCCTTCGGCGTGACGCTGCCCGACCCGCTGTCGCCCTCCCTGGTGCTGGCGAGCATCGGCAACATCGTCACCTGGGAGTTCATCGGCTACAACATGCTGATCTTCTACTCGGCGCTGCGTGTCGTGCCCAAGTCCCTCTACGAGGCCGCCGAGATCGACGGCGCGGGACAGTGGCGGATCATCACCGCCGTCAAGATCCCCGCGATCCGCGGCGCGCTGGTGATCGCGACGATCTTCTCGGTGATCGGCAGCTTCCAGCTGTTCAACGAGCCCAGCATCCTGCAGGACCTGGCGCCCAACGCGATCACCACCTACTTCACGCCCAACTTCTACACGTTCACGCTGTCCTTCTCGGGCCGGCAGCAGAACTACGCGGCCACGGTCTCCCTCGTCATGGGAGTCGTCACGATGATCATCGCCTACGCGGTCCAGCTGCGCGGCATGCGAAAGGAGGCGTGAGCGATGAGCGCCCCTTCCTTCACCGCCGAGCAGACGTCCCGGCGAACCACCCACCGCGCCCCGGCGGCGCGCCGCGCCACGCGCAGACGGCACACAGCCGGCGAGCCCAGGCGCAGCATGGTGCTCACGGTCCTCATGGGCCTGACCGCCCTCTACGCGCTGATGCCGCTGGCCTGGCTCGTCATCAACGCCACCAAGACGCAGAAGAGTCTCCTCGGCTCCTTCGGCCTCTGGTTCAGCGGTGACTTCGCCCTCTGGGACAACATCTCGCAGACGCTCACCTACGACGACGGCATCTTCGTCCGCTGGTTCCTCAACACCCTGCTGTACGTGGTCGCGGGCGCCGGCGGAGCGACTTTCCTCGCGGTGCTCGGCGGCTACGGCCTGGCCAAGTTCGACTTCGCGGGCAAGCGCGCCGTCTTCGCCACCGTCATCGGGGCGGTGGCCGTGCCGGCCACCGCCCTGGCGGTCCCCACCTTCCTCATGTTCAGCAAGATGGGTCTTACCAACACCCCGTGGTCCGTCATCATCCCGTCCCTGATCTCACCGTTCGGTCTCTACCTCATGTGGGTGTTCGCCGCCGAGGCAGTCCCCACCGAGCTCCTGGAAGCGGCCAGGATGGACGGCTCCGGCGAGCTGCGGACCTTCTTCCGCGTCGCGCTCCCGCTGCTGACCCCGGGCATCGTGACGGTTCTGCTGTTCACCATGGTGCAGACCTGGAACAACTACTTCCTGCCGCTGATCATGATCAAGAACCCGGACTGGTACCCGCTGACCCTGGGCCTGAACGCCTGGAACGAGCAGGCGTCCACCGCCGGCGGCCAGCCGGTCTTCAACCTGGTCATCACGGGCTCACTGCTGACGATCGTGCCGCTGATCATCGCCTTCCTGCTGCTCCAGCGCTACTGGCAGTCAGGACTGGCGGCGGGCAGCGTCAAGGGGTGACCCGCTCCCCGGCCCGGCCGGCGACCGGATACCCGCGCTCCGGGACGCGTTCCCCCCGGCCCCCGGCCGACGCGGCGTCCCACCCCCCTCCAGCCCCGCACCCCCGTGCGGACGTTCCACGGTTCCTGCACCACCCTCACCACAACGGAGTGAAGCAATTATGAGAACCATGACCAGACGCGCGATGCGTGGCGTCGGCCTGCTGTGCGCGGCCGCGCTGAGCCTCACCGCGTGCGGGTCCTCCGACGACGACGCCGCATCGGAAAAGACCGTAAGGGGAAG
Organism: Streptomyces sp. HB132; assembly: GCF_016909575.1. Classification (GTDB taxonomy): domain Bacteria; phylum Actinomycetota; class Actinomycetes; order Streptomycetales; family Streptomycetaceae; genus Streptomyces. The sequence goes on along the minus strand of NZ_JAFBGA010000005.1, from coordinate 307,985 downwards.
TGATCTCCGGGCGGCCCTCAAGGAGGGCGGTTCCATCACCGTGTGGGCGTGGGAGCCGACGCTGAAGAAGGTGGTCAGCGACTTCCAGAAGAAGTACCCCAAGGTCAAGGTGAAGCTGGTCAACGCCGGTACCGGCAACGACCAGTACACCGCCCTGCAGAACGCCGTACAGGCCGGATCCGGAGTACCGGACGTCGCGCAGGTCGAGTACTACGCCCTGGGACAGTTCGCCCTCGGCAAGTCCCTCGAGGACCTCAGCCGCTACGGCGCCGGAGAGTTCAAGAACGACTACTCGCCGGGACCGTGGAACTCGGTCACCGTCGACGACGCCGTCTACGCCCTGCCCATGGACTCGGGCCCGATGGCGCTGTTCTACAACAAGAAGGTGCTGGACAAGCACCAGATCGCCACGCCCACCACCTGGGACGAGTACCTCGAGGCGGCCCGCGCCCTGCACGCGGCCGACCCGAAGTCCTACATCACCAACGACACCGGTGACGCCGGGTTCACGACCAGCATGATCTGGCAGGCCGGCGGAACCCCCTTCAAGACCCGTGACACCGACGTGACGGTCGACCTCACCGCCGACAAGGGTGTCACCGCCTTCACCGAGGTCTGGCAGAAGCTCATCGACGAGAAGCTCCTGGCTCCCGTCAGCTCCTGGAGCGACGAGTGGTACAAGGGCCTCGCGGACGGCACCATCGCCACCCTCGCCACCGGTGCCTGGATGCCCGCCAACTTCGTCTCGGGTGTCGAGTCGGCCTCGGGTGACTGGCGCGCGGCCGCGCTCCCGCAGTGGGAGAAGGGCGGTGAGGTGAGCTCCGAGAACGGCGGCAGCTCCCTCGCGGTGATGAAGGCGGGCAAGAACAAGGACCTTGCGTACGCGTTCAACGAGTACGCGAACCACTCGGACGGCGTGCAGGCCCGCATCGAGGCCGGCGCCTTCCCCGCCACCACGGCCGACCTGTCCTCCCCGTCGTTCCTCAAGACCACCTTCCCGTACTTCGGTGGCCAGAAGGCGAACGAGATCTTCGCCCGCTCCGCCACCCAGGTGCCGGAGGACTGGTCCTACCTGCCTTTCCAGGTGTACGCGAACTCCATCTTCAACGACTCCGTCGGCAAGGCGTACGTCTCCGACACCAAGCTGGCCGACGGTCTGAAGGAGTGGCAGAAGGCCGCCGTCGCCTACGGCAACGACCAGGGCTTCAGCGTCAACAAGTGACGTCACGCCGCTGAACCGGCATGGGGCGGTCGCCCGTCCGACGGGCGGCCGCCCCATGCCGTACTCGCACCTCGTATCCGAGAGGATCATCATGACCCCCGCCTCCGAGCGCCACTGGCTGCGCCCGCCCTCCGACGACCGCCCCACGAGCTTCGCCTACGGGGCCGACTACAACCCGGAGCAGTGGCCGCGCGAGGTGTGGAAGGAAGACGTCCGGCTGATGCGCGAGGCCGGGGTCACCATCGTCTCCGTCGCCATCTTCTCCTGGGCACGCCTGCAACCGGCCGAGGACCGCTGGGACTTCGCCTGGCTGGACGAGGTGCTCGATCTGCTGCACGACAACGGGATCGCGGTGGACCTCGCCACCGCCACCGCCTCGCCGCCGCCCTGGCTCACCACCCTGCACCCCGAGATCCTGCCGGTCACCCGCACCGGTGAGACCCTCTCCCAGGGCGCGCGACAGCACTGGCGGCCCACCTCGCCCGTCTTCCGCAGATACGCGCTGAAGCTGGTCGAGGTCATGGCCACCCGCTACGCGGACCACCCCGCCGTGGTCGCCTGGCACATCTCCAACGAGCTCGGCTGCCACAACATCTACGACTACTCCGACGACGCCGCCCAGGCCTTCCGCGACTGGCTGCGCAGCCGCTACGGCACCCTGGACGAGCTCAACCGGGCCTGGGCGACCTCCTTCTGGTCGCAGTACTACGGGGACTGGGCACAGATCCAGCCGCCGCGACTGGCCGCGAGCCACGCCAACCCGACCCAGCAGCTCGACTTCAAGCGCTTCTCCTCCGACGTGCTGAAGGACTACCTCCGGGCCGAACGTGAGGTCCTGCGGCGCATCACACCGCAGATCCCCGTCACCACCAACTTCATGGTGATGGGGGAGACGAAGGGAATGAACTACCCCGACTGGGCGCAGGAGATCGACTTCGTCTCCAACGACCACTACGCCCACCCCGGCCCGCAGCGCCTCGACGAGCTCTCCTTCTCCGCCGCCCTCACGCACTCCATCGCCCAGGGCAAGCCGTGGTTCCTGATGGAGCACTCGACGAGCGCGGTCAACTGGCAGCCCGTCAACGTCGCCAAGCGCGAAGGCGAACTCGCCCGCGACTCACTCGTCCACGTCGCCCACGGAGCCGACGCGGTCTGCTTCTTCCAATGGCGCCAGTCGGCCGCGGGCGCCGAGAAGCACCACTCCGCGATGGTGCCCCACGCCGGCCCGGACAGCGAGTTGTTCCGTGCGGTGACGGCCCTCGGCCGCACGCTGGAGACGCTCACCCCGGTCACCGGCTCAGTGCGGGAGCCGGCTCGCGCGGCACTGGTGTACGACTGGGAGTCCTGGTGGGCCGTCGAACGCGACTCCCAGCCGTCCTCCCTGCTGAGCTACAGGCAGGAGGCGCTCGACTGGTACTCGGCGTTCCTGGCCCTCGGCGTCCGGGTGGACGTCGTCACGACCGCGACCGACCTCACCGGCTACGACTTCGTCGCGGCGCCGATCCTCAACGTCGTCCCCCTGGCCCTCGCCGAGAGGCTGGACGCCTATGTGCGCGGCGGTGGTCATCTCGCCACCACCTACTACTCGGGTGTCGTCGACGAGAACGACCACGTCCACCTCGGCGGATACCCGGGAGCGCTGCGCGATCTGCTGGGTATCCGCATCGAGGAGTTCGGCCCCCTGCTCAACGACGTGGAGGTACGGCTCGACAACGGCCTGACCGGCACGCTGTGGACCGACCGGATCGACCTGACCGATCCCGAGGTCACGGTTCTCGCACGCTACGAGGACGGGGACCAGGCCGGACGCCCCGCGGTCACCCGGCGTACCCTGGCGGACGGCGGTTCGGCCGCCTACGTCTCCACCCGGCTGGGCAGCCACGGGCTGCCCGACGTGCTCGGGCCCCTGCTGTCCGGCGCCGGCGTGCTCAGTGAACTGCCCGCCGCTGTGCGGGGGCAGGTGGAACTGACCGTACGGACCGACGGCTCGCAGGCCTACTGGTTCCTCGTCAACCGCACGGACGAGCCCGTCGCGTTCGACGCGGTCGACGGAGAGGTTCTCACAGGGCCCTCCCCGGCCACCGGGGGCGGTCTGGTCCTTCCCCCGCGCGCGGTCGCCGTGCTCCGCGTGGCGTCCGGGGCCTCGCCCTTCGCGCACACCACCCTGCCCGGGCAGACCGTCGGGTAGCCGGCCGCACGGCGCTCCGGGGGCGGGAGGTCCCCCGGAGCACCTGGCCCTACATGTCAGGCGGAGGCCGTGAACCGATGTGTGCCCGACCCGACGGCGAAGACCGCGCACCCGTCGTCCAGCCGCAGGAAGGCCGCGGGGCCCCGGCCCGCACTCCGCTCGTCACCGCCCGGCACCCAGACCTCGGCGGTCGTGTTCGCGGGCAGCGCGACCCTGAGCGCGAAGCCGCCCGGGTCCTTGCTCCAGCGGGTGGAGACCGGCCCGTACCGTGAGTCGAACCGGCCCTCGGCCCGCGTCACCCCGCCGCCCGGCCGCGGCCGCACGACGACCTTCCGGAACCCGGGGGCGCCCGGGGCGATACCCGCGATGTTCGCGTACATCCATTCCCCGACCGAGCCGTACGCGTAGTGGTTGAAGGAGTTCATCCCCGCGTCCTGGAAGCTGCCGTCGGGCCTGATCGAGTCCCAGCGCTCCCACATCGTGGTGGCACCGCGGTCGATCTGATACCCCCAGCTCGGGAACGTCCGCCGCAGCAGCAGCCGGTAGGCGACATCCGTGTGGCCGGTGTCCGTCAGCACGGGCAGCAGCCGTGGTGTGCCGAGGAAGCCCGTCGACAGATGCCAGTCCTTCGCCTCGATGAGCGCCACCAGGCGGTCCGCCGCCGGCCCGCGGTCGTCCTCCGTCAGCAGGTCCATGGACAGGGCCAGCACATAGGCCGTCTGTGTATCGCCCTTCACCCGTCCGCCCGCCGAGACGTACGCACCGCGGAAGGCGTCGCGCACCCGGCCGAAGAGCGTGCGGTAGGGCCCGGGGTCCTTGCCCAGCACCTCGGCCGTCCGCGCCACGAGATCGGCGCTGTGGGCGAAGTAGGCCGTGGCGATGACGTCCTTGGGTGTCTCGTCCTCGATGTTGAGCCAGTCGCCGAACCCGTCGGCCGGGCGCAGCAGTCCGGTGCTGTGCGCCTCCAGGTACTCCAGCCAGCCGAGCATCGGGGACCAGGACTGCTCCAGCACCCGTACGTCGCCGTACGCCTGGTACAGGGCCCACGGCACGGTCACTCCGGCGTCCCCCCAGCCCGCCGCGCCGTGGCCCACGTTCGGCAGGTCGGGTGCGACGTGCGTGAAGGCGCCGTCGGCGGTCTGGGCGTCGCGCAGGTCGTACAGCCACTTGGTGAGGAAGCGCGCCGACTCCATCGTGTACGCGGCGGTGGGCGCGAAGACGTTGATGTCACCGGTCCAGCCGAGGCGTTCGTCGCGCGCCGGGGTGTCCGTCGGGATGGAGAGGAAGTTGCCGCGCTGCCCCCACGTGATGTTGCTGTGCAACTGGTTGAGCAGGGGGACATCGGTCGTGAAGTCCATGGTGAAGGGCGCCGAGGTGTGGATGACCCGGCCCACGATCGCGTCGCGTCCCGGTGTGCCCGGGTATCCCGTCACCTCGACGTAGCGGAACCCGTGGAACGTGAAGCGGGGCTCGTAGGTCTCGCGGCCGCCGCCCCGGAGCGTGTACGTGTCCGTCGCGCGGGCCGTGCGCAGATTGGCCGTGTAGATCGTGCCGTCCGGATCGAGCACCTCGGCTTGCCGCAACCGCACCGTCGTCCCGGCCGGTCCGGACACCGTGAGGCGCGCGGTGCCCACCATGTTCTGGCCGAGGTCGAACACGAACACACCGGGCTCCGGTTCGGTCACCTCGCGGACCGTCAGCTCGCGCTCGACACGGCAGGCGCCGTCCACTTCGGCGACGAGCTCCGCCGTGACCCCGTCCACGCGGTCGGCCGCGAGCCAGCCTGACGCGTCGAAACCGGCGCGTGTCCACCCGTCGGTCTCCAGCCGGGCGTCGTAGTCCTCACCGGCCATGAGATCCGCCGAGGTGACCGGCCCGGACGCGGCCCGCCAGTCGGTCCCCGACACCACGCGCTCGGTCGAACCGTCGGAGTAGGTCACCTCCAACTGGGCCAGTGCGGAGGGCCGCTCGCCGTACTGATGCGGTCCGAACCAGGCGATGTTCCCCGCGTACCAGCCGGACGCCAGCGTGATCCCGAGTGCGTTGCCGCCCGGCGCCAGCAGACCCGTCACGTCGTACGTCTGGTACTGGACCCGCTTGCGGTAGTCCGTCCAGCCCGGGGCGAGCCGGTCCTCGCCGACGCGCTCGCCGTTGAGGAACACCTCGTAGAGACCGAGGGCCGTCGAGTACAGCCTGGCCCGTGCGACGTGCTTGCGGCGCAGCCGGAACTCCCTGCGCAGCTGGATCGCGGGGGAGTACGCCGTGACCACCTTGCCCCAGGGGCCCGAACCCCAGCGGGCGAGGACCTTGGCGGCGGGCCATGCCGCGTCGTCGTAGGTGCCGGAGTGCCAGTCCTCGGGGGGTTCCTCGTCCGTGGCGCGCCAGCCGCCGTCGGTGACGACCGTGGTCGTGCCGTCGGCGGTCGTCAGCTCCAGCGCTCCGAGGAGTCCGGCGGGGCCGGTGACGGCATTGGACGCCGATACGGCGATCACCTGGACGCCGGGGGAGAGACGGGCCGTCACATCCACGAGGACGGGGCGTTTCCAGTTCTCGGCGGGGCCGTCCGCCTCCGTGTGTGCCACCTGCACGCCGTTCACCCGTGCGGTGAACCCGTCGTCGGCGCTCATGACCAGGCGGGCCCGCGTGACGCCCTCCGGAACGTCCACCCGGCCGCGGAACCACCGGGTGGCGGCCGGTGCCTCGACGGTGGGATCCCCTTCGGGGAACCAGATCCACGAGGCGTCGTCCAGAGCGGGCGTGCCGGTCAGTGCGGAGGGGGCTGCGATCCACCCCGCCGACCAGTCCGACGCCTCCAGCAGTCCGGTCTCCCACCAGGACGGCTCGCTCCACGCGGACGCCCGGCCGTCCGTATCCCAGACCCGCACGGACCAGAAGTAGCGTGTGCGGGAGGCCAGTGCGGGCCCGGCGTACGGCACCAGGACCGAGTGCGCGGATTCGACCCTTCCGCTGTCCCAGACGTCGGGGTTCCCGAGGCCGGCGGCGGCCGTGGCCACGCGCACCTGGTAGGCGGCCTGGGCCGTGCCGGGACTGTCCGACGCGACGGGCCAGCTCAGCCGCGGCCGTGGGGTGTCCAGGCCCAGCGGACGGTGTACGTACTCGACGGTCGGCCCGGTGACGCGGGCCCGGGCCGCTGCCGACTGCGTCGGCCGGGTCGCCCCGGCGGCGGGAACGGACACCGCGGCGAGCGCGACGCCGGCGGCGGTGGTGCTGAGCAGTCGTCTCCTGCTGATCACAACGCGGCTCCGTAACGATGTGGGGGTGAATCGTTTCAGTTCTCGTGAAGCTAGAGTTGTGACCAGTCCCTGTCAAGGCTTCTGTCGCGATGAGGTCCTTTGCGGCGCGTCGGTTGCGAGCCTGCCGCGCGAGGCATTGACGCCCCTGTCGAAGCGGGTCTACCGTCGCCCACAGGAGGGGTTGAAACCTTTCACGAAACCTTTCGCGCCTAGCGCCGAATGGGCCTGTCCCGGGTACCGATCGTTGCGCTGTCCGGCTGACGCGGCTCAGGCCCGCCGGGGATGTGGACGAAAGGTCAGGTGTTCGCACGTCGCGGACCTGACGGGTCCGCGACCCGCTCCTCCGTCTCAAGGGAGAACGCATGCGCCTGCGCGCCCACTGGGCACCGGCCGCTCTGCTGCTGATCGCCCCCCTGATCAGCACCACCACGGCCACGGCCGACACCGGCGAGACTCTTGTACCCGTGCAGAAGTCGGCCCGGGCCGTGCCCGGTCAGTACATCGTCACCCTCGCCCCCGAGCAGAAGCCGGCCGCCATGGCCGAGCAGCTCGGGGTCAGCGCTCTCTTCACCTACAGCAAGGTCCTGCACGGCTTCGCGGCCTCGTTCACGTCCGCTCAGCTGGAGCAGGTGCGCGGTGCCGCGGGGGTCCAGGCCGTCGAGGAGAACAGCGAGGCCTCCGTCTCCCCGCCCGCCGCCGAGTCGGCCGGGAAGCGTGCCGTGGCCGGGAGTTGGGGCCAGGACCGCATCGACCAGCGGAATCTGCCACTGGACGGCATGTACGACGTGGACGGCACGGGCCGGGGTGTGACCGCCTACATCCTCGACACCGGCATCGAATCCGCCCACAGCGAGTTCGGGGGCCGGGTGGGTGCCGGATACGACGCGATCGGTGACGGCCGCAACGGTGAGGACTGCAACGGTCACGGGACACACGTGGCCGGAACCGTGGCGGGCGCGACGTACGGCGTCGCCTCCGCCGCGTCCCTCGTGCCGGTTCGGGTGCTCAACTGCGAGGGTTCGGGCACGTGGGCCGGGATCATCGCCGGCCTCGACTGGATCGCCCGGAACGCCGAGCAGCCGGCCGTGGTCAACGCCTCCCTCGGCGGGCCCGCGTCATCGGCGGTCGACGACGCGTTCGACGCGCTCGCGGCGGAGGGCACCCTGCCCGTGGTCGCGGCGGGCAACGAGGACCAGGACGCCTGTGACGTCTCCCCGGCGCGTGCCGACGGCGTGCTCGCCGCAGCAGCCGGAGACGACCAGGACCGGCAGGCCGCGTTCAGCAACTGGGGCACCTGTGTGTCGCTGTACGCCCCCGGTGTGGACATCGTGTCCGCGCGTCTCGGTGGCGGCTCCACGACGCTGAGCGGAACATCCATGGCCAGTCCGCACGTGGCCGGTGCGGCTGCTCTCTACAAGGAGCAGAACCCCGACGCGACACCGCAGGAGGTCGCGGACTGGCTCGCCGGGGAGGCGACCCCGGGCGTCCTGACGGGTCTCGGCTCCGGTTCGCCCGACCGGCTCCTGTACACCGGCGGTCTGTGACCCGGCCGGCTTCATCGGAGCGGGGCCCGTGTACCGCGGGCCCCGCTCTCCGGCGTGCCGTGGAGCAGGTGTTTTCCGGCCGCTTGCAACGGTACGCAAAACTCTTACGTCATGTGACGACGCCTTTCATGGCGGCGGTTGATGGGTGGTCTTCCCCGCAAACTAGCCTCACACGCGGCCTTCGGGCAGCTCTCGCTTCACCGAGTCGTGTTCCGGTTTCCGTCGGAACCGTGGATGCTCTCCGCCTTCTCTGCAACTATTTGACGGCAATGCGCAAAAATCAGCTCGACGCGCGCAGAAAGCTGTGCTAGAGGGCTGTGCAGTCAGGGCCGTGTCCTCGGCGCCTCCCGCGCCGGGGGCACCCCGTCGTGCGTAACCACTTGCAGCGAGAAGTTCGAGTCTTGCGCGCAGCGGTCTCCAGGATCGCCCATAGTCCCACTGTTCGTGCGGAGTCAACGGTGGCGGGGCGGTCGGAGCGCCGTATCTCGATCGCCCCGTACGGGCCGCGTAGGGGTGTTTCCTCGGCGGCGCTGGGTCAGCACTGCTGGGCGCGTCACCACATGCGGAACGCTGTCAAACATTTACGAGAACTGCGCGCGATATTGCGTTCGCTTGTTGCCGGTGGTTGAGTGTGGCGCGCCCCGGCAGACAGTCGGCCGAGGCCTTCCGCGCTCATGCCCGAAGGGGACCACCGATGAGAAGTGCTGGGTTTCGCCGTACCCGCCGTGCCTCCGCTGCCGCTGTCGTCACCGCGCTCGCCCTGACCGCCCTTGCCTCCTGCGGCACGAGCAGCAGCGGTGACGGGAACGACGACTCCGGCACCGGATCGTCCGATCCGTCGGCACCGCTCGATCCGAAGGCGAAGGTGACGCTGTCGATCGACTGCATGCCGCCGGCCGCGAAGGCCGCGGAACTGCGCGAGTGGAACGAGGACGTCAGGACGTTCAACAAGAAGTACCCGAACGTCAGGATCGACGGGAAGTCGACGCCGGGTCAGTGCCTGGAGCCGCCGCGCTTCACGGCCATGCTCAAGGGCAAGTCGCAACCGGACGTGTTCTACGCGTACTTCACCGACCTCCAGCAGGTGCTGGACAACGACGGCGCCGAGGACATCTCCGCGTACGTCAACGACACGTCCGTCCCGGCGCTGAAGGACATCCAGCCCCAGGTGCTCGACGTCGCCCGCAAGGACGGCAAGCTCTACGCGCTGCCGACCAGCAACTACACGATGGGCCTCATGATCAACCGGAAGCTGTTCACACAGGCCGGGCTGAATCCTGACACCCCGCCGGCGACCTGGGAGGAGGTCCGGACCGCGAGCAGGAAGATCGCGGCTTCGGGCAAGGGCATCGCCGGGTTCGGCGAGTACAGCGCCGGCAACAACGGAGGCTGGCACTTCACGGCCACTCAGTACGCCCTGGGCGGCGACGTCGTGGACGCGAGCGGCAAGAAGGCCGCGTTCAACGACGACAAGGGCAGGCAGGTCCTCCAGCAGTTGCACGACATGCGCTGGAAGGACGACAGCATGGGCAGGACCCAGCTGCTGAAGTGGGGCGATCTGCAGAAGCAGATATCCACGGACAAGCTCGGCATGTTCCTCGCCGCACCCGACGACATCGCCTACATGGTGCAGCAACTCGGGGCGCAGTACCAGAACTTCGGGCTCGGACCGATTCCCGGCGGCGAGGGCACCCTCTTCGGCGGCAACAACTACATGATCAAGAAGGGCAGCTCGCCCGACAAGATCAAGGCCGCGGTCGCCTGGCTGAACTTCAAGAACCTCACCCCCGGCAAGGGCCAGTTCGCGTGGGCACGCACCAAGGCGGACCAGTTGCCCGTCGGACTGCCTCAGCCCAACTTCTTCACCGGCGGGAGCAAGGTGAAGGACGACGCCGACCGCGCCGCCAACGCCACGATGCCCGTCGAGAACTTCAAGGCGTTCATGGACAACCCCGTGCAGGGCAAGGCCGAACCGCCGAAGGCCCAGGAGATCTACAAGATCCTCGACAACGCGATGTCCGCGGTCCTGACCAACGAGGACGCCGACATCGACAAGCTGCTCGACACCGCCGAGCAGCAGGTCGACCAGGTCCTGGCCAACCAGTAGCGGACGTGCGGAGGCCGGGCCGGGCGGGCCCGGCCTCCGCAGCATCCGGACCGCCCGTCCGCGAGCGACCGCACCGGCACCGAGGAGAGAGCATGTCGGCCCCCACCCTGTCCACCGGGAAGGCGAGCGCACCGCCTCCCGCGCACCACCCACGGCCCACCGGGCCCGCCTCCGCCCGCGAGGAGTTCGTGCGCGCCGTGCGCCGCAACGTCACGGCGCACGGCTTCCTGATCGGAGCCGTCCTCTGCTTCTCCTTCTTCTCCTGGTATCCCATGGTCAGGGAATTCGTCCTGGCCTTCCAGAAGACCGAGGACGGCGAGACGACCTGGGCCGGCTGGTCCAATCTGAGCTACGTATTCAACGACCCGGCCTTCTGGCAGGCATGGCGCAACACCGCGCTGTTCACCGTCCTGGCGCTCCTGCTGGGCTTCGCGGTCCCGTTCGTCGTCGCCGTCGTGCTCAACGAGTTCCGGCACGCGCAGGGATACCTCCGCCTGCTGGTCTACCTGCCCGTCATGCTGCCGCCGGTCGCCTCGGTCCTGCTCTTCAAGTACTTCTACGACCCCGGCTACGGACTCTTCAACCGCATCCTGGAATTCCTCCATCTGCCCGCCCAGCAATGGCTCCAGGACCCCGGCACCTCCATGCTCTCCGTCGTCATCGCCTCCACCTGGATGAACATGGGAGGGGCCACGCTGATCTACCTCGCCGCCCTCCAGGGCATCCCCGGGGAGCTGTACGAGGCGGCCGAACTCGACGGCGCCGGGCTGTTCCGCAAGATCTGGCACGTCACCGTCCCGCAGACCCGGCTCATCCTGTCCCTGCTGCTGCTCATGCAGATCATCGCGACGATGCAGGTCTTCACCGAACCGTTCCTGCTCACCAACGGCGCGGGGCCGGAGGGCTCCACCACGACCGTCGTCCACCTCATCTACCAGTACGCCTTCAACTTCAACAACTACGGCGGAGCGGCGGCCCTCGGCCTCCTCCTGCTGGTCGTCCTCGCGGGCTTCTCCGCGGTGTACGTACGCCTCAGCCGCAGCAGCGAAGACTAGGACGGGAGAACGAACGATGGCATCGAACACGCTTGTCTCCCGGCGGGGAACCGGCAGGGGGCGCAGGTCCCGCCAACGGGACGCGGACCAGGGCCGCCCGAGGACCCTGATTTCACCGGCCCAGCTCGGCCGGCGCCGGGGGAAGCTGGTCTACTGGATCGTCTTCGCCCTGGTGGCAGTCGGCTTCACCCTGGTGTTCCTGGGCCCGCTGTACTGGATGGTCACCGGCGGTCTCAAGACCACCCAGGAAGTCGTGCAGAGCCCGCCCACCGCCTTCCCCTCCTCGATCCACACGGAGAACTACTCCCAGGCGTGGACCGTGATGGACCTGGCCCAACTGCTCCTCAACACCCTCTACTACGCGTTCGGGGCACTCGCCTTCCAGCTCGTCCTGGACGTGGCCGCCGCCTACTCGCTGTCCAAGCTGCGGCCGGTCCTCGGCAAGGCCATCCTCGGCATGATGCTGGCCACCCTGATGATCCCCGCGACCGTCCTGGTCGTGCCGCAGTACCTCACGGTCCTCGACGTACCGATCTTCGAGCGCAACCTGCTCAACTCGCCCTGGGTGATCTGGCTGCCGTCGGTCACCAACGCCTTCAACATCTTCCTGCTGAAGCGGTTCTTCGACTCCATCCCGGGCGAACTCCTCGACGCCGCGGCCATCGACGGCGCCTCGGCCCTGCGCACCCTGCGGTCCGTCGTCCTGCCGATCTCCCGGCCGATCCTCGGCGTCGTCTCCATCTTCGCGGTCGTCGGAGTCTGGAAGGACTTCCTCTGGCCCATGCTCACCCTGCCGGACCCGGGCAAGCAGACCCTCAACGTCGGCATCTACTCGCTGTCCAACGGAGTGCCCCAGAACGTCCTCATCGCCGCACTCACCATCGCCTCCGTCCCGACGCTGCTCATCTTCCTGATCTTCCAGCGCAACATCATGGGCGGTCTCACCGCGGGCGGCCTGAAGGGCTGACACCACCACGAACCACCGCCTCACACCAGCACTCCGCCGCCGGCCCTCCCATCGCACGCCCCGCGTCGGGGCCGGGCGGCGGAGTACCACCTGCCCGAAAGGAACGCCACGTGGCAGCCATCCGTCCGACCGAGGCCACCGCACCGTGGTGGCGCGACGCCGCCATCTACCAGATCTACGTACGCAGCTTCGCCGACGGCGACGGAGACGGCACCGGCGACCTCGCGGGAGTACGGGCCCGGCTGCCCTACCTCGTGGAACTGGGCGTCGACGCCCTCTGGTTCACGCCCTGGTACCTCTCCCCCCTGGCCGACGGCGGCTACGACGTCGCCGACTACCGGGTCATCGACCCCGCCTTCGGTCATCTCGCCGAGGCGGAGAAGCTCATCGCCGAGGCCCGCGAGCTGGGCATCCGCACCGTCATCGACATCGTCCCCAACCACGTCTCCGACCGGCACAGCTGGTTCCAGGCGGCGCTGGCCGCCGCCCCCGGCAGCCCCGAACGCGAGCTCTTCCACTTCCGGGAGGGACGCGGCACCCACGGGGAGATCCCGCCCAACGACTGGGTCTCCGAGTTCGGCGGGACCCCGTGGACCAGGATCGCCGACGGCCAGTGGTACCTGCACCTGTTCGCCCCCGGGCAGCCCGACCTCAACTGGGCGCACCCCGCGGTCCGCCAGGAGCACGAGGACGTCCTGCGCTTCTGGTTCGAGCGTGGCGTCGCCGGTGTACGGATCGACTCGGCGGCCCTGCTCGCCAAGGACCCCGGCCTGCCCGACTTCGTCAAGGGCACCGACCCCCACCCGTACGTCGACCGCGACGAACTCCACGACATCTACCGCTCGTGGCGTGCCATCGCCGACCGGTACGACGGCATCTTCGTCGGAGAGGTCTGGCTCCCCGACGCCGAGCGCTTCGCCCGCTATCTCCGGCCCGACGAGCTGCACACCGCTTTCAACTTCAACTTCCTGGCCTGTCCCTGGGACGCCGGGATGCTGCGCACGGCGATCGACGACACGCTCGCCGAGCACGCCCCGGTCGGAGCTCCCGCCACATGGGTGCTGTGCAACCACGACGTGACCCGCACGGTCACCCGCTACGGACGTGAGAGGACCGGCTTCGACTTCGCGGCCAAGGCCTTCGGCACGCCCACCGACCTGGAACTCGGCACGCGCAGGGCACGGGCGGCCGCCCTGATCTCCCTCGCGCTGCCCGGCGCCGTCTACCTCTACCAGGGCGAGGAACTCGGACTTCCGGAGGCCGACATCCCCCGCGAGCGGATCCAGGACCCCATGCACCTGCGCTCCGGCGGCATCGACCCCGGGCGGGACGGCTGCCGGGTGCCCCTGCCCTGGTCCGCCTCCGAGCCGTACGCGGGATTCGGGTCCACCGCGGAACCCTGGCTGCCGCAGCCCGCGGCATGGCCCTCGTACGCCGCGGCCGAGCAGGCCGCCGATCCGGGCTCCATGCTCACCCTGTACCGCGAGGCGCTGCGACTGCGCCGCGCCGAACCCGGCTTCGCCGCCACCCCGGGCGAGGCGGCCGGCGGCCGGCTGAACTGGCTGCCTTCGTCGACGGGCGTCCTCGCCTTCTCGCGGGCCCACGGCCTGATCTGCGTCGTCAACCTCTCGGGGGGCCCGGTCGTGCTGCCCGGCCATGACGAGGTTCTGCTGACCAGCGGCCCGCTGGACGTCGCCGGTCTGTTGCCGGACGACACCGCGGCCTGGCTGCGCAAGGAGCAATAGCGGGGGAGCGGAGGCTGCGGCAGAGTGGTCTTATGGATGATCTCAACGCTCTCGCCGACGAGCACCTGGCCGCAGCGCGGGCCGACGCGCACGGACGCAGCGCGCATCTGCTGCTGCGCCAGGTACCGCTGCGGCAGACGGTGATCGCGCTCACCGAGGGATCCGCCCTCGACGAGCACAACGCGCCGCCCGCCGCTTCGCTCCAGGTGCTGCGCGGAGCGGTACGGCTCACCGCGGGGTCCGGGGACGTGGACCTCAGGACGGGCGCCCTGCACCCCATTTCCCGGGGACGGCACGGGCTGCTCGCGCTGGAGGACGCGGTGGTGCTGCTCACCGCCGTCAACGACTGATCCGACCCGGGAGTACACCCGGGGGATCGAGGCATGAGAGAAAGGGGGTGAGCCGGGGACGTTCGCGCACGTGGGACGGCGTCCGGCCCATCCGCTCCGCTCTTCCTACGTCCCCCGGAGATTCCGCGTGCCCAGCAGGACCCACTCACCCCTCGCGGAACGGACCCCGCCCACGTGCGGGCGCGGCGAGACGAGGAAGCGATGGCGCACCGCTCTGCGCCGTACCCCCGTCTCCCTGTGGAACGACGACCTCTCGGACTGGGCGGCCGCCCTCACCTACTACGCCATCCTCGCGCTGCTCCCGGCGCTCCTGGTCACCGTGTCCGTCATCGGCCTGGCCAACCCCGGCGCGACCAACGCCCTGATCGCCGACATCACCGCCATCGCGCCGGCCGAGTCCGGCACGGCCCTGCGCCGGCCGCTGGAGGCGGCGACCCAGGAGCGCACCGCGGTCTGGCTGCTCGTCGCCACGGGAAGCGTGAGCGCCGTGTGGTCCGCCTCCAGCTATCTGGCGGTCTTCCGGCGGGCCATGCACGCCATGCACGATGCGAAGGACACCAGGCCCCCGCTGCGCCAGGCGCCCATCATCGTGGCCTCGGCCATCGGCCTCCTCGTCCTGCTGATGGCGAGCGCCTTCGCCCTGGTGCTCACCGGGCCGCTGGCGCGCTGGCTCGGACGCGTCGCCGGCCTGCCCCAGGCCGGTGAGACGCTCTGGGCCGGCCTCAAGTGGCCCGTGCTGCTCTGTCTGGTCGTCCTCCTCATCGTGGTCCTCTTCAGCACCGGCCCGCGCTCGGCGCGCGGCGTGCGCAAGGGGCTGCCGGGCGGTGTGCTCGCCGCGTTCCTGTGGCTGGTCGCCTCGGCCGGATTCGCGCTGTACGCCACGCACATCGGCACCTACAGCCGGCTGTACGGTTCACTGGCCGGCCTGGTCGTCTTCCTGATCTGGATCTGGTTCACCAACCTCGCGCTGCTGGCCGGCGCCCAGTTCAACGTCGAACTGGCACGCACGGAGGTCCGTCGGCAGGGCGAGATGACCTGAGGCCTCCGGGCCCCTTGTGGGAGCGCTCCCAACTGGGGACGATGGGGCGATGAACCGGACCGCAGCCGTGCGCCCCTATCGCCCCGCCGACCGGGAGGCCCTCGCCGACATCTGCGTCCGCACGGCCGACGGCGGCGGCGACAGCACGCATCTGTATCCCGATCCCGGGCTGATGCCCGCGCTGTTCGCCGAGCCCTACGCCCACCTCGAACCGGAGCTCGCCCTCGTCCTGGACGACGGCTCCGGCCGCGCGGTCGGCTACATCCTGGGAACCGCTGACACGCGGTCCTTCGTGGAGGCATTCCGCGCGATCTGGCTTCCCCGGGTGAGGGACCGCTTCCCCGAGCCCGAGGGGGAGCCAGGGACGCCCGCCGAGGAGATGACGGCTCTGCTCCACCGCCCCGAGCGCATGATCGTCCCGGAGCTGGCCGGGCACCCGGCACACCTGCACATCGACCTGCTGCCGCCGTGGCAGCGCAAGGGCCACGGCAGGGAACTGATGCGCGCCTTCCTGGGAGTCCTGCGCCTCAGGGGCGTCCCGGCCGTCCACCTGTCCATGCTGACGGGGAACGTCCAGGCCAGGGCCTTCTACGACCGGCTGGGGTTCCAGGTGATCGACGTGCCCGACCCCGGGCCGCTCACCTATCTGGGGCGATCCACCGAGGGTGTGGAGCCGACGGGCTGGGCAGGTAGTGGGGGGCGAGCCCGGGAGAGGGCCAGGGCCGCCGGTACGGAGGGGCGGGCGACATGACGGAGCAGAGCGCGTGGCGGTTCGCGGACGACCGGGGCCGGGTGGTGGTGGCGGACAGCCGACCGGCCCGGGTGCTCGCGTACGTCCAGGCGGGAGCGACGCTGTGGGACCACGGGATACGTCCGGAGGGGATCTTCGGCTCCGGCCACGACGGGGCGGAGCCCGACCGGGCGAAGACGGGCACGCTCCCGCTGGACGCCGTGGACTACCGGGGCGCGGGCGACGACCTGGACGTGGAGACGCTCTTACGCGGCGGGCCCGACCTGGTCGTCGCGGTCAGCTACGGCCACGGCCAGCTCTACGGGCTCGACCCGGACACCGCCGAGCACCTGGAGGAGCGCGTCCCGGTCGTCGTGATCGACGTGGGACAGGCGCGCACCCTCGACCGGGTCGCCGAGCGTTTCGCCGAGCTGGCGGTGTCGCTCGGCGGCGCACCGGACCCGGACGCCGCGAATGACCTGCGGGCCGCCCGGGAGCGGCTCCGTGCGGCCGCCGGTGCCACCCCCCGCGGTCTCGGGGTGGCGGCCCTCTCGCCCGCGAGCCAGGAACAGGCCTATGCCGCCCGCCCCCAGATGTGGCCGGAGCTGCGCGTCCTGGCCGAACTGGGCGTCGGCCTCGTGTCCCCGCCCGAAGGAGCCGGCGTCAACTGGGCCACCGTCGGCTGGGCGGAAGCGGCGGCTCTGCGACCCGGCATCGTCCTGACGGACATCCGGGCGAACGCGGTGCCGCTCGACGAGATCACCGCCCCCGCCTGGGAGGCCGCCCGGCGACGCGCCAGGATCGTGCCGTGGAACCCGGAACCCCTGTGCAGCCCGCAGGCCCGCGCGCGCTTCCTCGGGCTCGTGGCGGAGGCGCTGGAGGCGGCGGCGAACGACTGAGCGGGTTTTCCGTGCGGGTGACCCGGCCGCCGCAGCTCCGCCCCGGCCTCCGGGGGCCGTCGCCCCCGGGCCCCGGGTGAGGTGGGGCGCGAGATCCACTGCTCCGTACGGACGCCCCGGTTCGCGGCCGCCCCCGCAGTTCGGGACGCTGGCCCGAAGCGGGACGCGAGATGCCCGTAACCCCCAGGAGCAGACATGCAGCAGGACAAGCACCCGTCGTACCGTCCCGTGGTCTTCCGCGACCGCTCCGCCGGGTACGCCTTCCTGACCCGGTCCACCGCGTCGAGCGAGCAGACCATCGACTGGGACGACGGCAACAGCTACCCGGTCATCGATGTCGAGATCTCCGCCGAGAGCCATCCGTTCTTCACGGGCAGGGCGAGGGTGGTCGACACCGAGGGCCAGGTCGCGAAGTTCGAGCGGCGCTACGGTGACGAAGGGCATGGGGACGCCTGACACCCGGGCCCGGCGGGGCACCCGCACCAGGCAGAATCGGCGGCACCGCGTCCCGTCACGGCCGTCCCCCGCACGCCACCTCCAGGAGCCCCGCCCCCATGCCGGACAGCCCCGCCCTGCTGGTCATCGGCGAATGCGTCGCCGACATCGTCCGACTGCCGGGCGAGCCTGACCGGGTCCATCCCGGCGGCAGCCCCGCGAACGTCGCCTATGGCTTGGCCCGACTGGGGCGGGCCACCACCCTGGTCACCCAGTTGGGCCCGGACTCCGAAGGGCGGCTGATCGAGCGCCACCTGGCCTCTGCCGGTGTGCGGGTCCTGACGGACGGGAGCGGTGCACCCACTCCGGCCGCAACGCTCGACCTCGACGACGCGGGCCGCGCCGCCTACACCTTCGACATCACCTGGACGCTGAGACCACCGCAGCAGTCCCTGGAGCCGCCTCAGCATGTCCACACCGGGTCCGTCGCCACCGCCCTGGAGCCCGGTGCGGACACCGTCGTGGACCTCCTCCGGTCACTCGGGGCGGCGGCGACCGTCAGTTACGACCCCAACGTGAGGCCCGCGCTGATGGGGGACCACGCCGTCGCCGTACGCCGCGCGGAGCGCTGTGTCGCCCTCAGCGACATCGTCAAGGCCAGCGACGAGGACCTGCGCTGGCTGTACCCGGGCGAGGCCCCGGAGCGGGCCGCCGGGCGGTGGCTGCGCTCGGGGCCGGCGGTCGTCCTGGTCACCCGGGGTGCCGAGGGGGCACTGGCCCTCCTGCCGGGCGCGACACTGAGCATCGGCGGGCCGGGCGTCCGGGTCGCGGACACCGTGGGGGCCGGCGATGCCTTCATGTCGGGCACGCTGCACGCCCTGGCCTCGTACGGACTGCTCGGGGAGCGGGGCCGTGCGGGGCTGCGCTCCCTGGACACCGCCGTCCTGGGCGACGTGCTGCGCCACGCCGTGGCCTCGGCCGCCGTGACCGTCGAAAGGGCCGGCGCCCTGCCCCCGGACGAGGCGGAGCTGGCAGCCGCCCTGACCGACGCGCCGGTCCCCGAGGGGTAGCGCGGGGCAGGGTGTCCTCGCCCGCACCACGGTCGTTGATTTCGTTATGACCGTGACCCTTACCGACACCGTCCCACCGTCCACCACCGAACTGCTGACCGGCGTCCTCCTCGGTCCGGACCACCTCCGCGAACACGGGTTCTGGCAGCGGCTGATCAGCACAGAACCGTTCCGCCGCCCCGCCGGGGGAACGCCCGAAGAGCGGCTGGAACTCGCCTACGACCGGTTGCGGATCCTCAACCTCTCCCTCGACAGCGGAGCTCGCCTCGCCGCCGACCCGCGCGCGCTGGCCGCCCTGCACGCCTGGCTCGGCCCGGTCGACCCCGCCCTCACCACTGTGGCGGGCATCCACTACAACCTCTTCCTGGGCAGCCTCCTGGACCACGACTGCGTCGGCCGCCGTGACCTGTCGGACTACCTGACGATGCGGCGGATCGGCACCTTCCTCTGCACCGAGGTGGCGCACGGCAACAACGCGTCGGCCATGGAGACCACCGCGACGTACGACCGCGAACGGGACGGCTTCGTCCTGCACACCCCGAACGCGGGCGCGCAGAAGTTCATGCCCAACACCAGCCCGGCGGGCGGAGCGAAGTCCGGACTGGTGGCCGCACGCCTGGTGGCCGACGGATCGGACCACGGGGTGCGCCTCTTCCTGGTGCCGCTCACCGACGACAGGCAGGCGCTGCCGGGCATCCGGGTAAGGCGGCTGCCCGCGCGGATGGGCAGCCCCGTGGACCACTGCCTGACCTCCTTCGACCAACTCTTTCTTGGGCGGGACGCCCTGCTGGGCCCCGATGAGGAGGGCGACACCGCGGGGGAGTTCCGGACCGGCCCCGGAGACAGGAGGCGCCGCTTCCTGACCTCGATCGGACGGGTGGTCCCCGGCCGCATCTCCATGAGCGCCTGTGCCGCCGGATCGGCCCGGGCGACCCTGGCGGTCGCCGTGCGCTACGGAGGCCACCGGCTGATCTCCGGGACCCGGGGCGCGCCGCCCGTGCCGGTCAGCTCCCACCGGACCCATCACGGACCGCTCGCCTCGGCCATGGCGACCGTCTTCGCCATGAGCCTGCTGTACCGCAGGGCACAGGAGCGGTGGGAGGCCTGTACGGACGAGGAGGGCAGGGCGGAGGCGGTCAGGCTCGTCGATGTCGCCAAGGCGTGGATCACCTGGCGGGCCCGTGACGTCATCGTCGAGAGCCGGGAACGCTGCGGCGCGCAGGCGCTCCTGGAGAACAACGGCATGACCGAACTGGTCACGGGCGTCGAGGGCGCCATCACGGCGGAGGGCGACAACATCGCCCTCTACACCAAGGCGGCGGCCGACATGCTCTTCGCCGCCGAGCCCGGCCGCGAGAACCCGACGGACCGTGCGCCCCGCGCCGGTGACCTGAGCGACCCGCGCTTCCTCGCAGGGCTCCTCGCCTCGGTCCAGGACATCTGGTTCGCCAGGGCCAGGGCCCGCGTGCTGCGGGCCGCCGACGCCGACACCCTCGGCCGCTGGAACGCGGCCTCGGGCCCGGCCCTGCGGGGAGTGGAGGCCTACGCGCACCGGCAGGCCGCCGAGGCCTACGCCGAGGCCCGCGCGGCGCTGCCCGAGGGGGCCGCCAGAGACCGGCTGGGCGAGCTGGAGCGACTGTTCGCCGTCGAATGGGTGGCCCGCAACAGCGGCGATCTGCTGGCCGCCGGGCTGTTGAGTGCAGATCAGGTCGACGCTCTCACCGAGACGACCGAGGACCTGGTCGCGGCCGTCGCCGCGCACGCCCGCGAACTGGCCGACTCCTTCGCCCTGCCCGAGGAACTGCTCGCCGACTGGCCGATCGCCGGCCCCGGTTACGCGCACGCGTACGACGATCCCCAGGGCCCTTGGAACACCGGCCGGGAGGACGCCCGATGAGTGACGTACACAGGGGCCGGACCGTGTGCGGCCGTATCGGCGAGAGCTTGGAGGTGCTGGGTCTGCGCGCCGTCCTGCTGGCCTACTGGGGCACCACGTCCGTGCTCGCACGGCGGAGCGGGAAGCCGCAGACGGACTGCGGCGAATCGGTTCCCCCCAAGGGGTGAACGCCCGCCGGCACCCGCCCGGTACGGAGGGAGGACGCCCCCCCCGCCGTACCGGCGGCGGCCCCTAGGGAGCCGACACGCCGCGTGATAGCTTGCAGACGCCAGTCACACTCCACGTGGAGTCAGGGAATCCGGTGAGAATCCGGAGCTGACGCGCAGCGGTGAGGGGGACGGGCGGGGCCACGGCCACTGGAGCACCTACGGGTGCACCGGGAAGGCGCTCCGTCCGGACGAACCCGAGTCCGAAGACCTGCTGGCACCCGCTTCCGTACCGGGAGCGGGCCACCGTACCGGGCTTCGCGCAAGAGCCCAGAGACGCCGAGGGACTCCGTGCCGCCCATAGCCAGCACCGTACGCCGAACCGCCCTGCTCATCACGGGACTCGTCCTCCTGACCGCCTGCGGCGGAGGGGGGAGCGTGCCGGGCGGCGCCGCGGCGGACGATGCCGCGGACGGCTTCCCCGTGACGCTGGAGAACTGCGGCCGCACGGTCACCGTCGGCGCCGCCCCGCGTCACGCCGTCTCCCTCAACCAGGGATCGACGGAGATCCTGCTCTCCCTCGGCCTCGCCGGAAGGATGGCCGCCACCGCGACCTGGACGGACCCGGTGATGAAGGGCCTGGAGGAGGACGAGGCCACCGTGCCCCGCATCGCCGGGAACCAGCCCTCCTCCGAGAAGGTCCTCGCCGAGGAACCGGACTTCGTCAGCGCCTCGTTCGATTCGACCCTCGGCAAGGGCGGTGTGGCGACCCGCGACCAGTTCGAGGAACTGGGCGTCCCGACATACCTCTCACCCACCGACTGCGCGGGCAAGGACAACACCGGCAGCAGCGACGGCTCCCGCACCGAGCGTCTGACCATGGACGGCGTCTACGGCGAAGTACGCGACCTCGCAGCGGTGTTCGGAGTCCCCGAGCGCGGCGAGAAACTGGTCACGAGCCTCCGGGGCCGCATCGACAGGGCGACCGCGGACATCGACGCGTCCGACGCCACCCTCCTCTACTGGTTCGCCAATGCCGAGGCCCCCTACCTCGCCGGCTGCTGCGGCGCCCCCGGCATCATCACCGAGGAGCTGGGCGCGAAGAACGTCTTCGACGACACCCACGAGGAATGGCCCCAGATCAACTGGGAGACCGTCGCCGACCGCGACCCCTCCGTGCTCGTCATCGGTGATCTGACCCGCAGGTCGCAGACTGCCGAGAGCGCCGAGAAGAAGATCGAGTTCCTGGAGTCCAACCCCGCCACGAAGAACATGGACGCCGTCCGGAACAAGCGGTACGTCCTCCTCAGCGGCCAGGCCATGAATCCGACCATCCGGACCGTGGAGGGCGTGGAGCGCGTCGCGGAGGGGCTGCGCTCGTTCGGACTCGCGGGGTGACGAGGACCGACCACGCTCCGGACGTACGCGCTGAGCTGCCACCGTCCCCGGTCCGGTCGGGAGCCGGAGCCCGAGTCCTGCGCGACGGCCTCCTGTGGAGCTGCGGGGTCGCCCTGCTGCTCCTGTCCGTCGCGGTCGCCGTCACGATCGGACCCGCCCGCATCTCAGTCCCGGACGTCTGGTCGGCGGTGGCCTCGCACCTCGGGCTCGGCGAAGGGCGGCTGACCCCGATCCGGGACGGGATCATCTGGAACCTGCGCATGCCCCGCACCCTGCTCGCCGCGGTGTGCGGGGCCGGGCTCGCGGTGTGCGGCACCGTGATGCAGTCACTGCTGCGCAACCCGCTCGCCGACCCGTTCGTCCTCGGCGTCTCCTCGGGGGCGTCCACCGGCGCGGTCGTGGTCGTGGTCCTCGGTGTCGGCGGGGGAGCGGTCTCGATCTCGGGCGGTGCCTTCGTCGGCGCCCTGTGCTCCTTCGCCCTCGTCCTGCTGCTCAGCCACACGCTCGGCGGATCGACCGACCGGGTCGTGCTCTCCGGAGTCGCGGCCATGCAGCTCTTCTCCGCGCTCACCTCCTTCGTCGTGATGACCGCCGCCGACGCCGAGCAGACCCGGGGCGTGCTCTTCTGGCTGCTCGGCTCGCTGAGCGGGGTCGGCTGGAGCGACGTGTGGATGTGCTCCGCCGTGCTGGCCGTGACCCTGCTGATCTGCCTCGGCCATGCTCGTACCCTCGACGCCTTCGCCTTCGGCCAGGACGCCGCGGCGGCCCTCGGGGTGCACGTGGTCCGCACCCGGATCGTGCTGCTCTGCACCACCGCGCTGCTGACCGCGGCCCTCGTCAGCTCCGCGGGCGCCATCGGATTCGTCGGCCTCGTCCTTCCGCACGCCGCCCGGGCGCTGACGGGATCCGGGCACCGGAGGCTGCTGCCGGTGACCGCGCTCGCGGGAGCCGTGTTCCTGGTCTGGGTCGACACCCTGGCCAGGACCGCCCTCGACCCGCAGGAGGTGCCGGTCGGTGTGGTCACCTCCCTCATCGGGGTGCCCGCCTTCGTCCTGGTCCTCTACCGCACGCGGAGGAACCCATGAACAGGGACGAGCCCGGAACCGGCACGCCCGGTGACGGACTGCGGGCCGCGCGCGTCAGCAGGGAGGCCGGCGGGCGGATCGTCCTCGACGGAGTGAGCGTCGCGCCGCCGCCCGGCACCACCGTCGGGCTCCTGGGACCGAACGGATCCGGCAAGACCACGCTGCTGCGGGTGATGGCCGGCGTACTCGCCCCCGGCGCGGGCGTCGTCACCCTCGACGGCCGGACACTCGCCGAGACCGGCAGGCGCGGCGTCGCCCGGCGCGTGGCCGTCGTCGACCAGCACGCGGTCACCCAGGTCGACCTCAGCGTCCTCGACGTCGTACGCCTCGGCCGGATCCCGCACCGGCGGGCCTGGTCGGCGTCCGGCCCCGAGGACGAGGACGCCGTGCGCGAGGCGCTTGCGCGCACCGGACTCGCCGACCGGGCCGCGCAGTCCTGGCACACGCTCTCCGGCGGGGAGCGCCAGCGCGTCCAGATCGCCCGCGCACTCGCCCAGCAGCCACGCGAACTGCTGCTGGACGAACCCACCAACCACCTGGACATCCAGCACCAGTTGGACCTGCTGTCCCTGGTGGCCGCGCTGCCCGTCACCGCCGTTATCGCACTGCACGACCTCAATCTGGCCGCGATGTTCTGCGACCGCGTCACGGTCATGAAGGACGGCCGTGTGGTGGCCGGCGGAACGCCCTCGGAGGTGATCACCGAGGACCTCATCGCCGAGGTCTACCGGGTGCGCGCGGTGGTGACGCCGGAAGGACCGCAGGGGCGCCCTTCGGTGCGGTTCATGCCGGGTGGAGCCGCCCACGGGCGGTGGAGGAACGACGAGAGGGCGGGCCCGTGAGATGCCCGGGACCGCCCCTCGCTTCTGTCGCGCGGCCTTTCGCCGCTGTGGGAGGGGTCAGCGGCGACGTCCCTGGCCGAATTCGCCACCCGTGTCCTTGCCGCTGCCCGTGTCCTTGCCGTCCGCGTAGTCGATCTTCTCCTTGCGGACCTCGGCGGAGACTTCCTTCTGTTCGGTGACCTTGCTGGTTTCGAGACGGACCCGCTCCACAGGGACCGCCTCCTTGCGGACGGTGGCCCGTTCGGCGTGCAGGGTGACTTCGACGTCCTGTTCGCCGAGGTCGGTCGTGCCCTTCGCACCCATGCCCTTGTCGCCCGGCTTCATGGGCTCGCGCACCACGCGTACCTCCTCGTGGGACACCGGCACCGTCCGCGTGACGTTCTCGGTCACGACGTACTTGTGCAGGCGGGCCGTTCCGCTCTCGTACTCCTCCGTGCCGACCTGGAGCTGCTCCTCGGACCGGACCATCTCCTCACGGCCGCCGGCACCCGCGGCGGACCGCTCGGCTCCGGCTCCGGCGAGCGGTCGGGACGTGGAGGAGGCGTCCATGTCGCGGTGCCTGCCCGCGCCGGCACCGGTGGTGCCCATGCCGGCCGCGGAGCCGGTGGTGCCGGCCGTGGTGCCGGTCGCCCTGGTCTTGTCGGCCGAAGTGGTACCGGCCGCGCCGGCGGCACCGGCCGCGCCCGCAGCACCCATGGCTGCCGTGCCCGTCCCGGACGTGGTGCGCGCGTCACCGCCCGCTCCGCCGCCCTTCCTGGTCATGCCGTAGTGCCGGTAGAGCTCCTCCTCCTCCGACACGGAGAGGTGCGCGTCCGCGTCCACCCGAGGGGCCTCCTTGACGCGGTCCTTCGGATGAGAGATGTGCAGGTCCGAGCCCACGCGGCGGGCCCCTGCCAGCGGAACGAAACTCTCCTTCATGCCGAACAGGCCGGTCTTGCAGGTGATCCAGTCGGGCTTGCCGGTGTCGTCGTCGACGTACACCCGTCCCACAGTGCCGACCTTCTCGCCGTCGCTGTCGTAGACGGTCAGACCGTCGAGTTCTCCGGAATCCGTGAAACCGTCAGCGGCTCCCATGGCCGATTCCTCCTCGCCCGGGCGCGTCCTGTGGGTGGATCCACCAGGGGTGGCGCGTCCGGTCTCCATCGCGCCTCAGCCGGTTGGACGCTGCAACTTCCCGGCCCGGGCGCCGAGCGGCCCAGAAGACCTGGGCGGGGCGGTGGCCCCGTTTCACGCCCCTGTCGGTCCGCCACACGCGTTACGCCATTCGGGTGAGCACCCGCGCGGGTGCGCCGGACGTGCGGAGCTGGCCCGCCCGTATGATCGACCCGCCGCTGCCGACCGCCGGCAGGCTTGTCAGGGGGTGCGCCATCGGATCCGTGGGCATCCGCCCGCCCCGGCAGTACGGCGAACTGCTGGACCGGCGCGAGGACGGTCTCGGGCTGCACCACCTGGTCTGGCGGCTCGGACCGGGCTGGCGCGTGTGCAGCAGCGCGGTGCTCGGCGGCGGGCTCGGCCCGCGCGCCTGGATCCTGAATGCCCAGGTACCCGGCGGCTATCCCCGTCTCGACCCCGACCGGCACCTCGCCGAGATCGCGGCCGCCGAGGCGCTCGACGGCCCCGGAGCCGGACTGATGACCGCTGCCGACGTCACCGCGTACACCGTCGCCGACGACGGCGGTGCGACCGCGACGGTGACCAGCGGCCTCGGCGTACGGGGATGGGCCGCAGCCCCGCCCGAAGGCACCGACGGTCCGCTGCCACCCGGCACCGTCAACATCGTCGTCACGCTCCCCGTGGCCCTCTCCGACGCAGCCCTGGTCAACGCGGTGGCCACCGCCACCGAGGCGAAGGTCCAGGCGCTCGTGGACGCGGGACTCGACTGCTCCGGGACGCCCACGGACGCGGTGTGCGTGGCCGCGCCCGACCCGGGAGGGCAGCCGGGAGAACCGTTCGCCGGACCGCGTTCGCGCTGGGGCGCGCGACTCGCCAGAGCCGTGCACCGCGCCGTTCTGGAGAGCGCGCTGAGGGAGTCTTGAAACCACAGGTCACGAGACCGCCCCGTACCGACGAAGGGAACCACCCATGACGACCGCCTCCGCCGCCCCGGGCACACCGACCGTCGCGGTCCTCGGCACCGGGATCATGGGATCGGGGATGGCCCGCAGCCTGCTCAGGGACCGGCTTCCCGTCAGGGTCTGGAACCGCACGCGGTCGAGGGCCGAGCCGCTGGCCGCCCAGGGCGCCACCGTGACGAACACGGCCGAGGAAGCGGTGCGCGGAGCCGACGTGGTCCTCACCGCCCTGAACGACGGCCGGTCCGTGGCGGAGACCCTGACCGCCGCGGCGCCCGGCCTGCGCCCCGGGCAGGTCTGGCTGCAGAGCTCCACCGTCGGCCTCGACGCCACGGCGGACCTCGTCCACCGCGCCGCCGGACTGGGGCTGGTCTACCTCGACGCCCCGGTCTCCGGCACGAAGCAGCCCGCGGAGCAGGGCGCACTCACGGTGTTCGTGTCCGGACCCACCGCCGCCCGCACGACCGCGCTGCCCGTCCTGGACGCCATCGGGCAGCGCACCGTATGGATCGGCGAGGAACCGGGAGCCGCCACCCGGCTCAAGCTCGTCGCCAACACCTGGGTGATCAACATGGTCAACAGCGTGGCGGAATGCCTCAATCTCGCCGAGGGACTCGGGCTCGACCCACAGCTCTTCCTCGACGCGATGAAGGGCGGTCCGCTGGACACCCCGTACCTCCAGGGCAAGTCCGCCGCGGTGCTCTCCGGCGACCTCAGCCCGAGCTTCGCGCTCTCCACCGCGCTCAAGGACTCCCGGCTGATCCTCGACGCGGCCGAGGCGTCCGGGGTGACGCTCGACCTGGTCGCCGCCTCCGCCGAGCGGTTCACCCGGGCGGAGGCGGCCGGACACGGCGGTCAGGACATGATCGCGACGTACTTCGCCGGCCGCCCCGCGTAGCCGCTCATACGACGGTCACCGGATGCCGCACCACCGCGTCGAAGAGGTACCCCTGCGTGTTGTGCTCGGTCGTCGCCGGCTGGGTGCGTCCTGAGCGGTCCGTCGCCCGCGCGAGCAGCACGCCCGGCCCCGCCCCCTCCGGAACCCAGTCGGCGCTCCAGCGGACCCAGCTCCCCGGCCGGGGCTCGTCGCGCAGCCGCGCGGGACGCCACCGGCCACCGCCGTCGGTGCTCACCTCGACCGAGCGCACCGGTGCACCGCCCGACCACGACCTGCCGGTGAGCACATGCCTGCGACGGGCGGTGAACGAGGCCCCCGGCGCGAGCTCGAACGCGCTCTTCAGCGTCTGGCGGGTCAGCGGCGCGCTGCCCTCCGGCGGGTACCCGGGACCGAAGAGCCGGTACAGACCCGTGTTCCACGGGCTCAGCAGCGGCTCCGCGCTCACCTCGATGTCGCCCACCCACTTGATGTTCGCGATGCCCACCCAGGAGGGCACGATCAGCCGGACCGGCGCACCGTGATCCGGAGGCAACGGCTCACCGTTCATCTCGTACGCGAGCAGCACGTCGTCCAGGGCCTTCGCCACCGGCAGGGGCCGGCGTACCCGGCCGAGGTTCGTCCCCTCGCTGACGACGACCGCGTCCAGGCCGCGCGGCAGCACATCGACCGCGTTCCGGCCGATCCCCGCCAGGCGCAGGACCTCGGCCAGCCGTACCCCGCGCCAGCGAGCCGTACCGATCGCACCGAGGGTCCACGCCGTTCCGCCGACCTGCTGGCCCTGCTGGGAGGTGAAGAAGCTCCGGCCGTTGCCCGCGCACTCGACGAAAGCGGTGCGGGTGACGGACGGCAGGGCGCGCAGAGCCCCGTACGAGAAGTCCACGGGAGCCCCGGACAGCCCGCTGCCCCAGACCGTCAGCTCCCAGTCCGCCGCGTCGACGGCCGGTGTGGCGGTGTGGTTGCGGACGAAGAACCGGTCGGCGGGAGTGAGCAGCCCCGTGTCCCGCAGCGCCGCGAAGTTCGTCTCGGCGTTGGTGCCGCGCACCGTGAACAGCTCCGGGGGCAGGGGCTTCACCACCCCGCGAGCGACTGCGCCGCACCCGCGGGGGCCGCGGCGGCCGGAATCAGCGGGGCCGCGACCGAGGCGGCGGCGACCAGCTTCAGCAGATCACGGCGGTCGATGCCCGCCGACCTCGCGCGACCGGCTGTCCACTGACGCAGCCGCCGCCGGTCGTACGCGGCTTCGGACAGGGGCACGGAACTCATGGGGACTCCAGGGGGGCAGAGGTCTGCGGTCGGGGCCGGGCGCGATCCGGATCAGCGGGCCGCAGGCAGCAGCTCCCTGACGAGAGCTCCCACCTGTTCGGTCTCGATGAGGAACCCGTCGTGTCCGTAAGGGGATTCGATGATCCGGACATGGTCGGCGCCGGGCAGCAGGGCGGCCGGCTCCGCCTGCTGTGCCGGCGGGTAGAGCCGGTCGGAATCGATGCCGGCGATCAGGGCCGGCATGTCCGCGCGGCGCAGCGCCCGCGCCGCACCACCACGTCCCCGGCCCACGTCGTGGGCGTTCATCGCCTCGGTGAGCACCACATAACTGCCCGCGTCGAAGCGGCGCACCAGCTTGTCCGCGTGATGGTCGAGATACGACTCCACCTCGTACCGCCCGCCCAGCGAGGGCAGTTCACCTGGCTGCGCCCGCCCGCCGAACCGCGATCCCAGCTCCGCCTCGCTGCGATACGTGACATGGGCGATCCGCCGGGCCAGTCCGAGTCCCCGGTGCGGGCCGGAGCCGGCCGGTGCGTCGTGGTAGCCGCCGCCCCGCCAGCCGGGGTCGCTCCGGATCGCGGCGATCTGCGTGCTGCCCCAGGCGATCTGTTCGGCCGAGGACGCGGCGGGAGCGGCGAGCATCAGCAGCGACCCCGTACGCCCGGGGTGGCTCACCGCCCACTCGAGCGCCCGCATGCCGCCCATCGAACCGCCGATCACCGAGGCCCACCGGCCGATCCCCAGCGCATCGGCCAGCAGTGCCTCCGCCGCCACCTGGTCACGGACCGTGAGGTACGGGAAGGAGGAGCCCCAGGGGACCCCGTCGGGCCGCCGGGAGGACGGGCCGGTGCTGCCCTGGCAGCCGCCCAGCACGTTGGGGGCGACGACGAACCAGCGGTCGGTGTCCAGCGCCCGCCCCGGACCGATCAGCGCGTCCCACCAGCCGGCCGACGGATGCCCCGGCCCGGCGGGTCCCGCCGCGTGGCTGTCACCGGTGAGCGCGTGCAGGACCAGAACCGCGTTGGTGCCGTCCGGCGCGAGCCGGCCCCAGGTCTCGTACGCCAGCCGTACGTCCGGCAGCTTCCCGCCGTACTCGAGCCCGAGCGCGCCGTCGAGCACCGCCCACGCACGGCCGCCGGGCGGATCACCCTCCCGCCGACCTCCGGTGGCCGGCGGGAGGGGCGCGGCGACCCGGTTCAGGACGCGGCCTTCGCGGCCCGGAAACCGGCTTCCAGATCCGCCTTGAGGTCGTCCACGTTCTCCAGGCCCACGGAGAGCCGCACCAGCCCCGCGGTGGCCCCGGTCGCTGCCAGCTGCTCCTCGGTCAGCTGGCTGTGGGTCGTGGACGCCGGGTGGATGATCAGGCTCCGCACGTCCCCGATGTTGGCCAGGTGGCTGAACAGTTCCACCGCGTCCACGAACCGCTTGCCGGCCTCCACCCCGTCCCGGAGCTCGAAGGCGAGCACGGCGCCCGCGCCGCGCGGCAGATAGCGCTGCCCCGCCTCGTACCAAGGGCTCGACCCGAGGCCCGCGTAGTGCACCGCCGACACCTCGTCGCGGCTCTCCAGCCAGCGGGCGAGCGTCAGCGCGTTGGACGTGTGCCGCTCCAGACGCAGGCTGAGCGTCTCCACGCCCTGGAGGAGCAGGAAGGCCGAGTGGGGAGACAGCGCCGGCCCGAGGTCGCGCAGGAGCTGGACCCGCAGCTTCACCGCGAAGGCGCCGTGCCCGAGGTCCGGCCAGTACCGCAGGCCGTGGTAACTGGGGTCGGGGGAGTGGAAGTCCGCGAATCGCTCCGCGTGCGCGCCGAAGTCGAAGGTGCCGCCGTCCACGACGACACCGCCGATCGTGGTGCCGTGACCGCCGAGGAACTTCGTCGCGGAGTGGATCACGATGTCCGCCCCGTGCTCCAGCGGCCTCAGGAGGTAGGGCGTGGGCACGGTGTTGTCGACGACGAGCGGGACACCGGCCGCGTGCGCCACGTCCGCGACGCCACGGATGTCCAGGACGTCGCCACGCGGATTGCCGAGCGTCTCCGCGAACAGGGCCTTGGTGCCCGGCCTGACGGCGGCCCGCCAGGCCTCGATGTCATCGGGGTCCTCCACGAACGAGACCTCGATACCGAACCGGGGCAGCGTGTGGCGGAACAGGTTGTACGTTCCGCCGTAGAGGGAGGCGGAGGAGACGATGTGGTCCCCGGCGCCCGCCAGCGTCAGAAGGGCGAGTGTCTCGGCTGCCTGGCCGGAGGCGAGGGCGACGGCTGCGACTCCGCCCTCGAGCGCGGCGATCCGCTGTTCCAGGACGTCCTGCGTCGGGTTGTGGATCCGGGTGTAGATGTTGCCGGGCTCGGCCAGCGAGAAGAGGCCGGCGGCGTGATCCGTGTCCTTGAAGACGAAGGACGTCGACTGGTAGATCGGCACGGCTCGGGCGCCCGTCGTCGGGTCGGGCACCGCGCCGGAGTGGATCTGCTTCGTCTCGAAGGACCAGGCGGCCCCGGCGTCCTGACGGTCCTCGTCCTGCGGGGCGTGCCCCGCGGTGACGGCGTCGACGGGCTGGCTCATGTCATACCTCGCACGGTCGTTCGGAGGATGTCCGCCCCGCACGGTGGCGACGTGGCGGCCTACTGGCTACGGACCGTAGAGCGCGCCCGCGGCGGGATGGAAGCCACTCGCGCAGGTGGCCACGAAGCTGCAACGCCGCCGAAACAGACGCGCCGGGCCGACCCCGCCGCAGGCGGAGCCGGCCCGGCGCCGGTCGTGCGTCAGTCCTGGGTGAGCATCCCGCTGCGCAGGCTCCGGAGGATGCGGCCGAGCAGGCGGGAGACGTGCATCTGGGAGATGCCGAGCTCGTCGCCTATCTGGGCCTGTGTCATCTCCTGGCCGAACCGCATGTCGATGATGCGCCGCTCGCGTGTGTCCAGCTCGCCTAGCAGCGGGGCGAGCGAACTGAGGTTCTCCACCGTCTCCATGGCGGGATCGGACTCGCCCAGCACGTCCGCGTAGGTGCGCCCGGCCGTCGCGCCGCCGATGGGGCCCGACGTGTCGGCCGGGATGTCGAGCGATCCGGCCGTGTAGCCGTTGGCGGCGACCAGGCCCTCGGTGACCTCCTTCTCCTCGAGACCGAGATGGTCGGCGAGCTCCCGCACCGTGGCGTCCCGGTCGAGGTCCGCCGCGAGTGCTTCCTTCGCCTTCGCGAGGTCGACTCTCAACTCCTGGAGTCGCCGGGGCACATGAACGGACCAGGTGGTGTCGCGGAAGAATCGCTTGATCTCGCCGACGATGTACGGAACGGCGAACGAGGTGAACTCCACCTCGCGTGCGAGGTCGAAGCGGTCGATGGCCTTGATGAGGCCGACGGTGCCGACCTGGACGATGTCCTCCATCTCGCCGCTTCCCCGGCTGCGGAAGCGCCCGGCGGCGAACCGCACGAGGGACAGGTTCATCTCGATAAGGGTGTTCCGGGTGTACTGGTGCTCGGGGGTGCCCTCGTCGAGCACCTGCAGACGGTCGAAGAAGAGCTTCGACAACTTCCGCGCATCCCTCGGGGCGATCCGCCCCGCGTCCTCGATCCAGGGAAGTCCGTCCGGAGCACCTGCTCGTTCCGCAGTCGCGGTCGGCGCAGTGTGCGTGGTCATCCCGTCACGCTCCTCAGATTGTGGGCCGTGAGGTCTGGGCGCCTGCCCGATGGGACGCAACTCATGCACAAGCAGGAGGATTTGAGACAACGGACACGGGGATCGGCCGCGGACGGCGCTGATCGTCCGCGGAAGACATGCCCGCGGAGCACCCGTGAGTCCGGGAGCACGAAGAACCGCCCCACCGGTACGGGGGAGCCCGGTGGGGCGGTCACGTCCAGAGTGCCACAAGCCGATGCCGGTTGGGGCGGTATCCCGCGCAGCGGTCACTATTCGCCCGACCGGCCGCTCCGTGCACTCACGCCGGGGCGCGACCGCCGCCCCGACCGGCGTCATCTCCCGCACACGCCGGACCTCGCGCGCGAGTGGAGGGCGCGGCGGGGGCCGGTGCCGCGGCTGCGCGCTCGACAGCGGCCCGGCGGTCCGGAGGCCGGGGAATAGGGACGGGGCGATCAGCCTTACACGCCTGTCGGCCGCCGATCCGAACCGGAGTGAGAGAACCCATGCCCGAGGCCACACCCCTGCCCCCGGACCTGCCCGGGGCGGGGACCGTGAACCCGTCCCCTCCGGTGGAACCCGCCCCCGCCGCGGCAGCCGAAAGGCCCCATCCCCTGGACAACCCCGTGCGCGCCGCCCTGACCGGTCCGCACGCCCACTTCGCCGAGCGGCGCGGACGCATCCTGCGCTACCACCCCGACGTCACCCCCTGGCTCGCGCTGCCGGATGCCCCCGAGACCCAGGACTGGGCCGACGTCGCCGCACTCGTGGGCCCCGGCGGTTCGGTCACCCTGACGGCCTTCCGTGAGCCCCCGCCGGCCGACTGGGAGATCGTCTTCCAGGCCGAGGGCGTGCAGATGGTGACCGACGCCGCCGGCGCCGTCCCCGACCCGGAGGCCGTGCCACTCGGCCCGGCCGACGTGCCGGAGATGCTCGACCTCGTCGAGCGCACCCGGCCCGGCCCGTTCCTGCCACGCACCGTGGAGCTCGGCACCTATCTCGGTGTCCGGCGTGCCGGCGTCCTCGTCGCGATGGCGGGGGAACGGCTGCATCCGCCCGGCTGGACCGAGATCAGTGGCGTCTGCACCGACGATTCCGTACGGGGCCAGGGGCTCGCGACGCGCCTCGTCGGAGCC
Source organism: Streptomyces sp. HB132 (assembly GCF_016909575.1). Classification (GTDB taxonomy): domain Bacteria; phylum Actinomycetota; class Actinomycetes; order Streptomycetales; family Streptomycetaceae; genus Streptomyces. The sequence goes on along the minus strand of NZ_JAFBGA010000005.1, from coordinate 275,015 downwards.
GTCGCCCACGGCATCAGGGAACGAGGCGAGACGCCCTTCCTGCACGCCGCCGCGTCGAACACCTCCGCCGTCCGGCTCTACGAATCCATCGGCTTCACCCTGCGCCGCCGGACCTCCTTCCTCTCCGTGATCGTCCCGGCGGGCGCGTGGCCGTCCACCGACGCCGAGACCCGTGGCCCGGGGGCGGGTAGCTTGGAACACGTGGGGCGATAAGGGCGAACAGGCGGGAGGCGTGCCGTGGTCATGGGGCTCCTGCGCCCGTCGACGGCGCACAAGCCGCTGCCCGGTTCGGATCCGGGTGAGACGGATGCGGGCGCCGCCCGCATCGGGAACTGGGCGCTCGCCTTCTGGATGCTCCTGCTGACCGTGGCGGTGGTCCTCCTGGACGCCCTCACCGGCAACGACCTCCCCCTGATCCCGCTCCTGGTCGTGCTTCCGGCCCTGACGTCGGTCTTCTGCACGGTCCGCCAGACCACCGCTGTGGCGGTGTGGGTGATGCTGGTCGTCGTCGCATCCCGGATCGCCTCGACAGGCCCCTTCTGGGACGTGCTCTTCCTCATCGGCTTCACGGCCCTCGCCAGTGGCCTGGGAGTCGCCGCCTGCGCCGCGCGGATCCGGCACGCCACCGAGGTGGCGAGGCTGCGTTCGGCGGCGGTCGCGCTCCAGCGCCAGATCCTGCGCCCGCTCCCCATCGTCACGCGGCAACTCTGTGCCCACGGCCTCTACGAGCCGATCGAGGAGGACCGCTTCGTCGGGGGTGACATCTACGAGGTCGTGCAGTCGCCCCACGGCACCCGCGTCATCATCGGGGACGTCCAGGGCAAGGGGCTGCCCGCGATCGGGGTCGGTTTCGCCGCGCTCGGCGCGTTCAGGGAGGCGGCCGTGCGGGAACCCGAGCTCACCGCCGTGGCCGACTCCGTCGAGGACGCGGTCGTCCGGCACAACGCCTTCTCCGCCGAGACCGGTGAGACCGAACGCTTCGTGACCGCCCTGGTCCTGGGGTTCGACGGGGGCGACCGGATGCAGGTCGTCAACTGCGGTCATCTGCCGCCCCGGCTGCTGTGCGACGGGTCGGCGTCGGTGGTCACCCTGCACAGCACCTCCGTGCCGCTGGGCATGGCGGAGCTCGGCGGTGAGGCGCGTGCCGCGGAGTGGGTCGGCTTTCCCGCCGGTGCGGCCCTGCTGGTCTTCACCGACGGGGTGACCGAGGCGCGTGACGCCACCGGCGTCTTCTACCCCTTCGACGAGCGGCTGGGGCGATGGGTGGGCCGCGAGCCGGACCAGGTCCTGGACGCGCTCCAGGTGGACCTGCAGAGTTTCTCCGGCGGAGTGCGCCGTGACGACGTGGCGGTACTCGTCCTGAGCAGGCCGACGGAGGGTGGGACCGCGGCCCCCGGAACTCCGACGTGAACCGGTCCGGGTGGTGAGGCCCACCACCCGGACCGGCGCCCCGCTCGCTGACAGCACGCCTCCGGACCAGGCCCCGGGAGAGCCGGCTCGGGCGGCCCGGAGGTTCGGGGGCTGCCGGGCGAACTCACAGCAGGGTACGAGTACTCGCGGTGCGGGTACGAGCACGGGTAGGATCAGCGCCATGGGTTCGTACTACTTCTTTCTCTGACGCGCGGCCGGGACGCCGCCACGCGACGCCGACCGTCGCCGCCTGACCCGCCGGGTCACGCGAAGTGCTGCCGTCCACCCCGCTGACCGACACCCACGTCCCGCAGCGCGCCTCCGTCCATGACGTCGATGTGCGCGCCGCCGAGGGCATGTCACCTCAGGGAAAGCACCCATGTCTCTTCAGCACCCCCGCGCCCAGCTCGCGCTGACCGACGTCTCCAAGGCGTACGGCGACCGGTCCGTACTCGACCAGGTGTCCCTCACCGTCCGCCCCGGGGAGAAGGCCGCGGTCATCGGTGAGAACGGGTCCGGCAAGTCCACCCTGCTCCGGCTGATCGCCGGGACGGAGGCCCCGGACAGCGGTGACATCACCGTCAGCTTCCCGGGCGGCACCGGCTATCTCGCCCAGACCCTCGCCCTCGACCCGCGCGGCACGGTCCAGGCCGCCGTCGACGCGGCCCTCGCCGGACTCCGCACCCTGGAACGCCTGATCCGCGAGGCGGAGGAAGCGATGTCCGACAAAGATCCCTCCGGGGCGCAGCTCGCCGAGTACGGGGATCTGCTGGCGGCCTACGAAGAACGCGGCGGTTACCAGGCGGACGCCAGGACCGCCGCCGCGCTGCACGGCCTCGGGCTCGGCCACCTCACCCGGGACCGCGCGCTCGGCACCCTGTCCGGCGGTGAGCAGTCCCGGCTGGCGCTGGCCTGCGTACTCGCCGCGGCGCCGGAGCTGCTGCTCCTCGACGAGCCCACCAACCACCTGGACGCGAGCGCCGTCACGTGGCTCGAGGACCACCTCCGTGCCCACCGGGGCACCGTGGTCGCCGTCACCCACGACCGGGCGTTCCTGGAGCGGACCACCACGGTGATCCTGGAGGTCGACCGCGACCTGCGCGGCGTCTCACGGTACGGGGACGGCTGGGACGGGTACCGCACGGCTGAGGCCGCCGCACGCCGCGGCCAGGTCCAGCAGCACCAGGAGTGGCGGGCGGAGCTGGACCGTACCGAAGAGATGGTGGCCGCGGCCGGCCGGCGCCTCACGGGCACCGGCCGGGACCCCGGGCAGGGTTTCGGCAAACACCGGAGGTCGCACGAGGTCAAGTTGTCGGGCCAGGTCAGGGCCGCCAGGACCCGGCTGGAGGCGCTGCGCCGCTCACCCGTCCCCGCGCCTCCCCGCCCGCTGCGCTTCTCGGCCGACCTCGCCCTCGCCGCCGACCCGGCGGGGGAGGGGGCCGACGTTCCCGCCCTCCTGGCCGAGCTCGATTCCGTCCGCGTCGGCGAACGGCTGGACGTGCCATCCCTGCGCATCCCGCCGGGCCTTCGACTCCTGGTCACCGGTCCGAACGGTGCCGGGAAGTCCACACTCCTGCGTGTCCTGGCCGGTGACCTGGCGCCGGACACCGGCGTGGTCCGGAGGCGGGGCAGAGTCGGCTACCTCCCGCAGGAACTACCGGTCAGACCGACCCGCCGGGCGCTGCTGGCCACCTTCGCCGCGGGACGGCCGGGACTCCCCGATGAGTACGAGGACGAACTGCTGGCTCTCGGCCTGTTCCGCCCGGACGACCTCACCGTGCCGGTGGCGGCTCTCTCCATCGGGCAGCAACGCAGGCTCGCCCTCGCGCGACTGGTGACCCGGCCCGCCGATCTGCTGGTCCTCGACGAGCCCACGAACCACATCGCCCCGGGTCTGGTCGAGGAACTGGAGGCCGCGCTCGACCGGTACGCGGGAGCCGTCGTGGTCGTCTCGCACGACCGGAGCTTCCGCCGCCGGTTCACCGGCGAACGCCTCGAACTCCGGGCCGGCCGGACCGTGGCGGACGTCTACGCCCCCGAGGGGGCGTGCCCCTCACGCACGTGGACACGCAACCGCTCGACGAAGACCCGTTGACCCGCCACCAGCCGTGCGAGGGCGACGTCCGGTGAGCACCAGGCGAACCGGTCCATCTCCGGGAACTCACGCAGCACCCCGGAGCCCCTCGGCCACTCCATGCTGAAGGTGCCCGGGACCGCCGCCCCAGGATCCAGGCCGCCTTCCACGGCCCACACGGTCACGGTCTTGCCGCCGGACTGCCGTGACTCGCCCAGCGACACCCAGGTGCCGTCCGGGAGGGGCAGACCGGTTTCCTCCTCGAACTCCCTCCGCGCGGCGGCGGCGGGTTCCTCCGCGGGTTCGCACTCGCCCTTGGGGACGGACCAGGCAGCCGCCTCACGGCGGGCCCAGAACGGTCCGCCCATGTGGCCGATCAGCACCTCGACGTCCGGGTGGCCGTCCCCGTCGGCGACGACCCGGAAGAGAAGGATCCCCGCACTGCGCTTGACTGTCGACATGTCGTCAAGTGTGCGGGACCGCAGGCCGGAAGGCCACCGGCGCGGGGAACCGTGGACCCTCGTGGCCCGGGACCGCGGTGGGCCACCCCTCCGCCGCACGCTGTTCCGCCTGATGTCCCCGTTGTCCTCTGGTGCGGCCCACCGAGCCCGGTCATGCTGTCCGCCGACAGCGCGTTCCGCGCCCGATCCGCACCGCACCAGGAGGATTTGTGGGCCCAGGCACTTTCCGCGCCACCCGGCGTTCACTCGTGTTGCTGGCGGCCGTGATGGCGACGGCGGCCGGGGCCGTCGCACCCGCCACAGCCGACTCGACTCCGGATCCCCGTCCGCACACCACCGCCGAGATCCTCAGACCCGTCGCCCCGCCCCCCGCGAGCGGCTCGTCCGGCGAAGCGAGATCCGTCGTGGACGGCGACGGCATCGAGACCGCCCGTTCCTCACGCCCCCTGGCACCCGGCGTGCGTCTGAGTTCGTACGACCGCCTGGAGTCCGACAAGTGGCTGCGCGTCGACACCCTCTCGGTGGATCTGGACGGCAGCGGGGTACGCGCCGACTACCTGTCCTCGGGCAAGGTCTCGGACCGGCACACGGTCTCCCAGCTGGCAGCCGCACACGACCCGGGGCGGGGCCGCCGCACCGTCGCCGCGATCAACGCGGACTTCTTCGACATCAACCAGACCGGAGCGCCCCAGGGACCGGGGGTCGAGAACGGCCGGCCGGTGCACTCCCCGGCTCCGGGCGTCAACCGCGCGGTGGGCATCGGCCCGCAGAACGCCGGCCGCATCCTGGAGCTCTACTTCGAGGGCACTCTCGCGCTCCCCTCGGGCGCGCACCCGCTCGCGGCGTACAACGCGGCGAACGTACCGGCCCAGGGCGTGGGCGCCTACAGCTCGGCCTGGGGAAGCGCAGACCGTGCGCTCACCGTCGACGGAGCACAGCCCGTCGCGGAAGTCGCGGTGCGGGACGGCGAGGTCGTCTCCGTGTCGGACGCCCCCGGATCGGGCCCGGTGCCCGAGGACACCGTGGTCCTCGTCGGCCGGGAGGCGGGAGCGGGACCGCTGGCCGCGCTGGAACCCGGTGACCGGGTAGGCATCGAATACCGTGCCCGCACCGACAGCGGGGCCGTCCCGCGCACCGCCGTGGGCGGCCGGGAACTGCTCGTCGTCGACGGGGATGCACAGAACCACGACGGCGAGGGCAACAACACCGCGGCGCCCCGTACCGCGGTCGGGTTCTCCGAGGACGGCCGGACCATGCAGGTCATCACGGTCGACGGCCGACAGGCCGACAGCGGTGGTGTCACCCTCACCGAACTGGGCGAGATGATGCGCGAGGCCGGCTCGCACAGCGCCCTGAACCTCGACGGGGGAGGCTCATCGACCCTTGTAGCGCGCGAGCCGGGCAGTGACGCGCTCCAGGTCGAGAACAGCCCCTCCGACGGCAGCGAGCGTACGGTCCCCAACGGGCTCGCCCTGACCGCCCCCGACGGCAGCGGGCGACTCGAGGGCTTCTGGGTCGAGACCCGCACACCGGCCGGTGCCGCCCCCGGCGACGACCCGGTCGACGGCGGTCATCCCGAGCGGGTCTTTCCCGGCCTGACCCGGCAGCTCACCGCCGCCGGCTACGACGAGACGTACGGCCCCGCCGCGGGCACCCCGCGCTGGCGTGCCGTCAGCCCCGCGGTCGGCGGCGTGGACGCCCGAGGCACGTTCACCGCCCGGCGCAGCGGCACCACCTACGTCCGGGCGGAACGGGACGGCGCCCACGGCGACACCCGGCTCACCGTCCTCGACCGGCTTGCCCGGATCCGGCCCACCACCGCGCGCGTCGGACTGGCGGACAAGGAGGCCACCGGTGGTTTCGGCATCGTCGGACTCGACGCCCACGGCACGAGTGCTCCCGTCGAGCCGGACGACCTCACCCTCGACTACGACCGCACGCTGTTCGCCGTCGCCGACGACGGCCGGGGCTCCTTCACCGTCAGGTCCCTGACCGGCTCCGGAGCGGGACAGATCAAGGCCACGGTGGCGGGCGTCAGTACGATCCTCGCCGTGAGCGTCGGTCTCACCGAGCAGCCCGTGTCGGACTTCGAGGACGCCGGATCCTGGAAGTTCAGCCAGGCCCGCGCCGACGGCGCGCTCGCCGCGACTCAGGACGGGCACACGAACACCGGCCTGCGCCTCACCTACGACTTCACCCGGTCGACGGCGACGCGAGCCGCCTACGCGGCCCCGCCGCAGCCCCTCACCGTGCCCGGCCAACCGCAGGCGTACACCCTCTGGATCAAGGGGGACGGCAACGGCGCCTGGCCGACGCTGCACCTCAAGGACGCCGCAGGCAGCGACCAGCTCCTGCGGGGTCCGTACGTCACCTGGACCGGCTGGCGCCGGGTCACCTTCGCGGTGCCGCCGGGCGCGGCGATGCCGCTGTCGGTGCACCGCTTCTACCTCGCCGAGACGGCGGTGGCCCGGCAGTACACCGGTGAGATCGTCATCGACGACCTGACCGCCCAGGTGCCACCCACCGTCGAGCTGCCCGAACAGACCGAAGCCCCGGACCCGTTGATCGACACCGCCGCGGTCACAGAGGGCCGGGACTGGCGGTTCGCCGTGATGTCGGACGCCCAGTTCGTCGCACGCGCCCCGGACAGCGCGATCGTCCGGCAGGCCCGCCGCACCCTGCGCGAGATCAAGGCCGCGCGCCCCGACTTCCTGGTGGTCAACGGTGACCTCGTCGACGAGGGCTCGCCCGCCGACCTCGCGTTCGCCCGCCAGGTCCTCGACGAGGAACTCGGAGACTCCCTGCCCTGGTACTACGTACCGGGCAACCACGAGGTGATGGGAGGGAAGATCGACAACTTCGTCACCGAGTTCGGCCCGGCCCGGCGGACGTTCGACCACAAGGGCACCCGGGTCATCACGCTCGACACGTCGAGTCTCAGCCTGCGTGGCGGCGGTCTCGCCCAGATCAAGGAGTTGCGTGCCCAGTTGGACGCGGCGGCGGAGGACCGGTCCGTCGGTTCGGTGATGCTCATCGAGCACGTGCCCCCACGCGATCCGACCGTGCAGAAGGGCAGTCAGCTGAGCGACCGCAAGGAGGCGGCCCTCGTCGAGCAGTGGCTCGCCGGCTTCCGCCGTACGACGGGCAAGGGTGCGGCCTTCATCGGCAGCCACGTGGGAGTCTTCGACGCCTCGCGCGTGGACGGGGTCCCCTGTCTGATCAACGGGAACTCCGGCAAGGCACCGGCAGGGCCCGTGGACGAGGGCGGATTCACCGGCTGGTCCCTCATCGGCGCCGACCGGGTGTCGTCGGGCGAACAGGCGGCGGCACGTCGGCAGCCGTGGCGGGGCGGGCCCGACTGGGTCTCCGCACAGACACGCGCCCACGTCGACGCGCTCGCCCTGGACGCTCCCTCCGCGCTCGTCGCGGGGGAGCGCACGACGATCGGCGCGCATGTCACCCAGGGGACGCGGGCCGTGCCGGCGGCCTTCCCGCTGAGCGCGGACTGGACCGGGTCGCCGAACGTCCGCATCGGGAAGCCGGACGGTGCCCGTCCCCGTCACATCGCGACGCTGGACCCCGCGACGGGCACGATCACCGCGCTCCGGCCGGGCACCGTCACGCTCGCGGTGACGGTCAACGGCGTCATCCGGCAGGCACAGATCCGCATCTCGGCCGCGGCGGTGAAGCCCGCCGCCTGACGTTCCACGCAGTGCCCCACCTCCTCCGCACGGCTCCCGGACGTCCTCCGGAAGCCGTGCGGAGGGCTCGGCCCTGCCGAGGGGACATCGTGATGCCACGTACTCATCTGTACCAAGCACGCGCTCGCACCTCCAGCCGCGGCAGCGCCGCGACCACCTCGCTCCCCACGGGGGCACCACTCAGCTCCCGCAGGACGATCGCGCGGGTGGGCCCTCTGGAGATCAACGCGGGGGCGGACTCACATGAGGGGAACGAGGACGGTGATCTGTTTGCCGCCCGGGCGCGGGGTGACGGCCACGTGCCTGGCGAGACGGCAGACGAGCGGCCATCCGAACCCACCGGGCGGGAAGGCGTCCGAGGCGGACGACACCTGCGTCGCCGGTTCCTCCGGAGACGCGTCCTCGACGTCCAGGCGAAGCCCGTCGTCGACGAGTTCGGCCCTGAAGCCGGTGAGCCCCCTGCCGTGCCGCATCGCGTTCGTGACCAGCTCCGAGGTCACCAGGAGCGCGTCCGCGACGACGACGTCGAGATCCTCGTTCTTCAGATCGCTGAACGCCGCGTCGAGGAGTGCGGTGACGCGTTCGCGCGCCTCACCCGCGGTCCGGGGCACGGCTTGCCGAGCGAGAACGTGATCGCTGCTTCCCGGGAACGCCTCGGGCACCTCGCTGCCCCCGGGGAGTGCACCTGTGTCTGTCATCGTCTGGTTCGGTTGCCCTCTTCCCGCCGTCCTATGCCGGATCCGCGGACGTGCCCTGAGCAGCGAGGAAGAGCAGCGATGCCGCACCTCACCGGCACTCCCACCACGGCGACCGGCCCGCTCCACGTCCGGTCGCGTCCGGGCCTCGCCCGACGCGGTCGGAAGCGTGGGTCCGGCGCATCGCGGAGGACTGTGTCGCCCCCCTGCCGCCGCGCGGCAGGGGGCAACACAGACGTGACCCGGCGGAACGCGGGCGTCGCCTACGCCTGTCCGCCCCTTCCCTTCTGGATGAAGAAAAGGCCCACCATCGCAATGCACACAATAATTCCCAGAAGCGCCCACCCTCCCGTGTTGCCGGAAATGATGAGGAAGGCCGAGAAGATGATTCCCAGAACCGCGAAAAAGGCCGCGAATTGTAGATACCGTTTGACGCTCGCCCGTTGTTCCGTGGACCATACCGCACGAGGCACGCTTATCCCCTATCTGCATTGGAGGAGGGAGGGCTTGGTGCTTCCGCCCGGGCTCAGCCACTCAGAATAATGACAAGGGCCACGAAGGCCGTAACATGGTGGAAAAGTGCCGGACGCCCGCCGATTGTTCCATGTCCCAACGGAGTCGACCCGTTGTCGCTTTCCCGTTGCCGGTCCATCCGCCCAGGAGTCCTGAGATGCCGGCACCGGCGCGCCCGGGCCCCCATGTGACAGACCGTCTGGCCGCTCACCAGGGACGTCGTGGCCGCGCCTCCTGCCGGGGCTCCAGTGGCAGGAGGCGCGGCCACGTCTTCGGTTACCGACGCCTGTTGCCTGTTCTGCGGAAAATGAAAACTCCGACGATTGCGGCGACGACTAGAAAGGCGGCGATGCCCCACGTGGGAAGTTCGGGCCCTCCTTGTCCGGCAGCAGCCAAGAGGATGGGGTTCTTCATGTGTGACCCTTTCGTTTCAGTTTTGACCGCTCGCGAAGGAACACCTGACCGGCACCCCGAATCGATCACATCTTTCTAGAAGGTGTACTTGCCGGTTGCCGAGCATTTTCCTGTACTGCCGCCGGTGGCGGCGCCCACGGAACCGCTGGAATCGACTGATGCCTCGATCGGACCGATGCCGCAGGAAGCCTCGGCGCTCAGACCCGAGTCTGCGCTGCCCGACGAAACACCAGCGGTTTCGCTGATGCCAGGTGAGCCCACACCGATCGAGACGTAACCGTGGACGCTTCCGTCTTCATTGATGTCCACGCCGCCTCCGAGACAGAGGATGTCGCAGACCTCGACTCCCAGTCCGACCGAGAGCAGCCCGCTGGGGTCGATGCGGTTGACGGGGTCGCCCTCGGCGTAGAGGTAGGGGTTCTTCTCCTGGCCGGAGGGGTCGGGGCTGGTGAAGCGGCCGATGTTGGGGTCGTAGTAGCGGGCCGCGAAATGGTAGAGGCCGGTGGGGTCCTGGTAGCCGCCGGCGAACCGGTAGGGCTGGGGCACGGTCTCGCTGGTGGTGCTACGCGAGACGCCTCGGGGGCTGTAGCCGTATCTGTTGACCTTCGCGCCGGTCTCGTCGGCCATGGCGACCACTGAACCGAGTGCGTCGGTCAGGTAGTAGTAGTTCTTCCCCCCACGGGTCATGGAGTTCAGAGTGCCCCCGGGCTCGCGGTTGAATCCCGTGTCCACTCCGGCGGTTGACGTGCCGGCCAGGCCGATGGGGCCGTTGTGGAAGTAGGTGTCACCGAGCTTGATGCGTTCGGACTGGTCGGTCGACCCGTACTGCCCGGCGTAGGTCTTCCCGGCGACCGTGACAGAGGTCATCTGGGAGTAGTCCGACCACTTCTCGCCCGTCCTGGTGTCCTCGGTGGTGGAGGCACCCGCGGTTTCGTTGCCGATCTTGTCGTAGGACCAGTTCGCCGTGGAGCCGTTCTTCGCGGTGACCTGCTGGGCGTCGTTGATCGTGTAGGTGGTGCCGCGCGGGCAGCCGGGGTCGGTGCCCTGGGAGGTGAGGTTGCCGGCCAGGTCGTAGCAGTACTGCCAGGAACTGTTCAGCGTGGTGCCCTTCTCCTCCTTGGCGTAGGAGAAGCGGCCCGCGCTGTCGTAGGTGTAGGAGGTCTTGAAGCCGCTCACCGCGTCCGTGCTGCTGCGGATCTTGCCGCCGTCCTTGGCCCCGTCGGCGTAGGAGTAGGCGAGATCGACCAGGGTGCCCTGGGGTGAGGTGGCCTTGATCTTCTCCGGGCGGCCCGACTTGTCCGGGGTGACCGTCTGCACGGTGCTGCCCGGATAGGTGGTTCTGGTGCGGACGTCGTTGTTGTTGTACTCGTACGAGGTGGTCCTGCCCTCGGGGTCCTTGAGGGACTTGAGCTTGTTCACCTCGTTCCAGGTGTAGTCCGTCAGCCCTGCCGGGTCCTGGTAGGTGTCGACGTTTCCGGCCGGGGTGTAGGCGAGGACGGTCTGCGAGCCGTCCTGCAGCGTACGTACGGTCTCCCGGGACAGCGGATCGAAGTCGTACTTGATGACACCGGTGCCGTCGGAGCGCTGCTTTAGGTTGCCGTCACCGTCGTAGGAGTAGGTGACGGCGGCGTAGTCGGAGCTGTCGACCTTGGTGACACGGTCGCGGTTGTCGTACTCGTACAGTGTGGTCACCCCGCGGCCGTCCTTGACCATGGTCGTGCGCCCGAGGCCGTCGTGGTAGTACGTGGTCGTGCCGAGCGGAGCCGGGGCCGTGACCGTCTTGAGGTTGCCCTGGGCGTCGTAGGTGAAGGTGGTGGACACCGACTTCGTCGAGGTCATCTTCGTCGTGGCCCTGCAGCGCTGGCCCTCGAAGCCCTGGCAGGTGGGGGTGGCCGGGTTGTAGTCGAAGCTCCGGTTCCCGCCGCCCGTGCCCTCCACCGCGACCGACTTGGTGTTGCCCGCCGTGTCGTAGGTGTAGTTCGTCTTCTCGTTGTCCGCGGTCGTCATCGAGCCGGGAAGGTCAGCGCCGGCGATGGTCTGGTAGCCGGTCGCCGTGGAAGTGGCCCCGGTCGGCAGCTTGGCCGAGGTCGGGTTGTTGCGGCCGTCCCACCCGTATGTCGTCACGTTGGCACCGGTGCCGCCGACTCCCATGGCGTCCGACGCGGTGTCGACGTTGCGGTTCGCGTCGAACGTCCTGGTCCGGTTGTGGGTCAGGGCGTCGGTGACGTCGGAGACCTGGCCGTCAGCGTCGTGCTTGTACGTCGTGGAGTGCTGCTCGGGGTCGGTGACCTTCGTCGTGCCCGCCGCCGAGGGCGAGGACGCCGAGTAGGTGTAGGTCCAGGTGGGACCCGTGTGGCCGGAACCGTTGAAGGCCGTGGCGCGGAGCATGGAGGTGACCCGGTTCCGGTCGTCGTAGGTGAAGGCCGTGACCCGCCCCTCCGGGGTGGTGATCTTCGTCAGCCGGCGTGAGGAGTCGTAGCCGAACTGGGTGGCCTTGCCCTCGGTGTCCGTCGTCCTCGCGACGTCACCCGACGGGTTCAGGTCGTAGACGGCGGTGCGGCCCGTGTGGTCCTTGGCCTGCCACTGCGAGGCGTCCGTCTTCAGCAGATCCACCCACCGTCCGGAACGGGTCTCGGTGACCTTGAACCCCTTGTGCTCGGTCCCCTCGTCGTGCTGGGTGATCGTGATGACGCCGTGGTTCCTGTCGGTGACCTTCGTCAGCGTGCCACCGGCGTCATACGTGTCCTTGGAACCCGACTTGCGGTCGGTCAGCGTGTACGTACCGTCCGTGTTCTTCTTCAGGTCCTTCGAGTAGCCCTTGGGCGTGGTGAAGGTGCCGTCGGACTCCTCGGTGAAGCGGACCGCCGCACCGCTCGCGTCGTAGACGACGACCTCGGAGTCGAAGACCTGCGCGTAGCGCTCGTACTCCTGCCACCAGCGCTGCGAGACCTTCCCCCACGGGGCGTCCAGCGAGTTGTACGTCCGCGCCAGCCGCAGCTTCTGCCCCACCCCGGCGACGTCGAAGTCGGTGGCGGCGAGCATCAGGTTGCCGTTGGAGTAGTTGACCCGCGCGACGAGCGAGTCCGTGATCCGGAAATCGGAGATCTGGTGCCACGGCACCGAACCCTGCCCCTCCGGCACATACATCATCACCGAAGCCGACGAGCGGGCGGCACCGGCGCCGCTGCCGGCCCGCGCCCTGTCCTTCTGCGCGGCCCGCCAGGCCGCGACCTCGGCAGACACCGGCGCCTCTGCCTCCGCCGGGACCGGGCTGTTGGATCCGACCTTCACCTCGGGCATCCGCGCCTTGGCACCGCCCGGTCCCCACGCCGAGACGGCCGACGGGTCGTCGGCCGCAGGAGCGGCGAGAGCGGGCAGCGCGGACGTACCGAGTGCGACCACCACCAGCGCGGCGGTCAGAGCGGTTCTGGGATGTATGCGAGCACGCCGAAACGGCGTGCCGGAAGCACGCGAAACCATGCAATCCCCCCACGGGAAACAAGAGCCACAGCGGCCACACCGGCCACCGGAGCACCGCACGTTGTCACGGATCCTTCACGCAACAGGTTCCGATTCTCCGCCGCCGGCATCAAACCTGCCGGAACAAGCCGACTTCGCTGACCGGTTCGTCCCGGATGCCTCCCGCCCCACGATTAGTTTCCGTACGGCAACTAATTATGGGGCGGGAGGCAAGCTGACCGAAAATCAGCTACTGAGCTGACGGGATTTTCGCCGCCGAGCCGGCCGCGGGCCGGCGGAATTGGCCGAAGCGTTGTTTTCCGCCCAACGACGGGACAGCGTCGTGCGCGGTCCGTCCGGCGGGGGAGGGGCGGGCATGCGGCGGGGTATCCGGGCATAGCCAGGCCCCGGCGGACGGCCCGTCAGGTCTTCCGGTAGCCGTAGGCGTCCGTGGCCGCCGCCTCCACCGTCTCCAGATCGCCCCCCGCCGACGCCGTCACCAGCGCGGCGACCGCGCCCTCCACGAACGGAGCGTCCACCAGCCGCGATCCTTCGGGCAGTTCATCGCCTTCCGCCAGCATGGACTTCACGGTGAGCACCGCGCTCCCGAGGTCCACGAGAAGCGCGACCCCGGCGCCCCTGTCGACCGTCCTCGCGGCCTCGGCGATCAGTTCCGTGCTCGTCCCCAGGCCGCCGGCCGAGGTGCCGCCCGCCGCCGCCACCGGGGCCGTCGCGCCACCGGCCGCCAGCCCTCTCGCCAGATCGGCCACCGCCTGCGCGACCGGCCCGCTGTGCGAGACCAGCACGATCCCGACCTGCTTGCCCTCGCTCATGCGTCGCTCCCGCCCTTCGGATCCGCTGCTTCGACGAGTGCCCCGACCAGCAGCGCCGCCGAAGCGGCCCCTGGGTCCTGGTGTCCGATGCTGCGCTCGCCCAGATAACTGGCCCTGCCCTTACGGGCCCGCAGCGGAACGGTCGCCAGGGCACCGGCCAGCGCCGCGTCCCGAGCCTCCTCGAACGAGCTGCCCAGCACCTCGACCGCCGGGAGCAGAGCGTCGAGCATCGTCTTGTCGCCGGCCTGTGCCCCGCCGAGCTGTGCCACCGCGGCCACCCCGGCCCCGAGGGCCTCGGCCAGCTGGTCCGAGGTCACCTCGGGCGCGTCGCCCAACGTCTTGCCGGTGCGGCGCAGCAGAGTCCCGTACAGCGGCCCGGACGCCCCGCCGACCGTCGAGATCAGGTGACGGCCGGCCAGCGTCAGTACGGCCCCCGGTGAGGCGGGGGCCTGCTTCTCCAGTTCGTCGCGCACGGCGGTGAAGCCGCGCCGCATGTTGCTCCCGTGATCGGCGTCCCCGATCGCGGCGTCGAGCTCGGTCAACCGGTCCGCCTCACGGTCGACGACAGCCGCGGTGGCGGCCATCCAGCGACGGAAGAAATCGGTGTCGAGCACAAGATCTCCTGTTCCTCGTACGGTGGAAGGTCCGTTCACCGGCCCCAGCGCAGCGCGGGCGTCTGTACCGGTGCGTCCCAGAGCCGCACCATCTCCTCGTCCACCCGGCAGAGCGTCACCGAGCAGCCTGCCATGTCCAGCGACGTCACGTAGTTGCCCACCAGCGTACGAGCGACCGTCACCCCTCGCTCCGACAGCACCCGCTGCACCTCGGCGTTGAACCCGTACAGTTCCAGCAGCGGGGTCGCACCCATTCCGTTGACCAGCGCCAGCACGGGGCCGTCGGGGCGCAGGTCCTCCAGCACCGCGTGGACCGCGACGTCGGCGATCTCCCCGGACGTCATCATCGGGCGGCGCTCCCGGCCGGGCTCGCCGTGGATGCCGATACCCAGTTCCAGTTCGCCGGCGGGCAGGTCGAACGTCGGAGTGCCCTTCGCCGGAGTGGTCACGGAGCTGAGCGCCACCCCGAAGCTCCGCGAGGACTCGTTCACCCGCCGGGCCATGGACTCCACCCGCTCCAGCGGTGCACCCTCGTCGGCGAGTGCGCCGGCGATCTTCTCGACGAACAGCGTCGCCCCCGTGCCGCGGCGGCCCGCCGTGAACGTGCTGTCGGCCACGGCCACGTCGTCGTCCACCAGGACGCGGGCGACCTGGACGCCCTCGTCCTCGGCGAGTTCGGCCGCCATGTCGAAGTTCAGCACGTCCCCCGTGTAGTTCTTCACGACGAAAAGCACGCCCGCACCGCTGTCGACGGCGGCGGCTGCCCGCACCATCTGGTCGGGGACCGGTGAGGTGAACACCTCCCCGGGACATGCCGCGGACAGCATCCCGGGCCCGACGAAGCCCGCGTGCAGCGGCTCGTGTCCCGATCCGCCTCCGGACACGAGCCCCACCTTCCCGGCCACCGGTGCGTCACGACGGACGACGAGACGGTTCTCGACGTCCACGACGAGCTCCGGGTGGGCGGCGGCCATTCCGCGCAGTCCGTCTGCGACGACGGTCTCAGGCACGTTGATGAGCATGCGCAACGGTTCCTCCTGGGGAGAGCGTGACGGTCGGCCGCCAGCGTGAGTGTGAGTCCGGTCTTCCTGTCTCAGGTGCGTACGCCACCAGTATCGAAGAGACCGGGATGATCGGGAAGCGACGCGTCGGGGCGAGCCGCCCCGAGTCGCCCGGGAGCCACTTCGGCGGCCGGCCGCGGGTGGACCGCCGTGGATCCGGAATCCGGCGGACCGCCTCCCGCGAAAGTCCCACCGCCTCGCGGGAGGGGCCGCGTTTCACGGACGGCTGCGCGAAGACGGGCCGGTCGTCCCGGTACGTCCCCTTCGGCCGCCGGGCCGCGGAGTTCGTCCGCCGCGGCCTTCGTCGGCCGCCCCCGCCGCCGCCTTCCCTCCCGGCCACCGGCCGGCGGTCCCCCCGGGCGGCAGTGGCCCCGCTCGTCAACCACCGCATACGGACCGGGTGGTGAGTGACGAGCGGGCATCGGCCGGGGGAGGGAAGGCCGGGAGGGCAGCAGCCCTCAGCCGCGTCCACAGAAGTCGCGATCGGCGAGCCACTGGTCGAACCAGTCGTTCAGCGGGACGGTGAGGCACCATTCCGCATCGCCGGTGTCCGGCGCCGGGACGGTCGGTGTGGGCTCGTCGGGCTCGGGCGTCGTCGGCGACCCGCTCGGATCCGGAGCGGGCGAGGACGGCTCGGCGTCCGGCAGCCCACTCAGCGTCTCGCGGAACACCGCGGAGGACCGGGGGTTGTCGGCGCACTGCCACACTCCGTGCGGGCAGTAGTCCGTGATCGTCTGATACACCGGCTTGTGCCGTTCCATCCACTCCAGCATGCGGCGCATGTACTCGGGGTTGTCGCCGTTGCGGAACAGCCCCCACTCCGGGAACGAGATCGGCTTGTCGTGCTCGGCCGCGAAGTCCACCTGCTTCTGCAGGCCGTACGGCTCGTTCACCTGCTCGTCGAAGGTCAGCGCCGGAGGCTGGTCGTAGGAGTCCATGCCGATGATGTCCACGACGTCGTCGCCCGGATAGCACTCCGTCCAGGGCACGGCGTCCGTCCCCCTGCTCGGTGCGAAGTCGAAGCGGAGCTCCTGTCCCGGCACGGACCGCATCGCCGTGACGATGCGCTTCCAGTACGTCTTCCACGCGGCGGGATCGGGACCGCACCGGTGTGTGTACGTCGTACCGTTCATCTCCCAGCCGAGGACGATCACCGTGTCAGGGACTCCCAGCTGGACCAGGCGCTCGGCCAGTCTGCGGAAGTGCTCGTCGAACCGCCCCTCCGCGCCCGACCGCAGCAGGCCGCGTACCTCGTCGTCGGAGACGCGCTCCTCGTTGCGCTCCAGCATCGGCGTGTTCAGCACGAACATCCGGTCCTTCGAGGCCTTGCGCCAGTCCGCCCACGAGGCGAGGAAGCCGGGACGTCCCTCGATGTTCTCCCACAGGTCGCCCGGCAGATAACTGTGCCCGACACGCAGCTCCGTCCCTCCGAGCCACCGCGACAGCTCCTCCATACGCTGTACGCCCTCCGGCCCGTAATCCAGGTAGGCGCCGATGGCGGTGGCCCTCTCCGGCTCGGGTGCTTGCCGAGTGGCCCCCTTGCCGGTCTGGGTGTCCGCCGCGTCGCGGTCGGCGATGACCGCGCCGCCGACGAGGAGGCAGAGCGCGGTCGCCCCGATGCCGAAGTTGATGAGACGGCGCTGTGCGGGCACGGCTCCTCCTAGGATTGCGGCCTGACTGCGACCCTGCCGACCCTATGGAGAAGGTTTCAACAATGGGCTGTGGTACCGCCCGTGAATAGACCATTCGCGACGTGTGTCGGTTCAGACTGGGCCGTGCGGGTGACACGATCCGAAGGCGAACGGAAGGGAACCGACGCGATTGTCGAAATTCGAATCCACCAGGCCGGGTTCGCCCGATGTCCGCACCCCTCCCAGCCGTGTCAGCATTTCGCGGAACAGAGCCCTCATCTCCAGCCTCGCCAGGTGCGCGCCAAGACAATGGTGGGGACCTCCGCCGCCGTATCCGAGGTGCGGATTGGGTGACCGGGTGATGTCGAAGGAGTCGGGGTGGTCGAAGACGGAGGCGTCCCGGTTCGCCGACGCGTAGAGGAGCACGACCTTCTCCCCGGGCAGGAAGGTGTGGCCACCGAGCGTGCACTCGGCTGTCACCGTCCTGCGGAACTGGATGATCGGTGTCGAATGGCGGACGATCTCGTCGACGGCACCGTCGGCGTAGCGGTCGAAGTCGGACTCCAGAAGGGCCCGCTGCCCCGGATGCGCGGTCAGCAGGTCGAGCCCGTGGGCGATCGCGTTCCGGGTGGTCTCCACGCCGGCCACGAGCAGCAGCGAGAAGAACGCGCCGAGCTCACGTGAGGACAGGGCCCGTCCGCCGACATCCGCGCGTACGAGCGCGGAGATGACGTCGTCCGCCGGGGCGCGACGCCGCTCACGTGCGATGCCCGCCATCTCCAGCTGCATGCGGGCCAGTGAGCGCAGACCACGCCCCGGGACCCGCAGCCGGGCGCGGCCACGCCGCTGTACGCCGACGTACTCCGAGGCCTGATCGATGCGCGCCGCGATGCCGGCCCGGTGGCGTGCGGGGATACCCATCAGGTCGCAGATCACCTCGAACGGCATGCGCGAGGCCGCCGACCGCATGAAGTCTCCCGGGCCCTCGGTGATCGTCTCGTCCACCAGTCGCCGGGCGACGGCGTCGATGTTCGCCTCGGCGGCGGCGAGCAGTCTCGGCGTGAAGGCACGGGAGATGGTCCTGCGCAGCCCCGCGTGCTCGGCGCCGTCGATGTTGACCATGGAGTTCCCGAAGACGGCCTTGGCCCAGGGAGCCGGTTCCGGTGTGGTGACACCGGGCGCGCTGGCGAAGACCTGCGGCTGCCGGCTGGCCGCCCTCACGTCCGCGTGTTTCACCAGCGCGTAGAACGGTGCGCGCGGTCCCGTACGAGGAACGAACCGGACCGGTGCGTCCAGCTCCCGCAAGCGGGTGAACGCGGACAGCCGCTCGGGCCGCGGCAGACGCCAGAACGCCGGATCGGCCAGATCCGCGCCGCCCGTCACTCGCACACGGTCCGTGGGCACCTGCGTCGGGGCGTTCATGCACAACCTCCGGGAGTTCGGACCGCCATGCTGGCCCGGCGGGCGGCGCGGGACGGCCGACGTGGCCGGACCGGCCGGAGAATTCCCACGGTCGCGTGACGGCCCCGGACGAGAACCGTTCGCGTCCCGTCTCGTTGCCCATGCGAGCGAGACACCTCGCAGGAGTGGACGAGAAGGAGGTACCCCCACCATGAATCCGACCACCGGCACGTCCGTGGAGCCGGCCGGCGCACCGCGCCCGGCCCGCCGAGCAGTGCTGCGCACCGTCTTCACCGCGGTCGTGATCGCCGGCACGGGCGGCGCGCTCGCACCGGTGCTTCTCCAGGGCCACGGGTCCACGGAACGGATCCAGGAGCGGGACGCCGTGGGCCCCGAGCGATTCTCCGAGTTGTACAAGGGCCGGGAGATCAAGGGCACGGCCACGTCCGTCGTGGCGGCCGGCGCCCGGCCGGACGCCGGCGAGGCCGGAGCCGTCGCCGCGGCGCCCGGCATCGACGTACGCGTCGACGGGAGGCCGCTGCACGTGATGGAGCGCGCGGACGGGAGCTATCTGAGCGCTGTGAACCACTACGAGTCGTTCCCGACACTCCTCGAAACGGCCCGCGCGGCGGTCGACGACCTCGGCACCGCCCAGTTGTCCTCCCTGTCCCCGCACACCATCTGAGCCGGAGGGCGAGCACGGGTGTACAGCCGCAAGAACCAGCGAGACCTCACGCGCACCGAGAAGAAACGTCTGGTCGACGCGATCCTGGAGCTCAAACGCACGGGGCGCTACGACGACTTCGTCACCCAGCACCGGCAGTACTACGTCACCGATGCCCAGAGCGGGCCCCGGCCCGCCCATATGACCCCGTCCTTCTTCCCCTGGCACCGCAGATACCTGCTGGAGTTCGAGAGGGCGCTGCGGGCGGTCGACTCCCGTGTGTCGATTCCGTACTGGGACTGGACGCGGGACGGCACGGCGAGCGCGTCCCTCTGGGCGGAGGACTTCCTCGGTGGCAACGGCAGGCCGGGCGACCGGCAGGTGATGACCGGGCCGTTCGCCTACCGGCGGGGGAACTGGCGGATCCGCGCCGGAGTCACCGACGACGCCTTCCTGCGGCGCAACTTCGGCCGGCCCTCCGCGCCCGTCGCACTCCCCGTGGCCGCCGACGTGGAGCGCGCGCTGAGGGATCCGGTGTACGACGCCGCGCCCTGGAACAGTGTCAGCACCACCGGCTTCCGGAACAGGATCGAGGGCTGGGGCATCCGAGGGGGCCGTGGTGTGGCCAACCACAACCGGGTGCACCGCTGGATCGGAGGGTCGATGGCAGGTGCGGCATCGCCCGACGACCCGGTCTTCTGGCTGCACCACGCCTTCATCGACCTGCTCTGGGCCCGCTGGCAGAAGGCGCACCCGCGCTCCCGCTACCTGCCGGCGCGCGCTCTGCCGGCCGAGGACCCGCAGCGGGGCCGGATCTTCACGCTCGATCAGCCGATGCCCCCGTGGGACGTGCCCCCCTCCCGGCTCATGGACCACACCCGGTACTACAGGTACGTCTGAACGCGGCCGGCCGTGCACGGAACGAGGCCGGGCCTCCCCTCTCCGCCTTCAGGCGGAGAGGGGAGGCCCGGACCGGTGCCTGGGGAGATCAGCGGCCGTAGCCGTAGTCGCCCTTGTCCTCGTGGCTGTCCGACACGTTCGCGCAGGTGTTGCCGAACGCCGGGTTCAGCAGGGCGATCACGTTGACCGTGTTGCCGCACACGTTGACCGGGATGTGCACGGGCACCTGGACGGCGTTGCCCGAAAGGACACCGGGGGAGTGGGCCGCGACGGCCTCCGCTCCGGAGTCGGCGGTAGCCATGCCGGCGCCGCCGGCGATCAGGGCACCGGTACCTGCCATGACGGCGGCCACCTTCGAGATACGCGACATCAGTTCTCCTTGAGAGGGTCGAGACCGGCCGCCGAGCGTGCGGCCGCTATGCCTTGAGAACGCGGAAATCGACAGACGGTAACGGACCAACTCAAAAGTCATCATCCCGGGTCAACTCCGGCCGAGGGTCGCCAGCCGGTCCGGGAGCTCGCTCAGCCGCCCCCGCCAGTCCCGCGCGGCGGGAATGCGCGACTTCACCGACTCCGCAGCCCGGTCCCGCACGGTCAGTTGCGTCTCGCGCAGCCGCAGCATCGGCTCCAGCGAGGAACGGGCCAGCAGCAGACGCTGATTGACGACCGGAACGGGCCCCCAGTGGTTCTTGTACTGCTCCGATCCGCGCAGCAGACTGAGTACGCCGCGCTCCAGGCCCTCCGTCTCCCGCGCGATCTCACGCAGCAGCATCGACGAGACATCCACCTTCCTCTCCCTGAGCCGGGGGTCGGCGCCGTAGAGATACCCCCCTGTCAGGTGCGCGGACCTGAACGACAGGTCGGCGGCCACCACCTCCCCGTCGAGCACGAACTCCCTGACCGAGGCCTCGCCGTCGCGCACCATCCGGCGGGCGGAGCGCACCAGATGCGCGCAGAAGCGTGGCCTCAGGTGCTCCGGGTTGACCCCTCTGCCGAGCCACTGGAGCTCGTGGAGCCGCAGCAGGTTCCCGATCGCGACCGACACCCGGTGGACGGGGGCCGTGCGGCACTCGATGCCGAGCGCGTCGATCCTGCGCAGCTTGGCCCGCGTCCGCTGGGCGCGCGAACCGGGCATCCGCCCGACGAGGGCGTCGATCGGCTCGGCGGGCAGTTCCATGCAGGTCGAGTCGGTGCGGCTGCTCCGGGCCCCGGACCACGCCTCGAACAGCAGGTGCGCCGAGGCGTCGGGCCGTACCTCCCGCAGGTCCACGACCGTGTGCGCGGCCGCCCGCCGGAGCCCGTGCTCCAGCGCCGTGACGGCTGCCCGGCTGTCCTCGCCGTCCACCAGGATGTCGAAGAAGTCGGAGATGGCGCCACCCATCGGGACCAGCAGAGGCATCGGTCGGTGCACGAGCATCAGCGGGACCGCGCCGATCAGACGTCCTGCCCGGCGTGCCAGTACGACGCGGAGCCGTCCGGCGGTGCCGTAGGAGAGCCACCAGGAGTGGAGCCACGCATGGCTCTGGAAGGGTGTGGCGGTCGGGCAGCCGCGATGCAGTTCACCCCACTCCCCGGCGAGGTCCGCGAAGTCCGACAGGTCCCTGCAGAGGGTGACGTCGAGCCGCCCATGACGTTCGGTGTTCATCGTACGAGCTCCCTTTCGTCGGTGGTGCCGCCCTGCGCGGGGCCCGGCACCTGGGCTGTGACGCCCCGGCGTCCGGGGCGGGGGCGGACGAGCAGGACGAGCCCGCCGACCAGCCCGCCGGCGCAGGCTCCCACGGCCGTGCCGAGCGGCGCGGAGGGGGACACGGGGTCGGCCGGTGGCACGGCGTGCGAGAACTTGATCAGCTTGACCCCGGTGTCCTTCGCCACGTGCCCGCTGCTGACGACCACCGCCTCGGTCACCGCGTTCGCGATGTCCGCGGCCCGGTCCCGGTCGGTCGACGTACCGGTGACCGCGATCATGGGCGAGTCCGGGGAGGTCTCGGACCGCACATGCGTGCGCAGTTCACGTACGGGCTCCCCGGCCGCCCCCTTGGCGTAGGCCAGGGTGGCTTCGCTGGTGGCCAGGCGGCCGTACGACTGCGCGTAGCCCAGTGCCGCGGCCGGATCGATGTCCTTGCCGGCGGTGACCACGGCGTAGCTGGTGGCCGCGTACTCGGGCTGGGCGAGCATGCCGTAGGAGAATCCGCCGGCGGCTCCGAGCAGGACGCAGGCCGGCAGCGGCCACCAGCTGGGCCGTACGAACGCGGGGCGGAGCCGGCGGAACCGTCCGGGGACGGCCCACCGCTGCTCGGGAGACTCGGTCATGGGTGTGCTCTCTCGGTCGGAGGGACGGGTGCGGTGCCGACGGCCTGGGCGTAGACGTCCATGAGGCGCCGGCTGCTGAGCCGGATGTCGTAGTGGTCCAAGGCGGGGGGCGGCGGCAGCCTGCGGACACCGCTCTCCATGCGGTGCCGCAGCGCGGCCGTGAGCTCGTCCGTGGGATCGGCGGCGTCTCCGATACGGGTGGTACCGGGCACGCGGCCGCCGGGAAGGTCGTCGATGGCGGGGCAGGCCGCGTGCACCACGGGGAGCCCCGCGGCCAGGGCCTCCACGACGGCGAGACCGAAGGACTCCTCGCGCGACACCGAGACGAAGGTGTCGACCGCGCTGAGCACCGCGGGGATGCCGGGAGCGGCATCCGTGGGGCCGCACTCGCCGAGGAACGTGACGCGGCCGGTCACACCGAGCCGGGCGGCCGTCGCGCGCAGGGTCCCGGCCTCCGGGCCGTCCCCGGCGAGCAAGAGCCGGGCGCCGGGAAGGGCGGCGACGGCGCGGATCAGCAGGTCGAAGCGTTTGCCGGGGACCATCCTTCCCACGCCGCCCACCACGAAGGCCGCGGACGGAATGCCGAGCAGGGCCCGCGTGGCGCGCCGTTGCAGGGGGTCGAAGCGGAAGGCGGCCGCGTCGATGCCGTTGGGCACGGTGTGGATCCGGGCGGCCGGCACACCCCAGTCGCGAAGCCTGCCCGCGACGGTGTCGGACACGGCGACCGTCGCCGCCCCGAGCCGCTCGGTGCGCAGGTAGAGCTCCCGGGTACCACGGGTGAGGGGCCGCCCCTCGATCTCCGCCCGCCCCAGCGAATGCTCCGTCGACACGACGGTGGTCCCGGCGAGGCGCGCGGCGATCCGGCCGTAGACACACGCCCGGTAGAGGTGCGTGTGCACGAGGTCGTACGAGCCCCGCCGGATGAGACGGGCCAGCCGGGGCACCGTGCCGAGGTCCCGGTTGCTCCGCATCCCCAGGTCCCGGACACGGACGCCGTCCGCGCGCAGCCCCTCCGCGACCGCTCCCGGGTTGGTGAGCGTCACGACGTCGCAGCGCACCGGCAGATGACGCAGCAGCAGCCGCAACTGCTGCTCGGCACCGCCGACGCCGAGTCCGGTGATGACGTGCAGCGCCTTCATCCGGCGTCACCCGGCCCCGGGGTGCCGGCCGAACGGTACCGCAGCCGGTGCCGGAACTCCTTCGCCCGCAGGCGCGCGCCCCGGTCCGCGTGGCTGACGTGCGTGCGGGGGAGGGCGAGCGGCCCTGAAAGGGCGCCGGGAGAGAGCGCGCAGCCGTAGGCGTAGCCCGCCTCCCGTACGGACTCGGCCACCCGCCGGTCGGCCGTGCCGTACGGGTAGCAGAAGCCGGAAGGCGTCTCGCCGGTGATGCGGCGCAGCGCGTCCCGGCTGCCGTGGGTCTCCCGGCGCAGATCGTCGTCGGACAGCGTCGTCAGATCCTGGTGGAGCATCCCGTGCGATCCGACCTCCATCCCCGCCGCGGCGGCGGTGCGGACGCCCTCCTCGGTCAGCAGCGGCCGGCGCGGGCCGAGCGGATCCCAGGCGTTGGAGCCACCGGGACGGCCGGGCAGGACGAACACCGTCGCGGTGCAGCCGTGAGCGAGCAGCACCGGGAGCGCCTCGTCGACGAAATCCGCGTACCCGTCGTCGAAGGTGAGTCCGACCAGTCCTCGCTTCCCGGCGGACCGCGCACCCAGCAGCGCGGCGACCCCCACGCCGGTCAGCCCCCGGCGCCGCAGCCAGGTCAGCTGCTCGTCCAGACGTCCGGCGGAGACGGTGATGCCGTAGGGGTCGTCCGTGGGATCGCTCACCGAGTGATAGGTCAGGATCCAGGGCTGGGGCCGGAGGGGGAGCGTACGGGCACGGGGTGCCGAGGTGTCAGCGGCCATGGGAAAACCTCTGTCGGATGAGTGCCAGCAGATGAACGGCTTCCGGTGCCCGGAGTACGAGCCCGGCGAGAAGGAAAGCCGTGGGTACGACAAGGCAGCCGGCCGCCAGGCCCTGCACCGGCCCCGGCACCAGCCGGGTGGCCAGCGCGCCGGCGGCCGCGGCGACCGCCGCCGCGGCCGCCGGCCTGGCGAGGGAGAGGGCGACGGCTCCGGGCCGTACGGCGACCGCTCGCGAGCCCAGCCCCACGAGCATCAGCACGGCGGCCGTGCTGATGCCGACGGCATTGGCCGCCGCGATGCCGTCCACACCGAAGGGGCCGGTCAGGAGCAGCGCGGCCGCGGTGGTGACGAGCAGACCGCAGCACATCGCGCCGAGCGGGTACCAGGTGGGCCGGCCGGCCGAGAAGAACGGCCTGCACAGGGCGCCCACCAGGGTGTGGCCGAGCAGACCCAGCGCGTAGACCCGCATGACACCGGCCGTGGCGGTGGTGTCCGCGGCATCGAACGCGCCGCGCTGGAAGAGGACTTCGACGATCAGGGGCGCACAGCCGAGCACCGTCGCCGTGCCCAGCAGCACCACCGCCCCGGCCAGCGCGAGATCACGTTCGACCCGCCGCCGGGCTCCCTCCCGGTCCCCGGCAGCCATGGCCCGCGCCACGACGGGGAAGGTCACCGTGCAGATCATCATGGACAGCACCATCGGCAGCTGCGCGACCTTCTGCGCGTAGTTGAGGTGGGAGATCGCCCCGTCCGGCAGCGACGAGGCGAAGAAACGCTCGACGAGGACCTGCGACTGACGGCTCACCACGAACAGGACGACCGGTGCCAGGACCGTGGCGCCGAAGAGTGCCGGACCCCGCTCCCGCGCCACCCGCCTCCCTCCCGGTCCCGGCACCAGCCGCAGGAACGTGGGCAGCAGGGTGAGGATCATCAGCAGGCTGCCGACGGCGACCCCCGCGGCCGCGGCGCGCACACCCCAGACGGAGTGCAGCGCCAGGGTCATGCCGATGATGCCGACGTTGTACGCGATGTACACGCCGGCCGGGGCCAGGAACCGGCTGTGCGCCCGCAGCGCCGCGCTGAAGTACCCCGTGATGCCGAAGGTGAGCACGGTGACGGCCGTCAGACGCGTGCAGTCCACCGCGAGCCGGGGATCGTCCAGTCCGGGAGCCAGGACGCCGACGGCCCACGGCGCGCCCCAGACCAGCAGCCCGCCCGCGCAGGCCAGTGAGGCGAACAGCCGGGGGAGGGTGTCGGCCACCAGTGCGCGGACCGGGTCGGTCGCGTGGCCGCCCGCGGTCCGCTGCGTCAGGGCCAGGCTGAACGCCGGAACCAGCAGCAGAGCCATGCCGTCCTCGATCAGCAGCGTGGCCGCCATCTCCGGCACCGTCCATGCGATGAGGAAGGCGTCGCTGGCATGGCCGGCCCCGAACAGCCGGGCGATGGCCTGGTCCCGGACGAGTCCCAGCAGTGCGGCGATCACCGTCAGTACCGCGGCGCCGCCGGCCGCCCTGGCCAGGAAGCGACCGGACCGCGCCGGAGCGTCCGGCGCGGAAGCTGCGGCGGCGGCCGGCTCCGTGGCGGTCCCGCTCACCCGGCGGTCGTCCTCTCCGGTCCGGCCAGCGCCCACCAGGCGGCGAGGCCGAGCACGACCCCGGTGAGCACGGTGGAGGGGCCGCCGATGTCCGCGTACAGGAAGTCGACGGTCTGCCAGGTCATCAGCCCGACGGCGGCCAGACCGCAGTCGACGGCCGCGGCCCCCCGGGCGCGTGCGAGCACCAGCCTGCGCACCCCGCCCACCAGGAGCGCCGCCCAGGAACCCACCAGCGCGGTGAAGCCGATGAGGCCCTGCTCGCCGAGTACCAGCAGGTACATGTTGTGGGGGGAGAGCAGCGGTTGCCTGCGGAACTCCTGTCCCGCCCCCGCCGTGTCGCTCCCGGCCGAGAGCCCGATCGACGCGTGCCCGTCCCGGTGCGCCGGAAAGCCCTTGAGACCGACGCCGGTCGCGGGCCGCTCGCGCCACATTCCCACGGCGGCCGCCCACATGGTGTAGCGGTCGTTGACCGACCGGTCGGGGGCGCTGGTCACCTCCGTGATGCTGGTGAGCCGCTGCGAGATCATCTCGGAGCCGACACCGACCCCGCCGACCAGAACGACTCCTGCCGCGCCCAGCACCGCCAGCGCGCGGACGGCCTGCCGGAGCCCGGTCAGCGCGATCACCGCGAGCACTCCGGCCGCCGTCGCGATCCACGCTCCCCGGCTGAAGGACAGCGCCAGCGGGACGACCAGCAGTACGGCGGTGACGGGAGCCCACGGCCTCAGCCGACGAGGTGGGGCGAGAGGGGTGCGGAGCGCGTACGCGGCGGCCGCGACCAGACCGTAGCCGACGACCGTCGCCATTCCCATCACATCGCCGGGGCCGAACGTACCGACCGCACGGATGTCCTCCCCCATGTAGGAGGCGCCGGACCCCGTGACGTACTGGTGGACACCCGTCGCGCCCTGGAACACCGCGAGCAGGACCAGCGCGCCGGCGACGGCCCGGAAATCCCGGGCGTTTCTGACCAGGAGGAGGACGGCGGCCGGTACCAGGACGAAGACCTGCAGGTACCGCACGAACCCCGGCAACGCCGCCACCGGGTCCGCGGCGGTGACCGTGGCGAGGGCGAGCCCCACGGCCGGCAGCCCCAGCACGAACGCCGCTGCCGGAGTGAGCGGGCGTCGTCGCAGGTACGACAGGTGGCCCGCGCAGGCGAGCACGGCCGCCCCCGACACGAGGTCGGCCGCCGGTACGCCCAGCACGGTCCAGGCACCCGTGCCGTCGGCCGGTACCCCGACGAGCAGGACCGTCGCGATCAGCGGCAGCAACGGCCATCGGTGGCGCCATCCGCGCGGGGGCTCGTTCTCCCGGCCGACCGGTAGGGCGGGCGCCGCGGTCACGGTGAGTGTCACGGCTCAGCTGCCTCCGAGCCGGAACACCGAGCCGGCCGTGCGTGCCAGCACGCACATGTCCTGCCACAGCGACCACGTCTCGATGTACCGGTTGTCGAAGCGGGCCCGGTCCTCGATCGAGGTGTCACCGCGCAGTCCGTGCACCTGGGCCAGTCCCGTGATGCCTACGGGCATCCGGTGCCGGGACCGGTAGCCGGGGTGCATACGGCTGAACTGTGCTACGAAGTAAGGGCGTTCGGGGCGCGGTCCGACCAGGCTCATGTCGCCGCGTACGACGTTCCAGAGCTGAGGAAGCTCATCGAGGGAGGTCCTGCGCAGCGCCCGGCCGACGCGGCTCATGCGCCGGTCCGACGAGACGTTCCACCGGGTGGCCGACTCGTGGGCGTCGCCCGGGCGCAAGGTGCGGAACTTCAGCAGGACGAACGGCCGTCCGTGCTCGCCGATCCGCTCCTGCCGGAAGACGACGCCCGGACCGTCGCACACGCGTACGGCGAGGGCGCAGGCAGCCATCACAGGGGAGGCCACGACCAGGGCGACCGCGGCCAGGACGGCGTCCATCGCCCGCTTCACCCGGTGAGCCACCGGCCGGTGCGGCCGGGCGTCCAGCGAGTGCGCCGCGAAGCCCCATACGTGGTCCGGACGGGGCGCGGTCCTGCAGTTCGTGACCGTTCCCTGATCGGTGATCAGCCACACACGGCAGTCGTGCCGTGCGAACAAAGCGAAGAGCTCCGCCCCGTCGGGCGTGGCCTCGGGGGGAGCCGTGAAGACGGCGTGCCGTACGGAGTTCTGGACGACCGCCCGTGCGGCGTCCTGCACCGACGCGAGCACGGGCAGCGACACGTGTCCCGGCGGCGGCGCGACCTCAGCCTGTTGCGAGTCCGTGCCGGAGCTCACCACCCGGCCGACCGGCCGCATCCCGTAGCGCCTGTGCTCCTGCAGGACGGTGACGACCCGGCTTGCGACCTGGCCGTCGCCGATCACCAGGGTGGACCGGGGGTCGCGTGCGGCCGACCACAGCCGGAACCGGTGGACGACGGCGCGTGCGCCGCAGCTCGCCACGGCCTGGACGCCGGCCGCGCAGCCGAGCGCCGCCCACCCCACGGCATGGCGCGGGTCGTACGCGGCCACCGCCTCGGCGACGGCGTACCACTGCACCGCGGCCAGTCCGGCCAGCGCGGGCAGTTCCGCCAGGGCGGACGGCGAGAGCCCGGTCGTGTAGAGGCGCCGGTAGGTGTTCAGGAGCAACTGGACGACCGGCAGCAGGAGGAGGACGACCGGTGGCCACGGCCCGGGGCCGACCAGCGCCACGGCCAGACCGAGCGCGAGGACGTCGCAGGCCATCAGCGCCGCCGGTGGCCGCCGGCGCGGCACTCCTCGTGCGGTCCGGGGGACCTGGGGACCCTCCCTGCCGCTGCGCGGCGGGCGGATCACGTCAGCCGCGCGCCGTACAGCGGTCGCCTGGGCGGCTCGGGGGGCAGGTGCACTCTCCGTCGTCATCGCTCGGTGCGCTTCCTCGTCGTGGGGCGGGACATGCCGACAAGTTCCTCGTAGAGGCACAGGACCGATGCGGCGGTCTTCGTCACGTCGAAGACCGACCGGGCGCGGACCTGCGCGGTGCGGCCGAGCTCGGCCCGCAGCGCCGGATCGTCCAGCAGTGCGGTCAGCGCGGCCGCAAGGGCCGTGGGGTCGTCCGGAGGCACGAGACAGTGGGACAGCTGCCCCGGCGGGAGGCTCTCCCTGGCCCCGTCGACGTCGGTCAGCAGGACGGGTGTGCCGCAGGCCATGGCCTCGAGGGGGGCCAGCGCCATCCCCTCCCAGCGTGAAGGGAGGACCAGCAGGTCCGCCGCTTGGAGCCAGGGCCCCACATCCGTGCTGGCCCCCGCGAACAGAACCCCGGGGGGCGCGGCGCGCCGCAGCTCCTCCCCGTACGGTCCGTCGCCGACCAGGACCAGCCGGGCGCCGCCCACCGCGGCCTGCCGCCAGGCTCGCAGCAGCACGTCCTGGCCCTTCTGCCGGCTCAGACGTCCGACGCACACCACGAGCGGCTCGCCGGGCGGGCATCCGCCCGGCAGCGGGAGGGAGGCCCGGACCGACGCGGCGGCGTCCTCGCGCGCGGGCCGGAAGCGGCCGAGGTCGATGCCGTTGTGGATCACCGACCAGTGTGCTGTGATGCCCGCGCGCTGCCCCGTCAGGCGCTCCGACTCGCTGACACAGAGGACGCGGTCGCTCCACCGCGCCGCGAACCGCTCCCACACCTTCGCCGGCCCGGCCGTTCCGCCTTCCAGGGCCTCGAACGACCAGGCGTGCGGCTGGAAGACCGTGGGAACCCGGCCGCGCACGGCCAGGCGCCCGGCGAGCCCCGCCTTGGAGCTGTGGGCGTGGACCACATCGGGAGCGCACGCACGGATCAGACGGGCCGCCGTGAGGACTTCCCGCGCCAGTCGCGGACCGGGGGAACGTTCCGCCGGCCAGGCGCACACCCGCGCTCCGGCGGTGCGGGCCCCGGCCGCCAGAGGCCCGTCCGGCGGGCAGGCGACGACGGGCCGCAGCCCCGCCCGCACCTGTGCCGCGACGAGGTCGGCCACGACCCGTGCTACTCCCCCCTCCACCGGCTGGACCAGGTGAAGGACCGTCAGGCGGCTTCCGTCGGTAAAATTCTTCTGCAGCACACGGCTCTCTTTCGCATGCCCCCGAAGAGCCGGTTCCGGTAAACACCGGCGGCGTTGAATATGGCGGCGGAGATCAAGTGGGTGAAACCGAACTGCACTGTCGCAGACCGTGCGTACGAAAACACGCTTACTCGCGCTCGTGTCCCGGTGAATTACCCTCGGCCGGGCCGCCGATCGAGGCTTCCTCGAATTCTGCGGCGTGTCAGATGAGCGTGACTTCCTTTGTCTGTCGCCATGTCGCATGATGGCGTGCTGTGCGCCCCTGCTCCCATTCGGAACGCATCCCGGGGGAGAGTCGGGGAACGCATCCCCAGGTCCCCGGATGCGGCGGACGATAATGAGCTCCAATTACCGCCGAGTTGGCATCCGGAATTACGGCTCCCCGTGTTCCGGATGCCCGGCGCGTCATTCGCCGGCCCCGTCGTCCCGGCGCACCCTTTCCGCGCGAATCGGCCAACCGTGGCCGAACGACCCCGGGCTCCGCCGTGCGCCCGATGTACTGCCGGTCCGGGCCGCGCACCCGCAAGGGCGGCCGAAGAGGCAGTATCGGGTACAACTCGTGATGATCGTCCGCCCTGTGGCGGTCCGCGAACGGCCGATGAGGACAGAGGAGAAGCGATGGTTCACGAACGGGCCGGGCAGCCGGCGCAGCCGGGAGACCTGGTGGACGTGGCACGGCTGGTGACGGCCTATTACACGGTCCACCCCGACCCGGCCGAGCCCGGCCAGCGTGTGGCCTTCGGCACCTCGGGGCACCGCGGTTCGTCGTTCGCGGCGGCGTTCAACGAGGACCACATCGCCGCCACCACCCAGGCGATCTGCGACTACCGGCAGCGCCAGGGAACGGACGGGCCCCTCTTCCTCGGCGCGGACACCCACGCACTGTCCGAACCCGCCCGGATCACGGCCGTGGAGGTCCTGGCGGCCAACGGTGCCACCGTCCTGATCGACAGCGACGACGGCTACACCCCCACCCCGGCCGTCTCGCACGCGATCCTGGCCCACAACCGGGACCGCACCGGCGGTCTCGCCGACGGGATCGTGGTCACGCCCTCGCACAACCCGCCCGCCGACGGCGGGTTCAAGTACAACCCGCCCCACGGCGGGCCGGCCGGGTCGGACGCCACCTCCTGGATCCAGGACCGGGCCAACGCCCTGATCGAGGGCGGCCTGAAAGAGGTCCGGCGGGTCCCCTACGCCCGTGCCCTCGCCTCCGACACCACCGGGCGGCACGACTTCCTGACCGGCTACGTCGATGATCTCCCGGCCGTCCTGGACCTGGACGCCGTACGCGACGCCGGGGTCCGCATCGGCGCAGACCCCCTCGGCGGCGCCTCGGTCGCGTACTGGGGGCGGATCGCCGAGCGGCACCGGCTCGACCTCACCGTGGTCAATCCGCTCGCCGACCCCACCTGGCGCTTCATGACGCTGGACTGGGACGGGAAGATCCGCATGGACTGCTCCTCGCCCTACGCCATGGCCTCCCTGATCGAGCGCCGCGACGCGTACACCATCGCCACCGGCAACGACGCCGACGCAGACCGGCACGGCATCGTCACACCCGACGGCGGGCTGATGAACCCCAACCACTACCTGGCCGTGGCCATCCGCTACCTCTACTCGCACCGCGACAACTGGCCGGCCGGCGCCGGCATCGGCAAGACCCTGGTCTCCTCCTCCATGATCGACCGGGTCGCCGCCGACCTCGGACGGCAACTGGTGGAGGTCCCGGTCGGCTTCAAGTGGTTCGTCGACGGGCTGTTCGGCGGCACTCTGGGCTTCGGCGGTGAGGAGTCCGCCGGAGCATCGTTCCTGCGCCGCGACGGCCGGGTGTGGACCACCGACAAGGACGGCATCCTCCTCGCCCTGCTCGCCTCGGAGATCACGGCCGTCACCGGCTCCACCCCCTCCCAGCACTACGGCGAACTCACCGCCCGGTTCGGTGATCCGGCCTACGCCCGGGTCGACGCACCGGCCACCCGCGAGCAGAAGGCGGTGCTGGCCAGGCTCTCCCCGGAGCAGGTCACCGCGAACACCCTGGCCGGTGAGCCGATCACCGCCGTGCTCACCGAGGCGCCGGGCAACGGCGCGGCTGTCGGAGGTCTGAAGGTCTGCACCGACAGCGCCTGGTTCGCCGCCCGCCCCTCCGGCACGGAGGACGTCTACAAGGTGTACGCGGAAAGCTTCCAGGGCGCCGAACACCTGGCCCGGGTCCAGGACGAGGCCCGGGCCCTGGTCTCCGACGCGTTGGGTGCCACGGACTGATCCGAGGGGCGGGCGGGCCAGGGCCCGCCCGCCCTCAGCCCTCGCCGCGGAACGCCCGCAGGATCCGCTCGGCAGCCAGCGTCGCCGTCAACTCGCCTGCACGGACGCTCTGTTCGAGCTCCGGAGTGAGCGAGCGCACGGCCGGGTGGCCTCGCAGGCTGTCCAGCAGTTCGTCGCGCACCATCGCCCAGGTCCAGTCCACCTGCTGCTCGCGGCGCTTGGCCGCCAGCCGTCCGGTGGACTCAAGGAGCGTACGGTGCTGCTCCAACCGCTCCCACAGCGCGTCCAGTCCCGTCGATTCCCTGGCGCTGCACGTCAGCACCGGGGGAGTCCAGGCCGCGTCCACGGGGTGCATCAGCCGCAGTGCGCCGGCCAGTTCGCGTGCCGCCGCGCGGGCGTCGCGTTCGTGCGGGCCGTCGGCCTTGTTGACCGCGATCGCGTCGGCCAGTTCCAGGACGCCCTTCTTGATTCCCTGCAACTGGTCGCCCGTACGGGCCAGGGTGAGCAGCAGGAAGGTGTCGACCATGTTGGCGACCGCCGTCTCAGACTGCCCCACCCCCACCGTCTCCACCAGCACCACGTCGTAGCCCGCGGCCTCCATGACCACGACGGACTCGCGGGTCGCCTTGGCCACCCCGCCGAGCGTCCCGGCGGTGGGGGAGGGGCGTACGAACGCCCGCGGGTCCACCGCGAGCCGTTCCATCCGGGTCTTGTCACCCAGGATCGAACCGCCGGTCCGGCTGGACGACGGGTCCACGGCCAGCACCGCGACCCGGTGCCCGAGCCCCGTCAGCAGGGTGCCCAGCGCGTCGATGAACGTGGACTTGCCCACCCCCGGGACTCCGCTGATACCGATACGCCGGGCCCGTCCCGAGTGGGGCAGCAGCTCGCTCAGCAACCGCTGTGCCAGCTCCCGGTGATCGGGCCGTGCCGACTCGACGAGAGTGATCGCGCGGGCCACGAACGCCCGCTTCCCTTCGAGCACACCCTTGACGTAAGCGTCGGTGTCGATGTCGCGCGCCATTCGTCAGCGGCTCACAGCTCGTGGCCGAGCGCGGCGCCGAGCCGCGTGACCAGGTCGTGGGCGGCGTCCGGGATCACGGTGCCCGGCGGGAACACCGCTGCCGCACCGGCCTCCTGCAGCGCGTCGATGTCCTGCGGCGGAATCACCCCGCCCACCACGATCATGATGTCCTCCCGGCCCTCTGCCGCCAGCTCCTCCCGCAGCGCCGGTACGAGCGTGAGGTGGCCGGCGGCGAGCGAGGAGACGCCCACGATGTGCACGTCCGCCTCGACCGCCTGCCGGGCGACCTCGCCCGGCGTCTGGAACAGGGGGCCGACGTCGACGTCGAAGCCGAGGTCGGCGAAGGCCGTCGCGATCACCTTCTGGCCGCGGTCGTGCCCGTCCTGGCCCATCTTGGCGACGAGAATGCGCGGACGCCGTCCCTCCGCCTCCTCGAAGTCGTCGACGAGCGTACGGGTGCGGTCCACGGACGGAGACTCTCCTGCCTCTTTTCGGTACACCCCGGAGATCGTACGGATCTGCCCCGCGTGACGGCCGTACACCTTCTCCAGCGCGTCCGAGATCTCCCCGACCGTGGCCATCGCCCGGGCGGCGTCGACGGCCAGCGCCAGCAGGTTGCCCTCGAGCCCCGGCCCGGGGTCCCGCTCCGCGGCGGCGGTCAGGGCGGCCAGCGCGTCCCGGCAGGCCGCCTCGTCGCGCTCCTCGCGCAGCCGGCGCAGCTTCTCGAGCTGGCGGGCACGTACCGAGGAGTTGTCGACCTTGAGCACGTCGATCTTCTCGTCGGTCTCCACCCGGTACTTGTTCACGCCGATGACGGGCTGACGCCCGGCGTCGATCCGGGCCTGCGTACGGGCCGCGGCCTCCTCGATCCGGAGCTTCGGGATGCCCGCGTCGATGGCCTTGGCCATCCCTCCGGCCGCCTCGACCTCCTCGATGTGCTGCCAGGCCCGCTGCGCCAGATCGTGCGTCAGCCTCTCGACGTACGCGCTTCCGCCCCACGGGTCGATGACCCGGCAGGTGCCGGACTCCTGCTGGAGCAGCAGCTGGGTGTTGCGGGCGATCCGCGCGGAGAAGTCCGTCGGCAGGGCCAGTGCCTCGTCGAGTGCGTTGGTGTGGAGTGACTGGGTGTGCCCCTGGGTCGCCGCCATCGCCTCGACACAGGTGCGCGTCACGTTGTTGAACACGTCCTGCGCCGTCAGCGACCAGCCGGACGTCTGCGAATGGGTGCGCAGGGAGAGCGACTTGGCGTTCTTCGGACCGAACTCCCTGACCAGCCTCGCCCACAGCAGCCGCGCCGCCCGAAGCTTCGCGATCTCCATGAAGAAGTTCATGCCGATCGCCCAGAAGAACGAGAGGCGAGGGGCGAACGCGTCCACGTCCAGGCCGGCGGCCTGACCCGCCCGCAGGTACTCCACCCCGTCGGCCAGCGTGTACGCCAGCTCCAGGTCGGCCGTCGCGCCGGCCTCCTGGATGTGGTAGCCGGAGATCGAGATCGAGTTGTAGCGCGGCATCTTCTGCGAGGTGAACGCGAAGATGTCGGAGATGATCCGCATCGAGGGGCCGGGCGGATAGATGTAGGTGTTGCGGACCATGAACTCCTTGAGGATGTCGTTCTGGATGGTCCCGGCGAGCTTCTCGGGGGCGACGCCCTGTTCCTCGGCGGCGACGATGTACAGCGCGAGGACGGGCAGCACCGCGCCGTTCATCGTCATCGACACCGACATCCGGTCCAGCGGGATACCGTCGAAGAGCTGGCGCATGTCGTAGATCGAGTCGATCGCCACACCCGCCATGCCGACGTCACCGGTCACCCGGGGGTGGTCGCTGTCGTAGCCGCGGTGGGTGGGCAGGTCGAACGCGATGGACAGGCCCTTCTGCCCGGCGGCGAGGTTGCGCCGGTAGAAGGCGTTCGACTCCTCGGCCGTGGAGAACCCGGCGTACTGGCGGATCGTCCAGGGCTGGTTGACGTACATCGTCGGGTACGGACCGCGCAGATACGGCGCGATGCCCGGGTAGGTCCCCAGGAAGTCGAGCCCCTCCAGGTCCCGCCCGGTGTACAGCGGCTTGACCTCGATGCCCTCCGGGGTCTCCCAGAGCAACTCGTCCTCGGACCTGCCGCCCGACTCCTTCACCGCGGTGTGCCACTGCTCCTCGGAGACCCCGGTGGAGGCCTCCCCGGTCAGCGGGACGTCGGAGAAGTCCGGTACGGGGGTCCCGGGAGACACGGTGGTTGTCTCAGGGGTCTGCATCACGCCACTCCCATGCGGTCGAGTTCGGAGGAGAGGACGGCGACCACATCGCAGCCGGCGAACACATGGACGTCCGCGCCCGCGTACTCGCCCGGCCGCCCCGCGAGGAAGATCCGGTCCGCGCCCGCTGCCCTGAGGGCGGAGGAGACGTCGTCGGCCTGTTCGGCGTAGAGCGTGTCCGTCGAGCACAGACAGGCGATCGCCGCCCCACTGGCCTTGAAGGCCGCGGCAGCGGTCGACGCGTCCACGGAAACCGGTTCGTGGACGGGCTCGATGCCACCCGACAGGAAGAGGTTCGCCGCGAAGGAGGCCCGCGCCGTGTGCACCGAGGCAGGCCCCAGCGCGGCCAGGAACACCTTGGGCCGGCTCCCCGTGGCCGCCAGGTGCGCGTCCGACCTGGCCCGCAGCACCTCGAACGCCTCATCACGCCGGACCCTGGGCAGCCCGCCGCCCGACGGCGCGGCGGGCGCGGGCTCGCGCTCCACCGGCCGCTCGTCGAGGGTCGGGAATTCACTGACCCCGGTCACGGGCTCCTTGCGCCGCGCCAGATCCCTGCTCCGGGCCGCCCAGGTGGCCGCGAGCCGTTCCTGGACCATGCCGGAGCGAAGGGCGGCGGCCTGACCGCCCGCCCGCTCGACCTCCTGGAAGAACGCCCAAGCCGCCGCGGCGAGTTCGTCGGTCAGCCGCTCGACGTACCAGGAACCGCCCGCGGGGTCCGTCACCCGGGCCAGATGCGACTCCTCCACGAGGATCGTCGAGGTGTTGCGGGCGATCCGAC
The DNA here is from genome assembly GCF_016909575.1 of Streptomyces sp. HB132. GTDB lineage: Bacteria > Actinomycetota > Actinomycetes > Streptomycetales > Streptomycetaceae > Streptomyces. The sequence continues at coordinate 239,031 of NZ_JAFBGA010000005.1, read as the reverse complement.
GGGCGAACGCGTCCGGCAGGCCCAGTGCGTGGTCGAACGGCAGCACGGTGACCGACTCGGCGCCGCCGACACCCGCGCCCAGACAGGCCAGCGTCGTCCGCAGCATGTTCACATACGGATCGCGGCGCGTCATCATCACCGGCGAGGTCACGGCGTGCTGCCGCTGCGCCCCGGCGTCCGGGGCCCCGCAGACCTCGGCGACACGGGCCCACAGCCGCCGTGCCGCCCGCAGCTTCGCGATCGTCAGGAACTGGTCGGCCGTCGCCGCGTACCTGAACTCAAGCTGTGCGCAGGCCTCCTCGACGGAGAGCCCCGCAGCCGTCAGCGCTCGCAGATAGGCGACACCGGTGGCCAGCGAGAGCCCCAGCTCCTCGGCGGCGGAGCCCCCCGCCTCGTGGTAGGGCAGCGCGTCCACGGCCAGGGCACGCAGCCCGGGGTACTCGCGGGAGCACAGCCGCGCCCAGTGGACGGCGTCCGCCGTCTCCTGCTCCGTGCCCGTGCGCGCAGCCTGACCGAGGGGATCCACTCCGAGGCTGCCGCGCACGGCCGACCCCGCGACTCCCCGGGACTCGTAGAGCCCGAGCAACTCCCTGACGGCGGGCCCCGGATCGGCGCCCGCGTCGAGCGCGACGGGCGCGAGGTCGAGATGGACGCCCTGAAGGGCGCGGTCGAGGCCGGAGACCGGCACCGCACCGGGCCCGCCGACGGCGAGCCAGAGCGATGTGACCCCGTTCTCCAGGTCCCCGAGTACGGCCTCGTTCAGGCGCACGGGATCGGCCAGCTGGTGGTGCTGACGCACGTCCCAGCCGTCCGTGGTGTTCCCCGTGACCCTGCTTCCCCGGGTGAAGGGCGCGAAGCCGGGCAGACCCGGGTCCGTCGTCGCGTCGGCGGAGGTGTACAGAGGGCGGACTGTGAGCCCGTCCCCGAGCGCGGTGGACAGCGCTTCCTCGGCGTCCGTGCCCGTCACGTCCTTGCCCGACCTGCGCAGTACGCCTTCTACGAGGCTCTGCCACTGATCGTGGGAAGGGGCGGGGAACTCGGTGGCCGGAGAAAGCCCGTCAGCAGGCTGGACCGTCATGGTCAGATGCTAGGTCAGCACTCTGACGAGCAGCAGGGCCACCGGCTGTGACCTTGCACTCTCCGAAATGAGCGGAATCCCCTGGGTAGAGCGGCCTTGTCCTTCGACCGGCACCGGAGGCGAAGCCCGACGCCCGGCGTCGGCACCGGGCGTCGGGCTTCGCCGCGCTCAGGCGCCGACGTAGGCCGCGAGGTGCTCGCCCGTGAGGGTGGAGCGGCCGGCCACGAGGTCGGCAGGGGTGCCCTCGAAGACGACCATGCCCCCGTCGTGGCCCGCACCGGGACCGAGGTCGATGATCCAGTCGGCGTGCGCCATGACCGCCTGGTGGTGCTCGACGACGACGACCGACTTGCCCGAGTCGACGAGCCGGTCGAGGAGACCGAGCAACTGCCGGACGTCAGCGAGGTGGAGGCCGGCGGTCGGCTCGTCGAGGACGTAGACGCCGCCCTTGTCGGCCATGTGGGTGGCCAGCTTGAGACGCTGCCGCTCGCCCCCCGACAGCGTGGTGAGCGGCTGGCCGAGGCTGACATAGCCGAGCCCCACGTCGGCGAGCCGGCCGAGGACACGGTGCGCGGCGGGTGTGTGCGCCTCGCCTTCGCCGAAGAACTCCTGAGCCTCGGTCACGGGCATCCCGAGTACCTCGCTGATGTCGCGGCCGCCGAAGCGGTACTCCAGCACCGCCGGCTGGAACCGCTTGCCCTCGCACTCCTCGCACGTCGTGGTGACGCCGGCCATCATCCCGAGGTCGGTGTAGACCACGCCGGCACCGTTGCACTCGGGGCAGGCTCCCTCGGAGTTGGCGCTGAACAGCGCCGGCTTCACTCCGTTGGCCTTCGCGAACGCCTTGCGGATCGGGTCGAGCAGCCCGGTGTACGTCGCGGGGTTGCTGCGCCGTGAGCCGCGGATCGCACCCTGGTCGACCGACACCACGTTCTCGCCGGGAGGGATCGACCCGTGTACCAGGGAGCTCTTGCCCGAACCGGCGACACCGGTGACGACGGTGAGTACCCCGAGCGGGATGTCGACGTCGACATCCCGCAGATTGTGCGTGTTCGCGCCGCGGATCTCCAGCGTGCCGGTGGGTTCGCGTACCGTCCCCTTGAGGGCCGCCCGGTCGTCGAAATGACGGCCGGTGACGGTGTCGCCCGCCCGCAGCCCCTCGACGGTGCCCTCGAAGCAGACCGTGCCGCCCGCGGATCCCGCGCCGGGGCCGAGGTCGACGATGTGGTCGGCGATCACGATCGTCTCCGGCTTGTGCTCCACCACGAGCACGGTGTTCCCCTTGTCCCGCAGCCGCAGCAGCAGCTTGTTCATCCGCTCGATGTCGTGGGGGTGCAGGCCGATGGTGGGCTCGTCGAAGACATAGGTGACGTCGGTGAGCGAGGAACCGAGGTGGCGGATCATCTTGACGCGCTGCGCCTCGCCGCCCGAGAGGGTGCCCGACGGCCGGTCGAGCGAGAGGTAACCGAGGCCGATCTCCACGAAGGAGTCGAGGCTGTGGCGCAGCGCGGCCAGCAGCGGCGCCACCGACGGCTCGTCGAGGCCGCCCACCCAGGCCGCCAGATCGCTGATCTGCATCGCACAGGCGTCCGCGATGCTGGTCCGCTCGATCTTCGAGGACCGTGCGCCCTCGCTGAGCCGGGTGCCTGCGCAGTCCGGGCAGGTGGCGAAGGTGACCGCCCGCTCCACGAACGCCCGGATGTGCGGCTGCATCGCCTCCTTGTCCTTGGACAGGAACGACTTCTGGATCTTGGGGATCAGCCCCTCGTAGGTGAGGTTGACGCCCTCGACCTTGACCTTGGTCGGCTCCCGGTGGAGGAAGTCCCGCATCTCCCGCTCGGTGTAATCGCTGATCGGCTTGTCCGGGTCGAGCAGGCCCGACTCGGCGTAGACCCGCACGGTCCAGAAACTGTCCGACTTCCAGCCGGGAATGGTGAAGGCGCCCTCGGCGAGCGACTTGGAGGCGTCGTAGAGCTGCGTCAGGTCGATGTCGGAGACCGTGCCCCGGCCCTCGCAGCGGGTGCACATGCCACCGGTGCGGTCGAAAGTCGCCTTCACCGTCTTCTTGTTTCCCCGCTCGACGGTGATCGCCCCGCTCGCCCTGACCGACGGGACGTTGAAGGCGTACGCCCCGGGCGGCCCGATGTGCGGTGTGCCGAGGCGGGAGAAGAGGATGCGTAGCATCGCGTTGGCGTCGGTGACGGTACCGACCGTGGAGCGCGGGTCGGCTCCCAGTCGCTGCTGGTCGACGATGATCGCCGTCGTGAGCCCCTCGAGCACGTCGACCTCGGGACGGGCAAGAGTCGGCATGAAGCCCTGGACGAAGGCGCTGTAGGTCTCGTTGATCATCCGCTGCGACTCCGCCGCGATGGTGCTGAACACCAGCGAACTCTTGCCCGAGCCCGAGACACCGGTGAACACCGTCAGCCGGCGTTTCGGGATCTCGACACTCACGTCCTTGAGGTTGTTGACGCGCGCACCGTGTACGCGGATCAGATCGTGGCTGTCGGAAACATGCGGCGCGGTCGACCGCGTGTCCGGCTTCGTGGTCATGCTCGTCGTCTCTCCATCCGTTCACGGGGCCGCTGCGCGGTCGCCGTCGGCGTCGCCCGCGCGCTCGCGGAGACGATCGTCGTCCAGCAGACCAGCGGTGTCGGCCGGGGCGCAATCATCCTGCGCCGAACCGACGTCGTTGATCTCTGTACGAACGACGCTACGGGCGACGGGAAGCTTTCGCTTCTCCATTCCTGACCGGTCGCCGACCTTCCCGCGCAGGGGTCCGGCCCGCCGGGTGAGCCCGCTCCGGGCCCGGGAGGGCATACGCCCCGGCACCGCACCCCTTCTGTCGTGGTTTTTCACAGTGCGTCACTGATCGTCCGAAGTTAAGCTGCTGCTGATCCAGAACCTCAGGGGAAGGACGCATCGTGGCCGTGGGACCCGTGGAGTACCTCGTCGTCACCTTTCCCGGCGGCCGTTTCGCCGACGTCATCGCGCCCGTACTGGCCGAGGCCGTCGCGTCCGAGACGGTACGCATCCTCGATCTGGCCTTCGCCCGCAGGACGGCGGGCGGCGCGCCGGAAGCTGTCGGTCTGCGGGAGATGGATCCGCAGGGGCTGGTGCGGTTCGACCCGCCGGACGACCCCCCGGCGGGGATGCCGCGGATCACGGACCTCGATGCGCTCGACCGTCTTCCGGAGGAGAACTCCGCCGCGCTGATCGTGTGGGAGGACCTGTGGTCCGTACCTCTCACCCGGGCGGTGCAGGGGGCCGGCGGGCGGATCCTGGCGCACGAGCGGGTGCCGGCCGACGGCGGGGACGACGTCATCACGCTGCTGGAGCGGCTCGCCGACCTGAGGCAGCGCGAGGTCCTCACCGACACCGAGTTCGCGGAGCAGAAGACGCGGATCCTCGCCGACTGACCCCCGTGGGCCGGTGCCCCGGCACCTCACGTTCCCTTTGTCGATATTGGTACGTCGTGCGACGTAGATTCCGACCTGCAGTCTGTCGGGAAAGAGGCAGTTCATCGTGCAGACCGCCCGGGCCGTCCCCGCGTCAACCGTCGTCAACCTGCGCGATCTTGGCGGTATCGCCCTCGGCCGTCACAGGCGGCTGCGGCAGGGCATCCTTCTGCGATCGGGTCAGCTGAGCGATTTCGAGGAGCACGACATGGCGGTGGCCGCACTCGGCCTGCGCACCGTCGTCGACCTGCGCACCGCCGACGAGCGCCGATGGGCGCCGGACCGGCTTCCGGCGGGCGCGCGGCTCTTCGTGGCCGACGTCCTCGGCGACGACCCCGGCGTCACACCCGCGCGGCTCAAGGCGCTGCTCGACGACCCGGACGGAGCAGCGCGCGTGCTCGGCGGCGGACGGGCCGAGGACCTGTTCGCGCAGACGTACCGGAGGATGGTCCTCTCGCCGGGGGCGGCGGCCGCCTACCGTGCCTTCCTGGACACCGTCGCCGATCCCCGGGCGAGACCGCTGCTCTTCCACTGCGCCACGGGCAAGGACAGGACCGGCTGGGCCACCACGCTGCTGCTGATGATGGCGGGCGCGTCACGTGAGGTGGTACGCGCGGAGTTCCTCGCGGTCAACCGGGCCGTGCGCGCCGCCTTCGGGCCCGCCGTACGGCGCTTCCTCGACGACGGCGGTGACCCGGACATCGCCTACGCGGTCGTCGAGGCCCGGCCCCGCTACCTCGAGGCGGCCCTGGACGCGATGGACGAGCGCTGGGGTGGGCTCGACGGCTATCTGAGCAAGGCGCTGCGCCTCCCTCCGGCGGTGGCCGACCGGCTCCGTGCCGACCTGTCCGTCGCCGTCTGACGGAGAGGTCGGCACGCGGGCCGGCCCGGGACCGCGTCGGAGTGACGCGGCCCCGGGCCGGTGAGCTGCGGCGGTCCCGCTCAGATCCTCAGCAGCTGTTCGCTGATGTCGCGGTAGCGCTGAAGCGCCACACGCAACTCCTCGGTCTGCGCCTCGGTGTCCTGTCCCTGCCATCCGGCGCGCAGGACCCGCCTGCGTTCCGTGAGCGCCTCGGTGAGCCCCGAGACGATCTCGTCGAACGTGCTGTCGGCCTCCTCGACCGCACGGCGGGGACTCTCGACGAAGTCGGTGACCGCCTGCTGCATGCGCCGCGCCAACTGGTCCCGGGCGCCCTGGGGGACCAGAGGCCGCCCGGCGCCGTCGGCCTCGTGGTGGCCGGTCCGCTCGCCGTGCGAGGCGTCGGGGGTTTCGTGCGGGACGGGTGGAGCGCCGAGATCGCCACGGCCTGTGAGCTTCGGCTCGAGGCCCTTGCTGTCTCCATGCGTTTTCAGGGCCGCCGTGTCCAGGGGCCTGTCCGGCGCGTTCCGGGGCGCACTCTCAGGCACCGACACCGGGGTGCCGGTGGTCCGGGGCTCCGTGGTGAAGACGGGCTCTGTCATGCGCTCGGTGCGGTCGTTCATGCTGCTGCACTGCCTTTCGCCTCGTGCCGGTCCGTGCGGGCCGGCTTGTCCGGTGCGTCTGTGAGAAGTACGTCGAAGAGCGCCCGGGACTCGATCAGGGCCTTCCGCATCTCCTCCGTGCCGCCCTGGCCGCGCACGGCCGTGTGGACCCTGCGGTAGCCGTCGACCTGTGCGGCGTGGTGGACGGAGAGCGCGTCCGTCTGCTCCTGGAAGCTGTCGCCGTCGGGGAAGCCCCGGTCGCGGGCCAGCTGCGCCAGAAGCGCGTCGGCCTCGACGACGGCGTCCCTGGGGGAGTCGATGAACCGCTCCTGCACCTCGGCCCAGCGGCGGGTGTACGCCTCGCGCGCCTCGGGCCGCAGGGGCCGCTCGGAGAGGGAGCCGTGCTGCTTCACACGCTCGGACAGTTCGTGCTCGGCCGCTTTGGTGTCGCCGTCGTGACGGGCGACCGTCCGGTCGTACTCGGGTCCGAAGCGGCGCTGCAGTCCGTGCCCGCCCGTCCTGCGGCTCCGCAGCAGTGCGAAGACGAGCGCTGCCACCAGGACCACGGCGACGATGATCAGCACAGTCGTCATGGCCGACGCTCCCGTCGGCTCGCGGTCGGTGCGTCGTGCTGTTCCACTCTCGTCAACCCCTTCCGATTCGAGCCCGGTTCGGTGTACAGGCCCGGCTGCGTGCATCAGCCGTGTTACCCCCTGGACGCCGTTCATGCCGGGAACCGTCCCGGTATCGTGGGAGCCGCCGAACCGGACGCCTCCGGACCGACACGAAGCCGTCCGGCACGAGTCGTGAGAGGGGCACGCGGTGACCGAGCGCAAACCCGCAGGGGTCAGCTTCGAGACATGGGTGGACCGGCAGATCCGCGAGGCCGAGGAGCGGGGCGCCTTCGCCGACCTGCCGGGCGCCGGCAAGCCGATTCCCGGTCTCGACCGGCCCTACGACGCGATGTGGTGGGTCAAGGCGAAGATGGAGCGGGAAGGACTGTCGGCGCTGCCTCCCTCACTGACCTTGCGGAAGGCGGCCGAGGACGCCCGGCACGAAGTGTCTCGCGCGCGGTCGGAAGCGGAGGTCCGGCGCATTCTGGCCGAGGTCAACGTGAGGATCCGCGAGGCACTGGCCAGGCCCCCGCAGGGGCCTCCGCTGAACCTCACGCCGTTCGACGTCGAAGCCACCGTGGAGGAGTGGCGGGCCGAGCGGCCCGTGCACTGAGCACCGTGCGTGTACGCGCCGGCGGTGCGTGATACTCGCCCTATGGGATCGCGCAGCAGGGACCGTCGCGCGGGGGTCCGGATCAGGCGAGCCGTCGCACGCGACGCCAAACGGCTCACCCGCCTGGTCACCGCCTCACGCGCCTACGAGGGCCCGTACGCGCACATGGTCGAGGGGTACAGGGTCGGCCCGGACTACATCGAGGCCCACGCCGTCCACGTGGCCGTGGACGGAGAGGACCGGGTGCTGGGGTTCTACGCACTGGTCCTGGCCCCGCCGGAACTCGACCTGATGTTCGTCGCCGACGACGCCCAGGGGCGGGGGATCGGGCGGCTCCTCGTCGGCCACCTGCGCGAGGAGGCGCGCCGGGCAGGCCTGACCGCCGTACGCGTGGTCGCGCACCCGCCGGCCGAGGGTTTCTACCGTGGTGTGGGAGCCGAGCGCACCGGCACCGTCGCGGCGAGTCCGCCCGCGGTGCTGTGGGACCGGCCCGAGATGGTACTCATGACCGACGACGGCCGCTGAGCCGGACGGCCCGGCCGGATCGCTGATCGCGGCGGCCGGGCCACCCGGATTCCGGAGCTACGACCAGCCGCCGTACGGACGGGTGATGAGTTCCATCCCGTGACCGCTGGGATCGGGGAAGTACACCCCGCGCCCACCGTCGTTGTGGTTGATCTCGCCGGGGTGCTTCCGGTGCGGATCGGCGTAGTACGCGATCCCCTGCTCCTCGATGTGCCCGAAGGCGGTGTCGAACTCCGCCTCCGAGACGAGGAACGCGTAGTGCTGCACGGTGATCGATTCGACGGGAACGGTCGCGAAGTCCAGCGTGACCCCGTTCGCGAGAACGAGCGGGATGAAGGGACCCCATTCGGTCCCGACGGTGAGACCCAGGATGCGCGCCAGGAAATCGGCGGACTCGCGGTTGTCCCGGCTGTGAACGATGGTGTGGTTCAACTCGACTGACACAGTGGAATGCCTCCAGAAGGCATCTCACGGGCTACCTCCACGCCTCACCCGGCCGGTGACCGACGCGCGATGCCCTAGGGCGATCCTAGGCGAGTTGTCACGCTGCGTCGAGGCTCGGCCCTCGGCCGGTACCGGTTTCCGGCCCCGTCCGTCCGTACGACCGGTGTGGTGTTTCCTCGGGCGGCTGCCACCATGGAGAACGTCGGCGGGCGTGCCGTCCCGCAGCGGTACCGACGCTGAAGTTTTTAGGAATCACGACGGCTCGGCGGGGAACCAGCACCACCTCTGAGAGGTGGGGAGGCATCGATGGGACAGATACCGGCGGGCCGTGGTGGGACCGGTGAGGACGAGCCGGGCACGAACCCGCGAAGCGGACGGCGCGAGACGGAGGAGGAGCGGGCGGACCGGCAGTGGAGCGACCTGCTCCAGGAACTCCGGGTCGCACAGACCGGCGTGCAGATCCTCTTCGGCTTCCTTCTCGCGGTGGTCTTCCAGCCCCGCTTCGCCGAACTCTCCACGATTGACCGGAACATCTACGTCGTGACCGTCATGCTCGGGTCGGCGACGGCCGCCGCGCTGATAGGGCCCGTGTCCTACCACCGGCTGCTCACCGGCCGCCGGATGAAACCGCAGACGGTCACCTGGGCCTCACGCCTGACGAAACTGGGCCTCGGCCTGCTCTTCTGCACGATGTGCAGCACGCTGCTGCTCATCCTGCGGGTGGCACTGCACAACGTGGCGGCCCTGTGGCTGGTGGGCGGGATGGCCCTGTGGTTCCTGGTCTGCTGGTTCGTGTTTCCGCTGTGGGCCATCGCCAGGGACGGCGGCCGACGGCCGGCCGGCCGTCGGGATTCGGAGGACACCGAGGACACCGGCCCGCGCCACTGACGTCGTCAGACCTCGTCCTGGCCCGCCGGGCCGCGTACGTCCGTCACGGTGAAGAGGCCGCCGTCGGGATCCCGCAGCGTCGCCTCGCTGCCGTACTGCACGTCACGCCGTTCCATGAGCGTCCCTCCGTTCCGCTCGGCGGCGAGGACCGTCGCTCCGACATCGGCCACCGGGAACTGCACCTGCCAGTGCGGGCGCACCTGAGGGTCGGGAGCGGCCTCCACCGCACCCGAGCTGATCCGGGCCAGTGGGCGCCCGTTGCAGCGCACGAGCACCTCTTCCTTCACGTACGCCACCTCGCAGCCGCCGGGCTCCCCGCTCTCCCAGCCGAGGATCTCGCCGTAGAAGATGGCGGCGTCGAAGGCGTCCCTGGTGCGCAGCCGGAGCCAGGCGTTCGCCCGGTTCCCGGAGGGCGCGAGCGTGGCCGCGCGCCCCGTCCACTCCCAGACGCCGAAGGACGCGCCGTCCCGGTCGGCGGCCAGGACCGCACGGCCCTGCCCGACCGTCAGCGGGCCCACGGCCACGGTGCCGCTGCGTTCGCGGACGCGGGCGGCGACCACATCGGCGTCCCGGACCGCGAAGTACGGCATCCAGGCCACGGCCACCTGGTAGGCGGACGCGACCGCGCCGATGCCCGCGAGGGGAACACCGCCGGAGCGCGCCATCAGGTAGTCCCTGCCCAGTGGTCCGCGTCGGAACGTCCAGCCGAGAACGGTGCCGTAGAACCGCTGTGCGTCGTCCAGATCGCGGGTCACCAGGTGAACCCAGCACGGAGCGCTCGCACCGCTCAGCACCGCCGGTTCCGGCGCGGTCCGCGGATCGCCAGGAGTCATGTCCACTGCCCTATCGGTTTTGCGGCATGACTTCTTCGGTGCCGCGCGGCCAGGATCAGCCTCGTGCGACTCGGCGGCTCGCGCAACACGCGGCCGGCGCGATCGCGACCCGCCCGTGACACACGTCCGGGCCCGCTCCATGAAGGGCCCGGACGTGTGTACCCGCCGCTGACGGCTCGGGTGAACGGCGTGTCAGTCACGCCGGGGCTCGTCCTCCGGCGGGATCACCTCGTTACCGCGGTCGCTGAGCTCGTGCGGCGAGAGGGCCCGGCCGTCCTCGGGGAAGTGGTCCGAGCTGTGCCGTCCGCTCTCCTGGATCTCCGTCCGGTGATCCGGACGGATCGGCTGCTCATCGGGGCGCGGTGGTCGCGATTCCTTGTCGCGGCGCCTCATTCCGAACCAGAAGCCCCCGATCAGCAGAAGCACCACGAACAGGCCGACGATGCCGATGATCACGCCTACCGCGCCCGGCCCGCCGGTGCTGCCGGTGCTGGCGAGCGATTCCCATGCTCCGTTCGTTACGTCCATGCATGGCGCATACCCCGGGGAATCGATCACAGACAGCCATTGACATGAATTCATGTTTTATGGCGATGTCACGGTAAATGTGTTTCATATGGTGCAAATCGGCTACACGATGATGACCGAGCAGGCCGGCCCCCGCGCGCTCGTCGGGGATGTGGTCGCCGCGGAGGAGGCCGGCTTCGACTTCTCCGTCACCTCCGACCACTACTTCCCCTGGTTGGCTTCCCAGGGACACGCGCCGTACGCGTGGTCGGTCCTGGGAGCCGCCGCGCAGGCCACTTCGAGAATCCCGCTGATGACGTACGTGACCTGCCCGACCACCCGCTACCACCCGGCCGTGGTCGCGCAGAAGGCCGCGACGCTCCAACTGCTCGCCGAGGGGCGCTTCCGGCTCGGCCTCGGATCCGGCGAGAACCTCAGCGAACACGTCGTCGGCGCGGGGTGGCCCGCTGCCCATGTCCGCCTGGAGATGCTCGAGGAGGCCGTGCACGTCATCCGCGCGCTCCTCGACGGGGGTTACGTCAACCACCACGGCACCCACTTCGACGTGGAGAACGCCAAGCTGTGGGGCCTGCCCGAACAGCGGGTCCCCATCGGCATCGCGGTCTCGGGGGAGCGCTCCTGCGCGCTCGCGGGCAGGCTGGCCGACCTGGTCATCGCGACCGAACCCAGGAGCGAGCTGCTCGGCGCGTTCGACCGGCACGGCGGGACCGGGAAGCCCCGTGTCGGACAGGTGCCCGTCTGCTACGACACCGACCGGGACGCCGCGATCGCCCGCGCCCACGACCAGTTCCGGTGGTCGCTCGGAGGCTGGAAGGTCAACTCGGAGCTGCCGAACCCTCCGGCGTTCGACCAGGCGACCCAGTTCGTCCGCAAGGACGACATCGCGCAAGCGATCCCGTGCGGCTCGGACGTCGAAGCGTTCGTCGAGGCCGTCCGCCCCTACAGCGAAGCGGGTTTCACCGAGGTCGCCCTGGTCCAGATCGGTGGGGCGCAGCAGCGGCCCTTCATCGAGTGGGCGCAGAGCACGCTCCTGCCGGCGCTGCGGGAACTGTAGGCGACGGCAGGAGCAGGCCGGCGGGGAAGCACACGGTGCCCCGTCACCCACCGGGTAGGAGATCTTTCGCGGGACCGTCGCTCGTGTCGCCGACACGGAGCCGTGGGGTGAGTCTTGAGTCAGTCCCCGGACCGCTGGGGACGACACCATGTCGTCCGGATCGAGGGCGACCCGGACTCGCCGGCCGAGCAGAGGCGCCCTCGCGCGCGGTCGGCGCCTCACGTCGTGAGGCATCCGGGCGGAGCCCGCAGTGCTCCCAATGAAAGGAATCCAGGGTGAACAGCACGCAGGAACATCCACAGGAACACCAGGAGAGCGGCGATGTCGTGGTGGCGGTGACCGGCTGCCCCAAGGAGGACGCTCGCACCGTGTTCGACGTACTGCGCCGCTCGTTCAACTCCGACCGTCCGGCGAGCGACGCCCCCGAGGAGGCGTCCGACACGCGCCCCACCGTGTGGACGGCGACCGTCGACGTCTCCGAGCCCAAGGAGGGCTCGGGACCGGCGCAGCTCTCCACACCGGTGACGGTCGAGGCACAGGGCGGCTACTGGGCGGTCGACCGCCTGCGTAAGCACCTGACGGAGTCATTCACCGTCCGGCTCGTCGGGACGGCGGCGGGCGACCAGGAGCAGGAGATCCGCCTGCGGCTGGAGAGCCACCGTCCCGCGTGACCACCGCACGCCCGAACCCGGAAGGTACACACACATGGACGCGACCCCGGGGACCGTCGACGCGGAAGAAGCACACGTGCCGAATCCCGCCGACCGGTCCACCCTCACCCTGTACGTCAACGGCACGGCCAGGACCCTGACGCTCGATCACCGCACCACCCTGCTGGACGCGCTCAGGGAACATCTCGGGCTCACCGGTGCCAAGAAGGGCTGCGACCACGGTCAGTGCGGGGCCTGCACCGTGCTCGTCGACGGCCGGCGCGCCAACAGCTGTCTCCTGCTGGCCGTCTCCCACGAGGACGCCCACGTCACCACGGTCGAAGGGCTGGCCGAGGGCGACCGGCTGCATCCGCTGCAGACGGCCTTCCTGGAAAGGGACGCGCTCCAGTGCGGCTACTGCACCCCCGGGCAGATCTGCTCCGCCGTCGGCATGCTCCGTGAGGCCGAGGACGGCTTCCCCTCGCACGCGACCCCGCGCAGGGCGCTCGCCGGTGGGGGGCCGGCTCCGCTCGGCGCGGACGAGATCCGCGAGCGGATGAGCGGCAACCTCTGCCGGTGCGGCGCCTACCCGCACATCGTCGACGCCATCGAGGACGTGGCCCCGTGAAACCCTTCGCCTATCTGCGTCCCGCCTCCGTGGCCGAAGCCGTCCGTGCGGGCGCCGGGAACCCCGGCGCACGATTCCTCGGTGGTGGTACCAACCTCGTCGACCTCATGAAACTCGGGGTGGAGTCGCCCGGCCTGCTCATCGACGTCAGCCGGCTGCCGCTGGACCGGGTGACGCGGACGGACGACGGCGGTCTCCGGATCGGTGCGACCGTGCGCAACAGCGATCTCGCCGCCCACCCCGATGTGCGGAGCCACTGGCCCGCCCTGTCGCAGGCCCTGCTGGCCGGGGCGTCCGGGCAGCTCCGCAACACCGCCACCACCGGCGGCAACCTTCTCCAGCGCACCCGGTGCCCGTACTTCCAGGACGTCTCCAAGCCCTGCAACAAGCGGATCCCCGGCTCGGGCTGTCCTGCCCGGGAAGGAGCTCACCGCGATCTCGCCGTACTGGGTCACTCGCAGGACTGCGTCGCCACCAACCCCTCTGACATGGCGGTCGCCCTCGCCGCCCTCGACGCCACCGTCCAGCTGCACGGACCGGAGGGGCAGCGGACCGTGCCCGCGACCGACTTCCATCGCCTGCCCGGCGACAACCCCGACCAGGACACCGTGATCCGCCCGGGCGAGCTGATCACGGAAGTGGTCCTGCCACCGCCGCCCGCCGGTGCCGTCTCCCTGTACCGCAAGGCCCGGGACCGTGCCTCGTACGCCTTCGCCCTGGCCTCCGTCGCAGCCGTGCTGAGCGTGCGCGACGGCAACGTCGACCGGGTCTCACTCGCCTTCGGAGGGCTCGCACACCGGCCGTGGCGTGCCCGGGTGGCCGAGGACCTGCTGCGCGGAGCTCCCCCGACCGGGGACGCCTTCACACGTGCGGTGGACGCCGAACTCGAGGAGGCCAGGCCCCTGCGAGACAACGGCTTCAAGGTGGACCTGGCCCGCCGGCTTGCCGTCGGCGCCCTCGTCGAACTCACCACCCAGGCCGCACCCGCCTGATCCGCCGGCCCGCACACCCCCGACGAACCGAGGACTTCCGTCATGAGCGACTCCACCCAGGCGCTGGGCGCGCCCGTAGTCCGACGCGAGGGCCGGGACAAGGTGACCGGCTCCGCCCGTTACGCGGCGGAGCACACCGGACCGGGCTGTCTGTACGGCTGGATCGTGCCCGCCACCGTCCCCACCGGGCGCGTCACCGCGATCCGTACGGCCGACGCCCTCGCTGTGCCCGGGGTGCACACCGTCCTGACGCACGACAACGCGCCACGGCTGAAGGAGCCCGACGACCCGATTCTCGCCGTGCTCCAGGACGCCCGGGTGCCGCACCGGGGCTGGCCCGTCGCCCTCGTGCTGGCCGAGAACCTGGAATCCGCCCGTGCGGGCGCGGAGGCCGTGCACGTCGAATACGTCACCACCGGGCACGATGTCGTCCTCACAGGGGACCACCCCGGCCTCTACACCCCCGAGGAGGCGAACGGCGGCCATCCCGGTCTGCGTGAGCGCGGCGACGCGATGAGCGCGTTCGACGCGGCGCCCGTGCGGATCGACGCCACCTACACGCTGCGGGGACTGCACAACCACCCCATGGAGCCGCACGCCTCGACCGCCCGGTGGGCCGACGGGCACCTGACCGTCCACGACTCCAGCCAGGGGTCGACCGCCGTGCGCAACAGCCTCGCCACAGCCCTCGGACTCGACCGGGACCGCGTCACCGTCATCTCCGAACACGTCGGCGGCGGCTTCGGTTCCAAGGGCACTCCGCGCCCGCAGGCGGTCCTCGCCGCCATGGCCGCACGGCTCACCGGGCTGCCGGTCCAGCTCGCACTGCCCCGGCGGTACATGGCGGCGATCGTCGGCCACCGGGCGCCCACCCTGCAGCGGGTGCGGCTGGGCGCCGACCGGGACGGCGTCCTGTCCAGCGTCTCCCACGAGATCGTCACACACACCTCACGGGTCAAGGAGTTCGTCGAGCAGGCCGCCGTGCCGGCCCGCGTCATGTACGCCTCGCCCCACAGCCGCACGGAGCACCGGGTGGCGGCACTCGACGTGCCCAGCCCGTCCTGGATGCGCGCACCGGGCGAGGCCTCGGGCATGTACGCCCTGGAGTCGGCGATGGACGAGCTGGCCTGCGCCCTCGGCATCGATCCGGTCGATCTTCGGCTGCGCAACGAACCGCGGACGGAACCCGACAGCGGCCGTCCGTTCAGCAGCCGCAACCTCACGGCCTGTCTGAACGAGGGAGCCAGACGTTTCGGCTGGTCCGACAGGGACCCCCGGCCCGCCACCCGCCAGGAGGGGCCCTGGCTGCTCGGCACCGGGGTCGCCTCGGCGACGTACCCCGTGCTCGTCTCGAAGGCGGCGGCGTCCGCTCAGGCCGCCCCCGACGGCTCCTACCGCGTCGCGGTCAACGCCACCGACATCGGCACCGGCGCCCGCACCGTTCTGGCACAGATCGCCGCATCGGTCCTGGACACGCCCACGGACAACGTGGCGATCGACATCGGCAGCAGCGATCTGCCCACCGGGTCCGTCGCGGGCGGCTCCTCGGGCACGGCCTCCTGGGGATCGGCGGTGCACAAAGCGGCCACCGCACTGGTGCGCCGGCTCGCCGGGCACAGCGGGCCGCTCCCGCCGGAGGGCATCTGCGTCGCCGCCGACACCGGCGAGGAGACGGCGCAGGAGTCCCCGTACGCACGGCACGCCTTCGGCGCGCACTTCGCCGAGGTGGCGGTCGACTCCCTCACCGGCGAGGTGCGGGTGCGCAGGCTGCTCGGTGTGTACGCCGCCGGACGCATCCTCAACTCCCGTACCGCCCGGTCCCAGTTCATCGGCGGCATGGTCATGGGCCTCGGCATGGCCCTCACCGAGGGCAGCACCATGGATCCGGTCTTCGGCGACTTCACCGAGAGCGACCTGGCTTCCTACCACGTGCCGTCCTGCGCGGACGTCCCGGACATCCGGGCGCACTGGCTCGAGGAGGACGACCCGCACCTCAACCCCATGGGCAGCAAGGGCATCGGCGAGATCGGCATCGTCGGAACGGCGGCCGCGATCGGGAACGCCGTGCGGCACGCCACCGGCGCCCGGCTGCGCGAGCTCCCCCTCACTCCGGACAAACTGCTGCCCTACCTGCCGTGACCCCGTCCGCCGGGTCCTCTCGGTTGCGCGACCGGCCCACTCGGGCCACCCTGAGAAGTGACCCAGAAGTGATCACAGCTCACGCTTCGTGTTCGGGGGTCGTTGGTTCGAACGGGGTGAAGCACGTGAGCCTCGCGGTGAGGAGCCTCGACGATGACCGTTCCACTCGACCGGCACTATCTGGTCGAACTGCAGGTGTCGGCAGAGCGCATTTCCCAGCTGCGGCGCATAGTCGCCGCACACCTTCGTCACTGGAGCCTGGAACTGCACGTCCGGCCGGTGTGCCGGGCGGCCGAGGAGCTCCTGACGAACGTCCAGCGACACGTCGGCGACGGCAACGAGTGCGTCCTCGAGCTCCGCTGGACCGGACGGCACCTGACGGTGTCCGTGTCCGACAAGGATTCCCGGATGCCCCGGCTGCTGGACGGCGGTGGCGGCGGCCTCAGCCGCGTCATGGCCCTCAGCGACAGCTGGGGCACCTGCCGGACCACCGACGGCAAGGTCGTGTGGTTCACACGCTATGCGCAGACCCCGGTCACCACCGGCCTGCTCCCGCGTACGCCCCTTCCCGGCGGCCGGACGTTCCTCGACGGTCCTGTCACCGAGGACGGTCCGGTCACCGGGAACGGCCCCGTGGCCGAGAACGGCCCGGTCGCCGAACTCGTGTGAAGCACGGCCCGGCGCCCGGCCGGCGCGGACGGTGTGCCTGCGGCACGCATGATCCGCGCCGGCCGGGTACGCGTCGTGAGGGGTCGCATCACGCGCCTCGGCACGGCACGGTCGAAGAACAACGCAAGGAGGCACAGCCATGCCCATCGCGACGGTCAATCCCGCGAACGGCGAGACGCTCAGGACGTTCGACGCACTGGACGGGCAGGAGACCGAGCGCCGGCTCGCCACCGCACACCGGGCGTTCCGCAACTACCGCACCACGGACCTCGCCGAGCGAGCCCGTCTAATGAACCGGGCCGCCGATCTCCTCGACGCGGACCAGCGGGAGATCGCCCGCACCATGACCACCGAGATGGGCAAACCGGTCAAGGCCGCCCGCGCCGAAGCCGCCAAGTGCGCCAAGGCGATGCGCTGGTACGCGGCCAACGCCGCACGCCTGCTCGCGGACGAACACCCCGACGACACCGACGTCAAGGACTCCGGTGCCTCCCGTGCCCGGGTGCACTACCGCCCGCTGGGCGTGGTGCTCGCCGTGATGCCGTGGAACTTCCCGCTCTGGCAGGTCATGCGCTTCGCCGCACCCGCGCTCATGGCGGGCAACACGGGCCTGCTCAAGCACGCCTCGAACGTGCCGCAGACGGCCCTGTACATCGAGGACCTGTTCGCCAGGGCGGGATTTCCCGCCGGCTGCTTCCAGACCCTCCTCATCGGTTCGGGCGCCGTCGAGGCGGTCCTGCGCGACCCGCGGGTCGCCGCGGCGACGCTCACCGGCAGCGAACCGGCCGGCCGCGCCGTCGCCTCCGTCGCGGGCGACGAGGTCAAGAAGACCGTGCTCGAACTGGGCGGCAGCGACCCCTTCGTCGTCCTGCCGTCGGCGGACGTCGGGAAGGCCGCCGACACGGCGGTGACCGCCCGCGTACAGAACAACGGGCAGTCCTGCATCGCCGCCAAGCGATTCATCGTCCACGCCGACGTCCACGACGCGTTCGCCGAGCGGTTCACCGCGGGGATGCGCGCCCTGACCGTCGGGGACCCGCTGGAAGAGTCCACCGACGTGGGGCCGCTCTCCAGCGAACAGGGCCGCACCGACCTGGAGGAGCTCGTCGACGACGCCCTCGGCAAGGGCGCGACCGCGCTGTGCGGCGGCGGGCGGCCCGAGGGCCTGGACCGCGGCTGGTTCTACGAGCCCACGGTGCTCACCGGCATCACCCCGGCCATGCGCATCCACCGCGAGGAGACCTTCGGCCCGGTGGCGACGCTCTACCGGGTCGCGGACCTGGACGAGGCCGTCGACCTCGCCAACGACACCCCGTTCGGGCTCAGTTCCAACGTCTGGACACGTGACCAGGGAGAGATGGACCGCTGTGTGCGCGACCTGGACGCCGGAGGGGTCTTCTTCAACGGCATGACGGCCTCCCACCCCGCGCTCCCGTTCGGCGGGGTGAAGCGCTCCGGCTACGGGCGGGAACTGGCAGGACACGGCATCCGCGAGTTCTGCAACGCCACCACCGTCTGGTACGGGCCCGGCTCGGACGCCCGCTAGCCCGGACGCACCTCGCCATGCCCCAGGGAGATACGCCTCATGACCGACGCCCGAAACCCCTCCGGTGCATCCGCCCTGTCCGACACCGAGATCGCGGCACTCGACGCGCACTGGCGTGCCGCCAACTACCTGGCGGTCGGCCAGATCTATCTGATGGCCAACCCCCTCCTGGAGGAACCGCTGGCCCCCGAGCACATCAAACCGCGGCTGCTCGGCCACTGGGGCACCTCGCCCGGGCTGAATCTGGTCCACACCCATCTCAACCGGATCATCAGGGAACGTGACCTGCGGGCGCTGTGCGTCTGGGGGCCGGGCCACGGCGGCCCCGCCGTCCTCGCCAACTCCTGGCTGGAGGGCAGCTACTCGGAGACGTATCCGGATGTCGGCCGCGACCGCGCGGGGATGGGAGCCCTGTTCAAGCAGTTCTCCTTCCCCGGCGGCGTGCCCAGCCACGTCGCCCCCGAGACCCCGGGTTCCATCCACGAGGGCGGCGAACTGGGATACGCGCTCACCCACGCCTACGGCGCGGCCTTCGACCACCCAGACCTCCTGGTCGCCTGCGTGGTCGGGGACGGAGAGGCCGAGACGGGACCGCTCGCCGCGTCCTGGCACTCCAACAAGTTCCTCGACCCCGTGCACGACGGAGCGGTCCTGCCGATCCTCCATCTCAACGGATACAAGATCGCGAATCCGACGGTGCTCGCCCGGCTGCCCGAGGACGAACTCGACGCACTGCTACGCGGATACGGGCACGACCCCGTGTACGTCGAGGGGAACGAGCCGGCCGTGGTCCACCGCGCACTGGCCGCCGCCATGGATCTCGCCGTGGACCGCATCGGGGAGTACCAGCGCGCGGCCCGCGCCGACGGCGTGTCCGCGCGTCCCCGCTGGCCCATGATCGTGCTGCGCACCCCCAAGGGCTGGACCGGGCCCGAGGACGTGGACGGGCTCCCCGTCGAGAACACCTGGCGCGCGCACCAGGTCCCGCTGCCGGGCGTCCGGGAGAACCCCGACCACCTGCGCCAACTCGAGGAGTGGATGCGCTCCTACCGGCCCGGCGAACTCTTCGACTCCGAGGGCCGGCCCACCGACCAGGTACTGCGGTACGTCCCCGAGGGAACCTCACGGCTCGGCTCGACACCGTACGCCAACGGCGGACTGCTCCTGCGGGATCTTCCCCTCCCGCCCCTCGAGAACCACGCGGTGCGGGTCGACGGGCCGGGGACCGTCCTGCACGAGCCCACCCGGATCCTGGGCGGACTGCTCGAGGACGTCATGGCGGCCACCGCCGGTCGCAGGAATTTCCGCGTGGTGGGTCCCGACGAGACGGAGTCCAACCGACTGGGCGCCCTCTACGGGGCCACCGGAAAGGCATGGCAGGCGGAGATCCTTCCCGTCGACGAGCATCTGGCCCGCGACGGCCGGGTGATGGAAGTCCTGTCGGAACACCTGTGCCAGGGCTGGCTGGAGGGCTATCTCCTCACCGGGCGGCACGGACTGTTCTCCTCCTACGAGGCCTTCGCCCACATCGTCGACTCCATGGTCAACCAGCACATCAAGTGGCTGCGCACCTCGCGCCGGCTCCACTGGCGCGCACCGGTCGCCTCGCTGAACTACCTGCTCACCTCACATGTCTGGCGTCAGGACCACAACGGCTTCTCGCACCAGGACCCCGGCTTCGTCGACCACATCCTGAACAAGAGCCCGGAGGTCGTCCGCGTCTACCTGCCGCCGGACGCGAACACACTCCTGTCCACCGCCGACCACGTGCTGCGCAGCCGCGACTACGTCAACGTGATCGTCGCCGGCAAGCAGCCCGGATTCGACTGGCTCACCCTCGACGAGGCCCGTGCGCACTGCGCCAGGGGGGCCGGGGTGTGGGAGTGGGCCGGCACGGAGGACGGCAGCCGCGAGCCCGACGTCGTGCTGGCCTGCGCGGGGGACGTACCCACCCTGGAGACGATGGCCGCGGCAGGGCTCCTGCGGCATCACCTCCCGGACCTCTCCGTCCGCGTGGTCAACGTGGTCGACATGACCCGGCTGCTGCCGCACGCCGAGCACCCGCACGGGATGCCCGACGCGGAGTACGACGCCGTCTTCACCCGGGACAAGCCGGTGATCTTCGCGTACCACGGCTACCCCTGGCTGGTGCACCGTCTCGCCTACCGGCGCACGGGGCACGCCCATCTGCACGTCCGGGGCTACAAGGAGGAGGGGACCACCACCACGCCGTTCGACATGGTGGTCCGCAACGATCTCGACCGCTACCGGCTGGTCATGGACGTGATCGACCGGGTGCCCGGCCTCGGTGCCCGCGCGGTCGCGGTCCGGCAGTCGATGGCGGACGCCCGTGCGCGCCACCACGACTGGATCCGGGAACACGGTACGGACCTGCCCGAGGTCACCGACTGGGCCTGGGAGGGCTGACCGCACCACGACGTGCTCCGGCCGGCCCGCTTCTCGCAGGCCGGCCGGAGCACGTCCGCCGGAGTTCAGTTCACGGTGGTGGGCACCGTGGGGGTCACGGTGGTGCGGATGACGGGCGAGACGGCCCCGCCTCCGACGATCCGGAGGGCGTTCTCACCCGTGATGCCCAGCTTCACGCGCAGGCTGTACTCGCCGCTGCCCGGGGTCTTGACCGTGGCGGGCAGGGTCACCCAGCGCTCGCCCTGCTTCTGCTGCAGGGTGACCGGGGTGCCGGCACCGATGTTCCGGGCGGAGCCGTGGATACGGAACTCCTCCCAGGCCGCCACACTGCGCGCGGTCGCGAACGCGGAGAGGGCCGGCCGCGTTGCCAGGTCCTGCGCGCGCTCCCCGGACGGCGGTGCGGGGACACCGGACGATGCTGCCGCCCCGCCCACCGCTCCGGCCAGAGCCACCGCTGTGAGCAGGGCTGCCGCCGACGCGCGCCTGAATCGGTCCATGACTGGCTCTCCTTCGTACCCGACGTGATCGGTGGGATCGACGTCGTGAGATCGACTTGGGAGCGCCAAATCTAGACAATGTTCACATAATCCTCACGTAGGAACACGCGGTCAGAAGCGCAGGACCGCTGCGATCCGACCGTGGTCCGCGAGGGAGCCGTCGGCCACGAAGGCGACCTCGCAGCCGTTGTCCAGCGCCGCTTCGACGAGCTCGTCGACGATGTCCTCGCGGACCTGCCCGTCCGTGGAGGGTGCGACGTCCGGACCCACCGGCTCCAGGTGGCCGTCGGTGACCCTGACCTTCTGGTCGAAGTGCTCCTCGACCGCGATCAGTCCCGCCCGGCCCTCCCGCACGGCCAGCCACACCTCGTCGAGTCCGCCGGCGAAGGAGCGGCTGCTGTGGGCGTTGTCGAGCCTGCCCTGGATGTGGGCGGCGGCCTGCTTGCGCCAGTAGGCCAGGGCCGGACCCAGTTCCTTGATCAACTCGGGTGCGGTGGTGTTCGCCGTCGTTCCCTTCGTGGCCCTGCCGACGGCGGGCTTCGCGCTCTCGCCGACCTCGTCGAGCAGGGAGAGCGCGGGTGCGAGGCCGACCAGGAACAACGGGCGCGGGTCCGCGGCCAGTACCCCGCGCAGCCCCTCGTCGACCGTGCGCAGGAAGTTTCGTGCGTCCTCGCTGCTGTAGGTGCTCGGGGTGTCGCCGATCCGCTCCTCGCGTTGCGGGTTGGGCTCCTCGTGCGGGGCCGTGAGCGGGAAGCCGTCCCTCGGCTCGGGACGCAGTCCGTCGCTCGTACCGGAGAACAGGGAGGCGTGCTCCGCGGACAGGCTGAGGACCCAGAACGGCCGGGCCCCGGCCTTCGCCGCGACCAGGTTGCGGGTGAGGTAGCTGTCGCTCAGGACCACTCGTTCGGGTGCGGTGCGCGGGAGTTGCCAGATCTGGTACTCGTCGGCGTCCGCGAAGATGACGAGGGCCTCCAGGGCGCGGCGCTGGTCCACCTCGGCCACCGCGCGGTCGAGCTGTGCCTTCACCGCCGTCCGGGCCTCGTGGGTCACCCGGGGGTCCGCGTCCAGCCGGTTGCCGGCCTCGGTCACGAGGTTCCGCAGTCGTACGGCGTCCTGGGCGTTGTCCGGTGCCCGCCGGTGGGTCGGCATCGTCAGGGACAGAGCCGGATAGGGCCTGGTCGCGCGAAGGTCCTGCAGCAGGCCGGGCGTCAGGGCGTCCGTATCCATCGTTCCCTCCCGGGGGTTCGGGGTCCGCGGTGCTGGAGCCGCCCCTTGTACGAGGCGGGTCGCCCAACGAGTCAATTCATACCTTTTGATCCTAATATGGGCGAATTATTCCCATGGCTTTCGTCGGAGGTGCACGCCATGCCCAGGGAGCGGCCGCCTTCGGTGGGTCCAGAGCGGCTTCCGTCCGGTATCCGGTGAGCGCCGCCGAGGCCGTCACCGACGCGCTGCGTGATCTGCACGCGCGCTTCGCCGGCGTACGTGAGGGCCGCCGTGCCGACTACATCCCGGAGTTGACCAGGTCCGATCCCGACGACTTCGGGCTCGCCCTCGTCAGCATGGACGGACACGTCTACAGTGCGGGCGCGGCGGACACGCCGTTCACCCTGCAGTCCGTGTCCAAACCCTTCATCTACGCCCTCGCGCTGGCCTCGCTCGGTCTCGACGAGGTGAGCCGCTGGGTGGGCGCAGAACCGAGCGGTGAGGCGTTCAACGCCATCAGCCTGGAACCCGGCACCGGGCGGCCGGCCAACGCGATGGTCAACGCCGGCGCCATCGTCACCACCGCCCTCGTCCCCGACAGCCGTGAGGCTCCCGCGTTCCGGCGCATCCTGATCTGTCTGAGCCGGTTCGCCGGGCGGAAGCTCGACGTCGACGAGGACGTCCACAGTTCCGAGGCCGCGACCGGGGACCGCAACCGGGCGCTCGCCTATCTGATCCGCAGCGCCGGGACACTGCCCGTCGACCCGGTGGCCGCCGTGGACACCTACTTCCGGCAGTGCGCGGTGCGGGCCACCGCCGTGGATCTCGCGGTGATGGCCGCGACCCTGGCGTACGGCGGTGTCAATCCGGTCACCGGGGAGAAGGTCGTCTCCCCGGAGGTCGCGGCCCAGGTGCTGGCCGTCATGGCGACCTGCGGGATGTACGACTCGTCCGGCGACTGGCTGCTGAGAGTCGGGCTGCCCGCCAAGAGCGGCGTCTCGGGCGGACTGATCGCCGCGGGTCCGGCCCGCTTCGGCCTGGCGGCCTACAGCCCGCTCCTGGACGCGTCGGGCACCTCGGTGCGCGGCCACGCCGCGCTCGGCGCGCTCTCGGAGCGCCTGGGGCTGCACCTCATGAAGAACCCCGCACTGCCCGGCTCCACCGTCACACTGGTCACCACCGCCGACGTGCTTCCCTCGGCGCCGTCCGGCCGGCGTGAGCGCGCTCTGCGCGAACGCGTGGGTGTCGTCGCCGCCCAGGGCGCCCTCGACTTCACCGCCGCCGAGCGTGTGCTGTACGCGCTGGACGAGTCGGGCGGGGAGCGGGCCGGGCCGGTGGTGCTCGACCTGCGTGAGGTGACCGGCGCCGACTCCGACGCCCTCGCGCTGCTGCACGCCGGCCTGTCCCGGCTCGCCCGGGAAGGGCGGCGTGCGGCAGTCGTCGACCCGGGTGACCGGCTGGGGCCGCCGGACCTGGTCCGCGAGCGGACCGGCCAGGACCTGCCGCGCTTCGGCTCCCGCGAGGAGGCCGCCGAGCGCTGCGCGCAGGCCGTGGCCGGTCCGGGGTGAGCCCCTACCAGATGGACTCGACCCACTCGGGGTGGTCGATGAACGGGTTCCGGTTGTGCTGGAACCGGTCGAATATGACCTCGTTGCGGTTCTGCTCGAAGCTGTCCGGCGGGTCCTCCTGGCTCCACTGCTTCAGCACGGACAGGCGTCCGATGTTCGGGGCCGACCCGTTGCTCACGCTGTCGTTGGGCTCCAGATCGGCGAAGGCGTCGTCGCCCTCGTACCGCACCGCCATGTAGAGGATCATCCGGGCGACATCGCCCTTCACCGCGTCGCGCGGTTCGAACGAGTCGCCGTCGGTGTAGTTGCCGGGCGCCCCCGAGACGGCGCTGCCTCCGTTGTCGAAGTCCTTGTTGCCGCGCAGGGAGTTCACCTGCACGTCCGCGGGGCGCAGGTGGTGGACGTCGGTGCCGGGACCGGTCGCGGTGCCGAAGTCGCCGTGGGACTTGGCCCAGACGTGCTCCCGGTTCCAGTCGCCGACGTCACCCCCGTTCGTGCTCTTGGACTGGGAACGGCCGGTGTAGAGGAGGATCACGTTGGAGGAGTTGGCCGGGTCCTCGTCGGTCGCCTTGAGAGCGTCCCAGACCTGGCTGTAGGAGAGCTTGGTCTGGTCGCTGATGATCGTGTGGAGCGAGCTCTTGAGGGCGGTCCCCGACTTGCCCAGGGCGTCCTGGTAGTAGGTGTCGTCGAGGGCGGCGGCCGGGGACGCCGTGCCGTCGGCCGGGGGGGTGGCAGCGGGCGCTGCGGACGCGACGCCGGTGAGAACGACGATCGAGGCGGCTGCGGCGAATAGTGGACGCGCGTAGAAACGGCGACGACTGGACATGTGGGGTGTCCTCTCCGGGTCGGCTGAACGGTGTCCTGATGGCCGGACGTTGTCTGCTCGGTCGGGAGCCTTCCACACGCACGGTGCCGGTCGTGTGAACGTGGCGTATTCATCATGTGCAGGTCAAATGACGACCGGTCCGGGGCCTTCCCGGCATCGGATGCGCGGACGGCGGCCCGGCGCGAGAATTACCGCAAGGACGAGGAGGCGGTATGAGCGAAGAGTCCGAATCCCTATCCGTATCCGTGCCGGAGGTGCGGGGGGTGACCCCCGACCGTCTGCTGCACACCGGCGGCGGCGACCGGCCCACCGCGGAGGACCTGGTGCTCGCCTCCGGGCGGGATCTGACCCCTGAAGCCCTGGAGTGGGCGCAGCGCCGACTGTCCGAGGAGGGCAGGTCGGCCATGGACAAGCGGCTCCCGTAGTGCCCGGGGCGGCGTCCCCGTGGCGGGGAGCGTGCACGTCGCTCCCCGCCACTCGGCTAGCCTGAACGCCATATGAACCGTTTGACGACGTCACAGGGCGAATTCGATCTCGCCCGCTTTCCCGAGAACCCGCGCGACCCGCTCCGTGCGTGGGACGCCGCCGACGAGTACCTGCTGCGGCGGCTGGAGGGAGCGGAGGGGAGCGAGCCGGTCCGTCCCGACGGCACGGTGGCCGTGGTCGGCGACCGCTGGGGCGCACTCGCCACCGCGCTCGCCGCACACAGCCCCGTCGTGATCACCGATTCGTATCTCGCCCGACAGGCCACCCGGGCGAACCTCGAACGCAACGGCGCAGCCTCCGACTCGGTTCGCGTGCTGTCGGTGCGCGACGCCCCGCCCGAGCGCGTCGATCTGCTGCTCGTGCGCGTACCCAAGAGCCTCGCGCTCCTGGAGGACCAGCTGCACCGGCTCGCGCCCGCCGTGCACGAGGGGACCGTCGTCATCGGCACCGGCATGGTGAAGGAGATCCACACCTCCACCCTCAAGCTGTTCGAGCGGATCATCGGGCCCACCCGCACGTCCCTCGCGGTGAAGAAGGCGCGGCTCATCTTCTGCACCCCGGACCCGTCCCTGCCCAGGACGCCCAGCCCCTGGCCGTACCGCTACACCCTGCCCGACGACGTCGGCGCGGTTTCCGGCCGCACCGTCACCAACCACGCCGGGATCTTCTGTGCCGAACGCCTGGACATCGGCACCCGCTTCTTCCTGAAGCACCTCCCCGAGCGGACGGGGCCCGACCGGGTGGTCGACCTCGGCTGCGGAAACGGAGTCGTGGGCACGGCCGCCGCGCTCGCCAACCCGGGCGCCGCTGTCACCTTCATCGACGAGTCCTACCGGGCCGTCGCCTCAGCCGAGACGACCTTCCGCGACAACACCGCGCCCGGGGCCGAGGCGGATTTCCTGGTCGGCGACGGCATGGCCGACGTTCCCCCGGAGAGCGTCGACCTCGTCCTCAGCAACCCGCCGTTCCACTCGCACCAGGCGGTCACCGACGCCACCGCCCGGAGCATGTTCCACGGAGCGCGTGCCGCGCTGCGCCAGGGCGGGGAGCTGTGGGTCGTCGGTAACCGGCACCTCGGCTACCACACCCAGCTGCGCCGGATCTTCGGCAACTGCGTCACCGTCGCCGGAGACCCGAAGTTCGTGGTCCTGCGGGCCGTGAAGCGCTGACCCGCGTCAGGGGAGGTCGTTGCGGCCCAGCCAGGACGGCACCTCGGGTACATGCGCGTCCCAGGCGGGCGGGGGGCCGGGCGCGGGTGTGCGGGGAGCGGCTTCCGGCAGCCGCGTCGGCCCGTCCGGCTCCGGCTCCGGCTCCGGCTCCGGCTCCGGCTCCGGGGCGGGCGGCTGTTCCGCCACGGGCTCGGGAGCGTCGCTGTCGTAGATCTGCTCGGCCACGGTGAACCGGCAGTGCCAGGGCCGCCAGACCCCTTCGACGACCAACAGGAAACCGTCCGCCTGCCGGTACAGCGTGCGGCGTTTCGGGCTGGCCGGATGGACCGGGTCGAAACGCTCGGCCCGGATCCGAAGAGCCTCGAGCGCCTCCTCACGCGTTCCCTCCACGTGGTCCATCACGCCGACCGACCACATCCGCCCCTGACGGCCGTAACCGAGATTCTGTTCAACGACCAATCCCCACCTGGGCACAGCCCAGACCTCCCCGGATCATGCGCGCTGCGGTATGCATGGAACTGCGCCGGGACGTCATCCTACGAGTCACGATCTTCCCGGCACGACCGCGCCCGGCACGAGGAAACGGCCACGAGGCCCCGCCCCACCGCCGAACGGAAGGCACGAGCCGATGAACGATCCGGACCCGGGGCTCTTCGGCCCCGCCTCCATCACCTGGCAGATGCACGCGGACCCCATGATGTGGGTGGCCGGTGTCCGCGCCCTCTACCTCCAGACGCTCCATCCGCGCGCCGTCCGCGGCGTCATGCAGAACAGCGACTTCCGCAGGGACGCCTGGGGGCGGCTGATGCGTACCGCCGACTTCGTCGGAACGCTCACCTACGGCACCACGCGGGCCGCCGAGAAGTACGGGGCGCGCGTCCGCACGATCCACCGGCTCCTCGAGGCCTCCGACCCGGCGACCGGCGAGGTGTACGGAATCGACGAGCCGGAGCTGCTGCTCTGGGTGCACTGCGCCGAGATCGACTCCTACCTTCAGGTCGAGCGCCGCTCCGGCTTCCCGCTCAGTGACCGGCAGGCCGACCGGTACGTCGACGAGCAGCGGGAGAGCGCCCGGCTCGTCGGCCTCGACCCGTCGGAGGTACCCGCTTCGACGGCGGCCCTCGCCGTCTACTTCGAGGAGGTGCGGCCCCTGCTCGCCGCCGGGCCCGAGGCGTCGGAGGTCGACGACTTCCTGCGCCGTCCGCCGGTCCCCGCCCTGCTGACCCCGGCGCGCGCCCTGCTCTGGCGGCGCGTGGCCGCTCTCGCCTACGACTCCCTGCCGGGGTACGCGCACGAGCTGTACGGAAGGGCCGCGCCACCCCGGACGGTGGTCGACCGCCGTCTGCGCGTCACGGGAACCGCGCTGCGCGTCGTTCCCGGCCGCCTCCGCCGGTGCCTGCCACCCGGACACATCGCGAAGGCGATGGCACGGCTCGGCCCCGGCAGCCGACCCGCCCCGTACAAACTCCGCAGACAGGCAGCCATACTGGACGGGCCGGGGCGGGCGCAGCAGCGGTAGCGAGCAGCGGAGCAGACGGGGGCGGCAACAGCTATGGCGGACACCAGACTGATCCAGAGCCGCTACCGGCTGCTCGATCTGATCGGGTGCGGAGGCATGGGCGAGGTGTGGCGTGCGCGCGACGAATCGCTGGGCCGGCAGGTGGCCGTCAAGTGCCTGAAGCCGGTCGGGCCGCAGCACGACGAGGCATTCACCCGCATCCTGCGCGAGCGCTTCCGCCGCGAGGCCCGGGTGGCGGCGGCGCTCCAGCACCGTGGAGTCACCGTCGTCCACGACTTCGGGGAGTCGGACGGTGTCCTCTACCTCGTCATGGAGCTGCTGGAGGGACGCAACCTCAGCCAGCTCCTCGAGGACAACGAACAGCACCCGCTGCCGGTGGCCGACGTCGTCGACATCGCCGAACAGGTCGCCGACGCCCTCGGCTACACCCACCGCCAGGGCGTCGTGCACCGGGACCTCAAGCCCGCGAACATCATGCGGCTCGACGACGGCGCGGTGAAGATCTGCGACTTCGGCATAGCCAGGCTCGGCCACGACATCGGCTTCACGTCCCGCCTCACCGGTACCGGCATCGCCATGGGAACCCCGCACTACATGTCGCCCGAGCAGATCAGCGGCGCGGAGGTCGACCACCGCAGCGACCTCTACTCGCTGGGCTGCGTCCTGTACGAGATCGCCACGGGCGTGCCCCCGTTCGACATGGACGACGCCTGGGCCGTGCTCGTCGGCCACCGCGACACCGTTCCCGAACCACTGCGCACCCACCGCGCCGAACTCCCGGGCTTCTTCGACGAGGTCGTCCTGGACCTGCTGGCCAAGACGCCCGGCGCGCGGCCGGCCGACGCCGGTGACCTGCGGCAGCGCATCGTCCTCGGGCGCACCGGCGAGCAGCCGGTGGCCCACCGGATCCGCCCCGCCCCGCTCGTCCCGGTGCGGCACCCGACGGGCACCACGCCCGGACTGCCCTCCTGGACGCGCGGCATGACCTCCGGTCACAGGGCGACCGGTGCCGTCGGTTCCGGTGAGGCCGCCGTCGACCACGCCTCAGCCCTGACCGGGGCATGGACCACCGGGACCGGTCACGCTCCCACCACCGGCTTCCCGCCCGCGGGGGACGGCCGCCCCACTCCGTCGCCCGAGCTGCTCGCCACCCTGGCCGGCCGGCACAGCGCCGGAATCGACCTGGGGCGCCGGGGCCACTGGGAGGAAGCGGGCGACGTGCACCGCGCGGTCGCGGACGAACGCGAACACGTGCTCGGCCCTGACCACCCCGACACCCTCGCCAGCAGGTACGAGGTCGGATCCGTCCTCTGCCGCACCGGACGCGCCGCGGACGCGCTGAGTGTCTTCGGCGGGGTCGCCGAGGGCCGCGAACGGACCCTCGGCCCCGACCACCCGGAGACACTCGCTGCCCGGCAGGAGACGGCGTACGTCCTCGGCGGGCTCGGCCGCCACTTCGAGGCGCACCAGGTCTACGCCGCGGTGCTCGCCTCGCGTGAGCGCACCATGGGCCCTGACCACCCCGAAACCTTGCGCTGCCGCCACAACCTCGCTTTCAACCTCAGTAGGCTGGGCCGCCTGGAGGACTCGTACCGCATGGCCCGTGAGGTGGCGGACGCCCGTGGCCGGCTGCTCGGCGCGAGCCACCCGGACACCCTGGTCACGCTGTACGAAGTGGCGTACACACTCGGCCGGCTGGACCGTTGGGACGAAGCCCTGCGGACCTACCGCGACGTGGCACGGGCCCGTGCCACCGCGCTCGGTCCCGACCACCCCGACACTCTGTCCGCGCGCTACGAGGCGGGGATCAGTCTCGGGCGCCTGGGCCGCAGTGCCGAGGCCGTCGAGCTCTACCGGGCCCTCGTCGAGGACCGCACCCGGGCCGGTGGTCCCGCCGACCCCGAGACGCTGCGCGCCAGGCACGGCCTCGGGGTCAACCTGGGGCGGACGGCGCGCTGGGAGGAGGCGCTGGCCGAGGCACGCGAGGTATGCGCGATCCGGGAGCGCACCCTGGGGCCCGACCACCCCGACACCCTCGTCAGCCGACGGGAGGTGGCCGTCGGGCTGGGCTGGCTCGGCCGCTGGGCCGACGCACTCACCGACTACAGTGCGGTCGCCGGGATCCGTGAACGGGTTCTGGGCGCCGGACACCCCGACACCCTGGCGAGCCGCGAGGACGAGGCGCGCTGCCTGGAACAGCTAGGCCGAGGAACCGAGGCGGCCGACCGCCACCGGCGGACGGAGGACCTGCGCCGGGACCGGGGGACGCCGCCGCACTGACCTTCGGGCCCGGCCGCCCCGCAGGCGGTAGAGGTCACATCTCCGCCCCGTGACGGTGAGCGCCCCGGCCGCGTCGACGCGATCCCGCGGGAAGGGCGGGCCCGGACGGGGTCCCGAGCAGCCCCTGTCGCAGCGGCCGCCGGCGGGCCACCCGTTCCGGTGACCACGCCTGACCGTCGGGAGCCGCCACCTCTGTCCAGGGGTGATCATCCCGTGTTAGGAAGTCGGCATGCCCGCAGACGAGACGGCCTCACCCGGCACGCCCACGCACGCCGCATACGACACGGTGATCGTCGGAGGCGGCCACAACGGCCTGGTCGCCGCCGCCTACCTGGCCCGCGCCGGCCGGTCCGTGCTGGTCCTGGAACGCCTCGGCAGCACCGGGGGAGCAGCCGTGTCGACCCGGCCCTTCGAGGGCGTGGACGCCCGGCTCTCCCGCTACTCGTACCTCGTCTCGCTCCTCCCGCAGAAGATCGTCCGCGAGCTCGGCGTCGACTTCGGCGTCCGCAAGCGCACGGTCTCCTCGTACACCCCGGTGACGCGCGGCGGCCGACCGGGCGGGCTGCTCGTCGGCGGTGACGGCACGCGGGAGTCCTTCGCCGCACTCACCGGCGACAACCGGGAGTACGAGGCGTGGCAGCGCTTCTACGCGATGACGGGGCGGGTCGCCGAGCGCGTGTTCCCGACCCTCACCGAGCCCCTGCCGGGCCGCGAGGACCTGCGGGCGCGCGTCGGCGACGCGGACGCCTGGCGCATGCTGTTCGAGGAGCCCATCGGCGTCGCCGTCGAGGAGAACTTCACCGACGACCTCGTGCGCGGCGTCGTGCTCACCGACGGGCTGATCGGTACGTTCGCCGACGCCCACGACCCGTCCCTCTCGCAGAACCGCTGCTTCCTCTACCACGTGATCGGCAATTCCACCGGCGACTGGGACGTCCCGGTCGGCGGGATGGGCGCACTCACCGACGCCCTGGCGGGCGCGGCCCGCGCGGCGGGGGCCGAGATCCGCGTGCTGCACGAAGCGACCCGCATCGAGACCGACGGCACCCGCGCGGAGGTGACAGTCCGCTCGCCCGACGGGGAACACGTCGTCGGTGCGCGCGAAGTCCTGGTCAACGCGTCGCCGCAGGCACTGGCCGAACTCCTCGGCGAGGCCCCGCCGGCCCCTGCCGAGGGCTCCCAGCTGAAGGTGAACATGCTGCTCACCCGGCTGCCGAAGCTGCGTGACCACTCCGTCGACCCGCGCCGGGCGTTCGCCGGTACCTTCCACATCGCCGAAGGCTACGGACAACTGGCGGACGCCTACCGCGAGGCGGCAGAGGGCCGCCTGCCCGGTGCCCCGCCCTCGGAGATCTACTGTCACTCGCTGACCGACCCGTCGATCCTCGGCCCCGACCTCGCGGCGCGCGGCTACCAGACACTGACCCTGTTCGGCCTGCACACCCCCGCCCGGCTCTTCACGGCGGACAACGAGGCGACACGCACCGCACTGCTCGACGCGACCCTGGCCCAACTCGACACCCATCTCGAGGAACCGATCGCCGACTGCCTCGCCCTCGACGCCGACGGCAGACCGTGCATCGAGGCGAAAACCCCCCTGGACCTGGAGCGCGACCTGAGGCTGCCCGGCGGCCACATCTTCCACCGGGACCTCTCCTTCCCCTACGCCACGGAGGAGACGGGCCGCTGGGGTGTCGAGACCGCCCACGCCAACGTCCTGCTGTGCGGGGCGGGAGCGGTGCGCGGCGGCGGGGTCAGCGGGGTGCCCGGCCACAACGCCGCCATGGCGGCGCTGGGCCGGTGACCACCTCCCGGACGCCCTCACCAACGAGGCCTTCAGCGGCCGAACACCCCGCGCAGCGCCCCGAGCTTCCGCGGCAGGTCGTACTCCGCGCCGCCCTCGTGACCGTTGTACGTGAACACCTCCAGCTCGGCGGGGCCCGCGTACGCGTGGTACGCCGCGAACACCGTCGACGACGGGCATATCCGGTCCATCAGTCCGACCGAGAACCACGCCGGGGCGGTCGCCCGCGCCGCGAAGTTGACCCCGTCGAAGTAGGACAGGGTCTCCATCGCCTCCTCGGTCCGGAAGCGGTGACCGGACAGCCAGCGGGCGATCTCCGCGTAGGGGCCCGAGTCCGTGATCTGCGAGGCGCGCCGGAAGTGGCAGAGGAACGGGACGTCGGCGACGGCCGCCGCGACGTCGTCGCGCAGCCCGGCGACGGCGAGCGCGAGGCCGCCTCCCTGGCTGCCGCCCAGCACCGCGACCCGTGAGGAGTCCACGGCCCCGTGGGCCTTCACGGCGTCGACCGCGCGCACGGCGTCGGTGATGAGACGGCGGTAGTAGTGCCGGTTCGGGTCCTCGATGCCGCGGGTGAGGAAGCCGGGCGAGGAGGAGCCATGGCCGTCCGGCCCGAGGTCCGCGGTGTCCGAGGTGTTCTTCCCGCCGCCGCCCTGGCCCCGGTTGTCCATCACCAGGTGGGCGTAGCCCAGCGCACTCCAGGTCAGCCAGGAGTACGGGATGCCACGGCCGCCGTTGTACCCGATGTACTGCACCACGGCCGGCAGCGGACCCGAGCGGACGCGGGGGAGTACGAGCCACGCCTTCACCGGCTGCCCGCCCCAGCCGTTGAACGTGACGTCGTACACGTCCACAGTCGTGAAACCGGCCTCGTACGGGACGAACGCGACACCCAGGTCGTGGCGGGCCGTCTCGCCGAGGGTCTTGTCCCAGAACGCGTCGAAGTCGGCTGGCTCCTCCGGCTCCGGCCGGTACTCACGAAGCCGCTCCAGGGGCATGTCGAACAGCAAGGGTCTAGCTCCTCTTCAGGGTGAGGGTGAGGGTCGCGCCGTGCAGACCGGCCGTGTCCGCGGTGATCCGCAGGCCCCGGCCGGTGGCGGTGGTGCGGATACCGGGATCCGCGGCGGCGACGGTGAGGCCGGGCCGGGCGAGATCGAGCACCACGGATGACCGCAGCTGTGTCGGGTCGGACAGGGCCACCGTGAGCGTCCTGCCGTCCGGGCGCAGCAGCACCGAGGCGGGGCCGTCGGAGGTCAGCTCCTGGGCCGTGCCCGCGGCCCAGAAGTTCGCCGCGAGCAGCCCGTCCGCGGTGCGGCGTACCGCGTGCACCGCCGTCGACCGGGAGACCAGCCGCACCGGAGGCGCCGCCGACCACTGCCGGGTCCGCGCCGCGGAGGCAGCCGGGGCCTGGAGCCAGAAGTAGCCGGCACCGGCGGGAGATGTCCCGTGGTCCTGCCACAGCGTCAGGTAGGGGCGGGTGACCGGTGTGTCCGTGCCGTACTTGAGATTGATCTCCCGCCAGGTCGCGGTGCGTTCCTCACGCAGACCGCGCAGACCGCGCAGGCCGGTGGGTTCGGGGAAGATGTAGCCCCCGGTTCCTTCGAGGTGCAGCCACCTGACCTTGCCGAGGGACGCCGACCAGTCCGTGCCGCCGGGTGCGGCGGTGCCGTTCACCAGGAGCGTGGCGGCCGGATCGTGAAGCTTGCGGTTCTCCACGACCGTCTCCACGGCGCCGTCGTCCGCGCTGATGCCGGACCCGGTACACGCGATCACGTCGTCCAGGCAGAACCAGCTCTTGAGGCCGCGCAGCGTGCTTGCGTACGCCCGAAGCTCCATGCCGTAGGCGCCGAGGGTCGTCCCCGGCAGAGCGGTGCCGCCCGCCCAGTCGGCGGTGCTCGCCGTGCGCTGACCCGCGGCGTCCCCGGGCCGGCCCGCGACGACGGTGGTGCCCGGCAGCCGGGTGGGGTCGACGGTGGGCCAGTAGTCCTCGCTGTAGTGCCCGAGGTCGTCCGTGTACAGCAGCACCATGCCGTCGGAGAGGTGCCAGCCGTGCAGATTCTCGTTCTGGATCGACTCGTAGTTGTAGATCCGGCTCGAATACGCCGATATGCCCAGTGCGAACGAGGGCCGGTGGTGCGCGGCCTTGTCCATCCGGGGGTGCTGCTTGTGGGCGACCAGCGGGCCGCGCGCCGGGACGGGCGAATCGATGATCCGCAGCGCCGCGACGAGGGACGCCGGGTCGGTGACCGCGAGGAAGTCGCGGTAGGTGTCCTCGGCGATCCACTGTTTGACCAGCGCCGTGAAGCCGTCGCCCGTCTCACCGGGGAAGCTCGGGATCAGCCGCAGCACCGCCTCGACGACGGTCTGGGCCGACGCGTGGCCCTGCTTGCTGGGACGTGCGATCTCCCGCCCGCACACCGACGCCATCACATCGCCGCGTGCCAGCAACGGGTCGAAACCGTCGAGGACCCAGGCACGGACGTTGTCGAGATCGGGGTCGGTGACCGCCCAGTCCGTGCCTGCCAGCAGGTTCAGCAGCCGGGAGAGACTGTTGAGCAGCTCCTTGCCGTAGCCGCCGTTGTACGGGTGCTTGTAGTGCTGCAGGAACGAGCCGTCCGCGTAGAAGCCCTCTCTCGTTCCCGCCGTACCGTCAGCGCGGTCGTTGAAGGCCAGGACGCTGTTGGCCCCCGAACCCTCGACGTCCGAAAGAGCGTCACGCACCCGGGCCAGGGAACCGCCGTCGTCACGCAGTACGGCGTTGACGGCGACCACGGTGCAGACCCAGACACGGTTGGCGCCGGTGGCGATCTGCCGGTCGACGCGCCACAGATTCGGGTCGGGGGTGTAGTGCCGCACCGCGGTCGTGACGCGCTCCAGCCGGTCCGCGCCGAGTACGTCGTACAGCAGCACGGACACGTCGTTGAGCGCGAGGGCCGAGCCGATCTCCCAGTCCCAGTCGTTGTCGAAGCGGGTGTGGCCGGAGCCGTAACGGTTCGTCAGCATCCAGTCGACACCCGCGAGCAGCAGGTCACGCAAGGAGGTGTCACCGTGCTGCGGGGTACCGGGGACCGCCCACGCGGTCGCGATCGTCGCGAGGCGCTTGAACGACGTGGTGACGTGGTTGGAGAGCGTCGTGCTGGTCAGATCCGCGAACAGCCCCTCCGCACGGGACGGGTCGAGACCCTTGGCAGCGGTGGTGGCGGCCCGGCCGGTCCGGGCGACGGCCGCCGCGATCCGCTCGTCGGTGAGGTCGAGGCCGGGGCCTCCCGTCAGCAGGGTGTGCCATCGGGCACGCAGCGCTCCGGTCTCCTCGGCGGCGGCGTGCGCGGCCTGGGGGGTAACGGTGAGGGGCAGGGTGACGGCCGCGCCGAGCGCCGCCGCTCCGGTCAGGACGGTGCGGCGTGTGGTGCCGGTGCCCGGGGATGGGGTCATGGTTCGTGTCCTCACAGCAGGTGTCGGCGGTCGACGGCCCCGGCGAGCGCGGCGTGACCGGATGGATTGGGGTGCAGACCGTCACCGCTGTCGAGGGCGGGCCGCATGCGCGACGGCCGGTCGGGGTCGCGCAGCGCGCTGTCGAAATCGGCGACCTCGTCGAACAGGTGGCCGGTGCGCACGGCGCGGTTGACCCGCTGCCGCACTTCGTCGAGCTCCGGCGTCCAGCGGATCCATCCCTCGAACGGCGTGATGGTCGCGCCGATGATCCTGAGCTTCGCGCTCCGGGCCCGCAGCACCAGTTGGCGGAATCCGTCCAGGACGAGCGAGGCATCCGTCTGGGCCGGCGGCTGCTGCAGGTCGTTGACGCCGAGCTGGACCAGCACGGTACGCAGACCGGGCAGCGCGAGGACGTCGCGGTCGAACCGCGCCTGGCCGCCGGGCCCGAACCGGGCGTCGTCCAGCAACAGCCGGTTGCCGCTCACGCCGAGGTTGGCGACGGCCGATCCGGGAAGCCACCGGGCCAGCTGGTCCGGCCAGCGCAGATCGGCGTCGTCGGGTGTGCCGACGCCCTCCGTGAGCGAGTCGCCGAGTACGGCGACGGCGGGGCCGCGGGCGCCGGTCACCTCGACGCCCGTCAGGAGGAACACCGAGGTGGTGCGCACCCCGTCCACGCTGTGCGAAGCATGCGTGTTGCGGTGGAAGGACAACGGACCGGTGGGACCCGGCAGCCTCGTCTCCACGGTCAGCGCCGACCCGTCCGGCACGCTCAGGCCGTCGACCGGATCGCTGGTCAGCGACGCCCCCGCGGCCAGCCACGTCTGCCGCCGCCCGCCGAACGTCACCGCCCGCCCGCCGGCGGTCACCGGACCGATCAGCACGGGTACGGCCCCGAAGGCGTGCCCGTACCTCAGACGCACCCGGCCACCGGCCGAGAGACGCACGGTCGCGGTGAACACCCCGTCGGTCAGCCCGGCGGACGCCACCGTGTCCGTAGCGGTCGGCGCGGTCTGTGCCGTGGACCAGGACGTGGCCCAGACCGTGCCCGGTTTCTCAGCCTGTGCCGCCCGGGCGGTGGGAGCCGTCGCCGCGACCGCGGCCACTCCCGCGGCGGCGGCCGTCAGTACCCCGCGTCTCGCGGGCCCCCGGACGGTCACTGCGGGCACGCTCCGGTCGGGTCGTACGCGTCGGCGTAGGTGCCCACCGCGTCGCCGCCGGTGTTGCCGCCCATGGTGTTGGTGCACACCGGGCCCTGCGGGGTGCGCATGAACTTGATGCCACCGGCCGCGTTGCCGGTGATCGTGTTGCCGTACACGCTCGTGCCGATGCCGTCGGTCGCGGTGTCACCGCCGAGGCGGACACCCGCTCCCACGTTGTCGTGCACGGTGTTGTAGCGGAAGATGTTGCCGCTGCCGCGTGCGTCGAGCCCACCGGAACCAGGGTCCTTCTGCCCGCTGCAGTCGTTGTACTCGACGTAGTTGTTCGTCGCGTTCTCCTTCACGTCCACGCACTCGTTGCCCCGGGTGGCGATGGTGTTGTGGTGGATGCGGTTGTTCCTGCTGACGTCGGCCGCCGCGTCCGGGGCGCCGTTGGCGCCCTGCTGCTCGGGCGCCGTGCCGAGGTAGATCCCCTCGCCGTTCTTGCCGCCTCCGCCGAACTTGAAGTCGGCCACCCCGCAGTCGGTGATGGTGTTGTCGTCCACCTCGGCGCCCGTGACCAGGTAGCGCAGCCGCAGGCATTCGTCCGCGGCGTTCTTCAGCGTCATCCCGGTGATCCGCAGGGCGCCCACCCCGTTTCCGGGCGTCGTGCTCATGACGTAGACGAGCTTGAGGCGGTAGCCCGCCACGTCGTCGGCCGAGCCGTGCAGCCCGTCGACGGTGAAGCCGCTCAGCGTCGTCGAGTCGTGCCGCACCTGGATGATCCTGCTGTCGCCCGCACCCTTCACCACGGCGTTCGACGGCCCGGTGATCGTGACGCCGGGGCGCGTGGTGACGACGTCCTGCCGGTAGGTGCCGGCCGCGAGACGCACCACCGCGCCCGTGGGCGCCAGCTCCAGTGCCTTCTGGACCGTGGCGAGCGGCGCGCCCGTCGACGTACCGGCGGCGGAGTCGCTCCCGGACGGCGAGACGTAGTACGCGGTGGCCGCTTCGGCCGCCGGGGACGGCGTGGCGAGGAGGAGCGGGGTGCCGGCGGTGAGCGCGGCGGCGAGGGCTGTACGCAGTAAACGGCTCATGAGGTGTGCCTCCTGGGATCGGCGAAGGACAGGGCGAGCAGTACGGGGACACCGGGGCCCAGCAGCAGCGGCCCCAGCGGTACGACGAGGGAGATCAGCACGGCGGACACCACGGCGCCGAGCAGCGCGGTGCCCCGGGCCGGGGACCCGAAGCCGAGTGCGAGCGCGCCGGTCGACCATGTGCGGACCGATCCCCCGGGGGTCCGGCCCGCCTCGGCCGCCAGAGCGACGTGGTGGATGACGAGCGCGGCCGCGATACCGAGTTGCGCGGCGAGTACGACGAAGGTCCAGGGCTCCGAACGCCCCAGCAAATGGACGATGTTCGCGGTGAGGACGACCGCCGCCGCCGTGGAGAGCAGCCCGTGCCGCCACAGTGCCCGCCAGTAGCGGGGGAAGGCGGCGAAGGTGTTCGCGAACACGCGGCTGTCCCCCTCCGCGCGCCAGAGCTGAAGTGCGTGCCCCATGGCGGCCAACGCGGGCAGCCAGGTCACGACGCCCAGCGACAGCACCGAGCACGCCGCCCCTGCGGCGGCCGGGAAGGCGACGAACTCCAGGCGGCGCAGCAGCGCCGTCCCACCGGACGGGAGGATTGCCTGCATGATCAGCCGACCTTTCCTGTGTACGGCTCGGACACGTCGAGGAGTACGCGCCCGTCGACTTCCAGTCGCGTGCATCCCACCGCGTACGGCGCGCTGTCCGGGCCGAGCAGCACGGCTGCGGCGTCCGCGTCCACCGATGACGTACGGATGCGCCGGTCCACGGGGGACAGGAGGACGGTCTCCCCGGTGTCCGCGAAGGTGACGCCCTGACCCTCGGCGCAATCGACTCGCGCACCGCCCGGTTCTCCGCCCGGGGTGAGCGCGCTGAGGAAGAGCCCCTCGGTGGACCGCGGGGTCGTCGCCCGCAGCGTGTGCAGGGTGCGGGTCAGCCGCAGTTCCGGCGTGCTGGACGTCGGATTGGCCTCGACCTCGGTGACCTCGCAGCCGACCTCGGCGTCGGCGGGTTCGAACCGCTGGAGGAGCGCGGTCGCCTTCCCCGACCTGATCAGCACGGCGCCGTCCGGACCGAGCTCCGCCGGGCGGTCGGTCTGGAGCAGGAACGTCCACGCACGCTCCTGTGCCGCCTCGGCCACGTCGAGCAGGACGAGCCTCCCGGACGGTGTGAACACCAGGGTCCGGTCCAGGCGCCGGACGCCGAGCGACGGGTCGTACATCGCGGCGATCTCCGCGGTGGCATGAGCCCAGCCGCCTTCGGCGTCCGCCAGCACGTCGCGCTGGCGGGCCTGCCGTTCGTACGGGATGTCCTCGTAGACGTGGTAACGGTCCTCGTCCGCGTACCCCTGACCGTCCACCAGCAGCAGGTTGTGGTGGGCCGCCCGCTTGCGGTTGCTGTAGCCCTCGTCGACGGCGAGGAACTCCCCCTGCGAGACCAGCACGAACGAACCGGAGTCCGGGTGGTGATGCCCCTGGTTCAGGGTCTCCCACCCCGATTCCGCCCGGTGCTTCTCCGACGTCTCCCACGCCGTGCGACCGCCGCCCGGGCTCGCCTTGAACGACACCAGCGTGGCGTCGTCGTCCCAGCTCGTGCGGGCCGCGAGCAGCCCGAGGTCCGGGAAGAACGCATGGGTCTCCGTCGGCCGGGCCGCCCGCACGGACGGGTCGTACCAGAGGTACTCCAGATAGGCCTCCGGCAGGATCCCCGGCCGGACGCCGCTCTCCGAGGCCTCCTGCCACAGCAGTTCGCCCGAGGCGAGATCGCCCATCCACTGGGCCTCCGCGATCCCGTACTGCGCCGCGAGCCGGTAGTACAGACCGGCGCTGTGGCCGCTGCGCCGGTCGTGGCAGTCACCGTGGTCGACGTTGAGCGCGAAGCCGGGCGCCGTCTGGTGGAGCCGGTAGCGGAACGTGGAAGGCAGGAAGCCGCCGCGCCCCCACCAGTCGATGCCCTCGGCCTCCTGGAGCAGGTCGAGGTGGATCGCCAGGAACGGCACACCGTAGCGCCAGTAGACGACGCCTTCGGCGTGCGAACCGTCCGGCGGCATCAGGTCCAGGACGGTGCCGAGGTTGTCCTTCGCGCGCTCGGTCCACTCCTCCTTGCCCAGCACGTAGCCGGCCGTCGCCAGGCCCGCGTAGCAGATCCAGTTGTGGTTCTGCCAGTACGAGGACGACCACCAGCGGCCCTCGCTCGCCACCGCGAACTCGTACATCCGGCGGCCCTGCAGCAACAGCTTGTAGCGGAGCAGCGCCCGCACCCCGTCCGGCAGGTCGTCGCCGATCCACCGGTAGGCGAGGGCGAGATGGTGCAGCAGCCAGCCCGCGTCCAGATCGTGGTCCGGCATGTGGGCGCGGCCCCAGTGCGGCAGCCGGACCGCGGCCTCGATCCAGCGCCGGCTCTCTTGCAGATGGGCGGGGTCGCCGGTGGTGCGGTACGCCAGCGCGGGGTTGGAGGCGGCGGGTCCGAGCCAGGTGATGCTGGCCAGGGGGTGCGTACGGGGCGGGGTGAGGCCACGATGGCGCGCGGCCTCCTCCCGCAGCCGGAGTTCCCGCGCGGGGCGGGGTCCCCGCGGCGGTGTGGCGGAGAGCAGCACGGCTCAGCTCCCCGTTCCGAAACGCGCGGCCGAACCGTCGGACAGCTCCACGGTCAGCTCCTCGCCGTCGAGCCGTACGCCGGTGACCGCTGGGCCGGCGGACGCCGCCTGGTAGACCGAGGCGAAGGTGATCCGCTCGGCCCGAGCCGTGAAGTCGACCCAGGTGCCGTTGCGTTGCGGGTCGTCCGCCGGACCGGCGCCCGGCCGCGAGAACGGACGGACCCCCGCCCCCGGGGTGTGCGTGTGCCAGCCGTGCAGGGTCTCGTCGCCGTACCAGATGGTGCGTACGGGACCGTCGGCCTGCTGCTGGACGTCCAGAGCCGTCCCCGGACGCAACTGGGCGGTCACGTGATGCGCCTCCCGGCCCGTCACGCCCAGCAGGTCCACCAGATAGCAGTCGCCCGCCACGACCCTGCGCACCGCGCGCACTCCCTCGTACGCGGTGGTGACCTCGGCGGTCAGGGAGCGGGCGTCCGAGGCCAGGAGTGCACCCGCGCACTCCGCCTGCTCCGCGCCGTCGACCCGGAACGCGGGATGTGCCTCGGTCGACGCGTACAGGTCCCTGAACTCGGTGTGTGCGTAGGGCACCTGCCCGGGATCCGGCTGCCACGGGGTCGTGTCGCCGTACAGATACAGCGACAGCTTGTCGCGGTGTCCGTGCGATCCGCCGTGCGGGCCGAAGTCCAGCAGCGCGTGGATGCCGGCCGCGCGCACCACCCCGTAGCCGGCCGCCGGGAAGAGGGTGATCCCGTCCGGCGCGGGGCGCCGGGGGAGCGGCGGTCCCGCGAACCAGCCGTCCAGCTCACGGTCCAGCCCGTCGTCGTGCGCACCGAGCTCGTCACGGGCCCGGGACGCCACCGCATCCAGACCGTCAGCAGGAACCAACTGCTGTGCCAGTGCCACCAGTTCGAGCCACTCCATGGCGAGGGGGCGGCGCAGGTACGGACCGTCGTGCAGGGCGGGAAGCACGCCACCCGGAGTCGCGACCGCGGCCAGTACGTCCGTCATCCCGGCCAGTACCCCGGCCACGTCGGACGGGACGTCCGCCGGATCGGTGGAGCGCAGGGCCAGCAACGCGGCCCGCAGCACGAAGCCGTGGTAGTAAGTGCTGCCCTCCCACTCCCAGCCGTCCTCGGCGACGGCCACCCGCAGATGCGCGTACAGCCCGTGCTCGCCCTCCAGCCACTGCTTCGCGCCGGTCCACTCCAGGCCACGGGCGGCCGAGGCCGCACGGCCCGCGGACGCACCGGCGGCGTTCAGCCAGGCGGTGTAGTTGGACGCCAGCTGCCCCCGCCCGGTCAGAACACCGCGGGCCTCCAGCGCCGCCCGCTCCAGATCGTCCAGCAGCGGCACGACCGCTGCCAGGTCGCCGGTGCCGTCCTCGGCCAGCGTGATCACGGCGTGCCCGATGTTCACCCCCCAGATGGCGTCGGTCAGCGCCTGGTGGAAGAGCCGGCCGCGCAGCATCCAGCCCTGCGCCTCGCCGTGCCGATCCGTGGCGAGTGACGCGTACAGGCCGGCGTACTCGACGAGCCGCGCCACCGTCTCCGCGCGTTCGCCCCGATGGGCGAGCAACCGCAGATGCCGCGCCCACGCCTGGTGCGACAGGACCACCCACGCGCCGCGCACCGCCGGGGTGTCCACCCGGCAGCCGTGCGCGCACCGCGCGCCGCCCTCGGGAAACACACCGGCGAGCAGGTCACCGTGATCGAGCTCCACGCCGTGCGCCGGACAGACGTACGCGTGCCACCAGCCGCCCCGCTCCCGGGGGATCCGCCTCAACGCGGCCATACGCCACCGTCGATGTCCACCGTGGTGGCGGTGAGGAACCCCGAGGCGGGTGAGGCCAGATGGACGACGGCGTGGGCGACGTCCTCCGGGGTTCCCGCCCGGCCGACCGGGATGCCGGCCTCCATCGCCTCCTGGGCAGGGACGGCGGTGAACGTGTCGTGGAAGGCGGTGCCCTTGATGAAGCCGGGGGCGACCGTGTTCACCGTGACGCCCGTGCCGGCGAGCTCCTTCGCGAGGCCCTTGGTGAAGCCCCGTACCCCGGCCTTCGCGGCGGCGTAGGCGACCGAGCCCGGCCCGCCGCCGTTGTGTGCGGCCAGCGAGGACATCGTGATGACGCGCCCGGCGGACGACTGCGTCAGGTGCGGCAGAGCGGCCCGGACCGTGCGGAACGTCGACGTCAGATTGGTCGAGACGACCCGCTCGAAGTGGTCGTCGGACATCTCCGCAATCTTCTCGCGGCCGATGAGATGGCCCGCGTTGCAGACGAGGACGTCCAGCCCGCCGAGGAACCCGGTGGCCTCCTCGACCAGCAGGTCCACCTCGGCGGTCACCGTCGCGTCGGCCTTGAACGCCTTGGCCCTGCGGCCCAGCGCCTCGATCGCGGAGACGGTCCTCGCCGCCTCGTCGGCGGAGGAGTGGTAGTGGACGGCGACGTCGGCGCCGGCCTCGGCCAGGGCGACGGCGATGGCGCGCCCGATGCCGTGTCCCGCCCCCGTGACGAGAGCGAGGGAGCCGTTGAGATCAGCAGACATGGGTGAAGCCCTTTCGATGACCGGCCCGCAGCGGGCCGGGGGCGGTCACTTGAGACCGGCGGTTGCGAAGCCCTGCACGAAGTAGCGCTGGCCGATGAGGAAGAGGACGACCATCGGCAGGGTGGCGAGCGTGGTGCCCGCCATGAGGAAGTGCCACTGGGTGCCGTTCTCCGTCTTGAAGACGGAGAGCCCCACCTGGATCACCCGCAGGCTGTCCGTGTGGGTCACCAGCAGAGGCCAGAGGAAGTTGTTCCACGACGACTCGAAGGTCAGCAGTGCCACGGTGATGAAGGCGGGCTTGACCTGCGGCGACATGATCCGGGCATAGATCCGGAACTCACCGAGCCCGTCGAGCCGGGCCGCCTCCTCGAGTTCCACCGGCAGGTCCAGGTAGAACTGCCGGAAGAGGAAGACCGCGAACGGGGTGACCGCGCCCGGGATGATGAGCGCCCACCAGCTGTCCAGCCAGCCGCTGCCGCCCTGGCCGAGGATGTCGTTGCCGCCGGCCAGCGGCATGAAGCGGACGATCAGGAACTCCGGCAGCACCTTGGTGTACGTCGGGATCATCAGCGCCGCGACGAACAGGTAGAACAGCGTCTCGCTGCCGCGGAACCTGATGCGCGCCAGGGCGTACCCCGCCATCGACGCCACCAGCACGTTGAGCACGGTGTGGCTGATCGCGATGATGAAGCTGTTCCGGGCGTACGTCGCGAACGGAGCCGCCTTCAGCGCGTCCACGTAGTTGCCGAACTCCCAGTGCTCGGGCAGCAGCCCGGCGTCCTGCGACGCGATCTCGACCGGGGTCTTGAGCGAGGTGAGCACCATCCAGACGAACGGCACCACCATGAGCAGGGAGACGACGGACAGGGCCACGTAGAGGGCGATCCGGCCGACGGGGACGGGACTGCCCTTCGCGGGCGCCGTGGGCGGCCTCGGTACGCGAGCCTGTTCCAGCAGCTCAGTTGTGGCCACGACTGCCTCCCATGATCCGCTTGTTGACCAGGGTGAAGCCCATCAGCAGCACGAAGAGCACCAGCGACTGCGCGCTCGCGTAACCGACGCGGAACTCCCGGAAGGCGGACTTGTAGATCTCGTACGTCATCATCGTGGTGCTGTTGGCCGGACCGCCGTCGGTCAGGATGTAGATCTGGTCGAAGGACTGGAACGCGCTGATCATCGAGGTGATGAGCACGAAGAAGGTCGCC
Source organism: Streptomyces sp. HB132 (assembly GCF_016909575.1). Taxonomy (GTDB): domain Bacteria; phylum Actinomycetota; class Actinomycetes; order Streptomycetales; family Streptomycetaceae; genus Streptomyces. The sequence goes on along the minus strand of NZ_JAFBGA010000005.1, from coordinate 195,132 downwards.
GGTTTCAGCAGCGGCAGTGTGATCGAGAAGAACTGCCGCACCTTGGACGCGCCGTCGACCGAAGCCGCCTCGTACAGCTCCCGCGGCAGGGACTGGAGAGCGGCGAGGTAGATGAGCATCTTCATGCCGATGCCCTGCCATACGCCGACCAGGATCACCGAGGGCAGCGCCCAGGTCGTCGAGGACAGCCAGGCCGGACCGTCGATCCCGAGGAACGACAGCACCGCGTTGAGCAGACCGTTGCCGGGGTTGTAGATCCACAGCCAGACCAGTGCGATCGCGACCGTGGCGGTGACCTGGGGCAGGAACACGGCGGTACGGAAGATCCCGCGCGCCTTGAGCCCCGTGTGCAGGGCGAGGGCCACCAGCAGGCCCAGCGCCATCCCGAACGGCACGGTGAAGAAGGTGTACAGGAGGGTGTTGACGATGGACTTGCGGAAGACCGCGTCGTCCAGCATGTCCCGGAAATTGGCCAGGCCCACGAACTCCGGCGCTGACAGCACGTCGTACTTCGTGAAGGCCAGGGCCACCGAGACCACGACCGGAAGACCGATCCACAGCGAGGCGTGCAGCAGCGCGGGCGCCACCATGAGCATGCCCGCCCGGCGCCGGCGGCGCCCCGGCCCGGTGGGGACCCGGCCGGCCCGCCGTGGCACGGAGGTCTCAGGAGGGGAAGGCGGCCGTGTCGGCCTGGCCTTCACTACGGTTGTCGCTCCCATGGTGACGGGTCCTCACATCCTGCCGATGGCGGCCTCGGCGAGACGGCCGAGCTCCGCGATGGCGTCCTTCGCCGACTGATCTCCCACGATCGCGGGCTCCAGCGTCGGCTTGATCTTTTCCCGGATCTCCATCCAGGCCGCGGTCCCGCCCTCGGAGACCGCGTGCTGGAGGTTCTGGAGGGAGAGATCGACGAACTGGTTCTCCTTGACGTATCCGGTGTCGTCGAGGTCGCGCAGACCGGGCACCGAACCACGCTGCTCGGCAGCGCCGAGGATCGACTCGGGCGTGGCGAGGTACTCCACGAGTGCGCGTGCCGCCGCGGGGTGCCTGGAGCGTGCGGCCTGCGTCACGAGCGTCCCGCCCTGGAGCATCGCGGGCCTGCGGTTGGCCAGGACGAACGCACCGAGCTTGTCGTCCTCGATCAGCTCGGGGTTCTGCTCTTTGGCCTGGACCCACAGGGCACTGCTCGTCATCATCATCGACGCCTTGCCCGTCTGCACGTTCGATGGGGTGCCGATGTCCGTCTTCTTCGCGTAGTCCGCCGAGCCGTCCTTCACCAGGTCCTTGAAGAACTGCAGCGCCTCGACGCCGCGCGCGTCCGTGAACAGCACCTTCTTGCCGTCCGCGCTGAACAGTTGGCCGCCGTTGGCGAAGAGGAAGGTCTCCCAGCACTGGCGCAGTTCGATGGAGAACGGGTCGAAGCCGATGCGGCCGTCCCTGGTCAGCTGCTTCGCGACGGCACGCAGCTCCGCCCAGTCGGCCGGAGTCTTCTTGATCCCGGCCTCCGCGAAGTGGTCCTTGCGGTACACGACGATGCGGGTGTCGAGGACGACGGGCAGGGCGTAGAGCTTGCCTTCGTAGCGCGAGGGTTCCAGGACGCGCTTCTCGTAGTCGTGCGCGGAGGCGAGCGTCTCCGGCAGTTCGGCGATCGCCTTCTTCGCGGCGAACGGAGGGATCCAGCCGACGCCCATCATCAGCACGTCCGGCAGCAGCCCGCCCGCGAGACCGGTGGTGATCTTCTCGTTGAGCTGCGCATACGTGGTGTAGTCCACGTTGACCTTGACGTCCGGATACTTCTTCCGGAACCCGCCGAGGATCTTCTCCTCCAGCAGCGTCTTGCCGTTCGCACCCTCGTAGATGGGGGTGAGCAGCGTGATCTCGCCCTCGGCGGGGCCGTCCGCCTTGCCGGCCGCCGTGGAGCCGCCGCCGCAGCCGGAGAGAGCGGCGGCAGCGGTACCCGCGCCGATGGCAGCGAGCACAGACCGTCTGTTGAGTTCCATGGGACACCCCTTTTGAGGTGGAGCGGTGGATCGATCCAGCGATGGAGTCCCAAGTTTGGCTGGGAAGTGCTGGTAAATCGATGCACTGATGCTAGGAACGCCGTGAGAGTGGCGTCAACAGCTGATGCGCAACAATTTTCGAAGAAGTTAACGGGTGTACCGGTAGAGCGAGTTCAGTAAATCGGTACACTAGGCTCGGCAGTGCGTTCCGAACCGGAGGTGGCATGAGCGGGGTAACGATCCATCAGGTCGCGGAGGCCGCAGGGGTCTCCGCGAGCACGGTCTCCAACGTCCTCAACGGGCGTACCGACCGTATGCAGGCAGCGACCCTGGCTCGCGTGGAGCAGACCATCGAGCAGCTCAACTACCGGCCCAACCGGGCGGCCCGCATGCTGCGCACCGGCCGCATCAAGGTCATCGGCCTGATCGTGCCGTCCGTCGCGAACCCTTTCTGGGGGGCGCTGGCCCGGGAGCTGGAGGCCATCGCGCTGGCCGAGGGCTACCACGTACTGCTCTGCAACAGTGAGCGCGATCCAGCCCGCGAGCTCAAGTACGGCGAGGAACTGCTCGCCGACGGGGTGAGCGGCGTGGTTCTCTGCTCCTCCCTTCCCTCGCTCGACCACATGACGCCGTTGCTGAGCAGAGGGCTCAAGATGGTGGCCTTCGACCGGACCGCGCAGTCGGGGGACCCGTCGTCACTGGCCAGCATCAGTGTGGACAACGCGATGGGGGCAGAGCTCGCCACCCGTCATCTGATCGAACTCGGCCACCGCAAGCTCGCCTTCGTCTCCGGTTCCGTCCACAGCGTGAACCGCCGCGAACGCCTGCGGGGTTTCAGGTCGGCGCTGGAGGCCGCCGGGCTCGATCCCGCCGAGGCCGTCGTCTGGCCCGGCGCGGACACCACGGAGTTCGGGGACAAGAACGCGGCGGAACTGGGCCGGAACGCGGCCAGGGAGCTACTCACCCGGCCGGACCCGCCCACCGGCTTCGTAGCGATCAACGACATGTGCGCGATCGGCATCTGCCGGGGGGTCAAGGACGCCGGACGCGGCGCGGGAAGGGACGTCTCGGTGGTCGGCTTCGACGACATCCTGCTCGCCGACCTCTTCGAGCCGCCGCTCACCACGGTGCGCCAACCGCTGCCTGAGATGGCCGCCGAGACCTTCCAGCAACTGCGGGCCCGGATCGACTCCGCTCCCGCGGCCGGGCGTTCCCTGCTGATCAGGCCCCGGCTGGTGGTACGCGAGTCGACGGCCCCCGCGCCGAAACCGGCACCGGCCGGCGACGCCGCCCCGGCCGTCGCAGCCACGGCTCCGGCCCTCGTCGTGACGGGTGCCGGCCCTCGTCGTGCCGCCGGCTGACGGGGCCGGCCCGCCCCGCGCGGGCGACGGCGCGGGGCGGGCGCACGCACGTCAGGGGGGGGCCGGGTCCGGCGAGCCGGGTTCCCGGACCTCCGGCATCAGTGGGGCCCGGGCCTCCGGGATCAGCGGGCGGCTGCCGTGCCCAGGCTTCTCCGGGGGCGGTTCGTGCGCTCCGTGGAACGAAGAGCCGCATCCGGAGCTCGATCTCGCCGGAAGTGGTTCATGCCCGTGTGCGAAAGTCTCGGTGCGGCCTCGAGGCCGTGAAGGCCCCCGGTGGCCGCCTGGAGGGGAAGGCGCGGGCCGCCCCCGGGAAGGCCCGCGCCCACGGTCACGACGTGGTGCGCGCCCTCAACCGCCGACGAGCGAGAAGCCGAGGACGACCCCCGCGGAGACGGTCACCCTGCCAGGGGTCAGATCACCTTCCCCGCCGCCGTGCTGACCACTGTGACCGCGATAGTTCTGCAACTGTTCGGCGTCCACATCCTTGATGTGGACGACGGGACCGAGCTGTACCCCTGCCGCCTCCGCGTACTGGGTCGCCTTCTCCCGCGCGGCGGCCACGGCCGCCGTACGCGCACGGGCTCGCAGGTCGCTCTTCGCGCGCACGTCGAACTCGACCCCCGTCACCTCGTTGGCCCCGGCGTCCACGACGTCGACGAGCACCGCCTCCAGAGTGTCCAGCTCCCGCAGTTCGATCACGAAGGAGGCCGTGCACTCGTAGCCCAGGAACGTGCGCTCGTCGCCGTAGGCCCACTGCGACGACAGGTTCAACCTCGATGTGGACACAGCGGACTCGGGTATCTGGTGTCCGCGCAGGACCTCCCGGATGCGGTTGACCCCGCTCCGGGCGGCGTCGAACGCGTCTCCCGGCCGGTTCCTGGTCTGCGATATCGCGACGCGGAGGCGCGCGAGGTCCGGAGCGGCGTCCACGCCCGCCGCTCCGAACACCGACACGCCCCACGGGCTGCTGATGGACTGGGTTCCGTTCATGCCGGTCATCCAACCAGCAGAAGCCGCTCAGTCGGAGGAAACGGTCCAGCCCGTCGCCTCGACGCGGCGGGCGTCGCCAGGCCTGTTGCCGTCGAAAAGCGTGCGCCCGGCGTCCTTCACCCGGACGTCGTCCACATAGGCTCCACGTCCGACGTACAACTGGTCGGTGACGTATCGCCAGCGGATCCGCACCTCCTTGCCCCGCCATGCGCGCAGGTCGGCCTCCAGCCGGTGCCACACGCGCCCCGACCAGCCGGAGACCGAGCCGTCGGGATGCGGGCTGGGCTCCCCGGGCCGGTCCGCCCGCGCCGGTACGGAGGTGAAGGGCACGGGCTGCCAGGTCGCACCGGAGTCCGTCGAGGCCTCCAGGCCGAGGCTGTCCGAAGCGGGCTCGGTGTCCCACCAGAGCGCGCAGCTCAGCGAAGGGTGCGAGGAGGACGGGCGCAGGGCGGGCAGCGTGAGTGTCGAGGTGGAGGCGCTCGCCATGCCGGAGAACCAGGCGGTACGTCCCCGTGCCGGGCGAACGGGCACCGCACGGGCCATCCGGTTGGCCGCCGCGACCCGTGGGGCGCTGCCCGCACGCCACGAGCGCACCGGGTGCACGGAGTTGCCCAGGATGATCAGGAAGGAGTCCGTCGTCGGGTCGAGAACCAGGCTCGTACCCGTGAAACCGGTGTGTCCCGCCGTGCGCGGGGTGGCCATCGCCCCCATGTACCAGTGCTGGTACAACTCGAATCCCAGGCCGTGCTCGTCGCCGGGGAAAGCGGTGTTGAAGTCGGTGAACAGCAGCTCGACGGACTTCTCGGACAGGATCCGGGAGGAGCCGTAGGCTCCGCCGTTGAGCAGGGTGCGGGCCAGTACGGCAAGGTCCCAGGCGCACGAGAAGACGCCGGCGTGGCCCGCGACCCCGCCCAGGCTGTACGCGTTCTCGTCGTGGACCTCTCCCCAGACCAGCCCGCGCTCCAGCCCCGACCACGGCAGCCGGGCGTCCTCGGTGGCCGCGATCTTGGGCTTCCAGGATGCCGGCGGGTTGTACCGGGTGCGGTGCATCCCGAGCGGAGCGGTGATCTCGTCACGGAGCAGGGCGTCCTGGGCGCGGCCGGTGATCTTCTCCAGGATCAGCTGCAGCGAGATCAGATTGAGGTCGGAGTAGAGATACTTCGTGCCGGGAGCCGATGCGGGAACCTCGTCCCAGATCAGGCGTAGCTTTCCCTCGCGGGTCGGTTCCTTGAAGAGCGGGATCCATGCCCGGAAGCCCGAGGTGTGCGTCAGCAGTTGACGGACCGTGATGTCCTGTTTGCCGCCGCCTGCGAAGTCGGGGAGGTAGGAGGCGGCCGTCGCCTCCAGCTCCAGCGTGCCCCGCTCGATCTGCTGCACGGCGAGGATCGAGGTGAAGAGCTTGGACACCGAAGCCAGGTCGAAGACCGTGTCCTCGGCCATCGCGATCTGCTGGTCCGGTGGGAACTCCACCCCGGTGTCGGTCGTCTCGTCGTACGCCGCGTAACGAACCGCCCGGCCGATGGGCCGGTGCAGAGCAACGGTGCCGCCCCGGCCGGCGAGCAGGACCGCACCCGCGTACCAGGGGTGCGTGGGGGAGTCGTCGAGGAACTTCTCGGCGTCGGTGACGAGCAGGTCGAGCTGGTCCGGCAGCAGCCCGGCGCGCGCGGCCGACCCGCGACGCAGCGTCGGTCCTCCCCGCCCTGATCCCATGCCCGTCCCGGTTCCCGATGCCGCACCCGGAGCTGCGCCGCCCAGCGGCCCCGTGGCCCGCTCGGCGCCCGCCGCCGCTCCCGCGGCCCCCGCGAAGGGGATCGGAGCGAGCGTGAGAGCTCCGCCCAGCGCCAGTATCCCGCCGCCCAGCCTCCGGCGGCTCATTCCCTGTCCCGACACGTCTCCGGTCATCCGGAACCCTTCCCCTCACGTCGAGCGCGTCCGCGCGAAAGTAACTTTCGAAATTCCGTACGGTCTTGAAACTTCCTGCCGAAGCAGACACTACTTTCCCAGGCGCCGCTCATGGAGGTCTCCTGCGGAACAAAGAAAATGAGTCACCGTCAGCTTGTCGCGGACGCACACGGGGCCCCGCACCCGCCACCCGCGCGCGTCCGCCACGGCACGTCCCACCGCACGCCACGGGTGCGGACCGGCCCGACACCGGTCCCCGGACCCTTGACCCCCGGCGAGCGGCCCCCCAGGATCACGCCATGACAGGTGTACGCAGCAGCACAGTGGACGGCGTCGTGGCGCGCAGCGCACGGCGCACCCCCGGGCGCACCGCCGTGCGGTACGCGGAGCGGTCCTGGACCTACGCCGCCCTGGACGAGGCGGTCAGTACGGCGGCCGCTGTACTGACCACCGCACACGGACTGCGCCCGGGTGACAGGGTGGCCTCCTACGCGCACAACTCCGACGCGTATCTGATCGCCTATCTCGCCTGCGCGCGGGCAGGGCTGATCCATGTACCGGTCAACCAGAACCTCACCGGCGAGGACCTGTCGTACATCCTTCGCCAGTCAGGCAGCGCGCTCGTCCTCACCGACCCAGGCCTCGCCCCACGCGTCCCGGCCGGGTTCGACGTACGGCCGCTGCGTGACGCGCCGGACTCCCTCCTCGGCGAACTCGGCACGCCACGGCCCTTCACCCCCGAACGCCGACCGGGTGCCGACGACCTCGTCCAACTGCTCTACACCTCCGGTACAACGGCCCGGCCCAAGGGCGCGATGATGACGCACGGAGCCCTGGTCCACGAGTACGTCAGTGCCGTCACCGCTCTCGACCTGCGGGCCACGGACCGACCGGTGCACTCGCTGCCCCTCTATCACTCCGCGCAGATGCACGTGTTCCTGCTTCCGTATCTCGCCGTGGGCGCGGAGAACACGATCCTCGACGCTCCGGACGCCGGCCGGATCCTCGACCTGGTCGAAGCCGGCCGGGCCGACAGCCTCTTCGCCCCACCCACCGTCTGGATCGGGCTCGCCAACCATCCGGAGTTCGCCACCCGTGAGCTGGGGGCCCTGCGCAAGGCGTACTACGGCGCGTCGATCATGCCCGTTCCCGTTCTGGAGCGGCTGCGTGAGCGGCTGCCGGAGCTGGCGTTCTACAACTGCTTCGGCCAGAGCGAGATCGGTCCCCTCGCCACCGTCCTCGGCCCCGACGAGCACGAAGGACGGATGGACTCCTGCGGGCGCCCCGTGTTCTTCGTGGAGGCGGCCGTCGTCGACGAGAACGGCGAGGAGGTGCCTGACGGCACGGCGGGCGAAGTGGTGTACCGCTCCCCTCAGCTGTGCCTGGGCTACTGGGACAAACCGGAGGAGACCGCGGAGGCCTTCCGTGACGGCTGGTTCCACTCCGGCGACCTCGCCGTACGCGACACCGAGGGTTACTTCACGGTCGTCGACCGTGTGAAGGACGTCATCAACTCGGGAGGCGTGCTCGTCGCTTCCCGGCAGGTGGAGGATGCCCTGTACACCCACCCCGCGGTGGCGGAGGCGGCCGTGGTGGGGCTGCCCGACGACCGCTGGATCGAGGCCGTCACCGCCGTCGTGGTGCTCTGCGGGGAGGCCTCGGAATCCGAACTCATCGAACATGCCCGTGCGGAACTCGCCCACTTCAAGGCCCCGAAGCGGGTCCTGTTCGTCGCGGAGCTCCCACGCAACGCCAGCGGCAAGATCCTCAAGAGGGAGCTGCGGGACCGCTTCTCCGAATCCGGCACCGCCACTTCCCGGCCGTCGTCGGCGCCCGCGTCACGCACGGAGCCCTGAGCCCCTCCCTCCTAGTCGCGGGCACCGGCTCGGCCGTGCTCCCGTACCGCTCGCATCCCCGGTCGTGACCTGATGTCAGGCGATCGGCGGAGAGTATCCGGAGCACGCGCCGGTCCGAGTCCGCCGATCTCGGTGGACCTGGTCACGGACGTGGGGCTTGCGGCCTCCGGCCGTCGCACGGTGTGTCGAACTCCGCGTCGCCCGTTCGCACTCGTGGGTGTGATTTCTCCTCAGTTCTCCTCCTGGATCGGGTGACCTGCGTAAACGAATGCCCGCCGGCGCCGACCCGCGCCTGGGCGGGTGATGTGCGGGGTGGTGCCTCGTGTTGCGCGGGTGACGGACTGTCGGTTGCCTCAGGAACGGAGCACAGCAGAGGTGCCGCGCAGTCCGGCCGGACCCTGCTCCCGTTGGAGGATCCACATGCGCAACACACGCATCGGTGCGGGTATCTGTCTGGCCGTAGGTTCTCTCGCCCTCGCGGCCCCCGCCGCGGAAGCGGCGGCCGAGCCCTCCGGTGACCAGACCATTCGCATCAGCCCGGAGAAGGCCTCGCCGGGCTCACAGGTGACCGTCAGCACCAGAGCCTGCGGCAAGGAGACCTACGGCAAGGGGACGTCGGAGGCAGGAGGGGCCTTCCACCTGTTCGAGGGGGACCGCAAGGGCGTACTCGTCGGCGTGTTCGACATCCCGGCGGGGACCCGCCCGGGCACCGACACCGTCACCGTGAAGTGCCCGCCGCGGATCAAGATCACGGACACGTACCGGATCGTCGACCGCGCCCCCTCGGGCGGGGTCGACGCCGGGTTCGGGTCGTCGGACGGCCAGGGCACCCAACTCGCCGCGGGCAGTGTTCTGCTCGCGGCAGCGGCCGCCGGGGGAGTGGTGCGGCTGCGCCGCCGCCCCGCCGCCGCCCGCTCCTGACCGTGCTTTCACGTCCGCGGGACCGGACGCCGCACCACCGTCCGGCCCCGCGGACGCCCGCCCCTACCGGCCGCGAGACAGAGGCGCATTGCGATGGAGACCGGGCCCACGACCAGCACGTCATCCCAGCGGTTCCCGGCGGTCAAGCACCTCGTCTGGGCCCTGGTGGCGGGTACGGCGCTGGTGATCAGCGGAACGCGTGACGACGGTCCGCCACAGCCGCCGGCCGCCGAAGCCGCCGCTCCCGCCCCCGCGCCGCCGGGCGCTTCGGCTCTGGCACGGGCCACCGCCCGCCCCGCCGGAGCGGCACCGGCTCTCGCTCACCTGGCCCAAGCCGGCCTCGTGCCGGAGGTGCCCCCCTACCTGCGCCGTCCGTTCGACGCTCCGACGCCACTGCCCCGGCCGCCCTCCCGGCCGGCCCCCCTGGCAGCGCAGCCGTCCGGTCCCGCTACGGCAAGCCCGTCGGGCCGTGCCCAAGCCGGCCCCGCCCCCTCGAGTCCGGCACCCGGCGGCAGCGCCGCCGTGCGCCGCCCCGCCGTGCGCCCGCTCCCGCCCTCGACTCCGCTCCGGCTGAGGATCCCGGCCCTCAAGGTGGACGCGCCCATGATGAAGCTCGGCCTGAACACGGCCGGGGCGCTCGAGCCTCCTCCCGACAACAACCCGGTACTCACCGGCTGGTACGCCGGCGGAACAGTGCCGGGCGCCGTGGGCACCGCTGTCACGGCCGGGCACGTGGACACCAGTCTCGGCCCCGGCGTGTTCTACAAACTGGGATCCGTGCGCAAGGGTGCCACCGTCGAGATCGTCCGCGCCGACCGGCGCACGGCCGTGTTCACGGTCTACGCCGTCGAGGTCCACGCCAAGAAGGACTTCCCGGACCAGAAGGTCTACGGCCCTTCCGACCGGCCCGAACTGCGGCTCATCACCTGCGGGGGCGACTACGACAAGAAGTCGGGCTACCCGGACAACGTCGTCGTCTACGCCGCCATGACCGCCTCGCGCTGACCACATCGGCCGGCCCGTGCCCCTGACGGCAGCTCAGCCGCACTCCCTCAGCCGGCTTCTCTCAGGTCCACGATCCGCCTGATCTTGCCGACCGACCGCTCCAGCGTCTCCGGATCGACGATCTCCACCCCGACACTCAGGCCGACCCCGTCCTTGACCGCCTGCGCGATGGACCGGCCGGCCGCCTCGCGCTCGGCGGTCGTCGCACCGGCCCGTGCCTCCGCCCGTACGGTCAGCGCGTCCATCCGCCCCTCGCGGGTCAGCCGAAGCTGGAAGTGCGGGGCCACCCCCGGGGTGCGCAGCACGATCTCCTCGATCTGGGTGGGGAAGAGATTCACCCCGCGCAGGATCACCATGTCGTCACTGCGCCCGGTGACCTTCTCCATCCGCCGGAACACCCGGGCCGTCCCGGGCAGCAGCCGCGTCAGATCGCGGGTCCGGTAGCGGATCACCGGCATGGCCTCCTTGGTGAGCGAGGTGAGGACCAGCTCGCCCTCCTCCCCGTCCGGCAGGACCTCGCCGGTGAACGGGTCGACGACCTCCGGGTAGAAATGGTCCTCCCAGATGTGCAGCCCGTCCTTCGTCTCCACGCATTCCTGGGCGACACCCGGGCCCATGACCTCCGACAGTCCGTATATGTCGACCGCGTCGATGGCGAACCGCTCCTCGATCTCCTGGCGCATCAGCTCGGTCCACGGCTCGGCGCCGAAGATGCCGACCTTCAGCGACGTGGTGCGGGGATCGACGCCCTGACGCTCGAATTCGTCCAGGAGGGTCAGCATGTACGAGGGCGTGATCATGATGATCTCGGGCCTGAAGTCCTGGATCAGCTGCACCTGGCGCGCAGTCATGCCCCCGGACGCGGGAATGACGGTGCAGCCGAGGCGCTCCGCCCCATAATGGGCTCCCAGCCCTCCGGTGAACAGCCCGTAGCCATAGGCCACATGTGCCTTGTGGCCCGGGCGCCCACCGGCCGCCCGGATGGACCGGGCGACCACGTCCGCCCAGGTGTCCAGGTCGCGCTCGGTGTACCCGACGACCGTGGGCCGGCCGGTCGTGCCGCTGGAGGCGTGGATCCTGCGCACCCGGTCCTCGGGGACCGCGAACATCCCGAACGGGTAGTTGTCTCGCAGGTCGGCCTTGACGGTGAACGGGAACCGGGAGAGATCGGCGAGCGTACGGCAGTCCTCCGGACGCAGTCCCGCCTTGTCGAAGGCCGCACGGTAGAAGCCGACGTTCTCGTACGCGTGCCGCAGCGTCGTCCGCAGCCGCTCCAGCTGCAGGGCCTCGAGCTCACCGCGGCCGAGCCGCTCGCCGGTGTCAAGCAGCTCGGTCATACGGATCACCCCTCGCCGACGGGCGACCGACCATTCGGTCGCCTCCTGGAAGCAGTAATTCAGGAGGCAGGGGGTTCTGGCAAGGGGTGGAGGCTCCCCTGTGGACAACTCCCGCTCAGAGGCCCGGCTCGGTGAGCCCGGGGGGATGGCCCGGCTCGGTGAGCCGGGGTGATGGCCCGGCCGTCGTCCGAGCGCCCGGCGGAAGCGGCGGCCGGAATCCTCGATCGGTACGTCGTTGATCGACGCGTGCCGTACCCGCATGAGCCCGTCGTCGTCGAAATCCCGGTTCTCGTTGCCGCACGAGTTCTACGCCCCCGGCATCCAGCCGGTCGGTATGGACGAGATCCGCGCCGCGTCCGGAGTCTCCCTCAAGCGGCTGTACGCGCTCTTCCCTTCCAAGTCCGCATTGGTCCGCGCCTGCCTCGAAGCCCGCGACACCTGGTGGCGCACACGACTGGCCGCCCACGTCGCCGACTGCCCGGGACCGCCGCGGGACCGGGTCCTCGCCGTGTTCGAAGGCTGTCCACATGGTTCTCCGAGCCCGGTTTCCGCGGCTGTGCCTTCGTCAACAGGCTCGGTGGACCAGAGGGCGACGGACGCCTCCGTCGCCGTGTCGCGCGCCTTCACAAGGACGCCTTCCGCGCCTATGCCACCAGCCTGGTCGTGGCCGCGGGCAAACCGGAGGGATCGGCCCTCGCGTACGTCATGCTCGCCGAGGGCGCCATCGTCACCGCGGCCATGTCAGGCACACCCGAGCCCGCACGTCAGGCCCGGCGAGCAGCCGCCCGGCTCCCGACCGGCACACCCGTCACCTGATCCGCTGAGGGCGTACGCGATCGCAATGCGCCGCCGGCCCTGTTTACATGGCAGCCATGCCGATCTTCAGCACGTACGACGGAACCGAACTCGCCTACCATCTGGTCGGCGAGGGTGAACCGCTGATCTGCCTGCCCGGTGGCCCCATGCGGGCCGCCCGCTACTTCGGCGACCTCGGCGGTCTGTCCAGGGTGCGACAGCTGGTTCTGCTCGATCTCCGGGGCACCGGTGACTCCGACGTCCCGCACGACCCGTCGACCTACCGGATCGACCGGCTCGTCGAGGACGTCGAGGCACTCCGCGAGCACCTCGGCCTCGAACGCGCCGACGTGCTGGGTCACTCCGCGGCCGGGGAACTCGCGGCGCTGTACGCGGCGAGGTATCCACGGCGACTGCGTTCCCTCACCCTCGTCACACCCGGCACGGGCACCCTGGGCATGCCCGCCACCGACCAGGACCGGTGCGAAGCCGCCGAGCTGCGTGCCCACGAACCCTGGTACGCCGAGGCACGGGCCGCCCTGGACGAGATCCGGGCCGGGCGGGCCACGCCCGAGGCGTGGGCCGGCGTCCGGCCGTTCGCCTACGGGCGCTGGGACGCGGCGGCCCAGGCGCATGCCGCGGATTCCCCCGCGCAGCGCAACGCTTCGGCAGGGTCGTTCTACTACCCCGAGGACGGCCTCGACACCGAGGCCATCGTCGCCGCACTGCGGGAGCTGCCGGTGCCCGTGCTCGTCCTCGCGGGGGAGTACGACGGCGGCCCCAGCCCCGACCGCGCTGCCGAACTGGCCGCGGTCTTCCCGCACGCGGAGTTCGTCGTCCAGCGGGGCGCCGGCCACTTTCCGTGGATGGACGACCCCGGTTCCTTCACCCGCACCGTCACCGCCTTCCTCGACCCCGACGTCAGCAGTGTGCAGGCGGGCGGGATCCGGCTCGCGTACCGCACCTGGGGGGAACCCTCGGCACCACCCGTCGTCCTCGCACACGGGCGGGGCGGGAGCAGCCTGGACTGGACGGGGATCGCCGAGGAACTCGCGGTCCGTCACCGCGTGTACGCCGTCGACTTCCGAGGTCACGGCCTCAGCGACTGGCCGGGCCGCTACTCCTTCGAACTCTTCCGTGACGACCTGCACGCTTTCCTGGAGGCCCGCAACCTGCCCGGGGCCACCGTGATCGGGCACTCCATGGGCGGAGCCGCAGCGCTGCTGCTCGCCGGGAGACACCCGGCACTGATCGGGACACTGGTCATCGAGGACGCACCGGCCCTGCTCCCGCTCGACCCGCCCCGCCCGCCGGCCGAGCGGCCGCCGGGAGAGTGCGACTACGACTGGCAGGTGGTCCCGTCCACCGACGCCCAGCTGAACGCCCCGGACCCCGCCGGGCGGGACGGCCTGGGCGAGATCACCGCTCCGACACTCGTCGTCGGAGGGTCGCGAAGCCACGTCGACCAGGAGCAACTGGCTTGGACGGCACGGCAGATAGCTGGTGGGCGGTTCGTCTCCGTCGACGCCGGCCACCTCGTGCACGCCGACAACCCGCAGGCGCTCCTCGCCGCCCTCAGGGCGTTCGGCGTCGGCTGACGGGCCCGTGGGGCCCGCCGGCCGCGCCGCCTCAGCCGCGGTGGAGCAGAGTCATCATGACCTCGTACAGCGTCGCCTCCGGGTCCGCCGCGGCGGTCTCGGAGCGCCAGGCCACGAATCCGTCGGGACGTACCAGAACGGCGCCCTCGGCGGACGTTCCGTGGGAGGCCGCCCAGTCGGCCCCGTCCTCGGTCTTCAGGTCCGCCTCCGGGAAGGAGCCGACACCGAAGGCCTCCAGGGGGACCGACAATCGCTTCGCCACCTGCTGAGCCGCCGCCCGCCAGTCCGGATACCTGGCATCGCACAGCAGGACGAACGACTTCTCGTAGAGATCCAGGGTCGACACGCGACCGCCGTCCCGGCCGAGCCACATGTGCGGTGCCCGCGTGCCGGGCTCACCCGTCAGACCCATGCCCTCAGGCACCACCGGGAGGGCCGGGTCGACGCCCAGGACGGCACCCCGTGCGTAGCGGTAACCGAGTGCGACCGTCAGCATGCCGCCCTTGCGGCCGCCGCCGGGCCCGGGCGAACCGGCGTAGCCCGGATGGCTGTGCTCCCCGGAACGGGCCGACGCACGCGCGCTCGTCGCCCTGGCCACCGGCAGCCGCTCCGCCTCGTACGTCCCGAGAAGCCCCGGCCCCGCTGCCTCGTCGAGCACGGCGGCCAGCTTCCACGCCAGGTTGTGCGCGTCCTGGATGCCGGTGTTGGAGCCGAAGGCCCCGGTGGGGGACATCTCGTGCGCCGAGTCACCGGCGAGGAAGACCCGTCCGGAACCGTACCGTTCGGCGACCCGCTCGGCGGCGTGCCACGGTGCCTTGCCCGTGATCTCGACGTCCAGGTCCGGCGCCCCGACCGCCCTGCGGATGTGCTCCGCGCACCGCTCGTCGGTGAAGTCCTCCAGGGTCTCCCCCCGGTCGGGCTGCCACGGTGCGTGGAACACCCACTGCTCCTCGTTGTCCACGGGCAGCAGGGCCCCGTCCGCCTCCGGGTTCGTCAGGTAGCAGACGATGAAGCGCCGGTCACCCACCACGGAGGCGAGCCGCCGTGAGCGGAACGTGATGCTCACGTTGTGGAACAGGTCGCCCGGACCGGTCCGGCCGATGCCCAACTGCTCCCGGACCGGGCTGCGGGGCCCGTCGGCCGCGACGAGGTAGTCGGCGCGCACCGTGGTGTGCTCCCCGGTCGCCCGGTCCTTCACCACGGCGGTGACCCCCTCCGCGTCCTGCTCGAACGTGAGCAGCTCGGTGGAGAAGCGCAGCTCGCTGCCCTGCGCCCGCGCATGGGAGACGAGCACCGGTTCCAGGTCGTTCTGGCTGCACAGGCACCAGCCGCTGGGGCTGAACCTGGCGAGCCCGCCGCCCGGGTCGATCTCCTTGAACAGCCACTCCTGGTCGTCGCCGGTGAGCGACCCGGCCTGGAGGATGCCGTGATTGTCCGCCAGCACCGATGCGGCATCCCGGATCAGCTGCTCCGCGCCCGCGGTCCGGAACACCTCCATCGTGCGGACGTTGTTCCCGCGCCCTCGCGGGTGGGTCGAGGTGCTGCTGTGCTTCTCCACGAGCAGGTGACGGACCCCGAGCCGGCTCAGGAAGAGGGAGGCGGACAGGCCCACCAGGGAGCCGCCCACGATGAGGACCGGTACGCGGAGGTCGACGTTCTCGTTCATCAGTTGCTCCAGCTCGGACGCGTGACGGATGCAGTGTCCATGCCCTCGCGGGAGGGCTTCGGCCGGGCTTGTGCCGACGCCTCACCTGAACGGTTCATAAATCTCGCGCCGCCCGTACCGGCGTTCCACGATCAGTCGCGGGAGCGATGCTCGCGACGAGGAGGCGGACGTCACGTACCGGCGGGCAGGGGCCTGCGCCGCTTCCACGGAAACCGATGGATGACGAGGGGTCACAGGATGTGGCCACCGCACAGTCTCGAAGGAGAGCGCAAGATGGCAAACGTCTCGGAACGGATATCTCAGTCCGCCTTCGACGGTTCGAGGCTCCGGGTCATATTGATGATGGACCTGTACGACGGCGCCCAGAACGAGTTCCTCGAGGCGTACGAGCACATGCGCAACCAGGTGGCCGCGATCCCCGGGCACATCAGTGACCAGCTGTGCCAGTCCATCGAGAACCCCTCGCAGTGGCTCATCACCAGCGAGTGGGAGAGCGCGCCGCCGTTCCTCGCCTGGGTGAACAGCGAGGAGCACGTGGCGACGGTGCAGCCGCTGCACAGCTGCGTACGCGACACCCGTTCCCTGCGCTTCAGCGTCCTGCGGGAGACCGGCGTCGCCTTCGAGGGCACCTCGGGCAAGGCCAAGGGCGGTCTCCAGTCCGGCCCGCGCCTCGGCGACGGCGTCGTACGTCACGCACTCACCTTCACGGTGAAGCCCGGAACGGAGGAGAGGGTCGCGAAGATCCTCGCCGACTACGACTCACCGCAGGCCCGCGTCGACGAGAACACCAGGCTGCGCCGCACCTCGCTCTTCATGCACGGAAACCGTGTCGTGCGAGCGGTCGAGGTGGAGGGCGACCTCATGGCAGCACTGCGCCACGTCTCCCGCCAGCCGGAGGTCAGGGCCGTCGAGGAGGCCATCAACCCCTACCTGGAGCAGGACCGCGACCTCGACGATCCCGACTCCGCCCGGATGTTCTTCACCCGGGCCGCGCTCCCGACCGTCCACCACGTGAAGGCAGGACGCCACGCCCCCGAGGACGTCCGGCGGCACTCGCTGTTCTACCAGGCCAAGGAAGGCTGCGGCATGGCACTGGCCCGGCTGCTCGCCGGCCAGGACGAGGAAGCGGCGAACGACGCGTCGAGCCCCATCGAGAGCAGCACCATCTTCCAGCGCGACGACATCGTGGTGCGGCTCCTCGAGGTCAACGGCCCGCTCGGCGCACACCCCACGCAGGCACTCGGCATCGGCGGCCACCGCAAGGCGGCCATGCTCGGCCGGCTGCTGGACGGCGGCGCGAACGGCATGCCGACGACCGACCAGGAGGCCGCGCGCTTCCTCGCGCAGGCCGAGATGAACCTGATCACCGACCGTCGGGCCACCCAGTCCTGACGCGCCACCGGCAACCGGGCCCACCCCGCACTGCCGACACACCGCACGAAGTGCCTGGAGGAGACCAGCCATGACCACCCACCGGCCTCGCATCGTGGACCTCAGCGAGACTCAGCCCAACCGCAGGCGCGGAGGCGACCTGCGCGCCCTGCTCACACCCACGGCGGTGGGTGCCACCAGCGGCTTCATGGGGCTGGCCATCGTCGACCCCGGTGACCGAATCGGCGAGCACTACCACCCGTACTCCGAAGAGTTCGTGTACGTCGTGGACGGGCTCCTCGAAGTGGACCTGGACGGCGAGACGCACGCCATGCGGCCCGACCAGGGCCTGCTGATCCCGCCGCACGTCCGCCACCGCTTCCGCAACGTCGGAGACGTGGAAGCGCGCATGGTCTTCCACCTCGGCCCGCTCGCCCCGCGCCCGGAACTGGGCCACGTGGACACCGAGGTCACGGAGACAGCGGACCCCGGTGACGGCTACGCCCCGCCAGAACGAACAGGGGCGGCCTCATGACCCGGCGGCGCGTGGCCGTCACCGGGGTGGGCGTCGTCGCACCCGGCGGCATCGGAGCCCCCGCGTTCTGGGACCTGCTCGCCAACGGCCGTACGGCGACACGCGGCATCACACTGTTCGACCCGGCGGAGTTCCGCTCGCGCATCGCCGCCGAGTGCGACTTCGACCCCGTCGCCCACGGCCTGGACGCCGAGCAGATCGCCCGCTCGGACCGGTACATCCAGTTCGCCCTCGTGGCGGCCAGGGAGGCACTGGGCGACGCCGGACTCGACCTGGAGAAGGAGGACCCCTGGCGCATCGGGGTGTCCCTCGGAACCGCAGTCGGCGGTACCACCCGCCTGGAACACGACTACGTCGCCGTCAGCGGCAGCGGCGCGCGCTGGGACGTCGACCCCCGGCCGGCGGGAGCCCACCTCGAGCGGGCCTTCGCTCCCAGTACCCTCGCCTCCGCGGTCGCGGAGGAGGTCGGCGCCCACGGGCCCGTACAGACGGTCTCGACGGGCTGCACCTCCGGCCTCGACGCGATCGGGTACGCCTTCCACTCCGTCGAGGAGGGCCGGGTCGACATCTGTGTCGCCGGAGCGTCCGACACGCCGATCACCCCCATCACGGTGGCCTGCTTCGACGCGATCAAGGCGACCTCGGCGAACAACGACGACCCGGAACACGCCTCCAGGCCGTTCGACGCCCGCAGGGACGGTTTCGTCATGGGCGAGGGCGGCGCCGTCCTCATCCTCGAGGACCTGGAGCACGCCCGCGCCCGCGGCGCGACCGTCTACTGCGAGATATCGGGCTACGCCACCTTCGGCAACGCCTACCACATGACCGGGCTGACCACCGAGGGACTGGAGATGGCCGAGGCCATCAACACCGCCCTCGCGCACGCCCGGCTCGACGGATCGCAGGTCGACTACGTCAACGCGCACGGTTCCGGCACCAAGCAGAACGACAGGCACGAGACGGCGGCCGTGAAACGGGCCCTGGGCGCGCACGCCTACAAGGTGCCCATGAGCTCGATCAAGTCGATGGTCGGCCACTCCCTCGGCGCCATCGGAGCGATCGAGATCGCCGCGTGCGTCCTGGCCCTCAAGCACCAGACGGTGCCGCCCACGGCCAACTACGAGACCGCCGACCCCGAGTGCGACCTCGACTACGTACCCCGCACCGCGCGGCCCCTCAAGCTGCGCAGCGTGCTCTCGGTCGGCAGCGGCTTCGGTGGGTTCCAGTCCGCCGTCGCCATGACCCGATCAGGCGGGAGAACTCCATGAACACCCCGGCACACCGCCGCTCCGTCATCACGGGGATCGGCGTCGTAGCCCCCAACGGGACCGGCGCCGGTGCTTTCTGGAAGCAGACCCAGGAAGGCGTCAGCGTCCTCGACCTGGTGTCCCGCGAGGGCTGCGAGAACCTCCCGCTGAAGGTCGCGGGCGAGGTCAGGGACTTCGACCCGGTGGCGTTCATCGAGGAGCGCTACCTCGTCCAGACCGACCGCTTCACGCACTACGCGATGGCGGCGGCCGACCTCGCCCTCGACGACGCCCGGCTCGGGCGAGCCGACTACGAGGACGCGCCGTTCAAGGTGGGCGTGGTCACCGCCGCCGGATCCGGCGGCGGTGAGTTCGGCCAGCGAGAACTGCAGCGGCTCTGGGGGCAGGGCTCCCGCTTCGTCGGCCCCTACCAGTCCATCGCCTGGTTCTACGCTGCCAGCACCGGCCAGATCTCGATCCGGGGCGGCTTCAAGGGGCCGTGCGCCGTCGTCGCCAGCGACGAGGCCGGCGGGCTGGACGCGCTCATGCACGCGGCGCGCTCCATCCGCGGAGGCACCGACGCCGTCGTCGTCGGTGCGGCCGAAGCGCCGCTCGCTCCGTACTCCGTCGTCTGCCAGCTCGGCTACGACGACCTCAGCCTGAGTGACGAACCCACCCGCGCATACCGGCCGTTCACCGCCGACGCCTGCGGATTCGTACCGGCCGAGGGCGGCGCCATGCTGGTGGTGGAGGCGGACACGGCGGCCCGCGACCGAGGCGCGAGGATCCGGGCCGAACTGGCCGGGCACGCCGCCACCTTCACCGGCGCCGCACGGTGGGAGGAATCCCGTGCGGGGCTGGCCAGGGCGATCGAAGGCGCACTGCGCGAAGCCGGCTGCGCACCCGAGGAGATCGACGTGGTCTTCGCGGACGCACTCGGTGTGCCCTCGGCGGACCGTGCCGAGGCCCTGGCGATCGCCGACGCCCTCGGCGCGCACGGGCGGCGCGTACCCGTCACGGCACCCAAGACCGGTATCGGCCGCGCCTACTGCGGAGCGCCCGTGCTGGACACGTCCGCGGCCGTACTCGCCATGGAACACGGTCTGATCCCCCCGACGCCCAACGTCTTCGACGTGTGCCACGACCTCGACGTGGTCACCGGACGCGCGCGTGCCGCAGAACTGCGCACGGCGCTCGTGCTGAGCCGCGGGCTGATGGGCTCGAACTCGGCCCTGGTGCTGCGGCAGCCCACCGACACCTCGCTGTGAGAAGGAGTAGTCCCTCATGACCGCTCAGCTGACGTACGAAGAACTGGCCGCGCTGATGAAGAACGGCGCCGGTCTCACGGTCGACCCGTCGGAGATGTCGAGCCGTCCCGGCTCGGCCTTCGACGAGTACGGCCTGGACTCGCTCGGTCTGCTCGGCATCGTGGCCGCGCTCGAGAACCGGTACGGTCACCCGCTGCCCGTCGACGCCGACCGGTGCAAGACGCCCGGCGAGTTCCTCGACCTCGTGAACAACACCCTCGTGACAGGAGCCTGACGTGTCCGGACACACAGAGAACGAGATCACCATCGCCGCGCCCCTGGACCTCGTCTGGGACATGACGAACGACCTCGAGAACTGGCCGCAGCTGTTCAGCGAGTACGCGGCCGTCGAGGTCATGAAGCGGGAGGGCCAGAAGACGACCTTCCGACTCACCATGCACCCCGACGACAACGGCAAGGTGTGGAGCTGGGTCTCGGAACGCACCACGGACCGCCAGGGCCGCAACGTGCGCGCCAGGCGCGTCGAGCCCGGCCCGTTCCAGCACATGGACATCCGGTGGGAGTACTCGGAGGTCCCGGGCGGCACGCGGATGCACTGGCGCCAGGACTTCGCGATGCGCCCCGACGCACCGGTCGACGACGCGTGGATGACCGACAACATCAACCGCAACTCACGCGTCCAGCTGGAGCTCATCCGCGACAAGATCGAGCAGCGCGACCGGGAACGCCGTTCCGCCTCGGTCCCCGCCAACTGATGCCCCGAAAGGCAGCCAGATGCACCACGCACTGATCGTCGCCCGGATGGCACCCGAATCCGCGCCGGACATCGCGAAGCTGTTCGCGGCCTCCGACGACACCGACCTGCCGCACCTCGTCGGCGTGAACAGGCGCACCCTGTTCCAGTTCGGCGACGTGTACCTCCACCTGATCGAGTCCGACCGCCCTCCGGGCCCGGAGATCGCCAAGGTGACGGAGCACCCGGAGTTCAAGGCCATCAGCGACCGGCTCACCGCGTTCGTGAGCCCTTACGACCCGCAGACCTGGCGCGGCCCCAAGGACGCGATGGCGCAGCAGTTCTACCGTTGGCAGAGCGACGGCGCCGCCTGACACACGGACGATCGCCCCGGGTCCGGCACCTGAGTGCCGGACCCGGGGCGATCGCTGTCCGCCGGGGCCGCGCTACGGCACGACACACTCGAAGGCGTGCAGGTACGCGTTGACGGGGTGGATCTCGCCCACCCGCAGACCCGCGTCGGACATCCGCCCGACCAGGCTCTCCCGGGTGTGCTTGGCGCCCCCGACGTTGAGCAGGAGCAGCAGGTCCATGGCGGTGGTGAACCTCATCGAGGGGGTGTCGTCCACCAGATTCTCGATGATCACCACTCGGGCGCCGGGCCGGGCCGCGGCGACGACATTGGCGAGGGTCCGGCGGGTGCTCTCGTCGTCCCATTCGAGGATGTTCTTGATGATGTACAGATCCACCTCGAACGGGATGTCCTCACGGCAGTCCCCGGGCACGATCCGGACCCGGTCGGCGAGCCGGCCGCCTTCTCGCAGCCGGGCGTCCGCGCGGGCCACGACGCCCGGCAGGTCCAGGAGGGTTCCGTGCACCGAGGGGTGCTTCTCGAGCAGACTCGCCAGAACATGTCCCTGACCGCCGCCGATGTCGGCGACCGAGGACACCCCGGTGAGGTCCAGGAGGTCGGCCACGTCCTGCGCGGACTGCACGCTGGAGGTGGTCATGGCCCGGTTGAACACCTGCGCGGACTCGCCCGCGTCCTGGTGGAGGTACTCGAAGAAGCCCTTGCCGAAGGTCCCCGGGAAGACGCTCGAGCCGGAGCGCACCGCGTCGTCGAGGTGCGGCCAGACGTCCCAGGTCCAGGGTTCCGTGCACCACAGGGCGATGTACTTCAGGCTGTTCGGGTCGTCCTCACGCAGCAGCCGGGACATGTCCGTGTGCACGAACTTCCCGTCGGCCGCCTCGCTGAAGATCCCGTAGCAGCACAGTGCGCGCAGCAGCCGTCGCAGGGGTGCCGGTTCGGCGTCCACGACCAGTGCGAGTTCCGCGGCCGATGCCGGTGCCTCGCCCAGCGCGTCGGCGACGCCCAGCCTGGCCGCCGCGCGCACGGCCGCGGCGCAGGCCGCCCCGAACGCGAGTTCCCGGAGCCGCATGGACGGAGGCGGGTTCTGGCCGGCGGAAACCTGAGGTGTGGTGAGAGGGGGTGTGGCGGGGGTGGTGTCGGGGGTGGGGCTCACGGTCGTCATACCGTCTCGTTTCTCCTCGTGCGACTTGTGCGGCGGTGAGCCGTCATCCGGCACACATCCCGGCCGGGACGGACGTCCCGCAGGTGTTGCTGACGAAGGTGTTGCCGGTGCCGGAGGTGTCGCGGTTGGCGAGGTCGGCCGGCTTGTTGCCGCGCACGAGGTTGTCGCTGATGGTGTTGTCGGTGTTCAGCGCACCCACGAAGCTCTTGAACAGCAGGATTCCGCCGGAGAGCGGCGTGGAGCCCACGTTGCCCCGGATGATGTTGGAATGCACGTTCGTGGCCTCGCTGCCGGTGAGGACGATGCCGGATCCCTGGATCGCGGACAGGCGCGGGGTCGCCGGACAGAACTTGTTGTTCCTGACGATCCGGTTGCCGCTGATCGTCATCGCCCCGGCCGCCGGCTTGGACTCGTCACCCACGACGAACACGCCGCTGCAGTTGCCGGTCAGGGTGTTGCCGTCGATCACGAGGTTCCTGACCCGGCGGGCGGTGACGCCGATGCGGTTCCCGCGCACGGAGTTGTCCACGATCAGGGTCCCGCCCGTGTCGGTCGCCCCGCCCTCCTCGCTGACCGAGTTGGCGACGAAGATGCCCGCGTCACCGTTGCCGGTAGCGGTGTTGTGCCGGAAGTCGCCCCGGGTGGAACGTTCCTGCGCGATGCCCCAGGTGCCGTTCTTGAGGGTGGAGACCCCGCGGACGGAGAGACCGTCGGTCCAGGACGCCCAGATGCCGCTCTTGCCGAAGCCGGAGACGGTAAGTGAGCGGATGCGGACGTCGTCGACCGTCCGGCCCTTCTTCCCGATGACGCAGAGGCCGTTCCCGCCCGTGGCACAGGCGTTGGCGGCCTTGGCGCCCTTCGCGGCCGCCGGCGCGATCACCGTCCGCCCGCCCGTCCCGCGCAGGGTCAGTCCGGGCTTGGTGATCAGGACGCTCTCGCGGTACGTGCCGGCCAGGACGCGGACGGTGTCGCCGGGCCGCGCCGCGTCGACCGCGCGTTGGATCGACTCACCGGGGTGCACCACAAGATCACTGTGTCCGGACGCGAGGGAGGGAACGGCCGCGAGGCCCAGGGTGGTGGCCGTGGCGAGAGTGACGCCCGCCAGGCATTTCATGTGTCTTCTTCTCATATGCCGAAGCTATGGGCGATCAACCGCCGGTGCCACGCAAGGTGAGCGTATGGATACATGGCGTGCCTGAATGGCTTACTCGCGCCCGCGCCCCGTCGCATCCGCCCTCCGTGCGGCTGCGTCCGTGTGGCCGTAGCGTGGCCGCATGACGGGTGAGCGCGATCTTCGAACACTGCTGCACGGCATGCGGCCGGAGCTGAAGCCCGGCCGCTACGTCTACACCACCCTGCCCGGCGACCAGGTCCCCAGCGGTGTCACCCCGGTGGTCACCGTCTCCGAGCAGGAAGGGCTGACCCTCGTGGTCCCCGAGGCGCACGCCGTGGCGTCGGGGCTGGAGTACCACTTCACAGCCGGCTGGATCACCCTCCGTGTGCATTCGGCACTGGACGCCGTCGGGCTGACCGCGGCGGTCGCCCTGGCACTCACCGACGCGGGGATCAGCTGCAACGTGGTCGCCGGGTTCCACCACGACCACCTGTTCGTGCCGTACGAGCGCGCGGCAGAGGCGGTCCGGGTGCTCGGAGCGTTGGCCGCGGAGTCGGGGTAGCAGTGCCCGGCTCCGCGACGTGAGCCGGGACACGTACCATTGCCCCCATGTCCTTCCTCCGCCGCCGTAGCGCCGCCACACCCGCGGGCCCGGACTTCGACGTCCTGGCCATGGACCCGGGGGACTGGCCCGGCAACCTCGGCGCAGGTCTGCTGCCCGCCCCCGACGGGAGCTGCCAGGGCGTGTTCCTGCGCTACGACCTGTTCGGCGGCCGCGGTCCCGCGATGATCATCGGCAATCTGCCGGAGGGATCACCGGCCCGCGACACCGAGGAGGGCCAGGTCCCCTTCGAGGTCGCGCAGCTCCTTCTCGCGCTCGAGAACGACGAGCCGATCGAGGTGACCGGCACCGAGGACGTGCCCGTCATGCAGGGCGACAGCCTGCTGATCGTGCGCCGGATCAAGCTCTCCGAGAGCCGGATCTCCTGCGTCCAGTTCGACCGGAGCGACGGAGTGCTCGTCACCATCGCCAGCTGGGACAGGCCGATCACGGACGACCTGTACGCCCTGCTGAAGCCCCTTCCCGCGGAGCTGTTCCAGCAGGGCTGAAACGTACCTGCGCCGCCAGTGGCCGGGTCACCCGCGCCGCCGAGGTCCCGAACCCCGTCGGACCGCTGATGTGCCACGGGGTGCCGCTGCCACGCCGCAGATCCTCCTCACGGTAGCGCCGGCAGTCCCGGTGCCAGATCAGGATGCCCGCCATCCAGTGCTGGAGCTCCACGACGTAACCCGCCAGGATCTCCCTGGCCTCGGCGTCCAGGTCGAAGTCGTCGTACAACACCGGGAGTTCCCGCTCGGCGACGTGCTGGAACTGGCGCATCCGCGACTTCATCAGGTCGTCCACGATCGCGACCCCCGTCGGATAGTCGACCCCGAAGAAGTTCTGCACGACCAGGACGCCGTTGTGCACCTCACCCTCGTACTCGATCTCCTTCTGGTACGAGAACACGTCGTTCAGCAGGCACGCGTAGTCGGCGGCCGCGTTCTCCAGGGAACGCATCGGGCCGCTGCGGTAGACCGCGTCCGGCACCTTCCTGCCGTGACCCAGCCGGCACAGGCTCATCGTCAGGTCCGAACCGAACGTGGCCCGGCGCATCTCCACGTAGTCCACCGGATCGGGAATCCGGTTCTGCGCCTGGTTCGCCAGCTCCCACAACCAGCTCGCGGTCATCGACTCCACCGCTTCCCGGAACGTACGGCGCGCGCCCTCGTCCATCGGGCCGGCCGTACGCCGCCAGAGGTCGGACAGCCCGCGTTCCAAGGCGTTGACGGGCTCGGGCGCGGATGATCCGTCGAGCGGCATGAACAGCGACAGCCGCTCGTTGGCCAGCCGGGCCCCGGCCAGATCACGCGTCCGGCCGTGCACCACCGGGAACCAGTCGTCACCGTAGGTTCCCCAGGTCAGCCAGCCCGAGGACAGATCGAGCTCGTCCGGGGTCGCATCGGGGTGCAACCCGGCCGCGCACAGCGGCAGATCCGTCGCGACGAGCCGATCCTCGTCCCAGATGTGCGAACCCGGCACGCCCGGCTGCGCCTCCAGCAGCCCCATCCGGTGCGACCACTCCACGATCCGCACACGCGCACCGTCCAGGTGCGGGCTCAGCGTCGTGCTGAACGGCATGTCGAAGTCCGGCAGAAGGGACGGGCCGACATGCCGGTAGGGAACGTGGGTGTGGCTGCGCAGCCGCAGGGACTCGGACCGCGGGGTGAGGCGCAGCGAGGCCGCGGCCATGCCGAAACCGGGCGCGCTCTCTCCCGCACCGCCGCCGTTCATGTAACGGCTGGAGCGCATGTGCCACTCATGGCCGCCGGACTGCCAGTCCTGCAGTCCCTTCACGTACGCGAGGACGGCCACCGTCTCGTCCGCACTCAGCCCCTTCTCCGCGCACAGCGGCCCGAGTTCGGTGAGGGCGGTGTTCTCGAACTGCTGCAGGCGCGACGTCAGCAGGTCGTTGACCGTCTCGGCCGCCTCCTGGGTCGAGCAGCCCAGGAACCTCTCGAGAACCAGCACACCGTTGCTGTTCTCGCCCTCCTCCTCCACCTCACGCTGGTAGGAGAACAGGTCGTTGCGCAGATGCACGCCGTCGGAGAACGCGTCGCTCAGCACCCGCAACGCGCGCGCGCCGGCAACCGAGGCGGGCACCTCCGCGTCGGCCGCGTACTCCACCAGCCCCGCCGACCACGGAGCTCCGCCCACCTTGCGCCGCATCTCGATGTACTCGACGGGGTTCGCGATGCGACCCTCGTCGATGTTCGCCAGTTCCCACAGGGATTCGTTGAGGAGGTTCTCCGTCGCCTCGGCGAACCTGGCCCGCCAGGCGTCCGACATACTCGGTACGGTCCTGGCCCAGAGGTCGGCGAGCCCCGCCTCCACGGGATTCACGGGTTCGGGCGTGGCCGCGCCGCGCTCCATCGGCATGAAGGCGGGCAGCCGGTCCAGATACCGCTTGCCGCCCTCGCGGTCCCGCGTGCGCTTGAAGAGCTCCAGGAAGTGGTCGTCGAAGAAGAAGACCCACACATACCAGTCGGTGACGAGGGACAACGCCTCGGCCGAGCAGTCGGGATGGGTGTACGCGCAGAGCAGTGCGTAGTCGTGGGCCTCGAGGTCCTTCTCCTCCCAGACCCCCGAGCCCTCCAGCATCCCCATTCCGCGTGCCCACTCCCGGGTGTGGCTCCGGGCCGCCTCCAGGTGCGCGTTGAGCCGCGCCGGGTAGGGAACGTAGAAGTCCGGCAAGGTGAAGGGCTGTGCCATGGGTGCGTCCGGCCTTTCGAAGAGCTCCGCGCGGTACACGCGGACGGTCCTGTCGGCGCCAGCACTACCCCTCGGCCATCCGGGGCACGCACAGCCCGAAATAGTCGTACAAGCTCAGGTCTGGTTGCACACTGCACTCTTGACTCATCAACACCTTGCGCCTCAGAGTGTGCGCCGACAAACGAACGCGGGCACCTGCGGGGGCCCGCTCCGCCACCGCCCGGCCCGAAGGGTTGTCATGACGCCGAAGCAGAGGACCAGACTCGCGCTCGCACTCACCACGGCGGGGGCGCTGAGCGTGGCGCTCCTCTCCCCGGCAGCGGCCGGCGCGGACACCGTACGACCGGATTGCCCGCGCGGCCTGGACTGCGACTGGATCCCCGCCGCCTACCAGCAGACCGGTGATCCGGCGGACAAGGAGACCTACGGGAACTACGACACGGCGAACCGGCCCGACAGCAACGCCGTCAAGTTCATCGTCCTGCACGACACCGAGGTCGACTACGAGACCACCCTGAAGATCTTCCAGAACCCGGCCAACCAGAGTTCCGCCCACTACGTGGTGCGTTCGTCCGACGGCCACGTCACGCAGATGGTGAAGAACAAGGACGTCGCCTGGCAGGCGGGCAACTGGTACCTCAACACCCACTCCATCGGGATCGAGCAGGAGGGTGTCGCGGCCGAGGGAGCCAAGTGGTACACCCCCGAGATGTACCGCTCGACCGCACGGCTGGTGCGGCACCTGGCGGCGAAGTACGACATCCCGCTCGACCGGCAGCACATCATCGGTCATGACGGCGTCCCGCCGACCAGCGCGGCCGGCACCAAGAACATGCACTGGGACCCGGGCCCCTACTGGGACTGGAACCGCTTCATGGCGTTGCTCGGCAGGCCCACGGTGCCGAGCGCACCCCGGAACAGCGAACTGGTCACCGTCAGCGCGGACTTCACCAAGAACCAGCAGGAATTCCGCGACTGCGAGAAAAACGTCGACCTGCCCCGGCAGGGCAGCAGCGCGGTCCCTCTGCACACAGGGCCGTCAGCGGACTCGCCGCTCTTCTCCGACCCGGGGCTGCACCCGGACGGTACGCCGGGAACGAACTGCGCCGCCGACTGGGGCAGCAAGATCAGTGCCACCCAGCAGGCCGTCGTTGCGGACAGGGCGCCCGGCTGGACGGCTATCTGGTGGTACGGGGACAAGGCGTGGTTCCGCACCCCGGCCGGGACCCGGGTCGTCAGCCCCACATCCGGTCATGTCGTGCGGCCGAGGGCAGGCAGGACGGACGTGCCGGTCTACGGCGTCGCCTACCCGGAGAAGGCCGAGTACCCCACGGACTTCGTCAAACCGACCGTGGGCAGTCCGCTCGTCTACACCATCAAGGCGGGGCAGGCGTTCCCCGGTGGCGGCGAGGCGCCCACGGGCTACTACTACGCACCGACGATCGACGCCTCGAAACCGTACGACCACACGTACTTCCGCGGAACCCAGAAGTACGTGACCGTCCAGATCGGCCACCGGATCGGCTTCGTGAAGGCTTCCGACGTCGACATCGTGCGAGCCCGCTGATGACGAGCTGACAGCGCGCTGCGGGACCCATGTGTCGGCACCGGTCCCGCAGCGCACCCACCCCGTTCGTCAGGCAGTCAGCTCCGGCCGGGTCAGCGTGTGCCCACCGCCGCGCGCACGGCCCGCCGGGCCATCGCGCAGTCGTCGTGCAGACGGCGCAGCAGCAGTCGCTGTTCCTCGCCTGAGGACAGCACCCCCTGCCGGGCCTGGCCGCCCCCGGCCGGCGCGCCCTCGCGCATGGCACGCTGGACAGCCGTCTCGTACGTGCGGATCTCCCGGGTCAGCACGATCATGAGGTTGACCAGGAAGGCGTCGCGGGCAGCGGCGCCCGCCGCCTGCGCCAGCTGACTGATCTGGCGCCGCGCGGCCGGTGCGTCACCGAGCACGGCCCAGAGTGTCGCCAGGTCGTATCCCGGCAGATACCAGCCCGCGTGCTCCCAGTCGACCAGCACCGGGCCGGTGGGCGGCAGCAGGATGTTCGAGAGCAGAGCGTCGCCATGACAGAACTGCCCCATGCCCTGACGGCCGCCGGCATGGGACAGACCGTGCAGGAGTTTCTGGAGGTCCCCCAGATCGCGATCGGTGAAAAGACCCAACTCGTGATAGCGGGCGATGCGGGAGGCGTAGTCCAGCGGCGCGTCGAACAGACCGGCCGGTGGCCGCCACGCGTTGACCCGGCTGACCGCTCCGAGAACGGCCCTCAGGTCCGCACGGGGCGGCGCCTCCGCCGGATGCCTCGTCAGCGCCGCGACGCGGCCGGGCATCCGCTCGATCACCAGGGTGCAGTTCTCCGGGTCCGCGGCGATGAGACGCGGGGCCCGGACAGGTGGGCGGTGCCTGACGAAGGCCCGGTATGCCGCTATTTCGTGCCTGAACCGCTCCGTCCACGCGGGGGAGTGATCGAGTAAACACTTGGCCACCGCGGTCGCGCGGCCCGTGGTGCCCACGATGAGCACGGAGCGTCCGCTGCGACGCAGCACCTGGACCGGGTTGAACTCCGGACAGATGCGGTGGACCGAGGCGATGGCCATCCGCAGCTGCGCGCCCTGTGGGCCGGACAGGTCCAGTCTTCCGCTGAGGGGTTGGGTGCCCGGCCCCGCTGCCCGCCGGGCCCGACCCGTGGCGGACGCCGGTGACGCTGCGCGGGGGGCGAGATACGGCCCGCCGCCGGCCCCCACGGGGCGAAGCGGCCGGGGCGGGGCGGACACGGAGGACGATGCTGTGTACATGAGCGAGACAGATCCCTTCGTGCGCCGACAAGTTGCGTGCGCCGCCCCGGCCGGCGGCCGTTCGGCACCCTGGGGAGTACCTAGGGCTGCCGGGCGGGGTGGCGCTTTCCTACCTGACACCGGCGCGCGGGTGGCACAACATCTGGCGCCCCCTGGCGAACCCTGGCGAATATTCGCCCGGCATCCGCCCGGGGGCTAGGGTCAAGTCAGCCGAGAACCTGGGGGCTTGAAGTGACCGGAGAACCCAACACCCGTCTATCGGACCTGTTCGGCCTGGCCGGCTGGTCCAAGGGCGAACTCGCGAGAATGGTGAACAGGCAGGCGGCGGCCATGGGCCACCTCCAACTGGCCACCGACACCTCGCGGGTCCGGCGCTGGATCGACATGGGGGAGTCCCCCCGCGACCCGGTGCCCGAGGTGCTGGCAGCTCTGTTCACCGAGCGGCTCGGCCGTGTCGTGACCATCGAGGACCTCGGGTTCGGCCGACGCGGGCGTGTGGGGAAGCGGCGAAAAGCCGGGACGGAAGACAATCCCGACGGTTTGCCGTGGGCGCCCGAGCGGACGGCAGCGGTCCTCACCGAATTCACGGGAATGGACCTCATGCTCAACCGACGCGGCTTGGTGGGCGCGGGCACCGCGCTCGCCGCCGGCTCAGCTCTCACCGGCGCCATGCACGACTGGCTGCACTCCGAGCCCGCTCCGGCCCGGGGCCCCCGCCTCAACGACCCCCTGTACGCCGACAATGCCGGCTTCGACCTCTACGAGGCCGCCCCCGTCGGGTCCGAGGAGATCGAGGCCCTCGAGCGCTCGGTCGAGGTGTTCCGGGCCTGGGACGCCTCCAGAGGCGGCGGGCTCCAGCGCAAGGCCGTAGTGGGCCAGCTCAACGAAGTGGGCGGCATGCTCGCCTACCACCACCCCGATCATCTGCAGCGCCGTCTCTGGGGCGTCGCCGCCAACCTCGCGGTTCTCGCCGGTTGGATGTCCCACGACGTCGGCCTCGAGCCCACCGCCCAGAAGTACTTCGTGATCGCCGCCCATGCAGCACGTGAGGGCGGCGACCGTCCACGTGCGGGGGAGGCGCTCTCGCGCGCGGCCCGCCAGATGGTCCACCTGGGCCGGCCGGACGAGGCCCTTGACCTGATGAAGCTCGCCAAGTCCGGTTCCGGGGAGGAGACCCTGCCGCGCACCCGGGCGATGCTGCACACCATCGAGGCCTGGGCACAGGCGTCGATGGGGCGGGGGCAGGCCATGCGGCGCACCCTCGGCGAGGCCGAGGATCTCTTCGTCTCGGACAAGGGAGACGTGTCGCCGCCCAGTTGGATGCAGATGTTCGACGAGGCGGACATGCACGGTATGCAGGCTCTGGCTTTCCGTACGCTGGCCGAGCACGACCCGGGTGCGGCCTCCACCGCTCAGCGCCACGCCAAGCGGGCACTCGATCTGCGTATGAACGGCCGCCAGCGGTCCAAGATCTTCGACTACATCTCACTCGCCTCGGCGTGCTTCATCGCCGACGACCCGGAGCAGGCGGACCGCTACGCGCGGCTCGCCCTGGTGTCGATGGGGGAGACCTCCTCCCACCGGACCTGGGACCGGCTGCGCGAGATGTACCGGCTCACCGGACAGTTCGCGGGCTACGCCAAGATCGAGGACCTGCGCGAGGAGATCGAGAACGCTCTGCCTCCACGCACGTCGAGCAGGAAGGCCAAGGGCTCCCGGATCTGATCCGTGGGCCACCGACGAACCCTTGGCGAGTTCGGTCAGGCGCCGACGCCTGGGTCTGCGGTGTCAGAGGCCACCAGCGGGCACGGATCCGCATGTGACCACGCAGCAGTCGGCCCTCTGTTGCCACCGGGGCTCGCCACGAGGTGACCGGGACGTGCCTCACCCCTCCACGCGGGCCACCAACAAGCAGGAGTCCGCGCTTCGTCGATTCGATCCGAGCTCCTCGAGCACGGTGCGCACGCAGTCCTTTGCCGTGCGGGCCCGCGCGAACCGAGGCGCCAGTCCCAGAAGCACGTCCGGGCCGGCGCCCTGGCGGCTCTGCCGTGTCAGCCCGTCGGTGTGCAGTACGAGTACGTCGCCCGGCAGCAGGGCCACTTGGTCCTGCTCGTAAGTGACTCCGGAGGCCGCCCCGAGCAGCACCCCGTCCGGTGCGGGCAGGGGGTGCCCTACTCCGTCGCGGAACAGCAGCGGCGCCGGGTGCCCTGCCTGCGCCCAGACGAGAGCGCCGGTCTGCGGATCGAAGCGGCAGCACACGGCGCTACCCAGGGTGGGCTGTGCCGAGGACTCGATCAGCTGGTTCAGGTGCCCCATGGCCGGCCCTGGGCCCACGCCTGCCACGGCCATGCCGCGCAGCGCGCCGAGCAGCATCGCCATGGCCGAAGTGGCGGGAATCCCATGGCCCGTGAGGTCGCCGACCGTGAGCAGTGTCTTCCCGTCCGGGAGAGGCAGCGCGTCGTACCAGTCACCGCCGATCAGGTCACTCGACCCCGAAGGCAGACAGTGGGTGGCGACGTCCAGGCCGCTGGTGCCACCGCCCGGTTTCGGCGGCGAGTCGCGCCACGGAGGAAGGACTGCCTCCCGGAGTTCGGCCGCCATCCGGTGCTCGGTCCGGGCCGTTTCCTCCTGGCGCCGCAACGATTCCCGTGTTCTGCCCATGATGTGCTGGCTGCGCCGAAGCCTGCTGACATCGCGCAGAACCGCCCACATGGAGGCGGTGCAGCCGTCCCCGTCGAGCACGGGCTCGCCCATCATGTGCAGGGTGCGCATGCCGCCGTCGGGCAGCAGGATCCGGAATTCGCCGTCTATCGGCCTGCCGTCCACCAGGCAGTCGGTCACCATCGAGGTCAGTAGGGGCTGGTCCTCCGCCAGGAGCACGGAAGGCAGTTCGTCCAGGGACAGGGCTCCGGCCCCCGGGGAACGGCCGAAGATCTGATACAGCTCGTCGGACCAGCTGACCTCGTCGGTCAGCAGATTCCACTCCGCGCTGCCCACCCTGCTGAGGAGTGAGCCCGTCGGCGGCTCCGCGGGAGCCGCCGTGGTGACTTCTCCCGTCGGCTCCTCGGTCGTTGCGTGCGGGATGCCGTCCCGTAGCTGCCCCAGATGCTCGCCGAGGTCGTCCAGCTGATGGACGGCGAGTTCACAGAGCGCCCGCTGCCAGCGCAGCTGGGGATCGTCGTCGTCGATCACGGAGGTGTCGCGCCGCACGGCGTCCACGTCGCCGCGGAGCAGCCGGGTCCGGTTGATCAGGGCGTCGACGGCGTCCCGCTCGGGCGGCTGAGGGGCGGGGCGGTCCGCAAACAGATGGGACGGCATCTGGCACTCCGATACAGGCGGTACGGCCGGTTCGTGGGGGTGGACCGGATACGACTGTCGCACAGGCCGGAGAACCCCGTAAGGGCTTTGGCAACACTCGACGCGTTCTTGCTTCCGGCATATGCCCTCGGCTGAGTGGATGGCCGGGTCACCCGAACACCCTTGCGCTTGCGGGGGAGTTGACGCAAGTCACCCGGCGTGCACCGCGCGGTGTGCGCCCGCGCGCGCGGCTTCTCGCGGCTCGCGTCCGCCCGGGGCAGGCCGTGTGCGGAGCGGTGAGGAGTCACCCGTCGTCGGCCCGCGGCTCTGATCGCCGCGCGGGTCGATGAGGTGTTCGGCGCGGCGATCGTGTGCTTGCGTGCCCGTCGCCGGCGGTCGAATCTCTCGCGCCCACGGCTCGTGGGCCCGCGGCCGCGGTGCTCGGGGGGTGGGAATGGTGGCGAGCCCGCGTGTGTTGGGAGGAATCAGAGATGAAAACGACACTCGTTGCCATGACGGTGGCGAGGTCGCGATCCCGTCTGGAGGCCCCATGTCGCGCAGTGAGACCAGGCCCGTCGTCCTGCTCCGGTCAACAGCCGGAACCGGCCACACCTACGTGACGCGCAAGAACCGGCGCAACCATCCCGACCGGCTCGAACTGCGGAAGTTCGACCCGGCGGCACGGCGCCACGTCATGTTCCGCGAGGCCCGCTGACTATCGCCGGTGTCGCGCTCCCCGGCGCCGGGGGCAGGTGCCCGGCCGGCGCGGCGATGGTGTGGATCACATGATGGGGGTGAGTTGACGGGAATGGCAGCGGGTGGTTTATCGTTCACCTATACGTGGGAGTGAGCGGCCTGAGCCCGTCGGCAGTGGTCCGCCCCCGCACATGAGCCGCCCCGGCTGGATTCCCCCGATCCGGCCGGGGCTCCCCCTTCTCCGGGAGCCGTCACATGCCGGAAAGCCGCCGCGCGGTCCGGGCCCGGACAACCCGTGCTCACACGGTCCGCGTGAGATCCGCCGCGTAGTGCTCGATGGCGGGACGGTACCGCTGTACGCCAGGACTGTCGCTCGTCGTCGCCACCAGGCGCAGCAGGAGCTGCATGGCCTCGTGGTGCTCACCCGTGTTGAAGAGCGCCATGGACAGGAAGGTTCGCAGCGCTCCGTCGTCCGGGAACTCCGACACGCCTCGCCGGAGCGTCTCGACCGACTGCCCGAACCGGCCCAGGACACGGTAGGTGCTGCCGAGTCCCAGCAGTGCTCCTCGGCGGTCCTCATCCGGGAGGCCGTCGGCCTGCAGGGACCGTTCGTAGTACGGCACCGCTTCCGCCTCCAGGCCGAGCACGTCGTGGACCCAGGCGGTCTGGTAGGCGACGTCGACCGCCCCGGGAAACGCCGCGGTGAGGGAGAGAAGGCGTTCCCTGGCCTGTTCGGGATGGCCCTGTTCCCGCAGCCGGACGGCCTCCGCCAGTAGTTCGTCCTTCTTCTGTGCGCTCATGACCACATGGTCGCACCCGGCAGGGGGGGTGTGGCCGCGAAGGTTGGGGGCATCAGTTCCGCCATGACAGCAGAGGCGAATGCCGGTGCACGACGTAAGAGCATGGGACGGTTGCTGCTGCGCGCAGCCGTGCTGGTAGCGGCTTTCCTTGCGCTCGTTGCGTTTTCCGTGGTCCTGGCGAAGGTGACGCTGACCCCGTCGCCCGCGTCGGAGGACCTGGTCACGTCCAATCTGAAGCCGGGGCGGTCTCTGCGACAGTACGCCGAGGACTACACGTTCCTCGCCGCCTGCAAGCAGGCGGGCGGAAACATCCTGCTCGGTACACCCTTCGGTGTGCTGCTGCCCATTCTGGTCCCGCGTCGGCTCCGCATGCTCCGGATGACCTTGCTGACCGTGCTGGTCATGGCGGTCGTCGAGCTGACCCAGGGCGCGCTCGTCGCGGGACGGGCCTTCGACATCGACGACGTCATTCTCAACACGTCCGGCGCGCTGCTGGGATACGCGCTGGTGGGACGACGCATCAGTCACCGCTATCACACCCTCGCGGATGGTCCGCCGGCAGTGGACACGGCGGAGCCGGGCGCGGAGACGAAGACCGGGAGCAGGGGCAGGTCCGCTGCCAAGGAGAAGAGTGCGGCCACGACGAAGCGCGCGGCCACGACGAGGCCTTCGGCGTCGACGAAGGCCGGCACCAAGACGAAGCCCACGGCCACGACGAAGGCCGGCGTCAAGGCGAAGCCCTCCACTACGTCGAAGACCGCGGTCAAATCGAATCCCGGCAGCAGGTCCAAGGCTGATCCCGCGCGTCGGAGCGCGTCCGCGCCGGTGACTCGCGGACGCGCCCTGTTCGACAAGTTGCGCAGTCGTCGGGAGGGCCCGGGCGACGGAGCGCCCGGAGCCCGTCGACGCGGAGCCTAGAGCGCCGGGTAGGCGTTCTTCATGAGCTCCTGGAACTGGGCGGAGAACCACTTCCCGGAGACCGGGGCGTCGCCCAGCGCCCCGGACATGTTGTTGTTGTTGCGTGCGTTACCGGTGTACGTGGGGTCGCACATCCGGTCGAACCCCTTCCCCTCGTTGTTGGGGATCTCCTTGCTGGAACCGTCCGACTCCCCCGGGGGCTTCATCCAGACGTAGGCGTCGATGCCGGCTTCCGGGGCCGCCTTCGGCCGCTCGCCGAGGCCGGCTCCGGACTGGTTGCACCAGTTGCCCAGGTGAATGCGCCGGTCGTAACGCCCGCCGTCGACGTACGTGTCCACGCTCGTGGAGGCGCCGGGGCCGCTCGGCCTGTTCGCACCGCCCCAGCCGTTGCGCGAGGTGTCGATCAGCATGCCGATGCCGGAGTTGAAGCCGACCGAGACCAGCTCGTTGCGGAACGCCTGGGCGAAGGACAGCTCGTCCGTGTAACGGTTCCAGTCGACCCACTTGGACTGCCTCACCGAGGTGCCGTTCACAGCGTCGTCGATGTCGAAGTTCTCCTCCTTCAGGGCGCTGTAGTTGGCCGTGTTGGTGATGAAGCCCTGCACGTCGTTCACGGTCGCGCCCTCGGCGGTCGCGGCCTGGTGGAAGATGTCGGCGGAGGCGCCGAAGTTGTCGTCCCATCCGATCCAGCCGTGGTGGCCGGCGTCGATGTAGTTGTAGACGTTCGGCGCGTCGCCGAGCTTGTTGAGTGCGTAGCCGACGCCCTTGACGTAGTTGCCGTTGGCCTTCATCACGTCACAGGCGGGTGTGGCGGTGGGGCGGCCGCCCGCGTTGGTCACCAGGTTCGGCAGGGAGTCGATCTCGACGGTGGTGACGATGCGCAGACCCGCGTACTTCGCATCCGCCAGAATGGCCGCGATCGGGTCGATGTACTCGCTCTTGTACCGGCCGATCTCGGTCGGGCCGAGCTCCCCGTTGGAGGCGAGCGCCGAACAGTCACGTCCGGGCAGGTTGTAGATGACGAGCTGGACGACGAGTTCGCCGGAGCCCTTCTGCGTCAGCGCCTCGTCCAGGTGGTCCCGCAGGCCCATCCCGCCGTTGGCGCCCTCGATGGCGGCGATGCGGTCGAGCCACACACCCGTCGGCTGGTTGGCGATCCGGCTGCCGCCCGCTTCGGCGGCGGCGTTGGCCGACCACTCCGGGTTCACGTAGACCTTGGCGCCCTGGTACGGGTTGTCGGCCTTGGCGCCTGCGGGCGGGTCGGTGGGCGGATCGGTCGGGTCCGGCGGGTCGGTCGGGCCCGTCGTGTCACCGTTGCAGGTCACGCCGTTCAGCTTGAAGGTCGCGGGGACGGCGCTGTTGCCGTTGCCCGTCGCGTTGAAGCCGAAGGACGCCGAAGCGCCGGTGGCGAGAGCTCCGTTGTAGGAGAGGTTCTTCGCGGTGGCGGCGGCGCCGCTCTGGGAGACGGTGGCGTTCCAGCCCTGGCTGATCTTCTCGCTGCCGGCGAACGACCACTCCAGTTGCCAGGCGGACACGGCGGCGCCCGTGTTCGTGACGCTCACCGCGGCGGTGAGCCCCCCGTTCCACTGGTTCTGGATCTTGTAGTCGACGGTGCAGCCGGCCGCCGCGGCGGCGGAGGCTCCGAAGGGTGCCGCCGCGGCGGCGGAGCCCGCGGCTGCGGCGACAAGTGCCCCCGCGGCTATGAGCGCCATCCGGGATCGGCGCAGGGTGGTGTGGCTCGTGCGGCTCATGCGAATTCCGTTTCCTCAGCTGTCGAGGGCGCGCAGATGGTCGCGCAGCCCGATTCCGTACGGGGTGGGGGTACCGTGCGTGGTCGCTGATCAAGGGCGGGGTCGTTGAACGGTCCCAGGTGCTCGAGGTCCGTCCGGGCGAGACGTTCCTGCTCGTCGAACCCTGCGACACCCGGCCGGCGAAGCCGGCGGGGACAGGTGTCCAGCCGATCTCGCCGGCGGCGAGGGGGACTTCGGCCCGACGGGTGCGAGCGGGATGCTCTCGCGGACCTCGCGTGCACCGGTGGTGCGGTCGTGGAACTGCCCTACGCCGGTGGGTTGTTCAGGGGACCCACCGTCCCGGTGGCCGATGCGGTCGGCGTGCGCATCGGAGCGGTCGGCGGGATCACCGGCGTGCCGGCCCCAGGTCACTCGCTCTGTTGTCGGGGCACCCGTGCCGGGCCTTCGCCGACTGGAGACCCTGCTCCGGACCATGGCTGACCGTGTTGCCGCGGATCGCGGATTGCGGATTCATTGTGTTCGGGCCAAGCCGTACTCCTCGTTCGGGGGTACAGGACGATCCGCCGGACCGGTGGAGCCGGTCGGATCCGTGGTACGCGGTGTGCTGTCGAGCCTGGAGGCTCCCGGTGCGGGGTCCCGTTCCGCACCGGAGGCCCGGAAGCGCTCCGCGGAGCCCGCACCGTTCGAACGTGCTCCGCCCCGGGCCGTCGCCGGCCGCGTGCCCGCCCTTCGGGAGTCGCCGTGCCTCTCAGACGCGGTGCTGTTCTCCACCGTGTCCATGAGGGCTGATCCGGAGACCGTGACCATGGCCGCGGCCGTGCTGTGAGCCATGCCGGGCGCTGCTCCGGGGAGCGGCGTGAACACGTGCGACAAGTACGGGAGCTGACGCATGAGCGACTCCTTGCAGATCGGGCGTGCCCCCTACGGCACGTCGACTGGTGGAACCGCTCCCACTGGTGTGGCTTGACGGTAGAGCGTCAACTGGTGTCGGTCAACATGCCAGTTGGCATCTCTTGTCATCGAAATAATTCGACTCTTCAAGTCTCTTGACTCCCTTTTTCCTCATCCTCATGCTGGGAGCGCTCCCACTGGTTCAAGGCTTGTGCTCAACCCCGCACACCCCCATGCCGCCAAGCCGCGAGGAGGTACTGCGCATGCCATCGGGACGCGCACGAAGAACATGGTTACCGGGTGGACCCGGCAGAACCGGATCCGGAAGACGGCGTCTGTGGACCGCCCTCGTGGCCGCACTGGCCCTCCCTCTGGGAATGACCGCCGCAGGCGGCACGCCTGCCCAGGCCGCCGCCGTCCAATGCAGCGTCGACTACAGGACCAACGACTGGGGCTCGGGCTTCAGTGCCGAACTCACCGTCACCAACAGGAGCTCCGCCGCGATCGACGGCTGGACCCTGACCTACGCCTACACCGGCAGCCAGCAGCTCACCAACGGCTGGAACGGGACCTGGTCCCAGTCGGGGAAGAACGTCACCGTCAAGAACGCCGCCTGGAACGGCTCCATCGCCGCAGGTGCCGCCGTCACGACGGGTGCGCAGTTCACCTACAGCGGGACCAACACCGCGCCGGCCACCTTCGCGGTCAACGGAACGGCATGTGTGGGCGCCCACCAGCCCCCCATCGTCGTTCTCACCAGTCCGGCGGCGGGCGCCGTCTTCTCCGCCGGGGACCCGGTGTCCCTCGCCGCCACCGCGGCCGCCGCGGACGGGGCGGGGATCAGCAAGGTCGAGTTCTACGACGACACGAAGCTGCTCGGTACGGACACGACCTCCCCTTACGCCTACAACGCCACAGGGCTGTCCGCCGGCGCCCACTCGGTGTACGCCAGGGCATACGACAGTCTCGGCGCCTCCGCCGAGTCACCCCCGGCGGGCATCACTGTCGTCGCCGGCCCGGCCGTCGTCGCCTCGCCGGCCCAACTGGGTGTCCAACAGGGCAAATCGGGGACATTCGACGTTTCGCTGTCCACCGCACCGGCGTCGTCGGTCACCGCCACGGTCGCGCGCAGCGCGGGTAACTCCGGTCTGAGTGTCACGGGTGGTGCGAGCCTCACCTTCACCCCGGCGAACTGGTCCACGCCCCAGAAGGTGACCGTCTCGGCCGACGGAACCGGGACGGGAGCCGCCACCTTCACCGTCACCGCCCCCGGCCACAGCAAGTCCGAGGTCACCGTCACCCAGCTCGCCGGGGCGAAGGACTACGACGCCCGCTTCCTCGACCTGTACGGGAAGATCACCGACCCGGCGAACGGCTACTTCTCCTCGGAGGGCATCCCCTACCACTCCGTCGAGACCCTGATCGTCGAAGCTCCCGACCAGGGGCATGAGACCACGTCGGAGGCATACAGCTACCTGATCTGGCTGCAGGCGATGTACGGGAAGATCACGGGGGACTGGACCAAGTTCAACGGCGCGTGGGACACCATGGAGAAGTACATGATCCCCACGCACGCCGACCAGCCCACGAACTCCTTCTACAACGCGTCGAAGCCGGCCACCTACGCGCCCGAGCACGACACGCCGAACGAGTACCCTGCCGTCCTCGACGGATCCGCGTCCTCCGGCTCGGACCCGATCGCCTCCGAGCTGAAGAGTGCGTACGGCACCGACGACATCTACGGGATGCACTGGATCCAGGACGTGGACAACGTCTACGGATACGGCAACACGCCAGGGAAGTGCTCGGCCGGTCCCACCGAGACCGGGCCCTCCTACATCAACACCTTCCAGCGCGGTTCACAGGAGTCCGTCTGGGAGACCGTCACCCACCCGACCTGCGACAACTTCACCTATGGTGGGAAGAACGGCTACCTGGACCTGTTCACCGGGGACGCCTCCTACGCCAAACAGTGGAAGTTCACCAACGCCCCTGACGCCGACGCCCGTGCCGTACAGGCCGCCTATTGGGCCGATGTGTGGGCCGGGGAGCAGGGCAAGGCGGGCGAGGTCTCGGCGACCGTCGGCAAGGCCGCGAAGATGGGCGACTATCTCCGCTACTCCATGTTCGACAAGTACTTCAAGAAGGTCGGGAACTGCGTGGGCCCGACCACCTGCCCCGCCGGCAGCGGCAAGGACAGTGCGCATTACCTGATGTCCTGGTACTACGCCTGGGGCGGTGCCACAGACACCTCGGCCGGCTGGTCCTGGCGCATCGGATCCAGTCACGCACACGGCGGCTACCAGAACCCGATGGCGGCCTACGCGCTGAGCTCCGTCGCCGACCTGAAGCCCAAGTCGGCTTCGGGACAGCAGGACTGGGCCAAGAGCCTGGACCGGCAGATGGAGTTCTACCAGTGGCTCCAGTCCGACGAGGGCGCCATCGCGGGCGGTGCGACCAACAGCTGGAAGGGCAGCTACGCCCAGCCTCCGGCCGGAACACCGACGTTCCACGGCATGTACTACGACGAGAAGCCCGTCTACCACGACCCGCCCTCCAACCAGTGGTTCGGCTTCCAGGCGTGGTCCATGGAACGCGTCGCCGAGTACTACCACGAGTCGGGCGACGCCCAGGCCAAGGCCGTACTCGACAAGTGGGTCGACTGGGCCCTGTCCGAGACGACCGTCAACCCGGACGGCACCTATCTCATGCCGTCCACCCTCAAGTGGTCGGGGGCGCCCGACACCTGGAACGCGTCGAACCCCGGGGCGAACTCCGGACTCCACGTCACGGTCGCCGACTACACCAACGACGTCGGTGTGGCCGGTGCCTATGCCAGGACACTGACCTACTACGCCGCCAAGTCCGGTGACGCCGAGGCCGAGGCCATGGCCGAAGGACTGCTCGACGGCATGTGGAGCCACTACCAGGACGACGCGGGGGTCGCTGTTCCCGAGACCCGCGCCGACTACAACAGGTTCGACGATCCGGTGTACGTCCCGAACGGCTGGACGGGCGCGATGCCCAACGGTGACAGGGTCGACAACGACTCGACGTTCCTCTCCATCCGCTCGTTCTACAAGGACGACCCGAACTGGCCCAAGGTGCAGGCGTACCTGGACGGCGGCGCCGCCCCGGTCTTCACCTACCACCGGTTCTGGGCGCAGACCGACGTCGCACTGGCCCTGGGGGCGTATGCCGATCTGCTGGAGTGAGTGAGAGCGGCACCCGGAAACCCGGCCGCCGGCCCTCAGCCGGCGGCCGGGAGCCGTCCTCCCGCCAGGGTCTCGCGCGCACCGGCCGAGCAGGGGCATGATCATGCGATGACATGGACAGCTCCTGAAGTCACCCGTCCCGCCGGATCCCTCACCGGCGACGAGCGCGAGACGCTCACCGGTTTCCTGGCGTTCTACCGCAGCACGCTTCTGCGGAAATGCGCGGGCCTGACAGGCCCGCAGTTGGCCGAGCAGACCGTCGCCCCGTCCAACCTCACCCTGCTGGGCCTCGTGCGGCACATGGCCAAAGTGGAACGCATCTGGTTCCGCGAGGGGTTCCAAGGCCTGTCCCTGCCGCCGATGTACGACCCGGACAAGGGGAAGGACGCGGACTTCGAGGACCACGCACCCGAGCGCGCGTCCGACGACTACGCCCTTCTCCGCGAGGAGATGCGCCTCGCCGACGAGGCAGTGGCGGGCGCCTCGCTCGACGACACCTTCACCCATCGCGGCTCGCTCTACTCGCTGCGCACGGTGCACGTACACATGATCGCCGAGTACGCCCGGCACGTCGGTCACGCCGACCTGCTGAGAGAGCGGCTGGACGGCACCACCGGCGCCTGACCGCCCCAAAGGACTTCTTCGGTAACGGATTTGACGCAACCTGGCCCCGGGCGGACTGAAAGCCACGGGCCGGGTCACATGAAAGGTATGACGTCCACTGACGTAAGGACAGACGGCGCCGGGGACCCCGGCCGCGGCAACACACAGCCCCG
Source organism: Streptomyces sp. HB132 (assembly GCF_016909575.1). GTDB lineage: Bacteria > Actinomycetota > Actinomycetes > Streptomycetales > Streptomycetaceae > Streptomyces. The sequence goes on along the minus strand of NZ_JAFBGA010000005.1, from coordinate 153,448 downwards.
CCGCTCCCGCACGCGAGGGTGCCTGCCCTTCGCCGGGGTGTGCGCCGCGGCGCTGGTGCTGCTGCTCCTGGGCAGCAAGCTCAGCCTGCTGCCGGGTTTCGGCGACCTCTTCGGTGAGAAGACCACGGACCGCTCGGGCCCCGCAGTGCTCAAGTCCATCCAGGACATGAGCTCGTACGAGGCCGCCGCCGGGAACTTCCAGGTGGTCGTCGACCTGGAGAAGGACGCCAAGTACCTGCCCGACGCGATCCGGGGAACCCGGACCCTGTACGTCGGCGCCGGCACCGTCGGCGCCTCCGTCGACCTCGGCAAGGTCGGCGCCGGGGGAGTGACCGTCGACGAGGAGCGCACCACGGCCGAACTCGTGCTGCCCCACGCGGTACTGGGCAAGCCCGCGCTGGACCCGGACCGCTCCTACGCCGTCTCCAAGCAGCGTGGGCTCCTCGACCGGCTCGGCGACTTCTTCTCCGACAACCCCGGCAGCGAACAGGCGGTCAACAAGGTGGCGGCGCGGCACATCGGTGAGGCCGCGAAGGAGAGCGGCCTCACGAAGCGGGCGGAGAAGAACACCACCTCCATGCTCCAAGGCCTGCTCGGCTCACTCGGATTCGAGAAGGTCACCGTCCGCTACGCCGACCAGCCCGGCTGACCCGCCTTCACCGGCCCCGCGGCCCTGGGCCACACTCACCGGAGCGAACGGTCACCCAACGACCGTCACAGGAGCCCGGGAGTGATGACCATGACCACCGGAACCACGCAGCGCTTCAGGTCCGCCGTCGAGAAGGGGGACCCGGCGGCGCTGGAGGAGCTGTTCACCGAGGACGTCCGGCTCTTCAGCCCGGTGAAGTTCACGCCCTTCGAGGGCCGGACGGCGGTGCTCGCGCTCTTCGGCGTACTCATGCGCACGTTCGATGACTTCCGCTACGTCGGACACTTCGAGGGTGAGGCGTCCACCAGCGCGGAGGGCGCCCAGGAACCTTCGGAGATCCTGCTGTTCCGGGCCAAGGTGAACGGCAAGGACATCCACGGGATCGACCTGCTCCAGTTCGGTCCGGACGGCCGGATCAAGGAGTTCACCGTGATGGTCCGCCCGATGTCCGCCGTCCAGGCGCTCGGAGAGGCCGTCCTGCGGGGGCTGGCCGCCGACGGTCTCGTGCCGGACGGCTCGGCGCACTGAGGCGACGGTGCCCGGTCAGGGTTCTCCCGACCGGGCACCGGACGGCACGCCGCGGGTTCGAGCAGTCCGGCGGAGGCCGGCCGACTTCGACGCGGTCTCCCTCGCTCCGGACAGCGGCTCAACGACCGATGGCCCGGCACCCGGGTCGGCGTGCGCGTACCTCCTGCGACAGCCGGCCCGACCGGACGGCATGCGGCTTTGCCGAAACGGCAAGTTCTCTTGGCGGTGTGACCACGGCGCCGAATGATGGTGACGCAGACCGGCCACAAGAGCCCGAGGAGACACATGCCGCAGCCCGCCCCCGCGCCCTCAGCAACCCCCTCCGCAACCGTTCCCGGGGCGGTCCACCGGCTGGTGGACGTCCCCGGCGGCCGGATCCACCTCCTGGAACAGGGGACCGGTCCTCTCGTTCTCATGATCCACGGCTTCCCCGAGACCTCGTACTCCTGGCGTCACCAGCTGTCCGCCCTCGCCGCGGCGGGCTTCCGCGCGGTCGCCGTCGACGTACGCGGTTACGGGCGCTCGTTCGCACCCGGCCCCGTGGACGCCTACCGGATGACCGCCCTGGTTTCGGACAACGTCGGAGTCGTGCACGCCCTTGGGGAGGAGACCGCGACCGTCATCGGCCATGACTGGGGATCGCCCATCGCCGCCAACAGCGTGCTGATGCGGCCCGACGTGTTCACGGCAGTGGCCATGCTCAGCGTTCCCTACGCCCCCTGGAACGCGATCCGTCCCACGGACGGCTTCGCCGGCATCGGCGGGAGCGAAGAGTTCTACGTCAGCTACTTCCAGCAGCCCGGCCGAGCCGAGGCGGAGATCGAACCCGACGTACGCGGGTGGCTGGCCGGCTTCTACACCTCGCTGTCCGGCGACACGATGCCGCCGCCTGGTGCGGACAGCCCCTTCTTCGTGCCCGCCGGGGCAGCCATGCGGGACCGCTTCACCGGCGGTTCCCTCCCTTCATGGCTCACGGAGACGGAGCTGGACGTCCACAGCGCCGAGTTCGAGAGGACCGGTCCGACCGGCGCGCTCAACCGCTACCGGAACGTCGACCGCGACTGGGAGGACCTGTCCGTCTGGGACGGCGCCCACCTCACCTGCCCCGCCCTGTTCATCGGCGGTGCCCTCGACTCCTCCACGGTCTGGATGGCCGACGCCATCGCCGAGTTCCCCACCACGCTTCCGGGCCTGGTCTCCTCGCACATCCTGGACGGGTGCGGGCACTGGATCCAGCAGGAACGCCCGGAGGAGGTCAACGAACTGCTGACGAAATGGCTGCACACCGTGCACCCGTGACGGGCGCGTGTCGCAGTCGGGGCCCCGTCCACGGACCGGCGATGGTGGTCCTATGAACAGCGCAGGCATTCTCGCCGATGCGTTCGAACGCATCCACGAAGCGGTGCACGCCGCGGTCGACGGGCTTCCGTCCGAGGACCTCAACGCCAGGCTGGACGACGACGCGAACTCCGTCGCCTGGCTCGTGTGGCACCTCACGCGTGTCCAGGACGACCACATCGCCGACGCGGCGGGTACGGAGCAGCTCTGGTTCGCCGAGGACTGGGCATCCCGCTTCGAGCTCCCCCTCGAGAAGGGCTCGACCGGCTACGGCCACAGCAGTGCCCAGGTGGGGTCCGTGCAGGTGGCGTCGGCCGACCTGCTCCTGGGCTACTTCGACGCCGTGCACGAGCACACCCTCGCCTTCGTCCGGGGGCTCGAAGCCAGGGCCCTCGACCGCGTCGTGGACGACGCCTGGTCCCCGCCGGTGACCCTCGGCGTGCGGCTGGTCAGTGTCATCGCCGACGACCTGCAGCACGCCGGCCAGGCGGCGTTCGTCCGCGGCGCGCTGGAGCGCCGCTAGAGGGTCCGGGACGTCGCGACCCCGGTACGCGCGTAATGGCCCGGACTCGTGCCCACCACACGCTTGAAGTGCCGGGAGAAGTGGGACTGGTCGTAGAACCCGGCCGAGGCGGCGACCTCCGGCGAGCGCATCCCGCCGAGCAGCAGGCGCCTGGCCAGATCGACGCGTCGCCCTGTCAGGTACTGGTGCGGGGCCATGCCGAACTCCCGGCTGAAGGCCCGTACCAGATGGGTGTGATGGGTGTGCAGCCGCTCCGCCGCATCGCGGAGCGGCAGCCCTTCCACGAAGCGCTCGTCGAGCAGATCCCGGAGGGCGTACGCGACCCTGCGGTCATGTACCTGCGGGGCGACGGGCTCGCCGCGCAGGTGCCCGGCGAGACGCTCGGAGACGAGAGCGAGACGGCTCTGCGCCTCCAGTTCGTCCCCGGGGAGCGCGAGCGTCCGGTGGAGCTGGTCGACACGGTGGCGCAGCCCAGGATCCCGCAGAACGGGCCGGTCGACCGCGCGCCCGACGAGATCCGCGTCGATCTGTGCGGTGTTCAGATACAGGACGCGCTTGCGGAACCCTCCCGGGGTCGCCGCGTCACCGTTGTGCGGGATGTGCGGCGGCAGCAGCGTCACCACCGAACTGGGCGCGCCGTGCTCGTGACGGTCCAGGTCGTAGCGGACCATTCCCTCGTCGACGATGAGCAGCGTCCAGGCGTCATGCGTGTGCATGGGGTACGCGTGGTCGGCGAAGCGCGCGTGGAAGACCTCGTCGATCCCCTCGACGCGCGGACGCCACGCGGTGATGTCCGGACGTGCACCCATGGACGAAGCGTACAAGAGCGTTGCCGGCCTCCGGAGCGTGCAAACTTCGTACAAGACCGCAGGCGGGCGGGCTCGGCAGACTCCGGGACATGACCGACGACAACGCACCCGTACGCTTCGACACCAAGATCGCCGTGCTGCTCCGCGACGACCTCGAGACCTGGCAGCGCCTCAACGTCACCGCCTTCCTCGTGAGCGGTCTCGGAACGCGGGTGCCCGAGGTGGTCGGCGAGCCGTACGCCGACGCCGACGACACCCCGTACCTCCCCATGTTCCGGCAGCCGGTCCTCGTGTTCAACGGGTCCAAGGAGCTTCTGACGACCGCGCACGGCAGGGCGGTCGGCAGGGGCGCGACGATGGCCGTCTTCACCTCCGACCTCTTCGCCACCGGACATGACAAGGCCAACCGGGCAGCGGTCCGGGCGGTGCGGAGGGACGGGATGGACCTGGTGGGCCTGGCCGTGTACGGGCCGCGGAACGCGGTGGACAAGATCCTCAAGGGTGCAGCGATGCACCCCTGACCCGATGCCCGGCGTCACCGCACGGATACTCGCGGGCACACCCGTGCGGGTGATGGTTCCCGGTGCCATACTCAGAAACAAGACCGCTTGACAGGCTTGTCACCGTCCCGAAAGGCGACGCGTCATGAACTGGGCATCGTGGACCACCCTCGGTGTCTTCGCGGGAACCGGCGGAGTGCGCACCGAAGAGGTAGGTGTCGTGGGCGGTGATCTGACCGTGCACACGACTTGGACCGAGAAGCAGGCCGAGGTAGCCGTTCAGTACAGCGGTGCCTCGGACTGGTTCACACTGGCCGGCAGTCCGGTGCCGTGCCCCTCAGAGGAAGAGAGCAGATCCTTGCATCAGAGCGTCGTCGAGGCGGTACGCGCCGGCGGCGGAGCCACGGTTCCGGCTCCGCACACCATGGCGTGAACCGCCCGGGCGGTGCGGCAGTCGTTCAGTCTGCCGCGAAGCGCTTGACATACCGTCGCTGCCAGGGTGTCTCCACGGCCCTGGGGTGGTAGTTCCGGCGGACGTATGCGACCGCTTGCTCCGCCGGGACCCCGTCCAGCACGGCCAGGCAGGCCAGTGCCGTACCGGTGCGGCCCCGGCCCCCTTCGCACGCCACTTCGACCCGCTCGTCCCGTGTCAGGCTCCAAGCCTCCTCGAGCACGGAGCGAGCAGCCTCCCTGTCGGCCGGCAGGCGGAAGTCGGGCCAGCGCAGCCACCGCGACTCCCAGGCCACCGCGGGCGGCGGGCCGCCCAGCAGGTGAAGCGCGAAGGTCGGCTCCGGCCCAGCGGGGAGCGGACGCCTCAGACCGCGGCCACGGACCAGCCGCCCCGACGGCAGCCGAAGGACGCCCTCACCCGCCGGATCCCAAGACTCGGTCACACTCAATCCCTCCCGTCGAGGTCCTCGGACAGCAGCCCCGCGAGCTCCTCGACCGCGACCGGCGCCTCGTCGCCCACGGCCGACAGCACCAGCAGGTCGCCGTGCTGAGCCGCCAGGGCGAGTACCGACAGCATGCTCCGTGCGTCGACCGGGGCGCTGCCCTCGCGACCTACGGTGACGGCGACCGGCTGGCGCATGGCGGCCTGGACGAAGAGCGAGGCGGGACGGGCGTGCAGCCCGCTGCGGGAGCCGACGGAAACGGTGCGTTGATACACGGGGCACTCCTGTGTCATAGGGGGATCTGCGGTTCGGGACGGGACCGGCTCAGGCGGCCACGGCCACGCGGGATCCGTCGTCGGCGGGGGCATCGGAGTCCGGGGTGCGCCGCATGCCCTTGAGCGCGACGACGAGGGCGGTGGACACCGCGGTGCCGACGGCGATCGCGAGCAGGTAGAGCAACGGCTCACCGATGAGCGGGACGACGAACACGCCGCCGTGCGGGGCGCGGAGCGTACAGCCGAACGCCATGGACAGTGCGCCGGTGACGGCCCCTCCGGCCATCACGGAGGGGATCACCCGAAGGGGATCCGCCGCTGCGAAGGGAATCGCGCCCTCGGTGATGAACGAGGCGCCCAGCACCCACGCCGCCCGTCCGTTCTCCCGCTCGGTCCGGGTGAACAGGCTGCGGCGCAGAGTCGTGGCGAGGGCCATCGCCAGCGGCGGGACCATACCGGCAGCCATCACGGCGGCCATGACCTTGAGGCTGCCCGGCGTCGGATCGGCCAGACCGCCGACGGCGAAGGCGTAGGCCACCTTGTTCAGCGGGCCGCCCATGTCGAAGCACATCATCAGGCCGAGGACGATGCCGAGGATGACCGCGTTGGAGCCCGAGAGCCCGTTCAGCCAGTCGGTGAGGGCGTTCTGGAGGGACGCGATCGGCTTGCCGACCACGATGAACATCAGGAAGCCCACCGCGATCGACGCGAGCAGGGGGATCACCAGCACCGGCATGATGCCGCGCAGTGTGGGATGCACCTTCACCCGCTGGATCGCCATCACCGCCGCGCCGGCGAGCAGACCCGCGACCAGGCCGCCGAGGAAGCCGGCATCGACGGTGAGCGCGATGGCGCCGCCGACGAAACCGGGGACGAGCGCCGGACGGTCTGCCATCCCGTAGGCGATGTACCCCGCCAGCACCGGGACCAGGAAGCCGAAGGCGGCGGTCCCGATCTGGTTGAGCAGAGCGGCCCAACTGGCCGCCTCGCCCCAGACGAAGTGGTCGGCAACCGACTTCGCGCTCGCGATCTCGTAGCCCCCGATGGCGAACGAGAGGGCGATGAGCAGGCCGCCGGCCGCGACGAACGGCACCATGTAGCTGACGCCGGACATCAGATACGTCCGCAGCCGGACACCGAAGTGTCCGGACGCCACCGCTGAACCGCCCGCACCGGCACCCGGTCCGTCGTGCTCGTCGGAAAAGCTGCTGGTCTCTCCCCGCTCGGCCTTGCGCCGGGCCTCGGCGATGAGCTCGGCCGGCCGGTTGATGCCGGCCTTCACGCCGGTGTCGACCACCGGCTTGCCGCCGAACCGTGCCTTCTCACGCACGTCGACGTCGTGCGCCCAGATGACCGCGTCCGCCGCCGCGATCACCGCCGGATCCAGCCGTTCGAAGCCGGCCGAGCCCTGCGTCTCGACGTGCAGCTCGACACCCTGTGCGCGTGCCGCGGCCTCCAGCGACTCCGCGGCCATGTAGGTGTGCGCGATGCCGGTAGGACAGGAGGTGACGGCGACGACACGGAAAGGCTCAACCGCCCCCGCCCCCGCGGTGGGCTCCTCCGGCTCCGGCACCGATTCGGGGATCTCCTCCCCGCGGATCATGGCCGCGGCGACTGCGGGATCGCCTTCGGTCCGCAGCGCACCGGTGAAGCCGGGGTCCATGAGCCGTCGTGCCAGGCTCGAGAGAATGGTCAAGTGGTCGTCGTCCGCGCCCGCGGGCGCGGCTATCAGGAAGACGAGATCCGCGGGGCCGTCGGCGGCGCCGAAGTCGATCCCCCTCGGGCTGCGGCCGAAGGCCAGCGTCGGCGCGGCGACATGCTCGCTCCGGCAGTGCGGAATACCGATGCCGCCGTCCAGCCCGGTCGGCATCTGGGCCTCACGGGCCGCGACATCGGCGATAAAGCCGTCGAGGTCGGTGACGCGGCCGGCCGCGACCATCAGTTGGGCCAGTGAACGGGCGGCCGCGCTCTTCGTCTCGGCGGACAGGTCGAGATCGACCAGTTCCGCGGTGATCAGCTCACTCATCGCGGTGCTCCTTGCTCGTGGACCGTCCTGGTGGACGGCGCGGGGGGACGGGGCCTCGTACGGTTGAACAGGGCGGGGGCGGTCATGAGGCCTGCTCCGCGAGGGGCAGGTCCACGGGGATGGTGTCGGTGCTGATCACCGATGCCGGATCGAGGTCGGCGGGCGTCGGCATGGCGCTTCCCGGCAGCTGTACGGCGGCGGCGCCGTGCGCCACCGCGGCGGACAACGCAGCGCGGCCCGCGCCCCCTGCGGAGAGGAATCCCGCGAGCGAGGCGTCACCCGCGCCGACATCGCTCCGGACCACGTCGACCCGCGCACCTGCGAAACAGGCTCCGGACTCCTCCACCAGCAGTTGTCCGACGGCACCCAGGCTGGCGAGCACCGAGCGTGCCCCGAGCCCGCACAGCTCCCGTGCCGCCTCGAGCGCGTCACCGACCGTCGCGAGCGGACGGCCCACGGCCTCGGCGAGCTCCTGTGTGTTCGGCTTGATCACGTCGGGGCGCTCACGCAACGCGGCGACGAGCGCGGCGCCGGAGGTGTCGAGAGCGATCCGGACGCCCGCTCGGTGACTGCCGGCGACGAGTTCGGCGTACCACTGCGGCGGCAGTCCACGCGGCAGGCTTCCGCAGCAGGCGATCCAGTCCGCTCCGGCCGACCGTGCCCGGACGGTGTCCAGCAGACGTTCGGCCTCGGCAGCGGTGATCTCCGGCCCTGCGGCGTTGACCTTGGTGAGCGTGCCGTCGGGTTCGACGAGGGTGATGTTGACGCGCGTGCTGCCGGCGATGGGTACCCCGACGGCCTCGATGCCGTGTTCCCCGAGCAGCTGCGCCAGCAACGCGCCCTCCGGGCCGCCCAGCGGAGCGACGGCCACGGTGCGGTGCCCGGCGGCGGCGACCGCGCGGGAGACGTTGACTCCCTTGCCGCCGGGATCGACCCGGTCGGCAGCGGCCCGCAGAACGGCTCCCCGGCTGAGTCCCGGCAGTTCGTACGTGCGGTCCAGGCTCGGATTGGGAGTGACGGTCAGGATCATGCGCGTACCACTTCCGTGCCCAGGCTCTCGATGGCCCGGGCGTCCTCGGGGCTCAGCCCCGTATCGGTGATCAGCAGGTCGACGTGGGAGAGATCTCCGAAGCGTGCGAAGTGCTCCTGGCCGAACTTGCCCGAGTCGGCGAGGAGCACCACTCTGCGGGCGGCCGCGATCACCGCCCGCTTCACCGCTGCCTCGGCCAGATCGGGGGTGGTCAAACCGCCCGTGGGAGAGAAACCGTTCGTGGCGAGGAAGACGACATCGGCGTTGATCTCCGCGTAGGCGCTAAGAGCCCACGCGTCGACCGCCGCGCGGGTACGGTGGCGGACCCTGCCGCCGACCAGATGCAACGCGATCGCCGGATGATCGCAGAGGCGTGCGGCCACCGGCAGGGCATGGGTGACCACGGTGAGGTTCGAGTCGATGGGAACGGCAGCCGACAGCCTGACGGTCGTCGTCCCCGCGTCGATGATGACGTTGCCCTCCGCCGGGAGTTCACTCAGCGCGGCGGCTGCGATGCGCTCCTTCTCGTCGGCCGCAACGGTGTCGCGCTCGGCGAGATCCGGCTCGAAACCGAGCGGCCCGGCCGGAATCGCCCCGCCGTGCACCCTGCGGAGGAGCCCCGCACGGTCAAGGGCTTTGAGGTCACGCCGTACCGTCTCCGCGGTCACCTGGAACTGCTCGGCCAGGGACAGTACGTCGACGCGCCCGCTCTCGCCGGCGATGCGGAGGATCTCCTGCTGCCGCTCCGGTGCGTACATGTGGTTACGTATCCGTTTCGTGCCCGAGTCTGTGGATTCACGGGCAGACTACGGTTACGCGTCCGGAAAGTAAACACATTCGGGCGTGCGGTGGGCATGAACGGACTTCGGGGCTGATGCGTTACGGGTCGGATCGCCTCAGCCGGTGCCGCTGGACGGCGTCCGCGGGGCCAGCGGCCGTACCAGTAGGGGTGCCCCCAGGACCTGGTGGCCACCGCTCGCCTGCATCCGGACTTCGCCCCGCTCGCTGATCTCGGCCCGCACGATGCCGGTCTCGTCCTCGTAGACCGGATATCCACCGGCGCCGGAGCGTGCAGTGAGGTGTACGACGACCACGTCGTCCTCGGCGCCGCCGGCCTGGAATATGAGCTCGTACGTCTCCGGGTAATCCATCATCGACCTCCCGACCGGGCGGCAGGAGCCGCTCGCCCGTCACGTCCATTGTTTCCCACCGGGCCTCTTGGCGCTTCGCGGGCGGGGTCGGATGACCGTCGGTGATTGCGGATGCGGAATGGGTGGGGCGGGGCGACCATCATCTGCAAGGGATCGGACACGTGCTGTCGGCTTCGCACGGCCGCCCGTTACGCCGGGCGCCGACGCCGGCGCGATCGGACATCGTCGGTGCGGGGCCCACGGGCTCCCGGCCGCCCCGTGGAGAGGAACTGCCGTGCTGATGGCCAATCCCGCAACGCTGCGGAATCTCGTCAAGCGCTACGAGAATCTGCGAAGCACCCATGCACGGCTGGGCACGTGCGAGAGCAGCCGTCAACTCGAGGACATCTCATACACCCTCTGCGTCACGACCGGAACCAGGACCGTGCCCGACGCCCTGGCCGCCGCAGCGGCGCAGTTGCGGGGTGGTCCGTCGGCGGGATCGCTGGGCCCCGCGCCGGGTCCGGCCGAGGTGCAGCTGACCGCCTGACGCGGCACGCTCCGGTGAAGGGCGTCGGTTCCTCGGAACCGGCGCCCTTCACCCGTGTGGGCGGCCGCCGGGAGCGGGGCGTGCGACACGCCGAATGGGCGGACGCCGCCATCGAACGGGTGACACCCGCCGGTCGGACAACATGACTGATCGTGGACGCGGCTAGGCATGCAGGTATGAGATTTGAGTTCTGTCGAAACAAGACCGCTTCCCCGCGTGCCCGCAGGCTCCGTGTCACCGGCGGCGCACTGTGTGCCGCCGCACTTGCCGCCACACTCGTGACCGGCTGTGGTCAGGGCAGCGGTGACGATACGGCCGCGGAGACCTCTGAGGCTGCGAAGGTCCTTCCGAACCAGACGTCCAGCCCCTCCGAGAGCGTCTCGGGCAGCCCCTCCGAGACGGCGCAGCTGACCAAGGCCCAGGCCGATCGCAAGGAACTGCTGTCGACCGTCAAGGTCACTTTCGACAAGGCAGCCACGACGGCCGTCGGCGAGGTGTCCGGTGGCAAGCTCACCGACCTGGAACTCGAGGGTCTCGACGACGACACGACAGGCAGCCCCAGCCCGACCGGCAGCTCCAGCCCGACCGGTAGCTCCAGCCCGAGTGCCGAGGCGAGCGGGAGTCCGAGCGGGACGGGGAGCCCGAGCCCGAGCGGCAGCGGCGGCAGCCCCAAGTGGATCGCGGAGGTCGTAGAAGAGGACGGCACCGCACACGACGTGACCATCGACGCCGTGTCCGGCGAGGTCATCGATTCCGCTCCGGACGCCGACCAGAGCGATGCCGACAAGCAGCAACTGGCGGACCGGATCTCCCAGGCGACGCAGACCCCCGAGCAGGCCGCCAAGGTCGCCACGGACAAGCAGGACGGCTGGGTCACCTCGATCGCCCTCGACGAGAACGACAGCCAGGTCCTGGTCTGGCAGGTCGACGTGGTCTCCAAGGACTGGAACAAGACGACCTTCGACGTCGACGCGGCCAAGGGCACGATCACGGACGAGCAGGTCGACGACAACTGACCACGGTAACGAACGGACCCATCGGTGGCGGACCGCATCGCGGTGCGCCACCGATGTACGTTCCAGGGGCGCACGGGCCAGGTGGCGGCCGACGCGGCAGCCTGTACCCGCCGCATCAGGGAGGAAGCGCAGCCCCGGCCCTCCCGGCACAGTGATGGTGCCCGCCGCCACGAGACCCGTACGGGCCGGAACCGTCGTGCAGCCCGTGTCGTCCAGGGTGTTCGGCCCGGAGAGCGGTCGACCCGTTACTCCCGCGAAGGCCGGTGGGTGCACCTCGCGGAGCCCCGACGTGGCTGGTTCGCGCCCGCCGCACGCTCGGTGATCCGGTGACCGAGTCCGGCCGGGCCGTCCGGTCCGCCGAAGACCCTGACCTCTCGCTGCGCGTTTCCGTCCCCGCCCGTGAGGATGCGGAAGCGGTGCGTCCCCGCGCCTGCTCCGCGAGCAACTCGGCGTGCCGTGCGTCGGACCCGGCGAGGAGCCGTCCGTCCGGTGGTCTCACGGGGGAGCCGTCAGGGCGCCCGGAGCGCGCTACGGACCGCCGTTGTGCGGTATGTACAGTAACTTCGGCTCCTTTCGCGCGTTGTGCAGGTCGTGCCTTCCTCCTCTTCCAACTCGCCCTCCGCCGCGACCGCAACGCCAGTGCAGCCGAAGCCCTTCCTGCTGACACCCTGTCAGGGGCAAGCCGCTCGTGCCCTTCTGGCCTACGTCGCCTCGCTGCCGCTGAAGGGGGCCGACGCGCGGCTCCTCGCTGTCGTCGTCTCGATCAGGGCGGCCCGGAGCGGGATCGGTAACCTCACCGGCCAGGACGTGCGTTCCCTCCGTTTGGCGGACGCCGAGGGGGCGGTCACGGCCTTCGCCGCTCTGGGCTGGCAGGGACAGGGCGCCCTGCTCGGCGACGACCTCGTCACCCCGGTGGGCGTCACTGTGCCGGACCTCGGCGCTCAGCCCGACTCCCGGCTCCCCTTCGGCAAGGTGATGCGGTCCAAGGTGTCGGGCTGGACGACCCGGACCCTGGCCGCCAAGCCGGTGAAAAAGGCATCGTCTGCCGCGCGGCTGGCCGCGCTCTTCCTGGCGGCCCATGGGCCGGCCGACGAGCACGGGACGCTGCCCGCCTCCCTTCCCGACGACTGCCGGACCGCCCTGCCCGAGCTGCTCGCCAAGGGATTCCTGCGGGAGTTGGACAGCGACCGGTATCTGCTGGCAGAAGCCGTGCGGCACCTGGCGGGAATGCGCCCACTGCCCGACGCCGCGCCCGGTGCGAGCGACGAGCCGGATGAGGAACGTCCGACCTGGGGCGAGTGGAAAGACCGGGCGAGTGTGGCCCTGCGGCGGCACGTCGAAGCGGTTGAGAGCTGCCCCGAGTGTTCCCTGGCCACGGCCAGGGTGTCGGAGGCCTTCATGCGTACGGCGGTTCCCGCACAGTTCGACGAGAAAGTGCTCGAGGCGTACGGCGCCTGGGAGGCCAGGTACCCCGGCCAAGGGCCCGCTGCCGCGGAGTTCGCCATGGAGTTCCGCGCGGTGCACGGCCACGGCCCGTCCGTGAAGCAGCTCTGCAAGGGGATGGGCTGGGGAAAGATGTCGCGGGAACTGCGGATCCTCGTCATCCGCCGGCTGATCGCCGACGGGTGGCTGATGAACACCGGTCCCGTGCCGTGGACCCTGCGCCCGGGAAAGGCTGTAAGGACCGGTACGGCGGCCCCCGTCCCCGCAGCCGGACGCCCCGCTCAGTAGGCAGGGGTGCGTGACCGGCCCGCACACGCGGCGCCTGACGTCGCGTCCGCCGGTCCGGGATGTGGATGCGCTTCCTGCCGGAGGACGTCCCGCCTGGCCTGTGTGGCCGTTACGGTGTCGAACGAAGTGCGTCCGCAGGATTCAAGGGCGTTGCTGTGGGCATGTCAGGCGTAGCCGCGCGTGCCTTCCCCACAGCCACGCGCCCACCTGGAGGACGCAGTGAAACGCAGTGCATCGATCCGCAAGGCCGCGCTCGTCGTGACCAGCGCCATCGCGCTGGTCATCGCTACCGCGAGCAGTGCGCTCGCCGCCCCACCGGCCGCGCTTCCCGCGAACGCGGACGTGATGGAGCAGACCTTCCAACCGGCGTACGACTACGACACGGACGGCTGTTACCCCACGCCCGCGATCGGCCCGGACGGAACCGTTGCCGCCGGCCTCAATACCACCGGGGCCGTCAACGGCAGCTGCCGGGACGCCGTCGATCTGGACAACACCAACGGCTATTCCCGCTCCACATGCAACAACGGCTGGTGCGCGGTCATGTACGGGCTCTACTTCGAGAAGGACCAGGCGGTGGCCGGCAGCGGGCTCGGTGGGCACCGGCACGACTGGGAGCACGTGGTGGTGTGGGTCCAGAACAACCAAGCCCGCTTCGTGTCGACCTCGGCCCATGGTGACTTCGACGTCTACTCCAGCGAGCAGATCCGGTGGGACGGATCGCACCCGAAGATCGTTTACCACAAGGACGGGCCCGGCACGCACTGCTTCCGCCCCGCCAATACCGGCGACGAGCCTCCGGAGAACCACTACAGCCAGTGGCGGTTCCCCGCTCTCGTCGGCTGGAACGGCTACCCGGCCGGGCTGCGGGACAAGCTGGTCCAGGCGGACTTCGGCAGCGCAGTGTTCGGCCTCAAGGACGGCAACTTCGCGAGCCACCTGGAAAAGGCCCTGCCTGCCGGAATCCCGTTCGACCCCCGCGCCTGACATTCGGGGGGCGGGTCGGCGACGCCGCCCGCCCCCGCGGCGCGAGGGCGACGGGGGTCGTGAGCCCGCTCCGGCGGGATGTCAGCGGGCCGACAGCTCGGAAGGCGCCTCCTGGACGACCCATCCGTTGCCGTCCGGATCGGTGAAGGACATGAACGAGTTCCAGGTGTCGCCCCTGCCTTCCTCCCAGCCCGTCGCGCCCACATGACGAACCGGAGAGACTTCCACGCCCCGGCTCACCAGTTCCTCGCGTGCCGCCTCGATGTCCGTCACACAGATTTGCAGCCCATGCAGCGTGCCGGGCGCCATCACCTTCTCCCCGGGGAAGGGAGGCATCCCCTGGAGCATGGCGATGGAACACCGTGAGCCCGGAGGAGTCATCTGGATGATGCGCACACCAGGGGCGACCTCGTCGTCCAGATCCAGCTTGAAGTTCACCCTCTCGGTATAGAACGCTTTTGCACGGTCCATGTCGGTGACGGGGACCGGGATGACCTCAAGTGTCCAGTTCATGGGACCTCCTCAGCAGAGCCGGTGCGCCGACCGGTCGGATCGTCATCGGCGAAGCCGCGACGGCAGGGGCGCCGCGGCTTCGCCGATGAGGGTCCAACCGTTGCGCACGAGGGGCCCGCGGCGTGCTCCGCAACGCCAGTAAGGCCCGCACTTCGATCATTTGTCCCGCTGGCGGGCCCGTGACCAGGCCCCGAGAAACTGACACCGCGTCGTCAGCACGCCTCGCCGGGCCAGGTCGGCCCGCCGGGTGGCAGGAGGGTACCGACGTCGTCGGCGGGGTCTCCCTCTGTGGGCCCGGCCTCGGGCTTCGGCGCCCGGTCCGCGCGGAGGGCTCGGTCCGCACCCTCCGCGCGTCCGTCACCAGGACGCTTTCGATTGCCATTCGAGTGATGCGGTCGGGCGGCCTAGGTCGCTGCCTGGGTGCTGTCCCGGAAGCCACCCCAACCGTGCCAACGGTCGATCTCGATCCAGGCGTTGACCCGGCCGCGGTCGCGGTCCGCGTACGGCTGGCCGAGGTACTGCTGGGACAGCCGGTCGATGCCGACCAGACCCTCGTCGTCGCTCATCTCGACGACGTGCCCGATCAAGGTCACATGGGTGTACCAGTCGGAGTCGTCGAGCACGGTCAGGGTGACGCGTGGGTCCCTGCGGACGTGGTCGAGGCGCTTGCGGCCCTCGTCCATGTTGACCAGCACCCGGCCGTCGTCCCAGAGGTACCAGGTGGCCGTGGACACCGGCTGCCCGTCCGAGCGAAGTGTGGCGATCACCGCCGGATTGGGCTTGCGCAGCATAGCGACCGCGGCGTCGGGAAGCGGCGGCTTCGACATGTTCTCTCCTCTGTCTCGTGCTGCGCCCTCCCCGTGGCGGTGAACCACACCGGATGGATCGGAGGGCGCACCTCCACGCTGCCACACGAGGGGGGCGGCGTCCGGGACCGTCCCGGCGCCGCGCGTCCACGCTCGTCACGCGCCGGCTCGCGGGAGGGACTGTCGGTGGTGGCTGTGATGCTGGGGACATGGACGAACTGATGAGGCGCCGCGTCTACGGCGCCGACCACGACGATCCCGATCCGGGCCCCCGGCCCGGGCACGTCTACGTGGAACTGGTGGGAGGCCCGCTGGACGGGCTGCTTCTGGATGTGACCGGCTGGCCCGAAGAGCGCCTAGCCGTAGGGGCCGCGCTCGGTACGGAGCTGGGCAGATTCGGTGCGGGCGGACACACTGTGTACGGGCCCGTGGCGACCGACCCCAAGCGCTGGGCCTGGGAGGCGGACAGCCCGTGACCTGGGCGCGCCCTCACCCACCCGGAAGCCCCGATGCCGGGAAGGGCTAGGTCCAGCTGCTCGGCGTCCGCGAGGTCGGTGCAACTCCGTCGGTGCGGTTGTGCGTTCGTCGAGCATGGACGCGGAGTCGGGTTCGTGGAGCGCAGGCAGTTGCACCGTGGCCACGCGGACCCGGGCACCTCCGTGGAGTCGCCGTGCGGGCCCATCTCGGTCATCGCCCTCGTTATCATCGGCTCATGACCGTTGAGCCCTCGCAACCCGTTCCCCTGCGTGCTTCCGACGCGGACCGCGAAGCGGTGGTGGCCGAGTTGCAGGAGGCGGCGGCCGACGGCCGCATCGACCTCGACGAACTGGGCACGCGGCTGGAGGTGGCCCTGGCCGCCAGGACACACGCCGAACTGGCACCGCTCACCGCCGATCTGCTGCCGGTGCTGCCCCCGGCCCAGCCGCTGTTGGTCAAAGGCGGCATGGCCGGAGCGGTGCAGGACGGTGTCTGGCGCGTACCGGCACAGATCAGAGCGTTCGGCGGGCTCGGCGGCGTCAAGATCGACTTCACGCGGGTCGAGTGCCGACTGCGGGTGGTGGAGATCGAGGTGAGCGGCGGGGCAGGGGGTGTCGAGATCGTCGTCCCCGACGGTTGGGTGGTGGAAGCGGGGCAGGTGGATCCCGGCCTGGCCGGTCTGCGGAACAGGACGACCGCCGAGAGGCTGCCGGGCTCGCCCGTGATCCGCTTGACCGGCGACTGCGGGATGGGCGGTGTGACGATCCGTCACCCCAAGCGCGGTGAGCGCCGCAAGCTGCAGCGCGAGAGCCGTTGAGGGCGGGCGGGGGAGCTGGGCTCCCCGAGTGGAGTCCTCGGAGGCGTGCGGGCCTGTGATGTGCCCTACCACGCCGTTGGTCGACGCCCGGCCGAGAGCTCGTCAGCTTCGGATCGGGCCGCCCTGCCCCGTGTGACCGCGCCTTCGTCGGTCCCGCCGTGATGAGCGCCCGGGCACAGGTGTGCCATCTCGTGCAGCCAGCACCTGAAGTCCCCGGCGCAGGACGAAGCGGATCGACGTTCCATCGCCCGGACGGCCGTCCACGCCGGCCTTCCGCCGAAGCACGATCGCCCGACCCGGGCCCGCCCCGGGAGCCGGTGCCGCCGGCTTCCCTGCCACCGGCCCACGGGCGCCGATTCGGATGCCGGCCCCCAGGTCTGATCCAGACAGGCGGGGGCACACGTGTTCCATCGACAAAAGGAGCTACGTCATGCTGGGGATAGCCGCGGCAGTACTGTTCTTCATCGCTTTCCTGATCAACGCCGCTGATATTGCGACGAACGACATCTTCGCATCGACGAACGTCATGCTGATCGGCCTCATCCTGCTCGCCCTGCACGTGGCGGGCATCGGCAACGGGCGGCGAGTCGGCCGACGCTGACCGTCCCGATCCGCCCGGCCGGTCGCGACCGGACCGCCGGCCTGCCGCATGCCTTCGCCCCCCTCCCGGCGGGCCGGCGCCGGTCCGACCGCCGGGATCGAACTCAGCTGCGTGCGCCTGCTGCCCGGTGCTCAGGGTCCGCACGGCGCACGCAGTTGACTTGCTCGCGCCCGGGAAACGCGCGACCGTGTCGACCCCGCGGGCGGCGAGCCCTGCGTGCACAACCGGAGTGCGGACGCGGAACGGTCAGGCCAGGGAACGGCCTCGCACGATCCCTGGTTCGGTGTCGCCGAAAGGAATTCCAGGCGACGCCGATGATTCCGTACCGCGGCGGAAGTCTCTCCTGCGGCGTCCGGCCGGATGCCGTCCGCACCGGGCCCGATGCAGGGCAGGTTCGATACAGGAGACACTCCCGGATGACTGATTCGAGAACGGCCGCACACCGTGGACGCGGACAAGAGATCTGGCCGCTGATCCATTCCGAGCGAGCGGGGCTGGCGGCCGATCTCGCATCGCTGTCCGAGGAGCAGTGGTCCACGCCCTCGCTGTGCACTGAACTGACGGTGCGTGAGGCATTGGCCCATCTCACCGCCGGAGCAAGTCTCGACTCCGTGCGATGGCTGGCAGGTGTGCTCCGCTGCCGGTTCGACTTCGACAAGCAGGTGGCCATGCGCCTGGCCGAGCAGTTGGGCGCATCCCCGGGTGAGACGCTCGAGCGGTTCCGGCACGTCGTTCGGAGCACGACGAAGCCGCCGCTGCCCGTCATCGCCATGCTCGGGGAGACGATCGTGCACGGCGAGGACATCCGGCGCCCGTTGGGCATCCGCCGGGACTACCCGATGGCCACGGTCACGCAGGTCGCCGACCACTACCGCAGTTCGGACATGGTGGTCCTCGCCAAGGGACGCATCCGAGGCCTACGACTCGTGGCGTGTGACGGTCCCTTCACGACCGGTGCCGGCCCGCTGGTGTCCGGCACCACCCTGGCTCTCGTGATGGCGATGACCGGTCGCACGTCGTACCTGGACGATCTGGAAGGTGACGGAGTCGAGCTCCTCCGTCGACGTTGCGGAACGGCAACGGGCTGACGTGCTCAGCGTGGTCCACTGCGTCAGCCGCCCGGGCGGCACCAGCAGATGGCCTCGACGAAGACGTCCGACTTCGCGTGGCCCCCGGAACACGCACCCGGTCTCGACGAACCCGGCTCCGACAGCCGGGCGTGAGTTCGGCGTAGCGCGCGTCGACGGCGGCATCGACATCCGCTGTCGTGGGAATCGGCGAGGAACACTCAGGTACGCGCAGGAGGAATACTGCGTGCTCCATCGTGCAGGGCCCGTCCTGCCGTGGTCCACGCGCCCGTGGCGCGGGGGCTGTGGAACAGCCTGGCGTTCCGGCACGCCGACAGTGGGCCGGGCCGGGACGCCCAGCCTGGACGGCAGCCGGAACCCATCGCTGATTCACCGAAACGAATGAAATAGGGGCATGGCAGAGTACGAGATCACGACCGCCGGCATCCGTGAGATGGCTCGATTCCTGGAGTGGGCCGCCGAAGAACAGTGGAACCCGGGAAAGATGGACCATCTCCCCTTCCACGCGGCAGACCCGCGCGGCTTCCTCCTGGGCAAACTGGACGAAGACCCGGTCACCTCCATCTCCGCCGTGCGTTACGGGGCAGATTTCGGATTCATCGGGTTCTACATCGCACGGCCCCCGTTCCGTGGCCAGGGCTACGGGATCCAGGCGTGGCGGGCGGCCATGCAGCACCTGAACGGCAGGAGGGTGGGCCTGGACGGTGTCGTGGATCAGCAGGACAGCTACCGCAAGTCCGGTTTCCGCACAGCCTGGACCCACATGCGGTACGCGGGAGTGCCGGCCGGCGAGGTGCCGTCCGGAGACGTCACGGTGACCGACGCCGGCTCGGTTCCCTTCGGCACGCTCGCCTCCTACGACCGCCGCTTCTTTCCCGCCAGGCGCGACGCCTTCCTCTCCCTCTGGGTGGGCACGCCCGGTCACACGGCCCTTGTGGCACTCCAGGACGGTGAGCTGAAGGGCTTCGGGGTCGTGCGCCCGGCCGAGTCCGGTGCTCGTGTGGGTCCCCTGTACGCAGATTCGGACGACATCGCCCTCGCCCTGCTCAACAGTCTGGCGGCGGCTCAGCAGGGGGTGCCGCTGGCCATGGACGTGCCTGACGTGAACGTACCGGCGATCAGGCTGATGGAGCGGCTGGGCCTCGAACCGACCTTCGAGTGCGCCCGGATGTACACCGGGGACGCACCTGCCATCGACATGGCCGGCCTCTTCGCCGCGACCACCATCGAACTGGGATAGCGCCGAGCCGGCCTCTGCGCGACCGTCGGGCTGCCTCTCGCGCAGGCTCCGTGCCGAACGGGCGGCGGGCGACGTCACTCACGGGCGGGGGAGGAGGCCCACACTTTTTGCCCACTGCGCCGCCTGAAGCCGAGAGGCCGGCTCGGTGCACCGTCCGGACGGTGCGCTGCGGCCCACCCGCCGCCGTGGACTGCGGGCTACAGTTCGTCGGCCAACGCCCCGGCCAGCTCACGCCATTCGGTCCGCGGAAGGCCGCTGCCACCCTCGTCGGCGGTGAGGACCTGCAGCGCCACATGGTCGGCGCCGGCGTCGAAGAACTCCTGGGTCCGTGCCCTCACGCGTTCGGCGTCGCCCAGGGCGAACAGGGCATCCAGGAGACGGATGCTGCCACCGCCGGCGAAGTCGTCCTCGGTGAACCCGAGGCGCAACAAGTTGGCCGTGTAGTTCGGCAACTGCAGGTACAGGGCCAGCATGGCCCGCGCGGTGGTGCGGGCCCGGTCGGCGTCGGTGTCGAGGACGACCGACAGCTCCGGGGCGAGGAGCGCGTCGGGACCGAGTGCCGTACGTGCCTCCGCGGTGTGTTCGGCGGTGACGAGATAGGGGTGCGCGCCCAGCGCGCGGTCGGTGGCGAGTCGCAGCATCTTCGGCCCGAGCGCGGCGAGGACCCGGTGTCCGGACCCCACCGGCGGTGCCGCGGCGTCGAGTACGTCGAGATAGGTCACCATGGCGCTGTACGGCTTCGTGTACTGCGGCACCATCGGGCTGTGGCTGACGCCCAGGCCGAGTACGAACCGCCCGCGTGCGCTCGCGTCGATCGCGGCGACCCCCGCCGCCACCTCCTCGGCCGGATGGTCCCAGATGCTCAGGATTCCTGTGGCCACGGTGACCGCGCGGGTGGCGGCCACCACGGCTGCGGCGTCCTCCACCGACGGGCTGCCGCCGATCCAGAGCGTGCCGTACCTCAGCTCCTCGAGCTCGGCCGCCGCTTCCGCGATCGCGTGTCTACCCGCCTCGTCCGTTCGCGACCCGTGCAGGGCGCCGCTCCAGATGCCGATCCGTCCGAAAGTCCCACGCGTCTCAGAAGCCATGGTGACGTCAACATCGATGCGTGCCCGCTATTCCCCGCCGGGCGGGGTTCACCCGATCGCCGCCTCCCGTACGAGACCCCGCACCGAGGCACTCCGCCCTGCCCGGACGCTCGGACCGAGCCCTCGTCGGCCCCTGCGCGGTGTCGCCGATACCGCGCAGGATCATGCGTGCCTGGTCGCCCGGCCGCATCCGATGGACCGGGAGTCGGGCAGTGAGCCGTTCCGGGAGACCGCTCTCCGCGGCCGGTGGACGGATGCCGGCCGGGACTGATGCAGGCTGTCCGCGTCGCCGGAGATCCCGTCGGCGTCGTACGCGGACACGCACCACCTCTCGGAATGCTGTTCTCCCTACCGGGAGCAGGGCGCCGGTGAACGACATGATGTACCCGCATCACAGACTCACCGACCGGCAGACAGGCTCGTCCACCCGTGCCTCACAGCCCGCCTTCGCGTCACCCGTCCCTGAGGCCGGTCGCCCTCGGCGCGTCCGCAACACCTCCGTACGCACGTCCAAGGAGCCGCACATGAAGCTCGGCCTGCACCACGCGCTCACATCCGCAGTGGCTGCGACAGCCCTGGCTGCGACCGTCACGGCACCGGCTGCCGCCGTGACCACCGAGCCCCTCGACTACGTGGCTCTGGGGGACTCGTTCGCCGCCGCCCCGCTCGTACTGCCGGCAGACTCCTCGAATCCCTTGTGTCTGCGGTCCCTGGCGGACTACCCGCACAGGGCGGCCGAGGCTATGGGCGCCAGGCTCACCGACGTCAGCTGCTCCGCCGCGACGGTCGAGCACCTCAGTACCTCCCAGCACCCGGGTACCAAACCCCAGTTCGATGCCGTGACGGAGGATACCGATGTCGTCAGCATCACGATCGGCGGCAACGACACAGGACTTGTCGCCGCCGCGCTGGGATGCGTCAACCTGTTGCCCAAACCCGTCGGTACCAGTTGTGCGGCCAGGAACACGAAAGGCGGCGTCGACATCGTGAAGGCC
Source organism: Streptomyces sp. HB132 (assembly GCF_016909575.1). Classification (GTDB taxonomy): domain Bacteria; phylum Actinomycetota; class Actinomycetes; order Streptomycetales; family Streptomycetaceae; genus Streptomyces. The sequence goes on along the minus strand of NZ_JAFBGA010000005.1, from coordinate 131,838 downwards.
GGCATCGACGCGTGGGTGCCTGAGTTCTCCGTCGTCCTGCACCGGATCCGGCAGCGGGCACCGCACGCCGAAGTGTTCGTCGTCGGCTACGGGAACTACATCCGCCCGGGCGGCTGCTTCCCCACCCAGCCCATCTGGGACGTCGACGCCGACTACGTCCAGGGCGCGGTCGACCACCTCAGCGCCGCACTGAGGGCGACGGCCCGGCAGCACGACGTGACCTTCGTGGACACCTACTCGCTCGGCGTAGGCCATGACTCGTGTGCGGCCCCCGCCGACCGGTACACCGAGGGCCTCGTCCCCACCCACACCGCAACCCCGCTGCATCCCAACGCGGGCGGGTCCAAGGCCATCGGCCGCGCACTCGCTGACGCCGTCCGCACCCGCACGAACGCCGGCTGAACCCGGAGTCATCATGACTCCGGCCTGTCGTGAAGCCCGGCCGCGGAGGAACTGGCAGGTCTGTGCACCGTGCGCGCAGGTGGTTGACCGACGGCCAGGGCGACGGGCGACGCGCTTGTGCGACCTTTCGGGAGGCACCCGTCCCCGGAGGCCCTCACCGTGCGCGGTGACCGATTCCCGGTCGAATGCAACTCACTCGCGTCGACGGTGGCCCTGTGGTCCGGCCGGCGAACCGGGACGAGTGCCGAACGCGCGATGACAATGCGACCGACGGAGCTTGCGGTGCTCACCCGCTCGGCCGCCGGGGCCGCAGTCCTGACGTCCGGCCACTTCACATGGCCCGGAGCGAGCCGGGCTGTCCGGAGGGCTCCACTGTTCCGCGCTGCAGCTACTCGGCGGGCGCCCCGGCTGTGACCGCGGCCGAGACGGGGCTGTAGTAGACGGAGCGTCCCTGCTTGGAGCGTTCCAGCAGCCCGTGCGCGACCCCTTGTTCCAGGGTGTTGCGCACCACGGCCACCTGCGTGGCGCGCTGCGGGTGAGCTTCGGTCAGGGCCGCGGTCACCTCGGCGGCGGACTTCGGCTCCCTCTGGTCCGCGAGGAATCCGGTGACCAGCGTGCGCCAGGTCGGCTCGCCGGCCCCCTTCGGGGCCGCGGTCACTCCGGCCGAGGTCTGCGCCTTCTGGCCGGTGCGGGTCCGGGGCTTCGCCCCCTCCACTCCCTTCCGGGATGCCGTCCTGCCCTTGGCGCGACGCGCGGCGGGTACGGACACCGCCGCCTTGCGGCCCTTGCCCTTGCCCTTGCCCGCGGCCGGCTTACCGGTACGTCCCAGTACCTCTTGCATCTTGACCAGGATCTGCTCACCCTCCTCAAGCTGGACGAGTTCGCCCTGCAGGCGGGTCAGCTCGGCGCGCGCCCGGTCCTGCTCACTTCGGTTCGCCTCAAGGTCATCTGTGATCCGTTGTGCGTAGTCTGCGCTGATGCCGGATGTAGGAGTGTTTTCGGACATGCAGTCCTCGTCTTTCGCCGTGTCTTGAATGCGTATGGCGGATGATGCTACCTACATCAACGAAAGTAGCGCCCAGTGGACACCGATTCACCCCGGACGCGGGCATGCGTTCGGAACGCGATCGCAAGGTGACTGTGCCTGTCACTTCCGGAGCGCCGTACCCAACACCATGATTTCTCCGGGATGTTGGCGCGAAAGTGTGCATCCGGAAGTGGGTGGCTCCCGCGCGGTGCGGAGGGCTCCCCACTGGTGCACGTGGCCCGTCGGAAGTGGTTCGTGCCCTTTCCGTCGAAGGTTTCACCGTTCACACATCTCTGTCCGGCTGGGCAGAAACCCTTGTACGGGGCAACCGACTTCGTCTCACCGCGCGGCGCAGCCGGTGGGTGGGCCGGGCGCACGGCGCCGATGGATGTGGTGCGCCGAGCCCGCCGGCCCCGGTGCGGTCCGCTGACAGGGCGAAAGCCTCCTACGGGTGAGTTCTCGCAGCTCAGAGGCTCGATCCGGGTGACCTCCGAACCGTGCTGCGGACACCTGCTGCGAATGAGTTCACCCGGATGCGCTGCCGCCTGCGAAGGGGTGACTCGGCGCTCCGGCCCGCGCGCCACGCCACGGCGTTTCGGCCGCGAGCATCCGACGGCCGACGCCCGCGGTACGCGCATAAGGCGTGCCGTCGGAGTGAGCCGAGTCCATCCGACGCACACATCCAGTCGTTGCTCTCTGGTGGGGGGCGGTTTCGCCATGTAGCGTCACTGCCAGATGTCGTGGTTCGCCGTACCAGCCCGCGCTTCGGTGCGGGCATTCTGCTGTGCCGGTACGGGCCATGACGTCTCCGGGGCCGCGCGGTGCGGGTCCGGATCTCAACGGGAAGGCACGAGCATGGCCAGCGGAACCGTCAAGTGGTTCAACGCGGAAAAGGGTTTCGGCTTCATCCAGCAGGACGGCGGCGGGCCGGACGTCTTCGCGCATTACTCCGCCATCAACGCCACTGGCTTCCGTGAGCTCCAGGAAGGCCAGGCCGTCACCTTCGACGTGACCCAGGGGCAGAAGGGCCCGCAGGCGGAGAACATCACCACCGCCTGATCCCGCAGCCGAGGTCGCCCAGGCCCCCGGGAAGCACGACCCGAGGGCCTGGTCACCGGCAATCACCCGCTGCAAACACGTGCAGCGGTGCGGACAGCCCCTACCGAGCACGGTCACTGGGACACCCGAGCAATCTGTCTCGCACACAATCCGCGCCCTCATCGCGAGCGTCACGGCCCGATGCGAAGGCGCGAGGCGACATTTCGCCTCCACGGCCCCGGCCCCCTGCCGCGCGAACGCCGCTCCACCGGAGGGCACCCGGCAGCCACGACGTCATTCTGATGGATACCGCCCGGCCTGCGGAAGTCGCACCCAGCCGCGGCCGGTAACCCGTTTTCACCACCCCTGCCCCGGGGGGTGCTCCTGGCCCGAGCCGGGTAGGTGTTCGATGAGCAGGTCGGCAGACAGGCCTGCGGGACGATCCGCAGGGCCGGCGACACGTCGGATTCCCTGATCAGCCCCTCTCATCGAGGAGTCAGCAAGTGGAGTCAGACGAAGAGGCGGGTACCGGCGACCATCGGGCGCAGGCGATCGTGGTGGGCGCGGGGCCCGCAGGGTCGGCCGCGGCGCTGTACCTTGCTAGGGCCGGTGTGGACGTACTGCTGCTCGAGAAGGGCACCTTCCCCCGGGACAAGGTGTGCGGGGACGGCCTCACCCCGCGAGGCGTTCAGCAACTCGTACGCATGGGTGTCGACATCGATGCTCCGGGCTGGACGCGCACCAAGGGGATGCGGTGGGTGTGCGGAGGACGGCAGGTACACATCGACTGGCCCCGCTCGGGCAACCACCCGGACTTCGGTCTCACCCGCTCCCGGCACGACTTCGACGACATCCTGGCCCGTCAGGCCGTGGCCGCCGGGGCGCGGCTGTGCCTGGAGACGAAGGCGACAGGGCCTCTGACCGACCGGGCCGGACGCATCGTCGGCGTGAGCGCCCTGGCGGGAGCCGACAGGCGGCCGGTGAACTTCCGCGCCCCCGTCGTGATCGCCGCCGACGGTGCCTCCGCCCGAACCGCCCTGGCCATGGGCCTGGAGCGGGACCCGGGCAAGCCGATGGCCACCGCCGCTCGCCGCTATTACCGCAGCGAGGCCCGCACCAACGACCCCTACCTCGAACTCTGGGCCGATCTCCTCTGTTCCCGAACCGGACGTGACCTGCCGGGATACGGATGGATCTTCCCGCTCGGTGACGGCCGCGTGAATGTGGGCCTGGGCGCTCTGCCGCACCGCGGTCACGGAGCGGTCGACCTGAGGGCCACCATGGAGCAGTGGCTGACCCGGATGCCGGCGCACTCGGAACTGCGGGAGGAGAACGCCGACTCGCCGCTGCGCAGCGCCGCGCTTCCCATGGGGTTCAACCGTCGGCCGCAGTACCGTCGAGGGCTGCTCCTGGTCGGTGACAGCGGCGGCATGGTCAGCCCATGGAGCGGTGAGGGCATCGTCCAGGCCATGGAGGCGGGGGAGGTCGCCGCCGAGACCGTGGCTCTCGCTCTGCACCGCCCCACCGGCCTCGGGCGTGAGCAGGTTCTGCACCAGTACGTGAGCGAGGTGAACCGCCGCTGGGGCCGTTACTACCGGCTCGGCAACACCGTCGCCGACCTGGTGTTCGCCCGCTACGGTTACCGACCGCTCCTCAACCGCCGCGTCATGGCCTCACCCGCTCTGGTGCACACCCTCGCCCGACTGCTGACGCACGGAACCGACGCACCGTCCGACGACCTGATCGACACCGTGGTGCGCGGCCTCGTACGCATGGTTCCCGCGCCGAGCCGGCGTGCCCGCGGCCTGGGCGCGCGCGGTCGGTAACTCCGCAACAGTGCCTCCCGCCGTCCGAACCGTCCGGGAACCGCGGACTCACCACCAGGCAGAGGAGGTGTCCGAACCCCGCCGAGACGGGTTCGACCATGTGCGCGAGGTCTCGGCGGCGCCTTTGAGCGCCCACGCCCGATCGGCCGGCCCGCCCGGCCACGACGCGGAATCTCTTGGAGGGGAACGACGCCGAAGGGCGTTGGGGGTGGCGGAGGGCGGGAGCGGCGGGTACGGCGGCGGGGGAGGAACGCGTGGTCCGGCCGGCGCTGCCGCGGGGGTAGGCGGTGGCTCCGACGGAGGCCGTACCGGCTGCCGGGTCCGACGCTGTGCCGGGGCCGTCGGCGGCGGGCCCGGCGGTGGGGGCGGAGGCGGCTCCATCGCGGGCAGCAGTGGTCCTCCCGCGCGCAGTCGGGCAATGGTCAGTTCGGTCCGGCGTCGCGCGAGCGGGCCGTCATCACGCTCGTAGACGAGCCGGACGCCGGCGCTGCCCAGACTCTCGGTGGTGAGAAGCCGATAGCCGAGGGCGCGGGCGATCTCCTCGATCCGGCGTTGCCTCGGCGCGGATGCGTGGCCGGGCAGCAGCACGACACGGCCACGGCCGTCGAAGCGCGAACGTATCTCGTCGTCCTTCATCTGGCTCCGTCCTCGGGAACTCCGGCGGTTCCCCGGCCGCTGACCACGATCGTCGCACGGCCCGACCTCCCAGCGCACCGGCCTACCAACGGCACTCGTGCGCCTGGGCGACGGTCCCATGTCCGAGGCGGGCCTGCGGGGGTTGCGTAGAAGGAGCCCCGACTCGACCACATCCGGCAACTGTCGGCCGTACCCGCGTACGCCGCGGGATACGGAACCCGCCGCAGGGCTGGAGCCTGCTCGTGACTCCGACTCACCGGCACCCCACCTGGTGCGGTGAGCCATGAAGCCCAGGCGAGCACCGAGCCCCGGGCGCCGGATCGGTCCGGCGCCCGGCTGACCAGCCGTGACCTGCCGCTCCGCGGATCCCGAACGCTGTGTCCGGGCTCCCCCCACCGCTTGTCGTGCCACGCAACTCGTCAGGCGGCGGCCACTTCCGCATGCCCCGCCCGACGCGCGGCTCCGGGCCGGATCCCGCCTCCGCACAGGCCCCCTACGGGGCAGGCATGGGCCGAAGCGGGCTACTGCGGAGACGATCGGGTGAATCGATGAGACACACCGCAGTGGCTGGCGAAATCTGGCTAAAAAGATCCAGTCAGTGAACGCACATTCGCTCAAATGGCGGGCGACCCGTACTGGAAGGCTGACAGTGGGAACGCTGAACAAGCTGGAGCGGCGCTTCGAGGCATGGGTGAACGGCGCCTTCGCCAAAGCCTTCAAGTCTGCGGTCCAGCCCCTGGAGTTCGTCGGCGCGCTGCGGCGCGAGTGTGACGTCAATTCCAGAATCTGGAGCCAAGACCGCACCGTCGTACCCAACAGCTTCGTCGTCGAACTCAACAGCGACGACCACGAGCTGCACAGTACGTGCCTGGTGATGCTCGGTGAAGAGCTGGTCGAAAAGGTACGCGAGTACGCGGAATCGCAGCTCTATTCCTTTGTGGGCCCCGTAAAGGTCCAGTTGCAGTGTGCGGACGATCTGGAGACCGGACGGTACCGGGTGAGGAGCCGGATCGAGATCCCACCGGACGTGAAGCAGGCCATGGAGAACGCCGAACGCCGCGCACTGACAGCACGTGAGTGGGGAGGCCACGGGCAGGGCACGGCCTGGAGGCAGCCACCGCGCGCCCCTATCGGGGAGAAGCAGGTGCTGACCGTGGAACAGTTCATGGAGCATGAACTGTTCGTGGACAGCAACGGCATGCTCGTCAGAAGAGGCCTTCGCCCGGTCGCCAGGCCTTCTCATGTCCGCAGCACGAATGAACGTGGGCCGAAAGGTGCCGATGCCCCGGAGTTGCTCCCTTCCGGGCACGGACCACCCGCACGCCTCAACAGGCTCGGGGGCCGACCCCCTGATCGGCTCGCGGCAGCGACCGACAGGCACACGACTGCTGTTCCTGAGGTCCAGAACTACCCTCCTGCCGGCCTGTCGCAGCTGTCCGAGTCCGAAGTCGAGGACGCCCCCCGCGAAGATGCACGTCGCCGACCCGATGAACAAGGTAGGTCGATGGCGGAAGCATCCAGCCGCCGACGCGCCGAAGCCGTCCCCAAGAGCTCTTCAAGGTCATCGAAAGGACTGAACAGTATGACTAACGACCGTGACATCAGCGTCGGCATGCCTGCGTCTGACGGAGGGGACGACAGGCCGGATGTCTTCGGAGGTCACGGGCCGGATCGGTATGCCCCGACCGAGCCCCAGATGTCCGCGCCGAGAGAATCCATGCCGTCGGTGCGGTCGGCGGAAGAAGTCCTGCCCAATGAATACGGCCCCCGGGCTTCCGGCGGCGCCCCCGCAGCCCACCACCCCGGCGGGGCGCCTCTGTCACGCCCGTACGCCGGGCCGGCCCAGCCGGCAAGGTTCGCCGACGGCCCACCGGTCAACCACCGGCCCGCAGGCGCCTACATGCCTCCGGCGCTCGACCGATCCGGGCATGGAGCCGCGTTGGGACACAGCTCATCGGTGGAGCTCTCCTCCGATCGCCTCCTGCGTAACAGAGGGGGCGTTCGAGGAGGGCTCAGGAAACTGCGCATCGGCGGGCGGAGCGCCGAACGCGTACGGCAGCAGAAGCTGGCCGTACTGCGCACCCCGGTGATGGACTGCTACAAGATCGCAGTCATCAGCCTGAAGGGTGGGGTCGGCAAGACCACCACCACGACGGCCCTCGGTGCGATGCTCGCGACCGAACGGCAGGACCGTGTCGTGGCCATCGACGCCAACCCGGACGCCGGCACGCTCAGCCGCCGGGTGCGCCGGGAGACCAACGCGACCATCCGCGACCTGGTGGCCGACATTCCGAACCTGCCCAACTACATGGCGGTACGCCGCTACACCTCCCAGTCCCCGAGCGGATTGGAGGTCCTCGCCAACGACGTGGACCCCGCTCTGTCCACAGCGTTCAACGACGAGGACTACCGCCAGGTCGTCGGCTGCCTCGGACAGCACTATCCGATCATCCTCACGGACTCCGGCACCGGCCTGTTGCACAGCGCGATGGGAGGCGTCCTGGACCTCGCCGATCAGCTGATCGTCGTCGCCACTTCCAGTGTGGACGGCGCCGCCAGCGCGAGCACCACCCTGGACTGGCTCAATGCCCACGGATACTCTGACCTGGTCCAGCGGAGCATCACCGTGGTGTCCGAAGCGCGCAAGACCAGCAAGATCATCAAGCTGAACGACGTGGTCGCCCACTTCCGTGCCCGCTGCCGGGGTGTGGTGGTGATCCCCTTCGACGAGCACCTCTCTGCGGGAGCTGAGGTCGACCTGGCCAAGATGAGGACGCAGACCCGCGCGGCGTACTTCAACCTGGCGACGCTTGTGGCCGCGGACTTCCATCGCACCCAGCCCGAGCCCGTGGGCTGGCCCGCCCTTCCGCACTTGGGATACAACTCGGCCAGCGTCTTCTCGGCTCCCGTCTGGGGCTGACAACTGCCCGCCGACCTCGGGGCATGCCGTACGTTGCGGGCCCGCGGAGCAGCCGAAGTGCTGCTGCCGTCCGGGCCCGCAGGCGTGAGGAGCCGCGGCGTCATCCGAGCCCGTGTTCGACCGACTCGCGGATTCCGCCCGCCGGGCCGACCCGCGGGCGAGCCCGGCGGGGGCGGTGCGGCTCTCAGTGCGCGCACGGTTTTCGCGGGTGTCGTGCGGCGCGGTGCGTAGAGCTCCGCGAGGTCAGTGAGCGAGGTTGCGATGCCTCGCCGTCATACCGGGCGCAGGGCACGCGCTCGTGCAGGGCGAGAGGCTCAGGCGCCGGACACGACTCCAGTACGGCCCGCGCGGCTACGGGTGGACCCCAAGGGCCCGCGGCAACAGCGGCATCTGCTCGTAGGCGCTCATCCGGCCCCCGGGTGTTCCGTCGCGCCCTCCAGCCGTTGAGCCCGCCGGACCCGATGCCGAGGTACCAGCGCATCGCTCCGGACGATCTTCTCCCGGGGCCCCTGCCACACCTTCTCCACTGTGCGGCCGGACATCATGCGCGGTGCATACCGTCCTCACGCAGCCTCCAACGCACCGGTTGCGGGGGCGAGTGCAGGGCCGCTTGCCACGTACACGCCTCACGTCTGACCTCAACGCTCCATACACGCGGCGACGAAGAGCCGTCGCACGCGGGACGCGTGCTGCCGGGGTACGGACGTGACGCGGTGCAGGCCCCCGGGGGTCGACCGGAAACCCTCGCCGGTGACTTCCCGAAATGAGGGAAGTCGGAACAGCACGTAGCGCTCACGCACCAGACATGAGGAGCTGTCATGACTACCTTCGTCATCACCGTCCCGGGTACTTTCGTCGTCGACGTCACGGAGAGCTCCTGCGCATCCCTGAAGAGCAAGCTGGGTGCGCAGCGCACGGGCCTGAGCGAGAGCGAAGGCCTCGACCTCCTCACCCTCAACAACAACGGCACATTCTCGGTTCGACTCGAAGTCGATGCAGCAGACCGGTACGAGGCGGAACTGGACGCCTTGGGATTCGTGTCCACCGCCCTGCAGGAGACAGGTTTCGCGGAGAAGGACGCGCTCCTGGGAACGCCTGCCGTCACCGGGATCGACAGCGACATCTGACCTGCGTGCTCATCCGGGCTGCGGACTCCGCCCGGCAACACGAGGGCCTCCTGCCGGTGACGCGGTCGGACACCGGCCCTGGTCGGGGGCGTCCGTGCCTGATGGTGAGGGGTCCCGTGTTGCCTGGTGGCATCCGAGCCTGTGCAGGGCAGCATGAGCCGGGTGAATTCTCCTGCGGAGCCAGAGCGGACGCCCGATGGCCGTTACATCGTGGTCAACGGGAGGCGATGGCGGGCGACCGACCCGAAGATTCCCGAGGACGTCGCCGCCGACCTGCGCCGTCACCTCATGGCAGCCCGACGCGCCGTAGCGGCCTCGCGGAGGAACGAGGACACGGCAGCCGAGGGACGGGCGCGACGCAGGGTGCACACGGCAAAGCTGGCGCTCGGCGAGCGGGGCACCCCTTGGTGGGAACAGTCCGACGCCGAGCGGCGCCGACGCTGGGAGGACGGCGCCACCAGACTGGAGGACACGGAACAACCGGGGGAAGGCCACACCACACCGTAGGTGTTCCTCCGGTGGTGAAGTCCGGCCCGGAGGAAGCACGTAGGGGGAGGCCCGGCGAACGGGGCCGGCACGAGCAAGTCACCGAGGTTCCGCCCACCTCGCGGTGACCGTCCGGCCGGACCGGGTGCGGTACGTCGTCGGCGTGGAGCGGTTCCGCCCAGGTGGGCCCCGTTTACGTACCTTGATCGACCCGCCGCGGACTCGTCCCGCTCCCCGGCGCCGCGCCCACGCTGATCCGCGCTGTGTCCCCCACAAGGGGTGGGGTCGGGCAGCGACCGGGTGGACGGGCCACGCGCTTGTCGGTCAGCTTCGGGGTGACCCCACCGAGCGGGCCCACAGGTAGAGCGGGACCTGGAGCGGGAGGCGGCCGTAAGCGAGTGCCCGCGCCGGTGCAGGGCGGTGGCGCCAGTCGTACGCCATCTTGACGTTGGCGGGGAAGACGCCGGCGAAGAAGAGCGCGGTGGCTCGGGCGCTGAGGGGCCGGGTGCGAGGCACGATGAGTCCCACCGCGAGCGTCAGCTCCACAGCGGCGCTGGCCCGGGTCCAGGCCCTGGGGCCGCCGGGGAGGGATCGCGGTACGAGGGCATCGAACGGCTTGGGGGCGACGAAGTGCGCGACCCCGGCTGTGGCCAGGAGGCCGGCGAGCATCAGGGGAGAGCGCGGGACGCGGGGGACGAGTGCCATGAAGGCTCCTTGAGCTCGGTCGACGGTGCGGGCACGTAGGTTACCGCAGAGTAAGTAAGGTGCCGGGCACGCACCGTCGAGACGGCTGCCGACCAGACGACTGCCGCACCGTGCCGAGGGCGGCGTGGCGGGACACGACCTCCCTCATGGCTTGTGACGACGGGGGCAGGGATGGTGGCGGAACTCGAACGCAATCCGTGCGCAGCGGTTCGCCAGGCTCGGTCGCCCGCGATGATCTCCTGGCTTGGTCGATCCCAGCGACGGACGGACGGAGCCCCCGCTCGCATCCGCCTCGACGTCGCCACGGTCGAGCTTCTGGCACACATTGCTGAACTGGCCCTCGGTCGCGGTTCGCCGCAGCTATGCGTCCTCGGCAGGACAACCTCCCGCTCTCCCCCGGAGGACAGCCCCGCAGCACGATCAGTGCCTGGGCCGTGGGGGAGTGGCTCCGTAAACTCGGCATCCGGCTCGCCGAGGCTTGCTCGCCCCGCTGTTCCAGCTTGCGACCGAGCTGCCCGCCGCTGTCCTCGCCCGCACCAGACCGGAACACCCATCCAGCCGAGATCAGCCGCCGTACCTCACCGCAACATCCGATCACCGAACCGGGAATGCACAAATGAGATTCGACAACCACCGCGTGGTCATCACCGCTGCCGGCCGTCATTTCGGCCGTACCCTGGCCATCCTTCTTGCGGACCTCGGTGCCGAGGTCTTTCTCTCCGCGCGCACACTCGCCGCCGCTGAGCACGTCCGCGATGAAATTCGCAGTCGAGGACACCAGCAGGTCCATGCCTTCGCCTGCGACCTGACTGACCCCGCCTCGATCCGCGATTTCGCCGCGGGCGTCGCCCGGCACACCGACCGCGTCGACGTACTGATCAACAACGGCTCCCGCTACCTCGAAGGCCCAGACCTCCTTTCCGCTGCCGACACCGACATCGTCGACACCATCGCGTCCGGTGCCACCGGCACCGTCCTGACCGTGAAGAACTTCCTTCCTCTCCTCCTCCAATCGGACAGGCCGGACGTCGTGACCATGGTCTCCGCCTGTGGGACAGCTGGTCATCACCGCTCGGACGCGCACGACGCCTTCTACGCAAGCAAGAGCGCCCAGGCAGGGTTCGCCGAGATCCTCTCCAAGCGGTTGCGGCCTCAGGGGGTCCGGGCGATCTCCCTCTATCCGCCTGACTTCGACAATCCCGACCCGCGCTCCGCGGAGTGGAAGACCACCCCGCGCGAGGCCCAAGACGCCCTCACCGCGCAATCGCTGGTGGAATGCATCCTCTTCGCTCTCGCCCAGCCCCGCGACTGCTTCATCAAGGCGTTCCACTTCGAACAGGTCTGACCGAGCCGTGCCTCACCTACGCGCAGCGACTGACGCCGGTTCGGGCGGCACATGGTCCCGAACCGGTGGTGTCTCGGCAGGTCCGATATCCGACTCCACCGAAGGTCCGCCAGGACGACCTGCCCCGCACCCACCCGGCTTCCTCGACTGCCGAAGGGGCCGAGCGGCCAGTTGGCGAGTTCCGAGTGTCCGCGGACGTTGCCGCAGCCGCGTGGCTCTGGTGGACTTGATGTTCAGGGAGGACACGGGCTTGCTCGACTCGCTCCCCGACCCGCTTGGAAGCCAGCCTTGTTCCGCCTCTGCGCATGCTTGCGCAGGTGCTCGGTGAGTCGGATGATCCTGGTGCGCTGGTGAAGGCGGCCCGGCTGGTCGAGCAGTGTGGTGTTCCCCGCGAAGAGTGTTCGCCTGAGTTGCAGCCGATGCTGGACCGCCCCCCCCAGAAGTCCCTAACGGAGGCGCGCGGTCGCGAGGTGAATCTTGAAGCCGCAGGGGACGCGCCCGTCCGACGTCGTCAGATCCCTCACGTCGGCGAAGAAGGCTACGCGCAGACGCTCCACAGTCGCGCGGTCGAGCGGACCAAGATCGTAAAGACTGGAGACAGCAGCCCATACCTGGCCGACCGGTCCGCTCAAATCGATCGGCACGGTCTCCCAGTCAACTGCCGTGAAGCCGGCTGGGCCGAGAACTTCGTCGAGCCCTTCGCGGCTGCGTGTTCTCCTGTCCCCCAACGCCGGAATGCGATGAGAGGCCGGTGTCTCCTGAATCGTGCGCCGCAGTAGCGTGAGGAACCGTTCGTAGGCCTCGCCGCCCACGGCCCCGCCTCCCACTACGCATGCCAGAACCCCACCGGGAGACAGAACTCTGGCGACCTCGGATACGACTCGTTCGATCTCGCCCATCAACATCAGCGCCATGTGGGAGACGCAGGCGTCGAAGCTGCCGTCGGCGAAGGACAGCTCCTGGACTCGGCCCTCTTCCAGCTTTGCTTCGGACAGTGCTGGTCGACGTCGCGCCAGCGCCAGAGAGTGCGCAGACAGGTCCACCCCAGCGAGTTCCCTCCCGGCCCTGCGGGCCAGAAGCTCAAGCAGCAGGCCGTCGCCGCAGCCCAGGTCCAGCACGCGCATGCTTCCTGCTACCCGATCACACAAGATCTCGTAACTGGACCGGCCGTCCGGAGCACGGCCACGGCCGAACGCTTCCGCGGTCACCGTCGGGTGCTCTGCGTGGAACTCCTGGAGAAATGCTTCTTGGGATGCCGTAGTCGTCACTCGTCCAACCTACGGCGCCGGCTTGACACTCAGTCGGTCTTTTTGAGGGTAAGAAGCGCGGGCGTGTAGCAGCTCCGGTTCCCGCCCTCCCCATCACGCCGCGTCGGCTTGCTTGGCACCTCGCGGTGCCAGGCCCTCCGGACGCTCGACCCGTGGTCCTGAACCCGCCGGTCGTGCCGATGCCCGACCCGCCCCATGCGCCGGCCCGTCCGAGGCCAGGAGGGAGCGTCGAGGGCAGGTCCCATGGCCGCGTCGCTCTGCTGCCGACCTCGGAAACCGCAGCGAGCTCCATCAGCCGCGCCACGGACCGGGACGCCGTGGGGTGCGCGACGCACCCGGTTTTCGTGCCTCACCGCGATCAAGGCCACACGGTCAATGGGGGTGTGGGGAGACTGTGCCAGCGCCCGCAAGGCAGGAACTACAAGCAAGGCGGACGCTGGCCGGCCCCCTGGGTCGCTGATTCAGAAGGAGGCGGCGGCCGGGGCGGTCGCGGTCCTGGAAGCGGCCCGGATGCGACTGTCGCCGGCTGCAGCCGTGTACGGGGTGGATGACGAGGCACCCTCAACTTCTGCCGAATGAAGGCATGTTGGTGATGCCAAGCGGGTGGCCCCGGTCGGACGGTGGCAGCGTACGCCGCACCGAATCCGGCTCGCAGCAGTGCGATGTCGGCGACATAGCAGATCTCTCCCCACGCGCCCGGCAACGCCAAGTCCACGCGGGCTTTGCCCGGTTCGTGCACGGCTCGGGGTCTTCGCGCCGGGGCGAGGGCTACGGGTATGGCATCGAAGCCGGCCCTTCGGAACGTCTCGACCAGCAGTCCCGAGCCCGACTGCGAGACCGCGGCCCGGTCGCCGCCCTCGAGGTGGACGTGCGGGGACGACCGGCTACGCTTCTCCACCTGGAGAGTGCTTCTTCCCTCGCAGCTGACAGGACCCTCGGCAAGTCCCATCGTTGCAGGTCAGCTGTTCATTTGGTCAAGGGCCCGGACCGCCCGACTCGTGAAAGCCCGAAGCTGAGAAAGTCAGTTCTGTGGCAAGGGAGCGACAGCATGACAGGTAGGGAAACCTCGTTCGACCGGCCGCGGCGCCGGCGACTTGGCCAGGACATGAACAGGCGATCCACGGGCGAGAGCGTCGCGCCGCTGAGGCCCGCCTTCCGCCGGATCGGTACCGGCTTGGCAAGCACGGCCCTGGCCGCAGCGGTAGCGCTGCTCGCCACTTCCTGCACGGCCGTGGGTAAGGAGAATGCGTCGTCATCGTCAGTCGGCACCCTCGTCCCGTCGAAGGGCGCTTTGCTGGGGCACTACTACGGTAACGGCACCGTGGAGGAGACCGACGCCCGTATCGGGACGACCCCCAAGATCCACCTCACCTACTACCGTTGGGAAGACGACTGGTCCGCCTCCGAACCCACCCGGGACGACCTCAGCGGCAACCGAGTCCCCCTGGTGAACTGGGAACCGTTCGACGTCGACTTCAACGACATCATCGACGGATCGCTGGACGCGACCATCGAGAAGCAGGCCGACGGAGCGAAGAAGCTGGGCAAACCGTTCTTCCTCGATTTCGCCGCGGAGATGAACGAGGAGGAAGGCTGGGGCGGGCACGACCCGGAGCAGTACATCGCCGCCTACCGTCATATCCACGACGTTTTTGAACACCGTGGCGCCGCGAACGTCATCTGGGTCTGGGCGCCGAACGTTACCGACAGCCCCGACGCTCCCGACACCATGGCGTACTACCCGGGAGACCGCTACGTGGACTGGACGGGCGTCGACGGATACAACTGGGGCACCTCCGAACCCGACTTCGGGTGGCAGAGCTTCACGGACCGCTTCGGGGACATCTACGGCAAGCTCGCCGGGAAGGGCAAGCCGATCATCATCTGCGAGACGGCGTCCGATGAGGTCGGGGGAAGCAAGGCCGAGTGGATTCGCGGCATCGTCCCGGGCCTGAAGGAAGAGTTTCCTCTGATCAAGGCCCTCGTGTGGTTCGACGTCGACAAGGAGCGGCACTGGCAGATCGACTCGTCGCCCGAGACCCTCGCGGCCTACCGGCGGATGGCGGCAGACCCCCATTTCGCGCCGTAAAACACCTTGCGCATGGCGCAGCTTGGGGCCCTCGCTCGCCCCGGCGGCGTCGACAGCCCCGGCCGCGTCCCGTCCCGTTCCGGCCTTCATCGTGCGGGGAGGACGCAGCCGTCCCGGGCCTGCGCTCGCTGGACGGTAACCGCGTACGCGAGGCCCGGCAAGGCTTCCTCAGACGGTGGAGAATCCTGGTACCGAGTCTCCGTTCAGGGCCCACAGGGCTGCGGTGTACCAGAGGAGGGCCATGCCGAGTACGAGCAGGGCGCCCATCGCCGGGAGGAGCAGGCCGGGGAGGCGTCTGCTGCGTACGACGATGACCTTGGCCACGAACGCCCCGTAGAGGGCGCACCCGGCGAAGGAGTGGATCGCGACCCGCGGAGTCGTCGTCTCGATCCCGTAGGTCGTCAGGCAGTGGTAGGCGATCGGCAGTGAGAAGAGAAACGTGAGGAACCCGAGCACGCGGTGTCCCAGGCGCACCGGCCGGGGTGCGGAGCGGGCGCCTGGCAGGCGCCCGTACATCCACAGGGCGAGAGCGAGCTGGATGAAGGCGAGGCCGAGCAGGGCGGTGCTGAGTTGGGCTTTGAGGTCTACTGCGGCGGTGCCGTGCCGACCGTAGAGTCCGTTGTCGTAGCGCGGCGTGTGATGGGTCCCGAAAAGATAGATCCCGACACCGACTGCGACAGGCAGAAGGACGGCGAGCACGGCGCCGGTCGCGAGCTTCGTGCCGCCGCCTTCGCCGCGCTGCGAACCGGTGCCGTCGAGCCGACTCAGCTCTCGACCTTATTGCCCTTGGCGTCAAGGACATACCACTCGGCGCCGAACTGGTTGAGGCCCTGGCCGTTGGTCTGGCCGGGCTTGGTGTCCGCGGCGTAGTAGTACAGGGGGTGGCCGTTGTAGGTGACCTGTTCGTCGCCGCCGGAACGCTTGGTGGTGTCGAGGAGCTTCTTGTCCACGCCGCTGCCGACCTTGGCGGCGCCCTTGGTCAGGAGGGGCGGCCAGGCCTTGGCGCAGGCATTCGTGCAGTTCGACTTGTTCTTCGTGTCGGCGAGGAAGAGGTAGAGGGTGTTGCCCTTGTCGTCAACGAGGATGCTGCCGAGCTTGCCCTCGGACTTCGTGTCCACGGTGGCCGGTGCCGAGGGAGAGGCGCTGGAGTAGGTGGGCCCGTGCCCCTCCGCCGAGGTGCTGTCGGAGCACCCGGTGAGGACGGCGGCGAGAAGCAGTGTGGCCGTACCGGTGGCAGCGGTAGCGGTGCGTTTCATTCAGGACTCCGTAGATGAGAGGGCTCGGGGCCCCATGTCTCTGCCCGGATGCGACCCTCCGCTCACAGCGTCCGCGACAAGACCACTCACCCGGGGGCACGCCGACAAGGCGCACGCAAGGAAAGGACCTCCACGCCACTCGGCACGCCTTCCGATGACCACCGCCGTGCCCGGTCACGGTGAGTCCCGGTACCCCGTTCCCGCCGGCTTGGCCGCAGGCTTTCGTGGGTGGCGAGGAGCGAGCGTCAAGGCGCTCGACGTGGCCGAGGGGGTCCACCCGTAGGTGCCCAGATGTGCGCTTTCGTCTCTCGCCCGGTGGCGAACCTTCCCCTTGATTACGGGCACCCGGAAACCGGGACCCAACTGATCGTTTCAGAATGCGGCTCGCGGGCGGCGGAGGCATGCAAGGCTGCAGACCAGCTCGAGCAGGCCCTGGTGGGGATCCGCGTGTCGTCGGAAGCGGATGTGGAGCCGTTTGAACTGGTGCAGCCCGGCGAACGCGCGCTCACCGACTCAGCGCACCTTGCTCGGCCCGGGGCGGTGGACGGCGTACGCGGTGTCAACCAATCATGGGCTTGGTGCCACACCACCACAGCAGGGTGCTTCCAGCGCCCATCGGCCGGTCTCGGGGCCGGCGAGCAGCCGCCAGGAGCTGACCCCATGGACCTGCGGTTGAGCAGGACGAGGGACGTCTGTTCGCGACCACTCGCTCCACGCCTCCGCAATCGCGCTGTCGGCCACGTCACCGACATCATCACGTTCGCTGCCCAGCTCATACGGGCCTTGACCCCTGGTCCTGGACACACGAGATACTGGATCTTGAGGATCTGAGGACGGGCATCTCGCGGTCATGAAGAACTGTCCGCCGGAGTTCAAGGTGGACGCGGGCGCGCTGTACGGGGCGCGGCCGGAAGCGAGGATCAGGTCGGTCGCCGCCGACCTGGGGATCAACCCGGAGACGCTGCGGAACTGGGTGAGGGCGGCCGGGGTGAGCCGTCCCCGGGGCCGCCGGACGCAGGAACCGGCTCCGCTGGAGGCGGAGAACTCGGCTCTGCGGAAGCGGGTCCGTGAGTTGGAGGAGGAACGCGAGATCCGGCGGAAGGCGGCGAAGTATTTCGCCGGGGAGACGCGCTGGTGAGGACCCGTAATTTAACTACTGCCGGTTTCTGGCCGATACCTCTGCGACTCGATGCAGTTGGGCTGTTGTGGCCATTGCGGATGAAGTCCTGACGGTGCTGGATACGAAGTTCGCGGTGGTGCTGCCGCATCTGGACGAGCGGCAGCGCTGTCTGTATCTGGCTTCCGAGGCGGAGGCTCTGGGGCATGGTGGGATCGCGGCCGTGGCCAGGCTGGCGGAGGTTTCGGAGTCGACTGTGGCACGAGGGCGTGCGGAACTCGCGCTCGGAGCAACAGTGTTGGGGCGGATTCGCAGACCGGGCGGCGGGCGCAAGTCCGCTGCCGAGCGCGACCCTGGTCTGTTGGCGGCTCTCGACTTGCTGATCGAGCCGCGTGCGGTGGGTGATCCAGTGTCCCCGTTGCGCTGGACCACCGCCTCGCTGCGGGACTTGTCCCAGGAATTGACCGTTGCTGGTCATCCGGTCAGTGCCCCGGTAGTCGGTGGTCTGCTGCGTGCGATGGGCTTCAGTCTGCAGGGCATGGCCAAGACGCGGGCCGGCAGTCAGGTGCCCGACCGAGACGCCCAGTTCCGTCACATCAACACCGCTGCCGAACGTTTCCTGTCGCAGGGCCTGCCGGTGGTGAGTGTGGATGCGAAGCAGAAGGAACCGATCGGCGACTTCGCACGCCCCGGCCGCACCTACCGCCCCAAAGGGCAACCGATCACCGCTCCGGATCACGACTTCTTCCGCCCCGACACCCCGTTCGCCATTCCATACGGCATCTACGACCTGGGCCGCGACAGCGGCTGGGTGAATGTGGGCACCGACCGCAACACCGCTGCCTTCGCGGGGGAGTCCCTGCGCCGCTGGTGGAAGGTCCAAGGGCGCCTCGATCATCCCAGCACCGATCGCTTGCTCGTCACCGCCGATGCCGGAGGGGCCAACTCGGCGGACTCCCGCCTGTTCAAAATGGGCCTGGCCGACTTCGCCGACGAGTCCGGGCTGAGTATCACCGTCATGCACTTCCCACCAGGTACTTCAAAATGGAACAAGGTGGAACATCGTCTGTTCTCCCGGATCACCCACAGCCTGCGCGGGCAGCCGCTGACCAGCTACGAGGTACTGCTGGAGACCATCTCGGCCACCCGCACCAGCACCGGACTGACCGTCCAGGCCGTGCTGGACGAGAACGCATACCCCACCGGGCGCGTGCTCACCCGAGCCGAACGCCAGAGCGCCGAGCGACGCGTCGAACGCGATGAGTTTCATGGTGAGTGGAACTACACCATCGCCCCGCAGGACCCCGGCCAGCAGCCTCCGGAGGATTCACGGGCCGAGTCGGGCCCTCCGATCCCGGCCGTGGCCACCTTCCTCCTCACCCACCACGCACTCACTGGCATGACCCGAGAACACTTCGAGCAGCTCGTGGTCCAGCTCGAACCGTGCCAACTGCTCCTGACCGAAGCCGAACGCCAGAGCGCAGACAGGGACGGTCGCGGACGTAACCCCGGTTTCGGCACCCTCGATCACCGCCACCGTGTCCTGGTCGCCGTACTCCGCAGCCGCAACACCGTCACCTTGACTCTCGCGGCCGAACTGATGGGCCGCAAGCGCAACGTGCTGAGCTACCACGCCGGGAGATCCAAGCCGATGCTGGCCTTCGCCGGACCCGAGCTCGCCAGAGTCCTCGTCTTCCACAGGCCCCACCCTCCCCGCACGCTCGAAGCCTTGAAGTGCCTGATCGAGCACCACGACGAGATCAACTCAAGCAGTAGTTAAATTACGGGTCCTGAACCGCTTTCAGTGTGTCGCCGATCTACAGCGCCGTTACGGTGTGCAGCGGCTCTGCAGCATCCTCGGCGTCAGCCGCTCGAGCTTCTACTACTGGCGCCGGACAGCTGCGGACCGGGCCGCCCGGCAGGTGACCGACGCACAGTTGGCCGCCCGGATACGGGCGGTGCACCAGGAATCGGACGGCACCTGCGGAGCCCCGAGAATCACCGCCGAACTCCAGGAGACGAGCGGCGAGGCGGTCAGCCACAAACGCGACGCCGGGATCCTGCGGGCGTTCGAGGTCGAAGGGGTCCGGTTGCGCCGCCGCCTTTGATCAAGACCCCCGTGTCAACAACGTCCATGGTTAGTAGACTTAGTGGTCTGCGCCGTAAGTCCTTCGGGGGTTGATCATGCGGCCAGGGCGACGGAGGATTCTTCGTGCCGGCCGGGTTGGTGCCGGTCGAGTCGGGCCAGTAGATCGTCCGGGTCGGAGGTGGTGAACTTCCACTGGAACGACTGGGCCGTGGTGTTGTAGCGGTCTTCGAATTCTCGGAGCCGGTCCCGGACCTCATCGAGGTCGCCAGCCAGGAGGCGTGCACCGGGGTGTGGACCAGGACCGCGTTCGGGAACGCGGCGGCCAACCGGTCGACGGATTTCTGGCCGCGGTGGGAGGAGCCGTTGTCGACGGTCCAGAACACGCGCTTCGCGCTGGCGTAGGGCTCCTGGGCCATGACCTGGGTGACCAGGCGCATGAACGGGTCGATGCCGGTGCGTGGTTCGCAGCGGCCGAACGCCTTGGCGCGGTGGACGTCGTAGGCGGCCAGGGCGCCGCCGCGGCCGTAGGTGTGGTTGACGCGCATCGCGCGGGTCTGCCCGGGGGCGAGGGAGGGGTGGCAGCGGCAGCGGGCCTGGACGGAGGTCTTCTCGTCCGCGCTGATGCCGTACTCGTCCGCGCCCAGCTGCTCGCCCTCAAGGGTACGGGCGTATAGATCCAGGACCCGCTGGGCCTTGGGCCGGAAGTCGGGGTCGGTGATGAAGATCCAGGACTGGTACTGCCAGGGCTTGTGCGCGTCTTCGCGCAGCCAACGGCGCACCGTGGACGCGGAGACGGCCGCGGTGATGCCGCGCGCGGTGAGCTCGGCGGCCAGTTCAGGACACGACCAGCGGGAGAGCTGGATGCCGCTCTCGTCGGGGAGCTGGCAGGCCAGCGCCTTGGCCACAGCGACCTGCACGGGGGTGAACCGGGCGGGGCGCCCGGACCGTTTGCGGTCGGCCAGGGCTGGCAGCCCACCATGGGCGAACCGGCCCCGCCAGGTTCGGACCGTGTCGAGAGCAGACTGGAGCTGCACGTATGATGGCCCGCCGACCCGCAGGGCGGCGGGCCCGTCATGATCGTTGAATGTTCATCAGCAGCAAGTCGGGCAGTCGGGTGCCTAAGCGGGCGTCTCGCGTGTCACCGAGGAGCGGAGGCGCTCACGCGGCGGACCGGACCTCGATCGCCTGGCTGAGGACGGACTGCTCATCGTCGGGAAGCCGACGTTCGGCGTGGAGCATGCGCAGGGCGGTGGTGATGCGTTCGTCGTCCTCGGGTGTGCCGAGGCTGCCCATGTACGGAGGCAGCAGCAGACTCAGGGCTTCGAGGTCCGTGCGTGCGCAGAGCCGCGTGAGGAGTTCGCCGACCGGGTCCTCGTGCTGCTGTGGTGCGGAGAGGGCGGTGGCACGCAGTCCTGCGGCGATGCGGTAGCGGAGCCATTGCTGGTGGGGGCCGGCCGGGACCGCGTCGATGTGCCGGGCCGCGGCCTCGAAGTGCTCGCGGGCCTTGTCGATCTGGCCCAGGTCCCGGTGGGCTCGGGCCATGCTGCCGTGCAGTGAGGCGTAGAAGCCGCGGACACGGTCGTCACCAACCTTGTCGGCCCGGTTCAGGCACTCCTGGTTCCAGTGCAGGGTCTCCTGCGGGGTCGGCTGGTGCCGGGCGAGGTAATGCGCGGCGATGCAGGCGTCGTAGTCGTCCTCGGCTGCATCCCACGCTTGGAGGAACAGGTCCCGGGCCTGGGCATCTCGTCCTTCGGTCTCGGCCTGCATGCCCTGCGCGCACAACTGCACGACGACGTTCTGGGGGTCGGTCACGGTTCTCCTTGGAGTGATGAGGGTGGGCGCGGTGTTGCGACGGAGTCAGCTGGAGGTGTTGAGGGCCACCGGCATGACCAGCGTGGTGAAGCTGCCCTGGTCTGCGGAACGCACTACAACGGGACGGTCCGTTGCGGAGATCTCCAGCAGGACGTCGGGCCCGACGCTGGCCTCCAGCGCGGAAGCCAGGACGGCAGGGTCGAATCCGATCCGCTGGGGCAAGTCTTCGTGGCAGACCGCAGGCAGAGTGGCGGCCTGGGAGCGATCGGCCAGAGAGACGACCAGCTCTTCGTCGGCGAAACTCACAGCGATGCGTGCAGCGTCGCCGCGGCTGTTGACCGCGTCGCGAAGGGCCAGGCGATCCACGATCACGCGGTATTCGGTCGGGGGCAGAGCCGAGTGCATCTCGCGGTAGGAAGGAAACTCGGCATCGACCGTCGCCAGGACGCGGGACTGTGTCGCACTGCGTGCTCGGGTGCCGTCCGGTCCGACCTGGAGGGTGACTTGGTGGACGCGTGCCGCCCATTGCCCGAACTCGATCAGGTCAGCCGCGTGCATCAGCAGGTGGCAGGGTCCTCCATCGAGCGCCGCCGGCTTCAGGACGCGCATCGACAGGCGGTAGCGATCGGTGGCTACCAGACGAACCTCGCCGTCATCGATCTCGATGAGGACGCAGCCAAGCGCAGGATTCTGCCCGTCCGAAGCTGTGGCCGGCACCACCTGGCGTACAGCACTGGCCAGCTCCACACCGTCGATTCGCACTTCCGTCGTACTACTTGCAGTCGAGATGAACTGCAGAGCCACCGCGACGGCTGCCTTGGCGGTCTGCGTCTGATCTCGCATCCTCTCCAAGTGCCGCTCCAGCACCTCTCGGCCCTCGCGCTCGGGCCCGTCGAGCACCACGGTGGCTTCGGCCAGCGGCAGCCCCGCTTCGCGCAGACCACGCAGGAGCACGGCACGGGCCTCCTGCGCAGGGCTGTAGAAGCGGTATCCGGTCGCCCCATCGACCCTCGCCGGCCGCAGAACGCGGCTGTCGTCGTAGAAACGCAGGGCGCTCGGAGCAAGACCGACTCGCCGCGCGAAGGCGCTGATACTCAGTAGTTCCGTGCTGCCGTCATCCATAGCCCCGATTGTTGACCTTCATCCAACTTGAAGGTCAACTCGCGCTTCGGTTCGTTCCACGCCACCACTTGGCACGGGAGCTCCCTCAGCGTCAACCCCCGAAGGATTTCCAAACTCGACCACTTAGGTCCTCCACCCGCTGGCGGGCGGCTGCAACTCCCGCTTCGCCAGTGACCCCAGCATCGACGCCACCGCGCACCCTTCGACGATCAAGCGGAAACAGAGCGTCGAGATCATCCGTGCTTCCGGCTGAAACCATGCCTGGACAGCGGAAACTCATTGACTACATCCGGTGCAACCACGGCTTCCGAGTGCCCGTCGGCGGCTGCGGAGATGATTAGGTCTTGTCCGATGGGTCGCGTGACGCTCCTGCCGGGGACTCGTTCGGTGGGGCATGGGGCGGGGATATCTTTCGGATGAAGAGTGGGTTCGGTTGGTGCCGCACTTCCCGGCGAATCGCGGGCGGGGTGGACGCTGGCAGTGCCACCGTCGGGTGATCAACGGGATTCTGCTCCGGCATCAAACCGGCCTCCCCTGGCGGGACCTGCCTCCCTGCTTCGGTAGCTGGAAGACGGTTCACGATCGTCATCGAAGATGGTCGGCGGACGGCACGTGGGAGAGAATCCTGCGGGCTGTCCAGGCCGACGCCGATGCCGAGGGCCGGATCGACTGGAGCATGGTCAGCATCGATTGCACAACCTGCCGCGCTCATCAGCACGCGGCAGGCGCCTCCACTCGTGTCCCGAAGGTCCCGGGTCGGCGCAGGAGCCCCGCACGTCACCGCTCCGATGAGGCCCTGGGACGCTCGCGAGGCGGGCTCACCAGCAAGATCCACCTCGCCGGGAAGGCGGGTGCCGCCCGCTCGGGTTCGTCATCACGCCCGGCCAGTGGGGGGATGCACCGCAGATGATTCCCGGCCTGGAGCCCCGGCAGGCTGGTGGACGACCGCGCACCCGGCCCGACCATGTCGGGGGCGAAGGCGTACTCGTCACGCCGCAATCGGCGTCACCTGCGCAGACGCGAGATCAAGCACACGATCCCCGAGCCGAGGGACCAGAGGGCCAACCGCCGGCGCCGCGGCCACCCGGAAGCAAAAACACCCGGCCCACCCCGCGCCACGACGTGCACACGGTCGGCAAACCAGGCTCCACGAAACGACGAACGAAGAAGTCAACGGATCCACGTCCGCGGCGCGTAGGTTAAAGATCAAGTTAGGGGAGCGGGGGAGGAGGCTCTGCGGTGGAGCATGCGCACGACACTGTGTAGATGGGCCGCAGTGGACCGTTTTCGCCGACGGGTGCTGTGCTGCGGGCGTATGCCGGAGGCGGTGTGCTCGGGGATCCGCTCACTCAGCGGGTCGCCGGAAGCCAACCGTCCTGGACGGCGTGCACCCCGGCTTCGAAGCGACTGCGGGCGTCCAGGTGTTCCAGGAGGGATGCGGCAGTGCGTCGAGCGGTGCGGGGGGAGACGCCCAGGCGCTTGGCGATGGCTTCGTCGGTGTATCCCTGTGCGAGCAGGGCGAGTACAGCCCTTTCCTGTGACGGAATTCCGTCCTTGTCGCGTTGCGGAGCGGTGCCCAGAGGGACCGCAGTACTCCAGACGCTCTCGAACAGGGCGCACAGCGCTGCGACTGTGCCGACGCCTTGAAGGATGACCGCTCCGGCCAGGGCGTCGTCTGTGTCGATGGGAAGTACCGCCTGACGCCGGTCAACGACGATCATCCGTATCGGCAGGACAGGAGCAGTGCGGACCTGCCCTCCGAGGCCGTTGAGCCAGGTTACATGGTCCAGGGTGGGGCGGTGGTGGCGGACACTGTCCAAGTAGATTGTTCGCATGCGCACCCCCCTGTTGAGCAGAGCGCTGTTGGGGGCGCGGCTTGCCTCCAGGTCCTCGGCCGAGTGTGCGCCGCCCGGAGCGAATGTAGCGATCTCCTCTTCCGCAGATTCAGCTAACAGCGCCAGCCGTTCCCTTATGGCGTCGGGTCCGGTCAGCCGCTCGGATTCCTGGTCAGTCGTCCGAGGGCGCAACGCGGACCACTCAGCGATCAACTGTGCCGCTGCGGCGCGGGAAGACTCTACGCGCATCTGCTGGGCCGCCAGCTCCGCCTGCTGCCGTGACAGCAGTGCCTCCATGGCAGTCTCGGGGCTGATTGCGGAGAATCCGACGCCGCCCTGGACAGTGGGTTGGATCAGTGCCAGCTCGCTGAGTCGACTCAGCCCGTCACGGACTCTCTGCTCCGTCAGAACAAGACTGGCCGCCAGTTCTGCAACTCCGGCACGGGGATAGCTGATCATGGCCCGATAAACGGCTTCTGCCTCTGCATCGAGTCCCAGGACGTCCAGCACCGCGAGATCCCCCATCCGGCTGCACCGACCACGATGCATCCGGATTTTAGGTCCAAGGCCAGACGTTGCACAGCTCCGGTGGCCATTTTATGCCACCGGCACAAAACGTCCAGCTTGAGTGGTTGTAGTCCTATATGTTGGCGCCTGAAGATGGGGTTATGTACCTGATTCATGTATGCCTGCGGGCTCCGTGCGGGACGGGATTGCCGTCAGACCTGGCCAGTATTTTCACCTCATTCGCGGCTTCTGGCGACACCGTCGAGCATGTCGCTGTCCATCCAGACGCGCTGGCGGGTCCGACGCTGGGCTTCTTCATTGACGCTTCCGGTCCCGCTGCGGCCGTGGGTATCGCCTCGCGCTTGTCCCGCAGAGCCGTTGCCGAGCACCCGTCTTTGCGCGGATTCACAGTCGTTTCCAGCGACGCTATCCAGGTCGCAGGGCCGTGATCGGAAGCGCGATCGTGCGGCGTGGACGGCTTATGCCACTGCATATTGTGTCCACCCTTCATTCGTTCCCATCCGGCTCTCGGTCAGACACAGTAAGGGCATCGGCAGGAGCGGGCGACGCTGACAGATAGACAAAATAGGCCCGGAATTAATCAGTCCTGAGGGAGGGTTCCGTGGTTCTCGTCAGTTGCGCAAGAATAACCACAGTCGCCTTGGTTGCTTTTGTGGCCATCAGTTTTTCGGCGCCCGTTGATGTCACCCCTTCACATTCCATGCGAGTCGTCACCACCGTTCATATCTCCGCGGCCGATTCCACGGGCGACGTCACCTGGGGCGGTTGAACCTCCCGCGGTTTGGCGAGCCGGTGAACCTGCAGTGCTCGGAAGCATAAGGATTTCATTTCTCAGGGAAGGCAGTGATCATGAAGAAGAATAATCCGAAGAAGGCTCTTGTGGCCGGTGCCGCGTTGGCGGTTGTGCTGGTGACCCCGGTGGCCGCAGAGGCGACCCCCGCTCCGGCGACGAGTCGCTTGGCGGATCTCGGCGGCACATCACTCGACCCACTGGCCACATACCCCAGCATCCTGTCGCGGGCGCTGGATCGAGTCAACGATGAGGCCCCCGGGGTCTCGTTCAACTCGTCTGCTCCCTCGGACTGAGAGGCAAGATGAAGGCCATGGGCTCGGATAAATCGCATGCTCAGGCACCCACGTGGGTGCCTGAGCATGCGGGCGGCGTGAGCGGCACGCCACGCGGCGCGGACCAATGTAAATCGCAGGCAGGGGAACTGGCCACAGTCGGCCTTGGGAAGGTCGAGAGCCTCGCCTTCCAGCCCGACCTCGTTACCCGGGCGCGCGTATGATCGAGACACCGGAACGAGCGAGTCAGGCGAGTGGTGCGCTTACTCCTGCGGCGTTGATACGCGCGGGCGGAGTCCCTTTCCGGCAGTTTGTCGTCAAGGTTCACAGCCGTTGCAATATCGCCTGCGACTACTGCTACATGTACGAGGCTGTGGACCAGAGCTGGCGGGCTCAGCCCATGGTGATGTCCACTGAGACAATTGCTGCGCTTGCGAAGCGGGTTGCTGAGCATGTCCGGGAACATACGTTGGAGTCGGTCGGGTTCGTGCTGCACGGCGGTGAACCACTGCTGGCCGGCCGGGACACCCTGGAAAACGTCGTGAAGACGGTGCGCGCCGCCGTGCCGGCCGAGGTCAGGTTCTCCATGCAGACCAACGGGGTCCTGCTGACGGAGGCCAACCTCGACCTGCTCACCAAGCACCGGGTCGGCATCGGCGTGAGCCTGGACGGCGGACAGGCCCATCACGACCGACACCGCCGCTTCGCCAATGGTCGGGGTTCATACGCCGAAGTGGCGCGCGGTTTGAGAGCCCTTACGGCCGCGCCCTACCAGCCACTGTTCACCGGCCTGCTCGCCACCGTTGACCTGGCTAACGACCCGGTCGAGGTGTACGAGGCCTTGGCTTCGTGGCAGCCGCCAGTCATCGATCTGCTCCTGCCGCACGGTACCTGGGACACGCCGCCGCCTGGGCACGTGCCGAGCGAGACACGTTATGCGGACTGGCTGATCAGCGTATTCGACCACTGGTACGCGCAACCTGATCAGCCGGTCCGGATAAGGCTGTTCGAGGAGCTGATCGCTCAGTTGCTCGGCGGTACTGCGTGCAGTGAAGTGTTCGGCACCGCGCCTCTGGATTTCGTCGTAGTGGAGACCGACGGCACCATCGAACTTGTGGACACGTTGAAGGTGGCCTACGACGGTGCGGCCGCAACCGGCTTGAACGTGAAGGAACACACCTTTGACACTGTGCTGCAGCATCCGGCGATGCGTGCCAGCCAGGCCGGGGAGGCGGGTCTCTGTGGACCCTGCCGGGCCTGCCCACTGGTCAAGGAGTGCGGGGGTGGTCAGTTCGCGCACCGCTACCGCACGGAGACCGGCTTCGCCAATCCGTCCGTGTACTGCGCCGACCTTGCGAAGCTGATCGCTCACGTGCACAGTCGACTGGCCGTGGACATCGCGCGTCTGAGTACGGCAGGGAGCCGGGAGCAGATCGCAATGACCGTCTAAGAGGTCGTTGCCAACCGGTCATGGAACGTGCGGATGCCTCGTTCGAGCCCGCGCACGCGGTGCTGTGCGCGTAGGCGATTCCAGTGCGACGGTGGCGCACTGCCCACGGTGGACACGGCACCCGCCCTCGCGAACACTTTGTTTCTCGCGCCAGGGGTTGATCGGGTCGGCGCTGTCTCCGGCCCATGTCCCATCGACCAGGGCGAACGCGGCGTCGTTGCAGGACCCGGTGGACAGCTTCCTGTCGGGCACCACGCAACAGGAGTGGCCGCCTCGCCGACGGGAATGGGGCGCCACGGCATACGCAGGGACCGTAGGAGGTGTCGTGCACGGAACCCCGTGCACGACACCTCCTACGGTCGCACCGTCAGCCCTTCACAGCGCTGCCGTTGATGGCGACGCGCTGGCCGTAGCGGGCGTAGGGGTAGTAGTCGTACAAGGCGTGGTGCTGAACGCAGCGGTTGTCCCAGAGGACGAGGGTGCCCGGGGTCCAGCGGACACGGCAGTGCAGGATCGGCCTGCTGGCGATGGTGTCGAAGAGCATGTCGAGCAGGGCACTGCTCTCCTGGGCGGAGAGCTGTGGGACTCGGCTGGTGTACGCCTTGTTGACGTAGAGCAGCTTGCGGTCGGTCTCGGGGTGACGGGCGACGAGCGGGTGCTCGCTCTTGGGGATGACGTAGTCCGCGGGCGGGGTGTAACCCGCCAGGGCGTGCGCGCCGTCGTGTATGGCGGTGAGCGGGTCCAGCAGGGAGCGCATGGCCGGCGAGAGCATCTCGTAGGCGAGATGCATGTTGGCGAAGAGGGTGTCGCCGCCGCAGCCCGGCTCGGGGATCTCGGTGATGTACAGCATCGACCCGAGCGACGGCTCGGCGTCGGCCGTGCCGTCGGCGTGCCAGCCGTTGCCCGCCACATTCGCCGCGGCCGACGTCGTGCGGATCTCCAGGATGTAGGGGTCGCCCTCCGGCGGCGGCGGGTTCACGGGGCGCAGTTCGCCGAAGACGGCGGCGAAACGCTTGTGGTCCTCGACGGTGATCTCCTGATCGCGGAAGACGAGAACGTGGTGATCAAGGAACGCGGTGCGTATTTCCTCCAGTTGCGTCGCCGGGATCTCCCTCGACAGGTCGACGCCTGATACCTCCGCACCCAGAACGGGGGTGATCCGATCCACCGTGAGCGTGCGGTACGGCCGCGCGGGACATGTGGTCACGGCTTCCAGTGCTTCGCGTTCGTATGACTCCATGACTTCCTCCAGAACGGGTTACAGGCTTCGGTCGAGCAGTTGGGCGAGATGATGCTGCGAGAGCGGAGTCGTCGTGGATCCCGTCGTCCGCCTCGCACGTCTCCGGGTGTTGCAGTCGTCCGGGCCGGTGAGCCTGTGGACAGGTCCGGACGACTGCAACACCCGGGTCCGTGGGCCCTTGATGTCCAGCGGGTCAGGCCCTGCTACCGCGGGCCGCGACACTCGACCGGGGGGGGAGCGGGCAGGGGGTCACCGGGCGCGCTCCCCTCCCCTCTCGCGGCGGACAGCGGCTGCGGGATCCGTCAACGTCGCCGTGATGGTCTCGGCCACGGTGTGCACATGGGGCGTCGCGACGATGCCGTAGTGGTCGGTGGGCAGGGTCCGCCGAACCGCGGCAGAGGGCAGGCAGGCGTTCCACTGACGGTCCGTCTCCTGCTGATCGCCGGGTGCGGGCATCCCCGCCGTCGGCTGTTCGGCCAGCCACATGAAAGTGGGTGTGGAAGCGAGCGGCTGCACCCGGTGTTCCCCCATGCTGAGCAGGTTCGCCCGGCAGCAGCGGGCCAGCCGTTCGGCGTACGCCTGCGCGTGTTCGGACGGAGCCGACGCCGTGCCGGCCCCCGATGCCGGTGCCGCTGGGCTGCCGGTGCCGAGTTCGGCTGCGAACACCTTCTCGAGGTACGTCTCGTCGTAGGCTGCGGCCGGGCCGGCCGGCTGCGGCCGCGGTGGGTCCAGCAGGTGGAGCGACTCCGACGGCCGCCCGGCCGCCTCGGCCAGGCCCGCCATCTCCATGGCCACCCGCGCGCCGAAGGACCACCCGGCCAGATGGAGCCGGTGGCCGGGGCCGCCGAAGCGGTCACGAAGTGCTGCGTCGTAGTGGCGGGCGCGTTCGGTCAGTGACCACGCGGGCATCTCGGCGTCACGGAGTGCTGGGTCGGCGATGAGGCACACGGTCGGTTCGGGCCCGAGAGCGGACACCAGCGACCGGTAGGCCAGGATGTCCCCGCCCACGGGGTGCACCAGACAAAGGACAGCCGAGCTCGTTCCCTCCTGCCAGACGTCGAGGACGACCCGCGAGGCGGCGGTGCTCCCTGCCGTCCCGGCGGTGGGCTCGGCGGGGGTGAGGGCCGCCTCCATGTGTTTGAGGACCTCGGTGAGGCTGACCCGGTAGCTGAACGAGGCCAGGTCGAATGCGACACCGTAGTCGTCCTCGATCTGGGCGATCAGGGTGATCAGGGTCAGTGAGTCGGCGCCGAGGTCGTACAGGGAGTCGTGCGGGTCCAGTTCGTCCACGCCCAGCAGGTCCTGGATCAGGCGGGTCATGGCGACGGCGCGTTCCGCGGCACTGTCCGGCGCAGCGGAACCCGCCTCGCCGTCCGTGCGCAGCGCCGGCCCGGAGTGCGAGGCGAGCGGTTCCGCCCGGTCGTCGCCTGAGGGGGCGTAGAACGTGCGGGAGTCATCGATGTCGGTCGTGGAGACGAGCACCTGCGGCAGTTGCAGGGCCAGGGCGTGCGCGAAGACCTCTTTACCTTCTTCGACCGTCAGTCCGACCTTCAGGTGGTCCTGATGGCGGCTGTCCCCGTCCATGACCCGGGTCGCCATTCCGGTCTCGCTCCAGATGTCCCAGTCGATGCCGATCCGGACGGTCGTCTCCGTCTCTCCGGCGCGGTGGTGGGCGAAGCCGTCGAGGAGGCTCGCGCCGGCCGCGTAGTCGCTCTGGCCGACGCCGCCGAGCAGGGCGGACATCGAGGAGCAGTAGACCGCGATCTCCGGACGGAACGCCCTGATCAGGTGTTCCACGACGAGTGCGCCCTTCTCCCTCGCCATGGCAGGGCCGCGCATCGCTTCGGCGTCGCGTCGTACGAGCAGCCCGCCGTATCCGAGACCGGCCGCATGGATCACCCCGTCCAACCGCGGGGTGTGCTCGCCGACGGCCGCTGCCACTTCGTGTACGGGCATGACCGCCAGATCCGCCGGGACGAGGCCCACGCGGTCGGCCCACCGGGCCAGTTCCGCGGGCAGCCGCGGTTTCCTCGACAGCAGCAGGACCCGGCCGCGGGTGTGTTCCAGCAGCCAGGCGGCGATGGCACGGCCTATGCCACCCGTGCCGCCCAGTACGAGGTGGACCGCGTCCTCACCGGACGGTACGAGGGGCTCCGAGCCGGAGGGCGCCGGCACGCGCGTGGTGCCCGGACGCCACCAGTAGCCCTGCCGAAGCGCGAGCTGCCGGGGCAGAACAGGACTGTGGGGATGTCCGGCTGCGCGTGCTCCGGCGACGACCGAGGCCACCTGCCCACCCCATCGGGTGAGATCGCCGTCGGGGAGATCCAGCCAGTGTCCGTCCAGAGCAGCCTCTTGGGCGCCGACCTCGACCGGCCCGGCCAGGAGCGCCAGTTCGGGTCTGGCCACCGTTCCGGTCACGGGCCGGGCGCCGTGCGACAACCACCAGACGCGCGGGGAGCCGGTCCGCCCGGACAGTGCCTGGGCCAGTGCCGCCGTGGTGTCGAGGCAGGCGTGGCGGGCCCGTCCCAGCGTGCCGGGACCGACCGGCCCTGTCACGTCCAGGGGCAGCGCGTGCACCCACTCCACGTCGCCCAGGGACACGGGACCGTCGGTGCCGCCCCCGGTCAGCGAGTCGAGCAGCCGGCCCAGGGAGGCCGGGTCGGCCGGGTCGGCGTCGAAGACATCAGGACCCCTGCGTGCGAAGGTGCCCGAGGGGCGCACCCGCACCACGCGTGGGGCCACGGCCTGGAAGGGCGCGAACGCTGCCTGCGGGGTGCTCTCGGAGGCCACGACGACCACAACGGGTCCACGGCCGGCCCGTGCGGTGGCGTCCGCGACGCAGGCGCGGCGCAGCCGGACCCAGTGCGGCTGGTGCAGCCACTCGGCCCGGGGCAGTCGGCGGGGTACTGCCGGCCGCGCCTCGGGCGTGCGGTCGAAGTCGTACTCCGCGAGCGCGAAGGAGGGGGGAGGGAAGTCCCAGGGCGCGGAAGCGGGGCCCGCCTGCCATTCGACAGGTCTTCCGGCGGTCCAGTCCTCTGCGATGTCGTGGGCAGTGCGCCCGACAGGGGAGACAGGCGCGGCGTCCGGGTCCGCGGTGCCGTGTGCGACCTGCCCCGCGGCCACCGTGCGCAGCCAGTGAATGGCGGCGGAGGCGTCCGCTACAGGCGCCGCGGTCCTCAGGCGGCGGGCCGCACGTCCGGCCTGAAGGTGGCGGAGCACGGACTCGAAGCGTTCGGGACGCAGTTGAAGGTAATCCGCGATCAAGGCGGCATCGGCGGCGAGCGCTTCCGCGCTGGACGCGGACAGCACCAGGCTCTCCGGCACCGCGCAGGTCACGGCGGTACCGGCCCCGGTGTCCTGTTCCACGAGGACATGGGCGTTGGTACCGCCGATCCCGAAGCTGCTCACCGCGGCCACCCGTTCGCGCCCCTCGGGCCAGGGCGTCGCCCGGGCCGGGACGAAGAAGGGGGTGGGATCGGGACCGATCTCCGGGTTGAAGGCACGGAAGTTGATGTTCGGCGGAACGCTGTCGTGGTGCACCGCGAGGACGGCACGCACGAGACCCACCACACCGGCGGCCGCGCCCATGTGGCCGAGCTGGCTCTTGACGGAGCTGAGCGCGCAGCGACCGGACTCGCTCACGTCGAACGCCTGGCGGAGCGCACTCACTTCGATCGGATCGCCCAGCCGGGTGCCGGTTCCGTGCGCCTCCACGTAGCCGAGGTCGGCCCCCGTGCGTCCGGCGCGGGCCAGGGCGGTCCGGATCACCTCACGCTGCCCGGCCAGGGAGGGCGCGGTGTAACTCATCTTCGCCGCACCGTCGTTGTTGATCGCGGAACCTGTGATGACCGCGTAGACGGTGTCGCCGTCGCGGCGTGCCAGGCCCAGTGGTTTGAGCACCACCACGCCGACGCCGCTCGCGCCGATCGTTCCGGTCGCGTCGTCGCTGAACGGGCGGCAGTCGCCGTCCGCGGAGAATATGTGCTGCGGGCGGTAGCGGTAGCCGCCGCTCAGCCCCGGGTCGACGAGCACTCCTGCGGCCAGCATCGTCTCGGCCTCGCCCTGCCGGAGCATGCCGGCCGCCAGGTGCACGGCGACCAGGGAACTGGAGCACGCCGTCTGAGCGCTGAAGGCGGGGCCGGTCAGTCCGAGGTGGTAGGCCACCTTGGTGGCCAGGAAGTCCTTCTCGTGGTGAAGGGCGAGCTGGAAGCCGTCGGGCAGCCGGCCGGGGTCGGCCTCGCGCAGCAACGACTGGAAGTAGGTGTTCTCCCCGGCACCGGCAACGAGGCCCACGCGCGATGCCGCGGGGTCCGCGATGCCGGCGTGAGCCAGCGCCTGTACACAGGCCATCAGCAGATGACGCTGCTGAGGGTCCATCAGGCGCGCCTCCTGCGGGCTGATGCCGAAGTGGCCCGGGTCGAAGTCGAGCATCCCGTCGAGCGTGCTGTGCGCGCCGATGACGCCCTCCGGGGCGTCGACACGCCGAATACCGGTGCCGCCGGAGACGACTAGGTCCCAGAACGCCGCCAGGTCCGAGGCGCCGGGCACCCGTACGGCCATGCCGACGACCGCGATCGGTTCGCCGGCCGTCGCGGTTCTGCTGTCCGTCGTGGCCGGCGCGGCAGGTGCCCGGGTACCGGGGAGGCCGTCGGCGGAGAGGTGGCGGGCCAGGGAGCGGACGGTGACGTGCTCGAACAGGTCCGCGACGCTGAAGCGCAAACCGAGTGCCGTGGTGCAGCGAAGATGGAATCGCATCAGAGCGAGACTGGAGGCACCTGCCTCGAAGAAGGTCTGGTCCGGTCCGATCGTCGCCCCGGTGACCTCCTGGAAGGCGACGGTGAGCCGCTCCTCCTCGGTCGACAGCCCGGTGGGGGGGACCGCCGAGCGACACATCTCCTCTCCCTGTGCGCGAAGCGCCGCCTGCCGGTCCAGCTTGCCGCTGGGCGTACGCGGCAGCGTCCCCAGATTCCGGAAGCGGTCCACGCGGACGTAGGAAGGGAGCAGAGCCGAGAGGTGCGCGGTCAGGTCGTCGGCCGACGGGCACTCGCCGCGGACCTCCACACAGGCCGTCAACCGGTCACCGTCGCGTACGACGACGGCGTTGACCACGGCCGGATGACGCAACAGGGCCGCTTCGACGGAGCCGAGTTCCAGCCGGTGCCCGCTCAGTTTGACCTGCTGGTCGTCGCGGCCCGCGTAGTGCAGCAGGCCCTCGCGGTCGAACCACGCCCGGTCGCCGCTGCGGTAGAACAGGCCCGCGCCGGGGACCTCGACGAAGCGGGTGTCGTCGAGGGCGGGTTCGTCGAGGTAGCAGTGCGTGGCCATGGTGCCGCCGATCAGCAGCTCGCCGGTGCACAGGGACGGAACGCTGTCGCCCTGGGCGTCCACCACGCGCAGGTCTGCACCGGCCACCGGTCGCCCGATGGCGGGCCGCTCGGGCCACCGAGCCGGGTCACCCTCCAGGCACAGGGCACTGACCACATGCGTCTCGGTCGGACCGTAGTGGTTGAACAGGCGGGCACCGGACAGTCCCGCGAACCAGCTTCGGATGGCGTCGGTGCACACGAGCTGCTCGCCCGCGGTGACCACCTCGCGCAGCCGCGAGGGGAACCTGCCCAGGCGGACCGCGTATTCGGCGAGCAGTTGAAGGGCCACGTAGGGCATGAAGATCCGCTCGGTCCCCGCGGACTCCAGCCGCTCCAGAAGCGCGGGGGCGTCCTGGCGCCACTCCGGGTGTACGAGCTGAAGAGCGCCGCCGGTGCACAACGTCCCGAAGATCTCCTGGAAGGACACGTCGAACGCCAGCATCGAGAACTGCTGGGTGGCCGCCGGGGCGTTCAGGCCACCGGGGCCGGACTGCCACTCGATCAGGTCGCACAGCGTTCGGTCGGAGATCTGGACGCCCTTGGGGACACCGGTGGAACCAGAGGTGAACAGGGTGTACAGCGGTCGGGTGCCGTCGTGCGTGCGCCCCTCGTACGGCGGGCTCGCGCCCTCGCTCCTGTGCGGCGCCGCGGACCCCAGGACGACGGGGTGGCGCACCACGCCGTCAGGGAGCAGCGTGTCCAGCCCTGCCGCGCCGTCGTGCGCGACCAGGACGCACAGCGGATCGACCCGCTCCAGGACGCGACGCAGCACGTCGACCGGGTAGGAGGGGTCGA
This sequence comes from Streptomyces sp. HB132, assembly GCF_016909575.1. Classification (GTDB taxonomy): domain Bacteria; phylum Actinomycetota; class Actinomycetes; order Streptomycetales; family Streptomycetaceae; genus Streptomyces. Next base: position 97,294 of record NZ_JAFBGA010000005.1, on the reverse strand, counting down.
GGGGGACCGCGGTGACGTTCAGCCGGGCCAGCGCCAGCAGGGCCACCACGTGCTCGGCCGACGGGTCCAGGTACAGGGCGGCCCGGCAGGGACTGCCGTCGGCCGGGATCGGGTAGCGGTCGGTCAGCTCCGCAGCGAGGACCGCGGCGTGGGCGTCGAGCGCCGCATAGCTCAGGCTGCTGAGGTCGGCCGTGACGACGGCGGGGGAGTCCGGTGTGCGGGCGACCTGCCGTGCGAAGCCCTCGGCGACCGTGGCGAAGCCCGGCTCCGGCACCGGCCCGCGCCCGTGTGCCGGCAGGGACCGCCGGAACGGCGCCACCAGCTCCCGCGCGGTGGAGCGGCCACCGGACGCGAGCGCGTCCACGCCCCGTCGCATCAGTTCCGACATCGCCTCGACGGCCTCGTCGGTGAATCGGTCCTCGGCGTACTCCCACAGCAGGTCGAGGCCATCGGGGTGCTCGAGCACGGAGACCGTCATCGGGCACTTGGCCTCCGACGCGGCCCACCACAGGGGCCGCTGGACGCAGCCGGGCAGCCGCAACGCCCCGAAGTCGGTGTTCTCGAGGACGAACAGGAAATCGAACGGAGTGCCGTCGCCGACGGCCTCCCAGCCGGTCAGTACATCGGCGAGCGCCACGTTGTGGTGTCGCAGCACCTGACCGGTGCCGGTTGCCGTGCGGGTGAGGTGCGAGCGCAGGTCCTCACCAGGCGCGACGGTCACGGGCAGCAGCACGGTGTTCGCCATCATGCCGACACTGTCCTCGAACTCGCGCACCGGGCGGTTCGCGACCGGGGCTGCGATGCGTGGGCGGACCAGGCCGCTCACGCCGTACACGCTCCACGAGAACACGCTCAGCAGCACCTGGAAGCGGGTCAGCCCGAGCTTGGCGCAGAGCTGGTCCACCGTCGCCCGTCGTACGACGTCGAGCGACGTGTGCAGCAGCCGCGCCCGCGGCGCCGGATCCGTGTCCTGGGCGGGCAGCGGTTCCTGGGGCTCCTCCAGGCCCTGGTAGTACGCCAGCAGCTCGTCGCGACCTGCCTGGTATGCCGCAGTGGCGAACCAGTCGCTCTGCCAGGTGGCGAAGTCCAGTGGGGTCGGAGCCGGAGCCGGAGCCGGAGCCGGAGCCGTGCCTGGGCCGGTTCCGGCGTACTCGGCGGACAGGTCCTGCAGCAGAGTGCTCAGTGACCAGCCGTCGACTGCGATGTGGTGCAGGTGCAGCAGAAGCGTTCCGCCGCCGTCACGGGGCAGCCAGCAGGCCCGGAGCATACGGGGGACAGCGAGGTCGAAGGGCTCGGCGAAGAAGGTGCCGGCGAAGGCGCGTGCTTCTTCCTCGTCCCAGGACCGCCGTGTACCCGGCTCGTGCCAGGGGTCGAACGGTTCGTCGACTGTCTGGCGGAGCCCCTGCGGCCCGAGGGAGAAACCTGTCCGCAGTGCCGCGTGGCGTGTCACCAGCATCCGCAGCGCCCGCCGGAGGGCGACGAGGTCGACCGGCCCGTCCACGCGGAAGACCTGGTTGACGGAGTACGCCCGGGAGCTCGGTGCGTGGCGCTGCAGCAGCCAAAGCCGCTGCTGCTCGCTCGTGGCGGGCGCCGAGCGGGAGCCGGCGACCACCGGCGCCGGAAAGGCGCTTACCTCCGCCGGTCCGGTCGAGGTGACGGCCCGGGCGATCGCGGCCAGGCCACCGTGCAGGACGACCGCCTGCGTCAGGTCGCGGCCCCACCGCTTCCGGACGGCGAAGCAGAACCGCAGGGCCTTCAACGAGTCGCCGCCGCTGGCGATCCACCGGTCGCCGAGCCCGAGGCCGGTGGCACCCAGGATCTCCTCGGCCAGCGCGAGGACCTCGCGCTCCGTCTCGGTCGCCGCCGGTCCGTCGCCGGCGACCGGCCGCCAGGGCCGGTCGGCCTGCCGCAGCAGTGCGGCCTGGTCGACCTTGCCGTTGGCGTTGAGCGGCAGTTCCTCCACGAGATGGATCCGGTGCGGGCGCATGTAGGCGGGCAGCTGGGCCACGAGGTGGCTGTCGAACTGCTCGAAGGTCAACTCCCGTCGAAGGACGACGAACGCCAGCAGTTCGTTCGGGCCCGCCGGGCCCGCGCGGTGGGTGCACACGTGGGCCCGCCGGACCGCCGGATGGGCGGCGACGCGCCGTTCCACCTCGCCGGGCTCGATGCGGAAGCCGCGGACCTTGACCTGGCGGTCGGTCCGTCCGACGTACACGACCCGGCCCTCGTCGTCGGCTCGTACGAGGTCACCCGTGCGGTAGTACCGCTCCCTGCCACCGTCGAGCCACGCGAGGCGCACGAAGCGCCGCTCGGTCTCCTCGGGGAGGTTGCGGTACCCGACCGCGAGACCGGCGCCGCTCAGCAGGAGCTCGGCGACCTCACCGGATGCGGCGACCCTCTCCTGGCCCGGCACGACCAGGACGGCATCGGTCTGCGGCAGCGGCCGGCCGATCGGCACCACCTCACCGTCGAAGTCCCGGGGGATCGCATGGCACAGGGCGAAGGTGGTGGACTCCGTCGGCCCGTAGACGTTGAACAGACGGGTCCCGCCGGCGGCGTTGTCCCGGTACCAACGACGCATCACCCGGGCGTCGAGCTGCTCCCCTCCCACCAGAACCTCACCGGCCGCGGCGAAGCAGTCTGGCACGGCCGTCACCATCGCGTTGAACAGCGCTGTCGTGATGAAGACGGTGTCCACCCGATCGCGCCGCAGCGCCGAGGCGAGACGCTCGGGGGTCCGCACGTCCTCGTCGTGCATCACCACGCAGCAGCCACCGGTCAGCAAGGGTGCCCAGATCTCGAAGCTCAGCGCGTCGAACGCCGGGTTCGCCAGGCAGGAATAGCGCAGACCGGGCTCGACGCGGATGTAGCCGGGTCGTGCCAGCCGGATGACTCCGGCGTCGCGGACCTCGACCCCCTTGGGCCGTCCGGTCGTCCCAGAGGTGTAGAACAGGAAGGACACACCGCCGGTCGCGGGCGGCGCCGGAACGGTGACCGCGGGATCCGGGAGTCGTGGCAGCAGGGCGTCGACAGCGACCGCCTTCATGCCCTCCGGGAGCTCGGTGACGTTCTCGGGCGCGGCGTACACCAAGGTGGTCGCGGCGGAATCCCGGAGCATGAACAGGCGGCGTTCGGAAGGGCTCTGTACGTCCAGCGGCACCACCTGCGCACCCAGCCGGAGAATGCCCAGCATCACGCAGACCAGCCGCCACGAGCGCGGCAGCGCCACCGCGACGGCCTGCCCGGCAGTCACGCCCTGCCGGCCCAGCGCCGCGGCCACGGCGGCTGCCGCAGCGTTCAACGTCGCGTAGTCCAGCAGTACGTCGCCGTCCGCGACCGCTTCCGCCCGCGGTGAGCGCAGGGCCCGGCGGTGTACCTCGAGGGCGATCCCGAGAGCCGGACCCCGGTCCTCAGCCGGGCCGGCGGGGGAGGGTTTCACGCGCGGTTCCATCATGCCTCCGACGTACCAGTGAGTGTCATGCGCTCCGCCCCGGCCCCGCCCGGACCGGTTGCCAGCCGGTCCAGCTCAGCGGCAAGGACGCCCGCAACGCGAGGCAGTTCGTCGCTCTCCAACATGTCCCAGTGACCACAGGCCACCGGCTCGACGACGAACTGACCGCTGACGCGGCTCCGCCAGAACGCGCGGAGGCGTTCGGCCGCACCGCCGCCGTCCTCGTCCTCCACAGCCATCGCCTGCATCAGCACGACGCGGGCCGGCGATCCGGGTACGACGTAGTCGCGCGCCGTCTCGCGGTGATGGTTGTAGACGGTCAGATACCGGCACACCTGGTCGTCGTCGATGCCCGGGTACATGCCGTTGAATCGCACCAGCTTCTCCCGGAACTCCTCCATGCCGACCGGCGCGATCGCGGCGCGCTGCGCCGCGTCCTCCGTGCCGTGGGTGTCGAGCAGGACCACACTCACCCTCTCGTGTCCGGCCTCCACCAGGCGGCGGCCCATCTCGTAGGCGATCAGGCCGCCGTAGGAGAGCCCGCACAGCACCAGCGCCTCGTCCGGGCGGGGACCGACGAGCCGCAGATACTCCTGGGCCATCGCCTCCACACCGGGCAGAGTGGACTCGCCGGGGTTGATGCCGGGCGCCTGGAGACCCACCACACCCACGTCGTCCGGCAGCGCCTGGGACAGCGGCAGATAGCAGAACGCGGTGCCACCGGCGGGATGCACGCACACCAGTCGCTGCCGGCCGCCGCCCGCGCGGAACTCCACCGAGCTGCCGGGCTCCGTCGACTGCGGAGCCCCGGCACCGATGCCGCGCACCCGCTCGGCGAGCGCCTCGATGGTGGGGTGCAGCATGACGTCCCGGACCGGCAGCGTCACACCGAGTTGCTCCTGGACGACTGACGCCATCTTGATCGCCGAGATCGACGTGCCGCCGAGCTCGAAGAAGTTGTCGCCGATTCCGACGTCCGGATGCAGCAGCACCTGCCGCCAGATCCGGTACAGCGCCATCTCGACGTGGTCGCGGGGCGCGGCCGTGTTGACCCGCCCGGAGTGGGCCTCGGCCGCGGCGCGCAGCACACCAGTCCGGTCCACCTTGCCGTTGCGGTTGAGTGGCAGGCGTGGGAACTCCGCCACCACGACGGGGATCATGTAGTCGGGCAGACGGTCCATGAGGGCCGCGCGCCACTCGTACGTCGTACGCGTGGCTTCCTGGTCGCACCCCACGCCGGCCACCAGGTGGGGGCCGCCCGGCAGGTCGCGGTCGGCCAGCACAACGGCCTCCCGCACCCCCGGCACCGCCAGCAGTGCTGCCTCGACCTCGCCGGGTTCGATGCGGAAGCCGCGCAGCTTCAGCTGGTCGTCGCGCCGACCGACGTACTCGGCGTTGCCGTCCGGCAGCCAGCGCGCCAGATCACCGGTGCGGTAGACCCGTTCGCCGGGCACGAACGGGTCGGGCACGAAGAGCTCGTCGGTGAGGTCGGGCCGGTTCAGATATCCGCGGGCCAGACTGGCCCCGCCGATGTAGACCTCACCGGGAACTCCCACCGGTACCGGGCACATGCGGCCGTCGAGCAGATAGAGGCGGGTGCCGCGCAGCGGCCGCCCGATGGGGCACGACCGATCGTACGGCTGCGGGTCGGTGTAGGCGGTGGAGTACAGCGTCGCCTCCGTCGGACCGTAGCCGAAGCAGACGCGCAGGCCGGGCAGAAGCCGGCTCATACGGTGCAGGGCTCTCTCGGGCAGCGACTCCACTCCGGTCAGGAGCTGACGCAGACTCAGCCCGGCCAGTCGGGTGCCCGGATCCTCGTCGATCCACAGGACGTAGGACGGGGGCAGGAACGCCTGGGTCACCTTGCGTTCGCGCAGCCAGCCCATCAGGGCTCCGGGGTCGCCCCGCAGCTCGTCGGGGACCACGTGGAGCACCGCTCCGGTGGTCAACGGTACGAGAAGCTCGTGGACCGACGCGTCGAAGCCGATGCTCGACCACGCCGATGACGCCTCACCCGGGGCGTCTCCCATGAGTTCACGCCAGTGGTCGAAGAGATTGACGACGCTGCCGTGCGTCACCGCCACGCCCTTGGGGCGCCCGGTCGATCCCGAGGTGTAGATGACGTAGGCGAGCCGGGCGGGGTCCTCCTCGACACCCGGCGCCTCGTCGCACGCCCCCTCGGCCTCCACTCCCGCCAGGTTCTCCCACAACTGCCGGTCGGCGTCCGCGGTATCCGCCTGGTCGGTCAGCACGATCACCGGGGCGGCGTCACTCACCATGGCGGTGAGCCGTTCCGAAGGCTGTCCCGGGTCCAGGGGCAGGTAGGCGGCTCCCGCCTTGAGAATACCGAGCACGCCGACGACGAGCTCGACCGTGCGACCGGCGTGCAGGCCCACCACGCGATCGGGCCCGGCCCCGTGGGCGATCAGGGCGCAGGCGAGCCGGCCTGCCCGGCGGTCCAGCGTCGCGTAGTCCACAGCCGCGTCCCCGGCCACCACCGCGGTCTGCCGCGGCCGTTCGCGCACCTGCGCTGCGAACCGCTCCAACAGACCCGCCGGTGCCGGTGCGCCCGGTACGTCCCCGGGGCCACCGGCGCTGAAGGTGGCGAGGAGTTCACGCTGCTCGCCCTCGTCCAGCAACGTCAGGTCGGAGATCTCGGCCTCGGGCCGTTCGGTCATCAGGCGCAGCACCCGGAGGAACTGGTGTATGTACCGTTCGACGGTCGCCCGGTCGAAGAGCGCCACGGCGTAGTCGATCTCCCCGACGAGGTGGCGGCCCTCGTCGGCCAGCGCCAGGACCAGGTCGAACTTCGCGGGGACGTGAGCGGCGTCCTCCCGCAACTCGACTTTCACGTCCGGGAGTTCGAGTTCGTCGCGCATGGAGGGGACCCAGGCGAACATGGCCTGGAACAGCGCCGTGTACGCAGGACTTCGCGGTGGGTTGACCGCTTCCACGACCCGCTCGAAGGGCAGGTCGACGTGCTTGAGGGCGTCTCGGATCCGCTGGTTCACCTGCTTCAGGGCGTCGCTGACACTGGGGGAGCCGGACAGATCCGCCCGTAGGGCGAGGGTGTTGACGAAGAAGCCGATCAGGCCTTCGACGTTCCCACTGCGGCGGTTCGACGTCGGGGCCCCGACAACGATGTCATCCTGTCCGGAGAGCAGGGACAGCAGTACCGCCCAGCCGGTCAGCACGGTCGCGTACAGAGTGACACCGTTGTCCGCGGCGAGGCTGCGGAGGGCCTGCGTCAGGTCCTCCTCCACGGTCACAGGAACCCGGTCGCCCTCGAACACCTGCTCCGGCGGGCGGGGCCGGTCGGTGGGCAGGGAGAGCACGGCCGGGGCGCCGGCCAACGTGGCGGCCCAGTAGTCGGCGTGGGAGGAGGGCTCCTCACCCGATATCCAGTCCCACTGCCGGCGGGTGTAGTCGCTGTACTGCCAGGTGAGTTTCGGCAGTGACGTGTCCCGCCCCTGCTGGAGCGCGCTGTACACCAGGCCCAACTCCCGCAGCAGCAGGCTGCGGGACCAGCCGTCGAAGATGATGTGATGGGCAGTCAGAATAAGGACATGGTGGTCCGGTTCGAGCGCCACCAGGCATCCGCGCACCATGGGCTCCTCGCCCAGGCGGAACGGAGCGCCTTCCACCGCCCGCCGTGTCCGCGCGAAGCGCTCAACCGCGTCCGGCAGTCCCGTCAGATCCTCGAAGGTCACCGGGAATCCCGTCTCCGGCGGGTCGACGACCTGGAGCGCGGAGCCGCCGGAGGGCACCAGTCGCGTGCGCAGGGCCTCGTGCCGAGCCGCGAGCAGGCGCAGGGCCTGGATGAGCAGGTCCCGGTCCAGCGGTCCCCGGATGTCGAAGGGCATCGGCTCGTTGTAGGCGGCGCTGGCGTCTCCGTCCATGCGCGCCATGACCCACAGCCGCTCCTGCGCCAGTGACAGGGGGGCGGGGGATGCCCCCTTGCCGGATTGATCGATGTTCTGTATTCGGGGGGAAGACACGGGTTCCTTACTGGAAAAGAACGCGGCGAAAACGGGATCCCGGGTTTCCGGGCAACTCGAATTTCACGCCATCGGGTGGGCGCGTGCCTGGCGTGGCCGCGCTTTGCGTGATTCAGTCCGATGTCGGGATGGCTGCAGTGAAAACAATCCGCGCGAAAGAGCCGCTGCGGTGGGAAGGTGGCGGCGTGAGTTCGTGACCTGGTGGGGGTGGGTAGGCAACGGTGCAGCCGATTTGCAGAGAATGCGGCGGGCGCGGGCTACCGCGGTCTGTATGGGTTTCCTCGCGGGTTCAGCAGCGCCTCGAGTGAGCTTGTGCGTGTCGCCATGTCCTACCGAAACTCCGTTGATCGAGCCGGATGGGCGCACGCGAGAAGTCGAGAATGACGCTGCTTTCCGACTGCCCCTGCGGTTGTCCATTCCTGCCGATATTAAATGCGCGCCGATTGGATGGTCAACAGTGACCCACGCCACACGCCATTGGTGGTGCGCCGTCAGGCGTGCAGGGTAGGTGGGGACAGGTCCCTTTATGCTGATGCGTCCCATGCGCGATGCCATGAGCTCGTAACACCGTCCCGATCGACCCCTGTTGAGGCGTCGCAGCCTGCGCGCGGCCTGGACTCGGTCGGCATGTCACCAAGCCTGCTTCGTATGTGCCGTAGCCGTATGGCGATCAGGCCCGGCGGGTAGGCGCTGGTGACGAGTGCAGCACCGCCGGGGACGACAGGTGGAGTTCGGTGGTCGAGGCGCCCTTCACTCAGGGTTTCGCCGGGTCTTTCGCCGTGCGCGTTCCTCGGACTCCTGCATCTCGAGGATGCGGAAGACGTGAGAGCTTGCGCGCTTACGGGCGCTCCCGCTGGTGAACAGCGCGGCGCCCACGATTGCGGGGGGCACGGCCAGGAGGCCGATCGTGAGCAGTTCCGGCCAGTCGCGCTCGGCGCTGCACAGCCTCTCCGCGCCCTGGCTGTACGCTGCGCCCTCGCTCCCGTGGAACACGGGTGCGTCACAGGCGATTTCGTCCCTGCTGTCGTGCACGCCGAACGGCACCAGCAACATGTAGCCCAGCCACAGGAACAGGGTTGCGGAGACCGCGATCAGGCCGGCACCCCAACTCTGCTGCCGCCCGGCCCACCGGTCGAATTCTTGTCGGGCTGTCCTTGCATGCGAAGTCCTCATCGTCTGCCCGTCTTGCTGGCTCCGCCGAAGATCGTACGGTGTGTTCCACGCGGCGTTCATCGGGCTGCCGTGGCCGATGAACGCCGCAGGCATGAGTGGCGACCCTCTGTGAGTTCGGGAGACGGGCATCGCAGCTCGGTGGTGCGTGATGGCTGGTCAGGTCCCCCTTTCACCGGCGGTTCGATTCTGCGCCGCGCGACGGCATATGGAGGGCGGACCACCACGCGGCGCGCTGGCTGTCGAGGGGGTGCTGTGCAGGCAGGGGCCGTGTTTGACGGGCGCTACCGCTCGGTGAGTCGATCGGGGCGGGTGGGCTCGGGCAGGTCCGGAAGGCGCACGACCCGAAGATCGACGGGACGGTAGCCGTCAAGTTCCACATCGAGTCCGGCAGTACGGAGAGCAGCCGTCAGGTTGCCCGGTTCGCCTGTGAGGCCGCCGTTGCCGACGGCCTGTCACACTCCGACATCGTCACCGTCCATGACGTCGGACGGGCCTCGGGCGACGGACGGTCGTGCGCCTGGTGATGGAGTTCCTCTCCGGCAAGTCCCTCAGCATGTTCCGGAAGTCGGGCAGATGGCCCTGGATGAGACCGTGGCGATCGGGGGTGTGTCTCAAAGGCTCTGAGCGCCGCTCACCACGCGGGCCCTGGTGCAATCGGGACATCAAGTCCGGTCCGCGTCGTCCGCGAGACCTGTACCCCTGGCTGTTCGGGACGCTACGTCGGCCGTATGAACTTCGCGGTGACGCGCTGCGGGGAGCTTGCCTGTCGAGCGGCCCCGGATAAGCGTGCTGGGTGCCCTGCCCCCGCGATACAGAAGACTCAGGTGACACGGTGACAGCTGCAACGGAAACACACGGGTCGCCACTCATGCCTGCGGCGTTCATCGGCCACGGCAGCCCGATGAACGCTCTGGAGGAGAACCGCTACACCACCGCATGGCAGGCTTTCGGCCGGTCGGTGCCCCGACCGAAGGCAATCCTGGTGGTGTCGGCTCACTGGTACATCAACGCCACGGCGGTGACGGCGATGCCGCGCCCCCGCACCATTCACGACTTCTACGGCTTTCCGCGTGAGCTCTTCGAGGTGCAGTATCCCGCCCCGGGCCTGCCAGAACTCGTGGACGAGGTCAGTGAGGCGGTCAAGCCGACCTGGGTCGGGGCGGACGCCGACAGCTGGGGCATCGACCACGGCTCGTGGTCGGTCCTGCGCCACGCGTTCCCCCTGGCCGACATCCCTGTCGTCCAGCTGAGCATCAACGCGGACAAGGACTTGGACCACCACTTCGACCTCGGCACGAAACTCGCCGCCCTGCGGGCCGGCGGCGTGCTGGTTCTGGGCAGCGGCAATGTCGTGCACAACCTGGGCGGCGTCGACCCCAGCCGCCCGGACTCGGGTTTCGACTGGGCCCAGCGGTTCGACGAGAGCGCCAAGGACGTGTTGCTGCACGACCCTGCGGCAGTTACCCGCCTGCAGGGTCACCGGGACTACCGCACGGCGGCGCCCACCCCTGATCACTTCATCCCGCTGCTCTACCTCGCGGGGCTCGCGGCGGCGTCCGGCGGCGGGACGGAGGTCCTGGTCGATGGCTACGCGTACGGCGCGCTGTCGATGACCGCTTACACCCTGGGTGCGGTGTGCCCCGGCGCCGACGAAGGGACTGGTCCCGCGGCGGGGCTGCCCGACGGCGTTCCCGCGGACGCCACCAACACCTGACCCGGCCGCGGCCGCACGTCGTGAGCCGGATGTGCTCGTACCCAGGGGCGAGGCAGCGTTGTGGAGCCGCGACGCCCGGTGACACGGCGGAACTCCGCCCGGTTGCCCGACATGCGCCCCCGAGGGACGTGGTGTCGACGGTGCGCGCCGCATCGGATCCGCAGGACGGGCATGAGGAAGAAGATCAGCCCCACCCGAACAAGCAGAGACCATGACCGATCCTGCCCGAACCGTGCTGGCCGGTCTCGACGCGATCCGCTCCGACGTGGAGGACCTCCACCAGGACCTGCACCGGCATCCCGAGCTGGGCCTGCGGGAGCACCGTACGGCGACGAAGGCGGCGGACGCCCTGCGGGACTTCGGCTACGACATCACCGAAGACGTCGGGGGTACGGGAGTGATCGGGGTCCTCGCGAACGGGAACGGCCCGGTCGTCATGGCGCGGGCGGACATGGACGCCCTTCCGTTGAGCGAACAGACCGGTCTCCCGTACGCCTCCACCGCGACCGCGACCGCGACCGACGAGGACGGCAGCGAACAGCCGGTCATGCACGCCTGCGGCCACGACGTGCACGTGGCTTGCCTGATTGGCTGTGCACGGCTGATGGCCCAGCACCGGGACTCCTGGCGGGGCACTTTCGTGGCGCTCTTCCAGCCCTCCGAGGAGAACGGAAACGGCGCCGATGCCATGATCGACGACGGTCTCACCACGAAGTCGCCCCGACCTGACGTCGTGCTCGCCCAGCACGTCCTGCCCTACCCCGCCGGCTACGTGGGCACCTGCACACGGAGGTGCGCGGGGCCGGGTGGGAGCGTGTCGAGGACGACGCGTCGGACATGGACGAGCAGATGCTGATGCGGCTGTGGAACAGCGCTCGCACCCATCATTGACGGGAGCGACAGCACAACGGACCCGATCAGTCCGTGATGACGGCGTCGCGATGAACCACTCGGGGCCGCGAACTCCCGCGCCGCTACGGCCTGGACCGCGGTTCCTGCCCGCAGGGCGGCGGACAGGAACCCCATCGGTTCCGGGAACGGATCATGACACCGACACCGGCGGGCCCTTCAACGGAGTCAATCCTGAATGGTGCCGCACCGACCGGCCGGTACCGTCTACCGTCCGCCGACGGCCTTGCGGCCCGGTCTCCTCAGATGCCGATCGAAGAACCGGTCCCCGTCCTCCACCTCGAACCACGGGGTGCCGACGTGTCCGCCCATGTTGGCGTGCAACGTCTTCTCTGTGCTGCCGAAGGCGTCGAACAGCTCCAGGGCCCGCTGCCGGGGGTTTCCCTCGTCGTCCCACTGCAGCAGCAACAGCAGCGGAACGGTGACCTGCCGGGCCTCCTCGCGCTGGGCGCGAGGAACGTACCCCCCGGCGAAGAAACCGGCCGCCGTGACAAGCGGCTCGACCACCGCAAGGCGGATGCCGACGGCGGTCCACCCCGAATACCCGACCGGGCCCGCGATCTCGGGCAGCCCAAGGAGGGCGTCCAAGGTGGTCTGCCATTCCGGAACCGCCTTCTCGACCATCGGGCCGACGAGGGACTCGAAGATCTCGTCGACCGGCTCCCCGGCCTGCACCGCCCGGCGGAGGTCGGAGCGAGCCTGTTCGTCAGCGGCCGAACGGGGACGGTCACCACACCCGGCGGCGTCGATGGAGGCCACCGCGTAGCCGCGCGCCGCGGAGTGCCTGGCCCGGGCCACCAGCCTGGCTTGCCGCCTGGGTAGTCCGTTGTTGTGGGCCATCAGGATCAGCGGGCCCGGTACGGCGGATCCAGGCGTCCAGAGGGTGCCGGGGATCTCGCCGAGGGTGAATTCGCGCTCGAGGACACCGTCGTCGAGGAGCCGTTCAGAAGTGAACCGCATGGTCGTGCCTTTCGGGAGGGCTCTGGAACGGCGCTCCCGGACGACCTATCGCCCGACCGTGACCCCGGAGGAGAGCACCCATGTCGATACGTTCACGGGTACCACCTCCTCGTTCTCTCGCACGGCCTGCGGAAAAGTAGCAGTGGTCGCCGTGGACCGCCAACGGGTTTTCGCGGACGCGCCGGGGCCCGCCGCGAAGGCGGGCAGCGCAGCGGCGGGAGCCAACGGATTCACCGCCGTTCGCTCGGCGAGCGCAGAGAGCAAGCTCAGCGCAACCCGCTGAACTCGACAGAGAATCCGGCTGTGGCGAACACGCGGTACGTAAGCCGGCGACGAGCAGGGTATGACCGCCGACACCGAAGCGGTGCCGGTGACGGAGGCGCACACGAAGGGGCCTGGACCTGCCCCGGAGTGTGGGAGACGGGAGATCCGTGTATGCCGGGGCGGACTGTGCCGCCCGACGTGCACGGCACTCTCTTCCGACCGGGACCGCCCCCTCCGCTCGGGGTTCGCCCCTGGGGACAACCGCTCTACCCGTCGCACGCCTCGAGCACTGCGCGGGCGTGCTGCAACAGCAGTTCGTCATCGGCGCAGCGGTAGCGCATCCGGCCCTCGCCACCCGTGTTGTTGTGGCGCCGAGTGGCAGCGATCTCCTCACGGAGTACGGGTACCGCAGGGGCGGCCGCGGAACCCATGCCCGCCCACACGCCCGCTACGCCGGGTCTGTTGTCGATGTGCGCGGACCAGGCGTGGAGCAGGACGGGTAGGGACTCCTCCACGTCACGGCCCGCCTCCCACAACGCCGCCGCGAGGTCGCCCGCCACCCAGCCGGTGTTTCTCTCCGGTGAGGCCGCGAGCGCGCGCAGTTCGGGCAGCAGCACGGCAGCCCCCGCTCCCATGCCGGTGACCACACGCAGTGCGTCGCACAGCGGCGACCAGTCCTCGGCCGCGAGTGCCGTTCTGAGTGCGAGCAGGACGGCTTCTTCCTCGCCCCCGACCGACCACAGTGCCGCCGCGGCGTCGAGGTTGTGCTGTGACGAGCCGTTCCGCGCCAGTGACCGCAGCTCCGGGAGGCACTCCCGGGCGGTCGCCGGGCCGAGCCGTGCCAGGGCGCGCAAAGCTGCGCCCCTTGCTGGGACGGGCCGGTCCTCGGGGGTCCGCAGGATCCGCAGGACCGTGTCCGTCGCCTCGGCCGATCCGGCGGCAACCGCTGCATTCAGCAGGTACTCGGCGCGCCAGGAGCGGCGGTCCACGGGATCGAGCGCGGACAGCCTTTCGTCCAGCACCGTCGCCAGTGTTGCGCCGACACTCCGGTCCATGCGGTCGATCCAGTCGCCCAGGTCCTCCGGCACGTGTCCGAACCGCAGCACTTCCAGGAGCCCCGGCACGGCACGCGCATCGCCCTGTGCGGCGAGCGCGCTCAGCACGGCTCCGTAGGAGGTCTCGTTCCACCGTGCCTGGGGCGGGAAGTCAGGCACGGCCGAAACCCGTTCGGCCAGTGCGTCGGCCGCGGGTCCGCCGATGGCGTAGAGGCGTACGAGCTCCGATGCCGCCCACCGGATGATGCGGTGGTCGGCTTCGAGGAGCTGCTCACCCAGGAGCCGCACGGGCTCCCCGTGCGGGCCTCGCCATCCCGTGAGCAACAGGCCCGCCATGTCGATGGCGTCACGTCGCTGGCCCCAGTCGGGGCTGCGCAGCTGGTCCTCCAACAGCGCGAAGCGTTCGGCGGCTCGGTCGTCCAGGGCGCGGTGCAGGTCCGCGAGCAGTTCGGTCGCCCAGGGGGCCTTGGCCGTGGCGCGCCGGGACGCCTTTAGCCCGCGGAGATAGGAGATCATCGTCGGTGTCTGCAGGACGGGGCCCGTGTTCCCGTGCCCTGCGTCCTCCTGTGCGTCGCGCGCATTCCGCATGACGTCTGTGGCGATCTCCACGGACCGATCAGGGAGCCGGCCGGGCGCGCAGCGCACCAGCTGCACAAGGGCGGACAGCTGCAGCCCGGTATTGCCCGGCCTGGTGTCCCGGGGGAGGAGGCCGGCCAGAGTCTCACCTGCACGCTCCGTGCACTCGGGCCTGCGGACGCCCAGTTCACCCAGTGCGGCCACCAACGCCCGCAGGACATTCGGGTCCCGCTCCCCGGCGAGCCTTAGACTCAGCGCGGCCAGGACCGTCTCCGGCTCGTTGTGCAACTGCACCAGCGCGCCCGGCAACGCACGCCTCAGCTCCTCGTCCGCGTCGTCGAGGAGCTCCAGGAGCGCACCACTGCGCGCCCGCACCTGCGACTCCGCCTCGGCGAGCATCCCGGCCCAGGCCGCGTACTCGTCGTCGTCGTCGGACCAGAAGTCCATCTCCTCCGGATCGCGGCCGTCCCCCTCGACGCTGCGCAGCAGGTCGACGATCTCGCCACGTCCCGGCAGGCCGACCGTCCCGACCAGCTCGAACAGGAAGGGGATACACGCGACCGTGCTGTCGTACACATCCCCTTGGTGGTGCACGGCGCCGTGCATGGCGTCCAGTGCGATCTCCCGCTCGCCCGCGTCGGAGGACGCCAGCCCCCGCAGTAGGTCCGGTACATCCGAAGCATCGCCGTACGCATGGCCCATGGACGCCCAGTCGACGTCGTCGATCCCCGTGAACATGACGCGAGTCTGTCAGGCGCCTCGGACAGCGGTGGCCGGCGGCGGAGCTTGCCGAACTGATTCCGCGTGGCTTCCAATCGACCGCACTGCTCCTGTTCAACCATTACCGCTTCCACTCGTACGCGTGATCAGTGACGAAGTCGGCAAAGCTGCGCGGTGGACGGCCGGTCAGTTCCAGCACCGCGGTGCTGACCTGGTCTTCGCGTCCCTCCTTGATTCCGCGCTCGACGGCCGCGAGGGCGGCAGCGAACTCCGTCGGCATTCCGGAGGCCCGGTAGGCGGCAATCTGGTCCTCCTCCGTGATGTGCTCCACCCGGACCTGTCGGCCGGTCCGAGCGGTGATGATCTGCGCGGCCTGTGGATATCCCATCCCGTGCGGCCCGGTGATCAGGTAGTCGCTTCGAGCGTCCGCCCCCAGGTCGGCCAACAGGGCAGCGGCGACGGCCGCGACGTCCCGCGCATCGACCCACCCCAACTCGCCGTCACCGGCTGCGGTGCGGATCTCACCGAGTCGATGGATGTGCTCGGCCAGGGGGTGCGGGCGAAGAAAGTTCTGCATGAAGCCGGACGCGCGGAGTACGACACCTCCCGGCCGAGCCTGAACCTGTGCAGCCATCTCGACAGCGCTGGGCGCGTTCGGCAGGACAATGGCGGAGCCGAGCATGACGAGGCGCTGGACGCCTGCCCGCTGTACTTGGCGCAGGAAGGGCTCGACCAGCGGCAGCGGGTCCACGGACTCCACCGGAGGAAGCAGGAAGACACGGTCCATCCCGTCCAGCGCGGGTCCATAGGTGATCGGGTCCCTCCAGTCGAAGCGGATGGCGTCAGGATCGGCTGCGGCCGGGTTCCGGCTGGCTGCCCGAGCCCGCACACCAGCGTTGCGGAGTTCTTGCACCAGTGTCTTCCCGGTCCTGCCGGTGCCTCCGGTCACGAGCACTCCGGACATCAGGCGTCCTTCCTCTCAAGCGAGCCGATCAGCCCGGCGAGCCCTCCGGCAGCGGCGGCCGCCGACAGCGGGCTCCAGTAGTCCCGAAACAGAGCGATCAGCCCGTCGCGGACCGTGAGAACCACGATGTAGTCCAGGCGGTAGGGCTGGGAGGTGGCCACGGTGCGGCCGATGGCCGTCCACTCCACCACGACGGTGTCCGTTCGATCCGTGGGCCGCACGGTCAGTGCTGCCACCTCCTTCATGTCCATCAGATCCGGATAGTGAGCGATGTGGGTGCGTACTTCCTCACGTCCGCGAAGAACACGGGGGGAGATGCCGGCTGCGAAAGGGAACTCCGCGATTCCGTCGGGCGCCCACAGGTCCGCCACGGCATTCATGTCCTTGGCCAGCATCAGGTCGATCAGGCGACGAAAAATTTCCTCAGGTGTGCTGGACACATTTGCTCCTCGTAGTCGACAACCACCGGACCACCATGCACAGCGGATCTGTTGGCGTGGAACGGACAGCCAAGCCCCGGACCAACAGTGCGAGGCTCAGCTGTTCTCCCTGTGACAGCATCGAAGGGTGAGCAGCCAGGAACTCGCAGACTTTCTCCGCCGCCGCCGCGAGGAACTGCGACCAGAAGATGTGCCGGCCGAAGCGACGACTCCACCGGGCCGGGGCGCCCGTCGCACACCCGGACTGCGCCGCGAGGAGGTGGCCGCCCTGGCGCAGGTGTCGGTGAGCTACTACGAACGACTGGAACGGGCACGCGCTCCCCGGCCCTCACCGCAGGTGCTGTCTTCGCTGGCGACGGCTCTCCAGCTCGCTGGAGCGGAGCGTGACCATCTGGCCCGCCTCGCCGGACAAGTGCTGCCGGCAGAGAACGACGGCGCGCCGGAGCACGTGCCCGAGGATGCCCGACAGCTACTCGGCAGACTCGACGGCATCCCGGCCTACATCGTCAACGCACGGCTGGACATCGTCGCTTGGAACGCGGCAGCCGCAGCGTTGATCACGGACTTCTCCCAACTCACCACCGAAGAGCGCAACCTCACGCGCATCTCGACAAGATTCCGTGACACCCTGTGCACCGGGGCGCCCGGTTCGGAGTCCGACTTCTCTCAGCAGGCAGCCGCTGACTTGCGCGCAGCCGGCGTTCGGCACCCCACGGACAGCGTCCTCGCAGAGCTGATCAACGAGTTCGCGACCCACGATCCTGATTTTGCGAGCAACTGGCGTGACCACGCGGTGCGCCCCGTGCCCAGCGTGCGAAAAATCCTGCATCACCCCACTGCAGGCGAGCTGGAAGTCGACCGGCACACCCTCAGCCTGCCCGGCTCAGGTTTCTCCTTGGTGATGTACACGGCAGAAGCCGGCAGCCGGGGCGCCGCTGCACTGAGGAGTCTTTGACCGCAGCCGCTGCTGAAGCCACCGCGTCCGCCGGGGTCGGTCCCGTTGTCCGGGAGCCGATCAACTCCACCCCGTTCGCCTCATGCAACGGACATGTGTGTACGCCTCGAGGCGGAGCGTACGCGGTTCCGGCAACCGCTCTCGGGGCCGCTCTCGGCGGTCCGCCGGCGAGACCATGGGCCCCTGACGCGGGGGCGAACCGCAGCCGTCCGTTCCCGAGGGGTGGATCAGCCGGTGGCGGAGCGGGGAGCGGTGGCCTGGGAGGCGTCCTGATGGATGGTGAAGACCCGGTCCAGGCCGACAATCCCCAAGACCCGGAGGGTGTTGGGCGGGACCGCGGCCAAGGCCAGGGCTGCGTTCTGTTCCGTGGCCAGGTTGCGAGCCGCCAGCAGGGTGGTGATGCCGCTGGAGTCGCAGAAATCCATGCCGGAGAGGTCCAGGACCAGTAGTTGCCCCGCAGCAAGCGTGAGGTCGTCGAGGGCGTTGCGGAGTTGGGGTGCCGTCGCGTATTCGAGGTCACCGGTGATCTCCAGCACGGGGCCGGTGGCGGCGTCTCGGGAGGTGATCGTCAGCGGGCTCATCTCAGGTCTTGTCTTCATTCGCGAGGGTGGGGAAGGAGGTCGGGAGCGGGGCGGGTACGCCGAGGGCGAGCAGCGCGGTGTCGTCGTCGAGGCCGTCGCCGAAACCGGCGAGGAGCCCGGTCAAGGCGGTGACAAGCGCTTGAGGGCCCGCGGGGGGCTTACCGGCGGTGAACGCGCGCAGGGCGTCCTCTCCGTAGAGATCGCGGTCGGGCCCGATGCGTGCCTCGGTCAGGCCGTCGGTGTACAGCAGCAGGGTGTCGCCGGGGTGCAGCTCGGTGCGGGCGGCGGTGAACTGCGCGTGGGGCAGGACGCCGATGAGCATCCCACCTGGGGTGGGCAGGAAGTCCGCCCCGCCGTCGGCGCGCTGGATCAGAGCGGAGGGGTGGCCCCCGGAGGCCAGGTGCACGCGGGCGAGGTCGCCTTCGCGGTGCAGGGTTCCGAAGATGGCGGTGCAGTATCGGGGGTCGCCGCTGGTGTACCGCTCGTGGAGTACGGCGTTCAGGGTGGTCAGGACGGTGACGGGGTCGGGGTCGTGGAGGGCGGCGGCCCGCAGCGTGTAGCGGGTCAGCGAGGTGACCGCGGCGGCCTGGGGGCCCTTCCCGCACACGTCGCCCAGGAAGAACGCCCACCGGTCGGTGTCGAGGGGGAACAGATCGTAGAAGTCGCCGCCGAGCAGGTCTGGGGAGGCCGTGTGGTAGTACGAACCGGCTTCCAGGCCAGGAATCACGGGCAGCTCGGCGGGCAGCAGGTTCTGCTGGAGCACGGCGAGGGCTTCCTGAAGCCGTGCGCGGTCGGCCTCCGCCTGCCGGCGTGCTTCCTCGGCCGCCTGGCGGCCACGCAGCAGCTCCATCTCGTAGGCGCGGCGCTCGCGGGCGTCGAACACGGTGGTGCGGATGAGGAGCGGCTCACCGGCGTCGCCGGCCTTGACCTTCGAGGTGACCAGTACGGGGATCCGCTGCTTGTCGGCGGCTCTGATGTCCAGGGCGATGCCGCTGATCTCGCCCTTCATCTGCAGCATCGGGGCGAAGTGCGTCTCGTGGTACAGCTTGCCCCCCACCGTGAGCAGATCGGTGAACCGCATCCGCCCCACCACTTGGTGCCTCTCCAGGCCCAGCCACTCCAGCAGGGTGCCGTTGATCTTGGCGATGGTGCCGTCCATCATCGTCGACAGGTACCCGCACGGGGCCTGGTCGTACAGTTCTTCCGCACTGTCCTCCAGCAGGCAGGTGAACATCGCGTCCGTGGCGGTCACGTCATGGTCTCTGCCAGGGTCCTGACCCTCGTCGGTGCCGCACGTCATCCGGTTGTCCCGACGAAGTCGGTGATCGCAGCGGCGGTGGCCTCCGGAGCGCTCAGCTGGGGGCAGTGCCCCGTCGCCTCCAGCGTGACCAGTCGGCTGCCTGGGATCGCGGCGTGAACGTAGGCTCCCACCTCGCGGGGGGCGATCACGTCCTGCCGGCACTCCAGGACCAGGGTCGGCACGCTCAGCGTCTTCAGGTCCGCACGGCTGTCGGACAGGAACGTCGTGCGGGCGAAGACCCGCGCCATGTCGGGGTCGGTCGCGCAGAACGAGGTGGTCAGTTCCTGGCCGAGTTCCGGGCGGTCCGCGTTGCCCATGATGACCGGGGCCATCGCCGCAGACCATCCCAGGTAGTTCGATTCCAGGGACTCCAGCAGCTCGTCGATGTCTTCCGCGCTGAACCCGCCCCGGTACCCCTCCTCGTCGATGTACCGCGGGGAGGGCGCGACCATCACCAGGCGGGAGAACCGCGACGGGGCCTGCGCTGCGGCGAGGACCCCGACCATGGCGCTGACCGAATGCCCCACGAAGGTCACATCGCGCAGGTCCAGCTCCTCGCAGACTTCGAGCACGTCGAGGGCGTAGCCCTCCAGCGAGCTGTACCGCTCCTCGTCCCAGGCCGCGGGGGCCGAGCGGCCTGATCCGACGTAGTCGAAGAGCACGACCCGGTAGTTCTCGGCCAGGACGGGGAGAACCAGGCGCCACATGTTCTGGTCGCATCCGAACCCGTGTGCCAGCAGGAGTACCGGCCCGTCCACTCGCCCGGCGACGGTGATGTTGTTCCTGCTCCGGATATTCATCCGGACAGTCTCCCATCCCGCCCTCCACCTCCGTACGGCCCTCCCTGCCGGCTCCTCCAGGAGGCCGCCGGGTGAAAGGCAGGGGGCGGTGCTGTCGGTGGCGCTCGCTTCCTCATGCCGTGACCAGTCGGGCGGTGAAGGCCAACTCACGCGGCGACGAGTTCGGGCCTGCCGCTCCCTGACCGACCGGCTTGCCCCTACGCGCTGCCGGGTCCACGGTCGTGCTCCTCCCCGCCCTGTCGCGCAACCCGTACGCCCGGCCCGAGTGCGGCGGCATGGAGGCGTGGAATTCCTTTCAGGACCGTCTCAGGGGTGCCCTTTCGGCGAACGGGTGCCCGAACGACGTACGCGAGACCGGCTCTGGCGCGTACCCCGGCGTCGGATCCGTCCCCGTTTTGTTCGAACCGGCTGGCGAGGAAAAGGATGTGGATCTGGCTCGATAGTGCCGGTTGCCGAGCGTGAGCGGCAGCCGCACCGCACGGTGCGAGCGGTGCGGCGGCCGAAGACGGCTCGCCCGGCGGCCGGCAGATCGGGCCACCGGGACGGCGGGAATTCCATGTTTGGGAAACAGTAAGTCCCCTTTGCGCTGTGCGCGGTTCGAACGCGGACCCGATCGTGGTCATTGACGCTGCGAACGGGGCGTTGCTAGCCTCGCGGCGGTCGAGTCAGACGAGCAACGGGGGCTCCGTTGACGAATGTTTCCACGCCCTCCCAGGAATCCCTTTCTCACCCCTACGAGAGCGCACGCGTTTCCGCGATTTCGCTCGAGAAGATCGCGGCCTCTTTCGTCCGGAATGGATATGTCCGGGTAAGAAATGCCGTGGACCTCACACCTGGTTCCCGACTCCGGACGCTTTTCGAGACAACTCTCCGGCGCGAGGGGCTGTCCACGGACGGTCGGCTCACCGTCCCGGCGGGCCTCACCTCGCTGCCTCCGAGCCGTGTGGCGGACCTCGCGGACGTGGCTCCCGTGCTCTGGTCGGCCGTCTGCACGCTCCTCGGCGGCGCCGGCCGGATCCGACGGCCCGTCCGCCTCAGCAACGCTCTGATCTGCAATTTCCGCACCACGCAGCTGTCCGAGAGCTGGCACGTGGACGGTGACTTCTTCGTGCACCACCCCGACAGCCCCGAACAGGCACTGCTGCTGTTCATCCTCTGGTCCGATGTCGGCGAGGGCGAGGGGGCCACTCTCGCGGCGCCCTCGGCCACGAGGGGCATTCTCCGTCAACTGGCCGAGCATCCGTGCGGAATGACCAGCGCGCACATTCCCACCCGGGATCATGTCGGCACGTCGGACGACCGCCTTTCGCTCACCGGAAAAGCGGGGGACGCCTGGCTCCTGCATCCGCTGACCGCACACCAGTCGGCACCCAATAGCCGGGGTCGGCCCAGATTCATATCGAATCCGGTAGTCGCCCTGAACGAGCCCATGAATCTCACTGACGGCCCGGAGGGCAAAAGCCCTCTCGAAGAATTGACGCGCCGGTTTCTGGGGCGCGCCTGGATACCGGACGAGAACACGGTGCGGAAGACATTCGTACCCGGCCGCATCGCCCGCTGGAACGGCGAAGGCACGTACACCGACCGCTCCTGAGAGCCCGTACCGCGCCCACACCCGCCTGATTCCCCCGCGAGGGGGCGAGGTGAGCCCATGCCCGCGCACATGCCCATTCCTCCGGACCACCGGCCCGGCTCGTCCCGGGTACTGCTGATCAACCCGCCGCTGTGGAACCCGTACGCACCGCACCTCGCCGTCCCCCTGCTGCTGGCGGTGCTGCGCCGGCACCACGTGGCGGCGTCCGCGCTGGACCTGTCGGCCGAGACGATGCGCCATCTCCTCAGTCCCGACGGGGCCGGTGGCTACGCCGCCGAGTGCGACCAGGTACTCGGTCCCCGGGCCCGCGACCAGTTCGAGGCGGCCCGCTCGTCGGTGGACCGTGCGGCAGCCTTCCTGCGCTCACCCGAGAGCATCACCGACGTCGACGGCCACAGGGCCGCCACAGCCGTCTGCCAGGCCGTGCTGGACGGGATCGCGGCCCTGACCCCGGGTGCTGAGCTGAACTTCGACCGGTTCGACCTGCGACACCGTCCGGTCTCCAGCCGACAGGCCATGCGCGCCGTGGCAGACACGGTGCACAACCCGTACGTGCACGTCTTCGAGCGCGTCCTCGTGCCCCGGCTGCGCGCACTGCCGGACCTGGAGGTGGTCGGTCTCTCCGTCTCCGCCGACTCCCAGCTCATCGCCGCACTGACCGCCGCGCGTCTCATCAAGCGGGAGCGACCCGAGGTACACATCACCGTCGGAGGGAACTTCGTCACCCGGATCGCGGACCGGCTCCGGCCGGGCCACCCGTTCTTCGAACTGATCGACTCCCTGGTCTGCTACGAGGGCGAGGAGTCGATCGTCGATCTCGTCGACCGGCTCCTGTCCGGCCGGTCCCTGCACGGCGTGCCCGGCATCGTCGTACCGGACGGTGACGAACTGCACCGGTGCCCTTCCGCCACCGCCTCGCTGGGCGAGCTGCCCGTACCGGACTTCACCGACCACCCGCTGGCCGACGGCTACCTGGCGCCGGGGCCGGTGCTCCCGGTGATCGCCTCCCGCAGCTGCGCCTGGAAGTGCGCCTTCTGCGCGATTCCCTTCGCCTCCGACAAGTTCCGCATCCGCGCGCCGGAGGCCGTCGTCGCCGAGATGGACGAGCTGCACCGGCGCCACGGCACCCGCCACTTCCAGTTCGTGGACGAGATCCTGACCGTCCGCAGCATGCGGGCTCTGGCGCACGGACTCGCCGACCGCGACTACCTCTGGTACGGCGAGACCCGGTTCTCGCCGACGATCGACCGCCGGCTGACGGACGCGCTGTACACGGCCGGCTGCCGTCGTCTCGACCTGGGGCTGGAGTCGTACAACCAGGACGTCCTGGACCGGATGCGCAAAGACATCAAGGCGTCCTGGATCGCGCCCAACCTGGACGCGCTCCTCGCCTCCGGCGTCAGCGTGCACCTGTTCGGGATCGCCGGGTTCCCCGGTGAGGCGCGCTGGCAGACGGCCCGCACGGTGGAGTTCGCGGCGGCTACGCTGGCCCGCTCGCGCGAGCGGTACGCGGTGCCGGACAGTACCTTCGGGATCGGCCCGTTCGTCCTCGACGCCCTGTCCCCGGTCGCCGCCACTCCGGACCTGTTCCAGGTACGGGTGCTCCACCAGAACCCGGCCGACGACCTGCAGATGGCACTGCGCTACGACTACGTGGGCCCGCTGCCCGAACCCGCCAGCGCCGAGGACCGGGACGTCGCCGCCCGGACCGACCGCATCCTCGGCAGCGCCTTCGGGGACCAGGACCGGCCCGCCGAGGAGGTCGTCTTCCTGCGGGCGGCCGCCCGGCGCACGGCCGGGCGCGACGGCGACGACCCGCCGCAAGTCCCGTGCCCCGGACCTGATTGGGACCGCATTCCGCTGCGACCCGCGCAAGGCTGGGTCGTCCGGCTCCGCGAGGGCGAACGGACCCTGTTGTACGAGCCGCGGGAAGGCGCCCTTCTCAGCCTCCCCAGCAGACTGCTGGACGGCATGCCCGCGGCGGCGGCGGAGCTGTGCTGCGACTCCTCGGAGCGCGCTCTGGTGCGGGCCGCGCTGCACCACCGCTGCCTGGAGCCTGCCGAGCCGGGCGCCGGCCTGCTGAACTCCGCCGCCCAGCTGACCGGCGATCTGCTGCTGCGCCTCGGCCCCGGCACGCGGCTTGTCACCGAGGCCGCCGATGTCCTCCTGGCTTCCCGGATCACCGGGCAGCGGCTGCGGTTGTCCGTGTCGGGCGCCGCCGTGGCCCGCCTCGTTGGCGACGGCGGCAGCTCATGGGCCGATCTGGCCGGGCGCTGCGCCCACGGGTCCGTACCGAAGTTGCGCACCTTCGTGTGGCGGCTGCTGGTCAACAGACTCCTGTCCGTCGAGACGCCGGACAGGTCGACGCAACCACTCGCCGAGAGGAGGTGAATCACATGGAAGGGGAGCAGCTCAACACCGCCGAAGCGGAGGTGGAGTTCGAGGACGACGGATTCTTCGAGCCCACCATCGAGGAGGCCATCATGGCCTCCGGTCTGCACAAGCAGTTCGTCGTGGACTGACCCGCCCCGCAGGTCGGATCCGGTGCACCGGGGCCAAGCCGGTGCACCGGATCCGCACCCATCATCGCGCACACCACGCTCCGACGGAGCGGCGCGCGGAAGGACACCGATGACGCAGAGCCCCGCACTCCTGCCGCTGACACCGGTGGCCCGCACGGCGCCCGCGGTCACCGTGGCGGTGGTCTCGCTACCGTTCTTCACCCCCTTCGCGACCTGCTATCCGGCCGTGCTCATCACCCGGCGGCTGCGGCAGCTGGGATGCCGTGCCCGGTTCGTCCCGGCGCACATGGAGTTCTACGCCCATGCGCGGAGCGGGGGCCTGACGGAGAGCGCGTACAAGCTGTTCACCAACCGGCACTTCGCCTCCGACGTCGCGCTGCTGCCTCTGTGGTCGCCGCCGGGCGCCGCACACCGGGCGGAGCGCGAGGAGCTGGCGCGTACGGAGTTCCTCGCCACGGGGGAGGAGGAGGCCCTGCTGCGGGAGTCGTTCGACGGCTACCTCGACCGGCTGGCCGAGCGTCTCGTCGGTACCGAGGTGCTCTGCCTGACGAGCACCCACTTCCAGTTGCTGCCCAGTCTGCTCCTGGCCCGCCGTGTCGCGCGCGTCGCAGGGGAGAGGGGAGTGCCCCGGCCCCGCGTCGTGCTCGGCGGCTACTTCGGCTCCGTCCAGGTCGCCCGCGACGTCCTCGCGCTGCACGAGGAGGTGGACGTCGTGGTGTACGGCGAGGCGGAGGACGTCCTCGCCGACGCACTGGAACACGCGCTCGGCGGCCGGCGGCGGCTGGTCGCCGGACGCGCACACACCTTCAAGGACGGGTACGCGGAGCAGTCCGCGCTGGTGGAGGCGGGTCTGCGCCGGCCGTGGCTGCGCGACCGGCTGGTGGTGAGCATGGAGGTGTCCCGCGGCTGCTATTGGGACCGGTGCGACTTCTGCAACTTCAACGACTCCTATGACGCCCGGTTCAAGATGCACGACCCGTGGCGCGTCCTTGCGGAGATGGACCATCTGGCGAGGACGTACGGGCAGCGCCGGTTCCAGTTCCTCGACACCGCGCTGCCGCCCCGGCTGGTCCAGGCGATCGCCGACTCCGGTCAGCAGCACGACTACCGCGTGTTCTGCGAGATCAGGCCCGACTTCGGCCGGGAGAGGCTCGGCCGGCTCGCGGCGCTGGGCCGGGTCACGGTCCAGCTCGGCATCGAGACGCTGCTTGACGACCACCTCGACCTGATGAACAAGCGGCAGACCGTCGAGGAGGGCGTTCGCATGCTCTACGCGGCCCGGGACTTCGGGATGCACAGTGTGTGGGGCGTGATGATCGGCCACCCGAAGGAGACCCCCGATCACCGCCGCCGCCTGCTCGACGAGATCCGCGCCCATCGCCGGGCGGGTCTCCCGGCGCCCAAGTACCTCACCGAGTGCGAGTTGCGCCCCGGCAGCGGGCTGTGGGACGAGCGCGAGGGGCTGGGGCTGAGCGTCGAGTTCCCGTGGCGGATGTTCGACAGCATCCTCAGCCCGCAGGAGCACGCCTGCTCCCTGATCCCCAGCCGGGTCCACGGACTGCCCGCCCAGGAGCCGGAGTACCGCGTCGACCGGCGGGAGATCAGCGAGGAGCTCATCGCCTGGCAGCGCGAGCAGGGGATGGAGGCCGGCCTCGATGCCTGAACCCGGCGCCATGGCGGTGGCAGCCCGGTTCCGGGACGTCACCGTGGAGTTCCGCTGCCCGGATCCCGCCGACGTGGCCCATCTGCGCTACTACCTCAGCGATCACCTCGTAGACCATGACTCGCCGGCGGGGCTGGTGGTGCGTCTGGAGACGGAGAGCGGCGGCTCCTTCACGGAAGCACTCGGCACGGCGGCGGTGAAGCGGGTCCGGTGGCGCACGACCACAGGGCCGTGGCGGCTCTATGAGGAATGGGGGGAGCACGCCCGGCGGCCCTCGCCCGTGCCACCCTTCGGGCTGCCTCCGCTCCGCGACCTCGTGCACCTCCGGCACGGCGCCGCGGTGGCGGCACCCGACGGCAGCGCCCGGGCACTCGCGATCACCGGGGACAGCGGAGCCGGAAAGTCGCTCGTACTCCTTCATCTCCTGCGACTCGGCTGGGTGTTCGTCTCCGACGACCTGCTCGTCACGGACCGGCGGCACAAGGCGCGCCTGTACTCCTACGGGCGCCCGGTCGGCATCCGGGAGCGCAGTCTGCCCCTGCTGCCGTGGCTGGACGCCGGCCTGCTGGACGACGCCCCGGTCCTGCCGACCCGGTGGGGACGCACCTGGATGGTGCGGCCCCAGCGCCTCGGCCGGTGCGCCCCACCCGACCAGCCGCTCCGGCTGGCCTGGCGCCTGCATCTGACACGCGGTGCACGCTTCGATGTGCGAGCCGACGGCCCCACCTCGTGGGTCACCTGGGACCCCCAGGAACACCTGGAAGAGCTCCTGGCCGTGTGTCCGCGACCGGCCGGAGATGGAGGCGCCTGTGCCGCATGACGCGCCGAGCGCCGAGCGGCTGCTCGACTTCTTCGGCACCGTGGTGCGCGTCCGCTGCACCCCTGGTGATGCCACCGACCTCGACTTCTTCTTCGGCCCGCACCGGGCCGAGCCCGGCGCGCCGCCGCGTTACCGGGTCGATCTGGCCTCCGGCGAGGGCGGCTTCCTGCGGTCGCTGCTGGCCAAGGACGACGCGCCCAAGGCCTTCCGGCTCAGCTCCGAGCCCGGTGGCGTCCTCATCGAGGAGCGGCGGTTCACCCGCTGGTCGTCGGTGCCCTCACCGTTGCCACCGTTCCGGGCCATGCGCGAAGAGATCGCCGCCGTACAGGCCACGGTGCTCGTACGAGGGGAGTGCTGTCTGGCCTTTCACGGCGATCCGCACAGCGGCAAGACCAGCCTCGGTCTGGCACTGTCGGCACGCGGATGGGCCATCGCCTCGGACCAGTTGCTCGTGGTGGAGCGCGCCACAGGGGCCGCACGGCCGTATCTCACGCCGACCGGAGTGCGGGGCCGTACGCTGGCCGCGATGCGCGAGGGGACTCTGG
This sequence comes from Streptomyces sp. HB132, assembly GCF_016909575.1. Taxonomy (GTDB): domain Bacteria; phylum Actinomycetota; class Actinomycetes; order Streptomycetales; family Streptomycetaceae; genus Streptomyces. The sequence continues at coordinate 70,290 of NZ_JAFBGA010000005.1, read as the reverse complement.
CCGGTCTGGAACAACGCCGCTCCTTCTGCACGGTGAGCGGCGAGGTGGTGCTCACCCGGCCGGAGAGCCTGGGCGCGGTCGTGCCGGTCGGGTGCCGGCTCGGACCGGTGCGTCTGATCGCGGTACGGCGCTCACCGGCGGGGGAGCCGGGCCTCGCGGCCGGCGGGCCCGCACCTCGTGTGTGGCCGGTCGGGGCCTGGTCCTGGCTGAGCGGCGCACTCGCGGCCGACCGAGCACGGAGCCTGCTGACCCTGCCTCCCGAGGGCGGCGAACAAGCGGGCGCGGATCTTGTGGAGGAGTATTTCGGTGCATAGCCTGACCGTCGATCAGATCACCAAGCAGTACCGCACGGGGACGAATGCCCTCTCCGGCGTCTCCTTCGCCGTGGAACCCGGCACCCTTCTCGCCGTGGTGGGCCACAACGGGGCGGGCAAGTCGACCTTGCTGAACATCGTCTCGGGGCTGATCCGTCCCACGTCCGGCACGGTCACCACCGACACCGGACGCGGGAGACTCATGTGGGCCCCACAACGCACCATGGTCGACTGGTCGTTGACGGTAAGTCAGAATATCGAACTGGTCGCACGGCTGACCGGTGTGCCGAAGTCAGCCGTCGACCGGGTGCTGGAACTGCTCGACCTCGACAAGGTCCGGACCCGGCAGGCCGAGTACATCTCCGGCGGCCAGCTGCAGCGTGTGCAGATCGCTCGCGCCCTGGTGGCAGAGGCGGCGATCTACGTGCTCGACGAACCGACGGCGGGACTGGACCCGGCAGCCGGTGAACTCGTCATGGAGCATCTGCGCGAGCGAGCGGCCTCGGGTGCCACGGTCCTGGTCTCCTCGCACGACCTGGACGCCATCGAACGGACAGCGTCCGACCTGGTGCTGCTCGACGAGGGCCGGCTGCGCGCCCATCTGCCGATCCAGGAGTTCGTCCGGCGGGCGGGGGCGACCATGAAGGTACGCGTGGTGTTCGCCGAACCGATGCCTGAGCCGTGCCCGGACAGGCTCGCCACCGTGCTGCCCCCCGAGTGGACCCTGGAGACCGACGCGGACCGGACCGGCCTGTCGGTGCAGGTGCCGCTGGCCACCGGACTGCGCCCGGTCCTCGCCTGGCTGCCGCCGGAACTGCGGGTGCAGGACCTGAGCGCCGAGAAGCAGTCGTTGCGCGACGTGTACCTCGCGCGTTACACGGAGCGGACCCCGGCCCCCGAGAGTGTGATGGTGCAGCAGTGAAGACCTCCCTGACGCTGGCCCGCTTCCACCTGCTCAGCGTGTGGAACTGGCGCACCAGCCACCTGAGCCGGATGATCGAGGCCCCCGCCTACTTCCTGTTCATGGTCACCGGACTCAGCACACTCGTGGGGGGCGCCCGCATCGAGGGCATGCCGTACGACGACTTCGCCTACGCGGGCGTGCTCGTCGTGATCGCCATCCGCGCCCTGTTCTGGTGCATGGGCGACGTGGCCAACGACCGCAAGTGGGGCGTGTACGCCGTCGCCCGGACCACCGATGTGTCCTTCCCGCAGTACATCGGCTCGATCCTGGCGGCCAACACCCTGGTCGCCACGGCACAGATCGCCGCGATCCTCGTGCTGAAGCAGTTGCTCGGGCGGGGCAGCGTCGTCCAGGACGTGCGGATGGCGGGCCTGGCCGTACTGGTGTGTCTGCTGACCGTGCTGACCGGCTGCGCACTGGGGTTCGGGATCAACAGCTACAGCAAGCGCGACCTCATGACGTCGTTGTTCAGTCTGCCGCTGGTCATGACGGCTCCGCTGTTCTACTCACTGGAGGGCCTTCCGGCCTTCATGCGGGTGCTGGCGGCCGTGAACCCGTTCACCTACTGCGTGCTGCTGGTCCGCTCACCCGCGGCCGACAGCTCTCCGGTACAGGCCGCCGCCGGGTGCCTGGTGGCCGCGCTACTCGTGGCGGGGGCTCTGCGGCTGGCCTCCGGCCGCCACGAACTGACCTCCAACGAGCAGGGCTGACCGGGATGCCGACGACGGGCGGGAGCGCCGGCCGACCGGTGGCGGTGCACGGTCTGTTGACCGTCGGCACGGCGGGCTACTGGTGGCAGGACGCCGAGTCGGGGGCCCGCCTGCTGCGCGGGGACGCGACCGGAGTCCACGCCGTCGACATGCCCGACCAACCTGACGGACTGACCCCGCTGACCGTCCATCCGGCCGCCGAGGGCCCGCCGGTCGTCCTCTACGGCCGTCCCGGCGGCGACTACGGCTACCTCTCGGAGTCCGGCGCTCCGGACACCGTGCTCGCCCGCCGCCCCAGCCTCGTCCACCTGGCGTGTGTACCGTCGACGACCGGTGGCACGGAGGGGCCCGGGTTCGTGTACACGGGCTTCGCGCCGGGGGCCCGGCTGGACGACCCTCCCGTGGACGGGATCAGGGTGGCCGTCCACCGCAGCGGTGAGCCGTTCGCGAACGACCGAGCGGTGGAGTTGGGCGCCGATCCCCTGGCCCTGGTCACCGTGGAGGCGACGGGTGACCCCGCGACCGTGCTGGTGCGTTCCACCGCGCACGGCGTGACGACGCAGCGCCTGCTGCGTCCGGACCCGGTGACGGGTCGACTCGTCGTCACACCGCTGCCGGACGCGAGGACTCCGCGCACCCGCCTGCTGTTGGGAGCACGGCGCTGGTGGCACGGTGAGGCGCTCGGCACGCCCAGGGCCGTGCTGCGCGCCGGGCCGCCCGGGGACGGCGAGGACGGCAGGGCCGTCGCCTTTCCCGAAGGGACGGCACTGGCCTGGGCCTGGGGCACGCGGCGCAGCGTGCTGGTCCGTACGGTCGCCGGGCGCGGCGCGGAGGCCGCCGAGGCCCTGTACCGGGTCGACGACGACACCCTCGATGCGCGTCTCGTGGCCGGGGGGCGGCCCGGTGACTCCTTCCCCGAGGTCGCCGCCTCGCCCGCCGCGGACTGCGCCCTGTGGCTCAAGGTCTCCCGGGAGCCGGACGGCACCACTGCCGGCCGGATGGAGCTGTTGCTGGACGGCGAGCAGCGACCGCGGCCGCTGAGTTCGACCGGGTGGCCCGCTCCCATGCCCCGCACCGCCCGGTACTGCACGGCGGGAGACGGGAACCGGCTTCCCGTACAGCTCTCCGGCACCGCGGGCCCCGTGCTGCTCCTGGAGCACAGCGGGCTGACCGCTCTCGCCAACGCCCCCCTGGAACGCGCCCTGGAGGAACTGGCCCGCGCCGAGCGGCTGACGCTCGCCCGGGTGGTGACGCGGTCGCTCGTACCCGCCCATCGTGTGCCGGGCGGGGAACGCGGCTACAACGACCTCCTGCACGCGGCCCGTCTGCTACGCGGGACGGTGGGGCCGCGGCGCCCGCTCGTCGTCCTCGGGCACAGCATGGGCGCGGTCGGCGCCGCACGCGCGGTGCTGCTGGAGCCCGCGCTGTTCGACGGCTGGATCCTGCGCTTCCCGGTCACCGACCTGGTCGACTTCCCCCGGCTGGGCATCGGCCGGCACTGGACGGGGATGCTCGGAGACCCGTCCCGCACCGACCAGCTGAAGGCCCTCACCGCACTGTCCCCCCTGCATCTCCCGCTGCCCGCCGCCCCGGTGCCGCCCGTGCTGATCCAGACCGGAACCTACGACACCCGGGCCGACGCCCGGCACGGCCTGCGTCTGGCCGACCGGCTGCGCGAGCGGACGTCCGTGACCCTCAGCAGCTACCCGGTCGGCCATGTGGAGCGGTTCTGTCAGGCCGCCTCCCGCCGCGCCGTGGCGGAGGTGACGGCCTTCATCCTCGGTTGCCCGGCCGTCGCCCGTGACCTGGAAGGAGCCTCGCAGTGAGCGTCACCGGCATCGACCACGCCTCCCTCGTCGTCGTGGACGACGTGTACACCGACTTCGAACGCGCCAGAGCGTCAGCCCTGGGCTGCGCCTTCACCCCTCGTGCGGACAGCGCCTTCGCCTATCGCACCGCACCGGCACCCCACTGGATGGAGGAGGAGGCCATCGGCCGGATCTGCGAGGTGCTCGGCCCCGGGACCCGGGAGGAGCTGATCGCCAACCACCTGCACATGTCCTCGGCCATGGACTGGAAGGTCAACCTGCACCGAGGTGCCCGTATCCATGTGGACGAGGCCCGCTGGGCCGGTGTGCTGTATCTCAACACGGCGGAACAGTGCCGCGGCGGCACCTCCCTCTACGCCCACCGGCGCACCGGGGTGCGGCACTTCTTCGAGCTGCGGGACCGTGCGGACGCCCAGGAGATCCTCGCCGACGGCGGTGACGTCGCCAACTGGCACGAGCTGGTCTCCCTGGCGATGGTGCCGAACCGCCTCGTGCTGTTCGACCCCGGCCAGTTCCACCAGGCCCAGGAGTACTTCGGTGACAGCAAGTCCTCGGCCCGGCTGATCCACAACTTCTTCTTCCGGCACATCCCGGCCCACTTCGATCCCGACCGGGACGGCACGGGCAAGGCCGGTGCAATGGGACCTCCCGTGAAGGCGTGAAGGGGTGAACGTCCCCGGTCCTTCGCGAGGCGCGTCCCTCTCAACCACCACCGCCCCGGCCCGCAGCCCACCTGTGGCACCCACCTTCGTGACCGTCCCGGCCGCCCTCGGGCGCATCCGCCCGGTGCTCCGCAGCCGCGTCAGCGAGCCCTCCGCCGCACATGGTTGCGTGCGGCGACTACCGGAGCGTCCAGGGGCCGGCCGGCTCCGGAACATCGAGGGGGCGGACGGGATACCTAGACGCCCGGCGCCCCACCCTCCCCGGACGGCAGAACAGCGGTCCCCACCCCTCGAAGTCACCTTCTGCACAGCCGCGTCCCTCGTCGCCTTCGGGACTCGCTCCTTCCCCGGTCACCTGACGGACCAATTTGCGCCATGGCCTCATCCGCTGGAGACCGACCGGGCCCTCGTGACCGATCCGGACCCGATCGGGATACGCATCCGGGGCACCGACTGAGGGACCGAACTGCACCTCGTCCCGCTATCGCGGCGGATGGGTGGACTCGACGCACTCAGGGACGACGAGATCCCGAGCGAAGACCACCGGATCAGAGCACGGCGGATTTCTGTCACCTCATCGACTTTGCCGACACACGCTGCCTCAGCACACCTGAAATCAATCACCTGACACACCGCACCGAGTCAGGGATCCATCCCCTCGGACGCGACGACCAGAGCCTCGAGTTGATGATCGCGGAGCGTGGGTGGGGCGGAGGCGGGCGCCGCGCAGGCGCATTCGCTTCGGCCGTGCCTGCGCGTGAGGACGGGGGGTGCCGAAGCTGCGACGGCTCACCCAGCACCCCTTTCCGGCCCTTCGTAATGACAGGGGCATGATCAGTGCGGGGTGGTGGGCATAGTCCTGAGGCCCGGGAGAGTCGGCTCTGCGACCGGCCGACAGGCTGATGCAGCCTCTCCCCACTCTCGGCTCCGAGCGGAACCGAGTTCCCCCACGAGTGAAGGGACGCCAATGCCGTACTCCTCATGGCTGAAGGCAGCCGGCACCGCCGCCGCGATCGCCCTGGCCACAGCAACAGCGGCGCATGCCGCGCCCGCGCCGGAGCCCGCCACGGCGGCGAGCGCGGCCGCGGTGGTGACGCTTCGCTACGACGACAGTCGTGCAGGCGGATGGGAGGCGGCGATCACCGCCGGAGTCGCCTCGTGGAACCAGAACGTCGACAACGTCAAACTGGTCGAAGCCGCACCTGGCACCCGGGCCGAGATCCAGATCATCGCCACCACCGGCTGGCCCCAGGCGACACTCGGCCCGGTGCGCCCGGGCGGCCAGGTGCGTGTGGAACTCGGCAGTCAGGCGGTATCTCAGGGCCACGACAAAACCCGCATCGCCGCCCACGAGATCGGACACAGCTTGGGCCTGCCCGACACCAAGCCCGGCCCGTGCACTCAACTGATGTCAGGGTCAAGCGCAGGCACCACATGCAGGAACGCGGTTCCGAATGCGACTGAACAAAGCCGCGTCGAGTCCGCTTATGCCAACGGCCTCGTCGCGTTCAACCCTGCCGCCGGACGAACTCTGGTGGATGCTCCTTGAAGGTCCTGACAAGAGTGTTGGGCGTGGCGGTGTCTGACGGGGCAACCGGCGAGACCGAGGAAGGTCTCGTGAGCCTCGTCGCGCCGTTCCCGGCGGATGCGACGGCGCCAAAGACGTCGATCCGGGCGATCGTGCGCTCGACGACTCGGCGATGGGCCCCGACCGGAACCGTGCGGGACGCCCCTTGCTGACGATGACCTGCCTGGTGCTCTGAACCCCGGCCTCGGCGGCCGTAGGCGTCATGACCGTAGTTGCGGTCGCCGAGCGGGGTGTCAGGCAGTCGCCGTTGCCGACCCACCAGCCCAGGGGGCGGGGGAGCCTTCGCCGACAGGGCATCATGCGGGTGGCGCCACTGGCTGTGCTGTCTTGTGGCATTGGTGTCGTACCCGCAGGGTGCATGCGCTCAAAGCCTCGGTGGCGACGAGGTCAGCTCGACTTCCTGCCGAGTTCGGCGAGGAACCGCGGCACTCGGCCGGCACCGAAGTCGTAGTACCGTGCCCACTGCGGCTCGACCGCGATACGGGCCATCCGGTCGTACACGGCCCGGCAGTTCCGCTCGAACTCGGCCGCGTACTCGGCGTCGAAGTTCGTCCGCGCGGCCGCCAGGTACTCCGGAACCACTCCGTCGACGATCGTGAGGCGCACGACGCCGCGCACCGACAGCATCCTGGCCGAGCCGGGGCTGTCGCCGGCGTCGATGGTCAGGGCGACCTCGGGTCGGGCGGACAGCGCTCCTACCTTGGGCGCCGTGGCCGCCGTGGACATGACGATCTCGTCACCGGTCCAGAAGATCCCGATCGGGATGACGCGCGGCCGCCCGTCGAGTCCGTTGTATGCCAGCCGCGCCATTGACGCCTGGCTCAACAGCTCGTGGGCGTCGGACAGCTCCTGCGCCATCTGCCTGGCATCCATGACTCGTCGTCCTCCACTGTCGCGCAGCCGCTCGTGGCCGCTATGTCCCTGGGACGAAGGCGCCGCCACGTTCTCGACATCCGCGGCCGAATCGCTGCCCCTCTGCCGAAACATTCCTGCCGCGCTCGCCGTCTTCTGCAACTCCTACCGCGTCACCTTCCACCAGCCACGACAACTGCTCGACGCTTTCCCGGACAGCTCACGATCGAGAAGCTGAACTTTTGGCATCAAACTTTTGAGGCACCGCCCCTCGCCGGCAGGTCCCACCTCGAGCACGAGCTACCGGGCCCTCAACTCCGGGACCCGTCGGCGCCCACCCACGCCCAAGGCGAGGCCGAGTCGTGTGGGACGACGGCAGACGGGCCGGCCGCGGTATCGCACGGTTCGTGCGAAGTCTTCCGCTGACGAGAGTTCTGGTCCTATCGTCTGGGCCCGTGATCAGAAACGGCGTCCCCTTGCCCCCGACGGTCTACCCGCTCGCCAAGGGGCGTGTGTGGGCCATGCTGGCCGGCTCTCTGCTCTTCGTCGCTCTGGGCATCGTTTTCCTGATCGCCCACAGCACCGTGATCATGACTGCGGTGGGGGTGACGGCCGTGTCCTTCTTCGGGTTCTGCTCGGTGATCATCATCCAGCGCCTTTTCCGCGACCGACCGGAGCTGGTCCTGGACGATGCGGGAGTGGACCACGTGAGGCTGGGGCGGTTCGGCTGGGACGAGATTGCCGCCGTGCGGATACGCGAGCAGCGGGTACGCAACACCTCGCAGCGGTTCATCGAGCTCGTGCTGCACGACCCGGATGCCTATCTGGCTCGAGCGCCCAAGCTCGTCCGCAGTGCCGCGTCCATGAACGCACGACTCGGCTTCGGTCCCGCCAGTATGGCCACGAACACCCTGCCGGAGCCGTCTGAGGCGGTCCTGGACGCGATGCGGCGCCACTGCCCCGGACTCACGGTGCAGCACTGAACGCGCCCGTTGCCCGGCCTCAGGCTCCGGTGCAGATCCGCTTCACGCAGAGCAGCGGTGATCTTGGAAGCCCTGGCGACCTCGGCACAGCGAGCGGCGCGGCAGGATGAAGGTCTCGCAGGCCCGCGCGCTCATGCATTCACGCTCCAGGCCCGGAGCGGGAGTACCGTGAAGACATCGAGAGAAGTCGTCGCCGTCGGCTGATGTGTCGTGGCCGTTCCTGCGTGAATGCAGGCCGGAGGTGATTGCCTGTGATCTTGAGCCGTCCGCGCGGTGAGAGGGCCTATGACCAGTACTGACGAATCCGCCCAGAGTCCGGTCGGGGCGATCGGAAGAATTACCGTGGGGATTCCTCCGGACGGGCCGGGTGAGGTTCTGGTGGCGGTTCGCGGGGGCTCGGAGACCTACGCGGCATGGTCGCGTTCCCACATCACCCTCGCCAGAGACACACGGGTGATCGTCATCGACTCCATTTCAGCTCGCTCGGTGATCGTCGAGCCGTTGCCGTCCTGACCCGGGTGCTGCAAATTTGAGAGGTGCAGTGCTTCCCAGTACCCGACGGGAGTTCACTCATGTTGTTCTGGCAGGTTCCAGCGCCGAACGAGGCCATGCTCATATCCGGTACGAAACGGCAGTCGCAGGAAACGCAGTTCCGTATCGTCACAGGTCACGGCAGTTTCGTACTGCCTGTGAAGCAAAAGGCCCGCATGCTGTCCCTGGCACTGCGGGAAGCGGAGATCGCTGAGGACTGCGTCACCCAGCAGGGCATTCGGCTGAGCGTACGCGCGGTCTGTGTGTTCAAAGTCGGTGATGACGCGATCTCGATCGCTAACGCAGCCCGTCGTTTCCTCTCCGAACAAGAACGGATGGAGGAACTCGTCGGCCGGATCTTCGCCGGACACCTCAGGTCGATCGTCGGCGGACTGACCGTCGAGCAGATCATCCGGGAACGCAACCGGGTCGCCCAGGAAGTGATGGCAGGCAGTCACAGCGAGATGGAGAAACTCGGTATCGTCGTCGATGCACTCCAGATCCAGGAGATCGAGGATGCCACCGGATACATCAACAACCTGGCCGCTCCGCACGCCGCGGCAGTTGCCGGGCATGCGCGTATCGCCCAGGCCAAGGCCGACCAGGAGGCAACCGAACGCGAGCAGCAGGCGGCCGCCCTCAAGGCGGAGTACGAGCGTGACACAGCGATCAAGCGGGCCGGATTCCTCGCCGAGACCGAGCGTTCCAACGCACGCGCAGCCCAGGCCGGCCCGCTTGCTCAGGCCATGGCGTCCCACGAGGTCATCGAGGAGCAGACCGCGCTCGCCCAGCGCCAGGCCGAACTGGCGGCCCAGAACCTCGAAGGCGAGGTCAGGCGCCCGGCAGACGCCGAGGCATACCGCCAGCGCACCCTCGCCGAAGCCGCCCGGGACACTGCCGAGTTCGAGGCGGACGGCAAGGCCTACACGGAGCGGACACTCGCACAGGCTCAGGCCGACGCGAACAATGCCCGCGCCCTCTCGCTGCGCGACGGTAACCAGGAGCTGATCGCCGCCAACCGTGTGGTCGAGAATCTTCCGGCGCTCGCGGACGCGGCCGCCCGTGGCATGTCGGGCGCCAGCCTTACCGTGCTCAACGGCACCGACGGTGTCAACCAGATCGCGGCGGGAGTGGTCGGCCAGGGCCTCGCCATCCTCGACTCGCTTCAGAACACGAAGGATCCCGCGGTCAACGGGAAGAGCGGCCTGCGGATTCCCGGGCTCAGGCCATAGCCGCAGGAAGCACTCGAAGGCCCGCCCGGCCGGGCAGCAACAGCACGGACGTCATCATGAGGCGCGGATGACGACAGCGTCGGCCGGCCGCCGACCGACATCCCACACCTGGACGTGCGCAGCGACGAGTCATACTTGTAGTCTGCGGCTCCTGAACGTCATGCGCTCCCGTCGATCACCCTGCTTCAGGCCGCCATGCCTCAGCCGCGGCCATCGTCCAGCCACCACGAAAGCAGCCGCCGGCATCGGCTCGCCGAACCGCGTCGGCCGTGCGCACCTGAGAAAAAGACGGTTGTGCGGTGATCACCGGACGTCTAACGTCTACCGTCATCGACGTGTAGCTCAGTAGTAGAGCACCGGGCTCTGGACCCGGAGGGCGCAGGGGCGGAACCTGCCACGTCGGCTTATGAACGACAACGCTGAGCAGCAGCCTCTTATCGTGGCCCCGTCCTATCCGGAGAGCCAGCTCGCCAAGGCCTTCACGACCGCGTTGACCCACGAGGACACAGGCGTCCGGCACCGCGCCGAGGCGCGCGGGCAGCGGTGGCGGCAGGTTCTGGCGGCCATGGCCTCAGGACGGCTGTCGGTCGGTTCGCGTACGCCCGTGGTCGGGCTCCCGCCCTGGGTGTCTCCGGAGGTGATACGGGGCGGCTTCGCCACCGGAACCGCGAGCGCGGGCGGCCCGCTCCAGCTCCACGAGATCGAGGCCGCGCGGAGTTTCGACGTGCCCGCCGAGCGGCGTGCACTCTTCGCCTACTGCCTCACCGAGCCCGGACTCGCCTGGCTGTGGGCCCGTTTGCACAGCGGCAGTTACGAGATCGGCGTGCCCGAGGAGGCCGCGCTGCTCACCATGGCCTGGCTGGTGCAGCACGGGCAGACCGGCGCGGCGCTGGACCTCGTGGCGGAGCTGGAGCCGTTCGCGGATCGGCTGCGGTTTCTGCCCCGCCCGGCGGACGGGCCCGCGCCGGACGCCACCGTGGCTGTCCATCGGCACACCGTCTCCGAGGCCGTCGACACCTTGATACGGCGGCGGCCCGACGCGGCCGTCGAGACCCAGCGCGAGGCGCTCGCCGTGTGGCAGCCGTTCGGCGACGAGTTGCTCGTCCACTGGCTACGGACGGCGCGGGACGGCCAAATCCTCGAGCTCGCCCCCGACGCCGGCTGGCTGGCGCAGGGTGAGGCTCTACTCGGCCGCTACCGGCTGCTCGCAGCGGAACACACACGCTGCACCAAACACCGCCACTCCAAGGAGAACCTGGGCATTCTGCGCGGGGCACTGCAGGAGGTCGTCGCCGGACGGCCGCTCGAGGCGCGTCGGCTCGGCCTGCTGCGGCACGCAGTGCAGAGCATGGTGCGGCGGCGCGGCCTGCCCGGCTCGGCCGCGCACATGGCCTTGCGCCGGCGCCAGACCGAGCAGTCGGCGCGTCCTTCACACCACGCCCTGGCCCAGCTGATGCTGCGTCGGCTCGCCGCGCTCCCACTGGAGACAGGCATCACCGACGTCGCCCCGCTCCTGGGACCGGTGACCGAGGAGGAAGGCGGCGAGACCGGTCTGCCCGCCGGAGCCGTCGTACCGGCCGCAATCGGCCAGGTCGTCGAGTCCGCGCTGAGCGCACCCCTCAGCACGCTCGTGGAGCGGGGCGTTGTCCCGTCTGCCGAGGTCATGGCCGAGCTGGTGCCGCAGCTGGTCGCCGACACCACCGCACACGCGTACGACGACGAGCTGCTGCGAGCCGTGATGGCCGCAAACTACCGGGCGTTCCGCAACCGTCGATCACTGCTCCTGCGCAACCTGGAACGGCAGGTGCGCGTCGAGGAACTGCCCTGGGTACGGGCGGTGTCGGGGCAGCGATCTGCGATGCCGGGCACGTCGGACGGTGAAGGTGCGCTCGCTGTGCTGCGGCAGCTCGGCGAGCTGGCCGTGCAGGCCTTCCCGGGCACGATCCTGCCCAACCCGATGGTCCGCGAATTCGGCGTTCTCGACCGGCAGTGCGACCTCGGGGCACCGTTCGTGGAGGAACTGGCTGCCGACATCTTCATGGGCACGTTCAGCCCGAAGTTCCTCAAGGCCGCGCGGGTCGCGGGCGAACTTCTCGGCGGCACGTTGTACGAGCGTTACTACGGCATCGACTACGCGGCGATCCGTAATCTGGCGATCGTCGAGGCCGGCGAAGCCTTGAGCCGTTCGTACGGCGCTCGTACCTCGCCCGGTTTCGCACGGCTGTGCGCCGATCGCGCTGCGCCGTCCTCGCGGTCCTGGTCGGTCGCCGCGAACGGGACGGTGATCGAGCAGGCGCAGATCCTCACCACGCACAACTTGGCCACGCTGGTCCACCGGGTGGGCATCGCCCCCAGGCCCGGGTGGGCCGACCTGGCGCGCCGCTGCTTCGTGACCGTGTGCCGACTGACCGCCCGTGTGCACCGCAACCCGCGGCCGTTGGGCACGATCAAGGACGCTGCGTACGCGTGGCGCCAAATGGTGTTCCACCTCTCCCTGTGCCCGCCGGAGGAGCAGCAGCGGGCCATCGCGGGCCTGAGGGAGGAGATGGCCCGCCACCCGGCCCATGTCGCAACCCGGCTTGTCCCCGCCCTGGCGGGCCTGACCCTGGTAGCCGAGGGCGGCACCTTCGGCGACGACGGAACGGCAGACACCGGGCGTGCCCTGCGCTTCGTGGGATGGAGCACCGACAGGCACTGGATGCGGTGATCGACCGTGTGCGAGCGGGACAAAGGGCCACGGCCCATCTCGCGAGCCTGGAGGCCTGCGGCGTCGGGCGGTCGTACTGTCGAACCTCTCACCGAGGAGGGCCTCTGATGCGCAGCGTGACCTATTCGATGGGCGTCTCGCTGGACGGCTATGTCGTCGGGCCGGACGGCGGCTTCAACTGGACGGCGCCCGACGAGGAGGTGTTCCGCTTCGCCACCGATGAGGTGCGAGACGTCGGAGTCCATCTGCTGGGGCGACGGCTGTACGAGACGATGTTGTACTGGGAGACCGTCGATCAGAGTCCGTCGATCGACTTCTCGACGCTTGAGTTCTCCGCGATCTGGAGGTCGCTCCCCAAGGTGGTGTTCTCCACTTCGCTCTCCGCGGTACAGGGCAACGCCCGCCTGGCCCTCGGTGACCTGGCGGAGGAGATCGAGCGATTGCGAGCCGAGCCGGGGGAGGGCGACATCGCGATCGGCGGGGCCACTCTCGCCGCCGAGGCAGCCGCTTTGGGTCTGATCGACGAGTACCGGGTGAGGGTCTACCCGGTACTCGTCGGCGGCGGCACTCCGTACTTCCCCCGGCACGAGCACCAGGTGGATCTCGAACTCGTCGAGACCCGCACCTTCAGCTCAAGCGTCGTCCACCTCAGCTATCGCGTGGTGCGTCAGCCATCTGGTCTGCCGAGCCGCTGCGAAGATCAGGTCGGCCAGTGACGATCTCTCAGGGAACTGACCTCCGCTAGGCAGCGTGACCCACCACCCGGCGAAGGCCGGCGCCAAGTGCGCGGACCGAGCGCAGATCGCTCCGCAGGTTCACAGGCCGCAGTGCGCGCGACTGCGGCCGTGCTCATCGATGACGCCTCCTGCTCCGGTGTGACAGAGCCAGCGGCGACCGTGTCATCGCCCACCTCGGCCCACCGCTTACGCCCCGGCGCGCGACCAGGCCACGCCCGGTCGAAGATCATGCAGCCTGCAAGATCACAGCGACTTCTCGTGCCGTGGGGACGCGATCCTCGAACAGGCAGTGCATCTGGTATCCGTCCGCTGTGGCTGCGACGCGATCGACCTCACTGGGTGGCACCAAGCCTTTGAGGCGATGGCGCAAGTGGTTCACTGAGGCCGCGCTGACCTCTCGCAGCCCGTCGTCGCGCATGCCCAGGACGTACAACTCGTAGGCGATCATGCTCGTCGCCCGCTGCTCGGTGAGCTGACGCACGACAAGTGCGGCAAGGTCGGTGATCACCGTCTCCGGGGTGGAGGCTGCCAGCCACCGATCGAGCTCACGCGAGCGCTCCTGCAGGACAAGGCGGCACGCCTCGATCAGGAGCGCCGAAACCGAGTCGAAGTAGTAGCTGACCGAGGCCACCGGAACGGCGCACCGATCGGCAACCGCGCGCGCGGAGACCGATCCGACACCCCGTTCATGGATGAGCTCGACCGCGGCCAGTGCGATCCGCTCGCGTCGCCCCGGATCGTTCGTTGCGCCCTTCGGACGAGCCACCCTGTTCCCTTCCTGGTGCTGACGGGTCCTTCTTGCCGACGTTGACCATCATGACGCCGACGACCACCAGGACGATCCCGGCCCACGAGCTCGTTGACAACCGATCGGAGAACAGCACTGTGCCGAGCAGCGCGATGCCGAGAGTGCCGGCACCGGTCCAGATCACGTACGCGATACTCATCGGGATCGTCTTCAGTACCAGTGCGAGCACCACAACGGTCCCCGCGTACGCGCTGATCGCTGCCAGGGACGGCACCAGGTCGCGAAAGCCGTGCGACGCCTTCAGCGACAACGTCGCGATGATCTCCAGCCCCACGGTCAGTGCGAGCAGGAGCCAGGCGCGTGGCGGGTAAGCGCTCACTGTCCCATCCCCGTTCCGAGCAGCCCGATCCCGACGACGGTGGCCGCAACCCCAGCCAGCTGCAGCGCGCTCAGACGCACCTCGTAGAAGAGCCGGTCGATGGCCACCAGTGCGACCGCGGCCGCACCGGTCCATACCGCGTAGACCAAGCCGACAGGCTCATGCTGGACCAGCCACGCCATCGCCGCCGTCGCGGCCGCGTACGAGGCCAGCGCCGCGATGGCGTAGCCCCAGCGCGTGAACCCCTCCGAGGCGCGGGTGCACAGCGTGCCCGCCAGTCCCGAGAGCACCGCACAACTCAAGATCAGCCACATCACTCCAGCAGGATATGAACACACGTACATACTTGCAAGCCGTACCTCGACAGGCCGTGAGGACAGACGTCACGTTCGAGCAGGGGCTTTGCAGCCGGGAGCCGTCAGCGCCACTGGCCAGGGCGGGAGCGGGCTGCAGGTGGCTGGGAGCGTGTCGCCGAGTTCCGGAAACGCGCCGGCACGTGCGGGTGACCGACTCGTGCGGGCGTTTGGCTGTCATGCGGAGTCACGTGGTGGGCCAGGTGCCGAGCGCTCGGGCCAATCGGTCGCTCTGGTCTCGGGCGATGCCCTGCGCGAGCCTGATTCCGCAGCGCGGGCTGCCGGGCTCGTCGCAGTGGAGGATGCCGGGGAATGGGCCCTGGCATCCGGAGAGCGGGGAAGCGGTGGGCAGCGCCCACCTGGCCGGCTCCCACAGGGGGTGGTCTTGGAGGAGCGCCCGCGCCAGCCCGGGAGCCTCGTCGGCGGCCACGCCCACCTGGACGAGTGCGTCGGCGATCAGCCCGGTCGCCTCGCCGGGCAGAACGGCGTCGCCGAGCGCGGGCAGCAGGAGCAGCAGCCGGACGTGGGGCGCACGGGCGCCGGGAGCGTAAGGATCGGGTGTGCCGGCGATGTGCGTGAGCTCGGGCCAGGACAGCCCAGGGCCCGCCTGATGCCCGTCGACGGTCGCCAGATACCCGTGCCGGTCCCACTGCGGGTGGGAGATGAAGTACTCCGTCCCGGGGTCGTCCGCGAGGTTGCGGCCGACGACGATCACGGTGTGGCCCGCGTCGAACGGGATCCGGAAGACCGGCCACCGATTCTCGTCGGTCAGGGCCTCGAGCGCCGCGTCCGTGTCGGCCTCGTCGACACCGAACCATGCCGGCTCCGGTTCGTTGTCGTCCGTCCGGCACAGCCACAGCAGGTAGGCAGGCCAGAACCCCGGCAAGGACAGCAGTCCCTCCCCGGCAACCAGCGGGTCGTTCTCGAATCCGTTGATCAACACGAACTCAGCCTGTCAACTGCCACTGACAGCCCCCTGTCCGGACGGGCATCTCGATGCCACCGACAGGGAACGATCCTGCGTCCCATCGGCGAACATCACCGAAGCTGCCACTCTCGGTGCCAGGGTCGTTCACAGGGCGCACCCGGCGTCATACCGGGATGAATCTCGGCCACCAGGGTGGGACATTGCCCGGGCACAACGGAGAGGGATAGGAGTCCGGCATGCCCAGCCATGTGACGAGGAACCAGGTGAACCACAGAGTGAAGACGAGCCCTGCGGCCAGGGCCGTCCTGCGATGACGCCTCCCGATGGTGCTGTGAAGAATGACCCACGAAATCGCAGCTGCCGTCCATATGAGAGGCGCGAGGAACAGCAGGGTCAGGTTGTTGGCCGCTGCGCTGCTCCCGATGTCACAAGCAGCCCATGCCCTCCCGATCGCAGCAACGGTCACCACGGATGTCAGCCCACCGAAGAGGGCAGCGGCGCCAGTTCCTCCGAACCGGCGGCTCCGAGGGCCTGACGACGGCTCTGCTCTCACGATCATCCCCCCGGCCTCGCCGTAGACGCGGAGGAGCCTACCAATGCTCTGACGCCACTCGGCGGGACCGTGGCCGGCCCTGACACCGGTCACTCGTTCTCCGGCTTCCGAAGCCGCCTCCAGCAGGTGAGGCCGGGGCGAGGGAGATGAAGGCGTCATGGAGTCAAGGCGTTCCCAGCGGGCGGCGAGGCGGTCGAAGTGGTGGAGCGGGGCGCAGGGCTGGTCCACGCCGCGACTGAGTCGATCGAACAGCCGGGCACCGCACAGGCCGTCCGGGAGGTCGTCTCGCAGCGTTCTCCTGCCGCACATGAGCAGCCCGCTTCGGCGACACCGGCTCCGCCCCGCCTCCCTGTTCGCAACGCTCAGCCGTCGGCTGCACGGAACCCGAGTCAGAACCCGAGAACGGGCAGCACCTCGCTCGGCACATCCGGGAAGCCGGGCGAGGCGCACCCGTTCGGTGCGGCGGGGAGGGCGTGTTGCCCTGGCCGGCCTTGGGTCAGCTCAGCCGGGAGGCGACGTACGCCTCGATGGCGTCCCGCTGGTACTCGCCCAGGCCGGGCGCGATCGCCTCGTACGCCGTGAGCCCCGCCTCGTTGTCCACACAGGAGCGGGCCGATGGCGCGGTACTCCTCGGCGGACACGGCGCGCAGTCCGGTCAAGGCCTGGTACTGGGCTTCGATCTGGGCCTGGACGGGCGCGGCGTCCGCCGGGTGGCCGGCCGCCATGAGGTCGGCCAGCAGAATCATCTGTGTCGTGCGGTCGCGCTGCCCGGCCTCGACGTCCTGCGTCGTCATCGCGGCGACCCTCCGGGCGATTTCCTGAGCATGCCCGGGAAAGTCGCGCAGGCTTCCTGGTACTGGGAGGGCCGGATGCTCTCGAACAGGTTCTCCGGTCGGTTGACAGCGGTCATGGGTGTGCCGTCCTTCCTGGATTGCTCCAGTTCGACGATCGTGCGGGAAACGGTGCCGGCCAGGGCTTCGAGCCGGTCGCGCTCGGCCAGCAGCCTGCGGTGGTGTCCCCGCAGGGCGTCCACCTCGTCGATCTGCTGTGCCGGAATCCGGCCGATGTCGGGAAGACCAACGTCCAGCGCACGCAGCACGAGAATCTGCTGCAGTCGCAGCAACTGGGGCTCCTCGTAGTAGCGGTGTCCGTTGGTTCCGATTCTGGCCGGCGACAGCAGGCCGATCTCGTCGTAGTGCCGCAGGGTCCGGGCGGTCACGCCCGACATCCGTGCGACCTGCGCGATAGGCCAGCCCATCGACGCCTCCCTCACGACCGCGCCATCAGACCGGTCTCTCCGGCCCTGCTCAGGACGATAGAAGCTTCCGCCGCGACAACCGCAACCCCGCTGGACCAGGTCGCGAGCCAGGGCCCCGGACCGGTGCGCCTTCAGCAGGTCGCGGACCGCGCCCCGCGCCTTGATGACGTCGGACCGGGCACCGGGCAAGCTCGGCAGCGCCTCGCACGGACGACACCGCGACCTTCCGCGTCGTCACCCTGTTGGACGGCACGCAGTTCCCGGCAGGATCCGCACCGGGCCCGCAGCCCGGAGAGTGGCCGCGGGCGGAGGCATGTCGGGCATCCGCGAGCCGGTGTCATCCACCGCAGGGCGGGTCGTAGACCAGGTCCGGTGACACGTACTTCTTCCACAGGGCAGGACTCATGGCCCCACGCGTCGATGCGCACAAGATCGCACGGGCACGGGCGGGGTCGGTCTGCCAGAGTCGTACGGTGCCATCCTCGCCACCTGTGATCAGCAAGCCTCCGTGCGGGCTGAACCTCAGTGCCGCGACCGAGTTGATGTGGCCCGTGACGGGGAGCCCATAGGCGGCCGCGTGGGCGGGGTCGGAAATGTCCCACAGGCGGATCTGCCCGAGGGCGTTGCTCCCCGCGAGCAGCCTGCCGTCCGGCGCGAAGCCGACACCGGTCACGATGCCGCCGCTGAGCAGCGGTTTCCCGATGGCTTTCGGGGACATCGGCTGGGATACGTCCCACAGCTTGATCTTGCTGTCTCCGCTGCCCGTCGCGATCAACCGTGAGTTCGGGCCCGCAGCCAGGGACCAGACCACTTGGGCACTGGCCACCCGCTCAGCCAAGTAGGGAACGGTTCCGTCAGCCGTTCGCCACGCACGGACCGAGCCGTTGATGTCCCCGCTGTAGATGTACCCGCCGCGGGGCACGGCGGCCAGGCCCCTGACCGGCCACCGCTGTCCGCCCAGTTCGTCACCAAGTGCTGCGGGGCGCTTCGGGTCCGACACATCCCAGGCGCGCAGCCCGCCCACATAACCGCCCTGCAAGTTCATCGAGGCCGCGACCAGCGTGTGTCCACCGGCGTCGAAGGCGAGGGCTGAGACCGGCTTCGTCTGCCCAGGCAGTGCCCCACCGGCCTCCACCGGACGGGCCGGCGCGGAGACGTCCCACAGTCGCACGCCACCGCCGCTGTCTCCGGTGGCCAGGACAGTCGTGCCCGACTTCCCAGGCCTGACAGCCAGCGCATCCACCCTCGTACGGAACGGCGGAAGCGCGCCGAGCCGGGTGAGTCGCCTCGGGTCGGAGACATCCCAGAGAGTCACTCGGAGGCCGGAGGCCACCGCGAGGAGCCGTCCGTCACCGGACTGCGCCAGCGCGCCGACCCCCTGACCGCCATCGGTGACGGCCAGTGTCGGAGGCAGCCGCCAGAGCAGCACCTTGCCGTCCCCGCCGGCGCTGGCGAGGGTTCGACCGGTGGTGTCGAAGGCCAGACGGCTGACGACGGTGGTGTGTCCGCGCAGCAGGGGGGCGATCGCCCTGGTCTGCGCAGCGGCACCGATGTTCCAGAGGGTGATGCTTCCAGAGTTGTCGCCAGTGGCGAGCACCTGCCCGTCCGGGCTGAAGGTGACCACGTCGACGGTGGTGCTGTGGAACAGAGTGTTGGTCATCTTCGGCCGTTGTCGGTCCGAAACATCCCAGACGAGCACCTTGCCATCGCCCCCAGCGGTGGCCATCACCTGCCCTACGGGGCTGAACGCCACCTGGTGGATCACGCCCTTGTGACCGCCCAACTCACTCCCCAGCGCTTTGGGGAGGGACGGACGCGACACGTCCCACAAGCGCAACAGCAATCTCCGGTCGGTTCCCGGGCCCGTGCCGCCGCTGACAGCGAGGGTGGCGCCGTCCGGGCTGAAAGCGACGGAGGTAATGCCCTGCCGCTGCACGGACACCACGGTGCTCAGCCGGTGCGGACGCCTCGGGTCGGAGACGTCCCAAAGCTGCACATCGCCGGTCGACGTGCCGTTGGTCTCGAGTCTTGTGCCGAGAGCCAGCACCCGGTTGTCGGGGCTGAGCTTCAGGCTCACCACCTGGCCCTTCGAAACCGCCACCGGATCCGACAGCGCCACCGGGTGACTGGCGTCGGAGACGTCCAGGATCCGTATGCTGCCGTCCGAGCCGCCTCGGACCAGCAGGTCGCCCCGCTCGTTGTACTCGACCGGTCCCACGTTGACCCCCTCCCCGGCGCTGAGCGCGGAGGTCACCGGGGCCGGGTGGACCGGGTCCGAGGCGTCCCAGAACCGCACCTTGCCGCCGGCGGTGGCCAGCCGGCCGTCCGGGCCGAACGCCACCGAGGGAAAGGCGCCGAACCGCCCTGGCAGCGGCGTGGACAGCACGGAAGCCGTCGCCGTCATCAGCCGCGTGCGCAGTCCGGCCGTCTGCCGCATCCGGTATGCGACGAGGTCGAGCTGCGCGGCCAGCGCACCGTTGGTGTCGCGTTGACGATCCGCCTCGGCGCTGACCCGGTCGAAGATGGCGTTGTCGCGCTGTTCCAGAGCATTACCCTTCTGGACGAAGCCGAAGATCGCAAGCCCCGAGGCAAGCAGCGCCAGCACGACGACGACGGTCACCGCGACGCGCCCGATCCGTCGGACCCTGCGCTGGTGGCGCCGGGAAGCGGTGAGGAACCCTGTGACCAGTGGGGTGAGGTCCTCGGGGCTCGCGCCCGACGCCCAGGCGCGAGCCACCTCCAGCTTGGCCCCCTTGTACAGCAGCGTCACGTCGTTCCGTCCGCCACGTTCCCAGGCGACGGCTGTCTCTTCCAGCTCCTGCCGGACCGGTACACCGCTCCTGCCTGCCCCTATCCACTCCTGGCGCAGCCGTGGCCAGGCCCACAGCAGTGCCTCGTGCGTCACCTCGACGGTGACGACGCCGTCCTCCCGCTCCGCGCTCTGGGTGAGCAGGCGGGCGCCGGTGAACCGTTCGGCGACATCCGGGACCGCCTCGGGGTCGGCGGCGGCCAGCAGCAGATCGACGCGGGTACGGCGGCGGCGAGTGACTTCCCCGTTGTCGCCGATCCTGATGAGGCCGAGGAACATGAGCCGCGTCGCCTGCCGGGCGGACGGACTCAGCTTCCCGAACTCCTCCTCGGCGGTGGCCGCCACCGCGCCGTCGATGCCTCCCGTGTCGCGGTAGCTGTCCACGGTAAGCATGTTGTCCCTGCGCTCCAGCCAGGTGGCCCGCAAAGCGTGTCCGAGCAGCGGAAGCCGCCCGGCTTCGTACGCACCCTCCTCCGGTCCGGCGGCGCCGCGCAGGTCACGCAGAATGACGTCCACCAGCCCCGGCGCAAGCGACAGACCGCCCCGCGCGGCCGGCCTGATCACCGCTTTGCGCACCTCGTCGTCACTCATCGAGCCGACGATGACCTGGCGGTTCATCAAGGCGTCACGCAGGTGGGGGAACGCGGTGCAAGAGCTGTAGAAGTCTGAGCGCAGACCGTAAACGGCCAGGATGACGGGCTCATCCGTACCGGCCAGGCCGACGAGCGTGTCAACGAAACCGCGGCGTACGGACTCGTCCTGGCAGAGGGTGAACAGCTCCTCGAACTGGTCCACGACGAGTACCACCCGACCCTCCGGCGGCAGTTCGAGCCGTTCACGTATCAGAGTGCTCAAGCTGCCGGGACCGGCTTCCATCGCATCTGCGACGAGCGCCTCTTCGGATCCGGTGAGTCTGCTGAGACCGGAGACGAGCGCCGCGAGCGGATCAGCGGTGGGGGTCAACAGCAGTTGTGGCCAGCGCCGGGATCCGGGCAGCTGGCCCTTGGCCAGCTCGGGAAGCAGCCCTGCGCGGAGCAGCGAGGACTTGCCTGCACCGGAGGGAGCGACGACGACCAGCGGGCTGTGATCGGTCAGACAGAGTTCGAGCTGGTTCATGATCCTGCTGACGAGGACTTCCCGGCCGAAGAACCATTCCGCTTCGTCCCTGCCGAACGCGCGCAGTCCGGGGTACGGGCACTCCCCAACCGTCGAGGGGGTGGTGGTCCGTACAGACTCCTCGTTGCCTGAGTGATGGTGCTCGTGCCGGTGGTGGTTCACGCCGCCGTGGACGACGACCATGCCCCCCGCCGACTGATACACGGTGCCACGCTGAGTGGCCCAGGCATGCAGCTCGACGTCGCCGGCCGTCTCCCCGCGATCCCGGCGGGACGTCACGGACGCCTGATGTTCGTCATGTCGCGACCGGACTGGTACACCCGTGCGTCGTCGCTGGCTTGCGCCCGCATCTCCAGACTTCGTGGGGCTTCCCACCCCTGCTTGTTGTCTTCACCCACTTCGGCGGTGAGTTCAGCGACGATCTCAGCAAGAGCCTGTGCCGCTGTCTCGTCAGTGGCGAGCAGTTGACGGAACCGCAGCCGCCAAGCGGCGGCGAGGTCGAGCGCGTCGTCCTCATGGGCCTGGCTGAGGAGCAGTTCGCGGGCGTCTCCCAGCTGTTCTTCCACGGCGGCCACCTGCTCCGGACGGTGCCACAGCTGCCCGACCAGCGTCCGCACCCGTTCCCAGGCATCGGTAGCGAGCGAGTTCATGACCGTGGTTGCAGCTGCCGTCGCCAAGGCCGTCAGTTGCTCGTCCATACACGCCCCCGTGTCCAATTGCGTTGGTCTGCAAGCAAGTTGATGCTACCCGTAGTGTTCATGCGATTTTCGAGAGTGACCAAAATTCGATCGCCGTGGACTGAGGCTCAACCGAACTCGTTCACGCAGGTTCGTGGCACTGGCGTGATGCGCTGGTGCAGTCCTCAGCCGGCAGGCGGGGTGAACGCCAGCACGGATAGTCCGGCGCGGGTGTTCCCGCGGGTTCTGGAGCGAGGTTCGAGGGGCGTGCTGTCTGCCGGCCCGAACAACTCCGCCGACACCCGCGGGGTCCAGGTCGTCAACGACTCAACCTGATGCAGGTCTCCGACTGCCGTGGTGAGTTTCCTGGTCGGCAACTCGCTGATCGTTCCGGGATCGCCGCCCTGCGGAGATGCGGGCGACTCCATGGAACAATACCTTCAGCCACGGGCTCAGGGGGATGACGCCGTATGGAACGGGTTGGGGCTGCGCGAGACCTCGTGCTCGGTTACGTCCACGCTCTGAACGCGATCGACGAGGCCCTGCGGCTTGCCGTCCCCTCGCTGGAGCAACTGGCAGACGTGCTCGGCCTGGCCCGTTCGCGCCGGATCAGCCGGAGTGATCACATCGGCACCTACTCCTACACGGTTCATGGAGCAGGGTGCCGCTTCGTCAGCGACGACGGCACCGAGGTCGATGTGGACTTCGAAGCAGACGGGAGCGAAGTCTTCGACCTCTGGCGGCTGCGTCGGTACGGGCTGAGCCTGCCGGAGCCCCTCGACGCCACGGAGCAGGACCTGCGGTCCGCAGTGCGGTCCCTGCAGCCGCTTCTGACCGAGGTGCGGCCGGGGTGGTTCAGCGTGGCCGGCTGATCGCTCAGGATGAGGTCCGCAAGCGGCGCGGGCGGAGGCGGCCGGCAGTTGGAGCAGGCCCTGGTGGAGATCGGTGCGTCGCTTACAGCTGATGCGGTGCCGTTTCGACTGGTCCAGCCAGGCGAAGGCGCGCTTGACCACCCGACGCACCTTGTCCAGCCCGGAGCCGTGGGCGACGCCGCGCCGCGCGATCATGGGATTGATGGCACGCCTGCGGAGCAGGCTGCGGTACGTGTCGAAGTGGCAGCCCTGGTCGGCACACAGAGGCAGGAATCTCCGATTCGGGTCAGCAGGACTTGTCCGGCCGATCACGCCGCTCGGTAAGGTGCGCCCATGGGGGGCGGCCTGATGCGTGCGGTGGGGTTGAGTCGGGCGGAAGCGATCACGCTCGTGCAGCGGATCATGGAGGCGGACTACGCCTCCGAAGACGAGGCGAACGAATGGCTGGACATGCTCGACAGGGCTCTGGTCTGCCCGTCCGGTCACGTCAGCGATCTCGTCTTCTGGCCGCTGGAGCGGGAGTTGTCGGCAGAGGAAGTGGTCGAACACGCCTTGGCGTACCAGTCGCTCGCTCTGTGAAGTGGGCACTCGACCCTCACCACCAGGGGCCACGTCGTGAATCGGAACCCGACCGCTTTCCGGGGGCCATCGACGAGAGCAGCCGAGGTTCCGTCGAACCGTATCGGGCGGCGTCGGCACGACGTCGAACGAAGCGGCGAACGCCCGGGCGGGGGAACGGATGATCGAGAGGCCCGAGATGTAGCGGCACCTGGCGATGAAGGCGGCGGGGCCCCGCGAGGAAAGGGAGCAGCGCGGTGAGATGCATGAGGAGGAGCTATGAGTAGGAAGCGAGGCCCACAGGTTCCGGCGCCCGGCAGGGGCGTGCGGCGGCTTTGGCTGTTGCCCGACCCGGGTGGCGACGAGCCGTTCATCGACGTCCGGATCGACGGTCACGGCACGCTGAATGTGTGGGTCGCCCGGGACGGACGGCATGATCATTTCCGCTTCGCAGTGACCGCACAGCACGTCGCCGCCGCAGAGCGCAGCGCACTTCGGCGTTGGGCCGTCTTCGCCGTACTCTTCGGTGAACTTGCCGTCTTCCACCCCGATACCGCCCCCGCGCGTCCGCCGGGAGAATGCCGGCGGGTGATCGACACGACCCTTGGTGGCATCGATTCCGAGGTCGAGCAGTACTTGACCATGATGAACAAGCGTTTTCTGGGCGGTCTTCGGGATTCCCTGGCGTTGTTGTGCGAGGCCGATCTGACGCGTTCCTGGAACCGTGAGGCGTTCGAGAAGCGGCTGTGGTTCGGCGTCGAGTCATTGATCATCAGCGATGCGGAACGCGTCCGGCGTGCGCAGGAGACGGAGAGCAGGGCAGCAGCCCGGGCAACCGCGGTGCGGCAAGCCTTTGAGCCGTTCAACGACGCTCTCCTGATGGCCGAGCACGACGACGTCGTGCAGCGTGCCGTCGAACTGCTCGGCTCGAACCCGTTGATCAGCGAGTTCGAGGTTGGCGCGCCCGCACACCGCGACCGGTATCTGACGTTCGGATCCGGTGGCGAGATCATGCTTCGGGACGGCGCGGTGACGGCGATCCTCTTCCACGTCCAGCCCACCGAGGCCGCGCCCCACGGCTTCACGGGGCTCAGTACCCTGATCCCCGGGCTCAGCCGGGACGCCTCGAGAAGCCAGGTCGAGGAGGCACTCGGTGGGCCGATCGTCGGACGCGCCGGCCTGAACGCGACCCACGCCGTCGGGAGCGGGTTCGTGAAGGTCTTCTACGACGCGTGGGCCAAGAAGGACGCGCCCAATCATCTGAGGCTCATCCAGGTGACAGCGGAGGACACGTACGCCAAGACGGATCCCGCTGACGAGCGCTGCCCCGGCTGCGCGGGCTTGTTGATCAGGACGACATCGGCGTCCGGTGGCGTGGACGTGGACGCAACGATCACGGCGCTGCACAACGGGGTCGCCGCCGGCCGTCTCCGCCAGGCGCACAACTGGGTGGCGCTGGACGACATGCTCCGTCTGCACGACTCAGGTCTGATGGAACGCGTAGAGGCACAGCTGGGATGCACGATCTGCCACCGGTACCTCTTCCTCGCGCTGCACCGTGACGCGGACCCGACCTACGAGTACGTCTCGCTCAACGACACCTATCGACGAACTCCGGAGCAGGTCCCGCCGGTGGAGCGGTGGGGTGACGCAGCCCGGATCGCGCGGGAAGCACAGCGCCCGGAACGGATCGCGACCGACGGCAACACCTGGATCCTGTTTGCCAAGGGCAAGCATCTCTTCATGAACGCGCGCTGCTGGTACAGCGCCGTGGAGGGGTCGAGGCTGATCCGCCTGCAGGCCGCCGAGGTGCGACAGTACGAACGTGACGGTGAGGCCTATTTGTCCCGACTCCAGGAGGCGATCAACCGCACCTGGACGAGCGACGACGATCCGTGGCGCTCGCGCGACCTGAAACGGAACGGCATGTCTGACGAGGAGGCCATCGAGGCGAGCCTGGCCGCAGTGCCGGAGGAGCGGGAGTGAGGGGCAGGCGTGACCCCGCACAGTGTCAGGCCTGTCACGCGTCCACCTGGATCGAGTACGCGCGGACAAGGCATTCGGCCTCCGCCGGAACCGCGCCCACCTAAGCCGCCGCGGGATCCGCCGCACCATCCCTCGGCTCCCTCGGCATCCCTTCGCCGCGTCTCCGCCTACTGCCATCACGGCGAACAGCGTTGTCCTCAGCACGAGTTCAGTCGTGATCACATCGACTCGCACGTGTCTGTGGACCTATCTCCGTGGCGCCCGGAAACCTGGTGACCGCTCCGGCGGACCAGAGCCCCCGACTCATCTGCCGCCCCCTTCTGACCTGTGCGCGTTCAGGATGGGGGTCAATGCTCGCAGAGGGAGAATTCTCGTTCGTAGAGCTGATCGTTGTGTTCGTCGACGAAGAACTTGCGTTCCCGCATGAGTTGTTCGCGAAAGTTCCTGGCCTGTTCAAGCGTCATGGTCGAGGTGTCGGACCACGGTTGTTGCGGTGGCACATCGGACGTCGAGACGATCTTTTCCGACGGGTCGACCAGGAAGAACGCGAGAATCTTGCGAGATCCCGGGCGGGTGGGGTCCGCGAGGCGGAATGATCCGACACGGTGCTGCAGGATGTTCGGGAACGCCAGGCAGCGGCCGGCTGGGGTCGCTGCCGAACCCGGCGCCTGGTTCAGAGCGTCTTCGTTCTCCAGGCCGTAGACCTCACGCAGGCCGTTGTCGTCGTTCTGTTCGTAGTCCGGGTCGTCGAGTGCCGCCCGGAAGCTCAACCGACTCCCGGAGATGTTCTCGCTGTCCCAGTAGTAGATGCCGGTCGAGACGATCCGCTCGTTCAGCATCCCCTCGACATGCCAGGAACCGCCGGTGTACTCGGGCTTGTCGGGGGTGAGACAGATGCTGGCGAGCTTGACGATGACCTGGAGGCTGCGGCCGCGCAGATCGACTCGGGCGGATGCGTCGGGCAGCTTCGGCGGAGTGAAGGCCGGGGCGTCCGGAACGACCGGGCGGCGGGATTCCCACCAGTCGTCCTGGGCCTCCTCCCAGGTGCGGAGGGCCTCTGTGTAGGCCGCATCATCACCGTAGGAGGACTTGTCCGGGAATTCCGGCTCCGAGTCGTACCACCCGAAGGGGTCGGCCTCGATGCGCGGGGGCCGTGGATGGCGCAGATCGGTGAGCACGTTCTCCAGCAGAGGGCGCATGCGTGCGAACAGGTCCGGCAGTACGGAGGCCAGTTCATGATGAGTCTCGGGATGCACGTTGTTGACGTACGAACGGAAGGCGACAGCGCCGTCGGCGCTGACATCGACGTCCGTGGGGAGCCACTGGAACTTCTCCGAGAACTCGTATGCCGAGTAGCGGTCCGTAGGGTTCAGCCACGCCCGCTCGGGCGCGTCGCTCGCCTCTCTCGCCAGGCAGAACAGTGAGGGGTGAACCAGATCCAGTACCTGGCCGTCGGAGCCGGGATGCCAGTCCTGTTCTGATTCGGGCACCTGTTCCAGAACCCGGACCGCGTCGCGCAGCCGGGATCTGAGCGTCTCGTCGACCAGCGTGTCCGAATGCCACACCCCGTCGACGGCGGAAACCTCGATGCCGGTTCGTCCGTCCCGCAGCGCGGCGTAATGCGCGAGTTCGGCGAGTACGTAACGAACCTGCGCTTCGCTCAGCCCCTGGGCGACTGCTTCTTGCGTCCACCTGGCGGCGATGTCGGCATCGTTCATCTTGTCGAACCACCCCGGCTTCGCCCGAATGTGTGAGCTGCACTGCATCATCTGCAGTTCCCGCAGCGTTCGGGGTGACGCGAACGATATGGAACGGGAAGCACGGAAGGGCAGCGGGAAAGCAGACAGGCCGGACAATTCTCTCGGTCCTCCGAGTCGGTGTGTGGTGGCGCGAAGAATACTTCAGCCGACCGACACCGCAGCCGCAGACAGCAGCCGCAGTCCACCGCATCGCTGGTTCGGGAGCCGGGTCCCGACGTTGTCGCGCGACGTTCGGTTCGTGTGCGTCCGACGGCGAGGAAGGCGAGGGGGAACGCTCCGGTCCGGGAGCCCGGTTGCGGTTCACCGACGCCGGGCCGGCAGAGAGCGAGCGAGGGGTGGCGCAGAGAGCCGGTGCGGACGGGCAAGCCTCTCCGACGAGGGTCTCCAGCGGGTGAGGAAGAGCGCTCCCCGCACCGGCCGACACCGCATCCGACCGCTTCGCTGCCCCACCCCTGACCTTCCACTGTCAGTCCTGGGAGCCATGATGGGTGGCATGCCGAAGACCGGAGCGGACTACGCATGGTTCGAGAACGACTTTCCAGACATCGCCGAGGCGTACTGCTTCACCCTGGTGCGAGGTCTGACACCGGCTGAGGTGGTGTCCCGGCTCGACGGGCGGGAAGAGACGCCCTTGCGCGGCATAGCGGCAGTCGTCGACGCGGCTTACGCCCGGTACGACCTGGAGCGCGGCGACCGCCAACTGGTGGCTCTGACGGCCGTTGGCGCCTGGACGTTGCTGATCGAGCCCAACGGCTACCTCGGAGTCACCGAAGAGCGAGCCCTGCCGGCCTCCGCCGGGGCGACCTGGGTGTCCCACTTCGTGAACATCAACGCTGTCGGTATGTTCCTCTGGGCAGAGGACCAGGTCCGGCGGCTGTGCTTCGACCCCATGTTTCCGGAGGACCGATGGGGCACCGCCTCTGACGAACTCGTCGACGTCATGCAGAGGATCGGCTTCCACTTCGGCGAGGACGCTCCGGAGACCGATCTTTCGTCGCCGGCCGCGTTCGCACTGGCAGAGCACCTGACAGGCATTGCCATCACTCCGACGCTGCTCGAGGACACCACGTACACCTGCGCCACCGTAGAGATCCGCCGACCGCCCGCCCCGTGAGCCGGCGCGGGTCGGCACACGGTCGAGGAGGGGTTCGGCGCCAGCACTCCGCCGCCGTTCCCCGTGCGCCTGGTACCTGCGTGGCGCGGCGGATGGGTCTCCGGGCCGGGGGAGCGGTTCGGTCAAGTCATCGACGACTACGACGCCGAGGGCCGGTCCAGCACACGGCAGGTACATTTGCGAGCACCCCGACACAGCGCACCTCGGCCCGGCAGTCCGTAGCCGTCCTGACATCGGCCCGGTAGCGTCGGGAGGGCGGGGCAGGCCGGTGTCGAGGACGGGCCGACCCGGGGGCGGTCTCGCCGCGAGAGCTGAACCCGAAGGCGTTTGTGTGCAACGTGCAGGCCCCGTGATGCGGCAATGCGGGGGATCCGGGCGTCGCGGTTGAATGCCCACCGCCTGTGGCGTGGGCAGTATTGGTGGGATGCCCGGTTCGGCGAGATCGGGACTGCACCCTTCGGCCACCGGGTGGCGCGCCCAGCCGACACGTTGTTCAGCGGCGATCCGGGATAGCGTCCTCGACATGGACCTTCGCACCACCGTTGAGCGCGCTCAACGCCTCAAGCAACTGCACGTCGAGTACAAGCCGCTCGTGCTGCCGACCGTCTGGGACGTCTGGTCCGCGCGGGCGGCAGTCGGCGCCGGGTTCCCCGCCCTGACGGTCGGCAGTCATCCGCTAGCAGAATCGCGGGGGGCCGACGACCACGAGGGGCAGACCTTCGAGGAGGTACTCGCCGCCGTCAGGCCGATCGTCGCGGCGGTCGACGTCCCCGTGTCCGTGGACCTGGAGGCCGGGTACGGACAGGAGCCCGCAGATCTCATCGCGGGACTCACCGAGATCGGTGGCGTCGGTCTCAACATCGAGGACACCGTCCACTCGGAGGGCGGACGTCTGCGCAGCACGCAGGAGCACGCGAGCTACATCGCCGGCCTGCGCGCGGCGGCTGAGGATGCGGGGATCCCGGTCTGGGTCAACGGGCGCACCGACTTCTTCCTGCACGCTGAGAATGCCTCAGGCGCCCTCGACGAGGCGATCGAGCGACTGCGGGCCCTGGAGCAGGCCGGCGCCGACAGTGTCTACCCGGTGCGGATTCAGGACGACGACGATCTGCTCGAGGCGGTTATCGGCGCCGTTGCCGTTCCCGTCAACTCCACAGCCCATCCGGTCAAGCACGATCTCGAGCGCTTCCGCCGCCTCGGCGTCGGCCGGATCACCTATGGCCCCCTGCTGCAACTCGCGCTGACGGATGCGATGAAGGACATGCTCGTGCCCTGGGCTCCCTAATGTCCTGACCGGGAAGGTTGTCAGGCCCGGACGGGCGGAATTACGCCTGTCCGGACTCGACAGCGCTACAACCGCCCTGCGTGCCAAGGCATGCTGTTTGCCTCAACCGCCAGGTACCGCTCCACGGTGAACAGGAGGGCCAGCGGTCTGCCCAGCAGGCCAATGGCGCCCGAGGCGGCACCGACGTACCTCTCCCGCCACGACCGCGCGATCTCAGACGCGCCTTCGCGATGCGCACCCAACCGCACTGGAACGCAACGTCGACAACGTCCAGGCGAAGATCCCGCCCCTGTCGACCTACCTGCGGCACGCGAGCCACACCGCTTCGCCCACCACTCCGCCGGCCCGTACAGCCAGGGACGAAAACGTAGCCGTGGACGCAGACAGGTCGCGACTGACGGTGCGCATCGTCCACCTGTCTCGTCGACGGCGGCCATCTCCACGCGTCGACCCGTGATCTCCAAAGCCGAGGGGAGGCCGCCGAAAGGTCGAGTTCCAAGCCGGCCCGGTATATCGGCTCTCGGGGGAGTGGCTCAAGGGCCTGGTCGGGCCGTCCTCGTCACACATAGAAATCATCACGGCATGAGGTGAGTCACCACCCGCGTGAAGGCATGGCAGGATCGCGGTCATGTCCCTCAGCGTTCCCCGCCTCCGGATCGGTTCGACCGAGATCATCGCCCTCGCCGACGGCGAGGGCCCGTTCTTCTCGCCGCGCGCCGAAGCCTTCCCCGAGGCCACGGCCGCACAGTGGGCCGAGGCCGACCGCTACGACCCGGGCGCGGTCGACGCGGAGGGCCGCTGGCGGCTCCAGTTCCGCGCATACGCGATCCGAGCCGACCAGGGCATCACCGTCGTTGACGCCGGCATCGGTCCGGCGGACAGCCCGGCAGGCTCCTGGGCGCCCGTACCCGGTGTGCTGCCGGAGTCGTTCGCCGCCGCGGGCATCGACCCGGCCGAAGTCGACACCGTGGTGCTCACACATCTGCACACCGACCACGTGGGTTGGGCGGTCGTGACGGAGGCGGCCGTCCCGTCAGCGGCAGGCGTGCTGGACGGCAACGCTTCGACCGCCAGCGCGACCAGCGGCCGACGACCTTTTTTCCCGAACGCCGAATACCTCCTCCAACGGGCGGAGTTCGACGTCATCGACACGCTCAACCCGCAGCTTCACGAGACCCTCACCGACCCGCTCGCGGCCGCCGGCCGGCTCCGGCTCCTCGACGGGGACACGCCGCTGCGCGCCGGGCGCGCGGTCGCCACACCCGGTCACACGCCTGGACATCAGAGCGTGCTCGTCGCCGACGGGCACGATATGGCGCTCGTCACCGGCGACCTCCTGGTGCACGCGCTCCAGCTGCTCAACCCCGAGCTCGCCTACGCGCACGAGGCCGACCCTGAGGCGGCCAGGCACTCGAGGGAGCGCATGCTCGGCCGCGAAACCGCCGGTACGCTGCATTTGGCGACGCCGCATTTGACGGAGCCGTTCGTCTCGGCGTGATCGCGGCGGTTCCGAGAGACGGCGGCAGGCCCGGAGGGCATGCAGACTCGACGCTTCGCGGATGGCCGTGTGGCAGCGAGGGCGAGGGGGCAAGAAGGGCCCGGGGCTCATCCATCACAGCGGCCGCGGCTCGCAATACGTGTCCATTCGCCAAGGCGACCGCCTGGTCGAAGCCGACGCTATCGCGTCCCTCGGCTCCGTCGCCGACAGCTACGACATTGCGATGGCCGAGGCGCGCAACGGCTCCTTCAAAGCCGAACTGATCGAGCACCAGGGCCGGTGGCAAACGTATCCACGCACTACGCCTGGTGAGTTCCTGTCCTCAGGCCCCAGTAGCGTCACGGGGGACATCTCGATGGGGGTACGGGCCGCCCACCTCGCCGGGAGAGCTCCGCCAGGAACTGGCAACCGCGGGTCCATGACTGAGTGCTTCAGTTGGCGAGTGAGCGCGTGAGCTGGCGACCGAATGGTGCGTGTCGACGGGCCGGGTGAGCTCAGCCGGCTCCTGGAGTGGTCAAAGGCGCATGGCGGGAGTGCCGCGAACCGCATATGCCGGAAGTCGTGCTTCCTGCAGGTAGCACGGGCAGAGCGAAAGGTCGAACCGCCGTTCGAGAACGCCCAGGGTGCGCCTGTAGATGTCCCTGAAGGGTTCGTCCTCGGGAGCAAGAAGGGTCACCCCGTCGGGGTCCAGTACCTGCCCGGCGACGAGGTCGGGGAGGAGGTGATCGGGCTCCTCACCCCAGCGCACGCTTTCCTCGTGCAATCCGAAGCCGCACTCACCTCGCGGCCGCAGGCTTCTTGCCGGCCGAACGGAACTGCGGTTGTTCCAGCACGGTTTCCTGGACCGCTCTACGCAACTGGCTCTTCGCAGTGGCATGCTCGGCTCCGCGAGGTGTCGAGATCTTGCCCGCCGACACATCACCCGACGGCCCGGCTACTCGATCAGGGCATCCGCGATGATGATCACCAGACCGATCAGCATGTCCAGGCCTCCCGCCCGCAGCGAGGACGGCCATCCGTGGCCGGCGGTGCGGGCGGCCCAGGTGCCCCAGCCGAACAGGGCGGCGGTATTGAACAGCAAGGCTACCTCCGCGGCCGTAGCTTCCGTCCACCACCCGGCTACCGCAGCAAGCAGCATCCCCACCGTGGGCAGCACGGCGGCGACCAGGGGCCACTCGGCAAGAACCAACCGCAGTCTGCTCAGGGGGGCTGTCCCATCGGCGGCCGCACGCTGGGCGATAACGTGTGCGTAGCCATGGGCGGCGCCCGCCGCCAACGCGGTGAGCAGTACCCACAGCGCGTCCGGACCGGGGTCAGCCGTCGCGCTCGTCGCGTCCAACGCGGCCACCAGCGCGCTGGCCAGCACGAGGCCGTAGATGCCGCTGAACAGCGACTGCTCCGCCGGGCGGTGCCGCTTGGGCGGTGCGACGCCCCTCGGGCGGGCATGGTCGGCACGGTCGGGCATCGCATCGCCTCGGTGCGGGAAGAGGGCTGGGTCCGCACATACTCACCCGTGTGACGCCAGGGAACACGACGCCACGCGCAAAGGCTGTCAGGACGCCGCTGCCGGGTGGTGCGGCACAGCACCCGCACCATCCCGATGGGGCGGCGACATGGTGAAGATCTGCTGCCGGTCCCGCCGCATCAAGCGGTCCCGAGGTCTGGACCTTCTGACACTTCCTCTCGGACAGGCCGGTCCTACCCGCCGGCCGGGAGCCGCCGGCACGAGAAGCGGCTTCGCCGCCGCCGAGCGGTCCACCGGCGCGGAGGCAGCCGGCAGTGACGTGGGCACGGGCGGTGCCGACGGATATGCCGAAGCATGCCGGGATGCTCGGGAAGGTGTCGTGGCGGCACAGGTACACGAGCGCCCGTTGGCGCGGTGGTAGCCGGCACCGCCGGTCACCCTCCAGAGTGACGATGAGCCTCGTGACCCACTCGACCAGGGCGTGAGGCAGGTCGAGTGCGACAAGGCAGGGGACCGACAGACCTCTGCCCCCGAGTTGAGACGGCGAATACCTCTCTGAACGGGCAGGGGAGCCCCGTCCGTTGCGCACCCCGGCCCACGCCGCCGACATCACTCGGTCGTCGACCACGCTGAAAGCGCTCGCTGGCGAAGAGGCATGGCCGCCCCCCCCGCACTGCATGGCCGGTCCGGTACGGTCAGGGCCATGCATCAGCCATCTCCGTCGTCTCAAGTGGCCTCCAATCCCCAGAACTCGGATGCCGAGCCACGTCGCACCGCACCGCTGGTGGGATCCCTGGTCATCGGGCTTCTGTTGGGCGCCGCAGGCGTGGGAACGGCTTGGGCGGTCACACAGGACGACACCGTGGACACACCCGCGACGAAGCCGGCGGCCGATGCGCGCGGCGCCTGCGTCGCTCTCGCCAACTTCGACGAGTCGAAGTACACGGCGAAGGGTGACGAGGGCTTGGTGGCCCTCAACCGTTGGAGCGGGGCCGTCACTCTGTCCGCTGCGGCTGCTGCGGGAGACCCGGCCTACAAGCCGCTCTCGGAGGCCCTCAACCGCGCGCAACAACGTCAAGTCCGGGTTTTCGACTTCGACGCCGAAGTGAAGAAGGATCTGGCAGAAGCCCGCCGGATCTGCGCGGACATCTAGTACTAATTCGGCCGGTCATGTGACTACTCCGTGCTCGAGAGCAGGGCCAGGTCGAGGCTGACGCCGCAGGCGAGATCGACTCGGATATCTCGTCGACTCCACTACCGTCCGTGCGCATCAGCATGCGGTCGGAGCCCGTACCGACTCGCCTCCGCCCCCCGGGGCAAAGGATGCCGCAGGGATGGAACACCAGAACAAGGCGCCGTTGCAGAGTCTCGTCACCCGCCTGGTGGAGGTGAGCATGAGGTGAGGGCCTGGGTCGCTTGCGCGGCGGGTTCACCAGGAAGCCGCACCTGGGCACGGACGGCCGCCGCCGCCCGCTGTCCCTGATCGTCACTCCAGGTCGGCGGGCAGACTGCACCCAGTTCCAGCCGGTTCTGGAGAACATCCGGGTGCCCGGATCCGGCCTGGGCAGGCCGCGCAAGAAGCCGGACAGCCTCGTGGCCGACAGCGCTTACAGCAACGGTCCGATCCGCGAGCACCCTGCGACGACGGGGGATCCGCCACGCCATCCCGGAGAAGACCGACAGCGGGGCCGACCGCCTGCGCAAAGGCGGACGCGGTGGCCGCCCGCCCGGCTTCGACGAGGACCGTTGCGAGAAGCGCAGCACCGTCGAGCGGGCGATCAACCGCCTGAAGCAGTCCCGGGCGGTGGACACTCGCTACGACAAGCGTGGCTACGTCTTCCTCGGCACCGCCACCGCCGCGGCCGTCGCGATCTGGCTTCGAACATGAACTACTACGCGACCCAGCAGTAGACGCCCTGCTTCTGGTGCCGGGCACTGCTGACGAGAGCAGCCAGATCACCCACGATCGCGTCCGCGATCTCCGCGTCGATGGCCTCGCCGTCCTCCGCACGCAACTGTGCCCACGAGGAGGCGACATCGCTCAACCTGGAGTGCGTGGCGTCCGCGAGCGCAGTGGACAGGCCAGGCGAGATCGCGAAGACGAAGCATCCGTCGTTGTCCTGGCCGGCGACGACGCGAGGCTCACCGGCCTCGACGAGTTCCTCGAAACTGCCTCCGGCCAGAAGGCATTCCCACTCGACCACCGCCTCTTCGGGATCGAAGTTACCGAGGGAAAGCGACTCGAATGCCCGTCCCGGTCGGGCCTGGAGGACCAGGCGCGCTGACGTGTCGTCCGGCGCGACGAAGAACTTCACGATGATGCTCACTCGGGCATCATGCCCGACGGCCCACATCTGTGATCGGCCGGGCAGGTCCTGCTACTCCAGCCGGACTTTGGTGTACGTCCTGGTCAACGGGCTTGAGTATGGGGATCGTAGCCGGGTGGGCCCGGGTGTGGGGCGGGTAGGTCCGGGTGTGGGGCGGGTTCGCTCGCCCTCTCCCGAGACGGAGTGGCCGCGCCGTGTGGAGTGACGGCGGCGGGCCCGGGCCTGATGCCGGCGCCGACATCTCGACCGGATCGTCATGTGGCTGCCTTGCCGAGCAGGACGCTGGTGGGTAGTTGCCGGTGGACGGCGCATCTCAGTGAGGTCTACGAGGTCGGGTGTGCCGTGGGCGGCTCCCTCCGAGACGCCGTTCGAGGTGTGGATCTGAGTGTCCCGGCGACGGATGCGGTCGGTGGGGTTCGCGATGTCCACGACGAGGGACCGCTTGCTCGCGCTCGGACCGGGATGGTGCCGGGCGGTGGTTCGGCGGCAGCGCGTGCGGTGACGGCCGCACGCAGCTCCGGGTGCCGCTGGATGAGACTGCGATGCACTCCAGCGCCCGTGAGGCGGCGGAGACGGTGATCATTTTCCCATGGGCAGCGAGTGCGCCCTGCACGGTACTTGTGGTCCATGGGCCCACCACATGGCACTTCGGTGGTTCGGCAGGCCTGCGGGACCCTCTCGAAGCGATTACTTGGCTAGCCACTTAATCGATGCTACTTTTATGTGGCTGGCCACACAAGTGGTCGACGCAGCATCCTGCATGAGGAGACCGCAGTCATGAAGGCCATTGTTTTCGACGCGTTCGGTGGTACCGAGGTTCTGCACGAGGCGGAGATCGCCATTCCTCAGCCCGGTCCCGGCCAGGTCCGCGTACGTGTTCAGGCTGTCGGCGTCAACCCGGTGGACGGCAAGATCCGCTCCGGTGTCATGGAGGCCATCTTCCCCACCACGCTCCCCGCCGTGCCCGGCGGGGAGCTCGCCGGTGTGGTCGACGCCGTCGGCGAGGGCGTCGACGACCTGAAGGTGGGGGACGAAGTCCTGGGCTGGTCCGACACCGGCTCCTACGCCCAGTACGCCCTGGCTCCGGCGGCCGTCCTCGCGCCCAAGCCGGTCGGCCTGGAGTGGACGAACGCCGCCGCACTGCCCGTGGCGAGCGACGGCGCCGAACGCGTGCTGGACCTGCTCGACGTCACCTCGGGCGAGGCGCTGCTGATCCACGGGGCGTCCGGTGCGCTCGGCACCATCGCCGTACAGCTCGCCGTCGCACGCGGTGCCCGCGTCATCGGCACCGCCGGACCGGCCAACCAGGAGTACCTCACCTCACTCGGCGCGACCGCGCTGGTCTACGGGGACGACCTGGTCCATCGGGTTCGCGAGCTCGCCCCCGAAGGGGTGGACGCCGTCTTCGACGCCGCGGGCAAGGGTGCACTGGAGGACTCCATCATCCTGCGTGGCACCACTGACCGGATTGTCACCACCGCCGACTTCCGCGCCCGCGAACTCGGCATCATCTTCGCCGAGGGCCCGCAGCGGCGCTCCGCCGCGAGGCTGGCCGAATTGGCCCAGGAGGTCGCCGACGGCAAACTGGTGACCACGCTCAGCGCCACCTACCCGCTGGCAGAAGCCGCCAAGGCGCAGCAGGCCAGCGATGCCGGCCACAGCCGCGGCAAGATCGTCCTCACTGTCAACTGACCGACCACGCCCACTCCTATGATGAGGAAGCAGTCATGTCCGACACCACCTCACCGGAACTGCCGAACACGGCACGTGACGGGCGGTTGAGCTACGCCGTCTTCCAGCTCGCCCGCGCCCACCGCAGCCATGCCGCCGCCATGCTGCGCGCCCTGAACCTGCACCCGGGACAGGAACTGCTGCTGATGCAGCTCTTCGACCAGGACGGCCAAACGCAGGCAGAGCTGCTTGAGCGCGTGGGCCTGGACCACTCCACCGTCTCCAAGTCGCTGCGCCGCATGCAGGAGGCCGGACTGCTGACCCGGGAGCCCGCTCCCCACGACCGGCGGGTCATGGTGGTCAGCCTCACCGATTCCGGCCGCGCGCTGCAGGAGCCCATCGTCGATATGTGGCGCACACTGGAGCAGATTTCCGCAAGCGACCTGACCCCTGACCAGGTCGAGATGTTCACCACGTGTGCGCACATCATCGAGAAGTCGCTCAGGGAGCACAGTCGGCAGACAGCTGTCGGTTAATCGGGCGCGGCCAGGCGGGCTCGCTTGTCAGGCCGGCCGCCCCTGCCGGCGGCGGTTTCGAGGTCCGCAACGAGGGCGTAGTCCGGCTGCCGGATCAGGTGGCATTCCAGCGGTGGGAGGGGCGGGCGGGCCATCAGCGACAGGCCGGCGCGAGCGATACGGCGCCTCGGAACGCGGCCGCAGGCTCTGCCCCGGTCGGAACATGCCTCGGGGGTGACTCAACTCTCCTCCTGCCGACGCACCATCTCGGTGATCCAGACGGGCGCGTACGGAGATGTACAACCAGGCGAGGTCGGGTAGTCCTTGAGCACTCCGAGGCGCTCACCGATGGCGAGGGCGCGAGCCCGGTGTGGGGGGTGCCTGATCCCGATCTGGGCCAGGCAATGGTTCATCGCCCACTGCAGACGGTCCGGGGCACCACTCATGTCCGCTTCGATGACATCCAGCAGGCACGCCAGGTCGAGGCCCTCGGGCTTGGTCGTCACACGTGCCGTGGTCAGAGCCCTGCCGGCGCCGGCGACCACGGGGTCCGGATCGGCCAACCACGCCTGCCGCAACTCTTCGGCGTGCGGGCTCTTCTTGACGACATAGCTGATGAGCCAGTCGTGCACCTTAGGTGTGCGCGCCTCGCGCAGCATGGAATCCAGCTCGTTGCGCGTGAACGCCTTCGGACGGCAGATCAGGAGCGCAAGAAGCCGCGCCGCAGAGTCACCCGACTCCCAGAGCCGGCTGGCTAGATCCTGGTTCGCCCTGAGCCTTTTCGCGAGCGACCGCAGCGCACCCAGGTTCACGCCGTGATCGTCACCGTGCTTCTCGTTGACCGCACGGATCTTCGGGTCCTCGAACTCAGCCAGTTCGGCCAGCACGCCGGCCACCGTTGCCTCGGGCATCTCGCGCTCTCCTGTCCTCTTGTAGGCGCACCCTACGGTGCAGGCAGGCCTCCATCGAGGACACTCGGTTCATGGCGACCCGGATGACAACCTCCGCAGGCAGCATTCCGTCCTGGAGTTCAGGCGTTGTCGAGGGCTCAGCGCCGC
The DNA here is from genome assembly GCF_016909575.1 of Streptomyces sp. HB132. GTDB lineage: Bacteria > Actinomycetota > Actinomycetes > Streptomycetales > Streptomycetaceae > Streptomyces. The sequence goes on along the minus strand of NZ_JAFBGA010000005.1, from coordinate 32,251 downwards.
CCGTGCGGGGCAAGCGGCCGGCCCCGGAGCCGCCCGATGTCGTGCTCGGTGACCGTGTCTACGACTACGACGAGTACCGCCGCCTCGTCCGCGCGCTCGGCGTGAAGCCACTGATCGTGCGACGCGGCAGTTCCGGACTCGGCGCCCAACGCCGGGTTGCCGAGGGGGCCTTCGCTCACCTGCCACAGTTCCGTGGCTGCGGATCAGCTGGGAGGTCCGCGACAACGTCCACGAGGCATTCCTCACCCTGGGATGCGCGCTCATCTACTGGCGACGCCTGGCACAGCCGATCCGATCCCTCGTCCTCCCGCAGTAGCCATTCCCTGACCGAAGGAGCACGGTCAAGGAGCTGGCTGACCTGAATGCCCTCTTCGCGTGAGGTCACCCGAGGCAGCGGGGTGAAGTCGTCGGGAAGCACATCCAGCAGGCTCATCACGCGGTCTCCCGCACGCAACGTGATCAGCAGCTCGCATCGCAGCTGACGTGGAACGTCTGGGCGGTGGGGCAGGCTGTTCCACAAGGCTGGCCACAGGTAGTGAGTTCCTTCTGGCGCCGTATTCGCCTGCACCCACGTTGGGTCCAACCGCTGATTCAGACGGAGGTCGCACGCTCGCTCTTCCAACCTGAACAGCGAGGCCGAATCGATGACTTTCACCTCGCGAGGCAGCGGCTGTTCGAAGTGCATCGTTCCATGCTGCCTGGCAGCGCCCCACAACGAGGAGCCGACCCCGAAGAATCATTGAGGAGTCCGGTCCGGTGGGCCGCCGGTATCCCCGAGCCGATGAGCGAGGCAATCACGCTCAGGTGAAGCCGAGTTGGCGCCTGCCGGTGCGAGGGCACAGGGCAGCGACAACAGGGCCTCCTGGTGTGCTCAAGGTCTCGACAACCCCGAGTTGCACCAGAGGTCCTGTCCTCATGCACGGACAGACCGAAGATCGCCCGACCGAGCCGTCGCGTTCGAACCCATGCTCACCAAGATCGATACGACAAAGGCTTCTCATGGAAGACGATCGTCTTTCCGGCTGTGCTGTTGGGATCTCCGCTGTTCAGGTGTGAAGTGAACACGCCTCTTCCGCAATAGGGGTGACGTGTCGCGTCTTCTCTTCGGTGGAGGTGCCGGATGCCGTTCGGGCTGGGGTTCCTCGAGGATCGGGAGCTCGCCGTCCGGCAGCGGGAGAAGTCGCTGCGGGACGAACTGGGCCGACGCGTTGCCGAGTCGGAGGAGGCCGAACCCGCGCGGGATCGCCAGGCGAGCGCGAAGGGGAGACGGTGAGCCAGGTGCCGTCCGATTCCTGTGGGCCCAAGGAGCTCAAAGGGCCCAAGAACGTGGAGGTTTCCGGGGTACCTGGCCGACCGAGCCGGAACCTGTGGCGCCCGGTACGGTGCCCCCTGGGGCCGGTCCGGCGGGAGGGGCTTGACGTGACGACGCTGTCACCGGACTAGCAGCGGATCATGTACCCCTTGTCCGATCGTGAGCAGTACGGCGAAGGGCCGGAGATCTACGGGCGACCTGCCGACGCGCGGACTCTCGAACTGGTCCCGGCGACCAGCTGCAGCAGGAAAGTGCACGTCACGCGGCTGGCCCCTCTGCTGTGGCGCAGGCGGGCCCGCGCCAGGAGCGTGGTCTGTGCAGGGCAACGACGCCCGGGCCGAACCCACAGAACGGATCCTCATGCCCGTCGACGTGCACGATCACGCAATCCCTCACAAGTCCACCGTCCCCGGCGCGAACGCGGGGGATCAGGTCAAGCTCTTCGTGCGGGAGGTCGACGGCACGCCGCCCGGCCATCCCGACGAGCGCACGGCCGTCCTGATGCTCCACGGCCGGAGCGTTCCGGTGCTCGCGGGCTTTGATCTCGACTACAGGTCGTACAGCTGGGCCAACGCGCTGGCGAAGGCCGGTTACGACGTCTTCATGATGGACCTCCAGGGCTCGGGGCTGTCACCGCGACCGAAGATGGACGACCCTCGCAACGTCAACCCCGCCCAGCAGTACCTTCTGAAGCCGAGACCTCCAGGTTTCACGCCAGGCACGCCGAACTATCCGTTCCAGCTGACCAACTCGAACAGCGACCGGGACGAGCTGAACGCCGTCGTGGAGTGGATCATCCGCGAGCGCAAGGTGGACAAGGTCGCCTTCATCAGCTGGTCTGCGGCCGCGTTCACGATGGGGCCGTACGCGGTCAAGAACCCCGGCAAGGTGTCGAGCCTATTCCTGCTGGCGCCGATCTTCCCGCCCGACGGCACGTCGAACGCCCCCGCCCCGTTGCCGCGGCCTGGCTTCCCGATGTTCGTGAGCACGAAGTCGGGAACCTGGAATGGGTGGGGCGACGAGGTGCACTGCGAGGGCCAGCGCGAACCCGCGATGGAGCACGTGGTGTGGGATGCGATCATGCAGAGTGATCCGATGGGCAGTATGTGGGGGACGGTGGGTGAAGGGCTCAACCGCATCAGAAACTTCGTCCGGTGGGGCTGGAACAAGACCACTGCGGCGCAGGGCGGCGTCCTTGGAGGCAGCGTACCGACGCTCATCGCGTACGGGGAGCACGACAGGCAGGTAAACACGTCCAGCGAAGATCCGGAACTCAACTTCTCGGTCCCCGCTCTCTACAACGCCATCGCGGGCGACCACAAGCTGATGGTCAAGCTGGACTGCGCCGGGCATTCGGTGGTGTGGGAGATGCAGCACAAGAACCTGCACAACCTCTCAAAGCACTGGCTCAAGCACCTGAAGGTCGACGGCAAGACCCAGGGCATCTTCGACATGGCCACCAACGGCGACATCAGCCCGGCTCCGTAGGCCAGCCGAGCCCCGGCCGTGAACCGTCGGGGCTCAGAGTCCTAACATCAACTCCGCGCCGTCCTCAGGGCGCCGCCACAACCAGCGAAGAAGGTGCCGACGGCGAGCGCAGCGTACGGCGCATCTGCGGCATCCCCGAACGTGACGGCGCGCCTGACAGCGACACGCTCTCCTGGGCTCGCCAGCAGAACAGTGAGAGTCCCACGTTCGCTACTTCCGCCACTCGGAATGAACGCGACCATCAGTCTTGGTGGCCCCGTGCATGGCATCCAGACCTGTGACTCCTTCGTCGAACACCCGGTCTTTTCCCTACGCCTGCAGATGCCCCCAGCAGCGCGCGGCGACCGGCTGGAGCCCCAGAAGGCCCACAAGCTGCTGTGTAGCCTCGCGGTGATGCGCCCAGCTGGCTCCAACGCCGCGGCCGCTATCCGCACAGCGAGGGTTGCCGCCCTCATCGCCGCTACCGGCCGATGCGTCTCCCAGCTGCACTACCTGGACGTCACCGCTCAGGCCCGAGGCCACTGACGCCGAGCTGACGGCGCTGATGAACGACGCCTGACTCGGCGCAGCACTTGCGATCGGGACGTCGAAGTCTTTCAAGCTGGCGGCCAAGATGCCCAGTTGGGCTGACAGTGTGGTGAGCAGTGGCGCGGCCTGGCGACCCGATACGACAAGACCGCCACCATCTACCTCGCCGGACTCCACATCGCCGCCATCTTCATCTGGTCAGCCAGGTGACCCACCCGGGGTGCCTAGGCCCATCCCTCGTCAAGGTAAATGGTCCAGACTTCTCCCACTGCCTTGTGCAGTTCAACCAGAGTCGCGACGTCGGTGATGGCTGCCGGGGCGTCGGACAGTCGCAACGGGGAGTCCGGGACGCTGTTGCGGGTGTAGACCGGCAGTTCGCCGTTGCAGTTGAAGGCGTGAAGCGATGGGGGAGCATCGTTGAACCATGCGGGACAGTTCTCCTCGACCCATGCAGCCGCGGCGTCGACACGATCCGCATGCACCAGTAGATGCTCAGGAGCAGGCCCGCCACTGAACTGCACGAGGAAGCCCTGGGCGTCCACTGCCCACCAATCCCACATGAACCCAGGTCGGGGGTGCCGCAAGATCGTCGTCATGCCGTCACCGTATCCAGGCCGCACAAGACCGTGAAGGTGATCCGAAGGAATCGGCCTGGCAGCCCTCGCACCGCACCAGATCGCGGACCGGTCCGCAGGAAGAGCCCAGAGTGTGACCTTCAGAGCTTCGCGTCGCGCATGCGGTACCCGGCGCCAAATCCGCAGCCACGTGCGGAAGTTACGCAAACACGTCGCCCGGGCGCGATAGGTTGCCCGCCATGAGTGAACTGAAGTCCGTCACCTGGCCACCGGTCCCGATCAGGACCGAGAGGCTCGTGCTCCGTGAGTCCAAGGCCCGGGACCGTGTGACGTTCATCGAGCTGCTGGCGTCGCCAGAGGTGCACACCTACCTCGGCGGACCCCGCCCGCGTGCCGAGCTCGAGCGCGAGGTGCCCGAGGTGCCTGGGCAATGGCCCGGGTGTTTCGTCGTTGAACTCGACGGGGCGATGATCGGCGAGATCCTGCTCAGGAGAGCACCGGAGCACGGGCGCCCGGCCGCCGAGGGGAAAGTCGATCTCGGATACCTGTTCCTCCCGCGGGCGTGGGGGCTCGGGTACGCCGCCGAGGCGTGCACGGCGGCACTCGACTGGCTCGACGGCGTCCTTCCCGGCGAGCCGGTGGTGCTCCACACCCAGACTGCCAACGTCGGCTCGATGCGCCTCGCGGGAAAGCTGGGGTTCACCGAGGTTGAGAGGTTCCGTGCCTGGGACGCCGAGCAGTGGCTCGGCCTGCGGTCCCCGGTCACACCGTACGCCTGAGCCCGTGGCTGAAAGGCGTGGTTGTGTCGGTCGACACCGAGACCGGCGATCCGGGTGGTCCCACAGCGGAGCTGCTGCGGGGGCCGCCACCATCGTCCGAGCGGTCGCCCTCGAACTCGCCGCCGTGGGGGAGTGCTGAGGCATGCGGAAGGTGTCAGTGCTGTCGCCGGTCCGTCCCGGGTCGACCGGCGTGGACGTTCCCGGAGAGGAACACCCAACATCAACGGCATCGACAAGCTCCGCCACGCCATCGAGCAGACCTTCGCCCTGCTCACCACTTCCAACGCCCCGTCGGTTCGCTGGGAGCGACGCATCGAACTCCACGACGGGGCGAAGTCCGCGCTCGGCATCCGGTGAGAACCGAGTCCGCTACGGAAGAACCGCCGTCAGCAAAGCCCTCCGAGGGTTTTCGTCGCGTCCTTCCCAGCGGACCCGGAAGCGCCGGAACTCCGCGCTCTTGTCGGACAATTCGGACGCTCACCGGGGCCGATCAGCTTCGACATGATCTGCCAGGCGGCCGATGAAGCCCGCCGCGCGCGTCGGCTACCGGCCGCTGCGGGGCACCGTGCTCGACGCCTCGACCGTGTCCACCACAAGCCAGTGCTCCGAGATGTAATGGACCTCGTCACCTGCATAGCCGAGCACGTACTGGACGTTCCCGACCCGGGCCGGCAGAACGTCCTCCAGGACGAACGTACCGTCCTCGGCGACCGGGACCGACGGCAGGTCGACGACCTCCGGGCCGTTCATCCGCTGCACCGTGATCCGCGGCGCCTCGGTAGGTGCCAGTCCGTCCAGGTCCAGTCGCCCGGTCACCCTGAACGGCCCCCCGGCGACGGCCGGGCCGTGCGTCACGTCCACGAGACGCGACGGTGCCAGGGCCTCCCGGGTCTGAATCCTGTGCAACCAGAACCTCGTGCCCTCCTGGTTGGAGGTCACGACGAAGAGCTGTTGCCCGTCTCCGGAGAACTCCACGCCACGCGGGACGACGCGGTGGCCCGCAGCGTTGTCCTCGAAGCTGATGCGCAGCGGCTGCCGCTCGACCGACGGGTCGGCGAACGCCAGGGTCAGGTCGGCTGTATCGTCCGACGCCGCGCCGCCCTGGGCGAACCACTTGCCGTCGGGACTGAAGGCGACGGCCGTGGGCGCCACACCCTCCGGCAGCGGCGCGTAGCGGTTCTCGAGGAAGCCGGCGTCCCGGCCGTCGAGCAGCACGGTCCCCCGCACCCCGTCTGCCACCGCGAGGACGGTGCCGTCCGCGGAGAAGTCGGCGTCCCGGAAGTCCATGCCTTGGCCCGAGCCGTTCTCGGTGAACCGGCGCTCGCCAATGAACTCCAACAGATTCCCGTCCGCCCCGTCCGTCACCCGGTAGATCCCCAGGTCGGGGTCAGCGGTCGGGGACCAGCGCTCTGGAGCGGTCACCAGCAGACCTCCGGGCCCTCCCTCGAGATGGACCGGGGTGCTCGAGTACATGACCTCCCCGGCCTTGCCGCCCGCGGCCGTCGCGGCGACGCCGACACTGCCCAGCGCGTCGACGCAGCCCCCGGGCGATGCTGCGGGCCGGCTGGTGAAGAACAGTCGCCCGCCGGTGTGCACCAGCTCCCGCCCACAGCTGTCGGCCGGCGCCGGGCTCGGGTCGAGGGGGTACAAGGACCCGCTGTGGTGGGAGTAGTTCGCGATGTGGTCCGATTGCCCGGCGTAGACTTTCGAGCCGTTCGGCTCCACCGCGACGCCGGACAGGGGGGCGGCCATGTGGACGCTCGCAACGGCGGGCCCGACGCCCCCGTAGAGCACGCCGATCAGCTCGCCGTCCCGCGATCCGTCCGGATAGACACGGTCCCCGGCGATCCACACGCGCCGGCTGGCGTCGTCCACCGTCATCTGGGTGAATGACGCGGCAGACAGCTCCACACCCGGACCCGACGGCACCACGGCCGCCGCGGCGGTGTTCGGGGCGGCGGCCCCCGGGGTTGCGGACGCGGTACCGGTGACCGTCGTCAGCGCCGACCCGGCCAGCGCGCCCGCCAGCAGCACCGTCGTCAGCCTGCTGCCTCTTCCGGACGTCTTCTTCAACGCTGATCCCACCCCTGATCTCAGCGCACCACCGCGGACCGGGCGGCGCTCGCTCAGACGGAAAGCGTCATCAAGAAGTCGAGACAAGTCGTTTTGACGCCGAATCGGGGTTGGGACGCAGAGCGTCCACGCGGCGGTGAACTGGACATCCTCGGCCTGGCGGATCCTCGACGTCTTCGCCGACGCTGCTGGACCGATGCGTGCCCGCGACCTGAGCCAGTCCCTGGATCTCCCGCTCAAGCCGAAGAAGACCGAGAATACCCGCCACAAGCTCAAGCGCCTGGTCAGCCCGGGCGTCCCCGCCGAGACCGAACCGGACCTGTTCCATGCGGCGCCGCCCGTAGCAGCCCTCCGTTCATGCCACCGTCCGTCACGGCTGCCGCACTGGGCATCCGGCTCACGACGCTGGTGACCCGTCACGCGGAGCCACCGCATCGCTGTGACGAGCTCTTCGCTGAAGTCCTCGCAGAGAGCGAGCAACTCGCGGCCGGTGGACGAGCCGAGCAGCCCTGCGGAATCGGTAGCACTCCGAGAGCACCATGACAGGCGGCCTCGACAGCGAAGTGGAGCCCTCGCTCGCCCGGTTCGCCAGGTCGGCGAGGCACTGGAGGTGGGCATCCTCCGAGGGATGAGAGCGGTCGGGGCGGGCAGATCTTGCAGTCCTCTGCGGCGGCTTCCAGAGACGGCAGCCCCGCACGTTCCCGGCGGAGGGGGATCAGGTCGACGTACCGGCGGCGTCGGCCCGGCCTCGGCCGAGTGCGTCCAGCGCGCGGTGCAGGACCTCCTGGACCTGCCCGTGGGCTGAGATCGTGGTCACCAGACCCTGGGCCTGGTAGTGGTCGACGACCGGCGCCGTCCGGGTGCGGTAGACCTTCAGTCGCTTACGAACGGTTGCCTCGCGGTCGTCGTCTCGCTGGTACAGCTCACCGCCGCAAAGGTCGCAGACTCCTGCCACTTCGGGCGGGCTGTGATCGACGTGAGAAATGTGTGTTCGGTCCTGACGGCACAAACGTCGTCCAGCTATCCGTCTGACCACCTGGTCCTCGGGAATCTCCAGATCGAGCACGGCGTCCGGCCTCGACTTGAAGCCGGCCAGCATGCCGTCCAGCGCTTGCGCCTGGGCAAGATTGCGAGGGAAGCCGTCCAGCAGGAATCCGCGCTCGGTGTCCGGGCGGGCGAGGCGCTCTTCGATCACCCCGATCGTGAGCTCGTCCGGTACCAGAAGTCCGGCGTGTATGTGTGTGTGGGCGTGCCGGCCGAGCTCGGTGCCCGCGGCGATGTGCTCGCGGAACAGGTCACCGGTGGAAACGTGCGGGATCGACAGATGCGAGGCAAGGCGCACTGCCTGCGTGCCCTTGCCGGCCCCGGGCGGCCCGATCAGGAGGATGCGCATCGATGAGTCAGACCCTTCGTCATGCGTGGCCCAGGATCGGTCCCGGGATTAGCAGCCGTGACTGAACGCTGGTGCCGTCGCCACCGGGGCGCGATCCGGCGTACCCCAGGAATGGAGCGGGTGATACCCCCAGCGTGAGCCTTCGGCTTGCCCGGACGGCCACCCAGCACGCTGCCAGCTTCCAGAACACGGCATCGTACGCGCCCAATCGCCTGCGCTCTCGTCCGCTACCGAAGAACTGCGTACGGGAGGACTCTCAGGCGTCCGCTCGACCCGGCCGCCTGGTGAAGCGGCGTATCCCCCTTCGGGTGGGCTTGAGGGGCTTGTCCTCAGGCGGGACCACGACCTGAACAGCAGCCGACGCCGGCTCGAGAGCGGGGGGCGGTACCTCCGCGTGACGGCCGTCCCGTTCAATCCTGGTCCGGACGGCCTGGGCCATGGCGTGATGGGACGGTTCTTTCAACAGGCCCGCCACGGACAACCGCTCCCACATGTGCAGCAGTTCCTTTCCTCGGGTTGCTATCTGCCCCTCGTCCTGCAGCCTTTGCCACGCGGCAGTGGCGCGGACCACCTCGGGGGCTGCCCTATTCAGATCGATGCCACAACGGATGCGTGCGACCGTCAGCGCGAGAGCAGTGGAGATCACATAGTCGCCGCGAAGGTAGGCGATGTAAGCCTCGATCGCCCTGGCCTCCAGTGACAGTTCGTCCTCCGCGCCCCGGCGGAGCGTGAGGTGCTCCCGCAGTGCACCGGCAAGGACGAACGCGGCGTGCAGTTCCTCGCGCTGCGCGTGCTGGATGATCCGCTCGACGCGGGCGAGCGGGGGGAAGGCTTCTTCCTCCGCGATGGTTCGCTCGCGCCCGGGTGGCAGGTCCTCCTCCTCGGCGATGGTTCGGCTCGATCCGTCGGGGTACACCCGGAGCCGCGCGATCTGCCGCAGTCTGCGGTCGATGACGGTTGCCGCCACCGGAGCCCCCAGGGCGCGGGCGAACATGGCCACGGCGTCGAGAATCGCCTCGTTGGCCGGGCGCATGCCACCCATCACCAGCAGGTGGCCGTTGACCACTGTCGATCCGTCCTCGGCGACGTATGCGTCAAGGCGGATCAGTGGTGGCGCGTTGAGGGCTGGCAGATTCCCCTTGTTATGGGGTGTCAGCGAGTGAGACATCCGCTCGGACTCCGGGTCGTCAGGGACGGGCAGGGAACTAGCTGGCGCGGTCGCGTCGGTGCGTCCGGCTCTGTCAGGAGGGGGCACCCTCAACCCCCTTTAAAATCTTTCCTTTGTGGCATGAGCCTAATAGATAATCAAGTCCGCGAAATCTCCACTGCCGGCTGACCCGCTGTGCATCCCTCAGCGACGCTCCCCGCCTGTCTGTGAACGGCCCTACGGTGCGGCGACCACCTGGCGCGGGCATCACAAAAGGCAGAAACGTCTGCCACGAGGCCCAGACGTGATTCAGGGGCGGGGGTGACCTCTGATGTTGGACACAGGAGACACCGGGTCCTGAGGATTTGAGGACGGACAGCTTGTGGCCATGCAGAATCACCGGCCGCGGTTCGAGGCGGACGCGGTCGCGCTGTGCGAGTCGCGGCCCGAACGACCATCAGGTAGAGCGCGGCCGATCTCGGGGTATGTCCGGAGACGTTGCGGAACTGGGTCCGGGCAGCCGGAGTGAGCTGCCCCGGCGAAGCCGGCCGGAGGTATCGCAGGAGCCGCCCACGATGGAGGCGGAGATCGCGGCTCCGAGGAGGAAGGTCCGTGAGCTGGAGGAGGAGCGCGAGATCCTGCCGAAGCCGGAGAGGCGTTTCGCCGGGGGAGACGCGCCGTTGAACCGCTTTCAGCGTGTCGCCGATCTGCACCCCCGCTACGGCGTGAAGCGGATGTGCGGCATTCTCGGTGTCGCCCGCCCGAGCTTCCGCCACTGGTGCCGACGGCTGCGGACCGGGCAGCCCGGCCCCCAGTCACCCGCGTCAGCAACCCTGCGGGCCGCCGGCGGGGATGGACGCGGACTGCGTACTGGTGGACGACTTCGGCGGAGCGGAAGCGGCCACCGGCAGGCTTATCGAGGACGGACACCGGCGCATCGGGTTCCTCGGCAACCCGCCCGCGCTCTACACCGGTGCCGAACGCTTCCGTGGCTACTGGGCAGCCCACGAGGCGGCCGGCCTGGAGCCGGACGAACGCCACATCCGTCGCGGACTCGCGGACGTGGCCAAGGCCGAGCACGCCGCCGTCGCGCTGCTGGAGGGACCTGACGCCCCCACCGCGCTCTTCTGCACCAACAACCGTCTGACCCAGGGGGCCATCAGGGCCGTCCGCACCTTGGGTGCCCCGGTCTCCCTGGCCGGTTTCGACGACTTCGACCTCGCCGACGTCCTCGGTCTCCCGCTGACGATCGCGTCCTACGACGCCGACGAGATCGGGCGCAGGGCCGGCCAGATGCTCATCGACCGCATCAACGCCGGCCCCGGCACCCCTCTGCCCGCACGACGCTCCGTGGTCCCCACCGAAGTCATCCGGTACGGGATCGACCGACCGTAAGCCTTGCACCGTCCGGCCGTTCCCGGGACACCGCTGTCATCCGACCGGGCCGGCGGACGGGCCCGCCGCTACCCGCGCGGAACTTTCGATGGAGTCTCCATGCACGACGACCGCACGCTGACCGAACGCCGGCTCGCCCGGGTACTCGACCAGCGCCTCAGGCCCGCAGTCCACGTCCGCTCCCTGCCGCTCGAGGTGAGTGTTCACCACCTCTCCGGCGAACCCGTGCCGGTGAGCGAGGGAATCGCCGGACCTTACGAGCCGATCAGCACCGGCGAGTACTGGGGCCCGGCCTGGTCCACCAGTTGGTTCAGGATCCGTGGCGGCGTCCCCGTCGACTGGGCGGGGGAGCGGGTCGAAGCGGTGCTCGACCTCGGCTTCGGCGCCACCCAGCCCGGATTCTCCGCCGAAGGGCTCGTGTACCGGGCCGACGGCACCCCCGTGAAGGCCCTCAATCCGCGCAACACCTGGCTCCTCATCGCCGAACGGGCAGAGGGGGGTGAGGAGTTCGAGTTCTACATCGAGGCCGCCGCCAACCCGCTGATCTTCGACTTCGACGCCGCGGGTGACCCGTTCGTCCCCACCCGGGCCGGTGATGTCGCCTCGTGGCTGCGCGCCGGGGGAGGCGCCGAGTCCGCCGGTGAACCGCTGTACCGGCTGACCCGCACCGACCTCGCCGTCTTCGACGAGACGGTCTGGGAGCTCGTCCAAGACCTCGACGTCCTGTCCGGTCTCATGCACCAACTGCCCGAGGACGCCACCCGTCGAAGCCAGATCCGGCACACGGTGAGCGCGGCGCTCGACGCGATCGACCTCCAGGACATCAAAGGCACTGCCGGGCAGGCCAGGACACTGCTGGCTCCCGCCCTCTCCGCACCCGCGTACGCCGGTGCCCATCGCATCTCGGCCGTCGGCCACGCCCACATCGACACAGCCTGGCTGTGGCCGGTGCGCGAAACCGTCCGCAAGGCGGCCCGCACCGTCTCGAACGTGACCGCGCTGATGGACGACCACCCCGATTTCCGGTTCGTCATGTCGCAGGCCCAGCAACTGGCCTGGCTCAAGGAACAGCGCCCCGAGGTGTACGCCCGGGTGCTCCAGAAGGTGGCGACCGGGCAGTTCCTGCCGACCGGCAGCCTCTGGGTCGAGCCCGACACCAACCTCTCGGGCGGCGAGTCCCTGGTACGCCAGTTCGTCCACGGCAAGCGGTTCTACCTGGAGGAGTTCGGCGTCGAGACGCGCGACATGTGGCTGCCGGACACCTTCGGCTACAACGCCGCGCTGCCCCAGCTGATGAAGCTCGCCGGCATCGACTGGTTCCTCACGCAGAAGATCTCCTGGAACACCACGAACGCGTTTCCGCACCACACCTTCTGGTGGGAGGGCATCGACGGCTCCCGGGTCTTCAGCCACTTCCCGCCCGTGGATTCCTACAACGGCGACCTCTCCGGTGCCGACATCGGCCACACCGAGCGCAACTTCCGCGACAAGGGTGCGGCCAACCGCTCCCTGGTGCCGTTCGGCTACGGCGACGGCGGGGGCGGCCCCACCCGCGAGATGCTGGCGCGCGCCGACCGGCTGGCGAACCTGGAGGGCTCCGCGAAGGTCGAGATGGAGGGGCCCGTGGACTTCTTCACCAAGGCCCACGCGGAGTACCCCGACGCGCCGGTATGGGTCGGAGAGCTCTACCTGGAACTCCACCGGGGCACGCTCACCAGCCAGCTCGCCACCAAGCAGGGCAACCGCCGCAGCGAACACCTGCTGCGGGAGGCGGAGCTCTGGTCGGCCACGGCTGCTCTGCGGACCGGTGAGCCCTATCCGTACTCCGCGCTCGACCGCATCTGGAAGACCGTCCTGCTGCACCAGTTCCACGACATCCTGCCCGGTTCCTCCATCGCCTGGGTGCACCGGGAGACGGAGCAGGCCCACCAGGAAGTCGCCCGGGAACTGAACGCGGTCATCGATACCGCCCAGCGCGCTCTGGCCGGGCCTGCGGAAGCCGACGGCGGCGGCTTGGTCGTCTTCAACGCTGCCCCGCACGGCCGCGACGGGGTGCCGGCACTCGCCGCCGCCCTCCGTACGGCACCACTGCGGACGGCACCCGTACGAGCAGGCCAGGACGGCAGCCTCGTCCTGGACAACGGGCTGGTGCGGATCACGGTCGACGCCCGCGGACTGATCACGTCCGCGTACGACCTGACAGCCGGGCGCGAGGCGCTCGCCCCCGGATCGGCGGGCAACCTGCTCCAACTCCATCAGGACTTCCCCAACCAGTGGGACGCCTGGGACGTCGACGCCTTCTACCGAAACACCGTGCAGGACCTGACCCAGGCCGACGAGGTCACGGCCCACGGCGACACCATCGAGATCGTGTGGAGCGTCAACCAGTCACGGATCCGCCAACAGTTGACCCTGCGAGAAGGCGCTCGGCGACTCGACATCGACATCACCGTCGACTGGCGGGAGCGGGAGAAGATCCTCAAGGCCGCCTTCCCGTTCGACATCCGGGCCTCCGACTCCACCAGCGAGATCCCCTTCGGCCACGTCCGGCGGCCGACCCACTCCAACACCAGCTGGGACGCGGCCCGCTTCGAGATCTGCGCCCACCGCTTCCTGCACATCGAGGAGCCGGGCTGGGGAGTGGCGCTGGTCAACGACTCCACGTACGGCCACGACGTCACCCGCGACGTCCGCCCCGACGGCGGGACGACGACCACCGCCCGGCTCTCGCTGCTGCGCGCCCCGCTCTTCCCTGACCCGGAAGCCGACCAGGGCGAACACCGCTTGCGCTACGGCCTGGTGATCGGTGCGGACATCGGTGACGCCGTCCGCGAGGGCTACCGTTTCAACCTCGCCGAACGAACGGTCGCCGGCTCGACGGCTGTCGCCCCACTGGCCGAGGTCGACCACAACGGTGTCGTGATCGAGGCCGTGAAGCTCGCGGACGACCGCTCGGGAGACGTGATCGTGCGTCTCTACGAGTCGCTCGGAGGACGAGCCACGACAACCTTGCGCGCGGGATTCCCGGTGATGGCGGCCACGACGACCGACCTGCTGGAACGGCCGGTAGAAGACCGACCCGACCTGCCCGTCACCGCCGGCGGCGTGCCGCTCGTTCTGCGCCCGTTCCAGATTCTGACTGTGCGACTGACGCCACGCGCCTGACCGAGGAGGGGGCCGCGAGTGGTGAACCGGTGGGTTCCGGTACGGATCAGCGAGTCGAGATGCCTGCCGGAACACGAGCGCGCAGCGGAGACCGCCGCGGTACCGGACGGCCTGCTGGCCGCTCATCATGGATACAGCCGCTTCCACAGTGAGCCGGCACCCGCACGGTCCCCAACCGCCCTCGTCGGCCGGTACGGCGACATCCCGGCGGCCCCCCCTGCCCATGCCTGCGACGCCAGCCGCCCAAGTAGGTCACGAGGCCCCGCCCGACAGCCGCCAGGGCGAAGGAGCCACGGGCCGGGTGGATGCCGCACAGGGCGGTGACCGGGAGGATGACCAGCTTGGCGACATCCACGAGCAGCCGGCGCGTTCGCCTTCGGCGCCGGCGAACCGGCGGCCGCTTCGGTGCCGCCGGCCTCCACGGCCCGGAGGCAGTGGAAGGCGCTGATCGCCACGTCCGGCGTCATCGAGGTCAAGCGCACAGCGGGGTTCTGGAACTTGGACGGTTCCTCAACGACGGGCCGCCCCGCTGATCCGCGGCGGCCTCAGAAGGGAGTCTCGGAGCGCGGGCCCGTGGGCAGAGGCCGGGCACCGACGGTGAGCGCAACCGTCGGGCCGGCCTGTACGACCCAGCGCAGTCGGCAGAGCAGCACGCTTGTCGGCTGGCGCGGAGAGCCGGTTCTTCCACATCGCTCATGTGCCGAGGGGCTGAAAGGAGGACCTCCCTCTAGGGTTCGACGATGTGCCGCAGATAGGTGTGCGGGTCGGCGAGGTAGCGGCGCCAGTGATCCACGACGCCGAGCTCGCGCCAGGCGACCCTGCGCATACCGTGCTCACCGACCTCGACGATGTCCGCACCCGGCAGTGCGGTCAGCAACGGGGAGTGCGTGGCACAGATGATCTGGCCGCCCTCCTTGGCCAACCGGTCGATGTGCCCGATCAGCTCGAGGCACGAAGAGAAGGAAAGCGCTGCCTCCGGCTCGTCAAGGACATAGAGCCCGGCGTGCAGGAACTTTTCCCGGAACGCCGCGAGGAAGCCCTCACCATGGCTGACACAGTCCGGCGAGAACCCTTCCCTGTCCAAAGCGTCCCGCGCGGTCTCGGCACGCAGGAAGAAGCCCTTGCGGGCTGACCAACTGGCAGCCATGCGGCGCCCACGCCCCGAGGCGGTGTCGAATTTCATACGTTTGCCGAGGGCCGATCTGCCGCGCGGGGAAGCGTAGCTCCAGTCGTGGGAGCCGCCGTAGGAGTCCAGACCGAACCCCTCCGCCAGTGCCTCGACCAGTGTCGACTTCCCCGAGCCGTTCTCGCCGACCAGAAAGGTCACAGGTGCGGTGAACCGAAGCCCTTCGCTGAGCAGCTGACGGACGCAGGGCACCGACCAAGGCCAGGTTTCCTCGTCGTACGAGGAGAGATGGGCATACGCACGTTCGATAATCACGCAACCAGTGTCGCCTGTACTCGGGATGCGTACGTGCCCCGCGCAGCCGGCGTCAGCACCTCGCGCTCGTTGTTGCCGGGGCGCTCCCGTCGGCCCCACAGTCGTCCCCGGCTGTTGCAGGCGGTGCCTCAACGCCTCCGAGCCGCACCACTCGTGCCGACTTCCGCCGAGCAAGTGCGACGGCGGGCGGCCGGCTTGCTCGGCGGGACGCGACGCAGCCACCATGACGATCAGTCATCCGGGCAGGCGCGCCAAAACCTGGGGAGGCCAGGCGCCCCCTTCCGCTTGGAGTGTGCGGATCGGTCTTCCACGGTCAGCGGCGGGTGGGAGCAGGGGGGCCAGGACAGTCGGGCCGCAGGGGATGCGGGCACGCCGGGCGGCCTGTGCGGTCCTCGGTCACCGTTTGAGTGGCCGAGGACCGGGGCGACTGAGGGCTGCGGGACTGGGGCGCAGGTCGCGGTCGACGAGGTCACGAACCCTTCGTGAACGCGATGGCGTGGTCAACGGCCCACTGGCGAAACGCTCGCGGTGCCGTCCCGAGGACGTCGGCCACCGCGGTGGTGACGTACGCGGGCTGTCCGACCGCCGCACTCCACGCGGCGAGCAGCATGTCGATGGCCGGGCGGGGCACCGTACCCTCCCACAGACCTCGGAACTCGTCCGGCGACATCTCCTCGAATGCGATCCGGCGCCCCAGGGCAGCGGCGATGACGTCCACCTGCGCGGCCAGGGTCAGCGATTCGGGGCCGGTAAGGACGTAGTCGCCTCCGACGTATCCGCCCTGATGGAGCGTCCGAGCCGCGACGGCTGCGATGTCACGGTCGTCGACCGGTGCCGACTCGGCGGCGCTGTAAGGCCACCGGACGACGTCTCCGGCCCGGATCGCGGGCGCCCACCAGGCCAGCGAGTTCGACGCGAACATCCCCGGCCGGATGATCGTCGACTCGATTCCGGTGGCCGCGATGAGCCGCTCGATGTCGGCGTGCAGCACCGCCATGGGATTGGGCTGCTGGAAGAAGGGGTGCGGCGTCTGATGAGGGGAGGAGAGGAAGACGACCCGCCGCACGTGGGCTGCCAGCCGCTCGACGACTGCCTCTGCGGTCCGAGGTGGGGCGGTCCAGACGAGGAAGACCGCACCGGCGCCGTTCAATGCGGGGTCGAGTGACTCGGGCACGGTGAGGTCGCCGGTGAAGACCTCGGCCTTCGCAGGCAGCGTCGCCGCTGCCTCGGAGCGACGCGTGAGGGCGCGGACCGGCACGCCCGCGTCGAGGAGTTGGTCGATGACGACGCGGCCGACCCGGCCCGTCGCCCCAGTGACGAGCACGGGAAGAATGTCCATCTGATTCACGCCGCCCATGGAAACGTTACTCGGTTAAAAAAGCAACCCGGTCATAAATGTTACAGTGGTCAGATGGGCGAGTTGATGGGGCTGCGGGCCCGCAAGAAGGAGCGGACGCGCGACGCCATCGGAGACGCGGCCGTCTCGCTGTTCCTGCAACACGGCTTCGACCGCGTCTCGGTCAACGACGTCGCCGCGGCGGCCGAGATCTCCAAACCGACTCTCTTCCGGTACTTCCCCACCAAGGAAGACCTGGTGCTCTACCGGTTTGCGGACCACCAGGGCGAGTCAGCACGCGTCGTACGCGACCGTGAGTCCGGCATCGAGCCGGTGACGGCGCTGCACCGCCACTTCCGGGCCGGCCTCGAGCAGTACGACCCCGTCACCGGCCTTAATGACCACCCTGAGGTTGTGGCGTTCCACCGGCTCGTATTCACGACACCCAGCCTGGCAGGACGGCTCATGCGGTACCGGCTCGAGGACGAGGAGGCGCTGGCGGACGCCCTCGGCGAAGGCATCCAGGCGCGCCTGCTGGCCGCCCAGCTACTCGCGGTCCAACGGGTGCTCGCCCGGACCAACTGGCAGAAGGTTGCCGAAGGTCGCACCGCCCACGACGTCCACCCCGAAGCCGTGGCCGATGCCGACCAGGCGTTCAACCAACTGCCGTGACAGGCGACGCTCCCGGTCGACGAAGGCGCTGCGGCCCGGCGCAGGCACAACCGGACAGCTCCTGTGGCCGCCGGTGGGGGAATCCGGTCCGCTGATCGGGACGGGTGGGCTGGAAGGAGTCCACCGATTCCGACTTCGACGCCAAGCTGGACCGGATCCAGGGCCTGTTTCAGAAGTGGATCACGAACGAGCGTGACGTTCGGCTGCAGCGTGCCACCAGCCGGGTGGAGAGGGGGCAGTGACCCGGGCGCTCGGCTGGTCGGGGTGCAGTCCATGGCGTCGCAGAGCGTCTGCGTTGATGTGGACGTCGAACCAGCCGTGCCACCGACCGTCGGTACTGACACCACAGGCCAGGTCCCAGCGGACCTCGGTCCGGTTGAAGGGCATCCAGTCGATGCCCCGATCGCGCAGTCAAGCGCGAACGGCCGCTACGGGCCGGAGACAGCCCGGCAGGTTCTCGTAGGCGGTGACAGTGATCCAGTCGGCGCTCGGCGTGGTCATGGTGTCCATCATGCCCGGCACCGGTCCGGCATGAGGACCGACGGCCCTGTCAGAGCCACTCGTTGATGGCCGCGACCATTACGGTCGCCTCATAGCGGACGGCGAGTTTGTCGTATCGCGCGGCGACCGCGCGGTGGCGCTTGAGGCGGTTGATGCCACACTCCACCGGGTGCCGTTCCTCGTAGTCGATCGACACCACTGAGGCCATCACCGACTACCGGACCGAGCGTGGCGGTGACGAACACTCCACCGACCGCCGCCTCTCGCGCAGCTACTCCCTCCTGCTGGGCTATGACGCGTTCCACCTGGCTGATCAGCTCATGACCCAGCCACTACAGGTCGTCCTCGCCGGACGCATCGGCTCCTACGACACCGGCATGCAGTTGTGGAAGCTGGCCCCCAACCCCGTCGACCTCATGGTCATCGACGGCGCCGGCCACTACGAGATGTACGACGAGCCCGAATACGTCGACGCCGCAGTCGAGCGACTCACCCACTTCCATATGAACAACCTGTAAGGCATTGCGGCCCAGCTCACCCGGTGTGGTGTCGCTACCGGCCCGCGTTCTCGCTGGTGGAGGGGCTGTCGCCGTCATGGGTGGCCGCCCACGAGGCGAGCAGGCGCAGTCCTTCCTCGGAGGGTGAGCCGGGTTCGGCCGTGTAGATGGTGAGGGTGAGGCCGGGTTCGGCCGCCATTTCCAGGCCCTCGAAGGCGAGAGTGAGCTCTCCGACGGCCGAGTGGTGGAACCGTTTGGTGCCGGTGCCGTGGTGCCGGACATTGTGGGCGCCCCAGCGGGTGCGGAATTCCTCGCTGCGGGTGGACAGCTCGCCGACGAGGTCGTGCAGGTCCTTGTCGTGCGGATTTCGCCCGGCCTCGGTGCGCAGGATGGCGACGGCGACGTCGGCGAAGAGGTCCCAGTCGGGGTAGAAGCGGCGCGAGGCGGGGTCGAGGAAGTTGAAGCGGGCCAGGTTCGCCTGGTTGCCGGGGACGGCGTAGACGTCGGCGTAGAACGCGCGGGCGAGCGGGTTGGCGGCGAGCATGTCCATGCGGCCGTTGCGGACGAACGCGGGACCTGCGGTGATGGCGTCCAGGGTCCATTGCAGGCTGCGGTGCGGCCTCCACTGGTCCTTCGTACGCCGTCGGCGGGGGCGGTTGAGGACGTCGGATCCGTCGGCGGCCTGGGCCAGGTTCAGCAGGTGGGCGCGTTCGGCCTCATCGAGCTGAAGGGCCCGGGCGAGAGCTTCCAGGACGGACGGTGAGACGCCGGCGAGGTTGCCGCGTTCGAGCTTGGCGTAGTACTCGACGCTCATGTCGGCCAGGGCAGCGACCTCGCTTCTGCGAAGGCCGGGAACGCGGCGTCGGGGCCCCGCGGGCAGTCCGGCCCGCTCGGGGGTGATCTTGGCTCGCCGCGAGGTGAGGAACTCGCGGACCTCCTCGCGGTTGTCCATGCCTTCGACGGTACGGCCTGCCCGGGACGGGAGGGATGTACTGCTGGTACACCCCTCGTCAGTGACTCGCTGTCCGCGCGGGATGGGGGTTACCTGGTTGACGTGGCGCTCGCCGTCCGCCCGTCAGAGCGGGCAGGCCGGGCGCTGGGCCCGCGGGCGGCGGAATCGCTGTCTGCGCGGGGCCCTCACCCATTCGGTGGCCTGCCGGAACCCTCCCGGCGTCGGCAGGCTTCAGCAGTCAAGGAGCCTTCCTTATGCGCGGAGCAGTCATCCACGCCCCCGGTGACATCCGGTTCGAGACCGTGGACGATGCCAAGATCATCAAGCCGACCGACGCCGTCATCCGGACGGCCGTGACCTGCGTGTGCGGTTCCGACCTGTGGCCCTATCGCGGCGCCGAGCCGACGGAGCACGCACATCCCATGGGCCACGAGTACGTCGGCTTCGTCGAGGAGGTCGGATCCGCGGTCACCTCGGTGAAGCAGGGCCAGTTCGTCGTGGGCTCGTTCGCCACCTCGGACAACACCTGCGCCAACTGTCGCAACGGCTTCCAGTCGAACTGCCTGAACCGCGAGTTCATGTCCACCTGCCAGGCTGAGTATGTCCGCATCCCCAATGCCCAGGGCACCCTGGTCGCCACCGAGGACGTGCCGGGCGAGGACCTGTGGCCCGGTCTGCTTGCCGTGTCCGACGTGATGGGCACCGGCTGGTGGGCCGCGGACGCCGCAGAGGTGAGGCCCGGCTCGACCGCCGTGGTCGTCGGCGACGGCGCGGTCGGCCTGTGCGGGGTGATCGCGGCCAAGGATATGGGCGCGGAGCGCATCATCGCCATGTCACGGCACGCCTCCCGCCAGAAGCTGGCGCGCGAGTTCGGCGCCACCGACATCGTCACCGAACGCGGTGAGGAAGGTGTCGCCCGGATCAAGGAGCTGACCGGCGGGATCGGCGCGGACTCCGTGTTGGAGTGCGTCGGCACCGCTCAGGCCATGAGCCAGGCGCTGCACTCCGCCCGGCCCGGCGGCAATGTCGGGTTCGTCGGCGTCCCCCACGAGGTCGCCGTCGACGGGCAGGAGCTGTTCTTCTCCCACGTCGGCCTGCGCGGCGGCCCCGCCCCCGTACGCCGCTACCTCCCCGACCTGATCGACCGCGTCCTTCAGGGCCGGATTGACCCGGGCAAGGTCTTCGATCTCACCCTGCCCCTGGAGCAGGTCGCCGAGGGCTACAAGGCGATGGACGAGCGCCGTGCGATCAAAGCCCTCCTCAAGCCCTGAACCCCTACCGCACAAGGAGCAACCGTGCAGATCACCCGCAGCTCGATCGACACCGTCAAGGGCCCGGCCGACTGGTTCACCGGGGACGTCTACATCGACCCCGTCGCCGCCGCGCCCGCCCCGTCCCGGGTCACCGCGTCCCTGGTGCACTTCATGCCCGGCGCCCGCACCTACTGGCACCGCCACCCCTTGGGCCAGACCGTCTTCGTCACCGAAGGCGTCGGCCTGTGCCAGCGCCGCGGCGGGCCGTTGGAAGTCATCCGGCCCGGTGACCGCGTCCTGTTCGAAGCCGACGAGGAGCACTGGCACGGTGCCGCGCCGAACCGTCTGATGGTCCACCTGGCCATCAACGAGGGCGACGCGGACCACGACGTCGTGCACTGGCTCACCCCCGTCACCGACGAGGAATACACCGCCACCCCGGCCACCGGCTGAACCCGGGCGCACACCGCTCTTTCCCCGGGCCCCGATGCGGCCCACCCTCATCCACGTCGTTGAGGAGAACTCTTGTGACCACCTTCGCTCTCGTCGGTGCCGGCCCCGGTCTGGGGCTGGCTGCCGCCCGTCGCTTCGGCCAAGCGGGCCACCACGTCGCCCTCCTCTCGCGCAGCGCCCAGCACCAGGACAACCTGGCAGCCGAACTGGCCAGGGACAACATCCACGCCCGCGGCTTCACCGCCGACGTCCTGGACCCCGCCTCCCTCACCGAGGCCCTGCGCCAGGCGGCGGACACACTGGGGCCCGTCGAGATCCTCCAGTTCAGCCCGGTGCCCCGCAGCGACTTCATGAAGCCCGTCCTGGACACCACCGCAGCCGACCTGGACGCGCCACTGGCCTTCTCCGTCAAGGGACCTCTCACCAGCGTGAACACGGTGCTACCCGGCATGCGGGAGCTCGGCCGGGGCACGCTGCTGTTCGTCAACGGCTCCAGCGCCGTACGGCCCAACCAGAACGTGGCCGGCACCTCGATCGCGTTCGCCGCCGAAAGCGCCTACGCGCAGATGCTCCACACTGCGCTCGCCCCGGAGAACATCCACGTCGCACAACTGATCGTGCCCGGGGCGATCAGCCCCGACTCCGCGACCTCCAGCCCCGACATGCTGGCCGAGCGGCTGTATGCCCTTCACAACGGCCGTGACGGCTTCCGGCACTACGCCGAACCGATGCCCGACCCGCAGGGCGGCACCCCATGATCTTCCCCCTTGGCCGGGCCCTGACCGCCACCATCGGCGCGCTGCAGCCACTGGTCGCTACCGCCTGCTCCGAAGACTCACCCGAGCAGGCACCCGCCACCGGGACGACCTCGTCGTCCGCCGAGGCGTCCGCGCAGACGGTATCGACGAGCCTGTCCGGCTCAGACAGGAGCATTTTGATGGACATCCGCGTCACCCTCGACGGCCAGCCCGTCGACGCGACCTTGAACGGCAGTCCCGCCGCCCGCGACCTCGCCTCCCTGCTCCCGCTCACCCTGGACCTTCAGGACTTCCACGGAACCGAGCGGATCGCTGACCCGCCGCGGAAGCTGGCCACCCAGGACGCCCCCGAACCGCAAGCACCCAGGACCGGGGACCTCACCTACTACGCCCCCTGGGGCAACCTCGCCATCTTCTACAAGGACGGCCCCTCCGCCTCCGCAGACCTGCTGGTACTCGGCCACATCGATGCCGAGGCCGACCAGCTGTCCGGGGCCGAGCGGATCACCATCGAGTCCGCCCCCTGACCTCGCCCACCGCCCCTCCTCGTACGGGAAGAAGTTTTCGCATGCCCTCCGCCACCGGGTCCGACCCCGGCAAGCTCCCCTTCGTCGTCTGGGTGCTCGCCGCCGGCACGTTCCTGATGGGCACCACCGAGTTCGTCATCGCCGGACTGCTGCCCGAAATGGCCGCCGACCTGAACGTGAGCGTCTCCCACGCCGGTCTGCTGATCACCGCGTTCGCCGTCGGCATGATCGTCGGCGGGCCCACCATGGCGCTGGCCACCCTGCGCCTGCCCCAGCGCCGGACCCTGGTTCTGGCCCTGGCCGTCTTCGCGCTCGGGCACGTCGTCGCCGCGCTGAGCGGCTCCTTCACAGTCGTCCTCGCAGCCCGCGTCGTGACCGCCCTGGCCACCGGCGCGTTCTGGGCCGTCGGATTCGTCATCGCCACCACCGCAGCGGGCCCCGGCAACTCCACCCGGGCCGTCGGCGTCATGATGGGCGGCCTGACCCTGGCCAACGTCATCGGCGTGCCGATCGGCTCCTTCGTCGGCCAGTACACCGGCTGGCGTGGCCCCTTCTGGGCCCTGGCCGCCCTCTCCGCACTTGCCGCTACGGTCATCGGCCGCTTCATCCCCACCGCCGAGAAGCGGGCCGAAATGTTGGTGCGGGCGGAATTCCGTGCGCTGCGCCAGAAACGGCTGTGGCTGGCACTGGGCGCCGCGGTGCTGATCATGGGCGGCATCATGGCGACCTACACCTACATCGCCCCGCTGCTGACCGACCGCGCGGGTATCCCGACCGGCATCGTGCCACTGGTCCTGATCGCCTTCGGTATCGGTGCGCTGGGCGGCACCGCCATCGGCGGACGCCTCGGCGACCGGCGTCCCATGACCACGACGATCACCGCTGCAACAGCCGCCGCCCTCGTCCTGGTGCTGCTGATCCCGCTCTCGGACGGCCCTGTCACGGCTGTCGCCCTGATCTTCCTCATGGCCCTGACCGGATTCTCCGTCAACCCGGTCGTCACCTCCCTCGTCGTGCGCTTCGCAGGCGATGCCCCCACGCTCGCCTCGGCGCTGACGACATCCGCGTACAACACTGGCGTCGCCGTCGGCTCGGCCCTTGCCGGGCGGGCCCTGGCCTCCTCCCTCGGCCTGACCGGCCCCGCCCTGGTCGGCGCCGTTTTCACCGCCCTCACCCTGCTGCCGCTGATCGCGCTTGCCATCCGCGGCGCACACCCAACTCCCCCGACCATGGCCCAGCCCGCTTGCCCCCCGCCCGGCGAGCACCAGTCCGAAACACTCGCGGCAACGGCCCCCCTCCAGCGCTGAAACGCCCGTTCGCCCTCACACCCCTGGGTGACACGCGTGAGCACGACCTACGACTTCACCGGCAAGCGCCTTCGTCACTGGCGACGCATCCGGCATCGGCCGCGCCACTGCTGCCCCTGGCCGTTGTCGTCACGCCGGGAAATGTCAATGACTCCACTGTCTTCGACATCGTCATGGGTGAGTCCGGGATGTGCGTGCCGGAACTGGTTGCGTGCCCCGGACACCGCTATGCAGAGGCAACGACTTCGCCTGCGGTGACTTGGGGAGGGTTGGGGAGGAGGGCAGCGAGGTTGTCGCGTACGAAGCGCGCCGCCCGCTCGATGGATTCCTCGGTGCCGGAACGGTCCTGGAACACGCTGGTCGAGAGCATTACCCCGTTCCCGGCATCGACCCAGTAGTAGGCCACAAATCCGGGGACTTGACGTACGAGCGGTACGAATCCCTCGGCGACGAGGCGTGCCGCTTCGGCCGGATCCGCCACGCCCTCATATCGCCGGACTGCTGCGTGCATGATCGATCTCCTCAAGGGTTTCGGCATCCGCGTTGCGACGTCGTCGTACCCCAGGAACGTGTGCTTGCTTCGCGATACGCTCAGCAACCACCGGAAGGGCTTGCTCGATCATTCGAATGGTGGCCTCCGTGGGAAGGTCGGCCCAGGTTTGCCGGCAGCAGGCTTCGTATCCGGTTCGGATCCTGGCCTGGAGGTCCACTTCCACAGCGGGAGCATCACCCCGACAGCGTCCGCCGAGGGCGTCGAAGCTGCTGGAGTCCGCCCCGGAGAGGGAGACCACCGATTGCGTCGCGACCTTCGTGTTGCGCGGCCGTGAGCACCCTGACCGGCAGGTCGTGAACTCCCGCCGAGGGTTTCGGATCGCGTCCGACTTGTCACGGGAGGGGGCGACCCGGACCGGCAAGGGGGTTGCGCCTGTTCCAGGGCACGCTGACCGGGACACCGGTCCAGGGGCGGCCGGGGCCATCTGCGGGAGGTGGTCGGCGATGTCCCGGGCCGGGCCAGGTTTCAGCGGGGTGATCTTCCCGAACAGCCGTAGGCGTCCGGTGATGTCGTATCGGGCCAGGAGTAGGACCTGGAGGCTTGCCGAGAGCCTGTGCAGCCGTCAATGATCGCTGCGCTCGTGTATATCTTCGTACCCGTGGGGGCTTCTTGAACTTGCGGAGCGGTGGCGTCACAACGCGTCCGCCGGTCTGCGCTCCGAGTCCTGAGTAGCTGGATCTCCGCGACGAGCGCCACCCGCTGCGCTAGGAGCGGCCTCGCCTGGCCGCCGTCCGGCGCGGGGTACATCTGCATTGTGCCCAGGTGTCCTGCCACTACGACAGCGAGCAGCGTCGTGATCGTCGTAGGGGAGTTCGGCGATCTGCCCGCGGATGGTGACCCGCCGAAGCCGGTGGGGGAGAAGTGGTGAACGACTGTCGGCGCACTCATCTTTCCAGGGTGCGACTCCGCGCCGGTCACAGCATGCCGGGGGCTCCCGGAGTCGCGCCCTGCGGCGGGGCGTCGTACACAGGGAACATGAGCGAGGAACGGACATCGTGGCATCCGGGCGAGGTCGTGCCGGAGAGCGGAATCTATGAGTGCGACTGCGGCGCCGGCCATCACTGGAGTACCGACGTGAAGGGGCACCGCTTCCCGCCCCTCCCGGCAGGCTGCCCAGGGGCCGCTTGGACGCTTCAGACTGATGCGCACCCCGACTCCTGACACCCCACCCAGGCACCTGACCGATCTGGTGAAGGCATCCGTGACAGGGCATCGCCGGGTCCGCTCTGCGCGGAGCTGCGCGGCGAGCAGAGCGGTGCGCCGGGTACACGATCGTCCAACAGCGCGTGGAAGGCCCCCAGCGGGAAGGTCATCGGCGCGTGGACACTGGCCTGCGACTACCGAGGCCTCCCGGTGCCGACTACCGAGGCCTCCCGGTGCCTGGGAACCGTGCACTTGCCCCGGTTGCAGACCTTCTTGTCGCGCATGACCGCCCTGCCGCACGCGGCAGCCGCTCGGACCGATCACCGCCCGATACGGCTGTTCCACGGCGGATCCGACGGCTGGCCGAATCCGCCCACCCGTAGTCCGAACCCCACCCAGGCGCAGCGACCCGGCTCAGCTGCGCGCTCAGGAACGTGATCCTCGCACGGGTTGGCCTCCTTCTCGACCGGGGTGCCACACCACCGCTGTGGCGTGGCGCCCGGCGCCAGGACGGCATGCGGCGGCTCCGTACACAGCGGGTGCGAGGGCCTCTCCAGACGGGCGGCCAGCTCGTCCGAGTCCTGAGCGAGCGCCAGCTGGGCCAGAGCACGCAACACGCCCAGGTCGGCCTCGATGTGCCACTCCCCGTGGTCGTCACCGTTGGTACAGCCCGGGGCCGGGCGCAGCTTCGCGGCGGCATCCAGGGGGTCGCGACAGCATCAGAGGTCACGGTCGTCGTGGTCATCGCGCACGGTCCTCTTCTCTCAGGACCGTTGCACCGGAGGACCGCCCTTCGGGGACGGGTCGCGGTCCCGGACGTAGACAGTGATCTGCGCTCCGTTGACCCGCGTTGTCGCGTACTCGCGAAAGTGACGCTCCAGGGTGTCTGTTTTCGCCATCTCCTGTGGATCGGGGGCGTGGACCAGGTCGACCTGCTGGACCGTGTCCCATATCTGGGACGGCTCGCGTTGCGCGAGCTGGTAGGTGACGGCTTCGTCGCCCCACATCGTGTTCTGCCTGCGGATGCCCCAGAGTCCCAGAGCTGCGGTCAGTGACGCGGGTGCGATGATGACCAGGGCTCTGACCGGGCCGGAGAGCAGCCGGGCCGGAGCCGACACGGTGGCGGCGGGGGCGCGTACATCGAGGGACATCGGCGACGGAACCTTTCGGCGGCGTGGAGACGTCGCCAGGGTGCCCGGCCCCTGGTCACCGGTTGCTGACCCGACCTGACCGGCCGATCAGGAAACCCTCCCGGCCCTGTGCGAGGCTCCACGGCATGTGCATCCTGGTGGTCGAAGACGAGGTGGACCTCGCTCGGACCCTGCACACCGGTCTGACCGCCGAGGGCTACAGCGTCGACCTGGCCCACGACGGTCGGCAGGGGCTGTGGATGGCCAGGACCGGTGAGTACGCCGTGGTCGTCCTGGACTTGATGCTGCCCGGCCTCAACGGCTACAAGGTCTGCGCCCAGCTGCGCCGCGAGGGCAACGCGACTCCGATCCTGGTGCTCACCGCGAAGGACGGGGAGTGGGACCAGGCGGAGGCTCTGGACACGGGTGCCGATGACTACCTGGCCAAGCCCTTCTCGTACCTGGTGCTGGTTGCACGGCTGCGGGCCCTGGTCAGGCGAGCCGCCGCCGTGGCCCCGCCCGTGCTCGCCGTGGGTGACCTGTCGTTGGATGTCGCCGCCCGGGTCTGCCGCCGGGCCGGGGTGCGGGTGGAGGTCGCCCCGAGGGAGTTCTCCGTGCTGGAGCTGCTGGCCCGCCGGGCGGGCCAGGCGGTCTCGAAAGCGGATCTGCTGTATCACGCGTGGCCTGATGACGCCATGGATCCGAATCTGGTGGAGGCGCGCGTCAGCGTCCTGCGTAAGAAGGTGGACGCCGCGTTCGACCGGCGGTCCGTGCAGACCGTGCGAGGTATCGGCTACCGCCTGGTGGGCGACCGTGAACACGGCTGAGCCGCGACGCGTAGGGTGGCCACGGTCCGTACGCGCCCGTACCGCCCTGGTCGTCGCCTCGACCGCCGCCGTCATCCTGGTCGCCATCGGCTGGTGGCTGCACCGCGACGTCTACCGTCAGGGCACCCGGATCGCCGCCGCAGAAGCGCCGTACCGTACGAGGTCGTCGCGACCGGCCGCAGCACAGCTGTCGCCTCCGGAGGAGGCATGGACGTCCTCGCCCCGGGTTCCCCCATGTGCTGCCCGCACTGCCCCCGCTCTCCGGGCCCACCGACACCGATTCGGGCTGGTACTTCACGCAACGCTACATCCGCATTCCGGAGCGCCGCGACGACGGGCCCGTGGGCCGCTTCGAACTGTCCGGCGGTACCTACCCGGTCCTGTTCGCCGACATCTGGGCCGGTGAACTGAGCACCGAGCAGGCGGCTGCCCTGGGCGTCGCCCCGGACGCCACACTGCGGGTTCATGCGGTCGTGCTCCCCCACACGGCCGAGGCGATCACCGACAACATCTACCTTCTGCTGCTGCGGGCCGGACTCGTCAGCCTGGTACTGATCTCCGCTGTCACCTACGTCACCGTACGGGTGGCGCTGCGGCCGGTGGAGGCGATCCGTACGGCCACCGCCTCGGTCACCTCGGGCGACCCGAGAGAGCGTGTCACCACGAGATCGCCGCCCTGGCCGCCACCATCAACACCACCCTGCAACGCCTCGACGAGGCCGCCGCCAGGCAGAGACGCTTCGTCGCGGACGCCGCACACGAACTGCGCAGCCCGCTCGCCACCCTGCTGGCCGGTCTGGAGGTGGCGCTCGCCTACCCGGACCGCAGCGACTGGCCCAGTGCGGTCGCTACCGCCGCACGGCAGACCGGACGCCTCCGGAGCCTCGCCGAGGACCTGCTGCTCCTCGCCCGCCTCGACGCCCACGCACCGACGACCGGCAGCGGCACCGTGGACCTGGCCGCTCTCGTCTCCCTGCTGGTCGAGCAGTACGAACTGCCGGACCGACCGGTGACACTCACCGCGGACACCACCGCGCCCGCGTACGTGCGCGGCAGCACGGGCGACTGCTGCGCAACCTCGTCGACAACGCCGCTCGCCACGCCACGAGCCGCGTCCAGGTCAACGTCCGGAACCGGGACGAGCAGGTCGTCCTGTCCGTGCACGACGACGGGCCGGGCGTATCCGGAGAGGACGCCGAGCGGGTCTTCGAACGCGTCGTCCGGCTCGACGATGCCCGCTCCCGCGACCGCGGGGGCACCGGCCTCGGCCTCCCCATCGCCCGCGAACTCGCCCACCGCCACCGAGGAACGCTGTCTCTCGTCCCCTCCGACCTCGGGGCGTGCTTCCGGCGGAGCCTTCCCCGAGCGCCCGCTCCGCCCGAACCGTGACCCGCTCTTGCAGGGCGTTTCGTCTTGGGGAAAGCGCCCTCCGGCTGAGCGGCGTCAAGAGCATCGCCGCCGGCCTCCGCCGCGACGCCCGCTGACCCCCTCACCCTCCTCGGCCATGCATGATCACAAAACGGGGGACCCGTCGACTACGCCGAAGCCCTGGGGGTACGGGCCTTCTCCGCACTGAGTGGGAGGTGTCAGAACGCCCAAGTCGCGGGTTCGCCGCAGATCACCGGGTGTTCTCCTGCTCGGGGTGGGTGGTGCGGGGTACCGACCGGTGACTTGAGGACGCGCGGCAGGTGAGCGTGGAGGTACTCGACTTCGACCTGGCGCCCGCGGTCGCGAAACTCCTGAGGGCGCATGGCCTTGTCCGGACCAAGGAAACGATCGAGGTTGAGGCTCCTTCGACAAGAGAGCGGCCCCGTCTGACGGCGGGACCGCTCGGTGGTGTTGGATTCGCGAACCGTCACACCGCGCTCGGCAGACCGATACCAGACCGGAGACGGCCCGCGCTGGGGGGTTATCCCCCGTTCCGATCTTGGGGTGCGCCGGATCGCGCCCCGGTGGGGACGAAACTAGCGTCCAGACATGACTTCGACTCTGAGAAAACACCTGGTCGTGGCACTCGGTATCGCTACGCTGCTCGCCGCCGAGGTGGTCCCCGCCATCGCTCAGCCGGCCGGACCCACTCCTGTGGAGCAGTTACGCCGGGACACCAGGGCGATCCACGCCCTCGGTGTGAGCGGTGTGCAGGCCCGCTTGATAGCGCCTGACGGTCGGCAGTCGGTCGCCACCAGCGGTACCGCCGACCTGAACACCGGCCGCCCCGTCTCCTCCGGCGGCTACTTCCGCATGGCCAGCACGTCCAAGACGCTGGTTGCCACCGTGGTCCTCCAACTGGAAGCCGAGGGCAGGCTGTACCTGGACGACACGGTCGACCACTGGCTGCCCGGAGTGGTGCGGGGCAACGGCAACGACGGCAGCCAGATCACCATCCGCCACCTCCTTCAGCACACGGGCGGCATCCGGGACGCCCTGCCCGGCTACACCACGCCGAAGGAGTACTACCAGCAGCGCCACGACATCTACGAACCCGAGCAGTTGGTCGACCTCGCCATGGCCCATGAGCCGGAGGACTTCCTGCCCGGCAAGGGCTGGGCATACTCCAACACCGGCTACGTCCTGCTCGACATGATTATCCAGATGGCCACCGGTCACCCCGCTCACCAAGAGATCAAAAACCGCATCCTGCGCCCCCTGGGCCTCGACCAGACCCGTTGGGTGGGGACCTCGCCCACCCTGCCCCGGCCCCACGCCCAGGCTTACCAGCTCTTCGGACCCCGTTCCCGGGTGAATGTCACCGACCAGATACCGGTGGACTACGCGAACCTTTCCTGGGTCACGACAACTCGGGACGAGAACCGCTTCTTCCGGGCGCTGCTCGACGGACGCCTACTACCGGCCCGGCAACTGGCCAAGATGAAGCAGACCGTCCCTGTGAGCGCGAAGGTCCAACAGCTGTGGCCCCGGGGCCGATACGGGCTCGGCCTGGTCGAACGCCCCCTGGGATGCGGAGGAACCTACTGGAGCCACGAGGGCGGGGACGGCGGCTACATCACCCTGAACGGCGTCACCGATGACGGGCGTCGAAGCGCTGTTGTCTCCATGTCCGAGGCCCGCGGCGACACCACGGAGCACATACTGGAGCAGGAGAACGCGGCCAGCGCCCTGATCGACCACGCGCTGTGCGCCAGTTATCCCATCACCCCGTGAGCGGAGGTGTCGTCGCTGTGGGCGGTGAGCTCAGCGCGGCGCTCCGCTGGCGCCGCAGCTGGCGCTGCGAACCCCCTTGCCTTCCCACGGCGCGTATTCGGCGAGGTTGGCAAGCAGTTCGCGGGCGCCGGGGTGCTCAGAACTAGTGACCTGACTCGTAGGTTCGTCGTTGGTTGTTTATGAGTCGTCCGGGTCCGAAGATTCCGCCGTTGTCGGTGACTGATGCTCAGCGGGCTGTGCTGGAGGGTTGGGTGCGTCGTCGCACGACGGCCCAGGCTCTGGCTCAGCGCTCAAGGATCGTGTTGGAGTGCGCGGAGGGACACTCGATCCTGGAGGTGTCCCGCCGGATGAATGTTGCCGCGGACACGGTCCGCACCTGGCGGCGGCGGTTCATCGAACGGGGTCTGGACGGCCTGTCCGACGAACCGCGGCCGGGTGCCCCGAGGAAGATCAGTGATGCGGACGTCGAGCGGGTCATCGTCAAGACTCTTGAGGAGAGGCCGAAGAACGCCACCCACTGGTCGACCAGATCGATGGCTGCAGCCACGGGGATGTCACAGTCGGCGATCTCACGGATCTGGCGGGCGTTCGCGCTTGCACCGCACCGGTCTGAGACGTTCAAGCTGTCCACGGACCCGATCAACCGGGCTCATCAGCACGCCGCGGGTGCGCGAAAAATGGGGCGGCGGCGGGGGACGAACTGGAAGATCCGGCACGCGCGTCGGCTGGCCAGGCGCTGGGCCGGTTCCGCGGCGGGCTGACCACGAAGATCCATCTGGCCTGCGACGGCCGGGGCCTGCCTCTGGCCGTCGCAGGCACACCCGGCAACGTGAACGATTCCACCGTCTTCGACACGGTCACGGACGAGCTGAGGGTGCCCCGGACCGGTGCCGAGCGGCCCCGCCGCAGACCCGATGCGGTCATCGCGGACAAGGCGTACTCGACCCGCGCGATCCGCCAAGTCCTGCGCAGGCGGGGCATCCAGGCCGTGATCCCGGAGCGGGCCGACCAGAAAGCCAACCGCCTGCGGCGAGGGACGAAGGGCGGTAGACCGCCGACCTTCGACCGTGAGCTTTACAAAACCCGCAACGTGGTCGAACGCTGCTTTGCCCGGCTCAAGCAGTTCCGGGCGATCGCGCCCCGCTTCGACAAGCTCGCCGCTCGCTACCACGCCGGGCTTCAGCTCGCCTCACTCATTCTCTGGCTTCGCGAGCCGGTAACGCAGCCCCGGAGGGTCTCGACGGCTGGTTGAATGCTCACCAGTGCCACTGCGAAACTGGGGGGCCTTTGAGGGTGCAGGACACGATCGCTTACGACGGCGTCGCAATCTTTCTACTGCTGGTCGTGGTCTGGCAGATGCGGCGACGGCTGACGCTTCGTTCCCGGGGCGTCGAGGTCATCGCTCGGTGCTTCGATCGTGATTGGCGTGGGAAGGGCGGCCCGCAATTCCTTCTGAGCTACACGACGCCAGACGGTGTCAAGCGGACACACAGTGCAGGTGAAGACCACGTCCCCGCCGGCACCCGCGAAGGGGACAGCGTTGCAGTCCTCTATGACCCCATGTCCCCTGGGCGCGCGGAGACGGCACTCGCTTCCCGCAAACCATTCTGGAAGCACTACGACATGGCGGGCCTTGTGGGAGTTGCCCTCAGTGTCGTGCTGATGGTGCACGTCCTCTAGATCGGCCGCCACGCATCGAAAGCGGTCCAAGCCTGCCCCCACACGACGGGGCCAGCGCACATCCGATACATCAGAGCCCTCTCACTCATGCAGCACTTGTCAGACACGGCCTAGTGACCTGAGTCGCAGGTTCGTCGTTGGTTGTTCATGAGTCGTCCCGGTCCGAAGATTCCGCCGTTGTCGGTGACTGATGCCCAGCGGGCT
>NZ_JAFBGA010000004.1 GCF_016909575.1 Streptomyces sp. HB132 | reverse complement strand
AGACCTTCAAGCTGTCCACGGACCCGTTCTTCATCGACAAGGTCCGCGACGTGGTGGGCCTCTACCTGGATCCACCGGAAAGAGCGCTGGTCCTCCGCGTGGACGAGAAGTCGCAGATCCAGGCCCTGGACCGGTCCCAGCCCGTGCTCCCGATGATGCCGGGCGTCCCGGAACGCCGAAGCCACGACTACATCCGCGCCGGCACCACCACCCTGTTCGCGGCTCTGGAAGTGGCAACCGGCAAAGTCATCGACTCACTGCACCGCCGCCATCGGGCAGCTGAGTTCAAGAAGTTCCTGGCCAAGGTCGACAAGGAAGTGCCAGCCGGCCTCGAGGTGCACCTGATCCTCGACAACTACGCGACCCACAAGACACCGGCGGTCAAGAAGTGGCTGCTGTCCCACCCTCGATTCCACCTGCACTTCACACCGACCAGTTCGTCCTGGCTGAACCTGGTGGAACGATGGTTCGCCGAGCTCACGCAGAAGAAGCTCAAACGCGGTGTCCATCGTTCCGTCCAAGCACTGGAACGCGACATCCGGGCCTGGGTCGCGGACTGGAACGACCACCCACGGCCCTTCATCTGGGCCAAGACCGCCGACGAAATCCTCGACAAGGTCGCCAGCTACTGCCAGCGAATCTCTGACTCAGGTCACTAGGCACTGCTTCTCGGATCATGTTCTGAGCCAGATGACGAGGGCTGCGAGTGTGACGGTGCCGAGGTAGATGTAGGCGCGCTTCTCGTAGCGGGTGGCGACGGCGCGGAAGCCTTTCAGCCGGTTGATGGTGCGTTCAACGGTGTTGCGCTTCTTGTATCGCTCGCTGTCGAAGCCAGTGGGACGGCCGCCTCGGGAACCGCGATTCTTGCGGTGTCTCTGCTGGTCGAGGCGTTCGGGGATCGTGTGCCGGATGCCGCGTCGTCGCAGGTAACGCCGGTTCTTCCCAGAGGTGTAGGCCTTGTCCGCCAGGACACGGTCGGGTCGGGTCCGGGGTCGGCCGACTCCGATGCGGGGCACGGAGACCTGCTCCAGCACTCGCTCGAGCTGGGGGCCGTCACCGTAGTGTCCGGGGGTCAGGACGAGGGCGAGGGGCCGGCATCGCCCGTCGGCGGCAAGGTGGATCTGGTGGTGAATCCGCCGCGGGAACGTCCCAGACACTCGCCGATCTGGCCACTTCCTCCAACCGGACCGTCAGTTTCCTCAACACCGGATCGACCTGGTTCGTCCCCCCGGCGATCCCCTTTTGAGGGACCGCGACCGCCGGCGCCTTCCGCGCGCCGGCGGCGTGCTGGTGGGCCCGCACAGCTGTCGAGTCCACCGAGACGTCCCAGTCGATCTGGCCCGCGGCGTCCTCGGCCGCCTGGATCCGCGACAGCAGCATCGTCCATGTTCCATCCGCTGACCAGCGGCGATGGCGTTTGTAGACGGTCTCCCACGGCCCGAACCGCTCCGGCAGATCCCTCCACTGCACGCCCGTCCGGACCCGGTAGAGAACCCCGTTGATCACCCGACGGTGGTCACTCCACCGGCCCCCGCGCGCCCCACCAGGAGGCAAGAACGACTCCAGCCGGTCCCACTCCGCATTCGTCAGATCACCACGGCCCATACAAGCAGCCTGACCCCAACACCCCACGCACGTCAGGAGATCCGAGAAACAGTGCCTAAATCGGAGAAGCGTCTCACCTGCGGAAACGCCACAGAGACGGACATGCGCATCCTGCTGGGTCCTGCTGCATCCGCCTCGATCCCCGGCAACTACGGTGCCGTGCGGTACGTACCGCACGAATACGGGGCGCCCCGGTGCCCACAGCGAGAGACAGACCGCCCGGCGCATTCGCTGTACGGCAGCCAACCGCGCGGCTCAGCCGCAGTACACGCAGCCGACTCCGTTACCACCTCGCCCTCTGCCCCGCGCAGTCACACACCGTATCGGCGGGCACCGCCTGTTGGCCCTGGTCGAATTTTTTCGTGAAACCGGGATACGCCCGGTGCGCAGGCGTCACTCAGTCACGGGCAGCGGAAGGGGCGACGGGCGATCTGGCAGCGGTCCGCCTCAGTTATCATCGATAATACAGCGCATAACGGACACGGCGCCTCGTCACTCATGAGTCCGGCGAACCGGACCAATCCCAATCGCGCAATACCCCCGGGGCGGGCGCCCCAGCGGGGATGTCCATGGCGTCTCACTCGGACAGTCGTGGGTCGGCCAGAGCGCCGATGCCGCGAACTACCGGTTCACCGTGACGCTCAGGGAGCTGCAGGGGGCTCAGCAGGAGGCCAAGGCGATTGCGTCCATCCTGCGGGATTCACACACCCAGCTGGCCGCCCTCCGTGGCAGGGTGAACACCGTGCGCACCGACGCGATCAAGGACGGCATGCGCGTCTCCGACCAAGGCGTCGTTTCCTTCGATACCGAACAGCTCAGTCAGAGTGCACGCAGTGCGTACGTACATGACCCCGGCTACCAGGAAAGTGTGCGCGCGCAGGTGACCCGGTGGGGCGATCTCCTCGACCAGGCGGTCCAGGCGGTCACTGACGCCGACGACGGCATCAGACTCGCCCTCGCAGCCGCCGTGGTCGACTCCGACATCATGGACGGGACCATGAACGGCTTCAACAGAAGCCCTGTGAAGAGTCCTTATCCCTCCCTGGAGGAGGCCGGCAAGGCCGCCAACATGCCGAAGGGGCGGGCCGCCGTGGCGGAGTGGTGGCGTGATCTCGATCCGGTGACCCGCGGCATCCTGCTGCGAGAGCGCGGCGACGACCTTCGAGAAGCAGGGATCATGGCCCCGCTGTACGAGTGGAGACCGGCCGACGCCGGCTCCGGAGCATTCGACACGGAGGATCCCACCGCTCACGACCTCTGGGTCCTGACACAAGCTCAAGCGATCGCGGCAGGCGGCGATGTCACAGGAGAGGTCGCGGCATCGCGCAACATGCAGCACTACCTAAGCGGCACCGGCGAGGCGCTCGCCCTCGACGTCGACCGCATCCTGCACGACGATTCCGGGTTCCGGACCGACGTCGGCACGCTTCACATCACCGAGAACCAGGAAGCATGGCGTCAGAAGGCCCTCGATGAGTTCGAGAAGGCCGGCGGCGACAGGACGGTCGTCGTTCCCGTGGAAAGCCAGGCGATCGGGCGGACCTTCGGTCAGGACGAATGGTTCCACGCGGTCGGGTCGCACCAGCAGAACGTGTCGGGCATGGTCACCGTCAGTCCGGGCGACGGCGGCAAGCCACAGGTCTCGCTCGACTACCAGGTCAACGTGTGGGACCGGTACAACTGGGACTCCGGAAAATCGACGACGTTCCCCGGTGGTGTCACCATTCCCGACGACGACATGGGGCGACTGCACAAAGTGGGCTTCGCCCAGGAATTCGACATGCACGGTAGCAGCAGCACCTACACCCAGGACCTGAACAGTGGCTCAGCCCCCGGGGCGACACCGGCGGACCCTGGGCGCGAAGGGTCCCGCGGGGACGTCTCGCGCGGCGACGAGGAGAACCGGTGAACAACGGATCTGCCCTGCGGCCACGGCTGCTCGCGGCCCTCGGGGCCGCCCTGCTGCTCACTTCCTGTTCGAGTGCCGGCGGGGGTGATCACCGGACGACGGACGGGCGCGCCTCGCACTGGGGAAAGGGCATGGGCGCCCCGGAGGCATCGGCGTTCATGAAGGTGGCGGTGCCCGAGAGCGCGACGGAGGTGAAGGGCGCCGTGCAGATCAATCCGCAGGAAGACATCTATCTGCTCTCCTTCGTGACCGACGAGAAGACCGCCGTACGAGTGGCGGAGGATCTGCGTCCCGAGAAGCCTCTGCGCACCAGAAACCAGGATCTCCCGTCCCCCACGGAGCTCTTCGGACATCTCGGCCTCGCCGAGCCTCAGAGCGAGAAGGGCATCCGCTGGGCCGGAGTCTGTCCGCCTTGCGTCGGGGACAGCCGCCGGAGCGAGGTCCAGTGGATCGAGATCCACGTCCTCGAGCTGAACTCCGACAGGACCCGGGTGTACATGCAGGCGTTCTGACCCACCGGGAGACACCTGCGCCGCCTCGGAGCCCGGGACTTGGCGGCCGGCTCGCGTGGGCCTTCCTGTCTTCGCCAGCGAGGACGAGCATTCCTGCTGCCGGGCACCGTCACTCCCCAGCAGTACGCGGGCGGTCACGCCAGCGGCTTCGAGCACATCGACCCGGCGCGTGGGCAGGTCACCGCCCACGCGAACTGGCACCGGCATCAGGACAGCGTCTGCTGCCCGTCCGGCAAGGCCGTCACC
Source organism: Streptomyces sp. HB132 (assembly GCF_016909575.1). Lineage (GTDB taxonomy): Bacteria > Actinomycetota > Actinomycetes > Streptomycetales > Streptomycetaceae > Streptomyces. The sequence continues at coordinate 570,275 of NZ_JAFBGA010000004.1, read as the reverse complement.
GTCCGGTGGGTGGCGACGACGGCACCCTTAAGGCGGGGACACCACGCGTCACTGCCTGAAACCCGCGCCCGGAGGGCACCCCCGCCAGCGCATCCACCTCGACGAAGGTGCGGCGCGCTCCCCGGCGCCCGGCTACGCACCCGGGACATTGGGCCCGCCGGCACCCCGCCGCCTTGCCGGACGGAGCGACCGCCGGTCCGATCCGACCCAGCTCATCCCAGTGCCTGACGCCCTCAGCCACATGCTGACCACAAGCATCCAGTGCTGTTCGGACTCCAGCGACTGCCGGAGAACGTGCCGCGAAGAGCGGTCTGAAATCGACCAGCAGCCGTGGGATCGTTCTTAACGGTCCCACACACGCCAGGGCCACAAAAGACCAGCTCACAGCCATGCGAGATCTGCCTTGAAGGATCGAAGCCTCACGTTCGCTGCACCTACGTGCGGCGAACGCTGCACGCAAAAACGCCCCGAAAAACACGTATCCCCAGGTCAGAACGATTCTGCCTGGGGACGCTCGGTGGGGCGGGTGGGACTCGAACCCAAAAGCGTGACGCCTCTCACCTGCGGAAACGCCACAGAGGCGGACATTCACATCCTGCTGCGTCCCGCTGCATCCGCCTCGATCCCTGACAACGGCAACGCGGTGCGGTACGTACCGCACGGCTACGGGGCGGCCCCTGTGCCTGTAGCGGGAGACGATCCGCCCCGCGCATCTACTGCAAGGCAGGCAATGCCGCGCCTCACCCGTAGCGCATGCTGCGGACTCCGTCACCCCCCTTAGCAGGGGCAGTCACACTCCGCATCGACCGGACACCGGGAGCCGCAGGCGCGCCGGTTCCGGCTTCCCGGCCGAACACGACGGCCCGCTTCGCACGGACACCCGCCCCGCACGTCTGAGCGGCCGGGACACTGGCGTCACCTTTACTGCTACTGCCAGTATGAGCGTTCGAATTTGGCTCCCGTAGCCGCGTCACGCGGTACAGGCTCAGCTGGGGCTTGCCGCACTTCGTAGGAGAAGCACTACACCGAGCAGGCAACGGCCGAACGAGCGAACCTGAAACCCCGCCAACTCGCCCTGAACCGCTGATCAGCACCTCCCGAGCAACGGGGGAACCGCAATCCGAACTATGAGCGTCGCCGTGGGCCGAAGCGTTGCGCTTTGACCCACGGCGATGGCCGCAGCTTCCGTGCCTCAACCCGGCCGGTCTACGCAGAGCGACGATCAAACGCTCTCGCGATGATCTCTGCTAATCCGAAAACCTCTCGTAGGTCCTGCTGGTGGACTGGTCGGCCGAGCCGAACAGTTCAGAGGGCCTCGGGTTCGCAGGCTCGACGCCTCGCGAAGGAACAGAGGCGGCCTCAGCTTCGCTTGAACCGGCCATACTGAATTATCTGGACTACAGCAATCACCAGTGCGGCAGATCCGATAATCAGCGGGATCATTACCGGCGCTTCGCCAATGGACTGACCGTCGGCCAATTGCAGCACGACGGCCATGAGCATGGCAATGGTCGTGAGTGCCGATCCGATCACCCCGAGCGTTCGAGACCTCTGCTCAGAAGCAGTCATTGGCAATCGCTCCTCCTGCGTAGGCTGCACTGGGTGCAGCAGTGAGATAGCCCGCTGCCGCAGCCCATCCAACGGGACCAGCGAACAGTGAAGCAGCCGAAGCAGCCAGTCCCACTCCTGCGAACACACCCATGACGACGTTCTCAGCGCAGTCGAGCCCGGTGGGATCGCTGTTGTTGACGCAGTCACCTTCGGCGTAGAGGTAGGTGTTGGTTTCCTGGCCGGAGGGGTCGGGCTGGGTGAAGCGGCCGAGGGCGGGGTCGTAGTAGCGGTGGCCCATCTTGGAGAGGCCGGTCGGGTCGCTGTAGGCACCGGCGAACTTGTAGGGCTGGGGGACCGTCTCCGCGGGGGTGGTGCGTGCGGTGCCGGTGGGGGTGTAGGCGTAGGTATGCGTGCGGGTGCCGGTGGGGTCAACGGCGCCGAGGACGTTGCCGGTGGCGTCGGTGAGGTAGTAGTAGCTCTTCCCGCTCCGGGTCATGGAGTTGAGGGTGCCCCGGGGTTCGCGGACGAAGCCTGTGTCCGTGGATCCGGTGGTGGTGGAGGCGAGGCCGAGCTGGGTGTGGTGGAACCAGGTGTCGCCGAGCTTGGTGCGTTCGTCGTTGGTGGTTCCGGCGTGCTTGGCCTGGTAGGTGGTCCCGCCCGCGGTGATGCTGGTGAGCTGGTTGTAGTCCGACCACGACTCGCCGGTCCGCGCGGTGCCTCCGGCGGGGGTGGCGGCGGTTTCGTTGCCGGCCTTGTCGTAGGACCAGCCGGCGGTGGAACCGGACTTGGAGATCAGCTCGGAGGCGTCGTCGTAGGCGTAGGTCAGGCTGGTGGGGCAGGTGGTGGCGGTGGTGTCCTGGTGGGTGAGGTTGCCGGCCCTGTCGAAGCAGTACAGCCACGACGCGGTACGGGCACCTGTGCCGGTGTTGGTCTCCTTGGTATAGGAGAGGCGTCCGGCGCTGTCGTAGGTGTAAGCCGTCTTACGGTCGGCAGCCTGGTCAGTACGGGCGTAGATCTTCGTTCCCGGGTCACCGGCGCCGGTCGTGTAGGTGTAGGTGAGGTCGACCAGGGTGGTGGAGCCGTGGGTGGCCTTGATGGCGGTGGGCTTGCCGTCCTCGTCGAGGGTGACCTTCTGCACCGTTCCGCCGGGGTAGTTGGTGTGGGTGCGGCGGTCGTTGTTGTCGTAGGTGTAGGCGGTGGTGCGGCCGGCCGGGTCCTTCAGCGACTCGAGGCGTCCGGCATCGTCGTAGCTGTAGTCGGTGGTGCCCATGGGGTCGGTGTAGGTGTCCAGGTCGCCGGCCGCCGTGTAGGCGACGGTCGCCTCGGAGTCGTCCTGCAGGGAGCGGAACACCTCACGCGAGAGGGTGTCGTAGGCGTAGTCGGTCTCGCCGGTGGCGTCCTTGCGCCAGGTCATGTTGCCGTCGTCGTCGTAGGAGTACTGGACGGTGGCGTTGGTGGAGGAGACCTTGGTGACGCGGTCGCGGTCGTCGTAGCTGTAGACCGTCTGGATGGCGCGGCCGTCCTTGACGACGTCGGGGCGGCCCGCGTAGTCGTAGGTGATCGTGGTCTTCCCCTGCGGGGCGGGCGGCGTGATGGTGACCAGGTTGCCCTTGGCGTCGTAGGCGAACGAGGTCTTCTTGCCTCGGGCGTCGGTGACCGAGCACTTCTGGCCCTTGAACCCGCCGCAGGTCGGGGTGGCCGGGTTGTAGTCGGTGCTGGTCGTCCCGCCGCCGGTGCCGGTGACGGCGACGGAGGTGGTGTTGCCGACCGCGTCGTAGGTGTAGTCCGTCTTGTTGTCGTCCGCGCTGTTCAGCGTGCCGGGCACGTCCATGCCCGCCTTCGTCAGCCACCCCGTCATCTGGGCGGTGGCCCCGCTGGGCAGGGCGGCGGAGGTCGGGTTGTTGCGGGAATCCCACCCGTACGTCGTGGTGTTGCCCGGCGTCGAGCCCGAGCCCGTCCCGTCGACGGCTGTGGTGGCCATGTGCGCCTGGTAGGTGGTGGAGCGGGAGTGGCCGAGCGGGTCGGTGACCTTGCTGACCTCCCCGTCACCGTTGTGCACGTACGTCGTCGCGTCACCCTCGGGGTCGGTGACCTTGGTGGTGCCGGCCGCCGTGGCCGAGGAGGCGGTGTAGGCGTAGGTCCAGGTGGGGCCGGTGCTGCCGCCCTCCGCGGAGGCCCGGGTCATCGCCGTGACCCGGTTCTCGCTGTCGTAGGTGAAACGGGTGACCCGGTTCTCCTGCGTGGTGACCGACTCGATGCGGCCCGAGGAGTCGTAGCCGTAGGTGACCGTGGCCAGGTTCGTATCGGTGACCTTGTGCACCCGGTCCTGGTCATCGAGGTGGTAGGAGACCTGACGGCCCGTGTGATCGGTGGCGTGCCACCAGCCCCCGCCGTCGTTGGTGACGTCCACCCACCGCCCCGACCGCGTCTCGGTGACCTTGAACCCGGCCCCCGCCCCGTGCGAGACGACCGTGATCACCCCGCCGTTGCGATCGGTCACCTTCGACAGGGACCCAGAAGAGTCGTAGGTGTCCCTCGACCCGGACTTCCGGTCCGTCAACGTGTACGTGCCGTCGCTGTTCTTCACCAGGTCCCGCGAGTAGCCCTCCGGTGTGGTGAACGTGCCGTAGCTCTCCTTCTCGAACGAGACGGCCGCACCACTGGAGTCGTACCAGAGGACCTCGTCGGTGAAGAACGTCTCCAGGCGCCGCTCGAAGGTGAACCAGGACCGCTGCGACATCGCCCCGGCCGGCGCGTCCAGCGAGTTGTACGTCCGGGCCAGCTGCAGCTTCTGCCCCACCCCGGCGATGTCGAAGTCGGTACCGGCGAGCATCAGATTGCCCGTCGAGTAGTCCACCCGCGCCACCAGCGCGTCCGTGATGCGCGTGTCGGCTATCCGGTGCCAGGGCACATCGCCCTGCCCCCGCGGCACCCACACCAGCGGGAGGCGCAGCCGTATCGACTCCGACTTCCCGGCCACGACGACGGTGCTTCGCGCTGGCACCCACCCCGCACGCCTCAGCAGGGGCGGGGATACGGGAATCACCGTACAGACCCCAGGCCGTGGACGGCGCCCTGGTCACCTTCGACGCCCTGCACTCGGTCAAGGCGAACGTCACCTGGGTCGTCGAGACCAAGAACGCCCACTACATCGCCATGATCAAGCGTAACCAGGCAACCGCCCACTGGCAGCTCGCGGGCCTGCCCTGGCACGAGATCGCCGTCCAGCACACCGCCTCGTCCACCGGGCACGGCCGTCACGAATCACGCTCGATCAAGACCTGCTCCATCGCCGACGGACTCGGCGGGATCGCCTTCCCCCACACCCGCCTCGCCCTACGCGTCCACCGACGCCGCCGACAGACCGGCGGCCGCGAGAGCCGCGAGAAGGTCTATGCCGTCACCAGCCTCGACGCCCACGAGACCACCCCGGCCCACCTCGCCGCCGCCGTCCGCGGACACTGGACCGTCGAGGACCTGCACCACGTGCGGGACGTCACCTACGCCGAGGACACCTCCATCATCCGCACCGGCACCGCACCCCGCGTCATGGCCACCTTCCGCAACCTCGCCGTCGGCCTGTTCAAGGTCCTCGGAGCCGCCAACATCGCCAAGACCACCCGGGCAATCCGCGACCAGCCCGAACGAGCCCTCCCCACTCCTGGACATCACCAACAAATCGGATAAACAAGAACTTGAGCAAGCGCTACTGACGTAGCCGTCAACTACTGAACTTGATCGGGTGATGTCGGGCTGTTCGCCAGACAGCGTGAAGGTGGCCTCGGTAGTCCTCGCTCGGTGAGATATCCGCAGGGCGGCGGCTTGACCGACCTCGAGAGAGACGCGCAGGAGCGGGTCCGGCGCCAGCCCGTGACGTGCTTCGAGGCTGGCGGAAGGAACCGGGAGACCGCTGCCACGCTGCGGGATTCGGAACGGTCGGTGGAGCGTTGGCGACGCCAGTGGCGCGAGGGCGGCCACGCCGGAGTGGCCTCCAAGGGATCACCCGGTCGACCCCGACTATCTGACGCGCAGATAGCCAAGTTGGAGAGGGAGTTGGAGCGCAGTCCGCTGGCACACGGGTGGGCCGACCAGCGGTGGACGCTGGCCCGCGTGAAGACGGTGATCGGCAGGCTGTTCCACGTCTCGTACACCGTGGAGGGCACGTGGCGACTGCTGCGGCGCTATGGCTGGTCCTGGCAGCAGCCGACCCGGCGTGCGATCGAGCGTGACGACGACGCGGTGGAGTTGTGGAAACGAGAGGTGTGGCCGCGGGTAAGAGCACCGCGGCGGCGAACGGCGGTTGGGTGGTCTTCGAAGACGAGGCCGGCCAGTCGATGACGCCGCCGCGTGCCAGGACCTGGGGCCGCAGGGGCAGCACTCCGGTCGTCCGCGTGCGCGGGCGGGGATCGGGTCGACTCTCCATGGCGGGGATGACCTGCTAAAAGCCGGGTGAGCGATCTCGTTTGTTCTACGCGATCCGTGAGTACCGGGGCCGCAAGAACGAACCGAAGGGCTTCGACTGGAAGGACTACCGCGACCTCGTCATCCGCGCCCACACGCAGCTCGGCGGCCCGACCGTGCTGGTGTGGGACAACCTGCGCATGCACCTAGGTCCTGTCCGGCGGATCACTGGCGGAGCCAGAGTCGGATCGCTGCGGCGGTGACGGTGCCGTGGAAGACGTAGGCCCGTTTGTCGTAACGGGTCGCTACTGCCCGGGAGTTCTTGAGCCGGTTGATGGTCCGCTCGACCTCGTTGCGGCGCCGGTAGTGGTCACGTTCGAAGCCCGTTGGTCTGCCGCCTTCTCTGCCTTTACGGCGGCGGTTGGCCCGCTGGTCCTTCGGCTCGGGGATCGTGTGCCGGATGTGGCGTCTTCGCAGGTAGCGGCGGTTTCGGCGGGAGCTGTACGCCTTGTCGCCGCTGACGTGGTCCGGCCGGGTCCGGGGCCGTCCGCCCAGCGGCCGGGGAACCCGGATCAGGTTCAGGACCTCGACCATCTGCGGGGCGTCGCCCCACTGGCCCGGCGTGAGCAGGAGGGCCATGGGACGGCAGCCGCCTTCGCCGGCGAGGTGGATCTTGCTGGTCAGGCCGCCCCGGGACCGTCCGAGTCCCTCGTCGGGGCGGTGGTGCCGGGGCGTCGTCCTTTTTTCGGGATCCGCGGACGGGCTTTGCGTGCGCCGGCCGCGTGCTGATGGGCCCGGCAGGACGTCGAGTCGACGCCGACCATCGACCAGTCGATCCGCCCTGCCAGGTCGGCGTCGGCCTGGACGGCTTGCAGGATCCGGTCCCAGGTACCGTCCGCCGACCAGCGGCGATGCCGTTCATAGACGGTCTTCCACGAGCCATAGCGTTCCGGAAGGTCACGCCACGGGACACCGGTCCGGACCCGGAACAGGATCCCGTTCACCACGATGCGGTGGTCGCTCCACCGGCCACCCCGGCCACCCAGAGGTGGCAGATGCGGCTCCAGTAACGACCACTCGCGGTTCGTCAGATCCCCCCGACCCATGCCCAAACCAACGAGCGACCGGTCAGAAGGTCACATGATCCGCCGGACAGGCCCTAGTCGCGCCACTGAGGGAGTTCTTCGAGTCGAACGCCTCATGGCTCACTGTGTTTCAGCTGCCGGTTTACGCCCCGGACCTCAACCCGCAGGAGGGCATCTGCTCCCTGGTCAAACGCGACATCGGCAACCTGGCCGCCGCCGACCTTGGCCAGGTCACCCCCGCTGTGAAGCGCAAGCTCAAGATGCTGCAGTACAGGCCAGAGGTGATCGACGGACGCCTGGCCGACACCGGCCTGACCCTGTCGGCGTGATCACCAAAAGATGCCGAAGAAGCGATGCCACCAGCTGGTCCGCTGAACGTGCCAGGGCAGTCGGCTCGGCCCGTCGTAGTCGCTCTCCAGCAGTTCCTCGGCAACCACGACATAGCCAAGCTCGACAAGCGCCCGGTTGACCATGGCAAGGTCCGCGGCGTCCAGTTCGCCCTCGGTCTGAGCGTCAACCGTTCCAAAGAAGGCGCCCGGGTTGTCGGCGCAGACCAGAGCCAGCGAGCCGAACTTGCTCACACAGACGACGATCCGAGTACCGTACACGGTCGCGTCCCCGAGCACGGCAACGCGTCCATACTCGGCTGGAGTCCTGCTCGGACGTGCAGCGGGCCGCGAAGTCCTCTTCGAGTCGGGCTATCAGAGCGCCGAAGTGCATCGCGGCCTCGCCACGGTCGTAGTGCTGCGGACGCTCCAACCACCCCGGATCATCGAGCTTGCGCAGCAACGCCAGCAGATCGGCTTCGCTCTCGGTCATGCGCTCATCTTGGCGCAGTAGCCATCCGTTGGCGCAGTAGCCATCCGCGGAGCAGCTCGGGGCACCACCACACTCACCGTCATCACCCATTCAAGTTCAGCAGTACGAGCGAAAAGCAGCATTGATCAACGCGAACTTACCGCTGACGAATCAAGGTTAATCAAAGCCAAATGGGCTTGAAAACCTGGGGAAGCGGTCTGGATTACCGTATCGCAGAACTCTTTTCAAACCAGAGGAAAGCAGCGACACATCCACCTCACCTGCCACCCCAAGAACCACTCGGCGACACTCCAGAGAGAGCTCTTCGGCGGCCTCTTCGTTAAAATCTAGAATGACCTCTGAGGTATCAACCGAAACACCCTCCAAACCTCCATAGTTCACTCCGCCCGACTTTGCGATAATACAGTAAGAGTCCATCTCGAGACGTCGATCCTGACCGGACGGCTCAGTCAAACGCGCCTGAAAGATGAGGTACTCCCCATCTCCCATATTATCCTCAGCCAGGCTCACCACGAAACAGTTGTCAGGCACATTGGGTGCGGCCGTAACAGCTCGCACTTCCCACTGCTGACCCTCACTCGTCATTAGTACTCCACTGCTTTCCATCCCAGAGGTACGTAAACGTTGCCCCAGTTTCCTGAGCTGCGCGCGTCATGGACCCTTGACACTGAGTACAGGGTTTGCTGATGGCATTGATGGTAACTGTATCACCGGGCTTCACCGGTGCCAGATTGGCGAACCGGTCCCCCGCTATCTTAACGGTTGCGCTACCACCGGACATTCTGACCACACGCGCCTCCGTATGACTCGCCATCATGTTATTCGGGAACCCGAGCGCTTTCTCCTCGGGAGTCTGCTCTCCGCTACGCAGGGAATATGAAATAGTCTTCACGCCATACTTATTGCGAACTTCCACAGACGCAAAGTGTGTCGACTTTTTGACTACGCCCGCCATGCTGCCATTTCCCACCTTACTTCCCTTGGGTCGCCCAAGTTTTCCAACACCAAAGAAGGCACCCAAGGCGGTGGGCACTTGATATGAGTCTGACCCAACATTGTATCCCTGGCCTGCCATCCAACCGTCGTACTGGTCCCCATAGTCGCAACCTGGACTTCCTGGTCCGCCACCGTTACGGCAGTCTGAATCCCAAAGCCATCCGAACATTTCCGCGGTCCGTGGAACGTTGCCGATCACACCATAAAATGCCTCACCAAAGCCGTAATAGAAGCCTTCGGCGAAAGCAGGGACACCATCGCCCGCGCCACGCCCATTGCTTCCAGATGAATCTGAAGAGGAGCCACCACCGCCACTACCGCCACCGCCACCGCCGCCACCGGCCTTGCTCGGGGTGCCTCCGGTGTTTATCTTGTCGGGTTGCCCGCTCTGTCCCCCCGACGGGTTGGTGGGACAGCCCTCGTATGACCCACCGCAGCCGAGTCCCATTCCGGTGGGGTCGGAGAAGCTGAGGGGATTGTTGATGCTGTAGCTGTAGCCGTTGAGGGTTTGGTGTTTGTCGAGTTCGAGGAGGGGGTCGACGCTGATGAACTGACCGAGTTCAGGGTCGTATTCGCGGGCACCGATGTGGGTGAGGCCCGTGGCGCTGTCGGCTGGCTTTCCGAGGAACGCCTTGTCGTCGGGCCAGGCTGAGGTCCCGGTTCCGCGAGGGTTCCCGAAGGGGGTGGTGTGGCGCTTTGTCGTCGCTTGGGTGGTCGCGTCCGTTGCGATGCTGCTGGTGCCGTGATGGTCGGAGACCAGGAAGTTGAGTTTGTTGCCGGTATTACCTGTTGTTGCGGTGCGTACGGCGATGGTCTGACCTGCGGCGCTGTAGTAGCGGGTGCCGGTGATCGTCTTGGTGGCCCCCTTGGTGGTCAGGCGCACTTCGGTGGCGCCGAGGTAGAGGACGGTGTCGCCGTCTCCGGTGGCACGGCGGATGAGAAGCTCGCCGTCGGCGTCGTAGAGGTAGCCCGTGCCAAGGGCGGGCTCGCTGCCGGCCGCAGGTTCTGTAGTTGAGGAGAGTTGGCCTTCGCTATTCCAGGCCAGACTCTGGGTGGCCTGGGTCCCAGGGCGTGTCGTGGTGTTACCCGCTGAGTCGTACCCGTAGGTGGCTGCCTTCGCGCCGGTTGTCTTGACAAGCGGGTGGGGCTGGCCGGATGACGTCTTGTAACCGTAGGTGGTTGTGGCGTCGCCGGTGGGCGTGTGAGTGGTTTCTGTGTGGCGCTGGCCGGCGCCGTTATAGGTGTAGCTGGTCCAGTACGGGGCCGCTCCATCGGTGTTGGCAGTGGTGCGGCCGGTGGTGTCGCAGTCTGCTGCTTTGGGTGTCCAGGCCTCGGTGAGACGCCGGTTGGCGTCGTAGATGAAGCACTGGTTGTCGGCCTCGGACGTGCCGCCGAGGGTGGTGGGGTCGAAGATGGACTGGACGTTACCGGCGTCGTCCTGGGTGAAGTTGAGGTCCTGCAGCATGTACGGGTGGGTGTCGTCCGTGACGTTGCTGCGGGTGAGGCGTCGGGTTCCGGTCTCGAAGGTGTTGTTGATGTAGGTCTGCTTGGCGGTGGCGCCCAGGGCCAACTGGTAGGCCTGTCCGAGAGCTGTATAGCTGACGCCGCGCAGGTAGAGGTTGGTGCCCGAGAGTTCGGTGATCAGGCCCGTGGAGTTGTACTTGGGCGAGATGATCTCCGACGCGAGCCCCCCGGCGCCCGGCTCCTTGGTGTTGCTGACGCTTCCGTCGGCAAGGTAAGCCGTGCCGAACTTCAGAGTGGACTGGACCGCTCCGGAGGTGACCAGAGGGTCATCGGCCGGCAGAGCAACTTCGGAGCTGGTGGCGCGGTTGAGGGTGTCGTATTCCGTGACGCGCTTGGTGTATGCCTTGCCTGTGGCACCACCCACGTAGCGGGTAGAGGCATCCGGTTGGCCCTTGACGAGGGCGTCGTAGGTCCAGGCGGCGAGCTTGTTGGCGTCAGTCTTCGATGTCTGCCAGAGACCGGTCTTGCGCCCGGTCTCGTCGTACTCGTACAGCAGCTTCGCGTTACGTGAGTCAGTGGTGAGGCTGATCTGGTCGAGATCGGTGTACTCCGTGGTCGAGGCGCCCTTGTCGGGGTCGGTCGAGCTCACCTCGCGACCGAACAGGTCGTAGGTGTGAGTCCACTTGGCATCGTCGATGCCAGTAATCTGCGACTGCTTGCCGTCGCGGGTGTAGTCGTACTTCACCCGCGTGTACGGGGTACCGGACGTGGCGCCGTAGGCGGTGTCGTTCGGTGTCGTGCCGGCGTAGGTGCGAGTCTCTGTGGTGCGGCCCAGGGCGTCGGTGATCGTGCGGGTGGCGTTGCCTCCCTGAACGGCGGTGGTGGCGGTGGAGTCGCCGGTGTAACTGGTGGTCGTGGACCATCGGTCCACGCCGAGCACGGTGAACGTGCTCTTGGTCGGCCGGGCAGCCGCATCGTACGAGATACGCGTCAAGGCAGGCGTGTGGGCGTAGGACGCGCGGACGTATGTGCCTTCTGGCGCCTTGAGGTCGTCATAGATGTCGGCAGACGTTTCATACGCCAGGCCGCGCGAGTCGTAGCGCGTGTCGGTCAGGATGCGGCCGCCGAGAGGCGAGGCCGTCTGGGTCTGCAGCGGGCGCAGGAGAGCGTCGGTGATGGCGTAGCTGGTTTGGTAGCTCTTGCCGTCGCCCTTGAGGGTGGCTACGGAGGTCCAGGGCTGAGTATCTCGGGCGAAGTTGTAGGCGTACTTCGCGGTCGGTGTGTCGACACCGTTGGTGCGGTTCGGTGCCCAGGTGGCGGTGATCCGGCCGAGGGCATCGTAGGTGTTCTCGGTCTTCTTCAGGTTGGTGTCGAGGGTGGTGGTGACTGATCCTCTTGCCGGGTCGACGTAGGTGTACGTCTTGTGGATCTGTCCGTTGGAGGTCAGCTTGGGTGCCGAGATGATGGAGCCGGTCAAGGGGCCCGTAGCAGCGGGGTAATAGGCTGTGGAAGTGACACGGTCTTCGGCATCGGTGACCGTGAGAGGGCGGCCGAGGGTGTCGTAGGTGGTCTTGGCTGTGGTTTGCCAGCCGCCGTTGATGGCTGGGTGGCGGTCGTTGGTACCTACGGCAATCGGGTATGCCTTGGCGCGTCCTGACCATGTGGCGAGTCCGCGGGTGGGGGTCTGGGAGGCGGACCAGCCGGCGGCGGTGGCACTGTCGTAGACGACTGATGTGTCGGAGAGGACGTCGCCGCGGGTGGTGGATGCCGCCGGGAGGTCCAGCTTGTCGTCAGTGATTACGGCGCCGGCTGTGTCCAGGCAGGCGGAGCCGACGACCCGGGTGCGTGAGACAAGGCTTGTGAGGCCGGCGGCGGCGTTGCGGGCGTACCAGGTGCGGGTGCAGGTTTCGTCGCCCGTCTTGGCCATGTCGCCTATCGACTCGGTCTGGGTGACCATGCCGTAGGTGGTGTCGTAGGTGTATGAGGTGTAGCTGCGCTGCCAGGTGTTGGTGGTCGGCAGGTAGGTGTTGAGGTAGGTGCGGGCGGTGCGGACGAAGTTCGCCTTGGTGTTGGCGTACGAGCGTTGTTGGCTGGCGGTCTCCTTGTACCAGAAGTTGTGGAAGGCGACCGAGACAGGTTCTGCGGCGTTGTAGGTGATTTCCTCCCGCAAGAATCCTGAGTAGACGTCGAGGTCGGTGGCATCAGAGGCGTTCAGGCCTGCGACGTCGATGCCGAGGACTGTGGCGGTGCGGGTGGTCGTGGTGTCCTTGAGTTTGTCGCCATGCATGCCCTGCATGAATAGGCGGACCGTCTTGGACTGCGAGTGATCGGTGTCGCCGACGTAGGTGGTGACCTTCTGGTATCCACGCCAGATAGACCAGGTCCGCTCGTCCTCGGGAGTGAAGGGGTCGTTGTTGTAGTGCCAGCCCGGCTTTTCGTAGGTGTAGGAGTTCTCGACGTTCGGGTTCTGTCCGGCCGGGTCGGAGGTGGAAACGGCGGTGACGTTGTACTTGTGGAACCAGTCCAGTTTGGGGTCGCCACCGTTGATGGGCCAGTACACCGGGTAGCAGGAGAGGTTGTTGTCGTCTTCGGCCGCGGGCATCTTGCTGCCGCGAACGCACTGCGGGTCGGAGAGGGTGACCGAGGTGACGGCGCCAGCCTCGCTGGTGATCTCGCTGATGCGCGGGCGGGTCAGCGGGAGAATATTGTCGGAGTCGGAGTCGACGCGGTTAGGTCGCATGTGGTAGACGAATTCCACCGGTGGAACGGCGATGGTGCCGCCGTTCTTGCCCGTGCGCTGCAGCGACTTGAGGGTCAGGGTCTTGTCCGACGGGTTGCCGATGTCCGCGCCGTCCAGGAACTGGTAGGTGAGGCTGTAGCTGTCGACCGGCTTGTACCCGTCAGGCTCAGCGGCCGTGGACCAGACGCTGGTGTTGATTCCCGTAAGCATTTTGCGGGTGAAGAAGGCCGGTCCAGTGGGCAGGCAGTCAGTTTCGCTTGCCCCGCAGATCGCATCGTACGGAACGTCCGGCCACCTCTTCGCGGTGTCCTCGGTCAGCGAGGAGCAATCGTCGGCGGTGCAGCGCTCGCTGTAGGTGAAGGCGACCTTGCCGGACGCGTTGCCGGTGAACAGGGTGCCGGAGCGCTGGCCGTATTTGATCTCGTCGAGGTAGCCGCCACGGGTGTAGGAGGCGAGCTTGGTCTTGTCGCCGTTCTTGGCGTAGTAGTTCGTCTCCGTTTTGTACCAGTACGTTGAGGCGTTGCCCTGGAGGTCTGTGACGAGGTCGAGGTTCCATCGCCAGGCCTGGGTCTTAGCGCGGTCGGAGTAGCTGGTGCCGGAGGAGTAGCCGGGCTCACCTGTGTCGTCGCCGAAGACGGGGACGGTCCAGACTGAGTTGGTGCGCTCGGTGCCTGCGCCGGGAAGTTTGTTCAGGCCGAAGGTGTAGACGGTGCCATCGCCGGTGGTGACTTGCCAGTACTCGCCCTTGCCGTCGCCCTTGCCGGTGACGATGTCGTCACCGTCGTCGCCGTTGGAGGCGCCTGTCATGTGGACGACCTGGGAGGCGTCGTCGTTCTTCAGCCGCCACACGCTCTTGGTGTCGTCCTTGACCAGTTCGGTGGCTTTGCCGTTGAGGACGAGGGAGGCGTTCTCGTACTTCCAGCACTGGTCGGACTTGTCTTTCTGGCCGTCGTCATCACAGGAGCCGTACTTGCGCTCGATGTAGGAGGAGGTGAGGTCGAATCCCTCACCGAGCATCGAACCCTGATTGTTGGTGTTCGACGTGCGGCCGTCGGTGCTGCCCGAGTCGTAGGACAGCGACAGAGACGGCGAAGGGCCAGCTGCCGTCGGGGGCACGGCGACCGGGTAGGACCAGGTGAACGCTCCCGACGAGCCTCCAGCCTCCCAACTGGAGGAGGCGGCCAAGGGCGTTGCCTTGTAGTCGCCGGAGCTGGACGCCGGGGCGTCGGCTGTGGCCGTCAGGGCGAACACCCCCGACGCAGCCGGGCCAGTCGCCGCTGCGGCAGCCTTCTGCGGGACGGTGACCTGTGCGGAGATGGTCTGTGTCACGGTGTCGTTCTTGAAGGGAACGGCACTTCGGGTGCGACATTCGGGTTTCTGCGGACTGGTCAGTGCACATGCGGGAAGGGAGACGACGCCGAGGCGGGAGCCCCAGTTTCCGCCGATCACGTCGGTGAAGGAGGAGTAGTCGACACTGAGCCCGGCCTGACCCGGCGATTCGGCTGCGGCAGTGAGGACGACGCCGGTGATACCCGCATGGCGTGCGGTCTTCTGGTCGAGCAGGTTCACCGTTGCGGTGCCCTTGGCAACAGGTGACGCCTTCCCGTCGCGTACTGCCGTCTTCGCGTTCCCAGGGGCGGTGAGTGAGGCGGTCTGCTTACCGGGCTTGCCTGTGATCTCGCCAGTGGTCCGTGATGCCCTCGGCCAGTGGGCGGCGTGCTCACTCTTTGCCTGCTTGGCCTGGTTGGCGTTGAGGGCCTTGTTCTTCGCTGTCTGCTCGCGTGCTTCGGCCGTTCCGAGTGCCGGTACGGCTTGAACCTTAGCCACGCGCGGGGAAGGGACGTCAGGGCGGCCCAGTGGTTCTGCTGCCATGGCGAGCGGGGTGAGGCCGGCCGGTACGGACAGAACCAGAACCAGCGCTCCCACCAGGGGAATGCGGAGTTTCCGGTGAGCGGAAGTGGTGCGGGGCGTTTTGCCGCGCTTCAGAACCGCGGGCACGTATCTGTACACGGACACGTCATCTCTCCAGGAGCGTTCGCCCCGCATGGGCGGGGCGGCAGTGTGGTCACACAGAAGAAGGTGGGCGAGCGTGGCCGACCGGTGTAGGGCCGGCCACGCTGGTTCGAAGCTGCGGTTCAGGTTCCGACGGTGTCGGCGACCTGTTCGCCGTTGTGCAGTGCTCCCGACCAGAGACGGATGTCGCTGAGCCTGCCGGGCAGGTAGTTGCCCCAGGATCCGAGGTAGCCCTTGCCGACTGTCAGCTCCCCGGTGCCGATCTGTGCGGTGTACGCGATCCCGTCGCTGATCTGCTGATCGGAGGTCAGGTAGAGCTGGATTGTCTTGTCCTGGGCGTCGTAGACGCCGGTCAGGCGGGTCTCGGTGTCCAAGAGGGCTTCTTCGATGCTTTGGACGGACACTCCGGTGCCGTCTGCTGTCAGGCGGCCGAAGTGCCATCGGCCCACCGCCACGGTGCTGGTGGCGGGCATGCCGTTGCCGTCGAGGACCGGATCGCCGTTCTCGTCGTAATCAGGCTCCTGACGCGTCCCCGTTTTCTCGAACCAGAGGCTCCAGGACGATCCGGTCGCCGTGTGCTGCCCCAGAATTTGCGCCTTGTAGCCGTTGGGCTTGGTCAGCACCTTCGCGGCGTCGACCACGGCCTGCGTCGAGACCGTGAAGGACCCGGAGTCGTCGACGACCGGCCCGGGCGTGGTCCCGGCTCCGGTGGTGCCGTTGAGTACCAGTTCGTCGTCCACGAGGGAGGCGCCGGTGGAAAGGGCCAGGGACCGTCCGTATCCGGAAACGGTGTCGCTCAGTGTGGTGCCCTGCGCGCCGGCGGGATTCCATGCCGCGACGAGTTCGGCGGCCGGCATCTGATACGCGTCGAGCAGCCGGCTCTCCTCCTTGACCTGGGGTTCGGTCAAGGCGACCTGCCATACGGCTGCCTCGTCGATCGTGCCGGGGAAGTAGTCGGTGTAGGTGCCGGACTGGACGCGGCCGATCTGCAGCGGGCCGGTGGCCGCCCAGGCTCCGGTGAAGGGTGTGGTGCCCTGGAGTTCGCCGTTGACGTAGAGGCTGATGGTGTTGGTGGAGGCGTCGTAGACACCGGCGAGATGTGTCCACACGCCCGGAACCGCCTGGTTCTTGGATGCCACCCGCTGGTACGACCACGTTCCGTCGGCGGGGGCGTCGTTGGACGCCTCGCGGAAGGACCACGTCCTGGACGTGTGCTCGTATCCCAGGAGGAAGGGGCTGCGGTTGACGCCGTCCTGGCCCATGACCGTCGCGTTGCGGGTCGGGGCGTCCAGGCGGACCCAGGCGGCCACGGTGTAGGAGGCCCGGGTGTCGATGACCTGGCCGGTCGTGGCGGCGTATCCGGTGGTGCCGCTCAGGGCGAGACCCTGATCGGTGGACTTCACCGCGGGGGTGGTTTCCGTGGCTTGGGTGAGGGTGATTTCGCCGCGGCGGCCCTTGTCGGTGCGGGTGGCTCCGCCTGCAAGGGTCGCGTTGTCCCTCAGCGCCGGGTCGGTGGTGGAGGAGTCGAGGGCCGCCCCGGAGGTCTCGTGGAAGTTCCAGCGGCCGACCGGTCCCTCGCCTTCTCTGACGACGAACTCGACCGCGTTCGCAGCTCCGGGACCGTAGGTGTCCTTCGCCTCCGCCTGCAGGATCATGGTGCCGGAGGTGGGCGGCGCCACGGTGATCTCGACCGTCGCGCCCGTCTTGTAGCTGGACCATGCGGTGTCGGTCGACAGCTTGTACCGGTAGGAGGTGTTGACGTCACCGGCTGCCGGGCTGAGGACGAACGTACCCGCCTGCCCGGGCTTGCCTCCGGGCACGCAGTCGTTGGCCGTGCACAGGGTATACGGGTTGCCTGTTTTGAAGGTGATCGTGGGCGGCTTGGGGGCCTTGCTGTCGATCTTGAAGTAGCAATAACCCGTGGTGGACCCGTTGGACGGCCCCGCGAGGTACTCGGATCCGTAGTAGGAGCGGGTCCACGAACGCATCCGCAGGAGCGTGCTCTCCGGCAGGGTCGGCGCCGTGGCGGTGATCTTGACGTTGTCACCCACGTACCCGGTGCTGGGGCGCGTGAGTTCACTCATCGCGTTGACCCACGTGCCGTCGCTCTGTTTCTTGTCCACGTCCATCGCCACGCGGAGCTTCGCACCGGACTCGCCGCCGGACTCGGTCTGCGGGGTCGCGGTGAGATCCGGGGTGGGGTCGGTGACGATGGCCGGCGCGGACTCGACGGTGTTGCAGTCGTGCGAACTTCCCACCACAGGGCCGATATTGCTCGGCTTGGCAGGCTTCCCGACATAGTCGACGCTGAGGACGGCGTCGTCGTCGAAACGCTTCCAGGAGATGGTGTCGCTCTCGCTCTTCGCCATCAGCATCAGAGTCAGGCGGGCGATCTTGCCGTCGGCGAAACTGCGGACCGTCGGGGTCAGGTTCTCGTCCGGCTCGGGAGCGTAGTCGTGGAACTCGATCGGCGCCCGCGGCTGGGCGGGAGAACAGTTACTGCCCCGCCCGGCGGAAACGTGCTTGTCGCCCATCTGGTCCAGCTTCGTCGGGCCGGGCCACTTCGAGGAGGAGGAGATGTTGTTGGTGCGTTCGAGGTCTACCCAGCGGGCATCGCAGGAGAACGACCAGGTCTCGGTAACGCGGAACCTGGCATCCAGGACGTGCTTGCCCTTCAGCTTGCTGGGTGAGAACTCGAAGTACATGCGATTGACGTAGCCGTTGCCGCAGTAATAGGAGACGCCGCCGATGACGGCGGAGCCGCACTTGCCGACGCTCATGCCGTTGTCGCCGCCCGAGAAGTTCCAGAACACGTCCCCGTCCGAGGACAGCACCGTGCGCTCGGACTCGTTGAGCTCGACCGACGGGTCGATGTAGAGCGGGAAGTGCGCCGCTTCCGTCGCCGCCATCAGTTCCGCGTCCGGCTTGACCGTCACGGACGTACCGGTCACCGCCAGCGGGAGCACTGCAGAGGCGTCGCCCGCGCCCGGGCCCGCCAACGGGTCGCCCTCTTCCGCCGGCCCTGCGGGCACGGGCTGGTCCTTAGCCGTGTCCGCCGACGGGGCGAGGTAGAGGGACTGACGGGCAACGGGGGCGGCGGTGTTACCGGCGGAGTTCCACATCTGGGCTGCCGGTGAGCGGAAGACCGCCTGGCCGTTGCCGTCCAGCGCGTCCACTCCCCCGCCCACACCCGACCGTACGGTGAGGTTCTCCGCATCCAGCTTGTACTCGATGCTGTCCAGAGCCGGGTTCTCGGCCGCCTCGGGGGTCTCGACCTCCAGCACCTGCCGGAAGCCCTCCACCGTCGCGGTGAGAATGAGGTTCACGTCCGGCAGGACGTCCTTGTACACCGCCCGCTCACCCTCGAGCCTGGGCGCGGGAAGATCACCCGGCCAGCCGAGGGACACCGACTGCCCACCCTCCGCGATCGTGACGAGATCCGCACCCTCGCCACCCGCGGAGAAGGACAGGTCCACCGCGGCGGCAGCCGGACCGACCGACCCGTCACTCCGCTTCACCAGGCGGGCATCCGGGGCAGCCCACCCGCCCTCAGACGTGGCAACACGGACCGGAATGACGGACTTCTCAAGCGTGAACGTCTCACCGTCAGGATTGGCGAACGTCGTCTCACGCTCCGTGCGCTCCTCGACAACCTCCACACGCTCACCCGACTCGACGGCCTCCGCCGACGCCCGACTCTGCGCAGTGGACGCCGCATCGACCGCGGAAGGTGGCAACGATGGTGCAGCCGCAGCAGGCCAGTTCAGGCCGGGCGTACCGCCGACAACGACGGCCGCGACGACCAGCGCACACACACGGTGACGCGCTCGACGCCACACCCCGTTACTCACAGTCCCGCCCCATTTACTTCACAGCCTTTACAAAGTCAGCCAACTATCGGGGGGCAGCATGAACCAGTCAAGAGTGATCTAGGGCACATCGGCAAGCAGTTGCTACTGAAAACATGAGGGCCCATATCGACACAGGGTGCGCCTTCGAACCAGACAAACAGACCACATGGTCGCGTACTGATCACCATTCAGTGCCAACGGCAGGCATGCTCACGTATGCAGCTCGTCGCGCGCAGAGTTGACATGACGGAGCCGAACAGAAAGTTCACGTAATGCGAACGGAAGATCACCGCATGCTGAAGCACCCGCCTCCGTACAGTGAGACGAGGGCAGCTCTCACCTCGGGCACGGTCTGTGATGCCGCGTCACAGCCTTCCGGGCAGTGCCCCTACCTGTTCATGTGCGCCACCGTCGCCATTGCTCGATGGCCGGCACGTGTGACCCGGAACCGGTCGCCACGCGCTCCAACAAGCGAGCCGCCAGCGCCTGCTACTCCTGACCCGGCCGAGAACCTCTCCCTCAAGGCCTGCACCGGGCACCGTAGCCCCGGTGAGCGCCACTACCTCCACGGCCGAGACCGCACCGGAGATGCCCCCCTTCGCCACCAAGGAAAACGACGGAGTCAGACGGCATGAGTGACCAGGGCATCCCGCCGCTCAGGCGGCCGTGGGAGCAAGCCACGACGCCCCCTCAGGCAACCACCGTAAATGGCCAGGTCAGAGGCATCTGAAGTGACTCACACGCTGCGACAGCGAGTCAGTACCGCACGGCGCGCGGCCAGTACCGCACGGAAAGCAGCCGTGAAATTCACGTTTCCGCAGGTCAGAACGTTTCCGCAAGGTAAAACTTGTGGGGCGGGTGGGACTCGAACCCACGGCCGACGGATTATGAGTCCGCTGCTCTAACCGGCTGAGCTACCGCCCCGTTTCGGCGTGGCGCGTACAGGTGTACGCGCCGTCTGCCGCAGCATAGCCGGTCATACGATCTCCTGCTGCGGATGATCGGCTTCGCATGACCATGAGGACCTCGCTGCGCGCTGCCCGGTTCCAGGCGGTGCGGAATCCCCCCGAAAGAGTCACGGACCACCCTGCTCGGGCACACGAAAAAGGACCCCGAAGGGCCCTCTTCCGCATCGCTCCCCCGACTGGACTCGAACCAGTAACCCTCCGGTTAACAGCCGAATGCTCTGCCAATTGAGCTACAGGGGATCGCGCTCCCCCGACTGGACTCGAACCAGTAACCTGCCGGTTAACAGCCGGCTGCTCTGCCAATTGAGCTACAGGGGATTGCTGCGTTGCCTCGAATCGCACCTGCCTGGCTGAAGCCGAGCGGCGCGCGTTCGCTGCGACACATACATTAGCGCAACCAGGGGGGTGCTCCGCCAATCGGTATCTCCCGGGGTGATCTCGGGTGTGTGCGGGTAGGCGGGCAGCACACGTCGCACGGAGTGAAGGAAGGGTGGCAGCCATGCGGTACCGGCTCACGTTCATCGCCGGAGTGGCCCTCGGTTACGTGCTCGGCACGCGAGCCGGGCGCGAGCGTTACGAGCAGCTGAAGAAGGCCGCGCAGCAGCTGGCCGAGAACCCCGCGGTGCGGAACGCGGCGGAGTCCGCCGCGCACGGCGGCCGGGACTTCGCCGGCAAGGCCTACCACTCGGTGAGCGAGAAGGTCGGGGACAAGGTCCCCGTGTCCGTCTCGGACCGGGTGCGCTCGCTGCGTGAGCGCAGCGGCCACAACGGCAGCGACGACTGGGGCACGACCAACACCTGAGGCCCGTTCCCGTGCCGGGCACACCGCCCGGTGCGGGAACGGTCCGCGGGTGCGGCAGAATCTTGTGCATGGGCATAGTGGCCGGCTTGGACAGTTCATCCGCCTTCACGCACATCGTCGTCTGCGACACGGACACGGGTGAGGTGCTGCGGCAGGGGTACGCCGCGCATCCCATCGAGGCCAAGGCCTCCGAGGTGGATCCGCAGGCGTGGCTGCTCTCACTCGGTGAGGCGGCCTCCGGAGGGCTGCTCGAAGGGGTGCAGGCCATCGGTGTGTCCGCGCAGCAGCACGGTCTGGTGCCGCTGGATCACCAGGGCAACCTCGTACGACCGGCGCTGCTCGGCAACGACCGCCGGGCGCAGGCCGCCGCGGCCGATCTGATCGACGGGCTCGGAGGGCGGCAGTCCTGGGCCGAGGCGGTGGGCGCCGTGCCGCAGGCCGCGCAGCCCGTGGCGAAACTGCGGTGGATGGTGCGGAGCGAGCCGGAGAACGCGCAACGGGTCGCCGCGGTCCTCCAGCCGCACGACTGGCTGGTGTGGCAGCTCCTCGGCCGGCCCGCCCGCCGGACGACGGACCGCGGTGCCGCGTCCGGCACCGGTTACTGGTCGGCGGGTTCCGGTTCCTACCGTCCCGATCTCGTGGAGCTCGCGCTCGGCCACCAGGCCGCGCTGCCCGAGGTCCTCGGCCCGGCCGACGCGGCCGGTATGACGCCCGAAGGGCTGCTGATCTCGGCGGGCACCGGCGAGACGATGGCCGCGGCCTTCGGACTGGGTGTCGCCGTCGGGGACGCCGTCGTGTCGCTGGGTGCCTCCGGCTCGGTGATGGCCGTGCACCACGAGGCACTCGCGGACCCGACGGGGATGATCACCTCCTTCGCCGACGCGACCGGTATGCATCTCCCGGTCGTCCACACGTCGAACGCGGTCCGCGCGCTGCGCGGTACGGCGGAGATGCTGGGGGTGGACGGACTGGACGAGCTGTCCACGCTGGCGATGGAGTCGACGCCGGGTGCGTCGGGACTCGTCCTGCTGCCGTATCTGGAGGGTGAGCGCACCCCGCATCTGCCGCACACCGCTGGAACCCTGAGCGGACTGCGGCGCGAGTCGATGAAGCCCGAGCACCTCGCGCGGGCCGCCTTCGAGGGGATGCTCTGCTCGCTGGCCGACGCACTGGACGTACTGCGGGACCGGGGCGTCGAGGCGCGGCGGGTGTTCCTGCTGGGCGCGGCCGCCGAGCTGCCCGCCGTGCAGGCGCTGGCACCCTTGGTCTTCGGCACCCAGGTCGTCGTTCCGCAGCCCGCCGAGTACGCGGCGCTGGGGGCGGCCCGGCAGGCGGCGTGGGCCCTCGGGGTCTCGCAGGGGAAGCTCGACCCCCGCACCCCCCCGGCATGGCAGGACGCCGAGGCGCAGGTGCTGGAGCCGGGTGACGAGCTCGCGGTCGGCCGCGCCGTGCGCCAGCAGTACGGCGCGAGCCGGGACCAGGTCCACCCCGGGGCGTTCGGCGGTACCGCCTGAGGTGCGCGATCCCGGGATTTGACCGGGGCTTGAGGAAAAGCGATGGCAGGAGCGGTCCGGAGTGCCGGAGTATGGACCGGCCTCTGCCTTTCGCCGACACCGAGAGACTCGTGTGCTCATAAAACTTCTGCGGACCTTCCTCGGTCCGTACAGACGTCCCATCATGCTGCTGGTGCTGCTCCAGCTCCTGCAGACCTGCGCGAGCCTGTATCTGCCCAGCCTCAACGCGGACATCATTGACAACGGTGTCGTGCGGGGTGACACGGCGTACATCCTGCGGTACGGCGCCGTGATGATCGCGGTCAGCGTCGTTCAGGTGGTCTGCAACATCGGGGCGGTGTACCACGGCGCAGGAACGGCCTCCGCTCTCGGCCGGGACGTGCGGGCGTCGGTCTTCGGGCGGGTGCAGTCGTTCTCGGCGCGCGAGGTGGGCCGGTTCGGGGCGCCTTCGCTGATCACGCGTACGACCAACGACGTGCAGCAGGTCCAGATGCTCGTCCTGATGGCGTTCACCCTGATGGTCTCGGCACCCATCATGTGCGTCGGCGGCGTCGTCATGGCGCTCGGCCAGGACGTCCCTCTGTCGGCGGTGCTGCTGGCCGTGCTGCCCGTCCTCGGCATCTCGGTGAGCCTCATCGTGCGGCGGATGAGGCCGCTGTTCCGCATGATGCAGGTGCGGCTGGACATGGTGAACCGTGTGCTGCGCGAGCAGATCACCGGCAATCGTGTCATCCGCGCCTTCATCCGTGACGGTTACGAGGAGGAGCGCTTCCGCGGCGCCAACACGGAGCTGACGGACGTCGCGCTGTCGACAGGGCGGCTGATGGCCCTCATGTTCCCGACGGTGATGACGGTGGTGAACCTGTCGTCGATCGCCGTGGTCTGGTTCGGGGCGCACCGGATCGACAGCGGCGGCATGCAGATCGGGGCGCTGACCGCGTTCCTCGCGTATCTGATGCAGATCGTCATGTCGGTGATGATGGCCACCTTCATGTTCATCATGGTGCCGCGCGCCGAGGTCTGCGCCGAGCGCATCCAGGAGGTACTGGAGACCGAGTCGAGTGTGGTGCCGCCCGGCTCCCCGGTCACGAAGCTGCTCAAGCACGGCCATCTGGAGCTGCGGGGCGTGGAGTTCCGGTACCCGGGCGCCGAGGAGCCGGTGCTGCGCTCCGTCGATCTCGTGGCGCGGCCCGGCGAGACGACCGCGATCATCGGGTCGACGGGCAGCGGGAAGTCGACGCTGCTCGGGCTCGTACCGCGGCTGTTCGACGCGACGGACGGCGAGGTGCTCGTCGACGGCGCTGACGTGTCGACGCTGGATCCGGCCCTGCTGGCGAGGACCGTGGGACTGGTCCCGCAGAAGCCGTACCTCTTCTCGGGGACGGTCGCGACGAATCTGCGCTACGGCAATCCGGACGCGACCGACGAGGAGCTGTGGCACGCGCTGGAGGTGGCGCAGGCGAAGGACTTCGTGGAACGGCTGGAGCACGGCCTCGACGCGCCGATCGCGCAGGGCGGAACGAACGTCTCCGGCGGCCAGCGGCAGCGGCTCGCGATCGCCCGGACGCTGGTGCGGCAGCCGGAGATCTATCTCTTCGACGACTCGTTCTCCGCCCTCGACTACGCGACGGACGCCGCGCTGCGCGCTGCGCTGTCCCGTGAGACCGCGGGGGCGACGGTGGTGATCGTGGCCCAGCGGGTGTCCACGATCCGTGACGCCGACCGGATCCTGGTGCTGGACGAGGGCCGGGTCGTCGGGACGGGCAGCCACCACGAGTTGATGGACGGCAACGAAACCTACCGGGAGATCGTGCTCTCGCAGCTGACGGAAGCGGAGGCCGCCTGATGGCAGGACCGGGCGGACGGATGATGGCCCAGGGGCCCACCGAGCGGTCCCTGGACTTCAAGGGTTCGGGGAAGCGGCTGCTGAGACGGTTCAGCAGGGAGAAGTCCTCGCTGTATCTGATGCTGTGCGCCTGCACGCTGAGCGTGGCGCTCTCCGTGGCGGGGCCCAAGATCCTCGGCGAGGCCACGGACCTGATCTTCGCGGGCGTCGTCGGACGGCAGATGCCGGACGGCATGACGAAGCAGCAGGCCGTCGACGACCTGCGTGAGGAGGGCAGCGGCGGGCTCGCAGACATGCTGTCCGGGGTGGACTTCACGCCCGGCGAGAGCATCGACTTCGGTGCGGTGGGCCAGGTCCTGCTGGCGGCGCTGGTGGTCTACGTCGGCGCGGGGCTGCTCATGCTGGTGTCGACGCGGCTGTCGATCCGGGTGATCAACCGGGTCGTCTTCCAGCTGCGCGAGGATCTGCAGACCAAGCTGGCACGGCTGCCGCTGTCGTATTTCGACCGGCAGCAGCGCGGAGAGGTGCTGAGCCGGGCGACGAACGACATCGACAACATCTCGCAGACGATGCAGCAGACGATGGGCCAGCTCATCAACTCACTCCTGACCATCGTCGGCGTCGTGTTCATGATGTTCTGGATCTCCCCCCTGCTGGCCCTGGTGGCGCTGGTGACGATCCCGCTGTCGGTGTTCGTGGCGACGCGGGTCGGCAAGCGGTCGCAGCCGCACTTCGTGGCGCAGTGGAAGGTGACGGGCAGGCTCAACGCCCACATCGAGGAGATGTACACCGGCCACACCCTGGTGAAGGTCTTCGGGCGGCAGGACGAGGCCGCGAGGGACTTCGCCGAGGAGAACGACGCGCTGTACGAGGCGGGCTTCAGGGCGCAGTTCAACAGCGGGATCATGCAGCCGCTGATGATGTTCGTCTCGAATCTGAACTATGTGCTGGTCGCCGTCGTCGGCGGGCTGCGCGTGGCATCGGGTTCGCTGTCGATCGGTGACGTGCAGGCGTTCATCCAGTACTCGCGGCAGTTCTCGATGCCGCTGACGCAGGTCGCCTCGATGGCGAACCTCGTGCAGTCGGGCATCGCCTCGGCCGAGCGGGTCTTCGGCCTGTTGGACGCCGAGGAGCAGGCGCCCGACCCCGATCCCGGAGAGCGGCCGAAGGAGCTGCGGGGCAGGGTCTCGCTGGAGAACGTCTCCTTCCGGTACGACCCGGAGAAGCCGCTCATCGAGGACCTCTCGCTGAACGTGGAGCCAGGACACACGGTCGCGATCGTCGGACCGACCGGCGCCGGCAAGACGACACTGGTCAACCTGCTGATGCGGTTCTACGAGGTGACGGGCGGCCGGATCACCCTCGACGGGGTCGACGCGGCGAGGATGACGCGCGACGAACTCCGTTCGGGCATAGGCATGGTGCTCCAGGACACCTGGCTGTTCGGCGGCACGATCGCTGAGAACATCGCGTACGGCGCCGCGGGCGAGGTGACCCGCGAGGAGATCGAGGAGGCGGCGCGGGCGGCCCACGCCGACCGTTTCGTCCGTACCCTGCCCGGCGGTTACGACACGGTGATCGACGACGAGGGGTCCGGGGTGAGCGCGGGCGAGAAGCAGCTGATCACTATTGCGCGGGCGTTCCTGTCCGACCCGGTGATCCTGGTGCTCGACGAGGCCACCAGCTCGGTGGACACCCGTACCGAGGTGCTGATCCAGAAGGCGATGGCGCGGCTGGCCCACGGCCGTACGAGCTTCGTGATCGCGCACCGGCTCTCCACCATCAGGGACGCGGACGTGATCCTGGTGATGGAGGACGGTGCGATCGTCGAACAGGGCACGCACGACGAGCTGCTGGCGGCGGAGGGCGCCTACGCCCGTCTTTACGCCGCGCAGTTCGCTCAGGCGCCCGCCGAGGTGGACTGACGGTCTCGTCCGGCTCCGGAACACGGAAGGGCGGGGTGTGGCCGCGGCCCCGGCGGACGGCTCGCCACGTCCGCGTGCTCCCAGGAGGCCGGGCCCTCGGTGAGTCCGGCCCCGCCCCGACCGGGGCACTTCTCCACGCGTCTGCCCTGCGCCCGGTGGTGACGGTGCGCGGCGGGCGAGGCGGCCGGTGACGTCCGGGCGGGTCCGCGCCTGAGCCCAGCGCGTGAGAGCGCGGCCCGCCCCGTCCGAAGCCGGCGTTCCGGGAGGCCGCCGCCGAGGACACGGGGCCGCAACCCCGCTCATCCCCGCTTGGTGCCGTCCTGCGACAGGGCTCGTCGGCCGCCACCGTTCCGGGGTGCACGGGCCACCCACCCGACCGGCGCCCGCGGGGGTCCTGCCACGGTGCGGCCAGGTACCGCCGCTGCCTCACGTGACGCAGATCACGGCTGAGAGAAAACCTGAAGGCCCGGTCCGGCGTCCAGCAGGTGTGAGAGCAGACAGGAAAGCGCTGCACAAGGTGGACGAGGAGCGCCTCGTCCGCCTGGTGGCCAAGGGCGACCGCGCCGCGTTCGAGGAGCTGTACCGGCGCACGTCGCCGTGGATGGCGGTACGGCTACGCCGCCGCTGCTCCGACGAGCAGATCGTCGCCGAGGTGATGCAGGAGACGTATCTGGCGGTGTGGCGCGCGGCGGGCGCGTTCGCCGGCAGCGCGGTCGGCGGCACGGCCGTCGGATGGCTGTGGACGATCGCGGCGCGCCGCCTCGTGGACGCCTTCCGACGCCGCGCCCACCACGCCGAGCCGCCGCCGGCCGCCGCCGCGCGGGTTATGGCGCCCGCTGCCGAGGAGGAGGCGCTCGCGACGGGCGTCGACGGTGACGTCGGCGACGCGCTTCGGCGTCTGGCACCGGAACTCAGAGAGGTACTGCAGGCCACGGTGCTCGACGGGCTGTCCGTCCGGGAGACCGCCGCCCTGCTCGGGCTGCCCGAAGGCACGGTCAAGACCCGTGCCCGCCGGGCGCGGATCGCGATGCGGAAGGCGCTGGCATGAGCGGGTTGAGCGGAGAGAGCAGAGAACACGCGTCCGTGCGGCTCATCGGCCGTTACGCGCGCGGCGACGCGGACATCGCCGCCGACGAGGTGTGGGCGCTGGAGGCGCACCTGGAGGCCTGCGCGACATGCCGCACCCGACTCTCGGACGCCGTGGAGACGGGGGCGCCCGACGTCACCTCGCTGATCGGCACCGTCTGGCGCGGCCTGGAGCCGAGTCTGGACACCGCGCCCACGATGCCGGCGCGGCGGCGCCGACCGGTGTGGCTGACGGCGTGGCTCACACCGGTGATGGCCCCGTGGCTGGCCATGACCGTCGGCGTCGTCCTGATCGCGCTGGCGCTGGACCTGGCCGCTCCCGGCTTCAGCGAGGTGTCGCTGGTGCTGCTGCTCGCCCCGGTCCTGCCGCTGGGCGGGGTCGCTGCGTCCTGGTCGCGGGGGCTCGATCCGGCGTACGAGCTGACGGCGGCGGCACCGCGGGCGGGACTGCACCTGGTGCTGCGCCGCACCGCGTCCGTGCTGGCCGTGGTCGTCCCCGTTCTGCTGGCCGCGGGCTGGCCGGCCGGGGTGTCGGCAGCTCAGTGGCTGCTGCCCTGCCTGGCCCTGACCTCCGCGGCCCTGGCGCTCGGCGGCCTCTTCGGGGTGGCCCGCGCCGCTCTCGGCCTGATGGCCGTGTGGACGGCCGGTGTCATGGCGCCGTCTCTGATCACCCGCAGCAAGTCCGCCTTCCTGGACCCCGACAGCCTGCCCGTGTGGGGCCTGTTGCTCGTGCTCGGCATGGGCGTCGTGATGGCCCGCCGGGGCTCGTACACCACGGTCCCCCGGGTTTCCCCGTGACCACCCTGACCACCCCCACCCCCACCACCCGAGAGGAACAGCGCATGACACGCGCGGTGAGCGCGGCGGAAGTCGCGCCGAGGACCTACGCCCATGAGATCAGGGCCGCAGGACTGAAGATCCGAGTCGGACGGACCCGGATGGCCGTCGACGGGCTCGACCTGTCCCTCGGCACGGGCGTGCACGGCCTCCTCGGCCCGAACGGGGCGGGCAAGACCACGCTCATCCGGGCACTGGCCACCGTGCTGCGGCCCGCCGAGGGCGCCTTGGAGCTGTTCGGCACGTCCGTGGCCTCCGCGGACGAGCACCGCTCGGTGCGCCGCCGGATCGGCTATCTGCCGCAGGAGTTCGGTTACTACAAGCGGTTCACGGTGCGCGAGTTCGTCGAGTACATGGCCTGGCTGAAGGAAGTCCCCAAGGCGGACGTCCCGGCGGCCGTCCAGCGAGCCGTGGAGCGGGTCGGTCTCGCGGACCGCGCCGACGACCGGATGAAGGCCCTGTCCGGCGGCATGGTGCGACGGGCCGGCATCGCCCAGGCCATCGTCAACGACCCGGAGGTCCTGTTGCTGGACGAGCCGACGGTCGGCCTGGACCCGGCGCAGCGAATGCGCTTCCGTGAACTGCTGCAGGAGCTGGCCACGGACACCTGCGTGGTCGTCTCCACGCATCTGGTGGAGGACGTCGCGGCGGCCTGCACCGATGTGGTGCTCTTCGCCGAGGGCCGGCTGGTCTTCCAGGGCACCCCTGCCGGGATGGCCGCCGCGGGAACCGCCGGCCATCCGGGGGACAGCCCGCTGGAGCGCGGCTACTCGGCGCTGCTCGCCGAGCCCGCGCCCGGCTCCGCGCAGAAGAGGGGTGCCTGGTGAACGTCCGCGTACTGCGTACCGAACTGAGGCGTTCCGTCGCCCCGTGGGCCGGCGTCGCCGTCCTGACGACCGGACTGCTCTTCCTCCTCCTGGTTCTCGGCCCCGGGGAGAGCACCGCGGACTGGACGGTTCAGTGGACGCCCATGGCCCTGACCGTCCGCGGCCTGCTGTACTACCTGTGGCCCGTCGCGGTGGGGCTCGGGGCCCTGCAGGGGCTGCGTGATCCGCGCTCGCGGGTGACCGAGTTGATGGCGACGGTGCCCCGGCCCGCCTGGCAGCGCGTGGCGGTCCCTTCGGCGGCCTCGGCCGTCACGCTGACATCGGCCTTCCTGGCCATCGTCGCCACGGGCGGAACCTGGGTACTGCTGGGTGACACCACGTACATGCCCCTCGGTTGGCTGCCGATCGTGCTGGTGGCGGCGTTGGCTCTGGTCGCGGGGACACTGTTCGGCATGGGTGTGGCGCGCGCGTTGCCGTCCGTGCTCACCCCGCCGCTGATGGCGGTGGGTGCTCTCGTGATGACCGTCCTGCTCCAGCAGTTCGCGGATGAGGCGCTGCCGACCGGTAACGCGCCCAACCTGCTGGCGCAGCTGGTGCCCGGTGTGGCGCTGCCCCGTGAGGAGCTGCTCACCCTCGCCCCCTCCGTGCACCTGGGACAGACCGTGTGGTTCTCCGGCATGCTCGCCACCGGCTTCGCCCTGCTGGCCGCCGCCTCGGCACGCGCCCGGCTGCTCGCCCTCGCTCCCGTCCTGGGGGGCGCGGCGCTCGCCCTGCTGATCCTGCCCGTCGAGCCGCGTGACACGTACGTGATCGACAAGGCCGCTGCCGAACTGGTGTGCGACGGCCCGGTGTGCGTGACGGAGATGCACCGCGACCGGCTGGCGGCGCTCGCACCGCACGGCAAGGAGGCGCTGCGCGTGCTGCAGGAGGCACTGGGCGTGGATGCGCCGGACGTGGTGCGGGAGGAGACGGCGCTGCGTGGGCCCATGGGGAAGCGGGAGCTTTCGGACGAGGCGGTGCTCATCGACCTCGACGACCCGGTGATCGTACGGGCGGAGGGCGAGCAGCTGACCCGGGCCCTGGTCGGCCAGGGGCTGGCACCGCACTGTACCGAGCGCAGCAGCTGGATAAACGGTATCGGGCTGGACGAGATTTCCCAGAGCGTCGGGGCGGGCTGGGCTCTCGGTGACTTCCGGCTGATCGACTGGGCCGGTCACTTCGACGGGCCGGAGCACCGGGAGGCCGGGGAGGCGGCGTGGGGCCGGCTGACGGCACTGCCACCGGCGGAGCAGCGCGCGTGGATCGGCGACACGCGCACCGCCGCCCTCGCCTGCGACGTGCGGGACGCGCGCGGAGTGCTGACGGGTGAGGCCTTCTGATGAGGTGGCTGGTGCTGTACGCACGGTCCCGGCAGGTGCCCGCCTCGGCAGCGGCTGTGCTGGCCGCCGCCCTGGCCATGTGGTTCCTGGCCCGGGGCGAGGGCACCGACCCGCGGCTGCCGGTGCTCGCCCTCACCGCGGCCGTGACGGCGGCCTCGATCGGCCTGGGCGGGCAGGACTCCGCGCTCGATCGCACGGCGGCGGTGCGCTGGGGGCCCCGCCGCGCGGTGCACGTGCTCCTCATCGGCGCCGTCGTGGCCTCGGTGCTGCTGGCGGTGCGGGCGATGGGAGCGGACGTGGGCACCACCGCCTTCGTCGTCCGGGACAGCGCGGGCCTCGCGGGGCTCGCCGCCGTCGGAGCGGTGCTGTGCGGCGCGCAGCACGCGTGGACGCTGCCGGTCGGCTGGCTGACCCTCGCCCTCTTCCCTGCGACCCTGCCGGAGGTGGCGCACGAGATCCTGGCCTGGCTGCTGCTGCCGCCTGGCACGGCGGCTGCCACATGGGTCGCCGTGACCCTGGCCGTGACCGGCACCGTGGCATACGCCGTCGTCGGCCCGAGGCGCTAGCGACCGCCCACGGACGGCATGTGGGCACGCGGCGACGAGGCGCCCGCTCCGCTCAGTCCAGGTAGCCCCGGAGCTGGTCGGCGAAGGCGTGGTCCCGCAGCTTGTCGAGCGTCCTGGACTCGATCTGCCGGATGCGTTCGCGTGTCACGCCGAAGATCCTGCCGATCTCCTCGAGCGTGCGGGGCCTCCCGTCGTCCAGTCCGTAGCGGAGCTGTACGACCTTCCTCTCGCGCTCCCCGAGCGTGGAGAGCACCGCTTCCAGGTGTTCGCGCAGCAGGAGGAAGGCCGCGGACTCCACGGGCGAGGCGGCGTCGCCGTCCTCGATGAGGTCGCCGAAGGCGACGTCGTCCTCCTCGCCGACGGGGGCGTGCAGGGACACGGGTTCCTGGGCGAGACGCAGGACCTCGCCGACGCGTTCGGGCGTCAGGTCGAGCTGGGCCGCGACCTCTTCGGGGGTGGGCTCGTAGCCCCGCTCCTGGAGCATGCGGCGCTGGACGCGTACGACCCGGTTGATCAGCTCGACGACGTGGACCGGGACCCTTATGGTCCTGGCCTGGTCGGCCAGTGCCCGGGACATCGCCTGGCGGATCCACCAGGTCGCGTACGTGGAGAACTTGTAGCCCCGTGCGTAGTCGAATTTCTCGACCGCCCTGATCAGTCCGAGATTCCCTTCCTGGACCAGGTCGAGCATGGTCAGGCCGCGGCCCACATAGCGTTTGGCCACGGAGACCACCAGGCGGAGGTTGGCCTCGATGAGCCGGCGCTTCGCCATCCGCCCCATGACCACGAGCCGGTCCAGGTCCACGGCGAGCCGGGTGTCGGGGTCGGGGGTGCCGGCGAGCCGCTCCTCGGCGAAGAGCCCCGCCTCGACGCGGCGGGCGAGGTCCACCTCCTCGGCGGCGCTGAGCAGCGGTATCCGCCCGATCTCCCGTAAGTACTGGCGGAAGAGGTCGGAGGTCGGGCCGCCCGCTTCCGGACGGCTCCGGGGCTCCGGGGAGGCGGGGGGCTCCACCGGTTCCTCCAGCACCGGTTCGGGCGTGCCCGCTGTCTCCGGGTGACGGGTGACCCGGTTCTGCGCGGGAATCGCCGGGACATGCTCGGTCGGGGTGGGCACGGTCCGGGTCTGCACGGGGGCGACCTCCAGGTGATCGCTGCCGGATCGCGGGGATGGGGGGTCCGCGCCGGGCGGACCGGCCGCGCTCCGATGACTCAGGCACCGCCACCCAGTGTGGCGTACGACACATCGCCGCCACGAGGGGCGTGCGGTGACTTTTTGCCTACGGCGGCGCCCGGAGGGTGACGGGACGCTCCGCCGGTCCGGCTCGAAGGCTCAGAGGGCGGCGGCGCCGTGGCTCCGCAGCGACTGGGCGTACTGCTGGAGGACCCAGACCTCGTTCTGCGCGGCGGCCAGGTGGTCCGGGGCGACGTTGCTGCCGAGGCGGGCGAGGCTGCCCTGGACGTCGTCGATCCTGCGGTCGACGGCGCGCAGGCGGACCTTGACCAGGTGCTCGCCCGCGTACCCCTCGTCGATGGACTTGCCGTGGAAGACCTCGACCGCGAGCTCGGTGACGAGCTTGCGCACCGTGTCGTCGGGGGTCGCGTCGAGCACCTGGACCAGGTACTCACGGGTCTCGGCGACGCCCAGCTCCGCGCCGCCCGCCTCCGCGATGCACTGGCGCACCGCCGCGTACGGCGGGGCGGTGAACTCGTCGACGCCGTAGGCGTCGAAGGCAGGGGACACCAGGGCGGGCTTCTGCAGAGCGAGCTTGAGCAGCTCCCGCTCCGTGCGGTGGGCGGGGCTGCGGAGGTTGAGCGCGGGGCCGGACGGGGCGGCGGAGGCCTGGACCTGGTGGTGCTGCGCGCCGGCACGGGAGGCGGTCGGCGCGGATCCTCGCTTGTCCCCGCGCCCGCCGTCTCCGCGCCCGCGGGCCCACTGGGCGAGCTGGTTTACCCGGTGGACGACGAATTCCTGGTCGAGGATGCCGACGAAGCCGGCGAGCTGGACGGCCACCTCTCGCTGCACACTGCTCGTCTTGATCTTGGCGACGACGGGCGCGGCCTCGTCGAGGGCGGCGGCCCGGCCGGCCGGGGTCTCCAGGTCGTAGCGGCCGACGATCTGACGGAGCGCGAACTCGAAGAGCGGGGTACGGGGCTCGACCAGGTCGCGGACGGCCTCGTCGCCCTTGGCGAGGCGCAGGTCGCACGGGTCCATGTTGTCCGGCGCGATCGCGATGTAGGTTTCGGCGGCGAACTTCTGGTCGTCCTCGAAGGCGCGCAGAGCGGCCTTCTGGCCGGCCGCGTCACCGTCGAAGGTGAAGATCACCCGGGCGCTGCCGTTGTCCATCAGGAGCCGTCGGAGGATCTTGATGTGGTCACCTCCGAACGCCGTCCCGCAGGTGGCGATGGCGGTGGTGACCCCCGCGAGGTGGCAGGCCATCACGTCGGTGTAGCCCTCGACCACGACGGCCCGGCTCGCCTTGGCGATGTCCTTCTTGGCCAGGTCGATGCCGTACAGCACCTGGGACTTCTTGTAGATCGAGGTCTCGGGGGTGTTGAGGTACTTCGGGCCGTTGTCGTCGTCGCGGAGCTTGCGGGCGCCGAAGCCGACGATCTCGCCCGAGGTGTCGCTGATCGGCCACATCAGCCTGCCGCGGAAGCGGTCGATGGGGCCCCGGCGGCCGTCCTGGGAGATTCCGGAGCTGATGAGCTCCTTGTCGCTGAAGCCCTTGCCGCGCAGGAAGCGGGTGAGGTGGTCCCAGCCGGCGGGGCTGTAGCCGACGCCGAAGTGGGCCGCCGCGTCCTGGTCGAAGCCGCGCTCGGCGAGGAACTTCCGGCCGATCTCCGCCTCGGGACCGTTCAGCTGCTCACGGTAGAAATCGGCGGCGATCTTGTGGGCCTCGACCAGCCGGATGCGCTCGCCACGCTGGTGGGAGGGGTTGTAGCCACCCTCCTCGTAGCGCAGGGTGATGCCCGCCTTGGCGGCCAGGCGCTCGACCGTCTCGGAGAAGGTGAGGTGATCGATCTTCATCACGAAGGCGATCGTGTCGCCGCCCTCCTGGCAGCCGAAGCAGTGGAACAGGCCCTTGCCCGGGCTCACCTGGAAGGAGGGGGACTTCTCGTCGTGGAAGGGGCAGAGGCCCTTGAGGTTTCCGCCGCCCGCGTTGCGCAGCTGAAGGTACTCGGACACGACGGCGTCGATCGGGACCGCGTCCCGGACCGCCTTCACGTCGTCGTCATTGATCCTGCCTGCCACGCGTGAAGTCTACGGGTGGGGCCGGGCGTCCGGGACCGGCCGGCCGCGGGGCACCGCCCCGGGCACCGGAGGGTCCCGGACGCCCGGCCCCACCGGTCAGAGCAGGGATCCCAGCGGCACCGAGGGGTCTCCGAGGGCGTCCGCGTCCACCGGCCGGGCGGCCTTGATCAGCGCCTGGATGTCTTCGGTGACGTCCCACACATTGACGTTCATCCCGGCGAGGACCCGGCCGTCGTTCAGCCAGAAGGCGATGAACTCGCGCTTGCCGGCATCGCCCCTGATGACGACCTGGTCGTACGAACCGGGCGGCGCCCAGCCGGAGTACTCCAGGCCGAGGTCGTACTGGTCGGAGAAGAAGTACGGCACGCGGTCGTACGTCACGTCCTGGCCGAGCATGGCCTTCGCCGCGGCGGGTCCGCTGTTCAGGGCGTTCGCCCAGTGCTCCACGCGCAGCCGGCCGCCGAAGAGCGGATGGTCGACGGAAGCGATGTCCCCGGCGGCGTGGATGTGCGGGTCGGAGGTGCGCAGGGAGGCGTCGACGACGACACCGCCGCCCTGGGTCCGGTCCGCCATGTCGAGCCCTGCGGCCTCCGCGAGCGAGGTGCGCGGGGCCGCGCCGATCGCGGCCAGCACGTCGTGGGCGGGGTGCTCCTCGCCGTCGTCGGTGCGGGCGGCGAGGACCAGACCGTCCTGTCCGGTGATCTCGGTGAGGCGGGCACCGAAGTGGAAGCGGACGCCGTGGTCGGCGTGCAGCTCGGTGAAGATCTGGCCGACCTCGGGGCCGACGACGTGGTGGAGCGGGGTCGCCGAGGGGGCGACGACGGTGACCTCCGCGCCGTAGCCGCGGGCCGCCGCGGCGACCTCCAGGCCGATCCAGCCGGCTCCGGCGATCACCAGGTGGCCGTTGTCCCGGCCGAGGGCGGCGAGGACGTTGCGCAGCCGGTCGGAGTGGGCGAGACGGCGCAGGTGGTGGACGCCCACCAGGTCCGTGCCCGGGATGTCGAGGCGGCGCGGTTCGGCGCCTGTGGCGAGCAGCAGCTTGTCGTAGTGGACGACCGTGTTGTCGCCGAGCTGCACGGACCGGCCCGCACGGTCGATGGAGGTGACGACCTGGCCGAGGTGGAGCTCGATGTCGGCGCCGGCGTACCACGCGGTCTCGTGCACGAGGACCGAGTCCCGTTCGACCTTGCCCAGCAGGTAGCCCTTGGACAGGGGAGGCCGCTCGTACGGATGGTCGCGCTCGTCGCCGATGAGGATCACCCGGCCGCTGAAGCCCTCCGCCCGGAGGGTCTCGGCCGCCTTCGCTCCGGCGAGTCCTCCGCCGATGATGACGAACGTCCGATGTGCGTCGACCACTTGGTGCCTCCTCGGTACTTAGCTGCGCGGCGCCGTCACCCTGCGAGCGTCCCGCACGCAGGGTGATGGCGAAAGAGGGTGTATCCCGATCAGGTCACAGCCGCAGGCATGTGGCCCTCAGGGTCCAGTCTGCCCAACACCGGTGAGTGTTCCGTGAAGGGACCGCGCCGAGGCGTCCGTCAATGCGGCGATCTGGTCGACGAGGACCCTCTTGCGGCCCCGGTCGTCGGGGGCCGCCTCGTGGAGGGCGCGGAACTGCGGCTCCAGTCCTTCGGGCGCGCGTGCGGTGAGGGCGGCGGCGAGTTCGGCGATGACGATGCGCTGCCCGGCGCGGAGGGTCTCCTGTTCGGCGCGCTGCATGACGTAACGGTCCGCGACGGCCTTGAGCACGGCGCACTCGTTGCGCACCTCGCGCGGGACGATGAGTTCGGCGCCGTACCTGCCGAGCCGTCCGGGCCCGTAGGCGGTGTGCGTCGCGGACTCGGCCGCCAGGCAGAACCTGCCGATGAGCTGGCTCGTCGCGTCCTTCAGCCGGGCCTGGGCGACCGCGGTCCCGTCGTAGCCGTGCGGCCACCACTCCTGGGCGGTGAGCCGGTCGAGGGCGTCGGCGAGCTCCTGGGGGTCGGTGTCCGCCGGGACGTACCGGCCGATGGCAACGGCCCAGATCTCCGCCCGCTCCGGCTCGGCGAAGAGACAGCCGGGGTCGATGTGTCCCGCGTGCAGTCCGTCCTCGAAGTCGTGCACCGAGTAGGCGACGTCGTCGGACCAGTCCATGACCTGGGCCTCGAAGCACTTGCCGTCCTGTGGCGCGCCCTTGCGGAC
This sequence comes from Streptomyces sp. HB132, assembly GCF_016909575.1. Taxonomy (GTDB): domain Bacteria; phylum Actinomycetota; class Actinomycetes; order Streptomycetales; family Streptomycetaceae; genus Streptomyces. The sequence goes on along the minus strand of NZ_JAFBGA010000004.1, from coordinate 534,174 downwards.
CCACTCGAAGACCGGCAGGTCGTCCTCGTACACCCCGAACTTCGGTGAGCCGGGGTCGGTGGGGTGCGAGCCCCGGGGCCAGGGGTACTTCGTGGCGGCGTCCAGGGCGGCCCGGGTCAGATTGAGCCCGACGCTGACGAGCTCACCGCTGCGGGGGTCGCGGACGAAGCGCTTGGGTTCGAGACGGGTCAGCAGCCGCAGCGACTGGGCGTTGCCCTCGAAGCCGCCGCAGTCCGACGCGAAGTCGTTGAGCGCCTGTTCGCCGTTGTGTCCGAAGGGCGGGTGTCCCATGTCGTGCGAGAGGCAGGCCGCCTCCACCAGGTCGGGGTCGCAGCCCAGCGCGGCACCGAGCTCCCGGCCCACCTGGGCGCACTCCAGGGAGTGGGTGAGGCGCGTGCGGGGGCTGGCGTCCCAGGCCCGGCCGCGGGTGCCCGGTGTGACGACCTGGGTCTTGCCCGCGAGTCTGCGCAGGGCGGCGGAGTGGAGCACGCGGGCACGGTCACGCTGGAACGCGGTGCGGCCCGGCCGTTTGTCGGGCTCGGTGTCCCAGCGCTCGGCGTCGGCCGCGCCGTACGGCGTGTCCCTGGGGTCGTGCGTACCGTCCATGTACCCGAGATTAGACCGGCGGGCCGACAGTACGGGTCAGGCGGGGGCCAGGAGCTGCGGGTACGTCAGGGCGCCGGGGGCGGGTGCCGTGCCGGCCAGGGCCTCGTCGTAGCGGTGCAGCAGGAGGCGTGCCATCGCCGGGTGCGCACCGAGCGGTCCGGCGGTGACGCCCGCCGCGGCGGCCGCCGAGAGGGTCGCGAACCGGCCGGGGGCCGTGAAGTAGGAGGCGAGGGCCACCCGGTGGCGGCCACGGGCGGCGAGTGCGCGCAGTGCGGCCGGAACGTCGGGCGCGGCCGCCGAGGCGTACGCGGGTACCACGGGGACTCCGCCGAGGCGGTCGCTGAGCAGGGCGGCGGTGCGGCGCGCGTCGACGTCGGAGTCGGGGTCGCGTGACCCGGCGGCGGCCAGCACGACGGCGGCGTCGCGCCTCGTGCCGTCCTCGTCACGCCAGCCCGCTTCGAGGAGGCGTTCGTACAGGGCCTCGACGAGCAGCGGGTGCGGTCCGAGCGGGGCCGCCACCCGGGTCCCGAGGTGGCTCGCGGCCGCGGCGGCGCGGGGCAGGTCGTGCCGGACGTGGTGGCCCCGGCCGAGCAGCAGGGGCACGAGCACGGCGTCCTCCCCACGTCCTATGCCGGCCAGTGTGTCCGGCAGCAGTGGCTCGTTCAGCTCGATGTGGGCCGGACGTACGTCGAGGGCGGGCCGCAGCTCCCGTACCCGGTCCAGCAGCTCCAGGACCGTGCGCAGGGCCTGCGGGTCCCGGCTGCCGTGCGCGACGGCCACCAGGGTGGGTGCGGATCTGCGGATGCGCTGCATGGGCCTGCGGGTTCCGTTCGGGGAGACGAGGCTGAGCTGGTTTCCGAGCTGTGAGGTGATGCGGGTCAGGAGTTGCGCCGTGCTGTCGAGGGGCAGGGGCTCAGGCGGGTGTTCCGATGCCTTCTCCGTCATCGACCGATGGTGCCGGGCGGACGTTGCCGGGCCGTTTCGCACCGGTGACGGGTCTTTGCCTCTGCCTCACGGGGCCCGTGTCCATGGTGTCAGTACCTGTTCACACGGGACGCGAACCATTCGCCCCCGCCGTTCGTCCCTGATGTGAGGAGTTCGGTACGAGCGCGGGGGGCGCAGGATGCGGCTGGGGACACCGGAGGGGCTGCGCCGTGCGCTGCCGAGGGCCCGCAGACGGGTCGCCGCCGCGCGGCCGCGGCTGCCGCGGACCCGGCGGGGGCAGCGGTGGCTGGTGCAGGCGCTGATGGCCGTCTGTGCGGCGGCGCTGGTTCCCTCGGCCTGGCTGCTCACCACGGCCGACGCCCGGGTGCGGACGACGGCCGACGCCCCGGCGCAGCGGGTCGCGGTGGTGTTCGGCGCGGGGCTGTGGGAGGGCCGGCCGTCGCCGTATCTCGCGCACCGGCTGGACACGGCAGCCGAGCTGTACAGGTCCGGCAAGGTCCAGGTCGTGCTGGTCACCGGGGACAACAGCCGCGTGGAGTACGACGAACCGGATGCCATGCGCACGTATCTCGCCGGGCGCGGGGTGCCGGACGGGCGGATCGTCAGCGACTACGCGGGCTTCGACACCTACGACTCCTGCGTCCGTGCGAAGAGGATATTCGGGGTCGACCGGGCCGTCCTGGTGAGCCAGGGCTTCCACATACGGCGGGCGATCGCCCTGTGCCGCTCCGCCGGGATGGACGCCTACGGGGTGGGGGCCGACGACGTCCACGACGCCACCTGGTACTACGGCGGGGCGCGGGAGGTGTTCGCGGCGGGCAAGGCACTCCTGGACGTCGTGTTCGAGCCGGATCCGCACTTCCTGGGGCCGCGGGAGCCAGGGGTGACGGAGGCGTTGGCGGGTGACCTCACGGCGGCGGGCGGCGCGGGCTGAGGTGCGCGTACCGGGGGCGTAACCGGACGCACCGGTCCTCGTAATACCGGCCTCGCACGCTGGGTGTATGCCCCGCACCGAGACGTCCACCCACTGCCCGTACTGCGCGCTCCAGTGCGGGATGAAGCTGCGCCCCGTCACCGACGGCGGGGTGGTCGAGGTCGTGGAGCGTACCGAGTTCCCCGTCAACCGGGGAGCCCTGTGCGGAAAGGGCCGCACCGCGCCCGCCGTGCTCGCCGCCGGTGTGCGCCTGACGGAGCCCCTCGTACGCGACGCGGGCGGTGAGCTGGCCCCGGCGAGCTGGGACGAGGCACTGCGGCGGATCGCGGACGGGCTGGGGAACACACGGGCGGAGCACGGCGCGGACGCCGTGGGTGTGTTCGGCGGGGGCGGGCTCACCAACGAGAAGGCGTACGCCCTCGGGAAGTTCGCCCGGGTGGTGCTCGGCACCTCTCAGATCGACTACAACGGCCGCTTCTGCATGTCGTCGGCGGCCGCCGCGCACCAGCGGGCCTTCGGCCTCGACCGGGGGCTGCCGTTCCCGCTGGAGGACATCCCCCGGACCGGGTGCGTGATCCTGGTCGGCTCGAACCTCGCTGAGACGATGCCGCCCGCGCTGCGCTATCTGACCGAGCTGAAGGAGAACGGCGGCCGGCTGATCGTCATCGACCCCCGCCGGACCAGGACCGCCGAGCAGGCGGATCTGCACCTGGCGCCCCGGCCCGGCACGGACCTGGCACTCGCGCTCGGCATGCTGCACCTGGGCGTGGCGGACGGACGGGTCGACGAGGAGTTCGTCCGTACCCGGACGAACGGCTGGGACGAGGCCAGGGCGGGCGCCATGGCGCACTGGCCGGAACTGGTGGAGCGCCTCACCGGGGTGCCCGTGCCTCAGCTGCGCGAAGCCGTGGAGTTGTTCTGCGGGGCGGAGACCGGGATGGTGCTCACCGCGCGGGGGCCCGAGCAGCAGGCCAAGGGCACGGACACGGTGGGGGCGTGGATCAACTTCTGCCTGGCCACCGGCCGCGCGGGCCGCCCACTGTCCGGATACGGCTGCCTGACCGGCCAGGGCAACGGCCAGGGCGGTCGGGAGCACGGCCAGAAGGCCGACCAGCTGCCCGGCTACCGCAAGCTCACGGACCCCGCGGCACGCCGCCATGTGGCCGGGGTCTGGGGCGTCGACCCCGACACGCTGCCGGGGCCGGGGCGCAGTGCGTACGAGCTGCTGGACGCACTGGGGCGGGACGTGCGGTCACTGCTGGTCATGGGGTCGAATCCGGTCGTGTCGGCACCGCGCGCCGGACACGTCGAGGAGCGGCTGAGGTCGCTGGACTTCCTGGCGGTCGCGGACGTGGTGCTGTCGGAGACGGCGGCGCTGGCCGATGTCGTGCTGCCGGTGACGCAGTGGGCGGAGGAGAGCGGGACGACGACCAGCCTGGAGGGCCGGGTGCTGCTGCGGCAGCGTGCGGTCATGCCGCCGGCGGGCGTACGCAGCGACCTGGAGGTGCTGAACGCGCTGGCCGGTCTCCTGGGACACGGGAAGGGTTTCCCGGCGGATCCGGAGGAGGTCTTCGACGAGCTTCGACGGGCGTCCGCGGGCGGTCCGGCCGACTACGCGGGCATCACCTACGCCCGGATCGCGGCGGAGGACGGGGTGTTCTGGCCCTGCCCGGACGAGGAGCACGCCGGCACGCCGCGGCTGTTCCTGGAGCGGTTCGCGACGGACGACGGGCGGGCGAGGTTCGTCCCGGTCGCGCACCGGGCGGCAGCGGAGGAGACGGACGCGGAGTACCCGGTGGTGCTGACCACCGGACGGGTCGTGTCCCAGTACCAGTCGGGGGCGCAGACCCGCCGCGTAGCCGAGCTGAACGCGGCGGCGCCGGGACCCTTCGTGGAGCTGCATCCGCGGCTCGCCGAGCGGATCGGGGTGGCCGAGGGCGAGAGCGTCGCGGTCACCTCGCGGCGGGGGCGGGCGGTGGCACCGGCACGGATCACCGTGGGGATCCGGCAGGACACCGTGTTCATGCCGTTCCACTGGCCGGGCGAGGGCCGGGCCAACACCCTGACGAACCCGGCGCTGGACCCTGTGTCGCGCATGCCGGAGTTCAAGGTGTGCGCGGTGCGGGTGGAGGCCGCCGGCTGAGCCGGTCGCCGCCCGGCACGGGTGTGCCACCGGCGCGAAGGGAGCGGGTGACGGCGGTGGCCGCGAGGTGGCCCCAGGCGGGAACGGGCTCGCCCCGCCGCGGCCGGGTGTATCCGGTCGCGGCAGGGAACGGCCCTGCGGGTCACCCGCTCGTACGGACTGCTGCTCCGGACCGTCCAGGAGCCCGGGCGGTTCCGCGTACGCCCCGGCCCGGCGGTGACGAGCGCGCCGCGGACCGTGCCGTGCCCCTCGATCGCGTACGGGTGGCCCGGCCCCTCGTGGAGAAGGGCTCCCGGCAGCACCGCCGGCCGTTCCCCGCCGGTGCGGCCCCGGAGGAACCGGTCGTGGTCCGGCTCTCCGGGGAGCAGGGTGCCGTACACGAAGAAGCGCAGTTGGACGTCGGTCACGGCGTGGCGACGGGCGCCGTCCCGGATGACACCCAGGCGAGATAGCGGTCGCTGCCGCGCACGACGGGCGTGGCGATGATCTCGGGCGTCGCGTAGTCGTGCGCCGCGAGGAGGTGGGCCTCCAGCTCGTCGTAGCGCTCGGCCGTCGTCTTGAACAGCACCTGCCACTCCTCGCCGGTCTCGACGGCGCCCTGCCAGCGGTAGACCGAGGTGACGGGGGCCGGGATCTGGGCGCAGGCGGCGAGTCGCGCGTCCACCGCGCCCCGGGCCAGGGCGCGCGCCTTCTCCTCGCTGTCCGTGGTGGTCAGTACGGTCAGCCATGCGGGCTCGGTCATCCCCGGGTCTCCTCGTTCTCGTCGTCCGTGACCCCTCGATCGTCGGCCCGCGCCGTGTCAGCCGCCGTACGGGTGCCGGGCCCTGGCCGCGCGCAGGGCTCGTCCCCACCAGACCAGTTGGTCCAGCATCCTCTTGGCCGCCCCGTCGGCCTGGCCGGAGTCCTGGGGCACGCCCCGGTCGTCGAAGAGGGCACCGGCGTTGTGGAAGGAGACGGTGTCGCGCACCGAGACGGCGTGCAGTTCGGCGTAGACCTGCCGCAGGTGTTCGACCGCCCGCAGGCCGCCGGAGATCCCGCCGTACGACACGAACGCGACGGGCTTGGCCTGCCATTCGGTGAAGTGCCGGTCGATCAGGCTCTTGAGCGGGGCCGGGTAGGAGTGGTTGTACTCAGGGGTCAGCACGACGAAGGCGTCGGCTCGGGCCAGTCGCGGGGTGGCCCCGGCGGCGCCGGTGGCGGGCGGTTCGGTCTCAGCGACGTCGATCAGCTCGGTCTCGATGTCCGGGTGCCCGGCCGCCCTCCCGAGGAACCAGTCGGCGACGACGGGCCCGAAGCGGCCCGGCCGGTTGCTGCCGAGGATGACGGCAACCTTCAGCGGGGCGTCGGACGCAGTGGGAGCGGGTGTGTTGATGTCCATGCCCCGCAGACTCACACCTCAACCAAGATTGAGGTCAAGCGCGACCCCGTCACACCTACGCTGGAGACCATGACGACTTCCGTGCCGGACCTCTACGTCGAGTTCGACGGGCGCCCTGCCACCGGGGAGGATCTGCGGATCCCGGCCTTCGCCGGCTACGGCCATTTCACCGCGATGCAGGTGAGGGACCGCCAGGTGCCGGGTCTGGCCCTGCACCTGGACCGACTGGACTCCGCGAACCGGGAGCTGTTCGGACTCCCGCTGGACGGGCAGCGTGTCCGCGAGCTGATCAGGCACGCTCTCGACGGCGCCGGGAGACGGGACGCGTCGGTCCGGGTGCACGGTTTCATGCCGCCGGACAGCGCGACCACGGTCCCGATGGTGACGGTGCGGGAGCCGGTCGGCGCGGACGGTGCGCCACGCAGCCTCATGTCCGTCCCTTACGCACGCTCCGTGCCGCACATCAAACGCCCCGGCGAGTTCGGTCAGACCTACTACGGGCGGCAGGCCGGGAGAGCGGGTTTCGACGAGGCGCTCCTGACCTCGCCCGGCGGCATGGTGACCGAGGGATCGATCACGAACATCGGCTTCTGGGACGGCGCTTCGGTGGTCTGGCCGGACGCCCCGGCGCTGACCGGCATCACCATGACCCTGCTGGAGCGCGGCCTCGCGCGGACGGGCCGGCCCTCGGTGCGGCGCGGGGTGACGCTGGACGGGCTGGGCGCGTACCGGGCGGCGTTCGTCACCAACTCCCAGGGCGTCGCGCCGGTCCACCGGATCGACGACACGCCCTTCGACATCGACGAGGACCTGATGGAGCTGCTCGGCCGGGTGTACGAGGAGGCCCCTCGCGAGGCCGTCTGACCTTCCCGGCGTGCGGGACCATGGAGCCATGCAGATCCATATCGAGGCCTCAGAACTCCCGGGCCGCACCTGCGGTCCCGACACCGACTTCGCCGGTTTCGACAACATCCACGTCGGGGTGCAGCGTAAGGACCGGCCGGGCGAACTGCTCGGCCTGCACCCCGGCGACGCGGAACACGCCTCCTGGACCCTGGACTGCACCGCCGTACCCACGGCGGAGGGCATCGAGGTGTCGGGGCCGTACATCCAGAACCGGCTCGGCGGGTGCTTCGTCTACCTGTCCTGGGGAACGGTGGACGGCTCGGGCGCCTTCACCATGTTCCGCCGGGCCAAGCTGATGGTGAGCGACATCGGCGCCGAGGTCCTGGAGGCCGCCGCGGCGACAGGGCACCTGACGGCGCGGCTGCGCCTGACGGACGATGCGGGACAGCCCCGGTGTGCCCGTGTACGACCGCCGGACATCGTCTGGTCCGCGACCGACGGGGGCGGCCCCGCCGGGACTTGAGGGCGGCGCCGGACCGACACCGCCCTCACCGGTCCCGGGGGGGGATGGGCCGGTGAGGGCGGTTGCCGTGGGGTCGGCGGGGGGAATGCCGTCCCGTGGGGGGTGCATGTCGTTTGCCCGTGCGGTGCGACCTCATTCTTGTGACGTGCGTCACATTCACAGGGGTGTGCGCGTCACCCGATCGTCCCCGCGCGGGCCGGGCAGTCTCCATCATGGTCGCGACCTGCGCCGGACCGGGCGCGCGGATACGCCGCGCACACCCGTACGGGTGAAAGCGGACCGGCTGCCGGCATGCGGGCCGGGGTCGCGGCCTGTTACCTCGGGGGCAGGACACGACCGTCTGCCCGGAGGATTCCCATGTTCAGCCCTGCCCGCCTCGTGACCGGTACCGCCGCCGCGGCCCTCACCGCCGCCGCGCTCGGCCTCGCCGCCCCGTCCGCGTACGCACACCCGGACAGCCTCGGCAGACCGGGGTTCGGCGCCGCGACGGCCGCAGCCGGCACGGCGGACTGCGGGCCCGAGGGCGCGGCGGGCGCCGACGCGGCAGTCCCGTGCGACGGCGCCGAGACGGCCACCGACGGCCTGGGAGCGGCCGAGGGCCTGGAGCCGGCCGACGGCCTGGGGACCGAGGAACTGGAGCCGGCCGACGGTACGGACCCGCTGGAAGACCCGGGGACGGGCGAGGACCCGGCAGCGGTTTCGGGGCCTTCGTCGCCGGAGCCGGAGCCGGGGACGGGGACGGGGACGGAGCCGGGGACGGGGACGGGGACGGAGGAGGGTGCCACGGGTACCGGTGACGAGTCCGAGGCGCTCCTGCGGCCCGGCGCCGGTACGGGAACGGCTCCCGGGGCCGAGCCGGGAACACGCCCCGACCCCGGGACCGCGAAGCCGCCCGCGTACCCGGAACACAGGCCCACGGCCTCGCCCGGTCCCAGTCGGCCCTCCGGACACGTCGGGACCGGTGTCGGCGGCAGCGCCGCACCCGACACGGCCCGGCTCGCCGCGGGCGCCGGTCTCGTCGCGGCGGCAGCCGTCGGCGGCGCCCTGCTCCTGCGTCGCCGCCGCGGCACGGGCGGCTCGTACCGCGTCCACCGCTGAGGGCGGGCGGCGGAGGACGGGACGTGGACAGGACACCGCTGAAGGCGCGGGCCTGGCTGGTGGGCATCGCCGCGCTGTGCGGCATATGGCTGGTCCACAACGGCGCGGCCGTCCGGACCGTCGCCCCGCAGCCGTCCACCGCCGAGGCCTTCGCCGCGGGCTCCGAGCCACGGCCGGGCACCAGGGTCGCCGCACCCCTGCGCCCCTCCGAACCGGTGAGGATCCGCATCCCGGGCATCGGAGTGGACGCACCGATGACGGGCCTCGGGCTGGACGCGGACGGCCGCCTCGAAGCACCGCCCGCGGAGGACCGCGATCTGGCCGGCTGGTTCGAGGACGGCACCCCGCCCGGCACGAAGGGCACCGCGGTGGTCGCCGGACATGTCGACAACGCGGAGGGGCCGGCCGTGTTCTACGCCCTCGGGTCCCTCAGGAAGGGGGCCGGGATCGAGATCGACCGCGCCGACGGCCGCACCGCCGTCTTCGCGGTCGACGCGGTGGAGGTGTACGAGAACGACGCGTTCCCGGACAAGCGGGTCTACGGCGCCACCCCGCACGCCTCGCTCCGGCTGATCACGTGCGGCGGCGGTTTCAGCCGCGAGACGGGTTACCAGGGAAACGTGGTGGCGTACGCCCACCTGACCGCGGTGCGCTGAGGGGCGGACCGCCCGACGGCCTGCGCCGTGTCGCGCCGGTCGGCCCCGTCGGGCACGGGCCGACCCCGGAAACACCGTCGGACACGGGTGGGCCCGGCGGTCGTGTCACGCCGGTCAGGCCGTCCACTGGTCGAAGCCGAGCTTGGCGACCAGCGAGAACACCACGACCAGCAGGACTCCGCGGACGAAGTCGCTGCCCCTCCTGAGAGCCATCCGCGCGCCGAGCATCGCACCCGCCAGATTGAACACGGCCATCAGCGCGGCCAGTTGCCACAGCACGGTGCCCTGGTAGGCGAACATCGCCAGCGCTCCGGCGTTGGTGCAGACGTTCACGATCTTGGCCGTGGCGGACGCGGTGACCAGGTCGAGGTGGAGCACGGCCGTCAGCGCCAGCACCAGGAAGGTGCCGGTGCCGGGCCCGAACAGCCCGTCGTAGAAGCCGATACCGCCGCCGACCAGCACGATCGCGGTGACCGTACGTGCCCTGGTGACCTTCCTGCCCGGGCCGTCCCCGGCCGCCGACGTACCGAAGGACGGCCTCAGCAGCACGAACGCCGCGACGGCGAGCAGCACCACCATGATCACCGGGCGCAGCACGTCACTGCTGATGCCCGCGGCGAAGAAGGCGCCGGTCATCGACCCCGCGAGCGCCATGAGACCGATCCGTACGGCGGTCCCCACCTGTACCGGCGCCTTGCGTACGTACGTCACGGCGGCGCCCGAGGTGCCGACGATGGCGACGGCCTTGTTGGTGCCGAGGATGTGGGCGGCCGGGACGTGCGGGAGGCCCAACAGCAGGGCGGGCAGCAGCAGGAGCCCGCCGCCGCCCACCACCGCGTCGATCCAGCCGGCCGCAGCGGCGGCCAGGCAGAGGAGGACCAGGGTGGTGAGGGTTGTCTCAGGCATGCTCGCGACCTTAAGCAGGTGTCGGGTGAACCGTCCAACCAGCTGTGCCCCGCCCTCACAGAGGGCGTCGTGACGCGCTGAGCGCAAGGTTCCTCCAGGGAAACAGGAGGGATGCGGTCGGGTAACACCCGCCGCGCACTCTCGACGGCATGAGGACAGAGACGGAGAACGCGGCACGGGTGGTGGTGATCGGCGCCGGGATGGCGGGCGCGCGGCTCGCCGCCCGGGTCCCCGGGGTCACCGTCATCGGTGAGGAGGCGCACGCACCGTACAACAGGGTGCTGCTGGCGGAGGTGCTCGCCGGCCGGTACGAGCCGGACGTCATCGCGCTGCCGCCCGCGGAGACGCGGCGCGGGGTGCGAGTCGTGCGGATCGACCGGGCAGAGCGTCAGGTGCTCTGCGACGACGGCAGCGCGACCGGCTACGAGCGCCTGGTGCTGGCCACCGGCTCCAATCCCGTACTGCCGCCACTGCGGGGACTCGGCCACACGCTGCCGGACGGGGTGCATCCCTTCCGCACCCTCGACGACTGCCTGGCCCTGCGCGCCGCTGTGCGCCCCGGCGTACGCGCCGTCGTCATCGGTGGCGGGCTCCTCGGGGTGTCGGCCGCCCGCGCTCTCGCCGAGTGCGGCGCCCAGGTGGTGCTGGCCCAGCAGGGCGAGCACCTCATGGAGCGGCAGCTGGACGCCGAGGCGGCCAGGATGCTGCGCGGTCACCTGGAGGCCCTCGGCGTCGAGGTGCACACCGAGTGCCGGGTGCGCGGGCTGCGCTGCACGGACGGGGCCGCGCCGGCGGTGCGGGCCGTCGAACTCGCCGACGGCTACGAGCTGGAGGCGGAGATCACTGTGCTGGCCTGCGGGGTCCGCCCCAGGGCGGGTCTGGCGCAGGCGGCCGGGCTCGAGGTCCGCAGGGGCGTCGTCGTGGACGACGAGCTGCGCACCTCGGACCCGTACATCCACGCCGTCGGCGACTGCGCCGAACACGACGGGACGGTCTACGGGCTGGCGGGTGCCGCGCTCGAACAGGCCGATGTGCTGGCGGAGGTGCTGGCCGGCCGCCCCGCCCGCTACGGGGGCACCCGGGCCCTGACCCGGCTCACCCTGCGTTCCCCCTCGTCCGCCCCGGGCGTCGCCGGAGCCCCCGCCGCACTCGACCTGGCCGCCTTCGGGGACTCGCGCCCGCTGCCCGGCGACGACGTGATCCGGCTGGCCGACGCCACCCGGGGTGCCTACCGCACGGTCGTCGTCCGGGGCGACCGGCTGGCGGGCGGGGTGCTGTTCGGCGATCTCGCCGCGGTCGGCACCCTCGCCCGCACCTGGCAGGACGACGACCCGCTCCCCGCCGACATGCCCCTGCTCCACCTGCTCACCAACGACGGAGGCTTCTGATGCCGGTGTCCACTCCCCCGACCGCCCGCACCGAAGGCGTGCCGACCATCGTGGTCGTCGGGCACGGCATGGTCGGCCAGCGGTTCCTGGAAGCGCTCGCCGACCGCGGCCTGACGCCCGCCGCGGGCACCGCCAGGGTCGTCGTCCTCTGCGAGGAGCCCCGCCCCGCGTACGACCGGGTGCAGCTGACCTCGTACTTCTCCGGGAAGACGCCGGAGGACCTCTCGCTCGTCGAGGCGGGCTTCATGGAGCGCCACGGCATCGAGCTGCGCCTCGGCGACCCGGCGGAGAGCGTCGACCGTGCGGCGCGCACCGTCACCGCGCGCTCCGGGGAGACCTTCTCCTACGACACGCTCGTGCTGGCCACCGGCTCGTACCCCTTCGTCCCGCCCGTCCCCGGCAAGGACGCCGAGGGCTGCTTCGTCTACCGCACCATCGACGACCTCCTCGCGATCGAGGAGTACGCGAGGACCGCGAGGACCGGCGCGGTCGTCGGCGGCGGACTCCTCGGCCTGGAGGCCGCGGGCGCGCTGAAGGGCCTCGGACTCGACACGCACGTGGTGGAGTTCGCGCCCCGGCTGATGCCGGTGCAGGTCGACGACGGCGGCGGCGCCGCACTGCTGCGCACCATCGAGAACATGGGCCTATCCGTCCACACGGGCGTCGGAACCCAGGAGGTCACCGCGGGCGAGGACGGCCGGGTCGACGGCATGGCGCTGTCGGACGGTTCCTCGCTGGAGACCGACCTCGTCGTCTTCTCCGCCGGAGTGCGCCCCCGGGACCAGCTGGCCCGCGACTGCGGTCTGGCGGTCGGCCCACGCGGCGGCATCGTCGTCGACGAGGAGTGCCGTACCTCCGACAGGGACGTCTTCGCGATCGGCGAGTGCGCGCTGGCCTCGGACGGCCGGGTCTACGGGCTGGTGGCACCGGGATACGAGATGGCGCTGGCGGTCGCCGATGTGATCGCGGGTGACGCGGCCTCCTTCACCGGCGCCGACCTCTCCACCAAGCTGAAGCTGCTCGGCGTCGACGTCGCCTCCTTCGGCGACGCGCACGGCACGGCCGAGGGCTGCCTCGACGTCGTGTACGCGGACTCCCGCTCGGGTGTCTACAAGAAGCTGGTGATCGGCCGGGACGGCACGCTGCTCGGCGGTGTCCTGGTCGGCGACGCCGACCAGTACGGCACGCTGCGGCCGATGACCGGATCGGTCCTCCCCGTCGCCCCCGAGCAGCTGGTGCTGCCGGCCGGCGCGGGCGGCCCGGTCACCCTGGGCCCGTCCTCGCTGCCCGACGAAGCCGTGATCTGCTCATGCCACAACGTCACCAAGGGCGCGATCTGCGAGCACACCACGCTGCCCGAGGTGAAGAAGTGCACCAGGGCCGGCACGGGCTGCGGAAGCTGCGTCAAGGTCATCGGCCAGCTGCTGCCGCAGCCCGAGGACCAGGGGCTGTGCGGCTGCTTCGCGTACACCCGCAGCGAGCTGTACGAGATCGTCCGCACCCTCGGTGTCACGCGGTACGCCGACCTCCTCGACTCGCACGGCCGGGATGCCGCCCGTGGCGGTGACGGCTGCGAGGTCTGCAAGCCCACCGTCGGCTCGATCATCGCGTCGCTGGCCCCGACGGTCGGCGCGAGCGGCTACGTCCTGGACGGCGAGCAGGCGGCGCTGCAGGACACCAACGACCACTTCCTGGCCAACCTCCAGCGCAACGGCTCGTACTCCGTCGTGCCGCGCATCCCCGGCGGGGAGATCACCCCGGAGAAGCTGATCGTGATCGGCGAGGTGGCCCGGGACTTCGGCCTCTACACGAAGATCACCGGAGGACAGCGGATCGACCTCTTCGGTGCCCGCGTCGACCAGTTGCCGCTGATCTGGACCCGCCTCGTCGACGCCGGATTCGAGTCCGGACACGCCTACGGGAAGTCGCTGCGGACGGTCAAGTCCTGTGTGGGGCAGAGCTGGTGCCGCTACGGCGTACAGGACTCGGTGAAGATGGCGATCGACCTGGAGCTGCGCTACCGGGGCCTGCGCTCGCCGCACAAGCTGAAGTCGGCGGTCTCCGGCTGCGCCCGCGAGTGCGCGGAGGCCCGTGGCAAGGACTTCGGCATCATCGCGACGGCGCAGGGCTGGAACCTCTACGTGGGCGGCAACGGCGGCGCCACTCCGCGTCACGCGGACCTGCTGGCACAGGACCTCTCCGACGCCGAACTGGTCCGTCTCATCGACCGGTTCCTCATGTTCTACATCCGCACGGCGGACCGCCTGGAGCGCACGTCGACCTGGCTGGACCGGATCGAGGGCGGCCTGGACCACGTGCGCGACGTCGTCGTCCACGACTCGCTGGGCCTCTGCGACGAGCTGGAGCGGCTGATGGCCGACCACGTCGCCGGCTACCGCGACGAGTGGGCCGAGACCATCAACGACCCGGAGCGGCTGCGCCGCTTCGTGACCTTCGTCAACGCCCCCGACGCCCCCGACCCCTCGGTCAGGTTCGTCCCGGAACGCGACCAGGTCAAGCCAGACCTGGACATCCTCGCGGGCCCGGTGCTCGCCATCCGCACTCTCGAAGGGACTTCCTCCTGATGACGGCTCAGACTCTGGAAAAGGCGCAGGACGCCGGGACGATCCGGCTCGCGGACGGAGACGTCTGGCTCACGGTCTGCGACCGTTCGCTGCTGACCCCGGGCCGCGGTGTGGCGGCGCTCCTCCCGGACGGCCGGCAGGTCGCGCTGTTCGTGGACCGGGCCGGGCGCGCGTACGCGATCGACAACCGTGACCCGTTCACCGGCGCGTACGTACTCTCCCGCGGTCTGGTCGGCTCCGCCGGGGGGCGGCCGTTCGTCGCGTCGCCGCTGCTCAAGCAGCGGTTCGACCTGGAGACGGGCGCGTGCCTGGACGACGACGAGGTGACCGTGCCGGTCTTCCCGGTCCGCACGGACTGAACTTGCCCCGTTCATGACATGTTGGAGCTCCGGCCACCGCGCACCTCTACTGTCCTGACGTTCGCCCCGCCGGGCCGACCGGACCGGCGGGCCCGCACGTCACCCGTGGAGTGATCGTGGAACGTCGGACCTTCTTGCGCACAGCGGTGATCGGCACCTCGGCGGCGGCTTTCGGCGGCACCCTGTGGCGGGGTGCCGCCTTCGCGGCCCCTGCCCAGCCGGCCACCGGCCCCTACGGCCCGCTGCAGGCGGCGAACGGCAACGGCATCCTGCTGCCGAGCGGTTTCACCAGCAGGATCATCGCCCGCTCCGGGCAGACCGTCCCCGGCACCTCGTACAGCTGGCACAGCGCGCCTGACGGCGGCGCCACCTTCACCGACGGCGGCGGCTGGATCTACGTCTCCAACGCCGAGGTGTCCGCGGGCAGCGGCGGCGGGGCGAGCGCGGTGCGCTTCGACTCCTCGGGGACGGTCACCTCGGCGTACCGGATCCTGTCGGGCACGAACAACAACTGCGCGGGCGGCCGGACCCCGTGGAACACCTGGCTCTCCTGCGAGGAGGTCACCCGCGGCTTCGTGTACGAGACCGACCCGTGGGGCGTGGACGCGGCGGTGCAGCGCCCCGCGATGGGCCGCTTCAAGCACGAGGCGGCGGCCGCGGACCCCGACCACGGTTACGTCTACCTGACCGAGGACGAGACGGACGGGCGGTTCTACCGTTTCCGTCCCGCCTCCTGGGGCGACCTGTCGTCCGGCACGCTCCAGGTGCTGGTCGCGGGCACCGGCACCTCGGGCCCGGTGACCTGGACGACGGTCCCCGACCCGGCCGGTTCGCTCACCCGGACCCGGTACCAGGTCTCCGGCGCCAAGGTGTTCAACGGCGGTGAGGGCTGCTTCTACGCGGCGGGCACCTGCTGGTTCACCACCAAGGGCGACAACAGGGTGTGGGCGTACGACGCCAACGCCTCGTCCCTCTCGCTCGCCTACGACGACTCGCTCGTCACCAGCGGCACCGCCCCGCTCACCGGCGTCGACAACGTCACCCGCGCCGTCTCCGGCGACCTGTACGTCGCCGAGGACGGAGGGAACATGGAGATCTGCCTGATCACCCCGGACGACACGGTCGCCCCGTTCCTGCGGATCAGCGGCCAGTCCGGTTCGGAGATCACCGGCCCCGCCTTCTCCCCCGACGGCCGCCGGCTGTACTTCTCCTCGCAGCGCGGGACCAGCGGGAGTTCGTCCGGCGGCATCACCTACGAGGTCACGGGCCCCTTCCGCTCCTGACGCCCGCCGGGGGCAGCGGTCACGGAGCCGGCGCCGCGACCGCTGCCCCCTCCGCTGTCAGGCCTGGCCCTCGACCGCCGCCGGGTCCATCCAGACGACCTCCCAGATGTGGTGGTCGGGGTCCTGGAAGGAACGGGCGTACATGAAGCCCTCGTCCATGGGGTCGTTGGCGGGCGTCCCGCCATTGGCGAGCGCCGCGTCGGCCATCTCGTCGACCTTCTCCCGGCTGTCCGCGCTCAGGGCGACGAGGACCTCGGTCGTCCTCGACGCGTCGGCGATCTCCTTCTTGGTGAACTCCTTGAAGCGCGGCTCGCTGATGAGCATGGCGAAGATCGTGTCGCTGATCACCAGGCAGGCCGTCGTCTCGTCGCTGAACTGCGGGTTGAATCCGAACCCGAGCTTCGCGAAGAAGTTCTTCGTCGTCTCGAGGTCCTTGACCGGCAGGTTCACGAAGATCATCTGAGGCATGGCGTCCACTCTTCCGTCCGGCACCGTGCGGCGCTCCCTGCGAGCGCCTACGAGAGGTAGACGACGGGGGACCGCAAAACTCATCGCGTCCGGCCGGCCGCATCCCTCAGGGCACGGCGATCGGCGCCCCGCCCCTGAGAAGCTCGGAGCCCAGCGGTGTGAGGGTGTGCAGGACCGAGCCGCCGTGGCGCAGGGTGCGGACCAGGCCCGCCTCGCGCAGGACGCAGGCGTGCTGGCTGGCCGAGGCCAGGGAGACCCCGGTCCTGCGGGCCAGCTCGCTCGTCGTACAGCCGCTGTCTATGGCCCGCAGGACCGCGGAGCGGGTGTGGCCCACGAGCCGGCCGAGCCAAGGGCCCGGCCCGGCGGCGGTCGGGGCTCCGGGGTGGGTGACCGGGTAGACGAGGACCGGCGGGAGGTCCGGGTCGCGGTAGACGACGGGGGTGCCCCGGCAGAAGAACGACGGCTGCAGCAGCAGACCCCGTCCGTCGAGGCGCAGCTCACGGTCCACGGGGTAGTCCGCCTCCAGCACCGGGGCGCGCCAGCGGATCATCGGCGGCAGGGTGGCCAGGAGCTCGTCCGCCCCACCGTCCAGCAGGGCGCGGCCCCGGACGGCACGGTCGGCCTCCACGCTGGCCCGGATGTGCGGCCAGTACGGCTCGACCGCGGCACGGTGGTAGGCCCGCAGGGTGGACATGAGCCGCCCCAGCGGCTCCGTACGCCCCTCGACGAGCGCCTCCGGCAGCACGGGGCCCGCCGACGGCCTGCGGGCGGGGGAGCCGTCTCCCGCCAGCAGTCCGAGCTCCTCGTGGATCCGGTCCACCGGGGTGTCACGCAGCGCCTCCATTCCGGCATCGAGTCCGAATGGTTCGGCGCCTTCCTGAGAAGGCGTCAGGAAGTCGGGGAAATAGCCCCGCGGCGGAACGACCGCGGACAGCAGACGCGCTTCCCCATTCAACCGGGTGCGGGATTCCTTCCGCCATTCCCCGAACACCGTGGAACCCCTCCGGTCCCTCAGCCGGTGAAAACTGAGAACGGTCTCCCACATCGCGTCCGGCCTCGTGGCCATCCGCACGCGCGAAAGGTCCACCCCGGACACATGGATACGCAGCACCGAACCCCCACCTGTTGCATCCGCAATTCCCCCACCGAAGCGTATGCACAGCGTCACAGGAGGTCACCACGGGGTTTCGGCCACAGTTGAAATGTCTCGCCCCTACCCCCGCCACCCGAAAAGCTGTACGACGTCGGGTGCGTTACCGGAGTCACCGAAGAGCGGGTGAAGGCCGTGGGGGGCTTCGCCCGTTCGGCGGCGGTGAACGACGGTGCGGCTCCGCACCCGGCAGGGGTAAACGGGTGCGGTCCGGGGGTGGGGATCCCCGGGCCGCACCCAGGCCCCGCGTCCCCGATTTGCGCACCGAACGGTGAAAAGCCAACCACTTCTCATGGTTCGCCTTTCAAATTGACGAAGCGGCGGCACCCCCGCACAGGGTGCCGCCGCTTCCGGGTAATCCGGCTCCGCCGTAGGACCGATGAGGGTCCGTGTGATCCGCCGGCGGTATCCGGAGTCGTGTCGGGCGCCGACCGCCCGGTACTCAGCGGCTGTCGCTGCCCCGCGACTGGGCGGCGGCCCGGCCCGCTTCCAGCCGGGCGACCGGAATACGGAAGGGCGAACAGGAGACGTAGTCGAGGCCCACCTCGTGGAAGAAGTGCACCGACTCCGGGTCACCGCCGTGCTCGCCGCAGATGCCGAGCTTGAGGTCCGGGCGGGTGGCCCGGCCGGCCTCCACGGCGCTGCGTACGAGGGCGCCGACGCCGTCCTTGTCGATCGTCTCGAACGGGGACACCCCGAAGATGCCCTTCTCCAGGTACGCGGTGAAGAACGAGGCCTCCACGTCGTCACGGGAGAAGCCCCACACCGTCTGGGTCAGGTCGTTCGTGCCGAAGGAGAAGAACTGCGCGGCCTCGGCGATCTGGCCGGCGGTGAGCGCGGCACGGGGCAGCTCGATCATCGTGCCGATGCTGAGCTTCAGCTCCGTACCGGTGGCCGCCTCGACCTCGGCGATCACCTGGTCGGCCTCCTCGCGGACGATCTCCAGCTCCTGGACCGTGCCGACGAGCGGGATCATGATCTCGGCCCGCGGGTCGCCCTTGGCGTTCTTGCGCTGCGCCGCCGCCTCGGCGATCGCCCGGACCTGCATCGCGAACAGACCGGGGATGACCAGGCCCAGACGGACGCCGCGGAGTCCGAGCATCGGGTTCTGCTCGTGCAGCTTGTGCACGGCCTGCAGGAGGCGCAGGTCGTTCTCGTTCGCGTCCTTGCGGGACTCGGCGAGCGCGACCCGCACGGAGAGCTCGGTGATGTCGGGCAGGAACTCGTGCAGCGGCGGGTCGAGCAGCCGTACGGTGACGGGCAGCCCGTCCATCGACTCGAACAGCTCGATGAAGTCGGCCTTCTGGAGCGGCAGGAGCGCGGCCAGCGCGGCGTCGCGCTCGTCGTCGGTGTCCGCGAGGATCAGCTTCTCGACCATCTCGCGGCGTTCACCGAGGAACATGTGCTCGGTGCGGCACAGGCCGATGCCCTGGGCGCCGAAGCGACGGGCCCGCGAGGCGTCCTCGGCGTTGTCCGCGTTCGCCCGTACCCGCAGGCGGCGTACCCGGTCGGCGTACGCCATGATCCGGTGCACGGCGGAGACGAGCTCGTCGGCCTCGTCGGCGCCCGCGTGCACGCGGCCCTCGAAGTACTCGACGACCGGGGACGGCACGACCGGGACCTCGCCGAGGTACACCTTGCCGGTGGACCCGTCGACGGAGACGAGGTCACCCTCCTCCACGACGGTGTCCCCGACCGTGAGCCGGCGGCGCTTGGTGTCGACCTCGATCTCCTCGGCGCCGCAGACACAGGTCTTGCCCATGCCGCGGGCGACGACGGCGGCGTGCGAGGTCTTGCCGCCGCGCGAGGTCAGGATGCCCTCGGCCGCGATCATGCCGTCGAGGTCGTCGGGGTTGGTCTCCCGGCGGATGAGGATGACCTTCTCGCCCGACCGCGACCACTTGACGGCGGTGTACGAGTCGAAGACGGCCTTGCCCACGGCCGCACCCGGCGACGCGGCGATGCCGCGGCCCAGCAGCACGCTGGCGGCGCCGTGGTCGAAGCGCGGGAACATCAGCTGCGCGAGCTGGGCCCCGTTGACCCGCTGGAGCGCCTCGGCCTCGTCGATGAGGCCCTGGTCGACGAGCTGGGTGGCGATGCGGAAGGCGGCGCCGGCGGTGCGCTTGCCGACCCGGGTCTGAAGCATCCAGAGCTGGCCGCGCTCGATGGTGAACTCGATGTCGCAGAGATCCTTGTAGTGGGTCTCCAGCGTCTCCATGATCTTCATCAGCTGGTCGTACGACGTCTTGTCGATCGACTCCAGCTCGGCGAGCGGCACCGTGTTGCGGATGCCCGCGACGACGTCCTCGCCCTGCGCGTTCTGGAGGTAGTCGCCGTAGACGCCCTGGTGGCCACTGGCCGGGTCGCGGGTGAAGGCGACGCCCGTGCCGGAGTCGGGGCCGAGGTTGCCGAAGACCATCGAGCAGACGTTGACGGCCGTGCCGAGGTCGCCGGGGATGCGCTCCTGGCGGCGGTAGAGCTTGGCCCGGTCGGTGTTCCACGAGTCGAAGACCGCGTTTATGGCCAGGTCCATCTGCTCACGCGGGTCCTGCGGGAAGTCCCGCCCGGCGTCCCGCACGACGATCTTCTTGAAGTGCTCGACCAGCCTCTTCAGGTCGGCCGCGTCCAGATCCACGTCGACCGTGACGCCCTTGGCCTCCTTCGCCGCCTCCAGCGCCTCCTCGAAGAGGTCGCCGTCGACACCGAGCACGGTCTTCCCGAACATCTGGATGAGGCGGCGGTAGGAGTCCCAGGCGAAGCGCTCGTCGCCGGCCTGGGCGGCGAGGCCCACGACCGAGGCGTCGGAGAGGCCGATGTTGAGGACCGTGTCCATCATGCCGGGCATCGAGAACTTCGCGCCGGAGCGGACGGACACCAGCAACGGGTCGTCGGCCTGGCCGAGGTTCTTGCCCATCCGCTTCTCGAGCGCCTCGAGGTGCGAGCTGACCTCGTCGCGCAGCTCCGCCGGCTCGTCACCGCTGTCGAGGTAGACCTTGCAGGCCTCGGTGGTGATCGTGAAACCCGGAGGGACGGGCAGCCCGAGGTTGGTCATCTCGGCGAGGTTGGCACCCTTGCCGCCCAGAAGATCTTTCAGATCCTTGTTGCCCTCGGTGAAGTCGTAGACGAACTTCTGGGGATCTTTGTTTTCCGACACGGGTCTCGACTCCTCGAGGACGCGGTGGCTGCCCTGACGGCGAGGAACATACCCAGATCGAAGGTGTCTGGGTACGCCCACGTGCGCGTCACGAGGTCTCAACCACCCGTCCGCCAGCAGATCGAAAGTAACGCGTCGGTACCTCCGGAAGGAGGAACTCATTCATTTCTTGAAGTCATAGTCACGAAGAGTGGGCACTTGTGTGCGATGTGATCACGCGAGGTAGTGGATGCCTTGATCGATCAAAGTAAACTCACCTGGCACCCAGTGCCGTCATTTGAGAAGTACAGCCGCCCGATGAGCGCTCATCTGAGCCAAACACCCCTCAGGGGTGGCGAGAATCACGCCGTCCCCCGCGCTCAGATGTCACCATCCGGACGCCCGTACGCCGACTACCGGTGACCCTGGGGTCACGTGGTCACTACGTAAAGTGAGTAAAGCTCGACAGTCGCGGAGCGAACGGGCGCGAGCACCACAGAAGCGGCTGCGGGATGCGACTCAGGGCACGGAAAAGCCCGCTCATTTGAGCGGGCTTTTGAGGGGGCACTCGGTGCCCTTGCGCGGGGCCGGCTCTCAGCCGCCCGAGGTGTCCAGCTCCGCCTCGGCGCTCACGCCCGCGCAGTCGTACGGGTCCTTGAGCCAACCGTCCGGCAGTGCCACCCGGTTGTTGCCCGACGTGCGCCCCCTGGGGCCGTCCGCGCCCTGCGGCCAGGGCTGGTCCAGGTCGAGCTCCTGGAGCTGGCCGCCCAGCTCCTCCAGCGACGACGTGACCGCCAGCCTCCTGCGCATGTCCGAGCCGACCGCGAAGCCCTTGAGGTACCAGGCCACGTGCTTGCGGAAGTCGATCACGCCCCGGCTCTCGTCACCAATCCACTCCCCCAGCAGCGTGGCGTGGCGCAGCATGACGTCCGCGACCTGGCGCAGGTCGGGCGCCTGCCTCGTCCCCGCGCCCTCGAAGGCGCTGACGAGGTCGCCGAAGAGCCACGGGCGCCCCAGGCAGCCGCGGCCGACGACGACGCCGTCACAGCCCGTCTCGCGCATCATCCGCAGGGCGTCGTCGGCGCTCCAGATGTCGCCGTTGCCGAGGACGGGGATCTCGGGGACGTGCTCCTTGAGACGCGCGATGGCGTCCCAGTCGGCCGTGCCGCCGTAGTGCTGCGCGGTTGTCCTGCCGTGCAGGGCGACGGCGGTGACGCCCTCCTCGACGGCGATGCGGCCCGCGTCGAGGTAGGTGGTGTGGTCGTCGTCGATGCCCTTGCGCATCTTGATGGTGACGGGGAGGTCGCCCGCCTGCTCCACGGCCTCGCGGAGGATCGCGCGCAGCAGGGGCCGCTTGTACGGGAGGGCGGACCCTCCGCCCTTGCGGGTGACCTTGGGGACGGGGCAGCCGAAGTTCAGGTCGATGTGGTCGGCGAGGTCCTCGTCGACGATCATGCGGACCGCCTTGCCGACGGTGACCGGGTCCACCCCGTACAGCTGGATGGAGCGCGGGGTCTCGCTCGCGTCGAAGTGGATGAGCTGCATGGTCTTCTCGTTGCGCTCGACCAGCGCCCGTGTGGTGATCATCTCGCTGACGAACAGCCCCTTGCCGCCCGAGAACTCACGGCACAGGGTGCGGAAGGGCGCGTTGGTGATGCCGGCCATGGGGGCGAGCACGACCGGCGGCTGCACGGTGTGCGGGCCGATCCGGAGCAGCGGGAGGGCAGGGGCGAGCGAGGTCATGGCCCCATTGTCCCGCACGCCGGCAGCGGTGCGGCCCTCGCCGGTCGGGTACCGGCGGGGACGGTCACGGGCCCGGACCACCGAGGTGATCCGGGCCCGTGGTCGTACGGGTCGTGCGAGGAGGTCAGCTCTCGGCCGGTGCGTCCTGCGCCGGCGCGGCCCCCGCTGCGGCGGCACGCTCACGCATCTTGCGCACCAGCTCCTGCTTCTTGTCCTCGGCCGCCTTGCGGTCGCTTTCACGCGCGGAGCCCGCGCCCTGCTGTTCGGCGCGGGACAGCTTCTTGCGCTGTCCGCCCACACCGAGGAGGCTGTTGCGGCTCTTGGCCACGGGGTTCTCCCATTCGTGGTGAGAAATGAGGTCCGAGGTGATCGGAGACCTCGGGGATCGATTCGGTGGGCGACGGGCGGTCGGCCCGTCGCACGCTCACTCGTAGATCTGGAAGAACGAAGACATGCCCGAAAAGGTACCCGGCCCGAGTGGGCGTCCACACCCGGTTTTCGGGCGGAGGCCCCCGGCGCGGGTTCAGGCGGTCGGGTCGACCGTCGCCTGATGGGCCTCGGCCAGGTGCTCCTCGGCCTTCAGCCAGGGCAGGAACTGCGTGCTCCGGCGCCATCCGCAGGTGTCGCAGGCCAGTTGCCGCCGCGTCCCCGACTTCCTTACGTGAACGATGTGTTCACGACCGTGCTGGTCCCATCTGCTGACCTTGCTCGTGGTCATGGACGGCATGCCGGCCTCCCCTGTGGACGAGTGGGCCCAGTGTGCACGAGGCCCCCGGCTCCATGAGGCGGAACCGGGGGCATCGTTATGGAGACGGGTGCCGTCAGCAGCCCAGCAGACGGGAGCCGAGGTAGCCCTGGATCTGGTCCAGGGAGACGCGCTCCTGCTTCATCGTGTCGCGCTCGCGCACGGTCACCGCGTTGTCGTCGAGGGTGTCGAAGTCGACGGTGACGCAGAACGGCGTACCGATCTCGTCCTGGCGGCGGTAGCGGCGGCCGATGGCGCCCGCGTCGTCGAACTCGATGTTCCAGTTCTGCCGCAGGTCGGCGGCGAGGCCCTTGGCCTTCGGCGAGAGCTGCGGGTTGCGGGACAGCGGCAGGACCGCGACCTTGACCGGCGCCAGGCGCGGGTCGAGGCGCATCACGGCGCGCTTCTCCATGACGCCCTTGGCGTTGGGGGCCTCGTCCTCGCTGTAGGCGTCGAGGAGGAAGGCCAGCATCGACCGGCCGACACCGGCTGCGGGCTCGATCACGTAGGGCGTGTAGCGCTCGCCCTTCTCCTGGTCGAAGTAGTGCAGCTCCGTGCCGGACGCCTTGGAGTGCGCCTTGAGGTCGTAGTCGGTGCGGTTCGCCACGCCCTCCAGCTCGCCCCACTCGCTGCCGCCGAAGCGGAAGCGGTACTCGATGTCAGCGGTGCGCTTGGAGTAGTGGGAGAGCTTCTCCTTCGGGTGCTCGAACCACCGCATGTTCTCCTCGCGCAGGCCCAGGCCGGTGTACCAGTTCCAGCGCTGCTCCATCCAGTACTCCTGCCACTGCTCGTCCTCGCCCGGCTTGACGAAGAACTCCATCTCCATCTGCTCGAACTCGCGCGTGCGGAAGATGAAGTTGCCCGGAGTGATCTCGTTCCGGAAGGACTTGCCCATCTGCGCGATGCCGAACGGCGGCTTCTTGCGCGAGGTCTGCAGCACCTGGCCGAAGTTGGTGAAGATGCCCTGGGCGGTCTCGGGACGCAGGTAGGCGACGGAGCCGGTGTCCTGGGTGGGGCCGAGGTGGGTGGAGAGGAGCCCCGAGAACGCCTTGGGCTCGGTGAAGGTGCCCTTGTTCCCGCAGTTGGGGCAGTTGAGGTCGGCCAGGCCGTTGACGGGCGGCTTGCCGTGCTTCTCCTCGTACGCCTCCTCCAGGTGGTCGGCGCGGTAGCGCTTGTGACAGGAGGTGCACTCGGTGAGCGGGTCGGAGAACGTGGCGACGTGTCCGGAGGCGACCCAGACCTCGGGGGCAAGGATGACCGACGAGTCGAGACCGACCACGTCCTCGCGCGCGGTGACCATGTAGCGCCACCACTGGCGCTTGAGGTTCTCCTTCAGCTCGACGCCCAGTGGCCCGTAGTCCCACGCGGCCTTCTGGCCGCCGTAGATCTCACTGCAGGGGTAGACGAAGCCACGGCGCTTGCTCAGGCTGACGATGGTGTCGATCTTGTCGGCGGCCACGGTGCTCTCTTCATTACGACGGCGGAACTGGACAGGGGCGGCGCGAAGCGCCTCGCTGGGGGCTGTACGCGAGGCGGGCGGGCGAATGCCCCAGATTACCGGCGGGCGCACCCCTTGGATCAAATCGGTGGGGCGCATCGCGGTCACCGGGTCCGGATCCGGGCATCTCATCAGCCTTGTTGACAATCGTTTCCACTTTTGTTGAAAATGACTGTCATGAACGTACGTCGCCTCATACCCACAGCCGCCGTCGCCGGAGCAGTAGCCCTCGGCCTCACCGCGCTCTCCGCCTGCTCCTCCTCCGACGCGGCCGAGGGCGGAAGCGACGGCAGGCTGAACGTGGTGGCGTCCTTCTACCCGATGCAGTTCCTGGCCGAGGAGATCGGCGGATCCCACGTCTCGGTCACCACCCTCACGAAGCCGGGCACCGAGCCGCACGACCTGGAGCTCTCCCCCCGGCAGACCGGCAGCCTGAGCGAGGCCGACTACATCCTGTTCCTCAAGGGCGTCCAGCCCGCCGTGGACGACGCCGTCGCGCAGGCCGGCGTGGAGGACACCGTGGACGCGGCGGAGCTCACCACGCTCGAGAAGCACGGCTCCGAGGTCGGCCACGACCACGGCCACGAGGAGGGCGAGGACCACGGGCACGAGGACGAGGAGGCC
Source organism: Streptomyces sp. HB132 (assembly GCF_016909575.1). Taxonomy (GTDB): domain Bacteria; phylum Actinomycetota; class Actinomycetes; order Streptomycetales; family Streptomycetaceae; genus Streptomyces. The sequence continues at coordinate 509,163 of NZ_JAFBGA010000004.1, read as the reverse complement.
GGCCTCGACCCGCACATCTGGCTGGACCCGGTGAAGTACGCCGAGGTCGCCGAGGGTGTCGGCAAGTCGCTGGAGAAGGCCGACCCCGACCATGCCGCGGACTACCGGAAGAACACCGACGCCCTGGTCACCGAGCTGAACGCGCTGAACACGGCGTACGAGACCGGGCTGAAGAGCACCGCCACCAAGACGTTCATCACCACGCACTCCGCCTTCGGGTACCTCGCCGAGCGCTACGGCCTCACCCAGGAGGGCATCGCCGGCATCGACCCCGAGGCCGAGCCCAGCCCGGCCCGGATCGACGAGATCCACTCCGTCGCCGAGAAGAGCGGGGCGACCACCGTGTTCTTCGAGACGCTCGCCAGTGACAAGACCGCCAAGACCCTGGCGAAGGACCTCGGGCTGAGGACGGGCGTCCTGGATCCGCTGGAGGGAATCACCGACAAGTCCGCGGGCGCTGACTACACCGAGGTCATGAAGTCCAACCTGACCGCGCTGCAGAAGGCACTCGGCGCGAAGTGACCCAGGCAGCACCCAGACCCGCACCGGAGGCGATCGTGCCCGAGTCCAGTACGCCAGAACCCGTGATCAGCATGCGCGGAGCCACGGCGACGCTCGGCGCGCGCCCCGTGCTGCGCGGCGTCGACCTCACCGTCCACCGCGGCGAGGTCGTGGCGCTGCTCGGCGCCAACGGGTCCGGCAAGTCCACCGCCGTACGCTCCGTCATCGGCCAGGTGCCGCTGACCGGCGGGACCGTCGAGCTCTTCGGCACACCACTGCGCCGCTTCCGCCGGTGGGCCCGCGTCGGATACGTACCGCAGCGCACCACGGCGGCGGGCGGCGTCCCGGCCACGATCCGCGAGGTCGTCTCCTCGGGGCGGCTGTCCCGTACGAAGCTCGGCCTCCCCGGCCGGGCGGACCGGGCGGCCGTGGACCGGGCCATCGAGCTCGTCGGCCTCACCGACCGCGCCAAGGACTCCGTGAACGCCCTCTCCGGCGGCCAGCACCAGCGGGTCCTGATCGCCCGCGCGCTCGCCTCCGAGCCCGAGGTGCTGATCATGGACGAGCCGATGGCCGGCGTGGACCTGGCCAGCCAGGAGATCCTCGCCTCGACACTGCGCGAGCAGGTCGCCGGCGGGGCGACGGTGCTGCTCGTCCTTCACGAGCTCGGCGCGCTGGAACCGCTGATCGACCGGGCGATCGTCCTGCGGGACGGCTGCGTCATGCACGACGGACCGCCCCCCGAGGCCGTGGGCCAGCACGCCCTGCCCGGCCACGACCACGTACACCCCCACGCGGCCTCCGAGCCCGTCCGGACGGGACTGCTGAGCTGATGCTGGAATTCCTGAACCCTCCCTTCATGCAGCGGGCCCTGATCGCGGCCGTCCTGGTCGGGATCACCGCACCCGCCATCGGCATCTACCTCGTCCAGCGCCGGCAGGCCCTGATGGGCGACGGCATCGGGCACGTCGCCATGACCGGCGTCGGTCTCGGCTTCCTGCTGTCCACCAACCCCGTCTGGATGGCGACGCTCGTCGCCGTGGCCGGCTCGGTCGTGATGGAGCTGATCCGCTGGTACGGACGCACCCGCGGCGACATCGCCCTGGCCATGCTGTTCTACGGAGGCATGGCGGGCGGAGTGATGCTGATCAACCTGTCGGACACCGGCTCCAACGCCAACCTGACCTCGTTCCTCTTCGGCTCCCTGTCGACGGTCTCCGAGGAGGACGTCACCGCGATCGTGGTGCTGGCCGCCTTCGTGGTGCTGGTCACCGTGGGGCTGCGGCGGCAGCTGTTCGCGGTCAGCCAGGACGAGGAGTTCGCGCGGGTCACCGGCCTGCCGGTGCGGGTGCTCAACCTGCTGGTCGCGGTGACGGCGGCCGTCACCGTCACCGTGGCGATGCGGGTCGTCGGCCTGCTGCTGGTCAGCGCGCTGATGGTGGTGCCGGTCGCCGCGGCGCAGCAGATCGCGAAGTCCTTCAAGGTGACGTTCGTCCTGGCCGTCGTCATCGGCACGGCCGTCACCCTGGCCGGCACCGTGACCTCGTACTACCAGGACGTGCCGCCCGGCGCGACGATCGTGCTGCTCGCCATCGCCGCGTTCGTCGTGCTCACGGCGCTCGCCACGCCGCTGGCCCGCAGGCGCGCCCGGGGCGGCACGAACGAGCCGGACCGGTGCACCCTTGAGGTACCGGCCGCCCGCCGTGCGAAGGACGACGTACAGGTGTGACCGTGACGCGTGGCCGGGCTGGCACAATGGCCCGACATACGTACGGGCGACACGAGGAGGCAGCTGTGGCGACGGCGCCGATCAGTGGCACGAACGCGGCTCCGGTGCGCGGCCGGTCGACCCGGCAGCGGGCGGCGGTCGCGGCGGCGCTCGACGAGGTCGACGAGTTCCGCAGCGCCCAGGACCTGCACGACGTCCTCAAGCACCGGGGCGACTCGGTCGGACTGACCACGGTCTACCGCACGCTCCAGTCGCTCGCCGACGCCGGCGAGGTCGACGTCCTGCGCACGACCGACGGCGAGGCCGTCTACCGGCGCTGCTCGACGGGGGACCACCATCACCACCTGGTCTGCCGCGTCTGCGGAAAGGCCGTCGAGGTCGAGGGTCCCGCGGTGGAGCAGTGGGCCGAGACCATCGCCTCGCAGCACGGCTACGTGAACGTGGCCCACACGGTGGAGATCTTCGGGACCTGCGTGGACTGCGCGGGCGCCAAGAACTGAACCCGGACGCGCGACGACCGGCCCCGGAGGGGGCCCCGGCTCCCGGGCCCCCTCCGCACGGTGTCAGCCCTTGCTGATCCCGTCGTCCTTGCTGATGTCATCGGCGCCGCCGAAGCGCCGGTCGCGACGGGCGAACTCCAGGCAGGCGTTCCACAGGTCGCGGCGGTCGAAGTCCGGCCACAGGACGTCCTGGAAGACCATCTCGGCGTACGCGCTCTGCCAGATCAGGTAGTTCGAGGTGCGCTGCTCCCCGCTGGGGCGCACGAAGAGGTCCACGTCCGGCATGTCCGGGTAGTAGGTGTACTTCGCGAACGTCTTCTCGTTGACCTTCGAGGGGTCGAGCTTCCCGGCCGCGACGTCCTGGGCGATGCGCTGCGCCGCGTCGGCGATCTCGGCCCGGCCGCCGTAGTTGACGCAGAAGTACAGCGTCATCCCGTCGTTGTCCTTGGTCTGCTCCTGGGCGACCTGGAGCTCCTGGACGACGGACTTCCACAGCTTCGGCATGCGGCCGACCCAGCGGATGCGGATGCCCAGCTCGTCCATCTCGTCGCGGCGGCGGCGGATAACGTCCCGGTTGAAGTTCATCAGGAACTTCACCTCGTCCGGCGAGCGCTTCCAGTTCTCCGTGGAGAACGCGTACAGCGAGAGGTTCTTGACGCCCATCTCGATACAGCCCTTGAGAACGTCCATGACGACGCCCTCACCGACCTTGTGGCCCTCGGTGCGGGGAAGACCCCGCTCCTTGGCCCAGCGGCCGTTACCGTCCATCACGACGGCGACGTGCTTGGGCACGAGCTCGCCGGGGATCTTCGGCGGGGTGGCGCCGGAGGGGTGCGGCTCGGGGGCCTTGTACTCACGCCGGTTACGGCCGCCGAGCATCCCGCGTACTGCCATGGGCTTCTCTCGTCTCCCTGTGTCATTTCTCCACGTACCGCAGCGAGCGCAGACCGCGCTCCAGATGCCAGTGCAGATAGGCGGACACGAGCCCGCTCCCCTCCCTGACATGACGCGCCTCGGACGCGTCCGCCGTCTCCCAGTCACCGGTGAGCAGTGCGCTCAGCAGTTCGACGGCCTCCGCCGAGGGTACGACGCTGCCGGGCACCCGGCAGTCGCCGCATATGACGCCGCCCGCCGCGACGGAGAAGAACCGGTTCGGTCCGGGCATTCCGCACCTGGCGCAGTCGACGAAACTCGGGGCGTAGCCGTTGACGGCGAGGGAACGCAGCAGGAACGCGTCCAGGATGAGATTCGGCGCGTGCTCGGCGCGCGCCAGGGTCCGCAGCCCGCCGACGAGCAGCAGGTACTGCTGGACCGCGGGCTCGCCCTCGTGGTCGGTGAACCGCTCGGCGGTCTCCAGCATCGCGGTGCCCGCGGTGTACCGGGCGTAGTCGGAGACGATGCCGCCACCGTAGGGAGCGATCGTCTCGCTCTGGGTGCACAGGGGAAGGCCCCGGCCGACGAGTTCGCTGCCGCGCGCGAAGAACTGCACGTCCACGTGGGAGAAGGGTTCGAGCCGCGCCCCGAACTTGGACTTGGTGCGGCGCACCCCGCGCGCCACGGCACGCACCCGCCCGTGGCCGCGGGTCAGGATCGTGATGATCCGGTCGGCCTCGCCCAGCTTCTGCGTGCGCAGCACGACGCCGTCGTCCCGGAACAAGCTCATACGCCCATTGTCGCCCACGGGCGCGCCGGCCGGTGGGCTGGGACCGCGGGGCGGGCGGTACAGCCCTCAGGAGGGCGTACGCGCCGCCTCCAGCAGCTTCGCGGTGTCCGCGGGGCAGAGCTGGAGTGCGCTGCCCACCGTCGTCAGCACCTGGCGCTCCGCCTGGGTGTAGGGGCCGTCCGCCAGCGCGACCCTGGCGCCCCGCAGCAGGAGCGCCTCCCGGCCGGCCACCGCCAGGTGCGGCGCGAGGGGCTTCAGCGTCTCGTGCAGCTCGATGGCGAGGGCCGCGCCACAGGCCTCGGCGTCGGGGTCGGTCCCGTCGCCCGATCCCGTGTCGGCGGCGAGCACCTCGACGATGGTGAAGAGCCGCTCCTGGGAGCAGTCGTCCAGTCCCGCGTCCCGGGCGACGGCCGCGGCCGTCTCCAGGACCGTGCGGGAGGTGCTGCCGCCCGCCGCGAGCACCGCGAGCGTGACCGCGTGCACGGCCTCCCGCAGCATGGCGGAGAAGCGGTTGGTGGTGGGCTGGTCGAGGGTGCCGGGCTCGAAGTGCGTCCCGCAGGCGGCACACTCCACGACGGAACCGGCGCTGCCCCGCGCCAGCAGCGGCAGCCCGAGGACGGTGAGGCGCCGGCGGCCGGTGAGGCGCCGGTAGTTGCGGTCGCCCCCGCAGCACGGGCAGAAGAACTCGCCGTCGCCGACGGTGTCCCAGGCCGTACGGATGCCGTAGATGCGCAGTCTTATGGCGCGTTGTCCTTTGGCTGTCCGCACGTCGCACACCTCCGTAACGCCACGGCAACATTGCCGCGTTGGACGTGATGTTAGCCACATGCGTGATGTGGCGTCAGTATCCCGGACGTCACAACACCCGGATATGGCCGAACCCCGCCCACCCTCGACGGGTGAACGGGGCTCCGGAGCCGGACATTTCAGCGGCGTATGGGACGTATGTCCGCCATGCCGCCCGATGGTGTCAGCGGGTCGCGCGGTTGACCGCGGAGACGACCGCCTTCAGGGAGGCGCGCGTGGTGTTGGAGTCGATACCGATGCCCCACAGCACCTTGCCGTCGATCGCGCACTCGATGTAGGAGGCGGCCTGGGCGCTCGCGCCCTCGCTCATCGTGTGCTCGGTGTAGTCCAGCAGGCGGGCGTCGATGCCGATGGCCTGCAGCGCTTCGAAGAACGCGGAGATAGGTCCGTTGCCCGTGCCGGTCAGCACCGTGTCCGAGCCGTCGACGGTGGCCTCGACGGTGATGGTGTCCTGGCCGTCGGAACCGGTGGTCGTCTGACCGGAGCGGATCTGCACGCGCCCCCAGGCGTTCTCGGGGCTCGGCAGGTACTCGTCCCGGAAGGTCGACCAGATCTGGGTCGGCGTGACCTCGCCGCCCTCGGCGTCGGTCTTGGCCTGAATGATCCGGGAGAACTCGATCTGCATCCGGCGCGGCAGGTCCAGCTTGTGGTCGTTCTTCAGGACGTAGGCGATTCCGCCCTTGCCGGACTGCGAGTTGACCCGGATGACGGCCTCGTAGGAGCGGCCGACGTCCTTCGGGTCGATCGGCAGGTAGGGCACCGCCCACTCGATGTCGTCGACGGTCACGCCCCGGGCGGCCGCGTCGGCCTCCATGGCGTCGAAGCCCTTCTTGATGGCGTCCTGGTGGGAGCCGGAGAAGGCGGTGTAGACCAGGTCGCCCGCGTAGGGGTGGCGCGGGTGGACCTCCATCTGGTTGCAGTACTCGCTGGTGCGGCGGATCTCGTCGATCTGCGAGAAGTCGATCTGCGGGTCGACGCCCTGGGAGAACAGGTTCATGCCCAGGGTGACCAGGTCCACGTTGCCGGTGCGCTCACCCTGTCCGAACAGGCAGCCCTCGACGCGGTCGGCGCCCGCCATGACCGCCAGTTCGGCGGCGGCGACGGCGGTGCCGCGGTCGTTGTGCGGGTGGACCGACAGGCAGACGTACGGGCGGCGGGTCAGGTTGCGGGACATCCACTCGAACCGGTCCGCGTGCGTGGACGGCGTCGAACGCTCCACGGTGGCGGGCAGGTTGAGGATGATCTCGCGGCCCTCCTCGGGCTGCCAGACGTCACAGACGGCCTCGCAGACCTCCAGGGCGAAGTCCAGCTCGGTGTCGGTGAAGATCTCGGGGCTGTACTGGTAGCCGAAGATCGTCTCGTCGCCCAGGATCTTGTCCGCATACTCCATGACCAGGCGGGTGCCGTCCACGGCGATCTGCTTGACCTCCTCCTTCGAGCCGCGGAAGACCACACGGCGGAAGGTGGGGGCGGTGGCGTTGTACAGGTGGACGGTGGCGCGCCGCGCGCCGACCAGCGACTCGACGGTCCGCTCGATCAGTTCCTCGCGGGCCTGCGTCAGGACGGAGATCGTCACGTCCTCGGGGATGGCACCCTCTTCGATGATCGAACGTACGAACGCGAAGTCGGTCTCGCCGGAGGACGGGAAGCCGACCTCGATCTCCTTGTAGCCCATGCGTACGAGCAGGTCGAACATCTCGCGCTTGCGGGCCGGCGACATGGGGTCGATCAGGGCCTGGTTGCCGTCACGCAGGTCGGTGGACAGCCAGCGGGGCGCCACGGTGATGCGGTTGTCCGGCCACGTACGGTCGGAGATGTCCACGGCCTCGTAGCCGCGGTACTTGTGGACCGGCATCCCGGAGGGCTTCTGCAGCCGCTTCGCGTCGGTCACCGGGGTGGCGCCACCGACGGGGGTGGTGACGGCATCGGTGTGCACGGAGGGGTTCACTGCGGTCATGGCGTACGGCTCCTCTGAGGTCCAGCAGGGGCGGCCGACTGTGTCGCTGCAACAGCGAACTCCGCGGGGAGGGAGCCGGCCTACGACTACAGGCCCTCGCCGCGGCAGCTAAGAAGGAGCAGCCCGAAACGCATGATGCGGCAACACTAACCGAGGGGCGCCTGGTGCGTCGGTCCGTATCAGTATGCGGGATCGGGCCCTGGTGGAGGCACAACGGTGATACATCACTCCATTTCGTCAATCACCATTGCAACCAGTGACATTGCGGTGACGGAGTGCCACAGTCATTTGCATGCAGCCTCGCCCGAACAACGGATTCCAGCCCGTCTTCTGCACCATCGTGCCGCCGCACGTCCTCGACAAGCTGTCCCAGGCCGACGATCCGCGCCTGGCCGATCCCGCACGGCGCACCCTGGAGGCCGACGGCGCCAGGCGCCACCACCGGCGGGTGACCGCGCTCGCCCGGACCACCGGGGCCGCCCGTACCTCCGCCGCGGTCCCGACCAAGCCCCACCGCACTCTGCACGACTGCCGGCACGGCACGGACCTGCCGGGTGTCAAGGTCCGCGACGAGGGCGACGAACCGACCCAGGACGCCAGCGTCAACCGCGCGTACGCCGGACTCGGCGCCACCTTCGACCTACTGCTCACGGAGTACGGCCGCAGCTCGATCGACGGCAAGGGGCTGCCGCTCATCGGCTCCGTGCACTACGACGAGAAGTACAACAACGCCTTCTTCGACGGCGAGCAGATGGTCTTCGGGGACGGCGACGGCGAGATCTTCCTCGACTTCACCGTCGCCATCGACGTGATCGCCCACGAACTGGCGCACGGACTCACCCAGTACACGGCCAACCTGGCGTACGAGGGCCAGTCCGGCGCGCTCAACGAGTCGGTGTCCGACGTCTTCGGCTCCCTGGTCAAGCAGCACTCACTGGGCCAGAGCGCGGACCAGGGCGACTGGCTGATCGGTGCGGGGCTGCTCGCCCCCCGGGTCAGCGGCGTCGCGCTGCGCTCGATGAAGGCTCCCGGCACCGCGTACGACGACGACGTACTCGGCAAGGACCCGCAGCCCGCCTCGATGGACGACTACGTCGAGACGGACGAGGACAACGGCGGGGTCCACATCAACTCCGGCATCCCCAACCGGGCGTTCTACCTCCTGGCCACGGCACTCGGCGGCAACGCCTGGGAACGGGCCGGCCGGATCTGGTTCGACGTGCTGACCGGCGGGGAGCTGGCCCAGGACGCGTCCTTCACGGACTTCGCCAAGCTGACCGTCTCGGCGGCGCAGCACAGGTTCGGGGAGGGCGACGAGGCCGAGGCGGTGCTGAAGGCCTGGTCGGAGGTGGGCGTGCCGACCAGGTGACCGGGTAGGTACGAGCGGGGCCGTCCGACGGGGCCAGGCAGGAGCCGTACGCATGCGCATTCAGGTGAGCCGGACCGGCGGGTTCGCGGGTATCGCGCGCCAGGGCGAGGTCGAGACCGCGGGACGGCCCGACGCCGCCGACTGGGAGGCCTTGGCCGAGGCGGCAGTCGCCGTCGGCCGGGGCGGCCCGCCCGCGGGGGTGCCGGACGGCTTCCGCTACCGGATCACCGTGGGCGACCTGACGGTCGACTGCGCGGACCCCCGTCTGACCGAGGCGCAGCGGACTCTGATCTCCCGGGTCCTGAAAGAGGGCGCGTAGCCCCCCGCGGCCCGCAGACGCGTGCTCCCGGGCCCTTCGACCGCACGCGGTGCGACCGGGCCCGGGAGGGCGGCCTCAGAATCCGAGCTTGCGCAGCTGCTTCGGATCGCGCTGCCAGTCCTTGGCGACCTTCACGTGCAGGTCCAGGAAGACCGGGGTGCCGAGCAGTGCCTCGATGTGCTTGCGCGACTTCGTGCCGACGTCCTTGAGCCGCTTCCCCTTCGGGCCGATGATGATGCCCTTCTGACTGGGACGCTCGATGTAGACGTTGGCGTGGATGTCCAGCAGCGGCTTGTCCGCCGGACGGTCCTCGCGGGGCAGCATCTCCTCGACGACGACGGCGATGGAGTGCGGCAGCTCGTCCCGTACGCCTTCCAGCGCGGCCTCGCGGATGAGCTCGGCGACCATGACCATCTCGGGCTCGTCGGTGAGGTCACCCTCCGGGTAGAGCGGCGGGCTCTCGGGCAGCAGGGGTGCGATGAGGTCGGCGAGCAGGCTCACCTGGCCCGCACCTCGCCCGTCACTCCCCTTCTTCGAGGCACCGCGTCCCCCTTCCTGCTCCTCCTTGACCGCCGAGACCGGCACGATCTCGGCCCACTCGAAGCCGAGCTCGTCGGCCAGCGCGGAAACGGCGAGCAGCTGCTCGGCGAGCACCCTGGGCTCGACCAGGTCGGTCTTGGTGATGATCGCGATCTTCGGGGTCTTCTTGATCCCGGCGAGTTCCTTGACGATGAACTTGTCGCCGGGGCCGAGCTTCTGGTCGGCGGGCAGGCAGAAACCGATGACGTCGACCTCGGCCCAGGTGGTCCGTACGACGTCGTTCAGCCGCTCCCCGAGCAGCGTGCGCGGCTTGTGGAGGCCGGGCGTGTCCACCAGGATCAGCTGGGCGTCGTCGCGGTGCACGATGCCCCGCACCGTGTGCCTGGTGGTCTGGGGGCGGTTGGAGGTGATCGCCACCTTCTGACCGACCAGAGCGTTCGTGAGGGTGGACTTGCCCGCGTTGGGGCGGCCCACGAAGCAGGCGAAGCCGGCCCGGTGGGGGGCGGTGTTCTCAGCCTGCTGCGCAGCAGCTTCTGTGTTCGGTCGAGCGCTCATGGCGCCCATTCTCCCCGATCCGGACGGCCGCGATGCACAGCAGGGCGCCGCCGCCCCGGATCAGCCCGCGGTCGCGGTGGACCTGAGCGTTCCGTCGGGCCCCGCGAGAAGCACGGGAGTGTCAGGTCCGCCCAGGTCACGGACCGCGGCCCGGTCGGCGTCGGAGACGTTCGCGGCCTCGGAGACGAGGGCCGCAGCCTCCAGGGACGTGGCACCGCTGGCCACCGCCATGGCGACGGCGGTCTGCAGCGCGCTGAGCTTCAGCGACTCCAGGGCCACGGTGCCGGCGGCGTAGGTGCGTCCGGTCTCGTCCCGTACCGCCGCGCCCTCCGGCACTGCGTTGCGGGCGCGGACGCTGCGGGCCAGCGTGACGATCTTGCGGTCCTCGGGGCCGAGGTCGGTGCTGTCGGTCATGGGCCGAGCATACGAAGTGGGTGGCCACCCACCCCGCGACGGGGTCGGTTCACCGCCGGCCGGGCGGGGTCTACTGCCGGTCCAGGCGCAGACGTTCCGCCCTGGGGAGCCCGGCGACCACCAGGTCGTAGCTGTCCTCCACGAGCTCCCGGACCATCCGGTCCGGGAGCTGGGAGACCGTCACGGTGTTCCAGTGCCGCTTGTTCAGGTGCCAGCCGGGGACGATCGCCTCATGGTCCTTGCGGAGCCGCAGGGCCTCGTCCGGATCGCATTTGAGGCTGACCTGGAGCGGCCGCGCGTCGAGGGAGCTGAGGGCGAACATCTTCCCCAGGACCTTGAAGACCGAGGCCTCGGGCCCGAAGGGGAACTCCTCCGCGCTCGCGTTGAACTCCAGGCAGAACGTGCGCAGCTCCTGGGGCGTCATGCCGCTTCCATTCCCTCCGGTTCCACCAGCACCGTGACGATCTTGTTCCGGCGGCCCGCAGGGGACTCCGCGGTCAGGCGGAGCTTGCGTCCGTCGGGAAGGTCGACGATCGAGGAGGCTCCGGAGATCGGGACCCGCCCGAGCGCCTTCGCCAGCAGGCCTCCGACCGTCTCCACGTCCTCGTCGTCGTACGCGTCGAGGCCGAACAGCTCCCCGAGGTCGCCGATGTCGAGCCGGGCGGTCACCCGGTAGCAGCCGTTCTCCAGCTCCTGGACGGGCGGGAGCTCGCGGTCGTACTCGTCGGTGATCTCACCGACGATCTCCTCGAGGATGTCCTCGATGGTGACGATGCCGGCCGTGCCGCCGTACTCGTCGATGACGACGGCCACGTGGCTGCGGTCCTGCTGCATCTCACGCAGCAGGTCCCCGGCGTTCTTCGTGTCGGGGACGAATGCGGCGGGGCGCATCGCCGTGGAGACCAGGTCCGCCTCCGCGTCCCGGTTGATGTGCGTCTTGCGGACCAGGTCCTTCAGGTAGACGATGCCGACGATGTCGTCCTCGTTCTCCCCGGTCACCGGAATACGGGAGAAGCCGGAGCGCAACGCCAGGGTGAGCGCCTGACGGACCGTCTTGTACCGCTCGATGCAGACCAGGTCGGTGCGGGGCACCATCACCTCGCGCACGAGGGTGTCGCCGAGCTCGAAGACCGAGTGCACCATGCGGCGTTCGTCGTCCTCGATGAGCGATTCCTGCTCGGCGAGGTCGACCATCGCGCGCAGTTCCGCCTCGCTGGCGAAGGGACCCTTGCGGAAGCCCTTGCCGGGGGTCAGCGCGTTGCCCAGGAGGATCAGCAGCTGCGGGATCGGTCCCATGATCCTGGCCACCGGCAACAGCACGTACGCCGCGGCCGTGGCGGTGTTCAGCGGATGCTGGCGGCCGATGGTGCGCGGCGAGACCCCGATGGCGACGTAACTGACGAGGACCATCACGCCCATGGCGAGGGCGAGGGCCTGCCAGGTCTCGGTGAACTCCTGGAGGCAGGCATAGGTGACGAGCACGCCGGCCGACATCTCGCAGGCGACCCGGACGAGCAGAGCCACGTTGAGGTAGCGGGTGGGGTCGGCGGCGACCTGTTCGAGCTTGGCGCTGCCCCGGCGTCCCGCCCGCACGGCCTCGGCCGCACGGAAGCTCGACGTGCGCGCGATGCCCGCCTCGGCGCAGGCCGCGAGCCAGCCGACGACGATCAGCAGGACGGCGCCGGAGATGAGGGGGACGCTCACGAGACGGTGGGGGCCGGGGACGGACCGGTCAGTCCGCGCTCACCGCGCCAGCCGTCGACGATCGCCGCCTGGAGACCGAACATCTCGGCCTTCTCGCCGGGCTCCTCGTGGTCGTAGCCGAGGAGGTGCAGCACCCCATGGACGGTGAGGAGCTGGAGCTCCTCGTCCATCGAGTGCTGCGTCTCGGCGTCCTCGCCCTGCTTCTTCGCGACCTCCGGGCACAGCACGATGTCACCGAGGAGCCCCTGCGGGGGCTCCTCGTCGTCCTTGGCCGGGGGACGGAGTTCGTCCATCGGGAAGGACATGACATCCGTGGGGCCCGGGAGGTCCATCCACTGGATGTGGAGCTGCTCCATGGCGGCGGTGTCCACCACGATCACCGAGAGTTCGGACAGCGGATGGATCCGCATCCGGGCGAGCGCGTAGCGGGCGATGTCGAGGATCGCCTGCTCGTCGACCTCGGTTCCGGACTCGTTGTTGACGTCGATCGACATGGTGCGCTGCGACTACTTCCCGTTGCGGCCCTTGGGGCCCTCTGCGTTGTCGTACTTCTCGTACGCGTCGACGATACGGCCGACGAGCTTGTGCCGGACGACATCCTGGGAGGTGAGCCTGGAGAAGTGCACGTCCTCGACACCCTCCAGGATCTCCTGGACCTGGCGGAGACCGCTCTTGGTGCCCGTGGGCAGGTCCACCTGGGTGACGTCGCCGGTGACGACGATCTTCGAGTCGAAGCCGAGGCGGGTGAGGAACATCTTCATCTGCTCGGCGCTGGTGTTCTGCGCCTCGTCCAGGATGATGAAGGCGTCATTCAGGGTGCGACCACGCATGTATGCCAGCGGCGCGACCTCGATCGTGCCCGCGGCCATCAGCCGTGGGATCGAGTCGGGGTCGAGCATGTCGTGCAGGGCGTCGTAGAGCGGGCGCAGATACGGGTCGATCTTGTCGAAGAGCGTGCCGGGCAGGAAGCCGAGCCGCTCCCCCGCCTCGACGGCGGGCCTGGTCAGGATGATCCGGCTGACCTGCTTGGACTGCAGGGCCTGGACCGCCTTGGCCATGGCGAGATAGGTCTTGCCGGTACCCGCGGGGCCGATGCCGAAGACGATGGTGTGCTTGTCGATCGCGTCGACGTACCGCTTCTGGTTGAGCGTCTTGGGCCGGATCGTGCGGCCGCGGCTGGAGAGGATGTTCTGCGTGAGCACCTCCGCGGGGGTCTCCGCGGCCTCCCCGTTGCCGTTCCCGCTCGCCCTGAGCATGGCGATCGAGCGTTCCACAGCGTCCTCCGTCATCGGCAGTCCGGTGCGGAGCACCAGCACCATCTCGTCGAACAGGCGCTGGATCAGGGCGACGTCCGTCGCACTTCCAGTCGCGTTTATCTCGTTGCCCCGGACATGGATGTCGACGGCCGGGAACGCCGTTTCGATCACGCGCAGCAGCGAATCGCCCGACCCCAGCAGCATCACCATGGGGTGTGCGGCCGGAATGCTGATCTGGGCCCGCGCCTGCGGCTGTGTAGGTGACTGAGTCATGGGCCGGCCCTCGGGCCTGCGCATACCTCCCGTTGCAGGGCCGTCGCTGCTCGACCGCCTCTGGACTACCAGCGTACGACTCACCGCCGACATCGCAGAGAGGTTTTACCCGGTGATCATCAGCCCTTCACTGACGGAAGCCGATGGTCGGGACGGCGCGGCGCAGGGGCCATGCCCTGCTCGTGGCGGGCAGCAGCTCCTCCAGGAAGGCATAGCGCTCCAGTGCCGCCGGGTCCTGACCGGCGGTGGTGCGTACCTGCTGCCACCACCCGGCGATCTCCGCCCATCCGGGCGCGGACAGTGATCCGCCGAACTCCTGGACGGACAGGGCGGCCGTCAGTCCGGCGAAGGCGAGCCGGTCGGCGAGCGGCCAGCCGGCCAGCGTCCCGGTGACGAATCCGGCGACGAAGACGTCGCCCGCTCCGGTGGGGTCCAGGGCCTCCACCTCGATGGCGGGCACCTCGGCGGCAGTGCCGGCCACCCGGTCGACCGCGTACGCCCCTTCCGCGCCGAGGGTGACCACGGCGAGCGGCACCCGCTCGGTCAGGGCGTGGGCGGCGGCGCGGGGGCAGTCGGTGCGCGTGTAGCGCATGGCCTCCTCGGCGTTGGGCAGGAAGGCCAGGCAGTGTCCGAGGTCCGGCAGGGCGTCCAGGTCCCAGCGGCCGGTCTCGTCCCAGCCGACGTCGGCGAAGACCATCGCGCCGTTCCTGGCCGCTGCGGCCACCCAGGGCTCACTGCGGCCGGGGGTCAGCGAGGCGACGGCGGCACGGGCGCGCGGCGGGCAGTGCGGGAGCGTACGGCCGGGCACCGCGGAGGCGTCCGGGGCCGGGGCCTCATGACCGTGCGAGACCATCGTGCGCTCGCCCTCGTACGCCATGGAGACGGTGACGGGCGAGTGCCAGCCGGGAACCGTGCGCGACATGGACAGGTCGATGCCCTCGCCCTGTTCGAGGGCGTCCCAGCAGTACTCGCCGTAGTGGTCGTCGCCGAACGCGGCGGCCAGCGAGGTGTGCAGGCCGAGCCGGGCGAGCGCGGTGGCCATGTTGGCGACGCCTCCGGGGCTGGATCCCATCCCCCGCGCCCAGGACTCGGTCCCGCGCACCGGTGCGCTGTCCAGTCCGGTGAAGATGATGTCCAGGAAGACCGTGCCGGTCAGGTAGACGTCACAGGCCGGATCCTGCGGGGCGCGCAGCCCGAGCAGCGGGTCGATGCCTGGATTGGTTGTGCTCACCGTGCGCTCCCCGGCTGTGGCAGATCTGAACAGTGCGAATCCGGCCAGTGTGCCGGATCCGCCTTCACATCCGGAGGGTCCGCGCCGCACCGCGCATCTCCACTCCCACCTGCATAAACATGCGCTGCTACCCGGCCTGATTATGCATAAACCTTTATGTGACCCAGATCACAACGAGCCGACTTTCCGCTGCCAGGGCGCGCTTGATACAAATTGCCCCGCGAGCACCGATCGGGACGGTCGACGACGAGTGCCGCTTCTCCCGCGTTTCCCGCTCCACCCTCCCCTGCCCCACCCCTGCCTTGCCCTCCCCTGCCTTGCCCCGCTCCACCCTCCCCTGCCCTCTTCCGCCTCTTCTGGCATGTCCTCAGGAACGCCCATGTCCTCGCGCCCCCGCGCCGCGTGGCCCCTGGTAGCCGTCTTCACCGCCGGTTACCTCGCCGCCTACCTGCTCCCCACCATCGTCGGCCGGCTCAACACCTATCTGGGGCTGAGTTCGGCCCAGGCCGGTCTGGTCGGCAGCGCCCTCCTGCTCAGCTCGGCCTCGGCCGGCTTCGCGCTTGCGGGACGCGTCGAGAGATACGGGTCGCGGAGACCGGCGCGCGCGGGGCTGCTGCTCGCCGCGCTCGGCTACGGCTGCGCGGCACTGACCACGTCGGTGCCGCTGGTGATCCTGGGCGTCGTGATCGGTGGATTCGGCTCCGGTACGGCGACCGCCGTCGCGGCGTCCGGCATCGCCGCGCAGCACGACCCGCACCGGACCTCGTCGCTCGGGCTGCTCAGCGTCTCCGCCACGGCGGGAGCCCTCTACCTGACGGTCCCCCACCTGGGCGGCGGCCACCGGCTTCCCTTCGCCTCCATCGCGCTGGTCGCCCTGCTCGTCTGGCCCGCCACCTCCCGGCTGGGCGGCCCCACTCCAGCGGGCGGGACGTCCTCGGTGCGGGGACGGCTGCCGCACCGGCGGTCGGGACTGGTACTGGCGGGCGGGATGCTCGTCTGGTCCATGGCGCAGAACGCCCTGTGGGGCGTGAGCAGCCGCATCGGCGCCGACCAGGTGGGGCTGTCGGAGGTGACCATCGGCGCCGTGTTCGCGGCCGCCCTGGGTGCGGGACTGCTCGGCGTGATGGGCGCGGGCGCACTGGGGGCGCGGCTCGGACGGGCGGTGCCGATCGGGCTCGGAACGATGATCATCGCGGGGAGCATCGTGCTCAGCTCCTCGGCCGAGGACCTGGGCTCCTTCGCGACCGGTGAGATCGCGTGGAACACCTTCTATCCGGTGGTCCTGTCGTATCTGATCGGGCTGGCGGCCTCGCTGGACGTACGCGGCCGCTGGGCGGTCCTGGCGGGTTCGGCGGCGTCGGTCGGCACCGCCTGCGGCCCCCTCCTCGGCAGCGTGCTCTCCCAGCAGGCGGGCTACGCGGTGATGGGGCTGATCCTGGGCGCCGCGACCCTCCTGGTCGCGGCCCCCGTCACCGCGGTGGCCCTGCACACCGGCGGCAGGCCGCTGGTGCCCGGTTCCGTACGGCGCAGGGGTGGAGCCCCCGCCGCACTGCTCGCCGCCACGACCAACAGCCTGTCCGGCGCGGTGCCCAAGCTCGGCGCACCGGAGCAGGCGGTCACGGAGATCAGCATGCCCGCCCTGCGGCGCAGGCGGCTGGCGCGGAGCGCCTTCCGGACGGCTGGACCGGACGGCGGGACCGGTCAGTCGAACGCGTACGCCTCGACCTCGGAGAGGTAGCGCGCCCTGCGTTCCTCGTCGTGGTCGAGGAACGCCGCCTCGAAGGAGTTGCGGGCCAGGGTGCGCAGCTGCTCGCGGTCCAGGCCGAGCGCCTCGTGCACGGCGCGGAAGGTGTCTCCGACGTATCCGCCGAAGTAGGCGGGGTCGTCGGAGTTCACCGTGCAGAGCAGCCCCGCGTCCATCATGGACCGCAGCGGGTGCTGCTCCAGGACGTCGATGGCGCGCAGCCGTACGTTGGACAGCGGGCAGAGCGTCAGCGGGATGCGCTCGGAGACCAGCCTGTCCACCAGGTCCGGGTCCTCCATGCAGCGCAGGCCGTGGTCGATGCGCTCGACGCCGAGTACGTCGAGGGCCTCCCGGATGTACTCCGGCGGGCCCTCCTCCCCGGCGTGGGCGACCTTGCGCAGACCGAGGGCCGTGGCCGCCGCGTACACCTCACGGAACTTCGCGGGCGGGTGGCCGACCTCCGCGGAGTCCAGGCCCACCGCGCTGATGCGGTTCAGGTACGGCTTCGCGGCGTCCAGGGTCTCCAGTGCCGACTCCGCGGACTTGTCGCGCAGGAAGCACATGATCAGCTGGGTGGAGATGCCGTGCGTCTCCTCACTGCGGTCCAGCGCCCTGCCGAGACCCTCGATGACGGTGCCGATCGGGACGCCGCGGTCGGTGTGGGCCTGCGGGTCGAAGAAGATCTCCGCGTGCCGGACGCCCTGGGCGGCGGCGCGGGCGAGATAGGCGTCGGCCAGTTCGGCGAAGTCGTCCTCGGTGCGCAGCACCGCCATGAGCGCGTAGTACAGGTCGAGGAAGGTCTGCAGGTCGTCGAAGAGGTACGCCTCGCGCAGCTCCTCGGTGTCCGCGTAGGGCAGGTCCACGCCGTTGCGCGCGGCGAGTGCGAAGGCCAGCTCGGGTTCGAGGGTTCCTTCGATGTGGAGGTGGAGTTCGGCTTTGGGGAGGTGCACGGGGTTCTCGTTACGTGTGGCGGGTGGGTACCGGGACCCTGATCAGGTCCTGGGCGATGGTCAGTTCGCCTTCGAAACCGGCTGCCCTGGCCTGGCGTTCGAAGGCGTCGGGGTCGGTGTAGCGCTGGGAGAAGTGCGTCAGCACGAGGTGCCGTACGCCGGACTCCGTCGCCACCCGGGCCGCCTGGCCGGCGGTGAGGTGGCCGTGGTCGGCGGCGAGCCGGCCGTCCTCGTCGAGGAACGTCGACTCGATGACCAGCATGTCGCATCTCTCGGCGAGGGCGAAGGCGCCGTCGCAGAGCCGGGTGTCCATGACGAACGCGAAGCGCTGTCCGCGGCGGGTCTCGGAGACCTCGTCCAGCGGGATGCCGCGCAGGACTCCGTCCCGCTGGATCCGTCCGACGTCGGGCCCCGTGATGCCGTGCTCGGCCAGCTTCGCGGGCAGCATGCGCAGCCGGTCGGGCTCGGTGAGGCGGTAGCCGTAGGACTCGACGGGGTGCGAGAGCCGGTGGCCGTCGAGGGTGTACGCGTCGGTGGTGGCGAGGACGCCGTCCGCGGCAACCGGGGCCTCGGTCAGCTCGACCGACTCGCGGTAGGCCGTCGCGTACCGCAGCCGGTCGAAGAAGCGCTGTCCGCTCGCCGGGAAGTGGGCGGTGACGGGGTGCGGGACCCGGTCGAGGTTGATCCGCTGGATCACCCCCGCCAGACCCAGCGAGTGGTCGCCGTGGAAGTGCGTGACGCAGATGCGGTCGATGTCGTGCGCGGCGACGCCCGCCCGCAGCATCTGCCGCTGAGTTCCCTCACCGGGATCGAAGAGGATGCCCTGTCCGTCCCAGCGCAGCAGATAGCCGTTGTGGTTGCGGTGACGGGTCGGCACCTGGCTGGCGGTGCCGAGGACCACGAGTTCTCGTACGGACACGGGTGAGGGGCCCTAACCGGGGGGCCACTGCATCCCGCGGCCACCCAGGACGTGGGCGTGCGCGTGGAAGACGGTCTGGCCTGCGCCCGCACCGGTGTTGAGGACGATGCGGTATCCGCTCTCGGTGATCTTCTCGTCGGCGGCGACCAGTCCCGCCTCGCGCAGCACGTCGGCGGCGGTCTGCGGGTCGCCGGCGGCGAGCGCGGCGGCGTCCGGGTAGTGCGCCTTGGGGATGACCAGGACGTGTGTCGGGGCCTGGGGGTTTATGTCGCGGAAGGCGACGGTCGTCTCGCTCTCGCGGACGATGGTCGCCGGGATGTCCCCGGTAACGATCTTGCAGAACAGGCAGTCGGTCTGCGGCTCTCCCGCCATGGCCCGGCCTCCTCGGTCGTTCGGTCCTCGTGATCAGTACACCGGCATGCTATCGGCCCGGGCCGGGGCACGGGGCGGCTCTCAGCTCCAGCGCCCGGTGCGTCCCATCAGCAGTGCCGCCGCGGCCGTCCCGGCGGTCGAGGTGCGCAGGACACTGGGGCCGAGCCGGTAGGCGGGTGCCCCCGCCTCGGCGAAGGCGGCGAGTTCCTGGGGGGACACCCCGCCCTCCGGGCCGACGACCAGCACGACGGTGCCGTGGGCGGGGAGTCCGGCGGTGGCGAGCGGCTCGCTGTCGCCGGCCCGGTCCTCGTGCAGGACGCCCGCGAAGTCCGCGGCGGCCAGCAGGGCGGTGACCTGTCTGGTCGTCATGACCTCCGCCACCTCGGGGAAGCGGACCCGGCGCGACTGCTTCCCCGCCTCACGCGCGGTGCTGCGCCACTTGGCGAGGGACTTGAGCCCCCGGTCGCCCTTCCACTGAGTGATGCAGCGCGCGGCCTGCCAGGGCACGATCGCGTCGACGCCCGTCTCGGTCATCGTCTCCACGGCGACCTCGCCGCGGTCGCCCTTGGGCAGGGCCTGGACGACGGTGAGGAACGGGGTGGGCGCGGGCTCCTCGTGGACGCTCTCGAGACCGGTGACCACGAGCCGGTCCTTGCCCTCGGCCGCCCGTACGACACCTTCCGCCCAGCGTCCCCGCCCGTCGGTCAGGACCACGTCCTCCCCCGGGTTCAGCCGCTTCACGGAGACGGCGTGCCGTCCCTCGGGTCCGTCCAGGACGAACTCCGGCCCCCCGGGCAGCTGTTCGACGACGAAGACCGGTGCCGTCACTGGGCACTCCTCACACTCACTGCCGCACGCGCGGCTTCCGTTTCGGCGGCGAGCAGACCCACGAGCTCCCCGGCGGGCAGCTCGCGTGCCAGCCGGTGTCCCTGGCCCGCCCACAGGGCCATCCCCTGGGCGTCCCCTGCCTCGGCGGCGGCCCGGCGCAGCCCGCTGGTCAGCTGGTGCACCTGCGGGTAGGCGGCGGGGGCGTACGGGCCGTGCTCCCGGACGAACCGGTTGACCAGCCCGCGCGCGGGACGCCCGGAGAAGGCACGGGTCAGGGCCGTGGTCACGAACAGCGGGTTGGTCAGGGCCTGTTTGTGCAGCGGGTGTGCCCCGGACTCGGGGCAGGGCAGGAACGCCGTACCGAGCTGGGCCGCGTCGGCCCCGGCCGCCAGCACGGCGGTGATCTGCGAGCCGCGCATCAGTCCGCCTGCCGCGAGGACGGGCAGCCGCACGGACTCGCGGACCTCGGAGATCAAGGAAAGCAGCCCGGTTCCGGTGGAGCCGGCCTGCGGGTCGTCGCGGTGCGTGGACTGGTGACCGCCCGCTTCGACACCCTGGACACAGAGGGCGCCGGCCCCCGACCACTGCGCGTTCCGCGCCTCCTGCGGTGAGGTGACCGTGACGACGGTGAGCGTCCCGGCGTCGGCGAACGCCTGGAGCACCTCACGGGTGGGGCATCCGAACGTGAAGGAGACCACGGGTACGGGGTCCTCCAGCAGGATCGCCACCTTGGCCTCGTAGGCGTCGTCCCCGCTGGAGTCCGGGTCACCGAGGGGGGTCTCGTACCAGGCGGCCTCGCCTGCGAGCTGGTGGCGGTAGACCTCCACGGCGCCGGGGTCGGCGACCGGTGGCTGCGGCATGAAGAGGTTGACGCCGAAGGCGAGCCCGGTCAGCCTCCGGAGCTGCTTGACCTCGTTGTACATCCCGTCGGCCGTCTTGTAGCCGGCGGCGAGGAATCCGATCCCGCCGGCCTCGGCCACGGCTGCGGCCAGCTCCGGCCGGGAGGCGCCGCCCGCCATCGGGGCCTGCACGATGGGGTACCGGCAGAGATCGGTCAGCGCCAAGGACATGAGCGCATCGTGCCACGTCCGGAGGATCGTGCCGAATCAGCGGTCACACCCCTGCGAACGGGCCCCGGACACACGGCACCGCCCGCCGGCAGGAGACCGGCGGGCGGTGCGGTGACAGGGTTCAGCGGCCGTTGAAGGCGTCCTTCAGGCGGGAGAAGAGCCCCTGCTGCCCCGGCTGGAACTGCCCGGTGGGCCGCTCCTCACCACGCAGCTTGGACAGCTCCCGCAGGAGGCGCTCCTGCTCGGGGTCCATCTTCGTCGGGGTCATCACCTCGACGTGCACGATCAGGTCCCCGCGCCCGCCACCACGCAGATGCGTGATGCCGCGCCCGTGCAGCGGGACCGACTGCCCGGACTGGGTGCCCGGCCTGATGTCGATCTCCTCCAGGCCGTCCAGCGTCTCCAGAGGCACCTGGGTGCCGAGGGCCGCCGCCGTCATCGGGATGGTGACCGTGCAGTGCAGATCGTCACCACGCCGCTGGAACACGGCGTGGGGCAGCTCGTGGATCTCGACGTACAGGTCGCCGGCGGGGCCGCCGCCGGGGCCGACCTCGCCCTCGCCCGCGAGCTGGATCCGGGTGCCGTTGTCGACACCGGCCGGGATCTTCACGGTCAGGGTGCGCCTCGACCGGATGCGGCCGTCGCCGGCGCACTCGGGGCACGGGGTCGGGACGACCGTGCCGAAGCCCTGGCACTGCGGGCAGGGCCGGGAGGTCATGACCTGGCCGAGGAAGGACCTCGTGACCTGGGACACCTCACCACGGCCGCGGCACATGTCACAGGTCTGCGCGGAGGTGCCGGGTGCGGCGCCCTCGCCACTGCAGGTCGTACAGACGACCGCCGTGTCGACCTGGATGTCCTTGGTCGTGCCGAAGGCCGCCTCGGAGAGGTCGATCTCCAGGCGGATCATCGCGTCCTGGCCGCGCCGGGTGCGCGAACGGGGTCCGCGCTGCGACGCCGTGCCGAAGAACGCGTCCATGATGTCGCTGAAGTTGCCGAAGCCGCCGGCTCCGAACCCTCCCGCGCCACCGCCGCCGCCAGAGGCGGACAGCGGGTCGCCGCCGAGGTCGTAGACCTGCTTCTTCTGCGGGTCCGACAGCACCTCGTAAGCGGCGTTGATCTCCTTGAACCGCTCCTGGGTCTTCGGATCCGGGTTGACATCCGGGTGCAGCTCGCGGGCGAGCCGACGGAATGCCTTCTTGATCTCGTCCTGGGATGCGTCGCGGCGTACGCCTAGTACGGCGTAGTAGTCCGTGGCCACTTACGACTCCGCCAGGATCTGTCCGACGTAACGTGCCACTGCGCGTACCGCTCCCATCGTTCCGGGGTAGTCCATGCGGGTCGGTCCGACCACGCCGAGTTTGGCGACTGCCTCGTCGCCCGAACCGTAGCCGACCGCGACGACGGACGTGGAGTTGAGGCCCTCATGGGCGTTCTCGTGCCCGATCCGTACGGTCATGCCCGAATCCGTTGCCTCACCCAGCAGCTTCAGCAGCACGACCTGCTCCTCCAGTGCCTCCAGCACCGGCCGGATCATCACAGGGAAGTCGTGCCCGAAGCGGGTGAGGTTGGAGGTGCCGCCGATGATCAGCCGCTCCTCCGTCTCTTCGACCAGGGTCTCGAGAAGGACGGAGAGCACCGTCGACACGGTTCCCCGGTCCTCGGTCTCGAAGGACTCCGGAAGGTCCTGCACCAGTCGGGGCACGTCCGCGAAGCGTCGTCCGACGACCCGGCTGTTGAGCCGGGCCCGCAGATCGGCCAGCGACATGTCACCGAACGGAGCAGGGCAGTCGATCATACGTTGTTCGACCCGGCCCGTGTCCGTGATCAGCACGAGCATCAGCCGGGCCGGAGCCAGCGACAGCAACTCCACGTGCCGGACCGTCGACCGGGTCAGCGAGGGGTACTGCACGACGGCGACCTGTCTGGTCAGCTGCGCGAGCAGCCGGACCGTGCGGCCCACGACGTCGTCGAGGTCGACCGCGCCGTCGAGGAAGTTCTGGATGGCCTTGCGCTCCGGCGACGACAGGGGCTTGACGCCCGCGAGTCTGTCGACGAAGAGACGGTAGCCCTTGTCCGTCGGGATACGCCCCGCACTCGTGTGCGGCTGGGCGATGAAGCCCTCGTCCTCCAGCACCGCCATGTCGTTGCGGACGGTCGCCGGGGAGACCCCGAGGCTGTGCCGCTCCGTGAGCGCCTTGGAGCCGACGGGCTCCTCGGTGCCGACATAGTCCTGGACGATGGCGCGCAGCACTTCGAGTCTGCGTTCACTGAGCACCGCGCACACCTCCAGCTGTGGTTCTCCGGCGTCTGCCTGGCACTCTGTGCGTTCGAGTGCCAGCAATCCCCCCGGTCAGTGTACGGGGGGAGGGTGGTCCCGGGGCAAGGCCGACCGGCCACGCCCTCGCGGGACTGCGCAGGTCGTTGCCGATAGCGTCGCCGTATGGACGTCTCTTGGGAAGAGTTCGGCTGGGAGCGGTTGGGCAACGGTACGGGGCGGCGACGCCTTCCCGTCTGGGACGCGACCGCCGCGCTGGTGGCCGGGGCGGACGGTGTGCTGCTCTACGACACGGGTTCGACGCTCCGGGAGGGCGTCGAGCTGCGCTCCCAGGCGGAGGGCATGCTGGGCCGGAGGGTGACGCATATCGCATTGAGTCATCCGCACTTCGACCACGTGCTGGGCACGGCCGCGTTCTCCGGGGCGGAGGTCTACGGAGCGGTCGGCACAGCGGATCTACTGGGGCGGGGCGCCGCGGAACTGCGCGCGGACGCGCTGCGGCACGGCATGAGTGAGGCCGACGCCACAGCGGCGACGGACGCGCTGGTGGCCCCGCGGCATCAGGTGAGCGGCGAGTGGACGCTCGACCTCGGTGGCGGGCTCCAGGTGCTGCTGGCCAATGTGGGCCCCGGGCACAGCGGTCACGACCTCGCGGTGCTGGTTCCGGGCTCACCCGTCGTGGTGCTCTGCGGCGACCTGGTCGAGGAGTCCGGCGAACCGCAGGCGGGCCGGGACGCGGTCCCCTCGCACTGGCCTGCGGCGCTGGACCGGCTGCTGGAGCTCGGCGGCGAGGACGCCTTGTACGTACCGGGACACGGGGCGGTGGTGGACGCGGCGTTCGTACGGGCGCAGCGCGCCCGACTGGCCGCCCGCTTCGGCGTGTCGTGAAAGGGCGTCCGCTTATCGTCGTGCCATGCGCAGCTACCAGCCGGATCTGACCCCGCCGTGGAAGAAGTCCGCTCCCGCCCCCGAGGTCCCCGCAGAACCCGATCTGGTCGTCGAGGAGGCCGCCACCGGCTTCTGCGGTGCGGTGATCCACTGCGAGAAGACGGCTCAGGGGCCGACGGTCACATTGGAGGACCGCTTCGGCAAGCACCGGGTCTTCCCGATGGAGCCGCGTGGTTTCCTGCTGGAGGGCAGGGTGGTCACCCTGGTGCGCCCGTCGGCCGGCGGCCCCGTCCGCCCCTCACGTACGGCCTCCGGTTCGGTGGCGGTCCCCGGGGCGCGGGCACGGGTGGCGCGGGCGGGCCGCATCTACGTGGAGGGGCGGCACGACGCCGAGCTCGTCGAGCGGGTCTGGGGCGACGACCTGCGCATCGAGGGCGTGGTGGTGGAGTACCTGGAGGGCGTCGACGACCTCCCGGCGATCGTGCGGGAGTTCTCGCCCGGGCCGGACGCCCGGCTCGGTGTCCTGGTCGACCACCTGGTTCCCGGTTCGAAGGAGTCCCGGATCGCCGCCCAGGTCACCGACGCGCACGTGCTGGTGGTGGGACATCCGTACATCGATGTCTGGGAGGCCGTGAAGCCCTCGTCCGTGGGTATCCCCGGCTGGCCGGTGGTGCCGCGCGGTCAGGACTGGAAGACGGGCGTGTGCCGTGCGCTGGGCTGGCCGGAGAACACGGGTGCGGCATGGCAGCGCATTCTCTCCGGGGTCGGCTCGTACAAGGACCTGGAGCCGCAGCTGCTGGGCCGTGTCGAGGAATTGATCGACTTCGTCACCCTTCCCTCCTGACGCCCCCGGCACGGGCCCGGCCGTGACGACCGGGCCCGTGCCCTCAGTCCACCAGGTCCCGCACCACGGCGTCGGCCAGCAGCCGGCCCCGCAGTGTGAGGACCGCGCGCCCCTCGCCGTACGGTCCGGGCTCCAGCAGCCCGTCCGCGACCGCGCGGCCGGCCGCCGCCAGGCCCGCGGGGGCGAGCAGCGACAGCGGGCAGCCCTCGACGAGCCGCAGTTCCAGCAGGATGCGCTCGACCCGCCGGTCCTCGTCGCCGAGAACCTCACGTCCGGCGCCGGGCGAGCGGCCCTCGGCCAGGGCCTGCGCGTAGGCCCCGGGGTGCTTGACGTTCCACCAGCGGACCCCGCCGACGTGGCTGTGGGCCCCGGGGCCGGCACCCCACCAGTCGGCACCACGCCAGTACAGCTCGTTGTGCAGGCAGCGGCCCTCGGGCGTGCGGGACCAGTTCGAGACCTCGTACCAGGAGAAGCCCGCAGCCGCCATCGCCTCGTCGGCGATCAGGTAGCGGTCGGCGTGGACGTCGTCGTCCGTCATCGGGACCTCGCCCCGGCGGATGCGGCGGGCGAGCTGGGTCCCCTCCTCGACGATCAGCGCGTACGCCGACACGTGGTCGGGCCCGGCGCCGATCGCGGCGTCGAGGGAGGCCCGCCAGTCGTCGTCGGACTCGCCGGGGGTCCCGTAGATCAGGTCCAGGTTGACGTGCTCGAAACCGGCCGCACGGGCCTCGGCGACGCATGCCTCGGGCCTGCCGGGCGTATGGGTGCGGTCGAGGACTTTCAGGACGTGCTGCCGGGCGCTCTGCATACCGAAGGAGACCCGGTTGAAGCCCCCCTCCCGCAGCGCCGTGAGATACGCCGGATCGACGGACTCCGGATTGGCCTCCGTGGTGATCTCGGCGTCCTCGGCCAGCCCGAACTCCTCACGGATCGCCGCGAGCATCCGGACGAGGTCGTCGGCGGGCAGCAGCGTCGGCGTACCGCCGCCGACGAAGACCGTGCGGACGGGGCGGGGGTCGTCGCCGAGGACCTTGCGGGCCTGGCGGACCTCCTCGATCAGATGGGCCGCGTAGTTGTCCCTGGAGGCCAGGGCGCCGCCGGAACCGCGCAGCTCGGTCGCGGTGTAGGTGTTGAAGTCGCAGTAGCCGCAGCGGGTGGCGCAGTAGGGAACGTGCAGGTAGAAGCCGAGCGGCCGGCCGGCGGCGCCTTCCAGGGCATGGCGGGGCAGCGCCCCGTCGTCGGGCACGGGTTCACCATCGGGCAGTACGGAAGGCATACCGTCCATTGTCACTCGTCGGCGGAGCTGCCCCGCACGCCTGCCTCTCGACGGCTGTCACCTGGCTGCCGCGGCGGCGCCCGGCCCGTCCGCGTCCCCGTCGACCTGGATCACGAGCAGGGCCAGGTCGTCGTCGGGCGGGCGCTCGGCGAAGGCGTGCACGGCCTGTTTGATCCGGTCGGCCGTCGCGGCTGCCGAGAGCCCCGCGCAGCCCGCGAGGACCCGCGCGAGACCGTCGTCGTCGTCGAACATCAGCCGCCCCGAGCGCCGCTCCGTCACTCCGTCGGTGACGCAGAGCAGGCTGTCGCCGGGAGCCAGGTCGAAGCTCTGACTCCCGTACGCCACGTCCTCGACGACTCCGAGAAGCACCTGCGGCTCGGCGGCCGGGTGTACGGAGCCGTCGGGGCGCAGCAGCAGCGGGAGCGGATGGCCGGCGCTCGCCACGGTGCAGCGCACGCCGCCGCCCGGCTGTGGCACGAGGTCGCCGTACAGGAGGGAGAGGAAGCGGGACTGGGAGCCGTCCTGCATCTGCTCGCCGCCCTGGATCTGCTGGCCGCCCGCCGCGGCGACCATGAGAGCGGCTGCCTCGGCCGCCTCCATGGCGTCGTCCAGGAGGAGCCGGTTGAGCCGGTCGAGGACCTCGCCTACGCGGTAGCCCTCCCGGGACAGCAGGCGCAGCCAGGGCCGCGCGAGGCCGGTGACGACGGCGGCTTCCGGGCCGCTGCCCTGGACGTCGCCGAGCACGAAGCACCAGCGGCCGCCGGGGCACGGGAACAGGTCGTAGAAGTCACCGCCGACCACGCCGTCGTCCCCCGGCTCGTACACCAGCGCGCTGGTGACCCCGGGTATCTCGGCCACCTTGCTCGGCAGCAGTCCCCGCTGCAGGATGCGGCTGATGGTGGCCTGACGGGTGTAGGCGCGGGCGGCGCCCACGGCGAGGCCGACCCTGCGTACGAAGTCCGCGAGGAGCGCGGCGACCTCGTCGGGGATGTGGTCGGTGCCCTCGCGGCCCACGAGGACGGCGCCGAGCGTACGCCCGCCCGAGATGATGCGGTGGGCGAGCGCGGCTCCCGTGACGTCCCCGCGCTCCGTCGTGGCGCCTCCCGGCCACGGGATGGGCACGGGGCGGGTACCGACGCTCCCGGGTAAGCGGACCGGCTCCTTCTGAAGCGCGGGGCGCAGCAGCTCGGCCCGCGCCTCGTCGCGGTGCCAGACCCCCGCGAGCCTGGGTGCGGCCGCCGGTCCACCGCCCTCGCTCTCCAGCCATATCGCGCACCAGTCGGCGAGCCTGGGCACCAGGAGCGGCCCCGCCGTGGATGCCACCAGGTCCTCGTCGAGCTGGCCCGCGAGGAGGCCGGACGCCTCGGCGAGGAAGGAGGGCCCGCCGCGGCCGGCCCAGCCCGCGTCGTCGCGCGCGGCGTGTCCGGCCGGCGGGGTGAGGGGCCCTTTGGCGCGCGGGTCACGCCCGCGGGCGGCGTCGTCGCCGGCCGGGGTGTCGGGCAGTCCGTAGCGGTCGTCACCGGGCAGGCGGGCCCAGACGGTCTTGAGGCCGGTGCGGTAGGTGATGCCCCAGGATTCCGCGAGGGTGGCGACGAGCTGAAGTCCCCGGCCGTACTCGGCTGGGTCGGGGCGCTCGGCCCGGCCGTCGCGCACCGACCGGGCGGGATGGTGGTCGGTGATCTCCAGCACCAGCGCGGCGGGCTCGGGTCCGGCGGAGTCCTCCAGCCTGAGGAGCAGCTCGACCGCCGTCCCGGCGTGCACGACCGCGTTGGTGACCAGTTCGCTGGCCACGGTCAGCGCGTCGTCGGTGAGCCGTTCGCCGAACTCACCGACGGTCGGCAGGCCGAGCCCGGTCCAGTCGGCAAGCGCGGCCCTGACGAATCTGCGGGCCGCGGCCGAAGCCTGCGGGATGCCGGGCAGGCTCGTGCGGGCGACCGGACGCCGGTCGTCGCCCTGACCTGCGACGACGGCGCCGGGACGCTGGACGATGTCCCGCTGCAAGGGTATGGGCCCCACGGTGCGGCTCCTGACGATCTCGCGAAACGCCGCTGACGTATCTCGACAGAGTGACAGACCGGGCGTTCCCATAAGCGCCGAGTGACGGAACTTCCCGGGGCCGGGCGGAAACGGGCCGGGGCCGGCGGGTGCTCGCGCACCCGCCGGCCCCGGTCCGGAGTCACGCCTCGGCCGTCACGCCTCGCGGGAGCCCGCGTACATGTCGTCGATGAGGTCCTTGTACTCGCGCTCCACGACCGGCCGCTTCAGCTTGAGGCTGGGGGTCAGCTCTCCGTGCTCGATGTCGAGGTCGCGCGGCAGGAGCCGGAACTTCTTGATGGTCTGCCAGCGCTGCAGTCCCTCGTTGAGCCGCTTCACGTAGCCCTCGATGAGCTCGACGGCCTGCGGGGAGGCCACCACGTCGGCGTACGGCTTGCCGCCCAGACCGTTCTCCTCCGCCCAGCCGAGGATGGTCGGCTCGTCGAGCGAGATGAGGGCGGTGCAGAAGTTGCGGTCCGCGCCGTGCACCAGGATGTTGGAGACGAACGGGCACACGGCCTTGAACTGCCCCTCGACCTCCGCGGGGGCGATGTACTTGCCGCCGGAGGTCTTGATCAGGTCCTTCTTGCGGTCGGTGATCCGCAGGTAGCCGTCCTCGGAGAGCTCGCCGATGTCGCCGGTGTGGAACCAGCCGTCGGACTCCAGCACCTCCGCGGTCTTCTCGGGCAGCCGGTGGTAGCCCTCCATCAGGCCGGGTCCGCGCAGGAGGATCTCGCCGTCGTCGGCGATCCGGACCTCGGTGCCGGGGAGCGGCTTGCCCACGGTGCCGGTGCGGTAGGCCTCGCCCGGGTTGACGAAGGACGCGGCGCTGGACTCCGTGAGTCCGTAGCCCTCCAGGATGTGGATGCCCGCTCCGGAGAAGAAGAGACCGATGTCGGGGGCGAGGGCCGCCGAGCCGGAGATGCAGGCTCGGAGCCTTCCGCCGAAGGCCTCGCGGATCTTCGCGAAGACGAGGGTGTCGGCGACCTTGTGCTTGGCGCCGAGCGCGAACGGGACGGACGCCCTGCCCGTGCGGCGGAAGTTGTCCTGCGACACCGTGGCGTACTCGCGGGCGACGCCGGACGCCCACTGGAAGATCTTGTACTTGGCGCCGCCGCCGGCCCGCGCCTTGGCCGCGACCCCGTTGTAGACCTTCTCGAAGATGCGGGGAACGGCCGCCATGTAGGTCGGCTGGACCACCGGAAGGTTCTCGATGATCTTGTCGACCCGGCCGTCGACGGCCGTGACGTGACCGACCTCGATCTGGCCGGACGTGAGCACCTTGCCGAAGACGTGCGCGAGCGGCAGCCAGAGGTACTGGACGTCGTCCGCGGTGATCAGGCCGGTCGCCACGGTCGCCCTGGCCATGTACGACCAGTTGTCGTGCGGCAGGCGCACACCCTTGGGGCGGCCGGTGGTGCCCGAGGTGTAGATCAGGGTCGCCAGCTGGTCAGGGGTGATCGCGGCGACCCGGTCGGTGACCGCGTCCGGGTTCTTCACCAGGTGTTCGGCACCCCTGGCCTCGAGCTCGGCCAGGGTGAGGACCCATCCCTCGGGGTCGCCCTCCTCGGACTCGGCGCCGGCCGGGTCGATGACGACGACGTGCGCGAGTTCGGGCAGGGTGTCCCTGTTCGCCCGGGCCTTCGCCAGCTGGGCGGCGTCCTCCGCGATCAGGACGCGGCTGTCGGAGTCGGCCAGGATGAAGGCGGACTCCTCCGTGTTCGTGGAGGGGTAGATCGTCGTGGTCGCCGCGCCCGCGCACATCACGCCGAGGTCGGCGAGGATCCATTCGACGCGGGTGGACGAGGCGAGCGCGACACGCTCCTCCGGCTGGACACCCAGAGCGATCAGGCCGGCCGCGACGGCGTGGACCCGCTCGGCGGCCTGCGCCCAGCTGAGCGACTTCCACTCGTCCGGGCCCTGGCCCGATGCGGCCGGCACCGGGTAGCGGTAGGCCTCCCCGTCGGGGGTGGCCGCCACGCGGTCGATGAAGAGAGTCGCCACGGAGGGCGGTCGGCTATCGATCAGGGTATGTGTGTCGCTCACGACGTCCTCCGGGCATGCGGGCATTGCTACGACCGTCTTATGGGTGCTGCTGCTCGTCTGTCCTGCTTCTCGTTCCCGCTCGGCCTGCTTGTTTAACTGGCGAGTAACTAACGGGGTGGTGATCAGAGTAGAGCGCGGGGCACCGTCGCGTAAGGGGCAACAGGCCGCCGCTTGATAACGAACCGTGCCCCTGCGCCGCGAGTGTCCGCGGCACAGGGGCACGTGGGCCCCGTCCCGGACGCGCCCGAAGGCGTACTCCCGGGCGGGACGGGTCGGCCGCTACTTCGCGGCCTCGCCCTCTACTTCTTGGCCTTGCTTTCGCCGGCGGATTCGTCGGTCGACAGGACGGAGATGAACGCGTCCTGCGGCACCTCCACGTTGCCGACCATCTTCATCCGCTTCTTGCCTTCCTTCTGCTTCTCCAGCAGCTTCCGCTTACGGGAGATGTCACCGCCGTAGCACTTGGCGAGGACGTCCTTGCGGATGGCTCGGACGGTCTCACGGGCGATGACCCGGGAACCGATGGCGGCCTGGATCGGCACTTCGAAGTTCTGCCGGGGGATGAGCTTCTGCAGCTTGGCGACGAGCCGGACGCCGTACGCGTACGCCTTGTCCTTGTGCGTGACCGCCGAGAAGGCGTCGACCTTGTCGCCGTGCAGCAGGATGTCGACCTTGACCAGCTGGGCCGACTGCTCGCCCGTGGGCTCGTAGTCGAGGGAGGCGTAACCGCGGGTCTTCGACTTCAACTGGTCGAAGAAGTCGAAGACGATCTCGGCGAGCGGCAGGGTGTAGCGGATCTCCACCCGGTCCTCGGAGAGGTAGTCCATGCCGAGCAGGGTGCCGCGCCGGTTCTGGCACAGCTCCATGATCGCGCCGATGAACTCGCTGGGCGCCAGGACCGTGGCCCTCACGACCGGCTCGTGCACCTTGTCGATCTTGCCCTCGGGGAACTCGCTCGGGTTGGTGACGATGTGCTCCGTGCCGTCCTCCATCTCCACGCGGTAGACCACGTTGGGGGCGGTGGCGATGAGCTCGAGGCCGAACTCGCGCTCGAGGCGCTCACGGATCACGTCGAGGTGCAGCAGGCCGAGGAAGCCGACGCGGAAGCCGAAGCCGAGCGCGGCCGAGGTCTCCGGCTCGTACACCAGGGCGGCGTCGTTGAGCTGGAGCTTGTCCAGCGCCTCGCGCAGGTCCGGGTAGTCGGAGCCGTCCAGGGGGTAGAGCCCGGAGAACACCATCGGCTTGGGGTCCTTGTAGCCGCCCAGCGCCTCGGTCGCCCCCTTGTTCAGGGAGGTGATGGTGTCACCGACCTTGGACTGCCGGACGTCCTTCACACCGGTGATGATGTAGCCGACCTCGCCCACGCCGATGCCGTCGGCCGGGGTCATCTCCGGGGAGGAGACACCGATCTCCAGCAGTTCGTGGGTGGCGCCCGTCGACATCATCCGGATGCGCTCACGCTTGTTGAGCTGCCCGTCGACGACCCTGACGTAGGTGACGACACCGCGGTACGCGTCGTAGACGGAGTCGAAGATCATCGCGCGGGCGGGGGCGTCGGCTTGGCCCACCGGGGGCGGAACGTCCCGGACGACCCGGTCGAGCAGCGCGTCCACGCCGACACCGGTCTTCGCGGAGACCTTGAGCACGTCCTCGGGCTGGCAGCCGATGAGGTTGGCCAGTTCCTCGGAGAACTTCTCCGGCTGCGCCGCGGGCAGGTCGATCTTGTTGAGCACCGGGACGATGGTGAGGTCGTTCTCCATCGCCAGGTAGAGGTTGGCGAGCGTCTGCGCCTCGATGCCCTGGGCCGCGTCGACCAGGAGGACGGTGCCCTCGCACGCGGCCAGGGAACGGGAGACCTCGTAGGTGAAGTCCACGTGGCCCGGGGTGTCGATCATGTTGAGGATGTGGGTCGCGCCCTTGTCCTCACCCTCGGTGGGCGCCCACGGCAGCCGTACGGCCTGGGACTTGATGGTGATGCCGCGCTCGCGCTCGATGTCCATCCGGTCGAGATACTGGGCGCGCATCTGCCGCTGGTCGACCACTCCCGTCAGCTGGAGCATCCGGTCGGCAAGGGTCGACTTGCCGTGGTCGATGTGCGCGATGATGCAGAAGTTACGGATCAGCGCCGGGTCGGTACGGCTCGGCTCGGGCACGTTGGTAGGAGTCGCGGGCACGCAGGGTCCTGATTCTTGAGACGCCGGACGCCGTGTCTCGGGTCGATGTCGGGTCGGACGGATCGATACGTAGCCTCCATGGTCCCACGCCTGCGGGGCCGGGACCGGTTTGGGCCGGTCCGAGGGTGGCTGCTACCGTGGGCAGCTGTGCCTCGTGGCCCTCAGAAGCCGCGTGGCGCACATAGAAGATCCAACGAACCTGAAAAGGCTCTTTCGTGGCGAACATCAAGTCCCAGATCAAGCGGAACAAGACGAACGAGAAGGCGCGCCTGCGCAACAAGGCCGTCAAGTCCTCGCTCAAGACCTCGATCCGCAAGGCCCGTGAGGCTGCCGCTGCCGGTGACGTCGAGAAGGCCACTGTGGCCGTCCGTGACGCCTCCCGCCAGCTCGACAAGGCTGTCTCGAAGGGTGTCATCCACAAGAACGCCGCCGCCAACAAGAAGTCGGCGCTGGCTCTCAAGGTTGCCGCCCTCCAGGGCTGAGCTACTGATGTGATCGCCGGAACGGATTCAGCGGGCCCTCTCTCCCGCTCCTGACCGGCACTCCGCGCCGCACACCGAACCTGCGTTCGCCACGCGGGTGCGGCGCACACAGCCTGATCCGAAGGCCCCGGCCGCGTCCTCCCCAGGACGACGGCCGGGGCCTTCGTGCTTGGTGTTTTCCCGGCGAGGGCGGGGGCCGGCACATCGGCCGGTGGGGCCCTGTGACGGGGCCGGCAGGGTGACCTGGTGCAGGGCCCTGTGCGGTGGTCGGTACGGGGCGCCGGGAACTCTCGGGCTCAGCGGCCGCCGGAGCGTGCGGCCCGGGCCACGGCGACCACTGCCTTCTCCAGGGCGTACTCGGGGTCGTCCCCGCCGCCCTTGACGCCTGCGTCCGCCGCCGCGACCGCGATCAGCGCGGCCGCCACTCCGTCCGGTGTCCATCCGCGCATCTGCTGACGGACCCGGTCGATCTTCCAGGGCGGCATGCCCAGCTCCCGCGCCAGGTCGGCCGGCCGGCCGCCCCGGGCCGAGGACAGCTTGCCGATCGCCCGGACACCCTGGGCAAGGGCGCTGGTGATCAGGACGGGGGCGACACCGGTGGACAACGACCACCGGAGGGCCTCCAGCGCTTCCGCCGCCCGGCCCTCGACCGCGCGGTCGGCGACGGTGAAGGAGGAGGCCTCCGCCCGGCCCGTGTAGTAGCGGCCGACGACCGCTTCGTCGATGGTGCCTTCGACATCCGCGGCGAGCTGCGAGACCGCGCTCGCCAGCTCCCGCAGGTCACTGCCGATGGAGTCCACCAGCGCCTGGCAGGCCTCCGGGGTCGCCGAGCGCCCGAGGGCCCGGAACTCGGCCCGCACGAACGACAGCCGCTCGGCCGGTTTGGTGGTCTTGGGACACGCCACCTCACGCGCGCCCGACTTCCGCACCGCGTCCAGCAGCCCCTTGCCCTTGGCCCCGCCCGCGTGCAGGAGCACCAGGGTGATCTCCTCGGCCGGGGCACCCAGATAGGCCTTGACGTCCTTGACGGTGTCGGCGGACAGGTCCTGCGCGTTGCGGACGATCACCACCTTGCGCTCGGCGAAGAGCGAGGGGCTGGTGAGCTCGGCGAGCGTGCCGGGCTGCAACTGGTCCGGGGTGAGGTCGCGGACGTCCGTGTCGGCGTCGGAGGCGCGGGCCGCAGCCACCACGTGCTGCACGGCACGGTCCAGGAGCAGGTCCTCCTGGCCCACGGCAAGCGTGACGGGGGCGAGCGGGTCGTCGGTGGAACTGCGTCTGGTGGCCATCGCGGTCCAGCATCCCACGCCTCTGTGACAACGCCGTGGGGGCGCCGACCCCGGCCGTACCGTGCCTGGGCGTACCGGAGAATGACCGGGTGAGCGATGTGAGACATGTGCTGGTGCTGCCCGACCGGGAGGCGGCCGAGGAGGTCGCCGGTGAGCTGCCCGACCGGTTCGGGGTCACCGAGGAACCGCAGATCGTCCGAGATGCCCTGGCCGGCGAGGACGACGCCGAGGACGCCCAGTGGCTGGTGGTGGTGGAGGACCCGGCCTCACGGCTGGACTCGGCGGCGCTCGACGCGTTCGCCGGGGAGTACGAGGGCTGGCTGGAGGCCCCGTGAAGGGTGCGGCACCCGCGACCGCCGGTGGTACACGGGGTGCGGCACCCGCGACCGCCGGTGGTACACGGGGTGCGGCACCCGCGACCGCCGGTGGTACACGGTCGCGCGACCGCAGATCCTGTACGCGGTGCACGGCCCGACGGCCGCTACCAGGCGCCTCAGCCGCACGGCCGGTACACGGTGCCGGCAGGGGTGCGTGCCGCAGCCGCACACCGTCGGCAGGGGGTGCCGCAGCCGGCAGGGTGCGCCACAGCCGCGCGGTGGTCGGCAGTCCGAGTGGTGTCAGCCCTTGGGGATGATCTGGATGTCCATCTCGATCTTGATACTCGGGCCGACCACGGCGATGCCGCGCGCCAGCATCGTCTGCCAGGTGAGCGTGAAGTCCTCACGGTGCAGCTCGGTGGTCGCCCGGCAGGCGGCCCGGGTCTCGCCCTCCAGACCGCTGCCCAGGCCGAGGTACTGGGTGTCCAGGGTGACGGTACGGCTGACCCCGTGCAGGGTGAGCGCGCCCGTGACCCCCCAGCGGGTGCCGCCGCGGTGCACGAAGCGCTCGCTGTAGAACTCGAGGGTCGGGTAGCGCTCGACGTCGAGGAAGTCGCCGGACCGCAGGTGGTCGTCGCGCATCTTGACGTTCGTGTCGATCGACGAGGCGTCGATGACGACGTGCATGGCGGAGTCCTCCATGCGGTCGGCGATCCGCACGGCACCGGCGAAGGTGTTGAACCTGCCGTGGATGCGGGCCATACCGATATGCCGCGCCGTGAACCCGATCTGGGTGTGCGACGGCTCGATCTCCCACTCACCCGGGTCGGGGAGCTGCGGGGGCTGGGCCACCTGGAGCGAGACGTCGCCGAGGCCGGCATGAGCCCCCTGGTCCACGGTGACCGGACCGTGGAAGGGGGTGAAGCCCTCGGCCGTGACTCCCAGCCGGTACTCGCCCGCCGGCACGGTGGCGACGACGTTTCCGAACGGGTCTGTCTCTCCGCCGACGACCTTGCGGCCCGCACTGTCGGTGACGACGAAATCGGCCTGCCGCACGGGCTCGGACACGGGGTCCAGCACTCGGCAGCTCAGCATCCCCGCGTTGTGCGGCATCGGGAATCCTGGGAGGACATTGCTCGGTGCGTTGCCGGACTTCGCTCTGCTGCCTAGCCAACGGCCGAACATGTGCACGTACTCCCCAGGGGCGGTTCTCACCTCGGACCCTGACAGCCTGACGTCGTTGTCGGATCAGCGGCCCGCCGACGAATACGCATTCGATCACCGTTGCGATGTTCGGGGCAAACGCAGCAGCTCAGAGGGGGTTGCCCCGAGCTGTACCCAGCTGTGCTCCCCTGTACGCAGGTACTACCGAAGGTCCGAATTGGGCAGGGCGTCGGCGCCCGCGCCGTACGTGTCACACGGTCCGGGGCGGGCGTACCTCGGGCGGGGCGGTGAGGACCAGGCCGAAGTGGTCGCGGTAGGCGGCGAGCACCTCGATGTCGTCGCGCAACTCCGTCTCGTGCCGCTCGCCCCGCACGGTCGTGATCAGGGTGCGGCCGCGGAGCGTCACCCGGCCCTCCCCGGTACGCCGGGAGCAGACGAGTGACCGGGTGAAGTGGGAATCCGGCGAGGTCCGGTGGTACCAGGACCCGGCCCGGAAGTCCGCCAGCTCGCGCGGCCGAGGATCGAGGCGGAACTGCTGCGAACCGTCGCGGAGCAGGTCGAGGTCTCCCTGCGGCGCCTCCTTGAAGCGGAAACTGCCGCAGGGATCGTCCTGTTCGGCACGGGCCTCCAGCTCGAGCGGGCGCAAAGCGTGGTCGCCGAACCCGACGTCGGCGAGCCACGGCCCCGTCCCGTCGTCGGTCTCCACTCGCAGTGCGACGTGGTCGTACGGGATACCGAGGCGTCCGTCGTCGCCGAACACCCGCGCCTGGAGGAGGGTTACGCGGAAGCCGAGTCCGCCCAGCAGCGCGGCGAAGGCACCGTTCAGCTCGTAACAGAAGCCACCCCGGCGGTCCGTCACGATCTTTTCGACGAGCCTGTCCTCCTCCAGGACGATGTCCTGGGCCAGATGGATCGACAGGTTCTCGAAGGGAACGGTCACCAGGTGCCGGAGCTGCAGCTCGCGCAGTGCAGCGACATCGGGGCGGGCGGGCCGGGACGCACCGATGCGTTCCAGGTAGGCGTCCACCCAGGCGGGCTCTCGGGCCTGCTGCTTCGCTTCCTCGCTCATGCCGGAAGTCTGTCGCGGTGTGTCGGCCGACGCCATGAGGTCCTGGACCTAGGACCGCCGACGGATTAGCCGGTGGCTGCCGATGGCTGGTGTGTCCGCCCTGACGGAGCGAGGGTGAGAGCGGGCGCGCGGCCAGGAACAGCGCGCGCAGAAGGCGCCCGCCCCGGAGGCGCGGTCGGAACGTCCTGCGGGGCTCCGGTCCGCGGCAGGGCCGCGAGGACAGCGGGAGCCGGCGCGGCGGCGGAACACCGCACCGGGCGTATCCCGCCTTCATGACCGGCCTGCCGCCCGCAGCCCGGCACCGGCACCCGTCACCGCGATCGCGCCGTGCGTGTCGGTGCGCAGGACCTTCGCTCCCACCGATCGGAGTGCTTCGACCGTACGGGCCGCCGGATGGCCGTACGGGTTGTCCCTGCCGCAGCTGATGAGCGCGAGTCTCGGGCGTGCACTGCTCAGAAGCGCGGTGTTCTGGTGGGCGGAGCCGTGGTGCGCGACCTTGAGCACGTCCACGCGGGGCAGCGCCGGATGGCTCCGCAGCACCCCTTGCTGAGCCGGAGGCTCGAGATCGCCGAGGAGCAGCAGAGTCAGTCCGCCGGACCTGACGAGGAGTGTGACGCTGGAATCGTTGGGTTCCTCGGTCACGGGGGCCGGTGCCGCCCCCGGCACGCCGGCCGCGGGCCAGAGCACCTGCCAGTCGAGCGGTCCCGTCCTGCGGCGCTCCCCCGGAACGGCCCGGGCCATCGGGACGTGCGCCGCCGCGGCCGTTCTCTTCACGAATGCGGCCTGCTCCGGCGGTTCGTCGAGAGTCGTCGTCTGGATCGTGCCGACCTCGCGGCCCTCCAGCACCCCGGGCAGGCCGCGCACATGGTCGGCGTGGAAGTGGGTGAGCAGAAGCAGAGGCACCCGGGTGATGCCGAGATCCCGCAGGCACCGGTCCACGAGACGGGGTTCGGGACCGGTGTCGACGACCACTCCCGTGCCGTCCCCGGCGGCGAGGACCATGGCGTCCCCCTGCCCCACGTCACAGAGCGCGAAGGTCCAGCCCGGCGGCGGCCATCCCGAGATGAGGCGGGTGATCGGCACCGGCCTCAGCACCGCGAGCACCAGCAGCAGCGCGGCGGCGGAACAGACCCAGGGGTGGCGGGCCAGGCGCCGGGCCGAGAGCACCAGCAGGGCTGTGAGGACGGCGAGGAGAGCAGCACCGCGCCAGCCGCCGGGCCAGTCGACCTCCGCCCCGGGGAGTGCGGCACCGGTGCGGGCCACGGACGCGATCCATCCGACCGGCCAGCCGGCGACCTCGGCAAGCGTCTCCGCGACCGGTATGGACACGGGGGCAGCGGCGAGCGCGGCGAAACCCAGGACCGTCGCGGGCGCCACCGCGAACTCGGCCAGCAGATTGCAGGGAATCGCCACCAGGCTGACCCGCGACGCGAGGACCACGACGACGGGTGCGCAGACCGCCTGGGCGGCTCCCGCCGCGGCCACCACCTCGGCGAGCCGCGCCGGTACCCCGTACTGCTGAAGAGCACCGCTCCATCTCGGGGCGAGGGTGAGGAGCGCCCCGGTGGCGAGCACGGAGAGCAGGAAGCCATAACTTCGGGCCAGCCAAGGGTCGTACAGCACGAGCAGCAGAACGGCCGCGGCCAGCGCGGGAATCAGCGATCTGCGCCTGCCCGTCCCGATGGCGAGCAGTGTGATGAGACCGCAGGCCGCCGCTCGCAGAACACTCGGCTCCGGGCGGCAGACGATCACGAAGGCGAGCGCGACCCCGCCACCGGTCAGGGCTGTCATGCGCAGGGACATGCCCAGCCGGGGCGCCAGACCGCGACGTTCGCTGCGCGAGGCCGTCCCCGGCGGTCCGATGAGGAGGAAGAGCAGAATCGACAGGTTGGCCCCCGACACGGCGAGCAGGTGGGTGAGGTCGGTGGCCTTGAATGCATCGTGCAGATCGGGCGGAACCCGTGAGGTGTCTCCGACGACCAGCCCCGGCAGGAGTGCCCGCGCATCGGCGTCGAGTCCCTCGGTGGCCTCCCGCAGGCCCGCCCTCAGCTGTCCCGCTGCCCGTTGGAGGAGGCTGGGCTGCCTGCTGACCCGCGGTGGATCATCCGCGTCTGTGCCGAGTACGGCCGCTGAGCGCTCCCCCTCATGCCTGGGTGGCACGAGCCGCCCGCTGATCCGGAGGCCCGTCGAGGGGAGCAGCCTCTGCCACCGCTCCGTCGCGTCACCCGGTGCGACCATGACGAGGATCGGCGTACGGAGCTTGGTGACCGTCCCGTCGGGAGCGGTCAGCCGGTCCACCTCGGCGTCGAGGAGCAGGGACACCGGAGTGCTGTGGTCGCCGCGTACCCGGGGCCGGGTCCGCCGGGGGTCGGAGGTGACGGTCACCTCCGCTTCGACGCGAGCGTATGACTCGGCCAGTCCGGGGACGGGACCGCTGCGCACATCCGCGCCGTGCAGCCCGGCCGCCGCCGCCCCGGCCGCTGCGCAGAGCAGCACCCCGGCCACGGCAGTGGCACGTGTCCCCGCGCGCCGGGAGCGCCTCGCCGGCTCCGGGCGGACCACCGGCCCCGTACGTCCGCCCGGGTCGGCCCCCGGCCCCGTACGTCCGCCCGGATGGCTCCGATGCTCCGGGGCGGCCCCGTCAACCGGATCGGCCGTGTCCTCCCTGTGGTGTGCTCGCGCCGCCACGCGCGGTAGGGCGAGGACGCCCAGACCGGCGCATGCGCAGAGAACCACCCCGATCGCCACCCACCGGCCCTGCGCCCCCAGGGCCAGGGCGGCTGCTGCCCAGGTCGCCAGAGCGGGAGGGACCAGCCGTAGATCGGCTGGAGCCTCCTGACTCGGGTCGGCGTCGCCGAGCCGCCGCCCCGAGTCCGTGTGGACCTCAG
The DNA here is from genome assembly GCF_016909575.1 of Streptomyces sp. HB132. Classification (GTDB taxonomy): domain Bacteria; phylum Actinomycetota; class Actinomycetes; order Streptomycetales; family Streptomycetaceae; genus Streptomyces. The sequence goes on along the minus strand of NZ_JAFBGA010000004.1, from coordinate 469,716 downwards.
GGACGCTCATGGCCTGACCAGCGGCCGGAGGTCCGCGAACCGCCGGTCCCCGATGCCGTTGACCTCGCGGAGTTCGTCGACCGAGCGGTAACCCCCGTGCTCCGTCCGGTAGTCGATGATGTGCTGGGCGAGCACCGGTCCGACGCCCGGCAGCGTGTCCAGTTGCTCGACGGTGGCCGTGCCGAGGCTCAGCGGCGCGGCCGGACCGGCCTGTCCCCCCGCGCTTCCGCCCGCCCCGGCGCCGCCCACGGGCGGCGGCGCGGGCGGCATGCCCACCGCTACCTGCTCGCCATCCGTCAGAACGCGTGCGCGGTTGAGCACGGTGACATCGGTGCCCTCCCGGACGCCTCCCGCGGCTCGTAGGGCGTCCGCGACGCGGGAGCCGGAAGGCAGGTACTGGATCCCCGGCCGGCGCACCTTCCCGCTCACGTCGACGACGATCTGTCCGCCGGGTGCGGCACCGGCCTTCGAGCCGGTGGACGGGCCGTGCGGCGGGGCGTTCGAGGGCTCCGGCTCGCCCGCCTGTACAGCGGCGGCCGCCTCCGTGACCCGGTCGGGAGCTCGTACGGGCTCAGGGCGGGCCGACCAGAAGTGGGTGCACGCGAGCACCGCTGCCCCGACCAGGACGACGGCGAGCGCGGCGAGCGCCCGTGGCTCGAGGCCGCATCGCGACCGCACCCACAGGGGCAACCGGTCCCGCAGTGCGGGCCCGAACTCCCGCCACCCTCTGGGACGCACGACGGAGCCGTCGGGGTCCCCGTGGCGCGGCGGGAGTGCCGCCCAGGCCGCAGGGGCTGCCGTGGCGCCGGCATCGGGAGTCGGGGACGGCAGCGGATCCGCCGCCCAGGAGGGTGCCGCACGGGCACGGCCCGGCTCGCCGGTCGTAGCCGCAGACGTGCACGCCCGAGCCGCCCCAGCAGGCGTGGACGCCGTCGTCGACGCGGCAGCCGCCGGCCGGTCGACGGTCATGAGTGCGTCCGCGCGGAGCCGCGAAGCTGCGCTGATCGCCGCGTCCGCCCCGCGCACAGTGCGCCGTCGACGGCCGGGCCGGGCGGCGCCGGACGTGGTGCCCGGCGAGGTGCCGGCGGCTCCGCCGGGACGGACACCGGACCTGTGACGGGCACGCCCGGCCGTACCGGCCCCACGGGACACCTGGTGTGCGGCGCGGTGCGTGGCCCGCCGCGTCGGCGGGCGGGTCGGCGGATCCATCGCCGCAGGCGCGGGGAGATCCGCGAACTGATGCACGGCCGGGTTCGCCGCGCCGCCGGTCGCGCTCAGCGCGTCAGTGGCACCGATGGAGGTGGGAGGTGATCGGAAGGTCATGCCACACGACGCTAGACATGTCTGCGGAAATCCGCCGAGCTGACCCAATTACATTGGATAACCCATCAGTTGTGGAAAACCTCATCACCCGCCGGAATGAAGGGCGAAGGCGCACCGCCTCGGAGAGGGACGGCCAAGTGGACAGCGCAGTCCCGGCCGAGGTGACGGCACAAGCCCGTCCAGGGCGACAGCGGAGTCGCGGCCGGGGCGAGGGCCGGAAGGAGATTCAGCGCGGCGCGACCACAGCTCCCAGCAGACCCGGCCCTGTGTGCGCCCCGATCACCGCGCCCACTTCGCTCACGTGCAGGTCCACAAGCCCCGGAACCCGCCCCCGCAGCCGCTCCGCCAGACGCTCCGCCCCCTCCGGAGCTGCCAGATGGTGTACGGCGATGTCCACCGCACCCGTGCCGGCCCGCTCCGCGACGATCTCCTCGAGCCGTGCGATCGCCTTGGACGCCGTCCGCACCTTCTCGAGCATCTCGATCCGCCCGCCATCGAGTTGAAGCAGTGGTTTGACGGCCAGTGCCGATCCCAGCAGTGCCTGTGCGGCACCGATGCGGCCACCTCGACGCAGGTAGTCCAGCGTGTCGACGTAGAAGAACGCCGACGTGCCCGCCGCGCGCTTCTCGGCCGCCGCGACCGCCTCGTCCAGGCCCTCGCCCGCCTCGGCGGCCTCGGCGGCGGTGAGAGCACAGAATCCGAGGGCCATGGCGACCATGCCGGTGTCGACCACGCGTACAGGCACAGGGGCGTCCTTCGCGGCGAGCACGGCCGCGTCGTACGTACCGGAGAATTCGGCCGACAGGTGCAGGGAGACGATCCCGGTGGCCCCCGTCTCCGCCACGGCACGGTACGCGGCGGCGAAGACTTCCGGGCTGGGCCGCGACGTGGTCACGGAGCGGCGCTTCTGCAGGGCCAGCGCGAGCGAGCGGGCCGAGATCTCCATGCCCTCCTCGAGGGCCTGATCACCCAGGACGACGGTCAACGGCACTGCGGTGATGCCGTGCCGTTCCATCGTCTGGGGCGGCAGGTAGGCCGTTGAATCGGTGACGATAGCGACATGGCGGGACATGAGCCGGAGGTTACCTTCCGGGGTGGGTGCACGGCAGCCCGGGACCGGCCTGCTCATCAATTCCGGTCCGGCCGTTATCCGGCCCTGGCGCGCATCGGAAGATTCCGGACCCCTTCAGCACGCGTACGGACATGACCGTGGCAGTCCTGCCCACGGTCTGCTGCTTCGCAGCCCGACGAGGTCAGTTCGTGGTCTCGGGTCTGGCCGACTTCTGCCACGGATAGCCCGTGTGCAGCCGCGGGTCCGGCGGGGTGAGCGACGGCGGCGTCACCTCATCCGCCGGCGCGCTCCAGTCGTGCCGGGCCGTTTCGCTCCGGGGCGCCGGCTCCTCGGTAGTCCAGTGGCGCAGGGCACCGGCCTCCAGGCCGATCTGCGCGTTGAGCGCCGCCAGATCGTCGTCGGCGAACTGAACGGCCCGGTCACGCGCCGCCCAGCGCAACGATTCCGCCGAGTGTGTGATGCGCTCCGTTCGCTCCCGCAGGCCGGGCAGCAGTGTCGCCACCGTGGCCCGGTCCGGCTCGCGCTCCAGCCGCTTGAGGTCGTTGTCGAGCTCGCGTCCGTGCGCGCTCAGGCGCTGGAAGAGGCCCAGCGACTCCGAGAGCGAGTCGTCCTCCGCCGCGCCGGCGCTCAGCGCGTCCTGGGTGGCCCGCATCGATGTGCGCAAGGTGAGCCTGAGCTGTGCGAGCTCCCCCGGCACGCCCGGTTGGCCGTAGCTCTTGGCACGCAGCGCGGTGTCCTCCACCGAGCGGCGCGCCTGCGTGATCGTCCGGTCCACGCCGCGTTTGGCCGCGCGCACCGCCTTCACACCGGCGTACACCCCGAGGGCCATGAACGCCACCAACAGCAGGATCAGGATCATGGCTTCCATGAGGGCCCCCTCGGTCGTCGGATCGGCCACCCGCGTGCGGCCACCCCTTCTACGGTAAACGGAACGGGCAGGCCGAGGGTTCCACCGGAACCCCCAGCCTGCCCGTAAGGGAAAGCCCTGACACGCCCGCGCGGCTGGTACAGCGTCGTCCCGCAGGCACGCGCACTGCCCGAACGCCGTCACGCAGGGCCCACGGCGCCGTTACGCGGGGACGATGTTGACCAGCTTCGGCGCCCGCACGATCACCTTGCGGATTCCGTTCCCGCCCAGCGCGGCGACGACGTTCTCGTCCGCCAGGGCCAGTGCCTCCAGCTCCTCGTCCGAGATCGACGGGGAGATCTCCAGGCGCGCCTTCACCTTGCCCTTGATCTGCACCACACAGGTCACGGTTTCGTCCACGACGTACGCCGGGTCGGCGACCGGGAAGTCCTGGTGCACGACGGACCGGGTGTGACCCAGTCGGCGCCACAGTTCCTCCGCCACGTGCGGCGCCAGCGGTGCGATCAGCAGCACCAGCCGCTCGGCGACCGACCGCGACAGCGGACCGCCCGCCTTCGTCAGGTGGTTGTTCAGCTCGGTGACCTTGGCGATGGCGGTGTTGAAACGCATCCCCGCCATGTCCTGGCTGACTCCGTCGATGGCCTTGTGCAGCGCCCGCAGCGTGTCCTCGCCGGGCTCCGAGTCCACGACGGTGACCTCACCGGTCTCCTCGTCGACGACGTTGCGCCACAGCCGCTGCAGCAGCCGGTACTGGCCGACCACCGCGCGGGTGTCCCACGGGCGGGAGACGTCCAGGGGTCCCATGGCCATCTCGTACAGCCGCAGGGTGTCCGCGCCGTACTCGCCGCAGATCTCGTCGGGCGTCACGGCGTTCTTCAGGGACTTGCCCATCTTGCCCAGGACACGGCTGACCTTCTCACCCGCGTGGTAATACGCCCCGTCGCGCTCCTCGACCTCGGTGGCCGGGACCGCGATACCGCGGCTGTCACGGTAGACGAACGCCTGGATCATGCCCTGGTTGTACAGCTTGTGGAACGGCTCGGCGGACGAGATGTGCCCCAGGTCGTGCAGCACCTTCGACCAGAAGCGGGCGTACAGCAGGTGCAGTACGGCGTGCTCCGCGCCGCCGACGTACAGGTCCACACCGCCGGTGGGCTGTCCCTCCCTCGGGCCCATCCAGTACTGCTCGATCGCCGGGTCGACCAGCCGCTGGTCGTTGTTCGGGTCCAGATAGCGCAGCTCGTACCAGCAGGAGCCCGCCCAGTTCGGCATGGTGTTGGTCTCGCGGCGGTAATTCCGCGGGCCGGATCCGTCGCCGAGGTCCAGGACGACGTTGACCCAGTCTGCGTTCCGGGACAGCGGGGTCTCGGGCTGGGTGTCGGCGTCCTCCGGGTCGAAGGTGCGCGGCGAGTAGTCCTCGACCTCTGGCAGTTCCAGCGGCAGCATCGACTCGGGCAGCGGGTGGGCGATGCCCTCCTCGTCGTACACGATCGGGAAGGGCTCACCCCAGTAGCGCTGACGGCTGAACAGCCAGTCGCGCAGGCGGAAGTTGACCGTGCCCTCACCGACTCCGTGCGTCTGCAGCCACTCCGTGATCTTCGCCTTGGCGTCGACGACACCCAGGCCGTCCAGCGAGACCTCGTCGTTGGCCGAGTTGACCAGCTTCGCCTCGTACGAGGCGAACGCGTCCTCCCACGTCGACGTGTCCAGGCCACGGTCGTCCGAGGGCTCGACGACGCAGCGCATCGGCAGCTCGAAAGCGCGCGCGAAGGCGAAGTCGCGTGCGTCGTGCGCCGGTACGGCCATGATCGCGCCGGTGCCGTAGCCCATCAGGACGTAGTCGGCGATGAAGACGGGAACCTTCTCGCCGCTGACGGGGTTGGTCGCGTAGGCGCCGGTGAAGACACCCGTCTTGTCCTTGGCCTCGGCCTGCCGCTCGACGTCGGACTTGGCCGCGGCCTGCTTGCGGTACGCCGTGACGGCCTCGGCCGGGTTGGCGTGTCCTCCGGTCCAGACCGGGTGGGTGCCCTCGGGCCAGGCGGCGGGGATGATCCGTTCGACCAGCTCGTGTTCGGGCGCCAGCACCATGTAGGTCGCGCCGAACAAGGTGTCCTGACGGGTGGTGAAGACGGTGATGTCTCCCGCTCCGTCGACGGGGAAGTCGACCCGCGCGCCCTCGGAACGACCGATCCAGTTGCGCTGCTGCAGCTTGATGGCCTCGGGCCAGTCCAGCCCGTCCAGGTCGTTCAGCAGCCGGTCGGCGTAGGCCGTGATGCGCATGTTCCACTGGCGCAGCTTGGCCTTGAAGACCGGGAAGTTACCGCGCTCGGAGCGGCCGTCGGCCGTCACCTCTTCGTTGGCCAGCACGGTCCCCAGCCCCGGCGACCAGTTGACGGGCGCGTCCGAGGCGTATGCCAGGCGGTACTGCCCCAGGACGTCGGCGCGGTCGGCGGCGCTCAGCGCACCCCACTCACGGCCGTCCGGCAGCGGGCGCTCACCGCTCTCGAACTGCGCGACCAGCTCGGCGATCGGCCGGGCCCGGTCGGCCTCGGTGTCGTACCACGAGTTGAAGATCTGCACGAAGATCCACTGGGTCCACCTGTAGTAGTCCGAGTCGATCGTCGCGAAGGAGCGGCGCTTGTCGTGTCCCAGTCCCAGCCGGCGCAGCTGGACCTTCATGTTCTCCATGTTGGCCTCGGTGGAGGCCCGCGGGTGTGTGCCCGTCTGCACGGCGTACTGCTCGGCCGGCAGGCCGAACGCGTCGAAGCCCAGGGTGTGCAGGACGTTGTGCCCGGTCATCCGCTGGTGGCGGGCGTAGACGTCCGTGGCGATGTAGCCCAGCGGGTGCCCGACGTGCAGACCCGACCCCGACGGATACGGGAACATGTCCATGACGAAGCGCTTCGGCTTGGCGGCCAGCTCGGGATCGTCCGCCAGGTCGCCGGTCGGGTTGGGTGCCTCGTACGTCCCCTCGGCGTCCCAGAAGTCCTGCCAGCGTGCCTCGATGTCGGCGGCCATCGCTGCCGTATAGCGGTGCGGCGCGGCCACCTCGGCCGCGGTGTTCGTCTCGCTCATGATCCTCAAAGCTCCATCGATCGTCATCTGCCGGCACCCACGTCCACGGACACACGTCTTACGGACACACGTCTACGGAAACGAAAAATCCCCTCGCACAGGAGGGGACGCCGCGCCGAGTCCGACCAGGCATTCTCACCGGTCGGGAATGGTCAGCGCGGCTCGCTAAGCAGAAGGCCTACGGCACGCATGGCGTCAGGGTACCGCACGGGCCCGGCGCCCGGCCCTGCGTATATCCGCTCGGGAAGCCGTGCGCATCTCGACACCCGAGGTCGACGGGCACGCAATCAGCACGAATCTTCCACGTGACCCGCACACTCCGGAGGTTTCTCCGCGTACTGCCCGCTGTCGGGGCAACAGCGCAAACCTCGTACCGGCCGGTATACGGCGCCGGCTGGAGAGCCCTGGCACACACCGGCAGGAGACCGGGCTCCGTGGAGCGCCCGATGGTGGTCGAGGTTCCCACCGGAGGCCCTGCGCTACGTCCTGCAACTGGCCGGCGCGCCACCGGTCCCGCAGGGCGTGCTCGCCGGCGGCTGTCACAGCACCTGGATCGACGCTGCCGCCTCGCACGACGCCATGGCCTCCAGGGCCTCACCGGCCGCTGCGGGCGGCACGCTCGGCGCCGGCGCCATCCTGCGGATCGGGCCGGAGACCTGCCCGATCGGCGAGTCGCCGAGGTTTACGAACTGGCCGGCGGCCGAGACGGCGGGCCGGTGCGGCCGGTGCGAGCTGGGGCTGCCCGCCGCCGCGGGCGGCCTCGTCGACGTCACGAACGGCGGTGGACCCGCCGCCCCGGAAGCGCTTCGCGAGGTGACCCGGGCGGTGAAGGGCCGCAGGGCGTGCAGACGCATCCGGACGGATCGGCCCGCTCCCTCTCGTCCACCCTCTCGGCGTTCACGGACGACCTCTCGGCCCACGTGCTGGACGGTGGCTGCGGACGGGAAGCACTCGGGGTGGCTGCCGTTGCCCTCTCCCGACTACGAGCATCCGGAGGAGTCCGTCCCCAGCGGCGAGAAGCTGGCGGTGAACTGGACGCTGCGCCAGGGCCACGGCCTGTGCGCGGACGTCGTTCCGGAGCTGGTCAGGCTCGGCCCCGACGGCTGTCCGGCGCTCGCCGACGCCGTGGTTCCGGTCCACCTGCGGGGCACCGGCCCAGCATGCCGCACGCCGATGCCCGGCGCCGGCGGCCCTCCGTATCGAGCAGGCCACCGAACGCCCCTCGTTGTCGAGCGCCCCGCGCGGGGCGCTCAACAACGGACGGGGCTGACCCGCACACCACCGGGAGACGAAAGAGACGACGGACACGACAAAGAAGCGGGTCATCCGATTCGGATGACCCGCTTCCTCACTGTGGAGCTAAGGAGAATTGAACTCCTGACCTCCTGCATGCCATGCAGGCGCTCTACCAACTGAGCTATAGCCCCGTGCTGTTTGCCACCTGGTTTCCCTGGCGACATCGAGAACATTACACGCTCCCACCGGCCCATCAAAAATCGTTCCACCCGACCCCGGTGGGACCGGTGGCCAACGCACTGACCAGCGGCCCCGCGCGGGTGGGCAGGTGGGCCGGAGGGCCGTGTCAGGCCGTGGCGAAGGAGTAGAAGCGCTTGAGGGTGCAGTGCTCCTCCAGGAGCCGGCCGTAGATGGGCTCCCCCTCGAGCTCCCGGTAGGTCTCGATGGGGTCGCCTTTTATGATCAGCGCCTGCGCGCACTCCTCGCACCAGTACTGGAACTCGGCGTTGACGGGATCCATGTCCCTCACGATGGGCGTACCGCTGCCGCACCAGTCGCACTTCCGCCTGTGTGCACCCATCCGGTCAGCTCCGAGGGCGGCCGCAGGCCGTGCACGTGACGGAGCGCTGCGGCGAGGCGCAGAGGGAGGGGGTCACGGTGGGACGGTGGGTGCGGGTCGAGCGGTGGAGCGCGGCGGGGGTAAGGGGCGGGCCCGGGGCCCGTACGCGGCTCGCAGGCATCGCGCTCCCTCCCGATCGGTCCGTCGCCCCCTCCGGCGCTCCGATTCTGCCATGACCCCGCAAGGGGGTCAGCCCGAAGAGCGCCCAGCTGCGCGCCTTTGCCCCGAAGGGCAGGGCGCCTGTCCGGCCGGTGCACCTGCGACAACGCCGCCCGAGCACCCTGGCGGCCCTTGTCCCAGGCGGGCCGGGGCAGTTGAGACGTGACCGGCACGAGTGACGTCACCGGTGCCGCACATTCGGCAAAAAAAGATCCCGCCCCCTGCCGGGGACGGGATCTTGACTGTGGAGCTAAGGAGAATTGAACTCCTGACCTCCTGCATGCCATGCAGGCGCTCTACCAACTGAGCTATAGCCCCGCTGTCCGCTGTGATTCTCCACGTTTCCGCGCTGCGAACAAGAAGAACTTTAGCCTGCGACGACCCGGAAAGTGAAATCCGGCCCCAGCAGCCCGGAGGAAGCCTCCGGGCACCTGCTAGTCGTCGTCCCCGAGCACCGGTTCGGGGAGCGTCCCGGCGTTGTGCTCGAGCAGACGCCAGCCGCGCGCGCCTTCGCCCAGGACGGACCAGCAGCAGTTGGAAAGCCCGCCGAGCCCCTCCCAGTGGTGGGACTCGAGCCCGAGCAGTCGGCCGATGGTCGTCCGGATCGTGCCACCGTGGCTCACCACGACGAGCGTGCCGGCGTCGGGCAGTTTGTCGGCATGCTCCAGGACGACGGGGGCCGCCCGGTCGGCGACCTCGGTCTCCAGTTCGCCACCGCCCCTGCGGACGGGCTCACCGCGCTTCCACGCCGTGTACTGCTCGGCGTACCGGCCGACGATCTCCTCGTGCGTGAGGCCCTGCCAGGCGCCCGCGTACGTCTCGCGCAGCGCGGCATCGTGCGCGACGGCCAGGCCGGTGACCGAGGCGAGCTCGGCAGCCGTGGCCGCCGCCCTCCGCAGGTCGGACGCCACGATCGCGTGCGGCTGCAGCGAGGCGAGCAGCCGGGCGGCGCGACGTGCCTGCTCGACACCCGTCCCGGTCAGCTCGATGTCCGTCGAGCCCTGGAAACGGCGCTCCAGGTTCCACGCCGTCTGGCCGTGCCGCCAGAGGACGATCTTGCGGCCCCTGCCGCTGCCGCTGCCGTTCAGCTCTGGTCACCTTCCGTGCCGCCGTTGAGCTGGGCGTGCTCCTCGGCCTTGCCCCGGGTCTTGAGCGCGTCCTCGGGGAGGGCGATCTCGGGACAGTCCTTCCACAGGCGCTCGAGCGCGTAGAACACGCGCTCCTCGCTGTGCTGGACGTGGATCACGATGTCGACGTAGTCGAGGAGGATCCAGCGGGCGTCGCGGTCGCCCTCGCGGCGTACCGGCTTGGCGCCGAGCTCCTTCTGCAGCCGCTCCTCGATCTCGTCGACGATCGACTTGACCTGGCGGTCGTTGGGGGCCGAGGCGAGCAGGAAGGCGTCGGTGATCGACAGCACATCGCTGACGTCGTAGGCGATGATGTCGTGCGCGAGCCGGTCGGCCGCAGCCTGGGCGGCGGCGGTAATGAGCTCGATGGAGCGGTCCGTGGCGGTCACATGCAGGCTTTCGTCGGCGGTCAGATCGACCTCTAGGGTCTCACGGACCGCCGACAGCCCTTACGACGTCTGATCGGAGATCTTGTAGTCCTGTCCGAGTACGACGGACACATCGGCGTTCGCGGCGGGATCGCCCTTCTCCACCGCGCTCTCCGGCAGGCCGAGGGTCTTGGCGACCTCGACCGCCTTCGCCTTCTCCTCCGCTGCCCCGTAGACCACCTCGGACGACGCCGCGGTGCTCGCCCTGCCGCTGTCGACGAAGGCGTAGCCGCCGTTGACGAGCTGGACCCGGGCGAACTCGGTGCCCTGCGTGTTCCCCGTTGCGTTCTTGATCCCCACGCGTACCGCCGCGCCCTGCTCCGACGCCTTCACCTTGCCTCCGAGGACGTCCTTGACGACGCGCTCCGTGGCCTCCTCGGTGAGGGTCCCGTCCCCCTGGACGGGGAGCAGCTCCGTCTTGTAGTCGCCCACCTTGGCGTGCCCGGCAAGCTTCGCCAGCGATGCGGCGAGGTCCTGCTCCGGCAGCGACGGGTCGAGGATCTGCGCGAGGGTCTCGATGGTGACGGCCGCGGCCTTGGGGTCCTCCGACAGCTTGCGCAGCACGCCCCGCATGACCTGGCCGAAGCGCATCAGCTGCTTGGCCTCCGGCTCGCCCGCGCCCTGGTAGGTGGCGTACGCGACGGCCATCGGGCCGCTCAGGGTCTGGCCCTCTCCCTTGTTGACGAGTGGCGAGGCGCCCTTCTTGGTGTCGGGCACAGCCGTGTCGGTGTCGACCTCGATGTTGCCGACGAGCTCGACGAGGTTCTCGAGGTACGGGGTGTCGAGCCGCCAGGTTCCGCTGATGCTGGTGCCGAGCAGGGTGTCGATCGCCTCACGGGTGCCGGTCGAGCCGTCGTCGTCGACGGACTTGGCGAGCGTGGTGGTGGTCCCGTCCTCCCCGGCCAGGGCAACCGAGTTGGGGAGCAGGACGGTGGTGCCCTGCTCGGTGGTGACGTTGTCGACGAGCAGCGCCGTGGAGGTGCCGCCCTTCTTGGTGTTGTGCAGATGGACGACGATGACGTCCCGCTTCTGCGGGCCCGTCGCCGTGGTGTTCTGTCCGTCCTCGCCGGCGACTCCCGGGATCTTTCCGGCGAACCACAGGTAGCCCGCTCCGCCGACGATCACGAGGGCCACGACGACTATGAGCGCGACCATCCGGTTGTGCCCGCGTCGGCGTGCCTCCTCGCGGCGCTCGCTGCGGCTTTCGGTGAACTTCAGCCAGTCGATGACGTCTTCGGAGTCCTCGTCGGGCTCCTCGATGAAGGAGAACTGCTCGGTGCCGTAGTCGCGGTCGGCGCGGCGCTGCCCGGGCACGGTGGCGTCGGCCGCCGGTTCGGGTTCACGCCGCTGTTCCGGCAGAGGCGGTGGAGGCTCGGCCACGGGCGCGGCGGGGGGCTGAGGCGCTTGCCACTGCTGGGCGGAGTCGTCCACGGCGGGCTGCCCGCCCGTGTCGTAGCCGTACGCACCGTAGCCGTCGCCGTACCCGTATCCCTGCTGCGTCGGCTGCGCCTGCTGCTGGGTGTGCTGGGCGGCGTACGGGTCGTAACCCTGCTGCGCACCGGCGTACGGGTCGTAGCCGTAGCCCTGATGCGGCTGCCCCTCGTGCTGGGACTGCCCGTCGTGCTGGGACTGCTGGGGCTGCTGCTGGGCATACGGGTCGTAGTGCTGCTGCCCCTGCTGCTGATGGACCGGCTGCCCGTACTCGTCGTAGCCGATGATCTGCGGCTGTTGCCGGTACGGGTCGTACGGGTCGTGTCGGTCGTTCACAGGTGCCCCTCTGCGTGGCTCATTCGCCGCGGTACAGCTGGCGCTTGTCGATGTAGCGGACGACACCGTCCGGCACCAGGTACCAGACCGGCTCGCCCTGCGCGACCCTGGCACGGCAGTCTGTGGACGAGATCGCCAGTGCGGGCACCTCCACCAGCGAGACGCCGCCCTCGGGCAGCCCGTCGTCCGTCAGTACGTGACCCGGCCGGGTCACACCGATGAAGTGGGAGAGCGAGAACAGCTCGTCGGCGTCCCGCCAGGTCAGGATCTGGGACAGGGCGTCGGCGCCGGTGATGAAGAAGAGGTCGGCGTCGCCGTGCACCGTGCGCAGGTCCCGCAGCGTGTCGATCGTGTACGTCGGCCCGCCGCGGTCGATGTCGCTGCGGCTGACCGAGAACTGCGGGTTGGACGCCGTCGCGATGACCGTCATCAGATAGCGGTCCTCGGCCGGGGACACCTGCTTGTGGCTCTTCTGCCAAGGCTGCCCCGTGGGGACGAAGACGACCTCGTCGAGGTGGAAGTGGGCGGCCACTTCGCTGGCCGCCACCAGGTGGCCGTGGTGGATCGGGTCAAAAGTCCCGCCCATCACGCCGAGTCGGCGCTTGCCCCGGCCGGTGGGCACTTCCTGCTCTCCCATGCGTGCAGACCCTACTGGCACAGCCGTTCGCCTCTGCCTCAGCGGTCTCGGTTGAAACGAGTGGTGATCCACAGCAGGATCATCAACGCGACGAACGCGCCTGCGCCGGTGAGGTAGGGGCTGAGGCTTTCGTGGTTACCACCCTGCTCGCCTTCGGAGGCGAGGGTGACCAGCTGGTGCGCGGTGCTCGAGAGGCTCATCTTCTGCAGGACCTATCCATCGGGAATCAGGAGGGAGACGTCGCGCACATCGTATGCGGGCGCCACGGGCACGCTCACGCCGACTCAGTCGTTGTTGTCGTCGTTGCCGTATCCGCGCAGCAGGAACCAGGCGAGCAGGGCGGCACCGACGAGCGCGACGAGCAGCACGACTCGGAGGGTGTCGCCCGGTCCCTGGTCCTCGGACACGGCGGCGAGCATGACGGCGGTATGCGGCATTCCGGGCGCTCCTCAAAGTTATCCACAGCCCCCCGCACACCGTAGCGCCAGCACATACGCTGGCTTTTGTCAGGGGGACGAGCAACGTCTCGTACGAACAGGGGGCATACATGACCGACACCAGTCACGAGAGCGTGCCGAGCAGGCGCCGAAGGCGATTCCCGGACATCTCCTCGCGTGCCTACGAGCACCCTGCGGACCGCTCGGCCCTGGTGGCCCTGCGCAAGCTGAGCGGTTTCGACACCGCGTTCAAGGCGCTGAGCGGCCTGCTTCCCGAGCGGAGTCTGAGGCTGCTCTTCCTGTCGGACTCCGTCCGGGTGAGCGACGCCCAGTTCGCGCATCTCAACGACATGCTGCGGGACGCCTGTTACATCCTGGACCTCAAGAAGGTCCCGCCGATGTACGTGACGCAGAACCCGCAGCCGAACGCCATGTGCATCGGTCTCGACGAGCCGATCATCGTGGTGACGACCGGGCTGGTGGAGCTGCTCGACGAGGAGGAGATGCGAGCCGTCGTCGGCCACGAGGTGGGCCACGCCCTCTCCGGTCACGCGGTGTACCGCACGATATTGCTGTTCCTGACCAACCTCGCGCTCAAGGTGGCGTGGATCCCGCTCGGCAACGTCGCGATCATGGCGATCGTGGCCGCGCTGCGGGAGTGGTTCCGTAAGTCGGAGCTGTCCGCCGACCGGGCCGGGCTGCTGGTGGGACAGGATCTGCGCTCCTCGATGCGCGGGCTGATGAAGATCGCGGGCGGCAATCATCTCCACGAGATGAACGTCGACGCGTTCCTCGCCCAGGCCGACGAGTACGAGAAGAGCGGCGACCTCCGCGACTCCGTGCTCAAGATCCTCAACGTGCTGCCGCGGACGCACCCGTTCACGACGGTCAGGGCGGCCGAGCTGAAGAAGTGGTCGGAGAGCCGGGACTTCCAGCGCATCATGGACGGCCACTATCCCAAGCGGGACGAGGACAAGGACACGTCGGTCACGGACTCGTTCCGTGAGTCCGCGGCTCATTACGCCGACACGGTGCGCACCAGCAAGGACCCGCTGATGAAGCTGGTCGGGGACATCGCGGGCGGCGCGGGCGATCTGGGAGGCAAGCTCCGGGACAAGTTCACCGGCGCGGGCGGCGGAAGCACCGGCGCAGGTGGAGCGAACAAGGGCGGCGCGTCGGCGTCGGACGCTACGGACGGCTCGGAGGGGACTTGGAGGCGTCCGGACCCCGAGGAGGGCTCTGGGCCGGGGTCGGGGAGCTGACGGCCAGAGTGCCGCAGAGTGCCGCCGTCGGCACGCCCGTGGCGTACGGGTCGGTGCCGGCGGGGCCCCGGGTGTCCCCCTGACGGCCTGCGAGCAGCGGGCGCAGGGCCCCCGCCGTCGCGGCGGAGCACGACTGCGGTCCGGCCTGGACGTAGGCGCGGCGGACCTCCAGCCGGTGCAGGCGGATGTCTTCCTGGTCGAGCAGGAAGGTCAGGACTCGGCGCACGGTGAACAGCGAGGCCCCGTCGGCCCGGTGGGGGCCTGAGAGCGCGGGCCGCAGTGCGTAGGTGAAGGTGTGGTCGGACACCACCTCCAGGGTGTCCGCCCCCGCCTCCGTGTAGGAGAGGGTGCCGTGGACCCGGATGTCGGGGTCGGCCAACTCCACCTCCGCCGGGTCGAAGCGCACCAGCCAGCCGGTCGCGCTGTGCTCACCGTCGTCAGCGGGTGAGTCCATGCTCCGGTCGAACTGCGCCGTCTGGTCGGGGTCGATCAGCCGCCCGACCGGCCGGACGACTCCGCCGGTGAGTACGTCGGGGTCCAGGGACGAACCCACCAGGTAGTCCTTGACCGTGGCCAGGGCGATGGTCACCTGGTTGTCCGAGAAGTTCTTCGTCCGCCGGACCGGGGGGAAGTTGATGCCTGACGCGCCGGTGCGGTACACCCCGGCCGGGCCGTCGGCGAGGAGGACCTCGGCGGTTCCTCCGGGCACGGGGCCCTGCGGTGCCAGCGGGACCACCGTGGTGCGAAGCGGTTCCGCGCGCCTGCCGTTGGGCGCCGGGTAGGGGTTGCGGAAGCCGATGTAGACGGCGGCGGCGAAGGCCAGCGCGATCAGCAGGACGAGTGCGACACCGGTTCTGGGGCGTCGCCTGCGGGTGCCCCGGCCGGGGAGGGAGCGTACGGCGTGCGCGTGATCAGCCATGCGCTCCTTGGCGGAGAACTCCTGCAGCCGGGCAGCGCGGACGAACGATTCGTCGAAGACGAGTGAGCGGTACTCGTCCTCTCCACCCGCGGGGTTCTCGGGCGGCCCTTCGGGCGGTTCTCCGCGGCCTGTCATGACTTCTCCCGATCTCCGCGCCACCGGCCGGGGGCCGGCGCTGGAGCCCGCCTCAGCCACCTGGCACCGGGCGGACCTGTACGTCACGGGTTCGACGCATCGACTCGTGGCCGGCCCTCCCCCGGGAACGGGTGGAGGGGTCACAGGGTCATACCTTCAGATTGGGTCGATCGTCATCACGGTAAACGCCCCGCAGGTGGGAGCGCAGGTGGAGCGCGGCCGGGTGGGCGTCTCGGGGCCCGCGGTCCCGCCACCGGGCTCACCAGCCTTCCGGGACGGTCCGCGGTCCCGTCGAAAGGCCCCGCGGAACGCCGCCCACCGCACCTGCCCGCGACCGGCCCGCCATACCTTCGGCGGCGGATCACAGGGGGTGTCGGACCGCCGGGAGAGCCGTCAGGGCGTGCGGGGGAGGGCTGGTACCGCGGGGAGGGAGTACTCGGCCGAGGTGGAGGGGGCGGCGCCCGGCTTGTCGACGCCACTGGTCGCAGGTGGTGGCACCTGGTCCTGCCGGTTGCCCGCAGCGCCTCGGAACACGGCGCTGAACGCCAGCGCCACCATGCCGATCCCCATCAGCAGGGCGAGCAGCCAGGCGACCGGGCGGTGCCAGCGAGCTGTACTCCGGTAGGGGCGCAGGGAGCCGCCGTGGCGTCCGTAGGGGCTGTTGTCGTCCTCGTCGGCACCGTCAGGGTCATCGGGATCGTAAAGGCCACCGAAGGCCCGCTCACGGCCGTACACGCCGTCCGGCCCGTAGCCGTCGTGGAGGTCGTCGTCGAGGGAGCCGCCGCCCCGACGCGCCCTGCCGGCCTCGGCTTCGGCGCGGGCCTCGGCAGCTGCGAGCAGACGCTCGACCGCGGTGGGCTCGTGGATCTCGGCGGACCGGACGAAGTCCTCGTCGAACACCACGGAGGCGAAGTCCTCGTCCGCACCCCCGCGGTCGTCGTCGGGCTCCCAGCCGTCCGGGAACGGCCTGCCCCCCACGTCGTCCGGCACAGCTTCAGCGTAGCCCCGGCGGGGCGTTTTCGGCAGGGAGCCCGCGAACTCGCCGCCCCCGCCGGAAGCGCCCTCGGGCGGATGCCGGTACGGATGCCGCTACGGATCCCCCGCTAACGGATGTGGCCGTCGCCGGTGACGATGTACTTCGTCGACGTCAGCTCCGGCAGCCCCATGGGCCCACGGGCGTGCAGCTTCTGCGTGGAGATGCCGATCTCGGCGCCGAAGCCGAACTGGCCGCCGTCCGTGAAGCGCGTGGACGCGTTCACGGCGACGGTCGTGGAATCCACCAACTGGGTGAAGCGGCGGGCCGCCGCCTGCGAGGTGGTGACGATCGCCTCGGTGTGGCCGGAGGACCAGAGCCGGATGTGCGCCACGGCCGACTCCAGGGACTCCACGACCGCGGCCGCGATGTCGTAGGAGAGGTATTCGGTCTCCCAGTCCTCAGCCGTCGCCGCCACGACGGTGGCCTTGGAACCCTCGGCGTAGGTGAGCACCCGCTCGTCCCCGTGCACGGTCACCCCTGCCTCGGCCAGCGCGTCCAGGGCAAGGGGCAGGAACTCCGGCGCGATGTCCTTGTGGACCAGGAGGGTCTCGGCGGCGTTGCACACGCTCGGTCGCTGCGCCTTGGAGTTGACCAGGATCTCGACGGCCATGCGGAGGTCGGTCTGCGCGTCGACGTAGACGTGGCAGTTGCCGGTGCCGGTCTCGATGACGGGGACCGTCGACTCCTCCACGACCGTGCGGATCAGCGAGGCGCCGCCGCGCGGGATCAGCACGTCGACGAGGCCGCGGGCCCGCATCAGTTCGCGTACCGAATCGCGGTTCTCGCCCGGGACCAGCTGCACCGCGTCCGCCGGCAGACCGGAGCCGCCCACCGCGTCACGGAGCACCCGCACGAGTGCGGCGTTGGAGGCGTACGCCGAGGACGAACCACGCAGCAGCACGGCGTTGCCCGACTTCAGGCAGAGCGCGGCGGCGTCGACCGTGACGTTGGGCCGGGCCTCGTAGATGATGCCGACCACCCCGAGCGGCACCCGCACCTGGCGAAGGTCGATGCCGTTGGGGAGGGTGGATCCCCGGACCACTTCGCCGACCGGGTCGGGGAGCGCCGCCACGTCGCGTGCATCCGCGGCGATGGCGCGGATCCGCTCCGGGGTGAGCGTGAGCCGGTCGACGATCGACTCGCTCGTCCCTGCCTCCGTGGCCTTGGCGACGTCCTCGGCGTTCGCCTCGACGATCTCGCCGGCGCGCACCTCGAGCGCGTCCGCGATCGCCAGGAGGGCGTCGTCCTTCGCCGCGCGCGGGAGTGGCGCGATGTCGTCGGCGGCTGCGCGTGCCCGGTAGGCGGCCTGGGCGACCGGGGACATGTTGTCGTACGGCGAAAGCGTGGTCATGCCCGCAGGGTAGTGCGCACACTGCGGACGAACGTCACGTATCCCGTGATGCGAGACAGCCGTACAGTTGCCCCCGCACCCGGTCCGGCCCGCACTACCGGTGCCGATGCACGGGCCCGACCCGTCGCTGCTGGTACACGGGCCCGCCCCGTCGCTGTCGGTGCACCCGTCCGCCACGCCGCTGTCGGTGCACCCGTCCGATCCGCACGGGTACACCGCGCCCCGTCCCGACGGCGGCCCCGTGGTGCGGGCCGCCGAACCGCTCCGCCGTCAGTACGGGTGCACACCGACGGGCGCCGCGGGCGGCGGGCCGTAGCCCTCCGCGATACGCAGGTGGTACGTCTCCCGGTCGATGACCTCCAGGCCGACGATCTCCCACGGCGGGAGCTTCGCGCTCGAGCGGTGCTCCCCCCACAGCCGCAGTGCCACCGCGGCGGCGTCGTGAAGGTCCCTGGCCTCTTCCCAGTAGCGGATCTCCGCGTGGTCGTTGGCATAACGGCTGGTCAGCAGGAAGGGATGGTCGTTCGCCAGCTGCTCCAGCCCGCGCCTGACCTCCTTCAGCGGCGTCTCGCCGCCGGAGACACTGAGGGTGATGTGCCACAGCTTGGAGCGGGTCAGTTCCTCGTTCGTCACCACCGGTTCCTGCTCCAGGCTCTCGTCGGTGGGCGTGCCGACGAAGTCGGCTCCCGCCCCGACGCTGGTCAGGGCACGACTGCCCGTTCCGCGGGGCAGCGCCCCCGGGCGTGCTCGTCTCACCGGCGGCCTCCTGTGAATGCGTAGCTGTACCGACCCCTTTGTATCCCCGTGACAAAGTTGACCAGCCCGGGGCCGGGCGTGGGGGGGTTTTCGTGAAGGTCTCCGCCCTGAGGCCGGACTTTCAGCCGTTTCAGGGGGCCGGACGGGGTGTGAGGACGACGAGATCGTCCCTGTGTACGACTTCCCGCTCGTAGGCGGGGCCCAGTTCACGCGCGAGGTCGCGGGTGGATCTGCCGAGCAGCTGGGGGATCTCTTTCGCGTCGAAGTTGACGAGCCCGCGGGCCACGGCCCGGCCGGCGGGGTCGCGCAGTTCGACCGGGTCCCCGGCGGAGAACTCGCCCTCGACCGCGGAGATCCCTGCGGGCAGCAGGGACGTACGGCGTTCGACGACGGCGCGCACCGCTCCGTCGTCGAGCATGAGGGCGCCCCGCGGGGTCGAGGCGTGGGCCAGCCACAGCAGCCGGTCGGCCGAACGGCGCCCCGTGCGGTGGAAGTAGGTGCCGGTGTCGCGCCCCGCGAGGGCGTCCGCGACGTGGCTCGACGAGGTGAGGACGACCGGGATCCCCGCGGCGGTGGCGATCCTGGCCGCCTCGACCTTGGTGACCATGCCGCCGGTGCCGACGCCCGCCTTGCCCGCGCTGCCGATGGTGACGCCCGCCAGGTCGGCGGGGCCGCGAACCTCCGCGATGCGGGAGGTCCCAGGCGTGCTCGGGTCCCCGTCGTAGAGGCCGTCGACGTCGGACAGGAGCACGAGGAGGTCGGCGTGGACCAGGTGGGCGACGAGCGCGGCGAGCCGGTCGTTGTCCCCGAAGCGGATCTCGTCGGTGGCGACCGTGTCGTTCTCGTTGACGACGGGGAAGGCGCCCATCTCCAGGAGCTGGTCGAGCGTGCTGTAGGCGTTGCGGTAGTGGGCGCGCCGGCTGATGTCGTCGGAGGTGAGGAGCACCTGACCGACCCGTACGCCGTAGCGGGCGAAGGACGCGGTGTAGCGGGCGACGAGCAGTCCTTGACCGACACTGGCCGCGGCCTGCTGCCGGGCAAGGTCCTTGGGCCTGCGGACGAGCCCGAGGGGCGCGAGGCCCGCTGCGATGGCTCCGCTGGAGACGAGGACGATCTCGCGCTCCCCGCCGCTCCTGACCTTGGCGAGCACGTCGACGAGCGCGTCGACCCGGTCGGCGTCGAGCCCTCCCGCCGCGGTGGTGAGGGAGGAGGATCCGACCTTGACGACGATCCTGCGGGCGTCGGTCACTCCCGGCCTACGCCCCCCGCTCTCCCCGGAGGGTGTGCGGAGCTCGCCTTCGGTCTCCCCCGCCGCGCCTTCGGATTCCCTTGCCCCTGACACGTACGCCCGTCCCCATCACGTCGTCCTGCTCGGTTCTCCTCAATCTACGCGAGGGGCCGGGCCGCCACCCCGCCGTCTCAGCTGCTGTCACCGCGTGGACACTCCTACGCAGACGGACTACTCCGCGTCACCTTCCGACATGCCCACGAATGGAGTCATTTACGTAATCTCCACCGGTCGTTCATCGGGCTACTCTCTATTACGTGACAGATGAACCGACCCGCCAGAGGCGCATTCTCCTCAGATCAGGCAAAAGCCCCTTCGATGTGGCTTCGCTCGAACAGTCCCTCGACAGAGATGTCTTCGCGACCAACGCGGGCAACCTGATCTTCAGTGACGCTGCCCACAAGATTCTGACGACTCCGCGGGCAGCGGTCTTCTCGAACGGTATTCGTACGGATCCATCGGCGGCCGCTCGCATAAACGAGGAGTTCGACGTCTTCGTCGTGCCCCTGGCGAACGCCTTCCGCCCGACCTTCGAGCGGCCCTTGCAGCGGATGACACAGCTGATCAAGAAGCTGCGCATCCCCGTGGTCGTCCTGGGCGTCGGCGCACAGGCGGACCTCAAGTACAACGCGTCCCGGCTGAAGCCGATGGAGGCGACGGTCAAGGAATTCGTCACCCAGGTGCTCAACCGCAGCGCCTCCATCGGAGTGCGCGGAGAGTTCACCGAGCAGTACCTCAAGAGCATGGGGTTCCGGGACGTCGAGGTCATCGGCTGCCCCTCCATGTTCATGAACGGCGAAACGTTCAGGCTCGAGAAGAAGACCGAGTCGCTCACCCCTGAATCGCGCATCTCGGTGAACGGATCGCACAGCGCCGTACGTTCGCACGGCCTCGACGCCATAATCCGTCAGGCCCACGAGCGCTATCCCCACCTGCGGTTCATCGGGCAGAACCTGCTCGAGGCCCAGCTGCTCCACTGGCGGGAGACGGCGAACCCGATCGGCGCCCAGACCTCGATGCCGACCCACCCGTCCCACCCCATGTACCGCGAGGGCAAGGTCAGGCTCTACGTCGACCCGGCCACCTGGATCGAGGAACTACGCGCGTTCGACTTCTCGTTCGGCTCGCGCATCCACGGAAACATCGCGGCGCTGCTGGCCGGTGTCCCGAGCACGGTGCTCTGCAGCGACTCGCGGACCCTGGAACTCTGCCGGTACTTCGGCATTCCGCACCGCAAGATCTCCGAGACGCCCAAGAACATCGACCCCGCCGAGCTGTACGAGGCGGCGGACTTCGGTGAGCTGGTGAACGGCCACAAGGAGCGCTTCCTGCGCTTCACCGGCTTCATGGAGCGCAACGGGCTGGAGAACACCTTCCACCACGGCGACAGCGGCAAGGCGTTCGACGCGCAGATGTCCAAGCTCGCCCTTCCGCCCGCCGTCCGCCCGTGGACCGAGTCCGACCCCGACTCCCTGAGCAGCCGTTTCAGCTGGATGCAGAGCCGGATGGAGGAGCTGGCCGCCCAGAACGCGGAGCTGCGCGGCCAGCTCGAGAAGAAGGGCGCCGGCCCGGTCAAGGTCAGGGTGCAGACGGGCGCGGGAGCGGCCGCGTGGCCGTCCGCCTACCGGCGCGCCCGACGCGTGGTGGGGCGCCCGGTCCGCAGGTTGCTTCGCCCCGAACAGTAGGGACGACGTCCCTGCCGCCGCGCCCGCCTCAGACCTTGTGGGCGCGGCGCGGCGTGTGCAGACGGGAGGACCGGACCGTCCTGCGCGCCTTGCCCGACAGCCGCCGCAGGAAGACGGCGGGGGACTGTCTCCCCGGCACGTCGACCCGCTTCCGGCCGATCCATTCGGGCACGCTCACCTCGTACGCGGACAGAGGCAGTGCCGCATCCTCGCCGAAGTGCGGGTAGACCAGATAGAGTCGGCCACGGAGCCCCTTACGGACCACACGGGGCTTCTTGTTGTCCTTCATGAACTGCAGAATGTCCAGAAGCAGGTCGAGCCGGCCGTTCGCGAGGCAGATCAGCCTGAGTCGTTCGTTGACCTTGAGGCGCCGGGCCAGTCCCGATGACCAGTAGGCCTCCAGCAGCGGCGCCGCCAGCTCCATCTTCTTCTTCCGCACCTCGTCGGACTGCCGCAGCAGAGCGGGTCCGAACTGTGGGAGCAGCGTGATGACGAACGGCCGGACCATCAGGACGTCCCGCTTCGGCCCCGGCGGCACATGCGTGGCGATGAGGCCCATCAGCGCCCGGGCCGAGTCGAAGCGGAGCAGGTAACTGCCGCTCTTCGTCACGTGCTTGCCGTCGTCCCGGCCCACCAGGTAGTAGCAGGTGTAGTCGGCCACGACGGAGACGCCGTTGCCACGCAGGTACGCCTCCATGGTGAAGAGCGCGTCCTCGCCCGTCTTCAGCTCCTCGTCGAACCTCATCCCGAGCCGCACCAGAAGGTCCCGGCGGAACAGCTTCTGGGCGCTCAGGGTGAACTTGATGTTGGACGAGTAGAGATCGGCCCGCTCGACCGTCTGCTTCCACATCGACTTCGCCGCACCGCGGTTGACGCCGACGACCTTCCCGAGCACCACGTCCGTGCCGGCCCGGTCGCCCATGGCGACCATCCGCTCCAGGGCCTCCTCGCCGAAGTAGTCATCGGCGTCGAGGAAGAAGACGTACCTGCCCCGGGCGAGGCCGAGCCCGACGTTGCGCGGCCCGCTCGGACCGCCGGAGTTCTTCTGACGCACGACACGCATGTCGATGGCGGTCCGGGCCGCGAACTCCTCAAGGTACTCCCCCGTGCCGTCGGTGGAGCCGTCGTCGACGGCAACGATCTCGATGCGCTGGGCCGGAAGCGTCTGTGCTTCGACGGAATCCAGGCATCGGATCAGGTACGGCATCGCTTCGTAGGCGCCGATGATGACGGTCACATCTGGTGCGGTGTTGCTCATCTCTCCCCGGTTCACGCATAAACGTATCTATCAGGAGAACCGATGGAACGACGGGACATGCCCTGTTCCAGCACGGACACGCCGAACGGCCCGTACGTTCCCCTCCCCGAGGAGAAGACGGACGGGCCGTTGCGTAGGTTGCGTCGCAATCCAGACGTATTTCCGACAACTCGATGGCAACCGGATCACACCGAGCGGTCTGCGTCCGGGTCCGGCCTGCGGCGTCACTTCCCGCCGTCGGCCGGACCCGGGGCGGTCAGCGCAGGGCCGAAGGGTCGGCGCCGATCTCCGCGTCGGTGTCCGGGGCGGGGTCGTCGGGATCGACCGCGGCCTCGGCCTCGGCGACGATCTCCGCCGCTCCGTCCCCGGCACCGCTGTCCTCGGCCTCGAGGTCCGGCAGCGGGGCCGGCGGCTGACCGCCGACGCGCTGCGCGACACCCGCGTTGCGGGCCTCCGCCTTGACGGTGAGGGCCAGTACGGCGGCGTTGAACTGCTCCATCGAGGTCGGCTCGTCCGGGCCCAGCAGGTAGGCCTTCAGCTCGTGGCGCGCTTCGGCCAGCGGGTCCGTGGCCGGGTCGGCCACGGCACGGAGCAGTTCGTCGATCTCCTGCGCGTCGTTGGAGAGGACGACGGACGCCCGCACCGCGGTGTTCTGGCGCTTGAACTCCTCCGCGCCGAGCTCCGCGGAGTCCGTGACCGCGTACGGCTTGCCACTCGCGATGAAGTCGGACACCACACTGGAGATGTCCGAAACCATGGCGTCGGACTGGTTGAAGCAGTCGTACAGCTTGGGCTGCGCACCGACGACCGTCCGGTGCTCCCACCAGCCGAAGGAACGCCAGTAGGCGTCGTTCCACTCCGCACGGAGGGTGGCGATCTCGGTCTGGCGGGCCGGATCGGCGAGCGCGACCCGCGACTCCTCCGACTCGTCGCCCCCGGACCGGCCGGGCTTCGCGAGCTCGGCCAGACGCGCCTCGATGCGGACCAGTTCCGCGGCGGCCGAGGCCTGCCCGGCAGCTGCGGCCGAGGCCTCCTTCGCCCATCGCGGGTCCGCGGCGCGCTCCTGCGCCGACGTGGCCAGGAGTGCCTTGATCCGGGCGTTGACGGCCTTGGCCTCGGGGCTGCGGATACCGGTGAACGGGTGCGGCTTGTAGATGACCCGGACCGGGGTGTCCGCCTCCAGCAGCCGGCGGACGATGTTCTCACCCGCCAGCAGCAGCGAGGTGTTGCCGGGGTTGTCGTCCCAGCCCTCCCAGGTGGGGGCGTACAGCACCGTCGGGATGGGGTTCCTCGTGGTGCCGGTCCAGCTCTGGATGGGGGCCAGCTGCGGCCGCCCGACCTCGACGATGTCCTCGTCGCGGACACCGACGTCCGCCAGGGCGTAGCGGTCCCGGCCGGCGCGGCCTGCCGTCCAGACCTCGTCGTACACCTTGGAGTACGGGTTGACGCTGGCCAGCTTGTCGCTGTCACCGTGACCGATGAAGACGTGCTTCATGGTCGGGACGCGCAGCATGTGGATGTTCTTGCCCACGTTCGCCGGATAGAGGCACACGCGGACGGTGGAGAGGTTCAGGTTCATCAGGTGGGTGCCGGCGGGCACGCAGATCACGGGCACGGAGGTGTCCGCGAGCTGCGGGACGAGGTTGCGCTCACGCATGACGATCAGAGGGCGCCCCTCGACGGCGGCCATGGTGTCGAGCCACATGTTGCCCTGGTAGGCCGACTCGCTGGAGCCGGAGAAGTAGAGCACGACGGTCGGCTGGTACTCGCCCAGCCAGGTGTCCAGGGCCTTCAGTACGACCGGGGCCGACGGCGCCCGCCGGTTCCGGCGGAGGTACGGGACGAGCAGGGCGTTGTAACCGACGGCGAGCAGCAGGGTCAGGGCCGCGCCGATGTAGCCGAGGAAGTCCTCGCCCGTGCCGGCGGCGAGGAGGACGCCCACCACTGCGGGGAGGTCCAGGTGGAGCATCTTCTCGCTGGCGCGGTGCAGCAGCGCGCGCGGCGGGGCGTCCGGGATGCGGACCGCGTGCAGGTCCACGTTCCGGGTGACGATCGGCAGACTGCGGCGCAGCCTGATCAGGGTCGTGAGAGCGCCCTGCGGGGCCTGCAGGCCGTAGAAGAGGAGGAAGCACGCGACGGCCGCGTAGAAGAGCGGCTCCTCGGCAAGGTCCAGCCGGGCCAGCAGCAGGATGATCATCAACTGGCGGAGCAGGAAGCGGATGGACAGACCCGCCCGGACCTTGCCGAGCCGGTTGACCAGATAGCTGCCCCGCTGGTGCAGATACCAGTCCGCGATGTACGTGACAGCGGTGGCCGCCGCGAAGAACCAGATATTGGGGACAAGAGCGGCAACCATGACGCAGGGGTATCCCAGCGTCATCAATACCGCTGCCAACAGTTCTGACCGGCTGCCCACACGGGCCAGTCGGATGGCTGTCGAAATCACGTAGAACCTGCTCCAGGGGGTGCCGGTTGATTCACGTATAGAGGGAAATGTGAAGACTCGGATTCACGCACTCGGGCCTCTGGATTCACCTTTCGGTGAGCCCAGAGGCCCGTAAAAGTACATTTGTCAAGAATTATTACACATCTTCTTGACGATCAAGAACCGAGGCCAACGCCTGCTCGAATCCCGAGGCTTCCGTGACATCGCGGGTCGGGTCCTGCTGCCTCACGTCGATCACGTGGCCCGTCATCGCGGACAGGAGTACGTCCAGCGAGGTGCGCGCCACGGCCTCGGACGAGAGGAGCGAGCCCTCCGGCTCCGCGCCGAACGCCTTCGTGCGCATGGGGGTCGCGGTGCGCTCCGGGTTCACACAGTTGACCCTGACGCCCTCGCCCGCCCACTCGTCGGCCAGCGCCTGCGTGAGGTTCACCATGGCGGCCTTGGTGGAGGAGTAGAGGCTGTACTCGGCGCGGCCCCGGGTGTAGCTGCTGGAGGTGTACAGCAGCAACTGCCCCTGCGTCTCCGCGAGGTACTTGTACGAGGCGCGCGCGATCTGCACCGGCGCCAGGTAGTTGACGTTCAGCGCTTCCTGGATCGTCGTGTTGTCCGTCTCCGCCAGCTTGCCGATGCGCAGCACGCCCGCGGTGTTGATCACGTAGTCGATGCGGCCGGTCTCGGCGTACGCCTTGGACAGCGCGTCGTCGATGTGCTCCGGGTTCTCGACGTGCGTACCCGTGGTGGAGCGGCCCAGCGCGTACACACTGGCGCCGTACTGCTCGGCCAGCGTCGCGATGTCGGCCCCGATGCCGTACGAACCGCCGAAGACGACCAGGGTCTTGCCCGAGAGCAGCTCGCGGTAGGCGGCCTCGTCGGCCGGGCGCGGGGCTGCGGTGGAGGCCAGCTGGAAGAGCTTGTCGGTGATGAAGACGTCGACCGGCTGGGTCACCTTCATGTTGTACTCGTCGCCCGCGACCACGTAGATCGGCACGTCGGGGAGGTACCGCAGGACCACCGAACAGTCGTCGGTGGCCTGGAAGTTCGGGTCGCCGGCCGCGACCTCGTAAGCCCTGCGGATCGTGGACAGCTTGAACGCCTGCGGGGTCTGACCGCGGCGCAGGCGGGACCGGTCCGGGACGTCGGTGATGAACTCGCCGTCCTCACCGTGGGTGCGGGTCACGATGATCGTGTCGGCGGACGGGATGGCGACGTCGACGGCCTGGTAGCGGTCGAGTGCGTCCACACAGTCCTTGATGACGCGCTGGGACAGCAGCGGCCGGACCGCGTCGTGGAAGAGGACGTTGCGGTCCTCGCCCTCCGCGAGCCCCTCGCCGAGGGCCGAGATGGCGCGCTCGGTGGTCTCGTTCCGGGTGCTGCCACCCTCGATGACCTTGATGACCTTGGTCAGCCCGGCCTTGGCGACGATCTTCTCGACGTCGGGGACGAAGCCGGGCGCCATCAGCACGATGACGTCGTCGATGCCCTCGGCGTTCTCGAAGATGCTCAGCGTGTGCTCGATGACTGCCTTACCGGCGATCTTCAGCAACTGCTTGGGGATCGACAGTCCCACGCGCTGACCGGTCCCACCGGCGAGAACGACCGCTGTGGTCCGGGGCTTGGCTACATGCGGCACAGACACAGACGACCTACCTTGCGATGACAGGGGGGAACAGTGTGATGGTCGCACTCTCCGTGACCATCTCGCAAGGTGGACGTTTACCAGCACTCGTCTGTGGGAAACCCGCAGTTCACCGCCTGGCCAGGCAGATTGTCCCCCGCGTGACCCCGCCCGGGGTGACGGACCCCACAGACGTTTACGCAATCCGCACATCACCAGGCCGCCGCACCGGCCCCTACCTGGCTGTTCGCCGGCCGAGCCCGGGTGCCCACGCGTGGCGGGGGCACCCGGCGCGACGGCTAGAAGGGGTCGAACTCGTCGTACTCGCGCTGGGCGACGTCACGTTCGGACTCGCGCTCGCGGCGGCGCTGCGCGGCCGGGCGCGGAGCCTCCATGCGGTGGTCCTCGCCACGGCGGCCGAGCATCTCCGCACCGGCGGCCATGGTCGGCTCCCAGTCGAAGACGACCGCGTTGTCCTCGGCACCGATGGCCACGCCGTCACCGGCCTGGGCACCCGCCTTGCGGAGTGCGTCCTCGACACCGAGGCGGTTGAGCCGGTCGGCGAGGTAACCGACGGCCTCGTCGTTGTTGAAGTCGGTCTGGCGGATCCAGCGCTCGGGCTTCTCGCCCCGCACGCGGTAGATGCCGTCGTCCTCCACGGTCACCGTGAAGCCGGCGTCGTCGACGGCCTTGGGACGGATGACGATCCGGGTCGACTCCTCCTTCGGCCGCGTGGCCCGCGCCTCGGCGATGATCCCGGCGAGGGCGTAGCTGAGCTCGTTGAGGCCCTTGTGCGCGATGGCCGAGACCTCGAACACGCGGTAGCCGCGCGCCTCCAGGTCGGGGCGGATCATGTCGGCGAGGTCCTGGCCGTCCGGGATGTCGACCTTGTTGAGGGCGACGATGCGCGGGCGGTTCTCGAGGCCGCCGTACAGCCGCAGTTCCTCCTCGATCATGTCCAGGTCCGAGACGGGGTCGCGGTCCGACTCCAGCGTCGCGGTGTCCAGGACGTGCACGAGGACGGAGCAGCGCTCGACGTGCCGCAGGAACTCCAGGCCGAGGCCCTTGCCCTGGCTGGCCCCAGGGATGAGCCCCGGGACGTCGGCGATGGTGTAGACGGTCGAGCCCGCGGTGACGACCCCCAGGTTGGGGACGAGGGTCGTGAACGGGTAGTCCGCGATCTTCGGCTTCGCCGCGGAGAGCACCGAGATGAGCGAGGACTTGCCCGCGCTCGGGTATCCCACGAGGGCGACGTCGGCGACGGTCTTGAGCTCCAGGACGATGTCCCGGCTCTCCCCCGGCTCGCCGAGCAGCGCGAAGCCGGGAGCCTTGCGGCGGGCCGAGGCCAGCGCGGCGTTGCCGAGGCCGCCGCGGCCGCCCTGACCGGCGACGAAGGTGGTCCCCTGGCCGACCAGGTCCGCGAGGACGTTGCCGGCCTTGTCGAGGACGACGGTGCCGTCCGGGACGGGCAGCACGAGGTCCTGGCCGTCCTTGCCGGAACGGTTGTCACCCGCGCCGGGCTGGCCGTTCGTCGCCTTGCGGTGGGGGTGGTGGTGGTAGTCCAGCAGCGTGGTGACGGACTGCTCGACGACGAGGATCACATCGCCGCCGCGCCCGCCGTTGCCCCCGTCGGGGCCTCCCAGCGGCTTGAACTTCTCACGGTGTACGGAGGCCACGCCGTGGCCTCCGTTACCCGCGGCGGCATGCAGCTCGACGCGGTCCACGAAGGTGGTCATGGTGGGTGCCTCCAGGTACTGCGGAAAAATACGGGGATGTCTCTTGACGTAACGCGCCGAGGGCGGACCCGCTTCCCCGATTACCGGGAAAGCTGGGATCCGCCCTCGGAAGGTGCTGTGACGTTCAGCCGTTGCCTGGATCAGGCAGCGACGGGAACGATGTTCACGACCTTGCGGCCACGGTGCGTACCGAACTCCACCGCACCGGCGGTCAGCGCGAACAGCGTGTCGTCGCCGCCACGGCCGACGCCCGTGCCCGGGTGGAAGTGGGTGCCGCGCTGGCGGACCAGGATCTCACCGGCGTTGACGGCCTGACCGCCGAAGCGCTTCACGCCGAGCCGCTGAGCATTGGAATCGCGCCCGTTCCGAGTGGACGATGCGCCCTTCTTGTGTGCCATGTCTCCTCAGTCCCTTACTTCGCAGCCGCGGGGATACCGGTGACCTTGATCGCCGTGTACTGCTGACGGTGACCCTGGCGACGGCGGTAACCCGTCTTGTTCTTGTAGCGAAGGATGTCGATCTTCGCGCCCTTGTGGTGGTCCACGATCTCGGCCTGGACCTTGATGCCGTCCAGAACCCAGGGGTCGCTGGTCACGGCGTCGCCGTCGACAACGAGCAGGGTCGAGAGCTCGACCGTGTCGCCAACCTTGGCGGTGGAAATCTTGTCAACCTCAACGATGTCGCCGACAGCAACCTTGTGCTGGCGACCACCGCTGCGCACGATGGCGTACACGCGGATCTCTCTCTCACTCGGAACGGATCCCCTGATGCCAGCCGCCCGCACGGGCCGGGGCCCACGACAGTCCGGAAGGATGAGCGGCCTCCCCCGGGGACGAATCACCGGGAGGGATGTGCTCAGGGGTTAGGCGCACAGAAACACGCCGAGGGTCAAGATTACGGGGAGGGGTGCGGGGGGTCAAACCGGCCGTCGGCCGGAGCGACGGAAGACCTCGCGGCCGGCCGGGGACACGCCGCACGGGCAGGCTTTTTGTCCAGAGATCGTATGCTTCCCGGAAGACCCGTGCCGCAGAAGGTGGTCCCGTGAACTACCGAGTCCAGCCCACCGCCCAGGTCGACGGAAGTGCCGCGATCGGCGCGGGCAGCAGCATCTGGGAACTGGCGCAGATCCGCGAGGGAGCCAGGCTCGGCGAGGGATGCGTGATCGGTCGTGGCGCGTACGTGGGCGCCGGCGTGCGCATCGGCGACAACGTCAAGATCCAGAACTACGCGCTCGTGTACGAGCCCGCCGAACTCGGCGACGGGGTCTTCATCGGCCCCGCGGTGGTCCTCACCAACGACCACAACCCGCGGTCGGTCGACGCCGAGGGCCGCCGGAAGCATGGCGGGGAGTGGGAGGCCGTCGGCGTGAGGATCGCCGAGGGCGCGTCCCTCGGCGCACGTTCGGTCTGCGTGGCACCGGTGCGGATCGGCCGCTGGGCCATGGTCGCGGCCGGGGCTGTGGTCACCAAGGACGTGGCGGACTTCGCACTCGTGGTCGGCGTCCCGGCCCGGTGGGCCGGCTGGGTCGGCCGCAGCGGCGTGCGCCTGGTGGAGCGCGAGGGCGAGCCCGGGGTCTGGGACTGCCCACGGTCCGGCGCGGCGTACGTCGAGGAGGACGGCATCCTGTCCGAGCGCTGAGCGGGAGGCCCGCCGTCCGGCCGCAACGGGTCACAGCCCTTACCGGATTGACGCGACGCACTCCCCCATGGGTCCCCGACGCGGACGGCAGCGCAACGACGCGCCCTCGACACCGCCGGATCACACCCGGCCATCACCGTAATTACCTACGATTGCCCCGATATCCCGGAATCGACCTGTCCCGGCAGAAGGGTGCTCAGTGAAAGTCATCAGCATCGTCGGCGCCCGCCCGCAATTGGTGAAACTGGCACCCGTATCGGCCGCCTTCGCGGACACGGAACACGAACACCTCATCGTGCACACGGGACAGCACTACGACGCCGATCTGTCGGATGTGTTCTTCGACGGACTCGGCATCCCGGACCCCGATGTCCACCTGGGCGTCGGCTCCGGAAGTCACGGAGCGCAGACCGGATCCGTGCTCCTGGCACTCGACCCGGTCCTCGAACGGGAGAAGCCGGACTGGGTCCTGGTCTACGGAGACACCAACTCCACCATCGCCGGCGCGCTGTCCGCGGTGAAGATGCACATCCCGGTCGCCCACCTGGAAGCGGGACTGCGCTCCTTCAACCGGCGCATGCCGGAGGAACACAACCGGGTACTGACCGACCACTGCGCGGACCTCCTCCTCGCGCCGACCGAGGAGGCGATGCGCCACCTCGCGGCGGAGGGGCTCTCCGACCGCTCGGAGCTGGCCGGTGACGTCATGGTCGACATCTGCCTGCGGATCCGGGACGCGGTGCTCGCGGAAGGGCTCCCCGCGCCCGTGCTGCCCGGGGGCATCGACCCCGCCCGGCCGTTCCTGCTCGCCACGCTGCACCGTCCGGACAACACCGACGATCCCGGCCGCCTGGCGGCGCTCCTGGAGTCCCTGGCCAGCCTGCCCGTTCCGGTCGCGCTGCTCGCCCACCCACGCCTGGTCGCCCGCGCCGAGGAGCACGGCCTCGAGCTGGACCGGGGTTCCGTCCACGTCGGCCGTCCGCTCCCGTACGCGGACCTCGTCGCTGCCGTGCTGGCGTCCTCCGGCGTCGTCACCGACTCCGGAGGCCTCCAGAAGGAGGCGTTCCTCCTGAGGAGGACCACCACGACCGTCCGCCCCGAAACGGAGTGGGTGGAGACGGTGGACACCGGCTGGAACGTCCTGGTGCCCGATCCGCACGCGATGGACCCGGACGCCTGGGCCGGCACGGTGACCCGGGCCGCACCGACGGCCGACCCCGGCACGCCCTACGGCGACGGCCACGCGGCGAAGAACGTCGTCCGCATCATCGAGGGCCGGGACGCGAAAGGCCGACGCGCGTGACGTGCGGAGTACCACGAACATCACAAATAGGCATATGTCACCATGCTAGCGTCATCTGTCATGTCAGCGTCCTCCAGGTCCGGGCCGCCCACGAAAGACGCACGGCCCCACGTGATCTACCTCGCCATCGGTTTCCCGCCGGCTGCGAAGAGCTGCGCCTACCGCATGCGTGAGACGGCGAACCAGTTCGTCGAGGCGGGCTGGGACGTCACCGTCGTCACGATCGCGCGGGACTCCTGGCAGCGGGACTCCGGCGTCGACCTCACTCTCCTGGACCAGGTCGACCCGCTGGTGCGCGTCGTCGAACTGCCCTTGGCACGTGAGGACCTGGAGACGGACATCCGTCTCTACGACGAGGACCGTGCTCTCAGGCCGAACGAATGGGTCGCCCGGCTCCGGGTCCGGCAGACCAGCACCTTCCCGGAGCCGAACTTCGGCGAATGGCGCGGTGCGCTGGAGCAGGCCGTGCTGGACATCCACCGTGAACACCGTGCGGACCTCCTCCTGGCGAGCTGCGTCCCCTACGTCAACCTCGCCGCGGTGTGGAGGTTGTGGGAGGACGCACGAGTTCCCTACGCGATGGACTTCCGCGACGGCTGGTCCATCGACGTGATCGAGGGCGTGGAAGCCTTCTCCCGCGACTCCGAACCCGGGCGCTGGGAGCAGAGGATGCTGGACCACGCGGTCTCCCTCTGGGTGGTCAACGACCCGATCGCCGCGCACTACCGCGAGCGCTACCCGGATTTCGCCGACCGGGTCCGGGTCGTACGCAACGGTTACGACGCGGACAGCTCACCCGGCCGTGCGCACCGCCCCGACCCCGGGTCCGGTCTCGTCTTCGGTTACCTGGGCACGGTGAACTTCACCGCCCAGCAGCTCGAAACGGTCCTCAGCGCCTGGCGCGCGGCCCGCGAGCAGGAGCCGCTGCTGGCCAACGCGCGCTTCGAGGTACGCGGTCACATCGGCAACGGCGCCGGGCGCGAGGCCAACCGCCACGCCGAGATCCTGAAGCAGGCCGAGGACGACGGTGTCCGCTTCGGCGGTCCCGCCGCGAAGGCGGAGGTCGCCTCGGTCTACGCCGGCTGGGACGCCCTGGTCCTCATCCTCATCGGCGGCCGTTACGTCACCTCGGGCAAGGTGTACGAGTACATGGCGACGGGACTGCCCATCGTCTCCGCGCACGTGGTCGAGCACGACGCGTCGAACGTCCTCCGCGGCCATCCGCTGTGGACCGGCTCCGCCGGTATGGACGAGGAGGCCCTGACCCGTTCGTTCGTCCGCGCGGCGCACATGGCCGTCGGGACCAGCGACGCCGTCCACGCGGAGGCGATGGCACACGCGGACCGGTTCACCCGGAGGGCGCTGATGAGCGCCGCCGTACGGGAGCTGATCGATCAGCTCGCCGCGGACCGCGCATCGGGCAGAGGCGCAACGGACACGGCGGTCCTCGCGGAGAAGCCCATCGTCGCGGGAGGGACCGCATCGTGACGGAGGTTCTGTTCGTCGCCACCAAGCGGCCTGAGCTCGGCATCCTCGCGGATTCGGTGGGCCGGTTCCGTGATCGCGGTGCCCGGGTCCACCTGGCCGGCACCTTCCACGTGGCCCGGGTCGCACAGGAGTTGTCCCTCATCGCGCTGGACGGGGTGCATCAGCTGCCCCGGGGGCTCTCCCGCAGGAGCGGTTCGGTGCGGCGCAGAGCCAAGGCCTCCCCCGTCGGCATGCGGGTGTGGCTGCAGTCGCAGCGGGACCGGGGGTTCCGGCGGCGTGCTCTGCGGGCTCAGGTCATCGTGGCCCTGGACCCGGGCGCCGTCTACACCGTGTGGCGGCTCGCGCGGTACAACCCGACGGCGGAGGCCCACTTCGGCGTCGTGGCCGCACTCACCGCGTTCGACAGGCGCGGGCAGCGGGAAACGGTCCCGCGCCGGGTCGTGTTTCCGGCTCCGGGCGCGGTCGCGCAGGACGTACGCCGCTCCGTCGACGCCGTCCCGGCCGCCGTGATGCGCGCGGCGACCGCGCGTCCCGTCATGCGGTCCGCCCTCGGGGCCCGGCTCTGGCGTTCGGCGGTGAGCGCTCCGGGTGTGCCGGTCAGAGCCCGCGTGGCGGCGGCCCGCTACGTCGCGGAAGGCATGCGGTGGGCCGGCCGTACCAGCGGGGCCGCCATGGCGCTCACGACGGCGGCCTCCAGGATCCCCGACCTCTCGCTCCGGGCGAAGCTGCTCGACGAGGGGGTCATGACGGAGATCGCCGAGGGCATCAGCCCCCGCGACCTCCACAGGGCGGTCGGCGCCCGGCTCGCCCAGGCCGACGAGCAGTACGCCGAGGGCAACCACGAGGTCGCGTCCGAGGCTCTGAACCGGGCAATGTTCCTCTGCTTCCACCGCATGCTGCACGTGGACGGGCTGAGCTCGCCGCTCGTCGAGAACGCGCGGGACCACACCGCGAGCCTCCAGGTCTCCACCGCGTTCCGGGCGGTCTCCCGGCCCCGGGGCAGGCAGACCCCCGCTGCGAGCCCTCCCGCCGGCCGTCCGCTGCGCCTGCTCGTCACCACCAGCGCCAACGCCAACTTCCTCCACCACGTCCTCTCGCGGTACGAGAACCATCCGCGGGTCGAGCTCCGCTACCTGGACCTGGCTGCCCAGAGGGCGCTCAACCGCATCTCGTGGGCCGCGCGGCTCATGCTGGAGGACCGGCTGGCCGGTGGCACGACCGGCTACCAGGCGGAGGTCGAGCGGCTGATGCGTCCCCACCTGGACTGGGCGGACACGGTGTTCCTCGACTGGTCCGTCGGCCCCGCCTCGATGCTCACCACCATCGATCCCGGCGACACCCGCATCGTGGTGCGGTTGCACAGCTACGAGGCGTTCACCAGATGGCCCCACATGACGGACTTCTCCCGCGTCGACGACCTCGTCTTCGTGGCACCGCACGTGAAGGACCTGGTCACGTCGCTGGTACCGCATCTGCGCGGCGCCGGCGCACCGCGGACCCATCTGCTCGACAACGCGATGGAGCTCTCCCGTTTCGTCCGGCCCAAGCCGGCCGAAGCCCGGTTCAACCTCGGTCTGATCGGCGTCAGTCAGGTCGCCAAGGATCCGCTGTGGGCGGTGGACGTGCTCAAGCGCGTGCGTGAGCACGACGAGCGCTACCGGCTGCTTCTGGTGGGTGGTGACATGGACCCGAGGACCAGTAGGGCGACCGGTGACTACCGCAGGCGCCTCGAGCGGGTGCTGAGACCTCTCGTCGCCTCCGGCGCGGTGGTACGGCTGGGCCCGACCGACGACGTTCCCGGTGTGCTGAGCGACATCGGCGTGATCCTCAGTTCGTCCTTGCGCGAAGGATGCCATGTGGGCCTGATGGAGGGTGCAGCGAGCGCCGCCCTGCCGGTCGTCCGCGACTGGCCCTTCTACGCCGGGCGGGCGAACAGCGCGCGGACCCTGTACCCCGAGGGCTGGGTCGTCGGCTCTCCGGAGGAGGCCGCCAGGCGCATCCTGGACACCACCTCGACCGAGGAGTCCTGGCGGGCGGCGGGCGGGCCGGCTTCGGAGCACGCTCTCTCGGCCTGGGACTGGAGCGTCGTGGGCAAGCGGTTCGACCGGTTCCTCCTCGGCGAGGGCTGATCCGGCGCGGGCCGTCCGGTCAGCCGCCGATGACGACGCGACGGACCCCCTCCCAGTTGGCCGGGTCCGTCGTACGGCGGCCGTCGACCAGGACGCGGACGTCAGGCAGGTCGGCAGCGGCCAGCTCCCGGTACTCGGCGTGGTCGGCCTGGAGGATCGCGGCGGTGACGGTCTGGCCCGCGTGCGGCACGAGGCCGTGCGCGGTCAGTTCGCCGGCCGTGTACATCGGGTCGGAGACGAACGGCACCGCGCCGCGGGCCCTCAGTGCCTCGACGACCCCGAAGACGCCGGAGAAGGCGGTCTCCTTCACTCCCCCGCGGTAGGCGGCGCCGAGCACCAGGACCCCGGCACCGTCCAGGTCGCCGTACGCGGCGGCCAGCAGGTCCACGGCGTATCCGGGCATCGCGGCGTTGGTCTCACGGGCCGAGCGCACGACGGTGGCCTCCGGGTCGTTCCACAGGTACATCCGCGGGTAGACCGGGATGCAGTGGCCGCCCACGGCGATGCCGGGCTGGTGGATGTGGCTGTAGGGCTGGCTGTTGCAGGCCTCGATGACCTTCCTGACGTCGATGCCGTTCCGGTCGGCGAACCGGGCGAACTGGTTGGCCAGACCGATGTTGACGTCGCGGTAGGTGGTCTCGGCGAGCTTGGCCAGCTCGGCGGCCTCCGCCGTACCGAGGTCCCAGACTCCGTTCGGACGTGGCAGGTCCTCACGGTCGTCGAAGTCGAGCACGGCCTCGTAGAAATCCGCCCCCCGCCGTGAGGACGCCTCGTCGATGCCGCCGACGAGCTTCGGATAGCGGCGCAGGTCCGCGAAGACACGGCCGGTCAGCACCCGTTCCGGGGAGAAGACGAGGTGGAAGTCCACACCCGGCGTCAGGCCGGAACCCTCGGCGAGCACGGGCGCCCAGCGCGTGCGTGTGGTGCCCACCGGCAGGGTGGTCTCGTAGCTGACGAGGGTGCCCGGCTTCAGGCCCGCGGCGATCGCCTTCGTCGCCGCGTCCATCCAGCCGAAATCCGGGGTGCCCTCGGCGTCCACGAACAGCGGTACGACCACCACGACGGCGTCGGACGCGGCGACCGCGGCCGTGGTGTCCGTGGTCGCGGAGAGCAGGCCCGCGCCGACGGTCTCCTTGAGCCCGGCGTCCAGACCGTGCTCGCCGGGGAACGGCTCCGTGGCCGCGTTGACGAGTTCGACGACCCGCGCGTCGATGTCCGCGCCCC
The DNA here is from genome assembly GCF_016909575.1 of Streptomyces sp. HB132. GTDB lineage: Bacteria > Actinomycetota > Actinomycetes > Streptomycetales > Streptomycetaceae > Streptomyces. Next base: position 433,699 of record NZ_JAFBGA010000004.1, on the reverse strand, counting down.
TGACCGTGTGGCCCTTGGCCGCGAACTGCACGGCGAGCGGGAGGCCGATCTTTCCCAGCGCGACTACACAGATGTTCATCGGGTCACTTCTCTCCTCAGCCTGGACAGCATGTGGCGCAGCCCCTTTCCCGCTCCCGGGTCCGCCTCCCACAGGGGCGCCGTCGTGATCACGAGCCGGCCCTTGGTGTTCCGGTTCGCCGACGCCCTGTACGGAACGGTCTGCCGCCATCGGAGGGCCAGGGGCAGCGGCTTCCCGCCGGTTCTCAGCGGGATCTCGTACGTCGAGCCTGCCACGTCCACGTATACCCGGACGCCGAGCTTGGCCTGCACGGCGTGAACCGGGATCCGCGCGTGGACGGCCGTCGCCCGGCCGTCGCCGGTCGGCACGTGGTCGAACCGACCGTCAGGAACCGCGAGCACGTGGTCGGCCGGGAGACGGCGCGCGCCGGGTCCGTCGGCGCTCTTCGGCATGGCCCCCTGGACCAGACGCACGGTCAGGGAACCGGTGTCACCCACGACGCCGACCCTGAGCGTGAGCACGAGACACAGGTCGTCGCCGTCCTGCTCCCATTCGGCGGCGACGAACTCCGTCCCCTGCGCCAGCCGCCCGGGCACGGCCTCGTCGAGCAGCTCGTAGACCCGGTCGGGGAGGCCGAGGGCCTCGTCGCGGAAGCCGGGGTACATCGCGAAGGCCCGGCCCCCCTCCAGGTGGAAGGGCGGGGCACCGTGCTCCGTCCCGTCCGTGACGACCCGGACCAGGTCGTCCACGGCGCCCGCCTGGGCGAGGCAGATCCGCACCCGGCGCCCGACGTCGAGGGAGTCCCTGAGCCCGTCGGTGAGGTATGCGTCCGCGAGGGCGGCGATCCCCGCACACACCTCCCGCCTGACCCCGGCTCCGAGGGCCGGGAAGTCGCCCTGCACGAGTTTGGAGAGCTCCCAGGTGAAGTGCCGCCGGAGAAGCGCGTCCCGGTCGGGGCCGGCCTCCACCAGGTCGGCGGCGTGCTTCATGATCGCCGCAGTGCAGCGCAGCCGGGACAGGTGGTCGGCCCGATAGGTGATGTTTCCCGCGTCGACGCGCTTCACCGCGTAGTAGAAGTCGTAGTCCGCGAGAACCGAGATCCTGCGGGCCCGGACACACGCCTCGACGGTGAACGGCTGGTCGCTGCCCACCGGCAGGTCCTCCGGGAAGCGCAACCCGTGCCTCTCCACCAGCTCGCGGCGGAAGAGCTTGGTGTTCGCCAGGGTGAAGGGAAGCGCCGAGTGGAAGAGGCTGACGTCCGGATCGTTCTCCTTGTAGAGCTCCTGGTGCACGTACCGGCCGTTGGTCCCGACCATCTTGCCGATGACCACGTCGGAGCCGTACGCGTCCGCGCAGCCCACCATGCGCGCGAGGGCTTCCTCGCCCAGGTGGTCGTCGGAGCCTACGAAGTACACGTACCGCCCGGTGGCCACCTCCAGGGCACGGTTGCTCGGCGCCGCCGGGCCTCCGGAGTTCTCCTGGTGGATGACCTTGACCGTGCCCGGGTACTTCGCCGCGAAGCGGTCCAGTTCCGCACCGCTCCCGTCGGTCGACCCGTCGTCCACGGCGACGACCTCGAGCCGGTCGGCCCCGATGCTCTGCCCCACGAGCGAGTTCAGGCACTCGGTGAGATAGGGCATCGTGTTGTAGACGGCTACGACCACGGAGACGTCGGGCCGGGTCAATTGGCCACCTCGGGCGAGGTCGTTCCCCCGTCCAGCCGCACGGCGAGTCCGGTGGCGGCGGATTCCAGCAGCCCCTCCGCCACCTCGACGGTCCGCAGGCCCTGACGCAGGGTGCAGATGTCGGCGGGCAGGCCCATGACGGCGTCCCGGAAGAGCTCGTGCTCCACCAGCAGCGGCTCACGCTTCGGGATCGCGTAGCGGATCATGTCGCCCTCGGAGACACCGCGGAACGCGCGCAGGGCCTCCCATTCGGTGGTCACCGCCGCGTTCGAGTGGAACGTGAGGTCGCCGGTCAGCGTGTCCGCGATGAAGCAGCCGCGCTCACCGGTGACCGAGGTGAAGCGTTCCTTGAGGGGGCTCAGCCAGTTGACCAGGTGGTTGACCATGGTGCCGTCGGAGAGCTTGCCCACGGCGGAGATCATGTCCTCGTGCGGTCGGCCGGACTTGGAGACGGTGTGGGCCGCTATCGAGGTGTACGTCCGGCCCGTGACCCAGGCCGTCAGGTCGATGTCGTGCGTGGCGAGGTCCTTGACCACGCCGACGTCCGCGATGCGGTGGGGGAAGGGGCCCTGACGGCGGGTGACGACCTGGAAGACCTCGCCGAGATCGCCGGCCTCCAGACGGCCGCGCAGCGAATGCAGGGCGGGGTTGCAGCGCTCGATGTGGCCGACACCGGCCACCAGGTTCCGCGACCCGAAGGCGTCGAGGAGGCGACGGGCACCTTCCGCGGTGTCGGCGAGGGGCTTCTCGATCAGGGCGCCGACACCGGCGTGGGCCAGCCGGAGGCCGATCTCTCCGTGCAGGGCGGTCGGGCAGGCCACCACCGCGTAGTCGATGCCGAGCGCGATGAGGTCCTCGAGGGTCGGCAGGACAGGGGCTCCCTGCGCCCAGCCGTTCTTGTCACCCATGGGATCGACGACTCCGGCCAGGGCCACACCTTCGAGTCCGGCGAGGACACGGGCGTGGTTGCGGCCCATGGAGCCGAGACCTATGAGCCCGGCCTTCAGTGCGGTGGTGGTCACAGCCTCTCCCCCAGTGCGTTCACGGCCTCGGCGATGCGGGCCGGATCCCCCTCGCCGAGCGAGGGGTGGACGGGGAGCGAGACGACCTCGGCGGCGGCCCGCTCGGTCTCCGGCAGGTCCCAGTTCCGGCCGGCCTTCCGGTCCGGCTCCCGGTACGGCTTGAGCCGGTGGATGGGTGTCGGGTAGTAGACCGCGTTGCCGATGCCGGCCTCGGTGAGCCCGGCCATGAAGGCATCGCGGTCGCCCCGCACGCGGATCGTGTACTGGTGGTAGACGTGCCTGGCGCCTTCGGCGACCGGCGGCGTGGTGATGCCCGGGGCGGTGATGTGCGCGTCGAGGTACGCGGCGTGGGCGCGGCGCCGTTCGGTCCATCCGGCGACCTTGGCCAGCTGTACGCGGCCGACGGCGGCGGCCACGTCCGTCATGCGCATGTTGGCGCCGACGATCTCGTTGGCGTACCGCTGCTCCATGCCCTGGTTACGCAGGAGGCGCAGGGTGCGGGCGAGTTCGGTGTCGGCGGTGGTGATCATGCCGCCCTCGAGGGCGTGCATGTTCTTGGTCGGGTAGAAACTGAACGTGCCGCCTTCGCCGAACGCGCCGACGGGGGTTCCGTTCAGAGCCGCCGCGTGCGCCTGGCAGGCGTCTTCGACCACGGCGAGTCCGTGTTTCCGGGCAAGGGGCCCGAGCTCGTCCATCGCCGCCGGGTGACCGTAGAGGTGGACGGGCATGACGGCGGCGGTGCGGGGTGTGACGGCCGCCTCGACGGCGGCCGGGTCCAGGCCGTAGCCGCCCGGCTCGATGTCGGCGAACACCACGTCGGCGCCGGCCAGCCGGACGGCGTTCGCGGAGGCCGCGAAGGAGAAGGACGGGACGATCACCTCGTCGCCGGGGCCGATGCCGAGGGCGAGCAGGAGAAGATGCAGCGCGGAGGTGCCGGAGCTGACGGCGACACAGTGCCGTCCGTCGACCAGTTCGGAGAAGCCCTCCTCGAAGGCCGCGACCTCGGGGCCCTGCACGACGCGCCCGCTGCGCAGCACGCGTACCGCGGCCTCGATCTCCTCTTCGCCGATGACCGGGCGGGCGGCGGGAATCGGTTGCTCGTCGATGGTCGTCATGGACGTCCTCCCTGAACACCGCAGGAGCACTCCACAGGCAGAGTTCCGGGGTGCGGGAGGTCTCACGGGACCGCGCGTAACCCCACCGGCACAAGGCCGACGCCCCACCGAGGAGCAGGACCCGGCCGGCATTGAACCGGGGTGGTCGCCGAACGCGTTCCCTCGGTATCTCCCAGGAAGCCGCGGCGGCGACCGTCGTCACATTATGAGCGATTTATCCATTTTTCTCATGTCCAGCGATCGGCCACCGGCGGACGCCTCGGGTCCGGACCAAAAAACGTGTCCCGCCCCGAAGGCCTCGGGGCGGGACACGTGTGAGTGCGGACCGTTCACGGACCGATCAGTCGGCGGTCGGCCCCGAATCGGCGGACCCGGTCGAAGCCGTCACGGAAGGCGACGACTGCTCGGCGGCCACGGTCTTCTTCGCGGTCGCCTTCTTCGTCGTCGTCTTCTTCGCGGCGGTCTTCTTCGCGACCGTCTTGGCGGCGGTCTTCTTGGTGGCCGCCTTCTTCGCGGTCTTCCGCGCTGCGGTCTTCTTGGCCGGGGCCTCCGATTCCGCAGCGTCGGTGCCGGGGGCACCGGGCGCTTCGGAGTCGGCACCCGCGACCACGACGGCCGCTGCCTCCTCGGCGCCGGCGGGCGATCCCGCCGGGGCGGTGACCTTGCGGGTCACCCGGCGGCGGGCACGCGGCGCGGCGGCCGGAGCCGCCTCCCCGCCGGCCGCGGGTGCCTCGGGCTCCGCCGCCTTCTCCGCCTTCGCGGACGCGACGGGCGCCGGGGCCTCCACCACCGGGTCCTCGGCCGCTACGGGCTCCGCCGCGGGCTCGACCGGCTGCGCCGGAGGCGTCACATCGGCCTGCTTGGGCGAACCCGCCGGGGCGGTCGCCTTCCGGGTCGCCCTGCGACGCGTACGGGCCGGAGGCGCGGCCTCCGCCTCGGGGGCGGCCGGAGCCTCCACCGGGGCCTCGGCGGCCGGCTCGGGCTGCGGCTTCTCCTCGGCAGCCGGAACCACCGGGGTGGTCTCGGCGACAGGCGCGGGCGCACCGGCCGGAGCCGTGGCCTTGCGGGTCGCGCGCCGACGGCCACGGCCACGCGACGCCGCCGCCTCGGCCTCGGCCGGGCTGCTGTACAGCTCTTCGTCGGCGACGAACTCCGGCTCGGGCAGAGCCACCGGGGCGGCGACCTCTGCGGCCACCTCGGCCTCGGTCTCCACCTCGGCCTGCTGATCGGCCTGCTCGTGCTCGTGGCCGTGCTCGTGCTCGTGTCCGGCCCCGCCGCGGCCGCGCTTCTTGGACCGCTTCCCGCCGCCACCGGCGGCCGTGGGCTGCTCCATGTGGACGATCACGCCACGCCCGTTGCAGTGCACGCAGGTCTCGGAGAAGGACTCCAGCAGACCCTGGCCCACCCGCTTGCGGGTCATCTGGACCAGGCCCAGCGACGTGACCTCGGCGACCTGGTGCTTCGTGCGGTCGCGGCCCAGGCACTCCAGCAGACGCCGCAGCACCAGATCCCGGTTGGACTCCAGCACCATGTCGATGAAGTCGACGACGACGATGCCCCCGAGGTCGCGCAGCCGCAGCTGGCGCACGATCTCCTCGGCCGCCTCCAGGTTGTTCTTGGTGACGGTCTCCTCGAGGTTTCCGCCCTGACCCGTGAACTTGCCGGTGTTGACGTCGACGACCACCATCGCCTCGGTCTTGTCGATGACGAGCGAGCCACCGCTCGGCAGGTAGACCTTCCGGTCCAGCGCCTTCATCAACTGCTCGTCGATGCGGTAGGTCGCGAAGACGTCGACCTCGGAGGTCCAGCGCGACAGCCGGTCGTTGAGGTCCGGAGCCACGTGGGACACATAGCCGTGGATCGTCTCCCAGGCGTCGTCACCGCTGACGATCACCTTCGAGAAGTCCTCGTTGAAGATGTCGCGGACGACCCGGACGGTCATGTCCGGCTCGCCGTAGAGCAGCGTCGGCGCGTTGGAGCTGCTGGTGTTCCGCGACTTCTTCTGGATCTCTTCCCACTGGCCCTGCAGCCGCTCGACGTCGCGGCGCAGCTCGTCCTCGCTCGCACCCTCGGCGGCGGTGCGCACGATGACGCCCGCGTCCTCGGGGACGATCTTCTTGAGGATGGTCTTCAGCCGCGCGCGCTCGGTGTCGGGCAGCTTGCGGCTGATGCCGGTCATCGAGCCCTCGGGCACGTAGACCAGGTAGCGGCCGGGCAGCGAGACCTGGCTGGTCAGGCGGGCGCCCTTGTGGCCGATCGGGTCCTTCGTCACCTGGACGAGGACGGACTGGCCGGACTTCAGCGCGGTCTCGATGCGGCGCGGCCCGTGGGCCATACCGAGCGCTTCGAAGTTGACCTCGCCCGCGTACAGGACGGCGTTGCGGCCCTTGCCGATGTCGACGAACGCGGCCTCCATGGAGGGCAGTACGTTCTGCACCTTGCCCAGGTAGACGTTGCCGACGTAGCTGGTGGCCTGCTCCTTGTTGACGTAGTGCTCGACGAGCACGTTGTCCTCGAGGACACCGATCTGGGTGCGCTCGCCGCTCTGGCGGACGACCATGACACGCTCGACGGCCTCACGGCGGGCCAGGAACTCGGCCTCGGTGATGATCGGGACGCGACGGCGGCCCTGCTCGCGGCCTTCGCGGCGGCGCTGCTTCTTGGCCTCCATACGGGTCGAGCCCTTGATGGACTGGACCTCGTCGAAGCCGGTGCCGGGCTCGCGCTCGGCTTCCTTCTTGCGCGGCTCGCGGACCTTGACGACCGTACGCTCCGGGTCGTCCGTGCCCGTGTCCTCACCGGAGGCGTCGCTGCGGCGGCGGCGCCGACGACGGCGACGGCTGCTGCTGGACCCGGAGGAGGACTCGTGCTCGTCGTCCTCGTCGTCGTCCTGCGCCTGCTGCTCGTCCTCGGAACGGTCCGCCGCGGCGTCGTCCTGCTGCTCGCCGTCCTCCGTGTCGTTGGCCTCCCCGCGACGGCGACGACGGCCACCACGACGGCGACGGCGCGAGGGCCGGTCCCCGTACTCATCCGATTCGTCGCCCTCGTGCTCGGCGTCCGTCTCGGGCTCGGCCTCCTCCTCGGCGGCGGGGGCGGGCTGCTCGGCCGGCAGCGTGACCGGCGTCGCGGCCGGCTCGGTCTCGACGGCCTCGCCGCGACGGCGACGGCGACGGCGCGAACCGCCCTGCGGCGCGGACTCGGCCTCGGCGGGCTCGGAGGGGGCTGCGGCCTCGGCGGTCTGCCGGGCCTCGGCCTTGCGGGGCGCGCGCTCCTGGGGCTTCTGCTCCTCGGCCTCGTCGCTCGTGTCGTAGGCCGGGGTGTCCGAGGCGGCCGCCGCTGCCGCGGCGGTCTCCGGAGTCTGGAACATGGGCTCGGAGAAGACCGGGGCCTGGAACACGGCCACGGCGGGGCGCGTCGCGCGACGGCCCTTGCGAGCCGGCTCCTCGACCTTGCCGGTGAACTCGGGACGACCCGCGGCGGCGGTGGCACGGCGGCGCTGGCGGCCTCGCGGGGCGGCCTCCTCGACCTGCTCGGTCTCGGCGGCCAGTTCCTCGGCGACGGCGGCGGGGAGGCTCTCGGCCTGCTCGGCGGCCGCTTCGGCGACCTCCTCGACGGGCTGCGGGGAGCCTGCCGGAGCGCTCGCCCTACGGGAGGCGCGGCGGCGCGGGCGCGACGGGGACGCAGCGTCGGCGGAGCCCGCGTCGGCTGCCTCTTCGGCGGGCGTGGGTTCCGCGGCGGCCTCGGCCACCGGCTCGGCCTCGGTCGGGGCCTCGGCGTCCCGAAGGCTCTGCGGCGCACCGGCCGGAGCCGACGCACGGCGGCGGGCGCGGCCCCGCGGCGCGGCGGGCTCGGCCGGTTCCACGGGCGCGGGGGCTTCGGCGACGGGCTCGGGAGCCTTCACCGGCTCGGCCGCGGCGGCGTCCTGTGCGACGGCCTCCTGCGGCTGAGGGGCACCTGCCGGTGCGGTGGCCTTACGGGTGGCGCGGCGGCGGCCACGGGGGGCCTCCACGACAGGAGCCTCCACGGTCTCCTCGGCCTCGTCCTCGGCGGGGGCGGTCTCGGCGACCGGCTCCTCCACGACCTCGGCGGCCTGGGGCGCGCCCGCCGGAGCGGTGGCCTTACGGGTGGCGCGGCGGCGGCCACGGGGGGCCTCGACCACGGGCTCGGCGACCGGGGCCTCGGCGGGCTCCGCAGCCGGGGCGGTCTCGGCGACCGGCTCCACGACCTCGGCGGCCTGGGGCGCACCCGCCGGAGCGGTCGCCTTGCGCACCGCACGGCGGCGGGTACGCGCCGGGGGCGCGGCCTCGGCGGCGGGTTCGGTTTCCTCGGCAGCGGCCGGTATGGCCGGCGTGACGCTCTCGGCGTCGGCCGCCCCCGGCGCGCCCGACGGCGGGCCGGCGGGGCGGGAAGCGGCGCGGCGCCTGCGGCGCGGCGGCAGCTTGTCCCCGGGGGCGTTGTTCTCTTCGGTGTTCCCGGTCGTACCGGAATCGTTCGGCTCGTGCATGCGGGCGGTTCTCCCGTCGCGCTCCCGGGCGCCACGCCTGATTCCGGTCCGACGCGATTCGCGTGATGTGCGCGATACCGCCGTCCGGGGCGCGGGCGCCGCACGGGAGCTGATGTCTGGCTCGCCGGTTCCGTACGTGTGAGGTACGGCCTGGCGAAAGTCTTATGGGGCGGTGCGCGGCCCGACCCAGGTGGCTCCCGAGTCCGAGGGCTGCGCTACGACGACCGCCTTACGCGGAACCTGCACCTTCCGGCACCGTCGCGGCGGCGGCCTGATCGGCCGTGGAAACGGCCGGGGCTGCCTCGCGGTCGGGCGCGAGCGGGTCGGTCACCGTGCCGGACTCCTCGTCGAAGAGCCCCTGCGCCAGCCTGGTCACCGCTGCGGGGACCGGCGGCGTTAGGTCGGCCACAGCTCGGAGACCGGACAGGACGTCGTCGGGTCGCACGGCAGGTGTCACGTGCCGTACTACCAGCCGCAGTATCGCACAGGGCCGGTCCCCGGACCTATCAGGCTGTGAATCAAGGGCCTCCAGGCCGGCCACGGCCGCACGCGCGTCGAAGGTCCGCATGCCGTTCTTCGCCCTGCGCTGGACCTCGACGGTCTCGGCGACGAGGAAGGCGGCCACGGCCTTCTCGGCGTCCTGCACGGCGACACCGTCCAGCCGCATCTCCCATACGGAGGCGGTCAGCCGGTCGGCGAGGCCCGAGGTGCGGGCCTCCACCGCGTCGATGACGTCGAGGCCCTCGGGCATCGACGCGTCGAGCAGTTCGCGCAGGGTGCCGGGATCCCGCGCCTCGGTGAGGGCGATCTCCAGGTACTCGGCCTCGCTGCCCGTCCCCGTGGGGGCGGCGTTGGCGTACGACACCTTCGGGTGCGGGGTGAATCCCGCCGAGTACGCCATGGGCACCTCGGAGCGGCGCAGCGCCCGCTCGAAGGCACGCTGGAAGTCTCGGTGGCTGGTGAACCGGAGGCGGCCCCGCTTGGTGTAGCGCAGTCGGATGCGCTGCACCGCCGGTGCGGGCGGCGGGCCTTCGGGCTGTCGCTTGCCCAGTGGTTCTTCTCCTCGGTGCGGGGCGGCCGCGGTGGCGGACCGCCCACGAAGTACAGGGTGCCCCGGGGTGCCGCTCCGGCTCACCCCCGCTTGACGTATGTGCGATCAAGCGGGGAGATCTCGGATACGGGCGCCGCGCTGGGGACAGTCGTTGTCCTACCCAGGGTACGCGCAGCGGACCCTTCGAGTTCCCGCGCGTCCGTGACCTGCGGTGCTCCGACAAGCGCCCGCCACGCGCCCCTGCGGGCCGCGCGGAGTGTCTCCCTGGCCGAGGCCAGGGCGCCGCGGGCCGCGCGTCCCGCCTCCAGCGCGGCGCGCCCGGCGGGCGCCCAGACCGCGTCCCGCAGGAAGTGCCCCACCGGGGTGCACACCGTGCGGTAGGCCCAGGTGGCCGGTGCGCCGACCAGGTACCACGCCAGCCGGGCCAGCACGCGGCCCACGGCGCGCGAGATGAACCCGGCGACCCGCCAGGCGACACCGAGCCCCGCCACGACCTCCCGTCCCAGCGGGGCCAGGACACACCGGTACACCCGGCCGAGAGGCAGCACGAGCAGCTTCATGACCAGCCACACGGCGCCGGACCGGAGCCCCCGGCCCACGGCGGCGAGCCCTCGCCCGGCCATCCGGAACGTCCACGCGACGCCGTGGCCCACCGGTGTCAGAAGGTACCGGTACACCCACACGGCGGGCAGTACGAGGAGGTGCGTGACGAGCAGGTGTGCTCCGGTCCCGATCGGTTTCAGGACGTACCGCCACACGCCGACGGCGGGCCGCACCAGGAGGACGGTGACGAGCGCGGTCGCCGCGGGGAGGAGCAGCCTGTCGTACAGCCACCGCATGCCGTGTCCGGCCGGGGTGAGCAGCGCTCGGTGGAGCCACACCAGCGGGACGACGAAACCGTAGCGGGCGACCGGGACGGCCACGTGGCGCCACAGGGCCACCCAGGGCCGGATCAGGAGGGCCGCCGCGAGCCACGCGAGGGCCCGTCCGACCGGGGTCAGCACCTGGTCGTACACCCACCCCAGCGCCCGGCCCAGGGGACGGAGCAGCACCCGGTCGAGGGCGCGGCCTGCCACGACGAGGAGGTCCCACAGCATGCGGACCGGCAGGACGAGTACCAGCACCACGATCCGGACCGGAATCCTGACGAGGGTGGTCACGCAGCCCTCCGCGCCCTCGTGGGGCGGGGGTGGGTCGTGCTTCTCGAGGTCCATGCCGTCAAGGACGCGGACGCCCGGCCCGGAGTTGACCGGACCGGGCGTTCGTCGCCGGGCTGTTACGCGGAAGGTCTACTTCAGGACCGTCAGCGGGAGGAGCTTCTTGCCGGTCGGACCGATCTGGATGTCCAGGTCGAGCTGCGGGCACACGCCGCAGTCGAAGCACGGAGTCCAGCGGCAGTCCTCGACCTCGGTCTCGTCGAGCGAGTCCTGCCAGTCCTCCCAGAGCCAGTCCTTGTCGAGGCCGGAGTCCAGGTGGTCCCAGGGCAGGACCTCTTCGTACGTCCGCTCGCGGGTGGTGTACCAGTCGACGTCGACGCCGAAGGCGGGGAGCGTCTTCTCCGCGCTCCTCATCCAGAGGTCGTAGCTGAAGTGCTCGCGCCAGCCGTCGAAGCGGCCACCGGACTCGTAGACCTCGCGGATGACCGCGCCGACCCGGCGGTCACCGCGCGAGAGCAGGCCCTCGACGATGCCGGGCTTGCCGTCGTGGTAGCGGAAGCCGATGGAGCGGCCGTACTTCTTGTCGTCGCGGATCTTGTCCCGGAGCTTCTTCAGCCGGGCGTCCGTGTCCTCGGCGCTGAGCTGCGGGGCCCACTGGAAGGGGGTGTGCGGCTTGGGCACGAAGCCGCCGATGGAGACGGTGCAGCGGATGTCGTTCTGCCCGGAGACCTCACGGCCCTTGGCGATCACGTTGACCGCCATGTCGCCGATCTGGAGGACGTCCTCGTCGGTCTCGGTGGGCAGGCCGCACATGAAGTACAGCTTCACCTGTCGCCAGCCGTTGCCGTACGCGGTGGAGACCGTGCGGATCAGGTCCTCCTCCGAGACCATCTTGTTGATGACCTTGCGCATGCGCTCGGAGCCGCCCTCGGGGGCGAAGGTGAGACCGGACCTGCGGCCGTTGCGGGTCAGCTCGTTGGCCAGGTCCACGTTGAAGGCGTCGACGCGGGTGGAGGGCAGCGAGAGCCCGATCTTGTCCTCGGTGTACCGGTCGGCCAGGCCCTTGGCGATCTCACCGATCTCGGTGTGGTCCGCGGAGGAGAGCGACAGCAGGCCGACCTCCTCGAAGCCCGTGGCCTTGAGCCCCTTCTCGACCATCTCGCCGATACCGGTGATGCTTCGCTCCCGTACGGGGCGCGTGATCATGCCGGCCTGGCAGAAACGGCAGCCGCGGGTGCAGCCGCGGAAGATCTCCACGGACATGCGTTCGTGGACGGTCTCGGCGAGGGGGACGAGCGGCTGCTTGGGGTACGGCCATTCGTCGAGGTCCATGACGGTGTGCTTGGACACGCGCCACGGCACGCCGGACTTGTTGGGCACGACGCGGCCGATGCGGCCGTCGGGCAGGTACTCGACGTCGTAGAAGCCGGGGACGTAGACGCCGCCCGTCCTCGCGAGGCGGAACAGCACCTCCTCCCGGCCGCCGGGCCGGCCCTCGGCCTTCCAGGCGCGGATGATCTCGGTGATCTCCAGGACGGCCTGCTCGCCGTCGCCGATGACCGCGCAGTCGATGAAGTCCGCGATCGGCTCGGGGTTGAACGCGGCGTGGCCGCCCGCCAGCACGATCGGGTGGTCGACGGTGCGGTCCTTGGACTCCAGCGGGATGCCCGCGAGGTCCAGGGCCGTGAACATGTTGGTGTAGCCGAGCTCCGTGGAGAAGCTGAGGCCGAACACGTCGAAGGCGCCGACGGGACGGTGGCTGTCCACGGTGAACTGGGGCACCTCGTGCTCGCGCATCAGCTCCTCGAGGTCCGGCCACACGCTGTACGTGCGCTCGGCGAGGACGCCCTCGCGCTCGTTGAGCACCTCGTAGAGGATCATGACGCCCTGGTTGGGGAGTCCGACCTCGTAGGCGTCCGGGTACATGAGTGCCCAGCGGACGTCGCATTCGTCCCAGGGTTTGACGGTGGAGTTCAGCTCACCGCCGACGTACTGGATGGGCTTCTGCACATGCGGGAGCAGAGCTTCGAGCTGCGGGAAGACCGACTCGGCAGACATCTGTGGACCTTCGTAGCTGGCAGGGGTGACCATCAAGCGTAACCCGGTGCTCAGCCCTTCAGTGCCGCGCGCAGTCCGCGGTGCGATGCCCGCGCCCAGACCTCGGGCAGTTCGCGCTCCCGTGCGTCCGCGACCGCTTCCTCCCGGCCGTACAGGAGTCCCCAGGTGAACGCGGACTCCCCCGCGCCCTGCGCCTGGACCGCGAGCGTGCGCAGGGCGTCCCGGGCCACGACGCTGTCCTGGTGGTCGCCGAGGACCGACTGCACGGCCTTCATCCGCTTGGCGAACCTCTTGGCGGGCTTGCCCAGGGCCGGCCTGGCGGCCTCGGCCGCGTAGCGGACACGTTTGGCGGCCTTGCGCGCCTCGTGCATGGCCATGTCGCGTTCCTCGCCCGGCTGCTGGTCCAGGGCGTGTCCGACGCGGGTGGCCAGGCGGTCGTAGTCCTTGATCACGGCGCGGGAGAGAGTGTCCCGCGGTGCCCGCTTCGCGGCGGGGCGCAGGGGCGGGTCGGCGAGGAGGGCGTCCAGGGAGTCCAGCAGGGCCAGATAGCGCCCCTCGTCGAGCACGGAGAGGACCCGTCGCCGCGCAGCGGTGCGCCCGGCCACGGAGGTGAGCTGCAGCCGGGCACTCACGGGGCCCAGGAGCAGCGTGTCGGGCAGTGCGGCGGAGTGCGCACGGAGCCGTGCGTCGAGGACCTCCCTGTCACGTTCGACCCCGAGTTCGGCGGCGAGCCACTTCAGCTCGTCGCGGAGCGGGTCGGTAACGGTGCGGTCGAGTACCTCGCGGTACGTCCTGAAGGCACTGCGCAGCCGGCGGGTGGCGACCCGCATGCGGTGCACGCTGTCGGGCAGGTCCCGGCGTACGGCGGGGTCGAGCTCGACCAGGGCCGTGACCTGGCGGCGTACGTAGGCGAGTACGTGGTCGCCCGCGGTGCGCGGGGAGGGTTCCCTCTTCGTCTTCCGCGGCTTGCCCGGGGCGGTCTCGGCGAGGGCCCTGGCCAGCTTGGACGGCGCGTCCGAGGGCCGGACTCCGGCCTTGCGCAGCCGGCGTTCGACGGCGTCGAGGAAGGCGGGGTCGCCGTTGTCGGCCAGCTCGACCTCCATCTCCGTCCACGCCGAGGTCGTGCCGTGTCCGTCCTCGGTGAGTCGCTCCGCGAGGACCTCGTCGACGCTCAGCTCGGCGAGCAGCGCGCCGTCCTCGTCGAGGAGGTGGTGGACGTCCCTGGCGGAGAGGATCCGCACGACGGGGACCACCGGGGCGTCCCGTACGCGGGAGCGGAGGAGCTCGCCGAGGGCGGGTGGCAGGGCGTCGGTCAGGGGTGCCTGGAGCTCGTCGCGGACGCCCACGGAGACGGGGATCTTGAGGTGCCATCCGGCGTCGTCCCCACCCGTTCTGCGGCGGAGCGTGAGGGAGTACGCGGCGAGCCGGAGGTCCTCGGTGTCGTAGTAGACGGCGTCGAGTTCCCTGAGGCCGCGGTGGACGACGGCCGACACCCCGGCCACGCGGGTCAGGTCGGGCAGCCGGGTTTCGGAAGTCGCTTCGTACTTTCGCTCGACCTCTAGCTTCGAGTCCGCCATACGAAGAACCTATCCGCGATGGGCGCGGATATGCAGGGCGGAGCGAAGTCCTCAGGCGGACATCGGACGTTGGACCTTGATCGACTGGAGCAGTCCGATCGCCACCCAGACGGCGAACATCGACGAGCCCCCGTACGACACGAACGGCAGCGGGAGTCCGGCCACCGGCATGATCCCCAGTGTCATCCCGATGTTCTCGAAGGACTGGAAGGCGAACCAGGCGATGATGCCGGCGGCCACGATCGTCCCGTACAGCTCGGTCGTACCGCGGGCGATACGGCAGGCGCGCCACAGGACGACGCCGAGCAGGACGATGATCAGTCCGGCTCCGAGGAAGCCGAGCTCCTCGCCGGCCACGGTGAAGACGAAGTCGGTCTGCTGTTCGGGGACGAACTGCCCCGTCGTCTGGGATCCGTTGAAGAGCCCGGTGCCCGTGAGCCCGCCCGAGCCGATGGCGATGCGGGCCTGGTTGGTGTTGTAGCCCACGCCGGCCGGGTCGAGTGCCGGGTTGGCGAAGGCCGCGAAGCGGGCGATCTGGTAGTCGTCGAGCACACCGAGCTGCCAGACGGCCACCGCACCGGCCGTGCCCGCGCCGAGAAGCCCGAAGACCCATCGGTTGGAGGCGCCGGAGGCGAGGAGCACGCCGAGGACGATCACGGCCATGACCATGACGGAGCCGAGGTCGGGCATCAGCATGACGACGGCCATCGGCACGAGCGCCAGACCGAGCGCCTTCGCGACCGTCCGGTGGTCGGGGTGCAGCTGGTCGCCCGCGTCGACCCGGGCGGCGAGCAGCATCGCCATGCCCAGAATGATCGTGATCTTGGTGAACTCGGAGGGCTGGAGGGAGAAGCCGCCCGGAAGGAGGATCCAGGCGTGCGCTCCGTTGACGGTGGCGCCGAGCGGGGTGAGGACAGCGAGGACGAGCAGGACCGACAGCCCGTAGAGCACCGGCACCGCTCCCCGCAGCGTGCGGTGCCCGAGCCAGATGGTGCCGATCATCAGCGCGAGTCCGATGCCGGTGTTGAGCGCGTGCCGGAACAGGAAGTAGTACGGATCGCCGTGGGTGAGTGACTCACGGCCGCGGGTCGCCGACCAGACCAGCAGCGAGCCGACGAAGGACAGCGCGAGGGACGATCCGAGCAGGGGCCAGTCCAGTCGCCGTACGACGGAGTCGCGGGCGGTGAGCTTGGCCCAGACGGACCGGTCCTCGGGGCCGTAGCGCGAGACGGAGAAGCCTGCCATCAGTCACGCCTCCCCACGGCCGCGGGCAGGGCACCCGCGAGCGTCTGCGTGCCGTCGTCGACGGGCGCGGGGACGTACGGCTTGATCTTGGGCGACTCGATCTGGCCGTCCGGCTTGATCTTGGGCAGGGTCTTCTGCGGTGCGGGCAGCAGCGCCTTCTTGAGGTCCTGCTTGCCGGTCGCGTCGAGGCCGTAGAGCGCGTTGTAGATGTTGCGGACGGCGGGGCCGGACGCGCCGGAGCCCGTACCACCCTGGGAGATCGTCATGACGATCGAGTAGTCCTTGGTGTATGTGGCGAACCACGAGGTCGTCTGCTTGCCGTAGACCTCGGCCGTGCCCGTCTTGGCGTGCATCGGGATCTTGTCCTGGGGCCAGCCGCCGAACCGCCAGGCGGCACTGCCCCGGGTCGCGACACCCGCGAGGGCTTCGTCTATCTTGTCGCGCGTGCTCCCCTTGAAGGGCAGCTTGCCGTGGGCCTGGGGCGCGATCTCCTGAACGCTCCTGCCGTCGCCGCTGATGACCGCCTTGCCGACGGTCGGGTCGTACAGGGTGCCGCCGTTGGAGATCGCCGCGTAGATCGTCGCCATCTGTATCGGGGTGACGAGCGTGTCACCCTGACCGATCGAGTAGTTGACGGAGTCGCCGGCGCGCATCTTGTTTCCCTCGATGCAGCCTTCGTAGGCGATCTTCTCGACGTACGTGCCGTCCTTCTTGCCCTGCTTGCACCAGGACGCCTTGTTGGCGTCGTAGAAGTCCTGCTTCCACTGGCGGTCGGGGACGCGGCCGGCGACCTCGTTGGGGAGGTCGATGCCGGTCTCCTTGCCGAGCCCGAACTGGTGGGCGGTCTTGTAGAACCAGTCCGCCGGGTCCTTCTTCGGCTTGTTGCCCCCGTCCTTCGCCCACTCCTTGTGCGCCAGTCCGTAGTAGACGGTGTCGCAGGAGACCTCCAGGGCGCGTCCGAGGCTGATGCTGCCGTAGCCCTGGGACTCGAAGTTCTTGAAGACCTGGCCCCCGATGGAGTACGAGCTCGGGCACGGGTAGCTGCCGTCGAAGTCGTATCCGGCGTTGACCGCGGCGGTCGAGGAGATGACCTTGAAGATCGACCCGGGTGCGGCGGTGCCCTGGATGGCCCGGTTCAGGAGCGGGAAGTTGGACTTCTTGCCGGTCAGCCTGGCGTAGTCCTTGGCGGAGATGCCGCCGATCCAGGCGTTGGGGTCGTACGTCGGCAGGGACGCCATCGAGACGATGCGGCCGGTCTTGGCCTCCATGACGACGACGGCGCCGGAGTCGGCCTTGTAGAGCTCGTTGGTGTTGCGGTCCATCTCCTTGCGGGCCGTCTCCATGGCCTTGTTCAGCTCGTACTCGGCGACGGCCTGGACCCGTGCGTCGATGGAGGTGACGACGCTGGAGCCGGGCTCCGCCTCGTCGTTCTGCGCCTGGCCGATGACGCGGCCGAGGTTGTCGACCTCGTAACGGGTGACACCGGCCTTGCCGCGCAGTTCCTTGTCGTAGGTCCGCTCGAGCCCGGAACGGCCGACCTGGTCGGAGCGGAGGTAGGGCGAGTCGGAGTCCTGGGCCTTGGTGACCTCGTCGTCGGTGACGGGCGAGAGGTATCCGAGGACCTGGGCGGTGTTGGCCTTGCCGGGCGCGGCGTAGCGGCGTACGGCGGTGGGTTCGGCGGTGATGCCGGGGAAGTCCTCGGCCCGTTCACGGATCGTCAGGGCCTGCTGCGTGGTGGCCTCGTCGGTGACGGGGATCGGCTGGTAGGGAGAGCCGTTCCAGCAGGGCTGCGGGGTCTTGGCGTCGCAGAGCCGGACCTTGTCCTGGACATCCTTGGGCTTCATGTCCAGGACGCCGGCCAGCCGCTTGAGGACGCCGACGCCGTCGTCCTTCATCTTCATGAGTTCGGTGCGGCTCGCGGAGACGACGAGGCGGGTCTCGTTGTCGGCGAGGGGCACGCCGCGTGCGTCGAGGATGGCACCGCGCACCGCCGGCTGGACGACCTGCTGGACGTGGTTGTTCTTGGCCTCGTCGGTGTATTCCTGCCCGTTGCGGATCTGGAGGTACCAGAGCCGGCCGCCGAGCGTCAGGAGCAGGGAGAAGACGAGGACCTGGATGACGACGAGACGGATCTGGACCCGCTGGGTCCGCCCGGTCTCGGGAATGTTGGTCACAGTCGCTTGACCCCCTTGATCCTTCCTGCGCGTGAGGCACGGCTGCGGGCCGCCCTCAGGCGAAGCCCGCCCCGCTGGCTGCCGATCCGCAGCCCGGTGCCGGATGCCAGCCAGCCCGCTGCGACGTCACCGCTGGAGGAACTCTCGGCGACCGGGTCGTTCTCGGTGCGTCTGGCGAGCGCCATGATCAGCGGCACGGTGAACGGCGCGAGGAGCAGGTCGTACACCACCGCGGTGAACAGCAGGCTGCCCAGCCCCACATGGCGGGCGGCCGTGTCGCCGACGAGGGAGCCGACACCGGCGTACAGCAGCGTCGATCCGATCGCCGCGGCGACGACGAAGGCCATCGGGGTGAACGCCGACTTCAGCTGGCCGTTCTCGGGGCGGGCCATACCGGCGAGGTAGCCGATCAGGCAGAGCACCAGGGCGTAGCGCCCGGCGGCGTGGTCGGCGGGCGGGGCCAGGTCGGCGAGGAGCCCCGCGCCGAAGCCGATGAGTGCGCCGCTGACGGGCCCGTACACGAAGGCGAGTCCGAGGACGACGAGGAGCAGCAGGTCGGGGGTGGCGCCGGGGAGCTGGAGGCGGGCGAGGACCGAGACCTGGATGACGAGGGCGACCACGACGAGGGTGGCGGAGAGCAGCGTCCGGTTGAAGCGCATGGGGATCAGCTCTATTCCTGCTCGTTCGCCGCGTCACCGGCGGCCGTGTCGGCGTTGCCGGAGGCGTCCGGTGAGGCACCCGGGGAAGCGGATGCGCCGGGCTTCTCGTTGATGTTCCCGACGACCTTTCCGCTGCCGTCCACGAGGTCGCCGTTCGGCTGGACCATGACGGTGACGGTCGGAGTCGGCTTCGGCTTCTCGGGCTTCTTGGGCTGCTTCGGCAGGACCATGTCACGGGGGTCCTCACGGGGCGCCCGGACGACGATGCCCACGATGTCCAGCTTGGTGAAGCCGACGAACGGCCGGACGTAGACCGTCCGGGTCAGGTCGCCGCCGGACGGGTCGACGCGGACGACCTCGCCGACCGGCACGCCGGGGACGAAGGGCTTGTCCTTGCTGGAGCCGAAGGTGACCAGCCGGTCGCCCTTCTTCACGTCCGCCTTGCCGTTGAGGAACTGGACCGAGAGCGGCCGGGACCCCTGTCCGGTGGCGAAGCCGAGCTCGTCTGTCTTCTCCATCCGGGTGCCGACCGTGAAGTCGGGGTCGTTGGCCAGCAGGACGGTCGCGGTGTTCGGGCCGACGGTCGTGACCCGGCCGACGAGTCCCTCGCCGTTCAGTACGGTCATGTCGCGCCGGAGGCCGTCGTTGGCCCCGGCGTCGATGGTGATGGTCCAGGAGAAGCCCTGGGCCGCTCCTATGGCGATGACTTCGGCGCCCTTGATGCCGTACTGGCCGGCCCCGGCGCTCTTCAGCATGGTGTCGAGCTGGCGGACCTTGCTGGTGTTGCGGTCGTCACTGCCGAGCTTCGTCTTGAGCGCGGCGTTCTCCTGCTCCAGGGCGGCGATCCGGTCGTGCCGGTCACCGGAGTCCCGGACGGCGCCGATGGCGTTGCCCACCGGGTCCACCGCCGCCGCGACGCCGTTCTCGACCGGTCCGAGGACCGTGGCCGCTGCCTGCCGTGCTCCGTCCACCGGCGACTCCTCGCCACCACGGATGTCCACCGTGATCAGGGCGAATGCGATGGCGATCAGCAGCACCAGGAGCAGCCGGCTCTCTCGTGTGTCCCTCACGTGCGGCGGCCGTGCCTTCCTCGTCGGAATGTTCGTGCCTGTATACCAACGTCCGCCGTACGGGACGGCAGTGCCCGTACGGCGGAACGTCGTGTCCTACCGTCGGGGCTGGGCGTCCAGCACCTGCTGGAGTGCCTCGAACTCCTCGACGCACTTCCCGGATCCGAGCGCCACCGAGTCCAGCGGGTCCTCGGCGATGTGGATCGGCATGCCCGTCTCGTGGCGGAGCCGCTCGTCGAGTCCGCGCAGGAGCGCGCCGCCGCCGGTGAGGACGATGCCGCGGTCCATGACGTCGCCGGAGAGCTCCGGCGGGCACTTGTCGAGCGTCGTCTTCACGGCGTCGACGATCGCGTTGACCGGTTCCTCGATGGCCTTGCGCACCTCGGTGGCGGAGATGACGACGGTCTTGGGCAGGCCCGAGACCAGGTCGCGTCCGCGGATCTCGGTGTGCTCGTCCTTCTCCATCTCGAACGCCGAACCGATCGTGATCTTGATCTGTTCGGCGGTTCGCTCACCGAGGAGGAGGGAGTACTCCTTCTTGATGTGCTGGATGATCGCGTTGTCCAGCTCGTCACCGGCGACCCGGATCGACTGGGCGGTGACGATTCCGCCGAGGGAGATCACCGCGACCTCGGTGGTGCCGCCACCGATGTCGACGACCATGTTGCCGGTGGCCTCGTGGACGGGCAGGCCGGAACCGATGGCCGCCGCCATCGGCTCCTCGATGATGTGCACCTGGCGCGCGCCTGCCTGCGTCGACGCCTCGATGACGGCGCGTCGCTCGACCCCTGTGATGCCGGAGGGCACACAGACGACGACCCGCGGGCGGGCCAGGTAGCGGCGCTTGTGGATCTTGAGGATGAAGTAGCGGAGCATGCGCTCCGTGATCTCGAAGTCGGCGATCACGCCGTCCTTCAGGGGCCGCACGGCAACGATGTTGCCGGGCGTGCGCCCGATCATCTTCTTGGCCTCGGAGCCGACCGCCAGGATTCCGCCGGTGTTGGTGTTGATGGCCACGACGGACGGCTCGTTCAGTACGATGCCGCGCCCCCTGACGTACACCAGCGTGTTGGCAGTCCCGAGGTCGATAGCCATGTCACGGCCGATGAACGACATTGAGTTCCCCTTGTTCCCCATGAGGATGCGTCGGGCCTTCCCAAGAAGCGAAGAATGGCTTGTTTTGAGTAGGCGAGGGTTGGCGCTGCGGGCGTGGAAGCTTCCATCGTAGTGCCGTATGCACGGACACAGCGCGAGGGTCCTTCGCCGGGCGAGCGGAACGGCTGCCCGTTCCACCCATGGTGACGTTACGTCGGAGGGATGGGTTCCCGCGATACGGAAGCCTAAGCCGAAGGGCGACCGAATTACTTCGGTCGCCCCAGGTCATGAGCGCTGTTTGGCGGAGCCGAAGTCAGGAGAGCCCGGGAAAGAAAAGCTTGATTTCTCGCTCTGCGGACTCCTCCGAGTCCGAGGCGTGGATGAGGTTCTCCCGGGTGATCGTGCCGAAGTCGCCGCGGATCGACCCGGGCGCGGCGGAGATCGGGTCGGTGGGACCGGCCAGGGCGCGTACGCCCTCGATGATTCGCTCGCCTTCGGCCACCAGAGCGACGACGGGGCCGGAGGCCATGAACTCGACGAGCGGCTCGTAGAACGGACGGCCCTTGTGCTCGCCGTAGTGCTGCTCCAGGGTCTCCTGGTCGAGCGTGCGCAGTTCCAGCGCGGTGATCGTCCAGCCGGCCTTGCGTTCGACGCGGCTGACAATCTCGCCGATCAGCCCACGCCGTACGGCGTCGGGCTTGAGAAGGACGAGGGTGCGCTGGGTCATGTGCGGCTCCTTGCAGACTTCCGGTGCGGGTGAGGGCGAGGTTACAGGGGTACTCGGACGGCCCTACGGCCGGGCTTACTCTGTGTCATCCCTGGGCCGGGGCCTGGGCGCTCTCCTGCGCCTCGGCCTGTGCCGCCCACCGCGCCTTGGCCTCGTCGATCCTGCGGCCGTAGTGCACCGATGCCCACCACAGGGCACCGAAGGCCACGCCGAGGATGAACATCATCGGGACGAAGAAGCCGCTCAGCACCAGCAGGACCTGGAGCGCCCAGCCGAGCTGGATACCACCCGGCCGGGTGATCACACCGCAGAGCAGGACGGACAGCAGCATGCCGATGCCGCAGACCGTCCAGACCGTGCCCATGGACATGTCGTCGGACTTCATCGCCACGAGTCCGGCGAAGCCGATGACGAAGAATTCGCCGATCAGCGTCGATGCACAGAGCGTACGCACAGGTCAGCGCCTTCCCAGGAGCAGTCGGGCCTCGCCGACCGTGATCACGGATCCGGTCACCAGGACTCCGGCGCCCGCGTATTCGGCCTCTTCCTCGGCGAGGGTGATCGCCGCTTCCAGCGCGTCGTCCAACCGGGGCTCGACCTGGACCCGGTCGTTGCCGAAGACCTCGACGGCGACCGCGGCGAGCGCGTCCGCGTCCATGGCGCGGGGACTGGAGTTCTGGGTGACGACGACCTCGGCGAAGATCGGCTCGAAGGCTTCGAGGAGCCCGCGGACGTCCTTGCCGTCACTCGCGCCGACGACGCCGATCAGCCGGGAGAAGCTGAACGCCTCGGAGATCCCCTCGGAGGCGGCCAGACCGCCGGCCGGGTTGTGCGCCGCGTCCAGGACGACCGCGGGGCTGGACCGGACGACCTCCAGGCGGCCCGGAGAGAGCACGGAGAGGAAGGCCTTGCGGACCACTTCGACGTCGAGGCTGCGGGCCTGCTCCGCCCCGATGCCGAAGAACGCCTCGACGGCGGCGAGCGCCACCGCCGCGTTGTGCGCCTGGTGCGCCCCGTAGAGCGGAAGGAAGATGTTGTCGTACTCGCCGCCCACCCCCCGCAGGGTCAGCAGCTGGCCGCCGACCGCGATCTCCCGGGAGACGACGCCGAACTCCATGCCTTCGCGGGCGACGGTGGCGTCGGCCTCGACTGCCTTCTTCAGCATGACCTGCGCGGCGTCGACCGGCTGCTGGGCCAGGATCACCGTCGCGCCCTGCTTGATCACTCCGGCCTTCTCGCCCGCGATCTCGGCGGGGGTGGAGCCGAGGCGGTCGGTGTGGTCCAGCGAGATGGGGGTGACCACGGCGACGGAGGCGTCGATGACGTTCGTCGCGTCCCAGGTGCCGCCCATGCCCACCTCGACGACCGCGACGTCGATCGGCGCGTCGGCGAAGGCCGCGTACGCCATGCCCGTCAGCACCTCGAAGAACGAGAGCCGGTAGGGCTGCTGGGCATCGACCATCTCGACGTACGGCTTGATGTCGTTGTACGTCTCGACGAAGCGCTCGGCCTCGATCGGGGCGCCGTCCAGGCTGATCCGCTCGGTGATCGACTGGACGTGCGGGGAGGTGTAGCGGCCGGTGCGGAGCTCGAAGGCGCTCAGCAGGGCCTCGATCATGCGGGCCGTGCTGGTCTTGCCGTTCGTCCCGGTGATGTGGATCGACGGGTAGGCGCGCTGGGGCTCGCCCAGCACGTCCATCAGGGCCGCGATACGGGTCACCGAGGGCTCGAGCTTGGTCTCGCCCCAGCGGCCGGCGAGCTCCTGCTCCACCTCGCGCAGCGCCCGGTCGGTCTCGGGGTCGGCGGGGCGGTCGGGGACCGCCTCGCCCTGCGGCGGGCCCGACTGGGCGCGCAGCGTGCGGCTCCCGGCCTCGATCACCGCCAGGTCGGGGTCGCGCTGGGTCTCTTCGTCGACGATCTCCGCGAAGGTGTCGTCGGGATCTGACGCGTCGTGCCGGTCTGAAGGGCGGGGCTCACTCACAGGGCCAGTCTACGGATGGCCGCGGACATCGCGCGCAGCGCCCGCTGACGGGCCCCCGGACACCGCAGAGCCCCCGCGCTCCCGGTCGGTCGGGTGCGCGGGGGCTCCGTCCTGAGTGATCAGCCCGTCGGCAGGTTTGCCAGCTGGGCGGCGATCCGCTCGATGTCGGCCTCCGCCTTGGCGAGGCGGCCACGGATCTTGTCGACCACGTTGTCCGGGGCCTTCGCCAGGAACGCCTCGTTGCCGAGCTTTCCTGTGGCCTGGGCCTTCTCCTTCTCGGCGGCGCCCAGGTCCTTCGTGAGGCGCTTGCGCTCGGCCTCGACGTCGATGGTGCCGGACAGGTCGAGGGCCACCCTGGCTCCGGCGACGGGCAGCGTGGCCGTGGCGTGGAAACCCTCGCCCGCGGGCTGCAGGCGCAGCAGCTGGCGGATGGCCGCCTCGTGCGGGGCGAGGACCGTGCCCGTGACGGTCAGCTCGGCCGGGACCTTCTGGCCGGGCTGCAGGCCCTGGTCGGAGCGGAAGCGGCGGACCTCGGTGACGACCTGCTGGACGAGCTCGATCTCCTTCTCGGCCGCGTCGTCGCGGAAGCCGCTGTCCTTCGGCCAGTCGGCGACGACGACGGACTCCTGCCCGGTGAGCGTCGTCCACAGCGACTCGGTCACGAACGGGACGATCGGGTGCAGCAGCCGGAGGGTGACGTCCAGGACCTCGCCGAGGACCCGGGCGGAGACCTTGGCCTGCTCACCGCCGGCGAAGAAGGTGGTCTTGGAGAGCTCGACGTACCAGTCGAAGACCTCGTCCCACGCGAAGTGGTAGAGGGCGTCGCTGAGCTTGGCGAACTGGAAGTCCTCGTAGAACGCGTCGGCGTCGGCCACCGTCTTGTTCAGCCGGGACAGGATCCACCGGTCGGTGGCCGAGAGCTGCTCGACGGGCGGGAGGTCGCCCTCCACCGTCGCGCCGTTCATCATGGCGAAGCGGGTGGCGTTCCAGATCTTGTTGGCGAAGTTGCGCGAGGCCTGGACCCAGTCCTCACCGATCGGGACGTCGGTACCGGGGTTGGCACCCCTCGCGAGGGTGAAACGGACGGCGTCGGAGCCGTACGTGTCCATCCAGTCCAGCGGGTCGACGACGTTGCCGAAGGACTTCGACATCTTCTTGCCGCGCTCGTCACGGACCAGACCGGTGAGGGCGATCGTCTTGAACGGGACCTCGCCGTCCATGACGTACAGGCCGAACATCATCATCCGGGCGACCCAGAAGAAGATGATGTCGTGGCCGGTCACCAGGACGTCGGTCGGATAGAACTTCTTGAGGTCCGGGGTCTCCTCGGGCCAGCCGAGCGTCGAGAACGGCCACAGGCCCGAGGAGAACCAGGTGTCCAGGACGTCGGTGTCCTGGGTCCAGCCCTCACCCGTGGGCGGCTGCTCGTCGGGGCCGACGCAGACGACCTCGCCGTCGGGGCCGTACCAGACGGGGATGCGGTGGCCCCACCAGAGCTGGCGCGAGATGCACCAGTCACGGAGGTTGTCGACCCAGTCGAAGTACCGCTGCTCCATCTCCTTGGGGTGGATCGCGACCCGGCCGTCACGGACCGCGTCACCGGCGGCCTCGGCGAGGGTGTCGACCTTGACCCACCACTGGAGCGAGAGCCGGGGCTCGACCGTCGTGCGGCAGCGGGAGCAGTGGCCGACGGAGTGGACGTACGGACGCTTCTCCGCGACGATCCGGCCCTGGCCGCGCAGTGCGCCGACGATGGCGGAACGGGCCTCGAAGCGGTCGAGCCCCTCGAACGGGCCGGGGACGGTGATGACGCCTCGCTCGTCCATGACCGTCATCGACTCGAGACCGTGCCGCTGGCCGATCGCGAAGTCGTTCGGGTCGTGGGCCGGGGTCACCTTGACGGCGCCGGTGCCGAACTCCGGGTCGACGTGGGCGTCCGCGACGACAGGGATGGTTCGGTCGGTCAGCGGCAGCTTGATCCGCTTGCCGAGGAGGTGCGCGTACCGGGCGTCGTCCGGGTGGACGGCGACGGCGGTGTCACCGAGCATCGTCTCGGCCCGGGTGGTGGCGACGACCAGGGTCTCGTCGCCCTCCCCGTACGTGATGGAGACGAGTTCGCCGTCGTCGTCCTGGTAGTCGACCTCGATGTCCGAGATCGCCGTCAGACAGCGCGGGCACCAGTTGATGATGCGCTCGGCACGGTAGATCAGGCCGTCGTCGTACATCTTCTTGAAGACGGTCTGGACGGCGGCGGAGAGCCCTTCGTCCATCGTGAAGCGCTCGCGGGACCAGTCGACGCCGTCACCGAGTCGGCGCATCTGCCCGAGGATCTTGCCGCCGTACTCCTCCTTCCACTGCCAGACACGGTCGACGAACTCCTCGCGCCCCAGGTCGTGGCGGGACTTGCCCTCCTCGCCGAGCTGCTGCTCGACCTTGTTCTGGGTGGCGATTCCGGCATGGTCCATGCCGGGCAGCCACAGGGCCTCGTAACCCTGCATCCGCTTACGGCGGGTGAGCGCGTCCATCAGCGTGTGCTGGAAGGCGTGGCCGAGGTGCAGGGAGCCGGTGACGTTGGGCGGCGGGATGACGATCGTGTACGGAGGCTTCTCGCTCTCCGGGTCGGCCGTGAAGTAACCGCGCTCCACCCAGCGCTCGTACAGCTTCCCCTCTACCTCGGCCGGCGCGTACTGGGTCGGCAGTTCGGGGATGCTGGCTGGCTGCTGCGCTGCGTTCTCGGTCACGGCACACAGTTTAGGGGCGTCACCGTGGTGCGCTGAAACCGGTTTGTTGAGTAACGGTGTACGTCCGGATGCCTTGGCCGAGCGCCTCTTCCGTCAGGATGTTCGGAACGCATGAACATTCCGAAGGGGAAGAGCGCCATGAGCTACAACCAGCCGGGTCCGTACGGCGGGCAGCCGCCGCAGGGACAGCCCGGTCCGTACGGGCAGCAGCCCGGCCCGTACGGGCAGCAGCCGGGCCCCTACGGCGGCCCGCCGCCTCAGGGACCGCCGCAGGGCGCGCCCGGCTACGGATACCCGCAGCAGGCGCCGCAGGGCGTCCCGCCGCAGCAGCAGCCCCCGCAGGGCTACGGCTACCCGCAGGGCCAGCAGCCGGGTCCGTACGCCCAGCAGCCGCCCACTCCCCCGTACGGCGGCCAGCAGCCCTACGGCGGACAGGTCCCGCCGCCCCCGGGCGTCCCGAAGAAGAAGACGGGACTGATCATCGGCGTGGGCGTGGTGGCGCTGGCCGTCGTCGTGGGAGGGATCTACTTCCTGACGTCCGGCGGCGGCGGTGGCGGTGGCGACGTCGCCGACTCCACCAAGGGGTACAAGCTCACGCCGGCCGCCTCGGTGGAGGAGTACAAGAGGGCCACGCCGGCGAAGTCGACCCCGCTGACGGGCACGACGAAGACCCAGGCCGAGGCCTTGGGGATCAACGACGCGAACAGGGTCAACTCCTCGTACCTGAGCGGTGACGCCCAGGAGGTGTCGAAGGCGCTCGGGTTCACGGGCTACTGGGGCGAGGTGAGCGATCCCTCGAAGACCGTCGACCTGGCTCTCAGCGACCCCAAGCAGACGGGTCAGGGCGAGGGCTTCACCTACGTCGGTGACGCCGAGACCGTCGAGCCCGACGGCTTCGAAGGTGCGCTCATGAAGTGCCGGACCGCCAAGGCGGCCAACAAGGCTGCCGACGGCACTCCGGAGAACGGGCCCGCGGAGATCGTCACACCGGTCTGCGTCTGGGCCGACCACAGCACACTGGCCATCGTCGTGGGCGCCGACCGTGGCGCGATGTTGGCCGACAAGTCCATGCCTCAGGACGAGTTGGCCGGCCTCGCGGCCAAGCTGTACAACACCTCACGCACCAAGATCTGACCCGCACACACGTCGAAGGGGCGCCCGGTCACCGGGCGCCCCTTCGACGTGTGTGCGGGTCAGCCGCTACGCGGACTTCTCGTGGCGGCCACCGTCGTTGTTGCCGATCGTGCGCGGCTCGCGCGGGACCAGCGTCGGGTTGACGTTGTTGCGGACCACGTCCGGGGTGATGACCACGCGTGCGACGTCCTTGCGGGACGGCACCTCGTACATCACGGACTGGAGGACCTCTTCCATGATGGCGCGCAGACCGCGCGCGCCCGTCTGGCGGAGGATCGCCTGGTCGGCGATGGCCTCGAGCGCCTCGCGCTCGAAGTCCAGCTCCACACCGTCGAGTTCGAACAGGCGCTGGTACTGCTTCACCAGTGCGTTGCGCGGCTCGATCAGGATCTGGAGCAACGCCTCGCGGTCCAGGTTGTGGACCGAGGTCAGCACGGGGAGGCGGCCGATGAACTCGGGGATCATCCCGAACTTCACCAGGTCCTCCGGCATGACCTCCTGGAACTGGTCGCTCGCCTGGATCTCCAGCTTGGAGCGGATCGTCGCGCCGAAGCCGATGCCCTTGGCGCCGGCCCGCGACTCGATGATCTTCTCCAGGCCCGAGAAGGCGCCGCCCACGATGAACAGGACGTTCGTCGTGTCGATCTGGATGAACTCCTGGTGCGGGTGCTTCCGGCCGCCCTGCGGCGGTACGGAGGCGGTGGTGCCCTCCAGGATCTTCAGCAGGGCCTGCTGGACGCCCTCGCCGGAGACATCGCGGGTGATCGACGGGTTCTCGCTCTTGCGGGCGACCTTGTCGATCTCGTCGATGTAGATGATCCCGGTCTCAGCCTTCTTGACGTCGTAGTCGGCGGCCTGGATCAGCTTCAGCAGGATGTTCTCGACGTCCTCGCCGACATAGCCGGCCTCCGTCAGCGCCGTCGCGTCGGCGATGGCGAACGGGACGTTGAGCATGCGGGCCAGCGTCTGCGCGAGGAGCGTCTTGCCGGAGCCCGTGGGGCCCAGCAGCAGGATGTTCGACTTGGCGAGCTCGATCGCGTCGTCGCGATTCGATCCCCCGCCGTTCTCCCCGGCCTGGACCCGCTTGTAGTGGTTGTACACAGCGACCGAGAGGGCCTTCTTCGCGGGCTCCTGCCCGACGACGTACCCCTCGAGGAACTCGTAGATCTCGCGCGGTTTGGGGAGTTCCTCCCACCGCACCTCGGAGGTCTCGGCGAGCTCCTCCTCGATGATCTCGTTGCAGAGATCGATGCACTCGTCGCAGATGTACACACCGGGTCCCGCGATGAGCTTCTTCACCTGCTTCTGGCTCTTTCCGCAGAACGAGCACTTGAGCAGGTCGCCGCCATCACCGATGCGTGCCACGAGGTGCTTCCCCTTCGCCTGGGAGCAGCCTGGTTCAGCGGCTCCTGGTGCCTCTATCCGACGGTACCTTGCCTGGCCCCCCGTTCGGGCCCCCCTTGGCACGGTTCACACGGCCGCGGCCGTGCTTGTGGAATGTGCCAAGGGGAAAGACCGACGTCAGACGGACGCGCCGGCTGTGGTCTTACGGGTGGACACAATCTGGTCCACAAGACCGTACGCGAGTGCGTCGTCGGCGGTAAGGATCTTGTCGCGCTCGATGTCCTCGCTGATCTTCTCCAGCGGGGTGGTGGAGTGCTTGGCCAGCATCTCCTCGAGCTGGGTGCGCATGCGCAGGATCTCGTTCGCCGCGATCTCCAGGTCGGAGAGCTGCTCGCGGCCCGTCTGCGAGGACGGCTGGTGGATCAGGACACGGGCGTGCGGGAGCGCCATGCGCTTGCCCGGGGTGCCCGCGGCCAGCAGGACGGCGGCGGCGGAGGCGGCCTGGCCCATGCAGACCGTCTGGATGTCCGGCTTCACGAACTGCATCGTGTCGTAGATCGCGGTGAGCGCGGTGAACGAGCCGCCGGGGCTGTTGATGTAGATCGAGATGTCGCGGTCCGGGTCCATCGACTCCAGGCACAGCAGCTGCGCCATGACGTCGTTGGCCGAGGCGTCGTCGATCTGGACGCCGAGGAAGATCACGCGCTCCTCGAAGAGCTTCGCGTACGGGTCGTACTCACGCACACCCTGCGAGGTGCGCTCCACGAAGCGCGGGACGACGTAGCGGTTGTCCACCTGCGGGCCGGTGTAGAGGCCGCTCGCGGAGGCGCCGGAGAAGTTGTTCATGTGGGTGTTCACCATCCTGGTGGCGTATCTGTGGGCTGGAGGTCTCGGCGTACGAGAGGGTGCGGGGTGGTGCACGCCCGGATCAGGCGCCGGTGCCGCCGCCGCCCGGGATGCCCGACGCGACCGAGATGATCTCGTCGATGAGGCCGTAGTCCTTGGCCTCCTCGGCGGTGTACCAGCGGTCGCGGTCGCCGTCGCGGATGATCGTCTCCACGGTCTGGCCGGAGTGGTGGGCGGTGATCTCCGCCATCCGCGTCTTCGTACGGAGCAGGTACTGCGCCTGGATCTTGATGTCCGATGCGGTACCGCCGATGCCGGCCGAACCCTGGTGCATCAGGATGTCGGTGTTCGGGAGCGCGAAGCGCTTGCCCGCCGTGCCACCGGTGAGCAGGAACTGGCCCATCGAGGCCGCCATGCCCATACCGATGGTGACCACGTCGTTCGGGATGTACTGCATGGTGTCGTAGACCGCCATGCCTGCCGTCACCGAGCCGCCGGGGCTGTTGATGTAGAGGTAGATGTCCTTGTCGGGTTCCGCGGCAAGGAGCAGGAGCTGTGCGGTGATCTTGTTGGCGATGTCATCGTCGACCTGCTGACCGAGGAAGATGATGCGCTCGCCGAGCAGTCGGCTGTAGACCTGGTCACCGAGGCCTCCACCGAGGGACGGCTCTCCGGCGGCGTAGGGCATCAGATTCGTCACGTATCCACCTGCTCGTCTCTGACGGCTCCGGCCGTCTCAGCGTCTTCGTACCGGGTGGGCCGGGACTACCCGACCCTTCCTCTTCATGGACCCTAACGCGCAGGTGGGACAACGCCATCCCGGTTCCCCAACTGTTCGCTGGGAGCGCAAGGTGAGCAGTCCGCACAAGGGTTCCCGGGGGTGCCGCCGGGGCGCGGGCCGATACGACGGCGGGCCCCGGACGCGATTCGTCCGGGGCCCGCCGTGCGGATCAGATCAGCGATCGGAACGGGGCTCAGGCCTCGTTCTTCTCGTCCTTCTTCTCGTCGGCCGCCTCGGTGTCACCCTCGGCCGCCTCGACCGCCTCGGCGGTCTCCTCGGCTGCCTCTTCGTCGTCCTCGAGGTCGACGACCTCACCGTTGGTGTCGACGACCTTGGCGGCCTCGACGACGACGGCGAGCGCCTTGCCGCGGGCGACCTCGCCGACGAGCATCGGCACCTGGCCGCCTTCGACGACGGCCTGGGCGAACTGGTCGGGGCTCATGCCGGAGGACTGCGCACGCCGCATGAGGTGCTCGGTGAGCTCCTCCTGGTTGACGTTCAGCTTCTCCTTGTTGACGAGCTCGTCGAGGATGAACTGGGTCTTGATGCCCTTGACGGCCTGCTCGGAGGTCTCGTTCTCGAACTCCTCCAGGGTCTTGCCCTGGATCTCGAGGTACTTCTCGAGGTCGAGACCCATCTGACCGAGCTGGTGGTGCTCGAGGTTGTGCTTGCGGGTCTGGACCTCGTCCGCGAGAAGCTTCTCGGGGATCGGGACCTCGGCCAGCTTCAGCAGCTCCTCGAGGACACGCTCCTGGGCCTGGGTGGCCTGGTCGTACTGCTTGGTGTTCTCGAGGCGCTTGCGGCTGTCCTCGCGGAGCTCGGCGAGCGTGTCGAACTCGCTCGCCATCTGCGCGAAGTCGTCGTCCAGCTCGGGCAGTTCGCGGGAGGCGACGGCGGTGACCTTGACGGTGACCTCCGCTGCCTTGCCCTCGGCGGAGCCGCCCTTCAGCTCGGAGGTGAAGGTGGCCTCGCCACCGGCCTCCAGGCCGGTCACGGCCTCGTCGATGCCGTCGAGGAGCTCACCGGAACCGATGGTGTACGAGACACCCGCGGCCACGCCGTCCTCGAGGACCTCTCCGTCGACCTTGGCCTCCAGGTCGATCGTCACGACGTCGCCCTCGGCGGCGGCGCGCTCGACCGGGTTGGTCGAGGCGAAGCGCTCGCGGAGCTGCTCCACGGCCTTGTCGACTTCTTCGTCGGTGACTTCGAGTGCGTCCACGGTGACCTCGATGCCGGAGTAGTCCGGGATCTCGATCTCGGGACGGACATCCACCTCGGCGGTGAAGGCCAGCAGTTCGCCGTCCTTGAGCTCGGTGATGTCAACCTCGGGCTGGCCCAGAACGTTGAGCTCACCCTCGTTGACAGCCTCGGTGTAGAACTTCGGAAGGGCGTCGTTGACGGCCTCCTCCAGCACAGCACCACGGCCGAACCGCTGGTCGATGACGCGGTTGGGGATCTTGCCCTTACGGAAGCCCTTCACCGTGACCTGCTGGTTGATCTTCTTGTACGCCGCGTCGAGGCTGTCCTTGAGCTCCTCGAAGGGCACCTCGATGCTGAGCCGAACCCGGGTCGGGTTCAGGGTCTCCACGGCGCTCTTCACGGTTCGGTCTCCTTGGTGGCTGACTTCTTGGGGTTCTGCTGGGCCGCCGAGAGGCGGCTTCGCGGATCGAGCCCGGT
Source organism: Streptomyces sp. HB132 (assembly GCF_016909575.1). Classification (GTDB taxonomy): domain Bacteria; phylum Actinomycetota; class Actinomycetes; order Streptomycetales; family Streptomycetaceae; genus Streptomyces. Next base: position 402,037 of record NZ_JAFBGA010000004.1, on the reverse strand, counting down.
ACATCAGACACACGGGCACGCAATTTGCATAGTAACGGCAAGGAGGAGGACTCCCACAATGCGATCTTGCTGGTGGTCGGGGTGGCCGGATTCGAACCGACGACCTTCCGCTCCCAAAGCGGACGCGCTACCAAGCTGCGCCACACCCCGTCGGTGCGACACGTAGGGTACATGCACGGGAGCGCCGCGTCGGCCGCTTTGCCCGCGTCGTCACCCGGGCCGCCCCGGGGGCACGCCACCTCGGGTGTGCGCGCACCTCTCCCGACCCGCTACGATGCTCCCCGTACCGCGGTCCACCGGACTCGTGGTGCGGCGCTTGCGGGCGTAGCTCAATGGTAGAGCCCTAGTCTTCCAAACTAGCTACGCGGGTTCGATTCCCGTCGCCCGCTCCAACGACTCGGGGCCGGGTCGGAGGTTTTCCCTCCGACCCGGCCCCGAGTCATGTGCGCGGCCCGCGGCCGGGCGGCGCGGTGATCATTCGCCGCCCTGGGCCAGGGCGGCACGCATGGCCTTCGCCGTGGCCGCCGGGTCGTACCCCTCGGGAACGCCCTCGACCAGGATCACGGCGCTCCCGATGTGCCGCGAGCGCAGTGGTGCGATCTCCCGGTAGGCCGGCGAGTCCCACCAGGCCCTCGCCTCCTCGATGCCGGGGAAGCCGATCATCACCACGTGCCCGGGCCAACTGCCCTCCTTCACCTCGTGCGGGGTGACGTGGACGAGGTAGCGCCCGCCGTGCGCCTCGAAGGTGGCGGGGAGCCGCTCCACGTACTCGGCGATGTCCGGGTGCGGGGCGGCCTCTTGCAGGTGCGCTATGGCGTAGGCGGGCATGACGTCCTTCCGGTCAGCGGGGCTCCGTGTGCCAGGAGCGTGGCACGCCCGCGCACCGGGGGCGATTACCTTGCGGGTAATGAGGCGCCGGGCGCCGACCCGCACCGGGTGCGGACTGGGCCCGCCCGCGCTCCATGCCGAAGGCCCGGCCGGCGGACGCACGCCGGGCCGGGCTCCACGATGCGTGACCTCAGAAGCTGATCTGGTTGATCGTGTCGGCTATCGAGTTCATGAATCTGTTGATCGACGGCGCCATGCCGGTCGATGCCAGGAAGAAGCCGAAGAGCACGGCGACGATCGCCGGCCCGCCCTTGATGGATCCGCCGCGGATCAACACCACCAGGACGATCCCCAGCATCAGCACCACAGACAGTGAAATGGCCACGACTGATCACACCCTTGGTCGGTCCGCCTTGCCGGCCCGGTGGCATGCGGCCGGCACACCTCCGTCGCGCCCATCGTGCCACCAACTCCCCTGCGACTGCTGCAAGGTGATGGAGAGGTACGGAGAGGGGCGGCCGGATCGCGCCATCCTCGCGCCCGCGTGCGCCCGGGCGTGTTCCGGCGCACACAGCGCCTGTCAGGGGCCCGCGCGGGGCGGTACGGGAAAGCTGTGAGCCCGCTGTGTGCAGGGCAGTTCGAATATCGGCCACCGTGATCCTTTCCATATCCCCACAGTTCGTCCACAGCGATTCAGCCGGAGTTCGTGCGACGAAATTCACTCCCCTCAATCAGCCGACGATATGCCCCATTTAAGTGGTATGAATCATCATGTAACGGTCGGTTGTCGGTGGTTTTACTTTCGAATGACCGGGAACACGCGTTACCTCTTGTGGGTTTTACGCATACCGATTGACGGGTCTAAGGTGCATGAGATGTCCAAAGCTCCGAGCGAATTTCAGCGGGCCCCGATCACCCCGGAGAGCCGGGAGTCGGAGCCGAGACACCAGCAGACCCTGACGGCCCCCCAGGTCCGCCCGCCCGTCTCCGAGGCCACTTCGGCCCGTGCCGGGGCACCCGCACCGGCGAAGCGTCGTGACGCGTACTTCGACAACGTGAAGTACCTCGCGATCGTGCTCGTCGCCGTGGCGCACGCGTGGGAGCCGGTGATGGACGGCAGCCGCGCGACGCGAGCGCTGTACATGGTCGTGTACACGTTCCACATGCCGGCTTTCATCCTGGTCTCCGGCTACTTCTCCCGGTCTTTCGACATGAGCCCGTCCAAGGTGAAGCGCCTCGTCACCAGCGTCGTGGTGCCCTACGTGCTCTTCGAGACGGCGTACTCGCTCTTCAAGCGGTACGTCGGCGGCGTGGAGGACACCTCCATCACCCTGCTCGATCCGTTCTTCCTCACCTGGTTCCTGATCGCCCTGTTCATCTGGCGCGTCACCACACCGATCTGGCAGTCCCTGCGCCACCCGCTGCCCGTCGCGCTGGCCATCGCCGTGCTCGCGTCGGTGACGCCGGGCATCGGTGACGACCTGGACCTGCAGCGCGTCTGCCAGCTCCTGCCGTTCTTCGTGCTCGGCCTGCTGATGAAGCCCGAGCACTTCCAGCTGGTCCGGCGCCGCGAGGTCCGACTGCTGTCCCTCCCGCTGTTCGCCGGGGCCCTGGTCTTCGCCTACTGGCTCGCACCGCGCATGCAGCTCGGCTGGTTCTACCGCAGCAACAGCGCCCAGGAGATGGACGCCCCCTGGTGGTCGGGCGCCGTGATGACCCTCGCGATGTTCGGCTGCGCGATGCTGCTCACGATCGCGTTCCTCGCCTGGGTGCCGCGCCGTCACATGTGGTTCACGGTCCTCGGTGCCGGGACGATCTGCGGCTACCTGCTGCACGGCTTCCTGGTGAAGGGCGCCGACTACTACGACGTGTTCGACCGCTACGAGTGGCTCTCGGGCCCCGTGGGACTGGTCGTCGTCTCCCTCGTCGCCGCCGCCGCGGTGACCCTGCTGTGCACACCACCGGTCCGGCGCGTGCTGCGGTTCGCCACCGAGCCGGACATGAACTGGGCCTTCCGCCGGAGCACCGTCAAGCGCTGAGCCTGTCCGGATCGGCCCCCTTCCCGCGGGGCCGGTCCTGACCGCGCGTCAGTCCGTCACGGGGTTGGCTTGATCCCGACGTTCGACGGCGCCCTTGGCACCGTCGAGCCCCAGCAGGCCCCGTACCTGCGCATACTTCTCGGTCAGCCGGGTACGGGTCGCCGGCTCCAGTACCGCGAGCCGGTCCGGGTCCGCGTTGTGCGCCAGATCCGACTCCTTGATCAGCAGCGCGCCGGGCGTGGCGAGAATCCGCCCGGTGTACGCGAAGAGGTCCTCGCCGTCCCGCTTGGTGACGGCGAGGACCATTTCCTTCACCCGCCGGGACAGCGGCGCCTCGTCCAGCCACTGCCGGGACAGCGCGCCGTCCTCGATCGCGTCGTGCAGCCAGGCGGCTGCCGTCTGCTCCTCGTCGCCGCCCCGGATCCGTACGCCCTCGGCCACCGCCGCCAGATGCTCGGCGTACGGGCGGCCCGCCTTGTCGGTCTGTCCGCGATGGGCTTCGCGGGCGATGAACTCCACCTGGGACAGGGGCAGATACGGCGTCGGCATGGACCGACTGTACGCCGGTCACCACGGCACTTCACAGGGTCCACACACGCAGTCCGAATCGTTCGGTAAACTAATTACTGACGATTCCTTGACGCGCTCTTGACCGACAGAAGGAGACAGGCTCATCGGACACGCAGACACGCTCATCGCCATGGGGGGTGCGTTCCTCGCCGCCGCCGTCCTCGCCCGTGTGGGCGGCCGCATCGGACTGCCGACCATCCCCTTGTTCATCCTCGCCGGGATCCTCCTCGGCCCGCACACCCCCGGGGTCGTCCTCCTCGACGACCCGCATGACCTGGAGATGCTCTCCGCGCTCGGTCTCGTACTGCTGCTCTTCTACCTCGGCCTCGAATTCCATCTGGACGACCTGAAGACCGGCGGGCGCAAGATGGCGCTCGCCGGCGGCACCTATCTCGCCCTGAACGTCGGCGCGGGGCTCGGATTCGGCTTCGCGCTCGGCTGGGGCACCTCGGAAGCCCTGGTGCTCGCGGGCGTGCTCGGTATCTCGTCGTCGGCCATCGTCACGAAGGTCCTGGTGGACCTCGGCCGGATCGGGAATCCGGAGACGCGGCCGATCCTCGGCATCATCGTCGTCGAGGACGTCTTCCTCGCCCTCTACCTGGCCGCGCTGCAGCCGATCCTGTCCGGTGCCGACAGCCTCGGGGCGGCGGTCGTGGACGGCGGCAAGGCCTTCGGCTTCCTGCTGCTGCTCGCCCTGGCGGCCCGGTTCGGCACGAAGCTCATCGGCAAGCTGATGAACACGAAGGACGACGAACTTCTCGTCATCTCCTTCCTCGGCGTCGCCGTCTTCGTCGCCGGGGTCTCGGAGTGGTTCGGGGTCGCCGACGCCATCGGCGCGTTCATGGTCGGCCTGATGCTGGGCAGCACCACCTCGGGCCCCCGCATCCTGAAGCTGGTGCATCCCCTGCGGGACGCGTTCGGGGCGATCTTCTTCTTCGCCTTCGGGCTGTCCATCAACCCCGGCGACCTGCCCAGCGTGCTGTGGCCTGTGCTGGCGGCGGTCGCGGTGACCGTGCTGATGAACGTCTTCGCCGGGATGGCCACGGCCAAGATCTACGGCTTCGGCCCGAAGGCCACTGCGAACGTCTCCACCACCCTGCTGGCGCGCGGTGAGTTCGCCCTGATCCTCGCCACCATGGCTGCGGGAGCGGGCCTGGACGAGCGGCTCTCCCCGTTCATCGCCGGGTACGTGCTCCTGCTCGCGGTTCTGTCCCCGCTGGCGGCCGGCCGCTCGCACTGGCTCGCCCGGATCCTGCCCGGTGGACGAACGCGGGACCAGGAGGCCGAGAAAGAGGCGGTACCGGTCTGAGGCGCGGACGACCCGGGTGCGGGGGACCGCGTCCACGCACCCGGGATGACGCGCCCCGGACACCGTGCCCGGTGTCCGGCCGGGCAGTCGCGACCCCGGTTCCCGCACACCGGATGTGGCACCCCGGGCGTGGCACCCGGATGCCACGCCGAGGTGCCGCATCGGAGTGCCGCGCCGAGGTGCGCCGCTCCGGGAATGACCTCTCGTTCGGGTGACGGCCGGGAGCTCTCGTTGACACCCTTACCGTTTCAGCTGTTTTCGTACGGTTCAGCCACGGCGGGACAGCAGCAGCAGTGCGCGGTCGTCGTTGACGTCCTTGGCGCAGGCCTCGATCAGATGCCAGGCCGCGCCCTCGAAGCCCGTCGCGACGTAGCGGTCGGCCTCGCCGGTCAGCCGGTCGATGCCCTCGGCGATGTCCCGGTCGGACGCCTCCACCAGACCGTCCGTGAAGAGCATCAGGACGTCACCGGGTGCCAGCGAGCCCTTCACCGCGTCGAACTCCGCTCCGTCGTAGACCCCGAGCAGGGGGCCCTCGGCGGCCATCTCCTCCCACCGGCCGCTGCCTGAGTGCAGTTGGAGCGCGGGGGGATGACCTGCCGAGAGGATCTCGTAGTCACCGGAGTCCAGGTCCAGGACCAGATGGATCGAGGTGGCGAAGCCCTCGTCCCAGTCCTGGCGCAGCAGATAGCCGTTGGCCGCGGGGAGGAAGCCGTGCGGCGGCAGGGAGCCCAGGAGTCCGCCGAAGGCGCCGGACAGCAGCAGGGCACGGGAACCCGCGTCCATGCCCTTGCCCGAGACATCGGTGAGCACGACCTCCAGGGTGCGTCCGCCGTTGGTCCGGGCGGCGACGACGAAGTCGCCGGAGAAGGACTGGCCGCCCGCCGGGCGCAGCGCCATCTCGCGGTGCCAGCCGTCGGGCAGCCGCGGCAGCGCGCTCTGGACCCGGATCCGCTCGCGCAGGTCGAAGAGCATCGTGCCGCCGCGTCGCCACGGCACTCCGACCCTGGCCCGGAACTGGGCGAGGACCAGGCCGAAGAAGCCGCAGGCCGCGACGACCAGGACGGTTCCCGGTGTGACCCGGGCAGGCCCCTCGGTGTAGGGGCCGAGGGCGATCGACTCCACGATCAGGGCGGCGGCCGCAGTCGCGTACAGACTCAGCAGGCTGGCCGGTCTCAGCAGCAGACCGCCCGCGACGATCGGCAGCGCCAGGGCGGTCGGTGAGGACCAGACCGGGTTCAGCAGCGTGGTGCAGGTGATCACCGGAATGACGATCAGCAGACCGACCAGGGCTATCCAGTCGGAGCCGTCGCCGCGGAAGTAGTCGACGCCGGACCTGCGCAGCGCGATGCGCGCCCGGTGGGCCGATCTTCGCCACCGGGCGGGGTAGGTGTCTGCTCCTCTGCGACGGGCCATTGTCGGGACCTTATCCACCCGGCGGCCTCCGGTGCAGGGGGACCCGGTGTCAATGTGTTCGAAACCAGGTCGCCCCGGGCGCCGCGACCCTGATAAGCAGGGCCCATGGACACGGATTTGCACGTATTGTCGGCCACGGAATGGGATGCCTGGCTCGGCTGTATCGAGTTGGCGTTCGGCGGCGTTCCCATCTCCCCGGAGACCCGCGAGATGTACGCCGCGCTGGCCGAGCCGGGACGCGCGCTGGGACACTGGGACGGTGCCGAATGCGTGGGGACGGCCGGTGCGTACAGCTTCCGGATGACCGTTCCCGGCGGGGCCGCGGTGCCGGCCGCGGGCATCACGATGGTGAGCGTGGCCTCGACGCACCGCAGGCAGGGGCTGCTGACGTCGATGATGCGGCGCCAGCTGGACGACGTCCGGTCCTGGGGTGAACCGCTCGCCGTGCTGACGGCTTCGGAGCCCGGTATCTACGGCCGGTTCGGCTACGGAGCGGCGACGGACGAGACGAGCCTGCGGATCGACAGCTCCCGGGTCCGGCTCGCCCTGCCGCCGGGCACGGAGGAGGTCCGGGTGCGCCGGTCGTCCCCGGAGGAGGCGCTCGACGCCTGCGAGGCCGTCTACGCGCGCGTGGCACCGGCCCGGCCCGGCACCCCGGTGCGGCAGCCCGGATGGGAGCGGGTGCCCGTGAACGACCCGGAGAGCGCCCGGAGCGGCGGCTCGCCGCTCCAGTGCGTCCTCGCGGAGCGGAACGGTGAGGTCACGGGGTACGTCACGTTCCATCTGCGGCCCGGCTGGGACGGTGCCGTGCCCGAGGGAGTGGTGGCGGTGCGCGACCTGGCGGCATTGGATCCCGCCTCGTACGCGGCACTGTGGCGCTTCCTGTTCGGGATCGACCTGACCTCGGTGGTCGAGTGCCACAACCGGCCGGTGGACGACGCGGTGCTCCGGCTGGTCTCCGACGTACGGCGCTGCGAGGTCCGCGTCAGGGACGGGGTGTACGTGCGGCTGGTCGAGCTGGGTGCGGCGCTGGAGGCCCGGAGCTACCGTGCCCCGGTCGACGTGGTGCTGCGGGTGGAGGACGATTTCTGCCCGTGGAACGCGGGTCGTTGGCGTCTGACCGTCGACGCGAAGGGCTCGGCCACCTGCCGGCGCACGGACGACGCGCCGGAACTGGCGCTGTCCGTGAACGAGTTGGGGGCCGCCTATCTGGGCGGGGTGTCGCTGACGGCGCTGGCGGCGGCCGGACTGGTGCGGGAACTGCGGGCGGGCGCGCTGGGCGAGGCGTCCCTGGCGTTCTCCACGGATGTCCGGCCGTGGTGCCCGCACGGCTTCTGAAGCTGTCCGGGACGGCCCTCAGCGTCCGGGGGCGGGCGGCTGGCAGCCCGGGCACCAGAAGAGGTTGCGCGCTGCCAGGTCCGCCGTGCGCACCTCGGTGCCGCAGATGTGGCAGCCCTGCCGGGCCCGGCGGTAGACGTACACCTCGCCGCCGTGGTCGTCGACCCGCGGGGGCCGGCCCATCGCCTCGGGCAGGTGCTCGGGGCGGACGGTGTCGATGCGGTTGTTACGGACGCCCTCACGCATCAGGACGCCGAGGTCGGCCCAGACGGCGTCCCACTCGCCCCGGGTGAGGTCCTTGCCCACGCGGTACGGGTCGATGCCGTGCCGGAAGAGGACCTCGGCGCGGTAGACGTTGCCGACTCCCGCGACGACCTTCTGGTCCATCAGCAGGGCGGCGACCGTGACACGGCTGCGGGAGATCCGCTGCCAGGCCCGCTCACCGTCCTCGCCGGAGCGCAGCGGGTCCGGACCGAGCCTGTCGTGTATCGCGCGCTTCTCGGGGCCCGTGATCAGGGCGCAGGTGGTGGGGCCGCGCAGGTCCGCGTGGTGGGCGTCGTTGAGCAGGCGCAGCCGGACCGTGCCGGTGGGCGGCGGCGCCGGAGTCGCTCCGAAGCCGAGCTTGCCGAAGAGGCCGAGGTGGACATGGACCCAGACCGATCCCTCGAAGCCCAGGAAGAGGTGCTTCCCGTGGGCGTCGCCCCCGGTGAAGGTGCGCCCGTCCAGCAGTGCCGCACCGTCGGAGAACTTGCCCTGGGGGCTGCTCACCCGCACCGGGCCGCCTGTGAACCGCTCGTGGTGGTCGGCGGCGAGGCGGTGGATCGTATGCCCCTCGGGCACGGCGTGTCTCCTGGTAACGCGCTTGTGCCGCCGGGTGTGGCCCGGCGGCACAAGGGAGGCGGGTGCGGGACGTTCAGCCCTGCTGCGGGTGGTGGGCGGGGACCGGGGGAAGCTCTCCCGTGTTCTCGTACGCCGAGAGCATCTCGATGCGGCGGGTGTGGCGCGCCTCACCCGAGTACGGGGTGGCCAGGAAGATCTCGACGAACTTCGTGGACTCCTCCACCGTGTGCATCCGGCCGCCGATGGCCACCACGTTGGCGTCGTTGTGTTCACGGCCGAGCGCGGCGGTCTGCTCGCTCCAGGCGAGCGCGGCGCGGACGCCCTTGACCTTGTTCGCGGCGATCTGCTCGCCGTTTCCGGAGCCGCCGATGACGATGCCGAGGCCGTCCTTGTCGGCGGCCGTCCGCTCGGCGGCACGGAGGCAGAACGGCGGGTAGTCGTCCTGGGCGTCGTAGATGTGGGGACCGCAGTCGACGGCCTCGTGGCCGTGGGCCGTGAGCCACTCGACGAGGTGGTTCTTCAGTTCGAAGCCGGCATGGTCGGAGCCGAGGTACACGCGCATGGTGCGAAGTGTGGCACGGACGGGGCGGGGTAATGGTCAGCGGGGTCGGGACCCACCGGGCCCTCCCCCAGGTCCGGTTCGGGTCCGGTGCCTGTGTGCAACGCCACTCGGGCAACGATCGGGTCAAAGAACCGGATGAAGGGGTTCCGTTTTCTGCGCCGGTCGGGCTTGAATGCGTGGCCTTGTCTTCGCACCACCCCCGCCGAGGCAACACCGACACGCGTGATCAGAAAACGTAAGGATTCGATCCATGACGTCGCAGACGACTCTGGCCGGACCGGGCAAACAGCCCGGCGAGCCGGGTAAGCCGGACTCCCCGGACGGACTTCAGGCCGGTCTCAAGAACCGTCATCTCTCGATGATCGCCATCGGCGGCGTGATCGGAGCAGGCCTCTTCGTCGGCTCCGGCGCCGGTATCGCCGCCGCCGGACCGGCCATCCTCCTGTCGTACGCGCTGGTCGGCCTGATGGTCGTCTTCGTCATGCGGATGCTCGGCGAGATGGCCGTCGCCCGGCCGAGCTCCGGTTCCTTCTCCGCCTACGCCGACCAGGCCCTGGGCCGCTGGGCCGGTTTCTCCATCGGCTGGCTGTACTGGTTCTTCTGGGTCGTGGTGCTCGCCGTCGAGGCCACGGCCGGTGCCAAGATCCTGGAGGGCTGGGTCTCCGGCGTACCGCAGTGGGCGTGGGCCCTGATCGTCATGGTGGTCCTCACGGCGACCAACCTCGTCTCGGTCGGCTCGTACGGCGAGTTCGAGTTCTGGTTCGCCGGGATCAAGGTCGTGGCGATCGGCGCGTTCGTCGTCGTCGGGCTGCTCGCCGTCTTCGGCGTCCTGCCCGGTTCGGACGACGCGGGGTCGGGCCTCGCCCACCTCACGGACACCGGCGGCTTCTTCCCCGAAGGACCCGGGGCCATCCTCACGGGCGTGCTGATGGTCGTGTTCTCCTTCATGGGCAGCGAGATCGTGACGCTGGCGGCCGGTGAGTCCGAGGACCCGCAGCGCGCCGTCTCCAAGGCCACCAACAGCGTGATCTGGCGCATCGCCATCTTCTACCTGGGCTCGATCTTCGTCGTCCTGACGCTGCTGCCGTGGAACGACCCCTCGATCGTCGAGGACGGCTCGTACGTCGCGGCACTCAACGTCATAGGGATCCCGCACGCCGGCCAGGTCATGGACGTCATCGTGCTGACGGCCGTCCTGTCCTGTCTGAACTCCGGCCTCTACACGGCCTCGCGCATGGCCTTCTCGCTGGGACAGCGCGGGGACGCCCCCAAGGCGTTCACCAAGGTGAACAAGCGCGGCGTGCCGCAGGCGGCGATCCTCTCGTCCGTCGTGTTCGGCTTCGTCGCCGTGTTCTTCAACTACCAGTGGCCCGACACGGTGTTCGCGTTCCTGCTGAACTCCTCCGGCGCGGTCGCCCTGTTCGTGTGGCTGGTGATCTGCTTCACCCAGCTGCGGATGCGCGGCATCATCCTGCGCGAGTCGCCCGAGAAGCTCCTCGTCCGGATGTGGCTCTTCCCGTACCTGACGTGGGCGACGATCGCGATGATCTCCTTCGTCCTCGTCTACATGCTGACCGACGACGCCGGGCGCGAGCAGGTGCTGCTCTCGCTGCTGGTGGCCGCCCTGGTCGTGGGGATCTCGCTGGTGCGCGACGCGCGCGACCGGAAGGCGAAGGCGTCGGCGCCGGCCGAGTGATCGGTACGCGTGCCTGACGGCTGATGTCAGGTGTACCGGGAAGGCTCTCCCTCCGCCCGCGAAGCCGGGGCGGAGGGAGAGCCTTTCTCATGACCGCGCCACCCGGCCGGCCGCACCGCTTCCACGGGCACGGTCCCGGGCACGGGAAAGGCCCGCCGGCACGGTGTCGTGCGTACGGCCGGCGGGCCTTTCCGGTGGTGCCTCGGCGTCAGCCGCGACGCCCGACGAGCTTCCAGGAGGCGGGCAGCGCGCCCATGGCCAGCGCGGCCTTGAGGGCGTCGCCGATCAGGAACGGCACCAGGCCGGCCGCGACGGCGGCGCTCAACGACATGCCGGTGGAGAGCGCCAGGTACGGCACGCCGACCGCGTAGATGACGAGGGAGCCGACCGCCATCGTGCCCGCGGTGCGCAGGACGGACCGGTCGCCGCCCCGGCGGGCCAGGCCGCCGACGACGGTGGCGGCGAGCAGCATGCCGAGGACGTAGCCGAACGACGCTCCGCCCGGGCCGGAGGTGCCCTCGGAGAACCAGGGCATCCCGGCCATGCCGACGATCGCGTACAGGGCGAGGGAGAGGAAACCGCGGCGGGCACCCAGCGCGGTGCCGATGAGCAGCGCGGCGAAGGTCTGGCCGGTGACGGGGACCGGGGAGCCCGGGACGGGCACGGCGATCTGGGCCGCGATGCCGGTGAGGACGGCGCCGCCGACGACCAGCGCCGTGTCCACGGCGTAACGGTGCCGGACTGCGGGCAGCAGGTCGGCGAGGACCGCTCCGGAACGGGCGGGGGCGGCAGCAGTACTCATCGGGACTCCGCGGGTGAGGTCGGCAGGACGGACTGAGGGTGACGTTAGCCGACGCCATATCGCTCGATCACCATCAGCCGCCCACAAAGCGGCGGCTGAGGAGTTTATTGGGTTCACACAAAGAGCGTTGCGCAATCGCCCATCGACGTGATGCTGGTCACGGAGGTGGGGGTGTGGACAGCCCTCCGTTCGGGAGTGGGCGACATCCCGTGAGACTGTAGGTTCCCCATAAATGATCCGAGAGTGATCCGCAGCTCATGCACGACGCGCCCCCCACGCACTCCCCCGTTCCGTCCGAGCCCCTGGCCCACGGTCTGAAGCAGCGCCACCTGACGATGCTCGGCCTCGGCGGTGTGATCGGTGCCGGTCTCTTCGTCGGTTCGGGCGCCGGGATCGCGGTCGCCGGGCCCGCCGTGGTCGTCTCGTACCTGATCGCGGGCGCGCTCGCGATGCTGGTGATGCGGATGCTCGGGGAGATGTCGGCGGCGATGCCCGCGTCCGGGTCATTCTCCGTCCACGCGGAGCGTGCGCTGGGCCGCTGGGCCGGCTTCAGCGTCGGCTGGCTCTACTGGTTCATGCTGGTGGTGGTGCTCGCCGTGGAGGCGACGGCCGCCGCGCAGATCGCCCACGCCTGGGTGCCCGCGGTGGACCAGTGGCTCTGGGTACTGCTGTTCATGGTGGTGTTCACCGTGGCCAACCTGACGGCCGTGAAGAACTTCGGCGAGTTCGAGTTCTGGTTCGCCGCGTTGAAGGTGGCCGCGATCGTCGTCTTCCTGGCCCTCGGCCTGCTGGCGGTGTTCGGTGTCCTTCCCGACACCGCTCCGGTGGGGCTGACGAACCTCACCGGCCAGGGCGGCTTCCTGCCGCACGGCTGGGACGGCGTGGTCTCCGGCGTCCTCACCGTGGTGTTCGCCTTCGGCGGGCTGGAGGTCGTGACCATCGCGGCGGCCGAGACGGACGATCCGGCCCGCGCCGTGGGGCGGGCGGTGCGCAGCGCGGTGGTGCGCATCCTCTTCTTCTACGTCGGCTCGATGCTGGTCATCGTGACCGTGCTGCCGTGGACCGCCCAGCAGGCCGGGCTCAGCCCGTACGTGGAGGTCCTGGATTCGATCGGCGTGCCGTCGGCCGGGCAGATCATGAACATCGTGGTGTTCGTCGCGCTGCTGTCGGCGCTCAACGCCAATCTGTACGGCTCATCCCGGATGATCTTCTCGCTGGCCGAGCGCGGCGAGGCGCCGCGGGGACTGCTGAGGGTCTCGGGCGGACAGGGCGGCGGGGGCGGGGTGCCCCGTCGTGCGGTGCTGGCCTCGGTGGCCTTCGGTTTCGTCTCCGTACTGCTCAATCTCCAGTGGCCCGACACCGTGTTCCTCTACATGCTCAACTCGGTCGGCGCGGTCCTGCTGTTCGTCTGGGGGCTGATCGCCGCCTCACAACTGCGGCTGCGGGGCCGGCTGGAGCGGGAGGCGCCGGGCGCCCTGGCGCTGCGGATGTGGTGCTTCCCCTATCTGACCTGGGTCGCCCTGGCCGGCCTGTCGGCCGTCCTGCTGCTGATGCTCACCGACGACGTGGCCCGTCCCCAGGTGCTGTGGTCGGCAGGTGCCACGGGCGTGGTGCTGCTCGTCGCGTTCGTGCGGGAGCTGCGCGCACGGCCGTAGGCGGGTGAGCACCTTGTGTGAGCCTGGTGACCGTATAGCGGACAGCTGTTCCTCATGGGCGGGACCCGTAGCCAGACTGTGGGCTGCCCCCCGTCCCGACCAGTGAACAGAGCCCGTCCATGTCCCGGACCTCCGCGCCGCCCCCCACGGACGCCGCCACCCCCGGCGCCGACTCCGCGCTCACCCACGGACTCAAGCAGCGCCACCTGTCGATGATCGCCCTGGGCGGTGTGATCGGGGCCGGGCTGTTCGTCGGCTCCGGTGCCGGCATCGCCGCGGCCGGCCCCTCGATCGTCGTCGCGTACGCCGTCTCCGGACTGCTGGTCATGTTCGTGATGCGGATGCTCGGCGAGATGTCGGCCGCCAACCCCGCCTCCGGCTCCTTCTCCGTCCACGCGGAACGGGCGATCGGGCCGTGGGCCGGCTTCACGGCCGGGTGGTCGTTCTGGGTGCTGCTCTGCGTCGCCGTCGGGCTGGAGGGGATCGGCGCCGCGCAGATCGTCACCGGCTGGCTGCCCGGTACGCCGGAGTGGGCCTGGGTGGCCCTCTTCATGGTGGTCTTCCTCGGCACGAATCTCGCCGCCGTGAAGAACTTCGGTGAGTTCGAGTTCTGGTTCGCCGCGCTCAAGGTCATCGCGATCACGCTCTTCCTGGTACTGGGCCTCCTCGCGATCCTGGGCGTGCTGCCCGACACGGACTCCCCCGGTACCTCGAACCTCACCGGGGACGGCGGCTTCCTGCCGAACGGCTCCGAAGGCCTGATCATCGGCCTGCTCGCCTCCGTCTTCGCGTACGGCGGTCTGGAGACCGTCACCATCGCGGCGGCCGAGTCCGAGAACCCCGTGCAGGGCGTCGCCAAGGCGGTGCGTACGGCGATGTGGCGCATCGCGGTCTTCTACATCGGCTCGATGGCGGTCATCGTGACCCTCGTGCCGTGGGACGACCCCCAGGTCGCCGAGGTCGGTCCGTTCTACGCGATGCTCGACCACCTCGGCATCAGCGGTGCCGCGGAGATCATGAACGTGGTCATCCTGATCGCCCTGCTCTCCGCGATGAACGCCAACATCTACGGCTCCTCGCGCATGGCGCGTTCCCTCGTGGCCCGCGGCCAGGGCCCGAAGGTGCTCGGCAAGATCTCCTCGGGCGTCCCGCGCAACGCCGTGCTCGCCTCCTCGGCCTTCGGCTTCCTGTGCGTGCTGCTCAGCTACTGGCGTCCCGACGACGTCTTCCCGTGGCTGCTCAACATGATCGGCGCGGTCATCCTGGTCGTCTGGATCTTCATCGCCGTCTCCCAGCTGATCCTGCGCAAGCGGACGGAGCGCGAGGCCCCGGACCGGCTCGTCGTCCGGATGTGGTTCTTCCCGGTCCTGACGATCGTGGCGCTGGTCGCCATGGTCGGCATCTTCGTCCTGATGCTTGGCCAGCCCGACACACGCGACCAGCTGCTGGCGACGGGGGCACTGACCGCACTGCTGATCGTGACCGGCCTGGTGCGGCAGAAGCGGGCGGAGCGCGGCACACCGGCCGAAAACTGAGTGCATGAGGCACGGTCCTTCTGCGAGGGTGCCCCCATGAGTCCCCTCCCCGCAGATCCGACCGTGCTGCACCCGATGCCCGGCCAGCCGCGGGTGGTGCAGCTCCAGCCCCTGGTCACGTCCCCGCTCATCGAGGTCGGCGCGTACTCGTACTACGACGACCCCGATGACGCGACGGCGTTCGAGACCCGCAACGTGCTCTACCACTACGGCCCCGAGAAGCTCGTGATCGGACGTTTCTGCGCGCTGGGGACCGGGGTGCGGTTCATCATGAACGGCGCCAACCACCGCATGGACGGACCCTCCACGTTCCCGTTCCCCACCATGGGCGGCTCCTGGGCCGACCACTTCGACCTGCTGACCGGGCTGCCCGGCCGAGGTGACACCGTGGTCGGCCACGACGTGTGGTTCGGCTACCGGGTGACGGTGATGCCGGGCGTCCGGATCGGGAACGGCGCGATCATCGCCGCCGGCTCCGTCGTCACGTCCGACGTGCCCGACTACGGCATCGTCGGCGGCAACCCCGCGAAGCTGCTCCGCACCCGTTACGACGACGCGGACATCGCCCGGCTCCTGGCCGTCGCCTGGTGGGACTGGCCCGCCGAGCACATCACCGAGCACGTCCGCACCATCATGTCCGGGAGCGTCGACGACCTGGAAGCGGCCGCTCCTCAGCCGGGCTGAGCGCCGAACACGATTCTGAGCAGCGGCAGTTCACGCCCGGGGACGGAGCCCGACGGGGTGGCGCCGATCCGGACCGCGCCCATCGCCGTGTAGAACGGCTCGGCGTTCGGGTCGGCGTCGATCGTGAGCGCCTCGAAGCCGAGCCGGCCGGCCTGAGCCATGGTGTGCTCGAACAGGATCCGGCCCACGCCGCGGCCGATGGCGTCCGGCTCGACGAACATCATGCCGAGTGCGCCCTCGGGCGGCTCCCCGGACAGGGTCGCGAAGCCCAGGACGCGGCCGTCCCCCTCCGCGACCGCCGTACGCCCGCCCTCCGTATCACCTTCGCGGACGGTCAGTTCGTCGACGCAGGCGGCCAGGAACGCCTCGTCGTACCCCCAGTGGGCCTTGGACCGCAGGGCCAGCGCGGTCAACGCCGCGGCCTCGTCGGGCCGTCCCGGTCGTAGCTCCAGGTCCTGCCGTGGCTTCACGCCCCGCCTCCTCGGTCGTCTGCGGGAACCGTACCCATGGCCGTACACGAGGTGGCAAGGTGCTGTCCGCCCTGACGTGATCCCGCGTGGCTCCGGCCGCGCCTGCCGAGGAGACCGCATGTCCTTACCTCGTCCGCGACGCCGCTCGATCCTTCTGGCCACAGCGGCCGTCTCCGCCGCGGCGGCGGTTCCCGCCGCCGCGGCCACCGAACGGCACGGCGGCGCGAGGGCGCCGCTCGTCATCGGTCACCGGGGTGCCGCCGGGTGGCGGCCCGAGCACACCGCTTCCGCCTACACCTTCGCGGTGCGTGCCGGGGCCGACTGGATCGAGCCCGACCTCGTCCCGACCAGGGACCACGTCCTGGTGGTGCGCCACGAGAACGAGATCTCCGGCACCACGGACGTGGCCGGGCACCCGGAGTTCGCGGGCCGCCGCACCACGAAGACGGTGGACGGCCGCGCCGTCACGGGCTGGTTCACGGAGGACTTCACCCTCGCCGAGCTGAAGACGCTGCGCGCGGTGGAGCGGCTCCCCCTGGTCCGCAACCGCAACACCGTCTTCGACGGCCGCGAGCAGATCATGACCTTCCAGGAGGTCGTCGACCTGGCCCGCGCCCTCTCGAAGGAGCACGGCCGCAGGATCGCGGTCTTCCCGGAGACCAAGCACCCGGTGTACTTCCGTTCGGCCGGACTGCCCCTGGAGCCCGAGCTCATCAGGCTCGTCCGCCGCAACCGGCTGACCGCACGCGACTGCGTCGTCCAGTCGTTCGACCCGTCCAGCCTCCGTGAGGTGGCGGCGGCACGTCTCGGCCTCCCGCTGTGGCAGGCGCTGGGGACGAGCGGCGGTCCGTACGGCCACCCCGTGACGTACAAGGAGATGATGACGCCCGCGGGGCTGCGCGAGATCGCCTCGTACGCCGGGTGGATAGGCCCGGACAAGTCATCCCTGGTCCCCCCGTCGCCCCTGCTGGACGACGCCCACGCGGCAGGACTGAAGGTCGGGGCGTACACCTTCCGCGCCGAGAACCAGTACCTCCCGGCCGAGTACCGGAGGGGCACCGCGCCGAACGACTTCGGTGACGCGTTCGCCGAGTACGCCTTCCACTTCGGCCGGGGGGTGGACGCCGTCGTGACCGACTTCCCCGACCTGGCGGCGGCCGCGCGCGACGGACTCCGGTCCTAGGGCGAACGGCTGATCACCTTCGGGCCCTCCTCCTGCTAGCCTGCAATTGCGAACAGCTTGCAATAACCACCAGGTAGCAGTTGGAGGGTTCGAACCCATGGCCACGTACACGCTTCCGGAACTCCCGTACGACTACGCGGCGCTCGAACCGGTCATCAACCCGCAGATCGTCGAGCTCCACCACGACAAGCACCACGCCGCGTACGTCAAGGGTGCGAACGACACCCTGGAGCAGCTGGAAGAGGCCCGCGACAAGGAGGCCTGGGGCGCGATCAACGGCCTCCAGAAGAACCTCGCGTTCCATCTCTCCGGCCACATCCTGCACTCGATCTACTGGCACAACATGACCGGCGACGGCGGCGGCGAGCCCCTCGCGGCCGACGGCGTGGGCGACCTGGCGGACGCGATCACCGAGTCCTTCGGCTCGTACGCCGGCTTCAAGTCCCAGCTGACGAAGGCCGCGGCGACCACGCAGGGCTCCGGCTGGGGCGTCCTCGCGTACGAGCCGGTCAGCGGCAGGCTGATCGTCGAGCAGGTCTACGACCACCAGGGCAACGTCGGGCAGGGCTCGGTCCCGATCCTGGTCTTCGACGCCTGGGAGCACGCCTTCTACCTGCAGTACAAGAACCAGAAGGTGGACTTCATCGAGGCGATGTGGCGCGTCGTCAACTGGCAGGACGTGGCGAAGCGCTACGCCGCCGCCAAGGAGCGCGCGGACGTGCTGCTGCTCGCTCCCTGACGGGAGACCCCGGACGTCCTGCCTCGTGATCGTCTTCTCAGCCTTCACCCGGCAGGCGGATGAACGGAGAGCCCCCGCGAGGACGTGACTCGCGGGGGCTCTCCCATGGGAGCGGGACACGCGCCGCCGCGCCGGAATCACCCCCGGCGCCTGCGAAGCGTGCGCGGCCACCCGCCGCGCACCGGCCGTCGGTGCGAGACTGGCGGGGTGACGGACGACGAACGGCGGACCGAACGGCGCTTGGAGCGAGCCATCCTGGAGCTGCTGGAGAAGCGCGGACCGGCCGCGACGATCTGCCCCTCCGACGCCGCGCGGGCGGTCCACGAGGGGGACGACGACGGCTGGCGGGCGCTCATGGAGCCGGCCCGCGGCGCGGCGCGGCGGCTGGTCGCCGCCGGCGAGGTCGAGATCACCCAGGGTGGTCAGGTCGTCGACCCGGCTAAGGCCCGCGGTCCGATCCGTATCCGCCGCACCCGCTGACCCGCCCGGTGCGGGCCGGTGTTCCAGGGGCCCGCACCGGCCGGACCGGTCAGTCGAAGAGGGGCCCCTGCGTGCGGGTCCGCTTGATCTCGTAGAAGCCGGGGACCGAGGCCACCAGCAGCGTGCCGTCCCAGAGCTTCGCGGCCTCCTCGCCCTTCGGCGCGGGAGTGACGACCGGGCCGAAGAAGGCGATCTGCCCGCCGTCGGCACCGGGCACCGCGATGACCGGGGTGCCGACGTCCTGGCCGACCTTGTCGATGCCCTCCTGGTGGGAGGCGCGCAGCTCCTTGTCGTAGGCGTCGGAGTCCGCGTACTCCAGCAGATCCGCCGGGAGGCCGACGTCCGCCAGCGCACCCGCGATCGCCTCGCGGGTGGGGCCCTCGCCCTTGTTGTGGAAGCGGGTCCCCATGGCCGTGTACAACGGGCCGACGATCTCGTCCCCGTGCTTCTCCCGGGCCGCGACGACGACACGGACCGGCGCCCACGCCTGGGTGCGCATCATGTCCTGGTACTCCTCGGGCAGCTCGTCGAGCCGGGGCTCGTTGAGGACCGCCAGGCTCATCACGTGCCAGCGGACCTCCACGTCGCGGACCTTCTCCACCTCCAGCATCCAGCGGGAGGTCATCCAGGCCCAGGGACAGAGCGGGTCGAACCAGAAATCGGCCGGGATCCTGCTGCCGGCCGTGCTGTTCTCGGGCATGTCTCTCCTCATGAGGTCGGTCTGCACCTGGCGTCAGAACACCGCGGGGCGCGCCCGCCATTCCCGTGCGGGGGCCCGGACCGCCGCATGCGACCATCAAAGTTGTTCGAATGAGACACGAAGGAGTGTTCCGTGCCTGGTGAAAACCTGTCCCGCGACGAGGCCCGCGAGAGGGCCGAGCTGCTGACCGTCGACGGTTACGAGGTCGCCCTCGACCTGCGTTCCGCCGTCGGTGATCCCGGCGGGGGCGACGAGGCCGGTCCGCGCACCTTCCGCTCGCAGACCACGATCCGCTTCCGTGCCGCCCGGGCCGGGGCCTCGACCTTCGCCGATCTGGTGGCCCCGTCCGTGAGCGCCGTGACGCTGAACGGCAAGGACCTGGACCCCTCGGCCGTCTTCGACGGCACACGGATCGCGCTGGACGACCTCGCCGGCGGCGAGAACGTCCTCGTGGTCGACGCGCAGTGCGCCTACAGCCGTACCGGCGAGGGCATGCACCGCTTCGTCGACCCGGAGGACGGCGAGGTCTACCTCTACACCCAGTACGAACCGGCCGACGCCCGGCGCGTCTACGCCAACTTCGAGCAGCCCGACCTCAAGGCGCCCTACCGCTTCGAGGTGACGGCGCCGGAGGGCTGGCGGGTCTGGAGCAACGGCGCGGAGGAGTCCCAGGAGGGCGAGGTCCACCGGTTCGCGGAGACCCTGCCGATCTCGACGTACATCACGGTGGTCGTGGCGGGCCCGTACCACTACGTGAGCGACGTCTACACCCGCACGTCCGAGGGGGGCGAGAAGCTGGAGATCCCGCTCGGCGCCATGTGCCGCAAGGGGCTCGCGCGCCACTTCGACGCGGACGACGTCTTCCTGATCACCAAGCAGGGCCTGGACTTCTTCCACGACCACTTCGACTACCCGTACCCCTTCGGGAAGTACGACCAGGCGTTCGTGCCCGAGTACAACCTCGGCGCGATGGAGAACCCGGGCCTCGTCACCTTCCGCGAGGAGTACATCTACCGCGGCAAGGTCACCTCGGCCTCCTACGAGCGCCGCGCCAACGTCATCCTGCACGAGATGGCGCACATGTGGTTCGGCGACCTGGTCACCATGCAGTGGTGGGACGACCTGTGGCTGAAGGAGTCCTTCGCCGACTTCATGGGGACCTTCTCGATGGTGGAGGCGACCCGCTTCACCAACGGCTGGATCACCTTCGCCAACAACCGCAAGGCCTGGGCCTACCGTGCCGACCAGCTGCCGTCCACGCACCCGATCACGGCGGACATCCGTGACCTGGAGGACGCCAAGCTGAACTTCGACGGCATCACGTACGCCAAGGGCGCGTCCGTGCTCAAGCAGCTGGTCGCGTACGTGGGCCGGGACGCGTTCCTGGAGGGCGCGCGCCGCTACTTCAAGCAGCACGCCTTCGGCAACACGCGGCTGGGCGACCTCCTCTCGGTGCTGGCCGAGACCTCCGGGCGCGACATGACCGCCTGGTCGCGCGCCTGGCTGCAGACAGCGGGGGTCAACGTCCTGACGCCGGTCGTGACGTACGACGGTGAGGGCCGGATCGCGGAGCTCGCCGTGACCCAGGAGGCCGCGGCCTCCCATCCGGAGCTGCGGCCGCACCGCGTCGCGGTGGGCCTGTACCGGCTCGCCCCGGAGGGCGGGCTGGTGCGGTACGCCCGCGCCGAGGCCGACGTGGCGGGCCCGCGCACCGTGGTCACGGAGCTGGCCGGTGCCGAGAAGCCCGACCTGGTCCTGGTCAACGACGACGACCTCACCTACTGCAAGGTCCGCTTCGACGACGTGTCCCTGGCCACTCTGCGCGAGCACCTAGGTGACATCACCGACCCGCTGACGCGGGCGATGTGCTGGTCCGCCCTGTGGAATCTGACGCGGGACGCGGTTCTGCCGGCCCGGGAGTTCGTGTCCCTGGTGCTGTCCTTCGCCGGCGGGGAGTCGGACATCGGCGTCCTGCAGATGCTGCACGCCTGGGCCATGTCGGCTCTGACCCACTACGCCGCGCCGGCCTGGCGCGAGGAGGGCGGCCGGGCGCTGGCCGAGGGCGCTCTGGCCGAGCTCCGGCGTGCCGAGCCGGGCAGCCAGCACCAGCTGACGTGGGCCCGGTTCTTCGCCGCGTCCGCCGCGTCGGACGCGGACTTCCAGCTGCTGGGCGGGCTGCTCGACGGTTCGGCCGTGATCGACGGTCTGGACGTCGACCAGGAGCTGCGGTGGGCTTTCCTCTCCCCGCTGGTCGCACACGGCAGGGCCGGCGAGCCGGAGGTGGACGCCGAACTCTCCCGGGACGACACGGCGTCCGGCAAGCGGCACCACGTGCGGTGCCTGGCCTCACGCCCCTCGGCGGCGGTCAAGGCGCAGGCGTGGGCGGCGGTCGTGGAGTCGGACAAGCTGTCCAACGCGCTCGTCGAGGCGACGATCGCCGGCTTCGGACAGCCCTCCCAGCGGGAGCTGCTGGCTCCGTACACGGCGTCGTACTTCGAGGCGATCGAGCGGGTGTGGGCCGAGCGCTCCATCCAGATCGGCATGGACGTGGTCAAGGGGCTGTTCCCCGGGCTGCAGGACGACCCCGCGACCCTGAGCGCGACGGACGCGTGGCTGGCCTCGCACCCGGACGCGGCACCGGCGCTCCGGCGGCTGGTCCTGGAGGCCCGGGACGATCTGGCCCGGGTGCTGAGGGGCCAGGAACGCGACGCGGGCGCGTGAGCACCCGGCGCGCGCCCCGCACGTGTGTGCGGGGCGCGCGCCGCACAATCCCCACCACGACCACCCTTTTCGTCATTCGAACTGCCGTACTTTAGGACGGCCTTGTCCTGGAATGTCGACGGGCGTGTAACACGGGTCATCGGACCGTATGCCTGCGGGAACCTCCCCGGCATGACCCAGAACGCCTCCCCCCTGCCCCCGCGCCCCGTCCACGGGGTGAGCCACCGCGTGCAGTCCAGCGCGCAGCTGCGCTCCCGCGGCGTGACCGCCGCGCAGACCGCCGCGCAGTGCCTGCCCGGCGGTCCGTGGCAGCTGCTGCTGCCCGGCGTGTACCTCCTGCACCCGGCTCCGCCCACGAACGACGACCGGGTGCGCGGCGCCCTGCTGTACGCCGGGCGGCCCCCGGCCGGCGCCCGCCGGACCGTGCCGGCACGGTCCGCAGCGGCGTACGGCGAGGCCATGGTCACGGGCCTGGCCGCCCTGGCCCTGTACGGCTTCACCTCCGCGCCCCCGGGGATCGCGCTGCACCGGATCGACGTGCTGGTGCCGCGCACCAGGCGGCTGCGCTCGACCCGGTTCGTCCAGGTGACCCGGGCCGCCGTCCTGCCCACGCCGCACCGTCGGGGCGGGGTTCCGCTCGCTCCGCTGGAGCGCGCCCTGGCGGACGCGGTCTCCTCGCTCACGGACGCCTCGACGGTGCGCCGGATCCTGACGGAGGCGGTCCGTGAGGGGTGGTGCGAACCCGCCTCCGTCGTACGGGAACTGAGCGCGGCCAAGCTGCTGGGCCGCCCGCACGTGGTGGAAGCCGTCGACGCGTTGCTGGAGGAGGGCCGGGCGGCGGCCGAGGGCCGGCTGTACGAGATGGTGCGGAACCATGCCCTGCCCCAGCCGTTGTGGAACGTGGAGCTGGCCCTGCCCGGCGGCAGCTCCCTGGGAGGGGTGGACGCGTACTGGCCGGAGCCGGCGGTCGCGGTCGAACTGGGCACCCGCTCGCCCCGGGAGGAGCACGTGGCCTTCGCCGCCGAACGGGAGCACCTGGAGCGGCTCGGGGTCACGGTGGTGCGGGTGACGCCGAAGCAGCTGCGCGACTCGACGGCTCAGCTGTCGGTGGTGCTGCGTACGGCGATGATGGCGGCCGAGGACCGTGAACCGGCCGCGTACGTGGTGGCCCTGCCCCGGTAGGTGGCGTAATGGCACCGGTGGCGGATCTACGCCATGTCCCGTTCTCGTCCTCGCCAACTCTCCACAAACCCCTGTCGTTTACGAAAGGCTGAGCGGTCATCGGGTACCGAATTCCGGACTCTCTCTTTCTTTCACATACAGGGATGCTGATGACCAAGGAATCCCCCGGCTCCATACCCGGGGCGAGACGCGCGGTACGTATCGCGGCAGCAGCCGGTCTGGCGGCCGCACTGACCGCCACCGGCGCCGCCCCGGTCCTCGCGGCCGACGACCCGGCGACCTCCCCGGTGAAGCCCGCCGCCGCGAGCGCGAAGGGCGACAAGCTGGGCGGGGCCGACGCCGATGTGCTGGCGAAGGCCGAGGCCAAGGGCGAGAAGAACGTCACCATGATGGTCGCCACCACCCCCGGTGCGACCGAGAAGGTCGCCGAGCAGCTGGACTCCGTCAAGGGGTCCGTGGTGGGGCAGACGTACGACAAGCTCGGCTACGTCCGGGCGACCGTGCCGACCGCGACCGCCGAAGCCACCATCAAGGCGGCACAGAAGCTCTCCTCCGTCCAGGGCATCGACCTCAAGCAGGAGATCAAGCTGGACGACCCGACGCCCGCGGGCGACCGGGCGGCCGGGGCGAAGCAGCCGAAGGCCACCGGGAGTTACCCGGCACCGGGCAAGAACACCCCGGCGAAGAACCCGTACAACCCGTCCTTCGAGACGGGCGCGGTCGACTTCGTCAAGCAGCACCCGAAGGCCGACGGCCGCGGGATCACCATCGGTGTCCTGGACTCCGGGGTCGACCTCGGCCACCCCGCGCTGCAGAAGACCACCACCGGCGAGCGCAAGATCGTCGACTGGGTGACGGCGACCGACCCCGTGAACGACGGTGACGGAACCTGGCTGCGGATGGACCAGTCCGTGTCCGGCCCGACGTTCACGAGCGGCGGCACGACGTACTCCGCGCCGGCGGGCTCGTACAGCTTCAAGGTGTTCAAGGAGGCCGCCACCCGCGGTGGCGACATGGCGGGCGACCTCAACCGTGACGGTGACACCACCGACCAGTGGGGCGTGCTCTACGACCCGGTCGCCGGCACCGTGCGCGTCGACCTGGACAACGACGCGGACTTCGGCAACGACGCCGTGCTCAAGCCGTACAAGGACAAGCACCAGGTCGCCTACTTCGGCACCGACAACCCGGCGACCCAGATCGTCGAGCGCATCCCGTTCGTCGTGGAGACCCGCAAGGACGTCGTCCACGACGCGGCCGGTGCCAAGGCCGACTTCGTGAACATCGGCGTCATCCAGAGCGAGCACGGCACCCACGTCGCGGGCATCACCGCTGCCAACGGCCTGTTCGGCGGCAAGATGAACGGCGCGGCGCCCGGCGCCAAGGTCGTCTCCTCCCGTGCCTGCACCTGGTCCGGCGGCTGCACCAACATCGCGCTGACCGAGGGCATGATCGACCTCGTCGTCAACCGCGGCGTCGACGTCGTCAACATGTCGATCGGCGGCCTGCCGCCGCTCAACGACGGCAACAACGCACGCGCCGAGCTCTACAAGCGCCTCATCGACATCTACGGCGTCCAGCTGGTCATCTCGGCCGGCAACGAGGGCCCGGGCCTGAACACCATCGGTGACCCCGGCCTCGCCGACCACGTCATCTCGGTGGGCGCGTCGATCTCCAAGGAGACCTGGGCCGCCAACTACGGCTCGAACGTCACCAGGAAGTACGACATGCTGCCCTTCTCCTCGCGCGGTCCGCGTGAGGACGGCGGCTTCACGCCGACCCTGACGGCACCGGGCGCGTCGATCAACACGACGCAGACCTGGTTCCCCGGCGGTCCGGTGAAGGAGGCGGGTTACTCCCTCCCGGCCGGCTACTCCATGCTGCAGGGCACCTCGATGTCCTCGCCGCAGGCCGCCGGCGCCACGGCGCTGCTGCTGTCCGCCGCGAAGCAGAAGCACATCGAGCTTCCCCCGGCCGACCTGCGGACCGCGCTGACCAGCACCGCGACCCACATCGACGGTGTGCCCGCGCACGCCCAGGGCTCCGGTCTGATCGACATCGTCGGCGCCTGGAAGCAGATCGAGAAGCAGGGCGCCCCGGCGCACGAGTACTCGGTCAAGGCCCCGGTCGACACCGCGATCGACTTCGCACTCAAGGACCCGGGCTTCGGCACCGGCCTGTACGACCGTGAGGGCGGTCTGAAGACCGGCCAGAAGAAGTCGTACGACGTCACCGTCACCCGCACCACGGGTCCGGACAAGGCCGTGAAGCACAAGCTGTCGTGGAAGAACAACGACGGCACCTTCTCCCTGACCGGTTCGAGCACCGTCTCGCTGCCGCTCGGCAAGCCGGTCACCGTCAAGGTGCAGGCCAAGCCGCGCACCGCCGGCGTCCACAGCGCGATCCTGCGGGTGGACGACTCGAGGACCAGCGGCGTTGACCAGCAGATCCTCTCCACGGTGGTCGTCGCCAAGGACCTGGTTGAGCCGGGTTACGCGTTCTCGACGACCGGCTCGGTGCAGCGCAACGGCACCACGTCGTACTTCGTGAACGTCCCGGAGGGCGCCAGGACCCTCGAGGTCGCGATGAGCGCCCTGCGCTCGGGCAGCCAGACGCGGTTCATCTCCCTGCACCCCTACGGGGTCGCGGTGGAGGACAGCTCCACGATCTACTGCTACCCGAACTACGAGAACCCGGCCAACACCTGCCGCCCGGACACGCGCTCCTACAAGGACCCGCAGCCCGGCGTCTGGGAGATCGAGGTCGAGTCGCGCCGTACGTCGCCGCTGCTGGACAACCCGTACAAGCTGGACGTCTCGCTGCTCGGCGCCTCCTTCGACCCGGCGGTGCGGACCATCGACGAGGCGAAGATCGGCACCCCGGCCGCGGTGGACTGGACGGTCACCAACAACGCGGGCGACCTGGAGGGCAAGCTCAAGGGCGGCTCGCTGGGCTCGGCCGACGTCGAGCGTCCGTCGATCGCCACGGGCGGCGAGTACCGCAAGGAGGTCACCATCGGTGAGGGCGTCGAGAAGCTCGACGTCGCCATCGGCAACACGTCGGACGCCAACGCCGACATCGACCTGCGTGTCCTCAAGGGTGCGGCCGAGGTCGGTTCCTCCACCACGGCCGGCTCGGAGGAGTCCGTCAGTCTGGTGAAGCCGGCGGCCGGTACTTACACCATCGTCATCGAGGGCTACTCGGTCCCGGCCGGGACCACCGAGTACGACTACCGGGACGTGTACTACGCCCCGTCGCTCGGCGAGATCAAGGTCGACGAGTCGAAGGCCGTGAACCTGGCCAACGGCGCGTCCGCCAAGGTAGGCGCCGAGGTCGTGGTCGCCGGAGCGGCCCCCGAGGGCCGTCAGTTCTTCGGCGAGGTCCAGCTGGTGAACACCCGCGGCACCGCGGCGGGCACCGGCAGCGTCGTGATCGAGAAGGTCACGCCGTAGCCGTCACGACGGTGTGATCCGTACGACACCGCATGACTGTGGGGCGGGTGCTCTCAAGGGCACCCGCCCCACAGCTCTGTGCGCGGCCGGTCCGCCAGGCGGACAATGGATTGGACAAGGGGGCCATGGACATAAGCATCATGGACCGGCAACCCGTGCCCGTTCGCATCTGTGAGGGAGTTCCAGTGAAGGTCGGAATCGTCGGCGCCACCGGTCAGGTCGGCACAGTCATGCGCAGGATTCTGGCCGAGCGGAAGTTCCCCGTCGCCGAGCTGCGGCTCTTCGCGTCCGCGCGTTCCGCGGGCTCCACCATCGCGTACGAGGGCACGGACATCACCGTGGAGGACGCCTCGACGGCGGACTACACCGGGCTGGACATCGTGCTGTTCTCCGCGGGCGGCACGACCTCGAAGGCGCTGGCCGAGAAGGTCGCCGCCCAGGGTGCCGTGGTGATCGACAACTCCTCCGCATGGCGTAAGGACCCCGAGGTCCCGCTGGTGGTCTCCGAGGTCAACGCGCACGCGATCCGGAACCGCCCCAAGGGCATCATCGCCAACCCGAACTGCACCACGATGGCCGCCATGCCCGTGCTGCGCCCCCTGCACGACGAGGCGCAGCTCGACGCGCTGACCGTCGCCACCTACCAGGCGGTGTCCGGCTCCGGAGTCGCCGGCGTCGCGGAGCTGCACGGCCAGGCGTCCAAGGTCGTCGCCGACGCGGACAAGCTGACGCATGACGGCGACGCGGTCGACTTCCCCGAGCCCGGCGTCTACAAGCGCCCGATCGCCTTCAACGTGCTGCCCCTCGCCGGTTCGATCGTCGACGACGGGTCCTTCGAGACGGACGAGGAGCAGAAGCTCCGCAACGAGTCCCGCAAGATCCTGGAGATCCCGGAGCTCAAGGTGTCCGGCACCTGCGTCCGGGTCCCGGTCTTCTCCGGCCACTCCCTCCAGATCAACGCCCGCTTCGCCCGCCCCATCAGCGTCGAGCGCGCCTACGAGCTCCTGAAGGACGCCGAGGGCGTCGAGCTCTCCGAGATCCCGACCCCGCTCCAGGCGGCCGGCAAGGACGCCTCGTACGTGGGCCGCATCCGCGTCGACGAGACCGTCGAGCACGGCCTCGCGCTGTTCGTCTCCAACGACAACCTGCGCAAGGGCGCCGCGCTGAACGCGGTCCAGATCGCGGAGCTGGTGGCGGCGGAGCTCAAGGGCTGACCCCACTCGTCCACGGAAGGGCGGCCCCGGGCATCCGGGGCCGCCCTTCCGCGCCCGCCCCGCCCCGCCCCGGTGCCCGCGAGCAGGAAACGGCGGCTATCCGAGTGGCACCCCGGCCCCGCCCCGCCGCACCTCGAAGTGGAAACACCCGTACTCCACCGCCCGCACGTGCACCAGCGCCACCTCCGGGTCGGCGAAGGCCTCCGCGAAGGCGGCGTCGAAACCGCTCTCCTCGTCGGCCGGTATCTCCAGCAGCCTGCCGCCGATGATCGCGCCGTCCGCGTCGTAGCGCCGGACCGCGCGCAGTGCGCCCGCCCGGGAGAACGGGTAGCCGGTCCGGTCCGCCGCGGGGCCCTCGCACTCCTCGGCGTGGATGAAGACCGGGCCCTGTTCGTCGTACGCCCCGGGGCGGGCCCATGTCTCCGCCGCCCAGCGCCTCAGCGGCGCGTAGGAGACGAGCGCGACCCGCTCCCCCGCCTCGACGCCGCGCAGGCAGCAGCGCAGGGGATCGCCGCCCTCCGCGGCCGTGTGAGGGACGCAGGGACGTCCGGCGTCGTCGGTCGTCCGGAGCTGTTCCAGGGTGCTGGGCCCGATGGGCCGTGCCTCGTGAGCGGTCATGTTCCGAGGGTGGCCCGAAGGCCCGCGCCGGTCCGGCGGAAAACGGACATCGCGCTGCCCCGTCCCACGTGGAAGGATGGCCAAAAACGTCGTATAGCAAGGAGATGACCGCGTGCCTGGCACGAATCTGACCCGCGAAGAGGCACAGGAGCGGGCGCGCCTGCTGACCGTGGACGCGTACGAGATCGATCTCGACCTCTCCGGCGCGCAGGAGGGTGGCACCTACCGGTCCGTCACCACCGTGCGCTTCGACTCCGCCGAGGCCGGTGCGGAGACCTTCATCGATCTGGTCGCGCCGGCGGTGCACGACATCGTGCTGAACGGCAAGGACCTGGACATCGCCGCCGTCTTCCGGGACTCCCGGATCACGCTGAAGCACCTCCGGGCGGGTGCCAACGAGCTCAAGGTCGTCGCCGACTGCTCGTACACGAACACCGGCGAGGGCCTGCACCGCTTCGTGGACCCGGTCGACGAACAGGCCTACCTCTACACCCAGTTCGAGGTCCCGGACGCCCGCCGGGTGTTCGCCAGCTTCGAGCAGCCCGACCTGAAGGCGACCTTCCGGTTCACCGTGAAGGCACCGTCGGGCTGGACGGTGATCTCCAACTCGCCGACGCCCGAGCCCAGTGACGACGTCTGGTCCTTCGAGCCGACGCCGCGCATCTCCACCTACGTGACGGCCCTGATCGCCGGCCCGTACCACTCGGTGCACAGCAGCTACGAGAAGGACGGCCGGACCGTTCCTCTCGGCATCTACTGCCGGCCGTCGCTCGCCGAGTACCTCGACGCGGACGACATCTTCGCGGTCACCCGGCAGGGCTTCGAGTGGTTCCAGGAGAAGTTCGACTACGCCTACCCCTTCGCCAAGTACGACCAGCTCTTCGTCCCGGAGTTCAACGCGGGCGCGATGGAGAACGCGGGCGCTGTCACCATTCGTGACCAGTACGTCTTCCGCTCCAAGGTCACGGACGCGGCGTACGAGACGCGCGCCGAGACCCTCCTCCACGAGCTGGCCCACATGTGGTTCGGCGACCTGGTCACCATGGAGTGGTGGAACGACCTCTGGCTGAACGAGTCGTTCGCCACGTACACCTCGATCGCCTGCCAGGCGGACGCCGAGGGCTCGAGGTGGCCGGACTCGTGGACCACCTTCGCCAACTCGATGAAGACGTGGGCGTACCGGCAGGACCAGCTGCCGTCGACGCACCCGATCATGGCGGACATCCGGGACCTCGACGACGTCCTTGTGAACTTCGACGGGATCACGTACGCGAAGGGCGCCTCGGTACTGAAGCAGCTCGTCGCGTACGTCGGCGAGGACGCGTTCTTCAAGGGCGTGCAGGCCTACTTCAAGGCGCACGCCTTCGGGAACACGCGCCTCTCCGACCTGCTGGGCGCGCTGGAGAAGACCTCCGGGCGCGACCTCAGGACCTGGTCGAAGGCATGGCTGGAGACGGCCGGGATCAACATCCTGCGCCCGGAGATCGAGACGGACGAGAACGGCCACGTCACCTCGTTCACCGTCCTCCAGGAGGCCCCGGCGCTCCCCACCGGGGCGAAGGGCGAGCCGACGCTGCGCCCGCACCGCATCGCCATCGGCTGCTACGACCTCGACGGGGCCGGGAAGCTGGTCCGCACGGACCGGATCGAGCTGGACGTCGACGGCGAGCGCACCGCCGTGCCGTACCCGTCCGGCACGGCGCGCCCGGCGGTCGTCCTGCTCAACGACGACGACCTCTCGTACGCGAAGGTCCGCCTCGACGAGGAGTCCCTGCGGGTCGTCACCGCCCACCTGGGCGACTTCGCCGAGTCCCTGCCCCGCGCCCTGAGCTGGGCCTCGGCCTGGGACATGACGCGTGACGGCGAGCTGGCGACGCGCGACTACCTGGCGCTGGTCCTCTCCGGGATCGGCAAGGAGTCGGACATCGGCGTGGTGCAGTCGCTGCACCGTCAGGTGAAGCTGGCCCTCGACCTCTACGCCGCCCCGGAGTGGCGTGAGGCGGGTCTGAACCAGTGGACCGAGGCGACGCTGGCGCACCTGCGCGCGGCCGAGCCGTCCGGTGACCACCAGCTGGCGTGGGCCCGTGCCTTCGCCGCGACGGCGCGCAGCCCGCTGCACCTGGACGTCCTGCAGTCGCTGCTGGACGGCACCCAGGAGATCGAGGGCCTGGCCGTCGACACGGAGCTGCGCTGGGCGTTCGTACAGCGCCTTGCCGCGACGGGCCTCCTCGACGAGGAAGAGATCGCCGCCGAGTACGAGCGTGACAGGACGGCCGCGGGCGAGCGCCACGCGGCGTCCGCGCGCGCCGCGCAGCCGACCGAGGGGGCGAAGGCCGAGGCATGGGCCTCGGTCGTCGAGTCGGACAAGCTGCCGAACTCCCTCCAGGAGTCGGTCATCGGCGGTTTCGTGCAGACGGACCAGCGTGAGCTGCTGGCTCCGTACACGGAGAGGTTCTTCTCGGCGGTCAAGGACGTCTGGGACACCCGGAGCCACGAGATGGCCCAGCAGATCGCGGTCGGCCTGTACCCGGCCCTCCAGGTCTCGCAGGAGACCCTGGACGCCACGGACGCCTGGCTGGAATCGGCAGGGCCGAGCGCCGCGCTGCGCCGGCTGGTGTCGGAGTCGCGGGCGGGCGTGGAGCGTGCGCTGAGGGCGCAGGCGGCGGACGCGGCGGCGGCCAACGCGTAGCGGAACCCGCACGGCGAGGGGGCGTCTCCGTCAGGGGGCGCCCCCTTTCGGTTCCTCGGCTCGTCTACGCCGTCGACTCCTCGTAGCGGCGGGCCAGTCCGGCCGCGCCCGTCTCCGTCAGCGAGCCGTGCAGGCGGATCCGGGCCACGCCCCCGTCGGGGTAGGCGTCGAGGCGCACGTGGGTGACCACGGCCTCGGTGTCCAGGACGAAGCGGTGCACGGTGTCGGGCTGGAGCCGGGTGCGGGGCAGGATCTCGAACCACTCGCCGCTCACGCCGTCGCGGCCCCGGAGTCCGATCCACCCGGCGGCGTTGCCCTTGAGGTAGGCGGTGTCGATCTCGACCGCGCGCACCGCGCCCTGGGCGGGCAGGCGGAAGCGGACCCAGTCGTTCGTGTCGCGGACCCGGCGGCGGCGGTTCTCCCATCCGTCGTCCATCTTGCGGGAGGTGCCGGGAAGGATGATCTGGGCCGGCGAGGAGTAGAAGCGGTCCGAGGCGTCCTCGTACATGCCGCCGTTGAGGATGGAGATCAGGTCGATCGTGCCCAGCGCGGCGAGCCAGGCCGGGTCGGGGACCACGTCGCCGTGGACGCGGAGGCGGGCGATGCCGCCGTCGGGGTGCTGGCAGATCCTCAGGTGCGTGTAGCGGCGGCCCCCGGTGACCTCGAAGCCGTTGGCGGCGTGGCCGCGCACGGGTGTCACCGGGACGAGTTCCTCCCACTCCACGTCGTCGGCGAGGAGCTCCCCGGGCCCGGGGGCGCCTTCCACGGCCGTCGCCTGGACGGAGACGCGCTGCGGGTAGTTGCCGCGGAAGTGGGCGGTGTCGACGACGATGCCGCGGATGATCCCGGGCGTGCCCAGCCGCACGATCGCCCAGTCGTGGTCGTCGGGGGCCGGGAAGGGGTGCTCCGCGTCCGCGCCCCGGCGGCGGCGGGTCTCCCAGCCGTCCATGATCTTCCCCTTGTGGCCGAAGCGCTCGGGGTCGAAGACGGCGGGTTCGCGGATCAGGAGGTTCTCGCGCTCGGCGAAGAACTCGTCGTTCGCCGCGATCACTCCCGCGCCGAGGCGTCGGTCCGCGAGGTCGACCAGCTCGGTGAAGGGGAAGTCGCCCGGGCGGTAGTCGGCGTAGGGGTCGCCGCCGCCGTAGGGGGCCGCGTCGTTGGCGTGCGGGTCGCTGGAACGGTGCTCCGGCTGGATCTCGTCGGTGGGCATGGGACCCACAGTGCCGTCGCACCGACGATCAGGTCCATCGAAAGTTTTCGTACGGTTCTTTCAGTTCTGCTTAACGGTCTCGGCTCCGCTCGACAACCTGCCGGTCGGAAGCGGTCGCCACCTCCCGGAGCACGCTCAGCACCCGGGCGACGGCCGGGCCGCGTTCGGCGCCCTGCCGTACGGCCGCCACCACATGGCGGTACGGCCGGTCCGCCTGAAGGACCCGCATCGCCACGCCGTCAAGCGGCCGGTCCGAGGCGGAGACCATCCGGGGGATCAGCGCGACACCCATGGACGCCCGAACCATGGCGAGGATCGCCGTCCAGCCGGCGGCGCTGTGCGCCTGCTCGGGCACGAAACCCGCGGCCTCGCAGGCGGCCGTGGTGATCTCGGACCACGGGCCTGAGCCGCCGAAGATCCAGGCCTCCCCGGCGAGGTCCGCCAGCCGGAGGGCGGGCGCACCGGCGAGGTGGTGGCCGGCGGGCAGCGCCACGTCCAGCGGGTCGGCGAGGAGCGGCAGCAGGGTGAAGCGGGGGTCGCGGGCCGTCGGGGCATGCGCCGCCAGGGAGAGCGCCAGGTCCACCTCACCGGCCGACAGGAGGTCGTACGCCTGGGCCGCCTCCGCCTCCCGTACGCGCACCTGGGGCCCCGGCCGGTCCGCGGCCGCCAGCAGCCGCACGGCCGGTACGACGAGAGCGGGCACGGCGGTCGAGAAGGCTCCGACGCGCACCTGGCCGGCCTCGCCCCGCAGGTAGCCGGTCAGCTCCGCGTCGGCCCGCTCCAGCTGGGCGAAGACGGCCTCGGCGTGGCGGAGCACGAGATGCGCGGCGTCGGTGAGACGGACCCGCCGGCCCTGTGCCTCCAGCAGTGGCACACCGAGCTGCCCGGCGAGGTTGGTGAGCTGCTGCGAGACCGCCGACGGAGTCATGAGGAGCGCCTCGGCCGTGGCGGTGACCGTGCCCCGGTCACGAAGGGTGCGCAGGATGCGGAGCTTCTTGACGTCCCACTCGGTCATGGCCGAAACCTACCCGGCGCCCGGACATGCCGGTGCGCCGCGCGGTACGTGGTACCGGCGGCGCACTCGGGAGAGCTCTCTAGGCCTGCTTCTCGGACTTGTCGAGGACCATGACGAGGCCCGCGATCACGAGGAACAGGACGATCGGTGCCGCGACGTAGAGGCCGAGGGTCTCCAGCACGTTCAGGCCCGGGCCCGGGTCGTCACCGTCATCGCGGGTCAGCGCGAGGGCCGGGGACGACATGAGCAGCATCATCAGCGTCGTACCGGCCGCGACGGCGCCGGCGCGCATAGCGTTCTTCTTGTCCACGGTGCAAACGTAGCGAACGCCTACGAGGGGCGCGCGCCCGGGGGTGCCGTACGGGACTCCGGGCCGTCGGCCAGGACGGCCAACAGCCGGTGCAGCCGCGGAGACGCGGTGATCTCCTCCAGCGTGACGGGGTGGCCCTCCGCATCGGCGATGGGCAGGCGCCAGTTGGGGTACTGGTCCCAGGTCCCGGGGAGGTTCTGCGGGCGGCGGTCGCCCACGGTGTCCGGGAGCCAGATCCCCGCCATCCGCGCCGGGGTGCGCCGCAGGAAGCGGTGGACGGCACGGACCGCCCCCTCCTCGTCGCCCTCACCCTCGGGCAGCAGCCGGAGCCTGGCCAGGCAGGCCAGCCACTCGGCGGTGTCCGCGGCGTCCTCGGCCAGTTCCCGCTCCAGGCCGCGGGTGAGCAGGCCGAGCCGGTGGCGGAGCGTCACATGCTCGCCCGTCAGCCGGGCGGCGGTGGACGGCAGGTCGTGGGTGGTCGCCGTGGCCACGCAGTCCTCGCGCCACTTCTCGGGTGCGAGCGGGCGCCCGGTGCCGCTCCAGTCACGCTCGAACCAGAGCACGGAGGTGCCGAGCACCCCGCGCCGGGCGAGCGCCTCGCGTACGCCGGGCTCGACGGTGCCGAGGTCCTCCCCCACGACGACGGCACCGGCGCGGTGGGCCTCCAGGACGAGGACGGCGAGCATCGCCTCGGCGTCCTGGGCGACGTACGTGCCCTCGGTGGGCGGACGCCCCTGGGGCACCCACCAGAGCCGGAAGAGACCCATGACGTGGTCGATGCGCAGGGCTCCGGCGTGGGCGAGGAGGCCGCGCAGGAGCAGGCGGAAGGGGGCGTAGCCGGACGCCGCGAGGACGTCGGGGCGCCAGGGGGGCAGTCCCCAGTCCTGGCCGTGGGCGTTGAAGGCGTCGGGCGGCGCGCCGACCGACATGCCGTGCGCGAAGGCCTCCTGCTGCGCCCAGGTGTCGGCGCCGTCGGGGTGGACACCGACCGCGAGGTCGTGGACGATCCCGACGGCCATGCCCGACTCCCGCGCGGCGCTCTGCGCGGTGGCGAGCTGGGTGTCCGTGAGCCAGACGAGCCGGCAGTGGAAGTCGACCCGGTCGAGCAGCTCGGTGCGGGCGCGGGCGCTCTGCGGGGAGCGGGGATCGCGCAGCCCTTCGGGCCAGGCCCGCCAGTCGGGACCGTGCACCTCGGCCAGGGCGCACCACAGGGCGTGGTCCTCCAGCGGCCGGCCCTGCGCGGCGAGGAAGTCGCAGTAGGCGGCACGGCGTCCAGGGGTCAGGGGGACCTCGTGGACGATCTCCAGGGCCTGCTTCTTGAGCTCCCAGACGGCGTCCCGGTCGATCAGCGCACCCTTGTTGAGCACGGCCTCGCGCAGCGCCGCGGCCTCCTGACGCAGGTCGTCCAGCGCCGCCCTGCCGGGCTCTGCGACATGGCCGTACTCCGGGACCGACTCGATGTGCAGATGGACGGGATCGGGGAAGCGGCGCGAGGAGGGGCGGTACGGCGACGGGTCCGTCGGCCTGCCGGGCACGGCGGCGTGCAGCGGGTTGACCTGGACGAAACCGCTCCGCTGGGTCCGTCCCGCCCAGGCGGCCAGGTCGGCCAGGTCGGCGAGGTCACCCATGCCCCAGGAGCGGGCGGACAGCATCGAGTAGAGCTGTACGAGGAAACCGTGCGTGCGGGCGGGCGGTCGGGGTACGCGGTCCGGAGCGACGACGAGGGTGGCGGTGACGGAGCCGTGGTCAGGAGTGCGGACGGTCAGCCGGTGGACGCCCAGGGGCGGCTCTGTCCACCAGGAGGGCGCCCCCGGCATGTCCGCGGTCGGCGCGGGGGCCGGGAGCACCCGCATGCGCAGGCGCGCGCCGGTGGTCCCCGCTTCGGTGTCGACCGTGAGGACCGCGCCGGGCGGCAGTGCGTGGAGCGCCGCCGGCAGCGGCTCCCCGGACCAGGCCACCACCGTCGGCGGAAGCAGTCGGGAGGCCGCTGCGGATTCGGCCGCGGCGAGTGATCTCCGTACATCCGCGGGAGTGGCGGCGTCGACGCCCAGCGCGGCGAGCACGGCCGTGACCGTGTCGTCGGGGACGGACACCGTGACATCCGCGGACGGGGAGAAGGAGGTGGCGACGCCGTGCAGCGCGGCGAGCCGGGACAAGCCCATTCAGACTCCTGGGGACTCCATGCCCCCTGCGGTGCCGGGTGCTGTCGGCTCGCTGGTCAGAGGGGCGACGGCGGCGAGCGGAGGCTCGCTCGTGAGGGGTGTGGCGTCGGCGAGCGGGGGCTCACTGGTGAGCGGGGGCTCGCTGATGAGCGGGGCACTGTCGGTGAACGCGGACTCACCGATCAGGTGGGAGACGTCGGCGAGCGGCAGCTCACTGATCATCGGAGGGGCGGTGAAGTGCGGGGACGCCTTGCCTGCCAGCGGGTCGTGACCCGTGGGGCCCGGTACCTGTTTGGAGAGGGCGGAGAGCAGAAGCTGCGCGGAAGCGGGCACGTTGGCCTCCTGGCCGTGGACAACAGGACACAGCAGACCTACCCAGCGGACGCGGGTGCAGGCGTGGACGTGACACAGGCGTTATGACAACGACCCCGACGTGCCATGGGTCACACCTCGTTCCCATGAGCGTCGGGCATGGGCGATTTTCAGCCACTTGGCGACTCTCCCCCGGGTACCCACGCGCCACACCGCACAACACACCGGGCATTCAAACCAAAACGGTCACACGCATTGACACCCTCGCGCCCCGGTGATGGGCTCGGACGTCGTTGCCGGGGCGCGGCTGAGGGCGAAGGGGTACGGCATGAAGCTCGGGCGCAGGAGGCATGCGACGGCCGTGGCCGTCGCCGTGATCGGCGGGCTGCTCGGCCCGATCGCACCGGCAGCCGTCGCGGCCCCCGCCGCCCCGGTCGGCCCTGCCACGACCACCGAGGACCGCGCCGGTGAGAGCCGGCTGCCGTCCGTCTGGCCCCGGCCGCAGTCGATCGAGGCGTCCGGGGAGGCCGTCCCGCTGGGCACCGAGGTCACCCTCCTCGCCGACCCGCAGGCCGATCCGTACGCCGTGGAGGCGCTCAGGTCCCTCCTGCGCGGGGCGGGCGTACGCACGGTGCACGACGCCCTGCCCGGCAAGGGACCGGTGATCCGGCTGGGCGGGACGGAAGCGGGCCGGGCCCTGCGCGCCCTGCGGGCACCCGACCGCGCGGACCTGCCCTCCGGGGGCTACCGCCTCGCCGTGGGAAGGGTCGGGGACCGGCCCACGGTCGCCATGGACGGGGTCGGCGAGGACGGGCTGTTCCACGGCGTCCAGACCCTGCGCAGGCTCGTGGAGGACGGCACCGTCGCGGGAGCGGTGGTCCGCGACTGGCCGGGTACCGCCGTGCGAGGGATGACCGAGGGCTTCTACGGGCAGCCGTGGACGCACGACGAGCGGCTCGCCCAGCTGGACTTCATGGGCCGCACGAAGCAGAACCGCTACCTCTACGCGGCGGGCGACGACCCCTACCGGCAGTCCCGCTGGCGTGAGCCGTACCCGGCGGACGAGCGCGCCGCCTTCCGCGCGCTCGCCCGGAAGGCGCGGGCCGAACACGTGACGCTCGGCTGGGCCGTCTCGCCGGGCCAGGCGATGTGCATGGCGTCCGACTCGGACGTACGGGCGCTCACGCGGAAGATCGACGCGATGTGGGCGCTGGGTGTACGGGCTTTCCAGCTGCAGTTCCAGAACGTCAGCTACAGCGAATGGCACTGCGGCCAGGACGCGGAGACGTTCGGCAGCGGGCCCGAGGCGGCGGCCAGGGCGCAGGCCCGGGTCGCGAGCGCGGTCGCCCGGCACCTCGCGGACCGGCACCCCGGCGCGGAGCCCCTGTCGGTGATGCCCACCGAGTTCTACCAGGACGGGGCCACCGACTACCGCACGGCACTCGCCGCCGAGCTGGACGAGCGGGTGCAGGTGGCCTGGACCGGCGTCGGGGTCGTACCGAAGACGATCACCGGGCGCGAACTGGCGGGTGCGCGGGCCGCCTTCCGCCGTCCCCTGGTCACCATGGACAACTATCCAGTCAACGACTACGCGCAGGACCGGATCTTCCTGGGCCCGTACACCGGCCGGGACCCGGCGGTGGCCGGCGGGTCAGCGGCGCTGCTCGCCAACGCCATGGAGCAGCCCTCGGCGTCCCGCATCCCCCTGTTCACGGCCGCCGACTTCGCCTGGAACCCGAAGGGATACCAGGCGCAGGAGTCCTGGCAGGCGGCCATCGAGGACCTGGCGGGCGGCGACGCCACCGCCCGGGCCGCTCTGGGGGCCCTGGCCGGCAACAGCGCCACCTCGCTGCTGGGCGGCGACGAGTCCGCGTACCTCCGGCCGCTGCTGGCCGCGTTCTGGGCGTCGCGTCCGGCCGCGCACCCGGCGGACGCGGAGGCCGGCGACGAGGCGGCGCGCGAGCTGCGGGCCGCCTTCGGCGTGATGCGGCGCGCCCCGGAGGAACTGGAGCCGATCGCGAGCGGCCGGCTCCGGGAGGAGGTGCGGCCGTGGAGCGAGCAGCTGGCCCTGTACGGCAGGGCGGGCGAGCTCGCCGTCGACCTGCTGCGGGCACAGGAGCGTGGCGACGGGGCGGCCGCCTGGCGGATCCAGCTGGAGCTGGAACCACTGCGCAAGAGGATCGGGGCGGGCACGGCGACGGTCGGCAAGGGAGTCCTGGACCCGTTCCTGGACCGGGTGCTCGATGAGGCCGGCGCCTGGAACGGCACCGACCGCGAGACGGGAACGGTGAGCAGGGACGCCCACGGCTACACGGTGCGGCTCGGCCGCGCACGCCCGCTGGAGGCCGTCACCACGCTGACCCGGCCGGGCAGCGGGGCGGCGGACGCGGTCCTGGAGGCCCATGTGCCCGGTGAGGGCTGGCGCGTCCTGGGGCCCCTGTCGTCGGCGGGCTGGACGCAGACGGCGGTGAAGGGACTACGGACGGACGCGCTGCGGGTCACCGTGCCGCCTGCGCGTTCGGTCCTCGTCGGTCCCCCGGCCCCGGGGATCACGCGCGCCGCCCCGGCCTCGGGCGCCCCGGAGGTACGGGGGCTCGTCCCCTGGTTCGGTGACGAGCCGGTGGCCCGGCTCGCCCTCGTCCGGGACCGGACGGACGCCGTGATCGGCGGCGGTACGCAACGGGTGGAGGCGCGGCTGGCCGGCGGGCGGCCGGGCGAGGTGAAGGGCGCGGTCACGGCGAAGGCGCCCAAGGGCATCGTGGTGAAGGTGCCGAAGCGGACGACCGTGACCCGCGGTTCCCGCACCGAGGTACCCGTGGACGTCACCGTGCCGGACGGCACCCCGGCCGGCGAGTACGAGGTGCCGCTGCGCTTCGAGGGCGAGGAGAGCACGCTGACCGTCCGCGCCTTCCCGCGCACGGCGGGCCCCGATCTGGTGCGTACGGCCACCGCCTCCTCGTCCGGCGACGAGACCCCGGACTTCCCGGCTGCGGCGGCCTCGGACGGCGACCCGGAGACGCGCTGGTCCTCACCCGTCGAGGACGGTGCCTGGTGGCAGGCCGAGCTGCCCGAACCGGTCCGGCTCGGCCAGGTCGTGCTGCGGTGGCAGGACGCCTACGCCTCCCGCTACCGCGTGCAGGTCTCCGCGGACG
The DNA here is from genome assembly GCF_016909575.1 of Streptomyces sp. HB132. GTDB lineage: Bacteria > Actinomycetota > Actinomycetes > Streptomycetales > Streptomycetaceae > Streptomyces. The sequence continues at coordinate 363,157 of NZ_JAFBGA010000004.1, read as the reverse complement.
GCCGCACCTGGCGAACGGCGGCGACCGTGCGGGAGGGCGGCGGCGGACGCGAGTCGGTCCGGATGGACGCGAAGGACACCCGGTTCGTCAGGATCCAGGGCGACGCCCGGGCCACGCAGTACGGCTACTCGCTCTATTCGGTCGAGGCCTACGCCGTGGCGGGAGAGGACAAGGACGCTCCCTGAGGCGCCGGGGGCCCGGTCCCTCAGGCGGGCACGCCGTCGATCCGGGCCATCACGTCGTCCGCGCCGAACGGCTGCAGGTAGGGCAGCCAGCGCGGGTCCCGGTGGCCCGTCCCGATGATCCGCCAGGCGAGTCCGCTGGGAGGCGCCGGCGGGTGGCGCAGCCGCCAGCCCAGTTCGGGCAGGTGGCGGTCCGCCTTGACGTGGTTGCAGCGCCGGCAGGCCGCCACCACGTTGTCCCAGGCGTGCTGCCCGCCGCGGCTGCGCGGGATGACGTGGTCGACGCTGGTGGCGGCGGCCCCGCAGTACATGCATCGGCCGCCGTCCCTCGCGAAGAGGGCGCGGCGGGTGAGGGGGACGGGCCCCCGGTAGGGGACCCTCACGAACCGCTTGAGGCGGACGACGCTGGGCGCGGGCACGGCGCGGGTGGCACTGTGCATGAAGGCGCCGGACTCCTCGAGGCAGATGGCCTTGTTCTCGAGGACGAGGACGAGCGCTCGGCGGAGGGGTACGACGCCGAGCGGCTCGTACGAAGCGTTGAGAACCAGGACGTGCGGCACGTGCATGCCTCCTTGTACGCCGGCGACGCGTGGCTCGCGCCGGGACGATCCGATCTCAGTCTCTCCTCATGCCTGGTCCGAGCGCCACCACGTGCGGGTAACGGGCCCGAGGGATTTACCTCACCCGCCGGTCGCCCGCCCGGGGCGTCGACCCCGGAACAGGCCCTTCGGCGGGGGCGTCGGACCGGTTGTGCGATGGGCCACACCCCTTGTGGCCCGGGGTGAGACGTGTCTCTCCCCCTTCGACGGCAACGAACCACCCCCCGAGCTTCGTTACTGTTATCGGTCTGTTGTCGCCCCACCTGGAGGTCCTCGCCGTGTCCCTGTCCGCCCTCCTGGCCGCGGCGCCGTCCCCCGGGACCGCAGGCTCGCTGGACGAAGCCGCCGAGCGGGCCGGGAACGCCGCAGGCTGGGTCGAGGAGAACTGGTCCACCTGGCTGAACACCGGTCTCCGCATCATCCTCATCGCGGCCATAGCGATCGTGCTGCGCTATCTGATCCGGCGCGCCCTCACCAATCTCATCGACCGGATGAACCGCAGCGCCCAGGCGGTGGAGGGCACGGCCCTCGGCGGCCTGCTGGTCAACGCGGAACGCCGCCGCCAGCGCTCCGAAGCCATCGGCTCCGTGCTCCGCTCGGTCACGTCGTTCCTGATCCTCGGCACCGCGGCCCTGATGATCCTGGGCGCCTTCCAGATCAATCTGGCCCCCCTGCTGGCCTCCGCAGGGGTCGCGGGTGTGGCGCTCGGCTTCGGCGCGCGCAATCTCGTCACCGACTTCCTGTCCGGCGTCTTCATGATCCTGGAGGACCAGTACGGCGTCGGTGACACGGTCGACGCGGGTGTCGCCTCGGGCGAGGTCATCGAGGTGGGGCTTCGGGTCACCAAGCTGCGCGGCGACAACGGCGAGATCTGGTACGTCCGCAACGGCGAGGTGAAGCGGATCGGGAACCTCAGCCAGGGCTGGTCCACCGCCGGTGTCGACGTCACCGTCCGCCCGACGGAGGAGCTGGACCTGGTCCGCAAGGCGATCTCCGAGGCGGGCGAGACCATGACCAAGGAAGAGCCCTGGTCGGAGCGGCTGTGGGGCCCGGTTGAGGTCCTCGGCCTGGACGCGGTGCTGCTCGACTCGATGACCGTCCGGGTCACGGCGAAGACCATGCCGGGCAAGGCACTGGGCGTCGAGCGCGAACTGCGCTGGCGGATCAAGCAGGCACTGGACGCGGCCGGTATCCGGATGGTCGGCGCCCTCCCGCTCCACTCGGACGGGGAGTCCACCGCCGACCCGACGGCGGCCATGGCGGCCCCCTCGGCGTACGCGTCGGCGACGTCGCCGCAGTCACTGGCCGCGACCCCGATAGCGCCGCCGAACCTGTCGAAGTAGCCCACCGGCACCGCGCCCCCGCAGGTAACGCTTCGGTTGCCTCGGGGGCGCTTCCCATTGACGGGTGGATGACGTCGCCATACCTTCCTCTCATCGATAGGAAAGTTTCCTAACAGAAAGCGGGTGCGTCACTCATGGCCGGAACCACACCGGGCACCCCCCGCGTTCTGCGTGCCATGAACGACCGGGCCGCGCTCGATCTCCTCGTCGCCCAGGGACCCCTGACCCGCACACGCATCGGTGAGCTGACCGGGCTCTCCAAGCCCACCGCCTCTCAGCTGCTCGCCCGGCTGGAGGAGGCGGGCCTGGTCCGTTCCACGGGCAGCCAGGCCGGGCGGCCCGGTCCGAACGCCGTGCTCTACGAGATCGCTCCGGCGGCCGCCCACGTCGCGGCGCTCTCCGTCGGGCCCACCGGCATCGACGCGGTCGTCGCCGACATCACCGGCACCGTGGTCGGCACCTGCCGTGTCGAGGCCGACGCCGTCGCGGAGGACGTACGCCACCGCACCGCCCAGCTCGTCGCCGAGGCCGTGGACGGCGCCCTGCGTCCCACCGGACTGGGCCACGACGACCTCGCCGCCGTGGTGATCGGTACGCCGGGCGCGATCGACCCGCACACCGGACAGCTGCGCTACGCGCCCCATCTCCCCGGCTGGCACTCCCGCACCCTGCTCGCCGACCTGGCCGAGGTGGTCGGAAGGCCCGTCGCCATCGAGAACGACGTGAACCTCGCGGCCGTCGCGGAGCAGTACGAGGGCGCGGCCCAGGACCACGACCACTTCGTCCTCGCCTATCTCGACGAGGGTGTGGGTGCCGCGATCGTGCTGGGCGGCACCCTCCTGCGCGGAGCGACCGGCGGCGCCGGGGAGATCGGGTACATGCCGCTGCCGGGCGCCCCGCTCGCCCGCGGCGGGGCGGCCGACTGGGCGGGCCCCGACGCGGGTGGCGGCTTCCAGAGCCTGGTCTCCTGCCCAGCCGTACGCGACCTGGCCGGGGGGAGACCGCTGGACGAAGCCCTCGCCGACGAGGCCGTGCGGGCCGAGGTCGCCCGCAGGCTGGCCACCGGCCTGGCCTCCGTGGTCGCCGTGGTCGACCCCGAACTGGTCGTCCTCTCCGGCCGGGTGGCCCAGGCCGGCGGGGAGAAACTCCGCGAACGGGTCGAGGCCGAGATGACCGGCCTCGCACTGCCCCGGCCGCTGCTCCGCGTCAGCGACATCGAGGGCGACCCGATCCTGACCGGTGCGCTGCGGACGGCCCTCGCCCAGGCGCGGGACAGCGTCTTCGACACCGCCTGAACCAACCGCCACCGCACCGCGCCACCCGTATCCGGTGGCGCCCGAGGCACCCCATGTCCGGCGGCCCGTCCCCGGTGCCCCCGTCCCCGCGAAGTACCGCTGCAAAGGAAGTCCGCTATGGCGCCACGGCGCTTTCGAACCCGCGTGCCCATGGCGCTCGGCGCAGCCGCGCTGCTGCTGTCCGGCTGCGCCAATCCGAGTACCGGCAGCAACACCGACGACCCCACGAAGCCCGTCACGCTGAAGTTCTGGCACGGCTGGTCGGCGCCGGGCGAGGTCGAGGCGATCAACGAGAACATCGCCCGCTTCGAGAAGCTCCACCCGAACATCGACGTCGTCTCCACCGGCAACGTGAGCGACGAGACGATCAACCAGGCGCTGCGCGCGGGCGGCGGCGACGCACCCGACGTCGTGACGTCCTTCACCACCAACAACGTCGGGCAGTACTGCTCGTCCGGCATGTGGGTGGATCTCGACCCGTTCATGGAGAAGAGCGGGATCGACAAGGAGAAGGTCTTCCCGAAGACCCTGCTGGACTACACGCGGTACGAGGGCGTGCAGTGTGCGACGCCTCTGCTCGCCGACGCGTTCGGCATGTACTACAACAAGGACGCCTTCGAGGCGGCGGGCATCGCCCGGCCCCCGCGCACCATGTCCGAGATGAAGGCCGACGCGGTCAAGCTGACGCGGCGGAACAAGGACGGCTCGCTGAAGCGCGCCGGCTTCATGCCGAACTTCCAGCTCTACCAGAACTCCCCCGACCGGATGTTCGCGCAGTGGGGTCCGGAGTACTTCGACGACGAGGGCAGGGCGAAGCTCGCCGACGAGCCGAAGACCGAGGACTTCCTCACCACCATGCGCGACCTCTCCGACGCGCAGGGCGGCTACGCGGCCATGGAGAGGCTCCGCGCCCGCTTCGGTGACGAGATGTCATCCCAGAACGGCTTCCTGACAGGCAAGCTCGCCATGCACCTGGACGGTGAGTGGCGCGGGCTGATGCTCGACGAGGCGAAGGCGGACTTCGACTGGGCGGTCGCCCCGCTGCCGGTCCCCGACGACCAGGCGGACACCTACGGGCGCGGTTACCTGACCGGCACCGTGGCGGGCATCGCACACAGCAGCATGCACCAGAACGCGGCCTGGGAGCTGGTGAAGTACCTGACGGTCGACACGGAGCCGGTCGTGCACTTCGCCAACGCGATCCACAACGTGCCGTCCACGTTCGAGGCGCTGAAGTCCCCCGGCCTGGACGCGGATCCGGCGTTCCGCACCTTCATCGAGATCGCGCGGAACCCGCACAGCCAGGCCGTTCCGCCCTCGAACAACGGCGGTCAGTACATCACCTCGTTCGGCGGCTTCTCGCAGTCCGTCGAGGCGGGCAGGACGACGGACCTGCACCGCGCGCTGAAGGACCTCGACGACCAGATCGACGCCGACAACCTCCAGTCGGAAAACTGAGGAGCCGAGTCATGGCACTGTCCCTCTCCACCCCGGCGAAGTCCGCCGGGCGGGCGACCGAACCGGCTCCCCGCGACTCCCCCCTGCGGCGCAAGCGGAACCGTGAGCGGCTGCGTACCCTGGGTTTCCTCTCACCCTGGATCGTCGGGTTCTCGGTCTTCTTCGGATACCCGCTGATCGCCACCGTCTACTTCTCGTTCATGCACTACAACCAGATCAAGGCACCCACCTTCGTGGGGCTGCGGAACTGGCGGTACGTGCTGGAGCAGATGCCGCTGTTCGGCCCGGCCCTGTGGAACACGCTGTGGCTGGTCGTCGTGATGGTCGCGCTGCGCGTGGTCTTCGGCCTCGGCATCGGCCTGCTGATCACGAAGATCAAGACGGGTGCCGGACTGTTCCGCACGGCCTTCTACATCCCGTACCTGGCCCCGCCCGTCGCGGCCACGGTCGCCTTCGTCTTCCTCCTCAACCCGTCCACCGGGCCGGTCAACGAGGTGCTGTCGTGGATCGGCCTGCACGGGCCGAACTGGTTCAACGACCCGAACTGGTCGAAGCCCTCGCTGGTCCTGCTCTCCCTGTGGGGCATCGGCGACCTGATGGTCATCTTCATGGCCTCGCTGCTCGACGTCCCCAGGGAGCAGTACGAGGCAGCCGATCTGGACGGCGCGGGCGCCTGGACGAAGTTCCGCTACGTCACCTGGCCCGCCATCACCCCGATCGTGCTCTTCGCCGTCGTCACCGGCGTGGTGCAGACGATGCAGTACTACACGCAGGCCCTCGTCGCGGGGAAGCTCGCCTCGGGCGTCTCCATCGGCCCCGGCACGGTGATCCAGCCCGGGTATCCGGAGCACTCCACCCTGACGGTCCCGCAGCTCGTCTACTCGCTGGGCTTCCAGAACTTCAACACCGGCGCCGCGTGCGTCCTCTCCCTCGTGCTCTTCGCCATCGCCATGGCCGTGACCCTTCTGCTGATGCGCAAGAGCGTCGGCCTCATCCCGGCGGAGGACTGAGATGACCACCACCACCCTGACCACGCCGGACACCGCCGTGCCGGGCCGACCGGGCGGCACCGACACGGCCAGGCACCGCCGTAAGCGGATCCTGAACTGGATCGCGGTCCACTCCGTGGCCGTCGCGCTCGCCCTGTTCTTCGTCCTGCCGTTCGTGTTCGTGTTCCTCACGTCGGTGATGAGCGACGACCAGGCGATGAGCGGTGACCTGTGGCCGGGATCGTGGAACTGGTCGAACTACTCGACGGTCTTCCACACGCCGGGGTTCCTCGACTGGTGGCGCAACTCGCTGGTGTACGCGCTGCTGGGCACCGTGTTCACGGTGTGCTCGTCGGTGCCGGTCGCCTACGCGCTGGCCAAGTTCCGTTTCCGTGGCCGGCGCACCGCGATGATCCTCGTCATCTCCACGATGATGCTGCCGCCGCAGGTCATCATCATCCCGATGTACCTGGTGTGGGCCCAGCAGTTCCACCTCTCGGGCTCGCTGTGGCCGCTGATCATCCCGATGGCGTTCGGCGACGCCTACTCGATCTTCCTGCTGCGGCAGTTCCTGCTGACCATTCCGCAGGAGTACATCGAGTCGGCGAAGGTCGACGGGTGCGGGGAGTTGCGTACCCTCCTCAGGATCGTCGTCCCGATGGCCAAGCCGGGGATCGCGGCCGTGGCGCTCTTCCAGTTCTTCTACTGCTGGAACGACTACTTCGGGCCGCAGATCTACGCCGCGCAGAACCCGGGCGCCTGGACGCTGAGCTACGGCCTGGAGTCCTTCAAGAGCGCCCACGCGGTCAACTGGAACCTGACGATGGCCGCGACTCTGCTCGTCATGGCGCCGGTCGTCATCGTGTTCTTCTTCGCACAGAAGGCCTTCGTCGAAGGCGTCACCCTCACCGGAGTAAAGGGCTGAGAACCATGAAGCTCGCAGTAGTTGGTGGCGGGTCCACCTACACCCCCGAACTGATCGACGGTTTCGCGCGGCTGCGCGACACCCTGCCGGTGGAGGAGCTCGTGCTCGTCGACCCGGCGGCCGACCGGCTCGAACTGGTCGGCGGCCTGGCACGGCGGATCTTCGCCAGGCAGGGCCACCCGGGGAAGATCGTCACCACCTCCGACCTGGACGCGGGCGTGGGCGGTGCCGACGCGGTGCTGCTCCAGCTCCGCGTAGGCGGGCAGGCCGCCCGCAACCAGGACGAGACCTGGCCGCTCGAATGCGGCTGCATCGGTCAGGAGACCACCGGAGCGGGCGGTCTCGCCAAGGCGCTGCGTACGGTGCCGGTCGTCCTCGACATCGCCGAGCGGGTCCGCCGCACCAACCCCGACGCGTGGATCATCGACTTCACCAACCCGGTCGGGATCGTCACCCGGGCGCTGCTCCAGGCCGGGCACAAGGCGGTCGGTCTGTGCAACGTCGCGATCGGCTTCCAGCGCAAGTTCGCCGCGCTGCTCGACGTGACGCCCGGTGAGGTGCACCTCGACCACGTCGGGCTGAACCACCTGACGTGGGAGCTCGGGGTCCGCCTGGGCGGTCCGGACGGCGAGGACGTCCTGCCGAGGCTGCTCGCGGAGCACGGCGACGCGATCGCCGGCGACCTGCGCATGCCCCGGCAGATCGTGGACCGCCTCGGCGTCGTCCCCTCGTACTACCTGCGGTACTTCTACGCGCACGACGAGGTCGTGAGGGAGCTCGGCACGAAGCCGTCCCGCGCGGCCGAGGTGGCCGCGATGGAGAAGGAGCTCCTGGAGATGTACGGCGATCCTGCCCTGGACGAGAAGCCGGCGCTGCTCGGCAAGCGGGGCGGGGCCTTCTACTCGGAGGCGGCCGTGGACCTGGCGTCCTCGCTGCTCGGCGGGGGCGGTCCGGCGGTGCAGGTGGTCAACACGTACAACAGGGGGACGCTGCCGTTCCTGCCGGACGACGCGGTGATCGAGGTCCAGGCCCGGGTCGACGGCACGGGCGCGGCGCCGCTCGCCGTACCCGCGCTGGACCCGATGTACGCGGGGCTGATCGGGCATGTCACCGCCTACGAGGACCTGGCCCTGGACGCCGCGCTGCGCGGGGGCCGCGACCGGGTGTTCAAGGCGCTGCTGGCTCACCCCCTGATCGGTCAGTTCGAGTACGCCGAGGCACTCACCGACAAGCTGATCGCGCACAACCGGGAGCACCTGGCGTGGGCCTGACCGCACATGTGCTCGCGATCGACGCGGGCAACAGCAAGACCGACGTGGCCGTGATCGGCGCCGACGGAACGGTCCTGGGCGCTGCGCGCGGGGGTGGCTTCCAGCCGCCGGTCATCGGGGTCGACGTGGCCGTGGACGGGCTGGGAACGGCTGTACTCGCCGCGTTCGACCGTGCTGGGGTGACAGGTGTCGAACACGTGTCGGCCTGCCTCGCCAACGCCGATCTCCCGGTCGAGGAAAGGGAGCTGGCCGAGGCGCTGCGAGCCCGGGACTGGGGCCGGACGGTGGAGGTGCGCAACGACACCTTCGCGATACTGCGCGCCGGGGTCGACGAACCCCGGGGCGTGGCCGTGGTGTGCGGCGCGGGGATCAACTGCGTCGGCATGCGACCGGACGGAGCGACCGCCCGCTTCCCCGCGATCGGCCGCATGTCCGGCGACTGGGGCGGTGGTTCGGGGCTCGCCGAGGAGGCGATGTGGTTCGCGGCGAGGGCCGAGGACGGCCGCGGTGAGCCGACCGAGCTGGCGCGTACCCTGCCCGGCCACTTCGGGCTCGACTCGGTGTACGCGCTGATCGAGGCACTGCACCTGGGGCACATCCCGTTCGGGCGAAGGCACGAGCTGACCCCGGTGCTGTTCTCCACCGGCGCGGCCGGCGACCGGATCGCGCGTGAACTGGTGGAACGGCAGGCGGACGAGGTCGTGGCCATGGTCTCCGTCGCGCTGACCCGGCTCGGCCTGCTGGAGGAGGAGGTGCCGGTGCTGCTGGGCGGCAGTGTCCTGGCCGCCCGTCACCCGGCGCTGGACGATCGCATCACCGAACTCCTCGCCGTACGCGCCCCCAAGGCGGTGATCCGGGTGGTCTCGGCTCCTCCGGTCCTGGGCGCGGCGCTGCTGGGCCTGGACCACACCGGGGCCGCCCGCCGGACGCACGACAGGCTGCGGGAGCAATACACCTGAGGTCCCGTCAGTGAAGGCGTCCCGTGTGCTGTGTCGCGCGGGACGCCTGTCGCGTACGGGAACCGAACAGATGCCCCGTACGTGTTCATGGGGGGAGGGATCGGTCTGCTCCGGGGCCGGCCCGGCCGAACCGCCTTGATCGCTCGCACTCGTCCTGATCGAATACGGGAAAGGACGAGGGATTCGGGCGCTTCTGGTGGATGGTGGCACCTGGGGCCATAATTCTGGCCAGGACCAGTCCTCCCCCGATCGGCCGGGGGGCCAGGGCCGTCGTCAGTGACCGAGGGGGAGGTCAAGTGACATACCCGCCGAGCGGGACCGCGCTGCGGGAGCCCGGGACGGATCTGCCGTCCGCGCCCGTACCCGCGCAGCGCGGTGGTGTCCGGACCGCGGCCGAGCGGCTGCGTGCCGCGGCGACGACCGAGCCGGGCAGGCTGCAGATCATGGGCGCCGCGCTGGCCCTGCTCGTCGTGGTGTTCGGAGCGGTCACGTTCCTGGAGATCTCCGGACGCGCCTCGTCCGCCGACGACGTGGTGACCCGGAGTCAGCCGCTGAGCGCGGACGCCGCGAGCATCTACCGTTCGCTGGCCGACGCGGACACGATGGCGGCCAGCGGGTTCCTGGCGGGGGCGCAGGAGCCCCCGGACGTGCTCGCCCGGTACGACGCGGACATCAAGGAGGCGTCCCGGCTGCTGGTCGAGGCCGCGGCGAGCACCGACGCCTCGACCTCGTCGCACCGTGAGATCACGACGCTGAGCGAGCTGCTCCCCGAGTACACCGGTCTCGTCGAGCGGGCCCGCGCCAACAACCGGCAGGGACTGCCGCTCGGTGGGGCCTACCTCCGGTACGCCAACCAGAAGATGACCGGTGAACTCCTCCCGGCGGCCGAGCGGTTGCACGCCGAGGAGACCGGGCGGCTCGCCACCGACTCGGCCGACGCGCGGCGGTTCCCCTTCCTCTCCCTGGGGGTCGGGGTCGTGGCCCTGGCGGCGCTGGTGTGGATGCAGCGGCGCAACTACCGCAGGACGAACCGCGTCTTCAACCACGGACTGCTCGCGGCGACGGCCGCGGCGACGGTGGTGCTGCTCTGGCTGGCCGTGGGTCACACGATGGCCAGGGCGGACCTGCGTAGCGCGATGGTGCAGGGGCAGGAGTCACTCGACGTCCTGAACAAGGCACGGATCAACTCGCTGAAGGCGCGCTCCAATGAGAACCTCACCCTGGTCGCCCGTGGTGCCGTACTCACCCCGGACGGCACGCGGGACCAGTACGAGACCGACTACAGCACGGGCATGAAGGAACTCGGCGCGCAGCTCAGGAGCGCGAAGGAGCTGGCCGACGACTCCACGGGCCGCGAGCCGGTGGGTGACGCCATGGACAGCGTGTCCGAGTGGCAGGAACGTCACAGGAAGGCCCGGACCACGGACGACCGGGGCGAGTACGACAGTGCGCTGCGGCAGATCATCGGCCCGGAGAACTCCACGGGGCAGTCCTTCGAGCGGGTCGACGACGCGCTGGAGAAGGCGCTCGCCCACGAACAGGACGAGTTCGACGCGGCGGCCGAGGACGGCCGCGGCGCGCTGGGCGGGCTGCCGATCGGGGCCGCGGTCCTCGCCGTGCTGGGTGCGGCCGCCGCGGTCGTCGGGGTCAACCGCAGGCTCTCGGAGTACCGGTGAGGGGACGACCGATGACCAGGGTGAAGGACCGGGCCGCGCGCGGCAGGCTCCACGGCTGGGGCGGAGTGACGGGCATGGCGGTGGCCTGCGCCGTCACCGCCTCGCTCACCCTGCTGCCGCTGGCGCACGGTGACGGGACGTTCGGCGGGCGGAGCGCGGGGCACGACGCCGGCGCCTCGGTGCCGACCGAGGCCGAGACGTGCAAGGACCCGGAGGCCAGTGTGCCGGCGTCGGACGCCGGCGGCCCGAGCATCGACAGGATCAAGCAGCGCGGGAAGCTGATAGCGGGCGTCGACCAGAACAGCTTCCAGTGGGGCTACCGGAATCCGGAGAGCCGCACCCTGGAGGGCTTCGACATCGATCTCGTGCACGCGATCGCGGAGGACATCCTCGGTGACCGGGACGCGGTGATCTTCCGTGCCATCCCCACCAACCAGCGCATCTCCGCGCTGGAGCACGACAAGGTCGACGTCGTCGTGCGCACGATGACGATCAACTGCGCGCGCGCCGGCCAGGTGGCGTTCTCGACGGCGTACTTCCAGGCCGGCCAGCAGGTCCTGGCACCCAAGGAGTCCACGATCGAGGGCTACGACAAGTCCCTGAAGGGCAAGAGGGTCTGCACGGCGGAGGGCTCGACGGCGTACGACGCGCTGGACAAGGAGTCCTTCGGCGCGGTGTTCAAGGACGAGAACGACGGGACCGAGCTGGACGCGGACCTGCTGACCGTCCCCAACCAGCTGGACTGCCTGGTGCGGCTCCAGCTCGGCGAGGTCGACGCGGTGGTCACGGACAACGCGCTGGCGGCCGGTCAGGCGGCCCAGGACCCGGCGGTGGAACTCAAGGGCGACAAGCCGTTCACCACCGAGTACTACGGCGTCGCGGCGAAGCTCGGCGCCGACGACCTGGTGGGCCGGGTCAACCACGTACTGAACGAGTACCGCCGGGGCGGCGACGACAGCCCCTGGATGACGTCGTACCGCGACTGGCTGGCGACGGGTCTGCCCGGCATCACGGGCCCCCCGGCACCGAAGTACCGCAGCAACTGAAGCCGTCCGGGCCCCCGGGCCCGGCGGCACGAACGGAGAGGTGATCGATGGGCGTGGCGGGATCCTTCCCCAGCTTCGCGGGGAGGCCCCCCGGCCCGGTCATGGGCCGGGACGAGGCGGACCGTACGCTGGCCCGGCTCGGTGCTGAGCACGAGGCCATCGAGACCTCGCTCCTCGCCCTGGAGGAACACGCCGGCCGCCGGCTCCTGGAGGGCGCCACTCTGGCCGGTGTCACCAAGGAGCGCTGGGGCACCACCAAGCGGTCGATCACGCTGCTCTGGCAGTACTTCGACGCCTACGCCGGGGCGCTGGCCTCGGCCCGTGAGATCCGGGGCAGGCGACGCTACCCCGGCAGGAGCGACCTGGTGGCCCTGACCGAACTGCTGCGCGGCGACGGTGTGACCGTGGCGAACCAGGGCTCGACCGGCCCGGGCTCCTCGCTCACCGGTCCGGCCCGGCTCTCCGAGCGATTCACGCTGGAGGAGCTGGTCGCCCGGATGAACGACCTGTACGCCCGGTCGCTGGACATGGTCCTCGCGTCGGACTCCGTATGGTCGGCGCTGCCCGCCCGGATAGACCTGCTGGCCGCCGAGCTGCGCCGCACCGGCTCGCTGGCGCACTCGGTCGGGGTACGGCCCGGGGAGCACCCGGCCGGTGACGACCTGGAGTCGATCGCCGAGGAGCTGGCCACGCTGCGGGAACAGGTGATCTCCGACCCGCTGGCGTTCTGGATCCCGGGTCCGGGGAGTGCCGCGCCGGGCGGAGGGCGGCCCGACACCACGCGCTACGACCGCGCGGCACGCGCCCTGGAGGAGGTGCGCCGCGAGATCGAGGCGGTGCTGGCGGTCCGCCAGGACGCCGAGCAGCGTCTGGTCCAGGTGCGTGACCTGCTGTCGCGCGCGAACCGTACGCTCGCCGAGGCCCGGCTGGCGCGCGGCGAGGTGCTGGCGAAGATCGCGGCCTCCGAGGTGCCCGCGGTCAGCGGGCCGCCGACCGTGTTGCAGGAGCGGCTCGCGACGGCTTCGGCGTACCGCAGGCACGCCCAGTGGAGCCGGCTGTCACCGCTGCTGGAATCGCTGGAGCGGGAGGCGGAGGACGAACTGCTGCGCGCCCGGGAGTCGCTGACGTCCGTCACCGAGCCGCTCGCGGTCCGCGCGGAGCTGCGCGGCAGGCTGGACGCGTACAAGGCGAAGGTGGCCCGGCACGGTCTGGCCGAGGACCCGTTGCTGATCGAGCGGTACGACGCGGCCCGGCGGATGCTGTGGAGCGCGCCGTGCGATCTGCGGGTCGCGGAACAGGTGGTGATGCGCTATCAGCGGGCCGCCACGGACCTGCTGACACCGCGCCGCCCGGACCAGCACGACGTACAGGGGGAGAGATCATGAGTGCGCAGTGCCAGCGCCCCGTGTGCGAGGGCAGCTACGAGGACATGGGCGGCGGCGAGCTGTACTGCGACACCTGCGGTCTCGCGCCGGTCGTGTCGCCCACGGGCATGGTGGGTTCACCGCCCACGGGCATCGCGGGCGGTGGCGGGGCGGGAAGCGGCAGCACCTCGCGGCGGACGGGTTCGCAGGCGTCCGCCCGGTCGTCGTCGCGCTCGTCGACCTCGCGGCGTTCGGTGTCCGGGAGGCTCTCCCGCTCCCTGTCCGGAAGTCCCACCTCGCGGTCCGTGTCGGTGCGCTCCTCGGGCACCTCGACGGGGTCGGCCTCCGGCCGCGGCAGGCTCGGCGCGGGCCTGGTGCTCGTCCCCGACGTGCCGAGGCCCGACCCGTACACGGCGGTGATGGAGAAGCCCGAGGTCCCCGAGCGGAAGCGGTTCTGCTCGCGCTCCGACTGCGGTGCGCCGGTGGGCCGGGCACGCGGGGAACGGCCCGGCCGTACGGAGGGGTTCTGCACCAAGTGCGGTCACCCGTACTCCTTCGTGCCCAAGCTGCGCGGCGGCGACGTCGTGCACGGGCAGTACGAGGTGGCGGGCTGCCTGGCGCACGGCGGGCTCGGCTGGGTCTATCTCGCGGTGGACCGGGCGGTCTCCGACCGCTGGGTGGTCCTCAAGGGCCTACTGGACACCGGGGACCAGGACGCCATGGCCGCGGCCATCTCGGAGCGGCGCTTCCTCGCCGAGATCGAGCACTCCAACATCGTCCGCATCTACAACTTCGTCGAGCACCTGGACCAGCGCACCGGTTCGCTCGACGGCTACATAGTGATGGAGTACGTCGGCGGGAAGTCGCTCAAGGAGATCGCCAACGAGCTCCGCACACCGGCCGGGAAGCGGGACCCGCTGCCGGTCGAACAGGCCTGCGCGTTCGGGATCGAGGCGCTGGAGGCACTCGGCCACCTGCACAGCCGCAACCTGTTGTACTGCGACTTCAAGGTCGACAACGCGATCCAGACGGAGGACCAGCTCAAGCTCATCGACATGGGCGCGGTGCGCAGGATGGACGACGGCGAGTCGGCCATCTACGGCACGGTCGGCTACCAGGCTCCGGAGGTGGCCGAGGCCGGCCCCTCCGTGGCCTCCGACCTCTACACGGTGGCGCGGACGCTCGCGGTGCTGACCTTCGACTTCCAGGGTTACACCAACGTCTTCGTGGACTCGCTGCCGGATCCGGACAACATCGAGGTGTTCCGGCGGTACGAGTCGTTCTACCGGCTGCTCGTGCGGGCCACGGACCCGGATCCGGCCCGCCGGTTCTCCTCGGCAGCGGAGATGGCGGAACAGCTGACGGGGGTGCTGCGGGAGGTGGTCGCCCTGCAGACGGGGCGTCCGCGCCCGGCGCTCTCCACCTTGTTCGGCGTGGAGATGCGCGTGACGGACACGGAGTTGTTCGCCCGGCCGACCGACGAGGTGTCACGGCTCGGTGCCCGTCACGAGGCTCCGTCCGGCGGCACGGGCCGCTTCGGACGGCGGCGCGGGACGGCCGACCCGGCCGCCCCCCTGCCCACCCCGGCCCGGCCGGCCGTTCCCGCCGGCGCTCCCGTCGTCCCCGTCCCGGCGCTTCCGGCCGCGCCGGGGGGCGCCGGTCCGCTGTACGCGCCCGACACCCATGTCCGGGGCGGCACGGGAAGCGGCGTGGTGGCGGGCGCGGCCGCGTCCGGGCAGCACCGGGCGGCCGTTCCGGCGCCTCGCGCGGCGGCCCCGGCTCCCGTGGCGCTCCCGGGCGCCGGTCCCCGGCTCGCCGCGTTCGACGCGCGGGCGACCTCGCTGGCCCTGCCGGTCCCCCGGGTGGACCCGAACGACCCGAACGCCGGATTCCTCGCCGGGCTGATGGCGTCGGCGCCCGCGGAGCTGGTCTCCGCCCTCCGCTCCGTGCCCGCCGCCTCGTTGGAGACCCGCCTGCGGGAGCTGCGCGCGCTCCTGGAGATGAGCGAACTCGACGCCGCCGTACGGGCACTGACTGCGGTGGAGGCACAGCACCCGGACGACTGGCGGGTCGTCTGGTACCGCGGTGTCACCTCGCTGGTGACCGGTGACCACGAGAACGCCGCGCTGTCCTTCGACGCGGTGTACGACGCCTTTCCCGGCGAGCCGGCGCCGAAGCTGGCACTGGGTGTCTGCGCCGAGGTGCTCGGGCAGCTGGACAACGCCGCGGAGTACTACCGGCTGGTGTGGACGACGGACCCGAGCTTCGTCAGCTCCGCCTTCGGTCTGGCGCGGGTCCAGGTCGCGGCGGGTGACCGGGCCGGTGCCGTGCGCAGCCTGGAATCCGTGCCGGAGTCGTCGATCCACTACACGGCGGCGCGGGTGGCCGCGGTGCGGGCCCGGCTCCGCGAGCGGGCCCCGCACGAGCCGCTGATCGACGACCTGTCCGCCGCGGCGGACCAGGTGACCGCCCTGCGGGCCTACGGCCTCGACGCGGTGAGACGGGAACAGCTGTCGACCGAGGTACTGGGTACGGCACTTGACTGGGTACTCTCCGGTAGTCCCACGGCTCAGCCGGTGGCGCCGCACTCCCCCGCAGTCGCGGGTCCGAGGACGGTACTGGGCAGTGACCTGGACGAGCGGGGTCTCAGATTCGGTCTCGAACGCTCGTACCGGATGCTCGCCCGGCTGGCACAGCGGGGCGACGAGAGGATCGAACTGGTGGAGCGGGCCAACCGTTTCCGCCCCCGGACCTGGGTGTGAAGATGTCACAGAGCCACCAGCAGGCCTCCTTGCCGGGGTGCCCCAGCTGCGAGGAACCGCTGGAGTCGGGCGACCTGTTCTGCGGAGGCTGCGGGTACGACCTCTCGGCAGTGCCCTCGCCTCCCGCCGACCGTCCGACCGTCGCCATCACCGTCCCCGCGCAGGGCGCAGGTTCGCCCGAGGCGGCCGGGGCGGTGGAGTGGCCGCGCGCCTCCGCGACGGACAGCTCCGATGTGCCTGCGCCCACGCACCGGCCCGCCGACCTCCCCGGCGTGGACTCCGGCGGAAGGCCCCTGCCCACCGCCGACCGGGCAGCGGTCCGCTTCGACGAGCCGGGCTCGGGCTCCCCGAAGGGCGCGGCCCCGGACGGCCCGGGCGACGCCTCGGGCGAAGCCTCGGGTGACTTCGAGCTGGCCGCGCCCGATCCCCGCACCGCGGAGCACGCGGCCGCCGGTGCCTCGGCGGCCGGCGCGAAGGTCTGCGTGGCCTGCCGCTCAGGCCGGGTGGACACCGACGGCTACTGCGAGAACTGCGGCCATGCCCAGCCCCGCGAGCGCGACCACATGGAGCAGGAGCTCGGTGCGGTGGCGGCGGTCAGCGACCGGGGCCTGCGCCATCACCGCAACGAGGACGCGTTCGCGGTGTCCTGCACCGCCCTGCCGGACGGCTCACCGGCCGTCGTCGCCATCGTCTGCGACGGCGTCTCGTCGGCGAGCCGTCCCGACGAGGCCTCGGCCGCCGCGGCGGCCGCCGCCAACGAGTCACTGCTGGAATCGCTGCCGCGCGGCTCGCATCCGCAGCAGGCCATGCACGAGGCGATCATGGCCGCGTCCGAGGCCGTCAACGCGCTTGCGCAGGAGCCCGGTCAGGCGCTGGAGCACGACCAGCACCGTCATCAGAACGCCCCGGCGTGCACCCTGGTCGGGGCGATCATGGCGGGCGGTCTGCTGATCATCGGCTGGGTCGGCGACAGCCGTGTCTACTGGATCCCCGAGGACCGGTCCCAGCCGCCGGCCCGGCTCACCGAGGACGACTCCTGGGCCGCGCAGATGGTGGCGGCCGGTCTGATGAACGAGGCGGAGGCGTACGCCGACGAGCGCGCCCACGCCATCACGGGCTGGCTCGGCGCCGACGCGTACGAACTGGAGCCGCACACCGCGTCCTTCAAGCCCGACCGGGCCGGTCTGGTGGTGGTGTGCACCGACGGCCTGTGGAACTACGCGGAGTCGCCGGCGGAGATGGCCGCGGCCGTGCCGTCCGACGCGTGTGAACGGCCGCTGCACAGCGCCCAGGTGCTGGTCGGTCACGCCCTCGACGGCGGGGGCCACGACAACGTAACAGTGGCGCTGCTGCCGTTCGCCATCGCGGCGCGAGGGGCAGGATCCGCCTGAGCGTGAGCGGTCCGCCGCCGCCCCCTCGGCGCTCCGCCCCGTCCCCGCGCGCCCCGCGCCCGTCAAGTGCCGCGCCTCGTGTCCCGCGCCCTGAACCTGTCCGCACCTCTGTTTTCGTCACCGCTGTCCTCTTCCGACACACGTGGTGCCTCAAGGAGCCGATGAGATGGCCAACTTCTCCAAGTCCAGCGTGCCGCAGTTCTCCGTCGAGGTGTACCAGAACGAGTTCCTCCCCGAGGGCGGCCGCGACGTCAACGCGATCATCACCGTCACCTCCACCGGCGGGGGTACGACCGGCGGTGTGCCACTGGCCGACGGCGCCCCTGCGGCCGCACGTGTCGCGGGGCGGGCCCCCGGCGCCGCCGTGGTGCTCATGGTCGACTGTTCGGGCTCGATGGACTACCCGCCGACGAAGATGCGCAACGCACGCGACGCGACGGCGGCGGCCGTGGACACCCTGCGGGACGGCACACGGTTCGCCGTCGTCGCGGGAACGCACACGGCCAAGGACGTCTACCCGGGCAACGGGCAGCTGGCCACGGCCACCCCGGGGACCAAGGCCCAGGCGAAGGAGGCCCTGCGCCGGCTGAGCGCGGGCGGGGGCACCGCGATCGGGACCTGGCTGAGGCTGGCGGACCGGCTGCTCGGGGCATCCGAGGTGGACATCCGGCACGGCATCCTCCTCACCGACGGGCGCAACGAGCACGAGTCCCCGGAGGACCTGCGGGCCGCTCTGGACTCCTGTGCGGGCCGGTTCACCTGTGACGCGAGAGGTGTGGGCACCGACTGGGAGGTGAAAGAAGTCACAGCGATCGCCTCCGCCCTGCTCGGCACGGCGGACATCGTCGCCGATCCGGCGGGTCTCGCCGCGGACTTCACGCGGATGATGGAGAACGCGATGGGCAAGGAGGTCGCGGATGTCGCGCTGCGGCTCTGGACGCCCGTCGGTGTCGAGATCGTGTTCGTCAAGCAGGTGGCACCGGCGGTCGCCGAGCTGACCGGCCGCCGCACCGTGGCGGGGCCGCGCGCCGGTGACTACCCGACCGGCTCCTGGGGCGACGAGTCCCGGGACTACCACGTGTGCGTCCGGGTTCCGGAGGCCGGGATCGGCCAGGAGATGCTGGCGGCACGGGTTTCGCTGATCCTGCCGCCCCCGCCGGACGACGGCGTCCCGCAGACCCTCTCCCAGGGTCTCGTACGGGCCGTGTGGACGGACGACACGGCCGCGTCGACGTCGATCAACCCGCAGGTGGCGCACTACACGGGGCAGGCGGAACTGGCGCAAGTGATCCAGCAGGGACTGGATGCGCGTAAATCGGGAGACTTCGGCGGCGCGACGGCGAAACTGGGCCGTGCGGTGCAGCTCGCGTCGGCTTCCGGAAACGCGGATACTGCGAAACTGCTTTCGAAGGTGGTCGACGTCGTCGATGCGGCGACAGGTACTGTGCGACTGAAAGCGAGGGTCGCGGAAGCGGACGAGATGACACTCGAAACGCGCTCGACCAAGACGGTTCGCGTCAAGAAGTAGCGACACGGACGACAACCACACGACGACGGGGCACCGCGCGGAAAGCCGTTCCGGCCGACCGGACGGTGCACCGGACAGCATGGCGGCCTCCGGGCCGGACGAGGAGAGGGGGAAGCGCCGACATGCCGACATGCCCGAACGGACACCAGTCGGGTTCCGAGGACTGGTGCGAGGTCTGCGGACACCGCATGGCCGGGACGGGCGCGCCCTCGGGCGCGGTTCCGCCGCCGCCTTCCCCGCCCGCCTACGGCTACCCGCAGGGGCCGGGGGCCGGGCAGCCGACCGCGCAGGCCGAGCTCTGCCCGCAGTGCCGCACCCCGCGTGAGGCGATGGCGCCGTACTGCGAGGAGTGCCGCTGGAACTTCCTCACGAACACGGCGACGTCCTACACCCCGCTGGCCCCGCAGGGCGGCGCGGGCGGCCCTGCGCCGGGCCTGAATCTGCCGCCGGGCTTCCAGGCGCAGCAGGGCCCGCCGCCACCGCAGCAGCAGGGTCCCGCGCAGCAGCAGCGGGACCCGTTCGAGTACCAGGGTTCCCGGCCTTCGCAGATGAACCGGCCGGCCGAGCCGCTCTCGCCGGAACAGGGGGGCCGCCCGGGTCCGCCGCCGCCTCCGCCGTCCTTCCAGCAGGGGCCGCCTCCTCCGCCCTCGTTCCAGCAGCAGTCTTCGTCCCCGTTCGAGGCGCAGGGCAGGAGCCCGCAGGGCCCCCCGTCGCCGTTCGAGCCGCAGGGGCAGCCGGGGCAGCAGATCCCGGGCCAGCAGGGTCCCGGCCGGCAGGACGGCCCGTCCTCGCCGTTCGAGCCGCAGCGGCAGGGGCCGCCGCCGCCGTCGTTCCAGCAGCAGTCCGCGCCGCCGGCGCCTCAGCGGCCGCAGGCGCCGGGGCCCGGTGGCGACGACGACTGGATGCTGCCGCCGCCCTCGCAGCAGCAGCCTCCGGGACCTCCGGGTGCCTTCCAGCAGGGTCCGCAGGGTCCGCAGGCGCCACAGGGTCACCAGGTTCCGCAGCCTCCGCAGCAGCAGTTCCCCGGTCAGGGTCCCGCCCAGGGAGGACCGGGCCAGGGGCCGGGCGGCTGGACGGCGGTCATCGCCCCGGACCGCGACTACTTCCTGGCGATGATGCAGCGCAGCGGCCCGGAGGCGACCGGGCTCAACCTGCCCGCGTACTCGCCGGAGCAGCGTCTTCCGCTCACCGGCAGCCAGATCACCATCGGCAGGCGCCGGCACAGCACCGGCGAGGCCCCCGACATCGATCTGGCCGTACCGCCGGAGGACCCGGGTGTCTCGCACCAGCACGCCGTGCTGGTGCAGCAGCCGGACGGCAGCTGGGCCGTCGTCGACCAGAACTCCACCAACGGCACGACGCTCAACGGCGCCGAGGACCCGATCCAGCCCTACGTCCCCGTACCGCTCCAGGACGGCGACCAGGTGCACGTCGGGGCCTGGACGACGATCACGGTCCGCCGCGACTGATCCGGTGAACACGAGGACACGCACCGGCCGAGGACCGGGGTCCTAGGACCCCGGTCCTCGGCCGGTGCGTCTGCGACGATGGACGGGTGACAGAGATTCCGCGCGACACGCTTCAGGAGCAGACCTTCTACGAGCAGGTCGGCGGCGAGGAGACGTTCCGGCGCCTGGTCCACCGCTTCTACCAGGGCGTAGCCGACGACCCGTTGCTGCGGCCGATGTACCCGGAGGCGGACCTGGGCCCGGCCGAGGAGCGGTTCGCGCTGTTCCTGATGCAGTACTGGGGTGGCCCGCGCACCTACAGCGACCAGCGGGGACATCCCCGGCTGCGGATGCGGCACGCCCCGTTCCAGGTGGACAGGGCGGCGCACGACGCCTGGCTCCGGCACATGCGGGTGGCGCTCGACGAACTCGGCCTCTCCCCCGAGCACGAGCGGCAGTTGTGGGACTACCTCACCTACGCCGCCGCCTCGATGATCAACACCGCGGGCTGAGCCGACGGGCTGCCCGCAGGCCGTACCGGGGGACGGCCACCGGATGATGCCGGAGGCGGGCAGGCATCGGCTGCCTCAGACGGTCCCGACCGTCACGGCGAGCGTGCCGAGGCCGCCACCGGCACCCCGTAGTGCGATCGAGCCGAACGGGGTGCGCAGCCGCAGCCAGGATCCCGCCGTGAGCAGCGCGACCGGGAAGTCGGGTGCCGGGCGCAGGAAGCCGAGGGACTGCGCGGCGTGCACCGCGCGCAGCGGAAGCTCCGTGTCCCCGACCGTCCGGGACCAGATGTCGTGGCCGATCAGATCGCGTTCCGCCCGGGTGCGCCGGTCCTCGGGCAGTGCGGCGTCGCGGGCCCGGAACTCGGCCACGGCGCCGGTGAGTTCGGTGCGCAGGTCGACGGGCCCCGGCAGCCCGGGGCGCTCCTGCCAGCCGCCGCGTGGCGGCAGCATCCCGGCCCACGGAGGTCCGGTGACGGGCGTCGGCAGGGCGCCCGTACCGGCTTGTGCGCCGGCCTCCTCCGTGTTCAGCGATTCGAGGAGTTCACCGGCCGAGACCGTGACGTCGAAGTCGTGCACGCCGGAAAGACGGACCGTGCGGATGGCGAGGACCTCGAAGGAGGGCGGCCGGCCGAAGACCGCGAGCGCGCCGCCGCCCGCCTGGAGGCGGACGGCGGCGGCCCGGTCGTAGTGGAGCAGCCGGCCGAGGAAGGCGGCGAGATCCGCCGCCTCCCTCGCGTCGACGAACCGCAGCGACCGTACAGGCACTGTCATACGGCGGCGGGCTCCTGGTCGAGGTACTCCTGCAGGAAGAGCTTCTCCTCGGCGGTGATCCGCCGGGGCCGCTCCTCGGCCAGGTTGTAGGGCACGACGACCGTCGACGCCCGTACGTAGACCTGCTCGGGGTCCTTGACCTCGTAGGCGATGGTCAGGGACGCGGCCGTTATCTTCGTGACCCAGGACTCGACGGTCACCGGCGCGTGCCGGTGGACCAGCGGGCGCACGTAGTCGATCTCGTGCCGGGCCACGACGGAACCGCCCGAGAAGGACGGCGAGCCGTCCCCCGGCGCCAGCCGGAACATGAAGTCGATGCGCGCCTCCTCCAGGTAGCGGAGGAAGACCACGTTGTTCACGTGGCCGAAGGCATCCATGTCCGACCAGCGCAACGGGCAGCTGTAGATGTGACGGGCCAACTCGATCAGCCTCGCGTGAGCTTCTTGTACGTGGCACGGTGCGGGCGGGCCGCGTCCGCACCGAGGCGCTCGATCTTGTTCTTCTCGTACGACTCGAAGTTGCCCTCGAACCAGTACCACTTGGAGTCGCCCTCGTACGCCAGGATGTGCGTGGCGACGCGGTCCAGGAACCAGCGGTCGTGGGAGATGACCACCGCTGCTCCGGGGAACTCCAGCAGCGCGTTCTCGAGCGAGGACAGGGTCTCGACGTCGAGGTCGTTGGTGGGCTCGTCGAGGAGCAGCAGGTTGCCGCCCTCCTTGAGCGTCAGCGCCAGGTTGAGGCGGTTGCGCTCACCACCGGAGAGGACACCGGCCGGCTTCTGCTGGTCCGGGCCCTTGAAGCCGAACGCGGAGACGTACGCCCGCGAGGGCATCTCGACCTGGCCGACGTTGATGTAGTCCAGCTCGTCCGACACGACGGCCCAGAGGGTCTTCTTCGGGTCGATGTTGGCGCGGGACTGGTCGACGTAGGAGATCTTGACCGTGTCGCCGACCTTGATGGCGCCGGAGTCCGGCGTCTCCAGGCCCTGGATCATCTTGAACAGCGTGGTCTTGCCCGCGCCGTTCGGACCGATGATGCCGACGATGCCGTTGCGCGGCAGCGTGAACGACAGGTCGTCGATGAGGACCTTGTCGCCGAAGGCCTTCGAGAGGTTCTCGACCTCGACGACGATGGAACCGAGCCGCGGGCCCGGCGGGATCTGGATCTCCTCGAAGTCCAGCTTCCGCATCTTGTCCGCCTCGGCCGCCATCTCCTCGTAACGGGCGAGACGTGCCTTGGACTTGGTCTGGCGGCCCTTGGCGTTGGAGCGGACCCACTCCAGCTCTTCCTTGAGCCGCTTCTGACGCTTCTCGTCCTTGCGGCCCTCGACCTTGAGGCGGGTGGCCTTCTTCTCCAGGTACGTGGAGTAGTTGCCCTCGTAGGGCAGTGCGCGGCCGCGGTCGAGCTCGAGGATCCACTCGGCGACGTTGTTCAGGAAGTACCGGTCGTGCGTGACGGCGACGACTGCGCCCGCGTACTTCGAGAGGTGCTGCTCCAGCCAGTTCACCGACTCGGCGTCGAGGTGGTTGGTGGGCTCGTCGAGGAGCAGCAGGTCCGGGGCCTCGATGAGCAGCTTGCAGAGCGCCACACGGCGCTTCTCGCCACCGGAGAGGGTGGTCACGGGCCAGTCGCCGGGCGGGCAGCCCAGGGCGTCCATGGCCTGCTCCAGCTGGGCGTCGAGGTCCCAGGCGTTCGCGTGGTCCAGGTCCTCCTGGAGCTTGCCCATCTCGTCCATGAGCGCGTCGGAGTAGTCGGTCGCCATGAGCTCGGCGACCTCGTTGAAGCGCTTGAGCTTGCCCATGATCTCGGCGGCGCCGTCCTGGACGTTCTCGAGGACGGTCTTCGACTCGTCGAGCTTCGGCTCCTGCATGAGGATGCCGACGCTGAAGCCGGGCGAGATGAACGCGTCACCGTTGGACGGCTGCTCGAGGCCCGCCATGATCTTCAGCACCGTGGACTTACCGGCGCCGTTGGGGCCCACGACACCGATCTTCGCGCCGGGCAGGAAGTTCAGATTGACGTCATCGAGAATCACCTTGTCGCCGTGCGCCTTGCGCGTCTTGCGCATGGTGTAGATGTACTCAGCCAAGAGAAACCGTCCGGCAGCAATAGAGGTGTGGGTAGATACACCCATCTTGCCTGACGCCCGCACCCGGACGGAAACCCGTCCGGTCCCCGGGCACGTGAAGAGCCCGGCACGGAGGTCCGTACCGGGCTCTTCACGACACTTCACCGGCGCTCGTACCACCGGCAGCGCCTGTGCTCAGTCACTCACCGCTGCCCTGCGGCTTCTTCCTGCGGAGCATGAAGACCGCGCCGCCGCCGAGGACGACGAGGGCGATGGCGACACCCGCGATGACGGGGGTGGCGCTGGAACCGCCGGTCGCCGCGAGGTCACCCTCGGTGCTCGGGGCGCTCTGGGCCGGCGTGGGCTCGGTGCCGGTCTGGGTGGTCACGTCGTCACCCGGGGCGGGGGTGCCGGCGGTCTCGCAGTCCAGGACGCCCTTGAAGTTCTTGCTGAAGCCGCCGGGACCGGTGATCGTGAAGTCGTAGGCCTCGTCCTCGCCGACCGGGACGGTCACCGTGCGGGTCTCACCGGCCGGGATGGTGTGCTCGGTACCGGCGAGCTCGAAGGTGAACGCCTCGTCACCGGTGTTGCTCGCGGTGATGTCGACGCCGCCCTTGGCGCAGTTCTTCTGGGCGGTCACCGCCGGGACGGCACCCTTCTCGGCCCAGGTGGCGCTCGCCGTCGCGGAGACGGTCGACTCGCTGGAGCCGGCGAGGATCATCGTCTGGCTCTTGATCAGCCCGGCGAAGACCCGGCCCACGGGCACGGAGGTGGAGGCCTGGACGGAGAACGAGGCGGAGCCGTCGGTGGCGTCGTCGGGGACCGAGAAGTAGAGGTCGGTGCCGTCGGCGGCCTCGGTGACGGGCTTGCCGGTCTTGTCGGTGACCTGGACCCCGCTGGCGGCGGCGTCGGCGGGCGGTGCCACCGAGACCTGGCCGGCGTCGGTGTGGACGGTGATCGGACCCAGCTTCTCACCGGCCTTGCCGGAGACCGCGGCCGGAGACAGCCCCACGGACGCCTTGGGCTCCGCGACGTTCTGCGCGTTCGCCTCCAGCCAGTCGGCGAGCTTCTCGGCGTTCTCGTCCTTGGCCGTCACGTCGGCCTTGTCCGAGAAGCGCCAGATGGCGACCTGGGTGCCGGCGGCGGCGGTCTTCGCGTCGAGCTGGCCGGTACCGGCCGTCTTGGCGAGCGCCGCGAAGTCGTCGACCTGCGGGTAGGAGTGCTGCAGGATCCAGCGCACCTTGCCGGCGTCGTCGTTGGCGCCGAGCGAAGACTGGCCCCAGGGGGTCTCCAGGTACTTCGCGCCGTCCTTGGTGGGCGTGTGGAAGTCGATGCAGTACGTCTGGATCGTGCCGCCGCCGTCGACCTTCATCTCGAACAGGCCGGCGGGCAGCTCCTGGGGCTCGTTGCCCTTGCCGGTGTCGAGCTGGGCGGTGCCGTAGGTCTTCAGACCGTCCAGTACGGCGACCGCACCACCCTGGTGCTGGCCCGTCTCGTCCGTCGGCGCGGCCGAGGCGGCCGTCGCTCCGACGATCGTTCCCGCAGCGACCAGCCCGGTGGCCAGCATCGCGGCGGCCGCCCTGACGAGACCGCGGCCCTTACTCCGGCTCCCTGGGGAGCCCTCCGTCGCCGCCGTCGACGACGAAGTGGACGCAGAAGACACAGAAAACACAGAATTCCCCTCCGGGCGAGACCTTCACGCTTGTGACGCGTGTGGGAGGTGCCTCGCCAGCAAACTCAAGTGCCGCATGAGTACGGGGGAATCGTAAGGATGGAGCGAAGGCGAATCCCCCTTCATGCCGTCAGATAAGCATTCCGACTCGTAATCGTTATAGCCCTGTTCGGCGCGCCCCCTCCCCTTCAGGACACCGATGCCATTTCCGTGGCCGGTTTCTGACGATGCGTGGGTGCTGTGAGCGAGGGATCCGCTCTGACCACGCGCCGGAACGCGGCCGTCCCTCTGGTCAAGTCGTGCCCCACCGCCACGGCGTCGATGTCCACGGAGGTCCTCCACACCCCTTCCCGCTCCTCCTCACGCACCTTCAGACGCCCGTGGACGACGAGCGGCTCTCCGACCGAGACCGAGCCGGACAGATTCGCCGCCAGTGTCCGTCGTGCCCAGACCGTGTAGAAGCCGGTGCTGCCGTCGGTCCAGGCCTGCTGTTCCCGGTCCCACCGCCGGGGTGTCACCGCCAGCCGGAATCGCGCCGTCGGCCCTGTCGCCGTCTCCCGGAAGTCCACCGGGGTCGCCGCGTTCCCCACCAGCGTCACCATGGTCTCGTTCATTTCCCGTCCCCCGATTCCCTGCCGCTTCCGTACGCTTTCCGTCCGCTGTCCGCCCTGCACCGATGGGATGCGGTGCGGTGCGACGACGTGCGCCCGGCGCGTCCGTCCGATCCGCTTGGAACCATGCTGGACGGAAACGTGAAATCCCGCCGGGCCTGTGGATTACCCGCCGGTTGTGGAAAACTCCGTCACCGCCACATAGCGCTCCCGCACCTCGCGGTAGCGCGCCAGTTCCGCCGCCACCGGATCGAGGACCCTGGCCCTGCCGCAGCCGGCCGCAGCCTCGCGGAGCCGCCGCTCCGCCTCCTGCCCGTAGCGGCGTGCCGGGCCCCGCGCCGCGGCCGCGCACGACCACTCCACGAGCGGACCGCCGACCACTCCCGCCAGCATGAGCAGCGCCGGGGTCAGCAGTCCGGGTTCGAGCACGCCCACGATCTGGCCGAGCAGCCACAGGCCCCCGAAGATCTGGAGCAGCGTCATCGATGCCTGGGCGAGTACCGCAGCCGGCCACCACGCAGGGCGCGGCGGCCTGGTGCCACGGCTCGTCAGGGCGCCGGCGACGGGTGCGGACGACCTGCCCCCCGACGCGGAACCACGCTTGCCCTGCCCGGCCGCCGTGGTGGGTCCGCCAGGGCCCGCGGAAGCGGACCCGGTGTCCGTGCTCCCTCCACGGCTCCGGCCGCCGCCTCCCGCCGCCGCGGTCCGTGACAGCTCGTCCAGTGCCTCCGGCAGCCCCTGCGCCCCGTTCACGGCCGCCTCGCGCACGGCCTGCGCCCAGGGCGCGGGAAGCCCGCCCACGGCGTCGTCCGCCAGGGTCCGCACGGCCTGCTCCACCCGCTGCCTGGCGGTGAGCTCCTCCTCCGGCGGCGCGAGCGCCTGCGCCATCAGGTCCAGGCCGCCGAGCTGCCGGGTGGACTCGTACCAGCGCCAGAGCCGCAGCCAGGGCGTCCCGCAGGCCCGCCCCGCGTTCCTGCGCCACTCCCGCTCGGCCGCCTGCCCGGCCGCCGCGGCGCCGACGGCTTCCGCGAGCCGGTCGGTGAACTGCTCACGGGCCCGCTCCCCGAGCCCCGGCCGCCCCTCGGCCACGTACACCGGGCGGAGCCGCGCGGCGGCCGCGTCCACGTCGGCGGAAAGCCTGCGGGCCGCAGCCGTGCGGGACTGGACGAACCTGCCGAGCAGTTCGCGCAGATCGCCCACCCCGGCGCCGGTGAGCGCGGACAAGGACATGACCGTGGCGCCCGGATCGCCGTGCTCCCCCACAGCGATGCCGTCCTCGTCCAGCAGTCGGCGCAGGTCGTCCAGGACCAGGTCGGCCGCCTCGCCGGAGAGCCGGTCGATCTGGTTGAGCACGACGAAGGAGATCTCGGCGTGCCCGGCGAGCGGTCGCAGATAGCGTTCGTGCAGGGCGGCATCGGCGTACTTCTCCGGATCGACCACCCAGATCACCGCGTCGACCAGGGCCAGCACCCGGTCCACCTGCTCCCGGTGGCCGGTGGCCGCCGAGTCGTGGTCGGGCAGGTCCACCAGGACGAGCCCCTGCAGCGCCTCGTCGACGGCCGTGCCGCCCTGCACCGGCCTGCGCCGGAGCCGTCCCGGGATGGCGAGCCGGTCGAGCAGTCCGGCAGCGCCGTCGGTCCAGCTGCAGGCGATGGGCGCCGAGGTGGTCGGCCTGCGCAGTCCGGTGTCGGAGATCTGGACGCCCGCGAGCGCGTTGAAGAGGGTCGACTTCCCGCTGCCGGTGGCGCCCGCGACGGCGACGACCGTGTGGCGGGAGGAGAGCCGCTGTCGGGCCGACGCCTCGTCGAGCACCCGCCCCGCCTCGGCGAGCGTGTCACCGTCGAGCCGGGCACGGGAGAGCCCGACCAGTTCACGCAGCGCGTCCAGCCGGGGCCGCAGGGGGCCGCCGGGCAGTCCGTACGCCTCGACCTGGGTCTCCGCGGCGTCGTCCTCCTGGGCGGTCCGCAGGTCCTCCGCGTGCTCCTGAGCGGCTTCGGCGGCCTCGGCTCGGCGGGCGATGAGGCCGTCGTCCCAGCGCTGTCCGTCGTTCCCCCGGGCCCCCGCGGCCTCGTCCTCCGCTCCGTGATCCGGTCCGTGCCCGTGCCCGTGGTCAGGTCCCTGGTCGGTGACGGCAGTCATCGCTTCCACCTCTCCTTCTGCAGTACGGACAGAGCGGCAATGAGTTCGGCCTGCGGTTCGGGGGCGACCTCGAGGGCGTCCAGCGGGGCGAGCCGCCGGTCACGCTCGCCGTGCATCACCTGGTCCAGGCACTCGGTGAGCAGCGCCCCGCCCTTGTCGCGGAGCCGCAGCGCCCCCTGGGCGCCGATCCGTTCGGCGAGCTGCTCTCCCGCGCCCCTGGCTCGGCGGCCGCCGAGGAGGGCGGCGGCCAGCAGCGCCGCCACCGTCTCGGCGTCGGGCGCGGCGTTGCGTTCGAGCAGCCGCGCCTCTTCCTCGGCCAGTTCTTCCAGGACCCGGCGCCAGCGCCGTACGGCCATCCCGATGCGGCCCTGGATGTCCTCGGCGGGCCCCCACCCCCCGGCCTCCCTGCCCGCGTCCTCGAACCGGAAGATCCCGGCGGCCGGCTCGCGCTGCCAGGTCGCGCGGATCTGCTCGTCGGATGCCGCCACGGCGCACTGCAGCAGGGCGATCAAGCTCTCCACCAGTGCGTCCAGCAGCTCCGCCGCGCTGCTGTAGAGCGGGTATCCGCGCCAGCGGGTGCGTGCGCCACCGGCGAGCACCGCGCCGTTCCGGAGCCGCCGCCGCACACGCGACAGTTCCTTCCCGTACGCCTCCTCGACCACGCCGGTCAGCCGCACGGCCGCCGCGTACTGCGCGGCCACCGCCCCGGCCAGCTCGGGCATCCGTACGTTGAGCGAGTCGATGACCCCGGACGCCGTACGCCCCACGGCCTGCTGACGGGCCGCCGGGTCCTGCGCCCGGTGGGTGAGCCAGTCACGCAGGGGGGCTACGGCGGTGGTGGGCAGCAGCCCGCTGCCGCCGCCCGCGGACTCGGGCAGCTCCGGAATGGTGAAGCGTGGCACCTCGCCCAGGCCGGCCCGGGTGAGCAGCGCGGCGTACTGCCGGGATACCTCGCCGATCACCTGGTGCGGCACCCGGTCCAGGACGGTGACCAGGGAGGAGTCGTACTCCTTCGCGGTACGCAGCAGATGCCACGGCACGGCGTCCGCGTACCTGGACGCGGTGGTCACCATGACCCACACGTCGGCGGCGCAGATGAGCTCGGCGGCCAGGACCCGGTTCCGCACGACGAGCGAGTCGATGTCGGGGGCGTCCAGGAGCGCGAGCCCCCGGGGCAGGGTGGCCGCGGTCTCGACACGCAGCACGGTGTCGTCGCGGTCGCCCTCGATCCCGAGGTGGTCGAGCCCGTCCGGGTCAGGGACCTGACCCGGGGGCAGCCAGATCCGGGTCAGCTGCGGCAGCACCCGCACCCCGGCGAACCAGTGGTGGTCGTCCGGGTGGCACACGAGTACGGGCGTCCGTGTCGTCGGGCGCAGCACACCGGCCTCGCTGACCCGGCACCCCACCAGGGAGTTGACGAGCGTCGACTTGCCCGCGCCGGTGGATCCCCCGATCACCGCGAGCAGCGGTGCCTCGGGGTCCTTGAGCCGGGGTACGAGGTAGTCGTCGAGCTGGGCGAGCAGTTCGGTCCGCGTCTGCCGGGCGCGTGGGGCCCCCGGCAGCGGAAGTGGAAGACGCACGGCAGCGACACGGTCGCGCAGGGCGGAAAGTGCGTCGATGAGCTGGGGCCGTACATCCATGGTTACCACATGTGAAGAATGCCCAATTTTGACGCCTTTTTGAAGCGTATAGGCCCCTCTGCGCGGCGAATCCACCCCGGGGGACAGAGGGGATGAGTGGGGCGCGGGCATAACGAGTGCACAACACCCGTGACGCGAGGCGCCAAAAGCGGTGCATGAATCGCACCTACCTGCGATTATCGGTTCGCTTCACCGAACCTCCACATCGTGCCACGCAGGTGAAGCAACCGGGACCAGGCGATCTGAGCCCTATCCTTGTCCCGGCAAGGCCACGGATGGCTTGAACCAGCGCCCTCCGGGGCATCAGGCCGACACCCGGCCCCCGTAGCTCAGTGGATAGAGCAGGCGCCTTCTAAGCGCTTGGCCGCAGGTTCGAGTCCTGCCGGGGGCGCACAGCCGCACAGCACCGGGCCCTCCTTCGGGAGGGCCTCCCTGTCGCCACAGCACCGTAGCGAGCGCGGCGTAGCGTGCACGTAAGTACCGCCGCCCGCCCGCCCGTTCGGGTTCCGCTCCGGCCGGCGTCAGGGCCCGGGCCGGTCCAGCAGGGCGGGTACGTCCGCGAAGGAGTCCACCACGTGGTCCGGGGTGCCGTCGGCGGCCTCATGGGTCTCCGGCCGGTACTTGCCGGTCCTGACCAGTACGCCGGTGATGCCGTGGCGCTGGGCGGCCAGCACGTCCGTCTCGACGTCGTCGCCCACCATCAGCGTCCGCGCGGGGTCGGCGCCGAGGTGCGCCAGCGCGGCGGCGAAGAACGCTCCGGACGGCTTGCCGGTGACGACGGCCTCGGTGCGCGCGGCGCGCTCCAGGCCGAGGAGGAAGGCACCCGTGTCGAGGTCGAGCCCGTCGGCGGTGCGCCAGTACAGGTTGCGGTGCATGGCGACGAGGGAGGCGCCCTGTCGGACGAGGCGGAAGGCGCGGTTGAGGGCGGCGTAGGTGAAGGCGGCTCCCGCGCCGCCCAGGACGACGACGTCGGGCACGGCACCCTCGGCGTCCTCCTCCTCGACCAGGGGCACCCCGGACAGGTCACCCCGTACGTCACCGGTGTTGATCAGCAGACAGCGGGCTTCGGGATGGTGCTCGCGCAGGTGTGCGGCCGTGACGGCGGGTGCCGTGAGGATGTCGCCGGGACCGACGGGGAAGCCCGAATCCGCGAGCCGCCGCGCGATCGAGTCACGCGTACGGGACGTGGTGTTGGTGACCAACGCCAGCGGCATGCGCGCGGCCCGCAGCCGCTCCATGGCCTCCACGGCACCGGGCAGCGGCTCCCAGGACACCGTGAGCACACCGTCGATGTCGATCAGGACCGCGCCGATTCGCTCCATACAACCGACCGTCCCCGACTTGCCGAACCGGCGCAAATGGGTTTGTTTCGAAGGTGGGGGGTGCGTGTGCGTTCCGCGCTTCCCCTCGGTCGAGAACCTCTCTTGGAGGTGAACCACCGTGCTGTTCACCGACCGCACGGATGCCGGGCGGAGGCTCGCCGTGGCGCTGCGGCACCTGGAGCGGCGTGACCCCGTCGTCCTCGGGCTGCCGCGTGGCGGGGTGCCGGTGGCCTACGAGGTGGCACAGGCACTCCGGGCACCGCTCGATGTGATCGTGGTCCGCAAGCTGGGGGTCCCGTACCGCCCCGAACTGGGTTTCGGCGCCATCGGCGAGGGCGGGGTGCGGGTCATCAGTGACGAGATCGTGCGCCATGCCGGGGTCCGGGAGACGGATCTCCTGGCCGTCGAGCGCGCCGAGGAGGCAGAGCTCCTGCGCCGTGCGCGGACCTACCGGGAAGGCCGGCCGCGCCTGCCGCTGGAAGGGCGCACGGCGGTCGTGGTGGACGACGGTGTCGCCACCGGAGCCACCGCGAAGGCCGCCTGCCAGGTGGTGCGCGCGCAGGGTGCGGCCCATGTCGTACTGGCCGTGCCGGTCGCGTCGCCGGATGTCGCCGCCAGGCTGCGCGAGGACGTCGACGAGGTCGTGTGCCTCTCCACCCCGAGCCTCTTCTCCGCCGTGGGCGAGTGGTACCGGGACTTCTCCCAGACCTCCGACGAGGAGGTCGTCTCCCTGCTCGCGCGGGCGTTCGCGGGTGTCGTCACGGCCGAGGGGGTCGAGGTGGACGCCGGCGGGGTTCCTCTCCCGGGAGATCTGGTACTTCCCGCGGGCACCGGGGCTGTCGTGGTGTTCGCCCACGGCTCGGGCAGCAGCCGCCACAGCCCGCGCAACCGCGCCGTGGCCACGGTGCTGAACCGGGCCGGCCTTGGCACCCTGCTCTTCGACCTGCTCACACCCGGTGAGGAGGTCTACCGCGCCAACGTCTTCGACATCGGCCTGCTGGCCGGGCGGCTGGCGGGTGCCACCTCCTGGCTGAGGCGCCGCACCTCCCTCCCCGTCGGCTCCTTCGGGGCGAGTACGGGGGCGGCGGCGGCGCTGCGGGCCGCCGCCGCGGCGGACTCGGGTGTCGGTGCCGTGGTCTCCCGCGGCGGCCGCCCCGATCTGGCCGGGGCCGATCTTTCCGGGGTGCGCGCACCCACCCTGCTCATCGTGGGCGGCGACGACAGCACGGTGATCGACCTCAACCGGCAGGCACAGGCAGCGTTGTACTGCGAGAACCGGCTGGAGATCGTCCCGGGTGCGACCCACCTCTTCGAGGAGCCGGGCGCCCTGGACCAGGTCGCGGACCTGGCCCGGGACTGGTTCACCTCTCACCTGACGCCGCCGTCCGGCTGAGGCACGGGGCGCATCCCGGATCTCGGGACGGGACGCCTCCCCCGCGGGCGGCAACTCGCCGCCCCCTCCGGGCACATCGCCCGGCGGCCGAGTGATCCGGGCCCGGCCCACGCGCACAGACGCATGGAGTGACACATGATCGAAATCGCGTGAATCGATTCAAGCGGCGTGAAGATAGTGGCCCGCCACGACGGCTGTCAAGGGCGCCCCACCCGCTCTACGCACTCAGGCCACACATCACCCCTCTTCCTGGAACTACTCGCCATCAACCCATTGACTGCGCCCGCAATCCCCGTTTAGCTTCCGAGCAACTTCATTGAAACCTTTCACGGCGGGTGGTGCGGAGCAGTCCCACCGCTGAGGAGCTCCCATGAACCAGTCCGCTCCGGACCCGGCCCCGGTCCTGGCTCTGAAGGGCGTGAGCAAGTCCTTCGGTGCCGTACGGGCCCTTCAGGACGTGTCCCTGCAGTTGCTCCCCGGTGAGGCCCACGCACTCGCGGGTGAGAACGGCGCGGGCAAGTCGACCCTGATCAAGGCGCTCGCCGGTGTGCACCGCCCGGACAGCGGCGAGGTGCTCCTCGACGGCCGGTCCGTCGTCTTCCACGGCCCGGCGGACGCCCGTGACGCCGGTATCGCCGTCATCTACCAGGAGCCGACGCTCTTCCCTGATCTCTCCATCGCCGAGAACATCTTCATGGGCCGTCAGCCCCGGCGGTCCCTGGGACGGATCGACCGCCGGGCTGTGCACGAGACGACCGCCGGGCTGATGCGGAGGCTCGGGGTCGACCTGGCACCGGACCGGCCCGCCCGCGGGCTGTCGATCGCCGACCAGCAGATCGTCGAGATCGCCAAGGCGCTCTCCTTCGACGCCCGCGTCCTGATCATGGACGAACCCACGGCGGCCCTGACCGGCAGCGAGACCGCCCGGCTCTTCTCCGTCGTGCGCGCGCTGCGCGCCGAGGGGGCGGCGGTGCTGTTCATCTCGCACCGCCTGGACGAGATCTTCGCGTTGTGCCGGCGCGTCACGACCCTGCGCGACGGCCGGTGGATCTCCTCCGAACCGCTGGACGGGCTCACCGAGGACGACCTGGTGCGCAGGATGGTCGGCCGTGACCTCGGCGACCTCTATCCCAAGCAGGACGCCGAGGTCGGCGAAGTCGCCCTGTCGGTGCGCCGGCTGACCCGCGAGGGTGTCTTCCGCGACGTGTCCTTCGACGTGCGCCGCGGCGAGATCGTCGCGCTCGCCGGACTGGTCGGCGCCGGGCGCACGGAGGTCGCCCAGGCGGTCTTCGGTGTCGACCGCGCCGACGCGGGCGAGGTCAGGATCGCGGGCACGGTGCTGCGCCCCGGTTCACCGACCGCCGCGATGGACGCCGGACTCGCCCTCGTGCCCGAGGACCGGCGCCAGCGCGGGCTGGTCATGGATATGTCGATCGAGCGCAACATCGGCCTCACCGGCCTGGGCGAGGTCCGCAAGCGGGGTCTCGTCAGCCGGGCGCTGGAACACGACCGGGCCGCCGACTGGGCGGTGCGCCTCCAGCTCAAGTACAACCGGCTCGCCGACACCGTGGGCGTGCTGTCCGGCGGCAACCAGCAGAAGGTCGTGCTGGCGAAGTGGCTGGCGACCGGCCCCGACGTGCTGATCGTCGACGAACCGACCCGAGGGATCGACGTCGGCACCAAGGCTGAGGTCCACCGGTTGCTCTCCTCGCTCGCGGCGGACGGCCTCGCCGTTCTGATGATCTCCTCCGATCTCCCCGAGGTCCTCGGCATGGCGGACCGGGTGCTCGTGATGCACGAGGGCCGGCTCGTCGCCGAGATCCCGCGCGAGAGCGCCACCGAGGAGTCGGTCATGGCCGCGGCCACCGGACGCTATGAAAGGGCAGTGGCATGACCACCACCATCGAGGGCCCTCCGGACACCGCGAAAGCGCCGGAGCGGAGGGCCTCCTCGCTCGTGGACGCCGTCTTCCGGGCGCGTGAGATCTCCATCGCCGGGGCGCTGGCCCTGCTGGTCCTCGGCACCTACCTCGCCAACCCGCTCTTCCTGTCCGACCAGGGCGTCAAGGACCTGCTGCTCAACGCGTCGATCCTGGTGCTGCTCGCGGTCGGCCAGTCAGCGGTCGTGATCACCCGCAACATCGACCTGTCCGTGGGCTCCGTCGTCGGCCTGTCCGCCTTCGCGTGCGGCAAGTTCGTCGCGGGGAGCGACCACGGCGTGCTCACGGTGACGGTGCTGGGCATCGCCATCGGCGTCGTCTGCGGCCTGGTCTCCGGAGCCCTCGTCAGCTTCGGCAGGGTCCCGGCGCTCGTCGTGACCCTGGGCATGCTCTACGTCATCCAGGGCATCGACTACTGGTGGGCGCAGGGCGAGCAGATCAGTGCCTCCGACGTGCCGGAGGCGGTCCTGGGCCTCGGCAGCGGAAGCGTTCTGGGCGTCCCGTACCTGCCGCTGATCGCGCTCGTCCTGCTCGCGGCGACGGCGTACTTCCTGCGCAGCTACCGCTCGGGGCGTGAGCTGTACGCCATCGGGTCGAGCCCCGATGCCGCCCGGCTCGCCGGTGTCCCGATCCGCCGCCGGGTGCTCGCCGCGTACGCCTTCTCCGGAGCCGTCGCCGGCTTCGCCGGGGCCCTGTGGCTGGCCCGCTTCGGCACGGTCGTCGCGGACAACGCGCACGGCTGGGAGCTGACCGTCGTCAGCGCCGTCGTCGTCGGCGGTGTCGCCATCACCGGCGGGACCGGCACCGTGTGGGGCGCCGCGCTCGGCGCCCTGCTGCTCACCACCATCGGCAGCGTGCTGGTGGTGCTGAAGGTGGACTCCTTCTGGCAGGGCGCCATCACCGGTGCGCTCCTCCTGCTGGCCATCAGCGTCGACCGGATCGTGAACCTGCGGATGACCGCCGCACTGAGGAAGAGGAACGCCCGTCATGACCACGGCGCCTGACACGAAGACGGCTCCCGGGCCGCGGGCCGGAACGAAACCCTCTCCCCTGCGCGGCCTGGCGCTGCGCTGGGACACCGCGGTCGGTGTCCTGCTGGTGGCCGTGCTGGTCGTCGGGCTCGGGAGCACCGAGGGCTTCGGGTCGAGCGAGAACCTCGCGTTCGCCTTCAACGACATCGCCGAAGTCGCCCTCATCGCACTGCCGATGACCCTCCTGGTGGTCGCCGGGCAGGTCGACCTGTCCGTCGCCTCCATGCTGGGCCTGGGCAGCGCGCTGACGGGTGCGCTGTGGGAGGCGGGCTGGGCCTTCGAGACGATCGTGCCGGCCGTACTGCTGGTGGGCGTCGCCGGAGGCCTCCTCAACGGCTGGCTGGTCACCAAGGTGGGCCTGCCGTCCCTGGCCGTCACGATCGGCACCCTGGCGCTCTACCGGGGTCTGGCCTCGGTGGCCCTCGGCAGCGACGCCGTGACGGACTTCCCGCGGGTCTACGCGGACTGGGCCGTCGACACCACGACCGTCCCCGGCACCTTCCTCACCTACCCCGTGCTGCTCTTCGTCGTCCTGGCCGCGGTCACGGCGGTGGTGCTGCACGCCACCGGGCTCGGCCGTTCGCTCTTCGCGATCGGCGCCCAGGAGGAGGCCGCCTACTTCGCCGGGATCCGGGTCAAGCGGATCAAGCTGCTGCTCTTCGTCGCGACCGGGCTGTTCTCCGCCTTCGCGGGGATCGTCTTCACCCTCCGGTACGGAAGTGCCCGTGCGGACAACGGGCTCGGCTTCGAGATGCTCGTCATCGCGTCGGTGCTGCTCGGCGGCATCGACTTCGACGGCGGGAAGGGCACGCTCTTCGGCGCGGTCGCCGGTGTGCTGCTGATCGGCCTCCTGAAGAACCTGCTCACGCTCAACGACATCGCCAACGAGGTGCAGGTCATCGTGACCGGACTGCTCCTGGTGGCGTCCGTCCTGACCCCACGGGTCATCGCGACGGTCGTCGAACGACGGCACAGGCGGGCCGCGCGCACCCCCGCACCCCCGTCCTCATAACCACCCTTCCGCCGTACCTCTCCGAAAGGCACACGCCGTCATGATGCTCCGCAATGCCGCTGGGCGCCGCGCCGTCGCGACCGCCGCGACCGCCGTCTCCCTCGCCCTCGCCCTCACCGCCTGTTCCGGCACCACGAAGAACAGCGAGGAGAGCGGGAGCGGGAAGGCCGGCAGCTCGGCGAAGGCCGACCCGGACGCACCGCTGAAGAAGGGCCTGAAGCTCGCCTTCCTGCCCAAGCAGATCAACAACCCGTACGAGAAGATCGTCGACGAGGCGGGCATCGCGGCGGCGAAGGAGTACGGCGGCACGGGCAAGGAGGTCGGCCCGTCCGACGCCAACGCCTCCTCGCAGGTCAGCTACATCAACACGCTGATCCAGCAGCGCCAGGACGCGATCCTCATCGCGGCGAACGACCCGAACGCGGTGTGCGGCCCGCTCAAGCAGGCCATGAAGAAGGACATCAAGGTCGTCGCGTACGACTCCGACACCGCGAAGGACTGCCGCCAGCTCTTCATCAACCAGGCCGGCTCCGAGGAGATCGGCCGCAGCCTGGTGCAGCACCTCGGCGAGCAGATCGGCCACAAGGGCAAGATCGCGATCCTGTCGGCCACGCAGAACGCGACGAACCAGAACACCTGGATCGAGTTCATGAAGGAGGAGCTGAAGCTCCCCGCGTACAAGGACATGGAACTGGTGAAGGTCGCGTACGGCGACGACGCGGACCAGAAGTCCTTCCAGCAGACGCAGGGCCTCATGCAGGCCTACCCGGACCTCAAGGGCATCATCTCCCCCACGACGGTCGGTATCGCGGCCGCCGCCCGCTATCTGAGCGACTCCTCGTACAAGGGCAAGGTCGTGCTCAACGGGCTCGGCACGCCGAATCAGATGCGCAAGTACGTCAAGGACGGCACCGTCGAGCAGTTCTCGCTCTGGAACCCGCAGGAGCTCGGCTACCTCGGTTCGTACGCGGCCGCGGCGCTGGCGTCGGGGCAGATCACCGGTGCGGAGGGCGAGAAGTTCAAGGCGGGCAAGCTCGGTGAGTACACGATCGGCAAGGACGGCGAGGTCATTCTCGGCGATCCGACCGTCTTCGACTCCGAGAACATCGACACGTTCGACTTCTGATCGGGGGAGGCGGCTCCATGCAGCGCGTCTGCTTTCTGCTGAAGGTCCGTGAGGACCGCAAGGACGAGTACCGCGAGCGCCATGCCGCGGTGTGGCCGGACATGCTCGCCGCGCTGTCCGAGGCGGGCTGGCACAACTACTCGCTGTTCCTCCGCGAGGACGGCCTGCTGGTGGGCTACCTGGAGACGGAGGACTTCGACGCGGCCCGGGAGGCGATGGCGGCGACGGAGGTCAACGCACGGTGGCAGCGGGACATGGCCGGGTTCTTCGAGCAGGCGGAGGCCGCGGACGAGGCCATGGTCCCGCTGACCGAGGTGTTCCACCTGGCCTAGCCGGTGCCCGTCCCGTCCGCTCCGGCTGCCGCGGGCGGACGGGACGGCCCGCGTTCAGGAGGCGGCGAGAGCCCCGTGCCTCCGGGTGGTCCGCCTCGTCGGGGCGCGAGTGGCCGCGCGGGGGCGTCCGCCGGACCGTGGCCGGCAGGGACGGCTCCCTGCCGGGCCGCGGTCGGCCGTGTCAGCCGAGCTCGCCCTCGCCCTCGTCGCCCGGCGGTGCGTCCCCGGCGCCGTTCTTGATCCTGTCGGCCCGCTCGATCATCGTCGCGAGCTTCTCCACCGAGCTGTCCTCGGTGGCGGAGGCCAGCTTCCTCGCCCGGGCTGCCAGTTCGCCGAGTGCGGGTGTCCCCGGCAGGTCGCCGCCACGCAGCGTGTCCGCGAAGTACGCGGCCACCGCGGTCACCTGGAGCCGAGCCGTGGCGCCGTCCCAGAGTTTCCCGCCGACCGCGCCGGTCTCCACCGACCCGGTCTCCTCGTGCGCCTTCCGTGTCTTCGGGTCCAGCCAGCGCACGGTCGCCGTGGCCACGTGGCCGGAGGCACCCTCGCGGAGGCGTACGGCGTAGAGCGCGGTCACCGTGTGGCCGGGGCCCACCTCGCCGCCGTCGACGCTGTCGTCCCGGAAGTCCTCGTCGGCGACCTTGCGGTTCTCGTAACCGATCAGCCGGAACTGCTGGACGGTGCTGCGGTCGAAGGCCACCTGGGCCTTGGCGTCGCGGGCCCGCAGTTCGACGTGGGCGGGCAGCTGGTCGACGAAGACCTTCCTGGCCTGGGTCTCGTCGGCGATGTACGTGGTGTTGCCGTCGCCCTTGTTGGTGAGGCGTTCCATCAGCGCGTCCCCGTAGTCGCTGCCGACCCCGACGCCGAACAGGGTGATGCCGTGCTCCTCGCGGGCGTCCCCGACGCGTTCGAGGATGGCGTCGGCCTCGGTCTCACCGGTGTTGGCGAGGGCGTCGGAGAGCAGGACGACCCGGTTGGTGGCGCCCTTGCGGTGGCCCTCGACAGCCTCCTCGTAGCCCCGTTCGACGCCGGCCGCCACATTCGTGGAGTCGGCGGGCTCCATCTTCCCGATGGCGTCGCGGAGTCTGGTGCGGTTGCCCTGGAGGCGGGTCATCGGCAGCCGGGTCTCGGCCTCGTCGCTGAAGGTGACCAGGGAGACGGAGTCGTCGTCGCGCAGTTCGTCGGCGAGGATGCCCAGCGAGGTCTTCGCCAGGTCCAGGCGGCCCGGTTCGGACATCGATCCGGAGATGTCGACGACGAAAGTCAGTGCGGCGGGCGGACGTGCACCGGTGTCCGAGGCGGCCTTGGTGGCCAGCCCGACCCGCACGAGCGACCAGTCGGCGGCGTCGGAACGGGCGCCGTCGACGCTCACCGCGAAGCCGTTGCCCTCCGGCCGCTCGTAGCCCTGGCGGAAGCTGTTGACGAACTCCTCGGGGCGCACCGTGTCCGCCGCCGGGAGGCGCCCGTCACCCAGGGTGCGGCGCGCGTATCCGTAACTGGCGGTGTCCACGTCGAGGGCGAAGGTCGACAGGTAGTCGGGCGCCACGCTCTCCCGTCGGCCGCCGTCCTTCGCCGCCCCGTCCGCGTCCTCCCGCTGCCCCGGCGTGGCGGCCGGGGGCTGTTCGCCCCCGGCCGGCCGGCCACCGGTGCCTCGGTCGTCGGACGACCTGGCGCCGCCCGAATCCGAAGCGCCGCATCCGGTGATCAGGACTGCGCCCAGGAACAGGGCGAGCGCTCCCCTGTACGTTCTCGGCCTGTGTGCCATCGGTACCCCCCACGTCGTCGACATCTGCCAATGTGACGTGCGAGGCGGCCCGGCGGAGTCGTCGAAGGCGTTGCGGAACAGTCTCGATGGGGCAACAACCGGGCCCGATCCGGCGGAACGCCGGCTTCAGGACACGATGTCCTTACGGCTGAACCCGCGGAAGGCCAGCGCGAACAGGATCAGGGCATAGGTCACCGACACGGCCGCCCCCTTCACCATCCCGCCCCATTCGAGGTCGGGCTGGAGCGCGTCCGCCCAGGCGAACTGCCAGTGCGCGGGCAGGAACTCGCGCCACGTCCCGAGGGCCGTGACCGCGTCGAGGACATTGCCGACGATGGTCAGTCCGACCGCGCCGCCCACCGCGCCGAGCGGAGCGTCCGTCTTCGTCGACAACCAGAACGCCAGCCCGGCGGTGACGAGTTGGGAGACGAAGACGAACGCGACGACCAGCGCGAGACGTGGCACCGTGTCCGAGGTGGCGAGCGCGCCCCCGGTGGGCAGCTTGAGCGGCCCCCAGCCGTACGCGACGGCCCCCGCTCCCAGTGCGACGAGCGGCAGCAGCACCATGGCGGCGAGGCTGAAGCCGAGCGCCACGACGAGCTTGCTCCACAGCAGCCTGGAGCGCGGTACGGGCGCCGCGAGCAGGTAGCGCAGCGAGGACCAGCTGGCCTCGGAGGCCACGGTGTCCCCGCAGAACAGGGCGACCGGGACGACGAGCAGGAAGCCGGCGGAGACGAAGAGGCAGGTCGCCGCGAAGTTCGCCGCGGACTCCGTCGCGACGTCCATGAGGTTGATCCGCGAACCGCCGCCCCCGCCTCCCCCTTCACCACCGCCGGGGGTGCCGCCGACCGCGAAGGCGATGATCAGGACGAACGGCAGTGCCGCCAGCACCCCGAACATCAGCACGGTGCGCCGCCTGCGCAGCTGCCTCATGGCCTCCACGCGCAGCGGCAGGGTGCGGTGGGGACGGTAGCCGGGGGCTTCGGCCGGTGCCTGGATCTCTGGTGCGGAGCTCATGCGGATCCTTGGGAGATGAGGGTGAGGAACGCGTCCTCCAGGCGGCGGTGCGGCCCGACGCCCGTCACCGGCACGTCGAGGCGGACCAGTTCGGCGATCAGCTGGGACGCGGTGGCACCGTCGAGCCGGACCAGCAGGCCGTGGCCGTCGTCAAGGCGGGCGGCGGAGCCGATGCCCGGGAGGGCGGCCACCTTGTCCACGAGCGGTTCGGCCACCTCGGTGCCCGTGGTGACGAGCAGCATGTCGCCGGAGCCGGTGATCTCGGCGACCGGACCGGCCTGGACGAGCTGCCCCCGGTCCATGACCACCAGGTGGGTGCAGGACTGTTCGACCTCGGAGAGGAGGTGGCTGGAGACGATCACGGTCCGGCCGCCGGCCGCGTACCGGATCATCACGTCCCGCATCTCGCGGATCTGGGGCGGGTCGAGCCCGTTGGTGGGTTCGTCGAGGATGAGGAGGTCCGGCATGCCGAGCATGGCCTGGGCGATGGCGAGCCGCTGCCGCATGCCCTGGGAGTAGGTGCGTACGGCGCGGGCCAGGGCGTCGCCGAGTCCGGCGATCTCCAGGGCCTCGTCGATGTGGGCGTCCTCGGCGGGGCGCCCGGTGGCCTGCCAGTACAGCTCCAGGTTGGAGCGGCCCGACAGGTGCGGGAGGAAACCGGCGCCCTCGACGAAGGACCCGACGCGGGACAGCACGGGCGCCCCGGGGCGGATCGCGTGCCCGAAGACACGGATCTCACCGGCGTCGGGGGTGATGAGCCCCATCAGCATGCGCAGGGTGGTGGTCTTGCCGGCGCCGTTCGGCCCGAGGAGGCCGAGCACCTGACCCTTCTCCACGCGGAAACCGAGGTCGCGTACGGCGTACCGGTCCGAGGACTTCGCGTACTTCTTGGACAGGTCCGTGATCTGCAGCGGCACGTCGGCCAGCGCCGGGTCGGGGGCGGGCGTCGCGGTGCGCCGGCGGGCGGTGAGCAGGAGGGCGGCGGCGATGACGAGCCCGGCCGCCGGGAGTCCCCAGGTCCACCAGGGCATGGTGGCCGCGGCGGTCTTCACGGCGGGTGCCGTGGGGACGGTCAGCGGTCCGTCGAGGGAGACGGTGTACGTCGCGGGCTCGGCCGGTGAGGCGTAGGCGAGGTCGGTCGCGGAGAGGACGACGCGGAGGCTGTGCCCGGCCTCGACCTCGTGGTCGACGGCGGGCAGGGTCAGCTCGACCGGCTTGCCCTGTTCCTCGGGGGTGATGCGGTACGGCGCGACGAGCTGGGAGGGCAGCACCTGCTGCTTCCCGTCCGGCGAGACGTCGTAGACCTTGCCGAAGAGCACCGCGTCGCCCTGGTCCGCCTTCACGTCCACACGGACCGTGGGCGATCCGGTGATGTGCACGGCACGGTCCAGCGGGGCGGACTCGAAGCGGGCGTACTGCCCGGGGAAGTCGAGGGAGAGCCCGACTCCGAGCGAGGACA
Source organism: Streptomyces sp. HB132 (assembly GCF_016909575.1). Classification (GTDB taxonomy): domain Bacteria; phylum Actinomycetota; class Actinomycetes; order Streptomycetales; family Streptomycetaceae; genus Streptomyces. The sequence continues at coordinate 321,115 of NZ_JAFBGA010000004.1, read as the reverse complement.
GCTGGGAGAGCCCGCCTCCGATGCCGGGGACCGCGGAGATGGAGGGCGGGTTGGCTCCGGCGGGGTTGCGGAAGGTCTGGGTCTGGCCGCCGGTGGGGGCACTCCGCCCTCCTCCGGCCGAGGCGCCCCGGCCTTCGTCCGTCCCGGGCCGCTGTCCGCCGCCCGTCATCGTGCCGCCCTGCCCGCCGTCTGCCGGGGGCTGCCCGCCGCCGGTCAGCGTGATCTTCCGCCCGCCGCTGGTCAGCCCCGGGTACGTGGCGCTGCTCGCACCGCGCTTCAGGGCGGCACCGTCGGTGGAGTCGACGCCTCCGGTCCGGGTCACGCGGAAGCCCGGCCCGGTGTCGGCGCCCTTGTCCTCCTTCAGATACCGGTCGAACCAGTCGCCGATCCGGCTCTCCACGCGGTCGCCCTCGTCGTCCCCTCCGTCGTGCCCGCCCGCGATCCAGTCGACGGACACGGGTGCGCCGTTGGCCTTGATGGCCTTGGCCATGGCGTCGGCGTGACCGAGCGGGAAGAGGGAGTCGCTCTGTCCCTGGAGGATCAGCGCGGGTACGTCGATCCGGTCGGCCACGGCCTCGGGGGAACGTTCCGTCAGGAGTTCACGCGCTGCGGCGTCCGGCTTGCCGCTGACCGCGACCCGCTCGTACATCTCGCACAGCTCCTTCTGGAACCTCTCGCAGCCACCGCCTGAGCTGACGAAGATCCCGGACCAGAGCTTCTTGAACACCCCGTCGGGGAAGAGCGCGTCGGCGAGGTTCCAGTAGCTGATCACCGGTGCGATGGCGTCGACCCGGTCGTCGTGCCCGGCGGCGAGCAGCGACACGGCGCCGCCGTACGAGGCGCCGGTGACACCGACGCGCGGGTCGCCCTTCGCGTCGAGCTCCACCTCGGGACGGTCCGCGAGCCAGTCGATGAGCGCAGACACGTCCTTGACCTCGCCGTCGGGGGCGTTGAGCGTGATCTCCCCCGTCGTCCTGCCGAATCCCCGGGCGGACCAGGTCATGACGGCGTACCCGTCGGCGGCCAGCTTCTCGGCCTGGGCGCGCACGTCGTCCTTGCTGCCGCCGAAGCCGTGCCCGATGAGTACGGCGGGCCGGGGCTGGGTGCCCCTGGACGTGAAGTACGAGGTGTCGACCGACACCCCGTTCATCTTCATCATCCGGTCCTGCCGGTGCACGGGTGGCGCGCTGTCGTCGGCGGTAGCGGTCCAGGTACCGGCACCCGCGAGCACGGCGAGGGCGGCGACGACCGCGGCCCACCGGCCTCGGGTACGGGGCAGCCGGTGCCGCCACCGGGAAGTCGGGTTCTCCATGACTCGACCCTAAACGGAACGGTCCCACGCCCCGCGTGCCCCCAGGGGGAGGTCCACGGCATCCCTGGGAGGTACGGTCGGCTCCTCCCGTACTCCGCCTGCGGTACGGCGACGTCACGAAAGGGCCCTTACGTGGACATCCGTATCCGCCCCGCCACCACCACCGCGGAGCTCCTCGCAGCCGCGCACCTCTACGACGCCGAGCCGCTCCCCGAGTGGGCTGACCGTTTCCTCGCGGCGGAGGGCCATCTGATGCGTGGAGCCCGACGACGAGGCCGCGCTCGCCACCTACCGCTCGGCGGGGGCGACGGACGACGGAAGGTTCGCCATGCTGACCTGGGAGTTCGGCATCGCTCCGGGAACCGGTCCACCAAGCGGGGCGTGAGGGGTCCGCAGGGCTCGCACCGGGACGTGCCGGCCCTCAGCGGCCGGCCGGCACCGGAGCGGCGAGGCCCGTGAGTGGCTCCTCGGCAGGCAGGAGGGCGGATGCCCTGTCCGTCTCGCCCGCCCTGACGAGTGCGTGGATCTCGTGGGCGAGGGGCGTGACGTCGGTGACGGAGACCAGCCACTCGTCCGCGTAACGCCGTGCGGCCTCGCCGCTCAGTCCGAGCTGGAGGGAGCGGTGCGGCAGCGTGTTCAGGTGGAGGTCGCGTTCCGGGTCCCACTGGACACGGGTGGGGCTGCGGCGCAGATCGCGCTGCCAGGTGGCCCGGTCGGGGTGCACGCCCCGGACGTAGTGGGAGAGTTCGGCGTGCTCCAGGGCCCATGCGAAGCCCTCGCGGGTGATCTCGACGGCGAGCACGGTCTCCTGGCCCTCCTTCGTGCCCCAGCCGCAGCGGTACATCATCCACAGGAAGCTCGGTTTGATCCACGTCATGCGGTCGCGCTTCCAGGTGTCCGGGAAACGCCCGTCACGGGCGGTGGGCAGTCCGATGGACGGCGAGTACGCCTGGTAGACGGTGACCGTGGTGGCTGTGTGCCGGGCGCGGATCTCGTGTTGCGGTGTGGACATGGCCCCCAGGATGGCCGGGTGTCGTGCTGGCTGCCACGGGTTTTCCGGCAGGGCGCCGTCGGCCGTACGAGAGGCCTACGGGCGCCGCGTCGGCACCGGGCCGACCGCCGGCAGGCGGTCGAGGAGCGCACGGCGCAGGTCCGCCGCGAGTAGCCGGAGCCGCCTCAGCTCCCCGTCGTCCGTCGTCGTTCCGGCGACCACCGTGAGCCGGTGGACGAGGCGTTGGCGGGCGGTGGCCGTGCCCCATTTCCAGTCCTCGCCCGGGATGCGGGCCAGATGGTCGGCGCTGCCCCGTTGGGCGCGCTGGACCAGTGCGTCGCCCCGGATCAGCCAGCCCGCGCAGGCGTCGGCGAGACCGGCGTCCGGGAGCGGGGTCCCGGTCCCGGTGTGCCAGGCCGTGCGGTAGGCGGCCTCCGCCCGTTCCAGCAGGGGTCCCTCCGCCCTGGTGACACACCAGCAGGTCGGGAACCCGATCCGCAGGTAGGCGAGTTCCATCAGGCCGCTGCCCAGGGACGCCTGCTCGAAGTCGACGAACCTGACGCCGTCCGCCGTGTGCAGGTCGTTGCCGGGGCACGGGTCGCCGTGGAGGAGGGCGGAGCCTTCGGCCCGGCCGAGGCGGTCCACGAGCGTGTGGAGCTCGTCGCGCACCCCCGGCCGTTCGGGCACCCCGAGCGCCTCGGCCAGGGCGAGGAAGGAGGTGACGTCGGAAGCGGTCGGGCCCTGCCAGCGGGGCAGGGCGCCCGCGTCGGCGGGGCGGGCGGTGGCGTGCAGCCTGGCGAGGGCCTCCGCGTAGTCGACGATCCAGTCGGCGGACGGCCGCCGCTCGTCGAGGTGTTCGAGGACGAGGACCCGCTCGGCGGGGTCGGTACCGAGGAGCGCGGGCACCACCGGGGCGCCCTGCGCCCGGCCGGCGATGCGCAGGGCGGCGACCTCGCGCTCGTACCGCTCGTCGGCCTCGGGACCCGCCACCAACTGCTTGAGCACGGCCGGCCGCCCGTCGAGCTCGATGCGCCAGACCCGTGAGCGGGGGCTGCTCGCCAGCTCGGCGGGATGTGCGGGCGGGCCCAGTCGGGCTCTCAGGACCTCGGAGAACGGAAGCTGCGATGCCGGCACCATGCGGCCAGTCTCGCAGCCAGCGGCCGGCCTCGCGGGCGGTTCCGGTGACCGGGGCGGTGCGCCGGCGGCGCACGGCGCCGAACCGCCTCAGCGTGGGTACGTCCACCGGACGAGAAGCCAACATCCGTACCAGCGCGCGCAGTTGAACGGATGCGGTGCACCGAAGCACCGTTCCGGCCACAAAGCCCACTGAATCGCCCTTGCCACTTGTGTACGTGTGGCTGCGGCGGTGGTTCGGCTGTCCCGCACCCTGCACCATGAACCCGACGGGCCGTCACGGAACGCCCGAGCCGGCACACCGGCCCGCCCGTCCCACATGACCCCCCACACGCAGGAGTCACCGTGTCCCACCTGTCCCGATCGAATCGTTCCGCACGCACGGCCCTGGCCACGGCGGTCGCCGGTGTCCTGACGGCCGGCGGTCTCCTGGTCTTCCCGTCCGGCGCCATGGCCGCGCCGGAACAGACCGCGGCGACCCGGTCCGCCTCGGCCGGTGCCGAGACGGCCGACCTCACCCGGGACGAGGTCCTGCGCCGCGCGAAGACCTGGCTCACCGCCGACAACGGCTCCCAGGTGCCCTACAGCCAGACATCGGTCTGGAAGGACGGGTACCGGCAGGACTGCTCGGGCTACGTCTCGATGACCCTCGGCCTGTGGAAGTCCGGCCCCAACACCGTCGAACTGGCGGGCAACCGGGCTGTGACGACCCCGATCCAGCTGAGCCAGCTCCTGCCGGGCGACCTGCTGATCGACGCGGACGGCAGCAACGTCACCCGCCACGTCGTGATATTCGCGGGCTGGACGAGTTCCGCCCGCACCGCCTACCAGGCGTACGAGCAGCGCGGCGGGCACGGCACGGACCACCGCGTGCTGACCTACGGGCTCGGCGCGAACAGTGAGTACAAGCCGTACCGTCCGGTGAAGCTCGGTGGCGGCGGTACCACGCCCGCTCCGCCGTCGTCGGGCTGGTCCACGCTCTCGCAGGGCAGCAGCGGCGCCCGGGTCAAGGCCGCGCAGTACCTGCTCACCAGCCACGGCCACGCGACCACCGCCGACGGTGTCTTCGGTTCGGTCACCGACTCCCGGGTGAGGGCGTTCCAGCAGTCCAAGGGTCTGGTGGCGGACGGGGTGGTGGGCCCGCTGACCTGGTCGGCACTGGTCAGGACCGTCCAGGAGGGTTCCTCCGGCGCGTCCGTACGCGCCGCCCAGACCGCGCTGAACGCGCGTGGACACTCGCTCGTGGTCGACGGCGAGTTCGGTGGGCTCACCGACTCGGCGGCCCGGGCCTTCCAGCAGAAGAAGGGGCTGGTCGCGGACGGGGTGGTCGGCCCGAAGACCTGGAAGGCCCTGCTGGGCAGCTGAACGGTTTCCGCCCCGCGCGTGCGAACGGCCCACCCTGTGTGGGCCGTTCGCATGTGCGAGGCGGAAGAGACCTCAGTGGTTGCGGGGGAAGCCGAGGTCCACGCCCGCGGGGGCGTCGGCGGGGTCGGGCCAGCGGGTGGTGACGACCTTGCCGCGGGTGTAGAAGTGCACGCCGTCGTTGCCGTAGATGTGGTGGTCGCCGAAGAGGGAGTCCTTCCAGCCGCCGAAGGAGTGGTAGCCCACGGGCACCGGGATCGGGACGTTGACGCCGACCATGCCGGCCTCGATCTCCAGCTGGAAACGGCGGGCGGCGCCGCCGTCGCGGGTGAAGATCGCGGTGCCGTTGCCGAAGGGCGAGGCGTTCATGAGGGCGACGCCGTCCTCGTACGTGTCTACGCGAAGGACACACAGGACCGGGCCGAAGATCTCGTCGCGGTAGGCGTCGGAGTCGGTGGAGACGTTGTCCAGGAGGGACAGGCCGATCCAGTGGCCGTCCTCGAAGCCCTCGACCGTGTGGCCGGTGCCGTCGAGCACGACGTCGGCGCCCTGCGCGGCGGCGCCGGTGACGTAGGAGGCGACCTTGTCCCGGTGGGCGGCGGTGATCAGCGGGCCCATCTCGGACGTGGGGTCCGTGCCGGGGCCGATCGTGATCTTCTCGGCGCGCTCGCGGATCTTCGCGACGAGCTCGTCCGCGACGGAACTCACCGCGACGACCGCCGAGATGGCCATGCAGCGCTCACCGGCGGAGCCGTACGCGGCCGAGACCGCGGCGTCGGCCGCGGCGTCCAGGTCTGCGTCCGGGAGCACCAGCATGTGGTTCTTCGCCCCGCCGAGTGCCTGGACGCGCTTGCCGTTGGCTGAGGCGGTGGCGTGGATGTAGCGGGCGACGGGGGTGGAGCCGACGAAGGAGACGGCGGCGACGTCGGGGTGGGCGAGGAGTCCGTCCACGGCGACCTTGTCACCGTGCAGGACGTTCAGCACGCCGTCGGGCAGCCCCGCCTCCGCTGCCAGCTCGGCCAGCAGGTTGGCGGCCGACGGGTCCTTCTCGCTGGGCTTCAGGACGAAGGTGTTACCGCAGGCGATGGCCAGCGGGAACATCCACATCGGCACCATGGCCGGGAAGTTGAACGGTGTGATGCCCGCGACGACGCCGAGCGGCTGCCGGATCGAGGAGACGTCGACCCGGCTGGAGACCTCGGTCGACAGCTCGCCCTTGAGCTGCGTGGTGATGCCGCAGGCCAGCTCCACGATCTCCAGACCGCGGGCGACCTCGCCGAGCGCGTCGGAGTGCACCTTGCCGTGTTCGGCGGTGATCAGCGCGGCGATCTCGTCCCGGTGGGCGTCGAGCAGGGCGCGGTAGCGGAAGAGGACCGCGGTGCGGGCGGAGAGCGAGGAGGTGCCCCACGTCTCGTACGCCGTCCTCGCGGCGGAGACCGCGGCGTCGACCTCCTCGGTGGAGGCGAGCGCCACCCGGGTCGTGACCGCGCCGGTCGCCGGGTCGGTGACCGGCCCGTGGTTGCCCGACGTGCCCTCGACGGTCCTGCCACCGATCCAGTGGTTGACGGTCTTCATGACGGGTGTCTCCTTCACAGGTGGCGGCGTCGGGCTGCGGTCTGCCGGTCGTACTCTTCCCTGGCCTCGACCGCCGACGGGCGGGTCGCGGTTTCGGCTACGGGAACATCCCACCACGCCTGTGCCGCAGGGGGCCCCGACACTGTGTCTGCCGTTTCGGTCTCGACGTAGACACAAGTAGGGCGGTCCGCGTCGCGTGCCTCGGCCAGGGCGCGGCGCAGCTCGCCCACCGTCCCGGCACGCAGCACCCGCATGCCGAGCGAGGCCGCGTTGGCGGCGAGGTCGACGGGCAGCGGGGGGCCGGTGAACGAGCCCTCGGCGGTGCGGTGCCGGTAGGCGGTGCCGAAGCGTTCGGCGCCGACGGACTCGGAGAGGCCGCCGATGGACGCGTAGCCGTGGTTCTGCAGGATGACGAGCTTGACGGGCAGGCCCTCCTGCACGGCGGTGACGATCTCGGTCGGGTTCATCAGGTACGTGCCGTCGCCGACGAGGGCCCAGACGGGCCGGTCCGGCGCCGCGAGCTGGACCCCGAGGGCGGCGGGGATCTCGTATCCCATGCAGGAGTAGCCGTATTCGACGTGGTACTGACGGGGGGAGCGGGCCCGCCACAGCTTGTGGAGGTCGCCGGGGAGGGAGCCGGCGGCGTTGATCAGGACGTCGTCCTCCGTGACCAGCTCGTCCAGCAGCCCGAGGACCTGGGTCTGGGTGGGGCGGGCGTCCGGGTCGGCGGTGGCGTAGGCCGCGTCGACGCGCCGCTCCCAGCGGTCCTTGGCGTCGGTGTACGCGCTCTCGTAGGCGGGGTCGACTCGGTGCCCGCGTGCTCCGAGGGCCTCGCCGAGCGCCTCGATCGCGGTGCGGGCGTCCGCGACGAGGGGGAGGGCGGCGAGCTTGTGGGCGTCGAATCCGGTGATGTTGAGGTTGAGGAAGCGGACGGCCGGGTCGGCGAAGAGGGTGCCGGAGGCGGTCGTGAAGTCGGTGTAACGGGTGCCGATTCCGATGACCAGGTCCGCCTCGCGGGCGAGCGCGTCGGCGGTGGCGGTGCCGGTGTGGCCGATGCCGCCCACGTCGGCGGGGTGGTCGTGGCGCAGGGACCCCTTGCCGGCCTGGGTGGAGGCGACGGGGATGCGGGTGGCGGCGGCGAACGCGGCGAGGGCCTCCTCGGCGGCGCTGTGGTGGACGCCGCCGCCGGCGACGATCAGGGGCCGTCGGGCCGCACGCACCGCGCGGACGGCCTGGTCGAGTTCCTGGGCGTCGGGGCCCGGCCTGCGTACGTTCCAGACGCGCGTCGCGAAGAACTCCTCCGGCCAGTCGTACGCCTCGGCCTGCACGTCCTGCGGCAGCGCGAGAGTGACGGCGCCGGTGTCCGCCGGGTCGGCGAGGGTGCGCATGGCCTGGAGGGCCGCCGGGATCAGCGCCTCGGGGCGGGTGATCCGGTCGAAGTAGCGGGACACGGGGCGCAGGCAGTCGTTGACCGACACGTCGCCCGTGTGCGGCACTTCGAGCTGCTGGAGCACCGGGTCGGCGGGCCGGGTCGCGAAGGTGTCTCCTGGCAGCAGCAGCACGGGCAGGTGGTTGACGGTCGCCAGCGCGGCTCCGGTGACGAGGTTGGTGGCACCGGGGCCGATGGAGGTGGTGACCGCGTGGGCGGAGAGCCGGTTCGACTGGCGGGCGTACCCGACGGCGGCGTGCACCATGGCCTGTTCGCTGCGGCCCTGGAGGTACGGCATCGCGGGGCCCGCCTCGACGAGCGCCTGCCCGACGCCCGCGACGTTGCCGTGGCCGAAGATGCCCCAGGTGGCGTTGATCAGACGGTGACGGCGGCCGTCGCGCTCGGTGTACTGGCGGGCGAGGAACGCGATGAGGGCCTGGGCCGTGGTGAGCCTGCGGGTGGGTGCGGCCTCGTCGGTGGTGCGGCGTGGTGTGGTCACCGGGCGGCCTCCGGACCGTGGAAGGGGAGTCGTGGGTCCGCGGGCTGCCCGGGCCATGTGTCGCGGATCCAGCGGTGGTCGGGGTGGTCACGGATGAGCCACTCGCGCTGCTCGCCCGGGCCGGCCATGACGTTCAGGTAGTACAGGGTGCGGCCGGGCGGGGCGATGGACGGGCCGTGCCAGCCGTCGGGGATGAGGACGGCGTCCCCCGTGGCGACTTCCGCGAGTACGTCCGTTCCGCCCTCGCGGGAGGGCGACACCCGGTGGTAGCCGAGGCCGTCGCCCTCGACCTCGAAGTAGTAGATCTCCTCGAGCACGGACTCGGTGCCGGGGTGGTGCTCGTCGTGCTTGTGCGGCGGGTACGAGGACCAGTTGCCGCCGGGGGTGAGCACCTCGACGGCGATGAGCCGGTCGCAGTCGAAGGTGTCGGCGGCGGCGAAGTTGTTCACCTGGCGCGAGCAGGTGCCGGCGCCGCGGATCTCGACCGGTACCTCCGGCGCGGGGCCGTAGCGAGCGGGGAGTCGTCGCTCGCACTTCGCTCCTGCCAGGGCGAAGCGGCCTCCTGCGCCGGAGGCGATCTGGGCGGTGGTGTCGCGTGGGACATAGGCGAAATCGGTCACCGCGCTGAACACGTCTTTCCTGCCCAGCAGTTCGAAGATCTCACCTGCTGCCTGCACCGTACAGCCACCGGACAACGGCAGGATGATCCATTCACTTTCCCCGGTTACGAGGGTATGAACACCTCCTGGCCCGAGCTCCAGGACGCGCAGACCCGACCGCTCCCACCCGGCCCGCTCCGGGTCGATGTCGAGGGCGTAGGGGCCGTGCGCGGCCTCACCGGCCTTGAGGTGGTACCGCTGCTGCTCGTCGCTCGTCGTCATGGCTCGATCCCTACCCGTCGTCCCGCCCGTTCACAGGAGCCCTACGGCCGTGTCGACCGCGCCCGCCACGTCGCCGTCGGCGGGGTAGAGCAGCGAACGCCCGACCACCAGCCCCCGGACGGTCGGGAGCCGCAGCGCGCCGCGCCACTTCTCGTACGTCGCGTCCGGGTCTCCCGTGACCTCACCGCCGAGCAGGACGGCGGGGAGGGTCGAGGCACGCATCACCCGGTCCATGTCGCCGGGATCGTCGGTCACGGGGACCTTGAGCCAGGTGTACGCGGACGTGCCGCCCAGGCCCGAGGCGATGGCGATGGAGGTGGTGACGGCGGCGGCCCCCAGGTCGGTGCGGATCCCCTCCGGGGTGCGCCGGCAGAGGAACGGTTCGATGAAGACGGGCAGCCGGTGGGCGGCCATGGCGGTCACGGTGCGGGCGGCGGTGTGCAGGGTGTCCAGGGAGCCGGGGTCGCCGTGGTCGATCCGCAGCAGCAGCTTGCCCGCGTCGAAGCCCTGCCGGGAGAGGTCCACCGGGCGGTGGCCGGTGAACCGGTCGTCGAGTTCGAAGGCGGCTCCCGCGAGCCCGCCGCGGTTCATGGAACCCATGACGACCTTGTCCTCCAGCGCGCCGAGGAGCAGCAGGTCCTCCAGGACGTCGGCGCCCGCGAGCACGCCGTCGACGCCGGGGCGGGAGAGGGCTGTGCAGAGGCGTTCGAGCAGGACGAAACGGTCGGCCATGGCCAGGTCGTCGTCACCGACGGCGAGGGCGCCGCGGGCCGGGTGGTCCGCGGCGATGATCATCAGACGTCCGGTGGGGCCGACGAGGGGCCGCCTGCGGCGGGCTGCGGCCGCCTCGGCGACGGCCTCGGGGCGGTGGGCTCGGAGCCGGACGAGGTCGGCGACGCCGGCCGCGGCGGGCGGGGTCACGGGGTCGGGCCCGGGGTTGCGCCGGCCACGCCGTCGACGAGGGCCTGTTCGACCTCGTGCGGGTACGGCATCGCGGACGAACACGCGAGGCGGGAGGCGACGATGGCCCCGGCCGCGTTGGCGTAGCGCATGACGCGTGCGGTGTCCCAGCCGGCGAGGAGCCCGTGGCAGAGGGCGCCGCCGAAGGCGTCCCCGGCACCCAGCCCGTTGACGACGTCGACGGGGAGGGGCGGGATCTCGGCGGTGGTCCCGTCGCGGTGGACGGCGAGGACGCCGGCCGGCCCCTGCTTGACGACGGCGAGTTCGGGACCGGCGGCGAGCAGGGCACGCGCGGCTGCGTGGGGTTCGCGCTCTCCCGTGGCGACCTCGCACTCGTCGAGGTTGCCGACGGCGACCGTGGCGTGGGCGAGCGCCTCGCGGTAGTGGGCGCGGGCGGCTCCGTCGTCGCCTTCGCCCCAGAACATGGGGCGCCAGTCGAGGTCGAAGACGGTGACGCGCGGGAGGCCGGACCGGTCCGGTGCCTGTGCGGCGCCGCGGGCCCGGAGTGCGGTGAGGGTCGCGGTGCGACTGGGTTCGGCGCACAGGCCGGTGCCGGTCATCCAGAAGACGCGGGCCGCCCGCACCGCGTCCAGGTCGAGCTCCCCGCCGTGGATCTCCAGGTCGGGCGCCTTGGGCTGCCGGTAGAAGTAGAGCGGGAAGTGGTCGGGAGGGAAGATCTCGCAGAAGGTGACCGGCGTCGGGTACTCCGCCACGGCGCTCACCCACCGGTCGTCCACCCCGAACTCCCCCAGCGCCTGGTGGAGGTAGTCGCCGAAGGCGTCCTGACCGGTCCGCGTGATCACAGCCGTGCGCCGTCCCAGCCGGGCGGCGGCCACCGCCACGTTGGACGGTGAGCCGCCGAGGAACTTCCCGAAGGTCTCCACCCGGGCCAGTGGAACGCCGGTCTGCAGCGGGTAGATGTCCACCCCGATCCGCCCCATGGTGATCACGTCGTACGGCTCAGGCATACGCATCCCTTCGACCCGGCGCTCAGGCCAGGCCCGTGGTCCCGCCGGTCGTCCCCGCCAGTCGTCCCGGCCCGTCGCCCCGGGGGTCGGCCGCGGCCCGGACCGTTCCCAGGTCTAACCCCCACCCGGAACCCTGTCAACACTTTGTCCGGACATTCGGACGAACTCTTGACACTCTCTCCGGGGCGCTGGAGGGTGGGCGATATGACCTCCTCCGTGCCCTCTCCGGCCCGCATCCGCATCGGCTCGGCACCCGATTCGTGGGGGGTGTGGTTCCCCGACGATCCGCAGCAGGTGCCCTGGGAGCGATTCCTCGACGAGGTCTCCGAGGCGGGCTACGAGTGGATCGAACTCGGCCCGTACGGCTACCTGCCGACCGATCCCGCCCGGCTCGCGGACGAGACCGCCCGCCGGAACCTGGCCGTCTCCGCGGGCACGGTCTTCACCGGATTGCACCACGGCCCGGCGGTCTGGGACCGGACCTGGGAGCATGTCGCCGGCATCGCGGCACTCACCCGGGCGATGGGTGCCGGACACCTGGTGGTCATCCCGTCGTTCTGGCGGGACGACAAGACGGGTGAGGTGCTGGAGGACCGCACGCTCACCGCCGCGCAGTGGCGTGAGCTCACCACCCAGACGGAACGCCTGGCCCGCGAGGTCCGGGATCACTACGGACTGCGCGTCGTGGTGCACCCGCACGCGGACACGCACATCGACAGCGAGGAGAACGTCAACCGCTTCCTCGACGCCACCGACCCCGACCTCGTCTCGCTCTGTCTCGACACCGGCCACTACGCCTACTGCGGCGGGGACAGCGTGAAGCTCATCAGGACGTACGGCGAGCGGATCGGCTATCTGCACCTCAAGCAGGTCGACCCCGCGGTGCTCGCCGACGTGGTGGCGAACGAGGTGCCGTTCGGTCCGGCCGTGGCGCGCGGTGTGATGTGCGAGCCACCGGGCGGCGTACCCGCGCTGGAACCCGTACTGGACGCGGCGCGCGCCCTGGGCACCGACCTGTTCGCCATCGTCGAGCAGGACATGTACCCCTGCCCGCCCGACAAGCCGCTGCCCATCGCGCGACGTACCCGCGAGTTCCTACGCATCTGCGGGCCCGCGCGGCCCTCCTCCTGAGCCCGGCCCTCTTCCGCCGCAGCGGCCACTTCCCCGTCACGCCTGCCGGCGCGCATCCAGGTCGAGCCGGACACGATCCGCTCGTACCGCGAACACGGGCCGCTGACGCCTCCCGACGAGGTCCGGCTCGGAAGGCCCTGCCGGTACGTCGGCGCCGTCCGCGCGCTCACGTCTTCCCCGATGGTTCGATGATCGTGACGCCCGCTCCGGGCGCGGTGCCCATGGCGGCGAGGGCCGCCGGTGCGGCGTCCAGCGCGATGGTGGAGGTCACCAGCAGATCCGGCCGCAGGGTGCCGACCAGGACCATGTCCATCATCGGCGGGTAGTCGTGGGCGGCCATCCCGTGGCTGCCGAGGATCTCCAGCTCGAGCGCGATCACCCGCGCCATGGGGACGACGGGGTCACCGGCCGCCGACGGCAGCAGTCCGACCTGGACGTGGCGGCCCTGCCTGCGCAGGCTCCGCACCGAGGCGGCGCAGGTCACCGGGGAGCCCAGCGCGTCGAGCGACAGAGCAGCGCCCCCGCCGGTGAGTTCGCGTACGGCCCCGTCCGCCCCGGCAGGGTGTGCGGAGGCATCCACGCAGACGGACGCGCCGAATGCCCGCGCCAGCTCCAGGGCCCGCTGCGACACGTCGACCGCGACGACCCGGGCTCCGCACGCCACCGCGATCATCACGGCCGACAGCCCGACCCCGCCGCAGCCGTGCACGGCGACCCACTCGCCCGGCGCCACCCGCCCCTGCCCGACCACGGCCCTGAACGCCGTGGCGAACCGGCATCCGAGTCCGGCCGCCGTGGCGTACGACAGCCCCTCCGGCAAGGCGACGAGATTGACGTCGGCATGCTCCAGCGCCACGTACTGGGCGAAGGAGCCCCAGTGGGTGAAGCCCGGCTGAGTCTGCCGCTCACAGACCTGCTGGGCGCCGGCGGCGCAGGCGGAGCACCGGCCGCACGCACAGACGAAGGGCACGGTGACCCGGTCACCGGGGCGCCAGTTGTGCACGCCGGGGCCCGTTTCCTCGACCACGCCGGCCAGTTCGTGCCCGGGTACGTGCGGGAGGACGATGTCGGGGTCGTGGCCCATCCAGCCGTGCCAGTCGCTTCGGCACAGCCCCGTGGCCTCCACCCGGACCACCACTCCACCGGCCGGGGGAGTGGGATCCGGCAGGTCGCGGACCCTGGCCTCCTGTCCGAACCCCTCGAACACCACTGCCCGCATCGGCCCCGCCTCCCGTGGTCCGGCTCTCACCGTCCGGCCCTTCGATCCGGCGAATCTACGCCCCGGCGGTGATCTCGTCCCGTCTCCCGGCCCGCTCCCCCGGACCGAACAGGATGCCCACACCGTGGAGTTGGAACGACGACGCACCGCGCCCCCGGCCCTTCGATGCGCGACACGCCCGATGGAGTGACGGCAGAGAGCGCATTAATACCCCCTAGGGGTATAGTGGGCCGAGGCGGACGGCGCACCGGGTCCCACGGTGCGCTCTCGTGCCCCGCCCGTCACGTCTGCATGTGTCTGCGAAGAGGAGAACGTCATGACCGCCGAGACCGACACGCCCCGGACCTCCGGCTCCTGCTGCTCGTCCACCGGTTCCTGCGACGACGGTGCGGCCGACGGCCGGGCCTCGGGCGTCACCACGGTCTACGAGGTGAAGGGCATGACCTGCGGCCACTGCGAAGGGGCGGTCTCCGAGGAGGTCTCCGGCATCGAGGGAGTCACCTCCGTGAAGGCGGATGCAGCCACCGGCCGGGTGACCATCGACTCCGCGGCCCCGCTGGCCGACGACGCCGTACGCGCCGCCGTCGACGAGGCCGGCTACGAGCTCGTGGGCCGCGCCTGAGAGCCGGCAGCGGCCCCGCGCTTCCCGTCGGGCCGGTTCCGTCCCCGGGGGGAAGCGGATACTGGAGGGGAAACGGCCCGACTGCCCGACCCAGGAGTCCGCACACATGGCCAGCACCACGGCAGCCGAGGCCCCGGCGCCGGAAACCTCCGACACCGAGCTCACCATCGGCGGAATGACCTGCGCCTCGTGCGCGGCCCGCGTCGAGAAGAAGCTCAACCGGATGGACGGCGTCACCGCCACCGTCAACTACGCGACCGAGAAGGCCCGCGTCTCCCACGGCGCCGGAACCACCCTCGAGGATTTGGTCGCGACCGTGGAGAAGACCGGATACACGGCTCGCCACGTCATCCGCCCCGCACCCGCGCCACACCCCCGGGGGCAGGGGGACACGGCCCGGTCACGCACCGGGCCCGCCGACCGGGACGGCGGAGCCGAGGACTCCCGCGACGCCACCGGGCACACGCCGGGGAACTCCGGCCACGCCACCGGACACACGGACGGCGGCCCCCACGACGCGTACGGGCGGACGGCCGATGACGGCCTCTCCGCGCTCCGGCAGCGCCTGCGGGTCTCGGCGGTCCTGGCCGCACCGGTCGTCCTGCTGGCGATGATCCCCGCCCTGCAGTTCGACAACTGGCAGTGGCTCTCCCTCACCCTCGCATCCCCCGTCGTCGTCTGGGGCGGCCTGCCCTTCCACCGCGCCGCCTGGGCCAACCTGAGGCACGGCGCGGCGACGATGGACACCCTGGTGTCGATCGGCACGCTCGCGGCCTTCGGCTGGTCGCTGTGGGCCCTGTTCCTCGGCGACGCGGGCATGCCGGAGATGCGGCACGGCTTCGACGTCACCGCGTCCGGGTCAACCCCCTCCTCGACCGTCTACCTGGAGGTCGCGGCCGGAGTCATCGGCTTCATCCTGCTCGGCCGCTACCTGGAGGCCCGGTCGAAGCGGAAGGCCGGCTCCGCCCTGCGTGCGCTGCTGCACCTCGGCGCGAAGGACGTCACGGTCCTGCGCACCGAAGCGGGAACCGCGACGGAAGCGGGAGGCGGTGGGCAGCGCTCCCTCTCGGAGGTGCGCATGCCCGTCGGCCGGCTCCTCGTCGGCGACCGCTTCGTCGTGCGGCCCGGCGAGAAGATCGCCACCGACGGCACGGTCGTCGAGGGATCTTCGGCCGTCGACGTCTCCATGCTCACCGGGGAGTCGCTCCCGGTGGACGCCGCACCCGGCGACTCCGTCACCGGCGCCACCCTCAACATGTCCGGACGGCTGGTCGTCGAGGCCACCCGTGTCGGGGCCGACACACAGCTGGCCCGGATGTCGAGGCTCGTCGAGGACGCACAGAGCGGCAAGGCCGCCGCGCAACGTCTCGCGGACCGGATCTCCGCGGTCTTCGTGCCCGTGGTGCTTCTGATCGCCCTGGTGACACTGGTCGTGCGGCTGCTCGCCACCGACGACATCACCGCCTCGTTCACCGCCGCCGTGGCCGTGCTGATCATCGCCTGCCCCTGCGCCCTGGGCCTCGCCACACCCACGGCCCTCATGGCCGGCACAGGACGCGGCGCGCAGCTCGGCATCCTCATCAAGGGCCCCGAGGTGCTGGAGACCGCCCGGAGGATCGACACGGTCGTCCTCGACAAGACCGGCACGGTCACCACCGGCCGTATGGCCCTCGGACGCGTCCACACCGCGCCCGGCACGGCCGAGGCGGACCTGCTCCGTCTCGCCGGGGCCGTCGAGCACGCCTCCGGGCACCCCGTGGCCCGCGCGGTCGCCGCCGGGGCGGCCGCCCGCACCGGCGCGGCGCCGTCCGCACCGGCGGACTTCACCGACGTCCCCGGCCTCGGGGTGCGCGGCACCGTCGAGGGACACCGCGTGCTGGCCGGACGGCCACAGCTCCTCACGGATGCGCGGATCACGCTCCCGCCCTCCCTGGTCGCCGCCCTGGCCCGGGCCGCGACCGAGGGGTGTACGACCGTCGTCGTGGCCTGGGACGGGGAGGCCAGAGGTGTGCTGGAGGTCTCGGACACGGTGAAGGAGACCAGCGCGGAGGCCGTCGCGGAGCTCCGCGCCCTGGGGCTCGAGCCGATTCTGCTGACCGGCGACAACCTGGCCGCGGCGCAGGCCGTGGCCCGCGAGGTCGGGATCGACGCGGTCCACGCGGAGGTCCTGCCGCAGGACAAGGCCGAGGTCGTACGGCGTCTTCAGGCCGAGGGCCGGGCCGTCGCGATGGTCGGCGACGGCGTCAACGACGCGGCCGCCCTCGCCGTGGCCGATCTGGGCCTGTCGATGGGGACCGGAGCCGATGCGGCGATCGAGGCGGGCGACCTCACGCTGGTTCGTGGAGATCTCAAGGTTGCCCCTGCCGCCATCCGCCTGTCGAGGCGTACTCTGTGCACCATCAGAAGCAACCTCTTCTGGGCCTTCGGCTACAACGTGGCCGCCCTGCCTCTCGCTGCGTTCGGGCTGCTCAGCCCCATGATCGCGGGTGCGGCAATGGCGTTCTCGTCGGTCTTCGTCGTCGCGAACAGCCTGAGGTTGCGCTCCTTCACATAATTTCTACAAAGAGACTTAGATCACACCGATTCGAGGGTAACCATCTGATGGGTTGGTGAGTCTAAGAGTGCGATGCAAAGGATGTCTTGGGGGACGTCCGATGGAGTGTCTTGGGGGACGCTCCTGGCACACGCAGGCCGGGGCACGTGCACCGGGGAGCTTGAGCGGCCCTCCCGTACGTACCCCGGCAGTCGCACAGCAGGACCGAACCGAATACGCACCACCTGTATGACAACGGGAGTTCAGGCTCCCTTCAGACGCCCGGCCGGATCCCGTGGGGGGAATCCGCTCCGGGATATGGGAAACGCCCTGTCCGTCGACCCGTGGGGGGATCGACGGCGGGGCGTTTCTCGCTTTCGACACGCGCCGCACGACCACGGCACACGGCCTCACGGAGGCAAGGTCGCACCGGGACAAGGCGTCCGGAACGCCGAATCGCCCCGGACACCGCGCTCTGACTGCGTGAGCGCGGTACGCGGGGCGAAGGATGCCCGGCCCGGCGGCCGGGGTGCGGCAGAGGCGCCTGAGCTTCAGCGGCCCTCGACCGGGACGAAGTCGCGCAGGACCTCGCCGGTGTAGATCTGGCGCGGGCGGCCGATGCGGGATCCCGGCTCCTTGATCATCTCGTGCCACTGCGCGATCCAGCCGGGGAGCCGGCCGAGCGCGAACAGCACGGTGAACATCTCGGTCGGGAAGCCCATGGCGCGGTAGATCAGGCCCGTGTAGAAGTCCACGTTGGGGTAGAGGTTGCGCGAGACGAAGTACTCGTCGGACAGCGCGTGCTCCTCCAGCTTGAGCGCGATGTCGAGCAGCTCGTCGGACTTGCCGAGCGAGGACAGCACGTCGTGCGCGGCAGCCTTGATGATCTTGGCGCGGGGGTCGAAGGACTTGTACACCCGGTGGCCGAAGCCCATCAGGCGGACGCCGTCCTCCTTGTTCTTCACCTTCTGGATGAAGGAGTCGACGTCGCCACCGTTGGCCTGGATGCCTTCGAGCATCTCCAGGACCGACTGGTTGGCGCCACCGTGCAGCGGGCCCCACAGGGCCGAGATGCCGGCGGAGATCGAGGCGAACATGTTCGCCTGCGAGGAACCGACCAGGCGCACGGTGGAGGTCGAACAGTTCTGCTCGTGGTCCGCGTGCAGGATGAGCAGCTTCTCCAGCGCCGAGACGACGACCGGGTCCGGCACGTACTCCTGGGCCGGCACGGAGAAGGTCATGCGCAGGAAGTTCTCGACGTAGCCGAGGTCGTTACGCGGGTAGACGAACGGGTGACCGATCGACTTCTTGTACGCGTACGCCGCGATCGTCGGAAGCTTGGCCAGCAGCCGGATCGTCGAGAGGTGGCGCTGCTCCTCGTCGAACGGGTTGTGGCTGTCCTGGTAGAAGGTGGACAGCGCGCTGACGACCGAGGACAGCATGGCCATCGGGTGGGCGTCGCGCGGGAAGCCGTCGAAGAAGCGCTTGACGTCCTCGTGCAGCAGCGTGTGCTGGGTGATCTCGTTCTTGAAGGCCGACAGCTCGTCGACCTTCGGGAGGTCACCGTTGATCAGCGTGTACGCGACCTCGAGGAACGTCGAGCTCTCGGCGAGCTGCTCGATCGGGTATCCGCGGTACCGCAGGATGCCCTGCTCGCCGTCGAGGTAGGTGATGGCGGATTTATACGCGGCTGTGTTGCCGTATCCGCTGTCCAGCGTGACCAGGCCCGTATTGGCCCGGAGCTTCCCGATATCGAAGCCCTTGTCGCCGACGGTGCTGTCGATCACCGGGTAGGTGTACTCGTCATCGCCGTACCGCAGTACTACAGCGTTGTTGGTGTGCTCGCTCACGTCATCCCTCACCGACGTAGTGCCTCTTCTTCGAGGTGCCCTGACTGTCTCCACCCTCCCCCATTTGGCGCAGGAGAGTGCACTCGGGGTCGTCCATTGGACCTACCGACGGCACTGAGTGCCGCCAACTTTCTCATCCTGCCCCCTCCCCTCCGGTTCCGGAAGGGCTCAGTGATGTTTCCCACCGTTTTGATCGATCATTTTTCCGGGAAGTCTTCGATCATCACGCCCCGCAGCCGGAAATCCAGCGCCGTGCAGCGCCTGCCAGCGGAAACGGTGCGGACGGCCTGCCCGATGGCCTTACGTGAACCGACCAGCACGACGAGCTTCTTGGCCCTGGTCACCGCGGTGTACAACAGGTTCCGCTGGAGCATCATCCAGGCGCTGGTGGTGACGGGGATGACGACCGCCGGATACTCGCTGCCCTGCGAGCGGTGGATGGTCATCGCGTAGGCATGGGCCAGTTCGTCCAGTTCGTCGAATTCGTACGAGATCTCCTCGTCCTCGTCCGTGAGGACGGTCAGCGTCTGTTCGTCCGCGTCGAGTGAGGTGACGACCCCGACCGTGCCGTTGAAGACTCCGTTCTCCCCCTTGTCATAGTTGTTCCTGATCTGAGTCACCTTGTCGCCTACCCGGAAGACCCGGCCTCCGAACCGCTTCTCGGGCAGACCCGGGCGCCCGGGGGTGATGGCCTGCTGGAGCAGTCCGTTGAGATGACCGGCACCGGCCGGGCCTCGGTGCATCGGGGCGAGGACCTGCACGTCCCGGCGGGGGTTGAGACCGAACTTGGCCGGGATGCGACGGGCCGCCACGTCCACGGCGAGCACTCCGGCGTCCTCCGTCTCGTCCTCCACGAACAGGAAGAAGTCGTCCAGCCCCTGGGTCAGCGGCGGTACCCCGGAGTTGATGCGGTGGGCGTTCGTGACGACGCCGGACTTCTGGGCCTGCCGGAAGATCGTGGTCAGCCGGACCGCGGGAACCGGGCCCCCCTCGGCGAGCAGATCGCGCAGCACCTCCCCCGCGCCGACCGAGGGCAGCTGGTCCACATCCCCGACCAGCAGCAGGTGTGCACCCGGTGCCACCGCCTTGACCAGCTTGTTGGCGAGGAGCAGATCGAGCATCGAGGCCTCGTCGACGACGACCAGATCGGCGTCCAGCGGCCGGTCACGGTCGTACGCGGCGTCCCCGCCGGGCTTGAGTTCCAGCAGCCGGTGCACGGTCGACGCCTCGGCCCCGGTCAGCTCCGAGAGCCGTTTAGCGGCCCGTCCGGTGGGGGCGGCCAGCACCACCTTCGCGTTCCGGGCACGGGCCAGCTCGACCACGGAGCGGACGGTGAACGACTTCCCGCAGCCGGGACCGCCGGTGAGGACGGCGACCTTCTTGCTGAGCGCGAGCCGGACGGCCGCCTCCTGCTCGGGGGCCAGCGTGGCGCCCGTACGCCGCGCGAGCCAGGCCAGCGCCTTGTCCCAGTCGACGTCCTGGAAGGCCGGCATCCGGTCCTCCGGCGTACGCAACAGACGCTGCACCTGGGCGGCGAGGGAGATCTCGGCGCGATGGAAGGGCACCAGGTACACGGCGGTGACGGGCTGCCCGTCCTCGGGGCCCGGCACCTTCTCCCGGACGACGCCCTCCGGGTCCTGCGCGAGCTCGGCCAGGCAGTCGATGACGAGCCCGGTGTCGACCTGGAGCAGCTTCACCCCGTCGGCGATCAGCCGCTCCTCGGGCAGGAAGCAGTGCCCCTGGTCGGTGGACTGCGACAGGGCGTACTGGAGCCCGGCCTTGACCCGCTCAGGACTGTCGTGCGGGATTCCGACGGCCTGGGCGATCCGGTCTGCGGTGAGGAACCCGATGCCCCAGACGTCGGCCGCCAGCCGGTACGGCTGGTTCTTCACGACGGAGATCGAGGCGTCCTCGTACTTCTTGTAGATGCGGACGGCGATGGAGGTGGAGACGCCGACGGTCTGCAGGAAGACCATCACCTCCTTGATCGCCTTCTGTTCCTCCCAGGCCGCGGCGATCATCTTCGTCCGCTTCGGGCCGAGCCCGGGCACCTCGACGAGCCTCTTGGGCTGCTGCTCGATGATGTCCAGGGTGTCGACGCCGAAGTGAGTGGTGATGCGGTCGGCCATCACGGGGCCGATGCCCTTGATCAGGCCGGAGCCGAGGTAGCGGCGGATGCCCTGGATCGTGGCCGGGAGGATCGTCGTGTAGTTCTCGACGGTGAACTGCCTCCCGAACTGCGGGTGGGAGCCCCAACGGCCTTCCATGCGCAGTGACTCGCCGGGCTGCGCACCGAGCAGCGAGCCGACGACGGTGAGCAGATCACCCGCACCACGGCCGGTGTCGACGCGGGCGACGGTGTACCCGTTCTCCTCGTTGGCGTAGGTGATGCGCTCCAGGACGCCTTCGAGCACGGCCGTGTTGGACATGGGTCGACGGTACCGGGCAGGGCTGACATCGCGGGACCGCGCCCGCAAGGACCTACTGGTACCATGCGTGGTACCAGTAGGTCGCGCAGGAAGAGATCTGTCATGTCGATAACGGCCAGCGAAGCCAGAAAGCACCTCTTCCCTCTGATCGAAAAAGTCAACGAGGATCACGCTCCCGTACACATCACCTCTCGCAAGGGGAATGCTGTCCTCATGTCCGAGGAGGACTTCGCATCCTGGCAGGAGACCATCTACCTGATGCGCTCGCCGGCCAACGCACGTCGGCTCTTGGAGTCCATCGCAGAGGTCGAGGCCGGCAAGACGGAGTACCGCGAACTCGTGGATCTCCCGGACGCCGAGGACGACGAGTGAAACTCGCGTTCACCTCGGGCGGCTGGTCCGATTACACCTTCTGGTCCAACGGCGACCGGCGAATGACTCGGCGCATCAACAAGCTGATCAGCGACACGTTGCGAGACCCGTTCGACGGCATCGGCAAGCCGGAACCTCTCAGAGGTGACCTCAGGGGTTACTGGTCACGGCGCATCGACGACGAGCACCGCCTGGTCTACAAGGCGACGGAGTCCGAGCTGATCGTCGTGCAAGCCCGCTACCACTACAGCTGATCTCTCAGGCGTCGAGCACGTGGGCCACGGCAAGGGCGATGCGGTCGATCCAGTCGATGGCGTCCGTGAGTCGTGCTCCGTGAGGGGCGCCGCTGCTTCCGGTCCCCGTCCAGCAGATCGTCATGGGTGATCTTGTTGCGCCGGTCCGTGATGGTGACGTACGGTCTCTGCCGCCCCTGCCGGGCACCCTCCCCAGACACCGCACCCGCCTCGTCCGCCGAATTGCCAGCCGAACGGGACGTACACGCGCTCGTCGGCAGCCTCCGTAACCTGATGAAGGCCCCCTGACCGAGGGCACGGGCCTCCCAGCTGCATTCAGGCTTGCGAGAGGAATGCCTCGCGCAGAGCCGGGTCCCGCAGCAGGTCGAGGGTCTCTTCCTCGCCATCGAAGAGCAGGGCGGCTGCCGGGTGGTCCGGCTGGTAGAACATCCCGACCAGCACGTCGGGTAGAGGCCGGTTCCACGCGACCCGCACGACTTCGGCCGCCTTGTCGTGCTGTCCCCGGTCCGTGGCGATGCGCCAGAGCTCGACGGACTGCTTGGCTGTTCCGTAGGCCGTCCTCACAGGACTGTGCGCCCAGCAGCGAGCCGAGGGCAAGGCGTGGGACTGTCAGTGCCGGCGTCTACCTTCGGCGCATGACACAGATGGACACCGCTGCGTTCGATCACGAGTGGGCTCGCTTCGAGTCATGGCTTTCGGCGCATTCACCCGCCGATCGAGCGGCCTTGAGAGGGCCGGCGGCCCCCGAGGCGATAGCCGGGCTGGAATCGCGGCTGGGCTTCGCCCTGCACCCGGAGCTGAGGAGACTTCTGGAGCTTCACGACGGCGCGGCACCGCCTGTTGCCGAGCCGGGTTCGTCCCCCCTGCCCGCCGGATCGTTTCTGCCGTTGGGGCACCGCCTGAGCGGTGTGGAGGACATGGTGATGATGCACGAGATCCTCGTGGGCGTCGGCGAGAGCAACATCGAAGCCGATCTGTGGGAGGACGAGGAACTGGCTGTGAATCTGCACCTGTGCGTGCCGATCGCCCTGCCCAACGACGGGGGCGTCGCCTTCGTCGATCACCGCCGGGGACCTTCGTACGGGCACGTGTACGAGATGGGCATCGGGTCGGGAGACCTCGACGGCACGCTCTGGGCCACCGGTCCGGCAGAGCTCTTCCGGTCCCTGGCCGACTCCCTGGAGACGGGTTCCCCCTTCCTGTACTACCGGCCGTCGACCTACGAACACGAGTCGGGCCACCACTGCGTCGAGTGGGAGATCGAAGCCTGACCACCGGCGCCCCGGCACCCCGGCGACCGGGAGACCGCTCCTCCCCTCAGGCCCTTCGCCTGCGGAGTGGTCGAGAAACACCGCCCCACCGCCACGATGGGTTCACCACTGCCTGACGCGGACTTCCTCTGTGGGAGGTGGGCGATGTGTCCGGGTGTTCAGCACGCGAAACGACAGCGGTGCGAGCGACGGCGCGCTCCTGGCGGTCACTCCGGCCCGGCCCGCGTCCTTCGGGGCCGGACGCGGCGGAGCCCCCTGGTGCCAGCGAATTCCAGGCGGCTCCGCCTCGTGGGCCGAAGCCCGGTGGGTCACACCGTGAGCTTCACGGCCTCGAACCAGCCCTTGTTGTCGGTGGTACCGACGAACATGTACTCGGGTCGGCTGTTCTTGCAGTACTGCCTGCCCCAGCCGCCGTTGCCCATTTTGGCCGTGTGGCAGACGCCGCCCTTACCGACGTTCATGGCGAAGCCCGTCATGTACGGGGCGCCCTGCTTCGAACTGCCTATGTAGTTGTTCTTGCCGTCTGCGGCGAGAGCCGTCCAGCTCGGGGCCCACTTGGCGTTGCCGCTCGTCGAACCCCCGTCGTGCAGTGGGGCGTTGGCGGAGGACCCGCCGACGTTCCACACCGCGATGTTGCGGGCCCGCCCCACCGGCCCGGCAGTCGGACGGAGTTGGCGGAGCGGCCCCTCGTCCCCGGCGGGTGGGGGCGGATTCCCCGCCGCCTCAGTCGATGACCGCCGTGGCCTCGATCTCGACCAGGTGCTCGGGGACGTCCAGCGCGGCGACGCCGAGCAGCGTTGCCGGCGGTGCCGTGGTCGTCCCCAGCCGGGCGGACGCCCGGGAGATCCCCTCCAGGAGGAGGGGCATCTTGTCGGGCGTCCAGTCGACGACGTGGACGTTCAGTTTCGCGACGTCGTCGAAGGAGGCGCCGACGCCCGCCAGCGCGGTGGCGACGTTGACGTAGCACTGCTCGACCTGGGCCGACAGGTCGCCCTCGCCGACCGTGACGCCGTCGGCGCCCCAGGCGACCTGTCCGGCCACGAAGACCAGCTTCGATCCGGTCGCGACGGACACCTGCCGGTAGACGTCGATCTCCGGCAGTCCCGTGGGGTTGGTCAGAGTGATGGCCATGCTGTCCGCCTCCTTGCCGCGCAGCCCGGACGGGTCGACGCGTGCTCTCTTGTGGTTACTCAGGAACCGTAGGAGAGTGAGCGCTGACGTGGAAGAACGCACTTTTCAGTGACAGGGGAACCAGAAGGTGACCAAGCAGTTCAGCGGTTCGCCCGAGGAGCAGGCCGACCTGAGGCGCGCGGATTCGCTGGCGCGGGAGATCTTCTCCGACGTCGCCAACAAGTGGGCGCTCCTGATCATCGAGGCTCTCGGTGACCGCACCCTGCGCTTCAGTGAGCTGCGGAGCGCCGTCGAGGGGATCAGCCACAAGATGCTCACCCAGAACCTGCGCATGCTGGAGCGCAACGGCCTCGTCGGGCGGACCGTGTATCCGACGGTCCCGCCGAAGGTCGAGTACACGCTCACCGAGCCGGGTCAGGGGCTGCGGAGGACGGTTGACGTGATGTGCGAGTGGACCCACCGGAACATCGGCCACATCGAGGCGGCCCGGAGCGGTTTCGACGGCGGCTGAGGACACGGACGGGGGCGCGCGGATTCCCGCGGCGGCCTCGGGACCCCGGTCACCCTCCGCTCAGGGAAACGTCAGCCCCAGGTGCTGGTGGAGCGCTTCCCTCTGCTCGGGGGTGGCGAGAACCATGATGCTGTCGTATCCGACGCCCGGCTCCCGTGCGAAGCCGGCATTGCGCCATGAGCGAGGGTCGTCGCCGTGGGCGGTCTCGGCGATGGCCCGGCAGGCCGCATCGTGGTCGTAGTAGTCCGCCGCGAAGTGCTCGGCCGGGATGGACACGACCCTGCCGTCCCTCTCGAACTCGACGGCATCGAGGCGGCCGCCCTCGAACCCGCCCTCCCCCTCGACGATCCGGACGTCGGTGATGGCCACCTCGCCACCGGCGGCCTCGACGGCGTCCGCCAGCAGGCCCCTGTAGCCCTCGTGGATGGAGTCGATGTCGTCGGCGTGGACCGAGACCGCCACGCCGAAGCTCTCCAGGGCATGAGCAGCCGCGTACTGGTCCAGCTCGGCGTCCGCGTAGGTGGCGGCGTCATCGAGAACGCCGCGCATCTTCTCCTCGGACACCATTCCGGTCTCGTGGAGGAGCGCGCCCATGCGCCGGTAGGTGGTCGGGAGATCTCTGGTCATTCCGGAGATCCTTCCAGACCGACGACCGGGCCGCTCCGGGGCGTCGTGCACCTGGGCCCTCGACGGGGACGGCGCGGGACACCGGCGCGGCGGTCAGCCTCGGGCGGTCCAGCGGGAGCACGGCCCGGGAAGCGGAATGGGGCCCGGCCATAAGGCCGGACCCCCCTCGCTTTCCCCCTCCGTCGGGCTTCCCGAATCCCCCCGGACCCCTCCCCGGAAGTCCCGACGCAAAGTACGACCGGGCAAGGCGCACAAAGGTTGCACGCCTTGACGATCTCTTTACCTTTGTGCCGTCGACCGGCTCTCAGCAGGCATGTTCCAGGTACCGGGCAGCCACTTCACCGATCACTTCGGCGCCGTCACGCGCCCAGAGCTCCTCGTTGAAGATCTCGACCTCGATCGGTCCGTCGAAGCCGGTCGCCTCGACCTGACGGCGCATCGCACGGAAGTCCACGCAGCCGTCACCGAGTTGGCCCCGCCCCACCAGAACGCCCGCCGGGAGCGGGGTGATCCAGTCGGCCAGCTGGAAGGAGTGGATCCGCCCGCCCGCGCCCGCCCGGGCGATCTGCGCGGGCACCTGGTCGTCCCACCAGAGGTGGTACGCGTCGACGACCACCCCGACCTGCTCGGCAGGGAAGCGCTCCGCGAGGTCCAGGGCCTGGGAGAGGGTGGAGACGACGCAGCGGTCCGAGGCGAACATCGGGTGCAGCGGCTCGATCGCGAGCCGGACGCCCCGTTCCTGTGCGTACGGGGCGAGCTCGGCCAGCGCGTCGGCGATCCGCTCACGTGCCGCGTGCAGGTCCTTCTCCCCCGCGGGCAGACCGCCGGAGACCAGGACCAGGGTGTCGGTGTTCACGCCCGCGGCCTCGTCGACCGCCGCACGGTTGTCGTCCAGGGCGCGGGCGCGCCCGGCGGCGTCGGCCGCGGTGAGGAAGCCACCGCGGCAGAGGCTGGTGACGGTCAGGCCCGCGTCCTTCATCAGCTGCCCGGCGCGCTCGACGCCGTACTCCTGCACCGGGGCGCGCCACAGGCCGACCCGGCCGATGCCCGCCTTGGCGCAGCCCTCGACGAGTTCCGGCAGGGAGAGCTGCCGGACCGTCTCCTGGTTGATGGACAGACGGGACAGTTCGGTGCTCATCGGCTTCCTCCGTGGACGGTCAGCAGCGCCCGCATGCGCGCCTCGGCCAGCTCGGGGTCCGGGAACAGGCCCAGCCGGTCGGCCAGTTCGTACGCCTTCGCCAGATGCGGCAGCGACCGGGCGGACTGCAGGCCGCCGACCATCGTGAAGTGGTCCTGGTGGCCCGCCAGCCAGGCGAGGAACACCACGCCCGTCTTGTAGAAGCGGGTCGGGGCCTTGAACAGATGGCGGGACAGCTCGACGGTGGGGTCCAGGAGTGCGCGGAACCCCGCGACATCGCCGGTGTCCAGGACCCTGACCGCGTGCGCGGCCAGCGGGCCGAGCGGGTCGAAGATGCCGAGCAGGGCGTGGCTGAAGCCCCGGTCGTCGCCGGCGATCAGCTCGGGGTAGTTGAAGTCGTCGCCGGTGTAGCAGCGCACCCCGCTCGGGAGACGGCGCCGTACGTCGATCTCGCGAGCGGCGTCCAGGAGCGAGATCTTGATGCCGTCGACCTTGTCCGGGTGTTCGGCGATGACCTTCAGGAAGGTGTCCGTGGCGGCGTCGAGGTCCGCGCTGCCCCAGTAGCCCTCCAGCGCCGGGTCGAACATCGGGCCGAGCCAGTGCAGGACGACCGGCTCGGTGGCCTGGCGCAGGAGGTGGGCGTACAGCTCCAGGTAGTCCTCGGGACCGTTCGCCGCGGCTGCCAGGGCGCGGGAGGCCATGAGGATGGCCTGGGCGCCGCTCCCCTCGACCAGCGCGAGCTGCTCCTCGTACGCGGCACGCACCTCGGACAGGGTGGCGGGGCCGGTGAGCTGGTCGGTGCCGACGCCGCAGGCGATCGCGCCGCCCACGGACTTCGCCTCGGCGGCGGAGCGGCGGATCAGCTCCGCCGCGCCGGCCCAGTCCAGGCCCATGCCGCGCTGCGCGGTGTCCATGGCCTCGGCGACGCCCAGGCCGTGCGACCAGAGGTGGCGGCGGAAGGCGAGGGTGGCGTCCCAGTCGACGGCGGCGGGGTCGTCGGGGCTGACGTCGGCGTACGGATCGGCGACGACGTGGGCGGCGGAGAAGACCGTACGGGAGGCGAGAGGCGCCCCGGACGGTGCCAGGTCGAGCGGGGTGGCGCGGGGTTCGTACGGGCCCTGCGGGAGCTGGATGGTCACAGGCTCAGCTCCGGGACGTCGAAGCGGCGGCCCTCGGCCGAGGACTTGAGGCCGAGCTCGGCGAGCTGGACGCCGCGGGCGCCGGCCATCAGGTCCCAGGTGTAGGGCTCGTCGAGGACGATGTGGCGCAGGAAGAGCTCCCACTGGGCCTTGAAGCCGTTGTCGAACTCGGCGTTGTCGGGGACTTCCTGCCACTGGTCGCGGAACGGCTCGGTGACCGGGAGGTCGGGGTTCCAGACCGGCTTGGGGGTGGCCGAACGGTGCTGCACACGGCAGTTGCGCAGGCCGGCGACGGCGGATCCGTGGGTTCCGTCGACCTGGAACTCGACGAGCTCGTCGCGGTTGACGCGGACGGCCCAGGAGGAGTTGATCTGGGCGACGGCGCCGCCCGCCAGCTGGAAGATGCCGTACGCGGCGTCGTCGGCGGTGGCGGCGTAGGGCTTGCCGTGCTCGTCCCAGCGCTGCGGGATGTGCGTCTGGACGTGCGCGGAGACGCTGGTGACCTGACCGAAGAGCTCGTGCAGGACGTACTCCCAGTGCGGGAACATGTCGACGACGATGCCGCCGCCGTCCTCCGCACGGTAGTTCCAGGAGGGGCGCTGGGCGTCCTGCCAGTCGCCCTCGAAGACCCAGTAGCCGAACTCGCCGCGTACGGAGAGGATCTCGCCGAAGAAGCCGCCGTCGATGAGGCGCTTCAGCTTCAGCAGGCCCGGGAGGAAGATCTTGTCCTGGACCACGCCGTGCTTGATGCCGGCGTCCCGGGCGAGGCGGGCGAGTTCGAGCGCGCCCTCGACGTCGGTGGCGGTGGGCTTCTCGGTGTAGACGTGCTTGCCCGCGGCGATCGCCTTCTTGATCGCGTCGACGCGGGCGGAGGTGACCTGTGCGTCGAAGTAGATGTCGATCGACTCGTCGGCGAGCACCGCGTCCAGGTCGGTCGACCACTCGGTCAGGCCGTGCCGTTCGGCGAGTGCCTCCAGCGCGTGGGCGCGGCGGCCGACGAGGACGGGTTCCGGCCACAGCATGTCGCCGTCACCGAGGTCGAGACCGCCCTGCTCGCGGATCGCGAGGATCGAGCGCACCAGGTGCTGCCGGTATCCCATGCGTCCCGTGACGCCGTTCATGGCGATGCGCACTGTCCTGCGTGTCACGAAAGTTCCCTCCATACAGCCGTAGCAAGCGCTTTCTATGCAGTATGACGCTAGCCTGCCGACAGCGGCCCGGACAAGGGGGGCGCTCCACAACTCCTCGGAGGAGAGCGATGACAGTCACCCTGGCGGACGTCGCGGCCCGCGCCCGGGTGTCCCCGGCCACCGTGTCCCGTGTCCTGAACGGCAACTACCCGGTGGCCTCCTCCACCCGGGAGCGGGTCCTGCGCGCGGTGGACGAACTGGACTATGTGCTGAACGGCCCGGCCAGCTCGCTCGCCGCCGCCACGTCCGACCTGGTGGGGATCCTGGTCAACGACATCGCCGACCCGTTCTTCGGGATCATGGCCGGCGCCGCGCAGAGCGAGATCGGCGGCCCGGGCGACGGCTCCGGCCGCGCGGGCGGCGAGAAGCTCGCCGTCGTCTGCAACACCGGCGGCTCCCCCGAGCGGGAGCTCACCTATCTCACCCTGCTCCAGCGCCAGCGTGCCGCGGCGGTCGTGCTGACCGGCGGCGCACTGGAGGACCCGGCCCACCAGGCCGCGATGGCCGCGAAGCTGGCCAAGCTCGCGGACGCCGGTACCCGCATCGTCCTCTGCGGACGCCCCCCGCTGCCGGACACCGACGCGGTCACCGCCGCGCTGGCCTTCGACAACCGGGGCGGCGCCCGGCGGCTCACCGAGCACCTGATCGCCCTGGGGCACCGCCGGATCGGTTACGTCGCCGGGCCCCTGGAACGCACCACGACCCGGCACCGGCTGGAGGGCCACCGCGAGGCGATGAAGGCGGCGGGGCTGTACGGCGACGAGGAGAGCGTCACCGTGCACGGCCCGTACGACCGGAGCTCCGGTTACGACGCCACGCTCGAACTCCTGCGCCGCGAGCCCGAGGTGACGGCCGTCGTCGCAGCCAACGACACCGTGGCACTGGGTGCCTGCGCCGCGGTCCGGGACCGCGGGCTCCGCATCCCCGAGGACGTGTCGGTGGCCGGCTTCGACGACCTGCCGTTCTCGGTGGACGCCGTACCCGCCCTGACGACCGTTCGGCTGCCGCTCTTCGAGGCGGGGGCCAGGGCCGGCCGGCTGGCGATGGGCAAGGAGACACCACCGCCGGGGGGCGTCTCGACGATCGAGGCCGAACTGATGGTGCGTGGCTCCACGGCGGCGCCCACGCGCTGAAGTGGCTCCCCCCACCGCTTCGGCGCCGGGGGCACAAAGATGGGGGCCGCTCCCCCATGTGCCCGGCCAGGCCGCCCTCCAGGATGGGTGCGGGAGAACAACCGGGGCTCCCGCGGCCGGGGAGGTGAACGCGGTGGTGGAACGGATTGCGGGTGTCGGTGCGGGCGGGACGGCCCGGCCGGGGGTCCTGACTGCGGCCCCCGACCGCCCCGAGCGCACACCGGTGCCGGACGAGGCCCCCCTCCTCGGCACGCGGACGCCCGGCGACCCGTGGTGGGTCGCGGGCGTCGTGGGACCGCACCCCGGTACGGAGCCCGCCTGGGTGAGGTTCGTCCGGGAGGCCTTGGCGGGCGCACCGCGCGAGGCATGGGTCGCGGACCGCGCCTATCCGGATCTGACCGGCTTCGAGGTGGTCGTCGCGCCGTTCGCGGTCCGCGCCGCCGACCGGCTGGCGGACGCGGCGGCCGGGGACGGCACACGGCCGGGGACGGCCACCTGCCCCGCGGCCGTGCTGGAGGGCTTCCGGCAGGACGTAGCGCGCCGCCTGGCCCTGCTTGCCGCCCGGACCCTCGTCTCCGAGCTGCACGGGGTACGGCTCGGCGGCGGGCTGAGCGGGGACACGCCTCAGGAGCGCTTCCGGGACTTCCTGCGGCTGACCGCCGGCCGGGCCGGCCTCACCTCCCTGGTCACCGGTTATCCCGTCCTCGCCAGAATCCTCGCCCAGGCGGCGATGAACGCGGCCGACGCCTTCGCCGAGATGCTCCGCAGACTCGCGGCGGACCGGGACCTCCTGGAGTCGTCCGCCGTACTGCGCGGCACGGGCGCGGGCGGTTCCGCCGGGCACGGGCCTCATGCCCTGACCGGGGTCACCTCCGGCACGGGCGACAGCCATCGCGGGGGCCGGTCGGTGATGCTGCTGCGGTTCGCCGACGGCGCCCGGCTGGTCTACAAGCCGCGTCCGCTCGCCGCTCACCGGCACTTCGGCACACTGGTCGAGTGGTTCAACTCCCATGCCAGGACGCCCGATCTGCGTGCCCCCCGGGTCCTGGACCGGGGCGCGTACGGCTGGGCGGAGTTCGTCGAGGAGGCTCCCTGCCGCTCGGCGGCCGAGACCACGCTCTTCTACCGGCGTCTGGGCGCGCTGCTGGCCCTGCTGCACGTCCTGGACGGCACGGACCTGCACCACGAGAACCTCATCGCCTGCGGCCCGCATCCCGTCCTGGTCGACGTGGAGACACTCTTCCATCCGCCCCTGACACAGGCGCCGCCCTCCGATCCGGCCGCCCGTGCCCTGCACGCGTCGGTCCACCGCGTCGGGCTGCTCCCGCAGTTGCTCGTGGGGGACACGACCGCGCTCGACATGTCCGCCGTCGGCGGCGGCGGGGCGGACCGGTCTCCGCTGGAGACGGCGGCCTGGGCGGGGGCGGGCACCGACACCATGCATCTGACGCGTAGCGCCGGCCGGTTCACCGAATCGGCCAACCGCCCGACGCTCGACGGTGTGCGGGCCGATCCGTTCCGGTTCACCGACGTGCTGTGCGACGGCTTCCGCGCCGCGTACACGGCTGTCAGCGACTCGCGTGACGAACTGCTGGGCGAGAAGGGCCTCCTGCGCGTCTTCGCGCGGGACGAGATCCGCTTCGTACCGCGGCCGACCTGGACGTACGCCACGCTGCTGCACGAGTCGACCCATCCCGACCTGATGCGGGACGCCACCGAACGGCAGCAGGTGTTCGGGCTGCTGCGCACCGGAGCCCTGGGCACGCCCGCTCTGCCCGGCCTGGAGGACGAGGAGATCGAGGAGCTGTGGCAGGGCGACGTCCCGGTGTTCACCACACGCCCGGACTCCGCGTACGTGTGGAGCGGTGGCGGACACAGGCTGCCGGGTCCCGCCGGGGCGACCGGGCTGGCGAGGGTGGAGTCGAAGATCCGCGCCCTGGACACGGTGGACCGCCAGGACCAGGAGCGGATCATCCGTACCGCCATGGTGAGCACCTCCACCGAGCCACCGCACCGCGCGGCCGGTGGCGGCAGGCCCCAAGCCGAGGCGACGGCACCGGAACCGGAGCACCTGCTCTCCGCCGCGCGCTCGGTGGGTGACCAGCTCGTCTCGCTCGCCTACCACGGAGGGGGCCGGACCAACTGGATCGGCCTGGAGCTGCTCGGTGAACGCTACTGGCGTCTCACACCGCTGGCGGCGGATCTCGCGGGCGGCTACACCGGACCCGCCCTGTTCCTCGCGCAGTTGGCCTCACTGACCGGTGCGGCCAGGTACGCCGACGCGGCGCGTGCGGCGCTGGCGCCCGTACCCGGCCTCCTGGACACCCTGCACCAGCGCGGTGACGACCTCGGGCTGCTCGGCTCCGGCGCCTTCTCGGGCCTCGGCGGCATCGCCTACGCCCTGGCCGAGGTCGGGAGTCTTCTCGACGACCGCCGGGTGTCGGACTGGGCGGGCCCCGCCACCCGGCTGAGCTGCGCGGCGGGTTCGGCCGAAACGGGGCTGGGGGTGCGCGGCGGGGCGGCGGGCGGCCTGGTGTCGCTCCTGGCCGTGCACCGGACCACGGGCCGGGCGGAGGCATGGCGTGGCGCCGAGCGCTGCGCCGAACGGATCGTGACGGCGGCGCTCCCCGCGTCGCCGGGCTTCGCGGACGGGGCCGCGGGCGTCGGCTGGGCCCTGCTGCGGTTCGCCGCCGCGGGCGGCGGCCCGCGTTACCGGGACGCCGGGCTGGAGGCCCTGCGTCGTGCCGTGCTCGGCGAGCACGGCGGGCCGGCCTGGTGCGAGGGCACCGCGGGGGTCGCGCTCGCGGTCGCCGACAGTCCCGGGGCCTTGGCCGATCCGGAGCTCCGCGACTGGCTGACGGCGCGGGCGGGCGACCTGGCGCGGGCGACGCCCCCGGGCGACGACAGTCTCTGCCACGGCGAGCTGGGCGTGCTGGAACTGCTCGGACACGGAGCCCTGCCCCGCCTCCGCCCCCACTGGCTGCGCCGGACCGGCACCCTGCTGGCCGCCGCCGACCGGGCGCAACCGCATTGCGGAACGCCCGCACACGTACCTCACCCCGGGCTGCTCACCGGCCTGTCGGGCATCGGACACGGGCTGCTGCGGGCGGGGTTCCCCGACCGGATCGGCTCGGCACTGCTCATGCGCCGTTCCGTGGGGGGCGACCGGTCCCCCGCGCCCATGATGTTGTCGACCAACGACCAGTAGATGAGGCAGAGATGACGCAGATCAGAGAATCGGCCGGATACGCGGACGTCGCCACGGCGCACGAAGCGGCCTTCGAGCACCCCGCCGGCCGGATAGCTCTCGGCAACAGCGGCGGGCTGGGACTGCGCAGCAGGCTTCTCAGCGCGTCGGACGGGGACCCGGGCGGCCCCGACCTGCCGTACACCACCTTCACGGTCCCGCTGTAACCCTTTCCCGCCTCGGCGCGCCGCCGTCGAGGAATGTTGCCTACTGCCGCACTCCGTACGGCTCCAGTAGCCTGCGGCCATGCGTGCGAATTCGCCGGTCACCGTCGGACGTGACGAGGAGATCGGCCTGCTGAGCAGCGCCCTGGACGCCGCACGGCGGCGTTCGGGGCGCGCCGTGTTCCTGGCCGGCGAGGCGGGGATCGGCAAGTCCAGGCTGGTCGGCGAATGCGCCGTACGGGCCTACGGGCTCGGCATGCCGGTGCTGCGCGGGCGGGCGGGCTCCACCGGGCTGGTCGTTCCGTTCCGCCCCCTGATGGAGGCGCTCTCGTCCCACTTCCGGGCGGCCGGCACCCCGACCGACCCGGAACTGGTGCCGTACCACCCGGCGTTGGCCAGGCTGGTGCCGGAGTGGCGGAGCGCGGCGTCCTCCGGGTACACGGAGACCGTGGTCGAACTGGCCGAGGCCCTGCTGCGCCTGCTGTCGGTCCTGGGCCGGGACACCGGCTGCGTGATGCTGCTCGAGGACCTGCACGACTGCGACACGGAGACCGTCGCGGTCGTCGAGTACGTCATCGACAACCTGGCGGACCTCCCGGTCCTGCTGCTGGGCACCCTGCGCCCCGAGCCGGGCACGGCACTGGACCTCGTGCGCTCCGCCGAGCAGCGTCACACGGCGACCGTGGTGGAGCTGCGGGGACTCGACGACGCCCAGGTGCGGGCCCTGACCGGTGCCTGCCTGGAGACCCCGCCCGAGCGGATACCCACGGCTGTCCAGCAGCGGCTGGTCGAACGCGCCGCGGGCAACCCGTACCTGGTCGAGGTGCTCCTGGACGATCTGCTGGAGACGGGCAGGCTGCGGCGTACCGAGGACGGCTGGGAGGCCGCGGAGCAGCCGGACCGGGCCCTGCCTTCGCGCATCCTCCGGAGCTGGTCCCTCCGGCTCGACCGGATGGACGAGCCGGTGCGGGACCTTCTGCTGACGGCGGCCACCCTGGGCAGCCAGTTCTCCGTGGCGGTGCTGCAGACCGTCACGGGCCTGGAGGACCGGGCCCTGTTCACCCATCTGAGATCCGCGGTCGAGACCGGGGTGATCGCCCCCCACGGGGCGGCGCCCGACCGCTACGCCTTCCGGCACACACTCACCGCGGAGGCGCTCGTCTCCTCCCTCGCGCCGGCGGAGCGGGCGGCACTCGCCCGGCGTGCCGCCGCGGCCGTCGAACGCTCCGGGGAGCCGCTCGACGAGGACCGGCGCCAACTGGTGGCCTCTCTGGAGCTCGCGGCGGGCAATCGCGCGGGCGCGGCCCTCCAGTTCGCGGAAGCGGGGCGGCGGATGCTCGCCTCGGGCTCGCACGGTTCGGCCGTGGTGCTGCTGGAACGCTCCCGCTCCCTTGCCGACGAGAGCGACCTGGCCGCCGTCACCGAGTCCCTGGCGGTGGCACGGGCCGAAGGCGGCGACCTGGACGGCGCCCTCGTGCTCGCCGACTCCCTGCCCCCCGTGCCCGCCCTCTCCGAGGCGGCCGAGCGGCGCGGGGACACCCACATCAAGATCGCCTGGGTGGCGGTCATGGCGGAGCGGGCCGCCGACACGGCACGTCAGATCGACCTGGCGAAGAAGCTGTTCGGCCCGTCACCGTCCCCGGCGCGACGCGCGTCGCTCGGGGTCGTCGAGGGCCACCTCTCGCTGCTTCCCGGTGGGGAGCGGCGGGAGACGGCGACGGCCGAGCGGGCCGCCCGCTCGGCCGCGGAGACAGCCGAGGCGCAGGGACTCCCGGTCGTGGCCTGCCAGGCCTGGCAGTTACTGGCGCTGCTGTCGCGGGAGCGGGGTTTCGACGCCGCCGACGCGTGTCTGGAGCGGATGCTCGCGCTGTCGACCGAGCACTCCCTGCCGCTGTGGCGGGTCGAGGCGCTGGTGCGCCTGGGGGTGAACGGCTTCATGCGGACCGGTGACGCGGCCCGTCTGCACTCCGCGCGGGGGGCGGCCGCGGCGCTCGGTTCACTTCTGCTGGCCCAGACGGTCGACGGGCTCCTCGCGATGAACGCGGTGATGTGCGCCCGGTGGGACGAGGCGGAGGAGATCACCGGACGGTCGGTGGAGGCCAGTGCCAGGACCGGCAATCACGGTGCCCACCGGTACCTCCTGCTGGCCAGGGCCGCGACGGCGGCGCACCGCGGCCGTCGCCGGGAGACGGAACGGTCCCTCGCGGCGTTCCGCAGGGCCGGGGGCGACGAGTCCGCGCTGGTGCCCCTGCGGCTGGGATTCTGCGGTGCCATCGGCGCGCTCCTGGAGGAGGACCGTGTACGGGCCCTGGCCGACCTGGACGCCGCGCTGGTCTGGGAACGCGACCACCCGAGCTACTACTACCTGAGCGGCCGCTACGGACTGCGCCCGCTGCTGCGGGTGCTGGAGGGTGAGGCGACGCGCGGCGAGTACGAGGTGGCGGCGGGTACGCCCGGGGCCGCCCTGGCCTGGAACGGGCAGTTCCTGGCGTTGGCTGAGGCGGTGCTGCTCGGCCGGGAGGGGGACTCCGCGGGGGCCGCCCGGCGGATGACCGCCTTCCAGGCCCGGTCCTCGGCCTTTCCGGTGGCCCGGCATCTGGGTCTGCGGCTGGTCGCCGACGCGGCGTTCGCCGACCGCTGGGGCGAGCCGGTCGTGTGGCTGCGCACCGCGGAGGAGTTCTTCCACGGCGCCGGGGTGCAGCCCGCGGCTGCGGCGTGCCGGGCCGCTCTGCGACAGGCCGGGGTGAGCGTCACGCAGCACCGCGGCGGACGGGACCGGATTCCCTCGCCCCTGCGGACGAACGGGGTGACCCCGCGCGAGTACGAGGTGTTCGTGCTGCTGGCGGAACGGCCGGGAAACCAGCAGATAGCCCAGCGGCTGTCCATCTCGCCCCGCACGGTGGAGAAGCACCTGGCCAGTCTGCTCAGCAAGACGGGCCGGGCGAACCGCACGGCCCTGTGCGAGTTCGCCGCGGAGTGCGTCGTCGACCAGCCCTGAGCACGTGGGCCGCCCCTCACGGAGGTACGACGGGGCGGGGCCTCCCCACGGGGCGCGGGCGCAGGGCGCCCCGGTACGGGTGGCCGGCCGCCCGGATACGGGGTGCCGGCCCTGCGGGTGGGGGAACGTGGCCCCGGCATGGGGGACTTCGGCGGCGGAGGTCGGGCACGGGCCGCGGAAGATGCGGGTCGCGTACCGATGTGCCCCCTCGGGCGTCGCGGCAGGATCGGCCGGAGCACGGCAGCTTGTCACCCCTCCCCCGACCAGGAGGCCCGCTGATGACCCGAACCGCCACCGGACCCGGCACCCCGGCCACGGTGTACTTCTCACTGCTCGGGCCGCTCTCGGCGGTGATCGACGGCAGGCCGCTGCCGCTCGGACCGCGCAAGCAGCGGCTGGTGCTGGCCACTCTGCTGTCCCGGCCCAACACTCCCGTGCCGGTCGATGTGCTGACCGACGTGGTGTGGCCGGAGGGGCCGCCTCGGACCGCGCGCAAGAACCTGCAGGTCTATGTCAGCGCCGCCCGTGCGCTGTTCGGGTCCGTGGACGGCGACGGCCGGGGCCGGGTGGTGCACGACTGCGGCGGCTACCGGCTGCGGGTGGAGGAGGGCGAGCTCGACACCCTGCGCTTCCGGACACTGGCCCGTGCGGGCCGGACGGCCGGGGAGCGCGGGGACCTGCGTACCGCCGCCCGGCTGCTGCGGGAGGCACTGGACCTGTGGGGAGAGCGCCCGCCCCTGCACGACCTGCGGGACTCGGCGGGGGTGGCCGAGGAGGCCGAACGCCTGGAGGCCCGCTGCCTCGCGGTCTACGAGGACTGGGCCGAGGCCGAGATCGAGACGGGCCGGGCGGGCGTGGCCCTGGACGGCCTGCCGGACCTGGTGGAGCGGCACCCGTTCCGGGAGCGGCTCCGGGCCGCGTGGATGAACTCCCTGCACCAGACGGGGCGGCAGGCGGAGGCACTCGCGGTGTACGACGACTACCGGCAGCTGCTGGCCAGGGAGCTCGGTCTGGAGCCCAGCCCGGCGATGGCGGCTCTCTACCGGGCGATGCTCGGCGAGGGCCGGGCCTCCCGGCCGCTAGCTCCCCGCAACGCCGCGTGCGGTGTGTCGCTCCCCGCTGACAGCCGGCACTTCACCGGCCGGGACGGCGAACTGGGGCGGCTGCTCGACGTGTCGGGCGCCCCGGACGGAGCCGTGCTGATCGTCTCCGGTCCCGCCGGGGTGGGGAAGTCGGCGCTGGCCGTCCGCGCGGCCCATCTGCTCGCCGACCGGTTCCCCGACGGGCGGGTTCACGTCCGGGCACGGCGGGAGGACGGGACGGCCCGCAGCCGCAACGACATGCTGGACGAGCTGGGACGGCTGTGCGACGTGGTCGGGCCGGGCCGGCCGGATCCGGCACAGGCCGAGAACGTCTGGCAGGACTGGCTGTCGCGGCACCGGGCGCTGATCGTGCTGGACGACGTGGCGGACGAGGCGTCGGTGCGCGGGCTGCTGCCCCGGTCCGGACGGTGTTCGGTCGTTCTCACCGCCCGCGGTCAGCTGGCCGGGCTGGAGGCCGCACACCGGGAGGCGCTGGCCGCGCCGGAGGACGACGAGGCGCTGGAGCTGCTGGCGACGCTGATCGGCGAGGCGCGGCTGCGGACGGACCCGCCGGCGGCGCTGCGCATCGTGCGGGCCTGCGGGGCCCTGCCGTTGGCGGTGGCGGTGAGCGGGATGCGGCTGGCGGTGCTGCGGCACCTTCCGCTGGCGGAGTACGCGGACCGGCTCGACGACCCGGCCGCCGCCCTGGACGAGCTGGTCGCCGGAGACGTGTCCGTACGCTCCCGTCTCGCCGCGGGCTGGCGGGACCTGAACACCCGCGACCGGGGGGTCCTCGCACGGCTCGCGGGGCTCGGACGGGACGGCGGATTCACGCTGGACCGGGCGATGGCGGTCCTGGAGCGCGACGAGCGGGGAACGATCCGCGCGGTGGAGGCGCTCATCGACAGCGGTGCGGTGACCTCCCCCACCGGTGAGGTCACCGCGCACGCGGCGCTGTACGAGGTGCCGCGGCTGCTCTGTCTGTACGCCCGCGAGAGCCTGCGCCCCGTCGAGGACCCCGGCGCTCCCGGGGGGATCCGGGAGCCACGGGAGCCGGTGCGTCCTCTCGGGGGCGGCGCGCCGCGGCTCCTCAGCCGGGAGTGAGCAGGTCCAGCAGGCCGGGGGGTGCTCCCCCGGCCGCGTCGCCGCCCGTCGTGTCCCGGCCCTCCGACAGGAAGTGCAGGGCGAGCAGCAGCCCCGCCGCCCCGGTGGCGAGGTCGGCGGAGAAGCGCCGCAGGGTCGCGCCCGGGACGAGCAGCCGGTCCTCGTCGGCGACGAGGTGCCAGGTGAGGTTGCGTACGGAGGCCAGGACGTCGGGTGCCGTCCGGATGCCGGGGGTGAGCTGCGCGGCGGCCGCGGCCAGGCCCGCGCGTCCGGTGAACAGCCCCGGTTCACGGACGAACTCGGTGACACAGCCCCTGCGTACGCCGGGGATCAGGCCGTCGGGCGAGTCCTCCCCGTACCGGGCCGTGTAGGCCTGGTACGCCAGCGCGACGCCCGAGCTGCCCTGGTCCAGGTAGAGCAGATGGCGCCGGCCGTCCTTCACCTGGACCGTGCCTCCGGGCAGGGTGACGAGGTGGGCGGCGTCGCGGGCCAGGGCGGTGCGGGCGGCCTCGCGCAGCCACGCCTCGCCGGTCAGCGCGTGCAGTTCCATGTGCAGGAGGGCGGCACCGCTGAGTCCGCACAGCAGCCCCGCCGATTCCGGGAGGCGCACACCGTCCACCGGTTCGCCCCGCACCAGACGGTCCAGGTCGCGTGCCGCGCCGACGGCGGTGCCGACGAGCCGGTCGTCCGGCGTCGGGCCGCTCGTACGTGCCATGCGCAGGGCCGCCAGTCCGGTTCCGGCGAGGCCGGTGAGCAGGTCCGCCGAACGGGCCGGTGGTGCCTGGGACTCTGCCCGCTCCCACAGCTCCCGGCCCTGGCCGGTGCGGCCGAGGAGCGAGAGGACCAGAGCCGTGCCCGGAAGTCCGTCGAAGAGGCCGCCCGCCCGGGCGGGGTCACCGCGGAGCGCGGCCTCGGCGAGCCAGTCGGTCCACTCCTCCGGGACGGGGGCGCCCACCCGGTGCAGGGCGTACAGGACGCCGGCGGCGCCGTGCGCGAGGCCGGTCCCGCCGGTGGCGAAGAGCTGGGGGTCACCCGGGAAGAGCCGGTCGGTCCGCCCGGGGGTGGCCCCGGCGTGGATGCCGGCCAGCAGCCGGGCACGGAGCTCCGCCCAGTCGGGTGCGGCTCCCTCGAACAGTGCGGCGACCTCCGCCTCGCGGCGCTGGGAGGCGTCCGTGTCCCGGAGGAGCGCGGGCCGTCGCGGCCCCGCGTCGGCGGCGAGGCCGTACCGCCGGCGGGCCCAGCCTTCCAGGGTGAGGGCCTTCGCCCGCTCGTGCCCGGCCATCTCCATGAGCGGCATCAGCATGTTGAGCCAGGTCGCCCAGAGCGCGTAGGCGTCGGCCTCCTCGCCGCGGGTGCCGGGGGGCGCCTGGAGACCCGGTGCTCCGGCCAGGGGGACGTCCTCGTCGTCCAGCGCGGTGGCGTACTCGAAGTCGACGAGGGCGACCCGCCCGTCGGGACGGACGATGACGTTGGAGGGGTGCAGGTCACCGAAGCGCAGACCGCGCCCGTGGATGGCCTCCAGTGCGCGGGAGAGTCCCGCCACCACCAGGTCGGTCCACTCGGTGTAGGCGGCGAGTTCGGATGCCGAGCCCGTCCCCCGGACGAGCGCGAAGCGGGCGACGATCTCCTCCAGCAGCGTGGAGCCCTCGATGTGCTCCTCGATCAGGAAGTGGTGCTCCCAGACGGTTCGTACCCCGTACACCTCCGGCACGCAGTCCAGACCTGCCAGCGCGGTCAGCGCCCGGTGTTCGCGGTGCAGACGGGTGACGGCGTCATCGCCCGCGCCGTCGAGCCCGCAGTGCGGACGCGCCTCGCGCAGCACCACCCGCCGACCCGTGTCCCGGTGCCTGGCCAGGTAGATCCCGCCGGCGTTCGAGAACTGGAGGGCCTCGGTCACGGCGTAGGGGAAGCCGTCGTCACGGGCTGCGGCACGCGCCGCGAGGTGGGGCCGCAGGGCTGCGGGGACCTCGACCCACTCGGGCAGCCGGAAGACCACACCACGCTCGTCCGGCACCAGCGTCCCTGACGGGTCACGCAGGGCGAGCACCCGTCGGCCCTCGGCGTCCTGGCACCATCGGGGCACGTAGGCGCCGTAGCGGGTGTGGACGGGGCCGTCGCCGATCCGCAGGTCGCTGAGTACGTAGGGGCCGCTGCGCCCCGCCAGTGCGCGGGACAGTTCGTCGGCCAGCGTCAGGAACACCGCCTCGTCGGGCGGGTAGACCGCGATGAACTTGCCCGCGCCGCTGCGGTTCATGTGCTTGTCCGCCATCAGCAGCAGCGCCTTCTCGCTGCGCAGGAACTTGAACGGCACACCGTGGCGGAGGCAGATGCGGGCGGTGTCCCGCAGGGTGGCCTCGGCCTCGTCGGGGACCGTGGACACGTGGATCTTCCAGCCCTGCTCGGCCGGTTCGCGGTTCTCGGGTACCAGCGAGGTCCACAGCCCCACGGCCTCCCGCCGCCAGCCGGCGGGAGGCGGGGCGCTGTCGAGCGGGTACCGGGTCTCCTGGTCCGGCAGCCGGTCCGGGACGTCGAAGTACGTACGGTCGGCGAGGCAGTAGAGCTGGGTTTCCTGGATGGCTGGCACGCTCGGCCCTCTCCTGTGGCGGCCCGCCGGGAGTGCGGGCGGTGGCGGTGTGTTGCGCGGTGTCCGGTCCGCGGATCAGTCCCCCGGGGCGGCGTGCTGCGCCTTGGCCGGTGTGGGGCCGGGTGCTGGTGGTGTCACGGGTTCCTCAGCCGGCTGCGGGGCCGCCACCTTCCGTGCCGAGGGCGCGAGGGTGACGACGAGGGCGGACACGGCGAGCACACAGCCGGTCAGGGAGAAGGCCCAGCGGGCGCCGAAGGCGGTCAGCAGCGCGCCACCGGCCAGCGGTCCGAACGGCTGGACGATGGAGGAGAGGAAGCTCGCTCCGCTCTGCACCCGGCCCACGCGGTCCTCGGGGGTGACGATGAGGAGCGTCGAGAGGAACCCGATGCTGGCGATCGTCGACAGGCACATGCAGAGCGCGCACATGGCTCCGGCCACCAGCGGGTCGGTGAGCCAGGCCATCGTCGCGGCCGCCGCCACGCAGCTCCAGCAGGTGGCGAGGATCAGCGACCGGGCGTACCGGTCGGGGCTGATCCGGGGTGCGATCAGTGCTCCGGCCAGCGCTCCCGCGGAGACGCAGGTGATGACGAATCCGCCGCCGATGCCGGACCGGCCCCCCTCGGAGAACACCGAGAGGGCGGTGAAGGTCATCGCCCCGAATGCGAAGTTCATGCCCAGGCCGAAGACGAGAAGGACCGTACGCAGATAGGGGATCCGCCACAGGAACGTCAGCCCCGCGGTGAGTTCGCTTCTGCTGAGCACCGGGCCCGCGGTGGCCTTGGCCCGGGAGCGGGTGCGCACGAGGGCCACGCAGAGGGTCGACAGGAGCAGGCCCAGGGCCTCGGCGGCGAAGGGGAGGGCCGGGTGGATGCCGAACAGCGCGCCCCCGACGAGCGGTCCGACCAGGCGGGCCGTCTGGGTGCGTGCCTGGAGCCGTGCGGTGGCGGTGCCCATCTGGCCGGGCGGGACGACGGCACGCATCAGGCCGAAGACGGCCGGCCCGTAGACGCTGCTGAGCACGGCGCCCGCGGCGGCGACCAGCAGGACGAGTGGCATCGGGGCGTGCCCGAACCAGACGGCCACGGTGAGGGAGGTGACGACGATCAGACTGCCCACGTCGCAGAGCCTCATCAGCCGGCGGCGTTCGACGCGGTCCGCCACGACACCGCCGGGCAGCATCGTGATCAGCACGGCTCCCACGGACACCGTCCCGACCGCTCCTGCCTGCACCGCCGAGCCGGTCTCCTTGAGCACCAGCAGGGGGAGGGCGAGTGCGCTCATCTGCCCGCCCAGAACGGCGAAGAGACCGCTCATCCAGAGCAGCCGGAAATCCCGGTTCCCGCGCAGCGGTGTGGTCATCGATAGCTCCCGTTGGTCGTCGGGTCGTAACGGAAGGCGCGCGGACCGGGGCCGGACATGTCCTGCGCCGCGAGGGCCGGAGCCCGTCGCGTGGGACGGGCCGCACACGGCCGAGGGGCGGTCTCCGTCGCAACGGAGCCGCCCCGGTTCCTCCGGCCGGCCGGGCGCCACGCAGGGAGGTGTCAGCCTCGGTCCTCCGTGGCGCCGGCCTGGTTCATCCGGTCAGTTGGCGTTCTCGACCACGCTGACCAGGCTGACGCAGTTGCCCGGCGCCACGACCTTGTCGATGGCCGTCTCCTGGAGGTCCAGCACGGAGTGCGCCTCGACCTCGGGGGTCTCGTTGGTGTCGTCGGCGGCGGGCTTGGTGTTCTCGGACATGG
Organism: Streptomyces sp. HB132; assembly: GCF_016909575.1. Taxonomy (GTDB): domain Bacteria; phylum Actinomycetota; class Actinomycetes; order Streptomycetales; family Streptomycetaceae; genus Streptomyces. The sequence goes on along the minus strand of NZ_JAFBGA010000004.1, from coordinate 278,536 downwards.
TGGTCTCCGTCCACTCGTGACTGCACTGGTTCCGGAACCCTGAGGTGCCGGGTCTCCGGTGGGGCCGGCTGTTGCCTGCCGTTGCCGAGAAAGTTAGGAGGCGCCGCCTGGCGATCGCTTCGGCGGCGGTATGGCTCCGGTATCGGGCCAGTTCACCGCGGCTCCACCCGCCGCGGCACAGGTTCCGTGACGAGACGGGAACCCCTCTGGGCTGGGCACATACCGCTTCCGAAGCATCCGTGGACCGTCGCCGAACCGCCACGTCACAACCTGGGGGTCTTCCGCGCACGCCGGTGGGTCCACAGGAAACAGCCCTTCGGCAGGCGCGCTCCCGGCCCCCAGAAGGAGGCGGCCCCGCATGGAACTCGGCGAACTCGTCGGACGGCGGCCGTTCCCCGCCGCCGGCCTGCTGCTCGGCCTCACCCGGCGCTGCCCCCTGAGCTGTTCCCACTGCTCGACCGGCTCCTCCGCGACGACGCGGGAGGAGCCGGACGCGAACCATCTCGTCCGCTTCGTCGGGTCGTTCACCGAGGAGAACCGCCCCGACGTGGTGATGCTGACCGGCGGCGAACCGCTGCTGCTGCCCGGGCTCGTCGGGGAGCTGAGCGCCCGCGCCCGCGCCGCCGGGTCGCGTACGGCGCTGCTCAGCGGCATGTTCTTCGCCCGTTCCGGGCGCGTTCCGCCGTCCGTCATGCGGGCGATCGAGGGCGTGGACCACTTCTCCGCCAGTCTCGACGCCCCGCACGAACGGGAGATCCCCCGGGCCGACGTGTTCCGTGCGGTGCACCGGGTCCGGGAGGCGGGCGTCGCGGTGAGTTTCCATCTCACCGGCACGGGAGCGGACGACCCCTATCTCGCGGACATCACCCGGGCCGTCGACGAGGAGTTCGGCGGTCAGGTGCCCTCGCTCGTCAACGAGGTCCGCCCGTTCGGCCGGGCGGCCTCCTGGGCCGCGCCGGCCCGGACCGGCCCCGGGGCGGGCGAGGTGTCCCCGTGCGCCATGGCCGCCTGGCCCGTGGTCGCCTTCGACGGGGCGGTGCTCGCCTGCTGCAACCAGGACACCGTGGACCTGCGGCCGGCCCCCTCCCACCTGTACCTCGGGCACATCGCCACCGACGACTGGGCGGCCGTGCGCCGACGTGCCCTGGAGTCGCCGGTGCTGCGCATGGTCCGCACGGTCGGACCCGCGCACCTGGCCGCGCGCTCCGGCGTCCCATCGCGCGGCGCCTCCTACTGCGACGGGTGCCGGGCCCTGGGGTCCGAGAGCGCCGTCGCCGACGAGGCCCGTTCGGTGGCGGCGGGGGCCGTCGGGGCCCTGCTGGACCTGACCGCGGCGCACCGCGGGGCTGCTGAGGGCCCGGTGGGCGTCGTACGGCACCACGGGTGCGCCGCGTACGCGCCCCTCGTCGTGGCCCGCGCTCCCGCCGGGGGCGGTTCCCGGTGAGCGCCGCCGGGCCCAGTCCCTCGGCACGGCTGCGGGTCACCTTGCGGCTGCTGGACGCGGAACTGCTGGGCGCCATGGAGTACATGTGGCGCGCCGAGGAACTGCTGCCGCGCTACCGGCGCTATCTGTGCACCATGCACGCCGTGGTGCGGGCCTCCGTCCCGCTGATGGAACGCGCCGTCGAACGGGCCACGCTGCTGGCCGTCCGCGGCGACCCGCTGGCCGGCCCGCTGGCGGCGTACCTGCGCGAGCACATCCAGGAGGAGCGCGGCCACGACACCTGGCTGCTGGAGGACATCCGGGCGGCGGGTTCGCCGCCCGGTGACGCGCTCGGTCCGATGCCCTCGCCGCTCGTCGCCGCCCTCGCCGGCTCCCAGTACTACTGGATCGAGCACCACCACCCGGTGGCCCTGCTCGGCTACATCGCGGTGCTGGAGGGTTACGCGCCCGCCCCGGACCTGACCTCACGCATCGCGGACACGACGGGTCTGCCGGACGCCGCCCTGCGGACGGTGCGGGAGCACGCGGCGCTGGACACGGGACACCTGGACGAGCTGTACGCGCTGCTGGACCGGCTGCCGCTGACCCGTGGCCGGCAGTCCGACGTGACGGTCAGCGCCATGCACTCCCTCGACGCGCTCACCAGGCTGTTCGTCCGGCTCGGGCGCCCCGCTGCGGCACCGCTGCCGCGGGGAGCCGGACCTTCCTCACCGACGGGAGTCACCCCATGACCCGACCATCCGAAGGCAACGGCACCCCCCGCGCACCGGGAGGCGGTGAACAGCCGGAGCTGCCGGCCGCGTTGTACGAGGCCGGACTGCCGGTGGACATGCTCACCGACGAACAGCGCCTCGTGCTCAGCGAGCTCACGCAGGAGGAGCTCACCGTGCTGCTCGACATCAAGAGCCGGCTGGACGCGGTGGAACCCGAGGTCCAGGCACACGGCGAGATCGCCGGCGGCGCCCTGTTCTGAGCCGCTTCCACGCGTCCGCCCGCCCACGGGCTCCGCGCGGAAGCACCGCCGGGCGGTACGGGCCGGTGCGGCCGGCAGGGACGACGCACCGGCCCCGCCCGCCCGGCGGCGCGGCCCCACCCGAGGAGAGAGGGATCGTCATGAACTGCCCCACGTGCCGCCAGGACCTGCCGGAGGAGGCCAGGTTCTGCTCGTCCTGCGGGACGCCGTGCGCCGTAGCGGTCGCTCCCGGGGAGGACGAACGCAAGCCGGTGACGGTGCTGTTCTGCGATCTCGTCGGCTCCACCGCCCTGTCGGGCGTACTGGACCCGGAGACCCTGCGCACGGTGACGCTGCGGTACTTCGAGGCGATGAGTGCACAGATCGTGGCCCGGGGCGGCACTCCGGAGAAGTTCATCGGCGACGCCGTGATGGCGGTGTTCGGTGTGCCGGTGGTGCGGGAGGACGACGCCCGGCGGGCGCTGGCCGCGGCGCTCGGTATGCGGGAGGCGCTGGCCGAGCTCAACGACGAACTGCACGCCACGCTCGGCATCACGCTCACCACCCGGGTCGGGGTCAACACCGGCCAGGTGGTGGCGGGCCATGACGCTACGGCCCGTCAGGCGCTGGTGTCGGGAGAGACCGTGAACATCGCCGCACGCCTGGAACAGCACGCCGGCGCCGGCGAGATCCTCCTCGGGCCGGACACCCTGCTCGCCGCCGGACCCACGGTCTCCGCCGAGCCGACCGGCCCCCTCCGGCTGAAGGGCAAGCGGGACAGCGTGGAGGCCTACCGGCTGCTGGCCCTGGGGGCGGACGACCCTGAGCTGCTGCGCCGCTTCGACGTGCCCTTCGTCGGGCGCCGTGCGGAGCAGGACGCCCTGGACGCGGCCCTGTCGGACACCGTGCGCGGGCGCCGGGCGGGACTGCTGCGTGTCGTCGGCGAGCCCGGCATCGGCAAGACCCGGCTGATACGGGAGTGGCTGGCCCGGCGGTCCGCCTCGGGAGCCCTCTCCTACGGCGCCGGCCGGTGCCGCGGAGAGGGCGCCCAGGGAACGCTCACGCCCCTCGCCGACGCCCTGCGCGCCCTGCCTGCCCTCGCCGTTCCCCAGGAGTCTTTGGCCCCCGGCGACGACGCGACGGCCCTGCTGTCCGCGGGGCTGCTGCGCGACGGTACGCCCAACGCGCCGTTCGAGGACATGTGCGCCGCACTGGCGACGGCGCTGGGCCGGGCGGCCCGGGAGCGGCCCTTCGTGCTGGTGCTCGACGACGTCCATGAGGCGGCGCCCCTGCTGACGCGCACCCTGGAGCGGCTGTCGGACGGCTCGGGGCCGGCCGGAGTGCTGATCGTCTGCGCGGGCCGCCCGGACGGTACGGCCGACGCCGCGGACTGCCTCCAGCTCACGGGACTGCCCCGCGAGGAGAGCGTCCGGCTCGCGGCCCTGCTGACCCGGCTCGACGGCGTCGCGGGGCCGGTGGACGAGCGCCTCCTGTCCCGCGCCGAGGGCAATCCGCTCTATCTGGAACAGCTTCTGGTGGGCGGCCGCATGGACGGCCCCGGATCCGGGCTGCCGCCCACGCTGCAGGCCCTGCTCGGGGCCCGGATCGGGGCGCTGGCACGGGCCGAGCGGACCATGGTGGGCCTTGCCGCCGTGATAGGCCGGGAGTTCACCTCGGCCGAACTCCTGCTGCTGGAGACCTCCGCGCGGCTGGCGGAACTGCGGGGTCCCGCGGCGGTGGACGTCTCCTCCGCCGACCGGGCGCACCGTCTCGGACGCATCGAGGAGGTGCTCGTGACGCTGACCGGGCGGCGGCTGGTGGAGCCGGGGGCTGGCCGGGAGCCGGCGGCGTACCGGTTCAGCAGCGGGCTGGTGCACGAGGTGACGTACGCGTCGCTGTCCAAGCGGGCCAAGGCGGACCGTCACGCCTGGGCCGCCGAGCTGCCCGGGGTGCTGCGGGCCGGGGACGGTGCCGTCGGCGGCCACCTCGAACGCGCCTGCCGCTACCGGACCGAGCTCGGGCTGCTCGACGACCGGACCGTGCGGCTGCGCCGCCGTGCCGCCGCCGCGCTGGGCCGCGCCGGGGCGCAGGCCGCGTCCCGGTCCGACCTCGCCTGGGCCGACGACCTGCTGGAGCGGGCGGTCGGTCTCGACCCGGATGACGCCGGTTCGGTGCGCAGGCTCGGTGAGGTCCGGGTGGCACTCGGGCAGACCGCGAGCGGGGCCGGTCTGCTGCGCCGGGTGCGCGACATGGACGCCGCGCCGGTCGAGTCCGCGCACGCCGGACTGGCGCTCGCCGTACTGGACCCCGCGGGTCCGGGCGCGGGGCTCCCGGCCACGGCACGGGCGGTGCTGCCGGTCTTCGAAGCGGCGGGCGACGCGGTCGGCCGGGCCAGGTCCCACCTGAGGCTCGCCCAGCACCTCCAGCAGGCCGGCCGGCACGAGGAGGCGGAACGCGATCAGGCGCGCGCCCTGGAACAGGCGGTCCTGGCCGGTGCCGAACCGGAACGGGCCGGCGCCCTGGGAGCGATCGGCATCTCCCTGTGGCGCGGCCCGGTGCCCGCCCCCGAGGCGGTGGCCCGCTGCCGGGGCCTGCTGGCCGCGCACGGGGAGGGCCGCCCGACGGTACGGCTCACCCTGAACTGCCCCCTGGCGGTGCTGTACGCGCTCCAGGACCGGCCCCGCGAGGCGTACGCCTGCCTCGCCGAGGCCCAGGAGCTGGCCGGGAAGCTGCGGTTCGCCGAGGCCGAGGTGTTCCTGCCCGTGTTCCGGGCCGCGGTGGAGGCGCTGCTCGGACACGGCGGCGCCGCGCTGGAACTGCTCGCCGGGGCCGACGCGGCCGCCCGGCGCGCCGACACGGCCGGGCTGCGGACGGCGGTGGCGCTGGACGCCGCCCGGATCGAACTCGACGAGGGCAGGACCCGGCGGGCGGCGTCCTGGATCGCGGGCCTCGGGGAGGCGTCGGAGCTGAGCCCGGCGGACGCCGTCGACCTGAACGGGCTGCGGGGCCGGATGGCCGCCGCCGACGGGCGCCCGGCGGCGGCGGCCGGCCACGCGGACCGGGCCGTGCGGGCGTCGCTGCTCACGGACTCCCCGCTGGTCCGGGCGACCGCCGAGCTGGACCGGGCCCGCACGCTGTCCGCGCTGGGGCGGCGGACTGCCGCGCTGGCGTCGGCGCGTGCGGCGCGGGAGCACTTCGTGAGCAAGGGGCATCTGCCGGGGGCCCGCCGGGCCGCGGGCTGCGTGCCGGACGAGGCCATGGTCACCACGACGGAGAGGAGCTGACCGATGGGAACCGTCGGAACAGGCACGGTACCGGGACAGGGACTCACCTGGAGTCTGCGGGGGCGCGGTCCCGACGACGTACCGGTCCCCGCGGACGAGGGGCCTCCGGGCGGTCTGCCCGCGCGACAGGCGACCGGGCGCGGTGTGCGGGTGTGCGTGGTGGACTCCGGCGTGGAGCGGGACCATCCGCTGGTCGGGCCGGTGGAGAGCTCCTGGGTGGTGGTCAAGGATCCGGCGAGCGGGACGATCACGGTCGAGCCGACCGGGACCGGCGACACCTGCGGGCACGGGACCGCGTGCGCGGGGATCATCCGCCGCACGGCCCCCGACTGCGAGATCCACAGCGTCCGGGTCCTCGGTGAGCGGTTCTCCGGTACCGGTGACGTCCTGATGGCCGGGCTCCGCTGGGCGGTGGAGCAGCGTTTCGACGTGGTCAACCTGAGCCTGTCGACCACCCGGACCCGCTTCGCCCCCGAGTTGCACGGCCTCGCGGACCGCGCCTACTTCGGCCGTACGGTCATCGTCGCGTCGGCCCACAACACCCCGGTGGAGAGCTTCCCCTGGCGGTTCGCGTCGGTGATCTCCGTGGGCAGCCACCAGGAGGACGCCGAGCTCCACCTGTACAACCCCGATCCCCCGGTGGAGTTCTTCGGGCCGGGGCAGAACGTGTCCGTGCCCTGGCTGGGCGGCAGGACGATCCGCACCACCGGCAACAGCTTCGCCACCCCGTACGTCGCCGGGCTCTGCGCCCGTGTTCTCTCCGGACACCCCAGCATGACGGCCTTCCAGCTCAAGAACGCCCTCTATCTGTCCGCGGCCAACGTGCACGCCGGTCCGCGTCCTTCCACAGCGGCAGGAGATACCAGTGACGACTCCGAGAACTGATGCCACGCTTTCCCCGGCGCCCTTCGCCGTCCCCGCCCCGGGTGACGACGCCCGTCACGAGTTGCTGCAGTCGGTCGTGGACGTGGCGCGTGCGATCTTCGGTGCCGCCGCCAGCTCCGTGTTCCTGCTGGACGAGGAGGCGGACGAACTGGTCTTCCAGGCGGTCTCCGGGGAGGGCGAGGAGTTCCTGGTGGGCCGCAGGTTCCCGGCGGGACGCGGCATCGCCGGCTGGGTGGCGACCTCGGGCGAGCCGATGGTGGTGGACGATCTGAGTCAGGACTCGTCCTTCGACCGTTCGCTGGCGGAGTCCACCGCCTACGTACCCGACGCCCTGATGGCCGCCCCCCTGATCAGCGACGCGCGCGTCCTCGGGGTCCTGGAGGTGCTGGACCCCTCCCCGCAGGCCCGGTCGGGTGTCCGTGAGCTGGACCTGCTGGCGATGTTCGCCCGGCAGGCGGCGGCCGCCCTGCGCGTCCTCGCCACGCATCCGGCGGAGGGCGGCACGAGGGCCCTGGACGGCGAACGGCGTGAGGACGCGTTGCAGCTCCTGGGTAGCCTGGAGCGACTGCTGCGGGGCACGGGCTGAGGGCTCGCTCACCGGCCGTCACGCAGGAGTGACGGCCGGAGCGACGGGCAGGAGCCGGGGTGGCACCGGGCCGTTCCCGTGCCGGACCCCAGCGGAAGGACACAGCGTGAAGCTCGCTTTCTCGACCCTCGGAGTGCCGGGGATGCCGGTCGCCGACGTGGTGCGGCTCGCCTCCGCGAACGGCTACGAGGGGGTGGAGCTGCGCGCCCATCCGGAGGAGCCGGTCCACCCCGGCCTCACCCGGACCGAACGGGCTTTTGTGGCGGATGAGTTCAAGCGCGGCGGGGTCGAGATCCTGACCGTCGCCGGATATGTGAGGGTCGCCGCCGAGGGCGAGGACGCACCGGTGCTCGCGGCGCTCGCCGAGCTGGTGGAGCTGGCGCACGACCTGGGTGCGGCCTACGTCCGCGTCTTCCCGGGCGGCGGGGACCTGGACCCCGCGGAGGCCGACGCGATCGCCGCGCGACGGCTGGGGGCCGCCGCCCCGTACGCCGCGGACATGGGCGTGCGGATCCTGCTGGAGACGCACGACTCGCACCGCGCCGGAGCGGATGTCGCCCGCGTGGTGGGGACCGTCGGGCACGGGCAGATCGGCGCGATCTGGGACGTCATGCACACCTGGCTGGCCGGTGAGGACCCCGTGGCGAGCCACGCGGTTCTGGCCCCGCACCTCGGATACGTACAGGTGAAGGACATCGCCTCGGCCGAGGACACCACGCCGCTGGCCCTCGGCGCCGGGGTGCTGCCGCTGAAGGAGTGCCTGGACACGCCGGCCGCCGACGGCTGGGTCTGCTGGGAGTACGAGAAGCGGTGGTACGCCGGGGCCGCCGAACTGCCCGAGCTGCTGGCGGCGGGGCGGGAGCACCTGCTGCGGCTCGGCGCGCCGAAGCAGTAGCCCTCAGCGCTCCGGCGCACGGCGGGTGGTGACTCGCCGGGGCCCCGCCCGCCCTTCCGCGTGGCACACCGTTTTCGACGGCACCCTTGACTGGTAGTTACTTTCCATATATCCGTACCTTCTTGGAAGTTTCTTTCAGCACCGGAAGGGGCTCACGTGCACCACCGCACCTCCAGACGCACCCTCCTCACCGCCACCGCGGCAACCGCCGCGGCTGCGGCGACCGGCGTCGGCGCTCTGCCCGGCGCCGCGCAGGCAGCCGTGACCGGCACCTCCACGGACAGCCGTCTCAAGCGGCTCATCGCCCGGATGAGCCTGGAGGAGAAGGTCGGCCAGCTCTTCGTGATGCGGGTGTACGGCCACTCCGCCACCGAGCCGGACCAGGCGGACATCGACGCCAACCTCGCCGAGATCGGGGTACGTGACGCCGCGGAGCTGATCTCCACGTACCACGTGGGCGGCATCATCTACTTCGCCTGGGCGCACAACACCCGCGACCCGCAGCAGATCGCCGCCCTCTCCAACGGCATCCAGCGGGCCGGGCTCGCCGGCCCCACGCCGCTTCCGCTCCTCGTCTCCACCGACCAGGAGCACGGCATCGTGTGCCGCGTCGGCGAGCCCGCGACGCTGCTGCCGGGCGCGATGGCGCTGGGCGCGGGCGGTTCACGCTCCGACGCGCGCACGGCGGGCAGGATCGCCGGGGCCGAACTCGCGGCGCTGGGCATCAACCAGAACTACGCCCCGGACGCGGACGTCAACGTCAACCCGGCCAATCCCGTGATCGGCGTACGCTCCTTCGGCTCCGATCCGGACTCGGTCGCCGGGATGGTCTCCGCGCAGGTGAAGGGGTATCAGAGCGCCGGGATCGCCTCCACGGCCAAGCACTTCCCCGGCCACGGGGACACCAGCACCGACAGCCACACCGGCCTGCCCGTCATCCACCACACCCGTGAGCAGTGGGCGGAGCTCGACGCCCCGCCGTTCCGGGCGGCCGTCGCCGCCGGCATCGACTCGATCATGACGGCGCACATCGTGGTGCCCGCCCTGGACCCGTCGGAGGACCCGGCGACCCTGTCCCGCCCGATCCTCACCGGCATCCTGCGGGAGGAGCTCGGCTACGACGGAGTCGTGGTCACGGACGCCCTGGGCATGGAGGGTGTCCGCACGAAGTACGGCGACGAACGCGTCCCCGTCCTCGCACTGCTGGCGGGCGTCGACCAGCTGCTCAACCCGCCGGACCTCGAGGTCGCCTGGACCGCCGTCCTGAACGCCGTGAAGAGCGGTGAGATCAGCGAGGCACGCATCGAGGAATCGATCCTGCGCATCCTGCGGCTCAAGACGAGGCTCGGGCTGTTCCGCGACCCGTACGTCACCCGGCGGGGCGTCGACCGCACCGTCGGTGTCCGGTCGCATCTCGCCGCCGCCGACCGGATCGCCGAGCGGACCACCACGCTGCTGGCCAACACGGGTTCGCTGCTGCCGCTCTCCCGCCGGTCCCACAGGAATCTCCTGGTGGTCGGGGCGGACCCGGCTTCGCCCTCCGGCACGACCGGCCCTCCGACCACCACGCTCGCCGGGGCGTTCGGGGAGCTGGGGTTCACGGCGACCGCGCTGTCCACCGGCACGGCCCCCTCCCAGGCGAAGATCGCCGAGGCCGTGGCCGCCGCGGAGGGGAAGGACGCGGTGATCGTCGGTACGTACAACGTCTCGGCGTCCAGCTCGCAGCGCACCCTGGTCGGCGCACTCGCGGCGACCGGCGTCCCGGTGATCACGGTCGCGATCCGCAATCCGTACGACATCGCCCAACTGGCCGGCACGGGTTACGCCGCGAGCCTGGCCGCGTACTCCTGGACGGACGTCGAACTGCGGGCAGCCGCCCGTGTGATCGCGGGGCGGGCCAGGCCGGAGGGCAGGCTGCCGGTCCCGGTGCAGCGGGCGGACGCCCCCGACCAGGCGCTGTACCCCGTCGGATACGGGCTGTCGTACCGGAGCTAGGACGGTGCCGGGCAGGCGAGCCCGGCACGATCCGAACGAGGGGCCCTGGCCGGCCCCGCGGCCGGGCGGGGAAAGACCTGTGGGCCGTGTCCGCGGGGTGTGGACGACACACCCGGCGGACACGGCCCGTTCCGCTGCGGTGCCGGCTACGGCCGCAGTGTGCGGTTCCGCTTCAGTTCGTCGTCCCGTACGTCCAGGCGTGCGTCGAACTTCGCGAGGGGCTTGGCCTTCGCCGGATCGGCCTCCACCGTCGCGGGCGCGACCCCTGCCCAGCGCAGCACGGCCGCGGTGGCGTTCGCCTTCTCGTCGGCCACGAGGCCGGCGATCTTGGAGCCGTGGTTGCCGCCCGGCACCGTGTAGACGTGGCTGTCCCGGGCGCCCTTGCCGAGGCGGAAGGGCTCGGCGCCCCAGGGGTCGTTCTCTCCGTAGACGTACAGCATGTGCCGGGCGTTGTTCTTCACCCAGTTGTCCACGTCCCGCATGACCGAGGGCTGGAACTTCATCGGGATCGAGCGCGGCACGAAGCTGCGCGGCGGCTGGTAGCCGTAACGGCTCAGATTCCCGAGCCAGGGCTGCTCGATGTCGGGCGAACCGAGCTGGGTACCCGCCTGGTAGTAGTACGGCGTGTAGGTCCCGAGGTCCTGGTCGGCGTAGGCGGAGAAGCCCGAGATGCCGTCGACGGAGTCCCAGATCTCCTGGTCGGTGGCGTTCGGGGCGTCGGCCGGGACGGAGTCGCAGTCGGCGACCATGCTGTACTGCCAGTACGCCCAGACGTAGTCCATGACGACGGCCTCGTACGCCTTGTCGAGCGTGCCGACGGTGTCGAAGGTCAGGCCGTTCTCGGCGGCGTACGCCTCGAACTTCTTCTCCAGCGGCTCCCGGCGGACGAGGGCCTCACGCTGGACGCCGGCCAGCCGGTCCCGGCACTCCTTGGTGCCGACGCGTGCGAAGAACCGGTCGTACGCCGAATCCTCCTTGTTCACCACGTCGTTGGGGGCGACGTAGGCGACGACGCCGTCCATGTCCTTGGGGTAGAAGCGCTCGAAGTAGGTGGCGGTCATGCCGCCCTTGGAGCCGCCGGTGGTGATCCAGTTCTTCGAGTAGATCTTCTTCAGCGCCTTGAAGACCCGGTGCTGGTCGCTGGCGGCCTGCCAGATGTCGAGCTTCGACCAGTCGGCGGGCGCGGGGCGGGACGGAGTGAAGAACCGGTACTCCAGGGAGACCTGGTTGCCGTCGATGATCTGCGTCGGCTCACTGCGGCTGGGGTTCGTGGAGACGTTGTAGCCACCGGTGTAGAAGACCGTCGGCCGGTTCGTGTCCTTGTGCAGCAGCGTGATGCGCTGCTGGAAGGTGCCCTTGGACGGGCGCTTGTGGTCGACCGGCTGGGTGTAGTTGAGGACGAAGAAGCGGTAGCCGGGGTAGGGCTTCTCCTCGACCAGGCTCATTCCCGGGATGGCCAGGATGCGGTCCTTGATGTCCTCGCTGCTGCTTTCGCCGCTGCTGACGGAGCCGCTGCTCTGCTTCTCGGCCGGTACCGCGGCGGTGGCCGCACCGGCCGAGGCGCCGGTCGCACTCACTGTGCCTATGAGCACCGCGAGCGACAGAACGCCTCTGAGCGTCTTGCGCATGCAATCTCCCCTTGTTCACGACAGTGGCCGTGAACCTAGCGGGGGTAACACCTGTCACGCCAGACCCATCGGCGTGTCAGCACAGGATCCATCCCGTGGAGCCGGAGGAACCTCCCATGGAACCCGATGCGCGGACACAGCGGTTCAGCGCGTGCACCGTGACCGGGCCGGCCAGCGTGGTGAACCGGCCGCTGTCGACGACCGCCCGGCCGCCGCGCGGCTGCAGCGACACCCGCATCGCCCGGCGTGCGCCCGGCTTCTTGGCGACGGTGACGGCGCACGCGTAGGCGCGGCTCTTGTAGACACGCAGCGAACCGGTGGAGAACGACACCGTTTTGACCAGCCGCCCGGAGCACGCCGACGTGGCCTGCGCCGCGGCCGACCCGGTGGGTCCCAGCACCAGACCGAGGGCCCCGATCAGTGGCAGGACGAGGAAGGCCGCCGCCGTGCGCCGCCCCGCTCCCGGTCTCCCCCATGCCCTCGGTCCCGATGACCTCAGTGATCCCGCCACACCGTCCACCCCATCCGTCCCGCCCGCTTCATCGAACACATCGCCCCCCGCTGAACACACGTACGCATTGATGTACGACGCGGGGGCGGTGCTTTCAGTTGCGGGACGAGGTCATACGCCTGCCGGGGTGTCCTCGCCCATGTCCTCGCCTATGAAGGTGCGCCACAGCCGCGCGTAGGCGCCTTCCCTGGCCAGCAGCTCGTCATGCGTACCGTCCTCGGCGACCCTCCCCCGGTCCATCACCACGACCCGGTCGGCGCGGGCCGCCGTCGTCAGCCGGTGGGCGACCACCAGCGTGGTGCGCCTGCCCGCGAGCCGGTCGGTGGCCTGGTTGACCTGGGCCTCACTGGCGAGGTCGAGCGAAGCGGTGGCCTCGTCGAGCAGCAGGACGTCGGGGTCGACGAGTTCGGCGCGGGCCAGCGCGATCAGCTGCCGCTGGCCGGCCGAGAGGTTGTGGCCGCGTTCGGCGACCTCGTGCAGGTAGCCGTCCTCCAGGGTGGCGATCATGTCGTGCGCGCCGACCGCCCGGGCCGCCGCCTCCACCTGGGCGTCGGTGGCCTCCGGGAGTCCGTACGCGATGGCGTCACGGACCGTCCCCTCGAAGAGGTACGCCTCCTGCGGTACGACTCCGAGCCGGTGCCGGTACGCCGTCCTGTCGAGACGGCGCAGATCCGTACCGTCCGCGGTGACCCGTCCGCTCGTCGGGTCGTAGAAGCGGGCGACGAGCTTGACCAGTGTGGACTTGCCGGCGCCCGTCTCGCCGACGAAGGCGACCGTCTGGCCGGCCGGGATCCGCAGATCGATCCCGGTGAGTGCCTCCTCCTCGCCGGCGTACGCGAACGACACGTCCTCGAACGCGATCTCCCCGCGGAGCGAGGTCACGTCCTGCGGCTTCTCGTGGTCGGCCGTGGAGGTCGGCTCCCGCAGGAGTTCCTGGATCCGGCCGAGGGAGACGCTGGCCTGCTGGTAGCCGTCGAAGACCTGGGAGAGCTGCTGCACGGGGGCGAAGAACAGGTCGATGTAGAGCAGGTAGGCGACCAGCGCGCCCGTCGTCAGCGTGCCGTTGTCGACCCGGCCGGCGCCGACGATCAGCACGGCTGCCGCCGCGACCGAGGCCAGCAGCTGGACGAAGGGGAAGTAGACCGAGATCAGCCACTGCCCGCGCACCCTGGCCTGGCGGTAGTGGTCGCTGCGCGCCGCGAACCGCTCGGCGCCGTCGCGCTCGCGCCGGAACGCCTGGACGATGCGCAGTCCGGAGACGGACTCCTGGAGGTCGGCGTTGACGACGCTGATGCGTGTCCGGGCGAGCTCGTACGCCTTCACGCTCTTACGGCGGAAGAAGAACGTGCCGACGATCAGCACCGGCAGTGTCGCGAAGACGACCAAGGCCAGCTGGACGTCGAGGACGAGCAGGACGACCGTGATGCCGAAGAACGTGACGAGGGAGACGAAGGCGGTGACCAGGCCGGTCTGCAGGAACGTGGACAGCGCGTCCACGTCCGTCGTCATCCGGGTCATGATCCGGCCGGTCAGCTCGCGCTCGTAGTAGTCGAGGCCGAGCCGCTGGAGCTGCGCGAAGATCTTGAGGCGCAGGGAGTAGAGCACGCGTTCGCCGGTGCGGCCCGTCATCCGGGTCTCACCGATCTGGGCCACCCACTGCACGAGCACCGCGAGCAGCCCGAATCCGGCCGCCGCCCAGACGGCGCCGAGCGCCATCTTCGTGACGCCGTCGTCGATGCCGTGCCGGATCAGCACGGGCAGGAGCAGGCCCATGCCCGCGTCGACGGCGACCAGCGCCAGGCTCGCCAGCAGCGCGGCCCCGAAGCCGTGCAGCAGCCGGCGCAGGCCGTACGACTTCTCCGGGCGCACGGCGCTCGCCTCGTCGATGGCGGGGACGTCGGTGGCCGGCGGCAGTGCGTCGACCTGGGCCAGGAGTTCGGGGGTGGCGGGCATCCCGGCCGCCGCCGCGTCGCGCTGCTCCTCCTTGCGGATCCACAGCCCGGGGGTCACACCGCGCTCGGCGTCGAACTCCGCGTCCAGCTCCTCCTGGAGGGCGAAGTCGTCCTCGGGCTCCGCGATCGCCGACGGCCGGTGTCCGGGAGAGGTGCCGCCCAGCTCGTCCGGGTCGGTGAGCAGCCGTCGGTAGAGCGCCGAGCGGCGCTCCAGCTCCGCGTGCGTGCCGATGTCGGCGAGCCGCCCCCGGTCGAGGACGGCGATGCGGTCGGCGAGGCCGAGCGTGGACCGGCGGTGGGCTATCAGCAGGGTCGTACGGTCCTCCATGACCTGCGCCAGGACCTCGTGGATCTCGTGCTCGACCCGGGCGTCGACGGCGGAGGTGGCGTCGTCGAGGAGCAGCAGGCGGGGGTCGGTGAGGAGTGCGCGGGCGAGCGCGACGCGCTGGCGCTGGCCGCCGGAGAGGGTGAGCCCGTGCTCGCCGACCTTGGTGTCGTAGCCGTCGGGCAGGTCGGAGATGAAGCCGTGCGCCTGGGCGGCCCGCGCGGCCCGCTCGATCTCTTCCTGGGTGGCGCCCGGGTATCCGTACGCGATGTTGGCGCCCACGGACTCGGAGAAGAGGAAGCTGTCCTCCGGTACGAGCCCGATGGCGGCCCGCAGCGAGTCCTGCGTGAGCTCACGGACGTCGTGGCCACCGACCAGGACGGCGCCGTGCGAGACGTCGTAGAAGCGGGGCAGCAGGAGTGAGACGGTGGACTTGCCGCTGCCGGAGGCACCGACGACGGCGACCGTCTCGCCCGGCTCGATGGTGAGGGAGAAGCCGTCCAGGACCGGCCGCTCGTCGTCGTAGCCGAAGCGGACGTCGTCGAACTCCACGCGTGCGGGCGCGTCGGCCGGGAGCTTCTTGCTGCCGTCCCGCATGGACGGCTCGGTGTCGATCAGCTCCAGGACACGCTCCACACCGGCCCTGGCCTGCTGGCCGACGGTGAGGACCATGGCGAGCATCCGGACCGGCCCGACGAGCTGGGCGAGGTAGGTGGAGAAGGCGACGAACGTACCCAGCGTGATCTCGCCCCGGGTGGCGAGCCAGCCACCGAGCGCCAGCATCGCGACCTGGCCGAGCGCGGGGACGGCCTGGAGCGCCGGGGTGTAGCGGGAGTTCAGCCGGATGGTGCGCAGCCGGCCCGCGAAGAGCCTGCGGCTGACCTCGCGGAGCTTGCCGGTCTCCTGCTCCTCCTGGCCGAACCCCTTGACGACCCGGACCCCGGAGACGGCGCCGTCGACCACTCCGGCGACTGCGGCGGCCTGGCTCTGGGCGTACCAGGTGGCGGGGAAGAGGCGGGTCTTGGAACGGCGGGCGATGAACCACAGGGCGGGGGCGACGGCGAGGGCGACGAGGGTCAGGGGCAGCGAGAGCCACGCCATGATCACCAGGGAGATGAGGAAGAGGAGGATGTTCCCGATGGTCATCGGGAGCATGAAGAGGAGTCCCTGGATCAGCTGCAGGTCGCTGGTGGCCCGTCCGACGACCTGACCGGTGGAGAGCTCGTCCTGCCGCTTCCCGTCGAGCCGGGTGAGCGTGCTGTACATCTCGGTCCGCAGGTCGTGCTGCACGTCCAGGGCGAGCCGCCCGCCGTAGTAGCGGCGGATGAAGGTGGCGACGTAGACGAGGACGGCCGCGCCGATGAGCAGGCCGGTCCACACGCCGAGGGAGCGGGTGTGGCTGCCGACGACGTCGTCGATGATCACCTTGGTGATCAGCGGGACGAGGGCCATCACGCCCATGCCCGCGAGCGAGGATCCGAGTGCCAGCACGACGTTGCGCCGGTAGCGCCACGCGTACCCGGTCAGCCTCCGGCCCCAGCCCTGCTCCGGGGCGTCCTGCTGCCCGGCACCCCGGTCGGCGGCACCCGGTTCGGCCGTGCCCCGACGCGAGCGCCCTTGTTCCTCCACGCCCTGTTTCTCCGCGCCCGCCACCCGTGCCTCCTGATTTCGCCCCGTTGCCCCGCCTGACCTACCGCATCTCACCAACGCGGTCAGCAGCGGATTTCATCCTTCCGCAACAATTCTCGGCCGATGGGCGGAGGCAGGGGGCGGGTGGTCCTAGGACCCGGGCCGGCCGGCAGCGGTGACCGGGATCAGCCGTGCGCGGGGCGATCGGGCCCGATGTCCTTGTGGACGGCCCTGGAGACGGCCTGAATGGTGTCGATGCCGTCCTCCATCGTCCTGTTGTCCTGCGTCAGCACGGTGATCACGTAGTCGTGGCCCTTGCCGCTGAACGCGCCGACACTGTGCACCCGCCAGCCGTGGGTGGACCGCTCCAGCCAGCCGTTCTTCAGCTGTACGGTCGCGTCGCCCGGGGCGCCGGCCGGAACGCCCCAGCGCTGTTCCGGCACGACCTCGCGCATCCGCTCCAGGACGAAGGCCCGCGAACGGTCGTCGAGGACCTTGTTCCTGGCCGTCACCAGAGTCAGCAGACGCTGTTCGTCGTGGGCGGTGATCTGCGTGAGCCCCCATGCGCCCTTTTCGTCCAGCGCCGTACGGGTCATACCCGCCGCCTTGAGGAATCCCTTGACCTTCGCAGGGCCCAGCTGGTCCCAGAGCTCAGTGGTCGCGTCGTTGTCCGACTTGGTGATCATGGCGGTGGAGAGCTCGAGCTCGTGCGGGGTGAGCGGCCGTTTCGCCTTCTGCGCGTCCCAGAGCAGCGCGGCGAGGACCGTGACCTTGACCACGCTCGCCGAGTCCACCTGCTGGGTGGGCCGCAGCGTGCAGCTGGTGTGCGTCCGGTGATCCTGCACCGCGAGGGCGGTGGTGGACCTGTGCCCCTCGAGGGCTGCGGTGATGTCTCCGGACAGCTTCGCGGCGAGCCCCGCGCGGTCCGAGTCGCAGGAGACGGCAGGCGCCGGGGCAGGGGCAGCGGTGGCGGGCGACGCCGCCAGGGCAGTCGGGACGAGAACGCCGCCGATCAGGGCGGCCCGGAAGGCGCGTGAGTACCGGGGCACTCGCTGGTGAGTCATGCCGTCCTCCGCACCGTATCGCTGGTCGCCCCGACGGAGCGCTCGGACATGATGCACGAACGGGTACAAACCGACCTATGGCCTGGAACACAGCCGGATGCGCCCCCCGGTGCCGGGCCCCGGGGCGCCTGGCCTCCGGGCCGGGCGCCGTGACCGACGCCACGCCGTTCCCCTCGCCGGGGCAGGGCCAAAAGCCGGTCCGGCCCCGGAGGGGGCCGCGGTCGAGGGGCCGCGCTCAGAGATGCGTCGGCTCGAACATCCTCAGCAGCGCGGGAAGCACCACCACCGACGGGCCGGGGGCCGCGAGGGCCCTGCCGAGGTCCGCGGCCAGGGACTCCGGCGACGTCCGGACCGCGGGAACGCCGAAGGACTCGGCGAGGGCGACGAAGTCCGGGCGGGAGAGCTCGGTCGCCGTGGCCTCTCCGAAGGCGCCCGTCATGTACTCGCGGAGGATGCCGTAGCCCCCGTCGTCGACGATCAGCCAGGTGACGGGCAGGTCGTACTGCCGGGCGGTGGCGAGCTCGGCGATCGAGTACATCGCGCCGCCGTCCCCCGAGACCGCGAGCACCGGCCTGGTCCGGTCGGCCGCCGCGGCGCCGATCGCTGCGGGGAAGCCGTATCCGAGACCGCCCGCGCCCTGTGCCGAGTGCATGGTGTTCGGATGGCGGGCGTCGAAGGCGGACCACGCCCAGTAGGCCAGGATCGTCATGTCCCAGAAGCTGGGCGAGGTGTCGGGCAGTGCCTCGCGGACCGAGGCGAGCACCTGCTGCTCCAGGGTGAGGTCCTGGGCCTCGATCCGGTCGTGGACCTTCTCCAGCAGCGCCCGTACCCGGTGCGCCGCCCCCTCGTCCTCACGGGGCTCCACCGCGTCCAGGAGGTCGGCGAGAGCCTCACGGGCGTCGGAGTGGATGCCGAGCGCGGGGTGGTTGGACTCCAGCTTCCCGGCGTCGGCCTCGATCTGGACGACCCGGCCGCGCGGGGCGAACGTGTGGTAGTTCGAGGAGAGCTCCCCGAGCCCGGAGCCGACGACGAGCAGCACGTCCGCCGACTCCAGGAAGTCCGTGGTGTACCGGTCCTCCAGCCAGGACCGGAGGGACAGCGGGTGCTCCCAGGGGAAGGCGCCCTTGCCGCCGAAGGTGGTGACGACCGGGGCGTCGATCTTCTCGGCGAGCGCGCGCAGCTTGCCGGCCGCGTCGGACCGGACGACTCCGCCGCCCGCGATGATCGCCGGACGTTCGGCGTTCGACAGGAGGTGCGCGGCCACGAGGGTCAGCTCCGGCCGCGGGTACAGCTCGCGCGGGGTGGCGTCGAGGGCGCTGACGACGGGCAGGACCGTCTCGGCGAGCAGCACGTCCTGCGGGATCTCCACCCAGACCGGGCCGTGCGGAGCGGTCAGCGCCGACTCCCAGGCCGCGGCGATCGCGGAGGGGATCTGCGAGGCCGTGCGCACGGTGTGCACGGACTTCACGATGTCGCGGAAGGACGCCTTCTGGTCGCGGAGCTCGTGCAGATAGCCGTGGCGTCCGCCGCCCAGCCCGGCGGTGGGGATCTGGCTGGAGATCGCCAGCACGGGCGCCGACGCCGCGGCCGCCTCCTGGAGCGCGGCCAGGGAGGTCAGGGCGCCGGGACCGGTGGACAGGAGCAGGGGCGCCACCTCACCGGTGATCCGGCCGTAGGCGTCGGCGGCGAAGCCCGCGTTGTTCTCGACGCGCAGTCCGACGTACGAGAGCGAGGAGCGGCGCAGCGCGTCGAACATGCCGAGCGCGTGCTGGCCGGGCAGACCGAAGACGGTGGTGGCGCCGAGGCCCTGGAGGGTCTCGACGACCAGATCGCCGCCGTTGCGGCCGGCCGGGGGCCGCAGGGCCGCCTCGGCCTGCGCGGCGGTGAGCCGCGGCCGGTCGTCGTGGTCGTGACTCACTTGGTACGGCCTTCCGCGATCTGGCGCGACATGATCGTCGTCAGCTCGTACGCCGTGTGCGAGGCGGCGACGGAGGTGATCTCCGCGTGGTCGTACGCCGGGGCGACCTCGACCAGGTCGGCCGAGACCAGGTGGCAGGAGGACAGCCCGCGCAGGATCTCCAGGAGCTCGCGCGAGGTGAGGCCGCCGGCCTCTGGGGTGCCGGTGCCGGGGGCGTGCGCCGGGTCGAGCACGTCGATGTCGATGGAGATGTAGAGCGGCCGGTCGCCGATGCGCTGCCGCAGCTGGTCCGTGATCTCGTCGACGCCGCGCCGCATGACGTCGGCGGAGGTGACGATGCCGAAGCCCATCTTGGCGTCGTCGGTGAGGTCCTGCTTGCCGTACAGCGGGCCTCGGGTGCCGACGTGGGACAGCGCCTCGGTGTCGAGGATGCCCTCCTCGACGGCGCGGCGGAACGGGGTGCCGTGGGTGTACTCGGCGCCGAAGTAGGTGTCCCAGGTGTCCAGGTGGGCGTCGAAGTGGAGCAGGGCGACGGGGCCGTGCTTCTTGGCGACGGAGCGCAGCAGGGGCAGCGCGATGGTGTGGTCCCCGCCGAGTGTCATCAGCCGGGCGCCGGTGGAGAGCAGGTCGTCGGCGGCGGCCTCCACGGTCTCGACGGCCTCGTTGATGTTGAAGGGGTTCGCGGCGATGTCGCCGGCGTCGGCGACCTGGGCGAGGGCGAAGGGCGAGGCGTCCTGCGCCGGGTTGTAGGGGCGCAGGAGCCGCGAGGCCTCACGGATGGCGTTGCCGCCGAAGCGGGCACCCGGACGGTAGGAGACACCGGAGTCGAAAGGCACGCCGACGACGGCGACGTCGGCGGTGCCGACCTCGTCGAGCCGCGGCAGCCGTGCGAAGGTCGCGGGCCCGGCGTACCGGGGCACGCGCGAGGAGTCGATCGGGCCGCGCGGCGTCTCGTTGCTGCTCATGGGTGCGGGTGCCTTTCGTCGAACCGTGCACGCCTTGTGGGCGTTCGTACGGTAATCAGTGTGTCAGGGGCCGGATCGTCGTCCGGTCGGGCAGCCGGACCACGGTGCGGCCCGGGCCGGGTGCGGACGGTCAGACGGTGACCGGCTCAGGGGCGGCCGGATCTTCGGCCCCCCGCCCGGCGAGGCGCTCGCGCCACGCGGTCAGCACGGCGGGGTCGGTCGGCCTCGTCGCCAGCGAGACGACGACGTACACGGCGAGCGAGGCGATCAGCCCGTAGCAGACCGGCTCGTTGGCGAGGATTCCGTATCCCGCCATCAGCCCGATCACCGACGCACCACCGACCGCCACGGCGGCCAGGGCACCCGCCGCCGTGCCCCGGCGCCAGAGCAGACCGCCGAGGATCGGCACCAGCAGCCCGCCGACCAGCAGGTTGTAGGCGACGGTCAGCGCCTCGACGACGTTGTTGAGCGCGATGGCGATCACGATGACGGCGACGCCCATGAGGAGGATGAAGACGCGGTTGCCCTTCACCTCGTCCCGCTCCCCCTCGCCTTCCTTGGCGACCACGCCCCGCAGCCGCGACCAGATGTCGTTGTTGGCCACGGTCGCGCAGGCGATCAGCGCACCCGAGGAGGTGGACATCACCGCGGCGAGCGCGGCGGCCAGCACCAGTCCGCGTACGCCGACGGGCAGTTCGTCCTTCACGATCGTCGCGAAGGCCGCGTCCGCGCTGGGCAGCTTCGGGTACATCACCTTGGCCGCCGTACCGATGACGGCGCCGGCGAGCGCGTACACCAGACAGTAGGTACCGGCGACGGTCCCGCCCCAGCGGGCCGTGCTGTCGCTGCGGGCGGTGAACACGCGCTGCCAGATGTCCTGGCCGATCAGCATGCCGAAGGTGTAGATCAGGACGTACGTGAAGATCGTCTCGCCGCCTATGCCCAGCGGGTCGAAGTACTCCGTGGGCAGCTTCGCCTTCATCTCGCTGAAGCCGCCGGCCTTGACGACGGCGATCGGCAGGAGCAGGAGCAGGACGCCGATCGTCTTGACGACGAACTGCACCATGTCGGTGATCGTGATCGACCACATGCCGCCGAGCGTCGAGTACGCGACGACGATCGTGCCACCGAGGATGATCGCGACGGTCCGGTTCACGTCGAACAGGACGTCGAAGATGGTGGCGTAGGCGATGGTCGAGGTGACCGCGAGCATCAGCGTGTACGCCCACATGACGACACCGGAGATGACCCCTGCCCGGCCGCCGTAGCGCAGGTCGAGCATCTCGGAGACGGTGTAGACCTTCAGCCGGGCGATGCGGGCGGAGAAGAAGACGGACAGGGCGAGCAGCCCGAGGCCGATCGTGAAGACCATCCATGCGCCGGAGAGCCCGTACTGGTATCCGAGACCCACTCCGCCGATCGTCGAGGCACCGCCGAGGACGATCGCGGCCATGGTGCCGGAGTACATCCAGGGGCCGAGCCGCCGTCCGGCGACCAGGAACTCGCTCTTGGACCTGGCGCGGCGCATGCCCCACCAGCCCATGGCGAGCATGCCGACCAGATAGACCACGATCACCGCGTAGTCGACAGCCATGGGCTTTCCTCCGTCTCGTTCGCACTCAGGGTGGGGTGTGGTGAGGAAGACGGTAGGTGGCCGAAAGCCGACGCTGAAGTGTACGTTTCCTCCATCCTTACCCCATCGAGTGGATGGATCGTCCATGCCGGACTCCCCCGCCGGGCCTCCCGCCCCTCCCATCCCCCTGACCGAACTGCTCGGCAGGGAGGAGCTCGGGCTGCGCCGTATCGCGGGGCCGGAGCAGGCGGACCTGCTGTGGGTGCACACCTCGGAGATGGCCGACCCGTATCCGTATCTGCTCGGCGGTGAGCTGCTGCTGACCGCCGGGGTGCAGCGCACGGACGCGGACACCTATGTGGCCCGGCTCGTGCAGGCGGGGGCCGCGGCGCTCGGCTTCGGGTTGGCGCCGGTGCACGACACGGTGCCGTCCGACCTGGTGGAGGCGTGCGACCGGCACGGGCTGCCCCTGGTGGAGGTGCCCCCCGGGACCCGCTTCACCGCGATCGCCCGGGCCGTGTGGCAGCTGATGGCGCAGGCGCGGCACCGTGAGCTGCGCAGGGTGACCCGCGCCCAGCAGGCCCTGGCGACGGCGGCGGCCCGCCCCGACCCGGTGCCCGCGGTGCTGCGCCAGCTCGCCGTACAGCTGGACGGCCGGGTCGCGCTCCTCACGGCGGACGGCGGGGTGCTGCACACGGCGGGCGGGCGTCCGGCACCGGACGTGCGGACGGCACTGGCACGGCTGGCCCGGGTGGTGGCCCCAGCCGCGCCCACGGCCGGCACGGGCCCGGTGCCCGGCCGGACGCCGAGCCCGTCGTCGGCCACCGACACCCGGGACGGCACCCATCTGTTCGCGTACGCGCTCGGCGGCGGGCAGGGGATGGCCCTCGCCCTGGCGACACCCCGCCGCGACACCGGTGACCACACCGTGGCCGGGATCGCCGTCGTGCTGCTCTCCCTGCTCACCGCCCCGCACCAGGGCGCCGACACGGCGGGCCGCTCGGCGGCACTCGTGCGGCTCCTGCTGGGCGCGGCCCCCGAGGACGTGGCCCCGCTGCTGGGCGACGGCGACCCCTGGACGGTGGTGCACGCCCGCCGCGCCGACGGCGCCCCGGCCGACCCGCTGAACGCCGGGGCACTCGGCGCGGCACTGGGCTCGGCCCTGACGGACGTGGACCGCGAGACCGTACGCATCCTGCTCCCCGGCCCTCACGAGGCGGTGGCCCCGCAGCCCGGCTGGACCCTCGGCGTCTCCGGATCCGTCCCGGTGACCGCCCTGCCCGACGCCGAGGGCCAGGCATCCCGCGCCCTCGGCCACGCCGAGGCGACCCGCACCCCTCTGGCCACGCACCGACCCGGCGCCGGAGGCCTGGCCGACCTGATCCCTGCCGACCGCGCCGAGGCCCACGCCCGCACCCTGCTGGCCCCCCTCACCGAACCCCTGGCCGAAACCCTGCGGTGTTGGCTGGGCCTCCACGGCAACTGGGACCGCACAGCGGTGGCCCTGCGGATCCACCGCAACACGGTCCGCCAGCGCATCGCCCGGTGCGCGGCGCTGCTGGACGCGGACCTGGACGACATGGACGTGCGGACGGAGCTGTGGTTCGCGCTGCGCGACCGCGCGCCGGCCGGTCCCTGAATCCCGCCCCCACCGGCATGTCCGGCGACCCGTGCCCCACGTTCGGGACGACCACGGCAGACGCCACCGCCGGGGCGACGGACGACGCCGGCACGGGTTACGGCAGTCAGCTGCTGAAGTCGGCAGGGGTACGCCGACGCAGAATGGGCGACGCTCCACTGTTCGGGGTTCAACGAGCGCGACGCGCGTCGGACCGCTGAACTCGATCGAGTGATGTCGGGCCCTGCGCCTGACAGCTGATGTGTCGGGTCATCGGTTGTGTGGTGCGAGATTCCTGCAGGGCGGCGGTCCGAGGCGTACCAAGAAGGCTGCCGGGAGAGGGCGACCACCTCGGCGGCCCCTGAGTCCAGGTACCCGACCTGGAAGCCGTCGACCGGTGGTCACACCGGAGCCCGCCGGCCATCCGCCTGCTGGAACACGGAGAACGGTCGGAGGCGGCGATGATCGCCGTTCCCGGCTCTTCGTGCTCGATGTGCGAGTCGAGGAGTTCGGCACAAAACCTCGCGCGGGGGCGGCGGGGGCGGGGAACAGGCGCTCCTGAAGCCGCATCACTTGGGACCGAAGGCAATGAAGAAGGCCGTGCTCCCCACGATCCACAACAGAGTGATCACGCCACACCCGATGGCGCCCATCTTCAGGCATCCCGGAAACTCGCTTTTCCGAGGAGGCAGATTATGAGCCCGTCGCACGCCGTCTTCGACAGCGTTGGCGATCTCCCAGTCCTCGGGCCCGTCGTACCTCTGCCACTTCGCCATCTGAGCCCCATTCATAGTCTTCGGGAACAGCAAGGTAATGGACTCGACGTTTCCCGGGGACAGTCCGCGCAGCTTCAGCGAGACCCAACGAGCCATAGTCAGCAACGCATTGACAGCAGAACAGATTAACGATTCATGCACCTCAAGGGCGTCCGCTCACCGTCGCCGCCTGACTCGCGAACACCTGAACGGTGGGCAGACCTGAATAACAGCCATGGAACGACTCTCGCTCCGGCTTTCACATTCGGAATCAACTTTCGAACCAAACCGGCCACCATTCCCGGTTAGCGCAGTCGCGTACACCTCGGGGTCGCTTCTCAGCCGATTCCGATGGCCTCTGCGGTCAACACCGCGCCTCCGTCGCCGCGGAACAGGGAGCTACGCTCGGCGCCCGAGCAGAGATCGGCCGCAGCTCGGTCGGTGGCACGGTCGTGCTCGTCTCGGGAAGCGTTGCGGCACGCATGTCCGGGTCGACTGCGCGGCCTTACCGACTTCCGCCTGCGAGGCGCGGGTCCGGAGTCCGGAATCCGTGAGTCAACGGCGTGAAAGATAGAGCAACTTGGCGGCACACACCCGGGCCGGCTCAGGCGCCGCGTGCTCGCAGAATTCCTTCGACGCCCAGCAGGAAGGTCTCGGAGATCAGTTTCGGGTCGAAGAGGCAGCCCGCGGCCATGGCGCCGTCCCGGAGCATGACGAAGTGCCGCCCGGCTTCGGCGGCCGGAGCGTCGCCGACCCGCCCCAGCAGCTCGGTGACGGTGTCCAGGAACCACTGGCGGTGGGCCAGGACCGCTCGGTGAATGGGGTGGGCGGGGTCGGGGTATTCGGCTGCCGCGTTGAGGAAGGCACAGCCGCGGAACCCGGTGCTCTGAATGCCTTCGGTGATGAACCGACCGACCGCGCGGACCTCTTCGACCGAGGACGACTCGCCTGCCCGGGCCGCATCGGCCCCCGCCCGGAGTCCCCGGTCGGCCTGGTCGAGGTAAGCGAGGACGAGCTCTTCCTTGCCCGCGAAATGCCGGTACAGCGTGGCGCGGGTCACCTGCGCCTCCGCGATGATCCGGTCGACGCCGACGGAGTGGATCCCCTCCGCGTAGAAGAGTTCGGCCGCCGTGCCGAGCAGTCGCGCTCGCGCAGCCGACCTGCTGCCTCCCGTGCCCTCACTCATGAGAATCAGACTACCTCACCGACGAGGGAGAACGTTCGGTCTTGACAGCGCCGATCGCGCCCCTTTGAATACAGCACGAGACCGAACGTTCTCCCTCAGGTCTCGTCCTGCCGATGCCCGTGCAGCCCACGCCCGGCTGCGAGCGCTGCACGAGCGTCGGGATCAGCGCACACACCGAACAGGCCGATGCCCCACCCCGTGGTGGCCGGTCGCTCCGGCACGGCTACGCGTCCGGCCGAGCAAGCGGTGCGAGCCCCGCACGACCCAGCCGACCGACTTCAACACGCTCCGCCCGAAAGGAACTTCCGTGGACACTCTCGTCGGAACCGCCCCTGTCAGCGTTCCCGCCGCCCTGCGCAAGCTGTACTTCCTGCGCTTCGCGTTCGCCGCGGTGTGGGCCGCCGTTCTGTTCACGACCGCCGACACCCTGGGCGCGCCCACCGCCACGTTGCTGGTGATCTACCCCTTGTTCGACCTGGCGTGCGCGATCATCGACATCAGGTCCGCCCGGGTGAACGGCCAAGCGGTGCGCGGCCTGTACGTGAACGTCGCGCTCAGCGCCCTCACCGCCGCCGGTCTGGCCTTCGCCGCCACATCCGGCATCCCCGCCGTCCTGCGGGTCTGGGGCGCCTGGGCCGTCACCGCGGGCATCGTCCAGCTCGTCGTCGGCGCCGCCCGGCGCCGGCTCGGCGGTCAGTGGGCGATGATCGCCAGCGGCTTCATCTCCACCCTCGCCGGCGCCTCGTTCGCCGCCCAGGCGGGCAAGGACGGAGCCTCCCTGAGCAGTTTGGCCGGCTACGCCTTCCTCGGCGGCGTCTTCTTCCTCGTGTCCGCCCTCCGTCTGGGACGCACCCGCACGAAGGCGTGACCCAGGCCCCGCGCGCCACGGGCCCGTCGGGCCCGGACGGTGCCCGTGGTCTCCCGCGATGAACGACACCCGGCCTCCGTGGCCACGGACATGGGCATGAAGGCCGGGGGTGCAGGACCGCCGCCAGGCGGACTGCTCGGAGTCGCCACAGAGCCCCCGGCGGCCAGCCGTTCCGGCGCGCACACCGAGAGGGCGGCCGACGACTCACGAATGGCTGAGGATCACCGTCAGCGCCGTCACTTCCGCAAGGAGCTGCACGGCGAGCGCGATTCGGCGCACCCGCGCCTCCAACGCCACCAGCACGACGACACAGGCAACGGCACCCAGACTGATGCCGCACGTGAACAGCCATCCGGGAAGCGGTGAGCCGCACGCCTCGCCGTAGGTCAGACAGCGGCCGGCCGTTTCGGAGGAAAGGGTCAGCACCCCGACCACCAGTGCCGCGGGCAGGAAGAGGACGGCGGACAGGATGGACCGGAAGCGGGTGCGATCCGTGGCCTCTGCGGTCACGGGCTCGGGCAGTGGCGCTGTTTCCTTCATGCCTCGATCCAACGCCCGATCCCGGAGCGCCACACCGGTCGGCGTACTCAGAGCGTCGAGCGGAAGGTACTCAGGTGGCATGATCCTCGGGCCGGCCGACGGGCCGGGCCCGGCTGTCAGCCGGTACCCGCCCGCCTCCGGGCCACAGGCCTACGGTGATACGTGTCCCCGGGCTCCCGCCGACCGGCCCCGGGGGCGCGGTTCAGCCCTTGTTGACCTTGATGACGACGGTGCTGCACACCTTGTCGGCGAAGGTCTGCTTCTTCTCGTCCCACAGCGGCCACAGCCATCCGATGTAGCAGGCGACGCTGTCCAGGAGGTGAGCGAGCTTACGGACGAGCGCCATGCCGAAGCCCAGCGTCCGGCCGTCGGCCTCCTTGTGCACGCTGATGCCGACGACCTTCTTGCCGATCGACTGACCGGTCTTGCCCTCCAGGTAGAGCTGGTAGATGGCCATGCCGATGGTGTAGATCACGCCGATCAGGAAGAAGGGCCCGGGCTCGGCGTTCGCCGGGTCGTCGCTGCCGGCGAGGTCGATGAAGCCGAGCGCGTACATCGGGCCGACGATGATCAGCATGTCGAGCAGGTACCCGCCGACGCGCTGCCCCCAGTGGGCCAGCGGCGGCAGCCCTGCCCCCGGCATGCCGGGCATCCCGGCCGGCGGGTAGGCCCCGTACTGCTGCTGCGGATGGCCGTACTGAGGGGGCACGCCCTGCGGCGCCTGCTGCGGGTACCCGGGCTGACCTTGCGGAGGCTGCTGGCTGTACGGGTTGTTGGGATCGCCGAAGCTCATGGGGATGTTTCTCCAGTTCCAGATGGGGACGATGCGGCCTGAGCGGAGGGCTCTTTCACGCCACTGACTGTTGCCCCCGTGCAGCCGCGGTCCTGTGCGCGCGTCGCGTTGACAAGACCGGCCGCTCATCTAATCCGATCAACAGAGTTCGCGTCCACTGGATGTTCGGTGCCCGGCGACGTCGGCCGCCATGAAGGGCCGCTCACCGGGCGTTCACCGTGGACCACGACGTCGGGCGTCCCGTTTCCGCTCCTGGGGGAAGGTGAGCCGCGGGCGCCGGCACACGCCCGGCCACACCAGCACGCCCGACCTGAGGAGTCGCCCATGTCGACGTCTGTTCCCGGCCACCCGGGCCGTCACGGGCACGGGATTCACGGCCACGACCCTCTGTGCCCCGGGTCGGCCGGCCGGGCACCGCGCTTGGCCGGGCCGGGGGCAACCCTCGTACCTACAGGGGCGGATACGCCCGGGCGGCGCCGCTCCCGTCAGGCTTGAGGGACATCCGGAACAGAGTCCCCGCCTCACTGATCAGCAGGTCCGGTACGTGGTCCTCGTAGAAGCGGATCTGCCCGATGACGCCCTCGGAGCTGGAGTGCTGTGCCAGCCGCGCGAGGAGCGGGTCCAGGTCGGGGAGAGATTCTGCGTGCACTTCCTGGCGCGCGGTGAGAGCCCATCCGTGGGCTGTTCGGTGCAGCTCGCCCACCAGCAGGCCTCCGATGCGCGCCGCCGGTCCGCGCTCGGCGAGGAGGGGGAACACGTCGGCCGGTTCGGTCGGTTCTCCCGTCTCGACGCCCGCCGTCCCCTCCGGCAGCCCGGCGCCCGTACCGGTAGCGACGCCGAGATGACGTCCCAGCTCGTCCACGACAGCGCCGGGTGTCGTGGCACGAAGGTTCAGAGCGAGGTCGAGCGCGTACATGTCCCCCATCCCGGCAGCCTAGTCATTCGCGGTGGGCGGGGAAATGAGGGGAAACCGTTGCGGCACTCTGCTAGGAATCGAGTTCCCACCCAGCCGTGAGGACTTGGATGCCATGCCCCGTGCCGTCACACTCATCCGTTCCACCGCCCTGTCCGACGTGGCCGAGTACGCCTACGCGGCCACCGCCCCCGCCGAGGCCCGGTTGGTCTTCCTCGCCGGGGCGTGCCCGCTGAACGAGGACGGGTCCACGGCGGCCGTCGGTGACTACGCCGGCCAGGCGGCGAAGGCTCTCGAGAACATGCGGATCGCGCTCGCCGCGGCGGGGGCCGGCCTGCAGGACGTCGTGAGCACGCGCGTACTGGTGGCCTCCGCGCGGCAGGAGGACCTGGTGACCGCCTGGGAGGTGGTCCGGGACGCGTTCGGCGACCACGACGTCCCGAGCACGTTGCTCGGCGTCACCGTCCTCGGATACGCCGACCAACTGGTGGAGATCGAAGGTGTCGCCGCCGTGATCGACTCCTGACCCCCTGCTCCCCCGCCGCCTTCCCGATGGCGGGGGCGCTCCGGTCGATCCCCGGCCGTCAGGTCCCGGAGGGTGTTCGTCGAGGCGCAGGTGTGCGGGTCGGCGGGCGGAATGTATCCGCCGTGTATGCCCGCCCCCTTGAATCCCCGTGTCACCCGACGACAAGGGGAGAACCATGCAGAGGAATGTCCGCCGGTCGCTGATCACCACCAGCGCGTTCGCGGCCGCCGTGCTCACCGCTCCGGTCGCCGCCGCGGCGCCGGTCGTGGACTCGCCGGAAGCCGCCGTCGCCGCGCGGCCCGCGTTCAAGATGCCCTTCGAGTGCAACCAGACGTGGCTCGGCAGCAACTGGTCCGGGCACAGCCCCAAGCACTCGATCGACTGGAACCACTACGACGCGAACGGCACCCCGGACGACCTGGGTCGACGGGTGTTCGCGAGTGCCGGTGGCACGGTCCTCGACTCCTACTACTCGACCGGCGCCGGATACGGGAACACGATAGTCATCGGTCACGGGGGTGGCTGGCAGACGCGGTACGCCCATCTGAAGACGCGCTCGGTTAAAGCGGGCGACACGGTGAAGGTGGGACAGAAGATCGGCGAGGTCGGCAACACGTCCGCCCTCTACGACATCACCCCGCACCTGCACTACGAGCAGAAGCTCAACGGGGCGGTCGTCGTCGCGGTCGTCCAGGGTGTCACGTGGAGCGACTACCTCAAGCGCAACCAGGTCAGCAAGAACAGATGCTGACCCACCACCGGGCGCCGGCGGGAGGACCGACCGGCGCCCGGTGACCCCCGTGCCGGGTGCGGGTGCGACGGCGGTCGCACCCGCACCCGTCCCCGTCGGCACCGCTCAGCGCATCGAGCGGAGTTTGCCGTCCACCAGTCCGGCTTCGTCGGGCAGGCCCAGGCGGCGCCAGGTCGCGAGGGAGCGGTGGAAGTAGTGCCGCGCGGTCTGCTTGCGGCCGGTCGCGTCGTGCAACTCGCCGAGGAGGCCGGCGACCCGGGCCTCGGCCCGGCGGTCCCCGAGCTGCTGCTGCACGGCGAGTGCTCCGATCAACAGGGCCGACGCCTCACCGGCGTCGCCCTGCCGCAAGCAGAGTTCGGCGACGCTCTGCTGCACGTATGCGGCGCAGTGCAGGTCGGCCAGCTCGTCGAAGATGCCGAGGGCGCGCTCCAGTTCGCCGCGCGCCGACTGCGGTTCGCCGCGCAGTTCGTGCAGTACGGCGACCCTGCGGCGCACCTGAGCCTCGCGGTGCCGGTCCCCGTCGGCCCGGGACAGCTCCAGGGCCCCGCGCAGCCAGCCGGCCGCCGCCTCCGGGTCCTTGCGTTCCAGCCAGACGGATGCGATCGCGTTGCGTGCCACCGCTTCGCCGTGCCGGTCGCCGACCTCGGTGAAGTCCCGAAGCGCGGCGGTGAACGTCCCGAGCGCGGTGTCGAGATCGCCCATGACGCGGTGGACCGAGCCGGATCCCACCGCGGCGACCGCCTCCCCCGTCGGATGACCGAGCTCGGCGAAGAGCGCCCTGGCCCGGTCGAAGGAGGCGAGCGCGTCCGCGTACCGGTCCTGGTAGAGATGGAGCTGGCCGAGGTTGCGCAGCAGGGCCGCCGCCCTGACGTCGTCGTGATGCGGCATGGCGTCGAGCACGAGCCGGTGGGTCCGCAGCCAGTCCCCGTAGTAGCCGCGCATGTCGAAGAAGCCCGCCAGTTCGATCGCGAGGTCGGCGGCCCGGCCGGTCCGCCCGAGCCGGACGGCCGCGTCGACGGCTGCGACGAGGTTGCGGTGCTCACTCTCGAACCAGTCCACGGGCCGGGCGCGCACCGTACGGGCGACAGCGTGCGCCGGTCCCTCCGGCAGGCCCCGCTCGTCGGGCTCGCCCAGCACCCCGAGGAAGCGGGTGGGCATGGCGGCGTTGGCGGTGCGGGCGAGGGCGGCGAGCGCGTCTATGACGTGGAGGCGCCGGCGCAGCCGGACGTCCTGGTCGTCCGTCAGAGCCAGCTCCCGGGCGTAGGACCGCAGCAGATCATGCATGCGGTAGCGGTTCAGGCCGAGTTGGTCCCTCCCCACGACCTCGACCAGGTGTTCGTCCAGCAGGGTCTCCAGACCGCCCGCCGTCTCACTCCCCCGCCCGGTCGCCACGTCGACGAGCCAGCCCGGGACCGCGTCGTCGGGCAGGTCGCCGAACGTGCGGAAGGCGTGGGCTGCGGGCTCGGGCAGGTGGCGGTAGCTGAGTTCGGCACCGGCCCGCACCTCCAGCTCACCTGGGTGTACCGCCCCGAGGCGACCGCGCTCGTCGCGCAGCGAGTCGGCGAGTGTGCCGACGCTCCAGCCGGGCCGGTTCACGAGCCGGGCGGCCGCGATCCGCACCGCCAGCGGCAGTGAACCGCACTCGGCGAGGACGCGGTCGGCGTCGGCCCCTTCCCCGCGCAGCCGGTCAGCGCCGACGATGGCACCGAACAGGGCGCGGGCGTC
The DNA here is from genome assembly GCF_016909575.1 of Streptomyces sp. HB132. Lineage (GTDB taxonomy): Bacteria > Actinomycetota > Actinomycetes > Streptomycetales > Streptomycetaceae > Streptomyces. The sequence goes on along the minus strand of NZ_JAFBGA010000004.1, from coordinate 247,255 downwards.
GTCGTGCCGCATCAGCCCGAGTGGGCAGGCGTACGCCGGCAGGCCGGGCATCCGGCGCCGCGAGCTGACCAGCACCGCCGAACCTCCGGTGCCCGGGAGCAGCGGGCTCACCTGGTCACCGCCCAGGGCGTCGTCGAGCACGACGAGGAATCGCCGCTGGGCCAGCCGGGAGCGGAACATCGCCGCGCGTTCGCCCCGTTCACCGGGTATCGCGCTGTCGATGACGCCCAGGCCACGCAGCATCTCGGCCAGGACGTCCGCCGGCTCACGTGGGCACTCGCTCGTTCCGGCCAGGTCGACGAAGAGCTGCCCGTCGGGGAACGCGTCGCGCACCCGGTGGGCGACGTGCACGGCCAGCGTGGACTTCCCGGCGCCGGGCGGGCCCGACACGGCCGCGACCACGGGCTGCCGGCCGGCGGTGGACAGCAACCCCTCCAGATCGGCGACCTCGACAGCACGGCCGGTGAAATCGGGTATGTCCATGGGTAGTTGGCAGACAGGCGCGGCCGTTGCCACGCGGCGCCCGTCTGCGTAGCCGTTGACCTCGGCGCCGACGGCCCGCAGCGGTTCGCTCGGCTCGATCCCGAGCTCGGCGGCGATCACCTGCTCCGCCTCGGCGTACGCGGACCGTGCCTCGGCGCTGCGCCCCGCGTCGTTCAGCGCGTGTACGAGCATCTGCCACAGGTCCTCGCGCAGAGGACTCTCGACGAGCCGGGACCGGAGGCCGGAGACCAGGTGGGCGTAGTCCCCGAGGCGAAGCCGTAACTCCAGGCACTCGTCGACCGCGACCGAGCGCAGCCCCTCCAGACGTGTGATGGCCGGGTCCCACACCACGCTTGAGGGCACGTCCTGGAGGACCCCGCCGCGCCAGAGCCCCAGGGCCGATTCGTAGGCACGCAGTGCGGCGGCGTCCTCACCGCGGTCGCGGGCGGCACGGGCCGCCGCGAGCTGCTGCTCGAAGAGCAGCATGTCCACCTCGCCGGGTACGGCGTCCAGCGAGTAGCCGGAGGGCTCGGTACGCAGCCCGTCGACCGCTCCGGCGGGCAGCCGCTGTCGCAGCGTCCGCACATACGTACGCACGTTGGCGACCGCGGACCGAGGTGCGCCACCGGGCCACAAGACCTCCGTCAGCAGATCCAGCGAGACGAAGCCGTTCGGCTGGAGCAGCAGAGTCGCCAGTACGGCCCGGGGTTTGGCCCCTCCGATCCGTACCGGAACACCGTGCGTCCTCACCTGGAGAGGCCCCAGGACTCCGAATGTCGGCTCCCCCACCGCAGACCTCCGCCCTCTTGGCAACTGCGGTGCAGCGTAACGACGTTCGATTCCCGTCGATACGAAATCCAGGTGACGATCCCCACCCGATCCGTGTCGCGCTCGCCGTCGGATGCGACGTCCGGGCCGGGTTAACCGGCCCGGGACACGGAGCCCGCCGCTAACGGCCCGGTACGGCCCCCAGGCGCGCACCCCTGCTCTCCGCGATCCGGTGCACATCGCGCAGCGCCTCGGCCATGCGGGCCACGACGAACCGCAGTTGGGCCGACGTGACCTGGTGGTCGTCGAGCATGTCGGCCACATGGTCCAGCAGTTCGGCGGCCATCCCCAGCTGGACGCCTTCGACGTTGTCCGCGACGCGGGAGACGCATCCGGCCCCGTCACCGAGGACGTAGCAGGGCTTCCCCTCCGGGCCGGACCACGGCAGAAGCCTTGCCGAGCCGGATACCCGCCCGGTCACGCGGTCCTCTCCAGGCCACGGTTCGAGCAGTGCCTGAGGTCGATGCCGTACATCGCCAGCCACAGCGCGCGCTCCGGTGCGGGTCCCGGGCGGGTGTCGGGCTCAGGGGTCACGAGGACGGGAGGGGCGGGGATCCCGTACGCCGGCGGAGGAGGCTGCAGGAGACGCAGCAGCGCCTCCAGGATCCGGATGATGCAGTGCTGCACGTCGTCAACTCCGTTGCGGTGAGGGGGGATGCCCACGGCCGTGCCCATGGGCCGGCCTGGTCATCTGTCGCTGGGTAGCGATCCACTCACAGAGTGGGAGCGGTCGGACTAGGCTCGCCAGGGGTTCGTTGGTGACAAATGCTTCGTCACATGGGAGTTGACGTTGAGTAACAGCTATGGGGAGTGGTTCAGGGAACAGCGTCTGGCGGCCGGGCTGACCCAACAGGAACTGGCCGACGCGGCGGTCATGACCCGTTCGCACATCGCGCACATCGAGGCGGGTCGCCGGATTCCGTCGAAGGAGGACGCGCGACGGCTGGACGAGGCCCTGAACACGGGAAATGTGCTCAGCAGCTTCCTGCCGGACAGCGATGTAGCGGTTGCCGACTACTTCGAGGCGGCACGTCTGCTCGAACAACAGGCGGTTTTCATTCGCGAGTTCGCGTTGTCGTATGTCCCCGGCATTCTCCAGACGGAGGCGTACGCACGTGCGGTTCTGGGCACGTCGTTCCCTCCGATGGGTGAAGAGGAGCGTGACAAGCTCATCGTCACACGGCTCGAACGGGGGAAGATCCTCAATGATCCACTCACCCCCGCCGTTTGGGCACTGCTCGACGAGGCCGTGTTGCGCCGGGCGGTGGGCGGACCGGAGGTCATGGCGGCACAGATCTCACACATGGTCCGATTGGTCGAAACGGAGCGTGTGCGAGTACACGTGATGCCGCTCACCCTGGGCTTCCACCCCTTGATGGACGGCATGCTTACGCTGATGTCATTCGAGGATCAACCGCCCGTCGCATACGGGGAGGGATTGCGCATGGGAAAGGTGCACGATTCCCTGCCTGTCGTGCAGGAGTTGCAGGGCCGCTACGATCTCGCCCTGAGCGACGCACTGCCGCTGAAGGAGTCACTGGCTCTATTGAGGGCAACAGCAAAGGACTACGGCAACCATGACTGACCACGTCACCCCGATCGTCACTGCACCGAACGGCTGGCGGAAGTCATCCCACAGCAACAGCGAGGGCGGCAGTTGCGTGGAGGTCCTGGACGGACACCCCTCCGGCGTCCCCGTCCGCGACTCCAAAACACCCCACGGCCCCACCCTCCTCATACCGGCCGCAGGCTGGACCTCGTTCATCTACGCCGTCAGGACAGGGGACTTCACCCCCTGAGTGTTGCAGCCCGACCCCGCGACAGCGAAGGAAGGAGCACGCACACCGTGACTGAACACATCGCCCCCGACGCCTCCGTGCCTACCCGCTGGCGCAAGTCCTCGTACAGCGACAACCAGGGCGGCAGCTGCCTAGAGGCCCTGGACGGCCACCCCACCGGCATTCCGGTCCGCGACTCCAAGGCACTCCGCGGCCCCACCCTGCTGATTCCGGCTTCAGGCTGGTCGTCGTTCGTCTCCGCCGTCAAAGCGGGGCACCTCTCCCTGTGAGCGCCGGCCGCACCAGCCCCTGACGCGACTGCGAAGGATATGGACACCATGACCGAGCGCAGCATCCCGGCCGGTTCCGCCCCGAGCGGCTGGCGCAAGTCCACCTACAGCGGCCCCGAATCAGGCAGCTGCGTAGAGGTACTCGACAGCCACCCCTCCGGCGTCCCCGTCCGCGACTCCAAGTCACCCCACGGCCCCGCCCTGCTCCTCTCTGCCAAGAGCTGGGCTCCCTTCGTCTCCGCCGTCAAGACCGGGCGCCTCTCCGCCTGAACCCTCTACCGCCAAGGGCGCGCCGCCGACGCGCCCTTCGGGCGTTTCCCGGTTGCCCCAGTCCGCCCCCGCCGCTCTCACCCGGCGCCTACGGGAGCCGACCGGCAGCCCGTGCGGACTGCCGGAGGCTGCGGCACCGCCACCCCCAGCGAGGCGAAATGTCCGCCTTTTCAGCATGCGCAATCGAGGGTTGACCATTCACGGAACCGCCCCTAGGTTTCTCGCAACCCGCTGGTACATCGATTAACCACTCCGGTTAACGTCCTGGTTGGAGACATCCCGCTGTGCGCTCACCCCTGAGTCGGCGCGGTTTCATCGCCGCTGGTTCCGGCCTCGCCGCCGCTACCGCGCTGCCCGCAATGTCCGGCTGCTCCACGCTCGCCTCGGCCGATTCCGACCCCGGCACCCTGCTCGTCCACACCCAGCTCGGGACCACCGCGCCCGGCTCGCCCACCTACACCGCCGCCGTGAAGGACTTCGAGAAGGAGAACCCGGGACTCCGGGTCAAGAACCTCGTCAACGGCGACGACCTCCCCCAGGTCTACGAGACCTCGCGACTGGCCCGTAAGGAGCCGGACGTGGTCATGGTCAACCTGTACGACAAGACGCTGGCCTGGACCGACGTCGGCGCCACCGTCGACGTCAAGGGCTACCTCGATGACTGGGGACTGCGCGAACGCGTCCTGCCCGCCGCGCTGACCGAGTGGACCGACGACAAGGGCAGGCTCCGCGCCTTCCCGTACTTCGCCACCAACTGGCCCGTCGCCTTCAACACCCACCTGCTCGACCGGGCCGGCGTCGACTCCGTGCCCACCACCGGGGACCAGCTCATCGGTGCCGCCCGGAAGCTGCGGGCCAAGGGCATCGCGCCCGTCACCGTCGGCGGCAACGACTGGACCGGGCAGAAGCTGCTCGCCCAGATCATCCAGACCTTCCTCACCCCCGAGGAGGCCCGGCAGGTCTACACGACCGGCGACTTCAGCGGCAGCAGGGGCGCCCGCGCGGGCATCGACTACTTCGTGTCGTTGCGGGACGCCGGTGTCTTCGCCGACAAGGCGCAGGGGCTGACCTCCGACACGATGACCACGCAGTACAACACGGAGGCGGCGGCCATCCAGTCCGCGATGTCCTCCGCGCTGGCGAAGGTGCCGGCCGAGGCCGCCGGGCACACCGAGATCGGGGGCTGGCCGCTCGCTCCGGGCGCCGCCCACGAGAAGCCGACGATCCTGCGCTCGTACACACTCATCGGCTTCTGGATCAGCCCCAACGGGGTCAAGAAGCTGTCCTCGGTCGAGAAGTTCCTCCGCTTCATGTACCGCCCCGACGTGGTGTCCCGCTTCATCACCGAGAGCGGCCGGGACATGGCGCTCGTGACCGACACGGTCAGCAGGGACTTCCCGCTGGTGGCCGAGGCGCAGCGGCTCGGCGGCCGGGTCGGCCAGGCGCTCCTGCCCGACCTCTACGTCCCGCCGACCGCCACCCAGCCGCTGATCACCGCGACCAGCACCGCCTTCACCCGTGGGACGAGCGCGGCCTCCGTGCGCTCCGCCCTGGAATCCGCCTACCGCACGGCCTGATCCGCGCGCCCGAGCCTTTGCGAGTCCTGTCATGACGATGCTCTCGTCCGCCCCGGGCGGCGCCTCGGTCCGCGGACCGGCCGACCCCCAGCCATCCACCGCCGCCACCACGAAGCGCCGTACGCAGGGCGGTGTCATCCTCGCGGTGCCCGCGCTGGTCTGGTACCTGGTCTTCATGGTCGGCCCGCTGGTCGCCATCTTCGTCATCGCCGCGCTGCACTGGCCCGGGATGCTCCAGCCGGTGTCCTTCGCCGGCACCGGCAACGTCAGCGCCGTGTTCGACGACCCGGTCTTCTGGGAGGCGGTGCGCAACACCGCCGTACAGCTCGTCGTGGCCGTACCGCTGATGATCATCGGCGCGTACATGCTCGGGTACTACGTCGCGCAGAAGCCGCCGGGGCACCGCGTCCTGCGCTACCTGCTCTTCATCCCCGGGCTGATCTCCACCCCGGCCAAGGCGATGGTCTTCTACGCGGTGCTCTCCCCGGACGGCCTGCTCAACGGCGCGCTGGACGGCGTGGGCCTCGGCTCGATGACAGACGCCTGGCTCGCCTCGCCCTCCACCGCGCTCGCCTCCCTCATCCTCCTCGACGTGTGGAGCGGCATCGGGTTCACCGCCGTGCTGTTCGCCGCCCGGCTCGGCAGTGTGCCGGACGAGATCGGCGAGGCCGCGCAACTCGACGGAGCCGGGCACTGGCGCGCCATGTGGCGCATCCACTTCCCCGTCATACGCGACTTCGTGGGCGTCGTGACGATGCTCCAGTTCCTGTGGACGCTCTTCGGTTCGGCGCAGAACGTGCTGCTGCTGACCCAGGGCGGCCCGGGAAGCTCGTCGACGACGTTGTCCTTCCTCGTGTACCAGAAGGCGTTCATCGCGGCCGACCTCGGCTACAGCCAGACCGTCGGAGTGGTCCTCTTCCTGGTCGGCCTGGCCGGGCTGCTGACCATCCGTCGCGTCTTCCGCCAGAACTACTGATCGGAGCTGGTCCCATGAAGTTCGGAAGGTCCTGGCTGCCGGCGCACATCTTCGCCTGGCTGTACATGGTGCTGCTGGTCGTCCCCCTCTACTACCTGCTGGTCTCGGCGTTCAAGACGAACGACCAGATCTTCGGCAGCCCGTTCTCCCTCCCCACCTCCTTCTCCACGGCCAACTTCACCGAGTCGTTCTCCTCCGCGCACCTCGGCCCGGCCGTCCTCAACTCGATGCTCGTGACCGCCCTGGCGCTGGTCCTCACCCTGGCGCTCGCCATACCGGCGGCCTTCGCCATCGCCCGTACCGAGGGGCGGCTCGGGGCCCTGGTCGAGCGGGTGTTCTCGCTGGGCTTCCTGATCCCGACGTTCGCCGCGCTCTTCCCGACGTTCCTGCTCGCCGCCGCCACCGGTCTCTTCCACACCCGCGCGTTCATGGTGCTGTTCCTGCCGGCGACGGCGATGCCGCTGTCCGTCGTCATCCTCGTGCAGTTCATGCGGACGATCCCCCGCGAGATGGAGGAGGCGGCGCGCATGGACGGCGCTTCCACCTTCGCCGTCCTGCGGCACGTCTACACACCGATGTGCATGCCGGGGATCGCGACGATCCTGCTGCTGAACTTCCTGACCTTCTGGAACGAGTACCTCTACTCGCTCGTCATCATCGGCCCCGACCCTGACCTGCGGACCGTGCAGGTCGCTCTGCCCACGCTCAAGTCCCTGACGGGAACGGACTACGGCATCCTTACGGCGGGCACGGTGCTGACCCTGGTCCCGGTCTGGGTGGTCTACACCGTGCTCCAGAAGCGGATGCAGCAGGCTCTCGTCAGCGGGGCGGTGAAGATGTGAACAAACGTCTGGAGGGTCGTACCGTCGTACGCCCCACGATCAAGGCCGTGGCGGCGGCAGCGGGGGTGTCCACCGCGGCGGTGTCCCAGGCCGTCAACGGCACCGGCCGGATCTCGGAGGCCACCCGCCGCCGGGTCATGGACGCGGCCACGGAACTCGGCTGGTCCCCCAGCGCATCCGCGACCGCGCTGCGCAGGGCCAGGACACGGACGATCGCGCTCGTCGTCCGGCGGCCCACCGATGTGCTGGGCTCCGACCCGCACTTCAGTGAGCTGATCACGGGCCTGGAGGGCGAACTCGCTCCACGCGGTTACGGTCTGCTGCTCCACCTGGTCGCCGACATGGCGCAGGAGAACGCGCTGTACGAACGCCTGGTCGCGGAGGGCCGCATAGACGGCGCCGTCCTGACCGACGCCCGCGCCGACGACCCGCGCCCGGACCTGCTGCGCGGCCTCGGGCTGCCGGCCGTCCTGCTGGGCGCCCCCGACGCCGAGTCGCCCGTGCCCCTGGTGGGCCTCGGGCAGCAGGGGGCGGGTGTCCGGGAGGCGGTCGCCCATCTGCTGGAGCTCGGGCACCGGCGCGTCGCGTACGTCGCCGGGCCGGCCGAACTGCTGCACACCCGGCTCCGGTTGAGCGCCTTCGAGGAGGCTCTGGCCGATGCCGGTCTGCGCCCCGTCGCCGTACGGCACAGCGACTTCACCGAGCAGGCGGCCGTCGACGTCACCGAGGAACTGCTCGCCCTGCCCGACCGGCCGACCGCCCTCGTCTTCCCCAACGACTCCATGGCGGTCTGCGGCATCGGCACCGCCCAGCGCGCCGGTCTCCGGGTGCCCGGCGACCTGTCGGTGGTCGGGTACGACAACCTCTCGCTCGGCCGCTGGGTCCACCCCCGGCTCACCACCGTCGACCAGCAGGTGCAGCGCGTCGGCGCGGCCGCCGCCCGCACCCTGCTCGTCGGCTGCGGCGAGGACGTACCTCCGCCCGTGCTCGACGGCCGCCCCCGTCTGGTCGTACGCGAATCGACCGGCCCCCTGCCGTCCCCGACCTGAACCGCCGCACCACCACGGCACCCCCCGCACACCGAAGAGGACCTGTAGAACCATGCGACGCCACAGCGCCCAGCTCACCCACGACTCCGCCGTGCTCCCGTGGCTCGGGGCCAACTTCTGGTCCCGCACCGGTGGTCCGCTGATGTGGCGGAACTACGAGCCGAAGACGGTGCGCGAGGAGCTGGGCGTGCTCAGGGAGCACGGCCTTAACATGACGCGGTCGTTCTTCTACTGGCCCGACTTCCACCCGGAGCCGGGCCGCGTCGACGAGGAACTCTGCGACCGTTTCCGCGACTTCCTGGACGCCCACCACGAGCTGGGCATGGGCACGGTTCCCACCTTCATCGTCGGCCACATGTCGGGCGAGAACTGGGACCCGGCCTGGCGTGGTGACCGGGACCTCTACGAGGACGTGTGGCTCGTCGGCCGGCAGGCGTGGTTCGTCTCCCAGATGACCCGCCGCTTCAAGGACCACCCGGCGGTCACCGGCTGGCTGATCACCAACGAGATGCCCGGCTACGGCCGTGTCTACCAGGTCGACCCTCCGTCCAGCGATGTCGTCACCGCCTGGGCGCAGTTCATGTGCGACGCCGTGCGCGCGGCGGGCGGCACCCAGCCGGTGTCGCTCGGCGACGGGGCCTGGGGCATCGAGGTGACAGGCCGCGACAACGGTTTCTCGCTGCGGGAGACCGCCGAGTACGTCGACTTCGTGGGGCCGCACGTCTACCGCTCGGACACGGACCGGCCGCGCCAGCACTACCGGGCCGCGTTCGAGTGCGAGCTGGCCGCCGTGACGGGTCAGCCGGTCGTCCTGGAGGAGTTCGGGCTCTCCACCGACGTCGTCTCGGCGGCGAACGCCGGGATCTTCTACCGGCAGACCCTGCACAACTCGCTGCTCGGCGGGGCGACCGGCTGGATGGCCTGGAACAACACGGACTACGACGACCTGTGGGAGCAGTCGCCGTACGACCACCACCCCTTCGAGATGCACTTCGGGATCACCGACAGCGCGGGCCGCCCCAAGGAGCCGCTGCGCGAACTGGCCTCCTTCGCGAAGGTCCTGGAGCAGGTCGACTTCCCGCGCTGCCGCCGCACCGACGCGGACGCGGCCCTCGTCGTGCCGGCGTTCCTGGAACGGGGCTACCCCTACAGCAGGCCCGCCGACCGCCCGCTGATCTTCACCTCGCTGCACCAGGGCTACGTGGCGGCGCGGGGTGCCGATCTGCCGGTGGCGTTCGCCCGGGAGGCGGACGGGCTGCCGGACGACGCCTCGCTGTACCTGCTGCCCTCGACCCGTCAGCTGACGACCCGCACCCGCCGCGCGCTGGAGCGCAGGGCCAAGGAGGGGGCGACGGTCTATCTGTCGTTCTGCTCGGGCGAGTACCCGACGACCCGTGGCCCGTGGTTCCACGACCTGGACGGGCTGTTCGGGGTGGAGCTCCAGCTATCGTACGGGGTCGCGGAGCCGATCGAGGACGACGTCCTGGAGATGACGTTCACCGAGGACTTCGGTTCGATAGCGGCGGGCGAGGTGCTGACCTTCCCGGTCGCGGGCAACGAGGACAGCCGCGCCTATCTGCCCGTCGTCGCCGACGGCGCCCGGGTCGTCGCCACCGACGCGCACGGCCGCCCGGCACTGCTGCGGTACGAGACGGGCGCGGGCCGCACGGTCCTGGCCACGTATCCGCTGGAGCACATGGCGGCGCGCACCGCCCGCGCCAATCCGGAGCGGACGCACCGGCTGTACGCGGCTCTGGCGGAACTCGCGGGCGCCGCCCGCCCGGTGACCGTCGACACCCCGTACGTCAGCGCCGACACCCTGGTCCGCGAGGACGGCACGCGATTCGTGTGGCTGGTGAGCCAGTCCGGCGAGGAGCTGACCGTGCGCCCGGCGGCGGACGGTCAGCTGCGCGAGCTGACCGGCGGGGACCCGGTGCGGGACGTGACCCTGGCCCCGTACGGGGTGCGCGTACTCGAACTGCGCTGACCGTCCACGCCCTTCCCGACCCTTCGAGGTGAGCCGTCCCATGTCCGAGCCACTGTTCCGCGATCCGGGGATGCCCGTCGCCGACCGGGTCCGCGATCTGCTGTCACGGATGACGCTCACCGAGAAGGTGGGCCAGGTCAACCAGCGGATGTACGGCTGGGACGCGTACGAGCACACCCCGTCCGGCCATCGGCTGACGGACGCGTTCCGGACGGAGGTGGAGGCCTACGACGGGATGGGCGCGCTGTACGGACTCCAGCGCGCAGATCCGTGGTCCGGCGTGACGGCGGAGACGGGTATCGGCGCCTCGGACGGGGCGCGGGTGTCCGACGCCGTACAGCGGCACGTCGTCGAGAACACCCGGCTCGGCATCCCCGTCCTGCTGGTCGAGGAGATGCCGCACGGCCTGCAGGCCCTGGACGGGACCGTGCTGCCGGTGAACCTGGCGGTCGGCGCCACCTGGAACCCGGAGCTGTACGAGGAGGCGGCCGCCCTCGCGGCCGCCGAACTCCGGGCACGGGGCGGCCATGTCGCGCTGGTCTCGGCGCTCGACCTGGTGCGGGATCCGCGCTGGGGTCGCGCGGAGGAGTGCTACGGCGAGGACCCGTACCTCGCGGCGCGGTTCACCGAGGCACTCGTACGCGGCGTGCAGGGCCCGGCCGGGGAGCGCATCGGGCCGGACCGCGCGGCCGTCGTCCTCAAGCACTTCGCCGGGCAGGGCGCCACGGTCGGGGGCCGCAACAGCGCGGCCACCGAGCTGGGTACGAGGGAACTGCACGAGATCCACCTCGTGGCGGCACTGGCGGGCGTACGGGCCGGGGCCGCGGGCCTCATGGCCGCCTACAACGAGTTCGACGGCGTGCCGTGCGCGGCGAACCACCATCTGCTGACGGGGATCCTCCGGGAGCAGTGGGGCTACGGCGGCCTGGTGATGGCCGACGGGCTCGCGGTCGACCGCCTGGTGCGGATGGCGGGTGACCCGGCGGCGGCCGGTGCGCTGGCGCTGCGGGCGGGGACCGACCTGAGCCTGTGGGACGACTGCTACCCCCGGCTGGCGGAGGCGGTCCGGCGCGGTCTCGTCGAGGAGTCCACGCTCGACACCGCGGTGGGACGCGTCCTCGCGCTGAAGTTCCGCCTCGGCCTCTTCGAGCACCCGTACACCGCCGGGCGGGCCGGGGCGCGGAAGCCGGACCGGGCACGCATGGAGCGGCTGAGCGAGCGCATCGCCCGCCAGTCCGTCACCCTCCTCGAACACGACGGGGTGACGCTGCCGCTCGCGGGCCGGCGTATCGGGACCGTCGCGGTCATCGGGCCGAACGCCGATTCCGTGCCACAGCAGATCGGCGACTACACCGCGCCGCAACGGCCCGGCACGGGCAGCAGTGTGCTCGCCGGCATTCGGGCCGCCGCGCCGGAGGGCACCGACGTCACGTACGCCCGCGGCTGCGGCCTCGTGGGCGGGGATCTGTCGGGCCTGCCCGAGGCGGTGGCGCTCGCCTCCGCCTCCGATGTGGCCGTGCTGGTCCTCGGCGGATCGAGCGCACGCGAGTCAGGAACCCGTTTCGACGCCAACGGGGCAGCCGTCGTCGCCTCCGGGAACCCCGTGGAGATGACGTGCGGCGAGGGCGTCGACCTCGCCGAACTCGCCCTGCCCGCAGCTCAGTCGGCCCTGGTGGACGCCGTCTCCGCGACCGGGACCCCGGTGGTCGTGGTGATCGTCCAGGGCCGCCCCCACGCCCTGCCGGACCTGTCCGGCACGGCGGCCGCGGTACTGAGTGCCTGGTATCCGGGTCCGTGGGGCGGGAGGGCGGTCGCGGACGTGCTGTTCGGTGCGGCCCAGCCGCAGGGGCGGCTGCCCGTGTCCGTGCCACGCTCGGCGGCCCAACTGCCCGTCTTCTACAACGGGAAGGACCACGGCTACCGGGGGTACGTCGACCAGCCCGCCACGGCCCGTCATCCCTTCGGCCACGGGCTGTCCTGCACGACGGTCGAGTACGGCGCGCCCCGGCTGTCGCCTCCGTCCCTGGCGGTGGACCGGTTCGACGGACCGGCACCGGTGAGCTGTGTGGTCCGCGTCGCCAACACCGGCACGCGACCGGTGCGGGAGACGGTCCAGCTCTACGTACGCCGGGTGCTCGGCGGGACCTCGTGGCCCCGGGTGCGCGAACTGCGCGGTTTCGCACAGGTGGAACTGGAGCCCGGCGGGAGCACCGATGTCACCTTCCAGGTGGATGCCCGAACCCTGGCCTCGTTCACACAGTCGGGTCAATGGGCCGTGGAGCCCGCCGAGTTCGCGATCGGGACGGGCCCGTCGTCGGACCGCACCCAGGAGGCGCGGCTCACGGTGACGGCAGGACCGACCCGGCCGGGCGCGGAGAGCCGGTGACGGCGGCGGGCAGTCGCCCGCCGCGTCGCTCCCGCGGCGGCGCGGCCCTCCGTCGCCGGACGCGGGCCGCACGCCGGTGCGCACAGGCGCGTTCACACCCGTCGCGCTGACCTCGCGCGCCCCCCTTTCGGACCTGTCTACGCAGGTCATCGGGGTGCCACGCTGCTTTTGATCACGGGCATCGCCCCGCCGACGAACAGCGAAAGGTCTTCACCGTGAACCGCATCACCGCACTTGCCGCCACCGCGATCGTCCTGGCCTTCGGACTGGGTACGAGCCCAGTCTCGGCCACGGACGCCGACGCGCGCACGGCCGCCGGACAGACCAGGCCCGCCGCTCCGGCCGCCGCGTTCACCCGGTGCACGCACGGCTACTTCTGCGCCTTCGACGGCTGGAACGGCGAGGGGACCCGCTGCCAGTGGACGGCCCGCGAGATGCGGAACACCGCCGACAACTGCTCGTTCATCCGCGAGGGGCGGAACGTCCTGTCGGTGTGGAACAAGACCGAGCACCGGGTGCAGTACTACACGCAGACCAACTTCAACTCGCGCGTCGGTTCCACGCTCGCCGGGCAGGGCGGCAACCTCCAGGGGAGCTACCAGATCCGCTCCTTCAAGCCCCAGTAGGCGGCGCGCCTGTCACGCCCCCGGTGACAGGCGGCCGGCGCCGGGCCCCGGACCCGGCGCGGGCTCACTGCACGCGGGCGGACGACCGGCCGCCGCCGTCGTCGTCCTCGTCGCTGTCGTCGCCAGGAATGTGGACGTCGAAGACGTTGATGTTGATCTCGACGACGTCCAGACCGGTCATGGTCTCGACCGCGTCCGTCACGTTGGTCCTGACCCGGTCGGCGAGTTCGTGGATCGGCACGCCGTACTCCACCTTGATGTCGACGTCGATCGCCGTCTGCTTCTCGCCCACCTCCACCTTGACGGAGCGTCCCGCCGCGGAGGACCCGGACACCCGGCCGGTGACGGCTCCCAGCGCCTTCGACGCCCCTTTGCCGACCGCGTGCACGCCGTCCGTGTCGCGGATGGCGATGCCCGCGATGGTGGAGACGACGTTGTCGGAGATGGTGGTCGTGCCGCGTCCGCCCTGTCCCGTGTTCCCGTCCATGTCAGCCATGACTGCCTCGCAGAGGGTTGGTACGACAGGCCGGCCCGTTTCTCACCGGCCCCTCGTTTCACTGTGCGCCCGCCCGCCACCTGCCGCCATCGGGGTGACACAGCGCTCCGCGTCGACACTCTCCGCCACCTTCGGACGCACCACCAATCCGGGGACGGACCGGCTCCGAATCACCGGTGAGGGTCAGGAACCAGCCCTCACCTCCCTGTCCGGGGGCGCGGCGGCCCGCGCCCCCGGACAGCACCTCGCCGGTCCCCTCGTGCGCGACCGCGCCGATCCCGCCACCGGCCTCCTCGAACTCCGCCTTCCTAACGCCGGGTTCTCCCGCCAAGAGCCCGGCCGGCGCAGCCGGGCCCGCCGGTCGTTGCCCTACGGCCCGGAGACCGGGACGGGCGGCGGGCGTGCTCAGCATCACCCTGGACAGCCACCGTGACCGCCGGGTAACTTTTGACCAGGACTGAGCAAGCGCTTAGCCACTGCGACCGAAGCCGAAGCTGACACCAGGAGGCACCCCGTGCGCCGTACGGTTTACAACGAGGACCACGAGGCGTTCCGGGAGACCATCCGCGCCTTCATCGAGGCCGAGGTCGTCCCCGTCTACGACGAGTGGTTCGCGGCGGGCCAGGCGCCTCGCGACTTCTACTACAAGCTCGCCGAGCTGGGCATCTTCGGCATCGAGGTGCCCGAGGAGTACGGCGGCGCGGGCGAGGAGTCCTTCAAGTTCGAGGCGGTCCTCTACGAGGAGACCGCGCGGGCGGGCATCTCCTTCGGCGGCTCCGGCGTGCACGTCCTGCTCTGCCTGCCCTACCTCAAGGCGTACGCCACCGAGGAGCAGAAGAAGCGCTGGCTGCCGGACTTCGTCTCCGGCAAGTCCATGTACGCGATAGCCATGACCGAGCCGGGCACCGGTTCCGACCTGGCCGGCATGAAGACGACCGCCAAGCTCTCCGAGGACGGCACGCACTACGTCCTCAACGGCGCGAAGACCTTCATCACCGGTGGTGTGCACGCCGACAAGGTCATCGTCTGCGCCCGCACGGACGCCCCCAAGGCCGACGACCGCCGCCACGGCATCTCGCTCCTGGTGGTCGACACCAAGTCCGAGGGCTACTCGGTCGGCCGCAAGCTCGACAAGCTGGGCCTCAAGGTCTCCGACACCGCCGAGCTGGCCTTCGTGGACGTCAAGGTGCCCGTCGACGACCTCCTCGGCGAGGAGAACAAGGGCTTCTCCTACCTCGGCCAGAACCTCCCCCAGGAGCGCCTGGGCATCGCCGTCGGCGCGTACGCGCAGGCCGCCGCCGCCGTGCGCTTCGCCCAGCAGTACACGCAGGACCGCACCGTCTTCGGCAAGACCGTCGCGTCCTTCCAGAACACCAAGTTCGAGCTGGCCGCCTGCAAGGCCGAGGTGGACGCGGCCGAGGCGGTCTGCGACCGCGCGATCGAGGCCCTGGACGCCGGTGAGCTCACGCCCGCCGAGGCAGCCTCGGCGAAGCTGTTCTGCACCGAGGTCGCGCACCGCGTGATCGACCGCTGCCTCCAGCTGCACGGCGGCTACGGCTTCATGAACGAGTACCCGATCGCCCGTCTCTACACGGACAACCGGGTCAACCGCATCTACGGCGGCACCAGCGAGGTCATGAAGTCGATCATCGCCAAGTCCATGGGCCTCTGAGAACGGCTACGTTTCTCCTCCATGAGCGCAGCACTTGACTCCCTGCTCGATCTGCTCGACCTCGAGCGGATCGAGCAGGACATCTTCCGGGGCATGAGCCGTTCGGCGGTCGTGCCCCGCGTCTTCGGCGGCCAGGTCGCGGCCCAGGCCCTGGTCGCCGCCGGGCGCACGGTCCCCGAGGACCGGGGCGCCCATTCCCTGCACGCGTACTTCCTGCGTCCCGGGGACCCGGGCGCGCCGATCGTCTACAGCGTGGACCGGATCCGCGACGGCCGGTCGTTCACCACCCGCCGGGTCGTCGCCGTCCAGCACGGCAAGCCGATCTTCCACCTCTCGGCGTCGTTCCAGGTGTACGAGGAGGGCATGGACCACCAGGCGGTCATGCCCGACGCCCCGGACCCGGAGACCCTGCCGACGGCGGCGGAGATGCTGCCCCGGTACGCGGACCGCTTCACCGACCCGCGCATGGTGGACAGGCTGCTGGAGGCCCGGGCCGCCGTCGACCTGCGGTATGTCGACGCCCCGCCGTTCGCCACCGCCGGCGAACCGCGCGAGCCACGCTCCCAGGTCTGGTTCCGGACCCACGGCAAGCTGGCGGACGACCCGCTGCTGCACGTCTGCATGGCGACGTACGTCTCCGACATGACCCTGCTCGACTCGGTGCTGCTCGCCCACGGGCGCGGCGGCTGGTCGGTCGGCGACGTGGTGGGCGCCAGCCTGGACCACGCGATGTGGTTCCACCGCCCCTTCCGGGCCGACGAGTGGCTGCTGTACGACCAGGAGTCGCCGTCCGCGTCCGGCGGGCGGGGTCTCGGCCAGGCCAGGATCTGGGCGGCGGACGGGAAGCTGGCCATCACGGTCATCCAGGAGGGCATGGTCCGCGTCCCGAGGGACTGAAGCCGCACATTCGGACATACTGCCCCTCATGAGTGACGCCAGGAGTGACGATCGGAGCGGGGGCGGCGAGTCCACGTTCACCGTCGTCGTCGCGGCGGCCGCCAACCTCGGGATCGCGGTGGCGAAGCTGGTGGCGGGGCTGATCAGCGGTTCGAGCGCGATGCTCTCGGAGGCCGCGCACTCGGTGGCCGACACCGTCACCGAGCTCATGCTCCTCACCGCGCTCAAGCGCAGCGAGAAGCCGCCCGACGAGGACCACCCGCTGGGTTACGGCCCGGAGCGGTACGTCTGGGCGATGCTCGCGGCCGTCGCGACCTTCGTGGGCGGCGCGGTGTTCTCCCTGTACGACGGCATCCACACCCTGCTGAGGGGCGAGGAGCTGGGCGATCCGCTCGTCTCGTACCTCGTGCTCGCGGTCGCCTTCCTGCTGGAGGGCTTCTCGCTGCGTACGGGTGTGCGCCAGGTGCGCGGCGACGCCGCAAGGCTCCGGATGCCCGCGCCGCGCTACCTGCGCCGCACCCCCGACACGGCGGTCAAGGCCGTGGTGATGGAGGACTCGGCGGCCCTGGCCGGGCTGCTGCTGGCCGCCGGCGGCCTGCTGGGCGGGCAGCTCTCCGGTTCGGGGGTCTACGACGGCATCGCCTCGGTCCTCATCGGCGTGCTGCTGGTGTACGTGGCGTGGGTGCTCTGCAGGTCCAACGCCCAGCTGCTGATCGGCAGGCCCCTCCCGGCGGAGATGAGGGCCGGGGTGCGCGAGGAGCTGCTCTCCGTGCCGCACATCGTCGAGGTGCTGGAGCTGACCACGCTGATCCAGGGCCCCTCGGAGCTGCTGGTCGCCGCGAAGATCGACTTCCGGGACGCGTCGACGGCCGCACAGGTCGAGTGGGCGTGCGAGGAGGCGGAGCAGCAACTGCGGGAGCGGTACCCGTCGATCCAGCGCGTGTACCTGGATCCGACACCGGGACGCGCCCAGCGCGCGGCAACACGTTCCGGCGGCTGAGCCGGGCCAGGACGCCCGGTCACGCACACCCGCCCCTGTCCGGCGCGGCTCCGGAAGGGCGGGACGCGGTGGTGGGCCCGGTGGCCGTCACCATCCGGCGACGGCCGCCGGTCACCGACCGTCCGCGCGCGCCGGCGCGAGGGCCCGCACGCTCACTCCCGTTCGACGGAGGGGAGCAGCCCGGCGGCGTCCAGCAGGTAGTCGGTCATCGGGTCGTAGTAGCGCGGGTCGGTGACGTGGTCGTCCAGCGGCACGGTGACCTGGAGGGTGCCCTCCGCCTCGCCCAGGAACAGCGCGGGGTCGTTGCAGTCGGCGTAGCCGATCGAGTCGATCCCGCGCTGTCCCGCGCACCCGGCCCAGCCGTGGTCGGCCACGACCAGGTCGGGCTGCGGCCGGCCCTCGCGCTCCAGGCCGTCCAGGACGGCGGCCATCGGGGCAGGTGAGTGCGTGTGCCAGAGGGTCGCACCGCGTTCCAGTACGGCGACGTCCGCGAACTGGAAGACCATGCCCTCGTCCGCCATCAGGCCGCCCGGGATGCGTACGATCTCGCAGCCGGCGGCCCGCAGGGCGTTCGCGGTCTGCCGGTGCACGTCGAGCAGCCCGCCCGGGTGCCCGGTCGCGAACAGCACGCGTTCCCCGTCCGCCGCCGCCTTCCGGAGCCGGGCGGCCATCCGGTCGAGGGCGTCGACCGTCAGTTCCGGGTCGATGGTGTCCTGCCCCTGCCGGTGCTCGGGATCGTCGATCACCCCGCATCTCTCGGCCATCACGGCCAGCACGTCCTGCTCGTCGAGCCAGCGGTCACCGAGCTCCAGCCCCAGCCAGAAATGGCGGTTGCCGTTGGCGAGCTGGCGGTAGTGGGAGAGGTTGTTGTCGCGGGGGGTGGCGACGTCGCCCGCGATACGTGTGCGGACGAGGTGCTCGACGAGGGCAGCGCGGCTGGGTATCGGCATGCACCCATTGTGCCGTCGGTGACGCGCCGTGTGCCCGGTGTCCTGCACCACGGATGGAACGCGGACGCGGACCGCGGCCCGCCCGGTGCGTCGAAACGCCGTGGGCGGCGCCGGGGGCCAAGGTCCCCGGTGCCGCCCACGGCGTCGTCGGCCGACGGTTCTCGGTCCGTGAGCCGTCGGCCGACGGCTCACGGACCGAGCGAAGCAGGCGTCACCGCGCAATCAGTCGGTCTTCACCTTCACCCAGTCCAGGGTGCGCTCCACGGCCCGCTTCCATCCCTCGTACCCCTCCTGGCGCTGCTCCTCGCTCCATTTCGGTTCCCAGCGCTTCGACTCCTGCCAGTGGGAGCGCAGCTCGTCGGTGTCGCTCCAGAAGCCGGTGGCGAGCCCTGCCGCGTAGGCCGCGCCGAGCGCCGTGGTCTCGGCGACCACCGGGCGGCTCACCGGCACGCCCAGCACGTCTGCCTGGATCTGCATGCACAGGTCGTTGGCGGTCACGCCGCCGTCGACCCTGAGCACGTCCAGGTGCACGCCCGAGTCCTGTTCCATCGCGTCCACCACGTCGCGGCTCTGGTAGCAGATGGCCTCCAGGGTGGCGCGCGCGATGTGCGCGTTGGTGTTGTAGCGGGCCAGGCCCACCATCGCGCCTCGCGCGTCGGAGCGCCAGTAGGGTGCGAACAGCCCGGAGAAGGCGGGTACGAAGTACATCCCGCCGTTGTCCTTCACCGACCGGGCCAGTGGCTCGCTCTCCGCAGCGGTGCTGATGATCTTCAGCTGGTCGCGCAGCCACTGCACGGCCGCGCCGGTGACGGCGATGGAGCCCTCCAGCGCGTAGACGACCGGGCTCCCGCCGAACTGGTAGGCCACGGTGGTCAGCAGGCCGCTGCGCGAACGCACCAGCTCCGTCCCGGTGTTGAGGACGAGGAAGTTGCCGGTGCCATAGGTGTTCTTGGCCTCGCCCGGCGCGAAGCAGACCTGGCCGACCGTGGCCGCCTGCTGGTCGCCGAGGACACCGGTGATCGGAATGGCGGCGTTCAGCGGCCGTGACGTACGGGCGGTGCCGTAGGACTCCGCGTCCGACGAGGGGTGGATGCTCGGCAGCATCGCGCGCGGGATCCCGAAGATGCCCAGCAGCTCGTCGTCCCAGTCCAGCGTTTCCAGGTTCATCAGCATCGTGCGGCTGGCGTTGGTGACGTCGGTGGCGTGCACACCGCCGTTCGGCCCGCCGGTGAGGTTCCACAGCACCCACGCGTCCGTGTTCCCGAACAGGGCGTTGCCCGCCTCGGCTTCCTGGCGGAGCCCGTCCACGTTCTCGAGCAGCCACTTGATCTTGCCGCCGGAGAAGTAGGTGGCGGGCGGCAGGCCCGTCTTGTGCCGGATGACCTCCCCGTGACCGTCGCGCTCCAGGGCTGCGGCGATGCTGTCCGTGCGGGTGTCCTGCCAGACGATGGCGTTGTAGTACGGGCGTCCCGTGCGCGGGTCCCAGACCACCGTGGTCTCCCGCTGGTTGGTGATCCCGATCGCCCTGAGGTCCGACGCCTTCAGGCCACCGGTCCGGATGGCGTTCTGGATCACCGTGTTGGTGCGTTCCCAGATCTCCACGGGGTCGTGTTCGACCCACCCCGACCGCGGCAGGATCTGGTCGTGCTCAAGCTGGTGCCGGGCCACCTCGTTACCTGCGTGATCGAAGATCATGAAACGGGTGCTGGTGGTCCCCTGATCCACCGCGCCGATGAACTCCGGCATCGCTGCCGTCCCTTCTCCTGGTGTTGAGGTCCGCGATCGGACCGGTTTCCTTGCGTGACCGCTCCCGGGCCGCCGGGGTCAGCCCTCCGCCGTCGGCCTGTCGGGGACGCGGCCCTCCTGCTCCGGGCCGCTCCGCACCTTGACCAACGGGCTGATGATCAGGTCGTAGACCAACATGCCGATGACTCCGCCGATGAGCGGTCCGACGATGGGGATCCACCAGTAGCCGCTGTACCAGTCGAAGGTGCCCGGCAACGCGATGTCGCCCCAGCCCTCGAAGTACGCGAACAGCCGGGGCCCGAAGTCGCGGGCGGGATTGATCGCGTACCCGGCGTTCGTCCCGAAGGTCATTCCGATCGCCACGACGATGAGACCGGTGATGTAGGGGGCGAGGTTGGCCAGTGGTGCCATGTTCCGGCTGTCGGTGACCGCGCAGATCAGGAGGAGCAGAATGCCGGTGCCGACGATCTGGTCGAGCAGCGGACCCCACCAGGAGTCCCCGAAGTACTCGGCGGGGAAGGTGGCGAAGATCGAGAAGGTGGGAAGCGACTCGTCCCGGGCCAGCCCCTCCTTCTGGTTGAAGAAGTCGATCGCCCACCGGTACGACGCGTACACCAGTGCGGCGGCCACGAAGGCTCCCATCACCTGGGCGAGCCAGTACGGACCCACCTTCCGCCAGCCCAGCGCGCGCCGGACGGCGAAGGCCAGCGTGACCGCCGGGTTCAGGTGCGCGCCGCTCACGCCACCGGCGACATAGACGCCGAAGACCACTCCGAGACCCCAGCCCCAGCAGATGATGATCCAGTCGGCGGCGCCGAAGGGGTCTGTCTGGCGCCCGGACCCGGGCAGGCCGGTGACCGTCAGGGCCACCGAACCGACGCCCAGGAGAATGAGTACGAAGGTACCCAGGAATTCGGCGAGCATTTCGCCGCCGAGACCCTCGCGGTATCCCCGTCGACGTGTCGTGCGTTCAGCCACAGCTATCGGCCTTCCTCGGTCGGATTGCAACATCTGGCGGCCCCGCGCTCGCTGCGGCGGGCGGTACGACGCTCTCCACCGCGCGCGTCGGGCCCCTGGCGTCAGGCAGAGGCGCCGAGGGATATCGCCAGGTCTGTCCGACCGAGCCGTGCGTGGGGTGCGGCGTGGGATCGCGCATCCGCCGGCACGGCACCCGCGGCCATCTCACCGATGCGCCGCAGCACCTGGCCCCGCCGGGACGGATGCCGCAGAACGCCTCGGTACGCCTGCACGTGTGGCTCCTCGATTCCGTCGGGCCCCGACTGCTGTCCGACGGCCCGAGGAGGTGCGCCCGCACCGACGTTCCAGGGGGTTGCGGCAACTGCGGGCCAGCATGACCGACTCAGCTCTTCCATCGGGGCCGACACCCGCGCGGCTTCACCCGAAGGGCGGCATGCGGCGCGTGGCCCACGGACGGAGGCACGTGGTTGGCGAGTCCGCGGTGTCCGGCGCGGCGACGTGCGCGCGCCGGGGCGCCTCCTCCCGCGGACCGCTCAGGAACCCGCCGCCGCGAACGCCCCGCGGGCCAGCCGGTGCAGCAGCGCCGCTGTGGCCGCACGGCCGGGGAGCGCTTCGGGGCGGGCCAGGTGCGGGGTGGAGTTGAGCAGGCCGAACACCGCGTGCACGGTGACGCGGGCCTCGTTCTCGGGGAGGGCGGGGTAGAGCGCGCGGACGACATCGACCCAGACCTCGACGTACTCCCGCTGGAGCCTGCGCACCCGCTTGCGGTCGGTGTCGCGCAGCCGGTCCAGCTCACGGTCGTGGAGGGTGATCAGGGGGCGGTCGTCCAGGGCGAAGTCGATGTGGCCCTCGATGAGGGCGTCCAGGAGTGCTTCCGCACTGCTGTCCGCCGACGCCCCGTCCTGCGACACGCGGAGCTGTCCGCCCGCGAGGAGCCGCTCGCTGATGCCGACGAGCAGCTCGGCGAGCATCGCGTCCTTGCCGGGGAAGTGGCGGTAGAGGCCGGGACCGCTGATACCGACCGCGGCTCCTATCTCGTCGACCCCGACACCGTGGAAGCCGCGCTCGGCGAAGAGGCGGGCCGCCTCTCGGAGGATCTGCTCGCGGCGGGTGGGTGCCGCGACACGGGCGGCGGCATGGGTGCTCATGAGGATTCATTCTAGACAGGCGGGTTAGCGCTCGTTAACCTGAGCGTCACGCGTTAACGCTCATTAACTATCGCGGTACGGGCAAGGGGGCTCGACAGGATGCAGCAGGCACCGGTCCTGGTGAGCGCGGCCGATCCCGCCTCGGAGGCCTGGCAGGCCAACGAGGCGGCGCATCACGCGCTCGCCGAGGAGCTGCGCACGCGGCTCGCCACGGCACGGCTCGGCGGGGGTGAGAAGGCACGCGCCCGGCATGTGGCGCGCGGCAAGCTGCTGCCCCGGGAGCGGGTGGACACGCTGCTGGACCCGGGCTCACCCTTCCTGGAGCTCGCGCCCCTGGCCGCAGAGGGGCTGTACGGGGGCGCGGCGCCGGCCGCCGGTGTGATCGCCGGGATCGGGCGGGTCAGCGGCCGGGAGTGCGTGATCGTCGCCAACGACGCGACCGTCAAGGGCGGCACGTACTACCCGATGACGGTGAAGAAGCACCTCCGCGCCCAGGAGGTGGCCCTGGAGAACCGGCTGCCCTGCCTGTACCTGGTGGACTCGGGGGGCGCGTTCCTCCCGATGCAGGACGAGGTGTTCCCCGACCGGGACCACTTCGGGCGCATCTTCTTCAACCAGGCCCGGATGTCGGGGGCGGGCATCCCGCAGATCGCCGCGGTGCTCGGATCCTGCACGGCGGGCGGGGCGTACGTCCCGGCCATGAGCGACGAGGCCGTCATCGTCCGGAACCAGGGCACGATCTTCCTGGGAGGCCCGCCGCTCGTGAAGGCCGCCACCGGCGAGGTCGTGACGGCGGAGGAGCTGGGCGGCGGCGAGGTCCACTCCCGCACGTCCGGGGTCACCGACCACCTCGCCGAGGACGACGCGCACGCGCTGCGGATCGTGCGGAACATCGT
Source organism: Streptomyces sp. HB132 (assembly GCF_016909575.1). Lineage (GTDB taxonomy): Bacteria > Actinomycetota > Actinomycetes > Streptomycetales > Streptomycetaceae > Streptomyces. The sequence continues at coordinate 224,380 of NZ_JAFBGA010000004.1, read as the reverse complement.
CGCGACCCTCCCGGACCGCGGCCCGCTCCCCTGGTCGGTGGAGCCCGCCGAGGAGCCGAAGGCGGACCCCGCCGGGCTGTACGGGGCGGTCCCCGTCGACTCGCGCACGCCCTACGACGTGCGCGAGGTCATCGCCCGGGTGGTGGACGGCTCGCGCTTCGCCGAGTTCAAGTCGGAGTACGGCCAGACGCTGATCACCGGCTTCGCCCGGATCCACGGCCATCCCGTCGGCATCGTCGCGAACAACGGCATCCTGTTCGCCGAGTCCGCCCAGAAGGGCGCCCACTTCATCGAGCTGTGCGACCAGCGCGGCATTCCGCTGGTCTTCCTGCAGAACATCTCCGGCTTCATGGTCGGCCGGGACTACGAGGCCGGCGGCATCGCGAAGCACGGCGCCAAGATGGTGACGGCCGTGGCCTGCACACGAGTACCGAAGCTGACGGTCGTGGTCGGCGGGTCGTACGGCGCGGGCAACTACTCCATGTGCGGCCGGGCCTATTCGCCCCGCTTCCTGTGGATGTGGCCGAACGCCAAGATCTCCGTCATGGGCGGCGAGCAGGCCGCCTCGGTGCTGGCCACCGTCAAGCGTGACCAGATCGAGGGACGTGGCGAGGAGTGGCCCGCCGAGGAGGAAGAGGCCTTCAAGGATCCGGTCCGCGCGCAGTACGAGCAGCAGGGCAACGCCTATTACGCCACCGCCCGGCTCTGGGACGACGGTGTGATCGACCCGACGGAGACCCGGCAGGTGCTGGGACTCGCCCTGACCGCGTGTGCCAACGCCCCACTGGGTGAGCCCAGTTTCGGCGTCTTCCGGATGTGACGTGAGGACTTCCATGTTCAGCACTGTTCTGGTCGCCAACCGTGGCGAGATCGCCGTCCGGGTCATCCGGACCCTGCGCGAGCTCGGCGTGCGGTCGGTCGCCGTCTTCAGCGACGCCGACGCGGACGCCCGGCACGTCCGGGAGGCGGATACAGCGGTACGGATCGGGCCCGCCCCGGCCGCCGAGAGCTATCTGTCGGTGGAGCGGCTTCTGGACGCCGCCCGCCGCACGGGTGCCGAAGCGGTCCACCCCGGTTACGGCTTCCTCGCCGAGAACGCGGGTTTCGCCCGGGCCTGCGCGGAGGCGGGGCTGGTCTTCATCGGCCCGCCCGCCGAGGCCATCTCGTTGATGGGCGACAAGATCCGTGCCAAGGAGACCGTCGCCGCGGCCGGTGTGCCCGTGGTGCCCGGTTCGTCCGGGAGCGGGCTCACCGACGCCCAACTGGGTTCCGCCGCACGGGAGATCGGGATGCCCGTCCTGCTGAAGCCGTCGGCGGGCGGTGGCGGCAAGGGCATGCGGCTGGTGCGGGACGAGGCGCTGCTGGCCGACGAGATCGCCGCCGCCCGGCGTGAGGCGCGCGCGTCGTTCGGCGACGACACGCTGCTCGTGGAGCGGTGGATCGACCGGCCGCGCCACATCGAGATCCAGGTCCTGGCCGACGGCCACGGAAACGTGGTGCACCTCGGCGAGCGTGAGTGCTCGCTCCAGCGCCGCCACCAGAAGATCATCGAGGAGGCGCCCTCGGTCCTGCTGGACGAGCAGACCCGTGCGGCGATGGGTGAGGCGGCCGTGCAGGCGGCCCGCTCCTGCGGATACGTCGGCGCGGGGACGGTGGAGTTCATCGTCCCGGGCAACGACCCCTCCTCGTACTACTTCATGGAGATGAACACCCGGCTCCAGGTCGAACACCCGGTCACCGAGCTGATCACCGGCCTCGACCTGGTGGAGTGGCAGCTCCGGGTCGCCTCCGGCGGCCGGCTCCCCCACGCGCAGGCGGACATCACGCTCACCGGGCACGCGGTCGAGGCCCGGGTCTGCGCCGAGGACCCTGCCCGCGGCTTCCTGCCGTCCGGCGGCACGGTGCTGGCCCTGCACGAGCCGCAGGGTGGCGGAGTGCGGACGGACTCGGGGCTCAGTGAGGGCGTGCCGGTCGGCAGCACGTACGACCCGATGCTCTCGAAGGTCATCGCGTACGGTCCCGACCGGCCCACGGCGCTGCGCCGGCTCCGGGCGGCGCTGGCGGACACGGTGGTGCTGGGCGTCCCGACGAACGCCGGTTTCCTGCGGCGGCTGCTGGCCCATCCGGCGGTGGCCGCCGGCGAGCTGGACACCGGGCTGGTGGAGCGGGAGGCGGACGGCCTGGTGCCGGACGGTGTGCCGGAGGAGGTGTACGCGGCGGCGGCGCTGCTGCGGCAGCGCTCCCCCGCACCCGTGGGCGGCTGGGTCGATCCGTTCTCGGTGCCCAGCGGCTGGCGGCTGGGCGGCACCCCCGCCGAGACCTTCCACCACTTCCGGGTCCCGGGCCACGAGCCGGTGCGGGTGGGTCTGCGTGCGGGCGCGGAGGGCAGGGCCGGGCTGACGTTCGGCCACGCCGGGGACCGGGAGGAGACCGCGGACGCGTGCGGCCCGCTGCCGTCGCTGCCCGGCGCCGAGCGGTCCAGGCTCGTCGAGGTCTCAGGTCTGCGCGTCGTCGTCGAGGTCGACGGCCTGACCCACACGTTCAGCAGGGCCACGTCCCCGGAGGGCGTCTGGCTCGGCCGGGACGGGGACGCCTGGCACGTCCAGGACCACGACCCGGTCGAGGCGTCCCTCGGCGGCGCCGGCCGCTCGGGCGCGGACACCCTTGCCGCGCCCATGCCCGGGACCGTCACGGTGGTGAAGGTGGCGGTCGGCGACGAGGTCGTGGCCGGGCAGAGTCTGCTGGTCGTCGAGGCCATGAAGATGGAACACGTCATCTCCGCCCCGCACGCCGGAACCGTCACCGAGCTGGACGTCACCGCGGGTGCCACGGTCGCCATGGACCAGATCCTGGCCGTGGTGGCCCCGAAGGAGGAAGCGTGAGCGACACCGGACTGCCCATGACGGTTCCGGCGCCGGGGCTTCCGGACCGGGTCCGCATCCACGAGGTCGGCGCCCGCGACGGACTGCAGAACGAGAAGTCCGTCGTACCGACCGAGGTGAAGGCGGAGTTCGTCCGCCGGCTCGCGGAGGCCGGGCTGTCCACCATCGAGGCGACCAGCTTCGTGCATCCGAAGTGGGTGCCCCAACTGGCGGACGCGGAGCAGTTGTTCCCGATGCTCGGGGACGTCGCGGACGTCGGGGACGTGGCGCTCCCCGTCCTCGTGCCGAACGAGCGGGGCCTGGACCGCGCGCTGGCGCTCGGAGCCCGCCGGATCGCCGTGTTCGGCTCGGCGACCGAGACGTTCGCCGCCAAGAACCTCAACCGCACGGTCGACGAGTCACTCACCATGTTCGAGCCGGTCGTGGCCCGCGCCAAGGACGCGGGGGTCCATGTGCGCGGCTATCTGTCGATGTGTTTCGGCGACCCGTGGGAGGGCGCCGTACCCGTCGCCCAGGTCGTCCGCGTCGCGAGGGCGCTGATGGACCTCGGCTGCGACGAGCTCTCGCTCGGCGACACGATCGGCGTGGCCACACCGGGCCATGTGACGGGGCTGCTGGCCGCGCTGAACGACGCGGGGGTCCCCACCGCCACGATCGGGGTGCACTTCCACGACACGTACGGCCAGGCGCTCTCGAACACCCTGACCGCCCTCCGGTACGGCGTGACGACGGTGGACGCGTCGGCGGGCGGTCTCGGCGGCTGCCCGTACGCGAAGAGCGCGACCGGAAACCTCGCCACCGAGGATCTCGTGTGGATGCTCGACGGCCTCGGTGTCCACACCGGGGTCGATCTCGGCGCACTCACCGCCACGAGCGTGTGGATGGCCGAACAACTGGGCCGCCCGAGCCCGTCCCGTACCGTCCGCGCGCTGTCCCACAAGGAGTGAAGCACCGATGTCCCTTGACCACCGGCTGACCGCCGAGCACGAGGAACTGCGCCGCACCGTCGAGGAGTTCGCACACGATGTGATCGCCCCGAAGATCGGCGACTTCTACGAACGCCATGAGTTCCCGTACGAGATCGTGCGGGAGATGGGGCGGATGGGCCTCTTCGGCCTGCCCTTCCCCGAGGAGTACGGCGGCATGGGAGGCGACTACCTCGCCCTCGGGATCGCCCTGGAGGAACTGGCCCGGGTCGACTCGTCCGTGGCGATCACGCTGGAGGCCGGGGTCTCGCTCGGTGCCATGCCCGTCTTCCGGTTCGGCACGGAGGAGCAGAAGCGGCAGTGGCTGCCGAAGCTCTGCGCGGGAGAGGCGCTGGGCGCGTTCGGGCTGACGGAACCGGACGGCGGCTCGGACGCGGGCGGCACACGGACGACAGCCGTGCTGGACGAGGCCACCGGCGAGTGGGTGATCAACGGTTCCAAGTGCTTCATCACCAACTCCGGTACGGACATCACGGAGCTGGTGACGGTGACGGCGGTCACCGGCCGCAAGGAGAACGGCGCCCCGCGCATCTCCGCGATCATCGTCCCCTCCGGCACCCCCGGCTTCACGGTGGCCGCGCCGTACTCCAAGGTCGGGTGGAACGCCTCCGACACCCGCGAGCTGTCCTTCTCCGACGTCCGCGTCCCGGCGGCGAACCTGCTGGGCGAGGAGGGCCGCGGGTACGCGCAGTTCCTGCGGATCCTCGACGAGGGCCGGATCGCCATCTCGGCGCTCTCCACGGGCCTGGCGCAGGGATGTGTGGACGAGTCCCTGAAGTACGCGAAGGAGCGGCACGCCTTCGGGAAGCCGATCGGCGCCAACCAGGCCATCCAGTTCAAGATCGCGGACATGGAGATGCGGGCGCACATGGCCCGGATCGGCTGGCGCGACGCGGCCTCGCGGCTGGTGGCGGGCGAGCCGTTCAAGAAGGAGGCGGCGATCGCGAAGCTGTACTCCTCGACGGTGGCGGTGGACAACGCCCGCGAGGCGACACAGATCCACGGCGGCTACGGCTTCATGAACGAGTACCCGGTGGCCCGGATGTGGCGCGACTCCAAGATCCTGGAGATCGGCGAGGGCACGAGCGAGGTCCAGCGGATGCTGATCGCCCGTGAACTGGGCATGCACGCCTGACGGACGGGCTGAGCGGTTGATGCCGCCCGGGCGGGGGCCGGCCGGCCCCCGGAGGTCCTCCATGACCAGGACCCGCGTCGATGTGGCCGACCGGAGGCCGGAGTTCGCCCCGGACGGCGACGCGCTCCGGCGGCCGGCCACCCGCTGAGAGCGGACCCCAAGAGCCTCCCTCCCCCCACCGGGGAGGGAGGCTTCTCTCTGCGTGGATAACGGAACGGCCGCTCCCCTTGCCCTGTCCGCCCGCCGTATGTGAGGTTAGGCTAGCCTTCCTTCGAATCGTCAGCGGGCGCCCTGGGGCGCGTACGAAAGCAGACCCACTCATGTCCAACGTCCGGACCAGCTCACTCTCCCGCCGCGGCCTGCTGGCCGTCGGTGGCGCCGTCGGCCTCGGCGCCGTCCTCGCGGCCTGCGGCGACGGCGACGAGAAGGGCTCCACCTCGGGTTCGGGTGCGGAGAAATCCGGCCCCTGGTCCTTCAAGGACGACCGCGGGCAGACGGCCGAGGCCGATTCCGCGCCGAAGAACGTCGTCGCGTTCATCGGGGTGGCCGCAGCGCTCCACGACTACGGTGTCGAGGTCAAGGGCGTCTTCGGTCCGACGAAGACCACCGACGGCAAGGCCGACGTGCAGGCCGGCGACCTCGACATCAGCAAGGTCGAGGTCCTCGGTAACGTCTGGGGCGAGTTCAACGTCGAGAAGTACGCCGGTCTCGCACCGGAACTCCTCGTCACCGCCATGTGGGAGAAGGACGCCCTCTGGTACGTGCCGGACCAGTCCAAGGACAAGATCCTCAAGCTGGCCCCGAGCGTCGCCCTGTGGGCGGCGCAGACCACGATCCCGAAGGCGATCCAGCGGCACGAGGACCTCGCCGCCTCCCTCGGCGCTGACGTGAAGGCCAAGAAGGTCACCGACGCCAAGGCCGCCTTCGAGAAGGCCGCGGCCCGGCTGCGCGCCGCCGCCAAGTCCCAGCCGAACATCAAGGTCCTGGTCGGCTCGGCCAGCCAGGACCTGTTCTACGTCTCGCTCGCCAAGACGTCCGCCGACACCCTGTACTTCCAGGAACTCGGTGTGCGGTTCGTCGAGCCGAAGGTCAACGAGGCCGGCTTCTTCGAGGAGCTGAGCTGGGAGAACGTCGACAAGTACGACGCCGACATCATCATGATGGACAACCGCTCCTCGGCCCTGCAGCCCGACGCACTGACCTCGAAGCCGACCTGGGCGGGACTGCCCGCCGTGAAGGCGGGTCAGGTCATCCCGCGTACGGCCGAGCCCATCTACTCCTACGACAAGTGCGCGCCGATCCTCGACGCCCTCGCCGAGGCCATCGAGAAGGCCAAGAAGGTCGGCTGACCTCCGGGTCCGGCCCGGGCAGCTCCGGGCCGGACCTCCGTCGCAGTTCCGGTTCCTGGGAGGACCGCTCGCATGACGACCGCCACCGCACCTGCCATCGCCCCCTTCCGGTTCTTCGGACTGACGGTCCTGCGGACCTGCCGGCTGAGCCCGTCGATGCGGAGAATCACGCTCGGCGGACCGGGAAGCGACGGCTTCGTCGCCGGGGGCCGGGACCAGAGCCTCTCGATCTTCCTGCCGCACCCGGGCCAGACCGAGGCCGTGGTCCCGGTCGACGCGAACGGCGAGTGGTTCCCGGCCTGGCGTGCCCTGCCCCCCGACGTCAGGGCGGTGATGCGGTCGTACACCGTGCGCGCCCAGCGGTACGCGGCGGACGGCTCCACCGAGATCGACATCGACTTCGCACTGCACGAGCACGGCGGGCCCGCCTGCCGCTGGGCGGAGGCCGCGGTGCCGGGGCAGCGCCTCACCGTGCTGGGCCCCACCGGCCGGGACAACAACGGCGTCCGCTTCCAGCCGCCGCAGGACACCGGGTGGGTGCTGATCTGCGCCGACGAGACGGCGCTGCCCGCCGCGTCCGCCGCCCTGGAGTGGCTGCCGGCCGGCACACGGGCCCGGGTCTGGCTGGAAGTTCCGCACACCCAGGACCGGCTGGAGCTCCGCACGGAGGCCGACGCGCACATCACCTGGCTCGTACGGGACGAGGGCGCCCCCTCCGCCCTGGATGCCGTGCGCGCCGCCGAACTGCCCGGGGGAACGCCGTACGCCTGGATCGCGGGTGAGTCCGCGGGGGTCCGCGGACTGCGCCGCCACCTCGTCCGGGAGCGGGAGTTCGACCGCAGGCGCGTCACGTTCGTCGGCTACTGGCGGCGAGGGCTGAGCGAGGAGCAGTTGAGGGAAGAGGCGGCGCGGGTGCCCGCGTAACGCACGCACACGCATTGTGTAGTTCCTGTGACGGAACTCCAGAAAAGGCGAACGCGACGCGCCTTGTTAGGTTAGGCTTACCTAACTTAAGCGCCGCGCCCCTCGCCCCTGCCCGGAGGGCCGCGACGACGTCCCCACCCGGGAGGCCCCCTCCATGCGTTCCCACCTGCTCAACCGCACGACGACGGAGGACTACCGTCGCTCCGTCACCGCGGGCGTAGAACAGGTCGCGGCCCAAATCGCCTCCGCCGAGCAGCCGTTCAGCGGCATGGGCGTGGACGGGCTCACCCCCGTCGTCGACGCCATCGACCTCGACCGGCCGCTCGGTGACACGGCTGCCGTCCTGGACGAACTCGGCGAGGTCTACCTCCGCGACGCCGTGTACTTCCACCACCCCCGATACCTCGCGCACCTCAACTGCCCGGTGGTCATCCCCGCGGTGGTCGGTGAGGCCGTGCTCTCCGCCGTCAACTCCTCCCTGGACACCTGGGACCAGAGCGTGGGCGGCACGCTGATCGAGCGCCGGCTGATCGACTGGACGGCAGCCCGCATCGGCCTCGGCCCCGCGGCGGACGGCGTCTTCACCAGCGGCGGCACGCAGTCCAACCTCCAGGCGCTGCTGCTGGCCCGCGAGGAGACCAAGCTGAGCCCTGGGGAGTTCACCCGGCTGCGGATCCTCACCTCCGAGTGCAGCCACTTCAGCGTCCAGAAGTCGGCCAAACTCCTCGGTCTCGGCCCTGATTCCGTCGTGTCCGTCCCCGTGGACCGCGAGAAGCGCATGCAGACCGTCGCGCTGGCCGCCGCCCTCGAACGCTGCGCGGCCGAGGGCACCGTACCCATGGCGGTCGTCGCCACCGCCGGGACCACGGACTTCGGCTCCATCGACCCACTGCCCGAGATCGCCGCGCTCTGCGAGCGGTACGCCGCCTGGATGCACGTCGACGCCGCCTACGGCTGCGGGCTGCTCGCCTCACGCACCCGGCGCGGGCTCCTCGACGGGATCGAGCACGCCGACTCGGTGACCGTCGACTACCACAAGTCCTTCTTCCAGCCCGTGAGTTCGTCCGCCGTGCTGGTGCGCGACCGGTCGACGCTGCGTCATGCGACGTATCACGCGGAGTACCTCAACCCGGCGCGGACCGTCGAGGAGCGCATCCCCAACCAGGTGGACAAGTCCCTCCAGACCACGCGCAGGTTCGACGCGCTCAAGCTGTGGATGACGCTGCGCACCATGGGCGCGGACGGCATCGGTGAGCTGTTCGACGAGGTGTGCGACCTGGCCGCGGAGGGCTGGCGGCTGCTGGCCTCCGACCCGCGGTACGACGTCGTGGTGGAGCCGCGGCTGTCCACCCTGGTGTTCCGCTACGTCCCCGCCCACGCCGGGACGCCCGCCGACATCGACCACGCCAACCTGTACGCCCGCAAGGCCCTCTTCGCCTCCGGTGAGGCCGTGGTCGCGGGCACGAAGGTCGGCGGCAGCCAGTACCTGAAGTTCACCCTGCTCAACCCCGAGACGACCGTGGCCGACATCGCCGCCGTCCTCGATCTGATCGCCGGCCATGCCGAGCAGTACCTGGGAGAGTCCCTTGAACGTGCTTCCTGAACCCCTCGCCGACCCCTACGACTTCATCGGGATCGGGCTGGGTCCCTTCAACCTGGGACTGGCCTGCCTGACCGAGCCGGTCGAGGAGCTGAACGGGGTGTTCCTGGAGTCCAAGCCGGACTTCGAGTGGCACTCGGGGATGTTCCTCGAAGGGGCCCATCTGCAGACTCCGTTCATGTCGGACCTCGTCACGATGGCCGATCCGACCTCCCCGTACTCCTTCCTCAACTACCTGAAGGAGCGCGGCAGGCTCTACTCGTTCTACATCCGGGAGAACTTCTACCCGCTGCGCACCGAGTACAACGACTACTGCCGGTGGGCGGCCGCCCGACTGAGCAGCGTCCGTTTCAACCAGACCGTCCAGTCGGTTACGTACGGCGAGGACGACGGCCTGTACACCGTCCGAACCGCCGACAGCGCCTTCCGCGCCCGGCATCTCGTCCTGGGCACCGGCACCCCGCCCCACATCCCGGAGGCCTGCCGCGGCCTGGGCGGCGACTTCCTGCACAACTCCCGGTATCTGCGGGAGAAAGCCGCGCTGCAGACCAAGGAGTCCATCACCCTGGTGGGCAGCGGGCAGAGCGCGGCCGAGATCTACCAGGACCTGCTCTCCGAGATCGACGTGCACGGCTACCGGCTGAACTGGGTCACGCGGTCCCCCCGTTTCTTCCCGCTGGAGTACACCAAGCTCACGCTCGAGATGACCTCGCCCGAGTACGTGGACTACTTCCACGCCCTGCCCGAGGACACCCGCTACCGGCTGGAGTCGGACCAGAAGGGCCTCTTCAAGGGCATCGACGGCGAGCTGATCGACTCGATCTTCGACCTGCTCTACCAGAAGAACGTGCAGGGCCCCGTCCCCACCCGCCTGCTCACGAACTCGTCTCTGCGCAGCGCGCGTTACGAGGAGTCCACGGGGACCTACACGCTGGGCCTGCGCCAGGAGGAACAGGGCACCGACTACGAGCTCGAGAGCGAGGGCCTGATCCTCGCCACCGGCTACCGGTACGCCGCCCCGGCCTTCCTGGAGCCCGTCGCCGACCGCATCCGGCACGACTCCCGGGGCCGCTTCGACGTGGCCCGCAACTACAGCATCGACATCACCGGGCGCGGGATCTTCCTGCAGAACGCCGGGGTGCACACCCACTCGATCACCTCGCCCGACCTGGGCATGGGTGCCTATCGCAACGCCTACATCATCGGCGAGCTGCTCGGCCGCGAGTACTACCCGGTCGAGAAGTCCGTCGCCTTCCAGGAGTTCGCCGTATGACCAGCACGCAGACCCTCGGGACGTTCACCGTCCGCCCCATGGACACCACCCCCGGCCGGGCCGGAGGGCGGTCCGACGCCGAAGTGGTGCACAGCTGGGTCACCCACCCCAGGTCGGCCTACTGGCTGATGGGCGACGCGCGCCTGGAGGACGTCGAGCGGGAGTACGCGGCGATAGCCGCCCACCCGCACCACGACGCCTTCATCGGGCTGCACGACGGCGAGCCCGCCTTCCTGATGGAACGCTACGACCCCACCGAGGTCGAGCTCAAGGGCCTGTACGAGGCGGAGCCCGGCGACATCGGGATGCACTTCCTGGTCGCCCCGCCCGAGACCCCGGTGCACGGCTACACCCTCGCCGTGATCACCACCGTCATGAAGACGCTCTTCGCCGATCCCGCCACACGCAGGGTCGTCGTCGAACCGGACGTCACCAACACCGCGGTGCACGCCCTGAACAAGGCCGTCGGCTTCGAGGTGGTCCGCGAGATCGCCAAGCCGGAGAAGCGGGCCCTGCTCAGCGCCTGCACCCGCGAGCAGTTCGAGGCCGCGACCACGGGAGCAGACCGATGACCACACCCACCACCACCACTGCCGCCGCCGTCGACCACCTGACCCCGGAGGGCTGGGCCGTCGCCAACCGGCTGCTCATCCGCAAGGCGCTGGCCGAGTTCTCGCACGAACGGCTGCTGGCCCCAGCCCCGGGCGACGACGGCCGCTACAGCGTGCGCAGCGACGACGGGACGGTCGAGTACCGCTTCGCCGCCCGCCGCTTCGCGCTGGACCACTGGCAGGTCGACGCCACGTCGATCACCCGTCACCGGCACGGCTCGGACCTCCCCCTGGACGCACTGGAGTTCTTCGTCGAGCTGCGGTCCACGCTCGGCCTGTCGGCGGAGGTCCTGCCGGTGTACCTGGAGGAGATCTCCTCCACGCTGGCTGGAACGGCGTACAAGCTGACCAAGGAACCGACCACCTCGGCGCAGCTCGCCGTGGCCGGTTTCCAGGCCGTCGAGACCGGGATGACCGAGGGGCACCCCTGTTTTGTCGCCAACAACGGGCGGCTCGGCTTCGGGGTCGGCGAGTACCGCGCCTACGCCCCCGAGGCCGCGACCGGAATCCGGCTGGTCTGGCTGGCGGCCCGACGCGATCGCGCCACCTTCACGGCCGGTGCCGGGCTCGACTACCCCACTCTGATCGCCGGCGAGCTCGGCGAGAAGACCCTGGGCGGGTTCGCCGCCCGGATGACGGACCTCGGGCTCGACCTCGACGACTACCTGCTGATCCCGGTCCACCCCTGGCAGTGGTGGAACAAGCTCGCCGTGACCTTCGCCGGCGAGGTGGCCCAGCAGCACCTGGTCTGCCTGGGCGAGGGCGAGGACACCTATCTGGCCCAGCAGTCGATCCGGACCTTCTTCAACGCCGACCACCCCGCGAAGCACTACGTGAAGACGGCACTGTCCGTGCTGAACATGGGCTTCATGCGCGGGCTCTCCGCCGCGTACATGGAGGCGACCCCCGCGATCAACGACTGGCTGGCCGGCCTCATCGAGCGCGACGATCTGCTGCGCGACGCCGGGTTCTCGATCATCCGGGAGCGGGCCGCGATCGGTTACCGCCACCGGTCCTACGAGGCGGCGACCACCAAGGGCTCCCCGTATCTGAAGATGCTCGCCGCACTGTGGCGTGAGAGCCCGGTCCCCACCCTGACCGGGCGCGAGAGGCTCGCGACCATGGCCTCGCTGCTCCACACCGACGCGGAGGGCCGCTCGGTGGCGGGTGCGCTGATCTCCGAGTCGGAGCTGGACCCGGCCGACTGGCTGCGGCGCTACCTGGACGCGTACCTGGTGCCGGTGCTGCACAGCTTCTACGCCTACGACCTGGTGTTCATGCCGCACGGCGAGAACGTGATCCTGGTCGTCGAGGACGGCGTCGTGCGCCGGACGGTGTTCAAGGACATCGCCGAGGAGATCGCCGTCCTGGACCCGGACGCGGTGCTGCCGCCCCAGGTCGAGCGGATCCGCGCCGAGGTCCCCGAGGACATGAAACTGCTGTCGGTCTTCACCGACGTCTTCGACTGCTTCCTCCGCTTCCTGGGGGCGGACCTGGCCACCGAGGGGGTCCTCGACGAGGAGACCTTCTGGCGGACGGTCGCCGCCTGCGTCAGGGGCTACCAGGACTCGGTGCCGCACCTCGCGGACAAGTTCAAGCAGTACGACATGTTCACGGAGGAGTTCGCGCTGTCCTGCCTGAACCGGCTCCAGCTGCGGAACAACCGGCAGATGGTCGACCTGGAGGACCCGGCGGGCGCGCTCCAGCTGACCGGCACGCTGCGGAACCCCATCGCGGCGTACTGAGCCGGGCATCCGGCCCCGCCCCTCCCCGGGCGGGGCCGGATCGGAATCTAAGGTTATTTGCGACATATGCGACATAAAGGTCTCATCGAATGAGATTCCTGCCCGATATCGGGCAGATTTCTTGCATAGCTCCACCGATCCACGCAATATCGACGAGTGCTCGAACGCCGCCAGACGCATGACGACCTCATCGACCACCTCGTACGCTCCACCGCGCTCCAGCGCGGCGAGGCCGCAAGGGTGATCCTCGACGTGCTGGCGTACTTCGACGAGACGACCGAGGACTTCGTCCGGCGCCGCCACCGCGAGCTGCAGGCGGGCGGCCTGGTGAACGCGGAGATCTTCGAGCGGATCGCGGCCGAGCTGCCGCACCGCGCGGTGGCGCCGCAGGAGCTCTCGCTCCGGCAGCTGCGCCGCATCGTCTACGGCTGAAGCGGGACACGCGGGTCGGGCACGGAACTGTACGTCGATCGAGGGGCAGAAACCCATGTGCGGAATCGTCGGTTACATCGGGAAGCGTGACGTGGCTCCGCTGCTGCTCGAGGGCCTGCAGCGGCTTGAGTACCGGGGCTACGACTCCGCTGGCATCGTCATCACCGGCAAGGCCGCGGCGGGCAGGCCGGGCGTGCTGAAGACGGTCAAGGCCAAGGGCCGGGTCCGCGAGCTGGAGGCCCGCGTGCCCAAGCGGTTCGCCGGCACCACCGGCATCGCCCACACCCGCTGGGCCACCCACGGCGCCCCGAGCGACGAGAACGCGCACCCGCACCTGGACGCGGAGAACAAGGTCGCCGTCGTCCACAACGGAATCATCGACAACGCCTCCGAGCTCCGCGCGAAGCTCGTCGCCGACGGGACCGTGTTCCTCTCGGAGACCGACACCGAGGTGCTGGTCCACCTGATCGCCCGGGCCCAGGCCTCCACCCTGGAGGAGAAGGTCCGCGAGGCGCTGAAGTCCGTCGAGGGCACGTACGGCATCGCCGTCCTGCACGCCGACTTCAACGACCGCATCGTCGTCGCGCGCAACGGCTCCCCGGTCGTGCTCGGCATCGGCGAGAAGGAGATGTTCGTCGCCTCCGACGTGGCCGCCCTGGTCGCGCACACCCGCCAGATCGTCACCCTGGACGACGGCGAGATGGCCACCCTCAAGGCCGACGACTTCCGTACGTACACCACCGAGGGCTCGAGCACGACGGCCACGCCGACCACCGTGGAGTGGGAGGCCGAGTCGTACGACATGGGCGGCCACGACACGTACATGCACAAGGAGATCTCCGAGCAGGCCGACGCCGTGGACCGTGTGCTGCGCGGCCGCATCGACGACCGCTTCTCCACCGTGCACCTGGGCGGCCTGAACCTGGACGCCCGCGAGGCCCGCGGGGTCCGCCGGATCAAGATCCTCGGCTGCGGCACGTCCTACCACGCGGGCATGATCGGCGCCGGGCTCATCGAGGAGCTGGCCCGCATCCCCGCGGACGCGGAGCCCGCGTCCGAGTTCCGCTACCGCAACCCCGTCGTGGACCCCGACACCCTGTACGTCGCCGTCTCGCAGTCCGGCGAGACCTACGACGTGCTGGCCGCGGTGCAGGAGCTCAAGCGCAAGGGCGCACGCGTCCTGGGCGTCGTCAACGTCGTCGGCTCGGCGATCGCCCGCGAGGCGGACGGCGGCATGTACGTCCACGCGGGCCCCGAGGTCTGCGTCGTCTCCACGAAGTGCTTCACCAACACCGTCGTCGCCTTCGCGCTGCTCGCCCTGCACCTGGGACGCATCCGCGACCTGTCGGTCTCCGACGGCAAGCGGATCATCGAGGGCCTGCGGAAGCTGCCCGAGCAGATCGGCCGGATCCTCGAGTCCGAGGACGAGATCAAGAAGCTGGCCGAGGAGTACGCGGGCGCGCAGTCGATGATGTTCATCGGCCGCGTCCGGGGCTACCCCGTCGCACTGGAGGCCTCCCTGAAGCTCAAGGAGATCTCCTACATCCACGCGGAGGCCTACCCGGCCTCCGAGCTCAAGCACGGCCCTCTCGCGCTCATCGAGCCGGCGCTCCCCACGGTCGCGATCGTCCCGGACGACGACCTGCTGGACAAGAACCGCGCCGCACTGGAGGAGATCAAGGCCCGCAGCGGACGCATCCTCGCCGTCGCCCACCGCGAGCAGGAGAAGGCCGACCACACGATCGTCGTCCCGAAGAACGAGAACGAGCTGGACCCGATCCTGATGGGCATCCCGTTGCAGCTGCTGGCCTACCACACCGCTCTGGCCATGGGCCGTGACATCGACAAGCCGCGCAACCTGGCGAAGTCGGTCACCGTCGAGTAGCGGCTGCCCCCGGGGCTCACCCGAGGCACACCAAGGGCCCCTGACGTGACGTCAGGGGCCCTTGGTGCGAGCGGGGTCGGCGGTCCCGCCGGAGGGCCGCCGACGTGCGTCCGGGGCGGCGCGCGCGTGTCAGGGTGCGTGTCAGGGGATGACGATGACCGGGCGCTGGGCGCGGCGCGCGAGGCGGCCGGCCACGGATCCGAAGATCCGGCCCACGATGCCGTGGGTCGAACCGACCACGATGGCGTCGGCCGAATACTCCCGGCCGACCTCCTCCAGCTCGTGGCAGATGTCCCCGCCGCGCTCCACGAGCACCCAGGGGACCTCGGCGAGATAGTCGGCGCACGCCAGCTCCAGACCGAGGACCTCGGTGCGGTGATCGGGCACATCGACGAAGACGGGCGGCTCACAGCCCGCCCACACCGTGGTCGGAAGCCGGTTGGCCACGTGGACGATGATCAGCCCCGAGCTGTGCCGGTGTGCCATGCCGATGGCGTACGCGAGGGCCCGCTCGCTGGACATGGAGCCGTCGAAGCCGACCACGACGCCATGACGGAAGGCGGGATCGCAGGAAGGGCGCGACTCTTCGACCGTCAGAGGTTCCGACCCGGGGTCGGCTACCTGCTTGCGGTCTGCGGGTTCAGGGATTTCGTGACCGGCCATCGGTGTCTCGGCGAAGAGAGTCCTCGTGAGGAGGGAGCGGTTTGGAGGTGTGTCTGCGAGCGATGAAGCGGTGTCCGGGAAACATCTTCCCAACCCCCTACCCCCAAGGGTACGGCGCCACTCCTCCACTGCCCAGCCCTCGCACGGCGCAGGCGGGGCTGGAGGGAGCATGCCGGACACTGCCCCTGTATGGCAATGCCGGTTGCGTCGTACATCCAGCTCGTGGAGGCTCTGACGGGTTCCTCCCGGAGCCTCCGGCCGGCCCTCGCGGCGACCCGGCCAGGACGGCCGAATGCGTCGCCCGGCCCTCCGGGCCGGACCGTCACACCCCGCCATCGCGCGACTGCGCATCGTCGACATCCGGTGCGCCGACCGCCCCGAGGGGCCGTCGGGGCGGGTGACGACGCATGAGGCCAGGGGGCGTACGCCGGTCGCATGACTGGATTACGTACGCACAACCATCGGTTTTCAGCCAACTTCGCCTCCACCCGATTTCATTGGTCGCACAGCCGCCCAACCCACGTGCCACCAG
Source organism: Streptomyces sp. HB132 (assembly GCF_016909575.1). Taxonomy (GTDB): domain Bacteria; phylum Actinomycetota; class Actinomycetes; order Streptomycetales; family Streptomycetaceae; genus Streptomyces. Next base: position 208,363 of record NZ_JAFBGA010000004.1, on the reverse strand, counting down.
GCAGGAATAGACCGCGCGGTACGCTTTGAACCTATGGGGACGCGCCATGATCGCGATGCGCACTTCCCTGTGGGGCCTACGAGTGGAACGCTTCGTGATCGAACGCTTCGCGCCAAGTTGCCTTGTCGACATAGTGCCGGTGGGGGAACGTGTCACGTCGGCACCACGGGACGCAGTAGATTCGATCATGAGTGTCGAGGACTGGGGACGCGTGCGAGACCGAGGGGAAACGTGCAGGTGCGACAGGCCCGTAGGGACCAGGAAGACGCGAACACCGAGGGGGGCTTAGCGTCATGAGCCAGGACTCCGCCACCGCAACGGAGGCCGCACGGAAACTGACCGGACGGCGGCGCCGGGAAGTCGTAGCCGTACTGCTGTTCAGCGGCGGCCCTATCTTCGAGAGCTCCATTCCGCTCTCAGTTTTCGGAATCGACCGGCAGGACGCGGGCGTTCCGCGTTACCGCCTGCTGGTCTGCGGGGGCGAGGAAGGACCGCTGCGCACCACCGGCGGGCTCGAACTCAGCGCGCCGTACGGCCTGGAGGCGATCAGCAGGGCCGGCACCGTCGTGGTGCCCGCCTGGCGGTCCATCACCTCCCCGCCGCCCGCAGAGGCCTTGGACGCGCTGCGCCGCGCCCATGAGGAGGGTGCCCGCATCGTCGGACTCTGCACGGGGGCCTTCGTCCTCGCGGCGGCCGGCCTGCTGGACGGCCGCCCGGCCACCACGCACTGGATGTACGCACCGACGCTTGCCAAGCGCTATCCGTCGGTGCACGTCGATCCGCGTGAGCTCTTCGTCGACGACGGCGACGTGCTCACCTCGGCCGGGACGGCGGCCGGAATCGATCTGTGCCTCCACATAGTCCGTACCGACCACGGCACCGAGGCGGCCGGGGCGCTGGCTCGCCGGCTCGTCGTACCGCCGCGGCGCAGTGGCGGTCAGGAGCGCTACCTCGACAGGTCTTTACCGGAAGAGATCGGCAGCGACCCGCTCGCCGAGGTCGTGGCCTGGGCCCTGGAGCACCTCCACGAGCAGTTCGACGTGGAGACGCTGGCCGCGCGCGCCTACATGAGCCGACGGACCTTCGACCGCAGGTTCCGTTCGCTCACGGGCAGCGCACCGCTCCAGTGGCTCATCACCCAGCGCGTACTGCAGGCGCAGCGCCTGCTGGAGACCTCCGACTACTCGGTGGACGAGGTCGCGGGCCGCTGCGGCTTCCGTTCGCCGGTCGCGCTGCGCGGGCACTTCCGCCGCCAGCTGGGCTCCTCCCCCGCCGCGTACAGGGCCGCCTACCGGGCCCGCCGTCCGCAGGGCGGGGCGCTGGAGGTCGCCACGGCGCTGGAGGCGTCCGTACCCCTCCAGGGCACGGCGTCGAGCCGGCGGGCCGCGGCGGCGGCCTCGGCCGGCCCGTCCCCGGTCACCGCGACGGCCGCCCCCGGCGGCCCCGCGGAGCGCTTCGGACCGGTTCCCGAGGTGTACGTTCCTGGACGCCCGACCCTGCCGGGGCAGCGCAGCGCCCCGTAGGGTGGGTTCCATGAACGACCGTATGGTGTGGATCGACTGCGAGATGACCGGGCTCTCGCTGACGGACGACGCACTCATCGAGGTGGCCGCGCTGGTCACCGACTCGGAACTGAACGTGCTCGGCGAAGGGGTGGACATCGTGATCCGCCCGCCGGACGCGGCCCTGGAGACCATGCCCGAGGTGGTGCGGCAGATGCACACCGCCTCGGGCCTCCTCGACGAGCTGGCCGGGGGCACGACCCTGGCCGACGCCGAGGAGCGCGTCCTGGCGTACGTCCGCGAGCACGTGAAGGAGCCGGGGAAGGCCCCGCTGTGCGGGAACACGGTCGGCACCGACCGCGGCTTCCTCGCTCGGGACATGCAGTCGCTGGAGGGCTACCTCCACTACCGGATCGTCGATGTGTCCTCGGTCAAGGAGCTGGCGCGCCGCTGGTACCCGAGGGCGTACTTCAACAGTCCGGAGAAGAACGGCAACCACCGGGCACTGGCCGACATCCGCGACTCCATCACCGAGCTGCGCTACTACCGGGACGCGGTCTTCGTGCCGCAGCCCGGCCCGGACTCGGCCCGCGCCAAGGAGATCGCGGCACGGCACACGCCGGCCCCCGGACAGTAGGCGTACGCCCCTGGTCACGGGCCCTCCGGGGCCCGTGCACCCGCCCCGAGGAACTCGGGCGCGAGCACCCGCTCGGACCCTGTACACTTTTTCTCGGCCGGTCGGAAAAAGACCGGACGACATGGTGGGTATAGCTCAGCTGGCAGAGCACCTGGTTGTGGTCCAGGATGTCGCGGGTTCAAGTCCCGTTACTCACCCTGAATGATCAGCCCCTGACCTGGGACAACAGGTCAGGGGCTGAGTCTTTTGCGTTCGGCGCGGGTACCACCCGTCATCCCCGTGGCACCGGACACCCCTCCGTATGGGGCGGGACGGGCAGGCGAGCGGGCCACGCTCCGACCGGACCGGGGCCGGCCTCGGGTTCGGTGACGCCCACCACACGAGGTTCCGCGCGGCCTGAGCGGCCGCATCCCGGCATCCGGTCCGACGGGCCCGGCCGCGGGGCCGTTCTCGTGCCCGCTCGACGATCACCGAGGAAAGCACTGAGCGCGCGCTCGGGGCGGTTGTGTAACCGAAGATCCGCAGCTGTGTGGACGGCGTGATGAAGGTTCATGCATACGTTCGGGTCTCATGGGCACGCGCAGTGAAGCCCCGAACGAATGGCTGAGCGAACGAGCCGACAGGAAGCCACCATGACGCGCGGCAGGTGAAACACATGGCGACGAGCGAAAACACCAAGAGTGATTCCGGCGGAAGTGAAAGTGACGGCCGGGTCAATGTCTCCACAGCGATGCGGAACGCATCCGAACAGCTTGCCCAACTCCTCCAGCGCGCACCGGATTCGGTGTCATCGCTGAATGCGACGGACGACGGCTGGACGGTGCATGTGGAAGTCGTCGAGATCGAGAAGATCCCCGACACCATGAGTGTGATGGCCTCCTATCGCGTGAGCCTCGACGGCCAGGGCCAACTCGTGGGTTACGAACGAATTCGACGGTACTCACGGGGACAGGTAGACCGCTGATCCGGTCCCCCGAGCAGCCCTACCCATCTGAAACAACTCATTGGAAGGAAGACCGACCATGAGTCTCGTACAGCAGAGCAACGCCTCCAGCAGTGGGGGCGGCTCCGGAAATCTCTACGACGTCCTCGAGCTCATTCTCGACAGGGGGCTCGTCATCGATGCCTTCGTTCGTGTCTCGCTCGTCGGAATCGAAATCCTCAAGATCGACGTACGTGTCGTCGTAGCCAGTGTGGATACGTATCTGCGCTTCGCCGAGGCGTGCAACCGGCTGGACCTGGAGTCGGGCCGCAAGGCTCCGGCCCAGCTCACCGACATAGTCGGGGACACGATGGAGAGCGGTGCCAAGGGCAAGTCGAAAGGGGCGCTGACCGGCGCGGTCGAAGCCTTCACGGACTCCATCCAGGGTGGCCGTGACGACTCCGACGACAAGGAGAAGGAGAAGCGGCCGGCACGCAAGTCCACCGCTTCGAGCAGCAGCCGCCGTACCACTCAGCGGCGGGAGGAGTAGCCCATGCCGACCTACATCTACGCCATCACCGCGGCTGACCACCCACTCAGGCTGGACGGTCTGTCCGGTGTCGGGGAACCGGCTTCCGACCTGCGCACGGTCAAGACCGGGGCGCTCGGCGCGGTCGTCAGTGACACGCCGGCCGAACTGCGGGCGAAGCGACGTGATCTCGTCGCCCACCAGAGCGTGCTGGAACGGCTGATGGCCGACGGTGCCGCACTGCCGATGCGATTCGGTCTGGTGGGGCCGGACGACGAACAGGTCCGCGCCGCGCTCGAACAGGGAAAGGACAGCTACACGGCCCGCCTTTCCGAACTCGACGGCCGACTCGAGTTCAACGTGAAGGTCTCGCGCGACGAGGAGAGCCTGCTCCGGGAGATTCTCACGGAATCACCGGAGGCCCGGCGACTCAGCGAGTACACCCGGCAGAATCCGGCGGCGCAGGACCAGAAGATGGCCCTCGGTGAACTCGTCTCGCACGAGATCCAGTCCAGGCAGCAAGGGCTGGCAAGGGAAGTGGCGACCACGCTGGCGGCAGCCGCCGAGCGGGTCTCCGAAGGAGAACCCACGAAGACCCACTTCCTGAACGTGTCCTATCTCGTGCGGCGCGACGAGGCGTCCACCTTCTCGCAGGCGGTCCACGAAGAGGCCGAGCGCCGGGGCGACGACTACACGTTCGCCCTCAACGGCCCCCTTCCGCCCTACAGCTTCGTCTGACACACGTCCCTCGCAGAGGGGAGGCACCTTTCATGGGCCTCATTTCGCAACTGCTCACATTTCCGCTGGCCCCGGTGCGCGGTACCGCGTGGGTTCTCGACCAGGTGGTTCTTGCCGCCGAACGCGAGCACTACGACCCCGGCCCCGTACGCACCCGACTGGCCGATCTGGAACGTGAACTGCTCAGCGGCGACATCGACGAAGAAGAATTCGACCGTCGTGAGGACGAATTGCTGGACTGGCTCACCGAATGCGAGACCTACCAGCGACGTCTGAACGAAAATTCTTGATCCTTGGAGATTGAGGTGTTCAACAGATGACCGGCAACGCCAAGATAGGTGCGGCCCTCGTGGGCGGCTACCTGCTGGGACGCACGAAGAAGGCCAAACTGGCGATCGGCTTCGGGATGTTCCTGGCGGGCAAGAAGCTGAACCTGGACCCGAAGCAGCTCGGCAGGATGCTGGCCGACTCGCCGCTCCTCGGCACCGTCAACGACCAGGTCCGCAACGAGCTGGTCGGCGCCACGAAGACGGCTGCCACCAAGGCCCTGACCCAGCGGGCCACCGGCCTCGCCGACTCCCTCCGCAAGCGCACCCTCGAACTCGAAGACCCCTCCGCCGCGCAGACGCGGGACGACGAGGAGGAGGACGGTGACGAGGCCCTCGACGCGCGGGACGCGCCGCACGACGAGGACACCGACGGCGAGGACACCGACGGCGAGGACACGGAGGAGAAGCCGGCACCGCGCCGCACTGCAGCAGCCAGGAAGCCGGCCAGGAAGTCATCCGAATCGGCGTCCAAGTCCGCGGGCGGCGCCGCCTCCGGAGCCCGCCGCAGCGCCTCGGGCGGCCCCCGGAAGAAGGCCGCCCCGGCCACCCGCAAGACCACCTCCGGGGCCCGTAAGGCCGCTTCGTCGAACGCGCGCCGGGACCGGGGTGGCAGCAATGGCTGACACGGCTTTCAGCAAGCTCAAGGACGACGTGGTGAACAACCCCGCCACCGACCGTCTCAAGGAGGAGCTGCAGAACTACGTCAGGGCCCGGGCGCAGCACGCGGTCACCAACCTCGGCCACAAGCTCGGTGAGGGCGTCGGGAGACTCGCGGACGGCAAGGACGCACCCGGCGGTGCGGTGAAGAGCCTCGCCAAGGGCGGTAAGGCGCTCAGTGAGGGCAAGTCACCGGCACAGGCCGCCTTCAGCGCCGGCGCCTCCCATGTGAAGGACGCCGTGAAGGACAAGGTGAAGGGGTTGTTCGGCAAGGGCCGCAAGGGTGGCGGAGGCAAGTCGAAGAGCGTCACGATCTCCGAGGACATCGACGTCGGCGTACCGGTTCGCGAGGCCTACGACCAGTGGACCCAGTTCCAGGAGTTCAGCACCTTCGCCAAGGGTGTCGTGAGCGTCGAGAAGTCCGACGACACCAGCAGCAACTGGAAGGTGAAGGTCGCCAAGTCCACGCGCAGCTGGAAGGCCAACGTCACCGAACAGGTACCGGACGAGCGGATCACCTGGACCACCGAGGGCGCCAAGGGCACGGTCAAGGGGGTGGTGACATTCCATGCCATCACCGACAACCTGACGAGGGTCCTGCTCGTCATCGAGTACTTCCCCAAGGGGCTGTTCGAGAAGACCGGCAACATCTGGCGCGCCCAGGGCCGCCGGGCCCGTCTCGATCTGAAGCTCTACCGCAAGTTCATCATGATGCGCGGTGAGGCGACCGACGGCTGGCGCGGCGAGATCCGCGACGGCGAAGTGGTCCTGGACCACGACGAGGCCGTCGAGGAGGAAGAGGCCCGCGCCGAGGAGGAGAACGACTCCGGCGCGGAGGAATCCGAGTCCGGCGACGCCGAGGCCGAGGCCGGACAGAACGACGAGGCCGACGACGAACTCGCCGACGGGGAGGACGAGGAACCCGACGCGGAGTACGACGACGAGGAGCTCCCCCCTGAGGACGAGGCCTACGAGGACGCGGAGGAGGAAGAAGAAGCTCCCGTGGCCGAGGACGACTACGAGGAGGACGAGGACGAGGACGACGAGCCCGTGGCCGAGGAGGACGAGCCCCTCGATGACGAGGAGGAGGCGGAGGAGCCCGCACCGCGTTCCCGGCGACGTACCGCCTCCGTACGCGGCTGACGTGCTCCGCCCACAGCACCGATGGGAGTGATCCGACGTGACCGATTCACTGGCCGGCCGTATGGGGGCCTCCTCGGCAGCGTCCCCGTACGGACAGCAGCAGTCCTCCGCGAATCTGGCGGACATCCTCGAACGGGTCCTGGACAAGGGCGTCGTCATCGCGGGTGACATCCAGATCAACCTGCTCGACATCGAACTCCTGACGATCAAGCTGCGGTTGCTCGTCGCTTCCGTGGACAAGGCCAAGGAGATGGGCATCGACTGGTGGGAGCACGATCCCTCGCTCTCCTCCCGGGCACGCCCGAAGCAGCGGGCAGAGGTGAGGGACGCGTCCCGGGACGGCCCGGAGGTGGAGCGGGTGGAGGCGGAGAACGCACGGCTGCGGGCCGAGATCGCCGAGCTGAGGGCCGCTGTCGGGCTGCCCGCCACATCGGCCGCGGGAGCGGACCAGGACGCGCTGCCCGGGCGTACCGAAGCGGAGAGCACGGAAGGTGAGGAATCGAAGTGACTGCGGAAGTGGACCCGGCCGCGGGTCCGGCGATGTCCTACGTCTACGCCGTCAGCCGCACCGGGACACCGCTGGAGTCGGCACTCACCGGGCGGCCGGGCCTGGAGGGATCACCTCTGCGGACGGTCCGTTCCGGGGAACTCCTGGCTCTGGTCTCGTCGGTCCCGTCCGCCCTGTACGGGACCGAGGGCGTGACGGCTCAGATGGAGGATCTCGACCGGCTCGAAGTGCTGGCCCGCACCCATCACGCGGTCGTCGAGGCGGCGTACGAGCACGCGACCGTACTTCCCATGCGTCTGGTGACCGTCTACCTCGACGACGGGCGCGTGCGGGGGATGCTCGCCGAACGCGAGGCCGAGTTCTCCGCCCTGCTCAGCCGTCTCGAGGGCCATGTCGAACTGGGCGTCAAGGTCTACGCCGACCCGCGCGAGGCGGTCACGGTGAGCGGCCTGGGGCCGGAGGCCGACGCGGCGGCCGGGCCGGGGCGGGCCTACCTGCAGAAGCGCCGCGCCCAGCAGCAGAACCACCGTACGACCTACCGGTCGGCGGGCACGGTGGCCGCGGGGATACCCGCCCGGGTGGCCAACCTCGCCAGGGCGCACGTCGCGCACCGTCCGCAGCTGGGTGATCTGGCCCGGGCCGCGGGCGAGAACATCGTCAACGACGCCTACCTGGTCGACGGCACCCAGGCCGAGGCCTTCCGTGCGGCGCTCTCGGGACTCGCCGACGAGGTTCCGGGTGTGCGGGTCGAGATCACCGGCCCCTGGGCGCCGTACTCCTTCGCCACGCCGCCCTCAGCAGGCGGCGGTGAGCCGCGATGAACGAGGAACTGGACACGGCCATGCCCGGCGCGGGTTTCGCCGGACCCCGCGCCGGGCTCTCCGCGTCGCCCGACGACTCCGTCGATGCCCTGGCCGGGCGTCAGGTGGCGCTCATCGACCTGCTGGACCGGTTGCTCAACGGCGGAGCGGTGCTCACGGGAGACCTGGTTCTCTCCATCGCCGACGTCGACCTGGTGCACATCAATCTGAGGGCCGTGATCCGGTCGATCACGTCGGACGAACCGGCGCCCTGGTGAGGACCGAACCCCCGTCCCTGCACGGCAGAGGCGAATGAACGAGGGAGCACTCCATGCACGAGGAAGCGGAACCGCGTACACAGGCGGCGAACCTCCAGGAGGTCGCGCAGGCGGCGGCCCGCGCCTTCGATCTCGTACCCGCGGGACCTGAGGAGCGGGGCCCACTCGGTGGTTCGGCCCAGCGCCTGCAGACCGACCCGGACACGGTGGAACGCGACCTCATCAAACTGGTGCTGACCATCGTCGAGCTGCTGCGCCAACTCATGGAGCGCACCGCCCTGCACCGGGTCGACGTGGGCGACCTCCGTGAGGACCAGGAGGAACGCATCGGAATGACGCTGATGATCCTCCAGGACCGGATGGCGGAGCTCTGCGAGCGCTACGACCTCACCATGGAGGACCTCAACCTGGACCTGGGCCCGCTGGGTTCGCTGCTTCCTCGGGATTCCGGATGAATTACGTCGCCCCGTTTCGGGCCGCGTCGAGAGGTAACACGAACACCATGACTGCAGAGAGCGAAGAAACCAAGAAGAATGTGAACGGTTCTGCGGCGAAGGCCGGCACGGGTGCGCGGTCGGCCGGCGCCAAGGGGCGTCAGGCCACTGCGGCTGCCGGAAGCCGTGCCAAGTCCGGCTCGGCGGTCGCGGCCTCGAAGGCCAAGTCATCCGCACAGGACGCGAAGTCGTCGGCACAGGACGCCGCGGGGGCCGCGGGGACGGGCGCCAGGTCGGCCGGTCTGGCGACGAAGCGGGCCGCCGTCGCCGGCTGGGACACGGGCCGGCAGACCGTCCTGGACACGGCAGGCAAGGTGACCTCCACCGCGACCACCGCGTGGAGCGTGGTCAAGCACCGCAAGGCCATAGCCGTGGGTGCCGCAGCAGGACTCGGTGGCCTCGTCGGTGGCGCGTTCGCCCTCGGCCGCCAGACGGCCCGGACCCACGCCGGACCGATCACACGCCTCACCGGCGGCCGGCTCTGACCGCACCGCGGTACGCACCCGCACCCTGGAGGGCCGACAGAACGCTGTCGGCCCTCCTTCCGTGACGCACCGGCGCATCCCGGCCGCCACCGGGGCCGCTCGCCTCAGGACGACTCGCGTACCACCAGCTCCGTGGGCAGCACGATCCTCGGGCGCTCCCGGGTGCCGTCGCCCGACGAACGGTTCGCGATCTCCTGCAGCAGGACACGGGTCATCGTGCGGCCCATCTCCTCGATCGGCTGGCGCACGCTCGTGAGGGGCGGGTCCATGTGGCGGGCCACCGCGGAGTCGTCGAAGCCGATCAGGGCCACGTCGTCCGGGATGCGGCGGCCGGACTCGCGCAGCACCTGGCGGGCGCCCGCCGCCATCACGTCGGAGGCGGCGAAGACGGCGTCCACGTCGGGGCGGCGCGCCAGCAGCTCCCGCATCGCACGGGCTCCGCCCTCCTCGCTGAAGTCGGCGGGCGCGATCAACCGCTCGTCGGGGTCGAGGCCGGCCGCGGCGACGGCCTTGCGGTAGCCGTCGAGGCGGCGCTGGGCGCCGTAGACGTCCAGGCGGCCGGTGATCGTCGCGATGGAGCGGCGGCCGCGTTCTATGAAGTGGCCGACGGCCGCTCGGGCGCCCTCGAAGTTGTCGGAGTCGACGGAGGGCAGCGTCTCCGCCGCGTGCCTGCGGCCGCTGATCACCGAGGGCATGCCGAGCTGTTCGAGGAGGTCCGGCAGCGGGTCGTCCGCGTGGACGGAGACCAGGAGCACTCCGTCGACCCGGTGCGCGGTCAGGTACTGGGCGAGCCTGCGCCGTTCACGGTCGTTGCCCGCGAGGGTCAGCAGCAGCTGCATCTCGGTGTCGGCGAGGGCGGCCCCGACACCCCGCACGATGTCGGAGAAGTACGGCTCGGCGAAGAAGCGGGTCTCGGACTCGGGCACGACGAGGGCGATGGCGTCCGTGCGGTTGCCCGCGAGCGCGCGGGCCGCGCGGTTGGGTACGTATCCCAGCTCGGCGACGGCCGCTTCGACGGCCTCCCTGGTCTGTTCGCTGACCCGTGGCGAGCCGTTGATGACGCGTGAGGCCGTGCCCCGCCCCACTCCGGCCCTGGCCGCTACCTCTTCGAGCGTGGGCCGCCCGCCACTCCGTACTCGCGCTGCCGCCATGGCTGCCTCCCGTTCGCGGTCAATTTCTCACAGCACCCTGGCCAAACCAAGTCCCGCTGTCCGATCCCTCGACACTTGTACCGACCCGCCGGTCCTTGTAGCGCCACAACTCTTGGGAGCGCTCCCAAGCCTACGGGGTCCGGAAGACGGACGCGTCGGGCGGGCCGTCGGGGGCGGGCACAGAGCAGCGGGGCCCGGCGTTGTGCCGGGCCCCGCTGGCGGTGCGTGTCGGGTCAGACGGTGCCGACCGGCGGCAGCGCGTGGCGGCGGATCACGTCGGAGTACCAGTAGGCGCTCGTCTTGGGGATGCGGCGCTGGGAGGCGTAGTCGACGTACACCGCGCCGAAGCGCTTCGAATAGCCGTACGCCCACTCGAAGTTGTCCATCAGCGACCAGAGGAAGTAACCGCGGACGTCCGCGCCGTCGGCGACGGCCCGCTGCACGGCGTCGAGGTGCCCGTGGAGGTAGGCGACGCGCTCGGGGTCCTCCACCTTGCCCTCGGGCGAGACGTAGTCGTCGAAGGCGGCACCGTTCTCGGTGACCATGAGCGGGAGGCCGGGGTGGTCCCGGTGGGTGTCCATGAGCAGGTTGTAGAGCCCGTCGGGGTCGATCGACCAGTCCATCGCGGTGCGCTCCTTCCCCTCGGGGAGGTGGAAGGCCACGTGCTCGGAACCCGGCCACGGGGAGTGGCTGCTGGCGCCGTGTGCGTCACTGCGGGCGTAGGCGGCCCCTTCCACCGGGGTGGAGACCAGCGTCGGCGTGTAGTAGTTGATGCCGAGCGCGTCGAACGGGCGCGAGATGGTGGCGAGGTCGCCGTCCTGGACCAGCTTGGACCAGTCCACCAGGTGCGAGGTGTCCGCGATCAGGTCCTCGGGGTACTCGCCGCGCAGCATCGGACCGGTGAAGACACGGTTGCCGACCGCGTCGATGCGGCGGGCGGCGTCCGCGTCGGCCTCGCTGCCGGTGAGCGGGCGGACCTGGTGGAGGTTGAGGGTGACCGAGGTCTGCGCAGCAGCGGGGAGTTGGGCGCGCAGAACCTCGATCGCCCGGCCATGGGCGAGGTTGAGGTGATGGGCCGCCTGCAGCGCCGCTGCGGGCTCGGTGCGGCCGGGGGCGTGCACGCCCGAGCCGTAGCCGAGATAGGCCGAGCACCACGGCTCGTTGAGGGTGGTCCACATGCCGACGCGGTCGCCGAGGGCGCCGGAGACGATGGCGGCGTAGTCGGCGAAGCGGTCGGCGGTCACGCGCTCGGGCCAGCCGCCGGCGTCCTCCAGCTCCTGGGGCAGGTCCCAGTGGTAGAGGGTGGCGACGGGCATGATGCCGGCGTCCAGCAGTTCGTCGACGAGCTTGCGGTAGAAGTCCAGGCCGCGCTCGACGGCCGGGCCGCGGCCGGTGGGCTGGACCCGGGACCAGGAGACGGAGAAGCGGTACGCCTTGAGCCCGAGCCGCTTCATGAGCGCGACGTCGTCGCGGTAGCGGTGGTAGTGGTCGGCGGCGATGTCGCCGGTGTCGCCGTTGCGGACCTTGCCGGGGGTACGGCTGAAGGTGTCCCAGATGGACGGCGTGCGGCCGTCCTCGGCGGCGGCGCCCTCGACCTGGTAGGAGGCGGTTGCCGCGCCCCAGATGAAGCCCGTGGGGAACTGCGTCGCGGGCGCCTGCTTCGGGGTGGTGTCGGGTCGTACGGCAGTCATACGGGAGCGCTCCCATGGGTGGAGGGACAAGGACAGGAAGTGCGGGGGCCCCGGCTCCGTACGACCTGTGGTCAGGTACAGGCCGTACGGAACGGCCGGGGGCCGGACCGGGGACGGGACAGCGGGGGCCGGGATCGGACCGGGGAGGACCAGCGGTGCGGGGATCAGCCCTTGACCGCGCCGGCCATGATGCCCCCGACGATCTGCTTGCCGAAGATCACGAACACGACGAGCAGCGGCAGGGTGCTGATCAGCGCACCCGCCATGACGATGCTCTGGTCGGGGACGTAGGACGCGCTCAGCTGGCCGAGGGCCACCTGGAGCGTCGGGTTCTCCTGGTTCAGAGCGAGGTAGGGCCAGAAGAAGTCGTTCCAGGCCTGGACGAAGGTGAGCATGCCGAGCACCATCATGGCCGGTCGGGCGACCGGAAGCACGATGCTCCACACGATGCGGAGGTTGTTCGCCCCGTCCACCCTGGCCGCCTCGATGAGTTCGTACGGCAGGGCCTCGACGAGGTACTGGCGCATGAAGAACACACCGAAGGCGCTCACCAGGGTCGGGAAGATCACCGACTCCAGCTGCCCGCCCCACCCGATGTCCGACATCATCATGAACAGCGGTACGACGCTGAGCTGCGGGGGGATCGTCAGCGTGGCGATGACCGCCGTCATCAGTGCGCCCCGGCCCTTGAAACGCATCTTGGCGAAGGCGTAACCGGCCAGGGTGCAGAAGAACAGGGTCGCCAGGGTGATGCTGGCGGACACGATCACCGTGTTGACGATGGCCTTGCCGAGGTTGGCCTGCTCCCAGGCCGCCTCGAGGTTGTGGAACAGGTTGCCGCCCGGGATGAGCGGCGGGGTGGAGGCCAGGATCTCGTCCTGGGTGCGGGACGCGGCCACGAGCGTCCAGTACAGCGGGAACAGTGAGCCGAGGCCGACGACCGCGAGGGCGAAGTAGGCGAAGGGGCCCGCGTGGTGCTGACGGCCGGCGCCGGGCTTGAAGCGGCGGCGGCGCGGGGGTTCGTCGCGGACGGTGGCCTTGGAGACGCGCCTGCGGTCCGGAGCGGTGATGGGGCTTGTGGTGGTCATGGATATCGCTCCCCGTCAGGCCGCGGTCTTGCGCCCGAGGCGCCCGATGAGCCAGTTGATCGCGGCAATGAGCAGCAGCAGGACGAGCATGGCCCAGGCGACGGCTGCGGCCGTACCGAGGTGCCCGAGGTTCCAGCCGTAGTTGTAGAGGTAGATGCTGAGCGTCTCGTACTGGTGCTCCGTGCCGCCCTGCGCACCGTTGGTGCCTCCTTCGAGCAGGAGGGGCTCACCGAACAGCTGCATGGAACCGATGGTCGAGATGACGATCGTGAAGAGGATCGTCGGCCGCAGCGCAGGGATCGTCACGTTGCGGAACTGCTGCCAGCGCGAGGCACCGTCGAGCGAGGCGGCCTCGTACAGATCGGACGGCACGGCCTGCATGGCGGCGAGGTAGATCAGGGTGTTGTAACCCGTCCAGCGCCAGATCACGATGACGGCGATGGCGATGTTGGACGTCCAGTGGCCGTTGACCCAGTTCGTCTCGCCGAAGCCGAAGAACCCGAGCACCCAGTTCAGCAGGCCGCCGTCGGCCCGGAACACCAGGGCGAAGACGATCGCCGCGGAGGCGACGGAGGTGGCGTACGGGGTGAGGATCACCGTGCGCCAGAAGGTGCTGGCCCGCAGTTTGTAGTTCAGCAGGTGGGCCAGGCCCAGCGCGACCATCAGCTGCGGGACGGTCGAGATGACTCCGATGACGAACGTGTTGGTGACCGCGGTCCAGAATTCGGAGTCCTGCAGGATGGTGCTGAAGTTCTCCCAGCCGACCCATTCCATCTGGTCGAGGCCGGTCATCTCCACCTTGTGCAGGGCGATCCAGCCGGTGTAGACGAGCGGGTAGAGCCCGAAGGCTCCGAAGACGAGGAAGAACGGCGCGATGTAGGCGTAGGGCGAGGCCTTGTCGTCGAATCGCCACAGCCGGCTGCGCCACGCCTGACGGCCGGGAGTCATGGGCTTCGGGGCACGGCGGCCGGGCGGGGAGCCTTGTGCGCCCCGGGTGGGGGTCGTGGTTGCCACAGGTGGGAGTCCTTCCCTGGGGTGTGCCGACACCACAGGGGCAGGCCGGGCCTCTGGTCAGGTCCGGCGGGGGTGTCGGAAAGGTGCACGGTGCCGGTGAGGAACCGGCACCGGTGCGGCCGGCCGGGACGCGTGGTCCCGGCCGGCCGCACCGGCGAGGATCAGCCGACCACCTTGTCGATGTCCTTGATGGCGGCGTCCCAGGCAGCATCCGGCTTGGTGCCCCGCTGCTCCATGTTGTTGATCTGCTTGGAGAAGGTGTCCTTGATGACGCCGTCCTTCGGGCCGAGCACCGCGGCCGGGATGACCTGCGCCTCTTCGGCGTAGATCTCACCGATGGGGGCGTTGTTGAAGTACTCCAGCTTGGCGGTCTTCACGTCGGGGAGGTCGTAGGCACCCTTGTTCGACGGGAAGAGACCGGCGGCCTTGAACACGGCGGCCTGCTGCTCGGGCGCGGTCAGCCACTTGACGAGCTCACCGGCCTCCTTGACGTGCTTGCCCTTCGCGGGCACGGCGAGGAAGGAGCCGCCCCAGTTGGCGGCGGTCTCACCCGGGGTGCGCGCGATGTCCCACTTGCCCTTGTACTCGTCGCCGGAGTAGGTGGCGATCTGCGCGGCCATCCACGCGGGGCAGGCCACGGTCGCCATGGTGCCCTTGCGCAGAGCGGCCTTCCACGGGTCCTGGAACTGGGCCAGGCCCTGGGTCAGCTTCTTGTCGACCGCCTCGGAGGCGAGCTTCCAGCCCGCCTTGACGCCGGCGCTCTCCTTGTAGATCGGGTCGCCGCTCTTCGCGTAGTACTGCTCCGAGCCGGAGCTGACCACGCCGTTGTACATGGCGCTGGCGGAGTCCATGAAGAAGGTGCCCTCGGGAGCCTTCTTCTTGTACTCCTCACCGAGCTTGAGGTAGTCCTCCCAGCCGCCGGCGAACTTCGCGGCGACTTCCTCGCGGTCGGTGGGGAGCCCGGCCTGCTCGAACAGGTCACGGCGGTAGCAGATGGACATCGGGCCGATGTCGGTGCCGGCGCCGATGACCTTGCCGTCGTCGGTGGTCGCCTGCAGCGCCTTCCAGTTCACCCACTGGTTGGTGTCGATGACCTTGGACAGGTCGGCGAAGGCGTCCGCCTTCGTGTCGACGAGTTCCTTGGCACGGCCGACCTCGATGCCCTGGATGTCGGCCAGGCCACTGCCCGTGTTGAGCTGCTGGAGGAACTTGGTGTAGTAGACCGGCTCTTCGGCGGCGGTGTTCGCCTTGACCGTGATGTTCGGGTGAAGCTCGTGGTACTTCTCGAAGAGCTTCGCCTCCTTGTACCCGAACTGGCCGAAGTCGGCGAGCGTCAGGGTGATGTTCCCGTCCGCGTCTGCCTCGTCGGACTCCGAGCCGGAATCGCCGCAGCCGGTCAGCAGCAGGGCGGCGGCCGTGAGGCCCGTGGTAGCCATGACGGCTGTTCTGCGGCTTCGACCTGCGACGGTGCGGGTGATGCGCATTCCACTACTCCTTGTTCCAGGGTGGGACTTGCGTTCGTTCTGCGGCATACGCACTGGTGGGCGCGGGTGCCGTTGGTACGGAGAGGACATGGGCGGTGCCGTCCCCGTACGAGCGAAAAACGTCGTTCGATATGGGAGCGCTCCCATGCGCTGATGCCGGAAGATTGCTACCTCCGGGGGTGGGTGTCAAGACTTGAAGACGCTTCCGTTGCCCGAGTGTGTCCTGCAAGTCACGGGAACGTGTCCGACCGAGGGCTTGCCTTTACTTTCGCCGCCTGCATACGGAAAGGGTGAGGCCTTCAATTCCCGCAGGTCAAGGCGGTGTTGGTCGGTTTTTCACCCCTGCCGCCCCGACCGGGGCCGGTCATCGGCGCGGATTCCCGCGCCACACCGGGAAGGGTGTCGCAGGCCCCCTGCCATCCGGAGACCGCCGCCGGAAGATGAAGGGGGCAGGGCTTCACGGGGGTGCACAGGGGGGCCATGGGGCGTTTCCGCGTTATTTCCCCGAACTCCACTGCGCGGCGGGAAGATTCCGCTTCTTTCCGTACGGGTGGGACAAGCGCGGACACGGCACCCCGCTCCGCGCACCGCGGCGGCGGGGGACGGAGGGGGCGCGCCCCGGCCGGGTGTGGGGGGTGTGGGGGGGCCGGCCGGGGCGCGCGCGGAGGTGATGGTCGAAGGGGCGCCGGGCTACCCGAAGGCGCCGAACGCCTTGGTGAAGGCCAGCGGTTCCTGGAGGATCGAGCTGCAGGTCGCGTCCGCGGTCGGCTGCGCACCGCCCGCGCACTGCACGTCCCGCGTGCCCGACCACATCGCCAGCCGGCCGATGCCCTTCTCCTGGGCGAACTCCACCAGCTGCGTGGCGTCATCGACGGTGAAGATCTCGGTGACCACGTCGTTCACGCCGATCATCGGGGTGACCGCGACCGCCTTCCAGGCCGCCTCGTCCGAGAGCCCGAGCACGCCCTTGATCTGCGCCTGCGTGGCGGTGGCGGCCTGGGTGGCGTAGTCACCCATGTCCTCGCTGTACGAGGGCCCGTAGTCCATCGCCATGATGTTGACCGCGTCGATCGCGACGCCGTTCCCCTCGGCATCCGCGAGCAGGTCGATGCCCGGCTGGGTCAGCCCCTCGGGCATCACGGGCAGCGTGAAGGAGACGTCGAGCCCGGGGTGCGTCTCCTGGAGCCGGGCGATGGCCTGCGAGCGCCGGGTGTTGGCGGCGGCGTCGGGCAGCGCGCCCCCCTCGATGTCGAAGTCGACCTTGGTCAGGTCGTACGCGTCGATGACCTTGCCGTACGCCGCCGCGAGCTCTGCCGCCGAGGAGCAGTGCAGCGCGAGTTCGGCGCCGGCCGCTCCACCGAAGGAGACCCGTACGTCGCCGCCCTCGGTCCGCAGCGCGCCGATCTGGGCGGCCACCTTGTCGTCGGCGAGCCCGGTGACCCCGCCCCACAGCGGGGCACAACTGCCGCCCGAGGTGATGAACGCCAGGTTGAACTCCTTGACCCCGGTCTTCGACGCGGTGTCAAGCAGGTCGTACGCGGGGTGGAGGGACGTGTCGACGTACGGGGCGAATCCCGCCCCGCCGGCCGTACCGCCGGGTGTCTCGGACGGCTCGGCCGTCGCGGTCTCCGTGGGCGTCGCGGTCTTCGTGGAGGTCGGCGTCGGCGCGGGGGGCGCGGTGGGCGTGGGGGTGCCGGTCGGGCGCCCGCTCGGTTCGGGCGTCGCGCCGCCGTCCGCGGAGCACGCGGCGTCGTTGATGAGGCAGGCCCGCGGATCGGCGGCGGTGCCGCTGGAGGCGGTGACGAAGCCGACCGTCACGGACGCGCCCGGAGCGATGTCCTCGTTCCAGCTCGCGGGCCTCACGGTGACGTGGTTGCCGCGGACGGTGTGCTCACCGTTCCAGAGGGAGTCGATCTTCGTGCCGGCGGGCAGGTCGAATTCGAGCGTCCAGCCCGACTGGACCGTTCCGGTGTCGTTCGAGACGACGTACTGCCCGGTGTAGCCACCGGTCCACCCGCTGGCCCTCGTGTACGTGGCCCCGACGGCCGCCGCCTGCGCCGTGCCGGTGAGTGCGACGACCGTGCCGCCCACGACCGCCGCGGCGACGAGGGCGCCGACCGCCTTCGTGCGGGTGCTCGTCGTACGGCGGTGCGTACTGATGCCCATCGCGTGCCTGCCTCTGTCCAGCCGGGGGGTGATTGCGTCTGCACGCTAGCCGCCGCGAACCGGGCAAATGGTGCCCATGGGAACCTGGTTGACGTTCTTAGGGTTCGCTTAAGGAGGGCATCGGCGCCGGTTAAAGATCCGGTGCGCCGCGGAACTCTGTGTTCCGGCCCCTCACTCCCCGTGGTCCCCGCCTGCCGCCCCGCCGCCCCACACGGTGCCCCCGGCGGGCACGGTCGACCGGGCCTCCGTCGAGCCCGATCCAGATGCGCACCTCCGTGCCGCCGAGCACCGATCGCCCGATCCGCAGGTCGCCGCCGGTGGACTCCGCGACCCTGCGGACGATGTCGAGGCCGAGTCCGGTCGATCCCACCGCGTCCCGCGCGCCGTTCCGCCCACTCGCGCCGCGGGCCAGGGCGGATTCCGGATCGGGTATACCGGGCCCGGCGTCCGAGACCAGCACGAGCACCGCGTCACCGCTGTGGTGCACGTCGACCGCGAAGGCGGTGCCCTCCGGAGTGTGCCTGAACACGTTGCCGAGCAACGCGTCGACGGCGGCGGCGAGTTCGGGTCTGGCGACGGGAATCCGTACCGTGCGGTCCACGCCGGCCAGCCGCACCGTGCGCCCCTCGTCCTCGGCCAGCGCAGACCAGAACCCCATGCGTTCCCGGATGACCTCGGAGGCGTCACACCCGGCGCCCGGCCCCGGCTGCCCGCCCTGGGTCTGCGGGCGCTGCTCCCGCGCCGTCCGGATGATCGTGTCGACCTCGTGCTCCAGCTGTTCGACGGCGGCCCTGGTCTGCTCGGCGGCCGGCCCCTCGCCCAGCGAGGCGGCGTTGAGCCGCAGCACGGTCAGCGGGGTGCGGAGCCGGTGCGAGAGGTCGGCGGCAAGCTCGCGTTCGTTGGCCAGGAGCTGGACCACCTGGTCGGCCATGGAGTTGAACGCGACCGCCGCGGAGCGCAGTTCGGTGGGCCCGTCCTCGGGGACCCTGGTCCCCAGCCGCCCCTCCCCCAGGTCCTGGGCCGCGCCCGCCAGCCGCTGGGCGGGCTCCACCATCCGCATACCGAGCCGGTCCGCCACGGCCACCGAGCCGACGATCAGCGCCAGGCCGACGCCGGCGAGGACCAGCCAGGCCGTGCCGACTCCGTGGGAGACCTCGTCCTCGGGCACGAACACCTCGACGACCGCGATGCCTCCGGAGCCGAGCGCGGTGGGCTGGAGCAGCGCGGAGCCGCCGGGCACCTCGGTGATGGAGGCGCGCCCCGACGTGCCGACGGTCTCCAGGTCCTCGCGGGTGGCGCGCCGGGTGCCGATCTCCAGGCGTTCGCCGCCCGGTTCGGCGGCGGGGACGTGGACGGCGAGGCGCCCCCGGCCCCCGGGTTCGGTGGACAGGACGGCCCGGGTCAGCTCTTCGCGGTCGACGGTGACGGTGAGCGTGGGGCCGATGGTGGCGGCCTGTCGCTCGGCGTCGGAGAAGGCGCGGTCGCGGGCCATCTCCTTGACGACGAGCCCGAGTGGCACGGCGAACGCGATCACGACCATGGCGGTGACGGCCAGGCAGACTTTGACCAGGGCCCATCTCATGCGGGCTGTCCCGGGGCGGCGGCCGGTGGTTCGAGCTTGACCCCGACTCCGCGCAGGGTGTGCAGGTAGCGCGGCCTGGCCGCCGTCTCGCCCAGCTTGCGGCGGAGCCAGGAGAGATGGACGTCGATGGTCTGGTCGTCCCCGTAGGACTGCTTCCAGACCTCCGCCAGCAGCTCACGGCGGGGGACGACGACGCCGGGGCGGCCCGCGAGGAACGCCAGCAGGTCGAATTCACGGCGGGTCAGGTCCAGCGCCGTGCCGTCCAGATCGGCCTGCCGGCGCAGCGGGTCGATGGACAGCCCTCCGACCTGGAGGACGCGCGGCGGCGGGGCCTGGGCACCGGCTCCACGGGTGCGGCGCAGGACGGCCGCCATGCGGGCCGAGAGGTGTTCCACCGAGAAGGGCTTGGTCAGGTAGTCGTCGGCACCGTCGTTGAGCAGCCTGACGATCTCGGCCTCGTCGTCCCGCGCGGTGGCGATGATCACGGGCACGTCGGTGATGGAACGCAGCATCTTCAGCGCCTCGGCGCCGTCGAGGTCGGGCAGCCCGAGGTCGAGGACGACGACGTCGAAACGGAAGTGGGCGACCTCGCGCAGCGCTTCGAGCGCGGTGCCCACACTGCGCACCGTGTGCGAGGCCTCGGTCAGGTGCCGGATGAGGGCGGAACGTACGAACTGGTCGTCCTCGACCACGAGCACACTAGGCATGCGCCGCACCGTAACCCATACGGAGGAACCGGGTCCCCTCCAGGACAGCACCCGTGCGGGTGGTGCAGGATGTGCCCGATGCAACGAGGACTCGTACACGCGATCGCGTGGTCGCTCGCCACGGGTGCGGCAGTCACCCTGTCGTGGTGGGGTGTGCACACGGTCATGTCGGGGACGGCCTACGATCCTCCGCGCGCCCTGCCGATATCGGTGGGGGCGCGGGGCGGCCAGGTCACGGACGAGCCGGTTTCGTCCTCGACGCACCGGGCGCTGCCCTCGCAATCGGCCTCACCGGAGTCCACCGCGTCGCGTACCGCCCCCACGCCCTCCGCCAGGACCTCGCGTCCGCCGTCCTCCCGGCCGCCCGCCGCGAGCCCGGCGGGGCCCTCGAAGACACCGGCCGCGACGGGCAAGGTGAAGAGCTACCCGACGCGTGGCGGCAGGGTCGTCCTGGAGCTGGCGGACGAGTCGGCGAAGCTGGTCTCGGCGACGCCGGAACCGAACTGGTCGATGCAGGTGTGGACGAATCCGGGGTGGATCCGGGTGGACTTCAGCGACGGGGCGGGGGCGACGGTCTCGGTCTTCTGCACCTGGAACGGGCATCCGCCGATGGTGGAGACGGTGGATCGGTGACCGCACACGCGACGGTGGACCGGTGACCGCCATCGCGCCGGTCGCTCGGTGGCCGCCCACGCGACGGCGCATCAGCACCCGTCCGTGCGCCGGACATCAGTGACCGTCCGCGCGACGGCGCCGGGGCCCGGTACCGCCCGTGCGGGAGGGCCCTACGAGAAGGTGCCGGGCGGCGGGGCCGGGGACGCCTTGGCGCCCGCGTCGGTGACGACGGCGGCGCCCCCCGTGAAGTCGGCGAGTGCGCGGCCGTGTTCGACGCGGCCGGGGTGCGGGTCGCCCGCGACGCGCCGGGTCAGTTCGGCGACCGCGACCGGAAGGTCGGAGGCGACCAGGACGGCGTTGCCGAAGCGGCGGCCCCGCCAGACGGCCGGATCCGCGGCCAGGGCCAGCTCGGGGAAGAGGGACGCGGCCGTGGCGACCTGGCCGCGCAGGTGCGCGAGCGGCGGGCCGTCCGCGAGGTTGGCCGCGTACTGGCCGCCGGGCTTCAGCACCCGGCGCACCTCGGTGAGGAATTCGGCGGAGGTGAGGTGCGCGGGGGTGCGGGCCCCGCCGAAGACGTCCGCGATGACGAGGTCGGCCCAGCCGTCCTGGATCCTGCCGAGCCCGGCGCGTGCGTCCACCGAGCGGACCCGTATCCGGGCCTGCGGGTCGAGGGGCAGCTCCCGCCGCACCAGCTGGACGAGGGCCGCGTCGATCTCCACGATCTGCTGGGTGGAGCGGGGGCGGCTCGCGGCGATGTACCGGGCGAGCGTGAAGGCTCCGCCGCCCAGGTGGACCGCCTGGAGGGGCCGTCCGGGCGGAGCGGCGAGATCGATGACGTGACCGAGCCTGCGCTGGTAGGCGAAGGAGAGGTACGACGGGTCGTCCAGGTCGACGTGCGACTGCGGGGCACCGTCCAGCAGCAGCGTCCGGGCCCGCGGGCGTTCGCGGTCGGGCACGAGCTCTGCGAGGCCGCCGTCCACCTTCTCCGAGACGGGATCCTGGCGGCGCTCGGACCTCTTGCGGTCGCTCGCGCCTCGGGCCGCTTCTCGACGTGCCACGTGCGCTCGTCCTCGCTCACCGGTTCGGGCCGGCCACCTGGGAGGACCGGCTGGGACGGGACATCCGCCACCCGGCCATTATGGCCTCAGCGACAGTTGTCGGCCGCCTCGATGAGCCTGGCCGCCTGGTCGAGGGCCGCCCGGAGAACGGCCGGGTCGGTGACCGGGGCCTCCGCGACGGGCGGCAGGAGCCAGCCTCCCCCGGTGACGGGCGGCTCCGCGGGGATGCGCAGCCCGCGGCCGTCCGTCCGTGTACAGGCGCTGCCGGGCACGTCCCACGCCTCGGCCGTGCCGGGCGGCACCAGGAAGCCGAGGACGGCGCAGGTCCCGTCGTGCATGACCGGGCCCACGGGTTCGTTCTCCGCCGCCCTGCGCAGGATGTCCACGGCCTCCAGACCCTGACGCGCCGGGACGGTCACCAGGTCGCACGGTGTGGTTTCCGGGCCCATGTGAGGCAAGGGGACCCCTCCTGTCGTCTCGACGGGGCGGGGCCACGCCCCGTCTCCTCATGGACCAACGCGCCGACGGCGTCAAGGGCTACGGCGGCACGCCGCCGCAAAGGGTGGCAGTTCATGGCGGATCGAGGGCGAGATGTCCCGTTTATAGGCAAACGCTGCGTGTGCACCCCGTCACAGCAGGTACGTTCTTGCTCCGCCGGGACACCGGAAGCAGGAGCCCGGCTGCACCAGAGAGGGCCCCGCCATGGTGTCGACACGGGCAGTTCCCAACCTCGTCTTCCGTGGGCTGCGCGGACAGCGCTCCGCGGGAGAGTTCGCGGCCGCCGTCCGCAGGGCCGCGCGCGAGATCGGTGAACAGGTCGCGTGCGACGCCCGGTACATCGGCCGCGTGGAGTCCGGCGAGATCCGCTGTCCCAACTACGCGTACGAACGAGTGTTCCTGTTCATGTTCCCCGGGGCGAGCCTCGCGGACCTGGGCTTCTCGGCCCGCGAGAGCGTGCGCGGCCGGGGGGCCCGCACGACAGCTCCGCCCCCACCCATCACACCCCCCACGCTCCACAGTGACATCCACGAGGAGAGCGACGTGCTGCGTCGCGTGTTCATGACCAGCGGTACCGCCACCGTGGCGGCCGCGTCCCTGGGCCTGGGCGGCCGTGCCGCCGCCGCGGGCCCGCTCGCCGTCCCCGCACAGCGCCGGGTCGGCGAGGCCGAGGTGAGCGCCGTGGAGAAGGCGGTGCGCCAGATCCGGCTGCTGGACGACCGGCACGGAGCGGACGGCCTCTACCGGCAGGCCTCCCAGCCGCTCCGGGCCGCGTACGCCCTGCTCGATTCCGGCGCCACGACGCGGCGCAGCACCTCGGACCGGCTGCACGCGGGCGCCGGTGAGCTGGCGATCTCGGTGGGCTGGCTGGCCCACGACTCGGGGCGGTTCGACGACGCACGCTCCCACTACGCGGAGGCGCTCGCGACGGCACGGCTGGCCGGGGACGCGGCACTGGAGGCGCACGCCTTCTGCAACGCGTCGTTCCTGGCCCGCGACACGGGGCGGGCCCGTGAGGCGGTCCGTGCCGCGGAGGCCGGCCAGCGGGCGGCCCGGCCGCTCGGCTCACCGCGGCTGCTGGCACTCCTGGCGCTGCGGGAGGCCGGCGCCAGGGCGTGGCTCGGAGACCGCGCGGGCTGCGAGCAGGCCATCGGGCGGGCGCACGCGGCGTTCGGGCACGGGCCCACCGATGCGGACCCGGAGTGGATGTCCTTCTTCCGGGAGGCGGAACTGGAACTGCTGGAGGCGCAGTGCTGGTCGGCACTGGGTGACTGGCCGCGTGCCGCGCGGCATGCCCGGCGGGCGACCCGGCTGCAGGATCCGCACTTCACCCGGAACCTCGCGCTCTACCGCGCGCAGCTCGCGGGCGACTTGGCGCAGGCGGGCGCGGCCGACGAGGCCGCCTCGGTGGGCCACCAGGTGCTGGACCTGCTGGACCGGGTCCAGTCCGCCCGGATCCGCGGGATGCTGGCGAGCGCCGTACGGGTGCTCAGGCCGCACGGAGGTCCGGAGGTCGCGGCCCTCCTGAGCCGCTACGAGGAGCTGCCGCCGGGGGCGTGAGGGCGGGCGGCCGTAAGCGCCGTCCGGGCCCGGTTCCGCGTTCCCACCGGGCGGCATGGCCGAGCCCGTCAGGACTCCGGCGAAGCGGGGACCTGTCACGCCTGCCGCCTGCGACACCGTCCCGTTCGAACCCTCCGGCGCGGGCCGGATGCGTTCCCCGGGCGGCCGGGACCTACCGGTCCAGGTGACCCGTGTCGTTCCAGCGTTCCAGGGCGGGAAGGCCGTAGGCCCAGCCCAGCACCGACAGCGACGTCGGCTCCAGGCGGATCCGCGCGGCGAACGACACGTCCTCGCCGAGCCACCGTGCCCCCAGAGCCCGCAGGATGTGCCCGTGGGCGAAGACCAGCACGTCGCGGTCGGCGGAACGCGCCCATGCGACGACCTCGTCCGCCCGGGCCGTGAGCCCGGCGAGGGTCTCCCCGCCGGGGACCCCGTCGCGCCAGATGAGCCAGTCCGGCCGGTCCGCCTTGATCTGCGCGGGGGTCAGGCCCTCGTAGTCCCCGTAGTCGAACTCCATCAGCGCGTCCCACGGCTCGGCCCGCTCACCGAAACCGGCGAGTGCGCAGGTCTCGGAGGCCCGGACGAGCGGGCTGGTCCGCACCTCGACGCCGGGCAGGCCGCCCCAGGGCTCCCGGTGCAGTCGCTCGCCGAGCAGCTTGGCACCCTCACGGCCGGAGTCGAGAAGGGGGATGTCGGTCCTGCCGGTGTGATTGCCCTGGACCGACCACTGTGTCTGGCCGTGCCGGGCGAGCAGGATTCGCGGTGCCATGACGGCTCTCCCTGAAAATACGGAGATCCGAAGATCCGGGGACCCTAGGATCTGGTGGGTCCGGGACAGCGGTGTCCGGGACAGCGACGGGACGGCGAACGCGGGCGAGCGGCCAGGAGGCCGGCGCGGGCGGACGCCCCGTTCCATCATCTCCCACCTGCTTCACGGGCAACCTGCGGGGCGGTGCCCGCGTCCCTCTCCACGCATGGCCGGGGGGCGTCCGCGTGGGAGTGCCCCCACGGGGAACCAGGGCATATGACCGCCGTACGGTTGAACGCCCGCCGTCGACCGCATGAACATTGGGGAGAGCTGCCGGATGCCGCACGCCACCGCCGCGACACCGCCGTCCGGTCATCGGCCCCGCTGGTGGACGGAACTTCCGCTGGTCGCGGTCGTGTACGGCCTGTATTCGATGGGCCGGCTTCTGGTCCACGAGAACATACCGGCGGCCGTCGACAACGGCCTCGCGATACTCCGCCTGGAGAAGGCGCTGCACCTCAACGCCGAGCACCCGCTCAACCGGCTGCTGACGGCCCACCCCGCGCTCGGCATACCCGCCGACTTCGCCTACGCCTCCCTGCACTACCTGGTCACCCCGGCCGTCCTCATCTGGATCTTCCGGCGCCGTGCCGCCGCCTACCGGGCGGCCCGCACCTGGCTCATGACCTCCACGCTCCTCGGGCTGGTCGGCTTCACGCTGATGCCCACCTGCCCGCCGCGGCTGCTCGACGCCCACCACGGTTTCGTCGACACGATGGCGCAGTACAGCGCGTACGGCTGGTGGGGTGCGGGCGCGAGCGCCCCGCGGGGCCTCAGCGGGATGACCAACCAGTACGCGGCGATGCCGAGCCTGCACGTCGGCTGGGCCGTGTGGTGCGGCGTCCTGCTGTGGCGCCACGGCCGCCACCCGCTCGTCCGGGCGGCGGGCGTCGCCTACCCGCTGATCACCGTGCTCGTCGTGATGGGCACGGCGAACCACTATTTCCTCGACGCCGTCGCCGGCGCCGCAGTCATGGCCGTGGGCGCCCTGCTGACCAGGCCGTTCATGCGGCTCGCGGACCGCGTCAAGGGCCGGGTGCGGGCGGTGTTCGCGCGGGTTCCCGCATCCGCCACCCCCACGGGATCCACGATTGTCAGTGACGGATGCAAGACTTCCGCGGGTGAGCGAATACCCGGCCAGCGGACCGCCTCCGCAGATTCCAGCGACACGCGCACCCGTTCCGCCGCCGAAGCCGACGACGACGCTCCGGCACCGGCTCGCTGAGCTGCGCGGCCCGTCGGTCGCACCGCATCCGCTCGACGCACGCGCGCTGGCCGCGCTCGCCGCCAACCCCGGATGCAAGCGACGTGCCCTGCTCGACGGCGCGGGTGTGGACAAGGCGGAGCTGGCCGGCGCGCTCGGCTCGCCCGCGGCGTTCGGCCAGTCCCAGTTCGCGTTCGTCCGGGGCAACGCCTTCGAGGCCAGGGTCAAGGCCGACGGCGGCACGGAGCTGCTGCGCCTCCTCGTCGAACGGCTCGGCGGCGGCACGGAACCACCGGCCGCGGCCGTGGTGCCCGATCTGACGGCAGCCGGCCCGGAGGGCCGTACCGCGCGTACGGCGCTGGCGCTGCGCGAGGCCACGGCGGCGGGCGAGTGGGCGCTGCTCGACCATCCGATGCTGGTCCTGGAGGTCGCGGGATCACCCGCCTACCTGGAACCGGACGCCGTGGTGGTGCACCCCGACGGCACCTGGACCGTCGTCGAGATCAAGTCCTTCCCCATGGTCGACGGTTCCGCGGACGCCTCGAAGGTCGGTGCGGCGGCCCGCCAGTCCGCCGTCTACGTCCTGGCGCTGGAGCGGATCGCGGCGGTCACCGAGGGCGCGGAGGTCGGCCACCGGGTCCTGCTCGTCTGCCCGAAGGACTTCTCCAACCTGCCGACCGCATCGGTCGTGGACGTCCGCAAACAGCGCGCCGTCACCGACCGCCAGCTGACCAGGCTGACCCGTGTCGAGGACATCGCGGCCGCCCTGCCCGAGGGCACGACCTTCGACCCGGGCTGCTCCCCGGAGGAGCTCGGCACCGCGGTCGAGGCGGTCCCTGCGGCGTACGCCCCGGAGTGCCTGGCCGCCTGCGAGCTGGCCTTCCACTGCAGGGCGAAGTCCCGCGCCGACGGCGCGGTGGAATCGCTGGGCCGCAGCGTGCGGGGCGAGCTCGGGGGCCTGACGACGGTCGCCGGGGTGCTGGCCGCGGCGGCCGGCAAGGAGGGTGACCCCGCCGACCCGACGGTGGCCGCCCTGCGCAGGGCGGCGGCTCTGCGGGCCGAGGCCCTGGCCGGTGTGAGCGGCGGCGTCCCATGTCACTGATCAGCACCCTGGCCCGGCTGGAGGCGGTCGACAGCGGGCGGGCCCAGCCCCTGGCCACCGTGCGCCACCGCCATCTGACCGCCGGCCCGCTCGTGCTGGTGCCGCTGACGACCGCCGGTGAGGCCGGCGCCCCGCTCGGCGCGCTCGTGGGCACGGACCGCGCGGCGCCCAGGCTGCTGGCCGTGGCCCAGCCGCGCGACCGCGACCTGCGCTTCGCGTTCCTCGCCGAGCTGGCCGAGGCGGTACTGCCGCACATCGAGTCGTACGCCGACGCCGTCGAGCCCGCCGAGCGTGGGGAGGTCGATCCCGAGACCGGCAAGAAGGTCAAGGTCGAGGTGGAGCTGTGTGCGGACGCCGCCCAGCTGGTCGTGCCCAGCAGGGCCGGCATCGACTTCGTGAGCCTGCTCGGGCGGTCCATGCGGTTCCGGCGGACCGCCGATGACGATCCGGACACCCCTTTCCCGGCCCCCGCCCGCGTGCCGCTGCTCGGCCGCTGGCTGACGCACTACGGGGAACGGGCCAGGGTGCCGGGGTCCTCGCTGCTGCTCGCCGCGACGGACCTGGTCAACCGCCACTGGGCGACGGGGCAGAGCAGCCTGGAGGACCAGCACCTGGGCGCGCTGCTCGCCTGGGTAGACCCGCCGGGCGGCGAGTCCGGCGCGGTGGCCGCGCTCCGCGCCGAGCTGCAGCGGGACCGTGCGGGCCAGCTGATCTGCCCGCCGGCCGGACCGGCGACGGATCCGGCGTTCGACAACAGGCTGCTGGCCCCCGCGATCGAGCGCTACGACGGGGCACGCACGGCGCTGGCCGCAGCGGAGGACGGCGTCGACGCCGACACCCGGCTCGGCGGGCTGAGCGGTGCCGAGCGGGAGATCAGATCGCTGCTCGCGGGGGTCATGCTCCCGACCTGGGACGCCGTGTGGCGGGCGCTCGACCTGCTCCGGGAGCTCCCGGAGGGGGCCAGGGCCGAGGACCGCTGGACCAGGGACCGCTGGTCGTTCACCGGGCACCGGGACCGGGTGCGGGCGGGCGAGCCCCCGCAGCCCCGCCGGGACGACGCGGTGACGGCCGCGCGGAAGCTGGCCTCGCGGGAGACCGCCCAGGCGCAGCTGGAGGCACAGGAGGCGCTCGACGATCCGCTGGTGCTGGCGGGCCGCAGGCTGGCGGGCGAGGCGTTCGTCGGGGAGGTGACGGAGGTGGAGATGGCGTACAGCGAGTCGAAGCGGCCTTCACCGCGCCCGTTGGTCACGGTGCGGACCGACGAGCGCCCGCATCTCGGTGAGCGGACCAAGGTGTACCGCTCGCTGGACGGCAGGCCGCAGACCGCCGAGTTCGTGCGGTACGCGGCCGGGCACGACGAGGACGCGGAGGCCGGCGACACCGTCCACCTGGTCCTGCGGATCACGGACCGGATGGGGCGGAGCAAGGAGCCCGCGCCCGGTTCGGTGCCCGAAGCCGGTGACCGGATCACCTGGACGCTGTTCGAGCACGACCAGCGGGGCGGACCGAAGCTGCCCGATCCGGAGGACACCCCGTGGACCCACGGCGGCCCGCCGGGCGCCGCCGGCGGCGGCGGACCTGCCGAGCAGCCCGATCCCGTGACCTCGGAGGACATCCTGTGACAGCCGTTCTCGACCCGGGTGCCGCGGCGGCGCGGGCCACCGACGGGATCCTCGCGGACACCCTGCGCGGCACGGCGCGCGGCGTCGTCGTGGACTCACCGCCGGGCGCGGGCAAGTCGACGCTGGTGGTGCGTGCCGCGCTGGAGCTGGCCGCGGCGGGCCGCCCGCTGATGGTGGTCGCGCAGACCAACGCCCAGGTGGACGACCTGGTGGTACGACTGGCCGAGAAGGCTCCGGGGCTGCCGGTGGGCCGGCTGCACAGCAGCGACTCCGATCCGTACGACAAGGTCCTGGACGGCCTGGACAACGTACGGAAGTCGGCGAAGGCCGCGGATCTGGCGGGCCTGGACATCGTCATCTCCACGGCCGCCAAGTGGGCCCACGTGAAGAACGTGGAGCCGTGGGACCACGCGATCGTCGACGAGGCCTACCAGATGCGGTCGGACGCCCTGCTGGCCGTGGCCGGGCTGTTCCAGCGGGCGCTGTTCGTCGGGGATCCGGGCCAGCTGGACCCGTTCTCGATCGTGGGCGCCGACCAGTGGGCGGGGCTCTCCTACGACCCGTCGGCGAGCGCCGTCTCGACCCTCCTCGCGCACAATCCGGAGCTGCCGCAGCACCGGCTGCCGGTGTCGTGGCGGCTGCCCGCCTCGGCGGCGCCTCTGGTCTCGCGGGCGTTCTACCCGTACACACCGTTCCGCAGCGGCACGGACCACGGCGACCGGCGGCTGTCGTTCGGCGTGCCCTCGGACGGTTCGGGCCCGGACCGGGTGCTGGACGAGGCGGCGGAGTCCGGCTGGGGCCTGCTGGAGCTCCCGGCCCGGCACACCCCGCGCACCGACCCCGAGGCGGTCCGGGCGGTGGCTCTGGTGGTCCGCAGGCTGCTGGACCGGGGCGGCGCCGCGACGAGCGAGCGCGGCCCGGACCCCGTCCCGGTGACGGCGGAGCGGGTCGCGGTCGGGACGGCCCACCGTGACCAGGCCGCGGCGGTGCGGGCGGCGCTCGCGGAGCTGGGTGTGACGGGTGTCGCGGTGGATACGGCGAACCGGCTCCAGGGCCGTGAGTTCGATGTGACGGTGGTCCTGCACCCGCTGTCGGGCCGCCCGGACGCCACGGCGTTCCATCTGGAGACGGGCCGCCTGTGCGTCCTGGCCTCACGGCACCGGCACGCGTGCGTCGTGGTGTGCCGTGCGGGGGTCGCGGACCTGCTGGACGAGCACCCGTCGACGGAGCCGGTCCAGCTGGGCGTGACGGTCAAGTTCCCTGACGGCTGGGAGGCCAACCACGCGGTTCTGGCCCACCTCGCCGAGCATCGCGTGCATTGGGCGCCCTGATCCTGGGCAGCGCTCTTGTGCCGGGCTGGACAATGGAAGGTGGCCGTCCGGCCGCGCGAGGAGGGAACCCCACATGGCACAACCCGAGCGGAACGAGCGGCAGAGGCTGCGTCCGGCGCCGCTGCTCTTCGAGCCGTCGGCGGCGGCAGCCGATCCGGAGCACTTCTTCGACCTGGAGTCGATGGAGGATCCGAAGGAACTGCTGACGCGCGCGACGGAGCTGACGCTCGCCTTCAGGGCGGCGACCGACCGGGCCGTGGAGTTCCAGGCCCTGGCCGCCGCTCAGCTCGCGGATCCGCGCCGGTTCGACCGGCTCACGGCCGCGGAGATAGCCGAGCGTGCGGAGTGGACCGAGGACTACGCCAAGAAGATGATCGAGTTCGGCCGGTCCCTGCTCGACAACCCCACGCCCTGATCCGGGCTCGCAGGGGGTAGAGGCCCGGACGCCACCCCAAGGGGACGGCGTCGGCACGACCGTCCGTCACCGCGGGTACACCTGTGGCATATGCCGTCGGGCAAGATACTCCCTCGGCCCGCACGCTGTGCGACTTTCGGCAACTCTGCGGAACAGGAGCGTCACGGCCGGTAGACATGACGCCATGAGCGCATGGCTGAACGACGAAACGACCCTGCGGATCGGCACCGCCCCGCACCACGGTGTCGACATCTTCGCCCTGCTGCGGGACAGCAACGGCAACCGGGCCGCCCAGGTGACGGCATCCGGAGCGGCGTGGCTGGCGGGCGCTTCGGCCCACCCCCGCAGCACGCTCTCGCAGTGGGAGGCACATCCCACTTCCCCCGGCGTGCTGCCGTGCGGCTCCTCGTTCGACATCGTGAACGTCCCCGCCCTGTTCGGCAGGCGCATGCTGGAGCAGCTCTGGGCGGAGGGGCCGGGATCGGGTCCGGTGGCCACGCACCGGGGCCGGATGCTGCTCTTCGCCGCACCCGGCACGGCCCAGCGCCTGCCGTCCCTGCTGGCGTGGGAGGAGTGGGGCACGGGCGGCGCCGACGGCGCCCGCGGACACCGGGGCGCCCTGCCGCCGGTGCTCTGCCACGGCACGGGGGACGCGGTGACCGTCCCGCCCCTGACCGGCGGCGCGAGCGCCGGCTGCCCCCGCTGGGTGGTCGCGCCGGACACCCGTGGTCCCTGGCTGCCGGGCCCGGACGTCCTGCTGTGGGCCTGCGTGCGGGTGGGCAGGTCGGCGACCCCGTCGACCACCGGGAATTCGATTTTTCCTCCCGCCGATCCGGGTGCTAATGTCTACGACGTCACCAGGCGCCGTTAGCTCAGTTGGTTAGAGCAGCTGACTCTTAATCAGCGGGTCCGGGGTTCGAGTCCCTGACGGCGCACAGACGGAAGAAGCCCCCTCGCGGAAGCGAGGGGGCTTCTTCCGTGGGGGCGTCCGCGCAGGTCAGGTCCCTGTGGTGACCCGGACGGTCCAGGCTCCCGACCGGGTTCGGTCGGCGACCTCGATGCGGACGCGTTCGCCCGGCACGGTGTAGCGCTCGCCCTCCCGGAGCGGGGCGTCCGCGAGGGGCGGGTAGACCGACCGGTCCCAGCAGGCGTCGGACTCGGGGTGCGTGTCCAGGACCTCTATCGGCCCGCCGCCGGAGGGCGTCGCGTTGCGGATGCGGTAGACGAGGACCCCCTCGGTACAGGTCGTCCGGTCGTTACCCGTGGCACTGCGCGCCTCGATGGCCAGTGCGCTGTCCACGCCGGTCCTGATGACCGCGAGCCGCGTCCCGAGGGACGCCCCGCGCACGGGCACCTCGGCCATGGGCTCCAGGGTGAGGTCGGCGGCGCCCTGCACGCACACGACCTCCTGGCTTCCGAGCCAGCCGAGCTTCCACTTGTGCCAGCCGAAAAGGTCCGGGGACAGTCCGAACTGGCTGCCCATCACGTCCCAGTCGCCGACGTAGGTGTCCCAGTCGCCCTTCCCGTCCTCGGGCCGGTGGTAGAGGTCCGCCAGGTCGAAGACGTGTCCGGTCTCGTGCGCGAGGACGTTCCGGTCCGGCGGGTGCTCCTCGAAGACCGTGACCACGCGTTTGATGTCCGTGTCGTCGGCCCGCAGCGGCCGGTCGAAGTTGACGACCTTGGTGGCGTCGGAGTCGACGCCGGGGGCGTCGGGGTCGGCGACGAGGTAGACGACGTCGTACGCCGAGAAGTCGGTCTGCTCGTCGGCGGCCTCGATCGCGTCCCGCAGGTAGGCGCTGCGGCGCTCCGACCCCCAGTCGCGCTGTATTCCGTACCAGCTGGAGGGGTGCGGCATGAGGGTCCACTGCCGCTGCGGGTGGGCGCGCAGGGTGAACTTCCCGTACGAGGCGCGCTGGAAGAAGCGGGAGGTGGAGGGGAAGTGGTCGGCGGCGAGCACGTCGGGGGACACGACGGGCTCGGCGTCGGGAAAGGAGAGGAAGATCATGACCGCGTCGAGGCCGCGGTCGGGGCGCGGGTAGGCGCTGTTCCAGGTGTCGAGGCCGAGGGAGTGGTGCGCCCCGGTCCTGGGCAGGGCGCACGGTCCCGCGTCGCGCGAGGCCGCCACCGCGGGCCCTGCGACGAGCCCGGTGGCGGCGAGCGCCAGGAGCGAGGTGAGAGCGGCAGCCGCACTGCGCAGCCTCGGCCTCTCCGACCCCCCGGGTCCGTGCTGACGCGGCACATCTACCTCCGGGTGGCGAATGCGGGTCTCCCCCCTCACCCTGTGCCGGTTCTGCGGCGTACGCCCTGTTGTGCTGCCCCACACGGGTCAGCCGGAGCCGGGAACGACCAGTCGGCATCAGTCGGCATCAGTCGGCATCAGTCGGATCGAGACATACCTACCCTCACAGAGCGTCACATTCGCTCACCCTGGAGCCTTGAACAACCAGAACGGCTCAAAATTCGTCATCTACGGCCAAAGCGCTCCGGGGTGGTCCAGAGGGTGGAGGGGCCGGACGGACGTGAGCCATGCGCGTACCGTGCATCCGAAACGGCGGGCGCGCTGGAACGTGCGGCGCGCCACCCTCTATGCTTCACCTCGTTTTCCTGCGTGGTTCCCGCCTCTCGCGCGGCGCTCCGCTCCACGCCCTGCCCGGCCACACCTGTTCACGACGATCTGCACAGCGGGAGCGAGCGGTGAGCGGAACCTCCGAAGGGCCGACGCCCGGGACGGGCACCTCCCCCGGCACCGGTCCGCCGGAGGTGACCCACCGTGATCATCAGGGGACGGGGCTCGCCGAGCTGCGCGACTACCGCGCCGCGTTCGCGTCGGCGACCCTCCCGATGGCCGTCGTCGACCACCGCGGCCGGATCGTCAGGGCGAACGACGCACTGGGCGGACTGCTCGGCGCAGAGCCCGCGTCCCTGGCCGGGCAGCTCGCGGCCGACCTCACCGGCCTGACCTCGGACGCCCCCGCCCGGCGCGCGTACACCGAGGTCCTGCGCGGCACCCGCCCCCGGTTCCGGTGCGCCCGGCAGCTCAAGCACGCCGACGGCAGCCCGTTGTGGGCCGAGGTCACCGTCGTACCGATGGGTGACCCGGCCTCCGGCGCCGGCCGGGTGCTGCTGTCCGTCGCCGACGTCAGCGACCGGCGCGAGCTGCGGGAGCGGCTGCGCCATCTGCGGACGCACGATCCCGTGACCCTGCTGCCCAACCGCACGCTGTTCCTCGAGCGGCTCTCGACCGCGCTGGAGACCCTGTCGTCGCCGGACGGGTCATCGCCCGGGCAGGGCCGGATCGGCCTCTGCTACCTGGACGTCGACGGCTTCAAGGCGGTGAACGACACCTTGGGTCACCGCATCGGCGACCGGCTGCTGGCGGCCGTCGCCGGACGGCTCACCGACTGCGCCGAAGGCGACGGCCACCGTGCGGGCGGCCATCTGGTGGCACGGCTCGGCGGTGACGAGTTCGCGATCCTTGTCGAGGCCTCCTCGGGTACGCCTCAGCTCACGGGCCTCGCCCGTTCCGTGCTGGCCGCTCTGCAGCGGCCGTTCGAGGTGTCCGGGCACCGGCTGTCGGTCTCCGCGTCGATCGGGGTGGTGGAGCGGCCGTCCGCCGGAACGTCGGCCACCGCTCTGATGCAGGCGGCGGACACCACGCTCTACTGGGCGAAGGAGGACGGCAGGGCCCGCTGGACCCTCTTCGACCCCGAGCGAAACGCCCACCGGATGACCCGGCAGGCGCTCTCCTCCACACTGCGCCCGGCCGTCGAACGCGGGGAGTTCACTCTGGAGTACCAGCCGCTGGTGGGCATGGCGGACGAGGTCGTCCGGGGTGTGGAGGCCCTGGTCCGGTGGAACCACCCGCGGTTCGGGCTGCTGGCACCGAGCCGGTTCGTCCCGATCGCCGAGGAGGACGGCACGATCGTCCAGCTCGGCCGGTGGATCCTGCGCACGGCGTGCCGGCAGGCACGCCGCTGGCAGCTGGAACACCCGGACGAATCCGCACTGTTCATCAGCGTCAACGTCGCCGTGCGACAGGTGTGGGACTCCGACCTGGTCACCGACGTGGCGGAGATCCTCACCGAGACCGGCCTCGGGCCGGAACTGCTGCAACTGGAGCTGACCGAGTCGGCGGTCATGGGCTCGTCGGGACGGCCGCTCCAGGTGCTTCAGGCGCTCAGCGACATGGGCGTCCGCATCGCGATCGACGACTTCGGCACGGGCTACTCCAACCTCGCCTATCTGAGCCGACTGCCCGTGTCCGTGCTGAAGCTGGACGGTTCGTTCGTACGCGGTTTCCGCTACGAGGACGGCGCGCACCCCAGCCCGGCCGACGAGACGATCGTCGAGGCCATGGTGCAGCTGGCGCACCGCCTGGGCCTGACGGTCACCGCGGAGTGCGTGGAGACGTCGGGCCAGGCGGAGCGGCTGCGCCGGATCGGCTGCGACACCGGGCAGGGGTGGCTGTACTCCCGTGCGGTGGCCCCGGAGCGGATCGCCGAACTGATCGGCGCCAGGCCGCCGGAGGGCTGACCGGCGCCGGTTCCCGGAGCCGCCGGCCGGGTCAGATCGTGGGCAGCCCGTAGGCGTCGGCGATGAGCTCGTACGAGCGCAGGCGGGCCTCGCCACCGTGTGCGTTGGCCGTGATCATCAGCTCGTCCGCGCCGGTGCGCTTGGCCAGGTCGTCCAGACCGGTACGGACCTCGTCCGCCGTGCCGTGGACGATGTCCTTCAGCCAGCCGTCGACGAACTCGCGCTCCATGGGGCTGAAGTCGTACGCCTCCGCCTCCTCGGGGCTCGGCACGAGGCCCGGGCGCCCGGTACGCAGCCGGACCATGGACAGGGCGCCGGTGAGCACCTGGCGCCTGGCCTCGCGCTCGTCGTCGGCGGCCAGTGCCGCGACCCCGATGAGGGCGTAGGGGGCGTCGAGCACTGCGGAGGGCTTGAAGGACTCCCGGTACAGGTCCAGGGCCGGCACGGTGTTGCGTGCCGAGAAGTGGTGGGCGAAGGCGAAGGGCAGCCCGAGGACACCGGCCAGCCGGGCGCTGAAGCCGGAGGAGCCCAGCAGCCAGACCGGCGGACGGGCGGAGGACTGGACACCGCCGGGCGAGGTGGCCTGCACGGGCCCGGGGACGGCGTGGATGCGGGCGTACGGGTGTCCGTCCGGGAAGTCGTCGTCCAGGAAGCGGGTCAGCTCGGCCAGTTGCTGCGGGAAGTCGTCGGCCCCCTCGTTCAGCCGGTCCGTGCGCCGCAGTGCGGCAGCGGTCGCGCCGTCCGTGCCGGGGGCCCGGCCCAGTCCGAGGTCGACGCGGCCGGGGGCCATCGCCTCCAGGGTGCCGAACTGCTCCGCGATCACCAGCGGGGCGTGGTTGGGCAGCATCACACCGCCGGAGCCGAGCCGGATGCGCTCGGTGTGGGCGGCCAGGTTCGCCAGGATCACGGCGGGCGACGAGGAGGCGACACCGGGCATGGAGTGGTGCTCGGCGACCCAGAACCGGTGGAATCCGCGGCTCTCGGCGAGCTTGGCGATGTCCACGCTGGTGCGCAGTGCCTGGGTCGCGGTGCGGCCCTGGCCCACGGTCACCAGGTCGAGCACGGACAGGGGAACGGAGGCCGTCCCGCCCGCCGTGCCGCGAATCTGGTCGCCTCGGTTCTCATCCACGTGTTCGGCCTCTCCGGTGCTGCGTCTGGGTACCGGAGGGTGCCAACAGGAGGATGGCTCCGCTTATTCCCGCGGTGTCCGGAAGCCGGGGCGCACGCTCCCCCGGCTTCCGGACCCTGGGTACCCTGCCGACTCCCCCGACGTCCGGTTCCGGGGCGCCTACTCCCGTACCTCGATGCCCCGGGGCTCGGTGGCACCGAGCGGGGGCTCGCGGGTGGCGAACAGCGTGCCGAGGGTGGGGGCCCAGATGCGGCGTTCGGCGAGCCGGAGGCCTTCCCAGACCGCCACCTGGTTGGCGGTGAGTACCGGCTTGCCGAGGATTTCCTCGAGCTCGGGGACGTACGCGGCGGTGTGCAGGGCGTTGTCCGGGAGCAGCACCACCTCGGCGTCGGGGTGGTCCCCGGCCACGGCCAGCTGCTTCACGAGCTCCACGTCCGCGGCGGCCGCCTCGGACGCCGTGATGATGCCGCCACCACGACTGGCGGCCACCTCGATCCCACCGGACCGCAGGAAGCCGGCGAAGAGCGTGGCGATGTCCTCGGAGTAGGTCGCGGCGACCGCGACCCGGGACGCCCCCAGCTCGTGTACCGCCTGGACGAAACCGATCGACGTGCTCGACGCGGGGAGCCCGGCGGCCCTGGCCAGCTCGGCGGCCTGTTCGTGCGCCCCCTCCCAGCCGTAGGCGAAGCTGCCGCCCGAACAGGCCCAGACCAGGGATTCGGCACCTGCCAGCCGCAGTTCCTCGACACCGGCGTTCAGACGGTCGGGGGTGCCCGCCGCCCGGAGGTTCTCCGCCCTGCGGGCGTCCTCGTCGATGTCGGTGTGGAAGAGCGGCACCCTGATGTCGCTGTCGAGCATGACCTCGATCCGCGGGAAGTCGTCCTCCGCGGCATGGCCCGGGTAGAGAAGTCCTACGGTCGTCATGTCCATCCTTCCCGTGCGTCCGGATGTCGTGCCGGCACTCGCGCCACCGCTGTCCCCGCCGGGACAATTATTCCCCTTGTGGCCCCATGCCGTCTCCCGCAACCGGTGTGACCAGCGGTTTCTCCCGCGGGTCGAGGGGTCCTGTTGACGGGCGTGTGCCCCGGTGCGAGCGTGGTCATTCCTGATGACCACTCCTGTGATCCTCGTACTGGACACCGACCCGTCACCGCGCCTGGGCCGGCTGACCGGACGGGCCCTCGTGAGGTACGCCGACGAGCGGACGCTGGCCGGGCAGCTGCCCGACGCCGATGTCCTGCTGGTCTGGGACTTCACCTCCGACGCCGTCCGCGCGGCCTGGCCCGGCGACGGGCCGCGCCCCCGCTGGGTGCACACCGCGAGCGCCGGGGTGGACCGGCTGCTCTGCCCGGAGCTGGCCGCCTCCCCGACCGTCGTCACCAACGCCCGTGGCGTCTTCGAGCTGCCGATTGCCGAGTACGTCGCGGGGCTGGTGCTCGCCTTCGCGAAGGACCTCCCCCGCACTCTGGACCTCCAGCGGCAGCACCGGTGGCACCACCGGGAGACCCGGGACCTCGCCGGCAGCCGCGCCGTGGTCGTCGGCGCGGGGCCCATCGGCCGGGAGATCATGCGGCTGCTGCACGGCCTCGGTGTGCGGGTGGCGCTCGTCGGACGTACCGCGCGGCGCACGATTCACGGCGTCGAGGATCTGGGGCGGCTGGCGGCAGGCGCGGACTGGGTGATCTCCGCGGCCCCCCTGACGGACGAGACGCGCGGGATGTTCGACACCCGCTTCTTCGGGTTGCTCCAGCCCTCCGCCCACTTCGTCAACGTGGGGCGCGGTCAGCTGACCGTCGAGGAGGATCTGGCCGACGCGCTGCGCCGGCGCTGGATCGCGGGCGCGGCGCTCGACGTGTTCCAGGAGGAGCCGCTGGGCCCGTCCAGCCCGCTGTGGGACGTGCCCGGCCTGCTGGTCTCCCCGCACATGAGCGGGGACACGGCAGGATGGCGGGACCGGCTGGGTGAACAGTTCGTCGCGATGTACGAACGCTGGGCGGCCGGGGAGCCGCTGCCCAACGTGGTGGACGTACGGCGTGGTTACGTACCTTCCCCGGACGTCCCGTCCTGACTCTCCGCCCTGACGGCCGGTCATGGATCCGCGCACCGCAGCCGGTACGCCCCGTGCACCCGTCATCGCCCTCCGCCCATGACGGGACACGGGAGGGTCACCCTCCGGCCACCGTTCGGTTACATGGCAGCGCTTGCTGCATACGTGCCCCGGATCGGGCAGGTGCTCACTCTGTCCGGACTGTTCGACACCCCCTATTCCCGCAGGAGATCGCGAACCATGGCTGACTTCCCTCACCTGTCCCGTCGGGGCTTCCTCAATCGAACGGCGGCCGTCGGAGGTCTGCTCGTGGTCCCCGGTCTCCTCTCCGCGTGCAGCAAGACGGACGCCGGTGCCGCGGACGGTGAGGGCGCGCTCGACAAGCTCCGCAAGCAGGGCTTCGTCCGGGTCGCGTACGCCAACGAGGCCCCGTACGGGTACATGGAGGGCAAGGAGCTC
The DNA here is from genome assembly GCF_016909575.1 of Streptomyces sp. HB132. Classification (GTDB taxonomy): domain Bacteria; phylum Actinomycetota; class Actinomycetes; order Streptomycetales; family Streptomycetaceae; genus Streptomyces. The sequence continues at coordinate 170,077 of NZ_JAFBGA010000004.1, read as the reverse complement.
AAGGGCGAGGCCCCCACCCTGCACCGGGAGATATTCAAGGCGCTCGGTGTCGACGAGCTGAAGCCCACCCTCTCGGAGTGGGACGGCCTCATCCCCGGCCTGCAGGCGGGCAAGTACGACGTGGTCAGCGCGGGCATGGCCATCACGCCGGAGCGCTGCGCCAACGCGCTGTTCTCCGAGCCGGAGTTCATCTCCCCCACGGCCCTGATGGTGAAGAAGGGCAACCCGAAGAAGCTCACCGACCTGGCGTCCGCGAAGGCGGCGGGGGTCACCGTCGGCGTGATGTCCGGTGCGGTCGAGGCGTCGTACGCCGAGGGCGCGGGCATCGCCGAGGGGAAGATCAAGACGCTGCAGAAGCCGCAGGACGGCGCGGACGCCGTCAAGGGCGGCCGGATCGACGCGTTCCTGCTCACCGGCATCTCGCTGCGCTGGCTGGCCAAGACCAACCCGGACACCGAGGTCACCGAGGCCTTCGTGCCGGAGCTGGACGGCGCGAAGCAGTTCTCCCCGGGCGGCGCGGTGTTCCGCCAGGGCAACGAGGAACTGCGGGACGCCTTCAACCGCGAGCTCAAGAAGATCGTCTCGGACCGGTCCCGCTATGTGGAGCTGCTCCGGGAGTACGGCTTCGGCGCCACGGAGATACCGCCGGCCACGCTCAAGACGGCCGACCTGTGCAAGGGCTGACGGGGGCGGACCACACCGTATGAGTGACTTCCTCACCGTACTCGGCGAAGAGTTTCCCCAGGTCAGATCCGGCCTGTGGGTGACGCTCGAGGCGACGGTCCTCGGCTCCCTGGTCGCACTGCTGCTGTCGTTCGTCCTCGGCCTGGCGGCGGGCAGCAGGCTGCTGCTGGTGCGCGGGGTCTCCCGGACCGTCGTGGAGTTCTTCCGCGGCACCTCCCTCTACATCCAGCTCTTCTGGCTCTACTACGCGATGCCGCCCCTCACGGGCTACGAACTCACCCCGCTGGTCTGCGGGATCGTCGCCTTCGGGCTGAACTACGGTGCGTACGGTTCGGAGATCGTGCGCGGCGCGATCAACTCCGTCCCCCGGGCGCAGTACGAGGCGGCCGTGGCGCTGAACATGACGCCCTTCCACCGGATGCGCAAAGTGATCATGCCGCAGGCCTGGGTGCAGATGATCCCGTCCTTCACCAACCTGCTGATCCAGCTGCTGAAGTGCACGCCCCTGCTGTGGCTGCTCTCCGCGGCCGATCTGATGACCGCGATCGAACACGTCCGCAGCCGGAGCGGTGAGACCCTCACCACGTATCTGATGCTGCTGGCCGTCTACTTCGTCCTCGCCTACGCGCTGACCCTGCTGATGAACATGCTGGAGCGCACCGCCAAGCGGCGGCTGGGACTGCACACCGGTGCGGGCAGCCTGCTGAAGACTCGCACGGCGGAAGCCGCTGCCACGGCGGGAGGTTCCCGGTGAACCAGTCGTTCCGGTGGGATGCCGTCGGGGACGCCTTCCCGCTGCTGCTCGAAGGATTCAGGGTCACTCTGCTGGCGACCGTGCTCGGCACGCTCGTGGCGGCGGTGCTCGGGCTGGCCGTCGCGGTGGCCGGCCGTGCGCCCTCCCGGTTCGTGACCGTGCCGGTGAAGGCACTCACGGAGTTCGTCCGCTCCACTCCGCTGCTGGTCCAGCTGGTGGGCGCGGCAGCCGTCTTCAGCTCCGTGGAACCGCTGACCGTCGGCATCGTCGTGCTGGGCGTCCACTACGCCGCGTACACCTCCGAGGTCTACCGGGCCGGGATCGACGGGGTCCCCAAGGGTCAGTGGGAGGCCTGCCGGGCGCTCTCGATGTCGCCGCGGCGGACCTGGCAGGCGGTGATCCTTCCGCAGGCGGTGCGCAACGTGCTGCCGGCCCTCGGCAACTACGCGATCTCGATGTTCAAGGAAACCCCCTTCCTCGCCGTAATCACGGTGCAGGAGATGGTCTTCGAGGCCCGGAAGTACGGAGCCGACCACTTCGTGTACACCGAGGTGTTCACGCTCGCCGGGCTCGTCTTCCTGGTCGCGAGCTACCCCACCTCGCTGCTGATGAGAAAGCTGGAGAAGCGTCTTGGCCACTGAACCCGCCCCCCTCAAGAAGATCGCGGACGCGGCCGGTGACCCCCTGGTCACGGGCGTCGAGCCACTCGTCCGCTTCGACAAGGTCGTCAAGCGCTACGGCGACCACGTGGTCCTGGACGAGCTGGACTTCACCGTGCGGCGCGGCGAGCACGTCACGCTGATCGGTCCGAGCGGCTCGGGGAAGACCACGATCCTGCGGCTCCTGATGACCCTCGAGAAGGTCAGCGACGGTGTGATCTGGGTGGACGGCTCGCCGCTCTCGCACGTGCGCCGGCCGGACGGCTCCCTGAAGCCGGCGGGCGAGAAGGAGCTGCGGGTCTCCCGGAAGAAGATCGGCATGGTCTTCCAGCAGTTCAACCTCTTCCCCAACATGAAGGTGCTCCAGAACATCACCGAGGCCCCGGTCAACGTCCTCGGCATGGAGCGCGAAGAGGCGGAGGCCCGGGCCCGGGAACTGCTCGACCTGGTCGGGCTCTCCGGAAAGGTCGACGCCCACCCCTCCCAGCTCTCCGGCGGCCAGCAGCAGCGCGTCGCCATCGCCCGCGCGCTGGCGATGCGGCCGGAGATCCTGCTGCTCGACGAGGTGACGTCGGCGCTGGACCCCGAGCTCGTGGCCGGTGTGCTGGATCTGCTGGGCGACATCGCCAGGAGCACGGACATCACGATGCTCTGTGTGACCCACGAGATGAATTTCGCCCGGGACGTGTCGGAAAAGGTCCTGATGTTCGATGCGGGGCGGGTCGTGGAGTCCGGCTCACCGGAGAAGATATTCACCGATCCCGAACACGAACGTACGCGCGAGTTCCTCAACGCGGTGCTGTGACCTCGCCTTCGGCGCCGCACTCGTGACCCTGGCATATGCCAGGCGGGTGCGTCCCTGTTCTCCGAGCCGGGACGCACCGCCAACTCCCCGACAGCCCCTCCGAATCGGCCACTTGGCGACTATCGTAGGTCGCGAGCTTGCCGTCACAACCTGGTAGAGGCCCTGAGGGGGAACCGTGGCGTTGAAGCCGGAACCGAAGGCGCCGTTCCATTCGGTGCAGTACGCCTTGCGCGTGCTCGAATCCGTGTCCGCCCACGGCAGCGGAGCACCCGAGGCCCGGATCTCCCGGGAGACGGGACTCCCGACCGGGCACCTGAGACCCCTCCTCCTGACGCTGCGCCGCGAGGGATACGTCGAGCAGGTGGCCGACGGCGCGTACGTCATCGGATCCGCCCTCCTGGAGCTCGGCTCCGGTGCCGCCCGTCGGCGGTCCGTGGAGGCGAAGCTGCAGCAGACCCTGGTGCAGCTGCGGGATTCGGTCGGTGCGGCGGTCTACGTCAGCCGTTACGTCGACGGGGAGATCCGCGTCACGCAGGTGGCGGACGGGCCGCGCACGCCCGCGGTCAACGAGTGGGTGGACTTCCGCTCGGCGGCGCACGCCAGCGCGATCGGCAAGTGCCTGCTGACCCAGCTGGACCAGAACGGCCGGCGCGACCATCTGTCCCGGCACCGCATCGCACGGCTGACGTCGCGGACGATCACGAGCGAGAAGGTGCTCTTCTCGAAGCTGGACAGCCAGCCGGCGACGGTCCCGATGCTCGACCTCCAGGAGTACGCCGTGGGCACGGTGTGCGCGGCGGTCCCGCTCACGGCGGGGTCGGCTGCGGGGTGCCTGGCGCTGTCCCTCCCGATCGAGCACGCGCACCGGCTGCGGGCTGCCGCCGCCACACTGAACCGGCGGGCGGCACCGGTACTCCTGTCGCTGTCGCTCTGAGCCGCTTCCCATGAGCCCCGGTCTGTGGCGTGCGCCACCCACAGGTGCGGCGGGGAGTCCTCGCTCGGTATACATGTGCGGTGCGGACCCGCAGGTCAGGGGCGGGTCCGCACGGTTCGGCGGTGCTGTCGGCCCTGCCGCGGGCACGTGTCATCAGCACCCCTGGGGACCGGGTATTATTTTCGAGTCAGCAGGCGCCGTTAGCTCAGTTGGTTAGAGCAGCTGACTCTTAATCAGCGGGTCCGGGGTTCGAGTCCCTGACGGCGCACAGACACCACAGTGGGCGGTCTCCTTCCGGGAGACCGCCCACTGTGCGTTGCGCCTGGGACGTTGCGCCAGTCAGAACTTCACGTCGGAGCACGCGTAGAACGCGTTGCCGGTGTCGGCGACGTTCCAGACGGCCAGGATGACGTGCTTCCCGGTCTTCTGGGTCGGCATGGAGCCCTGGTGGGTGAGGGTGGCCGGAGGCTGCTGGTTTCCGTAGGGCACCGTCATGAAGGGCTGGGATTCCAGGGCGGCCCTGGTGAGCGGCTTGGTGGAGTCCCAGCCGTTCTTGGTGATGTAGTAGCGGAAGTCACTCGTGGAGTGCCGGGCGGTGAACTGCCAGCGGAAGCTGTAGCCCTGCCCCGCGGTGACCTGGGTGGCGGGCCAGTTGCCGCCGCGCGGGTCGTCGAGCTGGGCGAACCCGCTGTTTCCGCCGGCGCAGATCTTGCCGTCCGCCGGTCCTGCCGCCGGGAAGCCCTTGGGGCCCTCGACGCTCTGCGGCTCCCACTGGATGTTGCCGCAGCCCGTGACGGTGCCGTTGGCGCAGAGCTTCTGCCGGCTGATGGGGGAATCCGTGTAGCCGTGGCTGCTGGCGCTGCCGGTCGCGAACATGGAGACGCCCGCTATCGCCAGGCCGATGACTGCCGCGCTTGCCCTTTTCCGCATGCTGTGTCGCTCCTCGAGAACGTGGGGGATGTTCTGGGGATGTTCTGAGCTGTACTGCGCGCGTCGCTGTGCGGTCTAGACCAAGTCCAGATTATTGACGCGTCATGAACATGTCCAGACCAATGTGCATCGGGTTTCTGCGCGCACTCCCGCACGACCGGAAGGGGTCAGCTCCCTTCCGATCCGCTCCGCCCGGTGTAGAAAGCCACCGTCAGATCCCTCACCAGGGCCTTGTGTTCATAGTCGTCGAGCTCGACGATGCCGCGCGCGGTCAGCCGGCCGACCGTGTCGTCCACCGCGTCGACCAGGGAGGTGAGCACTCCGTCCCGGTGTTTCGCGTCGATCGCCGCGACCCGGCACCGCTGCATCGCCGCCGCGACCTCGGGGGCGTACTCGATCCCGGTCGGCTGCGCGGAGTACACCTCGATGCCCACGGGCATGCAGTCCGCCGTCACCATCCGGGTCAGCGCGTCGCCCACCGCCTCCGCGTCGCGCAGTGTGTGGGTGTCCTCGTGGAAGGCGTCGGCGGGCAGCTGCGAGAGCACCCGCGCGAGCGCCGCCTCCACCTGGTCGCGCAGATACCGCTCGTGGTCGGCGACACCGAGCGCGGCCCGCACGGTGTCCTTCACCCGCCAGACGACGAGGACCACGGCCCGCAGGGCGGTGCCGTTCGCGTCCACGGCGCGCAGCGGCTCACTGCGCCAGTGCCGCAGGCGTACGTCGACACGGCGGCGCCGCAGGAGCGGGGAGACCCAGAGGAGACCGGTGCGATGGACGCTGCCCCGGTAGCCGCCGAAGAGCGTCAGCACCGAGGCGTATCCGACCCGGCCCCGGCCGAGACCGCAGAGTGCGAGCAGCAGCACGGCCGCCGTCAGCCCGAGCAGGGCCCAGGCTCCGACACCGATGCCGTCGTACGGGCGGGCCTCCAGGCCGAGGCGGTCGTTCACGGCGGCGGGCAGCGCGCCCTGCCACCACAGCACGGCACCCCCGGCGGCCGTTCCCACAGCCGCGGTGAACAGCGCGACCCAGCCGGGCAGTACGGGGCCGGGCCGCTCGGTGAGCCGCATGTCGGCAGGGGGCGCGAGTCGGGACGGCCTCTGCGCCCGGGGGGAGCGCGGCGAGGGTGGGCGGCGGGCACCGGTCCGCGCGGCGTCGGTGCCGTCGGCGCCCGCCGGTCCGCGGCCCTGCCCGTCGTCGCGGAAGAGAAGGTGCGCGGGAATGGGCGCGGTGGCCTCCGTGCTGATGACGGGGCGCCGCCCGGCGCCCCACCAGGCGGCCGGGTCCGCGGTCTCGGCGTCGGGCGTCGCCGGGGCGCGGTCCTCGTCGGGCACCCGCACTCCGCCGCCGGGGCGGAACTGCGGCTGCCCGTCCTCGGGCCCGTCCGCCGGCTCGCTCCCCCGCGTGTCCCCCCGGTCCGCCGGATCCGGCCGCGCATCCGCCACTGCGGGGGCGAGCGGCATCGTGCCCGCGCAGACCGTCGCTTCGGTGTCCGCGCCGTCGGCCGCCTCCGTGTCCGCACGGGTGGCCACGTGCGTGCAGGCGTCCGCGGCCGTCTCCCGGAGTGGCCACAGCCCGGAGACCGGATCCAGGCCCGGCGGCTCCGCACCGATCACCGGCACCGGGCCCACCGGCTCCGAAACGCCCACCTGTACCGGATGTACCGGATCCAGGCCCAGGTACAGGTCCGGACCCAGGTCCGGCCACGGCACCGGCGTCTCCGGGCGGGGCGCCGGGTCCAGCCCCACGACCGCGCCCGGACCCGGCCGGAGGTCCGGTCCCACGACCGGCGCCGGCCCCGCGACCGAGGCCGGGACCGGGGCCACGACCGGGGCCGGGGCCACGATCAGCGCCGGGACCGGGGTCACGACCGGGACCGGGACCGCGATCTGCGCCGGGGCCGGGACCGGGGCGAGACCCTGGTCGAGATCCAGGTCCAGGTCCAGGTCCGCCGGGCCTACGCCGAACGCCGGGGCGGCTCGGCCGACTGCGGCCACCGCGGCCGGAGGCTGCCCCGGATCAGCCGGGACGGCCTCGCCCTCCCCGGCCCGTGGAGCCGCCCGCAGCACGGCAGGCGGCTCCGCCGGTGTCACGACGGGCCGCCCCACCGAAGGGGCCGAAGGGGCCGAAGCCGATTCCGGCGCCGCGCTCATCTCCGCCTCCGGCTCCACGCCGGGCCCCGGCACCCCCGCCTCGTACGTCTGTGTCACCAGCGGCACTTCGCCGGACACCTGCCCCCCTCCGTCCCCCGCACCGGGCCCGGGCAGGATCACCCGTGTGTCCCGCTCGCCCAGCTCGTCCCACTCGCCCCGCACGTTTTCCGTGGACCGCATTCCCGCCTCCGTCATGTCTGTTCCGTCACTTCAGCCGTCATGCGAACAACCGCCGCCATGTCTCCGGCCCCGGGTATCCGTCGGCCGCGCGCCCTCGCCAGCCCTGTGCGCGCTGGAATCCCTCGACGTTCCGGCGGTCCGCCTCCGTCCAGCGCGGGCCGGGGCCGGTCGCGTAGTGCGTGCCGTATCCCCTCTTCACCAGCTGGGCGCCCAGCTTCTGGACATGGCTGTTGGACTGGCCGGGAGCGAAGAAGCTCTTCCCCGGATATGCCGCGGCCCCGCTCGGGGAGCCGCCGGTCCCGGCGGCGGGGATCTTCCGGCCGGTTCCGCCCACCAGCAGCCGCCAGGTGTGCGGGCCGGGGACGCCGTCGGCCTCCTTGCCCTTCCACCCCTGCGCCAGCTGGAAGGCCTGCGTCGCGCGCTTGTCGGCGTCGCTCCAGCGCGGTCCGGCGCCCTGTTTGTAGAACCGTTTGCCGCCCTGGGCGATGAGCAGCTGCCCGAGCCGTGTCACGTGCGCGTTGTTCGCGCCGGGCCCGAACTTCCCGGCCCCGGGGAACGCGGTGGCCGAGCCGCTGCCGCTCGCGCCGCTGACGATGCCCTTGTAGCGGTAGGCGACGTACTTGGAGGAGTTGCTCCAGTACGCCATCCGCGTCGTCGCCTGCCGCGCGTTCGGGCGGGTCTGCTCGTACGCCAGGTAGTGACTGTGCGTGTGGTCGGTCCAGCCGCCGAACACCGTGACGTGCGAACCCACCGCGGGGTCGGCCAGGTTGTGGAAGAGGAGGATGTCGCCGGGCTCCAGATCCTCCCGGGCGATCTTCGTCCCGAAGGCCGCGAGGCTGCCGGTCCACTCGTTGGTGCCGAGGTTCCAGGCCATCGACACGAATCCGGAGCAGTCCTGCCGGTAGCCGTCCGACCAGTAGGCGCCCATGTCGTAGGGGACCTTCGCGGTCACCCATTTCTTCGCGCGGGTGATGATCTCGGTCCTGGTCGTCGTGCGCTGCGCCGTGCCCGGTGCGGAGGGCGGACCCGAGGTTCCGCTGTTGTACAGGGGCCCCACCGGGCCCTGGGGGGTGACCGGCTGGGGGTCGGCCTCGGCCCCCGCGCGGGCATCGCGTTCGACGGCGGTGGCCGCGGCCTCGCCGGCACCGCAGGACAGGACCACTCCCGCCGCGGTGACCAGCACCAGCGCCCGCCGCGCACCGTGCGCGGCGGGATGTCCGCCCAGACGCAGGGGCAGCGTGGCGGCCGTACGGCGGCGCTGCGCGCAGCCGGGACAACCACAGTCGGCGGTGGGTTCGTATTCCTCAAAGACCGGCACAGTCATGCGACTCCTCTTCCCTTCGACAATCGTCCAAATCTCCCGCACCCCTACTTTCCCGGCATATCTCATGGTGACGGACTAAAGAGAAAAAACGACCATCCGACAGGCCGGGCGGGAGAGGAATTGGTCGGGAGCACTCCGCCACATCGGGTAAAGTTCTCCAGGTCAGCAGGCGCCGTTAGCTCAGTTGGTTAGAGCAGCTGACTCTTAATCAGCGGGTCCGGGGTTCGAGTCCCTGACGGCGCACGCAACAGCGAGGCCCCCTCACCGACGGTGAGGGGGCCTCGCTCATGTCCACCCCGGCACGGGAAGCGCCCCCCGGGGGGCGCTCCACCTCACCACCGCACGCGCCCCCGGCCCGGGGAAGCAGTAACCAGCTTTCTCGCGGGGCGGGAACCCCGCTGAGGTGAGCACAGGTATGAATCAGGCAGAGTCCTGCGTGCGGGGGGATGACCATGGCGTCGACGCCGTCGGGCGACCGGCAGAACAACGGCCCTGGCCACACGGCCAGCTGCGGTTAGCCCCGCAGCCGGGCGCCGGGAGACAGCGGCGGCAGGCGCGGAGTGCGCTGTCACGCTACGACTACGAGCACTCCAGCCGGCTGGCCGGACCACTGACCCGGTCCGAACCGGACCGGCCGTACACGGTGCGCTACCGCTCGCCCCTCTCGCAGGAGACCTGCCGGATACGCGCGGCCAGGAGCACCCGGCCGGCAGCAGAACCGTGACCGTCACGGCCGTGGCTCTCAGCCTCGACCGGCGCAACTGCCTTACATCCAATCCCCCTTGACCCGATGCACTGCCCGTCGGCCCCAATCCGGGTACAGCGGTCCTGATCCCCGGACGCTTCCGCATGGATCCGGACATCCTGCCGGAAGACCTCCGGGCGCCACGCGTCGTCGTTCTACAGTGTCGTGTCGGTACGAACCACCTGCGGCCTCCCGCGTCGTGTCCGCGCCACTCCCGCGGCCCGGACACCGCGGTAGAGGACCGGCCCGGCCGGCGGCTCCGAGGGGGAGCGGGCACCGACCGGGCCGGGTCGTCCTGTCCGGGGCGTTTCGGCGGATCCGCGCGCCGTTCCTCACGGCGTCGCGTGCGCGTTCCCCTACGTGCTCCTGTCGGCGCTCTTCTCCGCCGTCAGGTACGCGGACACGACGACGTTGGCCGTGTACGCGTGCGACTTCTGGTCGTACGTGCCGCCGCAGGTGATCAGCCGCAGCTCGGCCCGCCCGTCCTCGCGCGGCCCGTACGCCTTCTGTGCGTCGAAGCGTTCCCGGGTGAAGACCTGGACGTCGTCGATGGTGAACTCGGCGACCTTGCCGTCGGACCGGCTCACCCTGATCTTCTCGCCGGGCCTGGCGGCGCTGAGCCCGTAGAACACGGCGGGTTCCGTCTCGGTGTCGACATGGCCGACGAAGAGCGCGGCTCCCTCCGTGCCGGGCTCGGTGCCCTCGGCGTACCAGCCGACGGCGCCCGGTGTCTCGAAGGGCGGGGGCTCGATGGCCCCCTCGTCGTCCAGTCCGCGCCGCACCACGGTCGCGTCGACCCCGGCGGAAGGGAGTTCGACCCGCTGCGGCGCGGCGCCGTCGAGCGGATCGTGGGCCGGGGGCAGCGGTACGCCGAGGGGGCGGCCGACCGCAGCTACGTCACCGGTCGTCGGGGCGGAGTTGCCGGCGGTGGCGGCACGGCCCCACAGCCAGAGGCCCAGCAGCAGGACGGCCCAGGCGACGCCGGTCAGCAGGCGCCCCGTGCCGGCGGAACGGTCCGGGGTGGACACGTCAGTGCTGCGCCGGGCGGCGGCGGCGCGCGCTGCGGAACGCGACGGCGACGGCCGCGACGGCGCCCAGCCCGAGGCCGATCACCGCGTGCCGGGTGCCGGGGCCCTCGTCGGCCGCGGTTTCCTGGGCGAGCACAGCGGTGCCACCGCCGCCGGCCCGTACGGGGGCGACGGGTGAGGGGCGGCCGTGGTGGACGACGGTGACCGTGCCGGTGGCCTTGCCGTGGCCGTCCTTGCAGGTCACCCAGACCTCGTAGTCGTCGGGTGCGGCGTCGGAGCGGATCCGGGCCTCGGCGACGAGCTCCTTGCCGTCCCCCGGCTCGAAGCGCGCTTCGGAGACGAACGCCTCGGAGTTCCCCCGGGCCGACCTGCCCTTGCCGCAGACGTCGACCCGGAGCTCCACCTCCCCGCCGGGGGAGACACGGGACGGACTGACCGAGACCGTTCCTGAACGCTTCTCGTCCCTGGGCTCGTCGGCCGCGGGAGCGGCCAGGGCCGCGGACGCGGGCAGGGCTATCGTCCCGGCCACCAGGGCGGCACAGAAAGTGAGGGGCAGTGAACGCATCGTAAACCTCCTGATGGAAGGTTCACGCGTCAGTTGGCGGCCCGCATCCGCTGTGGCCCGGTCGGGTTACGGGGTGGGCAGGTCTACCAGGTCGACGAGGTCCGCGATGGAGTCGACGACCGTGGAGGGCCGGAAGGGGTAGCGGTCCATGTCGACCTCCGTGGTCAGGCCGGTGAGGACCAGGAAGGTCTGCATGCCCGCCTCCAGGCCGGCGAGCACGTCGGTGTCCATCCGGTCGCCGATCATGGCGGAGGTCTCGGAGTGGGCGCCGATGGCGTTGAGCCCGGTCCGCATCATCAGCGGGTTGGGCTTGCCCGCGAAGTACGGCGCCTTGCCGGTGGCCTTGGTGATCAGCGCGGCGACCGAGCCGGTGGCGGGGAGCGGGCCCTCGGCGGACGGGCCGGTCTCGTCCGGGTTGGTGCAGATGAAGCGGGCGCCGCCGTTGATCAGCCGGATCGCCTTGGTGAGCGCCTCGAAGCTGTATGTGCGGGTTTCCCCCAGGACGACGTAATCGGGCTCGTGGTCGGTGAGGACGTAGCCGATGTCGTGGAGCGCGGTGGTGAGTCCCGCCTCGCCGATCACGTACGCCGTGCCGCGCGGCCGTTGGTCGTCCAGGAACTGGGCGGTGGCCAGGGCGGAGGTCCAGATGTTCTCCACGGGCACGTCCAGCCCCATGCGCTTGAGGCGCGCGTGCAGGTCACGGGCTGTGTAGATGGAGTTGTTCGTGAGGACGAGGAAGGGCAGTCCGGAGTCCCGCAGCCGCTTGATGAAGGCGTCGGCCCCGGGGATCGGCGTGCCCTCGTGGATGAGGACGCCGTCCATGTCGGTCAGCCAGGATTCGATCGGCTTGCGCTCTGCCATGTGACGGGCTCCTGCCGTACGCGCTGTGCACTCGAGGTGCTGGACGCCGGCGGCACCGCGTTGTGCAGCGCCGACGCCCCGATATTAGGCCGCCCCCTCCGCCGGACGGAACCGGCTGATCACGGGGAGCCGCCGTACCGGATCAGCGGCCGGCTCCGCGCAGCCGCCTGGCGTGGACCATGGCGGCGGCTCCGGCGAGGAGGAGTGCCCCGGATGCCAGGCCCGCCCAGCGTGCGTGGGCCCGGCCGGTGCGGGCGAGTTCGCGGCCGCCGTCCGCCTCCGCCGTGCTGCCGGTGTCCTCGGGTGCCTCGATGCCGCCCTCGACGATGACGAAGGAGTAGGCGGCGGATTCACCGACCCAGTCGCCGTCGGCGGCGCTGCCGGCCTGCCCGGCACCGTCCTGGGCGGCGCGGCGCTGGACGATGGCGGCGCGGGCGGTGACCGTCCCCGGCCGGGTGTCGGAGGTGAACGCCATCCGGACCTCGACGGTGACGGTCTTCTTCGCGGGGACGGTGAAGCCGGGGAAGTCGTCGCCCTGCTCCCCGCTGCCGAAGACGCCGATCTGCTCGTCGCGGTCGGTGGACTCCCAGCTCACCCGGTGTTCCTCGTCGGGGTGGGCCCGCTCGGTGAACTGCAGTTGGATCTGTTCGGCCGTGAGCGTCCGGTCCTCGTCGGCGAGCACCAGGACGGGGTGGATGGAGCGGCAGGAGCCGGAGGTGGTGTTGGTGAGGTCGAGGTACCAGGTCCCGTAGCCGCCGCCGGAGGCATAGGTGTCGGGGCCGCCGTGGATCCGGGTCTCGATGGGGAAGTCCTCGCCGTCCGGATCACCGCACGCGGGGAACTCCGGGCCGGCGGCGGTCGCCGCGATGCCGGACACGGCGGGGGCGGTGACCGGGATGGCGATGGCGGCCGGGGCGCCGAGGAGGCCGGCCGGGACGACCAGTCCGGCGGCCAGTCCGAGGCGGGTCAGGGCGCGGCCGTCGCGCAGTCGTGCGGGGGGTCTGGCGGACATGGGGTCACCCTTCGCTGCTCGCGAACGCGGCCGGGGCGAGCGGCCGGGGCGCGGTGCCGTCGGCTGGAGCGGCGACGCCGCCACGCGCGGCCGGCCGTACGGCCGTGGCAGTACGTTTCGGTCGGCGACGCTGCCACGCGCCCGCCGGGGGCCGCCACCCGCCGGCGGTCCGGACCGGCCGTTCGGGCGTCCTAATCCGCCCGATCGGCCTTGTCCGGCGGGCCGGCCGGTGCCCGGCCCCGTTCGCCGCCGTCCTCGCCCGCCCGGCCGAAGAGCGGGGCGAGGACCAGTTGGGCCGCCCCCTCGGCGACGGGGCGGTCGCCGCCGCCGGCCACGGTGACGGGTACGGATGCGGTGACGCCCTCCCGGCGGGCGCGCTCCTCGATGACGGCCCGGACGCCGCGCACATAGGCGCCCTCGTGGGCGGCGACGGTACGGCCGCCGAGGACGACCCGGTCGATGTCGAGCAGCCCGACGAGGTTGGCGGCACCCGCACCGAGGATCCTGGCCGCCTCGGGGATGTCGCCGCGGGCGACGGCGGTCAGGCAGAGCGCCTCGATGCAGCCGCGCCCGCCGCAGTCGCACGGGGGGCCGTCCAACTGGAGGGTCTGGTGGCCGAACTCTCCGGCGCCGGTCCGGGCCCCGCGGTGCAGGACCCCTCCGAGGACGAGCCCGGCGCCGAGGCCGGTGCCCAGGTGGAGGTAGACGAAGTCGGCCCCGGCGCGTTCCCGCAGGGCGAGGCCGAGGGCGGCGGCGTTGGTGTCCTTGTCCACGACGACCGGCAGCCCGGTGCGCTCGGCGAGGGCGTCGCGCAGCGGGTAGCCGTCCCAGCGGGGGAAGCCGGTGACCCGGTGCAGCACACCGCTGCGGTGGTCGAGCGGGCCGGGCAGGGCGGCGCCCACGCCGAAGACCTGCCTGGCCGCGGCCAGGGGGGTCTCGGGTGCGTCCGCCCGTACCGTCCGCACCGCGTGGGCGGCGGTGGCGAGGACCTCGGCGGCCGGGGCCCCGAGGTCGAGCGGGAAGGTGCGGGTCGCGACCGTGGTGCCGGCGAGATCGGCCAGGACGGCCGTGAGTTCATCACGGTCCAGGTGGAGCCCGACGGCGTATCCGGCGTCCGGGACCAGCCGCAGAACGGTGCGGGGCTTGCCGCCGGTGGAGGCCAGCCGGCCGGCCTCGGCGGCGAGGCCCTCCGTGCGGAGCCTGGCGGTGATCTTGCTGACGGCCTGCGGGGTGAGCCCCGTGCGCTCGGCGAGTTCCAGCCGGCTGATGCCCTGCTCACCGGCCACGCGGAGCAGGTCGAGGACGAGCGACGCGTTGTGGTGGCGCAGGGTCGGCATGTTGGCCCCGCCGCTCCTGCTGCCGCTCCTGTTCACCTGCTGCTCCTGTTCACGCCTCCATTGTCCCCATCGCTTGCACTTTGGCAACAGCGTTGCTTAAGTGGTTCGCATGACTGCCAACGCTCCTCTCCGCGTCGGGCTCGTCGGCTACGGCCTGGCGGGTTCCGTCTTCCACGCCCCGCTGGTATCCGCGACCGAGGGCCTCGTCCTCGACACGGTCGTCACGTCGAACGCGGAGCGTCGGGCGCAGGCCCGCGCGGAGTTCCCCGGCGTGCGGGTCGCGGCCTCGCCGGACGAGCTGTGGCCGCGCGCGGACGAGCTGGACCTCGTCGTGATCGCCTCGCCGAACAAGACCCATGTCCCGCTCGCGAGGGCGGCCCTGGAGGCGGGGCTGCCGGTGGTGGTGGACAAGCCGCTCGCCGGTACGGCCGCCGAGGCCCGAGAGCTGGCAGCGCTGGCCGCGGAGCGGGGGCTGCTGCTCTCCGTGTTCCAGAACCGCCGCTGGGACAACGACTTCCTCACGCTCGCCGGGCTGATCGAGGACGGTGAGCTCGGTGAGGTGCAGCGTTTCGAGTCCCGCTTCGAGCGGTGGCGTCCGCAGCTGAAGGGCGGCTGGCGCGAGTCGGGTGACCCGGAGGAGATCGGCGGGCTGCTGTTCGACCTGGGAAGCCATGTCGTCGACCAGGCGCTCACCCTGTTCGGGCCCGCGGTGCAGGTGTACGCGGAGTCCGACGTACGCCGCCCGGGCGCGGCGGCCGACGACGACACGTTCATCGCGGTCACCCACGCCAACGGGGTGCGCTCGCATCTGTACGCGAGCGCCACAACGGCGCAGCTCGGCCCGCGTTTCCGGGTACTCGGTTCGAAGGCGGGCTACGTGAAGTACGGCCTGGACCCGCAGGAGGCCGCCCTGCGTGACGGGGCGCGCCCGACGGCGGGCGAGCCGTGGGGCGTGGAGCCGGAGGAGCTGTGGGGCAGGGTCGGTTCCGGGGAGTCCCCGCTGACCGGCGGCGGCGACCCGGTCCGTACGCTCCCGGGCGACTATCCCGCCTACTACGCCGCCGTGGCCGCCGCGCTGCGCGGCGAGGGCGGCAACCCGGTGACGGCGGCGCAGGCCGCCGCCGCGCTGGACGTCCTGGAAGCGGCGCGGCGCTCGGCCCGCGAGGGCGTGTCAGTGACCCTTCTTCCCCACCACGACGAGGAGCAGCACGCATGAGCCCCGACGCTCCGACCATCTCCGAGCTGATCGCGCAGGAGCGGCGTCTGACGCTGCCGCGTTTCGGCTACGACGACGCGTACGCGCTGGGCGGCCTGCTGGTCGCGCTGGCCCGTGAACGGCACGCACCGGTCGCGATCGACATCCGGCGGGGCGGCCAGCAGCTGTTCCACGCGGCGCTGCCGGGTTCGAGCGCGGACAACGACGCCTGGATCGACCGTAAGCGGAAGGTGGTGGAGCGGTACGGGGAGAGCTCCTACCTGGTCGGTACGCGCTTCCGGGCGAAGGGCACCACGTTCGAGCAGTCCTCGCGGCTGGACCCGGACACGTACGCCGCGCACGGCGGCTCGTTCCCCATCGCCGTGGAGGGTGCCGGAGTGATCGGCTCGGTGACGGTCTCGGGGCTGCCGCAGGCCGAGGACCACGCACTGGTGGTGGAGGCGCTGGAGCAGTTCACCTCGCGCCCCCGGGACTGAGGTCCGGTGTACCGCGAACGGCCGCCGGGGTGCCCCGGCGGCCGTTCGCGCGTGCGCGCCCTCGGGGGCGTGCTCTACGCGTCCTTGAGTTCCTGGCGCTGGCGCCCCAGCCCCTCCACTTCCAGTTCCACCACGTCTCCGGCCCGGAGGTACGGCTTCGGCTCGGGCCGGCCCATGGCCACCCCGGCCGGGGTACCCGTGTTGATGATGTCGCCCGGGTAGAGCGTCATGAAGTGGCTCAGGTAGCGCACGACCTCGCCGACCGGGAAGATCTGGTCGGCCGTCGTGCCGTCCTGCTTCAGTTCCCCGTTGACCCACAGCCTCAGGGGCAGCGCCTGTGGGTCGGGCACCTCGTCCGCCGTGACGAGCCAGGGCCCCAGCGGGTTGAACGTCTCGCAGTTCTTGCCCTTGTCCCAGGTGCCGCCGCGCTCGATCTGGAATTCCCGCTCGGAGACGTCGTGCGCGGTCGCGTATCCGGCGACGTGCCCGATCGCCTGCTCGGCGGTGTCCAGGTAGCGGGCGGTACGGCCGATCACGACGGCGAGCTCGACCTCCCAGTCGGTCTTCCGGCTGCCGCGCGGCACGAGGACCGTGTCCTCGGGCCCCACGACGGTGTCGGGGGCCTTGAAGAACAGGATCGGCTCGTCCGGGATCGCGGCCCCGGTCTCGGCGGCGTGGTCGTGGTAGTTCAGCCCGATGCACACGATCTTGCCGATCCGCCCGACGGGCGGCCCGATCCGGAGGCCGTTCGCGTCGAGCGGAGGCAGGACGTCGGGCGTCTGTGCCGCCTCGCGCACGCGGGCCAGCGCCGAGGCGTCGGCGAGGAGCTCGCCGTCGATGTCGGTGACGAGGCCCGAAAGGTCACGCAAGGTCCCGTTACGGTCAAGGAGTGCGGGGCGTTCCGAGCCCGCCGTACCCACACGAAGAAGCTTCAACGGTCCATCTCTCCTTGGTCGAGATCGAGCCCGTCGGTGGGTTGCGGCCAGCGAAAGGCTTGGTCGATCCTCCAAGACATCGGATCACTCCGCAAGACCCTGTTCACACACTGGACCCGAGGACCTGTTCACCTGGCCGCATCGCGCCGCTCAGACCGCGGGGGCGACGGCCGCCTCGGTCGCCGGGGTCCCGCGGTAGAGGTACGCGCGCTCGCCGGCCGTCCAGGTGGTGCTCGTGACGATGTACAGGGCCGCGGCGAGCGGCACGAAGGCCACGGAGAAGAGCGTGAGGAAGGACATCAGCGGCATGACCTTCGTCATCGCGCCCATGCCCGGCACGGGCTGTCCGTCCGGGCCGGTGGCCGGCGTGACCGGGTTCGCGGCCATCTGCCTCTTGGTGCGGCCGTAGTTGAAGGTCGCGACGGCGGCGACGATCACGAAGAGCGCGGCGTAGACGAGTCCCTGCTCGCCGAAGGGGCCGCCGTCGGCCAGCGCGTCGTGCCAGCGCTCGCCGAGCGGGGCGCCGAAGAGCTCGTGGCCGAGCAGCGAGTTCGGGTCGCCGCCGATCCGCCGGCTGGAGAAGAGGTGGTAGAGCAGGAAGAAGGCGGGCATCTGGAGCAGGCTCGGCAGGCAGCCGGAGAGGGGTGAGACCTTCTCCTGCGCGTGGAGCTCCATGAGCGCCTTCTGCATCCGGTCGGGGTTCTTGGCGTGCTTCTTGCGCAGTTCGGCGATCTGCGGCTGGAGCTTGGTGCGGGCCTTCTGCCCGCGTGCCGCCGCCCGCGAGAGGGGGTGGACGGCGAGGCGCACGAGGGCGGTGAAGAGGACGATCGCGGCGGCGGTGGACGCGTTCTGGAAGAGGGGCTGGAGCAGGTCGGCGAACGCGCCGACCAGGCTCGCGAAAGCGGACATGAATGCGGACATGGGTGAGCCCTCCGGGGGGTCTCGTCGTGCCGGGGAGTGGAACTCGGCAGGACGGCCCGCGCGGAAGGGTCGTGGAAGGTGCGCCCTCTACGCGGCCGTCAGGAGGGCGGTCCCGGGCGCTCGGGGCCTGGTGCGGCCCCGGGCGTCGGGGTCCCGTTGCGGGAGGAACGCGGTGCGCTTCTCCCGGTCGCGCATGGCGGTGCGCACTCTCGTACGGGGTACGGGGGCGGCGCAGCGGGCGCTGATCACGGAGCAGAGGAGGAGCGTCGAGCCGGCGGCCGCGGTGGCGGCGAGGGCGACGGCGGCGGAGAGGCTGCCGTCCTCGGCGAGGAGGACCTCGGTGAGGAACAGGACGACGAGGGCGGCGGAGCGGAAGAGGCGGACGACCGCGCGGCGCACACGGTTCATGTCGTCGTTCATCGGCCCTCCCCCTTCGTTCCGCGTCGTTTCGCGCTCGGTCGTGTCCTTCAGCCGTTATACACGATCGGCCTCCGGCGACCGGCGGAGCCGGCGGGCGGCTCACGGCCGCCGGGCCCCTCCCCCTGCGGGCCGCTTCCCGGCAGGTCTTCCCGCGGAGGCGTTCCGGCCGGGCGCCGAGTGTTCTTCCCTCCGCCCTGTGGCCTTCATCAGCACTCCGGCACGCACCCTCTCACCTCACGCCCGTCCCGCAGTACCGTGTGGCCATGCGCCCCGACACGCCTGCAGACCACACCACCGAAGCCGAGCGCCTGCTGCGCACCGCGGCGCAGTATCCCGAGGACCGCGAGCCGCTGTTCCTCCAGGCCGCGGCCCATCTGGAGCTCGCCGGTGAGCGCGCCCGCGCGACCACCCTCTACGACGAACTGCTCGTTTCCACCGACATCACCATCGAGCACCCGCACCTGGTCAAAGCACTCAAGGCATCCAACCTCTGGGAGTACGGCCACGAGGCGGAGGCCCGCGCGATCATCGACGGCATCCGTACCGCCGGCCCGCTCGACGCGGCACCGTGGGAGATCGCCGCGGAGACGCTCGAAGCTCACGACGAGCTGGAGGCGGCCCACGACTTCTTCTCGACCGCGCTGACGCTGCTCCTCGCCCCGGGCGAGGAAGTCCCGTACGCCACCCAGTCGCTGCTGGTCGGGCGGCACCGGGTGCGCAGGCTGATGGGTGTCGCCCATGACGCGTGGGACGAGCTGACCGACGCGCTGCACACGGCCGCCGTCCCTCTCGACGAGCTGCACGACCCCAAGCGTCTGTGGGCCCTCGGCTCCTCGGACCCGGGCGAGCTGCGGGCGGAGATCAACCGGCTCCGCGCCGAGCTGGGCACCTACCGCAGTGCCTTGTCCCGCCCGTTCCCCGTCGCGGTGCTGCACTGGCCGGGGGACGAGCTGCGCGAACTCCTCAGCGCCTACCCGGAGCTGGCCCAGGAGTACGTCTCGCACGAGGACCACCTGGCGCGCCTGGAGGCGGCGTTGCGGGATCTGCATGCCACGGGCACGCCGAATCTCGGCATCGTGACGGGCACGGTCCCCTCCTACGAGGCGTTCGCCGCGTCGGAGGCCGCGTCCCCGTCCGACCCCGACCTGCTCCCCCAGTACGCCACGACGCTGGCGGCCCGCGGCCGCGCCGTCCCGTGGCCCCCGGCGCGCAGCGCGGCGTGCTGGTGCGGCTCGGGTCGTTCGTACCGCGAGTGCCACGGGGCTGCCTGAGGGGCGGCCCGCGCCGGTCACCTGCCCGCGAACACCTCCCGCAGCGCCGTGTCGAGCTTCTCTGCGGCTTCTGCGGTGTCGGGCCGCTTCGCCGTCAGCAGCGCGTACACATGGGACTGCAGCACCTGTGTGAACGCGCCGTAGTACGGGGTGCGCGGCCGCTGCACCGCTTCGGTCAGCGCCGCGCCCAGGATCCGGATGTACACGGCACGAGCCTTCGGCCCCTGCCCCTCCGGTGCGCCCTCCCCCTTGGCCGCCTTCGGCGCGTCACCGGCGGGCCGGAGCGCGGCGGCGACACGGGGCCAGCACGGCTTCGCGGTGCTGCCGTACACGGAGGCCCGGGTCGCCGCGAAGCCCGCGTCGAGCAGGCAGCGCTCACTCTCCCGTGAGGTCAGGAAGGTGATGAGCGCACGGGCGCCGTCGGCGTGGGCGGAGCCGGCGGTGACGGCGAGGTTCTGTCCGCCGAGCACGGCCTTCCCCGGCAGCCGGTTCACCGCATACGGTTTCGAGCCCATGAGGCTGTCCAAGGCCCCGTAGGCGTAGGGCCAGTGCCGCAGGAAGACGGCGCGGCCCTCGGCGAAGTCGGCGAGGGAGGCCGTCTCGTCGGAGGTGATCGCGGCGGGCTGGACGCGCCCCTGGTCGACGCGGTCCAGGAGCTCGTCGAGCCCTTCCTTCAGCTCTCCGGCGTCGGAGCTGTACTTCCCCTGGCCGTCGGTGAGCTCGACACCCGCGTCGGCGAACGCCTCGACGGTGTTGACGGTCAGCCCCTCGTACTGCTTCAGCTGTGTGGTCCAGCCCGCCAGGTCGTCGTGCCGGACCGGGTTCAGCCCGAGGGTGTTGACGGAGGAGTAGAGCTGGTCCCACGTCCAGTTGGCGTTGGGCTGCCTGTCCACCTCGATGTCGGCTTCCGTCAGCAGGTCGGGCCGGTAGTAGAGGAGCCCCACGTCGGTGTTGAACGGCCGGGCGTACGAGCGGTCCTTCCAGACGGTGGTGTCGTGGACCCGCCGGATGAAGTCGGCGTCGTCGGCGGCACCGGTCTCAGCCACCGGCATCGGGCTGATGAGTCCGGCCTCGGCGAACTCGGGGATCCAGGTGATGTCGAGGTTCACCACGTCGTAGCGGGCGCTGCCGGACTGCAGGGCACCGAGGAGCTGGCTGCGCTGCTGGTCGGCGCCGCCGGGCAGCTCGACGAGCTTGGCCTGCAGCGCCTTCGACCCGGCGTGCAGGCGGTTCCACTCCTCGATGAGTTGCTGCCGCACGCTTCCGGAGCCGGTGACGTCGAGCCCGCTGGCGACGACGATGGGCCCCGGGTCCTTCTCCTCGCCGGACTGCCGGGTGTCCTCGGGCCCTCCCGTGCAGGCGGCGGAGACGAGCGCGAGCAGGCAGCCGAGGGTGACGGTGCTCCTCGCCCGGCGGCGGCCGGTGTGACGCACGCCGTGGCTCATTCCGCGTCCCCCGTCCCGGTCCTGGCGACCTCCGCCGTCAGTTCGGCCGCGACGTCGTCGCCGGGGTCCAGGCAGCGTCCGCCGCTCGCCTCGGCGAGCCGGTCGCCGAACCGGCCGGGCGTGCACGCGCCGTTCCGCAGCGCGACCGTCACGATCCTCACGAGCGGCGCCCTGCCCGCCTCCGCGACCAGTTCCCTCTGCTCCTGTGCCGTGACGGCCTCGAAGTCCTCGCCATCGGTGACCAGGACGAGGAGCTGCGGCTGCTCCGCGTCGCCGAGGCCCCCGCGCAGGGTCTCGAGCCCCTCGCGCAGTCCCGCCGCGATGCGGGCGTCGAAAGCGGCGGTCTTCGCGCCGACGACCGTCCTCTGCGCCGCAGCCCTGCTGCTCTGCCCGAACTTGACGAGATCCACGGCCGGTTCGTCCTTGTCGACGGCCGTCGTCCGGACCCCGAACGAGTCCTTGGCACCCAGGGAGGTCATCGAGCGGGCGACCAGTTCCTTGGCGCCACCGGTGCCGCCCCAGACCCGCTTGGCCTCCGTCGAGGTCGAGTTGTCGAGCAGGTACAGGACCCGGCCGGCGCCGAGCGCCCCCCGGTAGCGGCTCAGTGTGTCGCTCAACGACGCGGCCGTGCCGGCGCCCTCGCCGGTCGCCGGAATCTGCTCGCGCACGGCCGTCGCGTTGTCCTCGGACCGCAGCACGGAGTCGTCCTCGGGCGGGGCCGGGTCACCCTTGTCGACACCGCGGAAACCGTCGTCCGTGAAGCGCTTCTGCGCGTCCGGGTCCGTGACCAGCCACCGGTAGAAGTCCTCGACGGCCTCCTTGCGCACATCGGCGTCCCGGTCGGCCCCGGCCCATGTGACCCGGACGAAGGGAAGGTCCAGCATCGGCACGTCGGAGGGGTAGTGGGCCACACGGTGCTTCAGCGCCTCCGTCGCGCAGTCCGGACGGCCGGCCACCCCCGCCGACAGGTTGAACAGCGCCAGGGTCTGCTCCGGCACGAGGACCGCCGCCTGGTCCTCCACGTCGTCGCCGGGCCGGCCGTCGGCCAGTGCGCACATCAGTTCCCGCGCGGTGGAGGGCATGGGCCGCAGTGCCTTGGCGATGCCCTGTTCGACCGCGGACTCGCGCCCGGAGCCGGAGGCTGCGTACAGCGCGTCGGTCGCCAGGAGGGCGCCTTCGGTGCCCTCGGGGTCGGGTCGCAGGATCACGACCTCCTGGGCGTCCTTGAGCGCGGACACGATCGCGTCGAGCGGGTCGTCGGTCTGCAGGGCCTGTGGCAGGCGCATGGTGTCCGGCACGCCGAGGACCATCGGTGTGTAGGCGATGGAACCCAGCCGGTCGAGGTCCACGACGCTCTTGCCCACCTCTGCGGCGGGCTCCTCCTCGGCGGGCTCCTGCGTCCCGGCCGCGGCGGAGGCGGTGCCGCCGCCCGCCCCGCCGGCCGTCGCCCGCTGCCACGCGCTGCCGGCAGCCGGGATCCAGATGTCCGGCTGGGCGCCCACGTTCCGCTGGGGCCGCAGGCAGTCGCCCGAGGCCGGGCAGGAGGCCGGCGGTTCCTGCCAGAGCGAGGAGGACCGGAAGGCCGCCACGGCGTCGGTGGCCTTGGCGTCGTACACGTTGATGCTGACGGTCCGGCAGCGGTCGCCGTCCCGCTTGGGGTAGGCGTCCGCGGCCTTCTGGACGGTGGGCCGCAGGTCGGGGTCCGTGAGTACGCGCAGTTCCAGGGGCGATCCGCAGCCGCCCGGGGGCGGGCCGAGGAGGTACCACGCACCGACCCCGGCGAGTGCGACGACACCGGCCAGGACGAGGGCGGTCGTGCGCGTCATTCGGCGGGCCAGGGCGGGGAGCAGACGACGCGGGGACAGCGCAGCGGACAGTCGCGCCACCGACTTCCCGATCACCGTCCACCAGTCGTCCTGCGGGAGCTGCTCGGTCACGCCCGCCGACGCCGCGAGCACCACGTCGTCGCCGTGACGCCGCTCGTCCGGGACCCACGGATGACCGTCGACGGCCTTGAGCGGGGCCATCGCCGCGCGTATCCCGGTGACGATCCGGGTGAAGGTGACCGGCTCCCCCACCCCCGTGGTCAGCAGACGGTGCAGGGCGGCCGTGAACTCCGTGCCGGCGCCGGCATCACCGGGCGGGATCTCCACGCCCGGCTCCGCCGCGGTGAGCAGGGCGAAGTTCTGTCCGCCGAGGGGGTTGAAAGCCCCGAGGGCGTTACCGGCGAAGCAGCAGTCCAGGATGACGACGACCCAGTCGGCGCGGGCGTAGCGCAGCTCCGGCATGATGTCGTCACGCCAGGACAGTGTGTCCACGAACGGGTGCTGCCGGTCCCTGGTCACCCGCGACTCGGTGAACATCAGGTTGAGGTCGCTGCCGTCGGGGCGCACGATGCCGTGCCCGGCGAAGTAGACGATCAGCAGCCCGGTCACCTCGTCGCGGGCGGCGGTCAGCGCCTCACGCACCCGGAGCGGATCGACGGAGGCCGCCGAGCCGCCGCCCGCGGGTATCACGACGAGATCCTCCGAGCCGAGCACTCCGCTGCCTTCGGCGGTCAGGGCATCGCGCATGAGTCGGAGGTTCGTGGCAACGGCCGGAAGGTCGTTGCGAGCGCCTTTGTAGCGCTCCACCCCGATGAGCACCGCTCTGTGCTGCTTCGCCCTGTTCCCCTCGCCGCGCGCGTCGTACGGCGGCACAGCTGCTAGACCTCTCCGGGCTCGTCGCCACCGCGCGTCGGATTGCGCCCACCGGGCTCGGGTGGCCCGGCGTCGGGGCCGGCGGCTCGGCCCGTGTCCGGCCCGACGCCGGGATCGGTGTCGGTGTCACGGCTCAGGTCGGAGCCCGGTCCCTGGGCCGGCCCGTCGAGGGTGACGCGCGGCGTCTCCTCCGGGTCGGCGAACCGGCGCCGGTTGCGCAGCCAGGTCTCCACGGACCGCCAGGCGTTCTCGGACACGGAGCGCGCCACCTCGACGGACACGACGAGGATGATGTCCTGGATCAGCTCCCCGCTCATCGTCTCGGTCTGGGTGAGCGAGTCCTCGCGCTTCAGCGTGAGTTCGCCCCGTTCCAGGGCGCCTTCGAGGACCGACGCGTTCGCCAGCCAGGTGTGCAGGGCTTCGAGGTCGTCGCGCCGCGTGTGCGTCCCGCCGAGGCTGATCCGTAACTCGGTCTTCCCCTGCCCCTGCTCCCGCACGCCGGTGTTGGTCCCGTCCGCCATAACCGCCCCCATCAGCCCCGCAGACACCGTCACCCTCACCCCGCAGGGGGTGGGCCACTGAACGCGCAAGTATTTCACGCCAGTTGACGCGGGTCACCTCTTTGCACCGTTTCACCTGCGAGCTGTTGCACACCCACCGATCACTTTCGCGGCGGCCGGGAGTCATACAGTCCGAGAGCCCCACGGCCACCCGTGGGCCGACCACGACGGACTCACCGACGGACAGGACGGACGGACATGGCTGAAGCTGCGAAGGGCCCCGCGAGCTACTTCCCCTCGATCGAGAAGAAGCACGGCCGGCCGATCGCGGAGTGGAAGGGCCTCATCCGCTCCTCACCGCTGACCAGACACATGGAGATCGTCTCCTGGCTGAAGACCGAGCACGGGCTGGGCCACGGTCACGCCAACGCCCTGGTCGCGCACACACTCGCCGAGGACGAGGAGACGAAGGGGAGCGAGTAGGACCCGCGCTCAGGCCCTCTCCCCGCGGATCGCCTGCTCCGACCAGACGGTCTTGCCCTCTGCGGCGAACCGGGTGCCCCACAGCGAGGCCAGCTGCGAGATGATGAAGAGTCCCCGCCCGCCCTCGTCGACCACTCCCGCGTACTTCATGTACGGGGCCGTGGTGCTGCCGTCCCGGATCTCGCAGGTCAGCCCCCGGTCGAGGATGAGGCGCAGCTTCAGCGGCGGGCTGCCGTAGCGCACGGCGTTGGTCACCAGCTCGCTGACGATCAACTCGGTCGCGTCACCGGTGTCGCCCTCCAGGTGCCACTCCGCCAGCGTCTTGGACGTGAGGCGGCGGGCGGTGGCCGGGGCGGTCTTGTCGTAGGGCAGTTCCCAGGCGGCGTAGCGGTCCTCGGGCATGGCGTGCGTCCGGGCCAGCAGCAGGGCTGCGCCGCGTAGTTCGGGGCTGTCGGGCAGGGCGCGGGCGACCGCGTCGCACAGGTCACGCATCGGCCGGTCCGTCGGCATGAGCGCCTGGCGCAGGGCACCCGAGGTGGGCTGGGCGTGGCCCCGCAGCGCGTTGCTGTGGAGCACGATCAGGCTGCCCTCCGTGAGCGGGACGGAGACCGCTGCGACGGGGGCCCGGTCCGCGGTCCCCAACGGCGGTCCCACGGGCAGGCCGACCACGAAGGCGGCGCCGTCCGGTTCGACGACGAGGGGGGCGGGATGGCCCGCCGAGGCGATGGTGCAGGTCTCGGTGAACGGGTCGTACACCGCGTAGGCGCAGCTCGCGGCCAGTGGCTCCTTGTGCAGGGGGTCGCTGTGCGGCAGTTGGGCGCGTTCCGCGGCAAGTCGTGCCGCCGTGTCGTACAGGCGCGCGACGAGCTCGTCGGGCTCCAGGTCGAGGGCGGCCAGAGCGTGGACGACGGTACGCAGCTGCCCCATGGTGGTGGCCGCGTGGATGCCGCGCTCGGCCACCTCCCCGATGGCGAAGGCCGTGCGGGCACCGGACAGGGCGATCGTGTCGAACCAGTGGCCGGCGTCCCCGCCGGGCAGCATCAGGTGGTCCGCCTCGACGGCGGGCTGGGGCGCGGTGTGCTGCGGCAGCAGCCGCCGCTGGAGGGCGCTCGCGATGGTGAACTCGTGTACGTAGCGGCGGGCGTTGTCGATGCCGAGTGCGGCACGGGACGCCATCGCCGCGACCACGGGGATGTCCCCCTCGTCGAAGGGCTCGGAGTCGCCGCACCGGTAGAGGCTCACCAGCCCGAGGACGGCCCCGCGCACCGTCAGCGGGGCCACCAGCAGGGTGTGCGCGCCGACGTGCCGGATGGCCCCCACACGTGCCGCGTCGGCGTCCGCCCAGGCGGCGTCCGCCAGTGGGAGGACGCGGATACGCCGGTCGGAGAGGGCCCGCTGGTAGGGGGTCCCGGGGACCACCGCCCGTATGTCCCCGACCGGGTGGGCGGCCCGGTTGCTGCCGCCGTACGCGGCGCGCCGCAGCGGCACGTCCAGGTCGAGCGGTCCGGGCTCGGGGGTCTCACCGCGCAGGACCGCGTCGACGACCTCGATGACGCCGACGTCGGCGTAGCCGGGCACCAGCGCCTCCACGAGGTCACGGCAGGTCGCGTCGACGTCCAGCGTGCGGCCCACGTTGTCGCGGACCGCGGCGAGGGCCGCGTCCCGGCCCCGGCGCCTGATCTCCGCGCTCACGTCCACCATGGACACGGCGACCCCCAGCACCCTGCCGTCGTCGCTCTGTCGCACCCCGTGCCCCTCCTGGAGCCGGAACGCCGTCAGGGAGAGGGCGCGACGTCTGCCGGGCACGTCACCGGCGGCGGTGCGGAAGAGCCGTTCGACGCCGGGTACGCCGGTGCGCAGGACCTCCCGTATGAAGGTCTCCACCCGGTCCGGTTCGTCGAACGCGCACACCTCGCGGAACGGCCGTCCGCGCAGCCGCTCGGTCTCGGCCGGGTCGGGGTCGGTGTGGGGGTCCGTCGGGGGGTCGTTGATCCGCAGGACGCGCAGTTCGGGATCGAGCACGTGGACCCGTACGCGCGCCTGCGTGAACATCACGTTCAGCAACGCCGCCTCGACGACGTCGCCGTCCGTGCTCCGCCCGGCGACCGCCTCGGTCGACCAGACGGCCCAGCCCCCTCCCGCGAGGGGCTCGAGTCGCAGCCCGGGCGGCGTGCCCTCGCCCCGGCCCGCCCGCCGGTTGTCGTTCGCCAGTACGTCCATCAGCCGCAGGCCCAGCGCATCGGCGGTGGCGGGCCCGAAGCGCCGCTCGGCCGCCCGGCTCCACCCGGTAACCACTCCGGCGCCGTCCACGACCATCAGGGGCGCATCAGCCATGAGCCCAGCTCCTTCGCCCCCCTCGCGAGACCCGGGACCGAGCCTCCGCGCACGTGGACACGTACGCATACCAGCATCGGCCCACCGTCCGCCGCCCGCGACCGGAGCGGGCGGCGGACCGTGGACGGACCGCGCGCGCGGCGGCCGAGCGCGGACCGGTGTGCCGTGGACGCGGCTGCCGGCAGGGCCGGGGCACCGGAGGCCCGGCCGATGCCGAAGGACCGGTCCGCGGTCTCAGCCGCGGCTGGTTGTCGGAGGGGCGGCATAGCCTGCGCCGATGGACGACACAGCCGAGACCGCCGACCGCGCCTTTCCCGCAGCCCTGGCCGAGGTGGCGGAGGTGGACTTCTACTACGGCCACGACGTCACGGGCGAGGCCCGTGACGAAGGGGACTACCGCATCGACTTCGAGCCGTGCGGGGACTTCGAGTCCGCCGAGTGGACCGCCGAACTCTTCCGCAGCTGGACGGGGAACGACGAGGTCGACGGCGACGCGTACCTCGTCTTCGGCCAGGACGGCGCGGGGGGCCGGGCCATGATCTGGCGCGCCCGGCCCGGCGCACCCCTCGCCGACCAGCCGGTGGTGTTCCTGGGGTCGGAGGGCGAGTGCGGCGTGGTCGCGGGCAACCTCTCCGACTTCCTGTGGGTCCTGGCCGACGGTTACGGCCCGATGGAGGCCGCGCTGGCCGACGAGTTCGAGTCCCGGCCCGACCGGCGTCTGACCGGCATCGCCGAACGCCACGCGACGACCGCGCGCCGGACGACGGAGGAGATCGTCACCGGGACCCGGGCGGAGTTCCCCACGTTCGCCGAGGGCATCGAGGCGCTGGTCCGCTGAACCACCGGGCGGAGGCGCGGGGGCCGGCCGACCGGTGCCGGTGCCGACGGTTCGACGCCCCCGGCGCCGGGGGCCGCTGGATCAGCTGACCGGCGCCGGGGGCCGGTGGGGGTCCGGGGACGGGGGCGTGGAGGGCGTCCGCCCGGCCACGCCCCGCAGGAGGGCGACCGAGAAGACTCCGGCGCAGACCATGACGACGGCCGCGCCGATCGCGGCGATGCCCAGCCCATGGGTGAAGGCGTCCCGCGCGGCCGTCAGCAGGGCGTCCGCCGACGCGGACGGCAGTCCTTCCGCGACGGCGGACGCACCGCCCAGCGTCTCGCGCACCGCGTCGGCGTGCGGCGTTCCCGGGGGCAGGGCGTCCGCCATGTCCCGGCTGTAGACGGCGGCGCCGACGGAGCCCAGGATCGCCATGCCCAGGGCTCCGCCCAGTTCCTGCCCCGACTCCAGCACGGCGGCCGCCGATCCGGCGCGCTCCGGCGGGGCCGCGCCCAGCGCGAGTTCGTTGGCCAGGGTCATGGCGGCGACCAGGCCGCCCGCGTAGACGGCCCCGCCGACGAGGGCGACCCACAGGGGCGAGTCCGTACCCAGCTGCGCCAGCCAGAGGAAACCGCAGGCCGCGACGAGGAAACCGCCCGCCATGACGTACGCGCGGTCGATCCGCTGGGCGAGTGCGGCACCGGTCGGCGCCATGACGGCGACGCCCGCCGCCGGCACCAGGCTCCACAGTGCGGCGGTCAGGGGGCTCAGGCCGACAACGGACTGCAGGTACTGGGTGAAGAAGACGGCCATGCCCACCGTGGCGAACATGGCGAGCAGATCGGCGAGCACCGGGCCGCCGAAGGAACGCCGTCCGAGCAGGCCGAGGTCGATCATCGGGTGGGCGATGCGCTTCTGCCTGCGTACGAAGACGGCGCCGAGCACGAGCCCCACGAGAACGCAGAGCGCGGGCAGCGGCTCGTAGCCGTGCCTGGCCCATTCCTTGATGCCGTAGATGACCGCGAGCAGGGCACCGAGCGAGAGTGCGGCGCTGATCAGGTCGAAGCGGCCCCCGGCGGTGGTCGCGGTCTCCGGCACCAGGAAGGGCACCAGCACGAGCAGCAGCGCCATGGCGGGCAGGTTGATGAGGAAGACGGATCCCCACCAGAAGTGTTCGAGCAGCAGCCCGCTGACGACGGGCCCGAGCGAGATGCCCGCGGTCATGACGCCCGTCCAGAGGGTGACCGCCTTCCCGCGCTGCTTCGCGTCGTGGAAGAGGTTGCGGATCAGCGCGAGCGTGGAGGGCATCAGGGCGGCGCCACCGAGGCCGAGCAACGCGCGTACGGCGATGAGCACTTCGGCGGAGTGCGCGTACGCGGCGGCCACCGAGGCCGCTCCGAACACGGCAGCTCCCGCAAGGACCAGCGTGCGCCGCCCTATGCGGTCGCCGAGGGACCCCATGACGATGAGCAGGCCGGCGAGCACGAAGCCGTACATGTCCAGGATCCACAACTGCTGTGTGGCGCTGGGCTCCAGGTCCTGACTGATGTACGGGATGGCGAAGTAGAGGATGGACACGTCCATCGAGACGAGGAGCAGCGGCAGCATCAGGACGCCGAGGGCGGTCCATTCCTTGCGGCCCGCCAGGGGACCGGGTGTGTTCTCCATATGGGTACGGAAGCGGGCCGTCACGTACACCGCAAACAGCTGCCTAGTGCACCGGCGAGAACCCCGAGGTGGACGGGTTACGACGACACCAGGTGCACTAGTACGGTGACGCCATGACGACCGAACCGCCCTACCTCCGCATCGCCGGGGGGATCCGCCGCCGCATCGAGTCGGGTGAGCTCGGCCCGGGCGATCCGGTCCCCTCCACCCGCCGGATCACCCAGGAGTGGGGCGTCGCGATGGCCACCGCGACGAAGGCCCTCGGGGCGCTGACCCAGGAGGGGCTGGTGCGGGCGGTCCCCGGCATCGGCACGGTGGTCGCGGAGAGCCGCCGGGAACGCGCCACGACGCCCGCCCGTCAGCTGAGCCGCGAGCGGGTCATCCGCACGGCGATCGAGCTCGTGGACGCGGAGGGCCTCGCCGCGCTCTCGATGCGGCGCATCGCGACGGAGTTCGGCACGTCCACCATGGCGCTCTACCGCCACGTCCCGAGCAAGGGCGAGCTCGTCCGGCTGATGGCGGAGGCGGTC
Organism: Streptomyces sp. HB132; assembly: GCF_016909575.1. Classification (GTDB taxonomy): domain Bacteria; phylum Actinomycetota; class Actinomycetes; order Streptomycetales; family Streptomycetaceae; genus Streptomyces. The sequence goes on along the minus strand of NZ_JAFBGA010000004.1, from coordinate 140,394 downwards.
TTCGGCAGCGGCCCGACAGGCCCCCCGCCGGCAGGCTGGCGCCCCCACCTGGAACGGGAGGCGCGCTGGCTGTGGAAGCAGTACGCCCGTCACCCCTGGCTGGCCCGCGCCATGGCCGGCCTCACCCGCCCGATGGCCTCCCCGAACGCGATGCAGTACACGGAACGGGCCCTGGCCGCCCTGACGGGCCTCGGCCTCACCCCGGAACAGATGCTGCACATCCACCTCACGATCCTCGGCTACGCCCAGGGCATCGCGATGGCCGTCGAGCTGGAGTCACAAGCGCGGCAGGACAGCGGCATGACGGCGGAGGAGTGGATGACGTCGATGGAACCCCGCATGGACGCGATCCAGGCGACCGCGGCCTACCCGGTCCTCTCCACGTTCTTCGGCACCGACGACTTCGAGCTGGAGCTGGGCACCCTCTTCGAGTTCGGGCTGGCGCGGGTGCTGGACGGGGTGGAGGGGCTGGTCGAGAGAGCCGGCCCGACGTGAGACCTCGAAGTACCCGTCCCTTATCAGCCGGTGGCTGAATTCACCGGGGATTCCCCTATGTCGCACCTTTGCAATACGATCACATTCAACAACTATTCACGGGCCGCCCACCCCCACACAGGCCCCGTTCCGTCTGTGCGAGGAAGCCCATGCCGCCCTACCAGCCGTCCTCGGACTGGCAGTACGAGATCCCGACGGCCGGCAGCAAGCGGCTGCCGCCCGCAGCCCGTTACGTCGAGTCGCTGGCACACCAGGGTTACGGCTTCGAGGCTGCGATCGCGGACCTCGTCGACAACTCCATCGACGCGGGTGCGCGCAACGTCGTCATCAGCTTCCTGCGGGACGAGGACCGCCTGGTCAGCCTCCTGGTCGTCGACGACGGGCGGGGTATGAACGACGAAGCACTCGACACCGCGATGACGGTGGGCGGCCAACAGGAGTACGGGGACGACGCGCTCGGCCACTTCGGAGCGGGCCTCAAGGCCGCGTCGCTCTCACATGCCGACTCGCTCACGTTGATCAGCCGCACCAAGCGCAGCCCGTCCGCAGGCCGCCGGTGGCTGACGGCTCGCGCCCAGGCCGATTTCACCTGCGACATCGTGGACCCCGGCTACTGCCAGGATCTCGTGGACCGGTACGACGGCCTGATCCAGTGGCACGGCACCATCGTCCGCTGGGACAAAGTCCGGGCGTTCGACACGATCACCGCCGGGCAGGCCGACCGCTATCTGAACGACGCGATCGAGAAACTGGAGACCCACCTCGGGCTCCACCTGCACCGCTTCCTGGCCGACGACGCCTTCAACGTCGACATCGTGGTCGAGGACGTGACGACCAAGGACGAACTGGACCACCGGGGCGTCGAGCCGATCGACCCGTTCGGCTACCGGCTTCCCGGCCGGGCGGGATATCCACGCACGTACACCGCTCCCGTCGAGGGTGTCGGCGACGTGGCGCTGACCGCGCACGTCTGGCAGCCGAAGTCCCCCCTTGTCAGCTTCCGCGGCATCGGACCGCTCGCCGAGCGCCAGGGCTTCTACATCTACCGCAACAACAGGCTCGTGCAGGCGGGCGGCTGGAACAGCACCCGCAGCGCCGAGGGGCACCTCGCGCTGGCCCGTGTCGCCATCGACCTCCCGGCCGAGGCGAACGACGTCTTCAGCCTCACGGTCAAGAAGGACGGCGTGACGGTCACCCCGGCCTTCGCCCGAGGGCTGGAACAGGCAACGGACGCGGCGGGCCACACCTTCACCGAGTACGTCCAGGAGGCGCAGACGACGTACCGGGAGGCCGCCAAGCGGGTCACCGAAGTGACGCGCGACGCGGTCATCCCTGCCGGCAAGGGGCTCGATCCGAAGCTGCGACGGGCTCTCCGGGACGAGCTGCCGGAGCTGAAGGGCGAGGACCCGATCACGTTCCGCTGGGTCTCCCTGGCATCGGACCTGTTCTTCGAACTCGACCGCGACGAGCGTGAGATCAGGCTGAACAAGATGTACCGGGCGGCCTTCAACGGTGGACGCAGGGGCGGTCTCAACGATGCTCCGGTCGTGAAGAGCATGCTCTATCTGATGGTGGAGGAGATCTTCCAGAAGTCTCGGGTACGGGCCACACGCGCCGACAAGATCGCCCTGTGGAACAGCGTTCTGGTGACGGCGGCGCGCTGTGAACTGACCCGCTGAACCCCGTCCTGCTCCACTTCTGCCATGCCTGTCACACCTGTCACGCCTCCGAGGAAGCCGTCTCGCCATGACCGACCATCTGTTCAACCTGCACGGTGACGTCCTCGCGGCCATGCGCCGGGGCCCGAAAGCATTCGCGAAGCTGGCCTTCGTGCTGTCGGAGGCGGAGGAACCGGCCGACATCGACCTCGGCCATTTCCGGGACCGGATCGTCGCGGCCGGCCCGGGGGACGAACTCATCGCACTCTGGCACCGCACGCTGACCACCTGGGACCTGGCGGAGCAGTCGGACTGGTCCGGCGCACCGCCTCGGACGGACGCCCGGCGCACCGAGACCTACGACCGCCTCGGCTTCGGTGCGGACCTGAGGAAGGCCCTGGACGAGGCCGTGCCGGTGTTCAAGGAGCCCGGGGCCACCGTCATCAGCAAGGAGTTCACGTCCTGGTACTCCAGGGACGCGGCGGCAGCACGCGCCTTCTACTGGAACTCCTACGAGCAGACCCTGCGCCGCAAGGGCTGGTCGGACGCGGCCGTGTCGAGCCTGGACGAAGCCAGCCACGCCGTGGTCGAGCGCCTCTCCGATCCGACCCGCACCGAGGCGTACGGGTCCCGGGGCCTGGTCGTCGGATACGTGCAGTCAGGCAAGACGGCCAACTTCACGGGTGTGACGGCGAAGGCCATCGACGCGGGATACCGCCTGGTCATCATTCTCGGCGGCACCTTGAACCTTCTGCGGGGCCAGACCCAGCGTCGCCTGGACATGGAGCTGATCGGCCGCGAGAACATCCTGCGCGGCACCGACCCGGCGGACACGGACGCACTCATCGGCGTCGACTACCAGGACGACGAGGAATGGCCGGCGAAGTTCGTCAGCCACGGCGGTCGCCCGTCGACGCTGGGCTCGTTCGACATCGAGCGCCTCACGACGCGGGACAACGACTACAAGAGCCTGGAGACCGGCATCCGGGCCCTCGAATTCGACAAGCAGGACCGCACCCAGCCTCTGTACTCCCCGGACAACCTGCATCACGCGGCCGCACGCGTGATGGTGGTGAAGAAGAACTCCTCGGTCCTGGCCAAGCTCATCAAGGACCTGAAGAAGATCGGCCCGATCCTCTCCGAGGTCCCGACGCTGATCATCGACGACGAGTCCGACCAGGCGTCGGTGAACACGACGGACCCCAAGAAGTGGGAGGACGGCAAGGTCGCCCGCAAGGCCATCAACGGCCAGATCACGCAGCTCCTCGGCCTGCTTCCACGCGCCCAGTACGTCGGCTACACGGCGACGCCCTTCGCCAACGTCTTCGTCGACCCCGGCGACGAGGAGGACATCTTTCCCCGCGACTTCCTGATCTCGCTGCCCCGGCCGACCGGTTACATGGGGGTCCAGGACTTCCACGATCTGGAGTCCGACGGGACGGCCGAGGAGACGCACGTACGCGGCATCTACGACGACACCGGAGACCGCCTCCAGGAAGCGCTGGACGCCTTCGTCCTCACGGGAGCGCTGAAGCTGTACCGCGCGGACCGTGACGTGCCCGAAGGCCCGTTCCGCCACCACACCATGCTGGTCCACGAATCCGTGCAACAACGGGAGCACGCGGACCTGGCTCTGCGGATCAATTCGATGTGGCACCGGTCGGCATACACGGGTCAGGAGGGCCACACACGCCTCGCCGCCCTCCTGGCATCCGATTTCCAGCGCTTCGCGGATGACGGCCTGCCGACCCCCACGTCGTACGACGACCTGAAGCCGTACGTCTCCCGGGCACGCCAGCTGATCAACTCGGGCGGCGAACCCGTGATCATCGTCAACGGGGCCACCGAACGCGACTACGAACAGGCCGAGCTCGACTTCGACCGGACCCCACACGTGTGGAAGATCCTGGTGGGCGGCACGAAACTTTCCCGCGGCTTCACCATCGAGGGCCTCACGGTCACGTACTACCGCCGCACGACCCAGCAGGCCGACACCCTCATGCAGATGGGCCGTTGGTTCGGCTTCCGCCCTGGCTACCGCGACCTGGTGCGCCTCTACATCGGCCGCGAAGTGCCGATGGGCAAGAAGAAGACCGTCGACCTCTACGAAGCCTTCGAGGCGATCTGCCGCGACGAGGAGACCTTCCGCACCCAGCTCACCCGCTACGCGACCCTGGTGGACGGAAAGCCGCAGGTCACCCCGGCGCAGATTCCGCCGCTGGTGTCGCAGCACCTGTCCTGGCTCAAGCCGGCTGCCCGGAACAAGATGTTCAACGCGGAGCTGGTTGAGATCCGGTCGCCGGGGCAGTGGGTGGAGCCGACGGCATACCCGACAGGTGCGGCGGACCTACGGCACAACACGGAAGTCTGGCGACCCGTCCTCGAAGCGCTGGATCCCGCCACCGTCACGCTGAGGTGCTCCTCCGTCGAGCACGGCCGGAACGACAGCTACGAAGCCGTGCTCGGGACGCTCGACCACGGCGCACTGCTCGGTGTCCTGTGCGATCTGAAGTGGTCGGTGCCCACCCAGTTCTCGCCCCACCTTGAATCGCTCGTCTCGGCGGCCGACGCCGGCAACGCCATGGACGACTGGCTGGTGATCGTTCCACAACAGACATCGGTACGGAGGGTCTCGGCAAGCATTCTCGGCTCGCGTCCGCTATCGCTGGCGAGCCGCACCCGGCGCCGTGGTGACCTCTTCGGTGCGATCAGCGAGCCCAAGCACCGCGGGGTCGCCCTCCGGGTGGCCGGCGCCCTGAAGGATTCCCAAGACCCTCTGGTCGAATCGCTCGCACGGGACCGACGGGGCGTACTGGTCCTCTATCCGCTGGTCGAGAGCGAACCTCGGCTCTCATCCGGAGGTGCAATAGATCCTGCAACGGTGGTCATGGCCTTCTGCCTGGTCGCCCCGGCCTCAACGGACGCCGGGCGCCGGAGACTGGTGCGCTTCCGCGCCCTCGACTCGAGCAGGGGCAATTCCGCCGTCATCGATCGCGAAGAGGCCGGAGCGTAGGAAACTTGGCAGTGATGAGCACCGCCAAACCGTCCTCCCCCGACGTATCGGCCCGCATGAGCCGCCAAGCACGCCGCGACACCGCCCCCGAGGTGGCGGTGCGGAAGCTGCTGCACGGCGCGGGCTACCGCTACCGGATCAACGAGCGAGTGCCGGGGATGTCCCGGCGCACCATCGACATCGCTTTCACCCGGGCCAAGGTGGCAGTGATGATCGACGGATGCTTCTGGCACGGCTGCCCCGAGCACGCCACGCAACCGAAGGCGAACTCGGAGTGGTGGCGCGAGAAGTTGGACCGAAACATGGCCCGGGACGTGGAAACGACGGAACACCTGACGGCAGCCGGGTGGACGGTGCTGCGGTTCTGGGAGCACGAAGCCCCCGAGGAGGTGGCCGTGCTGGTGCGTACAGCTGTGCAGCGGCGTCTGACAGACCTGACTACGGGGGCGTGAAGCGTGGGAGCGTTGAGTTTCGTCGATGTGTGTTCGGGTGCGGGCGGCATGGCCTTGGGGCTGGAGCAAGCGGGATTCGAACCGCGTCTCCTGCTGGACGAGGACGAGGTCGCCGTCCAGACTCTGAAGAGCAACCGGCCCCGGTGGAACATCCTGCAGACCGACCTGCTGAACTTCGATCCAGCTGAGCACCCCGAGAGCTACGACGTGGACCTTCTCGCTGCCGGCCTGCCACGCGTGAAGTCGAGCGCGACTGCCCGACGCGTGGATTCGGGTCTCGAGGAACAGCTGTTGAAGGCAACGGTCTACCTGGTCCACGCGATCAAACCCCGGGCGGTGCTTATCGAAAACGTCCCCGAGCTCACTCACGCGGACAGCCACGGGGCGTTCCGCGAATTTGCCCGTACCGAACTGGATCATCTGGGTTACACGTTCAGCAAGTTCGTCATGAATGCCGTCGATTTCGGCGTCCCGCAGAACCGGAGACACGGCATCCTGGTAGCTGTCCGACAGCGGTGGGCCGAGGCGTTCCGGCCGCCGGTATCGCCCTCGGGTGGCCCCGTGACGGTCGGGACCGCATTGGGGTCGTCCATGGCGGCACGTGGCTGGGCAGACGCCGTACGCTGGGCCGCTCAAGCCGATCAGCCCGCTCCGACGCTGGTCGGCGGGTCGAAGAACCGGGGCGGAGCCGACCTGGGGCCGAGGGGAGCCAAGAGGAAGTGGGCCACCATGGGGGTGAACGCACACACGGTGGGGGACAAGGTCCCCGGTCCGGAATTCGTCTGGGATCCGGAGCTCGGCAGGGACAATATGGTGAAGCTCACGGTTGAGCAGGCGGCACTGCTGCAGGGCTTCCCCTCGACGTGGCAGATCTGCGGGCGGAAGACCGCTCGATACCGCCAGGTGGGACACGCGACCCCACCCCCTGTCGGGAAGGCGCTCGGGCGAGCCGTCAGCGAAGCGCTGATCAGTGATTCGCCGGTCTCCGCTGCCGGCTAGACTTCAGCCCTATGACCAGCACGATGCCCCAGCAATCCATCCTCGACAGGCCCTTTGTGCTGGATCTTTTCGCAGGCCCTGGAGGACTGGACGTCGCGGCGCACAAGCTCGACGTCCCGAGTCTCGGGATCGAGTGGGAGAAGAGCGCCTGCCTGACTCGATACGCAGCGGGACTGGACACCATCCACGCCGATGTGAGCGCGGTTCGTCGTGACACCTTCGATGCGCTGCCGCCGGAGATCAATGTCCTGGCCGGTGGCCCTCCGTGCCAGACCTACTCGGTGGCCGGACACGGTGCCGGCCGTGAAGCTCTGGAACAAGTCAAGAAGTACATTCACCGGCTGATCGCGGGCGAGCCCGACGAGGCGATCGACGCGGACCTGAAGAAGCTCACCGACCCACGCACCGCCTTGGTTCTCGAACCTCTTAGATACGCCATCCAGGCAACCCGGAGCCGGACCCGCGCCCACCGCCCTTACGACGTCATCGTTCTCGAACAGGTACCCACGGTCGCCGCGGTCTGGGAGCGATACGCCGAGGTGCTGACGGACGACGGCCTCCCTGATGGCACCAAGTACGAAGTCGTCTTCGACGTTCTCGCAACCGAAAGGTACGGAGTGCCGCAGACGCGGTCGCGCGCCGTGCTGATCGCTCGGCGTGTAGGACTCGGAGAGCCTTCCCTGCCTCTGCCGACCCACCGTGCCTACGAGCCGAAGAAATGGACTCGTAGGAGCGCTACGGCGGACAGCCAGGTCCATCAGCCCACTCTGGACGACGCCGGCGCACCGGCGGCTGACGGACAGGAAGGGGTCGAGAAGCAATCGTGGAGGTCCATGGGTGAGGCGCTCCGCGACCCGGTGGGCACACATCCCGGCCGACCCACTCCGTTCCTCGTCCGCTCGAACTACGGCAGCTCCGGCATCCCGGGACGCCGCGGAGTGCGGACCGACCAGCAGCCCGCCGCCACCGTGACCGGGCGCATCTCCCGCTTCGTGGTATTCGAGCACCTCGACGAGAACATCGTCCAGGAGGGTGCTCGATTCAGCATGACCGAGGCGGGGATGCTGCAGAGCTTCCCACCGGACTACCCATGGTCCGGTACGGCTCAGGCTCAGCAGGTCGGTAACGCTGTGCCGCCCGCGTTCGGCATGCACCTGCTGAGCGCGGCACTTGGGCTCCCGGCCCCCGACACAGAGGCCCTACGCAAACCTTGGCAGGCCGCCACGGAAACCCAGCAAGCCAAGTTGCGAATTCACGGCTGCGGGGCAGCGGACGCGTGCACCGGGAGATGTCCGAGTCCCAAGGACCAGGTGCCGCCGCCCTCCTCGCGCCCACGCAAGAAGGCATCAGTCAAGCCGGCCGCTCCACGCCCGACCGGCCCCTGACCGGTGCGGACTCGAACAATTCGGTGAAGTAGTCGGTGAGTGCGGCCACGGATGCCTCGGGGGCAGGATCCTCATCGGGCCCTTTTGGGAGCGCATGTCGTTCCACGGGCGGTGCGGATCCGGCCTCCGCGATCCAGTCACGCAAACGGGCAGGGTCTCTGGGCTCGTCCGGCGCAAGGACGTCGTAGATCAAGGTCGCCCCGGCCGCGCTGATCGCGACACTGAGACCGTTGATCCCTCGTCCCGTGGCGACGTGTTCGTTCCGCAGGAGACGAACCAAGGCCTGGGCGGTGGGCCGGTGGTCGATCAGCTCCATCCGGAGAACGGTGTGAATGAGGTCCTGGTTCCCGCATGCCGCCTCGACCGGTTCGTAGTCCGACCCGTTCCGAAAGAGTTCAGCTGCCCACCACAGCCGTGAGAAGCACTGTCGATCGGCGACGCCCCGGAAGCGCTCTGGAGCAATGCGCCCTTCCGGCCTCTTGAGCGTCGGCTCGGAGAGGTGGCGCCAGGCAACGTAGTCAGGAGCCACAGCGAGGGCGAGGTGGTTCCACAGCCGCTTGTCCGCAGCCTCTCGCCGTGTCAGGCGCAGCGTGGCGTGGAGCCGTGGAGCGAGCCAGGCGTCCGCTCGGGTGCGCTCCTCTCGGAACTCGAACATGGCGTCCTCCACCAGGCCCCGGAGCGGCTCGACCGACCACCTGGCGTCGTCCTCCGGGAGAGGCTCGACGACCTTGGCGAGATCGATACCACCGTGCACCTGCTCACCCCTCAGCAGTTCCTCCGTGAGGAACGGACCGACGGCTGACGTAGGAAGGTACGCCAGGCGCTCGGGTACGTGGTTCGGCCTGGTGATCACGTGTCGCTCCCGCGGTTCGTCTGTTCCAGACTGCGAATGGCGTAGGCGAGCGCCTTGGCCGCGTCGGCCCGGCGGACGGCCGCATAGTGGATGCGGGTCTGCAGCTCCACCCAGCCCGAGTCACCGGTGCGACAACGATGCACCTGTCTCAGGGCCTCCTCCACGTGCGCTCCGGGAACCACGTCGGGGAGCATCTCTCTCAACACCTCGCCCTGCCAGTCGGTCGGAAAGACCGGTCCGCCGCCGGGCTCGACCTCCAGATCGCCGATGGCGCCGTGGAACACCGCCGTCCAGGCGTCGGTGGCCATCTGCGCCACCAGGAGGTCCCGTACCTTGCCGTCCACGCCGGAGCCACTGCTCTCCAACAGGCCCATGACCCCCTCTACATCGGTGTTCACGAAGACGGTGGGCACCCTGGCCGAGACATCGACGATCCAGGGTACGTCGGTGTATGCGTGCAGCCATTCCCGAGAACTTCTCCTGAACGAGGCTTTCTGCACGTCCAGTTGAAGCCCACGTGTCGGCTCCTGCGAGACCGTGTCGATGACCCAGTTCCGCTCGGTCTCCGTGACGGCCCGACCGTGCACTCCGTCCACCGTGGCGACGGCGTGCGCGGCGAGGGAGGCACGCCCCACGTGCTCGTCGCGGAGGACCTCCAGTGATCCGGACCAGTCCCGGCCGTCCCCCGTGTCCCGTCGCAGTTCCACCGACGTGCGAATGTTGGTCTCACCGTCGGTCAATACGGCGAGGACCCGCAGATCGGACCAGGGCGCGTCGGGCGCGTTCGCACCGGGCGGCAGAGTAGCCGACAGGCCGATCATGGCACTCACCCAGGCGTCGTGGCCTGCGACACCGAGCGCCACGGCCTGTTGCTGGGTCGAGTACGCGGTGGTCTCCAACGGGTCACGGGTGCCGTCGGCAAGCCTGAGTGAGACGGAAGTCACCCTGAGCGCCACCGGTCGGTTGAGTCGCTCGTACGGATAGATCTTCACGCGTCATTCCCCCTTGCCGGATCGGAGTTCGACCACGAGACGGGTAAGCGTCGCCCTGACCGGGTGGCTGGTGACGTCGGTGGATCCTCGGAACTTCGCGCGACGTACACCCGGCTCGAAACGCAGGACTCCGTCCTCCACCTCGCAGCCCTCGACGGCCACAAGATCGGCCCAGTCCAGCTTCGGGCGACCGCCGGAACGCACGTCCAGCTGGACGATCGGCACCATGGGGGTCACCTCGTCGCCGCGTGGAATTTTGACTTCTGCGGTGATCAGCCATTCCCCGTCGCCACCGATCGTCGCGTCCAGCCCGTCCAGTACCGGAACCACCGGACCGGAGGGCACCTTCGGCTTGGGCCTGGTCTTCACGGTCAGCGCCTTGCGCAAGGCCTCGCCGCCTTCACCGGCGCTGCGCTTCGGTCGTGCGACCAGTTCCTTGACGGCGCTGTTCACCTCGGTGGTCAGCATGTTGATCCGACGGTAGGCGGACGGCGACCAGCGCAGGGTGAGCTCCTCCGTCTGCCCCCATCGATCATGCTCGGGCGGCTCCGCCGCACGCAGGAACTCTTCCGCTTCCTTCGCAAAGGGGGCTGCTTCCCCAGCCGCCTCACCCACCAGGAGAACAGCCTGGAAGGGATTGGTCCCGAGTGGCAGATTCGGCACACCGGCCTCTTTGACCGTCATTCGATTGCCGCGCAACGAATGGACCTGATTCTTGTCCCCGTCCTTGTCCACACCATCGGTGACCAGCAGGACCGCTTGGTGGACACCGAACGTGCCGCGTGCTCCTCCGGACAGCGGCAGTTTCAGCGGAACACTTCGCGCCGCGACATGTCCGGCCTCGGTGAGCCGATCCACCGTGGTGCCTTCGTAATGCGCACGCAGGGCACGCGTCCGCGAGGGTTGCCTGTCGGAAGGATCCACCTGCTCCTCCTCCACGACCACGTCGCCGTTTCGCAGTGAACGGACGGAGACCTCCAACAGGGGGAGCTTGTTACCGGCGCCGGTCATCGCGGCCCAGAAGTCACGCCCCAGAGCCTCGACCAGACGGCGGTGCATCCTACGGATGTCGCGCGTGTCCTCGTCGCGGGCGTCCGCTGACGCCTCGTCGTCCACGTCGGACGATCTGTCGTCGAGGCTCGCCACGTCATGCGCCCCGACGATCAGGAAGGATGTACCCGGCTCGTCGATGTCCCGGGTCAGGTGCAGGCGGGCCACGGTCTCTTCGTCCGCCCACCAGGAACGTGCGACCTTGGCACCCGGAGAATCAGGGTCCGGTCGTCCGAACCAGGCGGGGCCGGCGTACGAAAGACCGTCGACCTCACGCCAGGGCAGTTCAAGACGACCGATGACTCGACGCTCCGTACGCCCCTCGTGAGGCACGGACAAGGTGGAGTTGATGAGCACGAGCCCCAGTGCGCTCGTGGCCCACAACGTCGCCTTTCCGAGGCCGTACGAACCCCCCGCCCCGTAACCGGACTTGAGACTCTCCAGTTGCCGCCTGACCACAGCGGCGAACTTGCCGTCCGCGTAGTCGTCGCCGATGAGTCCGGAAGCGTTGTAGTCATCCACGCGCAGCAGGACCAGCCGGCCCTTCTCATACATGTCGCGTACCCCGGCGTCCACGACCCTGCCGACCTTCTGTCCGCCTGCCCCCTCCGAGACTGCGGAGTAATGGGGGAAGAGGTCGTTCCAGAGGATCGCCTCGCGGAAGGCCTCGAGCGACTGACCGGTCAGTTCGTGCAACGTATAGCGGACTTTGACAGGTCGGCCGTTCGCCGCGAGACGCTCGTCCAGGCTGTTCTGACACGTCTCTCGAGCAAGCACCTGCACATCGGCGTCGAACGCGAAGGCTGCCGCATTACCCAGGTCACGGCCACCGTCGGGATAGCCCGGGCGGTGGTACCAGGTGGTCGGCAAGCCGATCCGGGTGTCGGTGGTGCGTGTGTGTACCGTCCCAACGTCAGTGCCGAGGGCTTTGGCGATATCCGACATGACGGTGGGACGGGGAGTCGACCTGCCGGTGATCCACGCGGAGACAGCGGCCCGAGTCAAGTCGAGTTCCTCGGCCAGTTCGGCCTGGGTCTTCCCTGCGAGCTTGAGCTGCCGAGCCAACCAGGGCCCGAACTCCTCACCTGTCTCCACGCGCCACCTGCCCTTCCCGTGCGAACCACAGCGGATCGCCACGGCAGACCCGGAGGTTAATTTGACGCGGCCTCAACTGTCAACCAACAGTTGATCGAGTGCCGCACCTCGACAGTCCTTCACTGGGTGACTGATTTTTTCCGCTATCTCCATTTTGGATGCATTTCGTTCGTTCTCCCTCGAAAAGCGGAGGGGTCAACTCCCCTTAGATTGAGTCAAGTTGAGGGTTGCGAGATCATGAGGCTGCCAATATTCTTATATGGACGGAAGAGCCGTCTTGCTCGCGAACCCCGAATTCGGGAAGGCCGGGCGACCGGGGCACAGCTGTATCCAATACCAGAGATCGGATCGAATACCCACTGGAAGTCCTGACAGCGCAGGACCTGTACCCACTAGAGTTTTCGTGGGGAAGGGGCTCGCCCGAGTACGACCCTTTCCACGGGGGGATTCGCACCCAAAACCCCTGTGTAAATCGACCACTTCACATCACGGGGGTAGACCTTCATGGATGGACAGGGATACAGCGACCACTTGAACTCGTACCGCGAAATGAGCGCATTTCACTGGGAAATCGAGACGGCAGGAAGCAAGGCCAAGGTGTCGGAAATTCTCGAGCGGTTCGACCTGCCCGGAGACGACTTCATCGAAGGATTCCCTGATTTGGCGAAGAAGGTTCAGGAGCTGCCGGACAGCCCCACCCTCCCGGGCTGAGTCGCACCCTCAGCACCGACACCACGGGTTGGCAGAGAACGCTCGCCGTGAGCGTGAGGCTGCAGCGCCGTCGCACACCCATGAGCACGACTGGCCGGCTGTTCACTTCTGGCAGCCGGCCAGTGGTTCTCGCCCAGAGCTGGACCTTGACATCAGGAGCGCAGGAGCCGTGTCACCTTCGAATCAGCCAGTGATCGAGACCGTTCTCGAGCAATCCTCTCGCGTTCTCCACACTTACGCCGTCGACCCGGGGCTCGTAGCCGAGCACGCGAATGGAGAGCGCCGGATCACCCAGGGCGGGTATGGCGACCGCCAGCTCTTCGAACTCGTCCAGAATGCGGCCGACGAGATCGCCGCAGAGCCTGGAGGGCGCGTCCACGTAACCCTTACGGAAACGCATCTGTACTGCGCGAACGAAGGGAGTCCGGTCACCCCCGAGGGTGCGGAGACAATCCTTCGCATGAGTATGTCGAAGAAGCGTGGAGGACAGATCGGAAGATTCGGAGTCGGTGTGAAGTCGGTTCTCGTGGTGACCGATGCACCAGAATTCTTCAGCAGCACCGGGAGTTTCGGATTCAACCGCGCATGGTCGTACGAGCAGATCAAGGGGGTGGCCGGCGTCGTCGCTCGGTACGGTCAGCAATTCGACGCCCCCGTGCTTCGGATGGCGCGCCCACTCGACATACAGGTCGAACGCGCTGCCGACCCCGTTCTGCACGAGCTACTGACATGGGCAACCACCGTCGTCCGCCTCCCCTTGCTCGCCAAGGCGAACGAGCGTCTGGGACGAGACATGCACGGCGGTCGCGCCAAAGATCACGGCGAGCCCCGTGATGAGTTCCCGACGGGCTTCCAACTTTTCTCACCGCACGTGGCGAAGGTGGTCCTGGAGGACCGCCGTCCCCATCCTGCGGCTCGCCGAGTCCTGACCACACGGCACTCCGGCGACCTGCACACCGTGATCCAGGAACGGACGGGAAGAGCCACCACCACTGAGCGTTGGAGGGTGTTCACCACCGCCCACGAGCCCGGTCCGGCCGCCCGGGCCGACGCCGGCGAACTCCACGACAGGCTGTCACTCGCTCTGTCCTGGGGCGTTCCCGCCCTGGAGAAGGACGCGGAAAGCGGCCTGTACGTCAACTCGCGCACCCGTGGGCGTGGCAGGTTCTGGTCCTACTTTCCGACCAAGTACGAGATGTCTTTGAGCGGCATCCTCAACGGCGCTTGGAAGACCAACGAGGACCGGCAGAACCTCCTCGACTCGTCGCCTTTCAACCAGGAGATGATCAAGGTATCGGCGGCGCTCGTCATCGACTCGCTCCCCGAACTGACGCCCGCCGAAGACCCGGCCGCATACCTCCGTCTGCTTCCAGGACGGGTCAAGGAGGCGATCAGTTGGGCGGACGAGTTCCTGACTCGGGAGATCTGGGCCCGCGCCGCTACCTGTCCGTCGCTGCCCGACCAGGACGGCATCCTCCGTATCCCCACCGACCTGCGCATCCATCCCCGACTCGACAAAGACCAGAAGAGGGTGGCCGGCTGGCTGCGGATGTGGCACGAGTGCCCGGGACGGCCGGCGAACTGGCTGCACCCGAGTGTCGAGGCCGATGTACTGCGTTCCGGGAAAGTCGAGCACATCCTCGGTGCAGCCGGGCACGAGCGGTCGGACGTCCGCTCGTGGCTGGAGGCCCTCGTGGACGGCGGTACCGCAGAAGCCTCTGCCGTGGCGATGCGAATCCTCGCCGACATGGTGGAGCGTGGTTCTCCGTACGCGGACGAAGCGCGCAAGGCACACATCGTGCTCACCGAGGAGCACGGCCTGGTTGCTCCCGTGCGAGGTCGGGTCTTCCGCCGCGCCGATCAGGGTGGACTGCGCGAGTCCCTGGTGTACGTGGTCGCTGCGCTCGCCCAGGATCCGTCACTGTCACACGCGCTCAACGTCCTCGGAATCCGCGAGGCCGACGTGGAGGGGCGCTTCGTCAGCGTCCTCGACCAAGGCTTCGACGGTTACAGGGACGCCGAGTGGGAGCGATTCTGGGAGCTGTTCCGTCAGGCCGGGATCCGCCGGTTGACGCACAAGCTTCTTGAACGTGTCCCCTCGCCCGGCTCGACGCTGTGCGTACGGACCACCGACGGTCGGTTCCGACCGATCGAGAACTGCATGCTTCCAGGCCCGGTGGTCGATGCCGGGCGTGACCCGAGCATCGCCGTGGACATGGCCTTCCACTCCGACGACATCGCCTTCTTCCCGCAGGTCGGCCTCCTGGAGCGCCCCACCGGAGGGGTACAACCCAAGGAGGGAACCGCCTGGTTCGACACCTACCGTGCTGCCGTCCATTCCGCGTATCTGCGCAAGCTGGACAGTCGTGCCCCCCGCCCCGCGCTGAACCGCCTGAAGGTCGAGGGCGCCGCTGTCGGTGGGCCGCTCCACATCTTTCCCGCGTTGTCCGAAGCCTCCCGTGCCGCGTTCCTGAAGGCGCTGCCCGATGACGCCGTGGTGGACAACTGGACACGTCAGATCGGTGCGCAGAACGCCACCCGGCAGACTGTGATCTCGCCGATCCGCTGGATGCTGCGTAAACACGGCACCGTCGTTACGTCCCAGGGGGTCAAGCCGCTGGGAGAGGCTGTGGGTCCCCAACTCGACGCCTACCGCGATGTTCTGCCGGTCGCCGACATCTCAGCCGAGAAGGCTCGCAAACTACGGCTCCCGACCACGGTCGACGAAGTACCCGCTGACCGCTGGGACGCGCTCCTCGGCGAGGTCACCCGGAGCGAGGACGACTCCTTCGTCGGCACCACATACGTCATGCTCACCCGGTTCGGCGCGGACTTCCCCGCGGACTCCCTCACCCGCTGCCGTATCGGCGACACCTGGGGCACCCGCCCCGACGACGAGATCACGCTCGCCGTGGGGGCAGCCGAATATCGGGCGCTCCGTGGCGAGCAGCTCCCGGCACTGCTCGTGCCCACCTCCGCCGACGCCGAGCTGATGGTCGAGAAGTGGGGCATGCTCCGCTACGCCGACGTGATCAGCCGGGAGACCCGTGAGGTCGTCGAGGGCTCTCCGGTCCCCCTGATCGAGCTGTATCCCGCTCTTCGGCGGAATCTCAACGGCACCAATCGGAGCAGCCTGGTCCAGCGGTGCATCGAATTGGAGGAAGTCACGCGCACCCCCAACGGAACGCACGCCTCTCCCTTGGACGCCGTTCGCCATGACAGCACCGTCAAGGTCCGCGTACCTCTCGAACCCGAACCGATGCTGCGACTGATCGATCGTGAACTGGGTCTGGGTCTCGGTCCGTCCGGCTGCAGAGCTGTCCTCGAGCACCAGGACCGGATGGCCCGGGACAGCGCGACGCAGGCGGCGCGGAAGGCTGTGCGTGACACCGAGGACGTGGTCGCCAAGATCGAGCTGCTGATCGGGGCCGAGGCACTCCGGGTCGGACTCCCCGAAGGACTCATGGGGGCAGAGCTGGAGGCGACCAACGGCATCGAGCCGTCGGGTCGGCGAATCGCACAAATGGCGTTCAATGCCCACGGTGACGGTGTACTTCACCAACACGCCCGCGACATCCAGTCTCGGTACCCTGACGCTCCGGTGTCCTACAGCGGCTCCTCGGTCGCCGTCGCCTTCGTCTCGGACCTGAAACTGCCCGTGTCGTTCGCAGGTTCGCGGACCCCGGCACCGCCGTCGTCCGAGACCGTCCAGGGCCCCCGGGACTTCCCGAGCCTCCATGGCTACCAGGAGGACCTGGTCCGCAACATCACCACCATGCTCGACCGTCTGGCACCCCAGCGCGGCATGCTGTCGCTGCCGACCGGAGCAGGCAAGACCCGCGTCACCGCTGAGGCGGTGATTCGCTGGGTAAAGCGCGTGGGCGACCTGAGGGGACCGCTGCTCTGGATCGCGCAGACCGAAGAACTGTGCGAACAGGCCGTTCAGAGCTGGAAGTTCGTATGGAGCAAGGTCGGTGCGGAGAAGCCGCTGACCATCAGCCGTCTCTGGAGCAGTAACGAGGTCGGGAACGTCATTGATCATCCCCACCTGGTGGTCGCCACCGACGCCAAGCTGGAGCGTTGCCTGGGAACCGAACAGTACGCGTGGTTGCAGCAGGCCGCCCTGGTGATGGTTGACGAGGCCCACACCGCCATCGCCAAGAGGTACACGGAAATCTTGAGCCTGTTGGGGCTCACCCAGTACGAGACCGGCAGGCACCTGATCGGCCTGACCGCCACCCCGTTCCGCAACACCAACGAGGACGAGACCCGCCGCTTGGTCAACCGCTTCGGCAACCGGCGGCTCGACGAGGGCGTCTTTCCATCAGGCGACCCGTACCGGGATCTCCAGCACTGGGGGATGCTCGCACAGGTCGAGCATCGCACGTTGGAAGGTGGTCGGATCGAGCTGACCCGTGACGAGAAGGCGCAAGCCGAGCGCATGGCGATGCTCTCCCGTGCCGCCGAGCAACGGCTGGCAGACGACCACGCACGCAGCCGTCGCATCGTCGATTCCGTGGCCGCGCTGCCCGAGGGCTGGCCGACGCTGCTGTTCGCCACCTCTGTCGACCATGCCAAGTACCTGTCGGCCATGCTCAACGATCGGGGAATCCCATCCGCCGCGGTGGACTCGACGACGAGTACGCAAGACCGCCGCACGCGCATCGAGAACTTCCGCAACGGCCGGATCCGGGTACTCACCAACTACGGCGTGCTGACACAAGGGTTCGACGCTCCCGCAACTCGTGCCGTGGTCGTCGCCCGGCCCGTGTACAGCACCAACGTCTACCAGCAGATGATCGGTCGAGGCCTGCGTGGTCCGCTCAACGGCGGCAAGGACACGTGCCTGATCCTCAACGTCAGCGACAACATCGCGAACTTCGACACCAAGCTGGCCTTCACCCAGTTCGAGCACCTCTGGAGCAGGAAGTGACCGACGCCTACCTCGACAGCCCGCCACTGACGGACGAGCAACGGGCCGTGGTCGAGCAACCCTGGGACGCCCGTGTTTTGGTCACCGCGGGCGCCGGGGCCGGAAAGACGCACACCCTGGTACGCCGGCTCGACGCGCTGTGCGGACACGAGGACCCTGAGGAGGCGTTGGACGCCGCCGACATACTCGTACTCACCTTCTCCCGGGCCGCCGCACGCGAGCTTCGCGAACGGATCGCCCGACATGGGGAGCGGGCCCGCCGGGTCCGGGCTCAGACCTTCGACGCCTGGGCATACGGAGTGCTCCGGCAGGCCCACCCGGACGGTGAATGGGCCGGCTTCGACGAGCGGATCAAGGCCGCGGCCGTGGCGATCGAGAAGGGCGCGCTGGAGATCGGTGAGGCCGCGCCTCCGACCCATGTAGTGATCGACGAGGTACAGGACCTGTTGGGCGCGCGCCGCGAGCTGGTGGAGACTCTGCTCGACCGGTACCAGGACAGCTGCGGCTTCACCGTTGTCGGGGACGCCGCGCAGTCCGTCTACGGCTTCCAGATCGTGGACCCTCGCGAACGCGTCGCCGAGATCAACCGCTTCTTCGACTGGCTGCGCTGCTCGTACCCCGACGATCTGGTGGAGCTGCGGCTGACCGGGAACTTCCGTGCCACCACGCCGGAGGCCCGGGTGGCCCTGGCACACGGACCACGCCTCCAGCATCTCACCGACCCGGCCGATGCCGGCACGCTCTACGAGGAGCTTCGTGAGCTTCTTCTGGACCCGGTGAACGCCATGGGTGACCTCGACGACGAGTTCACCCTGGCCGGTCTACGGGATTCCACCGACACCTGCGCCATCCTCACCCGGGACAACCGGGAGGCCCTTGTGGTTTCCGAGTTGCTTCACGCCCGCGATGTCGAGCACCGATTGCGGCGTCCGCTGGAGGAGCGTCCGGTGCCACACTGGGTCGCCGAGTTGCTGCGCCGCACGGAAGCGACCGGCCTCACGGAGGACCGGTTCCGCTCGCTGCTTACGCAGATCCCCCTTCCGTACGAACCGAACGCGGCAGCCCTGTGGACCACGCTGCGTCGGGTCGCTCGCGGATCCGGGCGGAACGTGATCGATCTGAGCCGGCTGCGCCGTGCGATCGCCGAGGGCCGATTCCCCGACGAGGCAGCCGACCCGGAAACCGCCCGGATCATCGTCTCGACCGTGCATCGGGCCAAGGGCCTGGAGTTCGACCGGGTGATCATGCTGACTCCACCGACCGTCGCGGAACTGCACAAGCGTCACAAGGACGAGCTGGACCTCCCCGCCGAGGCTCGCGCACTCTACGTGGCAATGACGCGCTCCCGTCACGACCTGTACTACATCACGCCGCCCGAGCTACCGCAGTTCAGGCGGGTGGGAAGACGGGGCGCAGGCCGCCGCTACCTCGGCGGCTGGCGTCCCCACGACCGGTTCGGCGTCGTCGCCGAGACGGGCGACGTCTGCCGGGACGACCCGCCCTGCCACGACGGCGACGCCGTCGCCACCCAGACCTACCTGCTGGAACGGGTCAGGTCCGGGCAGCCGGTGGTGCTGCGCAAGCGCCACGACATGCCGATGGGTGAGTCGCAGAGCCCGCCGTACGCCTTGATGCACGACAGGAAGGAGATCGGCGAGGTCTCGCGGCAGTTCCGGGAGGCGCTGTACCAGGTACAGAAGGTGAACAGGACCTGGTCCCCCTGGTGGCCCGACGAGATTCACGGTCCTCGAATCGACACCCTGGAGACCGTTACGGGCAGCACCGCTGCGGGATCCAACGCCGGACTGGGCGACCGAGGTGTGTGGATCGTCCCCAGGATCATCGGGGTCGGAAGGTTCCGGCGGGCCGACAACGACAAGGAGCAGGGAGCATGACACACCTGGCAGGCCGACACTCCGAGCACTATCGGGTGCGAGACGAGGAACTCCTGGTGGGCCTGCGCCGTGAGCTCCTCGGCCCCGCCGAGGACGCCTCACCGGACGAACGGGTCGAGGTGCTCACCCAGGACGCGCCGATCGACCGCTACCTGATCGGCGTGCTGTACCCACGTGCCTCCAAGGAGAGAACGGTCGAGATCGCCGCCGAACAAGACGGCCCGGACGC
Source organism: Streptomyces sp. HB132 (assembly GCF_016909575.1). Classification (GTDB taxonomy): domain Bacteria; phylum Actinomycetota; class Actinomycetes; order Streptomycetales; family Streptomycetaceae; genus Streptomyces. The sequence continues at coordinate 120,634 of NZ_JAFBGA010000004.1, read as the reverse complement.
CACGTCCGTGGCTTCCGGCGACTACGCCGAGGACTCCGAGCCGGTGAGGGACGTCGGCGCGTCAGGAGACAGGCGTCCCTCCTCCATGGGGCTGACCTTCGCGGTCGATCCGACCATAAGCGAGTCGATCATCGTCTCGTCCCGCGCCGCCGTCTACGAGCCAACCGACGCCGACGGCAATCCGATCCCCCCTCGCCGGGCCGAAGCCCGCACCACTGCCCAGCAACGGGAGCACTGGCGGCGCAGGGAATTGCAGCTTCCGGACCAGCCCATCGACGTGACCACCCCTGCGACGCCCGAACCGATCGAACTCCTCGCCGGGGCGGTTGCGTTGCACGTCATCGTCCGTCGTCCCGATCGTAGGACCGGCACAGTCACGGTCACGGTGACGCTGATCAACAAGAAGAAGATCGGTGAACGGGATCTGCAGGACGCCTTCTCGCTCTTCCAGTGCGGGCTGACCGTACGGGCCTCCGACGGCTCCACCGCGTTCGTCGAGCGTCCCGCATCGGCCTCCGCCCACGATCCGGAAATCGCCACGAGCCGTCTGCTGCACCGCCACGCGCCGACTTTCGCGATCGGACACGGCTGCTCCGCCGCATGGAAGTGGACCCCACCACCGATCGGCATGACCGACTCCGTCACAGCCGCCGTGACCGAGGTGCGGAGCGAGTTCGTGCCCAGCGTGGAGGTGCTCCTCACCGACTCCAATCCGGAGATCGACAGTTCGTCCCTGTCCATGCTGGGGCTGGCCGGGAAGCCCGACGCCGAGGTCCTTGCAGTTCTCGAAGAACTCGCCGCAGGTTACGAACGCTGGATCGACCGGAAGTCGACCGAGGTCGATGCTCTGGCGTACGACACCCATGTGAAGTCAGCACAGAACCAGGTCAGGGCCTGCCGCGAAGCGCTCGCCCGCATCCGCGAGGGCATAGAGCTACTGCGGACCGAAGCCGACCTGATGCAAGCCTTCAGGCTGGCCAACCGTGCCATGGCCGACCAGCGCGCCCGCAGCAAGTGGGTCAAGGACGGACGCGTCGGCGCTCCCGACCCGGCGGCCGGCGAATGGTACCCGTTCCAGATCGCTTTCATGTTGCTCTGCGTAGCCGGCATCGAGGATCGCAAGCACCCCGACCGGAAGATCTCCGACCTGCTGTGGTTCCCCACCGGTGGCGGCAAGACGGAGGCCTACCTCGGGCTGATCGCCCTGACGTCCTTTCTGCGGCGCATCCGCAAGGGCACCGATGGTGGCGGTGTCACGGTACTCATGCGCTACACGCTTCGGCTGCTCACTCTCCAACAGTTCGAGCGCGCGGCAACCCTTCTGTGTGCCATGGAGCAGGTACGCCGCCACACTCCCGAACTCGGGAATGAAGAGTTTTCCGTCGGCATGTGGGTGGGGCGGTCCGCCACCCCCAACACGCTGGCCGTGGCCGGCACCAAGCTTCAAGAGCTGCGCGCGAACCTCGACAAGCGCCTCGCCACCGAGAACCCTGTCCAGTTGCACGCCTGTCCCTGGTGCGGGACCCGCCTCGACGCACGCAACTACGAGGTCGACGAGGCCGCCAAACGCATGCACGTCCGCTGCACCGGCGCGGGCTGCGACTTCACCGACGGCCTACCCGTCCACCTGATCGACGAGGCGGTGTACAACGCCCGACCCACACTCGTGATCGCCACCGTCGACAAGTTCGCCTCGATGCCGTGGCGGCCGGCCACCTCTGCGCTCTTCAACCTCGACGACCCGGACGACGACACCCCTCCTCCGGAGCTGATCATCCAGGACGAGCTTCACCTGATCTCGGGTCCGCTCGGAACTCTCACCGGTCTGTACGAGACCGCCGTGGACGCACTCGCCGCAGGGCCGAAAGTCATCGCGTCCACCGCGACCATCCGTCGCGCCGCCGATCAAGGCCTCTACCTCTTCGCCCGTGACGTACGACAGTTTCCGCCCGCCGGCCTGGACTCCCGCGACTCGTGGTTCGCCGTGGAGACCCCGCGTGAGGAGAAGGCGAGCCGCCGCTACGTCGGTCTCCTGGCTCCCGGCACGAGCCAGTCCACCCTGCTGATCCGGGCGTACGCCACTCTCCTGCATCGTGCCAAGAACGCGAACACCTCGGACGAGGTACGCGACGCGTACTGGAGCCTGGTCGGCTACTTCAACAGCCTCCGGCTGCTCTCCGCAGCGGAACTCCAGGTTCACGACGACGTGGTGGCCTATCTGGAGCTGCTTGCCGAGCGTGAGGAAGTGGCTGTCCGCACAGTCGCGAATTACTCGGAACTCACCAGCCGTATCGACGCCAGCGAAATCCCCACACGTCTCAAAGCAATCGAGAAGAAGCTCCCCGACGAGGACACCGTGGACGTCATGCTCGCCACGAACATGATCGCGGTCGGCGTGGACGTGAACCGTCTTGGTCTCATGGCCGTGATGGGGCAGCCGCAGACGACAGCCGAGTACATCCAAGCCACCAGCCGGGTCGGCCGCGCGCACCCCGGACTGGTAGCCGTCATGCTCAACCCGACGCGCTCCCGGGACCGTTCTCATTACGAGAGCTTCCAGCACTTCCACTCGGCCCTGTACCGCGAAGTCGAGTCGACCTCCGTCACGCCGTTCTCCGTCCGTGCTCGCGAACGGGGCCTGCACGCTGTGATCGTCGCCCTCGCCCGCATCATGATCCCCTCCGCCCGCCCCAACGAAAGTGCCGGCAAGGTCGAGTCCTATATGCACATTCTCAAAGACCGCATCAAACCGGTGCTCATGAGCCGGGTGGGTGCGGTCACTCCGGAGGAGACCGAGGCCGTGTCCCACGGGTTCGACGAGTTCGTCGAGTGGTGGCGCAAGGAAGCCAGCAACCACAGTGGTCTGCTGTTCGAACCAAACCGGGGCAATCGCGCCCCGTCGCTCCTGAAGGCGTACGACGACGAGTCCGAGGCCACCGGGGCGTGGCCCACGCTGTGGAGTCTGCGCGATGTCGACGCCGAGACCGCCCTGTTCATGGAGGGGACCCGATGACCCCGCCCCCCGCACGTCGTCGCCGGACCGCCGCCGGAGGCGGCACGCCCGCTCACAGCCTTCCGCGGCGCGGCACGGTCCGCCGTGCCCAGGCGATCACCACGTACGGCGTCGGCTCACTGATCGCCGTCGACCAGGAGTCCTTCATCGTCTCGGGCCTGGACGAGGCCGACCGGAGCTGGAACGCCGACGAATCACCACGGATCAGCGAACGGCGCCTGGCTCGACTGCTCGGCGTCGACCACTTCCGCTTGCCGCCGGCGTCCGGCGACTCCAGCAAGGACGGTCTCCGGGTCCGACGCTTCCCTTTGATGCATTCCTGCCCCGAGTGCAACGAACTGCAGCAACACGGCAGCTTCAACCCGCCCGCCGGTCGCAGCGTCTGTGGTGCCTGCGGTGTCGACCTCGTCCCGTCCCGTTTCGTCGTCGCTTGCGAGGCCGGACATATCGGCGAGTTCCCCTACTGGCAGTGGGTGCACCGCTCGCCCGACCGCGGGTCCACGACGATCGGGAAGTGCGGGGGAACTCTGATGATGCGCTCGTCCGGGCGTACGTCCTCACTGCGATCGATCCTTGTCTCCTGCACCTGCGGGCAGGCCCCCGAGGTCTCGATGGAGGGTTCCTTCCGCCGGAACGCCTTGGGAGACCTGGGCCTCAAGTGCCGGGGCTCCCGTCCGTGGCTCGGCACGTCCACCCCGGTTCAGGGGTGCGGCATCTCCCTGCGCACGCTCCAGCGTGGTTCGTCGTCGGTGTGGCAGCCCGTGCTGAAGTCAGCGCTGTCCATCCCGCCGTGGAGCAACCGCCGCGAGGATCCCCTCGACGGCCACTGGGAAAAGCTCAGGAAGTACGACGACCCGGCGGCCGTCGCGATCTACCTCGACGCTGTCTTCGACGACGAATGGCCTGTCTCCCTGGACGAGGTGATGACACTGCTCGCCGCCGAGCGCGAAGAGGACCCCGACGGAGAAGCGACTCCCACCTTCGACCACCGCTACCGTGCCCTCCGCAATAAGGAGTACGAGCGTCTCCGCTCGGGCAACGACGAAAGTGGGCGCTCCCGCGAGGAGCAGTTCGTCTGCGAGACCCCTCCGGGCGATCAGAGGGTGCTTGACCCACTGGGTGTCACCGGCCCGATGTTGGTCAAGAAGCTCCGCGAGGTACGCGCTCTCAAGGCGTTCACCCGGCTCATCGACGCCGAGTCGACGACCGATTCGACGGAGATGCCACTCTCCGAGCGTCCCCTTCGCTGGCTTCCGGCGATGGAGGTTTGGGGCGAGGGGGTGTTCCTCCGCCTGGACGAGGAGCGACTCGGCTCCTGGGAGAAGACAGCGACGGTGGAGGCCCGAGTCGAGCGGATGCGTACCGCACATCAGCGGATGCTCGAGCAGCGCGCCGACGACCTGAGTCAGGTCGCCCCCTCGCCGGCCACGCCTCGCATGGTGCTGCTGCACACCCTTGCCCACATCCTCATCGACGAGTGGAGCCTGGAGGCGGGCTACCCGGCCGCTTCCCTGCGCGAACGTCTGTACGCCGCCGAGGACATGGCCGGGGTGCTCGTCTACACGGCGACGAGCGACTCCGCGGGCAGTCTCGGCGGTCTCGTCGCCCAGGGTGAACCGGACCGTCTCGACCGGTCGGTCCGTTCGGCCGTCCACCGCGCGGAGTGGTGCTCTGCCGACCCTTTCTGCGTGGAGTCCGAGACATCCGGCACCGGTGGGACAAACCTCGCCGCCTGCCACGCCTGCGTGATGCTCCCCGAGACGAGTTGCGAGCACAACAACCGCCTGTTGGACCGAGCGCTACTGATCGGGACGCCGGAAGATCCCTCAGTCGGATTCTTCAGCGCGGCTCTGCAGCTCTGACAGCACAACCGAATGAGTGGTCGACGGTCGATCGTTCGGATCGCCGACCGCTCCGGTGCTGCTGACAACACGGGTCACGCCGCCTCGGCCTCGAAGTGCATCAGCGCCCGGTCCAGCAGGTCGTTCGAGTCGCCGCCCCGGGCGGTGATCCAATACAGGAGGTCCGCGATGAGATTTGTGGCAGACTCCTCGATCAGCCGCCTGGAATGCCTCCCCGACAACGGCATCGCCTCCACATCCCGCCGGTACGTCGCCAGCACAGCTTCGGCTCGCATCAGCCGGCGACAGGGCACCTCCGGATCGACGGACAGCTCACACCAGACGGCTTTCCCGGTGGCGGTCAGCACTGCACCCCAATCGACACCCACTGCGGCGAGCAGCGTCATCCCCCGTCCGCACTCGTCCTCGAATGACGCAGCGGTTGGAGCAGGCAACAGCCGGCTGCAGTCGTGGAGCTCGACACGCACTCGGCCTCCCGCCACCTCCACAACGAGAGTGGCGGGCTCACCATGCCCCACATGCTTGATCACGTTGGTGGCCAACTCGCTCACCACCAGCTCGGCCCCCTCCAGCACGGCCGACAGGCCCCATTCCGCCAGCTGCCCGCCGACGATGCGGCGCAGCACGCGAACCACTGCGGGTTCGGCTCGGAACGGCAGCACGCTGCGGAGCCGGTGGTCCGTTTCCTGCCCGGGCATGCGCTCTCCTTTCGGGTCACAGCAGTCTTACGAGGCGCACCGAAGCGACTGCACTGCGTAACCACGACTGCGAGTATGGCAGCAGGAAGTCGCATTTTGGAACTTCTCACCAGAATCGATCGGGTGATTACGGGCAGCGTCAACTGACGCCGCCCGTAGCCTGATTGCTTCGGATCGCCCCCGGCCAGGAACGGAAGGCCTCTCACCATGTCCGTCAGGACCACGACACGACGTCGCCAGCTCGGCGCGATGATGCGTAAGTTGCGCGCGCAGAAAGGCATGACGCTGGAGGAGGCGGGCCGGCTCATCGGAGTCTCGAAGGCGACGGTCAGCCGCTACGAGACGCAGGAGGGCTCGGTGAAGTGGCCTGTCGTCGATGCTCTCTGTCGGGAGTACGGCGCCTCCGAGGCCGAGCGGACAGCCATGGTGGGGCTCGCGAAGGACGTCAAGCAACAGGGTTGGTGGGGACCGTACACGGACTCGATTCCCGCCGACATGAACCTACTGCTGACCATCGAGGACGAAGCGGTACGCGAAGACCACTTCTCCTCCACCTACGTGCCTGGGCTGCTGCAGACGCGGGACTACAGCACGGCGATCCAGCAGGCCAGTGAGATGCGCCTCGCCCCTGAGGAGATCCATCGGCTCGTGGAGATCCGCATGAAGCGCCAGGGGCTCCTGATCAGGCCCGAGCCGCCTCACCTGTGGGCCGTTCTCGACGAGTCCGTGATCCGGCGGACTGTCGGGTCCCGGGAGATCATGCGCGAGCAACTCGCCCACCTGCTGCGAGCGAACGGTTCCCCGCACATCACCTTGCAGATCCTTCCGTTCACCAACGGTGCCCATGGCGCCGCTCTGGGGAGCTTCGTGATCCTCGGAGGAGTCGAGGCGAGCCTGGACGTCGTCTACGTCGACCTGCATGTCGGTTCGGTCTTCATGGAGAAGGAGGCGGAACTCGACCGATACAGACTTGCGTTCGACTACCTGCGTGCACAAGCGTTGGACACGGCCGCGTCATCGGCCATGATCGAACGCGTCCGCAAGGAGATGTGATGGCTGAGATTCCGAGTTCACCGGCCCCTGCCACCTGGTTCAAGTCCTCCTACAGTGGTGCGAACACGACCGAATGTGTCGAGGCGGCTCATCTGCCGGATGTCACGGCAGTCCGCGACTCGAAGAATCCCCACGGCCCGGTGCTGCGGTTCGGACACAAGTCCTGGAGGGGTTTCCTCGCCGGCGCCCCCCTCCACGCCGGCTAACAGCCGGGTCCTGGGACGGAAGCCCCACCCCCCGACGCCTCCATCAGCACCTCCCCCGCCCCCGTCCTGACGTACAGCACCGACCGCCCCGCTCGCCGACGCTCCACGAGTCCCGCGCCCAGCAGCACCGACAGGTGACGGCCCACCGATCCCAGTCCCTGCCCGGTCACAGCGACCAGTTGGGTCGTGCTCATCGGCGTGCCGAGGAGCGCCAGCAGGCCGGCGCGGGCGGTCCCGATGAGTGCCCCGAGCCCGGCCGGGGCGGGCCGCCTGTGGTGGCCTTCGGCGAGCACGCCCAGGCACGGGTAGACGACGGCGTACCGCTCCCGTCCCTCCCATGACACCCAGCTGGTCCGTGGCGTCACCGGCATGAACAGCAGTTCGGCGCCGGAGGCGATCTCCCGCGGCGGGTAGGCGAGCGGGTTCACCTGGAACCGGCTCTCCCCCAGCCACCGCGTCCCCGGCTTCAGGGAGTCCAGCACCGCCGCCCAGCCGCCCTGGTTCACCTGTGCGGTCCGCGCGACCATGTCGGCCTCCAGGATGCGCCGGCGGCGATCCCAGTACGGCCGTACGGTCTCCTCCCAGACGTAGGTCAGGAGCGCGGTCGCCCTCTCTGGCAGGTCCTCCCGCTCCAGAACGGCTGGGAGCGGGCCTCGCAGGGATACCCGGAGGTTGGTCCTGGCCTCTTCGGCTCCGGCCGCCCGTACCCGGGCCGCGGTCTCCTCGAAGCTCTCCCCGACGCATGAGGTGGGGCAGAAGAAGTCGGCGATCCAGGAGGTGCCGATCGCCGCGTGCACCAGCGGCGCGATCACCGGGTCGGCCGCGAGTCGCGCACGGTATCCGGGCAGGTGCGCGCGTAGCCAGGCCTCCTCGCCCGGGTGGCCGCCGGTCCCCGCGTACAGCAGCTTCAGGCTCGCGAAGGTCTCGGCGAAGGGCGAGAGCACGAACCGGCTGCGCGCGAGCGTGTCGGTGTCGATCTGCCACAAGCCCATGCGTACGACCTTTCGCGTGTCGGCGAAACAATACGCACGGCCCCCGGTCTGCTCCCAGACTCCTGCGCATGCACAGCTATCGCTCCCTGTTCCGCACTCCGGAGTTCACCCCGTTCCTGCTCTCCTTCGCCGCTTTCGCCGCGGCCCAGACGATCGGCGGCCTGGCCCTCGGCACGCTGGTGTTCCGGTCCACCGGTTCGCCGTTCCTGTCCGCGGTGAGCATGGTCGGACCGCAACTGGCGCAGTTGCTGGGGGGCGCGTTCCTGCTCTCGAGTGCCGACCGCCTTCCCCCGCGCGCCGTCCTGACCTGCCTGGCCCTCGCCTTCGCTGCCTGCACGGCCGTGCTGGCTCTGCCCGGTCTGCCGGTCCGGGCGGTCTTCGGCGTCGTCCTCCTGCAGGGTCTCGTCGCGTCGCTGGGTGGCGGAGTGCGCGGAGGGCTGTTGAACGAGATCCTGACCAAGGACGGCTACGTCCTCGGGCGTTCGGTGTACAACATGCTCTGGGGCCTGACACAGATGGCCGGTTTCGCGACGGGCGGCGTCCTGCTGACGCTCCTGACCCCGGGGACCTGTCTGCTCCTCGCGGCGGCGCTGTACCTGGTGGCGGCCCTCGTCACCCGCGTGGGTCTCACGGCCCGCCCGGCGCGCTCCTCCGGCCGCCCGTCGGTCTCGGCGACCTGGCGCAGCAACGCCCTGCTGTGGTCCTCACGCCCTCGCCGTCTGGCGTATCTGGGCCTGTGTGTGCCCAACGGCCTGATCGTCGGCAGTGATTCGCTCTACGTCTCGTACGCGCCCGATGCCGCCGGCATGCTCTACGCGTGCGGGGCGCTGGGCATGTTCGTGGGCGACATGGCGGTGGGCCGGCTGGTGCCGCCCGCGGTACGTCCCCGCCTCGCCACCCCGCTGCGCCTGCTGTTGGCGGTGCCGTATCTGTTCTTCGTCCTGCAGCCGGGAGTGGCCCTGTCGGCCGTTGCCGTCACAGCCGCGTCCGTCGGCTTCGCCGCCAGTCTGGTGCTGCAGGAGCGCCTGCTGGCCCTCACACCCGACGACCTCACGGGCCAGGCCCTGGGCCTCCACGCCACCGGCATGACCGCCATGCAGGGCCTCGGCACCGTCCTCGCTGGCACGCTGGCCCAACTGACGTCCCCGGCACACGCGATGACGCTGATGGCGGCCGCGTCGGTCACCGTGACCCTGACACTCGCGGCACTGGACAGGCGCGAGGGGCGGAAGCCGGCCGCCCCCGGCGCGCATCCGGGGTTCGTGCCCAGGGACACGCCTCGGGCGGGCCTTCCTGAGACAGACCGGTGAACAGGCGGCCGGGGAAGCGCAGCCGTCGCGGGCCGGGAGGCCGGCCGGGCGGCCCTACCTGAGGGGTCGGGCCGCGTGGCCACAGGGCCTGCGTGACTGCGGGGAGAGCGGGTCAGGCTCCGCCGAGGGCCTCGGTGCCGTACTCCCAGAGCCGGTTCGCCGCCTCCGGGTCGAGTGCGTGGGCGCCGACGCCGCCGGGCCGGTCGTCGTCGCCCCGGACGGTCCGCGCCTCCTGGTTGTCCTCGAAGTAGCGGCCGGTGACGCCCTTCAGCAGAGGTGAGGCCGCAAGGAGGACCGAGGTCGCGGCGCCCTGCTCGGGAGTCTTGTAGTACGGCAGCGGCTCCAGGTTGCCCGCGTCGTCCATCACGCCGAACGCGCGCATGGTGTCGTCGTCGAGGTGCCGCTGGAGGCGCGTGAGGATGTAGCCGGGGTTCAGCGCGTTGGCCGTGATGCCGTCGGCCGCCCAGCGGCGGACGCCGGCCGCGAACAGGACGTCGGCGGTCTTGGACTGGCCGTAGGCCACCCAGGGGTCGTAGGGCCTGCGCTCGAAGTGGGGGTCCTCGAAGTCGAAGGGCACCTCCTGGTGGGCGCCGGAGCTGACGACCACGATCCGGGCGGATCCGGCATCGCGCAGGGCCGGGTGGAGGCCGGTGGCCAGTGCGAAGTGGCCGAGGTAGTTGGTGGCGAGTTGCGCCTCCCAGCCGCCCGCGGTGAGGGTGCGTGTGGGAAGGGCCATGATCCCGGCGTTCGCGACGAGGATGTCGAGCGGCCCACGCCACGCCCGCGTGAAAGCGGCGACCGAGGTCAGGTCGGACAGGTCAAGGGCCTCCGTGCGCACCAGGCCCGCGCCGCCGGTCGCGGCGAACTCCCTGACCAGTGGTTCGGCGGACTCCGGGCGGCGGGTGGCGACGGTGACCTCCGCGCCTGCGGCGGCCAGCGCGCGGACGGTCTCGGCACCGATCCCGGAGGCGCCTCCGGTGACCACGGCACGGCGGCCGGTGAGGTCCACGCCGTCGATCACCTCGCCGGCCGAGGCGTGCGAGCCGAAGGGGGTCGTCAGGAGGGTGGGGTCGTCGTGTGCGGGGCTGCCGGGTTGGGAGTGGTTCGTTGTCATGGCTCCACGCTACGACGAGCGAATTGGATGTCCTATGATCGAGAGTCCTCATTTCTTTAGCGATCGTCCAAACTGGAGGTGTCGTGGATCCTCTCGAGGATGTGCTGGCCCTGCTGGATACGCGCGGCCGTCTGTCCGCGAGCATGGTGGCGGGAGGACGCTGGGCCGTACGGTTCGAGGCCCCCGAGGCCGTGAAGTTCAACGCGGTCCGGCGCGGCTCCTGCCTGCTGGAGGTCGACGGTCTCGACGAGCCGATCGGCCTGGCGGAAGGCGACTGCTACCTCCTCACACGTCCGCGCGCCTTCACCCTCCGCAGCGACCCGGAGGCCGTCCCCGTCGACGCCGGCCCGGTGTTCGCCGCGGCCGAGGACGGCGTCGCGCGGTTCGGGGACGGCGACGACGTGTTCTTCATCGGCGGCGCCTTCTCCTTCGGTGCCCGCGCCCAGGAACTGCTGCTCGACCAACTGCCGTTGGTCGTCCACGTCCCGGCCGACACCCGACACGCGGAGACGGTGCGATGGGCGCTGAACACGATCGACCAGGAGCTGAAGGACAGGCCCATGGCCGCCACGCTGGTGACCGAACAACTCGCCGTCGTCATGCTCGTCCATGTGCTGCGCCTGCAACTGGCGCGCGATCCGCACGCGGTGTCCGGCCGGCTGGCCGGTCTCGGCGACCCCGTGATCGCCGAGGCCCTGACCTTCCTGCACCGCGACCCCGCACACGCGTGGACCGTGGCCGAACTCGCGAACGGTGTCGCGGTGTCCCGCTCCACTCTGGCCGCCCGCTTCAGGACGACGGTCGGCCAGGGCCCGCTGGAGTACCTCACCCACTGGCGCATCGAGCTCGCGGCCCGGCAACTGCGCGACGGCGGGGACACGCTGGCCGCCATCGCGCGCTCCGTCGGGTACGGCTCGGAGAGCGCCCTGAGCGTCGCCTTCAAGAGGGTTCTGGGTGTGCCACCCGGCGACTACCGCAGGCAGGCGGCGATGCGGTGACTCGGCCCGGCCGTCCCCGTCTCCGGAAGGCGGTCGCACGGCGGAGACCAGCGTCTCGAGCACGTCACAGGCCACGCGTCGGGTCGTGATCAGGTTCACTTCCGACGTGGGCGGGAGACGTGACGGCCGTACTCAGTCCATGTCCTCGTACCCGGAGTGGAACAGCGCGGAGAAGCTGGGGTACTTCGTCGGGTTGCCGTACTTCGGCGCGAACTCGTAGGCGGCCCACTCGCCGTCCGGCCCGACGTCGGTCGGATCGAGCAGCCAGAAGTCCTCTCCCCGGGCGATCTCGACGGACCGGCGGAACAGCTGCACATCGTCCTCGTTGCCGGGTATCGAGTCGTAGATCTCGGTCACCCGCATGCCGGCATCGCCGTCCCGCATCCACGAGACGCGACCGCACGGATGAACACCGTCCACCCAGCCGTTCACGCTCGTCCAGCCGTCGCTCGCCAGGAAGAATCCCCGCAGGCTCGGTGGGAACCGCACCCCGAGCCGCTTCTCGGACGCCACCAGGGCCTCTTCGCCAGCCGGCGCCTCGCCCAACCAGACTTCGACCCGTTCCTCCCGGTCCAGCGCGTCCAGCTGATCCCCATCCAGCAGATCGAGCAGCTTGTCGTCGTCGGGATGGTTCATCGCGTACCGCTCGCCGTACCGCTCCAGAAAGCCACGCCACTGCTGCGGCGTGGTCGGAGCAGCGGCAACTGCGCCCTCGTCGCTACCAGTTGTCTCAGTCACACCGATCATGGTGCCAGGTGGCTATGACAACGCCGACGACTGCCGGCCGCATCGGGAGGGGGCAGGAACACGTGACATCTGACCGACCGCGCCTAGAGCCACCCCCGCTCCCGGGCCATACGCGCGGCCACGTGCCGGTTCTCCGCGCCGAGCTTCATCGCGGCGGACGAGAGGTAGTTGCGGACCGTCCCGCTGGACAGTGAGGCGCGGGCTGCGATGTCCGCGACCGGGGCGCCGTCCTCGGCGTACGACAGGAGTTCCGCCTCGCGGGGCGTCAGGGGTGATTCGCCTGCGGCGATGGCGTCGGCCGCGAGTTCCTGGTCGACGTAGCGGCCACCCGTGTGGACGGTGCGGATGATCTGGGCCAGCTGGTGCGCGGACACCGTCTTGGGTACGAATCCGCGCACGCCGACGCTCAGGGCTCGTTTCAGGGCCCCTGCCCTGGCGTGGCTGGTGACGATCATGGAGGCGCAGCCGGGCACGGATTCGCGCAGTCGCGTGGCGACCCCGATGCCGTCGAGGCCCGGCATCTGGAGGTCGAGCACGGCGACGTCGGGGCGGTGCGCGACGGCCATGGCCAGTGCCTCGTCTCCGGTTCCGGCCTGCGCGACGACGGTGATGTCGTCCTCCAGGGTGAGGAGCGAGGCGAGCGCGCCCCGGATGAGGTGCTCGTCGTCCGCGAGCAGGACCGTGATCATGCGTCTTCTTCCCAGGGGATGCGTGCGGTGAGGCGGAAGATGCCGCCGGGTTGCTGTTCGGTGGTCAGCGTGCCACCCGGGCCGGTCAGGCGTTCCCGCAGCCCCGCCAGGCCCGTGCCGCCACCGGACGGGGTGTCGGGCGCGCCGTCGTTCTCCATCACCAGCAGCGCCGTGGTCGGGCCCGCGGGGCGCAGTGCCATCGTGCAGCGGGTCGCGGCCTGTGCGTGGCGCAGGACGTTCGTCGTGCCCTCGCGCACCACCCAGCCGAGGGCGGACTGCACGTCGGGGGGCAGGCGGTCCGCGGGGCCGTACTCGATGCGGCAGTCGATGCCCGCTGCCTCCAGCACCGAGCGCGCTCCGGCCAGTTCGGTGTGCAGGTCCGCGGTGCGGTATCCGCGGACCACCGACCGGATCTCCCGCTGCGACTCCTGCGCGATGCGCTGCACCTCCTCCATGTGCTCGACCGCCTCAGGACGGCCGCGCCGCGCCAGCTGCGCCGCGAGTTCGCTCGTGAGCGCCACCACCGCGAGGTTGCGGCCCAGCACGTCGTGCAGGTCACGGCCGAAGCGCAGGCGTTCCTCGGCCACGGCCAGGCGGGACTGGGTCTCACGTGCGGCGGCCAGTTGCTCGATCAGCCGGACGCTCCAGCCGGAGGCCCGGGACGCGGCGGCCATGAACGGCACCATGAACGCGCTGGCACTGACGGCGAGTGCCAGGGACGGTCCGGGCAGCCCCGCCACGCCGGCCCCCACGAGTGCGGCGACCGCGACGACCGCCACCAGGGCAGCTCCCCGACGGGGCGACAGGGCGAGGGCGGGAGGTCCGGCCCAGAACATCAGCAGCCACACCATGTAGGACGTCAGGTCGCCGGCGTCGATACGTCCGGACGACAGCAGTACGCATCCCGCTGCGGCCATGACCAGGGTCAGGGCCGTGTACACCGCCACGAGCAGGGTCGGCCGCGGGCCGGCGGTCAGGTAGTGGCGCAGGGCGGAGCGCCACAGCAGGAACTGGACGACGGCGTGCACGGCGCCCAGCACGGACACGGTCGCCAGTACGGGGGCGTCGCCGTCCGACCGGAACATCCAGATCGTCCAGAGACCCACCTCGGTGAGGGCGAGAAATCCGACGCTGCCCACCGCGTACCGTCGGTACCGCTCGGGGCCGTCCCGGCCGCCGAGCCGTTCCACCCAGTCCTCCATGCTCACGCTCATGATCTCCGACTTCCCCGTCCGGTGGCCGTCGCACCAGGTGGGTCGCACCGGGCGCGGGGTCGTCCGCACCGGCCCCGGCGGTTCCGCCGGAGTCAGCCGCGCGGTCCCCAGCGGAACCACCGCCGCACGCCGAGGGCCGCCAGGCCCGTCCAGGCCAGGGCGAGGAGCAGCGCGCGGCCCTGGTCCGCGGCGCCGAGGTCGCCCGTCCAGCCGCCCCGCAGGAGGTCCGTCACCGGGGAGAAGGGCAGCCAGGCGCTGATGTCGCCCACCACGCCGGGCAGCACCTCGCGCGGTACGAACATTCCGGAGCCGACCATGCTCAGCAGCCAGAACGGCAGGAACGTCAGCTGCGCGCTCTCCGCCGTCCGGGTGACCGCGGCGGTCAGCGCGCCCGCCGCCACGAGCATCGCGCCGCCGATGAGCAGTCCGAGGACCACCAGGTGCGGGGCGGCCGGTGCGGGTGCGTCCAGGACGACCGTCAGGCCGATGACCAGCAGCGCGCACTGTACGTACGCCAGCAGCAGGGCGGGGAGTGCTCCGCCGGTGAAGATCTCCCAGTCGCGCACCTCGCCCGTGCGAAGCCGCTTGAGCACGAGGCTCTCGCGGCGGGTGACGTAGACACCGACGAGGTTCGTGTACACGGAGAAGATCAGCGCCAGGCCGAGCGATCCGGGCAGGAGGACGGTGGCCATCGACAGGCCGGTGCCGTCCAGGTCCAGGCCGTTGACCACGCCTCGCATCGAGAAGGTCGTGATGGCCGGTACGAGGAGCGCGGTGATCAGCGCCGCCCGGCTGCGCAGGAGCAGGGTCAGTTCGGCGCGGCCGAGCGCGGCCATGCGGGACGCGGAACCGCGTCGCACGGGCGGGGCCGTGTCCACGGGGCGGGAGGGCGCGGTCGTCGTCATCGTGTCTCCTCGTGGTCCAGGCCCTTGGCGATCTCCATGAAGGCCTCTTCCAGTGATGCGGACCGGGCGTCGAGGCCGTGCAGCGTGACGCCGGTGTGGTGGGCCCAGGTGAGCAGTTCGGTGGCCGTGCGCTGGAGGTCCCCGGTCTCCAGGCGGACCGTCCCGCCCACGGTCTCGTGGCGGGTCACTCCCATGGCCGGGAGCGGGGGGAGCTCACCGAGAAGGCGGTCCTGGGGCAGCCGGAAGCTGATCCGGGCGGGCCGTTCGGCCACCACGTCGGCCACGCGCCCGGTGGTGGCGATCAACCCCTGGTGCATGATCGCCAGCCGGTCGGCGAGCTGTTCGGCCTCCTCCAGGTAGTGCGTGGTCAGCAGCACGGTCGTGCCCTGCTGCTTCAGCTCCCGGATCAGCTCCCAGGTGTCCTGGCGGGACTGCGCGTCCAGGCCGGTCGTCGGCTCGTCGAGGAACAGCACCTCCGGCCGCCCCAGCAGGGCCAGCGCCAGATCGAGGCGCCGGCGTTCGCCGCCCGAGAGCTGCTTGACCCTGACGGCGCCCCGGTCGGACAGGTTGGTCAGTGCGAGGGCCTCGTCCAGGGGGCGGGCGCCGGTCGTGCAGCCCGCCCACATCCTCACGGTCTCGAGCACCGTCAACTCCGGCGGGAGGCCGCCCTCCTGGAGCATCACCCCCATCCGGTGCCGTACGGACGCCCGGTCGCGGAACGGGTCGTGGCCGAGCACCCGGACGGTCCCTCCGGTGGGGGTGGCCTGGCCTTCCAGGAGTTCCAGGGTGGAGGTCTTGCCGGCGCCGTTGGTGCCCAGCAGGGCGAAGAGCTCCCCGCGGGCGACGGTGAAGTCGATGCCGCGTACGGCGTCGAAGCCCTGGTAGCTCCGTTTCAGTCCGACGGTTTCGATGACTGTGTTCATGGGCTCCACACTCCCGGCGATACGGCGCCGGTGGCAGTGCGGTGTGTCATCGCCTTCATATGACGGCTGTCATGCGGGCGCATGACAGACCGCACGGCCACCGGCCACCGGCCACCGGCCACCGGCCACCGGCCCGGAACGCAGGAAATCCCCGGTCCGAAATTGCGGACCGGGGATTTCCTCACGTATATTGAGTGTTTCTGTGTGCCCACAGAAAAGGCCCCTCAAAGGGGGCCACTAGAAACACCATATCCGGCAGGGAGCGATTTTGTCAACTCGCGAAAACGTCGAATTGCAGAAGGAGCAGGAATTCATCGACCGGCTCTACGACCGTGTCGACGAGCTGCGCGGGGTCACCGCGCAGCACGTCGAGGACGCGTTGACGCCGGTGGGGAACGGCCTGCAGGCCCGTCACGAGCGCGATGTGCTCGTCGCCGAGCGCTCCGGTCTGCTGGCGTCCCTGAACGCGGTGGACGGCTCGCTGTGCTTCGGCCGTATCGATCTCCGTGACGGCGCCGCGCACCATATCGGCCGTATCGGAATTCGTGAGGACGACACCGAACACACACCCCTTCTGATCGACTGGCGGGCGCCCGTCGCACGGCCCTTCTATCTCGCCACCGGGCATACGCCGATGGGGCTTCGCCGGCGCAGACACCTCACCACCGAGGGCCGCACGGTGACCGAGCTGCACGACGAGATCCTCGACCTGGGGGACGACGAACGCAGCGGTTTCGAGGACCCGAGCGGTGACGCCGTGCTGCTCGCGGCCCTGAGCTCCGCGCGCACCGGCCGCATGGGCGACATCGTGCGCACCATCCAGGCGGAACAGGACCGGATCATCCGTGCGCCGCACCGTGGCGTCCTCGTCGTCGAGGGCGGTCCCGGCACCGGCAAGACCGCCGTCGCCCTGCACCGGGCGGCGTTCCTCCTGTACGAGCACCGAGAGCTCCTGGCCAAGCGCGCGGTCCTGGTCGTGGGCCCCAATCCGGCCTTCCTCCGTTACATCGGCGAGGTGCTGCCCGCCCTCGGCGAGACCGGCGTCATGCTCGCCACCCAGGCCGAGCTCTTCCCGGGCGTCCACGCGCGCGGCACGGACACCCCCCGTGCGGCGGCCGCCAAGGGCGGCGCGGAGATGGCCGAGGCGCTCGCCCTCGCCGTACGCGACCGGCAGCAGCTGCCCGAGCCCGGAGCACCGGTGGTCGTCCCGCACGACGACGGTGACCTCGTCCTGGACTGGGAGATCGCCTACGAGGCCCGGCAGGCGGCCCGCGAGACCCGTCTTCCGCACAACCTCGCCCGCCCGTACTTCACCTTCCACGTCATCGACGCCCTCACCCGGCAGCTCACCGAGCGCATCGGCGCGGACCCGTACGGCGGCCCCAACTTCCTGGGCCCCGACGACGTCGCGCAGCTCGGCAAGGGCGTCGCGGCGAGCGAGGAGGTGCACGCCGCCGTCGGGGACCTGTGGCCGGTGCTCACCCCGGAGGACTTCCTCACCGACTACCTGGCGGAGCCGGTGTACCTGCCGGAGCAGGACGCCGACGCCGTCAGGCGCGCTCCCGGTGACGGGGAGTGGACACCGGCGGACGTGCCGCTCCTCGACGAGGCGGCCGAGCTGCTCGGGTCCGACGACAGCGCCGAGCGGGCCGCCGCCGAGGCCGAGCGGCAGGAGCGGGTCGCCTATGCGCAGGGTGTTCTGGAGCTGTCCCGGGGATCCGAGTCGTACGAGTTCGAGGACGAGGAGTCCGAGTTCCTGGCCGCCCACGACATCATCGACGCCGAGCGGATGGCGGAGCGCCAGGAGGAGGCCGACCACCGCAGCGCAGCCGAGCGTGCGGCCGCCGACCGGACGTGGGCGTTCGGGCACATCATCGTCGACGAGGCGCAGGAGCTGTCACCGATGGCCTGGCGCCTGCTGATGCGCCGGTCGCCGACCCGCTCGCTGACCCTCGTCGGGGACCCGGCGCAGACGTCCGAGGAGGCTGGTGTCGGCTCCTGGGAGAAGATCCTGGAGCCGTACGTCGGCGACCGCTTCGAGCATGTGCGGCTGGGCGTCAACTACCGTACGCCCGCCGAGATCATGGACCTGGCGGCGAAGGTCGTGCGGGCCCAGGACCCGTCGTTCGAGCCGCCCGGATCGGTGCGGTCCACCGGCGAGGTCCCGTGGACGCGGGACGGCGGCGCCGATCTGGCGGGCGCGGTGGCTCGGGCCGTGGAGGAGCTGACGCCCGAGGAGGGGCGTCTCGCGGTGATCGCGCCGCGGGAGCTGCACGAGGAGATCGCCGCTCCGCTCGACGGGGTCACGGCGGGCGCCGAACCCGACCTCACCCGTCCCGTGGTGCTGCTCGGCCCGCGTGAGGCCAAGGGGCTGGAGTTCGACCACGTCCTGGTCGTGGAACCCGGGCGCTTCGGAGCGAGTGACCTGTACGTGGCGCTGACCCGTGCCACGCAGCGCCTGGGCATCGTGCACCGGGAGGAGCTTCCCGCCTCACTGCGCTGAGCGGCCCGGGACCATGGCCCGTCCCGCACCTGCCGGTGCGGGGCGGACAGGGTCGGCGATCAGTCGCAGCGGTGGCCCCATGCGTGGTCGGGACGCCAGGTCCTCTCCCCGGCTCGACGTTCGGCACCCGGAGCTCGGGGCTCGGGGCTCGGGATTCGAGCGTCGGGACGGGTCTGTTCACTCTTTCGGGGCCCGGAATCAGCGCTTCCGCCCGAAGCTCGAGCTTCGGGATCCGGGCGTCGGGATCCGAGGGCCAAGGGTCGAGCGATGTCTTCATCCGGTAGGAAAAGAAGGGGGTTGGGGAAAACCTCCCCACCCTCCCTGACCCGTCACGGCCAGCAAGTATGACTATTCGTGACCGACTTGCGGCGGAGAGTGGCGCATGTCTACGGTGCGAGAACTGAACGACCCCGACGCGGTGTTCAAGCACCAGGCCGGGGTCTGACCGCAAGATCGAAGGACCGATCCCGTGGATATCCCACACACTAGCTCCGCCCGAAGCGCCCCCGCATCCTCGCCCTCGTACCCGATGGCCAGGCCGGGTTACGGCAAGCGCTCCATGCCCGGACAACTCCGGCGCGGCGCCGACGACTTCTCCTTGCTGCCTGCCCGCGAGCGGCACATCGCCGGGTTCATCGACCAACTCCCCGACGGTGCCTCGATGGACGTCAAGAGCCTCGCCAAGCAGCTGCCGCTGTACGGCCAGCAGGCCGTCGGCTCGGCCTTGAGGGCGCTGGCCACCGCCGGATATCTGCGCCGCGTACGGTGCCTCGTCGGCGAGCTGGGGCAGGTCCGCTGGGTCTCGCGGACGTTCTGGTCGCGTACGGCCCGCGACAACGAGTGGTGGGCGGCCGCCGAGATCGCCCCGGCGGCCGACACCGGAGCCACCCCGGCGGCGGCCTCCGTGCAGCCCCCCGGCCGCACGGAGGCCGCTGCCCCGCCCATGCCTCCGGAGCCCTCCGCACCCTCACCCGCAGCACCTCCGGCGCCCCCGGCAGCGGCCACACCCGTCGCGCCCGTGCCGGTCGTACCTGTCGCGCCCGTGCCGGTCGTACCCGTCGCGCCCGTGCCGGTCGTGCCGGTCATGCCCGTCGTGCCCCAGCAGCGGACTCCGGCCCCCGACGCCGCCTCCCCCGCCTACCTCGCGTTGGCGCAGCTCGGCCGCGTCGACTCCAGACTGCCCCTGTCCGCCGCCGACTGCGCGGCCCTGGAGCCCCTGGCCGCCGCATGGCTCGCGCGCGGGGTGGACACGGACTACCTCACCCAGGCGCTCACCGCCGGACTCCCCGCCCGGGTCGACTCCCCCGTCGGCTTCGTACGCCGCCGGCTCACCGACAAGATCCCGCCGCACGTACCCACCGCCCCGACACCGCCCGCGCCGGGCGCGCCGGTGCACCGCGTGATGCTGGAGTGCACCGGATGCGGCACCCCGGGTCGCCCGGAGGCCCTGCCCGACGGCCTGTGCCGACCGTGCCGACAGCCTGCGGAGGGTGCCGCACCCGGGACACCCCTCGGCCTGCCCGGCGAGCGGGATGTCCGTACGCTCGCCGCCGGTCTCAGGGACCTGCTCAAGTCCCCCTGATCAGGGGGACTTCACTGCCCCGCCGGGTCAGGCGTAGGAGTTCACGCTGACGGGGCGTGTCCCGGTGTACGGCGTCCACCCCTGGAGCGTGGCGGGCAGGCCCACGCGACTGTTGCAGTCGATCACCTGGAAGTGCAGGTGCGGGGCGGTCGAGTTGCCGGTGCTGCCCGAGTAGCCGACGATCCGGCCCTGCGGGACCCAGTCACCCGGCTCGTAGAACGACTGGTTCAGGTGCGCGTAGTGGGTGCACTGCCCGTTCGAGTGCCTGATGATCACCTCGATGCCGTTCTCCCAGTACGGCGACCAGTTCGAGATGACGATGGTTCCTCCCTGCGCGGCGGACACCTCGTAGTTGGCCGGGAGCCCGAAGTCCCAGGCGTACTCGTTGTAGGGGCCGGTGTGCGAGTACGTCCCCTCCGGCCCCTGGGTGACCGTGTAGGCCTCCCCCGCCGGGTACGGCAGCTCGTAGTAGTAGTCCACGGCAGCCGCCGGGGACGCCCCCGTGATCGTGATGCCCACCGCGGTCAGCAACGCGCTCGCCCCTACCGCCACGCGGCGCAGAACCCTCTTCATCCCGCCCATACGAGTCTCCGTTCGTCTGTCACGAGCACCGGACTCCGCACCCCGTCGGGGGCGGAGGAGTGCAAGGATCCGGCCCCGACTGCCGCCCCTACAAGGGCCGTTGGGCCCGGCCAGGGCCCACCGCGGGCTCACCCCCCTACCTCGGATTGGGTCCCCTACCGGGCCGGAGGACCCTTGACCCGGACACGGCGGGACCCCCGGGGGCATGTACGGAACCGACCGCTCGTTCCGTGCACGTACGGGTGTGAGTAGTTGCGGTACAGAAAGTGCCGCTGAGATCGATCATGGTCGGCTAGCACACCTCCCGGGAGTGCCGCCGAGGTTCTCGGAAAGATCGTCGGGCGGCCGTCGGTGCTGGCTACGGTCCGGTCGTGCCGGTGGAATTTCTGACTGATGAGCAGGCTGAGGCGTACGGGACGTTCACCGAGGTGCCCACGCGCCCGGAGCTGGAGCGGTTCTTCTTCCTCGATGACGACGACAGTGATCTGATCGCGCTGCGGCGTACGGACGCGCACCGGCTGGGGATGGCGGTGCAGATCTGCACGGTCCGCTACGTCGGCCGGTTTCTGGGTGAGGACCCGCTCGCGGTGCCGTGGGAGGTCGTGGAGTACCTGGCCGGGCAGCTCGGCATCGCGGACGCCTCGTGCGTGAAGCGGTACCCGGAGCGGCGCAGGACACCGTACGAGCACGCGGCGGAGATCCAGGAGCGGTTCAAGTACCGGGACTTCACCGACCGGAAGTGGGGGCGGGAGTTCCGCGGCTTTCTGTACGGGCGGGCGTGGACGCACGCCGAGGGGCCAGTGGCGCTGTTCAACCACGCGGTGACGTGGCTACGCAAGAACCGGGTGCTGCTGCCCGGGGTGAGCGTACTGGCCCGGCAGGTGTCGGAGGCCCGCGCGGTGGCCGAGCGGCGCGTGTACGAGGCGGTGGCCCGCGCCGCGCACCGGGCCGACCCCTCGCTCGCGCCGGCGCTGGCCGAACTACTGGTGGTGCCGGAGGGCAAGCGGGTCTCGGAGCTGGAGCGACTGCGGACGCCGCCGACGAAGTCGACAGGCACCGCGATGGTGCGGGCCATGGAGCGGATGGAGGAGATCTCCGCGTTCGCGCTGGGCCGGGTGAACCTGTCGCGGGTACAAGTGAACCGGCTGTCCACGCTGGCCCGGTACGGGCAGTGAGCAAGGCGCAGACGATCGAGCGGGCGCCCGAGCCGCGGCGGACCGCGCTGCTGACGGCGGTGGTGCGTCAGCTGGAGGCGCAGGCGGTCGACGACGCGCTGGATTTGTTTGCGGTGCTGATGGCGAACCGGCTGATCAGCCCAGCGCGGCGGGCCTCGGAGCGGGAGCGCCTGGCGATGCTGCCGCAGCTGGAGAAGGCGGCCCGCATCCTGGCGAAGGCGTCGAAGATCCTCACTGAGGAACTGGACTTGGTCGCCGAGCACGACGCGGACCTGGACGTCGCCGCGCTGTGGGCGGCGGTGGAGGAGGCCGTGCCGCGTACGGCGGTGGCTGGCGCGATGGCGACCGTCGAGGCCCTGGTGCCCGAGGACGACGGGTCGGCCGAGGCGGCGATGCGCGAGAAGCTGGCCCTGCGCTACAACACCGTGCGCCCTTTCCTGGCCCTGCTGGGCGAGTCTGATGCGCTGGGCGCCGCACCGGCCGGGCGGCGCCTGTTGAAGGCGGTGCGCCGCCTGCCCGCGCTCTCGCGCCGGAGGGTCAAGGACCGGCCGCTGCTGCCCCGTGAGGTCGACGCCGAGTTGGTGCCCGCCATGTGGAAGCGGCCGGTGTTCTCCAACACCAAGCTGCCCCAGGGCGCGGTCGACCGTGACGCGTACGTGGTGTGCGTGCTGGAGCAGCTGCACCGCGCGCTGAACCGGCGCGACGTGTTCGCCGCCCCGTCGAACCGGTGGGCGGACCCACGCGCCCGGCTGCTGGACGGCCCCCGGTGGGAGGCGATGCGCGCGGACGTGCTGGCAGGTCTGTCCCTGACCGAGGACGCGGCCGAGCATCTGGCCCAGCTCACGCGCGGGCTGGACGCGGCGTGGCGGCAGATGGCCGACCGGCTCGCCGAGGCCGGCGATGACGCGAAGGTGGAGGTCGTCGTCCCCGAGGGAGGCGGCCGTGCCCGCCTGTCGGTGGACAAGATCGGCGCGGTGGGCGAGCCGGAGTCGCTGACCTGGCTGAAGACCACCACGGAGGCGATGCTTCCCCGGATCGACCTGCCGGACCTGCTCTTCGAGGTGCACTCCTGGACCGGGTTCCTCGACTCCTTCGGGCACGTCTCGGACCGGCGGACCCGCATGGAGGGCCTGCTCGTCTCCCTGGTCGCGCTGCTGGTCTCGCAGAGCTGCAACATCGGCCTGACCCCGGTCATCGACCCGGAGAGCAAGGCGCTGACCCGCTCGCGGCTGTCCCATGTCGACCAGAACTACGTGCGCGCCGACACCCTCGCTGCGGCGAACGCCGCCCTGATCGCCGCCCAGTCCCGCATCGAGCTGGCCCAGATGTGGGGCGGCGGGCTGCTCGCCTCCGTCGACGGCCTGCGCTTCGTCGTACCCGTCAAGAGCATCAACACCGGGCCCTCGCCAAAGTACTACGGCTACAAACGCGGCGTGACCTGGCTCAACGCCGTCAATGACCAGGTCGCGGGGATCGGCGCGATGGTCGTGCGCGGCACCCCGCGCGACAGCCTCTACACCCTGGACACCCTGCTGAACCTCGACGGCGGCGTGAAGCCGGAGATGGTGGCGACCGACAACGCCTCGTACAGCGACATGGCCTTCGGCCTGTACAAGATGCTCGGCTTCCGGTTCGCCCCGCGCTTCCGCGACCTTGCCGACCAGCGGTTCTGGCGGGCCGACCTGACCGACGGCGAGGAGCCAGCCGCCGGGTACGGGCCGCTGGAGGACGTGGCCTGCAACAAGGTCAATCTGGAGCGGATCGCCACACACTGGCCGGCCATGCTCCGGGTGGCCGGGTCGCTCATCACCAACCAGGTCCGGGCGTACGACCTGCTGCGGATGTTCGGCCGCGAGGGCCACCCCACCCCGCTGGGCGCCGCGTTCGCCGAGTACGGGCGGATCGACAAGACCATGCACCTGCTCGCCCTGGTCGACCCGATGGACGACACCTACCGGCGGCTGATGAACCGACAGCTCACCGTCCAGGAGTCCCGCCACCGGCTCGCGCGCGCGATCTGCCACGGCGGCCGGGGCCAGATCCGCCAGGCGTACCGCGAGGGCCAGGAGGACCAGCTCGCCGCCCTTGGCCTGGTTCTCAACGCCGTGGTGCTGTGGAACACCCGCTACCTGGACGCCGCCGTCGCCCAGCTCCGCGCCGCAGGCCACGATATCAAGGACGAGGACGTCGCCCGCCTCTCCCCACTCAAGGACCGGCACATCAACTTCCTGGGCCGCTACCTGTTCAACACAAGGCCAGCGCGCCGGACAGCGGCCTGCGCCCACTGCGCGACCCGGACGCAATCGAGCACGTGGACGACGAAGAATAGGACCAGAACGAGAGGACTGTCCCTCGCCTGCGATGCCGAATCCGCATGTCCACGGCGGTCGGTGAGCTGGCGAATCGCACCAAGTGGGGATGTTCCGAGTGCACATTGCTCGCCGACCACCGGCGCAGATTGAACTTTCGGCAGTGTCGGCAGACTCCCCATGTCCGTACCGTCGCCTTGGTGGACAGCACGACGATCAACAGTGAGATTGCGACCGGGACCGCTGTTTCGCGGCGGGCACATAATCCAGGGATCATCCTGACAGCGGCCGTCGCGGTGGCCGCCGGCCTGAGCATGGTGAACCTGTGGTGGGCAGTCCCGGCTGCCGTCGCAGCGTTCCTGGCAGGATGGAGGCCGGGAAAGACCGCGCCGACAGCGCTCGCGCTGCTCGCGATTCTCGCGGCCAGCGTGGTGACGTTGTCCGCCGTGCCTGCTTGGCTCCCCCTGGCCAGCCGGCTTGTGGCAGTGCTGGTTGTCGCCACGATGCTGCCCTGGTTCGCGGGCCGGTTCTGGCGCCAGTACCAGCAGCTTGTCCAGGGCGGGTGGGAGCGTGCCGAGCAACTGCAACGCGAGCAGCAGCTGATCGCTGATCACGCCCGACTGCGCGAGCGGACACGGATCGCCCAGGACATGCATGACGTACTCGGCCACGACCTCAGCCTGATTGCCCTGTCGGCCGGCGCCCTCAAACTCGCGCCGGGCCTTGAAGAACACCATCGAAGGGCCGCAGGCGACATCAGGACCAGAGCTGCGGCCGCTGTGGATCGTCTCGGCGAGGTGATCGGCGTCCTGCGCGAGGAGACCGACGCCACGCCGATGGACCCCAGCGGCTCCAGCCTCACGGGCCTGATCTCCGAGGCGTCCGCGGCCGGGCTCGCGGTGGATTTGCGCACCAATGGCACCTCGGACGAGCTGCCGTCGGTGGTCAAACGGTCGGCTCACCGGGTCGTGCAGGAAGCGCTGACCAACGTTGCCAAGCACGCACCTGGCGCAACAGCGACTGTCCACGTGACGCATACGGCAACAGAAACACGTGTCGTGGTGGAGAACGGCCCGCCATCGCCTGCGGCCTACCTGCGGCCCCGGCCCCGGGGCGGGGGGCGTGGCCTGATCGGTCTCGAAGAACGTATGCGGGTGGCCGGCGGTTCGTTCGACCACGGCCCGCGCAACGGTGGCTACGAAGTCGTCGCACGGATCCCGCACACTCCCCCGCCACCGCCGTTCGCGCCCGCGGCCTCTCGCGGTTGCGAGTTGCCGCAGGAACACCGCCGTGCGCGGCGCCGCGTCAGCCGGGCTCTGGTGGCTGCGGTCATGGTGCCCCTGGTGACGGGAGCGTTGCTGAGCGGAGCGCTCATGGGCTGGGAGATGCTGTCGGCATCACGGTCGGTCCTGGACCCGGGCGACTACGCCCGCCTGCACGTAGGGCAAGATCGTTCCGAGGTGACGCGTTTCCTGCCGGACCGGCAGACGAACTACCGACCGCTGACTGCCAAGCCGACAGGAGACGGCATAACGTGCGAGTACTACGCGATGACGGCCGACAGGTTCGACGACCGCTCCGGGGACGCCTACCGGCTCTGCTTCCGGGAGGACACCCTGGTGTCCCTGGACACGCTCACCCCGTGAGTGCTCGATGATCCGGGTGCTGATCGCCGACGACGAGCCGATGATCCGCGCAGGCGTGCGAGCCGTTCTTGCCACGGATCCGGGCATCGAAGTCGTTGCCGAGGCCGTCGACGGGCACGATGCCGTGGAACTGGTCCGGCGCCACCGCCCCGCAGTGGCCGTACTCGATATCCGCATGCCGGGGATCAACGGCATCGAGGCGGCGGCGGAGATCCGCAGCGCGGTGCCGACCACAAGGATCGTCATGCTGACGACCTTCGGTGAGGACGACTACATCCTTCAGGCACTCGGCGGTGGTGCAGCAGGCTTCCTGATTAAGTCGGGCGAGCCCGAAGAACTGATCGCCGGAGTCCGTGCGGTGGCCGAAGGCGCCGCCTACCTGTCACCGAAAGTCGCGGCCCGGGTCGTCGCGCACCTCGCCGCGACGGGTGCGGGCACCCTGGCCGGTCGGCGCTCCGCCGCCCGTGACCGGGTCGCCTCCCTCACGGCCCGGGAGCGGGAGGTACTGACCTTCCTCGGGAGTGGCCTCTCCAACGGACAGATCGCCCGGCGGCTGAAGGTGGTGGAGGGAACGGTCAAAGCCCACGTGAGTTCCATCCTGGCGAGGCTGGGAGTGGACAACCGGGCTGCTGCCGCGGTCGTGGCTCACGAGGCCGGAATCGTTCCTCCGCAGCCTCCCCAGCCGTGATACCGCCCCCTGGGCAAGGGGCATGAAAGCGAGCAGTACGGCTACCACCACCGTGCCACCGAGCATCGCGCCGGCGAGCACATCGTGCGGGTAATGGACCCCCACCAGCACGCGCAGGAGCGCAGCGGCCCCGGCCAGCGGCAGCGTGATCGCGACGAGGCGGGGCCACAGCACGGCCAGACCGACCGCCAACCCGGCGGCCAAGGTGGAGTGGTTGCTCGGGAACGACCAGTCCCCCGCTGCGGGGCATTCCGCGACAAGGTCGGCCCCTGTGCGTAACGCACGGCAAGGCCGCTCCTCGTCCACCACCAGCTTCACCGCTTCGCTCACTGCATAAGCCGCGACGGTGCCGAGGCCGGTCAGCACGGATCCGGCGACCCCTCGTATGTCGTCGCGACGGACCGCTGTCCACCACATCCAGACCAGCAGCATCCCGAGGATCACGAGCGTGCCCTCGGTGGCGACTTCCAGGAGAGGGCCCAGCCACGACGGTGCGTCCGCCACCGCCCCGGTCACCGAGCGATACGCGGACGCCGAAGCTCCACCCGTGACCTCCACTGCGCCGACCTCGCCCAGTCCACCGGGGGCCAGCCACGTGACAACGCCTGCCCCCACTGCCAGGACGCCCAGCGCACCGAGCAGCCGACCGGCCGGGATCTTCTTTCGCGGTTCTCGTTCCATGAGCCTGAACGTAGAACTGGGAACAGTCGATAACCCGGGCCGAACGGCAACACCGGACCTTGACGATCGTCAGGGTTGACAACTACCAGTGCCTTCGGCCCGCGTCACCGGGGCGCACATCATGACCTTCAACAAACCTTCGTTTTCTGAAGATGGCTTTGCGAGACCGCCTGGACCCCGCAGGGCCTTCAAAAACCCCTTCAAAAACCTGGGTCATTCAGTAACCCCGAACCACCGTTTTCTGACATGATCCGGGGCCATGACCGCTCTCGAACCGGCCGAACCGGGCCTCCTCGTCGCCGAACCACTCGTCCGCACCGAGATCAAGATCGGGTACGCGCGAGTCTCGACCAGCGGGCAGAAGCTGGAGCGGCAGCTCGACGCGCTTGCCGCCGCCGGGTGCCGGAAGATCTTCGCGGACAAGAAGTCCGGCAAAAACGCGCTCCGCCCCGAACTGAAGGCGTGCCACGCCTTCCTCGACCCCGGGGACACCCTCGTCGTCCCGAGTCTGGACCGCTACGGCCGCAGCCTTCAGGACCTCATCAACATGGTCGCCGAACTACGCGAGCGCGGGATCGGCTTCACCTCGCTGCACGAGAACCTGGACACCACCACCCCCGGCGGCCGGCTCGTCTTCCACGTCTTCGCCGCGCTCGCCGAGTTCATCCGCGAACTCATCGTCATCGGCACCAACGAGGGCCTGGCCGCCGCCCGCGAGCGCGGCCGGGTCGGCGGGCGCCCGAGCGTCGCCACCGAGGAAGTCATCCGCGCCGCTCGCGATCTACTGCCCGACCCCGGTCGCTCGATCACCTCCATCGCCAAGCTGCTGGGCGTCTCCCTGGGCACCCTCTACAACCACATCCCGGACCTGCGCGAGCTGCGCGCTGGCGCCGTACCCCGTCAGCTCGAAGCGCCGACGAGGTAGGCCAACTCCAGCAAGATCAATCTCAGCGGCACTTTCTGTACCGCAACTACTCACACCCGACGTACGCCTCGTCAACGAGCTACAGGCCCTCCTCACGGACCCGACCCGGCTGGCGGAGAGCCCGAAGGCCTGAACCGAACGGCGCCGCGCAGGAGTTCCTGACCGCCGGCCCATGCCGCGCGCCCGGTCCGGACACCGCGCCCGAGGCCCTGTCAGCCGCCGTACGAGCGCGGGTGGACCAGCCCGCTCTGGTAGGCGATGACGACGAGCTGGGCACGGTCGCGGGCATGCAGCTTGTTCATGGCGCGCTGGATGTGGCTGCGGACGGTCAGCGGGCTGACCACGAGCAGGTCGGCGATGTCGGCGTTGGACCTGCCGTGAGCCGCCAGGGCCATGACCTCGCGTTCGCGGTCCGTGAGCGCTGCCAGGCCTTCGGGCGGGGCGAGCGGCGTGTCGTCGGGGGCGGCGAGGAAGCGGGTGATGAGCGCACGGGTCGCCGTGGGAGAGAGCAGGGACTCGCCCGCGGCCACGGTGCGGATGCCGTTCAGGAGGACCTCCGCTCCGACGTCCTTGCCGAGGAACCCGCTGGCACCCGCGCGCAGGGCCCGGGCGACGTTCTGGTCGTCCTCGAAGGTGGTGAGGATCAGGACGCGGGTGGCCGCCAGCTCCGGCCGGGAGCAGATCTCGGTGGTGGCGGTCAGACCGTCGGTGCCGGGCATGCGGATGTCCATGAGGACCACGTCCGGCCCGTGCTCGCAGGTCAGCTCGATCGCCTCCCGGCCGTCGGCGGCCTCGGCGACCACGGTCATGCCGGGGTCCGACTCGATGAGGATGCGGAAGGTGGCCCGCAGCAGGGCCTGGTCGTCGGCGAGCAGGACGCGGATGGTCATGGGGCGGTGCTTTCGTCGTGGCTGTCCAGGGGAAGGGTGCAGGCGACTTCGAATCCTCCTCCGGGGCGGGGACCCGCCCGGAAGGTGCCACCGGTGGCGAGGGCACGCTCCCGCATGCCGAGGAGACCGAAACCGTGGCCGGGTCCGGGCGGGTCCGCCGTACGGAGGGCCGCCGTACCGCCGTCGCCGGCGTTGTCGACCGTGAGCGTGAGGAAGTGCGGGGCGTACTCCAGCCGGACCCGCGCCGTGCGGGTGGCGGCGTGCTTGGTGACGTTGGTCAGGGCTTCCTGGACGATCCTGTACGCCGTCAGGTCGAGCCCCGGCGACAGGGGTTGCGGCTGTCCGTCCACGGAGACCGTCACCTCGAGACCGGCCGTCGCGCAGGCGGCGAGCAGGTCGGGCAGTCGGTCGAGGCCGGGTGCGGGGGCCAGGCCGTCGTCGGTGTCGGTGTCCTGGCGCAACAGGCCGACCGTGGCCTTCAGTTCGCGCAGGGCGGCGGCCGTCGTCCCCGAGAGCCTGCCCAGCATCTCGTACGCCTGGTCGGGGTCGGTCCGCGCCAGGTGGGCGGCGGTACCCGCCTGCGCGTTGGCCAGGGCGAGGTGGTGGGCGACGACGTCATGGAGTTCCCGCGCGATGCGCATGCGTTCCTGGACGACGCGGCTCCGCGCCTCCTCCTCGCGTTCGCGGGCCGCGTGCTCGGTGCGCGCGGCGGCGTACTGGCGGCGGACCCGTACGTAACTCCCGAGAGCCGCGGAGAGCAGGACCCAGGACGCCGGATTGACGAGGCTGATGACCCACTCGTGCTGGAAGCCGCCGTGGAACAGCCCGGAGAAGACCATGGCCGCCGTCGCCACCAGTGCTGCGCTCCAGGCCGCCCCGCGGTGGACGCGCAGGCTCACGGAGTACTGCGCGGCCATCAGCGGGGCCATCACCAGGGCCGTCACGAGATGGCCGAGGGCGGACACGGCCACCATGCTCAGCGTGGCCGGCGCCAGCACAAGAAGGGGATGGCTGCGCCTCCAGGGCAGCGCCCCGCAGGCCAGGGCGCACAGCAGGAGGGCGGGCCACAGCGGGGGCGGCCCCGGCGTCACCCAGTAGGAGAGGAGACAACCGCCGACGGCGACCGCGAACAGCAGGCCGAGCGTCACACCCTCGGTGACGGAGGGACGCCGTGCCGTCAGGCGCTGCCGGCTGCTTCTCATCGCGCGTTCTCCCAGGTAGGGATGGCTGAGGCCATGGTGACAGACGGGACCGCGACGCCGTCGTACACGGCGCCGCGGCTCGCACCCGGCCGAAGGTCCGCGTCAGGTGCGCACGGGCTCCCGCTCACGCGCGCCGCCGCCCGTGGCACCGGTGGGCCCGGCGGGCCGTGCGGTGAGGCTCGCGCCTTCCACATCGACGTGAGGCAGGATCCTGTCGAGCCATCGGGGCAGCCACCAGGCCCTGTGCCCCAGCAGGGCGAGGACGGCGGGCACGAAGGCCATGCGGACGACGAACGCGTCGAACAGCACGGCGACGGCGAGGCCGAAGCCGATCGTCTTGATCATGGACTCGCCGGATCCGACGAACCCGGAGAAGACCGCGATCATGATCACCGCCGCTGCGGCGACCACGCGGGCGCTGTGCCGGAAGCCGGTGACCACCGCTTGCGCGGGGCGCTCCCCGTGGACGTACGCCTCCCGCATCCGGGCCACGAGGAACACCTCGTAGTCCATGGCCAGACCGAACACGATGCCCACCAGGAAGATCGGCATCAGGCTCATGACCGGCCCGGTCTGCTCCACCCCCAGCAGCTCGGCGCCCCAGCCCCACTGGAAGACGGCGACGACCGCTCCGAGCGACGCGAGCACCGACAGCAGGAACCCGAAGGCAGCCTTGACGGGCACCAGCACGGAGCGGAAGACGACCATCAACAGCACCAGGGACAGCAGCACGATCACGATCAGGTAGGGCACGAGGGCGTCCTGCAGTGACTGGGCGACGTCGATGTTCATAGCGGTGGAGCCGGTGACCTCGAAGGTCGCACCGGTCGACTCCTCCAGACCGGACCGCTCCCCACGGATGGTGTGTACGAGGTCCTTGGTGGTCCCCTCGCTCGGTCCGGTGGAGGGCACGGCGGAGAAGAGCGCGGTGTCGCCCTCCGCGTTGAACCGCGGCGGGGAGACGGACACGACACCGTCCGTGCCCTTGATCCGCTCGGCGATCGTGGCGGCGGCGGCCTTCGGGTCGGCCGCCCCACCGAGGTCGGAGACGATCGTGAGCGGCCCGTTGAAGCCCGCGCCGAAGCCGTCGGCCAGCGCGTCGTAGGCGCGCCGCTCCGTCGATGAGACCGGCTTGGCCTCGTCGCCCGGCATTCCCAGCTGCAGGTCGGCGGCGGGCAGGGCGAGCACACCCAGGCCGGCGACGCAGGCCAGCAGCACCGCCACCGGGCGGCGCAGCACGAACCGGGCCCAGCGCGTGCCGCCGTTGCCCCTGGCCCCGACGTGCTGCCCGGCATCGGCCCGTGCGTCACGCCGCCGTTCCTTCCGGGCCAGGACGGCGTCCGGCCACATCCCGAGCAGCGCGGGCACCAGCGTCAGCGCGACCAGGACCCCGAGGACGACGGCCCCCGCGGCGCTGAGGCCCATCTTCGTCAGCATCGGTACACCGATCACGGACAGCCCTGCCAGCGCGATGACGACCGTGAGGCCGGCGAAGACCACGGCCGAGCCCGCCTTGCCGACGGCGAGTCCCGCGGCCTCCCCGGGCGCGTGGCCGCCCGCCCGCTCCTCCCGGTAGCGGGAGACCACGAGCAGGGCGTAGTCGATGCCGACGGCGAGGCCGAGCATCGAGGCGAGCGTGCCGGTGGTCATGGACAGCCCGAGGGTGCTGCCGAGGGCGAGGATCGCGCACATGCTGATCCCGACGCCGATGACGGCGGTGAGCAGGGGCAGCCCGGCAGCCGCGACGGAACCGAAGGTGATCAGCAGGACGACGGCGGCGAGCCCGATGCCGATGGCCTCCCCGGCCCCGCCGGCGGCCGGCTGTGTGGCGAGCGCGGTGCCGCCCGCCTCCACGGTGAGGCCGGCGTCGCGGGCCTCACCGATGACGTTCTCCAGGGCCTGCTTGTCCGCGTCGGTGAGGTCCTCCGCCGCGACCTCGTAGCTGACGGTGGCGTACGCCGTCGAGGCGTCCTCGCTCACCGCGCCGGCCTCGAACGGGCCGACGGCGCCGGCGACCTGGGGTTGTCCGGCGGCCTCCTCGACCAGCGAGTCGATGGCGGCCCGGTGGTCGGCCGCAGTCACCTTCTGCCCGTCGGGGGCGATGAACACGATCCGTGCGCTCGCGCCGTCGGCGTCCGCGCCCGGGAAACGCTCCTCGATGAGGTCGAAGGCCTTCTGCGCCTCGATGCCCGGCATGAAGGAGGTGCCCTCGTCACCGGCGCCGGGCGCCTTGGCGGCACCGGCCCCGACCGCGCCGAGGACCACCGCCCACAGCAGGACCACGAGCCAGCGCCGCCGGAAGGCTGCGCGGCCCATGCGATACAGGAAGGTAGCCACGAGTCTGAGATCTCCGCATCCGATGTGGGGTACCGCTCAAGACTCGCGAAAAGGGGCTCCTCCGGCGTCGTGCGCCTACCGTCACTTCCGCCTGGTGCGCCCGCACGAGCCGTGCCGCACCCTCCTCCCGAAGAAGGAGTCCGGAGGGGTGCGCAGGTGCACGAGGTCGACCTGCCCGCCGTCGCCCGCACCGTCAGCACCGCCCGCACCGCAGTGGCGGACACCCGCGCACGGGCGCGAGTGCGGGCCGGCCGGGCCACGGACCGGGACCTGCCGGAGGTCCCCGCCCACCCCACCGCATCGGGCACAGGATGTCGGGTCCGGCAGGGTGGGGCCTTCCTAACGTGAGGAAGGCAAGAGGAAGGAGTCCGGGATGCTGGAACGGCTGAACCAGGCCATGGAGCACATCGAGTCCCATCTCGATCAGCCGCTCGACGTGGCCGGTCTCGCGCGCATCGCGATGACGTCGGAGTACCACTTCCGGCGCATGTTCTCCGCACTGGCGGGCCTCCCGCTGTCGGAGTACGTCCGGCGCAGACGGCTGACCGTGGCGGGCGCCGAGGTGCTCGCCGGCGAACGGACGCTGCTCGACATCGCCACGCGCTACGGCTACGGCTCGGGCGAGGCGTTCGCCCGAGCGTTCCGCGCCGTGCACGGCGTGGGTCCGGGCGAGGCCAGGCGCACGGGTGCGGCGCTGAGCTCCCAGCAACGGATGTCCTTCCGCCTCATCGTCGAAGGGACCAGCAGCATGCGATACAGGATCGTGGACAAGGCCGGTTTCCGCGTGGTCGGCAGGAAGGCCCGCGTACCGCTCGTCCATGAAGGGGCGAACCCGGCGATCGCCGGGTTCATCCGGGCCATCGACCCGGACGTGATGCGCCGCGTCACCGCGCTCGCCGACCAGGATCCGGCCGGGATCGTCGGCGTCAGCGACCAGCTCGACCCGAGCCGGGCCGAAGGGACCGAACTCGACTACTACCACGGGGTGGTGACCGGCGCCGAGGTGCCCGAGGACATGGACGCCCTGGACGTCCCGCCGGGCACGTGGGCCGTCTTCGAGAGCTCGGGCCCGTTCCCGCAGACGCTCCAGCACCTGTGGCGGGACGTGTTCACGCAGTGGTTCCCGTCGAACCCGTACGGAAGCAGACCGGGGCCCGAGATCCTCAGCGTCCGGCTGTCCGAGGACGGGACGCGGGCGGACGCGGAGCTGTGGATCCCGGTGGAGCGGTCCGCCGCCTGAGAGGCGCCGGTCCGGGGCTACCCGGCGCCGCCCAGCTTCTCCCTGATCCAGGTGAGGCCGAACTCCACGACCTCACCGGCCTCGAAGAGCCGGCTGTCGGCGGCGCCGACCCTGCCCCGACGGCCGGCGCCGGTGGCCAGCATGTCCCGGACGATCGTCTCGAACGGGTCCTGCCCGGCGGGCGTGACGGAGGAGTAGTCGTAGGCCCCCTGCGACGAGTCGATGTCACGGAAGCGGCGCCAGAGACGTCGTCCGTTCTCCAGGACCGGCTGCTCGTACTCCACGAAACGCTTGCCCGGTACGTCGGACAGCGCTTCGGCGTGGTGCAGCAGGGTGAGGGTCTCCAGCGGTGCGCCCAGCATCAAGACCCTGCCGCCCAGGGCGACCAGCCGGGCCAGCGGGCTGCCGGGGCCGTGCGGGTCGTCCCAAGGGTGGTCGGCCGTCAGCTCGGTGGCCACCGCACCCAGCGCGGCCACGCTGACGTCGGGGTGCCGGCTGCGGACGGCGCCCGGCCACCGGCGCAACGCCTCCGGGAGACGGCCGTTGTCGTGGTCCGCCTCGCTCAGCACCGGGTCGTACACGAAGGGTTCGGCCCGTACGGCGTCCTGCCAGGCGCGCGGCCAGTCGGAGAAGTCGTACGGCAGGGCGTCGTTCCAGCCGCAGGTCACCATCAAGGTCCCCCGCTCCCCCACGGCCTCGCGCAGGGCGCCGATGAGGGCCGGGGGGCCTCCGACCACGTATCCGAGGGCGGACATCCGCGTATGGAACATCACGGTGTCGCCCTCGGCGAGACCGAGCGCGCGCAGGTCGCGGACGAGCCGGCTCCGGGTGACGGGACCGTCGGCACGGGCGAGCAAGGCGGCGTGATCCGGGCGTGGTTCGTCCATGCGGGCGACGCTACCGCTCGCGCGGCAGGCGGTCAGGCGGTCGGCGGCCCGGTCGCGGGACTTCCCGGACCGCCTCAACCGCGCGGGGACCGGGCCCCGGGGCGCCGGACGCCCGCGCGGTCACATGTCGGTGGAGCCTCGCGGAGTGCGTCCACGTCCACCTGTCGGTGGAGCCCCGCAGAATGCGTCCACGAGCCATGACCACCGGCCCGGTGACGTGCCGTCGCCGGAGTGCCCGTTCACCGGGACCACCGCCACCGGGGGCCGACCGCCACCACGTGGCCGTGCGGCGTCCGTGGCCGCGGTGGACACCCAGGCCGAGCGCTTCCGGTGGAACGGCCTGCGGGCACTGCCGGAACCCGGAGCCCACGAGCGGGACATCCTCCGCACGCGACCGCCGGAGGCCGTGCCGCGGTCACAGACATTCCACAGACTCCGGGAACCGCGTCGCACGCTTCGGCCGTCCTCACGCCCGAACCACCGTACGGATACAGCGGGCGCCGTGCGGGACACACCGTGTATCCAAGGAGCAGCATGACCGTCACCGGCAGCACCAGACCCCGGAACAGCCACCCCGGCAGCACCGACTCCCCGTCGCCGCGCGGCGCTCGGACGGTTCTCCGGAACTGCGCGAAGGGCGTCCTGCTGCTCACCCTCGCGCTCGGGGCGACGACGGCGTGCGGGCCGTTCTCGGACAGCGGCAGCGGTTCGTCGAAGAGCCGCGGCGGCTCCTCGAACGGCGGTGGCGGCCAGCAGGCCAAGGACTGGAAGGTCGGCGACTGCGCCGGACCGGACACGAGCGAGTCGAAGGACGGCTACCAGGCCCTCGACTGCGACGACCCGAAGGCCACGATCAAGGCGCTCGAGGTCAAGGACGGCGAGATCTTCGCCGGTGCCGTCGAGTGCCCGGCCGGGACCGACATGATCATCTCGGTCAAGGTGTCCTTCGGCGGGAACGCGTCCAGCGCCGGCATCCCCAGCAAGACCGTCTGTGGTCGTAACCTCTCGGACGACCACCCCGGCGACGCGGGCGCGGGCGGCGGCCAGCTCGTCGTGGGCGACTGCGTGGACGACCAGGCGAAGGAAGTGGCCTGCGCGAGCGGCGGGAACAAGGTCCTCGCCCTGACCAAGACCGCCGAGGAGTGCCCGGCGAAGGCGGACAACCCCATCGAGCTCTTCCCGAGCCCCGGCCGTCCGTACAACGCGATCTGCACCAGCAAGGCCTGACGAGGCGGAGGCGGGGCCCGCACCGCGGGGGCGGGCGCGGCAGCCCCGCCCGCCCCTTCGGCGCCGTTCCCTCCGTCGGCCGGTACTCCCCGACTCGGGTTGCGGCGGGGTCCCGCGGATCCCCTCCCGGACCGAGAGCCGAAGTGTGTGCGATGCCTTGACGTGCCCCTGGCGAGATGGCTTTATGGGAGCGCTCCCACATCTCTGTACGCGCATACGCATCCCGGCCCCCACCTCCTGGAGTCGCAGTGAGATCAGCAACGAGTACGGCACGAAAGAGCCCCTTGACCGTTCTGATGAAGGGTCTGGCCGCCCTCCTCGGCGTCGTCCTGCTGGGCGCGCTCGGTCCGGCCGCCGCCCAGGCCCGGCCCGCGCAGGCGGAGGCCGCGGCGACCGGTCTGCACATCAGCGACGGCCGCCTGCTGGAGGCCGACGGCAGCGACTTCGTCATGCGGGGCGTCAACCACGCGCACACCTGGTACCCGGGCGAGACACAGTCGCTGGCCGACATCAAGGCATTCGGCGCGAACACCGTCCGCGTCGTCCTCTCCGACGGCCACCGCTGGACACGGAACGGCCCCGACGAGGTCGCGGGCATCATCGACGACTGCAAGACCAACCGGCTGATCTGTGTGCTGGAGGTGCACGACACCACCGGCTACGGCGAGGACGCGGCAGCGGGCACACTCGACCACGCGGCCGACTACTGGATCAGCCTCAAGGACGTCCTCGCAGGCCAGGAGGACTACGTCATCATCAACATCGGCAACGAGCCCTGGGGCAACACCGACCCCGCGGGCTGGACCGCGCCGACGACCGCCGCCGTACAGAAGCTGCGTGGCGCGGGATTCGCCCACACGATCATGGTGGACGCGCCCAACTGGGGCCAGGACTGGCAGGGCGTCATGCGCGCCAACGCCCAGGCCGTGTACGACGCCGACACCACGGGCAACCTGATCTTCTCGATCCACATGTACAGCGTCTACAACACCGCCCAGGCGGTCACCGACTACCTGAACGCCTTCGTCGACGCCGGACTGCCACTCCTCATCGGCGAGTTCGGCGGGCCCGCCGACCAGTGGGGCGACCCGGACGAGGACACCATGATGGCCGCCGCCGAGCAGCTCGACCTCGGCTACCTGGCCTGGTCCTGGAGCGGCAACACCGACCCGATCCTCGACCTGGCCATCGACTTCGACCCGAGCCGGCTGAGCTCCTGGGGCGAGCGCGTCTTCCACGGAGCGAACGGCATCGCCCAGACCTCCAAGGAGGCCACGGTCTTCGGCGGTGGCGGCAATCCGGACGACACGCAGGCCCCGACCGCCCCCGGCACCCCGACCGCCTCCGCGGTGACGGCCACCTCCGCCACCCTGTCCTGGACCGCGGCGACCGACAACGTTGCCATCGCCGGTTACGACGTCGTCCGCGTCAACGGCGGCACCGAGACCACCGTCGCCTCCTCCACCACCAGCAGCGTCACCCTGACCGCCCTCACCGCGGACACGGCGTACGTATTCGCCGTCTACGCCCGTGACGCCGCCGGCAACCGCTCGGCCCGGTCCGCCACGGTGAGCGTCACCACCGACGAGAGCGGGCCCACACCGGGCGTCGGTTGCTCCGTGGGCTACCGGGTGGTCGGCGACTGGCCCGGCGGGTTCCAGGGCGAGATCACCATCCGTAACACCGGAACCACCGCCATCAACGGCTGGAACCTCGGCTTCGCCTTCGCCAACGGCCAGACGGTGTCCAACATGTGGGGCGGCACCGCCACGCAGAGCGGCGCCACCGTCAGCGTCGCGCCGGCCGCGTACACGGCGGCGATCGCCGCGAACGGCACCGTCACGGTCGGCTTCACCGGCACCAAGGGCGCGACCAACACGCCCCCGACCGCCTTCACGCTCAGCGGCAACACCTGCACGACGGCCTGATCCCGGCCCGTTCCGCAGGCCGGGCAGAGGCAACTGCCTCCACCGGCCTGCGGACGCCCCTTCCCCCGTCCCCGGCGGTCCGTCATGATCACCGAATGCAGACCGACAGCAAGGCGGAACAGCTGGCCAGGGCGGCCGAGGCGGGCGACGCGGGCGTGGTGGCCCGGCTGCTGGGCGAAGGTGTTCCGGTCGACACCTGCGGAGGCGGACGCACGGCCCTCGACCTGGCGGTGCGCCACGGCCACGACGATCTGGTCCGCTTGCTCCTGGATGCCGGCGCCGATCCCGGGCAACAGTCGGGCGAGTACGGGGAGCTGACTCCCCTGACCGAGGCGGCGATGCACAGCAGGACGGAGATCGCGCGCGTCCTGCTCGACGCCGGCGCGCATCCGGACGCTCGGTGCCGGATCGGGTTCCCGCTCCTGTTCGCCGCCACGTCCACCACCCCCGCCCCGAACTGTCCGGAGATCGTCGACCTGTTGCTGGACCGGGGGGCCGACATCACCCAGCGGCTGAGGGATCTCACCACCCTGGAGTGGGCCGTGTGGTTCGGACAGGTGGACATGGTGCGTCAACTACTCCGTCGGGGCGCTGACCCGTCGGCCAAGGCCCTGGACCTCGCGAACGAGCGGATCCGGCGCCACCCGGACGCCCGGCAGGACTGCGAGCACGTCATCGAGGCCCTGCTCGCCGCGGACGCCCCGCCGGGAGGGTCCACGCGCCGGACGGGCGACACCGGGACGCAGGCATGAACCGCGACTGGCAGCACCTGGGTGACACCGGTACGACGATCCGGACGGTCATTGCGGGCGGACTGTGAACAGCGGGCACGAGCCGCTGGCGTGGAGCCCCGACTCATTCGCGCGAAGTACCGATTACTTCTCCGGCGTACGGCAGTCTCTTGGCCGTACACCCGTGAACGGAAGAGGAGCGAGAGCGTGCGCATCGTCATCAGTGAGTTCATGAGTCTGGACGGCGTCGTCCAGGCACCCGGCGGCCCCGAGGAGGACACCGAGGGCGGATTCACGCAGGGCGGCTGGTCACACCCGTTCTTCGACGACGTGGTGGGCGGCGCCTTCGACGCGGCCCTGAAGGATGCCGATGCCCTGCTGTTCGGACGACGTACGTGGCAGACGATGGCCGGGGCGTGGCCCGGGCGGGCGGGTGACCCCTTCGCCGACCGCATGAACTCCATCCCGAAGCACGTCGTCTCCAGCACCCTGGGGGACGACGAACTGACCTGGTCCCACACCACCCGCATCCCGGGCGCCACGGCCGTCGACCGCATCCGGGAGCTGCGCGCGGCCGAGGGCCGCGACCTGCTCGTCATGGGGAGCCCCACGCTCGCCCGGACCCTGCTGCGCGAGGGCCTGGCCGATGAACTGCGGCTGATGATCATGCCGGTGATCGTCGGCGGCGGTAAGACGATCTTCCCCGGCGACGGTGCGCTGCGCCCTCTCGAACTGGTGTCGACGGTGATCAGCGGCACGGGCGTCCACGTGTGCACCTACCGTGCGGCCGGCCAGGCGTAGACGTGTGTCCGCGGGCCCGGCGGCGCCTCTGCTGAGAGGCTGCCGTCATGGCTTCTCTGCCCCAGATCGCCCCCATGCTCGCGACCCCCGGCCACCTGCCTCCGGCCGCCGCCGACGAGCAGTGGGCGTACGAGGTGAAGCAGGACGGCCAGCGCGCCATGGCCTATCTGCCGGGGGACGGCTCGATCCGGCTGCTGGCCAGGTCCGGTGCCGTCATCACCCCGGCCTACCCGGACCTGGCGGCGCTCGGGCCCGCACTCGGGGGCGTGCCGGCGGTGCTGGACGGCGAGATCGTCGCCCTGGACGAGCAGGGGCGCAGTGACTTCGAGCGGTTGCAGTCGCGGATGGGGCTCAGCGGATCACCCGCGAAGGCCGCCCGCGTGGCGGAGCGGGTACCGGCCCACCTGGTGCTGTTCGACGCCGTGTTCCTGCGCGACCGGAGCCTCGTAGGGCTTCCCTACACGGAGCGGCGGGCGGCGCTGGAAGGGCTCGGGCTGAACGGGCCGCGCTGGTCGACGCCCGCGGTGGTCGTGGGACACGGCGAGGAGGCCCTGGCCATGACACGGGAGGCGGGGCTGGAGGGCCTGATCGCCAAGCGGCTGACCTCGGTGTACGAGCCCGGGGTCCGCTCCCGCGCATGGATCAAGATCCGCCACGCGCACACGGTGGACGTGATCGTCGGCGGCTGGGTGCCCGGCCGCGGCCGGCTGGGCGGCCTGCCCGGTGCGCTGCTGGTCGGCGAGCGGGACCCGGGCGGCGGCCTGCGTTACGCGGGCAGCGTCGGCACGGGGTGGAGCGACGCCGAGCGCGGCAGGCTCGCCGAACTGCTCCGCGTCGCAGCGGTCGACACGTGCCCCTTCGACGAGACGCCACCGGTCGCCGGCGCCCGCTGGGTACTGCCGCGGCTGGTCGGTGAGGTGCGGTACTCGACGCGGACGAAGGCGGGGCGGCTGCGCCAGCCCTCCTGGCACCGGCTGCGGCCCGACCTCGCCCCTGACGACATCGGGTGAAGCGGGGGGCGGGTGGGGCCGCGGTCGGGTGGGGGCGACGGTCAGGAGGCGGTCCGCTTCCTGGCGGCGGTCTTCCCGGGCGACTGCTTCTTGGCCGCGGCCCGCTTGGAGGCCGTCCCCGTCGACGCGCCCGACCCGGTTTTCGCCCTCCCCGAGGCCGACTTCCCGGAGGCGGTCTTCCCGCGGGCGGTCTTCCCGGAGGCCGTCTTCTTCGCGGCCGGGGCGGACTTCTTCCGGGTGCGGGGCTTGCCCGGCGTCATCTCGTGCACCGTCGCGTCCTCGCCCCGCGTCTCCTTGGCCGCCTTCACCGACGCGTTCAGCGCGGCCATCAGGTCCATGACCTTGCCCGGCTCCTCCTCGCCGCCGGCCGCCACCGGAGGTTCCTTGCCCTGGGACTTGGCCGCGAGCAGCTCCTCCAGGGCCTCCCGGTAGCGGTCGCGGAAGCCGGAGATACCGTCCAGGGCCATGCTTTCGGTGAGTTGCACGGCGCGTTCGATCTCGTCCTCGTCCAGCTCGGTCTCCCGGGGGGCGAGGGACTCGGGGCTGCGGACCTCGTCCGGCCAGCGCATCGAGTGCAGCACGATCGCGTCCTCCCGCACCCGCAGGAGGCCCAGCCGCTCGCGGTTGTGCCAGGCGAACTTCGCCACGGCGACCTTGTCGCTGCGCTCCAGCGCCTTCCGCAGCAGGGTGTACGGCTTCGCCGCGACCTGGCCGTCGACCGCGAGGTAGTAGCTGTCGCTGATCCGTACGGGGTCGACGCTGTCGCCTTCGACGAACGCGACGATCTCGATGGCCTTCGCCGTCGGCAGCGGCATCCTGTCGAGTTCCTCGTCCGTGACGGGCACGGTTCGGTCCTTGGCGACCTCGTAGCCCTTGCCGATCTCGCCCTGGGAGAGGACTTGGCCGTCGAGCTCGCACACCTTGCGGGTGCGGATCCGGCCCATGTCCTCCCGGTGGTACTGGTGGAAGGACACCGCGTGGTCCTCGGTGGCGGACACCACCTTGACCGGGATCGTGACCAGCCCGAAGCTGATCGCTCCTGCCCACAGCGGCCGCGGCATCCGGTACCTCCAGAACCTTCCAGGTGGCTTGGCCGGGAGGCGGACCGGAGCGCCTGGAAGGGAGAACCGGCCCGAGAGGGGCCGAGGCGCGGCCGGGCCACCGCCCGTACCCACGATCCTCGCGCCCCAGTCCACGGACCGCATGTGGATCACCGGGCCATGATCACCCGCGCGGCAGGTCCATCTCGCCGACCACCTCGTCCTCACTCATCTCGCCGGTCATCACGATTCCGCCTCCGTCGAAGGCCACGAAGCCCGCCGAACACTCCGCGTCCTACGCCAACTGCGACGCCGCACGGGCAGCGGGGGCCCCGTCCGGCGCGGCGACCCCGGTAACGCCGCACACCTGGACCGGGAGGGCGACGGAGTGACCTGCGAGTGGCCCCACCACCCCCGGCCACCACCTCACCAGCCGCCTCCGGCCCTCGCCGGAGGCGGCTGGCCTTTTCCAAAATGCTTCAAGCAAGCTATAAATGAGCAACTTCGAGCACTTCTCGCCTGGGTTCACGCAACCCGCACCCGCGAAGGACGCCCATGCCGCTCATACCCACCGGTGACATCACGCACGGTGCCCGGACCGACGCGACCGGCGTCGGTGCCTTCAACGTCGTGCAGATAGAACACGCACAGGCCATCGCGAGCGGGGCGGAAGCCGCCGGGCTGCCGGTGATCCTGCAGGTCAGCGAGAACACCGCCCGCTATCACGGCGGCCTCGAACCCATCGGACTCGCCTCACTCGCCGTGGCGCGGGCGGCGGGTGTGCCGGCGGCCGTGCACCTCGACCACGCCGAGTCGGCGGACCTGGTCCGGGAGGCCGTCCGCCTCGGCTTCACCTCCGTGATGTTCGACGCGTCGGCGCTCCCCTACGCCGACAACGTCGCCGCGACCCGCGAGATCACCGCCTACTGCCACAGCCAAGGGGTCTGGGTGGAGGCGGAACTCGGCGAGATCGGCGGCAAGGACGGTGCGCACGCCCCGGGGGTGCGCACCGATCCCGACGAGGCGCGCGCGTTCGTCGAGGCCACGGCGGTCGACGCGCTCGCGGTGGCCGTCGGCAGCTCGCACGCGATGCTGACCCGCGACGCCGTCCTCGACTTCGCACTCATCTCCCGGCTGCGTGACGCCGTGGGCGTCCCGCTCGTCCTGCACGGCTCCTCGGGCGTCGGCGACGCCGGTCTCGCGGCGGCGGTCGGCGCCGGCATGACGAAGGTCAACATCTCCACGCACCTGAACAAGCTGTTCACCGGAGCCGTCCGCACCTACCTGGACACCCACGCCGACGCCGCCGACCCGCGCGCCTACCTCGGACCGGCCCGCGACGCGGTGTCCGCCGAGGTGGCGCGCCTGCTGGGCGTCCTGGCCGGGTCCGGGCGATAGGGTTTCCCCGCGAAGCAAGGAGGGCCGGGTGGCGGCACACACACGATGGACCAGGCTGCTGGAGATACTCAGCGACCAGGGGCACCTCGACGTACTCGACGCCGCCGAGCGGCTCGGCTGTTCCGCCGCCACCGTCCGCCGCGACCTGGACGAACTCGCCCGGCAGAACCTGCTGACCCGCACCCGGGGCGGCGCGGTGGTGAGCGCCGTCGCCTACGACCTGCCGCTCCGCTACAAGGCGGCCCGCCGGGCCGACGAGAAGCAGCGCATCGCGAAGGCCGCGGCCGAACTGATTCCGGCGGGTTCCACCGTCGGGCTCAACGGCGGCACGACGACCTCCGAGGTGGCCAGGGAGCTCGCGCTGCGGCCGGAGCCCTCGGGCGGCGGAGTGGCGCTGACCGTGGTGACCAACGCGATCAACATCGCCAACGAGCTGGCGGTCCGCCCCCAGGTGAAGATCGTCGTCACCGGCGGGGTCGCCAGGCCGAACTCGTACGAACTCGTCGGCCCCCTGGTCGACTCCGTCCTGCGCACCCTCGCCCTGGACTACACGATCCTCGGCGTGGACGCCGTGCACCCGCGCTTCGGTGCGGCCACGCACGACGAGTCCGAGGCCGGCGCCAACCGTGCCCTCGCCGAGTGCGCCGGCACGGTCGTCGTGGTGGCCGACTCCTCCAAGCTCGGCCGCCGGGCCTTCGCCCAGGTCTGCGAGACCGGCGCGGTGTCGGTCCTCGTCACGGACAAGGACGCACCCGAGGACGTCGTCGAGGAGTTCACCGCTCTGGGGATCGACGTCCTGCGGGTGTGAACCGGGCCGCCGGTCAGCGGTAGTCCTCCGGGTGGTCCTGCATCCAGGTGTTGATGCG
Organism: Streptomyces sp. HB132; assembly: GCF_016909575.1. Taxonomy (GTDB): domain Bacteria; phylum Actinomycetota; class Actinomycetes; order Streptomycetales; family Streptomycetaceae; genus Streptomyces. Next base: position 77,262 of record NZ_JAFBGA010000004.1, on the reverse strand, counting down.
GTCCCGGGTGCCGATCAGCTCGGTCCGGTGCTTCTCCAGGTTGGGCGTGGAGACGTCGCCGCCCAGCGTCGTGCGCAGCGTGCCGATCCAGGCGATGGGCTCCTTGAAGTGGGCTGGGCCCTTCTTGTCCGCCTTCATCGCCTCGTCCAGCCGGTTCAGTTCGTCGTCGACCCGGCCCAGGAAGTAGGCGCAGTTCCCGTCCCCGGGGGTGCAGTTGTCGTCCAGCGTCGCCTGGAGCCCCGCGAAGGCGTCGCGGACCAGTTCCGGCGCGTCCGGGTCCTCCTGGATGACGAGCGTGGGCGTCGGTGACGGCGTCGGCATCAGGGACGCCTTGTCGGCAGCCTCCACGGCCGCGGACGGATCCACCTGCGGGACGTCACCGCCGGGACCGTCGGTGGTGGTCGCCGCGCCGCAGCCCACCAGGAACGCTCCCAGAACCACGGCCGGCATCGCGGCACGCAGGCCGGTACGGATCAACATGAGGCCCCCCTCGTCGTCAGGCCCAGACCATATCGCCACCGGCGGGCAGGCCCGAAACACTCACTGCGGTCCGCAGGCACCCCGGAGAGCATTTGCATATACATGCGAGAGAATGCATACTCTTCCTATGTCTAAGGTTCTCACCTCCCTGCCCTCCGGCGAGCGCGTCGGCATCGCCTTCTCCGGCGGACTCGACACCTCGGTCGCGGTCGCGTGGATGCGCGACAAGGGTGCCGTCCCGTGCACCTACACCGCCGACATCGGCCAGTACGACGAGCCCGACATCGCCTCGGTGCCCGGTCGCGCGAAGGCCTACGGCGCCGAGATCGCGCGTCTGGTCGACTGCCGGGCGGCACTGGTCGAGGAGGGCCTGGCCGCGCTCGCCTGCGGCGCGTTCCACATCCGCTCGGGCGGCCGTGCCTACTTCAACACCACGCCGCTCGGCCGCGCGGTCACCGGCACGCTGCTGGTCCGGGCGATGCTCGAGGACAACGTGCAGATCTGGGGCGACGGCTCCACGTTCAAGGGCAACGACATCGAGCGGTTCTACCGCTACGGCCTCCTCGCCAACCCCCACCTGCGCATCTACAAGCCGTGGCTCGACGCCGACTTCGTCACCGAGCTGGGCGGCCGCAAGGAGATGTCGGAGTGGCTGGTGGCCCACGGGCTGCCCTACCGCGACAGCACCGAGAAGGCGTACTCCACCGACGCCAACATCTGGGGCGCCACCCACGAGGCGAAGACCCTGGAGCACCTCGACACGGGCGTGGAGACCGTCGACCCGATCATGGGCGTCCGGTTCTGGGACCCGTCGGTCGAGATCGCCCCCGAGGACGTCACCATCGGCTTCGACCAGGGCCGCCCCGTGACGATCAACGGCAAGCCGTTCGACACCCCGGTCGACCTGGTGATGGAGGCCAACGCGATCGGCGGCCGCCACGGCCTGGGCATGTCGGACCAGATCGAGAACCGCATCATCGAGGCGAAGAGCCGCGGCATCTACGAGGCGCCGGGCCTGGCGCTCCTGCACGCCGCGTACGAGCGCCTCGTCAACGCGATCCACAACGAGGACACCCTCGCCCACTACCACAACGAGGGCCGCCGCCTCGGGCGGCTGATGTACGAGGGCCGTTGGCTGGACCCGCAGGCGCTGATGGTCCGCGAGTCGCTGCAGCGCTGGGTCGGCTCGGCCGTCACCGGCGAGGTGACACTGCGGCTGCGGCGCGGTGAGGACTACTCGATCCTGAACACCACCGGCCCCGCGTTCAGCTACCACCCGGACAAGCTGTCGATGGAGCGCACCGAGGACTCGGCGTTCGGCCCGGTGGACCGCATCGGCCAGCTCACCATGCGCAACCTCGACATCGCCGACTCACGCGCCAGGCTCGAGCAGTTCGCCGGTCTCGGCCTCGTCGGCACGGCCCAGCCCTCGCTGATCGGAGCCGCGCAGGCGGCGGCGACCGGTCTGATCGGCGCCATGCCGGAAGGCGGCGCCCAGGCGATCGCCTCGCGCGGCGAGGTCTCGGGCGACGACGAGCTGCTGGACCGCGCCGCGATGGAGTTCGGCACCGACTGACGGACGTCCCTACCGAGGACAGGGGCCCGCGCGGACCGGCCGACCAGCCGGCCGGCGCGGGCCCCTATCCTCGGTTCAGCGGCGGATGCGCCGCTGAACGCGCAGAAAGCGAAGGTGGCGGCAGTGGCGAAGGTACCGGCAGCGGCAGTGGCGGCGGGCGGTCTCGTCGGCGGATACGGGATCGCCCGCTGGACGGGCAGGCGCCCGCTCGGCGGCGTCGCGCTGGCCGCCGCCGGGTCGGCGGCGGCGTACGAGTGGAAGCGCCGGGCCGGGCCCCTCGCGGCCACCGGGCTGACCGTCGCCTACGTCGCCGCCTTCGCCGGCTCGCATCCCCTGGCCAAGAAGGTCGGCGCGTGGCCCGCGGTGTTCACCGTCGCGGGCGGGATCGCCGCGGCGTCATGGGCGGTCACCCGGCGCAGCACGCGATAGGCCCGCCGCGGCACTCCGGCGCACCCCACCTCATCCGGGAAAGTCCGGCCTGGGGGTTGAACACCGGCGCCGCCGGGTGCGTACTGGAGAGCAACTCCCCGCGTGACCCGGGGCGTGCCCGTACGACAGGACGGGCACGCCTGCGGTCAGCCCCCCAGCGCGTGTGACACCGCATAGATCGCCAGACCGGCCAGCGCACCCACCACGGTGCCGTTGATCCGGATGAACTGCAGGTCACGGCCGATGTGCGCCTCGATCTTCTTCGACGTCTGGTCCGCGTCCCAGCCCGCGACCGTGTCACTGATCAGCGAGGTGATCTCCGCGCGGTACGTCGTGACGACGTACGCCGCCGCGTCCTCCAGCCAGCCCTCCAGCTTGCCCTGCAGCCGCTCGTCCGTGGACAGCCTGGCGCCCAGGGACATCAGCGAGGCGCGTGCCCGCATCCGCAGCTCGCTCCGCTCGTCCTCGGCCGCCGAGATGATCATCGCGCGTACCGAGGACCACGCCGAGGCGATGACGTCCTGGACCTCACCGCGCCCCAGGATCTCCGACTTCAGCCGCTCCACCCGGGCCCGGGTGTCCGTGTCCGTCTGGAGGTCGGCGGCGAAGTCCGTCAGGAACGTGTCGATCGAGCCGCGCGCCGGGTGGCCCGGCATGTCGCGCATCTCCGTGACGAAGCGCAGCAACTCCTTGTAGACCCGCTCCCCCACCCGCTTGTCGACGAACCGCGGCGTCCAGCCCGGGGCGCCGCCCTGCACCGCGTCCATGACGGAGTCCCCGTGCAGGACCAGCCAGTCGTGCGCCCGTACGCACACGAGGTCGACGACCCTGCGGTGGCCGCCGTCCGAGACGATCTTCTCCAGCATCTTGCCTATACCCGGGCCGACTTCCGCCGCGTCCGCCCGCCGGGTGATCGCCTCCCCGACCACCGCCTGGACGTCGGAGTCCCGCAGCACGGTCAGCGCACCGCGCAGCGCGGTCGCCAGCTCGGCGGTGACCCGGTCCGCGTGTTCGGGCTCCGCCAGCCAGGTCCCGAGCCGCGAACCGACCCCGAGAGCGTGAATTCGGTCACGAACGACGTCTCCGGAGAGAAAATTCTCGCCGACGAAGGAACCGAGTGACTCCCCCAACTGGTCCTTCTTGGTGGGAATGATGGCGGTGTGGGGGATGGGCAGGCCGAGCGGGCGCCGGAAGAGCGCCGTGACGGCGAACCAGTCCGCCAGCGCACCGACCATTCCCGCCTCGGCGGCCGCTGCGACGTAGCCCGGCCAGCCGCCCACACCCGCGTTCTCCGCCCAGGTGGCGAGGACGTACACGAGCGCGACGAGCAGGAGCAGACCTGTGGCGGTGGTCTTCATACGGCGCACACCGCGCCGCTTCTCCTCATCGGCGGCGGTGTACGCGAACCCCGACGGCTTCGGCCCCGGCCGCCTGCCGGGAGCCCCGGACGCAGCGGCCCCCGCCTCTCCGGCACCCGCGTCCGTCCGCCCCGCGGGCCCGGGCGGAATGCCTGGCCGCGCGGCCCCGGCCCTCCCGGGCTCGTGGTCGTCCGGCCCGGATACCGTTCCCTGTCCCGCGTCCTGTTCCATCCGCTCCACCCGTCCGCTCACGCGTCACGCCGTGCCGTACGCATTGTCCCTACCTCACCTACTCCCGGGGCGCACGTCGAGTTCCCCGAGGCCTGTCGCATCATGAGAGCAACCCGAACACCGGGCCGTACACCGCAAGGAGACACACCGCAGATGCCCAGGCGCCAGGGATACGCCCTGCCCATCGCCCTCGTGACAGGCACCGCCGTGCTCGCCGGCGCCGTCGCGTTCGGCACGTCGTCGCTGACCACCGACGAGCGGCAGGCACCGCTCAGCGGGTCCCAGAGCCACACGGCGGCCCGCAATCCCGCCGCTCCGGCCACCTCGACCGGCACCTGGGTGGCCACATGGACCGCGGCCCCCGTCAGCGCGGAGCCGAACGCCGGGCAGGGCTACCCCGGCAGCACCATCCGCAACATCGTGCACACCAGCGTCGGTGGTGACGCCGCCCGCATCACGCTGTCCAACCTCTTCGGCACGGCCCCACTCGTCATCGACCAGGCCACCGTCAACACCCGGCCGGTCACCTTCCGGGGCCGGCCGACCGTCACCGTCGCCGCGGGCCGACAGGTCGTCAGCGACCCCGTCGTGGTGCCCGTCGCCCCCGACGCCGACCTGGAGGTCACCCTCCGCACCCCGTACGCCACCGGGCCCGTCACCCAGCACCCCAACACCCACCAGACGTCCTTCCTGGCCGACGACGACGGCACCTGGAGCACCACCCGGTGGCGCTACCTCACGGCCGTCGACGTGCGCAACAAGACCTCGCCCGGTGCGATCGTCGTGATCGGCGACTCCCTCACCGCCGGCAGCGGCTCCACCACGGACGCCAACAGCCGCTGGACGGACGTCCTCTCCGACCGGCTGCGGCACACCCACGGCATCGCCAACCAGGGCATAGCAGGCAACCGCCTCCTGCTCGACAGCCCCCTCACCCTGAACGGCGTGCAGAATCTGGGCGGCCCGAGCGGCGCCCACCGCTTCGAGCGCGACGTCCTGTCCGTCGCCGGGGCGAAGACCGTGATCATCGCGCTCGGCATCAACGACGTGCAGCAGATCCCCCAGGAGCCGGACCCCCAGCGCATCATCGCCGGGCTCCGGGCCCTCACCGAGCGTGCGCACGCCCAGGGGCTCCGGGTCGTCGGAGCGACGCTGACGCCCTTCCAGGGCAGCACCACCTGGACACCCGGGAGCAACACGGTGCGCCTCGCGGTCAACGAGGAGATCCGCTCCGGCCGGATCTTCGACGCGTTCGTCGACTTCGACCGGGCCGTACGCGACCCCTACGCACCCAACCGGATCCTGCCCGAGTACGACTCGGGCGACCGGCTGCACTTCAACGACGCCGGCTACCGCGCCCTGGGACAGTCGATCGAACTCGGCGCGGTGGACGGCACCCCGAAGGCCGACGCCTTCTGACCCCGTCCGCCGGCGGGCACAGCGCCGGAGAAGGGCGGCCGAGGCGAACCCACGGCCGCCCCTGGACCACCGGGCTCAACCGAGCTCCTTGCGCCCGTCCCCCGCATCCGGCTTCTCCAGCCGCAACCGCTCCTGCTCCTGCTCCTTCAGCCGCCGCTTCTCCGCCCTGCTCCGCTTCCACTCCACACCGACCCCGCCCATCAGGGCGAACCCGGTGACCTTCACCCGCGGGCTGTCCGGATCGGGCTCCGGCTCCTCGTCGAGCTTGGAATGCTCACCGAAACCGCCCATGATCCCGAAGCCCCGGACCTGCACGTTGAGGTCCGGCGGTACCGTCACCTGCATACCGCCCATGATCGTGAAGCAGCGGATCACGACGTCGCGCTCCGCGAAGCGCGCCTCCCGCAGATCGATCTCGCCCCCGCCCCACATCGCGAACGCCGTGAACTGCCGGCCCACCGTCCAGCGGCCCTTGCGGCTGAACCCGCCCCAGAAGGCGAACGCCCCCGACGAAGTGGGCTCGCCCCCGATCCTGGCCGGCCAGCCCGCGGACGACCCCTTGCGCCCCGCCACCGCCCCGGTCACCGGCGGGACGATCCCGCCCGGCACCGGCAGATCACGCACGAGCGGAACCAACTCCCCGTGCGTACGCGCCTTGAACGCCGCTTCGAGCCGCTGCTCGAACTCGTCCATCTCCAGCCGGCCCTCGGCCACGGCCTCCCGCAGGGTCTCGGCGACCCGCTCACGTTCCGCGTCGGAGGCACGCATGTCAGGGCTCTCACTTGTCATACCGCGCACCCTATAGAGCAATCGGGGAACGGGCCCAAGGGCTGCCCAGCGATTCCCCGCCGTACCCCCGCCGAAATCACGGGACGACCCTCAGAGAGCAGGATCCGACGCGTACATCCTCGCGATGACGGACTCGATGTCCGGCTCCCGCACCGACAGGTCCACCAGCGGATAGTCCGCCGCGATACGCGCCACCAGCGGCGCGGCGGACGCCGCCGCCGGAAACGCCAGCCACTGCCGGGGGCCTTCGGCCTTCACCACCCGCACCGACGGCTCCGACCCCAGCTCGATCGGCGGCAGCTCCCGCTCCAGGTCCACGACCAGCGTGCGCTCGCTCTTCCCCACCTCGTGCAGCCCGGCGAGCGCGCCGTCGTACACCAGACGACCGTGGTCGATCACCATCACCCGCTTGCACAGCTGCTCGATGTCGGTCAGGTCGTGCGTGGTGAGCAGCACGGTCGTCGACCGCTCCTCGTTCAAGTCCCGCAGGAACCCGCGCACCTTGGCCTTCGACACCACGTCGAGCCCGATCGTGGGCTCGTCCAGGTACAGCACCTCCGGATCGTGCAGCAACGCCGCGGCGATGTCGCCCCGCATCCGCTGCCCCAGCGACAACTGCCGCACCGGGACATCCAACAACGCTCCCAGATCCAGGAGTTCGACGCACCGGTCCATGTTCTCCCGGAACCGGCTGTCCGGGATCCGGTACATCCGGTGCATCAGCCGGTACGAATCGCGCAACGGAAGGTCCCACCACAACGTCGTACGCTGCCCGAACACCACACCGATCCGGTGCGCCAGCCTCGTACGCTCCCGGGAGGGATCGACCCCCGCGACCCGCAGCCGGCCACCGCTCGGCGTCAGGATGCCCGTCAGCATCTTGATCGTCGTCGACTTACCGGCCCCGTTCGGACCGATGTAGCCGACCATCTCACCGCGCGGCACGCGGAAGCTGATGCCGTCCACCGCCCGCACCTCGCGCCGCTCCCGGCGCATGAAGCCCGTCCTGCGGCGCACGTCGAAGACCTTCTCGACGCCGTCGAGCTCGATGAAGTCCATGTCGTCCACGCCCACTCCTCAGCTTCCCGTACTGCGGTACGCCCGCAGCCCCATGCGCCACGCCAGCCCCGCGATCACCCAGCACCCCACCGCCACCACCGGAGGCAGGAACGCCACCCACCGGGGCAGGTCCAGCGGATAGTCCCGGCCCAGCACGTACAGGGCCGGCAGCCAGCTCACGAACGCCAGCGGCACCACGAACGTCACCCCGCGCACCAGGTCCTTCGCGAACACCGACGGCGGGTACTGCAGCAGCGTCGTCCCCCCGTAGGTGAACGCGTTCTGCACCTCCGAGGCGTCCTGGGCGTAGAACTGGAACGCCGCGCCCACCACGAACACCGCGCCGAAGATGGCCGCCCCACTCAGCACCATCAGCGGCAGCATCACCACCTTCAGCGGCGTCCACGCGATGTCCAGCGCCGCCAGCGCATAGCCCAGCACCAGCAGCCCCTGCGTGATCCGCCCCAGCCTGCGCAGCGCGAACCGGTCGGCCGCCACCTGAGCCAGCACCGGCACCGGCCGCACCAGCAGCGTGTCCAGCGTCCCGTCCCGCACCCGCCGCCCCAGCCGGTCCATCGACCCCAGAACCAGGTCGGCGAGCCCGAACGCGGTCGCCGACGTCCCGTACAGCAGCGCGACCTCCTGCAGCGTGAAGCCGCCCAGCACATCGACGTGCGAGAACATCAGCATGATCGTGACGAAGTCGAAGCCCGTCGCCACGAAGTTCCCGACGGCCGTCATCACGAACGACGCACGGTAGGCCATCGTCGAGCGCAGCCACATCGCCACGATCAGCCCGTACGCCCGCACCCCCTCGACCACCCGCGAACGCTCGCCGAACGCGGTCCGCGGGCCCACCGCGACGACACGCTCCTCCCGGACCTCAGCCACCCTGGACCACCACCCTCCTGGTCGCCACCGACTGCAGGAGCCGCCCCGCGAGCAGCAGCGCCACCGCCCAGCCGGCCTGGAAGGCGTACGCCCCCGCCAGATCCCAGCCCGCGTACCTGCCGAGGAACACATCGGCCGGCACCTGCAGCAGCGACGACCACGGCAGGGCACGCGCCACGTCACCCAGCACCCCGGGGAACAGATTCAACGGCAGCAGCATGCCGGAGAAGAACAACCCGGCCAGCCAGGCGATCTGCATCGCGCCCGCGCCGTCCATCAGCCAGAAGGCCGACAACGCCACCAGGAAACGCACCCCGAAGCTCACCACCACCCCCAGCGCGACCGACACCAGGAACGCGGCCCACGTCCACGGCGACCCCGGCAGCGCCAGATCGAACGCCAGGGCCCCCAGCACCATCGGCACGATCCCGCGCCCCAGCAGGTGGAACGCCGCCCGGCCCAGGTCCCCCGCCAGCCACCACAGCTGCAGATCGGCGGGCCGGTACAGGTCGACCGCGATGTCACCCGTACGGATCCGCTCCATCAGCTCGTCCTCGAAGCCGCCGCCCATCATCGCGCAGGTCATCAGCAGGGCCTGACCGAGCCACACATAGGTCAGGGCCTGCGACATGTCGTAGCCGCCGAGGTGCGGACGCTCGTCCCACAGCGCGATGTAGGTGTACGCCATGATGAATCCGAAGACGGTGTTGGTGAACATCCCCGCGACCGTCGCCACCCGATAGGTGGCATACCGCCGGAACCCGCCGGCCGCCACCACGGCATAGAGCCGCACCTCACTCCCCCTCTTTCGCCAAAGCGCACGACGTTAGCCGAGGGGGCTCGGCCGCCGCGACCCTATTTCCGTTGAAGGGGTCCGAGGGATATCCGCCCGAAAAGTGCACTATAGGAAAATCATCCGCAGTCGAGGAGCCTCACAGTCATGAGCCACGAGCCACCGCAGCACGGCGGAGACCCTGGTCAGCAGGGCTCCCAGGGCTGGGCCCCCCGAGACCCCTCGGCCGCGGCCCCCACCGCCGACCCCCAGCACCCGAACGGCGCAAAGGACTCCAAGGGGCGCACAAAACGCCCCAAGCGGCCCAAGCGCACCGGCTGGCGCCGCGCCGTTCCCACGTGGCGCATGGTCCTCGGCGGCGTACTCCTCCTCGCGCTGCTCCTCGTCGGCGGATTCATCGCCGGCTACCAACTCGTCGACATCCCTGCCGCCAACGCCAGCGCAACCGCCCAGTCCAACGTCTACCTGTACGAGGACGGCACCGTCATCGCCCGCGACGGCAAGATCAACCGCGAGAACATCCCCCTCCGCCGCGTCCCCCGCACCGTCCAGCACGCCGTACTCGCCGCAGAGGACCGGGACTTCTACTCCGAGGACGCCATCGACGTCAAAGCCACCCTCCGGGCCGGCTGGAACACCGTCACCGGCAAGGGCAGACAGGGCGGTTCCACCATCACCCAGCAGTACGTCAAGAACTACTACCTCGGCCAGGAACAGACCGTCGTCCGCAAGGCCAAGGAGTTCTTCATCTCCATCAAGCTCGACCGCGAACAGAGCAAGGACGAGATCCTCGAGGGCTACCTCAACACCAGCTACTTCGGCCGCAACGCCTACGGCATCCAGGCCGCCTCCCACGCCTACTACGGCAAGGACGTCGAAGACCTCGGCCCCGGCGAAGGCGCCTACCTCGCCTCCCTGCTCAACGCCCCCAGCTCCAACGACGTCATCTCCCACCCCGAGAACAAGAAGGCCGCACTCGCCCGCTGGGACTACGTACTCGACGGCATGGTCAAGCACCACTGGCTCACCCCCGCAGACCGCGACGCCATGACCTTCCCCGTCCCCGGCGAGGCCAAGCCCGCCACCGCGCTCTCCGGGCAGCGCGGCTACATCGTCCAGGCGGTCGAGCGCTACCTCGCCGCCAACAAGATCCTCGACGAGAGCACCCTCGCCACCGGCGGCTACCGCATCACCACCACGCTCCAGAAGAAGAAGCAGGACGCCCTCGTCCAAGCCGTCCAGGACAACGTCCTGTCCAAGACGAGCGACGAACGCGAAGCGGACCGCAACGTCCGTGCCGGCGGCGCCTCCGTCGACCCTGCCACCGGCCACGTCGTCGCCCTCTACGGTGGTATCGACTACACCGAACAGTTCGTCAACAACGCGACCCGCCGCGACTACCAGGTCGGATCCACCTTCAAGCCGTTCGTCCTCGCCGCCGCCCTCGCCAACGGGTCCACCACCCGCAAGGACCGCGCGATCACCCCCAACACCCGCTACGACGGCACCAACGAACGCACCGTCCTCAGCGCGACCGGCTCCACCGGCTACTCCCCCGCCAACGAGGACGACGTCGACTACGGCTCCATCACCGTCCGCGAAGCCACCGACAAATCAGTCAACGCCGTCTATGCCCAGATGGCCCAGGACGTCGGCCCCCAGGAGGTCAAGGACACAGCGGTCGCCCTCGGCATCCCCCGGGACACGCCCGACCTCACCGCCTCCCCTTCCATCGCACTCGGCCCCGCCACCGCCAGCGTCGTCGACATGGCCTCCGCCTACGCCACCCTCGCCGACCACGGGAAGCAGCGCCCCCACACCCTCGTCGCCAAGATCAGCAAGAACGCCACCGAGCTCGACCTCCCCGCCAGGAACACCCGGCGCGCCATCAGCCGAGAAGCCGCCGACACCACCACCTCCGTCCTGCGCAGCGTCGTCGACGGCGGCACCGGCACGGCCGCCCAGGGCGCGGGCCGCCCCGCCGCGGGCAAGACGGGCACCGCCGAGGAGGACAAGGCCGCCTGGTTCGCCGGCTACACCCCCGACCTCGCCACCGTCATCGCCGTCATGGGCCAGGACCCCGAGACCGGCGTCCAGAAACCCCTCTACGGCGCCCTCGGCCTCGCCCGCATGAACGGCGGCGGCGCACCCGCCGAGACGTGGGCCGCCTACACCCGGGCCGCACTGGAGGGCAGCGACGTACAGGACTTCGAATTGGAGGCCGACGAAGGCCCCGAAGAGCCCGACCCGGACGAGAGCGCGGAGGAGGAGGAGGAGGACACCGAGAAACCCGGGCGCACCGAGAAACCGAGGGACGGCGAGGCCGACGAGGACACCGAGGAACCCGGCACCGGGGAATCCCGCGAGGAACAGGACGGCACACGCACACCGGACTCACCCTCAGAACGCTCCCGCGCCCCCCGGGAACCCGGCCCCGCCACCCCCGCCGACGCACCGTCCCGCGCCCCCTCCGGCCGGGACGCTACGGACCGGGACGCCTCCGACCGGGCACCCGCCGGCCCCGAGGCCGACCACCGCGACAGGAGCGGGCAGGAAAGGAGCGGTCAGGACCACCACGGCCCCGCCCGCCCCTGAACACTCAGTGCCCCGACGTCGCCTTCAACCCCACCACCGCCACCAGCAGCAGACAGACGAAGAAGATCCGGGCGGCGGTCACCGGCTCATGCAGCACCACCATGCCCAGAACCGCAGCACCGGCCGCACCGATCCCCACCCACACGCCGTACGCCGTACCGATCGGCAGCGTCTTCGCCGCATGTGACAACAGCACCATGCTGGCCACGATCCCCAGCCCCGTGAACACACTCGGCCACAGCCGGGTGAACCCCTCGGTGTACTTCATCCCGATCGACCAGCCCACTTCCAGCAGACCGGCGACGACCAACAGAACCCACGCCACGACGGCACCTCCACGACGAAACACGCGAACAACACGGGTGCGTCGTCTTTGCGGAAACCCGGTACGGCGCGTCTCGTCGGGGTCACACAACCGTAGCAACAAACAGCCGAAAGGCCCGGTGACCACGGTCACCAGGCCCACTCACCACACCTGCCTACAGATACAACCCGGTCGAATCCACCGAGCCCTCGAACCGGTCGGCCGCCACCGCGTGCAGATCCCGCTCACGCATCAGCACGTACGCCACACCCCGCACCTCGACCTCGGCACGGTCCTCGGGGTCGTACAGCACCCGGTCCCCCGGCTCCACGGTCCGCACGTTCTGGCCGACCGCGACCACCGCGGCCCACGCGAGACGCCGGCCCACCGCCGCCGTCGCCGGGATCAGGATGCCGCCGCCCGACCGCCGCTCACCCTCGGGCGAGTCGGACCGGACCAGCACCCGGTCGTGCAGCATCCGGATCGGCAGCTTGTCGTCGGTGGTACTCATGCCGTTGTCGCTCACGCCCCGAAACCTACCTGCCTCCAGCCACTCCACACGCCCCAGGCCCACGCAGCAGCGGCCTCAGCGCCTCATACGCCGCACGAAAACGGCCCTCAGCGCCTCTCGAGCCACGTACGACCGCCCCTCAGCGCCTGTCGCGCCGCACCGACAACGTCAGCAACGCCACCGCACCAGCCACCACCAGTGCCGCCGGAATCACTCGCTCCAGCCGCGGTGATCCGTCCTCGGCCACGAACTGCGCCCTCACGTCCGAGACCGAACGGTTCACGGCGACGAACGCACGCCCGGCCGTCCGGTCCACCGTCGACGCGACCTTCGCCTTCGCGTCACCGATCATCGTCTTCGGGTGCACCCGCACCCCGATCTCGTCCAGCACCACCGCGAGCTGCTCGCGCCTGCTGATGATGTCCGCCTCGATCTGCGCAGGGCTCCTCGTGTCCGACACTGCGCCGCCTCCGTGGTCGTCGTCGGGTAAACCTTCATCGACAGTCTGTCAGCTCGGCCGCCCCTACACCCGGCGGCACCCCCTATTACGCTCGGTGCCACACAGCACGCGTGCCACTCGAGGAGAAACATGAGCGAGCGACTCCAGACCGGCGACACCGCCCCCGCCTTCACCCTTCCGGACGCCGACGGCAACGACGTCTCGCTCGCGGACCACAAGGGCCGCAAGGTCATCGTCTACTTCTACCCCGCCGCACTTACCCCCGGATGCACCAAGCAGGCCTGCGACTTCACGGACAACCTGGACCTCCTCACCGGCGCCGGCTACGACGTCATCGGCGTGTCGCCCGACAAGCCGGAGAAGCTCGCGAAGTTCCGCGAGAAGGAGAACCTCAAGGTCACACTGGTCGGAGACCCCTCCAAGGAGACCCTGGAGGCCTACGGCGCGTTCGGCGAGAAGAAGCTCTACGGCAAAGTGGTGACGGGAGTGATCCGCTCCACGGTCGTGGTGGACGAAGAGGGCAAGGTGGAGAAGGCCCTTTACAACGTCAAAGCGACCGGACACGTCGCCAAGATCATCAAGGACCTCGGGATCTGACCCTGGTCCGGGACGATCCCTGCCCAGAAGATGTGACTGAGATCGCAAATAGCCGCGGATTCGGTTTGCAACCGCCATGACTGCGCAGAAGCCTTTCCTGGAACACCGTTCGACGAAAGGAACCGGCCATGGCGGCCTCCGACCCCCACCAGGCGGCCGACCCTGATGCGGTCAAACGCCACCCCGCGCTCTTCCGGGCCATCCGGAAGCGCCAGAACCCCCGGCTCCGTCGGACGGACATCACCGTCACCGACGACCAGGCGGTCAAGCGCGCGGTGAAGGCGGCGTCGCTCGGTAACGCCATGGAGTGGTTCGACTTCGGCATCTACTCCTACCTGGCCGTCACCATCGGGCACGTGTTCTTCCCCTCCGGGAACGACACCACCCAGCTCCTCTCGTCCTTCGCGACCTTCGCCGTGGCCTTCCTCGTCCGGCCCCTCGGCGGAATGTTCTTCGGCCCCATGGGCGACAAGATCGGCCGCAAGAAGGTCCTGGCCCTCACCATGATCCTGATGGCGGTCGGCACCTTCGCGATCGGCCTCATCCCCTCCCACGACACAATCGGCGTCTGGGCGGCGGTCCTCCTCATCGCCTTCCGGATGCTCCAGGGCTTCTCCACCGGCGGTGAGTACGGCGGTGCCTCGACCTTCATCGCCGAGTACGCCCCCGACAAGCGCCGCGGCTTCTTCGGCAGCTTCCTGGAATTCGGCACGCTCGCCGGGTACGTCGGCGCCGCCGGGCTCGTCACCCTCCTGTACGCCGTCCTGGACACCGGCCAGATGGAGTCCTGGGGCTGGCGCATCCCGTTCCTCGTCGCCGGCCCCCTCGGCCTCGTAGGCCTCTACCTGCGACTCCGCCTCGACGAGACACCCGCCTTCCAGAAGCTGGAAGGCGGCACCACCCACGCCACGGAGGCCGCCGACCACGTCGAGACCACCGCCAAGGGCGACCTCGCGAAGATCTTCCGCCAGTACTGGCCGACGCTGATCCTCTGCATCGCCCTGGTCGGCGCGTACAACATCACCGACTACATGCTGCTGTCGTACATGCCGACGTACCTCTCCGACGAGCTCGGCTACAGCGAGACCCACGGCCTGCTGATCCTGCTCGGCGTCATGGTCTTCCTCATGCTGATCATCAGCCAGTTCGGCAAGCTCTCGGACCGCTTCGGCCGCAAGCCGCTCCTGATGACCGGCATGCTCGGCTTCCTGTTCCTGTCGCTGCCGGCCTTCCTCCTGATCCGCCAGGGAAGCATCCCGGCGATCATCATCGGCATGCTGATGCTGGGCCTCTCCCTGGTCTGCCTGCTGGGCACGATGTCCGCCGCCCTCCCGGCCCTGTTCCCGACGAACGTCCGCTACGGCTCCCTGTCGGTCGGCTACAACCTCTCGGCCTCGATCTTCGGCGGCACGACCCCGCTGGTGATCACGGCCCTGATCAGCTGGACCGGCTCGAACCTCATGCCCGCGTACTACGCGATGGCGGCCGCCCTGGTCGGCGTGATCGCGGTGGCCTGCATGAAGGAGACCGCCAACCAGCCCCTGGCCGGCTCCCCGCCCTCGGTGGAGACGGCGGAGGAAGCGGCGGACCTGGTCCACGCGCAGAGCCCGGAACCGAAGTTCTGACGCACGCTCGGCGCCGGAGGGCCGTACCGGGGAGTACCCGGACGGCAGGGCTTCCCTCCGGCGCCTGCGGCTCTCAGCCGCGCATGAGGTCCTGATTGACACGTTCGACGTGTGCGTGCAGCGGCCCCTCGGTGACAACACGCTCGCCCTGGCCGCGCCTCCAAGGATCCACCTCGATCACAGTGACCAGTGCGTTGCCCAGCCCGATCACCACCCACCAGTCCCGGCCATCCGCATGGACCCGCCAGGTCGACTTGACCCACTTGCCGGTATCTGTGCGTACGTCGGCCGAGACCAGGTCCCAATGATCCGGGTCGAACGCCGTCAGCTCCTCGACGGGCGCGTTGCGCTGCTGGAGACGCTCGATCACGTGAGCACCGTGGGCCTTCAGCCGTACCGGCTCGCGCAGGATGTGGCGCACGCGGGTGAACAGGGAAGCCGGCCCGGACTCGGAGTGGAAGCGGGCTGTCTCGAAGCGGGGCGCCATGGTGATTCCTCTGGGGGGCCGTCAGGTGCTGTGCTGGAAACGCACCGGCGCGCCCAGCACAGCCCGGGCGCCTTCGAAGTCGGCCAGACGGGCCGCCACCGTGGCGACGGCGAGGCGTTCCGGCAGGGCGGCGGAGAACTTCAGGCCGCGTACTGCGCGGGGGTCGACGTCGGGCAGCACGAGGTTTTCACCGACGTGCTCCCGGGCCGTGCGCCAGTCGGCGCGAGTCAGGTTCTCCCGCAAGCGTAGCCAGCAGTCGGTGGGGCGTTGCACGGGGTCGGCGACTGAGGGGACGGTCGCCGCCAGGGTGGCATTGGCCCGGTAGCCGGCCCAGGTCCACCAGCGCACGTCGTTGCCGACGCGCGTAATCACGGTGCCGTCCGGGTGCACCGTGTCGGGCGCGTCGGTCTCGCGCTGTTCGGCCAGACAGGCTTCGGCACGTCGGGTGAGAGCGACGGGTGGGTCCGCTCCCAGCAGTACCTCGCGCATGGCACGTGTCAGCGCGTAGGAAAGCCCGGCGATGCCGCCGCCCATCCATTTCGCGACGCCCCCGCCATCAGCGGGTTCGACGCAGTCGCTCCTGGACGTCCCGGACCGCGCGGAGTGCCGCTTCGGCCTCCGCATACCTGCCCAGCCGGAACAGTGCCCGTCCCTCCCGGGAGCGGGCGGCGAGGACCGTGCGGTGCTCTGCCCCGAGGTACCGCTGCCCGAGGTCCGCTGCGGTGCGGGTGGTCTCCCAGGCGGAGAGGTAGTCACCGGTCCGGTGCAGGGCGACCGCCAGCCGGGTCGCGACGGCCAGCGCGCCGGCGGCGGACGGCGCGCCGACGTGCCGCAGCAGCGCCAGCGCGTGAGGAACCAGCAGACGCAGCCTCGGATCGTGCGGCCCCGCGTCGGGTACGACGGGCACGGCCGCATCGAGCATGCGGACGGCGGTGGTGTCGAGGACGGACACGAGGTCTGCGGCGGTGGCCGTCGAGACGCTGTCGAGGAGGATGCCGTGACTCTGCACGCAGCGCGTGCCCGCAACGTCGACCAGCTCGGACAGCGACTGGTCGAGGAGGGCCCGAAGAGCCGTCTCCGTGCGGGCACGCGGCAGTACGGCCTCGATGCCGGCGTGGTTCAGCAGGGTCAGCGGCAGCGGCTCGGCGGCGAACCGGGCCAGCAGTCTGAGCAGGACCGCCGCTTCGGGCAGCCCGCGCGCTTCGAACGCGTCGAGCCGGTCCCCGTAGGCGTCCATGGTCCACGGATCGATGATCTGGTGGGAGAGGAAGCCCCCCGCCAGGGTGAGGGCGAGGGGCAGCAGCCCGAGCCGGTCGGCGACCCGTGCCGCCTGTTCCTTCGTCCCGCTGTGCGGTGCGAGATCGCGCAGGACGAGCGCGGCGTCCTCGCGGGGCAGTACGCCGATGTGCTGCAGCTCGGCTCCGGGCCACCAACGGGCCGCGGCACGCCGTGTGGTCACCAGGACGGTGCCGCGCGGGCTGGTGCGCAGCCAGTCGCCGTCCCGCAGGATCTCCGGTTCGTCGGTGTTGTCAAGGACCAGCAACCAGGGTTCGGCGGAACGGTCGAGGTATCTCCAGACGAGATCGGCGGCAGGTCTGAGTCCGTTGCGCGCGGCGAGCAGTTCGCCGTCGCCCGCTCCTCGGTCGGCGGCGACGGCGAGCATGCCGGCGCGCAGACTCGCACGGTCGGCTGCGTTGACCCACAGGCCCACCCGGCCCTGGTCCCGGGTGACCTCGTCGAACAGGGCGCAGGCGACCGCCGTCTTGCCCGAGCCGCCCATGCCGTACAGCACGTAGACCTGGCCGCCGTGCTCGGCCCGGACGCTCTCCCGCAGGCGCTCCATCACCTCGTTGCGGTCGCGCAGCGCGACGGGACACCGGCCGACCGCCGGGCGCCGCACCGAGTCCGGCCCACCGTGCTCCGGCCCGACACCGCCGTAATGGTGGTGCTCGCTGATGTGCTGGTCGCCCCGCGACTGGTAGACGCGCCCCTGGTCCTCGGCGTGGCCGTCCGTGCCACCCGTCATCGCTCGGTGATGTGCTGGTCACGTCCCGCTTGGTAGACCCTGCCCTGACCGGACGCGGTGGCGTGCTGGGTGATGCACCGCGTGATCGAGCCTTCCGGGCCGAGTTGGTCCAGCAGTACCCGTAGTTCCTGGACGGCGTCGGGCCGGGCGACCAGCAGCCGCCGGACCGCCCCCTGCCACTGGAGGCGCAGTTCGTCGAGGGTCTGCTGATCGTCGGCCGCCGTGGCGGCCAGGACGTCCTCGCGTCCGGCCTCCAACTCGCCGGCCACCGTGTCGGCGCGCTCGGGCTGCGTCCGGCGCCAGAGCCGTGTGATCCCGTCCCGCATGTGCTGCCAGGCGTCGGTCGCCATCAACGCGACCAGGGTGCTCCCCGCGCTCTGTGCGAGCAAGGCCACTTCTTCGTCCACAGCCGCCCCTCCATTCACCCGATTTCCAGACAGCGGAACTGAAAGTGTCACTCGTCAGACGGTGATGCGATCACCATTGCGGCCGCTTTTCATTCCCTCCCTGAGCATCATGGGGCAGGGAAGGATCAGTCCTGGCCAATACCCTTACGGACCAGAGTTGACACCTGGTCAGGTCCTCGCTCTGCACGCTACAGTCACGCATCCCGACCGATCGAGGGGACGATGAAGATGTCCAGGCCATGGGAAGCGGATCCGGCCACGCGTTTCAAGCGACGGCTGGGAAGATCTCCCCAGGAACTCGGCAACACCACCGGAACTCCCGACTGCCCGGACATCTGGGAACTCGCCAACGGCGACATCGCCGTCATCGGCCGGGACCTCACCGAGTCACTCGGCAAGAACCTGCCCGACGGGGTCTCGATCGGATCGGACGAACGCCTCGTGGTCATCCCCAGGAACATGCTCATCGCGGCGAAGCCGGACATCCCCGGTGTTTGACTCCTTCCCGGACGGCGTCTCCGACCGCCTGGACCGCCCCACATACCATGCCGACCTGGGCCGGATCTATACCGGTGGCGGGGTCGGATTCCTCAACAAGCTGGAGCGTGGCCAGCACTTCCAGGAGCGCGGCTTCGCGAGCTGGGAGGCCTTCGCAGCCGGCGACTGGGAGGAGGCGTTGACCCTCGCCGCCGAGAGGCGCGAGGAGTACGCGCAGGAAGTTCGGCGGGCGTCGGACCTGGGCATCGCACACCGCCGGCTCCGGGTGGTGGAATTCCCCGTCACGCCGTATGTGCAATGGGAGTTGTGCGTCCTGCGCGTGCGTGTGGACGTGGGCGACGCGATCAGGGTTGTCGACGCTCGCGACATTGCCGGCATCGAGCGGAATCACCTGGTTCCAGAGGTGGTGATTCTCGGCGACGTGGTCCTGTACGAGGTCGTGTACGACGAGGACGGAAACGCGGCGGGCGCCAACCGCTACACGGACAGCTCGCTGATCCGGGAAACGAACGCCGGGTTCGATGCGCTGTACGAGCAGGGCGAGGGATTCCACGACTTCTTCGACCGGGAGATCGCTCCCCTGGCCCCGCCGCGTGGGGCCGGTACTTCAACGGGATTTCGCGGGTAGCGGTGATCAGGGACACCGGGTGACGGGCGAGCCCTTATGCCGACAGGCCACCGCACCCGATGGTGATGACGCGAACGTGGCCCGGTCGCCCACCGACCCGGCGGCCGACAGGTCACTCGTGGCGCCGGCGAGGCAGCTGCGGCTGTGCCGCGCGAGCTGCTCGTGAACTGAGGGCCGAAGGAGATGGAGCGGGTGCCGGAACCCGTGGACCGGGTCACCTTCCGCCGTCTGTTCGAGACCTTCGAGCACACCGCCTGGCGGCTGGAGACGCGGCGCGGCTACGCGTCGGACCCGGCAGGACCCCGACTTCCAGGCCTTCCTGACCAAAGGCTCGTCGCCCTACGCCCCCGACGAGCCCTGGTTCGTCACCATCAAGGCCCAGACGGACGTCGGCAAGACGGTCGGCCGGGTACGCATCGCCAGCGGCCCACCCACCACGGAACAGCTGTGCCTGTTCGACTACGCCCGGCACAAAGCCGCCTTCGGCGAGGACATCCGGTATCTGTGCCGCGAGGACGCGCGCGTGCAGGCCTGTCCGCCGCGGACTGCACTTGCGGGCTGTTGCCGAGTGGCCTGGAGCTGGGCCGGAGTGGCACCGTGATTGCCTGTCTGCTTTTGTTCGTTGCTCCTGGGAAGCATGCCGTGACAGCATTCGACGCGTGTTCGATAACGGGGTTGATGTAGGGGAGCCGCCCGCCCGGCGCTCCAAGATCGCCGACTTGGTCGACTGGCCTGCTCCGGAGGCGCCACTCGCACCGTATGAGGCACCGGTACCGGCCCCTGCCGCACCACCGGAAGATGATCCGATGGCGGCGGCTCGACATGAGTTTGCTGTGCTGCTGGGTGAGTTCCGGCGAACGGCGGCGTTGGTGCCGCTGGACGAGGCCGGTGACCTGTGGTCGGCGGAGCAGAACGGTGTGCGGTGGATCTGTGCCTTCTCGGATGAGGAGGCATTGGCCCGGTTCGCGCTGGCTCGTGGTGAGTCCGGGCGGGAGTGGACGTATCAGGCCGTTCTGGGTGCCAGGTTGCTTGATGTGATGGTGCCTTTGCTGCCGGGCCCTGCGGGGGTTGCGCTGGACGCGGGCAGTGTGGACGGCGGGATGTTGTTCCCGCCGGTGGCGGGCATTGTGCCGGATGCGGTCGCGGTGGATCTCGGGGGGACGCGGTGAGCGGCGAGAACGCTGATCTTCAGGTGCCGCCGGAGGCGTTGGCGGAGATCGCGAAGGGGATCGATCTGGCGCATGCGGAGCTGAAGGAGCTCGGCATGATCGGGGAAGCGTCGACGGGCCGGGGGTTTTCGGATCTTGCCTTGTCGGGACTCGAGTTGGGGCATGTCGGGCTGACGTCGGAGTTCGAGACGTTCTGCAACCGCTGGGAGTGGGGTGTGCGGGCCCTGACGCAGAAGGGGAACGGCTTCGCTCTCGGCGTGGGGTTGTCGGCGGGCTCTTATGCGGAGCAGGAGCAGTACGTCAAGGACTCGATCAAGATCGGTGTGAACTCCCTGAACGGGAACCCGCATGCGTCCGAGGACGAGATCAAGGGCATGAGCTGGGACACGATCAGCACGCAGTCCGCCTGGGACAACCCGGACTACAGCCAAGAGTCCTGGGATGCGGCACACGCAGAGGTGAAGCAGACCTGGAAGGACACCGCCTACGACGTGGAGGACGCCGCGCTCGACTCGATGGAGCGCAACGGGCTGCTGGCCCCGGAGGTACGGGACGCTGCGGACGAACGGCTCAGGGATCAGCTCGATCCGTCGCAGG
This sequence comes from Streptomyces sp. HB132, assembly GCF_016909575.1. Taxonomy (GTDB): domain Bacteria; phylum Actinomycetota; class Actinomycetes; order Streptomycetales; family Streptomycetaceae; genus Streptomyces. The sequence goes on along the minus strand of NZ_JAFBGA010000004.1, from coordinate 56,333 downwards.
AGACGATCGATCAAGCTGAGCAGCCGCGGTGGGGGGACAGTCGCTGATGCCGGACTGGGGGAAGTGGGGCGACGCCCTTTACGACGGCGCCGGCGATCTGGTCGACAAGGGCAAGGAAATCGTCGGCACCGGGATCGACACGGGCACCGATGTGCTCGGGTCGGGCCTGGAGAAGGTCGGTGCCGATGAGTGGGCCGACAAGGTCGAGGACTGGGGCGATGAGACCGCCTCCTCGCTGGGCGCGCACGTCGGGGAGCAGCAACTCGGTCAGACCGAGGAAGCGGATGAGCTGATTCATGGCCGGCCGGAGAAGATCAGTGCGGCGGTGAAGAACCTCCGCGACTTCCAGAAGGCGTTCGACCTCGTCGGCGGTGGGATGAAGAAGCTCGACTCCGGCCACTGGAAGGGCGAGGCCGCCGACGCCTTCCGCGCCAAGTTCCATACTCTGCCCACCGATTGGCTGCGCGCGGCGGATGCGTTCGAGGACGCGGCCAAGGCATTGGAGACGTACGCAGGGACGGTCATCAGCGCCCAGGCCAAGGCCGCTGAGGCGATAGCGCTCTACAAGGAGGGCAAGCAGGACTACGAAACCGCGGCGGCCACGTACAAGGAGAAGGCGGAGGCGTACAACGCGGTCCGCAACACCGACCACCCGCTCCCCCATCCGGGAACGTTCACTGACCCGGGCGCGGCCAAGCGCCGGCACGCACAGGAGATCCTTCAGCGCGCTCGCCGGGCACGTGACGACGCGGCCGAGGCGGCCAAGGGTGCGATCACCGCCGCATTGGCGCACGCTCCGAAGGAGCCCACCGGCCTGGACCGGGCCGAGCAGGAGCTGATCGACTACGGGGTCGGCCAGGGCATCGAGCTGGCACACGTCGGAGGCGGTGTCATCAAGGCCTCCGCGGGGCTGGTGAACTTCGTCCGGTCGGTCAACCCACAGGACCCGTACAACCTGACGCACCCGGCCGAGTACTACAAGGGCGTCAACATGACGCTCGCCGGCCTCGTCTCCACCGCCGCCAACCCCGACCGCGCGCTCAAGAACGCCTGGGACGCAGCCAAGGGCGACCCCTCCGAATTCATCGGCCGACTCCTCCCGGAGCTGATCGGCACCAAGGGCGGCGGACTGGTCAAGGGGCTTGCCCGCCACGGGCTCAAGGACGGGGCCGAGAGCGCGGCTCGCAAGGCTGTCGACGATCCGGCAAAGGCCTCGAAGCCCGACAAGGGGGTGGAGACGGACCCTACCGACCCAGTCGATCTGGCCACCGGAACGATGTACCTGCCGCAGACGGACATCGCCCTGCCGGGGACGTTCCCGCTCGTCTTTCGCCGCCGGGTTGCCTCCGACTACCGTGCGGGGCGCTGGTTCGGGCCCTCGTGGTCCTCCACGGCCGACCAGCGGCTGGAGATCGACTCCCAGGGCATCGTTTTCGTGTGCGAGGACGGCCTGCTGCTGTCCTATCCGCACCCCGCGCCGGGTGTGCCGGTCATGCCGAGTCATGGCCCGCGCTGGCCCCTCGATCTGGACACTTCGGGGGACTACGCGATCACCGATCCGGCCAGCGGCCGAATACGGCATTTCAGTCCGCGCTCTGCTGGGGACGTCGCACTCCTGGTGCAGATCGACGACCGCAATGGCAACTGGATCCAGTTCGAGTACGACGAGACAGGAGCGCCGGCCGGAATCGTCCATGGTGCCGGCTATCACCTGAAGCTCACCACGAGCGAAGGCCGGATCACCGCACTCCACCTCGCAGGAGCGGCCCCGGACGGTTCGGACCAGGAGATCCTCCGCTACGGCTACGCCGATGGGCACCTCACCGAAGTCATCAACTCCTCCGGGCTCCCGCTCCGGTTCGCCTACGACGACCGGGGCCGGGTCACCTCCTGGACCGACACCAACGACAGCCGGTACGAGTACGCCTACGACGACCAGGACCGGTGCATAGCCGAAGGCGGCGCAGCAGGTCACATGGCCCTGAGCCTGGACTACGACGGCGTTGATCCCGAAAGTGGGATGCGTGTCACCACCGTCACCAGCGGCAACGGAGCCGTCCACCGCTACGTCGTCAACGACGACCATCAGGTGGTCGCCGAGATCGACCCGCTGGGCGCGGTCACCCGCTTCGAGCGCGACCGCTACAACCACGTCCTGTTGCGCACGGACCCGCTCGGCCGCACCACCCGCTTCGCGTACGACGAGTCAGGACAGCTGACCTGTGCGGTCCGTCCGGACGGCCGGGAATTGTCCGCGGAGTACAACGATCTCCGACTGCCGGTCCGCGTCACCAACCCGGACCGGACCGTGGTCCGCCAGGACTACGACGAGCGCGGCAACCGTCTCACTGTCACTGACCCTTCCGGCGCCGTGACACGCACCGCCTACAACGAGGCCGGCCACGCGACCTCCGTGACGGACGCACTGGGCAACACGACCCACATCCTCAGCAACCAGGCCGGTCTGCCGCTCCAGGTGACCGACCCGCTCGGCGCCACCACCCGGGTCGCCCGGGACGCGTTCGGCCGTCCGGTCGCCCTCACCGATCCGCTCGGAGCCGTCACCCTCCTCGAATGGACCGTCGAGGGCAAACTGTCCCGCCGTACCGATGCGGACGGCACCACGCAGGCGTGGACATACGACGGCGAGGGAAACTGTCTCACCCACACCGACGCCTTGGGCGCTGCCTCCCGCTTCGAGTACACCCACTTCGACCTCATGACCGCCCGCACCGGCCCTGACGGCGTGCGCTACGAATTCACCCACGACCACGAACTCCGCCTCACTCAGGTCCTCAATCCGCAGGGACTGACGTGGAACTACAGCTACGACGCTGCCGGGCACCTCGTCTCCGAGACAGACTTCGACAACCGCACTGTGGCCTACGACCGCGACATCGCAGGCCGCCTCACCGCACGCACCGATGCCCTCGGCCAGACCATCCGCTACGAGCGGGACGAATTGGACCGGATCGTCTCCAAGGACGCCGCAGGGGCCGTCACCACCTTCGCCTATGACCTCTCCGACCAACTCGCCGAGGCCGTCAACGCGGACACCGCCCTCACCTACCTGCGCGACCGGCACGGGCGCCTCGTCTCCGAGACCGTCAACGGTCGGACGATGACATACGAGTACGACCGGCTCGGACGCCGCACCGGCCGCACAACCCCCAGCGGTGCGGTCAGCACCTGGACATATGACGCGGCAGGACGACGCACCTCACTCACCACTTCGGGCCGCGTCCTCACCTTCGAACACGACGAAGCGGGCCAGGAGACCGCCCGGCATATCGGCGATGCCCTCACCCTGGCCAACCAGTACGACTGCATGGGCCGCCTCACCACCCAGCAGGTCACCGGAGCCGGCCGGAGCATCCAACGCCGCGACTACACCTACCGTGCCGACGGGCACCTGACGGGGCTTGCCGACCAACTATCCGGCACCAGGACGTTCACCCTTGACGCGGCCGGCCGCGTCACCTCCGCTCAGGCTGCGGACTGGACGGAGCGCTATGCCTACGACGAGGCCGGCAACCAGACCGAGGCGTCCTGGCCGACCATACATCCGGGCCAGGATGCGGCAGGTTCGCGCGCGTACTCCGGCACCGCAATCGCTCGCGCAGGAAATGTCCACTACGAACACGATGTGCTCGGTCGCATCACTGTCCGACGTAAGGCTCGAATCTCGCGCAAACCTCAGACGTGGCGCTTCAAGTGGGATGCCGAGAACCGCATGCGCTCGGCGACCACACCCGACCGCGTCACATGGAGGTACCGGTACGACGCTCTGGGCCGTCGGACAGCCAAACAGCGTATGGGCGAGGACGGGCACAGCGTCCTGGAGCAGACCACCTTCACTTGGGATGGCGCCACTCTCTGTGAGCAGACCACCGAGACTGACGCCCTGTCCAATTCGGTTGCACTGACCTGGTCCCACGATGGCTTGCGCCCGATGAGCCAAGAGGAACGCATTCTCGCACCGGGCCAGTCACAGAAAGTTATTGGCGAGCGATTTTTTGCGATTGTCACCGACCTGGTCGGCGGTCCGAGCGAGCTGGTAGATGAAGCAGGAGTCCAAGCCTGGCAAGCGCGCAGCAGTCTCTGGGGTGTGACTTCTTGGCCAATCGATAGCTCCGCTTACACGCCACTCCGTTTCCCTGGGCAATATTTTGATCCAGAGACATTCCTCCATTACAATTTCCACCGCTATTACGATCCGGAAACCGCCCGATACCTAACCCCCGACCCGCTCGGGCTCGCACCGGCACCCAATCCAGTGGCTTACGTTGCGAATCCTCACTCATGGATCGACCCTTATGGACTTTTCGGCTGCCCGGAGGAGGAGCATCTCTTCCGTGGCACCACTCGCGGATACGATGCCAGCGAGGGGACTCAAGCATCGGGTTACACCCCTACATCAACAGATCCTGGCGTTGCCACCCTATTCGCCAGGCATTCAGATCAATTCGGCGAAGGAATCGTTCAGCTCTTCCCACGAAGCGCCCTGGAGGGGGTGCCGCTGGAGCGAGGCGTCATTCGAGCCGAAGCAGAAGTCGCGGTGGGGCTGCCCGCATCGCAGCTCGCCAAGCTCGCGAGTGTCGAGCTCCCCTCGGGGGTAGCGTCGAGTATTCTCGCAGAGATGGGAATACATGTCCCCAAGGTGCGAAGCATCGGCGGCATAACTGACGCTCTGGAATGGGACGTGCCGAAGCTTTCACCGGACCAGATATCGCAATTCGTCGCGGAGGCGTACAAGTATGGCCGAACCTAGCAGGCTGCAAATTTACGAGGTTGAGCGTTCCAGCGAACAAGAGGGCGTATGCACCGCAAGATGCATCAGCGGCGTCGCCCGTGTCGGCCAGACGTTCGGGCCAGATGGCGCTGGAGAAGTTTCCACCGACTCGCTCATCACTCTCAAGGCAATCGAGCGATACAGAAATAATGTCGACTTTTTTGACCCTCCCGGCACGGCCAGGGTCTTTCTTTCCGGGGAATCGGTAAAGGCTCTGAGTCGAGGTTCGATCATCTCGGAGGTTTACTGATTTCAGATCTAAACGGAGCGTGGAGGAGAAAAGCAAGCTCCGTGACCTCAGGGCGGTTGCAGATTCCGGAATCGCACAGATCGTCCGTGCCCGGCAGGAGTTGACGTGGCAACAGCACAGGCATGAACCGGTGACCATCAGGGTGTCTATGCCAGCTGTTCGCATTGACCTCGATCATTCTAGGGGTGATCGTTGCCGCATAGAGGATCGTTTCGCCCTGTTTGTGCCACCCGTTCGCGGTCAGGGCCTCCGCGTGTACGGCTGCGCCGGGTTTCACGGTCCCGGGGGTGGTGCTGGGCTCTCCTTCCCGGCCTTCGTCGGGGCGGGACTTGCTCGACAGGTGACGGCGGTCAGGCGCTGCCAGGCCAGGATGAAGGCGGCCGCCCAGGGCCAGCCGGGACGAGGCGGAGGTGCCGGCGGCCTGCGTGGGCGTCGAGGCCGGCGGGCGGTAGATCCGGAACCGCATGGTGTCGGTTTCGGCGTCGACGACGCCTGGCAAGCCAACTCGGCCGCCTCAACGGCATGATCGGTGTGGACACGGTCGAGCCGGGTGCCATCCCTTCACAGCCTCCGTCAAGATCGTGCCCGCCAGCGGCTTCCGGGTGCCCGTCGACCGACTGGTCGGCGCCGAGGACTGGCACGCCGAACAGTTGCTGGACGACGCCGACAACATCGCCTTGTACAAGAAGGTCTGGAAGACCCTCAGTGAGTCGGCGGTGTCCGGCACCGATGCCCACAACCTCATCAGCTCTGCCCGCCGATCCCTGAACTCGCGGTGATGGCGTTGCGAGCGGCGTACGTGCGGTACGGAACGCATCACCAGCAGGTGTGGCACCGGTGGACCCGAGTCGGCGCCTCCATCGAAGATGGAAGGCCGCTCCCTGGGCTGCCAGGCGGACACTCGCGGCGTCAGGGGATGGGTTCCTCCAGCTTGACGGCGGTGGTGTCCGCGTTGTGCTGTTCAGTGGGTGCTGAGGCGAAGCACTCGTGGTCTTCCACGACTTCGCCGTCCACGACGTCCGCATCCACCACTTGGTGCGACGGGTCCGCCAGTGGCAGGCCCGCGAGGTGCTTCTTGAGCCTCTTGGCCATCGGAAGGTAGGTGGCAAAGGTGAGCCCGCCGGACACCAAGGCCCCGACGATAGGGATGGCCTTGGAGACGCCCTTCGCGAAGGACTGCTTGGTCATCTGAACGCCGAGGTAAGCCGCGGACTTCTTCACGAGCGGGTAGATGACACCCTTGGTGAGCGCCTTCTGGGGCAGCTTCTTCGCGACCTGCTTCGACATCATCCCGGCGACTTTCCCCACGGCAACATTCGCCGACTGGGTGCCGAACATCACGCCGAAGAACAGCGTGAGCACCCCCATGGTCGCGTCGTCGGCCTGATCGCCCTCGTCGGAGAACAGATCGGGCCAGCCGTAGAGGTAGGCCAGCTTCTGCGAGATACGCAGCATGTGGCCGACGTACTGGGCCAGGTCGGCAGGCACCGTGGCGGGAAGGGCGAGGATGCCGGGTATCCCGGCGGCGGCCGAGAGCGCGCTGACTTTGGCGGTCTCGTAGCGAATGGAGTCGTTGGCGACCTTGTCGAGGAGCTCGACAGTGATGCCCGCGGCAGCGGGAGTCTCTTCTATCGCTCGTCGGATCTCGTCCTCGGAGCAGTGCCGAGCCAGCGCACTGCGGAGGTACGACTCCCTGTGGATACGCACGCCCGGCAGCTTCGCCGCTGCCAGCAGCACCGTGAAGAAACGCGACTCGGGATTCTCGACCTCTTTACCCTGCTTCATGGCAGGAACTTACAGCACCTCCGAGCCGCAAGGGCCATGATGTAGAAGCTTTGTTGAGACCTCGTAACGAGAGTGACCGTGGCGTGAAGGCCGACTCCAACACCATGCCGACGGCCACCCGGTAAGGCGACCGCCGTCGCGAGACGGGCGCCTGTGGGCGGACGTGACTGCCGTGGCGGCCTACGCCGACGCGGCGTCCGGTGAGAGATGCGCCGGGGCTGGTGGGGGTGCGCCGTGGATGCGGGATGCGTAGGGCCTCCCGGCGAACAAACGGCCGCCGGAAGGCCCTGCGATCGGCGCTACCTCTGTCAGCGAGCCGCGAACTCGACGAAGGTGGCCCATGCCGTGGTTTCCACGGCGAGAGCGGCGCGGGTTGTGTCCTTCGAGTCTCGGACGTGGACCCTGGCGGGGAGGGTGGCGACCTCGACGCATTCGCCGCCCGCTCCGCTGCTGTAACTGCTCTTGAACCAGGCCGACTCAGGAACAGACTGTTCGACGTTCATCTCTCTCCAAGCAACTTTTCGACGAGGGCCAGCGACTCGCGCGGAGTGAGCGCTTGGGCCCGAAGGATGCCGCACTGCTCCTCGAGCTCCCGGACTGGCTTCCGCGCCGTGTAGAGGCGGCTGTCCTGCTGAGCCTCCACATACGCGATCCTCCGCCCTTCCTTCGTCTCGATCAAGGTGAACGGACCAGCCAATCCGGCGTGCTCGTCCCGTTCGGTCGACAGCACCTGAATCTCCACGTTACGCCGCTGGCCATGAAGCAGGATGTGCTCCAGTTGCCCGTGCATGACGTTCCACCCACCCAGTGGCCTACGCAGAACCGACTCCTCGATGACGAAGCTGATGGTCGGCAACTGTGTCCGACAGAAGATCTCGTGCCGAGCCAGGCGCGCCGTCACCCTTTGCTCGACTACGTCCTCGTGTAGCAGGGGTCGCCAGTTGGTGAACACTGCCCGCGCGTACTCTTCCGTCTGCAAGAGTCCAGGCACCGCCTGGTTTGCATACACATGAAGCTCAACCGCCTCGGCCTCCAACTTGGCCGCATCCCGGAAGAACGCCGGATACTGAGCCCGAGCAACCTCCTCTTTGCTCGCGATCAACACCCCAGTCGCTTCAAGCGCTTCGTCCGCCCGGTCGATGAACTTCGGCGGCGGAATACGTCTCCCCTGCTCGAACGACGCGATCGTCGAGGCGGAGTACCCGGTCAGGGACCCGAGCGTCGCGCGGTCCAGGCCCGCCCGCTCCCGGAACAGCTTCAACTGCCGCCCGAACACCCACAGCATGCCCGTCCCGACCTCGTACTCCTCCGGCTGCTGAACCTCGTCGTCCACGCCGCAACTCCTCTCGTACGACCGCCCAGTCAGCCAACTCGGGGCCTGGAAAACGGTCACGCCCAACAGCACGTACAAGCGCACCGACCGCGTGTACAGCCCGTGCCCGTCAGCGCATCGCTCCTGGTCAACGCTACGCAGCGTCCGACACCGTTGACCCTATGAAGCCAGATACTCCCCCGAACGGGCATATGCCGCAGCGTCCCGCACCCGACCGCGAGTTCAGCATGCGCTTCACCTCAACCCCGCGCGGCGCCCGCCTCGCCCGCCGACTCGTCTCGCACCGCCTGGACGACTGGGGCCACCCCTATACGACCCCGGTCAACGAGACGCTCACCCTCATCACGGCGGAACTCACCGCCAACGCCGTACGCCACGGCCACGTCCCCGGCCGAGACTTTCACGTCCAACTCACTCTGGCCGAGAACACCTTCCGCATCGAGGTGACCGACACCCGCGTCGAGAAGCAGCCTCCGGCCAGTCCCCAGGCGACCGACTCGCTGTCCGAGTCCGGCCGGGGCCTGCTTCTGGTCGCCGCCCTGTCGGACGGCTGGGGCGTCAGTCCTCGCCGGGCCGCCCCGGGCAAGACCGTGTGGGCGGAGCTGCACGTACGGGCAAAGGGCCACCCGCTCACGCACCGGGTGGCCCCTGAACCGACGGATGTCGATCTACTCCTGGTTACTGCTTCACTGCTGCGCGACGACCTCGGGTTGCGGCCGGAGGACGCCAGCCACGGAGGTCATCGTCCGTGAGACCGTGCTCGCCCTGCTTCTGCTGGCGGTAACCGGCGAAGAAGTCCGCCGGGGAGCCGCTGTAGAGCATGTCGAACTCGTTGTGCCACTGGGACAGCCACGGCTGGATTTCCAGCAGGCCGGCGAGGAACGGGGTGATCTCCTCGGCGGTCAGCGCGGTGTTGGTGAAGTACGTGGCGAGGGCCTGCGCCTGCTCCTTGTGGTCCCAGCCGGCCCAGCCGTACAGCTCCGGGGTGACGGCGTTGGTCTGCCCGTAGGAGATGAACCGCTCCTTGGGCACGTCAAGCTTGCCACGCGCCCTCCAGTAGGAGGTGCGGAGGAAGTCGGCCGAGGTGTACTTCGGCGGTACGGGGATGGAGTCCCGGATCTTCCGCTTCTCCTGCTCGTCCTGGGTGGCGTCCTCCTTGCGCTGGCAGTCCCACACATCTTCCCAGTCGGCGCGCTTCTTCAGGCCGGAGGGCTTATAGCGCAGGACGGAGAGGAACGGCACGTGCTCGTCGGTGATCAACTCGGCGACGACCTTGGCGAGTTCCTTGCGGGGCGCGTAGAGCTTGGCGACGGAGACGAAGTCCTCGTCGCGGGAGAGGGCGTCGGTGAGGCGGGCCAGGGTGAGGATAGCGGGCTGGCCGTTCTCGTCGAACCAGTGATCGCGGTTCTCCATCCGGTCGAGCAGCCAGGAGCGGAGGGCCTTCTCCTGGAGAGCATCCCAGCCTTCGGTGGCCCAGCGGCGCTTGTACTCGGGGCGCTCGACCATGCCGATGGCACGGATCGACTCGATCGCATCGATGCGCTTCTGGACAATTTCCCGGTAGGGGGCGGGCCAGTGGGCGGGCATTTCGGTGATGGGCTCGAAATTGTGATTGTGATGACCAAACCACGAGGTGCTGACCTCGCCGCGTTCCCTCTTTCGGGCAAGCACGATCGCAAAGGCTCGTTCGGCAGGGGAAAGCAAAGGAACGTCGTCAGAGGACGCGATGATCTCCCGCTCAAGGAGACCATAGAGAGCATACACCTGCCAATCCAGTTCCTCTTGGGTGGCAATCATGCGGCCACGGGCAGCCTCCCACTTCTCACGCCCCTCACGTAGCGCAATCGCAGTAGGCGCACCGATGGCGGCGATGGAGGAGGGGCTAGTCGCAGCTAGCTCCTGCGCAAGGCTGTCTAGAGCGGTTCCGAGCCTCAAGGGAAATTCGGAAGGAATCGGGCCGGAGCCAGAAACCAGCCGTAGAGCTGTTGAGCAGGCCAAGCAATTGCAGGTGCTCCTCCTCACTCGCCCCCTCCCGCAACTTGATCACCGGTGCGGTCTGCTTGAAGACTTTGCCGCCGCGATCCAATACGAAATGATTGTGAGTTGACACAAACGGAAAAGCCAAACCAAACGGGGCGGCGTAACGCTTCGGGAAGAACATACTGTGATCAAACCAGCGCAAACCGCGCTCAGCGGGTGTCTGCCCGAAATCCATACGACGGCGAAGACCGGTTCGATTTCCCCACAGAAAACGCTCCTCTCGAATATTAAGCTGACGCGCATTCCCTTGTGAATCATAAGGAAAGAAGGTGTAAATCGGCGCGTCGATCCCATAGTCTCGAATGCCATCCCCGAGCACAACAGGCACACAGGAAGAACCCAACGAAAGCGTCTGCGCCGCTACTTGGGGTAGGTAGAAGGCGTCATCCATACCGGTGTGTGCTGCATCTGGTCAACCGGAAGGCCAAGGAGCTGGCCGGCCGGCTCGCGCCCGCCTAAAACGGAGTCTCGCCGAACACGGCCTCTCAACCGCCCACTTCACTGGGCAGGGACACACCAGAGGCTCCAGCTCTCCTCACCGCAAGGCTGCATCCGAGATCCTTCAGCGCCGGGAGTCCGGCGCCGCACGGACCCGAACCACACTCCTGCGCCGTGCACTCGATGAGATCGGACGCCCGCGCGTGTGTTCCGCGTGTGGCATCGGGGACACCTGGCAGGGCAAGCGTCTGGTACTGGAGATCGATCACATCAACGGTGACCATCTGGACAATTGCCGGGAGAACCTGCGCTACTTGTGTCCGTCATGCCACAGCCAGACCGCAACCTTCTCAAAGCGGCGAAGGTCCACCCAGTACAGTAGTGAAACGCGGGCCCGTACCCCAGCAGGCTAGAGGGCGCCGGCTTAGAACCGGTGTGTCGTGGGTTCAAATCCCACCGGGCCCACAGGTCAAATGAGGCCTTTACCTTCACATCGAAGGTGAAGGCCTCATTTCCGTCACCCCACCAGTTCCCGCACCACCGGCACCAGCGCCCGGAACGCCTTCCCCCGGTGGCTGATCGCGTTCTTCTCGTCGGGGGTGAGCTCCGCGCAGGTACGGGTCTCTCCGTCCGGCTGGAGGATCGGGTCGTAGCCGAAGCCGTAGGCTCCGGCCGGGGCGGTGCGCAGGGTGCCCGTGAGGCGGCCCTCCACCACGCGCTCCGTGCCGTCGGGGAGGGCCAGGGCCGCGGCGCAGGCGAAGTAGGCGCCGCGGTGCGGGCCGTCGATGTCGGCGAGCTGGGCGAGGAGCAGCTCCAGGTTGGCCCTGTCGTTGCCGTGGGCGCCCGCCCAGCGGGCCGAGAAGATGCCGGGGGCTCCGCCGAGGACGTCGACGCAGAGGCCGCTGTCGTCGGCGACGGCCGGGTGACCGGTGGCGCGGGCCAGGGCGTGGGCCTTGAGGAGGGCGTTCTCGGCGAAGGTGACGCCGGTCTCCTTGACGTCGGGGACGTCGGGGTACGCGTCCGCGCCGACGAGGTCGTGGCTCAGGCCCGCGTCGGCGAGGATCGCGTGGAGTTCGGTGATTTTCCCGGCGTTGCGGGTGGCGAGGATCAGGCGCGTCATGCGTCGATTATCGCCGCACGGTCACGTGGTGCAGACCTTGCCGATCTCGGTGGCGGCGTCCGTGACGGGGCTGATGTCCGGGGTGGCGTCGCCCTTCTCGATGGAGTCGCGGACGTTGGTGACCCCGGACTGCAGGTCGTCGACGGCCTTGTTGAGGTCGGCGTTGTCCGTGGTGTCGCCGAGGTCCTTGAGTTCCTTGTCGATCTGGTCCAGGGCTTCGGTGGCCTGGGTCGGGTCGTCGGAGGCGCTGGACACGGCCTGCTGGAGGTTGTTGACGCTGGTCGCGATGGCGTCGGCGGTACGGACGCAGTCCAGGGCCTTGTCGACGGCTCCGCAGCCGACCGCGGCTGTGAGCGTCAGCAGGGTGGCCGTGACGGCGAGTGCGGTGCGTTGGTGGCGGCGCGAAGCCATGGTGCGGTCCCTCCCCGGGGGCGGATACGTGGACGGACGCACGGTTCGACCCGTGCGCCCGTATCCGTTACGACGCTGTGTGCTGCGGATTTGGTTGCTTCTTTACCCGCCTTTACTCGCCGAGTGTGCGGGCGAGTGCCTCTTCCTGGACCTTGGCGAGGTCGGTGCAGCCGGCGGTGGCGAGATCGAGGAGTGCGTTGAGCTCGTCGCGGTCGAAGGGTTCGGCCTCGGCGGTGCCCTGGACCTCGACGAAGCGTCCGTCGCCGGTGCAGACGACGTTCATGTCGGTGTCGGCGCGGACGTCCTCCTCGTAGCAGAGGTCGAGGAGGGGGACGCCGTCGACGATGCCGACGCTGATCGCGGCGACGGTGCCGGTGAGGGGCTTGCGGCCGTGCTTGATGATCTTCTTGCCCTGGGCCCAGGCGATGGCGTCGGCGAGGGCGACGTAGGCGCCGGTGATGGCGGCGGTGCGGGTGCCGCCGTCGGCCTGGAGGACGTCGCAGTCGAGGACGATGGTGTTCTCGCCGAGGGCCTTGTAGTCGATGACGGCGCGGAGCGAGCGGCCGATGAGGCGGCTGATCTCGTGGGTGCGGCCGCCGATCTTGCCGCGTACGGATTCGCGGTCACCACGGGTGTTGGTGGAGCGGGGCAGCATGGAGTACTCGGCGGTGACCCAGCCTTCGCCGCTGCCCTTGCGCCAGCGGGGGACGCCTTCGGTGACGGAGGCGGTGCAGAAGACCTTGGTGTCTCCGAAGGAGATGAGTACGGAGCCTTCGGCGTGCTTGCTCCATCCGCGTTCGATGGTGACGGGGCGGAGCTGTTCGGGGGTGCGGCCGTCGATACGAGACATGGCGTCGAGCCTATCGGCTGAGGGGCCGGGTCCGTTCGGGTGCACGGCAGGCCCCGCTCCGGGCCGGTCGGGGGCGGAGCGGGGCCTGCGCGTGGGACCGTGGTGGGCCGGCGGGTCAGCCGGTCACATCATGTCTTCGATGTCGGCGGCGATGGGGTCGGCGTCGGTGCCGATGACGACCTGGATCGCGGTGCCCATCTTGACGACGCCGTGGGCTCCGGCGGCCTTGAGCGCGACTTCGTCGACCTTGCTGGGGTCGTGGACCTCGGTGCGGAGGCGGGTGATGCAGCCTTCGATCTCGTCGATGTTCTCGATACCGCCGAGCCCGGCGACGATCTTCTCAGCCTTGCTGGCCATGTCCTTCTCCCTGGTCTGTGCATGCGTGGGGCGGCCCCACCATGGGTCCGTTTCGTCACGGTAACGCACGGTTGGCCCAACTTCACGGGCAGGTAACCGCGCTGTCCCCAATGATGACGATCACCGGCGCCACGCCTTCCGGCAGGGCCCCGCACCGTACGGCGACTGGTCTACACCAGTTTGCAACGACCGCCAAGCCAGGCGTGTTCCGGGAGGATGCCGATGAGTTCGAACGCGGCTGTGCAACCGCAGCGCAAGTGGTGGAACGGGCCGGTCCAGGGACTCCAGAAGGTCGGCCGGAGCCTGCAGCTGCCGGTGGCCGTACTGCCCGCGGCGGGGCTCCTCGTCAGCCTCGGCAATCTCTTCGACTCCTCGTTGCACGGCGCCTTCTGGGACAAGTTCGCGAAGGTCCTCCTCAACGGCGGCACGGCGATCCTCGACGGCGAGGTGGGCCTGCCCCTGCTCTTCTGCATCGGTGTCGCGATCGGCTTCGCGAAGAAGGCGGACGGCTCGACGGCGCTGGCCGCCGTCGTCGGCTTCCTCGTGTACCGCGGGGTACTGGCGGCCTTCCCGGTGGACGGCACGATGACCGAGGCGACGCCCGACGGGGTGCCGCAGAACCCCGGGGTCCTGGGCGGCATCATCATCGGCCTGCTGACCGCCGTGGTCTGGCAGCGCTACCACCGCACGAAGCTGGTCGACTGGCTCGGCTTCTTCAACGGTCGGCGCCTGGTGCCGATCCTGATGGCGTTCCTGTGCGTGATCCTGGGCGTGCTGTTCGGCCTGCTGTGGCAGCCGGTGGGTGACGCGCTGACGTGGTTCGCCAAGCAGCTGATCGATCTGGGCGCCTGGGGTTCGGCGATCTTCGGTTTCGCGAACCGGCTGCTGATCCCGATCGGCATGCACCAGTTCCTGAACACGTTCTTCTGGTTCCAGGCGGGCGAGTTTACGGGCGGGGACGGCGGGACCGTCCAGGGCGACATCTCCCGCTTCTTCGCCGGGGACCCGTCGGCCGGGCAGTTCACCTCGGGGTTCTTCCCGATCATGATGTTCGGCCTGCCGGCCGCCGCGCTGGCGATCGCCCACACCGCGCGTCCGGAGCGGCGCAAGGAGGTGTCCGGGCTAATGCTGTCCGTGGCGCTGACGTCGTTCGTGACGGGCGTGACGGAGCCGCTGGAGTTCTCGTTCCTCTTCGTCGCCCCACTGCTCTACGGGGTGCACGCGATCCTCACCGGGGTCTCGATGGGGGTCACCTGGGCGTTGGGCGTGCACGCGGGGTTCAGTTTCTCGGCCGGGCTGATCGACTACGTCGTCAACTGGCACCTGGACACGAAGCCGTGGCTGATCATCCCGATCGGGCTGTGCTTCGCGGTGGTCTACTACGCGATCTTCCGGTTCGCGATCACGAAGTTCGATCTCCAGACCCCGGGGCGCGAGCCCGTCGAGGAGGAGGAGAAGATCGAGGAGGACCTCACGAAGTAGGGCCTCCCAGGCTCTCGGTGGAGCCCCCGGACCGCGAGGTCCGGGGGCTCCTCGGCGTCACCGAGGGTACTGGGGGCACTACGGGGCATATGGAAGGTTCCTTATCCAACCCTCACCGTGCTAAAACTGGTCTACACCACTCAGTGGTCCAGACCACGCGGCCGTCTCTGCCGCCGCGTTCCTCGAGTCGCCGCCCCCCACCAACTGTCCCCGGCGGCGCCTTGCCTACTGGAGGAAGTTGATGAGTACGGACACCGCTCCGGCGGCCCCCGCGAAGAAGCGGGGCGCCGGCGTGATGGCTGTCATGCAGCGCATCGGCCGCAGCCTCATGCTGCCCGTCGCGGTCCTGCCCGCGGCCGCGCTGCTGGTCCGGCTCGGCAATGCCGACATGCTCGGCCGCGAGTCGTTCCCCACCGTCATCACCAAGCTGGCCGGCTACATGGCGGCCGGCGGTGGTGCCATTCTCGACAACATGGCGCTGCTGTTCGCCGTCGGCATCGCCATCGGCTTCGCCAAGAAGTCGGACGGCTCGACGGCTCTCGCCGCGGTGACCGGCTACCTGGTCTTCCAGAAGGTGCTCGCCACCTTCACCGACAGCAACCTCCCGCAGGTCGCGAGCGTCGCCGACGGCAAGATCGTGATGAGCGACGCCCCGGTCAACGCGGGTGTGCTCGGCGGTGTCGTGATGGGCATAGTCGTGGCCCTGCTCTACCAGAAGTTCTACCGGACGAAGCTGCCGGACTGGGCGGGCTTCTTCAGCGGCCGTCGTCTGGTTCCGATCCTCTCCGCCTTCGCGGGTCTGGTCATCGGTATCGTCTTCGGCGTCATCTGGCCGGTGCTCGGCACGGGCCTGCACAACTTCGGTGAGTGGCTGGTCGGTTCCGGCGCGGTCGGTGCGGGCATCTTCGGTGTCGCCAACCGTGCGCTGATCCCGGTCGGCATGCACCACCTGCTGAACTCCTTCCCGTGGTTCCAGGCCGGCGAGTACAACGGCGCCCACGGTGACATCGCCCGCTTCCTGGCCGGCGACCCGAACGCCGGGCAGTTCATGACCGGCTTCTTCCCGATCATGATGTTCGCCCTTCCGGCCGCCTGCCTCGCGATCGTCCACTGTGCCCGTCCGGAGCGCCGCAAGGTCGTCGGCGGCATGATGTTCTCCCTGGCCCTGACCTCGTTCGTCACCGGTGTGACCGAGCCGATCGAGTTCACGTTCATGTTCATCGCCCCGGTGCTCTACGCGATCCACGCGGTGCTGACCGGTGTCTCGATGGCACTGACCTGGGCGCTCGGCATGAAGGACGGCTTCGGCTTCTCGGCCGGTCTGGTCGACTTCCTGCTGAACCTGGGCATCGCGTCGAAGCCCTGGCTGCTGGTGCTGGTCGGCCTCTGCTTCGCGGTGGTCTACTACGTGGTCTTCCGCTTCGCGATCACGAAGTTCAACCTTCCGACTCCGGGCCGCGAGTCCGACGAGGAGCTCGCCGAGCTCCAGAAGGCCGAGGCCAAGTAGTCCGGCCCCTGTCACAGCACGGCGAAGCCCCGTTCCCTCCGCGTGGAGGGAACGGGGCTTCGCCGGTTCCTAGATCTCGTACACCGCGCCGGGCGCGGCCAGCTCCACCGGGCCGTCGTAGACCTCGCGGGCGTCGGCGAGGTTGCGTTCGGCGTCCGTCCACGGCGGGATGTGGGTGAGGACGAGACGTCCGGCTCCGGCGCGGGCGGCGTACTCGCCTGCTTCGCGGCCGTTGAGGTGGAGGTCCGGGATGTCCTCCTTGCCGTGGACGAACGATGCTTCGCAGAGGAACAGGTCCGATCCCTCGGCGAGTTCGGCCAGCGCATCGCAGGTGCCGGTGTCGCCGGAGTACGTGAGGGTGCGCCCGTCGTGCTCGATCCTGATGCCGAAGGTGTCGACGGGGTGGCGGAGCTTCTCCGTGCGGACCGAGAAGGGGCCGATCTCGAAGGATCCGGACTTCAGCGTGTGGAAGTCGAAGACCTCACCCATGGCGTGGTCGGACGGGGTGTCGGCGTGGGCGGTGGTGAGCCGCTGCTCGGTGCCCTCCGGGCCGTACACGGGGATGGCCTCGGGGCGTCCGCCGTCGAAGCGGTAGTACCGGACGACGAAGTACGCGCACATGTCGATGCAGTGATCGGCATGGAGGTGGCTGAGGAAGATGGCGTCGAGGTCGTAGAGACCTACGTGGCGCTGCAGCTCGCCCAGGGCGCCGTTGCCCATGTCGAGGAGCAGCCGGAAGCCGTCGGCCTCTACGAGGTAGCTCGAGCATGCCGAACCCGGTGACGGGAACGAGCCGGAGCAGCCGACGACGGTGAGCTTCATGGAGCGTGAACCTCCGAGGCGTGGGAACGGGGAGGGTTCGTGCGGTCCGTCGAGCGTAAGGCGCGAAACCACTGGTCGCTCCTCCACGGCCTGCCGTTGTGGGGGAACTCACCTGTGGTGTCACCGGTTCGATGGAAGGCCGGGTGCCGTGCGGCGCGCCGGTACGGTCGGTGCATGAACTCGTGGTGGTGGGCGGCACTGGCCGTCGTTGTCCTGCTGGCGCTCGTGGCGACGGTCTCCGATGCGCGGGGCCGGGGCGGGCGTGGTCCGCGGCGTCCGGGTGGGCGGACGCGTCCGCCGGGGCGTGCTCCGGAGAGGAAGAAGAAGGGCAGGCCGCACGGGGGGCCGCGGCCGGGGGAGATCTGGTGGGCGGACGTGCCGTTCGAGGACGGGCCGGGGTCGAAGGACCGGCCGTGTCTGGTCCTGTCGGTGCGGGGCGGCACGGCGGTGGTGGCCAAGATCACCAGCAAGCACCATGAGGAGCGGCCCGGGGTGATCGCGCTGCCCGCGGGTTCGGTGGGGGACGCGCGGGGGCGGCAGAGCTACCTGGAGACGGACGAGCTGCGGGAGGTCGCGCTGGCGGGGTTCCGGCGGAAGGCGGGCGAGCTGGATCCGGGGGTGTGGGGGCGGGTTCGGGATCTGGGGTGAACGTGCGGGAGGCGCGGGGCGGGGTGTTCTCCCGTCCCGCGCCTTCGGTGCGCGTGGCCGCCGGGCGGCCGAGGGGCCGTCAGGCCCAGAGCTGGCCGTGCAGGGTTTCGATGGCGGCTTCTGTCGTGGGTGCGGTGTAGACGCCGGTCGACAGGTACTTCCATCCGCCGTCCGCGACGACGAAGACGATGTCCGCGGACTCGCCCGCCTTGACGGCCTTGTGGCCGACGCCGATGGCGGCGTGGAGCGCGGCGCCGGTGGAGACGCCGGCGAAGATGCCCTCCTGCTGGAGGAGCTCGCGGGTGCGGGTGACGGCGTCGGCGGAGCCGACGGAGAAGCGGGTGGTGAGCACGGAGGCGTCGTAGAGCTCGGGGACGAAGCCTTCGTCGAGGTTGCGCAGGCCGTAGACGAGGTCGTCGTAGCGCGGTTCGGCGGCGACGACGGTGACGTCGGGCTTGTTCTCGCGGAGGTAGCGGCCGACGCCCATGAGGGTTCCGGTGGTGCCGAGGCCTGCGACGAAGTGGGTGATGGACGGGAGGTCGGTGAGGATCTCCGGGCCGGTGGTGGCGTAGTGGGCGCCGGCGTTGTCCGGGTTGCCGTACTGGTAGAGCATGACCCAGTCGGGGTGCTCGGCGGAGAGCTCCTTGGCCACGCGTACGGCGGTGTTGGAGCCGCCCGCGGCGGGGGACGAGATGATCTCGGCTCCCCACATCGTGAGCAGGTCGCGCCGTTCCTGCGAGGTGTTCTCGGGCATGACGCAGACGATGCGGTAGCCCTTGAGCCTGGCGGCCATGGCGAGGGAGATGCCGGTGTTGCCGCTGGTGGGTTCGAGGATGGTGCAGCCGGGTGTGAGGCGGCCGTCCTTCTCCGCCTGCTCGACCATGTGGAGCGCGGGGCGGTCCTTGATCGAGCCGGTGGGGTTGCGGTCCTCCAGCTTGGCCCAGATGCGGACGTCCTCGGACGGGGACAGCCGTGGGAGGCGGACCAGGGGTGTGTTGCCCACGGTCGCCAGTGGGGAGTCGTACCGCATCAGCGCATGCCGCCGGCGACGGCCGGGAGGATGGTGACGTTGTCGCCGTCGGTGAGCTTGGTGGAGATGCCGTCGAGGAAGCGGACGTCCTCGTCGTTGAGGTAGACGTTCACGAAGCGGCGCAGCTTGTCGCCGTCGACGATGCGCTCACGGATGCCGTTGTGGCGGCTCTCGAGGTCGGCGAAGAGGTCGGCGAGGGTCTCCCCGTTGCCTTCGACGGCCTTGGCGCCGTCGGTGTAGGTGCGGAGGATGGTCGGGATGCGGACCTCGATGGCCATGGCGTGGGCTCCTGTCGAATGCGGGGAGGTGGCGTGGGGCGCGCGTCTGTGGCCCCGCGCGGGGGGTTGGTGCGTACGTGGTGCGCTCGGACCGCGGCTCAGGCCGTGCGGTTCACGGGCAGGCGGAAGCCGGACACATCGCGCTGCTGAGCCTGCACAGGTCGACGTGCAGCCGCGCGACGAGCAGCATGCCCGGCGTCTTTTCGCTCACGTCATGGGGAACCATGTGGTCATCGTATCGATTCCCCACCCGGGATCCGGAGTGTGATCCCACATGTCGGATGGTGAGCGTTCGCCATGTGGGACGCGGGTCTGGCTGGTGCTGCCGGGGACGGCCCGTCGGCGTCAGGCGGCCGGGGGGTACGCCTCGACGATCTGGACCTCTTCCTCGGTGATCTCGCCGTCCACGATGCGGTACGAGCGGAACTGAAAGGGGCCCGCTCCGTCGGTGTCCGCGGTGGAGACCAGCACGTAGTGGGCGCCGGGCTCGTTGGCGTACGTGACGTCGGTGCGGGAGGGGTAGGCCTCGGTAGCGGTGTGGGAGTGGTAGACGATCACCGGCTCCTCGTCACGGTCGTCCATGTCGCGGTACAGCGTGAGCAGGTCCGCGGAGTCGAACTCGTAGAACGTGGGCGAGCGTGCGGCGTTGAGCATGGGGACGAAGCGTTCGGGGCGGCCCGTTCCGGCCGGGCCTGCGACCACTCCGCATGCCTCGTCGGGGTGGTCGGCCCGGGAGTGGGCGACGATCTGGTCGTACAGCGTTTGGGTGAGGGTCAGCATGGCGCCAGGATATGCACGCCGGACGGGCCCGTACCGCGTGAGGTACGGACCCGTCCGGATGCTGGAACGCCGGGCCGGCGACCGCCGGGCCGGCCGGAGGATCAGCCGGCGTTCACCGGCGCGTTCTCCAGCCCGTCGTCCTCGACAGGGCCGACCGGGCCCGCTTCGCCGGCCTTGTGCCGGCGGACGTACTCGAGGAAGGTGTTCAGTTCGCGCTTGACCACGGGCGCCAGCAGGTAGAGACCGATGATGTTGATCACGGCGAGGGTGAAGAGCACCGCGTCCGCCATGTCGATGAGGGTCTGCAGGGTGAGAAGGGAGCCGGCGACCGCGAAGACCGTGTAGATGACCTTGAAGATGACCTCGCTCGCCCTGCTCCGGCCGAAGAGGTACGTCCACGCCTTGAGGCCGTAGTAGCCCCAGGTCAGCACCGTGGAGATCGCGAACAGCATGACGGCGATCGTCAGGATGTGGGGGAACCACGGCAGGACGGTGGCGAACGCGTCGGAGGTGATGGTGACACCTCCGATGTCCTCTCCGGCACGGGCCTCGGCCCAGCTGGCCGGGTTGGCGACGACGATGGTCAGCGCGGTCATGGTGCAGACGAGGACGGTGTCGATGAACGGCTCGAGCAGTGCGACCAGGCCTTCGCTCGCGGGATGCTTGGTCTTCACCGCGGAGTGGGCGATCGGAGCCGATCCCAGGCCTGCCTCGTTGGAGAACGCCGCTCGCTTGAAGCCGATGATCAGTGCGCCGAGCAGACCGCCCGCGACGCCCTTGGGGTTGAACGCGCCGTCGATGATCGCGCCGATCGCGGCAGGCAGGTGGGCGACGTTGACGACGAGGACGGTGAGACAGGCGAGGACGTAGAGCCCGGCCATCGCGGGGACGAGCCGGCTCGTGACGGACGCGATGGAGCGGATGCCGCCGAGGAGCACCACGCCGACGATCGCGGCGATCAGCAGTCCGAAGAGAAGCGCACCCCCGGAGGAACCGACGGCCCCGCCCTCGCCTCCGGTGACCGAGACGAGCTGGGCGTAGCTCTGGTTGACCTGGAAGAGGTTGCCGCCGAAGAGCCCGAAGAAGAGGATCATGACGGAGGCGAGGACGGCGAGAACCTTGCCGAACTGCTTGCCCCGGTTGCCGAACCGTTCGGCGAGCCCCTTGGGCAGGTAGTGCATGGGTCCACCGGAGACGGTTCCGTCCGCGTGCACCTCCCGGTACTTCACGCCGAGCGTGACCTCGACGAACTTCGTGGCCATACCGAGCAGGCCGCAGAGGATCATCCAGAACGTCGCGCCGGGTCCACCGATGGTCACGGCGACCGCCACACCGGCGATGTTGCCGAGCCCGACCGTTCCGGAGACCGCAGCGGTCAGCGCCTGGAAGTGGTTGACCTCCCCCGGCGCGCCCTTCTCGTCGAAGCGGCCGCGCACGACGTCGACGGCCAGCCGGAATTTGCGGATCTGGATGAAGCCGAACCAACAGGTGAACACCAGGCCGGCCACCACGAGCCAGGCGACGATGAGTGGAAGGCCGGTGCCGAATACGGACACCTCGTAGAAAACAACTTTGCCCAGCCATTCGGCAATGGGTTCGAAGAATCCGCTGACGGCTTCATCGACACTTCTGGTCATGGAGTCAAGTGACATCTGGCTACCTCAGTGGCGCGGGGCTGTCCGGGCGTGGGGCACGGAGAGCGCGGGCGGACTCGGAGTGAGCGCCGGTGTCCGTTCGGCGTGTGGGGCCGGCGGGGTCCGTGGACGCGGACCTGCCTCTGCCCGGAGCTGCACCCGGCGATCGGCCAGGTCTCATCCGGTCCGGCGGGGGGGTGGTGCCGAAAAATGAGTTGTGAAGTAGTACCACATCGCTCCCTGATGCCCGTGTGGCACGCGTCACGCAGATAGGGGACCAAACCGCCGTTTCGGGCCACTCTCCCGGAACGGCGACTGTATCGTTATGCGAATTTGAGCGTCCGTTGAGCGAACGGGCGTGGAACCACCACGCCCACGCCACCGGCGTTACGGCATCAGCGTTTCGACGAGCGTCTCCTGGAGTGCGCCGAGCCAGAGATAGGCCATGACCATCGGTTTGCGCGGATCGTCGTCGGGAAGCCGGTAGAGCGAACCGCCCTGACCCTCGTCCTCGTCGGAGACCTCCAGGCGCGTGCCGATCGTGAGCCGGAGGTCGTTGAGGGAGCCGAGCCAGTGGTGGCACTCCTCGGCGGTGAGCCTGAGCACCGCGCCGCTGTCCGCCACGGGCGAGAGCGCGTCGAGCGACCGCACGACAGCGAGGGCGTCGTCGCGCTTGCGGGTGCGCAGGTCGTTCTCGGTGAAGCGGCGGAACTCGGCGGACGCCTCGCGCAGTTCCTTGTCCCGGTCCCCGTACGCCTCGGGGAAGAGGCGGGCCAGGGCAGGGTCGGAGGGCGGCTCGCTGGGGCCTTCGGCGAACAGGGCGGTGAGCGGGTCCTCCCCTTCGGCGGGTTCGTCGCCGGGGCCGATCAGTTCGAGCAGCTGGACGGCGAGGGAGCGCAGGATGGCGACCTCGACCTCGTCGAGGGCGACGGACGCGCCGCCGCCTGGGGTGGCCTCGAAGTGGCCGGCCATGAATTCTCCGATGGTGGGTCGGGCGGAGGGCGGAAGGGGCTGCGACGGGTCAGTTGCGGTCCTGGGTCAGGGTGGCCCAGAGCCCGTAGCCGTGCATGGCCTGGACGTCGCGTTCCATCTCCTCGCGGCTGCCGCTGGAGACGACGGCGCGGCCCTTCTGGTGGACGTCGAGCATGAGCTTGTGCGCCTTGTCCTTGGAATAGCCGAAGTAGGCCTGGAAGACATACGTCACATAGCTCATGAGGTTGACCGGGTCGTTGTGCACCAGCGTCACCCAGGGGACGTCGGGCTCAGGGACGGCGAAGGTCTCCTCGGCCGATTCGGGACGTTCGATCTCTACGGGGGCAGCAACGCTCACCTACCCCATGCTGCCACCAGAGAGGGTCAGGCGCACAAACGACGCCCCCATCTCGTCACTTTGACGAATAGGGAGTAGCATCCCCGGCATGAACTCAGCGGACCTTGGACGACGGGTCGGTGTGCCGTCGACCGCACTCTTCACCGACCAGTACGAGCTCACGATGGTGCAGGCCGCACTGAAGGCCGGCACCGCGGACCGGCGCTCCGTCTTCGAGGCCTTCACCCGGCGCCTGCCCGAGGGACGGCGCTACGGCGTCGTCGCCGGCGTCGGGCGGGTGCTGGACGCGGTGGAGAACTTCCACTTCGACGACGAGATGCTCGCCTTCCTGCGCGACCAGCGGGTCGTGGACGCGCCCACGGTCGACTGGCTGGCGGACTACCGCTTCAGCGGCGACATCTGGGGCTACCCGGAGGGCGAGGTGTACTTCCCGGGCTCGCCGCTCCTGCGGGTCGAGGGTTCCTTCGCCGAGTGCGTGCTGCTGGAGACCGTGATCCTGTCGATCCTGAACCACGACTCGGCGATCGCCGCCGCCGCGTCCCGGATGTCGGCCGCGGCGGGCGGGCGACGGCTCATCGAGATGGGCGCGCGGCGCACGCACGAGCTGTCGGCGGTGGCGTCGGCGCGCGCGGCGTACATCGGCGGCTTCCACACCACCTCGGACCTGGCGGCCGGTTTCCGCTACAACATCCCGACCGTCGGGACGAGTGCGCACGCCTTCACGCTCCTGCACGACAGCGAGCGGGACGCCTTCCGGGCCCAGGTGGACTCGCTGGGCCGGGGGACGTCGCTGCTGGTCGACACCTACGACGTGACCGAGGCCGTCCGTACGGCCGTGGAGGTCGCGGGGCCGGAGCTCGGCGCCGTACGGATCGACTCCGGGGACCTGCTGCTCGTCGCGCACCGGGTCCGGCAGCAGCTGGACGAGCTGGGTGCCACGGAGACGAAGATCGTGGTCACGTCCGACCTGGACGAGTACGCGATCGCCTCGCTGGCCGCCGCGCCCGTCGACGCCTACGGGGTGGGTACGCAGCTGGTCACCGGCAGCGGGCACCCGACGTGCTCCATGGTGTACAAGCTGGTGGCACGTGCGCGGACCGCCGATCCGGCAGACCCGCTGCTGCCGGTGGTGAAGAAGTCGCTGGGCGCGAAGTCGTCGAGGGGCGGCCGCAAGTGGGCGGCGCGCAGGCTGGACGATGCCGGGATCGCCGAGGCCGAGGTGATCGGCAGCGGGGAGGTCCCGCCGGAGCTGGTGGACCGGCAGGTACAGGTGGAGCTGGTCAAGGGCGGTGAGGTCGTCGGCCGGGAGCCGCTGGAGGCCGCGCGGGAGCGGCACGTCGCGGCACGGGCGGGGCTGCCGATGTCGGCGATGCAGCTGTCCCGGGGTGAGCCGGTGCTGCCCACCGAGTACCTGTGAGGCACACCCCGGCCCCCTCGGCCGCGGGGCGGGCCCGGCCGCGAGAGCGGGGTGCGCACCCCCTCCCGCAGGCTGCCCGGAGTCTCTAGGCTCGGTGGCATCCCCACCGTCCGCATCCGCACGACCGCCCGAACCCCACCGAAGGACAACCGCCATGCATCGCGCCTTGATCGTCGTCGACGTTCAGAACGACTTCTGCGAGGGCGGCAGCCTCGCGGTGGCGGGCGGCGCCGAGGTCGCCGCCGCCATCACCGACCTGATCGGCGAGGCCAGGCCCGGTTACAGCCACGTCGTGGCCACCCGGGACCACCACGTCGATCCCGGTGACCACTTCTCCGCCACGCCCGACTTCGAGCACTCCTGGCCGCCGCACTGCGTCGCCGGCACGGAGGGTGTGGGCTTCCACCCCAATTTCGCCCCAGCCGTGGCCTCCGGCGCGATCGACACCGTCTTCGACAAGGGGGCGTACACCGCGGCGTACAGCGGTTTCGAGGGTGTCGACGAGAACGGGACGGGGCTCGCCCAGTGGCTGCGGGACCGGTCCGTCACCGCCGTCGACGTCGTCGGCATCGCCACGGACCACTGTGTGCGGGCCACCGCCCTGGACGCAGCCCGGGAGGGCTTCGTCACGCACGTCCTGCTGGACCTGACCGCCGGGGTCGCCGAGGCGACCACGGAGCGGGCCCTGGGCGAGCTGCGGACCGCCGGCGTGGAGCTGTCGGGCAAGCCGGTCGTCTGACCCCGTCCGGCGCGCGCTCAGGCCGCCGGACGGGCCGGGCCCGCGTATCCGGAGGATCCCAGCAGAGCCCGTATGGGGTGCCAGAGCTCCTGGCCGGTCTGGGGCGCCGTACGCCACAGGAGTCCGTCCGGGTGGTGCAGGACCGCCGTGACCTCGTCCGGGGTGGGCGGCTGCGCGTTGCCCCTGAGGTAGACGGCGCGCAGCCCGAGATTGCGCACCCTGGTCAGGGCGCGCGCCCGGTTCACCGCGTGCACCAGCACCCGTACCGGCTCCCCGGGGCCGGATCCGCCGGCCGGACCGTTCAGGGTCAGTGCCACCACCACGGTGCCGTTGGGCAACCTGCAGAAACCTCCGCCTGCCATGCTTCGCGCTCCCCCGTAAGACTTCGTGTCAATAAGGATTCGTAGGACGCACCTAAACACGATCGGCCGCCGCCCGCTAGAGGGCGACGGCCGATCACGCTTTGACCTGCGGTTATGTCGACTACTTACCCGAGGGCCCGACCTTCACGGTCATCGTGGAGCCGCTGAGCGGCTCGTTCACGATGGTGATCCGGGTGTTGGTGTCAGAGACCTTGACACTTCCGGTCGGGTTCTCCGCGTACCAGTAGGTGCCCTTGCGGTCGTCGAAGACCGGGACGCCCAGCGACGGCTTGATCTTCAGCGGCACGTCCGCGTTGTGCAGCGTGAAGCCCTTGTTCGGGTACCAGCTGAACGGTGCGTCGAAGGGCTGGATCTTGTTGCGCAGGAGCGAGCCGTTCGTCCACTTCAGCGGCTTGGCGTGCGAGTCCACCGGAAGGATCAGACCCTGGCCCTCGTGCTGCGAGGTGTTGTTGTCCTTCTGGGAGGTGTCCCAGAGCCACACCATCAGGCCGTTCTGGTAGGCGTAGTGCTCGACCCAGTCCGGGCGGGTGGTGGAGAAGCCGAAGTTGTACGGGCCGACCTCGAGGGTCTTGTCGTACGAGACGTACTGGCGGTTCTCGGCGATGTAGTACTGCGGGTAGTCGTTGGTGAACGACTCACCGATCCGCGAGAAGCCCTTGGCGGTCCAGCCGTTGTCGTCGCCCTCGGCGTTGTCCGTGAAGAGCGCGGCGCCGTCGGCTGTGACCGTGATGGCGTCGGCCGTGAAGCCCTTGCCGCCCGCGCCGCCGTCCGTCTGGTAGCGGAAGCGCAGGTCGATCTTCTTGCCGGCGTAGGCGTCCAGCGGGTACGAGAGCTTCTTGACGGCGCCCGACACGTCGGTCAGGGCCGGCTTGTCGCTGGCGTCACGCGGGATGGCCTTGCCGTCCGCCGTGCCGTCGAGCGCGGTCCAGCTGGTGCCGCCGTTGTCGGAGACCTCGGTGTAGAGGTAGTCGTAGTCGGCCTCGATGTCGTACCAGCCGGACAGATCCAGCGAGGCGGACGTCTTGCCGGTGAGGTCGACCGAGCGGGTCAGGGTGTTCGACAGGTCGTCGCCCATGTCGCTCCACCACTGCTTCGAGCCCTCGGCGGGCTTCGTGACGGTGGTGGTGACTTCCTTCTCGGGCAGCTCGACGACGAGCGCCTGCTTGTCCTTGGTGTTGTACTCCGCCACACCGAGCTTGTGCGTCGACTTCGTGGCGGCCTTGGCCGTGTCGTAGTCGAGCCAGCCGAGCTGGAGCTTGTCCCAGGCGGTCATGTCGCCGGGCAGGTTGCCGATCTCGCCGTCACCGGTGCCGAGCCAGGAGCCCGCCGACATCAGGGACCAGAAGCCGACCGAGTTCTCGCCGCCGCCGGAGGTGTCGTACAGGTCCGGCAGGCCGAGGTCGTGGGCGTACTCGTGGGCGAAGACGCCCAGTCCGCCGTTCTCGGGCTGCGCGGTGTAGTCGCCGACCCAGATGCCCGTGTCGCCGATCTCGGCGCCACCGGCCTTGTTGCCCGCGGGACCCGTCGCACCGGCGTTGGTGCCGTAGGCGTACCAGCGGTGCGCCCAGAGGGCGTCGGTGCCCTGCGCCCCGCCGCCCGCGGACTCGTCCTCGCCGGCGTGGACCAGCTGGAAGTGGTCGATGTATCCGTCGGGCTCGTTGAAGTCGCCGTCACCGTCGAAGTCGTAACGGTCCCACTCGTCGTACTGCGCGAGGTCCGCCTTGATCTCGTCCAGGGTGCGGCCCTTGGCCTTCTGGTCGGTGACCCAGGCGTTGACGCCGTCGCGGACCGTGTCCCAGACGTTGGCGCAGTTGGTGGAGCCGCAGTAGTTCGAGCCGTAACGGGCCTCGTTGTACGGGACCTTGACCCAGTCCGAGACCTCGCCGTCGACCGAGTAGCGCCCGGAGGACGTCTTCTCGTAGTACGTCTTCAGCGATTCCTTGCCCTTGTCCTTCCCCTTGCCCTCACCGAAGTAGAGGTCCTGGAAGTGGGACTGGTCGTAGTCGGCCTGCCAGGCGGTGCTGTTGTCCTTCGCCGGGTCCGGCTCGGATATCTCGTTGTGCAGCGGGCCCGGCGTGCCGCCGTACTTCTTGACGGGCGGCTTCGGGCCGTCGCCGTCGGGGTCGAACATCGTGGTGTCGTCGACCTTGTCGCCGAACTCCACGAGGATGGTGAAGATCTTGTCGGTCTTCTCCCGGCCGAGCTCGACGTACTTGCTCTTGCCGAGCTTGACGACCTTGGAGCCGCCCTTGGCGGTCACCTTCTTGTCACCGGACAGGACCTGCTCCAGCGCGGCCTGACGCTGTGCGTCCTGCTCCTTGCTGAAGGGCCCTTCCAGGTCGTGCTCGTGCGCCTTGGCCGGCGCGGGATCGCGCCGGTCCACGATGGAGGCGCCGGAATCCGACACCTTGTCGTCCGCCTGCGCCGTGGCGAAGGCGGACGCCGTCGCAGCGGTGGCGGCCAGGCACACGGCCACGGCGGTGGCGGTGGCGCGCAGCGCTCGTCTCTGAGTGGTCACTTGATGCAGTCCTCCCCGGCGTTCGCAGCCGCGGCCAGGGGGTTGAAAACGGGCCGCGCGCGTTCAACGCGTCACAAGTGACGACATTCGATCGGAGTTATGAGAGAAAAGACAGATCTTGACTTGGACATACCAAGTGCACTATGCGGGAGACCTCTTCCGTTATCCGGACGTACATCGGAGGTACACCGGTCCCTGCCGCTCGACCCGACCGGCGCGCCGTCGGCTCCCGCCGACGGCGGTGTGACTCCGTGCGCCCCCTGTGCACCGGCACCGTGGGTTAGGTCACGCTTACTACCCGTTCTTCACGGGCATCCACCGTCGTAGAGTCGATTGACAGTGCGAACGTGTCGAGAGACTGCCCCTATCCGACGCCCCGAGGACGGATACCGCCATGCCGCGTCCGACAGCCGCACAGTTCTCCTACGGTTCGGCCACCGTCGTCTTCTCCGCCCTCGCCATGCTGCTGCTCTTCCGTACGGAATCGGGCATCGGTGTCGCCCTCGTCGGCACCGCGGCGCTGGCCCTGGGCCTCCTGGTGGCGATGGCCCTGCCCGCCCGCACGACGACGGTCCGGAAGGTGACGGCGGCGCCCACCGCCACCCGTACGCACCGCACGATCGAGGACATCGAGATCGCCACGGCGCGGCGGGAGCACGTCGGCGAGCACTCACTGCGCCACTGACCCCTCCCGGCTCAGGGGACGGTGACGACCACGGTCTTGCCCGCCTTGTCCTGAAGGCCCTGCCGGTAGGGCTTGTCCGTGAACATCAGCACGATGTTGATGAGCCACCACAGGCAGGGGCAGCACAGCAGCGCCGGGAGCCAGAGCACGACGGCCCGCATCAGCGAGGAGTTCGTGTCGGGCACCGAGCCGTCGTTGAGCATCGCGACGCGCATCTTGAGCAGCCGCTTGCCGAGGGTCCGGCCGTCCTTGTGGGTGAAGTACGTGTCGTAGGCGACGTAGACCACCAGGCCGATCAGCGACCACACCAGCTGATGACCCGAATAGGCGTTGCCCACCGCGTTGCCGAAGTCGTCGTTGCCGTCGTCCGACGTGACGTCGACCGCCCCGCCGAAGGGCAGCGAGATCAGGTACAGCGGGATCGAGATGATGAGCAGGTCGATCAGCCGCGCGAGGATCCGCTTGCCCGGTTCCGCGAGCGGCGGCATGCCGGCCAGCGGATCCGCACCGCCGTAGGGGCCACCGCCGCCGTACGGGTCCTGGGGCGGCGGAGGCGGGGGCGGCCCGCCGCCGTAGGGCGAACCGCCCGGCGGGGTCGGGGGCCCCTGCGGCGGCCTCTTCGAGAAGGGGTCGTCGTCGGGCGGCGGAGGCGGTGGTTCGTTGCTCATGGGGGCAGTGCACCCCGGCCAGTGAAGGCCCGCAACGGCTGAGGTCCCTTCGGGGGACGGGGCGTCAGCACACGGGCGTACGGGGCCCCTACCGGCCGGCGACGAAGGTACGGGCCGCCTTGTCGTGCCAGCACTGGCGCCACGGGCGGTCGATCAGGCACCAGAGCACGTTGAGCACGCCGACGGCGACCAGGCCCAGCACCCCGTACACCAGCCAGCGGCGCAGCGCGGCGCCCAGGCCCGGCGCGTCGTGGGACTCGATGTCCCGTACCTCGAGACCGCACAGCTTCTTGCCCAGCGTGCGGCCCCACTTGGCGGTGGGTACGGCCTCCAGGACGCAGCCGAGGACGAGGAAGGCGGCGAGGACCCCACCGAACAGTCCGGCCGTGGTGGAGTCCAGGAGCCAGACCGTGACCGTCTCGCCGGACATCTTCGCCGCTTCGATCTTCCGGTCGATGTGGTCCATCGCCCGGGTGACCAGGGGGAATCCGGCCGCCCCGGCCAGCACACCGAGGACGACGGTGTCGAGGATCCGGGCGGCCAGCCGCTTGCCGAGGGCGGCGGGCCTGACGGAGGCCTGGGACCGGACGAGCTGCTGGAAGGGGTCGTCCACCGGGGGCTTCCAGGGCACGACGGGCTGCTGCTGATCGGGACCGACACCCTGCGCGGGCATCGGGCTCAGCGGCTGGGGCGCGGGCTGCTGCGGGCGTGCCGTCTGCTCGGGCCGGGCGAACTGGTGGGCCTGCTGCGGCCAGGACGCGGACCCGCCATCGGGGCCCTGTGTCAGGGGCGCGTTCAGCCCCGGGGCCGCTGCCTGCGGCGGGGTGGGCGACGGAGCGGGGGCCGGGGGCCGCGGGGTGCCGCCGGGCGGCACCGCGCGGATCGTCATCGTGCCCTCGGCCTGGGCGTCGTCGCGCGGACGCGAGGGGCGGGCGGCGGTGCCGGGGCCCACCGCGCGGATGGTGACCGTGCCGTCTGTCGGCGGGCGGCTGCCGGTGCCGGTGCCGGCACTCCTGCCGGGCCGGTCGGCGCGGAGGGTGACGGTGCCCTCGGACACCGCGTCACCGCCGTCCCGCATGCCGGGCACGGGGCCACGCGTCGGGTCGGGGGTACCGGGCCGCCGGGGGCCGGCGGACTCGCCGTCCGTGGGGGTGGCAGCGGTGGGTGGCGTGGAGTGCGGCGTCGCGGCTTCGGGCGTGCCCGCGCCGGGGGTTCGCGGACCGGGAGTGCCTGCCCCGGGAGTTCGCGGATCGGTGCCGTCCGCCCCCGGCGTACGCGGGTCGGGGCCGCCCCACGAGACCCGGTGGTCGCGTTCGCCGCCGAAGCCGGACTGCCGGGAGGTGTCGGCCTGCCAGGCGGACGCCGGCAGGGGCCGGCCGGGGGCCGCGTCGGCGTCCGCCCCGCCGTCTCCTCCGGCAGGGGCCGCACCCTCGACCTCGTCGAGGTACATCGGCCCGGTCTCGTCCACCTGGGCCGGAGGCCGCGGGGCGGCGTCGGCCGTGGGGGCGGGAGCCGGCGCGGACGCCGTCCCGCCCGGCGGTGCGGGCCGGCTGGTGCCGGGGACCCATGAAGCGCCGTTCCAGTACCGGACGTATCCGGGAATGGACGGGTCTGGGTAGTACCCCTCGCGGGGGCTTTCGTCACCGGGTGCCGGGGTTGGGGCGCTCATCACCGTGGTCCCGTATCTCTTCGAGGCCTCAATACAAGGGTCCACATCTATCAGACCTCCGAGCACCCCCGTGCCTGTCCTGGTGTTTGGACCACTTTCAGGGTCGGGGGAAGTTTTTCTGGGAAGTCGCGTCATAGACGTCGGGGAGGGCGGTCTCTCCTTGTGCGGACCGGTCACGGAACCGGCCCCTACGAGCATCGGAAGGTCGTACACCTCATGCAGAACGCCGTGGAACGCGAACTGGAAGTGAAGCTGGTCCTGTCGCCCGAGCGGTCGGTCCCCGTGCCCGCGCGGCTGTCCTACTTCACCGACGACCCGTACGCCGTGCACATCACCTTCCACGTCGGCTCCGAGTCGCCCGTGCACTGGACGTTCGCCCGTGAGCTGCTGGTGGAGGGGGTGTTCCGGCCCTGCGGACACGGGGACGTACGGATCTGGCCGACGAAGGTCGCGGACCGGGGTGTCGTCTGTGTCGCGCTCACCTCACCCGATGGCAACGCCCTCCTGGAGGTGCCGTCCGCCGCCGTCTCCGCCTGGGTGGAGCGCACCCTGCGGGTGGTGCCTCCGGGGACCGAGAGCGGGCTGCTGGGACTCGACGGGGCCCTCGCCGAACTGCTCACCCCGCTGCCCGCCGACGACCTGTGGCTGAGCGATCCCTGGTCGCAGGACGAGCCGCAGGACGGCGAGGCCTGAGCGGCGGTGCGCGGGCGTCAGAACAGCTTGCCGGGGTTGAGCAGCCCGAGCGGGTCGAAGGCTGCCTTGATCCCGCGCTGCAACTCAAGGCCCACCTCGCCGAGTTCGCGGGCCAGCCATTCCTTCTTCAGTACGCCGACGCCGTGTTCGCCGGTGATGGTGCCGCCCAGTTCGAGGCCCAGCGCCATGATCTCGTCGAAGGACTCGCGAGCCCTGCGGGACTCGTCGGCGTCCGTGTGGTCGAAGCAGACGACGGGGTGGGTGTTGCCGTCGCCCGCGTGGGCGCAGACACCGATGGTCAGCCCGAACTTCTCGGCGATCGCGGCGGTTCCCTCGATCATCGCGCCCAGCCGGGAGCGCGGCACGCACACGTCGTCGATCATCGTGGCCGACTTGACGGTCTCCAGGGCTGGGAGGGCCGTCCGGCGTGCCTGCAGCAGGAGTTCGGACTCGGCGACGTCGTCGGCGGGCACGACCTCGGTGGCCCCGGACGCCTTGCAGAGTTCCCCGACGGCGGTGAGGTCGGCCGTCGGGTCGGGCGTGTCGAAGGCACAGAGCAGGAGGGCCTCGGTGGATTCGGGGAGGCCCATGGAGGCCATCGCGTTGACGGCACGCACGGTCGTCCGGTCCATCAGTTCGAGGAGTGACGGTGTGTGCCCTCGCTCCATGATCCGGCACACCGCGTCGCAGGCCGCGGCCGCGGAGGGGAATTCGGCGGCGAGCACGAGCTGCCGCGGTGGCATGGGCCGCAGCGCGAGGACGGCCCTGACGACGATACCGAGGCTGCCCTCCGAGCCGACGAAGAGCCGGGTGAGGTCGTATCCGGCGACGCCCTTCGCGGTACGCCGCCCGGTGTTCAGCAGCCTGCCGTCGGCCAGGACGACCTCCAGGCCGAGGACGTACTCGGCGGTGACGCCGTACTTGACGCAGCACAGCCCGCCGGACGCGGTCCCGATGTTGCCGCCGATCGTGCACATCTCCCAGCTCGACGGGTCCGGCGGGTAGTACAGGCCGTGTTCGTTGACGGCGCGGGACAGCGTGGCGTTGACGACTCCCGGTTCGACGACCGCGATCCGGTCGACCGGGCTGATCTCCAGGATCCGGTCCATCTTCACCAGGGAGAGCACGATGCAGCCGTCGGAGGCGTTGGCCGCGCCCGAGAGCCCGGTCCTCGCACCCTGGGGGACGACGGGGACCCGCAGGGCGGTGGCGGTCCGCATGACGTGCTGGACCTCCTCGACCGTGCGCGGGAGCACCACGACGGCGGGAGTGCCGGCGTCGCAGAAGCTCGCCATGTCGTGGGCGTACGAGGCAGTGATGTCCGGGTCCGTGATCAGTGCCTCGGCCGGAAGACCCGCGCGCAGTCGTTCGAGGAGTGCGTCCATGATCCGAGCGTGACACCCGGGGCCAATGGTGTGAACCCGTCTGCGTCAGCCTTCACGGAGCGCGATGTGATCTTCGTACTGACGCAGAGTGATGACCATGGATGCCAAGCCGCAGCAGAACCCGGAGCCGCTCCCCTCCACCCTGCCGCCCCAGGGTGCGACGTCCGTCCCACCGCCTCCCGCGCCGATGCGCACGACGCTGCGCAGGGCGGCGTTCGGCGCGGTGGCCGGTGCCGTGCTCGTGGCCGGTGCGGTGATCGCCGTCCCGGACGACTCCGGGGACGGCGCGGACCGCCCGCAGGGGCCCGTGGCACGGGCCGAGGCCGCGGCCGCCGCGGGCTCCCCGGCGTCGCTGTCCGATCTGACGGCCCTCATCGGTGACCGGCAGAAATGGGTGGAGACGCATCCCGCCGACGCCCCGTCCTGGGCGGTGCTCGGCTCGGCGTACGTGGAGTGGGGGCGCCGTTCCGCGGACGCCGCCTACTTCACCCGGGCCGAACAGGCCCTCCAGCGCTCGCTGGCGGCGCAGCCGGGTGAGCGCGGGAACACGGCGGCGTGGGTGGGCCTCGGGTCTCTCGCCAACGCCCGGAACGACTTCCTCGCCGCCAAGAAGTGGGGCGAGACCGTGCGGACGCGGCAGCCGAAGAACTGGACCGCGTACCCGGTGCTGATCGACGCCTACAACGGCCTCGGCGAGTACGCGGCGGCGGCCAGGGCGACGGAGAAGTTCGGCGCTCTGCGCAAGGGCGCCCCCGGCCTGGCCAGGACGTCGGACATGTACCGCAACCAGGGCTGGCGTGAGGACGCCCTGGCCACCGCCCAGGAGGCGGCGGACCGCGCCGCCACGCCGGCCGAGAAGGCGGCGTCCCTGCACCGTCTGGGGGAACTCGCCGCGGAGCGCGGCGAGCCGGCGGAGGCTCTCGCACAGTACGACGCGGCCCTGCGTACCGACCGCGGTCACCTCGCCTCCCTGGGGGGCCGGGCCCGCGCGCTGGCGGCCCTCGGCCGCACGGACGAGGCGCTGGCGGACTACCGGACGGTGACGACGAAGCTGCCACGCCCCGAGTACGTGCTCGAACTGGGCGAGCTGTACGAGTCGCTGGACCTGGACGGCGACTCCCGCACCCAGTACGCGAAGCTCCGCGACCTCCTGACGCGGGCCGGGACCTCCGGGGTCAACGAGTCGCTGACCGAGGCCCGCTTCGAGGCCGACCACGGCGACCCGGAGGCGGCGGTGGAGCTGATGCGCACCGAGTGGCAGGCGCAGCGCCGCAGCTCTGCGGTGGCGGACACGCTGGCCTGGTCACTGCACCGGGCGGGCCGGAGCGAGGAGGGCATGCAGTACGCGGAGAAGGCCGTGGAGTCCGGCGTGCGGAACGCCTCGTACGCCTATCACCTGGGAATGATCGAGAGCTCTCTCGGCCAGGACGGTCCGGCCCGCGGCCATCTGGAGGAGGCCCTCCGGACGAACCCGGACTTCTCGCCGCTCGCCGCTCCGTCGGCCCAGGAGGCCCTGGACGCCCTGGGTGAGCCGGCGGCGGGCGGCCCGGAGTTCATGCAGCCGCCGGCTCCGGAGCCCTCCACCGAGCCGGAACCTTCGCCGTCGCCGTCGCGGGATTCCGGGGCGGACGCCTCGCCGGAGCCCGCGCAGCAGCCCTCACGGACACCCTCGCAGGCACCCGGGGAGCTCCGGTCCGGGCAGTCGGCGGCCCCGTCGCCGCAGGCGAGGCCGAGCGCCACCCCCACTCCGTGACCGCACGCTGAAGGGGTCCTTCTCCCACCCGGGAGAAGGACCCCTTCGTCGTGGTGGCTACAGGTTGCCGCGCTTCTCCTGCTCCCGCTCGATCGCCTCGAACAGGGCCTTGAAGTTGCCCTTGCCGAAGCCCATCGAGCCGTGCCGCTCGATCATCTCGAAGAAGACCGTCGGGCGGTCCTGGACCGGCTTGGTGAAGATCTGCAGCAGGTAGCCGTCCTCGTCACGGTCGACGAGGATCTTCAGCTCGCGCAGCGTCTCCACGGGCACGCGGGTCTCGCCCGCCCACTCCCCCAGGGTGTCGTAGTACGAGTCCGGGGTGTCCAGGAACCGCACGCCGGCCGCACGCATCGCCTTCACGGAGGCGACGATGTCGTTCGTGGCGAGCGCGATGTGCTGGACGCCGGCGCCGCCGTAGAACTCCAGGTACTCGTCGATCTGCGACTTCTTCTTCGCGATCGCCGGCTCGTTGATGGGGAACTTCACCTTCAGCGTGCCGTCCGCGACGACCTTCGACATGAGGGCGGAGTACTCGGTGGCGATGTCGTCGCCGACGAACTCCTTCATGTTGGTGAAGCCCATGACCTTGTTGTAGAAGGTCACCCACTCGTTCATCCGGCCGAGCTCGACGTTGCCCACGCAGTGGTCGATGGCCTGGAAGGTCCTCTTGGCGGCCGGCTCCACGATCGGGTCCGCGGCCACGTATCCGGGGAGGTAGGGGCCGTCGTAGCCGGAGCGCTCGACCAGGGTGTGCCGGGTCTTCCCGTACGTGGCGATGGCGGCGAGGACGACCGTGCCGTGCTCGTCCTTGACCTCGTAGGGCTCCGTGATGCCCGTAGCGCCGTGCTCGACGGCGTAGGCGTACGCCGCGCGGGCGTCGGGGACCTCGATGGCGAGGTCGACCACACCGTCGCCGTGGGCGTGCACGTGGTCGGCGAGGAAGGTGCCCCACTCGGTGGACGCCTTGATGACGGAGGTGAGGACGAAGCGGGCCGAGCCGTTGGTCAGGACGTAACTCGCGGTCTCGCGGCTGCCGTTCTCCGGTCCGGAGTAGGCGACGAGCTTCATGCCGAAGGCGGTCGAGTAGTAGTGCGCCGCCTGCTTGGCGTTGCCCACCGCGAAGACCACCGCGTCCATTCCCTTGACCGGGAAGGGATCGGCCTGCCGGGCGGTGTCGGGGGTGGTGTGCACAGTCTCAGTCATGTCCGAAGGTTCCCGACGCTTCGCAAGGTGCGCAACAGTTCGCGTATCCACTGGGCAATCTGTGCAGCCTGCGGCAAGGATGGGCGGGCTATCTGTACAGCCTGACCACCGGGAGACGGATCATGGCGATCGATCATCTGGACGGCCGGCTCATCCTGCTGCTGGCCCGCGAGCCCCGCATCGGCGTACTCGAGGCGTCGCGGCGGCTCGGAGTGGCGCGCGGGACCGTGCAGGCCCGGCTGGACCGGCTTCAGTCGAATGGCGTCATCCGGGGGTTCGGCCCGGACGTGGACCCCGCCGCCCTGGGCTATCCCGTCACCGCGTTCGCGACGCTGGAGATCAAGCAGGGGCAAGGCGCCGACGTGCGGGCCCACTTGAGTGGCGTACCGGAAGTCCTGGAGCTGCACACGACGACCGGGCACGGGGACATGTTCTGCCGGCTCGTCGCCCGCTCGAACGCCGACCTCCAGCGGGTGATCGACCGCGTGGTCGGCTTTGATGGCATCGTCCGGGCCTCCACGGCGATCGTCATGGAAAACCCGGTGCCGCTGCGTATTATCCCGCTGGTTGAGCAGGCTGCAGAGGACACCGACTGAGCCTACGGAGCAACATGTGAACTTCTGGGAGTATGTGGGCACCCGCCACCAGCAACTTCTCACCGACACGTATCAGCACGCCAGCGCCGTCTTCCAGTGCATGGTCATCGCCACGCTCCTCGGCGTACTGATCGGTGTCGTCAGCTATCGGAGCAGTTGGGGCGGCTCCCTGGCCATCACGTCCACCTCGGCGATCCTCACCATCCCTTCGCTCGCCGCGATCGGTCTGCTGATCCCCCTGGTCGGCCTGGGAGTCCCGCCCACCGTGATCATCCTGACGCTGTACGGGCTGCTGCCCGTCGTCCGTAACTGCATCGTCGGGCTGCGCGGGGTCGACCCGTCGCTCGTCGACGCCGCCAAGGGCATCGGGATGTCGCGGACACGACGGCTCCTCAAGGTCGAACTGCCCCTCGCATGGCCGCCCATCCTCACCGGCATCCGGGTCTCCACCCAGATGCTGATGGGCATCGCCGCCATCGCCGCCTACGCCTCGGGCCCCGGACTCGGCAACGAGATCTTCGGTGGCCTCGCCTCACTGGGAAGCGCAAACGCCATCAACAAGGTCCTCGCCGGCACGATCGGCATCGTCATCCTCGCTCTGCTCTTCGACGCCGCCTACGTGCTTCTCGGACGGCTCACCATCCCTAGGGGGATCCGTGCCTGAGA
Source organism: Streptomyces sp. HB132 (assembly GCF_016909575.1). Lineage (GTDB taxonomy): Bacteria > Actinomycetota > Actinomycetes > Streptomycetales > Streptomycetaceae > Streptomyces. Next base: position 19,071 of record NZ_JAFBGA010000004.1, on the reverse strand, counting down.
CCGTCACCGGGTCGACGGAGTCGGCCCCGCCCCGCCCCGCGAGCACCTCCGGTGCCACCATCCAGCTGGAGAACCTCAGCAAGTCCTACCCCGGCAGCCCCACCCCGGCCGTGGACGAGGTGTCCATGGACATCAAGGCCGGCGAGACGGTGATCCTCGTGGGCCCCTCGGGCTGCGGGAAGTCCACCACCCTCAAGATGATCAACCGCCTGATCGAGCCGACGTCCGGGCGGATCAGGATCAACGACGAGGACGTCACCGACATGGACCCGGTGAAGCTGCGCCGCAAGATCGGTTACGCCATCCAGTCCTCCGGTCTCTTCCCGCACATGACGGTCGCGGAGAACATCGCCCTCGTACCGAAGATGACGGGCTGGTCGAAGTCCGGGGTGAAGGACCGGGTCGAGGAGATGCTCGACCTCGTCGGGCTGGACCCCCGGGAGTTCCACGGGCGGTATCCGCGCCAGCTGTCCGGCGGCCAGCAGCAGCGCGTGGGGGTGGCGCGGGCCCTGGCCGCGGACCCGCCGGTACTGCTGATGGACGAGCCGTTCGGGGCGGTCGACCCGATCACGCGCGACCACCTCCAGGACGAGCTGATCCGGCTCCAGCACGAGCTGCACAAGACGATCGTCTTCGTCACCCACGACTTCGACGAGGCCATCAAGCTGGGCGACCGGATCGCGGTGCTCCGGGAGCGTTCGCACATCGCGCAGTTCGACACCCCCGAGGCCATCCTCACCAACCCGACGGACGACTTCGTCTCAGGCTTCGTGGGCGCGGGCGCCGCGCTGAAGCGGCTCAACCTGACCCGTGTGCGGGACGTGGGGATCGCCGACTTCCCCACGGTGACCGTCGAGGACCCGCTCCAGTCGATCTTCGACAAGCTGCGGGACGGCCGGCACAACGAGCTGCTGATGCTGGACCGCCGCAACCGCCCCTACAAGTGGCTGCGCCGCGGCGACCTGATGCGGGCCAAGGGTTCGCTCGCCAGGGCCGGACAGCTGGTGCACGACACCGTGACCCGAGACGCGACGCTGCACGACGCGCTGGAGGCGGTGCTCACGGACAGCGGCGGGCGGGTCGCCGTGACGGGGCGGCGCGGTGAGTTCATCGGCGTCGTCGACATGCACACCCTGATGAACTCCGTCCAGGAGCTCCTGGAGGCCGACCGCCTCGCCGCCATGGAGCACGAGCACGACCTGGAGGAGCTGCGCGTCCACCGGACGGAGCAGGAGCAGGAGGGCGGTGGCAGCGGGCTATGACCCCCAGTCATCAGGCTCCCCCCAAGGGAGCACGACCGCCCGGAGAGCACGACGTCGGCGGGCACGCCTTCCGTGACGAGGAGGCGGAGCCCTCGGTATCGCCGTCGGGTCCGGCGCGGCGGATCACCTGGCAGAAGCTCGTCCTGGTGCCGGCCGTCCTCGCGGTCGTCCTGGTCGCGACCTATCTGTGGATCTCCAACGTCGAACTCGACTCGATCGCGAAGAACTCGCTGGCCGGGGACATCGTCGAAGTCCGCTGGTGGCAGCACGTGAGGCTGACCGCGATCTCCACCTTCTGGGTGCTGATCATCGCGATCCCGCTCGGCATCGCGATGACCCGGCGCGGGCTGAAGAGGGCCGCACCCGGGGTGACGGCCCTCGCGAACATCGGGCAGGCCACACCCGCCATCGGGCTGCTGGCCCTGCTGGTGATCTGGCTGGGCATCGGGCCGTCGACCGCGATCATCGGAATGGTGATCTACGCGGTGCTGCCGGTGTTCTCCAACACGGTGGCGGGGCTGAACGCCATCGAGCCGACCCTCGTCGAGGCCTCACGGGGCATCGGCATGTCGGCGATGGGCACCCTCACCAAGGTGGAACTGCCGCTCGCGGTCCCGCTGATCCTGGCGGGTGTGCGCACGGCACTGGTACTCAACGTCGGCACGGCGACCCTCGCCACCTTCGGGGGCGGCGGCGGACTCGGCGACCTGATCACCTCGGGGATCCAGACGCAGCGCATGCCCGTGCTGATCCTCGGATCCGTACTGACCGTGGTGCTGGCACTGCTCGTGGACTGGCTGGCCTCGCTGGTCGAACTGTGGCTGACGCCGCGCGGACTGGAGGAAGCGTGAGGGTACGTACGGGCCTGGCATCGGCGGCCGCGCTCGCCCTCCTGCTCACGGGGTGCGGGCTGAAGAGCGGATCGCCGCTGGTGGACGAGGTGGAACCGGGATCGATCGGACAGGGGCAGCCGCTCAAGGGCGCTTCCCTGACGGTGACCTCGAAGAACTTCAGCGAGAACATCATCCTCGGCCATGTGATGGGCCTGGTGTTCAAGGCGGCCGGCGCCGAGGTCCTGGACCGCACGAACCTGCCGGGGTCGATCAGCGCCCGCGAAGCGGTCGCCCAGGGCGAGGCCGACGCGCTGTACGACTACACCGGCACGGCCTGGATCACCTACCTCGGCCACGCCGAACCGATCGTCGACCCGCAGAAGCAGTGGAAGGCGGTCCGCGACGAGGACCTGGGCAACGGGGTGACCTGGCTTCCGCCGGCCACCCTCGACAACACGTACGCCCTGGCGATCAGCAAGAAGAACAACGCCAAGTACAACCTGAAGACGCTCTCGGACGTGGCGGCGCTCGCCAAGAAGGACCCCAAGGCCGTCACGGTCTGCGTGGAGAACGAGTTCGCCTCGCGCGACGACGGACTGCCGGGCATGCAGAAGAAGTACGGGATGAATCTGCCTGCCTCGAACATCCAGAAGATGGACGCCGGAATCATCTACACCCAGGTCTCGGATTCCAACTCCTGCCTGCTGGGTGAGGTGTACACCACCGACGGCCGGATCAAGGCCATGAACCTGGACGTCATGGAGGACGACAAGCAGTTCTTCCCCAACTACAACGCGGCACCCGCCGTCCACACGGCGACCCTCGACAAGTATCCCGAGATCGCCGAACTGCTGGCCCCGGTCACCGAGAAGCTGACGACGCAGCTCGCGCAGGAGCTGAATTCCAAGGTGGACGTCGACGGCCAGGACCCGCACGAGGTGGCGAAGGACTGGCTGGTGGAGGAAGGATTCATCAAGGAGGGCTGAGCGGGAGCACCGCAACCCATCCGACGCCTGGGCCTCTGCCGCGAGTCGCGGCAGAGGCCCAGGCGTCGGCGTGTGCGGCCTGACCGCCGCCACATGCCCCCCTTGTGTACAAAGAAATTTATGCAAAGAACATGTTGCAAAGCAGTCTTTGCAACTTTACAGTCGGGGCATGTCACCGAACGAGCCCGAGGACCGGCCCACTCCCTACGCGGACGACCCGCGGATCCGCCACATCGACGCCCGCAGCCTCCGCGGACTCGCACACCCCTTGCGCATGCGGCTCCTGAACGCCCTGCGGGAGTTCGGCCCCGCCACCGCCTCCGGGCTCGCCGACCGGCTCGGTGAGTCCAGCGGAGCGACCAGCTACCACCTGCGCCAGCTCGCGGCGTTCGGCTTCGTCGAGGACGACCCGGAACGCGGCAAAGGGCGCGAGCGGTGGTGGAAGGCGCGCCACTCGGGCACGGCCTTCGGGGACGACATGACGGGCTTCATGCAGCACGCGGATCCCGAGGTGCGCGGCGCCATCGGGGTCGTCCTCCACGAACTCGCGACCACGCACGCCCAGGAGCTGAACACCTGGCTCGGGACGATGCGCGAATGGCCCGAGGAGTGGCTGCGCAGCTGGGACGTCAGCGATTTCAAGGTGCGCCTCACCCCCGAGCTCTCCCTGGAGCTCGCGGAGAAGATCCACGACCTGGTGAACAGCTACCGGGGCCGCGTCCCCGACGACACCGAGGGTTCGGCGGTCGTCCGCACCCATCTGCACATCTTCCCGCGCCCCACCGACTAGAGGGGATCACCTCGTGCACAGCGACAACCATCACCTGCTCCACGCCTGCCGCGCCGCCGAACTCCGCCGTGAAGCTGCGGAGTTCGCCCTCGCCCGCACCGCACCGCGCCGCCGCACGGGCTGGACGGCGACCGACCTCCGCCGACGCGCAGGCTGGACGATGATCGAGCTGGGCCTGCGGCTCGCGCAGACCGGGCCGACCCCCACCGGCGCTGCGCGAACGGCCTGACGGTGGACGAAGGGAGACCGCCGGCGCGGCGCACACCGCTCGCGGCCGTTCTGACGGCCAACTCGATCTCAACCGCAGGCACTTCACTGACCCTCATCGGCGTACCGTGGTTCGTCCTGGAGACCACGGGGAGCGCGGGGCGGGCCGGTGTGGTCGCTTTCTGCGCGACCCTGCCCATCGTCGTCGCCGCCCTGGTCGGCGGACCCGTCATCGACCGGCTGGGGCGGCGGCGCGTCGCCGTCGCCTCGGACGCGGTCTGCGGCGCGACCGTCGCCGCCGTTCCCCTGCTGCAGTACGCGGGCGCACTCGAGTTCTGGATGCTGTGCGCGCTGATGGCGCTGAACGGCCTGGCTCACACCCCCGGCAACACCGCGCGCTACGTCCTGGTGCCCGACCTCGCCGAGCACGCGGGCACCACCCTCGCCCGTGCCGCCAGCCTGTTCGACGCGGTGTCACGCGGCGCCCGCATGGTCGGCGCCGCGCTGGCGGGCGTACTGATCGCCGTGGCGGGCGCCGAGACCGTGCTCCTGCTGGACGCCGCCACCTTCGCACTCTCCGCCCTGCTGGTGGCGGCAGGCGTACGCGGGGTCCGCGCGGCCGAGCCCCGCAAGACCGCGGCCCCGGTCTCACTGCGCACCTACCGCGCCGAACTCAAGGAGGGCTACGCCTACTTGCTGGGCAACCGGCTACTGCTCGCCGTCGTCGTCATGGTGATGTTCATGAACGGCACGGACCAGGGCTGGAACGCGGTCCTGCTGCCCGTGCACGCCGAGGGGGAGCTTGGCGGTTCCACCGATCTCGGCCTCCTCACCGCGCTGTTCGGCGCGGGCGGGCTGACGGGCGCACTGCTGTACGGCTCCGTGGGCCACCGCTTCTCACGTCGGACGGTGTTCGCGGTGTGTGTGGTGCTGTGCGGCGCGCCGAGATTCGTGGTCGCCGCACTGACCGGCACGACGCTGCCGCTCGCGGTCACGATGGTGCTGGGCGGAATCGCCGGCGGCATGCTCAACCCGATCCTGACGACGGTGACGTACGAACGCGTCCCCGAGGAACTGCGCAGCAGGGTGTCGGGGGCGCTCACCGCGGGCTGCGAGCTCGCCATGCCCGTGGGCGGGCTGGCCGCAGGCCTGCTGGTCGAGGGCATGGGCGCGACGGGGGCACTGCTGGCGATGGGCGGCGTGTACTTCCTGGCCACGCTGAGTCCACTGGTCTTCCCCGCGTGGCGCGGGATGGAGGGACCGGAGCCGCGGGTCAGCAGCTCGGGATCTTGCCACCCTGGTCCAGGGCCCGCAGCGAGGACACAGCGCTCGTCAGCGTCGTGACGGGGATCAGCCGCAGGCCGTCGGGCCGCTCGGCCTGCGCCTGGTTGCACTCGGCCTTCGGGACGAGGAAGACGGTGGCACCGTCGCGCCGGGCGGCCTGTGTCTTGAGGGAGACCCCTCCGACGGCGCCGACGGCGCCGTCGGCCTCGATCGTCCCTGTACCGGCGACGGTGCGGCCACCGGTCAGATCGCCGCCGGAGCCGTTGCCGGCCAGTTTGTCGATGATGCCGAGCGAGAAGAAGAGGCCCGCGCTGGGACCGCCGACGTCGGCGAGGTGGAGGGTGATGTCCACCGAACCGGGCTTCTTGTCGAGGTAGTTCAGGGCAGCGTCGACGGCTACGTTCTGCGACTTCTCCATGTCCTGGAGGTTGTGCTGTTCGATCTCCTTCTCCGAGCCGCCGGTCGGATAGACGGAGTCGCGCGGCATGACCGCTCGGTCCGTCCTGAACCAGCTGTCCACCACGTCGCCAAGGCCGACGTCGGCCGTGGGCGCGGTCGCGAGGATCGTCGTCATCCGCAGCTCACCGTCGGTGGTGCGGGTGGGCGTGCCCTTGATGGTGATGACCTGCTTCCCCTGGCTGTCCCCCAGGACGTCGGCGGTGGTGCCGGGCTGCGCCACGGTGAACGGCAGCGGCGCGAAGGCCGCCGTGCCGAACAGCGCGAGGACGGGCAGCGCGCAGAGGGCGAGAGCGCGGGGACGGGAGAGACGAATGGCCACCCACCCAATCTATCCGCCACCAGGCGCCGGATCCGACCGCCCCGGCACCACGGGGTCACCGGTGCGGCCGGGCCTAACGCAGCGCGTCGGCGACCTCACGGGCTGCGTCGAGGACCCGCGGACCGACCCGCTCCGGTACGGCGTCCGCGAGCATCACCACGCCCACACTGCCCTCCACACCGGACACGCCGACCAGCGGTGCCGCAGCCCCGCAGGCACCGGCTTCGAGCTCACCCTGGGTGAGGGTGTAGCCGGGATGGTCGACCGTCTTCTGCCGGGCGGTGAGGATCGCCCGGCCCGCCGCGCCCCTGTCCAGGGAGTGGCGGAAGCCGGCCCGGTAAGCCACGTGGTAATCGGTCCAGGTCGGCTCCACCACGGCCACCGCGAGCGCGTCCGAACCGTCGACGAGCGTGAGGTGGGCGGTGGCCCCTATGTCCTCGGCCAGGGACCGCAGCGCGGGCAGTGCCGCCTCCCTGACGAGCGGGTGCACCTGGCGACCCAGACGCAGTACGCCCAGCCCCACCCTGGCCCGGCCCCCCAGGTCACGCCGGACGAGCGCGTGCTGTTCCAGGGTGGCGAGCAGTCGGTAGACCACGGTGCGGTTGACGCCGAGTTTGTTCGACAACTCGGTGACGGTCAGGCCGTGATCGGTATCGGCGAGCAGTTTGAGGACGCGCAGTCCCCGGTCGAGCGTCTGCGAAGTCTCCGCGGTCACGACGCCCTCTCCCTCGTGGTGAGCGGGGCGGTTGTCTCCGGGATACCGACGCCGGTCCCGCGGCGACGCACCGAGAGGCCGCCGACTGGCCATGGCACCGGCTGCGCTCCGCGGCCACACTGCCACGGGGCGTTCATTGTTTCCGGGAGATTAGCGAGCGGGTCCGCTCAGCGGAAGACCTCGTCCAGAATCCGGTCGCCCTCCAGGACGGCCCGGCATAACCGCCGGTCAGAGGCGGACCGTCCGGAACGCGAACATCTACGCGCGTCCAGGTCGGGTGACGCGGCAACGACGCTCTGTGCATGAGACGTGAACGATTGTTAACTCACCGTAAAATAAAGTGCCGAAAGTTCACCCCTCCCCGGCGCCCGCCACGCCTGCGCGCGCCCCCACCTGACCGGAGTCGGGCGCAGCCCGGGGCAGAAGAGGGGAGCCAGGGCCGACGCACGACAGTCGGGCGTCACTCGCCGTGACGGAAGCCCTCTCGGGGCTTCGCGCTCTCACCCGCTTCCATCACCGGCGCTGCAGTTCTTCCATGCACCACCTTCGATTGATCATTCCGGTCCGTGGTCAACTCCCACGGCAACTGCCGGACCCAATAGGTAGGTTGGGTTGCCAGTTGCCCGCAACACGAGGGCATGGGGAATGGTGGACAACCACGGGGAGGATCACCACAAATGGCGTGGGACGAATGGGAACAGCTGAAATCCGAGGCGGCGGGGAGGGGTCCCGCACAGATGCAGTTGAACCAGCTGCCACCTGAAGCGGGCGGAGGGCCACAGCCTCAAGGTGACCTGAAGGTCAACCAGCAGGACCTGGCCGCCATCGGCAATTCCGCGTACAGGCTGTACGGCGATCTGGAGAAGGCCGGCGACCACGCCCGCGCCTCAACTCAGAAGGCCGCAGGAACCCTGAAGACGCAGACGTTCGCCCTGGGTGGGGCCCTTGACCACGTGGCCTCTCGCTGGATCGACCAGGTCCGATCCTTGATGGATGCCTGCGCCCACATCTCCAACCACCTCGACTACACCAAGGGCGCCCACGCCGGCGACGAGGTCTACATCGCCACGGTGGTCAGCAACATCGACACCCTGGACAAGGGCTTCGACGAAAGGTCCGGCAGCTGATGGATCTCGACTCCTTGCGCTTCGCGAACTTCTCCGACCTGGACGCCGCGATCACTGACTGGGAACAGATGGCCGCCAGGCTCAAGGTTCTCCAGGGCGACGCGAAGGACGACCTCGCAGTCAAGGCCGGCAAAGCGGACTGGGCCGGCGAAAACGCAACAGTCACCCGCGCTTTCGTGGACAAGACAGCAGGCGAGTTCGCCGATGCCCACACCCAGGCTGAAACGATCAAGAAAATCGTCTCGGACACCCGTGGCGAACTGGTCGCCTATCGCACCCAGCTGAACACGGCCATCGAACGCGGTCTGAAGAACAGCCTCATCGTGCGTGACACGGGCGAGGGCTCCTTCACCGTAAGTGCCCGCCCTGATTCGGCGGCAAAGGCCGGCACGGCACCCGAGCCCACCCAGCAGGACGTCGATGTGTTCCGGAACGAAATCCAGAACATCATGAAAAAGGCCACGGAGAGCGACACCTCGGCGGCAAAGGTGCTCACGCTCCTGGTTGACCAGGCCAAGCACGGCTTCTCCGACGCCAGCTACGCGGACCGGGACTCGGCGGCCAAGGCTGTGGCGGAGGCGGAGGAGATCGCCGAGATCCTCAAGAAGGATCCGCACGACGTCACGCTGACCGAGCTGAACAGCGTCAACACCACCCTGGCCGCCTACAAGAACGACCCGCTCTTCGCCGAGCGCTTCGCCACTCAGGTGGAACCGAAGAAACTCCTCGAGTTCTACGCAGGAGTTGCCGACCCGTACCAGGGCATGGGGAGGGACCCCAAGTTCCACGAACAGGCGAAGAAGCTCCAGAAGAACCTCGGCATCACGCTGGGCACGGCCACGCTCTCCGACAGCGCCAAGATGCAGGGCTGGGAGGAGAAGATGGTGAAGCTGGGCCCGGGCAGGCTCGGCATCGACGACGCCGGCGACCCCACGGGCTTCGGAGTCATGAGCAACCTCATGCGATTCGGCGACTACGACGACCAGTTCCTCAACTCCTACGGCGACAAGCTCATCGCGTACGACAAGGAACGCAACGTCGAGGACATGAGCCCCTGGGTCAACAACTGGAACAGCGGCGACCTCAACTTCTACGGCAAGCACGATCGTGGCCGCGACCCGATGACGGGCTTCATGGAGGCCCTGGGCCACAACCCTGACGCCTCCACCCAGTTCTTCGCACAGCCCGAGGGCGCAGGGAAAGCGGTCGACAAGGACGGTGAGATCAACGAGCACCTCAAGTACCTCACCCAGGACCGCATCTGGCTCGCGGACCCGACGCTCGACGGCAACAGCAAGATCAACGCCGGCAAGGACTCGCTGGGCCACGCGCTGGAGTCCGCCACCACCGGTTACGCGTACGACTCCGACCCGATGACCGGCAAGGACCCCCTGCACCCCGGCAGCGGGGACCACCGCACGGCGGCGACGGCAGGGGTCATGGAGCAGGTGGCGTACCTGTACGGGAGCGAGAAGGGCCCCGAGATGCTGCACAAGCAGTCGGAGCTCGCGGACAGCCTGGGCAAGATGGGCGCGGCGTACATCGACGACATCGACTACAGCCTGTCGGGGATCGGAGACCATGCCAAGGACGACGGCGCCTTCCCCGCGAAGTACGCGGGGCGGGCGAACTTCGGTAATGAGGGTGCCGTCAACTTCCTCAGCGTGCTGGGCCAGAACGAGACGTCCCACGGAGTCGTCTCAGCGGCGCAGCACCTTTACACCCTCAGCGCGCTGGACGCGTTCCCGGCAACCAGCGAAGCGAACATCGACAACGCTCACGACGCCATGACAACGGGTGCCGAGGCACGGGGGATCCTGGACCACTCGCGCGTGCAGCAGGCCGAAACGACGTACAAGGATGACGCCGAACAGGCCAACAAGTCTCTCGGGCGCTCCGGGGACTGGGTCAAGCTGGGCGCCGGAGTGGTCGTCGGAGGCGGAATCGCAGCCATCCCCCTGCCCGGTTCCACTGCCGCCGCACTCGTGGTCGCCCCCATGGCAGCCGACACTGTCGGCGACATGGTGAACACGTTCATCGGCCACGAGGTCGACAAAAGCATCGACGACGCGGAGCAGGACGCCACCGAGAAGTCGCAGATGACAAGCCAGGAGTTCTACAACAAGGGGACCGAGCAACTCGGCAGCACCTACGAGGCATACCTGAAGGAGAATCCCAAGCTGGGAGATTCGACAGATTTCCGGGACTGGACACAGGACATCGAGAACGGCTACGACCTGGGATCAAGTCAGAACGACTACCGCGGGCGTGCCCCGTACAAGGGCTGATCATGCGACGAAGGGTCATGAAGGTGAAGGAGTCCGACTCGATGGGGTCGACGGCTCGCCTGGCTCTGACCGGAGCACTGGTCGTCATCGTGGTCTCCGGATGCAGCAACGCCGGACCTGAGCAGCCGAAGGGGCTCTCCCCGTCCCAGATCTGCGACGGGGCCCTGGGGCCCGTGGGTGCACCCGCGCTGGAACGCATCAGCGGGACGGACCGTTTCACGGAACTCGACGGCTCCAACGGGAACGGCGATCCGAATGCATTCTCCCTGCCACTCGCCGCAAAGCGTCTCCATGACGACCTGAGTGACCGCAACCAGTGCCAGCCGTACAAGGTCGACAGGGACTTCCCGGTGCTCACCATCGACTTCGAGGCGAGGGACAGCCATTCAGATCCGACGAAGGTGTCCACGGACGATCTGTCGGTCTATCCCCTGGGCCGATTCGCGGTCACTCATCGAGGCGGCGGTGCCACTCTGGTCTTCTCCTGCTCCACGAAGGGAGACGGAGAGGGAAGCACTCCGTATGTAAGGGCAAGACTCACCGTGACAAAGGGCCAGGTCGCGCCTGACAGTACGGACAAGGACCAAATCGCCGTGCTCACTGCCGTGTCTCGCGCCATGGCCGAGGAGCTCGGCTGCGCCACGCAGGCGAAGCTGCCCTCCGAGGTTCCGGACGCCCTGACTGGATGACAGCGAGGCCCCGGTGCACGGACGGATCGCGCCGTCCGCGCACCAGGGCCTCCAGGGCGCCCGGCTCAGCGCATCCGCGTGGCCCACTCCTGGACCTTCTTGATCCGGTCCTGGATCTGCCCGGCCGTGGCCTCCGCACTCGGCGGGCCGCCGCACACCCTCCGCAGTTCGGTGTGGATCACCCCGTGCGGCTTGCCGCTCTGGTGCGTGTACGCCGACACCATCGTGTTGAGCTGCTTGCGCAGCTCCAGCAGCTTCTTGTGCGTGACGACCGGCCGCTCCTCCGCGGCCTTCTCCAGTAGGTCGGCCTCCGCGGCCGGCTTCTGGCGGCTGTGCGCGATCTGCCGGGTCTGCCGCTTCTGGAGCAGCAGCTGCACCTGGTCGGGCTCCAGGAGGCCCGGGATGCCCAGGTAGTCCTGCTCCTCCTCGCTCCCCGGGTGTGCCTGCATACCGAATTCGGCACCGTCGTAGAGCACCCGGTCGAAGACCGCGTCGGACTCCAGTGCCTCGAAGGGCAGCTGGTCCTCGGTCTCCTCGTCCTCGAGCTTCTCCGCGTCGGCGAGGAGCTGGTCCTCCTCGGCGAAGGGGTTCTCCTCGTCGCTGCCCTTCTTCGGCTTGTCGAGAACGTGGTCGCGCTCGACCTCCATCTCGTTCGCGAAGTCGAGCAGCATCGGGATGGTCGGCACGAAGACGGAGGCCGTCTCACCCCGGCGCCTCGACCGTACGAAACGGCCGACGGCCTGGGCGAAGAAGAGCGGCGTCGAGATGGTCGTCGCGTACACGCCGACCGCGAGCCGGGGTACGTCGACGCCCTCCGAGACCATCCGGACCGCGACCATCCAGCGCGAACCGTCCTGGCTGAACTTGTCGATGTTCTTGGACGCGGCCTTCTCGTCGGAGAGGACCACCGTCGGCTTCTCACCGGTGACCGACTTGAGGATCTTGGCGTACGCGCGCGCCGACTCCTGGTCCGTCGCGATGACGAGCCCACCCGCGTCCGGAATGCCCTTACGGACCTCGGTCAGCCGCTTGTCGGCGGCGGACAGCACGTTGGGGATCCAGTCGCCCGTGGGCGACAGCGCGGTGCGCCAGGCCTGGCCGATGGCGTCCTTCGTCATCGGCTCCCCGAGCCGGGCCGCGATCTCGTCCCCGGCCTTGGTGCGCCAGCGCATGTTGCCGCTGTAGCTGAGGAAGATCACGGGCCGGACGACCCCGTCGGCGAGCGCGTTGCCGTAGCCGTAGGTGTAGTCGGCCGAGGAACGGCGGATGCCGTCGTTGCCCTCCTCGTACGCCACGAACGGGATCGGGTTGGTGTCGGACCGGAACGGCGTACCGGTGAGCGCGAGCCGCCGCGTCGCCGGGTCGAACGCCTCCTGGCATGCCTCGCCCCAGGACTTCGAGTCGCCGGCGTGGTGGATCTCGTCGAGGATCACGAGGGTCTTGCGCTGCTCGCACCGGTTGCGGTGCAGCATCGGGCGCACGCCGACACCGGCGTACGTGATCGCGACCCCGTGGTACTCCTTGCTCACCGGTCCGGCGCTGTACTCGGGGTCGAGCTTGATGCCTATGCGGGCGGCGGCCTCCGCCCACTGCTTCTTGAGGTGCTCGGTGGGCGCCACGACGGTGATCTGCTGCACCACGTGGTGGTGCAGCAGCCATGAGGCGAGGGTCAGCGCGAAGGTGGTCTTCCCGGCGCCGGGCGTCGCGACCGCGAGGAAGTCGCGCGGCTGGTCCTGGATGTATCTCTCCATCGCACCCTGCTGCCAGGCGCGCAGCTTCCCGGCGGTCCCCCAGGGGGCGCGGCCGGGAAAGGCGGGTGAGAGGTGGTGGGAGGCGGTAGTAGTCACGGTCTCCGGTTCGGGGCACTCGGGTACGTGGGGCCTGTCCGTACGGGCTGGAAGCAGTCCGTACGCGATACGACAACCGGGCCACCCTACCGGCGGGCGGGACGGAACCCCGTACGAATCCGCCGTGCCTCGGCACTGCTGAGACCCGCTTCACAGGAGGCAGTTACTTCGCGAACCCGGGCAACCGCTCCGCGATCTTGGTCATGTCCAGCGCACCTTGGCACACCGCCCACGCGGTGCTACACGTCCGTCCGTACCCGCGTGGCCACCCACACGCCCACCAGCGCGACCGCCGCCATCGGCAGGAAGACCACGGTGAAGGCCCCCGGATGTGCTGCAACCGCGCCGCCGCCCACAGCCCCGTGGGCCGCCGCGCCCACCGCGCCGCCGCCGAGCGCGGCGAACGCCGCACCACCCGCGGCGAGCAGCAGCGCGTTGGACAGCCCGTCCGAGATCTGGAGCGCGGCCGAGTTCGCCCCCGCCTCCTCCGGTGCCGACAGCTTCAGCAGCAGCACGCTCGTCGAGGCGATCACCATGCCCATGCCGAAGCAGCCGACCCCCCAGACCACGGCCAGGGTCCACACCGGTACCGCCTCGATCAGCACGCTCGGGGCGGCGACGATCGACAGGGTCACCAGCACCATGCCCGCCGTCATCAGCGCACCCCGGTGCGGCTCCAGCCGGGGCCGGGCCAGTACGTACGATCCGAGCGCCCAGGTCAGCCCGCCGGCGGCCAGGGACAGGCCGGCCATCGTCGGGGACAGACCGCGCTGGGTCACGAGCATCAGGGGGACGAAGGACTCGGCGACGATGAAGGAGCCGGCCGATATCCCCCGCAGCAGGATCACCGCGGGCAGCCCCCGCGCGGCCCGTACGGTCCCGGGGGGCAGCAGTCCGCGCACGGCGGGGACGAGCAGCGCGGCACCGGCCAGCGCCGGGACCAGCGAGAGCCACCGCAGCTCCTGCCCGGCGTACTGGAGCAGCCCGGCACCCGCCGAGATCCCGAGCGCGAGCCGGATGCGGCGCCCGTCGAACGGCTCCGCCGCCGCCCGCGCGTCCGCCGGCCCGCCCGCCATCCGCCGGATCGCGGGCAGCGCGAGGCCCAGCGGCAGGAGGATGAGGACCGGGATGCCGACGAAGACCCAGCGCCACCCGAGGTGTTCCGTCACAGTCCCCGAGGCGAGTGGCCCGACGACGGACGGGACGATCCAGGCCGCCGAGAACGCCGCCATGATGCTCGGCCGGATCCGCTCCGGGTAGGCCCGCCCGATGACCACGTACAGCGCCACGATCACGAGCCCGCCGCCGACGCCCTGGACGGCCCGCCCCAGGATGAACGTCCACATGTTCCCTGCGGTCCCGGAGAGCAGCAGCCCCACCCCGAACGCCCCGATCCCCGTCGCGAGCGGAGCGAGCGGCCCGCGCCGGTCGGCCCACTGCCCGGACAGCACCATGGCGAAGAGGCTGGTGGTGAAGTACGCGGAGAAGGCGAACGCGTAGAGCGGGATGCCGTGCAGTTCCCTGGCCGCGACCGGCATCGCGGTGCCGACGGCGGTGGCCTCGAAGGCGATGAGCAGGACGACGGAGACGATGCCGATGCTGAGCGCCCGGTGGGTCCGCCCGAGAACGCCTTCCGCCGGTTCGACGGCAGTGGTCTCGACGAGGGCGGCGGTGACCTCGGCGTCATGGGGTTCCAGGGCAGTCATGAGCCCCAGCGTAAGGGTCGTCGCAGCGGGTGACCCCTGTCGGTGGGCGGTATCGGGCCGGTCCCTTGGTCGTAGGACCACGGCTCGCCCGGACGGTGAACGTGAACGCGGTATGGCAGTCGTATTGCGCCGCGCGCGCGGCCCTTGAGCCGGGTCGCAGCTGCCCCGTACGGTCGACAGCAGATCAAGAAACGCACGGCCGTGTGCCCGAGTGGTTCAGGGGCTCGACTGCAACTCGAGTTACACCGGTTCGAATCCGGTCACGGCCTCCAGCGGAGGACCCGAAAGGGTACGGCCACCCCATGGCGCGGGGGCGGCCGTTCCCTTGTACCCAGGACGCTATTTCGGCGTGAGTACGGGGATCTCCGGCAGCCCGCCGTTGTTCTCGCAGTCGAGTTCCTTCACCAGCTTGAGCGTCATCGCATGCAGAATCTGCATGTTCATATTGCGGTACTCACGCGTATCGGGCGCATCGCTCTTCCCCCGCCCGAAACCGCCCTGGATCCGCAACGGCGTCTTGTCCGACCCGTCCAACTGAGGGCTTACGCATTCGAAGTAAAGCGATGCACCCCCCCCCGCCTCACCGAAGACTGCAAACCCATGGTGTACAGCTCGCCACCGGCCGGAAGACGCTCGTCCTCCACATCCTGCGGGGCGTACATGGAGAACAAGATGCCCGCTTCATCACCCAGGCCCCCTCCCTTCGGATCGGGTTCACACAGGTGTGCTCCGCCAGCCCACGAACGTCCGGACGCATAACCCTCCTTGAGGGCCGCCACGACCTTCTCCATGCCCTTTCCGTTCGCCCAGGCGAAGACCGTCTTCCCCGTCACCTTTTCGAGCATCTCCGCCAGTGGGCCGGCGAACAGACCGCCGCACACCTCATCGGCCCCGACGAACTGCGGGTGCTCCTCCTCGCCGGAGCCGCATGCCACGCCTCCAGCCCCCAACGCCAAGACCGCTCCCACGGCTGTCAGCAATCGCCGGACCCTCTCGCACTCACTTCTCTTGTCTCGAGTTCGGTTCATCCCCATCCGTCCGCTCACCACCATCCGTTGCCCCCGACGGGGCCGTACGCACAGATCAGGCCTCGGGCCCGGCGCCTTGGGCCCGCGCACGAAGGTTCCCGTCTTGATATCCGACGAGCCTGGATACATGCAGGTCCTCGACCAACGAGCCCTTCGTCCTGGCTTCCAACTTGTCGATCTCTTCTTTGTGACGCGACACGAAATCTTCGACCGGCGTCTCCGTGTAGACCTCTCCAGCGGTGTACACGGCATATTTTTCTGTGTCGTTGAGATCGTCCATCTTCTCTTTGTTCTCGTCGATCACTTTCTCGCCCATGCCCCCCAGCACATCTCCCATGACCTGCTCGACGGCTCCAGTTGCCGTGTCGGTGAAAATGGGTACCAGGAGTGCGCCAGCGCCGATGACCGGGGCGGCGGGCAGGAAGAATGCAGCTGTCGCCACTCCGGCGCCGAGGGCCGCGGTGCTACCGAACTCCATCCATCCAGCACGCTTTTCTGCCGCTTTCTCGTAATCCTCGTGGGTCTTGAGGTTCGTCGCCTCGATCTGGTCCGCGCGGGCCTGATCCAGGATCCCCTGCGCCCCGGATCCGATCCTCACTGCCCTTCGAGCATCCCCCGTGTCAATGTCGCCGTCGGCATTTACCTGCGCCAAGGGCGTGACGGCCCGGGGACATGGCATCCACCTACTGAGGAGCTATGACGTGACCCAGACCAGTCGCCCGCGACTGCTGCCCTGGTGCGGGGCGGACGGACAACCGGCCCTCCTGCCGCGCATAGCCACCTTTCACGCCTGGCCGACAGCATCGAAACTACGCAACTCGACACGGGAAGGGAGGTCCTCCGTCTCTCCCGCACCATGATCCGAAGGCTCGAACGCCCCACGGCGGATGAGCTGTTCTACGTAAGTCAGCGGCTCGCGGAGTGCTTGACCGATGCCCTCCGCGTCGCCGACAGTCGCGGCCTCAGGCTTCCCGGGTACAAAGCCTGAAGGGCTGTCGCCCTTGCGGATTCAGACGGTGGGACCTTGGCCTGGAGGGCCGCCGTACGGTGCGCCGGGTCCGGAAGCACCGGGAGGGGGCCCGTACGACGGGTACGGGGGCTGCGGTTGCTGCTGATAGCCGTGCGGCGGCTGGTACGGGTGCGAGACAGTGCGGGTGGCGCTTCGACGGCGGGAGCGGACGACCATGACTGCCACTGCAGCGCCGATGAGGGCGGCCGCACCGATGCCCAGGCCGACCCAGAGGGCGGTGTTGCTACTGCTGTCGTCGGGCGCGGGTGCAGCCGCCGGCTTGCCGCTCTCTTCGGAATCCTCGGGACCACCAGCGGCCTGGGACGGCTCTGCGGAGGGCGTCGGGGACTCGGCCGCAGCGAGATCCGGGAGCGGGTACTCATCTGCGGGGCCCGGGTCGCCAGGGGTCTTCAGCGCAATCCGGGGGCGGACGATGCCGTAACCGATGTCATCCGCACGCTCCTCACCGGTCGTGGGGCCACCGGCCGTATTGAGCAGTACCCGAAGGACCTGGTTGTTGGTCCAGTCCGGGTACTTGGACCAGATAAGCGCGGCGGAGGCGGAAGCCAGGGCGGACGCATCACTGGTCCCGTGCGACTCGCAGAATCCTGATGGTCCGCCACAGGCATGAATCATTTCCTCGCCAGGTGCCGTGAGATCTACCTGCGGACCGTACTGAGATTCCTCTGTCCTCTTAAGGTCCCGCCCAATGGCACCCACCCCCACTACGCCAGGCGTGCCAGCCGGGTATTCGGTCACGTTCGCAGCATCACCACTATTTCCAACAGCCGCAAAAACGAGCGCACCCGCACCCAGGGCATAGCTGACAGCATCTTCCAACTGCCGCGAATTGGTCGTCACTCCCAGTGAAATGTTGACAACCTTGGCGCCGTGGTCAACGGCATATCGAATAGCTTTTGGGATATTCGCATGGAACCGCTCGTCGGCGGAATCTTGATTCGCAGCCCTGGTGGCGTCAGGAATGCGGATGGGGAGAATTTTCGCCTCGGGCGCCAACCCGAAAGCCCCATAACCCCCTCCGGCCTTTCCTGTTCCAGCGATAATGCCAGCGATCCCCGTCCCGTGACCGCTGTAATCCTCAAGCTCGCTTCCAGGCGCATCGTGCTCCAGATTCAGCCCCTTGAGCACCTGTCCGTCAAGGTCAGGATTCGTTGCATCCACGCCTGTGTCGATAACGGCAACGGTGACACCTGCGCCAGCACTCGTTTCCCACATCTTCTCGGCCTTCATCGCATCCAGGTGCCACTGCTCGGAACGGGCCGAATCAGAATGCGCGGGTGTCGCGATCCCCCCGGTCAGCAGAATCCCCATCACCGCAGGGACAATGACTCGCCGGGTAACTCCCACATCACTAATGCTAGTAAGCATCCGATTCCTTTGCCGTTTCCTGCAGCTCAGTCGATGATTGGCGGAACACCCCGCGGACGGCCCCGGAGCCACGTTTCCTCATCCTCAACGAGATAGTCCGGCCGTTCGCCCTCATCGCGACGCGGCTGTCCCGGCCTCTGAGGGGTAATGGCGCCCCCACGTCCTGCCTGGCCAGCCCGAACACCTTCTGCAGGCGCCGCGCCGCGCACCAAGCCGGTGCCCCCTGAGGTGAAAGGGCGACCGGATGCGCGCCCCGTCTGCTGGGGACGACCGCCCACCACTCCACCGGACTCGCCTGTGAGGCGGCGGCCCCCGACGTTGCCACCCCGTGCGCCTCCGGCACCTCCCGTTCCTGCGCCCTGCCCCATCGGCGCGCGACCGGCATGCGCCCCTTCTCCACCGACCACGGTGCCACGAGGGAGACCGTCTCGGACGGGGGCCTGCACGGCAGGGCGGCCGCCTACGATTCCGCTGTCACGTGGAGGCCGATTACTCCCTCCGACGCCAGAATTTCCCCAACTGGAGGTCGGAACAGGCGGACGTGTGCTTCCAACTGGCCTGCCACCACCTGTCACCGGTGAGACGGCGAAGCGGCCTCCACCCAGGCCGGGCGCTACGACGTGCGCTGTCGACGGCAGACCGACTTCACTCCTACCGCTACTCGCGCTGGGAGGAATCGCCGAGGGGTTCGACGGAGCATCTGGCAACGCAGTGGCTCCGGCGATTTCCATTTCGACAGCCTCTGGCACAGAGGCACTCTCCGGATGAATGGGCGCGGAACCGGTGTGTCCCGGCGGTGCGGCTGCAACCTCCACCGTACGTCCGCCCGGCCCAGTTGCCGTCGCATACGTCGGCGCTCCGCCACCCACAGGCGGGGCCCCGAACTCACGCCCGGCACTCCCGTACCTCGTGCCCTCCTCAGGCGGCACAATCGCCCCCGGCGGAGGCGGGAACGCCGGCTTCTCCAGGGAGTCCAACTGCGAGGCCGACAGTGCGTACGACTGCGCCAGCTTCCGCATCTGCGCCGCCGCCTCCTGACGGTTCGACTCCTTGGCGGCGAGCAGGGTCTCCAGGGACTTCTTCTCGACCGCCGACGCGTCCGGGTCGTTCCGCGCCGCCTTCGCCGCGTCCAG
>NZ_JAFBGA010000003.1 GCF_016909575.1 Streptomyces sp. HB132 | reverse complement strand
GCGCGGGGCCTGGGGGCGGCGGGGGCGGGGGGGGCCCCGCCCGGCCCCCCCCCGCGGCCCCGCCCCCCCCCGGGCCCGGCCCCCCCCCCGGCCCCCCCCCCCCCCCCCCCCCCCCCGGGCCGGGGAACTACTCAGGAGGCGTCCGTGACGCTCGGCATCTCGCCCCCGGTCGTCGTGGGGTCGATCAGCGAGAACACCGCGCCCTGCGGGTCCGTCAGGGAGGCGAAACGGCCGAACGGGATGGTCATCGGACCGAACCGGAGCTCCGCCCCGAGCGCCTTGGCCTTCTCCACCGCCGCGTCGCAGTCGGAGACGGTGAAGTACACGTTCAGATGGGCCGGTACACCGGGCGGGAACTCCTCCCCCATCTTCATCCGGCCCAGCACCGGGTCCGCGCCCAGGTCGTAGAGCGAGAAGTCGATCGCGTCGTCGTCCAGGTGCTTCACGCCGTACCCGAAGACGGCCGCGAAGAAGGCGTCCGTCTTCGCGGGGTCCCGGGTGTAGACCTCGGCCCAGGTGTAGGAGCCGGGCACCGCCGTCGCCTGGAAGCCCTCGTGACTGCCCGCCTGCCAGACCCCGAACGGCGCCCCGCCGGGGTCGGCCGCCAGCACCATCGTCCCGAAGTCGCCGACCCGCATCGGCTCCACCAGCACCTCGCCCCCGTGCTCGCGGATCTTCGCGGTGGTGGCGGCGGCGTCCGGCGACGCCAGGTACAGACACCAGGCGGGGGGTGTCTCCTGGCCGGGCATGGGCGGTGAGAGCGCGGCGACCGCCCTGCCGTCCACATGGGCCTGGGTGTAGTTGCCGTACTCCGGCATGGAGTCGCCGTACGTCCAGCCCAGGAGCTCACCGTAGAAGCGCTTCGCCTCCTCGAGATCACCGAACGTACCGTCGGCCCAGCACGGAGTGCCCTCGGATTCAGCGGCCATGGTCGGATCCTCTTCGCTCGGCTTCGTACTCGGCGGATGTCCTTCCTGCCACGCTAGCCAACCGTCGCCCGTGCGGCGCGCCGAGCGCGTCTCAGCGCGTCGTCGGCCCCTCCGGTCCGACGTGGCCGACGTGGCCGACGACCGAGCGGGCCACGCCCAGCTCCACCAGGTCCTGGGGACGCAGCCGTAGCTGGTCGGCCGTGGACCGCACCTCGTCCGGGCCGCGCTTCAGGATGGCCGCCGCCAGTTCGGGTGCGATCACCGAGAAGTAACTGTCCGCGGTGACGTGGGTGTTGTCCGGTGCGGCCAGCGCCAGCGCGCCGCCGGAGCCGCCCTCGCCGATCACGAGCGTCGTCACGGGCACCCGGGCGGCGGCGACCGCGGCGAAGGCGTCGGCGATGGCGGCGCCCGCGCCCGCCCGCTCCGCCTCCGCGTCGTTGGCCGCGCCGGGGGTGTCGACGAGGGTGAGCACGGGGAGGCCGAGCCGGTCGGCGAGCCGGATCACCCGGGCGGCCGTGCGGTAGCCCGCCGGGCGGGTCGCGGTGCCGCACTGGGCGGCGTACGCCACCGGCCGCCCGGCGTGCAGACCCACTCCGCAGAGCAGCCCCGGGTCCCTGCCGCCGCAGCGGTCGCCGTTCAGCGGCATCCGGTGCTCGAAGTACGCGTCCAGGTAGGCCTCGGCGCGTGGCCGTGCCGTCGCCCGGGCCTGCTCCACGGCGGCCCAGCCGGTCGCCGGCAGCCCCGTGTCCGACAGCGCGCCCGGCACCGGGGCGGCCCGGGCCGGGCTCGTGACGGTCAGCACCGTCAGCCAGCGGCTCAGCACCCCGGGCAGGTCGTCCGGCGCGACGACCGCGTCGATCTGGCCGGCCGCCAGCTGCCCTTCGGCGGTGTACGCGTACGGGTCCGCGCCGGCGGGCCGCACCCGGGAGCCCGCGAAGCCGATCTGCGCCCCGGGCAGCGCCAGCACCACGTCGGCGCCCGCCCCCACGGTGGCCCAGCCGCCCCCGGTCGCCGGATCCCGCAGGACCGAGATCTGTGCCTGCCCCGCGGCCCTCAGCAGGGCGGACGCGCGGGCCACCCGCTGGAGCTGTATCAGCGCGATCATGCCCTCCTGCATCCGGCTGCCCCCCGTGGCGACCAGCGAGACGAGCGGCAGCCGCAGCTCTCCCGCCAGTGCGTACGCGGCTTCCAGGCGGTCCCCGGTGTGCCCGCCCAGCGAACCGCCCAGGAAGCCGAACTCGAAGGCGACCAGGACGCACTCACGGTCGCCGACGACGGCCCTCCCGTAGAGGACGGACTCCTCCTCGCCGGTCCGTTCCGCGGCGCGCGCCCTGGACTCCGCGTAACCGCTCCAGCCGAGCGGACCGTCCGGAACGACGGGGCGCGCGGCCGGACGGTGTTCGGTGAAGCGCGCGGTGACGGCGGCGATCGCCTCCCGGGCCGACATGCGGTCGCACCGGATGTCAGACAACGAGCGACCTCTTCATGATCTTGCCCAGTTCGTTGCGGGGCAGTGCGTCCAGGTAGCGGACCACGCGCGGGCGCTTGTGCGGTGCCAGCAGGTCCGCCACGTGGTCCGCCAACTCCCTCTCGGCGGGCGGCGATCCGGGGTTCTCCGGTACCACCCACGCGACGATCCGCTCACCGAGGTCCGCGTCGGGCTCCCCGGTGACGGCGGCCTCGCGCACACCGGGATGGTCCAGCAGGGCGTTCTCGATCTCGCCCGCGCCGATCTTGTAGCCACCGCTCTTGATGAGGTCGGTGGCCTTGCGCCCGACGATCCGCACGTAGCCGTCGGGGTCGATCGTGGCCATGTCGCCCGTGCGGAAGAAGCCGTCCTCCGTGAAGGCGGCAGCCGTGGCGTCCGGCCGGTTCAGATAGCCGGTGAAGAGGTTCGGGCCGCGCACCTGGATCTCGCCGATCGACGCGGTGTCCCCGAGCACGGTGCCGTCCTCCTCGACGAGCCTGAGCTCCACGCCCGACAGCGGCGGGCCGACCGTTCCGGCGCGCGGTGCGCCGTCGGCCCGTACGCCCGTGTTCATCAGGGTCTCCGTCATCCCGTACCGCTCGATGACCCGGCGGCCCGTGGCCGCCGCGATCCGTTCGTGGTCGTGCACCGGCATCGCCGCCGAACCGGAGACCAGCAGCCGCGCGCCCGCCAGGGCCTTCGCGAGGTCCCCGGGAGCGTCCGGGCCGGTCAGCGCCCCGGCCAGCCGGTGGTACATCGTGGGCACCCCGAACAGCATCGTCCCCCCGGAGAGCAGCTCCCTGGCCACCCCCTCGGCCGAGAAGCGCCCGAGGTGCCGCACCGAGCCGCCCCGGCGCAGCGGGCCGAGGACGCCCAGGATCAGCCCGTGCACGTGGAACAGGGGCAGGGCGTGGACGAGGACGTCCTCGCCGGTCCACCCCCAGGCGTCCTCCAGCGCGTCAAGCGACGCGGCGATCGCCCGGCGGGGCAGGACGGCCCCCTTGGGCGGGCCCGTCGTGCCCGAGGTGTAGACGACCAGGGCGGGGGACTCCGCGGAGGGCTCGGGCGGATCGGTCTGCGGGGACGGGCCGGCCGCGGTGGTGCTGACGTCCAGCCGCTCCAGGCCGCCCAGCGCGGACGGCAGCTCGTCGGCCGCGCCGGCCAGCACCACCGAGGGGCTGCTGTCGGCGACGATGTGCGCGAGTTCCCGCTCGCCGGTCTTCGGATTCAGCGGTACGGCGGGCACCCCCGCCCGGAGCGCCGCCACGACGGCGACCACGGTCTCCGGGGTGGACGTGGCCCAGACGGCGACACGCCCCGCTCCCGTGATCCGGGCGGCGAGCGCGGCGGACGCATCGGCCAACTGTGCGTAGTCAAGGACGTGTTCGCCGAACCGGACGGCTTCGGGGGAGCCGGTCCGGCCGGACGCTCCGCGCAGCGCGGGCAGAAGAGAGGTCACACCCCGCAGCCTAGAAGACCGACGCGGCCGCGGAGGCTGCCGCGTGAGGACGGGCGGACCGCCGCACGTGGGCGAGCGGTGCGTACGGCCCGTTCCCACCGCCGCCGACCCCGTGGGACGACGACAGCCGGTCAGCCGTCGCGCCGCAGGGTCCGCATCCGGCCGTAGGCGTACACGGAGCCCGCCAGTGCCAGGTCCGAGAGCAGCATGAAGCCGATCGAGTACGAGTCCTTCGCGCTGAAGATCGCGCCCATGACCAGCGGCGGCACGAATCCGCCGAGCCCGCCCATCGCACCGACGATCCCGGTCACACTGCCCACCTTCGCCTGCGGCGTCACCTGCGAGACCAGGGCGAAGACGCTTCCGCTCGCGGTGCCGAGCCCGGCCGCCATGCAGAGCAGTGCGATCGTGCCCAGCGGGTACAGGGGCGGGTCGAAGGCCTGGACGATGGCCATCAGCGCTGCCAGCAGCAGCGCCCCCGCCGTGACCAGCGCGGGGTGGACGCGGTCCGACAGCCAGCCGCCGATCGGCCGGAAGACGACCGTCACCAGCGCGAACCCCGCCGCCTTGGTGCCCGCCTCGGTCGGCGACATCTCGTACCAGGTCTTCAGATACGTCGGCAGATACACCCCGAACGCGACGATGCCGCCGAAGCCGATCGCGTACAGCGCGGAGAGCTCCCAGGTCACCCGTAGCCGGCCCGCCTGCCCCAGACGGTGGCCGAGCGAGTCGGCCGGCACCTTTCGGTCGGGGTGGTCGGTGATCAGCACCGTGGCGAGGAGGGAGTACACCAGGAGCGCGCCGGCGACGATCCAGAACGGCAGGTTCGCGTCGTGCTCGGCGATCCGCGGCGTGAAGTAGCCGGACAGCGCGACGCCGCCCATGCCCATCCCGAACACCCCCAGCGCGAGACCACGTTCTTCGGGCGGGAACCACGAGTTGACCAGGGGGATGCCGATCGCGAACGTCGTACCGCCGAGTCCGAGCAGGAAGCCGACCGCCAGCATCGCCCCGTAGGAGTCCTTCGCCGGGACGAGCAGCAGCACGGGGACGATCGTCAGGGCGGAGACGGCGGGGAACATCAGTCTGGCGCCGTACCTGTCGGTCAGCGCGCCCGCCGCGATCCGCCCGAGCGAGCCCACGAGCACGGGGACCGCCACCAGGAGCGACTGCTGGAACGAGCTCAGCCCGAGCCGCTCCTTGAAGTCCCCCGACAGCGGGGAGATCAGGTTCCACGCCCAGAAGGTGAGCGTGAAGCCGATGGTGGCCATGATCAGGTTCCGGTAGGCGGCGGACCGGCTCCGGTTCGGGGCGGTGTCCTGCTCGGCGGTTGTGTCCACACCGCAAGTCAAGAGGGGAGGGGCGGGGCGAGCGCGGTGGGCTGCGCCATACGGGCCGGACGGGTGGAGTCCGCCGCCGGGCAGACGCCCCATGGGCAGGAGGCTCCTCCAGGCCCCCTCCGCGGCCCCGGCGCGGACCGCTCGACCGCCGTTTCCGGCCGGAGGCTGCCACAATCGCCGTTATGGACCGGCTGGACAGAGAGATCCTCGGGATCCTCCAGGAGGACGCCCGGATCTCGTACCGCGATCTGGGTGTGCGCGTGGGGCTCAGCGCCAACGCCGCGGGCGACCGTGTACGCCGTATGCGCCGTGACGGGGTGATCCGCGGCTTCACGGTCATCGTCGACCCCGCCGCCGACACCCGTTCGGGCCTCGTCGTCTTCATCGACGTGTCACTGCGTCTCGACACGACGAACGAGGAGTTCGAACGCTCGGTGCTCACGCTGCCCGGCATCACCGAGGTGGTGCACGTGACGGGAGGCCACGACTACCTCGTGCGCGCCACGGCGGCCGATCCCGGCTCCCTGGACACGCTGCTGCGACGGCTCAAGAAGGACGCGGGCGTCGCCCACTCCAACACCCGGATCGCACTCAGAGCGGCGCCTGCCAGATGACCGTCGGGGACCGGGTGCCGTCCTCGGCGCGCCCGTCGTCCGCGACCGCGAGGCGTACGGCCGCACGCCCGTCGGGCAGTCGCGCCGTCGCGTCCACCTCCACCTCGACGGCCGAGACTCCGGTCCGCCGGTGCGCGGTGGCCAGGGCGCCGCGCAGCACGTCGAGCAGCTCGCCGTCCACCGGCTCCGTCACCAGGGCGTCCACCGCCCCGGTGAACTGCACCGACGGCTGGAAGCCCAGCACCGCCGCGGCGCCGCCCGTCTCGCGCAGGACCCGGCCGCGGAAGGTCGTGGGGGCCTCGGCGGGCGGCTGCTGGAGGGCGAAGATCGCGGTCCTGACCTCCTGGATGGTGGAGTCCAGCTCATCGACCGCCTTCGCCAGCAGCTCGGCCGTCTCCTCGTCGCCGGCCAGGTCCTTGCGGCGGGTCGACTCCAGCATCATCTCCGTCGCGAACAGCCGCTGTACGACGAGGTCGTGCAGGTCGCGGGCGATGCGGTCGCGGTCCTCGTAGACCGCCAGCTGCTCCCGGTAGTGCTGCGCGTCGGCCATCACCAGGGCCAGCGCGGCCTGCGAGGCGAACTGGGAGGCGAGCAGCCGGTCCGTCGCGGTGTACGGGTCGCCGCCGCGCTTCCGGGGGAGGGCGAGCGTGCCGATGAGCCTGCCCCCGCTCTGCAGCGGCAGCATCATGCTGGGGCCGAACCGGGTCCGTACCGGGGTCGTCATCCGGTCGTCCGTCGCGGAGTCCTCGATGAGGACCTCCTCGCCGCCCAGCAGCTGGACGAGGACGGGCGAACCCGGCGCGATGGACGTACCCACGAGGCCGGCCGGGTCGTCGAGGGTGGACGCGGCGACGATCTCCATCCCGCCGCCCGGCGTCGGCTGGAGGATCACCCCGGCCGAGGCGCGGGCCAGCATCCTGGCCCGTTCGGCGACGATCGTCAGGGCGTCCTCCGGGCCCGCCCCGCTCAGCAGCGCCCGGGTCACGGCGGCGGCGCCCTCGATCCAGTGCTCCCTCTGCCGCGCCGCGTCGTACAGGTGGGCGCCGCCGATCGCCGCGGCCGCCTGGGAGGCGAGCAGCCGCAGCAGCGCCGGTTCGGTGTCGGTGAAGCGCCCCGGCTCCTCGGAGGTGACACAGAGGCTGCCGAGGACCTCGGTGTGCACCCGGACGGGCGCCCCGAGGAAGGAGCGCATCGGGAGCTGCCCGGTCCGCCTGCCTTGAGGGCGTGGGCCGGCCGTCAGATCAGCCACGCGCACGGCCTGCGTGTCGTCCACGAGAGCACCGAGGATTCCCGTACGGCCGTCCAGGAGCGGGCCCGCGACGCGGCGTTCCTCGTCGTTCATGCCGCACGTGAACAGACCGGTGACATGGCGGTCCTCCCCGTGGAGGAGTGCCAGGGCGCCGTAGCGCGCCCCGGCCAGAGCCGTCGCGGTGTCCACGATGTGCTGGAGGGTGGTCCGCAGGTCCAGGTGCGTCCCGGCCACAGGTGGCGGCTCTCAGCCGGCGAGCGGGGCGAGGGCCAGCGGCTGGACCGTACCGTCCAGCATCGCGCCGAGCCCCAGCACCGAGCACACGTCGGGCCGCTCGGCGATGGCCACCGGCACGCCCGTGGCGTCGCGCAGCATCTGGTCGAGCCCCGGCAGCAGGGCGCTGCCGCCGACCATCACGATCCCGGACTCCGCGATGTCGGCCACCAGATCGGGCGGGCAGTCGCGCAGCACCTTCCCCAGCCCGTCGAGCACCGCGGTGAGCGGGGCGTGGATCGCCTGCCGCACCGCGGCGGTGTCGACCTGCACGGAACGGGCCAGGCCGGTGGCCACGTCACGGCCGTGGATCTCCGTCACCGCAGGGCCGTTGAGCGTGAGGCCGTTGCCCCGGAGCGCGAGTTGCAGGGGACGCACGGACTGGCTGGGCAGCATCAGTTCGTGGTGCTGGCGCAGATGCTGGATGACCGCCTCGTCGATGGCCTCCCCGCCGATCGGGATGCGCACGGCGGTCACGATCGAGCCGAGCGAGAGCACGGCGATCTGGGTGGTGGCGGCCCCGCACACCATGATCATGGTGGCGGTCGGCTGCTCGACCGGGAGCCCGCAGCCGACGGCCGCGGCGATCATGGTGTCGACCAGCTCGACGCGTCGCGCGCCGAGGCCCACGAGGGTCTCGACGGTCGCCCGCTGGGCCAGCGGATCCGCCTCGTGCGGGGTGCAGGCGGCGGCCCGGAGCCGGGGCTTGCGGCGCAGCTGACGGCGGAGCTTCTCGCCGAGCAGGTGGCGCAGCATGCGCTGGGCCATGTCGATGTCGACGACGGTTCCGCCGGAGACCGGGCGCGCCACGCGGATGTAGGCGGGCGTGCGGCCGGTCATCTGCTCGGCGAGCGCGCCGACGGCGATGAGGGAGCCGGTGCGCGTGTTCACGGCGGCGACGCTCGGCTCGTCCACGACGAGCCCCACCCCCTTGACGTACACCCGGGTCCTCGCGGCCCCGAGGTCTACGGCGATGTGGCAGCGGCGCAACTGATCGAGGCTGACGGTCACGGCAGGTCTCCCGAGAGCGCTGGCGGTGGGTACCGGCGGCAGCCGGCCTTCCTGGCATCGTCCCGCCGGGGCGGGGGCGGCGCGCGCTGGGTGCGCCGTAGGGGGGACCCGGGAGCTGACGGTGCGACAGGCGGGAGGCGGCGGTGGATCTCAGGGGCCGCCGGGCAGCAGCCGCTGGAACAGCCCCCAGGTGAACTCGGCGACACAGGGCCGGCCGCCGGCCGGATCGGTGAAGGACAGTGCCCAGCGGGTCGGAGCGCTGCCCTCCATGGGGCGCGCCGGGGCGAACGCCCTGGCCACCTCGTCCACGGTGCAGGACCACGGGCGCAGAGCGGCGGCGTCGCTCAGCTCGGGGCCTGCCGAACCCGGGGCGCGGACGAGCCATTCGTTCCACACGGCTCCACCGGGCCCCGTCATCACCTCGAACCGCAGATCCGGCCAGAGCGGCAGCGGCCACAGCAGCGCGTCGCACTCCAGGTCGCCGATCCTGCGGCGTACGGACGACTCGGGTTCGCCCAGGACCGAGCGGTAGCGGCGCAGTGCGCCCCGGCCGCGTGGCGCGCGCAGCATCGCCTGCCAGCGACGGTTCGCCTCCCGCATGTCCGCGAGGGAGGCGCTCAGTTCGTGCCGGGCCTCCTCGACGAGGTCCGGCTGGTGGTCGGCCATCCGGCGCAGCAGGACGAGCTGGAACTGGAGTGGCCCGAACGGGGCGGGAGCGTTCATGCAATCCATCCTGTCGCGTGCCACGCGCGGGGGACGGCGTACGCCGGAGTCCTCGATTCCACACAGGATTTTCACCTGTGCGGCTTCCTGTGTCCTTCTCCGCCCGTCTAGTCTGCGGGCGCCATGGATTACTGCCACCCGTGCCAACGGCACCTCAACGGGGCGCTGGCCTGCGCCGGTTGCGGCACCCCCGCCGACGCGCTGGTTCCCTATGCCGTCGCTGACCTCTCCCGCCGTGACGCGGAGCCCGCCGCCGAGGCCCTGGACGCCTCCGGGGGCGCCGGTCACCGCCGGCGTGCGCGGGGCGTGGCGGGACGCCGGCGCCGGGGCCACCGCAGGCGCGGCCGTGCGCTGCTGCTGACGGTGGCCGGCGTGGTGCTGGCGCTGGGGGCTCTCAGCCTGGCCGAGCTGGCCATGGAGCCCGGGGGCGACAGCGGGGCCTCGGAGTACGTGCGCGAGGCGAAGGGGTCCGCCGCCGAGCCCGCGCCGTCGGCCTCCTCGAGCACGGAGCCCGGCGACCCCGGTCCGGTGGAGGTCCCCACCGTCGTGCCGGTCACCGATTCCCACTCCGCGACGGCCACGGAGGGGCCGGCCGACGACGAGTCGACCGTTGCGGCCCCGTCGGCCCCCGCCCCCGCGGAGCCCTCGGTCTCCGCCTCGGCACCGGCCTTCCCGGACCCTGACGTGACCGGGCCCCCGGCCGAGCCGTCGGGCTCGGGTACACCGCCGGCGGATCCCACGCAGCCGGAGCCCCCGGACGATCCCACGCCCACCCCGTCGCCCACCGAGACCTGCAGATGGTGGATCTTCTGCTGACGAGGCGCTGAGGCTCCGGGCGAAGCCCTCCGGGCCGCGTCCTCTAGGCGGCGTCCTCGCCGAGCATCCGGCGCAGCAGGTCGCGCAGCACCGTCCGCTCCGCCTCCGACAGCTCGGCGAGCGGCTCCCGGGCGAAGTCCAGCGCGTCCCGCAACTGCTCCGCCGTCCGGATGCCCTCCTCGGTCGGCGCGGCGAGCTTCACCCGTCGGTCGGCCGGGTCCGGGCGGCGTTCGACCAGGCCCCGGAGCTCGAGCCGGTCGACTATGCCCGTGATGTTGGACGGTTCGCACTTCAGCTTCCTGGCGACCTTGCGCATGGGCATCGGCTCCAGGGAGAGGAGCCCGAGCACTCTCGCCTGCGCGCCGGTCAGCGCGTGTGTGGCCGCGGCCCGGTCGTACTCCTCGTGGTAGCGCGCCACGACCCCGCCGATGAGCTGGATGACGTCGAGGGTGAGCGGGTCCGTGCGCGAGGAGGTCATGACACCCAGCGTACCGAATTACTTGACAAGGTGAAATATCTGGACGCATGGTTGTTTCACGTCCTGAAGCTTTTCGGCTTCCCGCCCCGTACGACAACGAGGAGAACCCGAGCCCATGTCTGCACTTCCCACCTCCAGCCGCGAATGGCACCTCGTCGCCCGCCCGCACGGCTGGCCCGAGGCCTCGGACCTCGCGCTGCGCGAGGCGGCTGTGGCCGCTCCCGGTGAGGGCCGCATCCTCGTCCGCAATCTCTACTTCTCGGTCGACCCCTACATGCGCGGCCGGATGAACGACGTGAAGTCGTACACCCCGCCCTTCAAGCTCGACCACCCCATGGACGGTGGCGCGGTCGGTGAGGTCATCGCGTCGAACGCCGAGGGCTTCGCCGTCGGTGACCACGTCCTGCACGGCCTCGGCTGGCGCGAGTACGCCGATGTCCCCGCCAAGCACGCGGTCAAGGTCGACGGCTCGATCGCCCCGCTCTCCGCCTACCTCGGCGTGCTCGGCATGCCCGGGCTCACGGCCTACGCCGGCCTCTTCGAGGTCGCCTCGTTCAAGGAGGGCGACGCCGTCTTCGTCTCCGGCGCGGCCGGAGCGGTCGGCAGCCAGGTCGGCCAGATGGCGAAGCTCAAGGGCGCCTCCCGGGTCATCGGCTCTGCCGGCTCCGACGAGAAGGTCAAGCTCCTCGTCGAGGAGTACGGCTTCGACGCGGCCTTCAACTACAAGAACGGCCCCGTCCGGGAGCAGCTCGCCGAGGCCGCTCCCGACGGCATCGACGTCTACTTCGACAACGTCGGCGGCGAGCACCTGGAGGCCGCGATCTCCTCGATGAACGTCCACGGCCGTGCCACGATCTGCGGCATGATCGCCCAGTACAACGCCACGGAGCCCACCCCCGGCCCGCGCAACCTGGCGCTCGTCATCGGTAAGCGGCTGCGTCTGCAGGGCATCCTGGTCGGCGATCACGCAGCGCTCCAGCCGCAGTTCGTCCAGGAGGTGGCCGGCTGGCTGGCCTCCGGCGCGCTCAAGTACCGCGAGACGAAGGTCGAGGGCATCGAGAACGGCTTCGACGCCTTCGTCGGCCTGCTGCGCGGCGAGAACACCGGCAAGATGATCGTTTCGCTGGACGCCTGACCTGCCCGGGCCGTTTCCTGGAGCCGCCCGGCAGGCCGTCCGTGGGGCCGTCCGTCACCGCCTTTCGCGGTCCGACGGAGGCCACACGTACGGCAGATCGGGCGGCACCTCCGGAAACAGCGGCCGGTAGTACTCCGGGTCCTTGCGCACCAGTGCGGAGCGATGGCTCTCGTGCAGCGCCTCGTCGCCCAGCCACGGGGGCAGTTCGCCCGCCGCCGCGAGCTCCGCGGCCGACCGGACGGTGACGCGCCGGAGCGATGCGGCGAGGTCCTCGCGCAGGGTCGCGGCACAGGTGTCGGCCCTGCCCTCGGCGGTCCACGCGGCGCACACGTCCAGTCCGTAGCGCACGAGTGCCTCCTCGTAGCCCGCCCACATGCGCACCGCGGGGTGGTGGCGCCAGCCGTAGCCGGGGACGGTGAGTCCCCGAAGTACCTGGATCGCCTCGACCCGCTGCTTGCCCAGCCGCCGCGGGTCCAGCGCGAGGGCGCTACGGCTGAAATCGGCGTACGGCAGGAATGTCTGCATCACCCATCCCTATCCCATGAGCGCCCGGCGCCGGTCCCGCCCACGCGCCGTCACCCGTTAGGCTCGGCCCAAGGCCGCCGCGGTCGTGGGCGCGAGTCGCGGCGCATCAGCAGGAGGAATCACCGGTATGACGATCCAGCACATAGACGTGGCCTACACCGCCGTCGCCACCGCCGAGAACGGCCGTGACGGCCGCGTCTCCACCGACGACGGCAAGCTCGACGTCGTCGTCAACCCGCCGAAGGAGATGGGCGGCAGCGGTGCGGGGACCAACCCCGAGCAGCTCTTCGCTGCCGGCTACAGCGCCTGCTTCCAGGGCGCGCTCGGCGTGGTCGCCCGGCAGGAGAAGGCCGACATCTCCGGCTCGACGGTGACCGCCTCGGTCTCCATCGGCAGGACGGAGGCGGGCGGCTTCGGCCTGGAGGTCGCGATCAGCGCCTCGATCCCTAACGTCGACACGGCCACCGCCCAGGCGCTCATCGAGAAGGCCCACCAGGTGTGCCCGTACTCGAACGCCACCCGGGGCAACATCAAGGTCGAACTCTCGGCCGGCTGATCCCCGACTCCTCGCGCAGGTCCGAGGGCCGCACCCCGCCACACAGGGGTGCGGCCCTCGGTCGTGTGCGCACGCCGTACCGCGGGAGCGCGTGCAGGGGCATTGACGGCCGAGGACGTTGAACTCTACGGTCCGTTCGATGTTACGAGCAGCATTCGAAATATCGAACGAGTGAGGAAGCCATGACCCGCACCGCGCGCTTCACCCTCGACCCGGCCTTCACCGTCGGCGACGTGGACCCCCGGCTCTACGGCTCCTTCGTCGAGCACCTCGGCCGCTGTGTCTACGACGGCATCCACGAGCCCGGCCACCCGTCCGCCGACGAGGCCGGACTGCGCACCGACGTCCTGGACCTCGTCCGCGAACTCGGCGTCACCGCCATCCGGTACCCCGGCGGCAACTTCGTCTCCGGCTACCGCTGGGAGGACAGCGTCGGCCCCGCAGACGAGCGCCCCCGCCGCCTCGACCTCGCTTGGCGCTCCACCGAGACGAATCGTTTCGGCCTCTCGGAGTACATCGACTTCCTCAGGAAGGTCGGCCCGCAGGCCGAACCGATGCTCGCGGTCAACCTCGGCACCCGCGGCGTCCAGGAGGCCATCCAGCTCCAGGAGTACGCCAACCACCCGTCCGGCACCGAACTCTCCGACCGCCGCGTCGCGCACGGCGACAAGGACCCCTTCGGGATCAAGCTGTGGTGTCTGGGCAACGAGATGGACGGCCCGTGGCAGACCGGGCACAAGACCGCCGAGGAGTACGGGCGGCTCGCCGCCGAGACGGCGCGCGCGATGCGGCAGATCGACCCGTCGGTCCAGCTCGTCGCCTGCGGGTCCTCCAGCCGCGCCATGCCGACCTTCGCGGCATGGGAGGCGACGGTCCTCGCCGAGACCTACGACCTCGTCGACTACGTCTCGCTGCACGCCTACTACGAGGAGACCGACGGCGACCGGGATTCCTTCCTCGCCTCGGCCGTGGACATGGAGTCCTTCATCGAGAGCGTCGTCGCCACCTGCGACCACGTCGGGGCCCGTCTCAAGTCGTCGAAGAGGATCAACCTCTCCTTCGACGAGTGGAACGTCTGGTACATGAGCCGCTTCCAGAAGGACGCGGAGGAGAACCCGCTCGACTGGCCGGAGGCGCCGCGGCTGCTGGAGGACAACTACAGCGTCACCGACGCCGTCGTCTTCGGCAGTCTGCTCATCGCGCTGCTGCGCCATGCGGACCGGGTGACCGTCGCCTGTCTCGCCCAGCTGGTCAACGTGATCGCGCCGATCATGACCGAGCCCGGCGGGCCCGCCTGGCGGCAGACCACCTTCTTCCCCTTCGCTCAGGCCGCGCGGTACGGGCGGGGCCAGGTTCTGGACGTCCGGGTGGACTCGCCCACGTACGGGACGGCGAAGTACGGCGAGACGGACCTGTTGCACGCCACCGCCGTACGGGACCCCGAGACGGGCTCCGTCACGGTCTTCGCCGTCAACCGCAGCCAGGACGCCGTGCTGCCGCTCGAAGTCGCCCTGACGGGACTGGACCTGGCCCGGGTCGTCGAGCACCAGGTGGTGGCCGACGCCGACCCGGAGGCGCGCAACACCCTCGCCGAGCCCGAGCGGGTCGTGCCCCACGCCGCCGAGGGCACGGAGCTGTCCCGCGGAACGCTGAAGGCCGTGCTGGAGCCGCTGTCCTGGAACATGATCCGGCTGGTCTGAGTGCTGGTTCCTGACATGGGGCGCCCGCGCTACTCTCATCCGGGCCCGGGCTTCCGGGCCGCCCCGAGGCCGGACGTGGGGCCTGCCTCCGGAGCGGCACGAATCGGAGGGTGACCTGATGAACGATGGAGACCCGGTGGAGTGCGGCATGCGGTACGCCGACGAGCTGACCGCCGACGTCGTCCGGGAGGTCGGTGACTTCCTGCTCCCCCGACTGGAGCGAGCGGCACGTACTCACCCCTCGGACAGCGAGGAGGGCATCACCGCGTCGGCGCTCGCCGAGGCGGTGGCCACACTGGTCCTCACCCTGGAGGGGACCATCACCGGCCGGACACCCGGCCGCGGCCGCGTCCGCGAAGGGTCTCCGCCGCCCCGGGTGCCTACCGAGGAGGAGCGCCGGGTGCGGGCGGAGGTACGGCTCGAGCGCCTTCGGGAGGACTGGAACCGCCTCTGTGTCCTTGCGGGGCACTGGCGCTCCGTACCCGGTCACCAGGAATCCCGCTGGCGCAGGCTCGAGTTCCTGGACGCGGAGGACGAGCGCCGGTACGACCGTCGGCGGGCCGAGGCGCAGTTGGAGGGCCACGTCGCCCGACCGGCGCGACAGGACTGACGCCCGGTCCCCGGCGCCGTACCCACCACGGGGTACGGCGCCCTTCCCCGGGCGGGGGAGGGCGCCGTACGCGTGCCGGTCGGGCGGGGTCAGCGCGCCGAGAAGGCGTGCACCGTCGTCGAGTGGTAGGTGTCGCCGGGGCGCAGTACCGTCGACGGGAACGACGGCTGGTTCGGGGAGTCGGGGAAGTGCTGGGACTCCAGGCAGAACGCGTCGCCCTGGCGGTAGACCCGCCCCGAGGTGCCGGTCAGCGTGCCGTCGAGGAAGTTCCCCGTGTAGACCTGCATGCCGGGTTCCGTCGTGTACATCTTCATCACCCGGCCCGAGCCGGGATCCGTGACGGTCAGCGCGTACTCGGGGCGGGCCGTCATCCCCTTGTCCAGCACGTAGTTGTGGTCGATCCCCTGCCCGTACCCGACCTGCTCGTGCGGGGTACGGACGGCCTCCCCGATGGCGCGGGAGCGCCGGAAGTCGAACGGCGTACGTGCCACCGGGGCGAGTTCGCCCGTCGGGATCAGCGTCGCGCCGACCGGCGTGTAGCGCGCCGCCGCCAGCTCCAGCAGATGCCCGTCGACACTGCCGCTGCCCTCGCCCGCCAGGTTGAAATAGGTGTGGCTGGTCAGGTTGAGGACCGTGGCACGGTCGGTGGTGGCCGTGTAGTCGATGCGCCACTCACCCCGTGAGGTGAGGGTGTAGACCACACGGACGGCGAGCGCGCCCGGGTAGCCGGCCTCGCCGTCCGGGCTGGTCCGGGTGAGGACCAGCCCGACGTCGCCGCGCTCGGTGAACGGCTTCACGTCCCAGACCCGCTTGTCGAAGCCCCGGTCGCCGCCGTGCAGGCTGTTCGGGCCGTCGTTCACGGGCAGTTGGTGCGTGGTGCCGTCGAGGGTGAAGCGCCCTTCGGCGATGCGGTTGCCGTACCGCCCGATCAGCCCGCCGAAGTACGGCGACTTCGCGACGTAGTCCGGGAGGTTGTCGAAGCCGAGCGAGAGGTTCGCCGTCCGGCCCCTGCGGTCGGGGGTCTCCAGGGACTGGACGACACCGCCCCAGGAGAGGACCTTCAGCCGGGTCCCGCCGTTGGCGAGGGTCCAGCGGTGCACCTTCGTCCCGTCGGAGAGCGTGCCGAAGAGCTCCCTGGACGGGGTGCGCCCGGTGACCGCGGCGTGCGCGGCCGGGGCGCCCGCCGCCACGGCCACCCCGGCGGCGGCCGTGGCCGCCAGGACGGTGCGTCTGCTGGTTCCGGTGGTGAAGGTCATGAAACAACTCCTGTCACAGAGGGGATGTTACGAGCCGACCTTGCGCTTGTTCCAGACGTCGAAACCGACCGCGGCCAGCAGGACGAGGCCCTTGATGACCTGCTGGTAGTCGGTGCCGATTCCGACGAGGTTCATACCGTTGTTCAGCACGCCCAGGACCAGTGCGCCGATGATCGCGCCGAGGACCGTGCCCACGCCGCCGCTCATCGACGCGCCGCCGATGAACGAGGCGGCGATGGCCTCCAGTTCGAAGTTGAGGCCCGCCTTGGGCGAGGCCGCGTTGAAGCGGGCGGCGAAGACCAGACCCGCCAGGGCCGCGAGCATGCCCATGTTCAGGAAGACCAGGAAGGTGACCTTCTTGTCCTTCACGCCCGACAGCTTCGCCGCGGGCAGGTTGCCGCCGATGGCGTAGATGTGGCGGCCGATGATCGCGTTGCGCATCAGGTAGCCGAACCCGACGACCAGCACACCGAGGATGAGCAGCACGACCGGGGCGCCCTTGTGGCTGGCGAGCAGCAGCGTGACGACGAGGACGGCCGAGACCAGGGCGACCAGCTTCAGCAGGAAGAGCTTGAACGGCGGTACCTCCAGGGCGAACTCCTGCTGGCGCTTGCGGTCACGGACCTCCTGGAGCACCACGAAGGCGATCAGGGCGAAGCCCAGAAGCAGCGTGAGGTTGTGGTAGTTGGTGTTCGGCCCGACCTCGGGCAGGAAGCCGTTGGATATCTCCTGCAGGCCCTTCGGGAAGGGACTGAGGGTCTGGCCCTTCAGGAAGATCTCCGTAAGGCC
Organism: Streptomyces sp. HB132; assembly: GCF_016909575.1. GTDB lineage: Bacteria > Actinomycetota > Actinomycetes > Streptomycetales > Streptomycetaceae > Streptomyces. The sequence continues at coordinate 688,812 of NZ_JAFBGA010000003.1, read as the reverse complement.
GCGGAAGACCAGCATGCCCGCGAGGGTCACGATGAACGACGGTATGCCGAGATAGGCGATGAAGAAGCCCTGCGCCGAGCCCGCGACAGCGCCGATGGCCAGGCACAGCACGACCGCGAGCGGCCAGGGAAGATCGTGCTCGACCATCAGTACGGCGGCCATGGCGCCGATGAACGCGGTCAGCGAGCCGACCGAGAGGTCGATGTGGCCGGCGATGATGACGAGCATCATGCCGATCGCGAGGATCAGGATGTAGCTGTTCTGCAGCACCAGGTTGGAGACGTTGCGCGGCAGCAGCAGGTCCCCGCCCGTCCACACCGCGAACAGCACCACGATAAGGCCGAGGGCCATCAGCATGCCGTACTGGCGCATGTTGCGGCGCATGCCGTCGAGCATCAGCTGCAGCAGACCGTCGCCGGAGGCCGGCTTTCCGCTGCCGGGCGGCACGGGTGCCGGGGTCTTGGCGGTCAGGTCCGTGCTCATCGCGTTACCTCTTTGTCCTTCGTCATCTGACGCATCAGTGCTTCCTGCGAGGCCTCGGCCCGCGAGAACTCACCCGTCAGCCGTCCCGCGGCCATCGTGTAGATGCGGTCGCACATGCCGAGCAGCTCCGGCAGTTCGGAGGATATGAAGACGACCGCCTTGCCCTGGGCGGCCAGCTGGTCGATGACCGTGTAGATCTCGTACTTGGCACCCACGTCGATGCCGCGCGTGGGCTCGTCCAGGATCAGCACCTCGGGACCGGCGAAGATCCACTTGCTGAGGACGACCTTCTGCTGGTTGCCGCCGGACAGCTTGCCCACCGGTTCGAAGACGGTCGGAGCCTTGATGTTCATGGACTTCCGAAAGCCCTCGGCGACCTGCCGCTCCCCGTGCTCGTCGACGACACCACGCTTGGCGACCTTGCCCAGCGCGGTCAGCGAGATGTTCCGGTTGATGGTGTCGATGAGGTTGAGGCCGTAGTGCTTGCGGTCCTCGGTGGCGTACGCGATGCCGTGCGCGACCGCCTCGGGGACGGACTTCGTACGGATCTCGGCGCCGTCCTTCAGGACGGTGCCGCCCGCGTACCGGCCGTAGGAGCGGCCGAAGACGCTCATCGCCAGCTCGGTGCGGCCGGCGCCCATGAGCCCGGCGAGACCGACGATCTCGCCGCGCCGCACCTTGATCGAGACGTCGTCGACGACCTTGCGCTGCTGGTCGATGGGGTGGTGCACGGTCCAGTTGCGGATCTCCAGAGCGGGCGCGGAACCCTCCTCCGGATGGTGCGGGGTCCGGTCCGGGAAGCGGTTCTCCAGGTCGCGGCCGACCATCCCGCTGATGATCCGGTCCTCGGTCGTCTCCGCGGCCTTCACGTCGAGCGTCTCGATGGAGCGCCCGTCGCGGATGATCGTGACCGAGTCGGCGACCCGGCGGATCTCGTTGAGCTTGTGGGAGATGATGATCGAGGTCACGCCCTGTTCCTTCAACGAGAGGATCAGGTCGAGGAGTTTGCCGCTGTCCTCGTCGTTGAGCGCCGCTGTCGGCTCGTCGAGGATGAGCAGCTTCACCTTCTTCGACAGGGCCTTGGCGATCTCCACCAGCTGCTGCTTGCCCACGCCGATGTCGGCGACGCGGGTCTCCGGGTGCTCGTCGAGGCCGACCCGGCGCAGCAGTTCACCGGCGTGCCTGAGGGTGCCGTTCCAGTTGATGAGCCCGCGCTTGGCGTGCTCGTTGCCGAGGAAGATGTTCTCCGCGATGGAGAGGTACGGCACCAGCGCCAGCTCCTGGTGGATGATCACGATGCCGTGCTGCTCGCTCGCCCGGATGTCCTTGAACCGGCAGGTCTCGTTCTCGAAGAGGACGTCCCCTTCGTAGCTGCCGTGCGGATGGACGCCGGAGAGCACCTTCATCAGGGTCGACTTGCCGGCGCCGTTCTCACCGCAGATGGCGTGGACCTCGCCCTGACGGACGGTCAGTGTGACGTCCGAAAGCGCTTTGACACCGGGAAAGGTCTTGACGATCGAGCGCATTTCCAGGACGGGTCCCGCCATGGTCTTGCCTTCCAATCCTTGAGGGGAGCCCGGTTACTTGAGGTCGTCGGCCGTGTAGTAGCCGTCGTCGACGAGGGCCTTCTTGTAGTTGTCCTTGTCGACGCTGACCGGCTGCAGCAGATAGGCGGGGACGACCTTGACACCGTTGTCGTAGGACTTGGTGTCGTTGACCTCGGGCTTCTTGTCGTTCAGGGCGGCGTCCACCATGTTCGAGGCGACCTTGGCGAGCTTGCGCAGGTCCTTGTAGACGGTCTGCGTCTGGTCACCCGCGATGATCGACTTCACGGAGGCCAGCTCGGCGTCCTGGCCGGTGACGACCGGCATCGGCTTGCCCTTGGTGCCGTAGCCGTCCGACTTCAGGGCGGAGAGGATGCCGATGGAGATGCCGTCGTACGGGGAGAGCACGGCGTCGACCTCGGCGCTGCGGTAGCTGGACGTCAGCAGGTCGTCCATGCGCTTCTGCGCGGTGCCGCCGTCCCAGCGCAGGGTGGTGACCTGGTTGAGGGCGGTCTGCTTGGACCTGACGACCAGCTCGCCCTTGTCGATGTGGGGCTTGAGGACGTTCATCGCGCCCTGGAAGAAGTACTTGGTGTTGTTGTCGTCGTTGGAGCCGGCGAACAGCTCGATGCTGAAGGGGCCCTTCTTGCCGTCCTCCAGGCCGAGCTTGTCCACGATGTACGAGCCCTGCAGCTCGCCGACCTTCTCGTTGTCGAACGAGGCGTAGTAGTCGACGTTCTCCGTGCCGAGGATCAGCCGGTCGTAGGAGATCACCGGGATCTCGGCTTCCTTGGCCTGCTGCAGCACGTTGTTGAGGGACTTGTTGTCGATCGCGGCGACGATCAGGGCGTCCACGCCCTGGGTGATCATGTTCTCGATCTGCGAGACCTGCTGGTCCGGGTCGTCCTCGCCGTAGACGAGCTTGGTCTTGTAGCCCTTCGACTTCAGCTCCTTCACGACGTTGGCGCCGTCGGAGATCCAGCGTTCGGAGGACTTGGTCGGCATCGCGACGCCGATGGTGGCACCGTCGGCGCCACCCTTCTTCTCCTCGCCGCCGCCTTCGCTGTTCTGGCCGCAGGCGGTCAGGGTGAGGGCGAGGGAGGCTGCGGAGGCCATGGCGGCAAGTGCGGCTCTGCGGTTGCGCATTGTCATCATCCTTGATGTGGGTCAGAGCTCGGTCCGGTGGTGCCGGAACGCTGGGGGCGGATCAGGTGTGTGGGATTGTGCGCGGCTGTGTCTTCTTTTGGGGAGAGTGTTTCCGGAACGTTATGACGAGATCGCGAACCTGTTGAGCGGGCCCGGCAGCCGGCTGCCGAGCGGGGCCATGCCGCCGTCCGCACCGTGCCGCGCGAGCAGGTCCAGCGCGAGCCGGCCGCGCCGCACCCGCTCCTTGGCGGTGGACAGCGCCAGCTCCCGCAGGTGCTGGCCGTACGGGTAGATGCCGGGTGACTTGGCGAGGCCGAACTTCAGGTACAGCGGTGCGCCGCGCCTGATCAGTTCGGCGACCTCGTACATCCGCACATAGCCGCCGAGGTCGTCCGGGGCCTCGATGTAGAGGTCCATCGGAGCCCTCGACACCCGGCGGATCTCGGTGAAGTGGGCGAGTGTGAGGTCGGACGGGATGTTGATCGAGTCGGCACCGAGCTGCTCGAACACGGCGTACGAGGCCGGGTTCACCGGCCCGATGAGCGCCGACACCTTGAAGGTCGTGTCCGCGGGCAGGACGCCCTGCTCGCGCAGCCGGTGGAGGGTCCACAGCACACCCTCGTCGGCCACCAGCAGGCACTTCACGCCGAGCCCGGTGGCGCGCAGGGCGTCCTCGACGCAGCCGGCCAGGGCGTCGTGGCCACGCGAGCGCAGCCCGGCGCCGCCGGAGTCCGTACGCACCGACGCGCCGGTGTCCCAGGTGCCGCGCGGACCCGTGAACAGGCAGAGCTCGATGTCCCGTTCGGCGCAGCCCTCCACCATCTCGGTGATCTCGGCGTCCGTCAGCATCCAGACGCCGCTGCCCTGGCTGACGCGGTGGACCGGGACGTCGAGTCGCGCGGACTCCTTGAGTACGACACCGAGGGCCTCCGGGCCTTCCACGGACGGCACCTCGGTGCGCCAGCTCCCGCCGTCGGGGAAGGAGTGCGGCGAGGCGTCCGCCGGCGACAGGGGTGCCGGGCCGAGGCCGAGCGCGGTGAGCGCGGCGTCGCCGGGACGGCGGGCGCCGGCGGCACCGGGGGAGGAGGCGGGGGTGTCGTTCACGACTGGTCCTTCACGTTCGGTATTTCGGACGAAGTTCGGATCTTTGGGAGTACGCCGGTCCGGAGACGGTCAGGACGCCGCCGTACCGGCGCACGGATCAGGGCGTGCCCCTCACGGCCGCAGCAGCACCTTCCCGGTCTCGGGATCCCCGGACCCCACGAGCGCCACGGCTTCGGCGAACCGCTCCAGCGGGAACTCGTGGGTGATCAGGGGCGCCGGGTCGAGCAGCCCGGCCGTGAACGCCCGCACCGCGTAGGACCAGGCCGCCGAGGGCGCCCCGAAGACGCTGCGCACGGTGAGCTGACTCAGCGACAGGTGCACCGGGTCGATGCCCACGGCGCCCGGGGTGAACATCCCGGTCAGCACCACCCGCCCGCCACGACGCGCCAGCAGGCACGCGTCGGCCGCGGTGGACGGCGCGCCGGCGGTCTCCACGACCAGGTCGTAGCGGCCCCGCACCTCCTCCGCCTCCTCGGGCGTCCGGGCCTCGCTCGCCCCGAAGTCCAGTGCCTGGGCGGCCCGCCCCTCCCTCGGGTCGATCACGGTGAGTTCCGCGGGCGACACCGCCGCCAGCAACTGCACCGCGAGCAGCCCCAGTGTCCCCGCCCCCAGCACGGCGATGCGCTCGCCGGGCTCGGGCGAACCGGCCCGCACCGCCGCTGCGACCACCGCGGCCGGCTCCAGCAGGGCCGCCGCCCGCAGATCGGCGTCGTCGGCCAGCGGATGCAGCAGCCGTGCCGGGACCACCAGGTGGTCGGCGAACGCGCCGGGCCGTGTGAACCCCGTCTCGTCGTAGCCCGCCGTGCACAGGGAGGTCTCCCCGTACCGGCACCGCTCGCAGCGCCCGCAGGCCCGGAAGCCCTCGGCGACCGTGCGCCGCCCGGTCAGCGCGGGGTCGACGCCCTCGCCCACCGCGTCGACGGTCCCCGACCACTCGTGACCCGGCACCACGGGGTAGCGCACGTAGGCCGGGTCGCGGTGGCCGTCGTACACCTCGCGGTCGCTCATGCAGATCCCGGCCGCGGCGACCCGCACCCTGACCTCGCCGGGGCCCGGCTCCGGGAGCGGCCCCTCGCTCAGGGTGTGGCTGCCGGGCCGCTCGATGGTCAACGAGCGCGAGAGCGTGGTCACTTGGGCTGCCTCTTCTCCCAGCCGTCCGCCCACAGGTCGAAGCGCGCCTGCTGCTGCGGGAACTCCGCCGCGGCGTCCACGTCCAGCTCCACGCCGAGACCGGGCGCGTCGGAGAGCTCGAAGCAGCCGGTGGCGGGGTCGACGTACGGGGCGCCCTTGACGACCTTCTTGATGTCGGCGTCCGCGAAGTCGTTGAAGTGTTCCAGGATCTTGAAGTTGGGGGTGCAGCCCGCGACCTGGAGGCTGGCCGCGGTCAGCACCGAGCCGCCCACGTTGTGCGGCGCGATCAGCGTGTAGTGGGTCTCCGCGGTCGCCGCGAGCTTCCTGGTCTCCAGGATGCCGCCGATGTGGCCGACGTCCGGCTGGATGATGTCGACGGCCTGCGACTCGAAGAGCTCACGGAACTCGATCCGGTCGTGGATGCGCTCACCCGTCGCGATCGGCAGGTCGACCTTCTCGGCGACCTTGCTCAGCGCCTTGAGGTTCTCCGGGGGAACCGGCTCCTCCAGCCAGGCCGGCTTGAAGCGTGCCATCTCCCGGGCGATCCGCACCGCCGTCGACGGGCTGAACCGCCCGTGCATCTCCAGCATCAGCTCGGTGTCGGGGCCGATGGCGTCCCGGACGGCCTCGATGAGGGACACCGCGTAGCGGGTCTCCTCCTGGCCCAGCTCGAAGTGCCCCGTGCCGAAGGGGTCGATCTTCAGCGCGCGGTATCCGCGCTCGACGACCCCCTGCGCCGCCTTGTGGTACGCCTCCGGGGTGCGCTCGGTGGTGTACCAGCCGTTGGCGTACGCCTTCACCCGGTCGGTCACCTTCCCGCCGAGCAGCTGCCACACGGGGACGCCGAGCGCCTTGCCCTTGATGTCCCAGCAGGCCATCTCGATGACCGCGATGCCGGACATCACGATCTCCCCGGCCCGGCCGTAGTCGCCGTACTTCATGCGCTTGACGAGATCCTCGACCGCGAACGGGTCGGAGCCGTTGATGTGGTTGGCCGACGCCTCCCGCAGATATCCGAGCAGCGCGTCCGTGCGCCCCAGCATCCGGGTCTCACCGACCCCGGTCAGGCCCTCGTCGGTGTGGACCTGGACGTAGGTGAGGTTGCGCCACGGCGTGCCGACGACATGCGTACTGATTCCGGTGATGCGCACGGATGTTGCCTCTCAACGTGTTCGGTATTTCGTCACTCGTTCGAAATGCTGGCGTGACGTTAATGACGGGCCGGGGGACGTGTCAATGGTTCGCGTCAGACCGGTCGGAACATGAGGGGCGGAAGGAGGGGCGGGGCCGGGTGCGTGCGCCCGCAAGCGGAGGGGCGAGGCCGTTTGGGTCTTCCCTGCTCGATCGAGGCCGAGAGCAGGGGGAGTGCGGGCCCGGACTCGCGACGCCGCCCCTCATGTGCCGACCGGTACGCTGACGCCATGAGCGATCTCGGGGCGGGTTTCGGTTACTTGATCAAGGGCCAGCGCTGGGCCTTCGGGCACGGCCGGTGGTTCGGCTTCGGTCTGCTGCCCGCGCTCGTCACCCTGGTCGTCTACGCCGGCGCGCTGGTCGGACTGGGCTACGGAGCCGACGACTTCGTGGGCTGGGCCACCCCGTTCGCCGACGACTGGTCCTCGCCCTGGCTGGGGCTCCTGCGCAACACCCTGGTCGTCCTGGTCTTCGTCTTCGGGATATTCCTCGCGGTCATCACCTTCACCGCGGTGACCCTGCTGGTGGGCCAGCCCTTCTACGAGTCGCTCTCCGAAGAGGTCGACCGCAGCGAGGGCGGTGAGGTGCCCGAGTCGGGCCTGCCGCTCTGGCGCGAGCTGTGGATCTCCGCCCGCGACTCCGTCCGCATCCTGCTGCGCGTCGCCCTGTACGGGGTTCTGCTCTTCGCCCTCGGGTTCATCCCCGTCATCGGGCAGACCGTGATCCCCGTCCTCGGCTTCTGCGTCTCCGGCTACTTCCTCTCCGAGGAGCTCACCGCCGTCGCCCTCCAGCGCCGCGGCATGGTGCTGAAGGACCGCCTCGCACTGCTGCGCGGCCGCCGGATGATGGTCCTGGGCTTCGGAGTCCCGCTCGCACTCGCCTTCGTCGTCCCCTTCGTCGCCGTGTTCCTGATGCCGGGGGCCGTCGCCGGGGCCACGCTCCTGGCCCGCGAGCTCACCGCGCCGCCCACGGCGGACCCGGAGCCCACCCCTTCGTCGCCGTACACCCTGCACAAGGGCTGAGAGGCCCCGGTGCCCCCGTAGGACGGGCTCAGCGCACCGAGAAGCCGTACACCGTCGTGGAGGCGAACTCCTCGCCCGGCCGCAGCACCGTGCTGGGGAACTCCGGGCGGTTCGGCGAGTCGGGGAAGTGCTGCGTTTCCAGCGCGATCCCCGCGCACGGCACGAACGGGCCCCCGCCGAGGTGGTCGGCGGTGTACAGCTGCAGCCCCGGTTCCGTCGTGCGGACCGTCAGCAGACGTCCTGAGGCGGGGTCGTACAGCTCGGCGACCGGCTCCCCGCCGGTCTCCTCCAGCACGTAGTTGGTGTCGTAGCCCGGGCCCACGGGCTTCGGCTCCCGGAAGTCGAACCTGGTCCCCTCCACCGGCAGGAACTCGCCCGTGGGGATCTGCTCCCCGTCCCCCGGGGTGATCCGCCCGGCCGCGAGCCGCAGTTCGTGCCCGAGCGCGCTCCCGCTGTCCGCTCCCGCCGGGTTCCAGTAGGTGTGATTCGTCAGGTTCACCACCGTCGGCGCGTCCGTCGTCGCCCGGTAGTCGATCCGCAGCGCGCCGTCCTCGTCCAGGGTGTACGTCACCGACACCGCCAGCCGCCCCGGGAAGCCCTCCTCGCCGTCCTCGGCGACCAGGGAGAGCCGCACGCCGTCCGGCACCTCCTCGGCGTCCCACACCCGCTTGTCGAAGCCGCGCCCACCGCCGTGCAGGGTGTTGCGGCCCTCGTTCCGTGTCGCCCGGTGCGTACGCCCGTCGAGGACGAAGGACCCGCCCGCGATCCTGTTCGCGTACCGGCCGACCACCGCGCCGAAGTAGGGGCCCGCGTGCGTCTCGTACGCCTTGACGTCCGGCAGCCCCAGGGCCACCTCGGCCCGGGTGCCGTCCCTGCCGGGTACCACGACGGACTGCACCACGGCGCCGTACGTCAGCACCCGCACCCGCGTGTCCCCGCGCTCCAGGGTCCAGCGCCGGACCGGCGTACCGTCGGTGAGTGTGGAGAAGTCTTCGCTCTGTACCGCTGCGCCCGTCTTCATGATCAAGAACTTTACGCGGGAGGCCCGGACGCCGTCACATTGCGGTAAGCGATTTCTGCCAGCCTGGCCTGGCCGTTACGACCCGGATGGAACCAGTCCCACTCGCTGAGCTGCTCACCGGTGAACCGGTATTCGAAGACCGCCCCGCCGTCGTAGCGGCAGCGCTCGTCGCGCGCGCAGACGTCCCGCAGCACCTCGTTGTACGCGACCACCCGCTTCTGCACCGCGTTTCTCCGCGAGACGGCCGCGGGCCCCATGTCGTCGGCGTCGCCCAGCATCGACCGGCAGATCCCCAGCTTCCAGATCTGCTTGCCCAGCGGGTTCTCACGCCCGGTCGACCAGAGCCGCTTGAGGTCCGGCACGCTCGACACGTACACCTGTGCCTTCGGGGCCGTGGCGCGCAACTGTCGCATCGAGGCCTCGAAGGAGGCCCGGAAGTCGGCCTCCGGCGTCATGAGCCGCACCGAGTCCCGGCAGGCGTCGTTCGCTCCGATCATCACCGTGACCAGCTCCGGCTCTTCCTTCGCGGCCAGCGCCATCTGTTCCGGCAGCTGCGCCATCCGGGCGCCCGACACGGCGTGGTTCCAGCTGTGCGAGGCCGCCTTCGAGGCCCCCAGGAGGCGCACGGCGAGGCTCCGTACCCCGTCGTCGGTCCCGGTCGCCCAGGACACCTCGGGGCAGTCGGCCAGCACCGAACAGGCGTCGAAGCCGCGCGTGATGGAGTCCCCCACGGCCGCGACGGAAGCGGGGCTCGCGTCCCACGCCGGCGTCGGTGCGGGGGAGGCGCTCCGGGCCCCCTCGGAGTCCCGCCCGGCCGGACCTCCGTCGGAAGTGCAGCCCGTCAGCACGGCGCCACCGGCGAGCGCGACCGCCGCCAGAGTGACCGCGGCACTCCGGGCGCGACGGCGTGACGAATGCTCAGGCATCCCTGCTTCCTCTCCGGCCACACGGGTGATTGTGCCTCCGGCACACCCCGAACAGCCCCAGGTGGCGGCCCTCGCGCCCTCGCGGGTGAATGCTGGGGGAATCATGGGCCCGGGACCGACGGTACGTCACACACCGGCCCCCGGCGCACGGTAGCTTTTCCCCGTCAGAACCAGTGGCGCCCGTCCGGCCCGCCTGAGAAGCTGCGGCTCCGGTAAGTTGACTCACGTCGCATACTGTCCCTTTTCAGGAGATTCACTCCCGATGCTGTTTACTGATGACAACCTCGGGAGCCGGCCAGGAAGAGGCGGTACGGGCGCGAGGCCGCTGGGGAAGGCGAACCTCGTCCCAGACTGGAGGTCCCGGTGACGACACGTGGAGTCCTTTACGTCCACTCCGTACCGCGCGCGCTCTGCCCGCACGTCGAATGGGCGGTGGCGGGCGTACTCGGTGTGCGGGTGCAGCTCGACTGGATCAGGCAGCCGGCCGCGCCCGGCACCTGGCGGTCCGAGTTCTCCTGGAAGGGCCGTGCGGGTACCGCTTCGGAGCTGGCCTCGGCCCTCCGCGGCTGGGACCTGCTGCGCTTCGAGGTGACCGCGGAGCCGTGCCCCACCGCGGAGGGCGAGCGCTACAGCTCGACACCCGGTCTCGGCATCTTCCACGCCGTCACCGGCATGCACGGCGACATCCTGGTCCCGGAGGACCGGCTGCGGGCGGCGCTGGCCAGGTCCCTGCGCGGTGAGACGGACCTGGAGGCCGAGGTCGCCAAGCTCCTGGGCAAGCCGTGGGACGACGAGCTGGAGTCCTTCCGCCACGCGGGCGAGGGCGCGCCCGTGCGGTGGCTGCACCAGGTGGTGTGACCGGAGCACGGGCCGGGCCCGGACCCGGGCCCGGCCCCGGCGCGAGGCTGCGCTCACCACGGCCTCAGGCGGCGCCCGGCCGTCCGGCGGCCCGCCGGAGTTCACCCGCGTCGGGCAGGAGCTCGGTGATCCGCGTCCAGATCGTCTTGGCGTCCACGCGGACGAGCCTGAACGGGGCGGTCGGGGTGACCCGCGCCTCGGGCACGGGTTCGGTGGGCAGCTCGCGCAGCCAGTAGCCGAGGGGGCCGCAGTCCCAGACGGCGAGTCCGCGTGTCTCCGTCCCGTCCCGTCCCTCGGAGCGAGCCCGCCATGCCGAGGTCAGGCGCCAGGTCGAACGCAGCTCGGCGATCAGGTCGGTGACGAGGGTCAGCGCCGGTTCGCCGAGACTCCCGTCCGTCGCCAGGGCCCGGTGGATCGCCTCGCGCTCCTCGTCGGCCGACCGGACGACGCGCTCACCCTCCAGGACCGCGAGCCCCGCCTCGACGGTGCCGATGGTCGTCCCGACGACGGAGGCCGCCGTGTCCCGGACGGTCGAGGACTGCTGGAGGTTCACCATGTCGGCGAGCTTCCACACCAGCATCCTGGGCTCGACGCAGGAGTACTCGGCTTCGGCGGTGCCCGGCCACGACTCGTGCGCGACGACGTGTTCGTCGCCGACGAACACGCCGTGGTGCAGCTTGCCCTGGCGGCCCGCGGCCTCCAGCGAGATGATCACGCCCGGCGTGAGGACCGTCTTCATCAGCGGCAGCAGCGAGGAGGACAGCTTGCCCTCCTCATCGATGAGGCCGCAGTCCAGCAGCTCCTCCCGGGCCGCCACGAACTCGTCGGGCGCGGCGTTCCCCGAAGCCAGCTCGGAGAGCACGATCAGGTGTTCGTCGGCCAGCCGGAAGCGGGACCGGGAAATGTCGAACGAAGGCATACACACTCACTTGGTAGTCGCTCAGGCCTGGGACTCGGCCCAGAAGTTGAAGATCCTCGAGAACCCGGCCCGTACTGCTCCGCGCCGCGTCAGCACGGACCGGTCGACGCCGGTGAAGAGAGCCGCCAGGGACACGTCGGCGGGCAGCACCCGGCCCGTCGCCTGCACGGTCACCTTCCTGCCGTTGCCGACGCCCGACTGCCGCACCCTGATGACGGCGCCGGGGTCTTCGGAGTCGGGCTGCCGGGACAGCTCGTACGCCCGGCGGTTGATCGCCGTGAGCCGGTACGAGTCGCCCAGACACGTCATGCGCAGGGAGCGCCCCCGGTGCGTGGTCGCCCAACGGTTGCGGTGCATCCGCACCAGGGCGTCGCCCACGCGGAGCGTCGAGCGGTTGAGGGTCGGCATCGACACCACGTCCGTGTGCGCGCCGCGCGTCTCGAACGTGGAGGTGGGGATCAGGCCGCCGCGTACCTCCGTGACGAGGACGTTCGGCATGTCACGGCCCGCCGGATACACGACTCGGATGTCGCCGAACTCCGCGGACGTACCCTGCCAGCCGAACTTCTTGAGCCCGACCGGTTGTCTCTCCTTCCAGTACGCGAGCGTGAACGGGCTGATGGTCGTGTGCATGTCTTCCCTCGCTAGTCGAACGGGTTGAGGGCGCTACCCAGCTTCTTCGCCCCGTCGGCGATGCCGTCCCCTATGTCAGAGGCCGTGTCGCCCACCCATTCCCCGGCCTCCTCTATGCCCTTGCCGATGGCTTCGTGGTTGTCCCAGACCAGGCAGCCGGCGTACACCAGGCCCGTGCCGACCGCCAGGCCGGCCGTGACCGGGTTGGGGGCCACGGTCAGCGCGGTCATCGACGCGCTGAACGCCGTTCCGCTGAGGTCGGAGGCGAACTTCGCGGGATCAGCCTTGATCATGTCCGCGTCGTAGGTGGCCAGGTTCGCCACGCCGTAGGCGGTCGCCGCGACGCCGCCGACCACACCCGCGCCCCGGATCCATCCGGCAGCCTTCGCCGCGTTCGCGAGACCGCCGTTCTGTGCGACCTTGGCGAGGTTGGCCTCGGCCGCCGACGGCATGAAGAAGGAGCCGTTGCGCATGAACCCGCCGAACACGGCGGCTTCGTCGGAGCCGGTGACGGCGTTCACCATGCCGGGCGGAACCTTGCTCAGCAGGCTTCCGGGCACGGCGCCGGCCATGCGGTTGTTGATGAAGGTGGAGAGGAAGGTGCCGGGCGCGGTGACGTCCTTGCCCTGCTTGAGGTACTTGAACAGCTTGAAGGCGCCACCCGCTGACCCGCCCAGCGCGGCGGCGAACGCGGAGGCCGTGATCGTGCCCTTCTGGACGGCGGCGAAGAGTTCCGCGACCCTCCTGCTGCCCGTCACCTTCTCCACGCCGTCCTTCTGGAGGCGCTGCAGGTAGTCGTCCAGCGTCTCGCCGTCGCGCATGGCCAGCGAGGCGAGCTGCATGCGCTCCTGCTTCTGCTGGTCGTCCGCCGCCGCGACCTTGGAGGCGTTGCCGTTGAAGCCGTTCGTCGTGCCGTCGTCCCTGCCGCCGCCGGTGTCCTCGACCACGGTTTCGAGGTCCTTCTGGAAATCCTTGTCGGCGTCGTCGACAGCCTTCACACAGGACTTGATGAAGTCGGCCCACGACTGCTCGCTGTCCCGGACGCTCTTGGCGTAGTCCGGGTCGTGGCGTAGGGCGTTGCGCTCGCCCTCGGTGGCCAGTTCGTAGTCGAAGGCGACGTTGCCCTGCTCCGAGACCCTCATGCCCGCTTCGACGGCGTCGGCACGTGCGGTCTTCAGCCGCTCCTTCAGTTCGACGAACTGGGCGTGCGCGTTGAGCAGCAGCGTCGCCGTCGCCTTCGCCTGGGTCTGGGCGGCCTGGTACTCGTAACGGGTGGCCGCGAAGTTCAGGGCGGCGGAATTCGCGCTCACACCCAGCCAGGTGTCGCCGAGCGTGATCTTCTGAACACTGTCCCGGTAACGCTTCTCGACCTTCGCGAATTCATCCGCCATCGACTTCCACTTGTCGGCCGCGGTGGAAAGCTTGCCGAAGTCGGTCGTCATGACTTCGCGATATGTCAGCATGATCAATTCCCCTGGAACGCTTCGAAGTCGTGCGGTGGAGTGTGGCTTTTCTACCGGTAGCCGTCCATCGCCGACGGCGTCCTGATGGCGCTGATGCCGTCATGACGGTCCACGTCGACCCCCGTCAGGGTGACGACTGTGTTCCTGAGGCCGTCGCGTTCCTTGCCCAGTCGGCCCAGGAGCGTCTTGACCTGCCCGTCCCAGGTGGTCTGCACCTTCTTCAGTGCGGTCGCGGTCGCCCATCCGCCGAACGCGCTGACGGTGCCGGCGTTCGACTCGTCCGCGTGCCCGCCCGCCTTCTTGGTGCTCGTCAGCAGTTCGTTCTCTATGACGCCGGCGGCGGCGTTCTTCTCGGACGCGGTCGACGCGAGCAAAGGCCCGCCGCCGGGTCCGGAGCCCGTTGGCGGGCCGTCCTCGGGGAGGCGATTCAATTGCATGGAGGTGGAGTCACGTTCGGCCGCCGCGGCGCGCAACTCGGCCCATTCCTCGTCGAATCCCATGATCGTCAACCCCCGTACTGATGATCGCGAATTTTCGTCGCATCAATATACGACACCGCCGGGGTGCCACTCGTAGCTCTTGATTCATCGGAACTGATCACGCACGGAGGCCGACTTCGGTTCCCGCCGAGGTGAATCGACCGGAATTCGGGAGGAATGCGGATGTGCGTGGACCGGACGGGAGAAGGGGGCCGCCCGGAGAGCGCCGCCCGCCCGGGCCGGCGGAGTCGGTGGAGCGGCGCACACAACGCGGCGGGCCCGCCTCCCGGATCGGGAAGCGGGCCTCGCGGCGACGTGCGCGTGGGTCAGACGGAACGGAACGCCAGGACGACGTTGTGGCCACCGAAGCCGAACGAGTTGTTGACGGCGGAGATCGGCCCCTCCGGCAGCGGCCGCGGCTCACCGCGGACGACGTCGGCGTCGACCGCCTCGTCGAGGTCGTCGATGTTGATGGTGGGAGGCGCCAGCCGGTGGTGCAGCGCCAGGACCGTCGCCACGGTCTCGATACCGCCCGCGCCGCCCAGCAGGTGGCCCGTCATGGACTTCGTGGCGGAGATCGCGACGTGGTCCAGGTCGTCGCCCAGCACCGCGCGCAGCGCCTTGATCTCGGCGATGTCACCCTGCGGCGTGGACGTGGCGTGCGCGTTCAGGTGCACGACCTCCGACGGCTTGAGGTCCGTGGAGTCCAGCAGGTTCTGCATCGCCGCGGCGATGCCGCGCCCGGTGGGCTCGGGCTGCGCGATGTGGTGGGCGTCCGCGGACAGGCCCTGGCCCAGCACCTCGCAGTAGACCCTGGCGCCACGCGCGGCCGCGTGCTCCGCGGACTCCAGGATCACGACGCCCGCGCCCTCGCCGAGGACGAAGCCGTCACGTCCCGTGTCGTAGGGGCGCGAGGCCTTCTCGGGCTCGTCGTTGCTCTTGGACATGGCCATCATGTTGGCGAAGGCCGCGATCGGCAGCGGGTGGATGGCCGCCTCGGTGCCACCGGCGACGACCACGTCGGCCCGGCCGGTGCGGATCATCTCGACGGCGTACCCGATGGCCTCGGCACCCGACGCACAGGCGGAGACCGGGGTGTGGACACCGGCCTGGGCGTTGACCTCCAGGCCGACGTTGGCGGCCGGGCCGTTGGGCATGAGCATGGGAACGGTGTGCGGGGAGACGCGGCGTACGCCCTTCTCCTTCAGCACGTCGTACTGGTCGAGCAGGGTGATCACGCCGCCGATGCCGGAGGCGATGACCGATCCCAGGCGCTCGGGCTGGATCTTCTCGTCCTCACCGGCCTTGCCGGTGAAGCCGGCGTCCGCCCAGGCCTCGCGGGCCGCGATCAGCGCGAACTGCGCCGAGCGGTCCAGCTTGCGGGCGAGGGGCCGGGGGAGTACCTCGCCGGGGTCGACAGCCGCGAGGGCAGCGATCCGGACGGGCAGTTCGGCGAAACGTTCGCCCTCGAGAGGCTTGACGCCGGAACGGCCGGCCATCAGACCTTCCCAGGTCGATGCGGAGTCGCCACCCAGCGGAGTGGTTGCGCCGATACCGGTGACGACCACGGTGCGATTGGTCGGGCTCACTGGAAAATCTTCTCCACGTGTAGAGGGTCGTGAATCAGCGGCGCCACCGCCGGGTGGCGACACACGGGACGGGCTGGGATCAGCCCTGGTGCTTCAGGATGTACTCGGCGGCGTCGCCGACCGTCTTGAGGTTCTTGACGTCCTCGTCGGGGATCTTGACGTCGAAGCGCTCTTCGGCGGCGACGACGACCTCGACCATGGACAGCGAGTCGACGTCCAGGTCGTCGGTGAAGGACTTGTCCAGCTGGACGTCCTCGACCGGGATACCGGCGATCTCGTTGACGATCTCGGCGAGACCGGTGACGATCTCTTCCTGAGTGGCGGCCATGTTGGCGCTCCTTCTGTGTGTTTCTGCGGGGTTCGGGTGTGCGGACCGAAAGGTCCGGTGTGTCTAGGGGAGGGTAACGACCGTCGCGGCGTAGACGAGACCCGCCCCGAAGCCGATGATGAGCGCCGTGTCGCCGCTCTTGGCCTGACCGGTCGCCAGAAGCCGCTCCATTGCGAGCGGAATCGAGGCGGCCGACGTGTTACCGGTGGTTTCCACGTCACGGGCGACCGTGACGTGCTCCGGCAGCTTGAGCGTCTTCACCATCGAGTCGATGATCCGCATGTTCGCCTGGTGCGGGATGAAGACATCCAGGTCCTCCGGGGAGATCCCGGCCACTTCCAGCGCCTGCTGGGCGACCTTCGCCATCTCGAAGACGGCCCAGCGGAAGACTGCCTGGCCCTCCTGCGTGATGGCCGGGAACTTGACCTCGCCGCGCTCGTTGAGCGGCAGGTTCGAGACGTCGCCGATGTGGAGGTCGTTCCACGCCACGGTCTGCTTGATCGTCTCGGACTTGTCGCCCTCGGAACCCCAGACCGTGGGGCCGATGGCCGGCTCCTGGGACGGGCCGACCACGACCGCGCCCGCGCCGTCGCCGAAGAGGAAGGCCGTCGCGCGGTCCTCCAGGTCGGTGAGGTCGCTGAGCCGCTCGACGCCGATGACGAGAACGTATTCCGCCGAGCCCTCGACGATCATGCCCTTGGCGAGGGTGAGACCGTAGCCGAAGCCCGCGCAGCCGGCCGAGATGTCGAAGGCGGCGGGCTTGCCCGCGCCGATCCGGTGCGCGATGTCGGTCGCGACGGCCGGGGTCTGCTTGAAGTGCGAGACGGTGGAGACGATGACTCCGCCGATCTGCCCGGGAGTGATCCCGGCGTCCGCGATCGCCTTGCCGGACGCCTCCACCGACATCATGGCCACGGTCTCCTCGTCGGAGGCCCAGTGGCGGGTGGCGATACCGGAGCGGGAGCGGATCCACTCGTCGGACGAGTCGATCGTCTCGAGGATCACCTCGTTGGGCACGACACGGGTCGGGCGGTAGCCGCCGACACCCATGATCCGCGCGTACGGGGCGCCCTTGCTGGGCTTGATCTTCGACATGCTCTCGGGCTCCTTAGGCGCCTGCGTGCTCGGTGATGAGCGCGCGGGCCGCGTCGAGGTCGTCGGGGGTCTTGAGCGCGAGGGTCTGCACGCCGGGCATCGCACGCTTGGCGAGCCCGACCAGGGTCCCGCCGGGAGCGGCCTCGATGAGGGCGGTGACACCGAGCGCGGCGAAGGTCTCCATGCACAGGTCCCAGCGGACCGGGTTGGCGACCTGGCCGACGAGCCGCGAGACGACCTCGTCGCCGGTGGCGACCGTCCTCCCGTCGGCGTTCGACACGTACGTCACCTTCGGGTCGGTGACCGTCAGCGCGGCGGCGGCCGTGCGCAGCTTCTCCACGGCCGGGGCCATGTGGTGCGTGTGGAACGCGCCGGCCACCTTGAGCGGGACCACGCGGCGTACGCCCTCGGGCTTGTCCTCGGTCAGCTCGGCGATCTGGGCCGCGGTGCCGGCGGCGACGACCTGCCCGGCGCCGTTGACGTTGGCCGGGGTGAGCCCCAGCTTCTCCAGATGCGGGACGGTGACGTCCGGGTCCCCGCCGAGCAGTGCGGCCATGCCGGTCTCGGTGACCGCGGCGGCCTCGGCCATGCCGAGCCCCCGGGTGCGTACGAAGCGGAGCGCGGCTTCGTCGTCGATGACGCCGGCGAGCACCGCGGCGGTGATCTCACCGACGCTGTGCCCCGCGACGATGCCGGGCGAGGCGTCCAGGGCCGCGGCGGACAGGAGTCCCGCGGCGACCAGCAGCGGCTGAGCCACCGCCGTGTCGCGGATCTCGTCCGCGTCGGCCTTCGTGCCGTAGTGGGCGAGGTCGAGCCCGATGGCGTCGGACCATCCCGCGATGCGGTCGGCGGCACCGGGGAGTTCGAGCCATGGAGTCAGGAAGCCGGGCGTCTGAGCGCCTTGGCCGGGAGCGACGAGTACGAGCACCCTCACACTCTCTCTTGCGGACGGCCCCGGACGCCCGTGGGGACAGGGACGAAGAACCGTCAGGGGAATTGTTGGAGTTCGACAAAAGTCTAGGGCTGGGTGTCTCCGGCGGCCAAGCGCCCCAGGATGAGGGCGATCCGCAGCGTGAACGCGGAACGGACGTCGGAGGGCGACCAGCCGGTGACGTCGGTCACACGTCGCAGCCGGTAGCGCACGGTATTGGGGTGCACGAACAACATTCGTGCCGCGCCCTCAAGACTGCTCGCCTGCTCCAGATAGACACTCAGCGTCTCCAGAAGTGCTGAACCCGCTTCTTCGAGCGGTCTGTAGATCTCCTCCACCAACTGATCGCGCGCGGCAGGGTCACCGGCCATCGCACGCTCAGGAAGGAGATCGTCCGACAGGACGGGCCTCGGAGCGTCCTGCCACGCCGAGGAGGCCTTGAGACCGGCCGCCGCGGCCTGTGCGGACCGAGTGGCCGCGAGGAGGTCGGGCACCACGGGTCCGGCGACGACGGGGCCTGCCGCGTACGGTCCGATCAGCGATTTCGCCACGTTCAGGGGGTTGTCGCTGCCGCCGGCGATCACGACCAGGCGGTGTCCGAGCACCCCGGTCAGAACCTGGAGCTTGGCGTGCCTGGCCGCCCTCCGGATCGCCTCCACGGTGAGCTCGCTGTCACCTTCGGGAGCGGTGCCGAGGACGACGCACACATGCTCCGGGGAGTTCCAGCCGAGGGCGGCGGCCCGGGACACGGCACCCTCGTCCACCTCACCGGACAGCACCGCGTTGACCACCAGCGACTCCAGCCGGGCGTCCCACGCGCCGCGGGCCTCGGCGGCCTGGGCGTACACCTGGGCGGTCGCGAAGGCGATCTCGCGCGCGTAGACGAGCAGCGCCTCGCGGAGCACCGACTCGTCGCCGGGCGCCGCGACCTCGTCGATCGCGGCCTCCATGACCTCGATCGTCGTACGCACCATCTCGACGGTCTGCCGCAGGGTGATGGCCCTGGTCAGCTCGCGGGGGGCCGTGCCGAACACATCGGTGGAGATCGCCTGCGGCGTCTCCGGGTGGCGGAACCACTCGGTGAACGCGGCGATACCGGCCTGGGCGACCAGGCCGATCCAGGACCGGTTCTCCGGTGGCATCGCCCGGTACCACGACAGCGACTCGTCCATCCGGGCGATGGCGTTGGCGGCCAGCCGGCCGGAGGACTGTTCCAGCCGTTTCAGGGTCGCGGCGTGCAGGTGGGCGTCATGCGCTGCGGGCTGTTCAGGATCGGGTCGGGGCACGCACACAAGACTGCCTTATCGGGACAGGTGCCCGGAGGGGCGGGGCGGGAGGTCGGCCGACGGGGATACCTTGGGGGTGTGATGGACGTACGCCGCTCCGCGGACCGCTTCCGCGGCGGAGACCCGGCCACGGGTGACTCCGCGGGCATCGAGACGCTGCACGCCTTCTCCTTCGGGCGGTTCTACGACCCGGACAACCTGCGCTTCGGGCCGATCCTTGCCTGCAACGAGGAGCGTCTCGCCCCGGGCGCCGGCTTCGACGAGCATCCGCACAGCCACACCGAGATCGTCACCTGGGTGGTGGAGGGTGAACTCACCCACCGCGACTCGGCCTCGCACGCCACCGTCGTGCGGCCCGGGGACGTCCAGCACCTCAGTTCGGCCGCCGGGGTACGGCACGTCGAGCGCAACGACGGGGAACACCCGCTGACGTTCGTTCAGATGTGGCTGGCGCCCCTTCGACCCGGCGGGGAGCCCTCCTACACCCATGTCGCCGGGATAGCCGACTCCACCCCGTACGCCCTCCCCGAGGCCGGCGCGATGCTGCATGTGCGCCGTCAGTCCGAGGGCGAGCGGACCGCCGTGCCCGATGCCGCGGGCGTCTACGTCCACGTCGTGCGGGGCCGGGTGCGGCTCGCCGACGAGGAGCTGGAACCGGGCGACGCGGCGCGGATCACGGGGGCGGAAGGGCTGGAACTGGAGGCCCTGGAACCGGCCGAGGTGCTGCTCTGGGAGCTCGCCTCGGTGTGAGGGCCGGTCGTCACTGCTTGCCGGTGCCGACCGGGTCCACCACGACCTTCTGGTCGGCGCCGTCGGAGATCTGGAGGCGGAGCGAGACCGGCAGGGCCTTGGAGTGGGTCTCGGCGGGCGGGGTGACCTCGATGGCGCTGACGTAGGCACCCGTGCCCTCGGCCGGCGGGTAGTGCAGCGTGAAGCGGGTGGTCTCGCCGTTGCCGAGGTTGACGAGCGGGGCGTCGACCTCGCTGCGCTTGGCGCTGAGGGGGCCGGAGGCGTCCTGGGACCTCAGGTCGACACCGGGGAAGCCCTTGAGGGTGCAGGCGTCGCCGGTGTTCTTGAGGCTGACGAGGAGGTCTCCCTCGCCCATGCCGTGAGCGGTGTCGAACGCGAGGTTCGCCGTCTTGCAGGGGCCGGTGTTGATCTGCCCGTTGCCGCTGCCCTGGGCGGACGCCGTGGTGGTCGACTCGTCGCCGGATCCCGTGGTCCCGTCGTCGCCGGCAGCGGTGCCGTCGCTGTCGGAGGTTCCGGACGAGGTCGAGGACGCCGAGGCCGACGGGGCGGCTCCGGAGTCGTCGGCCGCGCTCGACGCGGAGTCGCCGTCCCCCTGGCAGGCGGTGAGCGAGAGACCGGCGGTGAGGATCAGGGCGGTCAGCGTGAGCTTCGTGGCGCGCATCGTGTGCTTCCTTTGCGGTCGGGTGCCGTCTGCCCGGCACGAGTGAGCCTTACTGACCTTCAGGACCCGTCTCGGCCGTTCTGACGTTCCACCCGGCCTCCCGCTAATACATGCCTGTTACAGGCGATTGTGGTCCCGGAGCACGCGTCCGCCGTTCCGGCAGGCCCCGGCCCGGCGGGTCGTGCCGTGCGCCCGTACCGCCTCCCCGGCCCGTGAAATGGGGCCCGTACCTCCGGGGCGGCGGTGCCTCGCCGCGTGCCAGGTCGTCCGTTCCCGCAACTCCTGCAGGGATCCCAGGAGACCGCGACCGCTGGGACACAGCCGTGACCCGCGGCCCCTTGAAGATCACGGGCGGCACAACCTCTTCACCCGCGTCTCACCGCACCCGCGCCTCCCGTTCGTCGGCCTGGCCTGGGCCGCGGTGACCGCCTGGCTGGGCGCCGTCCGGCTCCGACGGCGGCCGGGGCCTCAGGCCTTCGGCCGGTCCGCCAGCTTGTCCAGCTCGCGTATCGCCTGACCGTACGAGCTGATGCGGCGCGACACGGTGCCTATGGCGAAGAGCGTCCCGCCGGCCACCGAGAGCGGAACGGACATCCCGAGCACGGCCAGGACCTTCGGCCAGTCCCGTTCCTGTGCGCAGTAATTCCCGTGTATCCCACCCTCGTTGGCGGTGCCGCGGTCCGTGAACAGCCGGGATTCGCAGTCCACGGGGTACTTGTCGTCCGGCTTCCTCTCGGCCTGGTACGACGTCGTCAGCAGCACGGCGCACCAGACCCAGAGGGCGGCGGCCAGGGACAGCAGGACGATGCCCCGGGTGCGGGTCTTCGCGGCCTTGTCGCGGAAGTCGAGTTCGAACTCTCGTGAACGCATAGCGGCCGAATCTATAGGAGTCCGATCTTCGTGGGTCCGCCCGGGCGGGGTCAGGCCGTGAAGCACCGCAGCCACGCGTCCAGGACGGCGAAGTCCCCGCCGGTGAGCCCCCGCCACGCCTCGACGCGATGGAGGAGTGCCGGCCCCGGGTGGTGTGCCTCCACCCAGTACCGGTCGATGTCCGTGATTTCGTCGTCGACCCAGACGAAGGGGCGCCCGCAGGCCCATCCGACGAGCCCGGGGGTCTTCCAGTGCAACCCGCGCGGTCCCTGGACGAGGGGCGGATCCGGCCAGCTCACGACCGGCAGTTCCGGCAGCCCGAGCCACGGAGTGAGGTAGGCGTTCGCTTCCGACATCCACGTCGTCGCCCACACGAGCTCGCACGGCAACGCCAGCAGCCGGGGCCCATGACCCGGGTCGGCCCTGTTGACCAGCGGGTTCGCTTCGGCCCCTCCGGGCTCGCGCCCCGCGTCGAAGACCGGATAGCCGTCCGGGAGCTGCTCCCGGGTCGCGCCGAAAGGAATGAGCGGGCCGTCGACGTCGAGGAAGAGAAGGGGCGGATGAGAACCGGTCACGCCTGCACGGTAACGCCGTTGAGGTGTGTGCGCCCTGCGGAACGTTCTCGCCCGTCCGGCGCCCGCACCGCCGTGCTTCCCCAGGCTTGGGACGAAAGTCCCGGCGCCCAGCCCGAGTTCGTGCTGGTGGTCCCCGATCCGGAACCACGCGCAACCGGGGGTGCTCGACGTAGGGCTCCACGCCGAGCAGTTCGGTGTACCGCTTCGCGGCCGCCAGGTCCGAGGTGTGGAACCTGACGGTGGTGAGACCCCGCGAGACCCCGCCAACATGGGCGCTCCTTCGTCGACCGGTGCCGCCGGGGGAGATTGCCCTGCCTGCAGGTCCGTTTCCGTCGTAGTGGGGTCGGGCGGTCAGCGCAGCCCGTCCACGAAGGCCTGCCAGGCGCCCGCGCTCATGACGAGAACGGGGCCGGCCGGGTCCTTGCTGTCCCGGACGGGGACGGAGGCGGCGCAGCCGTCGGCCACCTCGACGCATTCGCCGCCGGTGTTTCCGCTGTACGACGACTTACGCCACTCTGCGCTCGTCAGGTTCGGACCGGTCGCCATATCGCTCCTCCATCACACGGGCGATCAGTGCCGCGGAATCCTCGATGGAGAGGGCGGCCGCCTGCAAGTGAGCGTAACGGCGTGCGGCCTCCCTGATGGTCTCGGGGTTGGCGGTCATGTGGCCGGAGATGAGGTCCTCCGTGTAGATGATGTCCGGGTCGTTCTCGAATCTCATTGAGGTGAAAGACCCGGCGAGGCTTGAGTGTTCACCGGCTGAGAACGGCAGCACCTGGATCCGCGTCCACCGGTGCCTCGTGAACTCCAACAGACAGGCCAGTTGGTTCCGCATGACCTCGCGGCCGCCGATCGGCCGGTGCAGGACCGCCTCGTCCAGGATCGCCCAGGCCAGGGGTGGTTGCTGCCGCTCCAGGATGCGCTGGCGTTCCAGCCGGGCGGCGAGCAGCCCCTCCAGGTCGTCCGGCATGCCGGTGAGCAGTACGGCCCGCGCGTACTCCTCCGTCTGCAGCAGCCCGTACACCAGCTGCGCCTGGTAGGTGGAGATGTACGTCGCCTTCGCCTCCATGTCCGCGTACTGCTGGAACCAGGTCGGCAGTTGGCTTCGCAGGACCAGGCCGACCAGGCGTGAGAAGACCCCGTCCGTGCCCAGTGCCGCGTCCAGGCGTTCCGAGAAGTCGCGGGTCGGCACCTTCTTCGTCGTCTCGATCTGGCCGATCAGTGAGCCCGTGCAGAAGATGATCTCGCCGAGCTGGCCCTGCCGCAGGCCGTGGGCCTCCCGCTGGCGGCGCAGTTCCCAGCCGTAGTAGTCCAGTGGGGAGGCGCTGGGGTCGAGTGACTGCACGTTGGACACGGCGGGGTGCCTCTCGCTTCAACGCCTGGCGGCGTTCGTTTCAGGTCGTAGCCGAGAGTAATCAGCGCACTGCACTCTGGTGACATGAATCACGTATCCGATACCCGGACCGGTGACGCCGAGGGCGCGGCCTACCGTGCCGAGTTCGCGCTGGGGGAGCACTCCGCCCGCCATCTGCGGCGCATCCTGCGGCTCTACCTCACCGGCTGGGGCCTGCTCGACGTGGCGGACGCGGCGGAGCTGGCCCTCACCGAGCTCGTCGCCAATGTCGTACGGCATGTGCCCGGCCGTCGCTGCCAGACGCTGATCATCCTGCTCCCGCGCCGGGGTGTGCGGGTCGAGATCTCCGATGCGTCGCCCCGCCTGCCCCACGCGGTCGCGGGGGACGCGCTCGACGAGGGCGGGCGGGGACTGCTGCTGGTGGAGGCCGTCACCGACGGCTGGGGTGTCGAGGCGCGCGGTGACGGCCGGGGGAAGACGGTCTGGTTCGAGTGCGGTCAGCGGGAGGCGCCGAGCTCCGCCAGTACCGCGTCGGTGAACGGCGTCCAGACCTCGGCCGCCCACGGCCCGAAGGCCCGGTCCGTCAGCGCGACGCAGGCCGCGCCCGCCGCGGGGTCGATCCACAGGAACGTGCCGGACTGGCCGAAGTGGCCGAAGGTGGCCGGGGAGGACGAAAGCCCGGTCCAGTGCGGCGACTTGGAGTCACGGATCTCGAAACCGAGCCCCCAGTCGTTGGGGTTCTGATGACCGTAGCCGGGGAGCACACCCTTGAGGCCGGGGTGGACGACGGTCTGGGCCTCCAGGACCGTACGCGGGTCGAGGAGTCGCGGGGCCTGCACCTCGGCGGCGAACCGCGCCAGGTCGTCCACCGTCGAGACGCCGTCCTTGGCGGGTGAGCCCTCCAGCGTCGTCGAGGTCATGCCCAGGGGTTCGAGGACGGCCTGGCGCACGTACTCGGGGAACGGGATCTCCGTGGCCTTCGCGATGTGGTCGCCGAGTACTTCGAAGCCCGCGTTGGAGTACAGCCTGCGGGTGCCGGCAGGTGCGGTGACCCGGTGCTCGTCGAAGGCGAGACCACTGGTGTGGGCGAGGAGGTGGCGGACGGTCGAGCCCTCGGGGCCGGCCGGTTCGTCCAGCTCGACGGCGCCCTCCTCGTAGGCCACCAGCGCCGCGTAGGCGGCGAGTGGCTTGGTCACCGAGGCCAGCGGGAAGCGGTGAGCGGTGGGACCATGAGTACCCAGGAGCGTGCCGTCCGAGGTGACGACGGCGGCCGCCGCGGTGGGGACGGGCCAGTTCTCGATCATCGCCAGGCTCTGCATGCGTACGAGCCTAACGGGCGCCGGAACCGGGATCGCCACCCGTTTGCGCTTGCCTGGAGTGCACTCCAAGGTTCTAGCGTGGAGGCATGACGGTCATGGAGAGCATTTCCGCACGGACGGACACCTGCGCTTCCGCCCCGAGGGCGCATCCGCGCCCCGAGGGCCAGGACCGCTACACCATCAGCGAGGTCGTCGCCTTCAGCGGCCTCACCGCCCACACGCTGCGGTGGTACGAGCGGATCGGTCTGATGCCGCACGTCGACCGCTCCCACACGGGACAGCGGCGGTTCAGTAACCGCGACCTGGACTGGCTCGCCTTCGTCGGCAAGCTGAGGCTGACCGGAATGCCGGTCGCCGACATGGTCAGGTACGCCGAACTGCTCCGCGAGGGCGACCACACCTTCGCGGAACGGCAGGAGCTGCTGGAAGCGACCCGACGCGATGTGCGGACGCGGATCGCGGAGCTGCAGGGAACCCTGGCCGTACTCGACTTCAAGATCGACTTTTATGGCGGCGCCCGTGCGGCGTCGGAAGGGGCCTGAACGACATGAGTGAGACCCGGAAGATCGCGACAGCGGAGCTCGGCACCGGAGGCCCGCGGGTCGGCGTACAGGGACTCGGCTGCATGGGGATCAGCGAGTTCTACGGGGACACCGACGAGGCTGCCGCCCGGGACACCCTGGAAGCGGCACTGGAAGCGGGCGTCACCCTCTTCGACACCGCCGACGTCTACGGGCGCGGGGCCAACGAGACCTTCCTCGCACCGTTCCTGGCGGCGCACCGCGACGAGGTCACGCTGGCCACGAAGTTCGCCATCGAGCGGACCGACGACGAGCGCTACCGGGGCGTCCGCAACGATCCCGCGTACATCCGCGACGCCGTCGAGGGCAGCCTGCGCAGGCTGGGCACCGAGGTCATCGACCTGTACTACATGCACCGCCGCGACCCGCTCGTCCCGCTCGCCGAGTCGGTGGGCGCGATGGCCGAGCTGGTGCGGGAGGGCAAGGTCAGGCAGCTCGGGCTGAGCGAGGTGACCGGGGACGAGCTCCGCGAGGCGCACGCCGTGCACCCGATCGCGGCCCTGCAGTCCGAGTGGTCGCTCTTCAGCCGCGACGTCGAGCGCAGCGCAGTGCCCGCCGCCGCCGACCTCGGGGTGACGCTCGTCCCGTACTCCCCGCTCGGCCGCGGGTTCCTGACCGGGGCGTTCGCGGACGCGGTCAAGGACCTGGAGCAGGGCGACTTCCGGGCGCACCAGCCGCGCTTCACCGGCGAGAACGCGAAGACCAACGCCGCCCTGCTGGAACCCGTGTACAAGATCGCGACCGCGCATGGCGCGACGGCCGCGCAGATCGCCCTGGCCTGGGTGCAGCAGCAGGCCCAGGTGCACGGCCTGACCGTGGTGCCGATCCCGGGCACGCGCAAGCGCAGCCGCCTGCTGGAGAACGTCGGGGCGACCCGGCTGACGCTGACCGAGCAGGAACTCCGGTCGCTGGAGCCCATCGCGGGCCGCGTGGCGGGCGACCGCTACCCGGACATGAGCAGCACGGCCGCCGCGCGCGAGTAGGCGGCACGGGCACCCGCCCATCCCGGACGCCGCGGAGGTCCTGGCAGTCCAGGACCTCCTCGGCCTACCCCGCCTCTTCCTTCCGTCACAGGAGACGCTTGCGGCCCCAGGCGATGACGAAGGTGACGACGGCAGCGCTGACGGCGAGCATGACGCCTGCCCCGAGCCACTGCATCGTGTGCATCTGCGAGACGGGGAGGTAGTCCATGGACCAGCCGACGACGTGCTTGGAGTCCATGCAGGCGCTGTGGGCCCGCGCGTCCTCCGAATGCTCCAGACACGTGGTCCAGTCCAGGCGGTCCCCGGAGCTGGTGAGGAAGTAGGTGCCCTGCCCCTGCTGCTCGGCCTCGGCGGGCAGCTCCGGCGGCGACATGCCGGGCCCGACGCCCTTGTGGGTGCTGATCGTCAGGACGTTCCCCAGGCTCCGCCAGCACTCGCTCCAGACGAACCCGATCGCACCCACGATGCCGAGGGTGACCACCATCGAGACCAGCGTGCGGCGCAGGACCATACCGACCGCCACGCCCACCGTGAAGGTGAGCAGGGCGTGGGCCACCGGCACCGGCCCCGTGACGCTGAAGAAGGCCGTCCACGTCAGGCCTTCGGAGAACGACTTCACCGGGCTCCACCACCAGGTGAACACGGCGGTGAGCGCACCCGTGCACAGCGTGACCAGCGCGGCGGGCAGGGCGAGCTTCATGGTCAGCCAGCGCAGCCGGCTGACGGACTGTGAGGTCACCAGCTTCGCGGTCCCCGTCTCCAGGTCGCCCGCGATGAGCGGGGCACCGAGGAAGACACCCAGCAGGATTGGGATGTAGCCCAGGTAGCTCCCGATGCTGAACAGAGGGCTGGACCGCTCCTCGAACTCCGGGGGCAGGCTGCCGGACTTCCGCGTGGTCGGGGAGAGGGTGCTCAGGTAATCCGTCATCTGCCCGCGCAGGTACACCATGGCGATCACGCCGAGCAGGGTGAGGCCGATGAGGGTCCAGAACGCCGCGCGGTGCTGGCGCCACACGAGCCAGACCGGACCGCCCAGCCGGGGAACCCACCTGTTCCCGGGGCGCGCGGCAGACGTCGGGCGGGCCGGGTCGCGAGTCAGCGTGGTCATGCGGTCACAGCCTTCCGCCGGTCGCGGGTGATGATGTCGTGGATGTCGCCGACCTGGGCGCTGGGAGCGATCAGCGGCGGTGCGTCGGGTGAGCGCAGATATCCCAGCAGCAGTTCCTCCAGGGTGGGAGGCTCCGCCCGCCCGCCGTACTCGACCGGCCCGCCGAGACGCACCAGGACGCCCGGCCGGCCCTCGCCGCTGTGCGCGTCGATGACCCGGTGCGGGGCGACGACCGGGGACGGGCCGCTCCCCGCGACGTCGAGCAGGGCGTGGGCGGCGCGCAGTTCGTCGACCTCTCCCGCGAGACGCAGCCCTCCGTCCGCGATGACCAGCAGGTAGTCGCAGACGTACTGGAGTTCGGCGAGCATGTGCGAGGACACCAGCACCGTCGTGCCGTGCTCGGCGGCCTCCCGCGTCAGCGTGGTCATGAGTTCACGGCGTACCAGCGGGTCCAGGTCGGACATCGGCTCGTCGAGGACGAGCAGATCCGGGCGCTTCCCGAAGGCCAGGGCGAAGGCGACGCGGGTGCGCTGACCGCCGGACAGGGTCCCGACCTTCGCCCCCATCGGCACCTGACCCGCGTGGACGATGCCCTCGGCGACCTCCTGGTCCCAGCGGGGGTTGAACTCGCGCCCCAGCCGCAGGGTCTCGGCCACGGTGAAGCGCCGGAACAACGGCTTCTCCTGTGTCAGGAACGCGGTACGCAGGACCGCCTCCGTCGATCCCGGTGCCGCGCCGAACACCCGCAGGGCGCCCGTCGTCGGACGGATCATGTTGTTGGCCAGGCCCATCAGGGTGCTCTTGCCGGCGCCGTTGGGGCCGACGAGCCCGCAGACCCGCCCGGCCGGCAGCCGGAAGGACACGTCCCGCAGTGCCCAGCCGCGCCGGTACTTCTTGCCGAGCCCCTGGGCCTCGATCGCCGGCTCACCGACGGGGGGCCCGAAACCCGTTCCGCTTGCGTGGTGCGTTCCTGCGTGGTCCATGCGTGGCTCCTGTGCGTGTGGGGAGGGGCGACCGTGTACGTGTGGGGGGAGGGAGGCCACCTCGTGCGTGGGGGAGGGGCCGCCTTGTACAGTCGCGAGCGCCGTCCGGTGGAGACCACTCTTCTCCGCCGCGCCCCGCGGCGGATCGGGCGAAAGACAGATCATGCGAGGCCGACTCCCACTTTCGGCCGGTCGGCGGGAGGACCATGAGGGAGATGCCGGAGACGGTGGACACGGCGGCGGAGCCCACGACCGCACGAGGGAAGCGTCTGCTGTTCCTGCCCGTCACCGTCCAGCTGCTGCTCGCCGGGTCCCTGATCGCTCTCGTCGTGATGGACTGGATGGGCGGCATCTACTGGACACCCGGGCGGCCGGACGAGATCGGTTCCGCCAAGCTGGCCGGCGCCCTGCTGTGCGGGATCCTCGCAGTCGTCTCGCCCCGGCTCGGTGACCGGGCGCTCCCGGCGACCGCCGGGGTACTCGCGATCGCGTCGCTGTTCTTCTCGGCCGCGATGCACGTGATGCTGTCGGTCGGCTCGCAGGCGCTCGGCTTCGCCGAGCCGGCGGCTCTGGTGTGGCTCCTGCTGCTCGTC
Source organism: Streptomyces sp. HB132 (assembly GCF_016909575.1). GTDB lineage: Bacteria > Actinomycetota > Actinomycetes > Streptomycetales > Streptomycetaceae > Streptomyces. The sequence continues at coordinate 659,886 of NZ_JAFBGA010000003.1, read as the reverse complement.
GCGCGACGGGGCAAGCCGTCGTGGGCCGCAGTGGCCGTCCCCCTGCTGCTCATGGCGATCGTGCTGAGGCCGGTGTCGGTCTCGGTGAGGCAGACCACCACGATCATGGCGCTGTTCCTGGCCCTGGTGGCGGTCACGGCGCTGGGCATCGGCCTGGGGATGCGCCTGCTCCTGGTGGACCGGCGGCGGCAGGCGGCGGCTCTCAAACTGGAGCAGCGGACGGAGTTCGCCAGGGACCTGCACGACTTCGTCGCCCACCACGTCACCGGCATCGTCGTACAGGCGCAGGGGGCGCGGGCGATCGCGGACCGGCGGCCCGAACTGGTGCCGCCCGCGCTGGAGCGGATCGAACAGGCGGGCTCGGAGGCGCTGAACTCCATGCGGCACATGGTGGGGATGCTGCGTGACGCCGACGGAGAGGTGGCGCTGACGCCCCTGGCGGGCATCGGAGAAGTGCGTTCGCTGGTCGAGGAGTTCTCGGCCGTCGGCGGCGCGCGGGCCCAGCTCGAACTGGAGGGGGCCTTCGACGACCTTCCGGTGGAGGTGACCACCACCGCGCACCGAGTGGTGATGGAGGCCCTCACCAACGTACGCAAGCACGCCCACGGGTGCACCGAGGTGCGGGTGCGCGTGGACCGCTCGGCGGACCGGGTCACCGTGCGGGTCAGCGACGACGGACGGCCGCGCCCCGTCTCCCGGAGCGGCTTCGGGCTGAAGGGACTGGCCGAGCGGGTGGGCCTGATCGGCGGAAGCGTCCAGGCCGGGCCGGTGACGGCCGGTGGCTGGGGCGTCGAGGCGACGCTCCCGGCGACCACCGCGGGGGTGGCCGCCTCATGACGATCCGCGTACTGATCGCCGACGACCAGGCCATGGTCCGCGCCGGCTTCGCGATGATCCTCGGGGCCGAGGACGACATCGACGTCGTCGCTGAGGCCGCCGACGGGGTGTTCGCCGTCGAACTCGCCGAGCGCCACCGGCCCGACGTGGTGCTGATGGACATCCGCATGCCCCGCATGGACGGGCTGGAGGCCCTGCGGAGACTGACTCGCCCGGGCACCGTGAACCCGCCGAAGATCGTCGTGGTCACGACGTTCGACGACGACGAGTATGTCCAGCGCGCCCTGAGCGAGGGCGCCTCCGGGTTCCTGATCAAGGACTCCGGCCCCGCCCTGCTGGTCGAGGCGATCAGGGCCGCCGCCTCGGGAGAGGCGCTGGTGAGCCCCGCCATCACCGTCCGCCTGCTGCGGCAGCTCAACAGCAGCGCGGCCCCGGCCAGGAAACCGCACACCGCCCTCTCCGCCCGTGAGAGCGATCTCGTACGTCTGGTGGCCAGAGGGCTGACCAACGCCGAGATCGCCACCGAACTGACCATCTCCGTGGGCACGGTGAAGACACACCTCGGCAACGTGCAGACCAAACTGTCCGCCCGCAACCGCGTGGAGATCGCCGCCTGGGCCTGGGAATCCGGCCTGGTCGACGGGCGGGGCTGAGCCCGTTCCGCGTCTTCCCGGGATGCCTCAGGCCAGTCGCAGGGCGAACACCGCGAAGCCCGTGGCGAGCAGCCCGGCGGCCGCCCGGCGGACGTTACTGGCGCGGTCGCCCGTCTCCCAGGGGTCCTCGAACCGCCGGGCGTAACGGGAGATCAGCACCAGCAGACCGGCGAACAACGGCAGCCACGCCAGCCGGGCCACGATCCAGCCGACCGAGTCCGGGCTCGTCGTCAGCCCAGGTACCACGCCCGCGAACGACGCCGGGACCGCCGCGGCCAGCATCGCCGTCTGGTGCCAGCACAGGATCGTCATCGCCGACAGGTTGATCACTACCACGGGGGCCCACAGGACGGGACGGCGCAGCGCCCGGCCGATCCGTCCGTGCAACAGGACCGCCGCACCGCTCTGCGCCGAGGCCAGCGCCAGGACCAGCAGCGACGGCGGATGGGAATTGGTCCTCGCCTCGCCCGGTACGCCGACCATCGACGCCGGGTAGTGGAAGGCGAGCAGCAGTACGGCGAAGAGGGCCGTGCCACCGACGAGCAGGAGCCGGGCGCCGCGCCGGGAGAGACGGCCCTGCCCCCAGCAGACGCCGAGCTGATAGGCGAAGAGCCAGCCGGGCAGGATGTTCAGCACCCCGACCCAGGACGGCACGGCGTCCGCGTACGGTCCGTAGCGCAGGAAGTCGACCACGGCGACCGAGCCGATCAGCGGGACCGCCGCCCAGCCGCCGAACCTCCTGGCCAGACGCACGCAGCAGGGTGTGAGCGCCGTGACCAGGGCGTACACCCCGACGAACCAGAGCGGCTGGATCACCAGCTTCGCGCCCGTGCGCAGGGTGTCCTCGGGCACGCCGGCGGCGTACAGCACCGGGATCATCAGGGCCCACACGGCGGTCACACCGAGCACCGGTCTGCCCAGCCGGACCATCCGGCCGCGCAGCCACGCCCCGCCGGTGGACGGCCTGCGGTGGTAGGAGAGGACGGAGGCGTAGCCGCCGACCAGGAAGAAGACGCCCAGCATCTGGAGCACCCAGCTCACCGGGGCGAACCCGGCGAACGCGGAGAGCGGGCTGGCGTTGTGCAGGGCGCCGTCGCCGTCCCGGGTGAACCCGCCGAGGAGCCAGTGGCCGGCGGGCACCGCCATCAGCGCGAGCGCGCGCAGCCCGTCGACCGCGCGGTCGCGGTGGGCCGGGGTGGACGCGTCGATCCGGGAGACCAACTGCCGCACAGTCACCGGGAGTCCCCCTCGGCGATGGCCGCGAAGGCGCGCAGCGAGTCCGTGCCGGGCGCGAAGTAGCCGGTGTGGCCCTTCGCGTCCTCGGCGGGCACCCGCCGGGCCCCGAACGCCTCGCCGGCGGGGTCGGCGCCGTGCCCGAGACCTGCCACCTCGACATGCGGCACGTCGTCGATCCAGTCGGTGTCGTCCTTGGCCGCCCAGACCCGCGCCCGGGTGCGCAGACCCGCGACGTCGTCGGCGCGCATCCCGGGGGAGCCGAGCACGACCAGATCCCTGGCCCCGAGCCCCCGGGCCGCGAGCCCGCACACCACCGAGCCGTAGCTGTGGCAGAACACGGCGGGCGAGGGCAGCCCGTCGGCCGCCAGCCCCGCGGTGAACCGGGTCAGCCGCACGGACCCCGCCTCCGCCAGACCTCCGGTCGCCGCGTCCGGACCGAGGCCGACAGGCGTGGTGTAACCGGCCCAGGCGATCACCGCGTTGCCGGGGCCCGTCTCCGCGTACAGCGACTTCGCCATGCCCGCCGGAGTGCCGTACACGTCGCCGCGCCGGTCGAAGGTCCCGGCGTCGATGTCCGACCCGGGTACGACGACGGACACGTGCCGCGCGGAGCGCAGGTCCCCGAACACCTCGGCGACCTGGCCGCGGCCTCGCGGATCGAACGCCAGGATCCGTCGGCCGGGCGCGGCGAGACGGGCGTAGCGGGGATCGTGAGAGGCCCGCAGGGCAGAGGCGTTGGCGCGGTAGCGGAGCTCCAGGGGCGCCCCGTCCAGATTGCCGACGACCAACGGGTGCCGTTCCAGCAGCAGCTGCTGCTCAGGCGCACTCAACCCGCCGAAGAAGGACCCGACTTGTTCCGGGGTCGCGTGGGCCGGGTCGGGCAGCTCCCGCCCCAGCACCCCGTCGGCACGCCACGAGCTGCTGCCGGGCGGGGGGCCCGTCACCGCCCGCTGGGTGCCCCCCGACGCCCAGCCGACCGTGCCCGCCGCCGCTGTCATCGCCAGTGCGACCGCGGCCAGTGTCCTCGTGAACCGGCGCATCGTGCCCTCCCCCTACCGCTCGCGCACACCGTTCGGCGTGCGGAGGAGGAAGGTAGGAAGGAGACGTGTGACAGGGCGTCACCCCGAGGGGCCAACTGTCCGGTGCTACCTGAGTAGGGGACGTACGGGGGGACAGCCCCAGCCCGAGCCGGGCGGTACCGGGAAGCTACGCCTCCCCCGGGGCCACCAGCCCCGACTCGTACGCGAAGATCACGGCCTGCGCCCGGTCGCGGAGCCCGAGCTTGGCCAGCACCCTGCCGATGTGGGTCTTCACCGTCTGCTCGGCCAACACCAGCCGCGCCGCGATCTCCTGGTTCGACAGGCCACGGGCGATCAGCTCCAGGACCTCCGTCTCACGCGGTGTCAGACCGTTCAGCCGCAGCGCCGGTCCGCCGGCCGGTGCCGCGGGCCGCTGACGCGCGAAGTCGGCGATGAGCCGCCGGGTCACGGACGGTGCGAGCAGCGCGTCACCCGCCGCCACGACCCGTACCGCCGAGATCAGATCCGCGGGCGGGGCGTCCTTCAGGAGGAAGCCGGACGCCCCGGCGCGCAGAGCCTCGTAGACGTAGTCGTCGACGTCGAACGTGGTGAGCATCAGAACCTTCGGCCGGTGGACGACTCCCACCGGCGGACTCAGCAGCTCCCGGGCGGCGGCCAGCCCGTCCATCTCCGGCATCCTGACGTCCATCAGGACGACATCCGGATGCACCGACCTGCTGACCTCGACACCCTGTCGTCCGTCCGGGGCCTCACCCACCACGTCGATGTCGCTCTGCGCCGACAGCAGCGCCGCGAAACCGGCCCGCACCATGGCCTGGTCGTCGACGATGATCACGCGGATGGTCACAGTTCCTCCGGAGTCACGGATGCCGGGGCGGCGGCAGGGGGAGCCGCGCGGCGACCCGGAAGCCCCCGTCGGGCAGGGGGCCGGTGTCGAGCGTGCCGCCGGTCAACCGTACGCGTTCCCGCATGCCGACCAGCCCGTGTCCCGTCCCCGACGTCTCCAGCGGCGAACCCGGTCGCTGTGCACGGTCGTTGACGACCAGCACGGTCAGATGACCGTCGCGCGCGGTGACCGACACCCGGGTCCGCGCCCCCGGAGCGTGCCGGACCACGTTGGCCAGAGCCTCCTGCACGACGCGGTACGCCGTCAGATCCACCGCCTGCGGTACCCCGCCCCGGTCCACCGCCTCCGCCACCTCCGCCGCCATCGACAGCTCGGCCGGAAGCCCCGCCCGCACCATCGCCTCCACCAGCTGCTGGACCCGGTCGAGACCGGGCTGCGGGGCCAGCTCACCCCGGCTGCCGTCACTGCGGAGCACCGACAGCAGCCGGCGCATCTCCGTCAGGGACTCCCGGGCGCCGTCCGCGATCGACGCGAACTCCGCCCGCACCTCCTCGGACATCCCGCCGATCCGGTACGGAGCCGAGTCCGCCTGGACGGTGATCACCGACATGTGGTGCGCGACCACGTCGTGGAGCTCACGGGCGATCCGGGTGCGCTCCTCCAGCAGCGTCCGCTGCGCCCGCTCGGCCTCGCTGATCGTCTCCTGCTCGACGAGTCTGCGCTGCGCCTCGCTCCGCTCCCGTACCGCAGCCCCGATCACCAGCACCACCCCGCCGAGGACGAACAGCAGAAGCGCGCTGCCGTCCCGGTGCGAGGGCGCGATCAGGTCCAGCAGCAGCCCGGCCGCGCCCGTCGCGAGCCACACTCCGGTCACCGTGCGACGGCTCTCCCGCAGACCGAGCGCCAGCAGCACGAACAGATAGCCGATGGTGGCCGGCGGGGTCCACGGCCAGATGACGTCCTGGTACTCGGGCCGCCCCAGCATCACCAGCGCGCCCACGACGTCTGCCGCGAAGACGATCCACCAGGCCTGCAGCGGCCGGTGCGCCAGCATCAACAGGGGTGCGGCCTGTCCGACGGCAAGGGCTCCGGCCAGTCCGCCGGGCACCCCGTAGTCGCCCGTCAGCACCTGGATCGTGACGGGGACGAAGACGGCGGTGAGCGCGACCACCACGGCGTACGGCAGCAGCCGCAGCCAGCGGCGCGGAGACCCGGCGAACAGAGGGGTCGGCGGATGGGAGGCGTGGGACAGCCCGTGGGCGAGCTCGCGCAGATTGCGGCGGGCGGCGCTCAGCAGACCGTCGGCGGGCGGGGGCCCGGCGGGGGACGTGGTCATGGTCGGGTCAGACTAGGCACGGAGTGCGCCGCGCGGCGTCATACCCGGGGCCCGATCGCCGGTCCCGGCCCCGTACCCGAGTAGGGGCCGGGGCGGACGCGCGCCGTGACGCGGACGGCACACGGCCCGGGGCCCGCCTACAGCTCGGCCAGCAGCTCCGCCTTCTTCGCGCTGTACTCCGCGTCCGTGACCAGCCCCGCCTGGTGCAGGCCCCCCAGGTGGTGCATCCGCTCGGCGATGTCCGCCGGGTCACGCCTCGCGCCGCCCACCGGGACGGGCGCCGTGGCGACGGGCACCGACTGCGTCCGTCGTACGGACTCCAGGACCGCCGCGGCGAAGGGGAGCGACTCGTGCACCGGTCCGTAGCCCAGGCCGAAGACGACGGCGGCGGGGTCCTGGTCCGGCTGGGCCCGGCCCACGGACGGCTGCGCCGCGCCCGGGGCAGGATCCGGTTCCGGGCCGCCCGCGTCGGTGCCTCGCGGCACCAGCCGGAGATACCCCTCGAACGCCTCGGGCGAACGCCACTCGACTCCACCCAGGTCCGCCACGGGGAACGTCTGGTCGCCCGCCTTCCACTTGGCGCTCGACGCACCCGTCCAGAACCACCGGAACGAGACCAGGGACCCGTCGAAGCCGGCCCGGCCGTCGTACGCCTTGAAGTGCATCGGCGCCTCGGGGGCCGTCACCAGGAAGCCTTCGGCCGGACGGGACGCCTCGGGGCCGAGCACGGCGCGCAGCTCATCGGCGTAGTACTCGGCGAGCGTCTCGCGTTCGGCGGGCAGCACCAGACGGTAGGGGTCGCTGCTCTCCTTGAGCTGCCCGGCCGCGGCCTCCAGCAGCGGATCGGCACCGGGTCTCGGCACCGCGTGCAGGACCACCGTGCCCCGCTTGCCCGGGGCCAGCGTCACCGAAGACAACGCCGCGTACGGTATGCGGCGTTCGCGCAGGCTCTGGAAGAGCCTCGGTGTGCGGATTCCCCGTTCGAAGCGGATGAGCACGGAGTCGGTGTCGAACTCCCAGGTGGCATGAATTCCGGCCAGCACATCACCCATGTGCCTCATCGTATGTGGCACAGGCCCGGACGTCCCCCTTCGGTACCGGCGAAATCGGGCAGGCCGTTCGCCGCTCTCTACGCGCGTCAGACGGATTTCTACGCGCGTCAGGCCTCCGACTCGCCGGACATCTCCCGGTGGCACGCATCGTCGGCGCTCGCGCAGCTGACCGAGTCATAGGCACCCACGCCGATCGCGGCGAAGTTGCTGAGGCTCTCCGTGCCCGGCTCGAAATAGCCGCTGTGCCCTGTCGCACCGCTCGCCGACACGATCCGCGCGCCGAAGGACGGGTCCACCGGGTCGGCGCCGTGCCCGAGCCCGCCGACCTCCATGTTCGGCACGTCCTCGATCCAGTCGTCGCCGTCCCGCATCGCCCACACCCTGGCCCGGGTCTTCAGCCCTTCGGCGCTGTCCGCCCGCATCCCGGGACTGCCCGCGACCGCGATGTCGGACACCCTTGACGGCAGCTGGTGCGCCGCCACACCACACAGCACGGAGCCGTAGCTGTGGCAGAACAGCGAGACGTCCGAGTTACCGGGCAGCGCCTCGACGAGGGCGTTCAGCCGCAGGGCGCCTTCCGTCGCGAGCCCGCCCAGCACGGCGTCCATGCCGATGCCGGCGGGCGCCGTGTAGTCGGCCCACGCGATGACCGCCGTACGCGAAGCGGGACGGGCGGAGCGCTCCGCGCCGTACAGCGACTGCGCCATGCCCACGGGTGCGGCGTTCTTCTTGGTGCCCGTGCGCTCCAGCGTCAGAAGACTCGTGTCGACGCCGGGCACGACGACGGAGACCCGCTCGGCCCGGTCGAGGTCGCCGAACACCTCGGCGGCCCGGCCGCGCCCCGAAGGATCGAAGGTGAGGATCTGCCGGTCACCGGCGAGCAGGGAACGGAAGCGGTCCAGCCGGAGCAGGGCCTGACGGCGTCCGTCCGGCGACAGCTTCAGGTCCTGAGCCCGCTGTTCCTCGGCCGATTCGGCCTGCTCCAGGGCATGACGGTTCGCCCGGTAGCGCAGGGTGACCGGCGCGCCGTTCAGATTCCCCACCACCAGCGGGTACTTGTCGGTCAGAGCGACCTGCTGGCCCGCCGTGAGCGTCGAGAAGAAGTGGGCGAGCCGGTTCGCCGGCGCGCTGACATCCGGAAGGGCGTGACCAGCTATCCGATCCTTCGCCCAGGAAGCGAGCGCGGTCTCGCGCGGCGCGGCTGAGTGCTGATGACGCACGGCGGTCCAGCCGGTGGTCGCCAGCATCACGAACACGACCGCGATGGCGAGCAGAGCGCGCCATGCGGTGAGCGTGGGGGAGGAGTCGAAGGAAGTCACTGCGCCCCACCCTAGGAGACGTGCGCGCGACGCCGCCGCAGGGGTGACGCGGATCACTCGACCGCGGGGAATTGACCGCCCGTCTCCTACTCTCCGTGTGCGCCGGATTCACACTGCGGTGCGCCGGAGGCGCGTCGGCCACTCGAAATGGCCCGGGAGGCCGGGTCATTGTGAGTTCGGCCATGCGGAGCCGGTGAGGGGTGCGGCACAGTCGTCCGGTTCGCGTAAAGGCGCGCCCGCCGTGATGCCTCGACTCCCCCGGAGTGCAGGTCCGGGCCGGTCCAGGTGGAGTTCGGCCGACTCCCGCAGCGCGTCCGCTCCCGGGCCCTCGCGTCGGCCCCGCGGTTGGCCGTGCCGCCCCGGAGGGTGCGGCGACGGTCGCCCGGGGGTGCGGACTCGCCTCGGCGAGCCCCTTCACGCTCCGCGATCGGTGGAGGGGTTCGGCGCTCCGGATCGATGCTTGCCGCCGCATGCGGGGGCGTGCGACGAGGGGGTGATTCGGTCATCCGATAGGCTCTCGTTCGGACTTGTGGCGTTATGTTCCTTTTGTTCCACAGTGCGGGGGCGGCTCAGGTGCTCGTGGAGGCCCGTCGCGTTGCCTCGAAAGGGGCACCCCCGGTGGGGCGTTGACGCATCCCCGTGAGGGAACGGGAACACCCCGCCAGGATCGAAGCGACCATCACGGGTGTCACCCATGACACGTTCGTGTCGGGCACGAGCCCGGTCTCCCCGGCCCCCGGCGCCGGCACGGCGGTCGACGCCCGGTCCGCACGCCCACCGTGCGCGGGGCCAACACCCGGGCGGGGGCGGGCGCAGGCCCGAGGCGAGCCCGCCGGCGACGCCCGGCCTCCCTCGGGCGGCCCCGAGCGTCCGGCGTCAACACAGCGGTTCACAGAGCCCCGCCGGACGTCCCGGTGGGGCTGTCGCCTATCAGGGTGGTCCGCTGCCCGGCCCCTTCCCGGTCCGCGCTTGCGCAGGTCAGAGTGCGGACATGGCGAGCCGACCGGCTCGCCCGACCACGGGGGTTGATCCACCATGCGCAAGACCGTCCTCGCCGCCACCCTGGCGGCCACCGCACTCGTACCGGCCACCGCCCTGTCCTCGGGCGCCGCCGCACCGGCCGCCCACCACGGGGCCGCCGCACCGGAAAGCTCCCGCAGCGCCCCGCAGGCCGCACCCGCCGGTCTCGCGCCGTGCGGCGCCGGGCAGCTCTGCCTGTGGGCGAAGCCCGACTTCTCGGGGGCCAGGCAGGCCCACGAACTGTCCACCGTCGACATCGAGAGCTGCGTCCCGCTCCCGGCCGGCCGCAGCGCCCAGGCGCTCGTCAACCGCACCGGGCGCCCGGTCACGACCTTCCAGTCCGCCGAGTGCGCGGAGACCGGCGAGTTCGAGACGTACCCGGGCGGCGGCACCTGGGTGCCCCGGTCGCCGTACACGGTCAGGGCCTTCAAGATCTGGGAGAACTGAGGGCCGGCCGAGGAGGCCGGGGACGCCGAAGGGCGGCGGACCCTCGGGCCCGCCGCCCTTCTTCCGGAACTGCGTGTTCCTTACGCGTCACCGCCGGCCGGGCCGGGGCCCGCGGCGGCCACGTCCAGCAGCTCGTAGCGGTCGAGCGCCGTCTTCAGCGCCGAGCGGTCGATTTTGCCTTCCTTCGCCAGCTCGGTCAGCACCGCGAGCACGATCGACTGCGCGTCGATGTGGAAGAAGCGGCGGGCCGCACCCCGGGTGTCCGCGAAACCGAAGCCGTCCGCACCCAGCGACTGGTACGCGCCGGGCACCCAGCGCGCGATCTGGTCGGGCACGGAACGCATCCAGTCCGACACCGCCACGAACGGGCCCTCGGAGCCGGAGAGCTTCTCCGTCACGTACGGGACGCGCTGCTCCTCCTCGGGGTGGAGCAGGTTGTGGTGCTCCACCTCCACGGCGTCACGGCGCAGCTCGTTCCAGGAGGTCGCCGACCACACGTCCGCCTTCACGTTCCACTCGTCGGCGAGGATCTGCTGGGCCTCGACCGCCCACGGGACCGCGACACCGGACGCCAGGATCTGGGCCGGGATGTGGCCCTTCTCGCCGCTGCGGTAGCGGTGCACGCCCTTGAGGATGCCCTCGACGTCCACGTCGGCGGGCTCGGCAGGGTGCTGGATCGGCTCGTTGTAGACGGTGAGGTAGTAGAAGACGTCCTCGGATGCCTCGCCGTACATCCGGCGCAGACCGTCCTTCATGATGTGCGCGATCTCGTACCCGAACGCCGGGTCGTAGGAGACACAGGCCGGGTTCGTCGAGGCGAGCAGCTGCGAGTGGCCGTCCGCGTGCTGGAGACCCTCACCGGTCAGTGTCGTACGGCCGGCCGTCGCGCCCAGCACGAAGCCGCGCGAGAGCTGGTCGGCCATCTGCCAGAACTGGTCGCCGGTCCGCTGGAAACCGAACATCGAGTAGAAGACGTACACCGGGATGAGCGGCTCACCGTGCGTGGCGTACGCCGAACCCGCCGCGATCAGCGAGGCGGTGCAGCCCGCCTCCGAGATGCCGTCGTGCAGCATCTGGCCGGTCGGCGACTCCTTGTACGCGAGCAGCAGCTCGCGGTCGACCGACTCGTACTGCTGACCCAGCGGGTTGTAGATCTTCGCACTCGGGAAGAACGCGTCCATGCCGAACGTGCGGTACTCATCGGGGGCGATCAGCACGAAACGCTTGCCGATCTCCTTGTCCCGCATGAGGTCCTTCAGGACACGGACGAACGCCATCGTCGTGGCGATCGACTGCTGGCCCGAGCCCTTCTTCGCGGTCGCGTACGCCTTCTCGTCGGGAAGGGGCAGTGGCTTCGACCGCACCACACGCGTCGGGACGTAGCCGCCCAGACCCTGGCGGCGGTCGTGCATGTACTGGATCTCCTCCGAGTCGCGGCCCGGGTGGTAGTACGGCGGGTTGCCGTCCTCCAGCTGCTTGTCCGCGATCGGGATGTGCAGGCGGTCACGGAAGCGCTTGAGGTCGTCCGCCGTGAGCTTCTTCATCTGGTGGGTCGCGTTGCGGCCCTCGAAGTTCGGCCCGAGCGTCCAGCCCTTGACCGTCTGCGCCAGGATGACGGTCGGCTGCCCCTTGTGCGCCTTGGCCGCCGCGTACGCCGCGTAGACCTTCCGGTGGTCGTGGCCGCCGCGCCCCAGGTGCAGGATCTGCTGGTCGGACATGTCCTTGACCATGTCGCGCAGCCGCGGGTCGTCGCCGAAGAAGTGGTCGCGGATGTACGCGCCCGTCTCGGTCGCGTACGTCTGGAACTGGCCGTCCGGGGTGGTGTTCAGCTTGTTGACCAGGATGCCCGTGCGGTCCTGCGCGAGCAGCGGGTCCCAGCTGCGGTCCCAGACCAGCTTGATGACGTTCCAGCCGGCGCCGCGGAACTGCGACTCCAGCTCCTGGATGATCTTGCCGTTGCCGCGTACCGGGCCGTCGAGGCGCTGCAGGTTGCAGTTGACCACGAAGGTGAGGTTGTCCAGGCCCTCACGGGCGGCGATGGACAGCTGGCCCAGCGACTCGGGCTCGTCCATCTCGCCGTCACCCAGATAGGCCCAGACGTGCGACTTGGAGGTGTCGGCGATGCCGCGCGCCTCCATGTAGCGGTTCATCCGCGCCTGGTAGATCGCGCCGAGCGGGCCGAGACCCATCGAGACGGTCGGGAACTCCCAGAAGTCAGGCATCGACCGCGGGTGCGGGTAGCTGGACAGCGCGTGCCCGGCCTTCGACTTCTCCTGCCGGAAGCCGTCGAGCTGGGCCTCGCTCAGCCGGTCGAGGAGGAAGGCGCGGGCGTAGATCCCCGGGGACGCGTGCCCCTGGAAGAAGATCTGGTCGCCGCCGAGGCCGTCGTCCTTGCCGCGGAAGAAGTGGTTGAAGCCCACGTCGTACAGCGAGGCGGAGGAAGCGAAGGTGGCGATGTGACCGCCGACACCGATCCCGGGACGCTGGGCCCGGGAGACCATCACCGCGGCGTTCCACCGCGTCGCGTTGAGGACCTTGCGCTCGATCTCCTCGTCGCCGGGGAAGAAGGGCTCGTCCTTCGTGGCGATCGTGTTGATGTAGTCGGTGCTGCGCATCTCGGGCACGGCCACGCGCTTCTCGCGCGCACGCTCGATGAGCCGGAGCATCAGATAGCGGGCCCGCTCGCGGCCGCGCTCGTCGACGGCGGCGTCGAGGGAGTCGAGCCATTCCTGGGTCTCTTCAGGATCGAAGTCCGGGACCTGGCTCGGAAGGCCGCCAATGATGATCGGGTTGCGATCGGATCCGGAAGCCACGCTGTTCCTTCGCTGTTCGGTGGTGCTCTTCGGGGCCTGGTTGCGGGAAACGTACCCCCGGGATGGCTGCTGTACGCCGCCTCCATCGTGTACCGCGAGGACCGCAAACGTCATCTCTACTGTGGGGTAACACAAGGTTCCCGAGCGGCGTGTCCGGGAACGAGTATCAGCAGTACGAGGGCGGTCCCGCCCAAACCGCAACCATACGCCCAACCCGGCCAAGCGTTCCCAAAGCCCGTTCGAATCCGAATGGCGGAGCGAAACGGCATAAGCTGAGGAAGGACGTAAAGGGCCCGGACACCACTTCGGGCCCCGCGGGAGACATGCCGGTAGTTGCGGCGACGTGGCAGGGAACGTCACCGTTTAGGCGGTCTCGGACGCCGGGTACTTGCGCGATTCGCCGAGCCCGTGTGGACTACGGCCAACGCCCCGCGCACGCGCGTGGCTGAAGCATTTTCCGAAACATGATCAGGAGGCAACCCGTGAGCGCGACCGCGGACCACGCGGAGGAACGGACCAACACGGCCGCAAGGCTTGGGTTCGAACCCGGACAGGTGGTCCAGGAGATCGGCTACGACGACGACGTCGAGCAGGAGCTCCGTGAGGGCATTGAGGCCACAATCGGCCAGGAACTCGTCGACGAGGACTACGACGACGTCGCTGACGTCGTCCTGCTCTGGTTCCGCGACGAGGACGGCGACCTTACGGACGCGCTGGTGGATGCCATTGGTCTGATCGAGGACGGTGGGGCGGTCTGGCTGCTGACGCCCAAGACCGGCCGAGACGGATACGTCGAGCCGAGCGACATCAACGAGGCTGCCCAGACAGCTGGTCTCGCCCAGACCAAGAGCATCAGTGCGGGCAAGGACTGGACGGGCAGCCGTCTGGTCACCCCCAAGGGGGCCCCGGCCAAGCGCTGAGAGCTCTTTCATCACCCGAGGCCCCCGACGGCACCACCCCGTCGGGGGCCTTCGTACGTGCCCGTACGGGCCTGCCGACGTTTCGAGGGGGACGCTGCGTAGGGTGGGTCTCACCCGGACGGCCCAGGCCGGGAAAGTGCGACGTTGGCGAAGGGACGCGTTTCACATGGCGATCGAGGTCGGCACGCAGGCTCCGGATTTCGAGCTGAAGGACAACCACGGACGGACCGTGAGGCTCTCCGACTTCCAGGGTGCCGACGGCGCCAAGAACGTGGTGCTGCTCTTCTACCCCTTCGCCTTCACCGGCGTGTGCACGGGGGAGCTGTGCGCGCTCCGCGACGAGCTGCCGAGGTTCGAGAACGCCGACACCCAGCTGCTCGCCGTCTCCAACGACTCGATCCACACGCTTCGCGTCTTCGCCGAGCAGGAGGGCCTCGAGTACCCGCTGCTCTCGGACTTCTGGCCGCACGGGGAGACCTCGCGGGCCTACGGCGTCTTCGACGAGGAGAAGGGCTGCGCGGTGCGCGGCACGTTCGTCATCGACAAGCAGGGCGTCGTCCGCTGGAGCGTCGTCAACGGCCTGCCGGACGCGCGGGACCTGAACGACTACATCAAGGCACTCGACTCGATCTGATCCGGGGCGGCCGGCCGCGTCCGTTCTTCCGGGGCCCTGGGGCCCGCCCCGCGTGCGACGCGGGGTCCGGGATGTGCGGGATCCGGGGTTTGCGGCCCGCCGTATCAGGGGATCTCCTGGCGGCGACCGGCCAAAAGCCTGTTTTCGCCGGGAACCGGTCACTAGGATCCAATCGTTGATCCGATGCCAACGCACGACGGGGGTGCTGGTGTCTGCCGGCCCTCTCAAAACTTTTGGAGGACTCGTGGGAGTCAGCCTCAGCAAGGGCGGCAACGTCTCGCTGACCAAGGCCGCGCCGAACCTGACGGCGGTCATCGTCGGTCTGGGCTGGGATGCCCGGACCACCACCGGCGGTGACTTCGACCTCGACGCCAGCGCGCTGCTGACGAACGCCGAGGGCAAGGTCGGAAGCGACGGGAATTTCGTCTTCTTCAACAACCTCAAGAGCCCCGACGGCTCGGTCGAGCACACCGGTGACAACACCACCGGTGAGGGCGAGGGCGACGACGAGGTCATCAAGGTCAACCTCGCCGGTGTCCCGGCCGATGTCGACAAGATCGTCTTCCCGGTCTCGATCTACGAGGCCGAGAGCCGTCAGCAGAGCTTCGGCCAGGTGCGCAACGCGTACATCCGCGTGGTGAACCAGGCGGACAACAGCGAGCTCGCCCGCTACGACCTCAGCGAGGACGCCTCGACGGAGACCGCCATGGTCTTCGGCGAGCTCTACCGGAACGGCGCGGAGTGGAAGTTCCGCGCCATCGGCCAGGGGTACGCCTCGGGTCTGCGCGGTATCGCGCAGGACTTCGGCGTCAACGTCTGAGCAGGTCCAAAGGACCCTCCGGACACATCAGCACCCATCTCGTCCGGCGCCGCACCCCGTGCGGCGCCGGACGTCTCGGCAGGGCACCCCGCGTCCGTCAGGCGTCCGTGCCGAGCCGGAAGACCGTCCAACGACTCGGGGAGGACACACCATGGGCGTCACGCTCGCCAAGGGAGGCAACGTCTCCCTCTCCAAGGCCGCACCCAATCTCACTCAGGTGATGGTCGGGCTCGGCTGGGACGCACGATCCACGACGGGAGCCGATTTCGACCTCGACGCCAGCGCACTGCTGTGCCAGTCGGGCCGGGTCCTCGGTGACGAGTGGTTCGTCTTCTACAACAACCTCACCAGCCCCGACGGCTCCGTCGAGCACACCGGTGACAACCTCACGGGTGAGGGCGAGGGCGACGACGAGTCGGTCATAGTGAACCTCACCCAGGTCCCGGCGCACTGCGACAAGATCCTTTTCCCGGTCTCGATCCATGACGCCGACAACCGTGGGCAGAGCTTCGGCCAGGTGAGCAACGCCTTCATTCGCGTGGTGAACCAGGCGGACGGCCAGGAACTGGCGCGGTACGACCTCAGCGAGGACGCGTCCTCGGAGACCGCGATGATCTTCGGTGAGCTCTACCGATATGGCGGGGAGTGGAAATTCCGTGCAGTCGGACAGGGGTACGCGTCGGGGCTCCGAGGCATCGCTCTAGACTTCGGGGTCAACGTTTCGTAAAGCCGCGCACGGCGCGGGGGAGCCCCGTACTCAACCGGGGGAGACCCGTTACATACACGATGGGGTAGCCAGTGCTTCTGAAAACCTTCGGCTGGTCGTTCGCGGTTACCGCGCTCGGCCTGGTCGCAGCGGTGTTCTACGGGGGGTGGCAGGCATTCGGCGTCGTCGCGATCCTGTCGGTCCTCGAGATCTCGCTGTCCTTCGACAACGCGGTGATCAACGCCGGAATCCTGAAGAAGATGAATGCCTTCTGGCAGAAGATCTTCCTCACCATCGGTGTGCTCATCGCGGTCTTCGGTATGCGGCTGGTCTTCCCCGTCGTGATCGTGGCCATCAGCGCCCAGCTCGGCCCCATCGAGGCCATCGACCTCTCGTTCAACGACCCCGACCGGTACAAGGAACTGGTGACGGACGCCCACCCGTCCATCGCTGCGTTCGGCGGCATGTTCCTGCTCATGATCTTCCTCGACTTCATTTTCGAGGACCGTGACATCCAGTGGCTGCGCTGGATCGAGCGTCCGCTCGCCAAGCTCGGCAAGGTCGACATGCTGTCGGTCTGCGTCGCGCTCATCGTCCTGCTGGTCTCGGCCATGACCTTCGCGACGCACGCGCACCAGCACGGTGGCGGGCACGCCGACAAGGCGTCGACCGTCATGCTCTCCGGTATCGCGGGTCTGATCACCTACCTCGTGGTCGGCGGTCTCTCCGGGTACTTCGAGAACAAGCTCGAGGAAGAGGAAGAGCGCGAGCAGGAGGCGGAGGAAGAGGCCAGGAAGGCCGGCAAGCCGGTGTCCGGGGTGGTCCTCGCGGGCAAGGCCGCGTTCTTCATGTTCCTCTACCTCGAGGTCCTCGACGCGTCCTTCTCGTTCGACGGCGTCATCGGCGCCTTCGCCATCACCAACGAGATCGTCCTGATGGCCCTCGGCCTCGGTATCGGTGCCATGTACGTCCGTTCGCTCACCGTGTACCTGGTCCGCCAGGGCACCCTGGACGACTACGTCTACCTGGAGCACGGCGCGCACTACGCGATCGGCGCCCTGTCGGTCATCCTGCTCGTCACCATCCAGTACGAGATCAACGAGCTCATCACCGGTTCCGTCGGGGTCATTCTGATCGGCTGGTCCTTCTGGTCCTCGGTGCGGCGCAACAAGGCGATCGCGGCGGCCGGCGGAGACGGCGGAGACGGCTCCGATTCCAAGGCGGAAGTCTCCTCCGGGGTGTGACCCGGTAAGGAATGAGGAACGCTCTCTCTGCGGGGCGGCCCACGGCGGCGGTTCTCCGGGAACACCCGGACCCGGCCCGGTGGCCGCCCCGCAGTGGTGTGGGCCGTACAGCAGGGGCGGGCGGTACTTACCGATACATGTGGGGGTTGGGATGGCCTTCTGGGACGGCCTGTTTCCGCGGCGGGCGTCGCAGTTCGAGTCGGGTAACTCCGCGACGAACGCGATCGTGCTCTCCAAGCGGAACGCCACGGTCTCTCTGAACAAACAGGGCGCGCTGTCGGGCAATCTGCGCGTCAACCTGTCCTGGCGGATGCGTACGTCGGACATCGGCGGCAGGTCGCGGCAGAGCGGCCGGCTGCTGCGTCCGCTGAAGCTCTTCCAGCCCGACGTCGTCCAGGCGCACACCCAGGGCATGGTCAACGTCGACCTCGACCTGGGCTGCATGTACGAACTGGCGGACGGGACCAAGGGCGTCGTGCAGCCCCTGGGCAACCTCATCGGTGACCTGAACACCGCGCCGTACATCAGGCTCAGCGGCGACGACCGATTCGGGGCGCCGTCGGGCGAGACCGTCTACGTGAACCTCGACAAGCGCGACGAGATCAAGCGCCTGCTGTTCTTCGTGTACATCTACGACCAGACCCCGGCGTTCGACCGTACGCATGCCAAGGTGACGCTCTACCCGGGCAACGGCCCGCGCATCGAGATCGAGCTGGACGAGCGGGCCCCGCAGGCCCGCTCCTGCGCGGTCTTCACCGTGGAGAACGTCAAGGGCGAGCTGATCGTGCGCCGCGAGGTGAAGTTCGTGTACGGCTTCCAGTCCGAACTGGACCGGATGTACGGCTTCGGCATGCAGTGGGGGCGCGGCTACAAGACGCGGGCCTGAGTGCCCGCCGTGAAGGGCGGCGGCCGCGCCTCCGGTTCACGACCGGAGGAACTGCGGGCCCTGCGGGGGGAGCACGAAATTCGGGTCGGCGGCGTGTGCCGCCGCCGCCGCGGGCTGCGGGTAGCCGTACGCCGGCTGGGCCGCGGGCTGGGGATAGCCGTAGGCGGGCTGAGGGGCCGCCGTGGGCGGCTGCGGGTACCCGTAGGCGGGCTGGGGCGCCACGGGCGGTTGTGGATAGCCGTAGGCGGGCTGCTGGTGCTGGACCGTGGCCTGCGAGTCCGGTGCGGGGGTGTCCGGTGCCGGAGGGAAGGACCCGGACGGGTCGGGAGCACCGGGCACCGCCGCCGGGCCGGGCTCCGAGGCCGCCTCGGCCTCGTCCACCGAGATACCGAAGGCGGTGGCCAGTCCGACGAGGCCCGTCGGGTATCCCTGCCCCACCGCCCGGAACTTCCAGCCGTCACCGCGCCGGTACAGCTCGCCGCAGATCACGGCGGTCTCCTCGCCCGTCTCGGCCCGGACGTCGAAGACCGCGAGCGGCTCACCGTCGGCGGACGCCGCGTCGTACAGCGATATCCGCAGGTCCGTCACCCGCTCGAACGCCGCCTCGTCGCAGGACGCGGCGATGACGACCTGCTCCACGGAGGGGTCGAGCGAGGAGAGATCCGCCTCGATCGTGTCCGTGAGACCCTCGGGACCGCTGCGCTTGGGCAGACGCCGTACGAGGCCCGAAGGGTGCCGCGGCTGGTTGTAGAAGACGAAGTCCTCGTCGGAACGCACCCGGCCGGAGGGATCGATCAACAAGGCGGAGGCGTCCACGTCGGGGACCCCGGCGCCCGGGGTCCAGCGCAGCACGGCCCGTACGGCCATGGCGTCGAGAGGGACGTTCGAGCCCTTCAGCATCGCGTGCGTCATGGCGGTCATCCTGCCTGCTGGAGGGGCGTCCGGACAACGCGGGGGTACGGAACAGTAGGCCGGTCATGGTTCGGGGGGAGCACGCAGGCGCGCCGCGCGGAGTGTGAGATACGCCGGGGACACCCGAAGTTCACACGGCCGGGGAACCGGCGACACCCGCCCGAACGTACTATTACCGGCCATACGTTTATCCGTCTCTATGGCAGTACGGGGGAATCACATGCGTCATTTCGGGCACATCTCGCCGGCTGTCCGGGAGAGTCTGTTCTTCAGGGAGCCGTGCGAATTCGACGCGGGTTCCTCCTCCCACCTGCTGTCGGTGGCTCTGGGTGCCACGCTCTACAGCCCCGCGACGCGGCCCCGGCTCGCGGACGACGTGATCAAGCAGACCGGGCAGGGCGTCGTCTCCATGGTGCTCTGCCTGGAGGATTCCATCGACGACGCCGAAGTGGTCGGCGCCGAGGCCAATCTGGTCCGGCAGTTCGCCGATCTCGACGCGCGGAACGCCGATGTGCCGCTGCTCTTCGTCAGGGTCCGCGAACCGGAACAGATCACCGATCTCGTGCGGCGGCTCGGAAGCTCCGTCCGATTGTTGTCCGGATTCGTACTACCCAAATTCACGGAAGAGCGGGGCGAGCTCTTCCTGGAAGCCCTGACCGCGGCCGAGGCGGACAGCGGGCACCGGCTCTTCGCCATGCCCGTCCTCGAGTCGCCCGAGCTGCTGCACCTGGAAACCAGGGGCGAGACACTCCAGGGAATCGCCCGCACCGTCGACAAGTACCGTCGGCGCGTCCTCGCGCTCCGGCTCGGCGTCACCGACTTCTGCTCCGCCTACGGTCTGCGCCGGGCCCCCGACATGACGGCGTACGACGTCCAGATCGTCGGCGCCGTCATCGGCGACGTCGTCAACGTGCTGGGCAGGTCGGACGGCACCGGCTTCACCATCACCGGGCCCGTCTGGGAGTACTTCCGCCTCCAGGAGCGCATGTTCAAGCCCCAGCTGCGCCGCAGCCCCTTCATGGGGCAGGCCGAGGAACTGCGCACCGCGCTCATCGAGCACGACCTCGACGGGCTGCTGCGCGAGATCGAGCTGGACCGGGCCAACGGACTGCTCGGCAAGACGTGCATCCACCCGTCGCACGTCCTGCCCGTGCACGCGCTGTCCGTCGTCAGCCACGAGGAGTACACCGACGCGCGGGACATCCTGCGACCCGAGCGGGGCGGCGGCGGAGTGCTGCGCTCCGCGTACACGAACAAGATGAACGAAGTGAAGCCGCACCGCGCCTGGGCCGAGCGGACCCTGCAACGGGCCGAGGTGTTCGGCGTCGCGCGTGAGGACGTCGGCTTCGTGGAACTCCTGGCCGCCGGTGTGACGAGCTGAGCGCGGACATGGACGAGCGCGGGCCGGCGAACGAGCCCCAACGGGAAGAAGAGGCAGTGGACGTGGAGTGGTCGGGTAACTGGGTCGCGGGGCGGCTCGGGATCGAGCTGGCCGGCGGCGGGGAGATCCGGGAGCTGCTGGGCCTCGCCCTGCGCCGTAACCCCAAGCGGGCCCATCTGCTCGTGTCGAACGTCCTGGGCAAGCACGTGCCGCAGCGGCCGTCCGTCGTCCACGGTGCGGGCTTCGAGCTCGGCGAACGGGTACGCGACCTCCTCGGCGAGGCGGAGGCCCGCCGCGCGGTCGTCCTCGGCTACGCGGAGACGGCCACAGGCCTCGGCCACGCCGTCGCGGACGGGCTCGGAGTGGCCCCGTACCTCCACTCGACGCGGCGCCCCGTCGCCGGGGTCGCGCAGGCGGGCGGCTTCGAGGAGGCGCACTCGCACGCCACCTCCCACCTGCTGCTGCCCGAGGACCCCGACCTGCTGGCCGCCGGCGCGCAGGGCTCGCCGCTGGTCCTGGTCGACGACGAGTTCTCCACCGGCAACACCGTGCTCAACACCATCAGGGCCCTCCACGCCCGCTACCCCCGGGAGCGGTACGTCATCGTCGCCCTGGTGGACATGCGGTCCGAGGCCGACCGGGGGCGGCTCGCCGGCTTCGCCGAGGAGGTCGGGGCCCGCGTCGACCTGGTGGCCCGCGCCCGTGGCACCGTGCGCCTGCCGGACGGGGTCCTGGAGAAGGGCCGGAGCCTGGTCGCCGCGCACGAGGCCGACGACACCGCGGGCGAACCACCGCCCCCGCGGTCCGCCCCCGCGCGCGTCACCCTCGACTGGCCCGCCGGCGTGCCCGACGGCGCGCGCCACGGATTCACCCCCGCCCACCGGGCGGCCCTGGAAGCCGCGCTGCCGGCCATGGCAGGCCGCATCGCCGACGCCCTGGGCGATGCCCGGCGGGTGCTCGTCCTCGGCTTCGAGGAGCTGATGTACGCGCCGCTGCGCCTCGCCACCGCACTTGAGGACGCCACCACGGCCGACGTCCGCTACTCCACCACCACCCGCTCACCCGTCCTCGCCGTCGACGACCCCGGCTACGCGATACGCAGCCGGCTCGTCTTCCCCGCCCACGACGACCCCGCGGACGGACCGGGCGACCGGTACGCCTACAACGTGGCGGGGGCCGGCTTCGACGCCGTCGTCGCCGTCGTCGACTCCACCGCCGACACCCCGGCGCTGCACGCCCCCGACGGACTGCTGGCACGGCTCGCCGGTCACACCGACCGGGTGCTGCTCGCGGTCGTTCCGTCGTACGTCCCGACGCCGGCCGCCGACAGGGTGCCGGCGCCGGACGCCGGCACGGTCCGGACGCCGACCTCGCACAGGCAGGAAGCCGCCATGCTGCCCGAACCCCTCCGGGGCCCCGCCTTCTCCTCCTACGCCGCGGAGGACGTCGGCTGGCTCCTCCAGGACCTCTCGGACACCCGACTGGAGGCCCCCACCGAGGAGCGTGAGGAGGCGATCCAGAGCGGCGGCGCCCACTACGCCGAATCGCTGCCCGTCGAATACCAGCCCAGCCCGCAGTACCAGGAACTGTTCAAGGCCGCCCTGGACACCTCGGCGGCCCGTATCGCCCGGGCCGTCGGCACCGTCACCGAGACGGTCCTCGCCGAACGCGGTCCCCGCCCCGTCCTGGTCTCCCTCGCCCGGGCCGGCACCCCCGTCGGCGTCCTCATGCGCCGATGGGCCCAGCACCGGCACGGTCTCGACCTGCCGCACTACGCCGTCTCCATCGTCCGGGGCCGCGGCATCGACGCCAACGCCCTGCGCTGGCTCGCCGCGCACCACGACCCGGCGGACGTCGTCTTCGTCGACGGGTGGACCGGGAAGGGTGCCATCACCCGCGAACTCGCGGCGGCGCTCGAGGACTTCGAGGGCTTCGACCCGGAGATCGCCGTGCTCGCCGACCCCGGCGGCTGCGTACGGACGTACGGGACGCGCGAGGACTTCCTCATCCCGTCCGCCTGCCTCAACTCGACCGTGTCCGGGCTGATCTCCCGAACGGTCCTGCGCGCGGACCTGGTCGGGCCGCACGACTTCCACGGCGCGAAGTTCTACCGGGAACTCGCCGGCACCGACGTCTCCGGCCTGTTCCTCGACACCATCGCCGCCCGCTTCGACGAGGTCGCCGCCGCCGTGGACGCCGAGGCCAAGGAACTGCTCGCGGCGGACCGCGCCCCCACCTGGGAGGGATGGGGCGCCGTCGAGCGGATCAGCGAGGAGTACGGCATCCACGACGTGAACCTGGTCAAGCCCGGTGTCGGCGAGACGACGCGGGTGCTGCTGCGGCGCGTCCCCTGGAAGATCCTGGCCAAGCGGGGGGCGGGTGCCGACCTCGACCACGTACGGCTGCTCGCCGAGCAGCGCGGAGTGCCCGTCGAGGAGGTCGGGGAACTTCCGTACACCTGCGTCGGGTTGATCCACCCCAAGTACACCCGCGGCGCCACCGGCGCGGACGGCACGGCGGTGAAGGGGAAGTGAGCGAAACCGTGGAAACGCCCGTGAGCACACCTCTGGACGGCCTTGTGACCGAGCCCCTGAGCGCCGCTGCGCACGCCACCTCCGGCGCCCCGGTGACGATGGTGGCCAGTGACCTCGACCGCACCCTCATCTACTCGGCGGGGTCCCTCCAGCTGACCATGCCGGACGAGCAGGCCCCGCGTCTGCTCTGCGTGGAGGTGTACGGCCACGCGCCCCTCTGCTACATGACGGAGACGGCCGCCGCGCTGCTCGACGAACTGGCCCGCACCACGGTGTTCGTCCCGGCCACCACCCGGACCCGGGAGCAGTACGGGCGCATCCACCTGCCCGGTCCCGCCCCCCGGTACGCCATCTGCGCCAACGGCGGACACATCCTCGTCGACGGCGTCTTCGACCCCGACTGGCACGACCACGTCCTCCGCCGGATCGCCGGCGAGTGCGCCTCCCTGGCCGAGGTCCGGGCCCATCTCCAGTCCTCTGCCGACCCGGCCTGGCTGCTCAAGGAACGGGTCGCCGAGGACCTCTTCGCCTACCTCGTCGTCGACCGTGCCGCCCTTCCCGAGGGCTGGGTGAAGGAGCTGTCGGCCTGGGCGGACGCCAAGGGATGGACGGTCTCCCTCCAGGGCCGAAAGGTCTACGCCGTGCCCAAGCCGCTCACCAAGAGCGCCGCGATGCACGAGGTGGCCCGCCGCTGCGGCGCGACGCTGACGCTCGCGGCCGGTGACTCGCTCCTGGACTCCGACCTGCTGCTCGCCGCCGACCGGGCCTGGCGCCCTGGCCACGGCGAGCTCGCCGACTGCGGCTGGGGAGCGCCCAACACCGAGGTGCTCCGGGAGCGGGGCGGCGCCGCGGGAGAGGAGATCCTGCGGCGTTTCCTGCGTGCGGCAGACCCCCGGCGGGCGGGTCGCTGATCGACGGCGAGCGTGATCCTCGGCAAGCTGGTGAGGGACGCCGCGAACCGAGGAGACGCCGATGACCAGAGGTAACAGCACCAAGATCACCGACGAGCTGTACGCGTACACGCTGGCCCACAACCCTCCGCTGGACGCGGTGCAGCAGGAGCTGGTGGAGACGACCTACGCCGAGCTGCCCGGTGTGGCGGGCATGCAGTCGGCGCAGGAGCAGGGGCCGCTGCTCGCCTTCCTCGTCAGGCTGACCGGTGCCAGGCACATCGTCGAGGTCGGTACCTTCACCGGCTTCTCGGCGCTGTCGATGGCCCGGGCGCTGCCCGCCGACGGGGTGCTGACCGCCTGCGACATCTCCGAGGAGTGGACGGCGTACGGCCTGGAGGCCTGGAAGAAGGCGGGCGTCGCCGACCGGATCGACCTGCGGATCGCGCCCGCGCTGGACACCCTGCGCGCGATGCCGGACGAGCCGCACATCGACATGGCCTACCTGGACGCGGACAAGGGCAACTACATCGCGTACTGGGAGGAACTGGTCCCGAGGATGCGCGTCGGCGGGCTCGTCGTCACCGACAACGTCCTCTTCCACGGCGGTGTCACCGATCCGCTGGCCACCGGGGACACCGCCGCCATCAGGGGCTTCAACGACCATGTGGCCGCCGATGCCCGGATGGACAGCGTGCTGCTGACCGTGTCGGACGGGCTGACGCTCTCGCGCAGGAAGTAGCGGGGCGCCGCTCCTGCCCGCGCGAGAGGTGGGGCGCCCCGGGTTCAGCCGCAGCAGCCGCCACCGCAGCAACCGCCGCCTCCGCCTCCGCCCGCGGGCGCGGAAGCCGGTGCGGAGGACGCCGAGCCACCCACCGCCACGGTGGAGAGCAGCTTCACGGTGTCCTCGTGTCCGGCGGGGCAGGAGGCGGGATCGGACGACTCGGCCATGGGACGGCTCAGTTCGAAGGTCTCGTCACAGGGGCGGCAGCGGTACTCGTAACGGGGCATGGCCCCAGATTAGAGCCTCTTACCCCTCGTGACCTCGGGCATCGGACCGGGAGCTCGGCGCTCCTGCCGCGCGACCTCCTCGGGGTGGCGGGCCCGCCAGTAGGGATTGTCGTGCGCCAGGCCGCCGCTGACCCTTCCGTACATGCCGAACGTCATGAGCAGCAGCCCGGCGATGAAGCTGAACAGGACGTTCTGCATCTGGAAGGCCAGGAAGTTCATGCTGCTGTCCAGCAGAGCCAGATTCACGAAGCCGCTGATGATGAAGGCGATGCCCAGGACCATGTTCAGGGTCGAGGCGAAGTTTCCGCCGATGACCATGCCGACGAAGAGCAGCAGCCCGACGCAGATGGACAGGATGCTCAGCGCGCCGTTGGTGTTGAGGCCACCCACCGTGTCACCGCCGGTGTCGAAGAACCCGATGCGGTCGATGAGGCCCAGGATGCCGAAGGCGAGGAGCAGCAGGCCCATCAGGCCCGCCCCCACACGGTAGAAGCGGCTGAGACTGTGATCGACGGGCAGGTGTTCGTCGAGGCGGATGGCCCTGCGACGGATGGGCGTGCCGCGTCGGTGCGCGGGATGCAGGACGGGTGCGGCCATGACGGCCTCCTTCGGCCGAATACGGCCATGACGCCTCGGCGGGAGCCGCTGCGTACTACCAGGATCGGCCCACCGGCCGCGGGGGACAAATCAGCGCTTGTCGGGCGGCTTGTCGCCGGCCGGCCGGGTGCTCGGCCGCTGAACCGGTCACCCCTGCCGCCCCCTCGGCCGGTCACCCCGGTCGCGCGCCGGCCGGTCGCCCCGGCTGATCGCGTCGGCGAAGGCGGCACGAGGGCGGTGCACGGAGGCCGGGCGCCGCGTCAGGCGCCGCCGCCCAGCTCCTCGCGGATCGCGGTGACCACCCGGTTCGCCGTCTGCCGGACGGCCTCCGTCTCGGTCAGGAAGTGCCAGTAGTCGGGGTGGCGCCCGTCGAGCCCGGCGACCGCCCGGTCCAGCCGCGCCACGGCGTCGTCCAGCGGCCGGGCATGGCGCGGGTCGGGCGTGTTCCGCCCGGCCATCGCGAGGCGCTGGGCGTCGCGGATCGCGAACCGGGTGCGGTCGATCTCAGCCTGCGGATTCTTGGCCACCGCATCGAGCCGCTGCAGCCGGTCGCCGGCGGCGGACACCGCCTCGTCGGTCGAGTTGAGCAGGGCCCGGACCGTACTCAGCCTGGACGTCGCATCGGCCCAGCGCTGCTCGGACCGTGCCGTGGCGGCCTCCGTCAGCTTCGCCTCGGCCTGCCGGACGTTCACCGCCGCCTGCTCGGGAACCGGCTGCAGGTCCTGCCAGCAGGCGGCCGAGAAGCGCCGCCGGAGCTCGCTGAGCACCGGCTCGACCTGCCCGGCGCGCGTCGTCAGCGCCTGGGCCCGGGTACGCAGCGAAACCAGCCTGCGGTCGATCTCGGCGGCCCGCTCGGGAAGCCTGTCCGCCTCCGACCTGACCGCCTCCGCGTCCCGCAACACCTGGTCGGCACGCTGCAGTGTCTCGGCCACGCCGTGCTGCCCGGCGCCCTGGTTGAGCTTGGTCAGCTCCGGGGCGAGGGCCGCGAGCCGGGCGGCCAGATCGTCCGCCCGCAGCCCGGACGCGCGTACGGCGTCCAGGGCGTTGCTCGCGGCGAGCAACGCCTGACGGGCCCGCTCCACGGCGGGAGCGAGCCGCGCGAGCTGGGTCTCCGCGCTGCTGAGCAGTGTCCCGAGGCCCTGGGCGAACCGGTCGAGCTCACCCTTCACCCGTACGAGCTCGTCCTTCGCCCGGGTCAGCTGGGTCCGCGCACCGGCCGCCGCCGAGGGTTCCAGGTCGTCCCGGTCGAGGTCGTGGGCGTCGACGGCGGTGATGTACTGATGGCTGACCTCGTCGATCCGACGGCCCAGCGCGGCGAAGTCCTCCGCGGTCCTGCGGGCGCGGGGGGAGCTGTCCACGGCGGTGATCGTCTCGATGGAGATCCGCAGATCGCGCTGAGCGGTGTCCAGGTCGTAGAAGGCGGCTGCCGCCGCGTCCTTCGCCGCCTGTGCGTCGGCCCGCTGGTTCTCCCCGCGACCCCCGAACCAGCGCCGCGTGCCGCCGCCCGCGAAGGCGCCCGGCAGTGCCGCGAGGACCAGAGGGACCGGCAGCAGCATCAGCACCAGGACGTCCCGGACGGCGGAACCAGCACTCGATTTCCCCTGCGGCCGCGTAGGTGTCGCCGTCACATCCCTCTCCCGTGCCGTTTCGCCCTGCCCGGTTCATTCTCGCACCAGTTAGGACGAACGCACGGGCCGGTTAGTTCGCACTTCGCACAGTGACTTCGCCGTTGTCGCTGCGGGCCTTCACCACGTGCCTGCTGCTCTCGCTACGGGGCACGTCGACGGAGACCTCACCGTTGTCGGCCTCCGCGGCCACCGCGTACGCCCTCTTCCCGGCCGGCAGGGAGATGGAGATGCTCCCGTTGTCACTGACGGTGTCGACCAGGTCCGGGGCCCGGGTGAGGCCGATCCTGACCGACCCGTTGTCGGAGCGCGCGATCACGGACCTGCCCGACACCCGCGCGGCCTCGATCGAGCCGTTGCCGGAGTCCAGCTCCAGCGGCCCGGAGACGTCACGCACATCGATCTCGCCGTTGTCGGCGGAGATCTTCAGGGGGACGTCGAAGCCGGCCGCGGTGACCCTCCCGTTGTCCCCCTGCACCGTCAGGGCCATTCCACGAGGCACCTTCACCTGGTGGTACGCCTCACAGTTGCTGACCACCCCCCGGCACTTCACCTCGAGCCTCAGCTCGTCCCCCTCCAGCTTCCACACGGGGTCCGGCCCACTGCCCAGCATGACCCACCCGTCGAAACGGCGGGTCACCTCGATCTGCTCCACGTCGGCGGGCACGAGATCCAGGATCGAGTTCTCGGCGTCGATGGTGAGCGTCTTCCCACCGAAGGCGAACGACTTGTGTTCCGCGGGGGCATCCTCCGCGTCCGTACCGCCACAACCGCTGAGCGCGGCGACGAGAAGGGCGGTCCCGGCGGTGGCGACGAGGGCGTCGGTGCGTCGTGAACGGATGGTCATGGTGTCAAGTCCCCCTGGGAGCGCTGCCGATGTGGCTTCACCGTATGTACGGGCCCACCCCGCGCACGATCCGGACGGCTACCGTCTCCGGGGTGGGGGTATCCCCACCCCCGAATACCCGAGGGCCCGGGGGAGCGGCGGGGGCGGGTGACCGGATTGCCGACGGGGGGCGTGGGCCATGTAATCTGTTGGCTCATCCGCGGGTGCGTAGCTCAGGGGTAGAGCGCTGCTCTTACAAAGCAGATGTCGGCGGTTCGAAACCGTCCGCGCCCACCAGCAGGAAGCACGACGAAGGCCCAGGTCACCGGCACCGAACCGGGAGCCTGGGCCTTGCTCGTCCATCAGTCGAGGGGCGGGGAAGAGGCGTCGTGCCGGTTACGTGCCGGATGCTTCGCCGGAATTCCGCCGGCCGGCCCGTCCCGGGAGCGTGATGGGCCCCTGCTGACGTCCTTCGACGTCGCCGCCCGTCCCCTACCGACGAATCCGTAGATCACTTCACATCATTACCGGGAGAACCCGTGACCGTGAGCAAGAACATCAACAACCCCGTGGGCATGGGCGGCGGCCAGCGCAAGAGGCTGTCCCGCGCCGAACGGCAGAACAACGGTCCGCACCGCAACCTCGACCGCCAGGGCGCAGCCGACCAGAAGGCGGAGCTGGTGCGCAAGATGCGCGAGAAGGCAGGCGCGGCCGAGGGCGCCGGGCAGGCGGGCGACGACACCGCACAGAGCTGAGGTACCGCCGCCGCAGGGTGGCACCGCACGGGGCAGGGCCCGGACCGCGACGCGCGGTCCGGGCCCTGCTGCCGTACCGGGCGCGACCGCCCCCGCTCAGCTCCCGGCCGTCCCTCCGGGGCAGCGATCTGCGAAGGTCCGGCACCGGACGCGGCCGGGTGATCGCGGACGCCCGCAGGCCTCGTGTTCTCCGTGAGGGGGCGCTGTGTATGTCCGGTGCGGCCGGGCACAAGGGAGTCGTCGGGCCGCCCGCTCGCGACTCGGCCCTCGCATGTATGTTCACTTGATCTCACAAATTTGCTTACCGAACCTACCCATCGCAAACGGGTTGAAGCTGTCCGGAGCCCGCATGGGTGGCGCCGGACCGTCGGAGACCCTGGTGATGCGGCTTGTCCGGCTCTCGTGAATTCTGGGGGGAGGGCTGGTCGCGATGCTTGATTTTCGGGCGAATTGCTCAGATTCGTGATCACGGGCGAGACATGAGGGGTGGGTTCCGCCCTGGCGCCTCATGTGCACAATGACTCGTCCGCTGATCACACTTTTGCTGTTCTGAACCCGAGCGACACGGAACGTCCTTCTAAGATTGCGAACTCTTTCTTGTCAGCACATCTGGTACGCCTGGTGATCCCCTCGCTCCGTGCGACACCCGCTGCCCCCCACGGTGTTTCCGCTCGACGAACGAGGAGGCGTCGCCGCCTCGCGCTCTTCGGGGGCAGAGCGTGACGTCCGCCCCGCTGACGTACCGGGAGATCTCCCTGGTGCGCACGAGCCTCTCGGTGGTCGCGCCGCAGGCCACGGAGATGACCGTCTACTTCTACGCGATCCTCTTCGCCCGGCACCCCGAAGTGCGGGCGTTGTTCCCGGAGAACATGGACGTCCAGCGGGACCGGCTGCTGCGCGGACTGCTGCGGATCATCGATCTCGTCGACGACGTCGACAACCTCGTGCGGTTCTGTTCCCGGCTGGGCCGGGACCATCGTAAGTTCGGGGCGCTGGACGCACATTACCCGGCAGTAGGCCAGTGTCTGGTCTCCTCCCTGGAGCGGTACGCCGGAACCGCGTGGAACCCCGAGGTCGCCGCGGCCTGGACCCACGCGTACAACCTCGCCGCCGAAGTGATGATCGCGGCCGCCGCCGACGACACCCGCCTGCGCCCTGCCTCCTGGGAGGCGCAGATCGTCGGGCATCAGCACCGCGGCCACGGCATCGCCGAGATCACCGTGCAGCCCGACCAGCCCTACCCGTACGTGGCCGGGCAGTACGTGAGCATGGAAACCCCCTGGTATCCGCGTACCTGGCGGCACTATTCCCCCGCCCACCCGCCGCGCACGGACCACACGCTGACGTTCCACGTCCGGGCGGTCCGCCAGGGCCAGGTCAGCAACGCTCTGGTTCACCACGCGGTCCCGGGACACAGGGTGCGGCTCGGCCCGCCCCAGGGCGACATGACCCTTGCCTCGGCGGGTGACCGTGACCTGTTGCTGGTGGCCGGCGGGACCGGTCTCGCGCCGATCCGCGCGCTGATCGAGGAAGCCGCCTTCTCCGGAATGCGCCGCTACGTGAGTCTCTTCGTCGGCGCCCGCACCGCCGAGGAGCTGTACGGCCTCAACGACATGCTGCGCCTGGCGCAACGCCACCACTGGCTGTCCGTCCGTGCGGCCGTCTCCCACGAGAACATTCCCGGCCAGCAGGGCACGCTCCCGCAGGTGCTGCACGAGTTCGGCCCCTGGGACCGGCACGAAGCCTTCCTGTGCGGTCCGCCCGACATGGTCACCACCGCGGTGCGTACCCTGCTGCACCAAGGCACCCCCCGAGCTCACATCCACCACGACCCGCTCGACACCCCCATCCTCACCGCGCCCCTCACGCCGCCCCGATCCGGTCAGGAGTTCGACCAGTTGTGACCAGCCACGACGCCACCCCCTCGCAGGGAGAGCGCCTGCTGCAGACCCATCTGGGCACCAGCGAACGCGCCGACGCCTTCTACGACCGGCAGGTCCACCCGCACCTGACCGAGGCCATGCGCGAATTCATCCAGCGCCAGTCGATGGTGTTCCTGTCCACCGCCGACGCCCGCGGTCACTGCGACGCCACCTTCCGCGGCGGTCCTCCCGGATTCGTCGCCGTACTCGACGACCGGACCCTGGCCTACCCCGAGTACCGCGGGAACGGTGTCCTGGCCAGCGCCGGCAACATCACCGAGAACCCGCACATCGGTCTGCTCTTCATGGACTTCACCCGCGACCACGTCGGACTGCACGTCAACGGCTCCGCCCAACTCGTGGGCGACCAGGAGCTGCGGGCCGTCCACGCCTGGATACCCGTCGACCCCGCCCCCGGGCGGCACCCGGTGCTGTGGACGGTCATCACCCTCCACGAGGCGTACATCCACTGCTCCAAGCACATACCGCACCTCGAACCCGCCCCCCGTCCCCTGGGGTTGGCCCGGGCACGTCGCAGGGACGCCGACTACTTCGTCGAGCCGGAACCGGCGCCCGCGGAGTACGGTGCGGTGCGGGGCGCGGCACCCACCGGCCCCGGCGTTCCCCATCACGCGTACGGCGATGCGAACGCGCACCCGCTGAGCGGCTCACGCGACCGCTGAGACGGGGCCGGGGGTGCCGTAGCCGCCGGAAGAACCGCCGAGTCCTGCCGGGCGGTCGTCACCCCCGCATCGTTCCCGGTCACGAAGGAAACGAGGACCCCGAGGGCGGCAGGCGTCCACCTGCCGGAGCGACTTCGTGGACACGCAGGATGACGCGCACGTCGCCATGTGGCCTTCCTCACAGTGAAATCGCGGGCGGTGAATGCAACTGCACCCTTTCGTCTCGTCTGTCTGTCCCGGCGTCGCCGTGTCGGCCGGGGTGGGTGAAGGAAATGTGACGGCTGATCACGGACCCGGTCATACGATCTTCCCGAGTCGCATCTGCGTGCCCCATTCCGCTGCGACCCCTTCTCTTCTTTACCCGAACCTCGAAGGGCTTTTGTGAAGATTCGCCGCATTCTCGCGACAGCTGTTGCAGCCGCAGTGACCACGCCTGCCGTCCTGCTGTCGGTCACCCCCGCGTTCGCCGACGGCAAGCCGGCAGCGCAGACGCAGGAGAAGCCGTCCCTCGCGGAGCTGGAGAAGGCCGCCGCCGCGGCACAGGCCGTCTACGACGATGCCGTAGCGGCCGAGAGTGCTGCCGTCGCGGCTCTCGAGGCGGCCGGCTCCGACACCGATCCCCTGACCGTGGCGGCCCAGGAGGCCGCGGCCGCGGCGGTGGCCGCAGCCACCGCGAAGACCGACGCCGACCAGGCGGTCGTCGACGCCAGGGCGGCGCTCGAGAACCTCCCGGAGACGGCCACCGACGAGCAGAGGACCGCCGCGGAGACGGCCCTCGCCGAGGCGGAGGCCGCCGCCACGGCCGCCGGCGAGGTCAAGACCGCCGCTGATGCCGAGGCCGCGGAAGCCGCGGACGCGCGGGACGACGCGCGGGTCGCCGCGGCCCGGGCGGTAGGCGTGGCGAGGAAGGCCACCAAGGCGGCGCTCGCCGACAAGACCGCCGCCGACGAGGCGCTGGCCAAGGCGAAGGAAGAGGCTGCCGAGGAGGGCGACGACGACTGCGTCTCCGAGGCCCGGCTCACCACGGTCGTCAAGGGGCTGCCGTCCACGGTGGTCGCGGGCACGAAGGCCGACTTCGAACTCCGGGTGACCAACGGCTCCGACGAGACGATGGACAGGGTGTTTCCGTTCGCCTACATCGACGCGACCGACCGGAGCGGCCTCAAGGACCTCGGCGACCTGGTGCACCTGCAGTGGTTGCCCGCCTCCTCGTCGACATGGAAGAACGTCGACAACGAGCACTACATGGACCCCATCAGCCGGCTCGGGGCGGGTGCCCACGCCGACCTCAAGATGCGCCTCAAGATCGACGCCTCGGCACCGGCGGGCAACGGGGTCACCTTCGTGGCCGGTGACTACTGGAACGACAACGGCACCTGCGGCAGGGGCCCGGACCTCGAGGGTTACGAGTTCCTGATCGCCGCCGCGGGCAGCAAGCCCGGCAAGGTCGACGACGCCGAGCCGGGCACGACCAAGCCGAACACCTCGGACCTCAAGCCGCAGAGCAGCACGTCGGGCGGACCCGTCCGCGGCAGCCTCGCCGCCACGGGCACGTCCTCGACGTCGCAGCTCGCCCTCGCGAGCGGCGCGGCCCTGGCGATCGGTGCGGGCGCGGTGTTCGTCGTACGCCGCCGCAAGGCCGACTCGCACGCCTGACGCGTGAGGCGGGGTGTGGACCGGGCCCTCCGGCCCACACCCCGACCGTCCGACGGGCCCGACACCGCAGGCGCGGTGTCGGGCCCGCTGTCGTACCCGGCCCGACAAGCCGGCGGAGCACACGTCGGAGCGTGCTCCGGACGGGTGTTGACGGAAGGGCGGTCACTTCCCCGCGGCGGCGAGGACCGCACTGAGTGCGGCGGTGGCGTCGAGCAGGGCACGGGAGCGCGCGGTGATGCTCGCGTCCCGGGCGGTCAGCGCGGCCTCGACGTCTTCTTGCGCGTACCCGTGCCGCAGGCGCGGCATCAACGCCCGGAGCGGGTCGATCCGGTAGCCCGCGCTGCGCAGTTGGTGCACGATCCGGGCGTCCCGGGCCTGGGCCGGTGAGTACCGTCTCGTCCCTCGCGGGGGCGACCGGTCGGGCACGGCGATGCCTTCGGCGTCCCAGTGCCGCAGTGTCGACGGGCGTACTCCGAGCGCGGCGGCGAGTTCCAAGACGCTCATCGAGTCCGATGCGCGTACGTCTTCGACCGGCTCGGAGGCGATCGCCGCCACGGCCTCCCGGGCGAGTGCCAGGTCCGTACGCTCCCGGTCGAGCCCGGCGTGTGCCGCGTCCAGCACGGCGAGCGCCTCTGCGGCCGGACGCTCGTGCACGGCACGGAGGATCCGCTTGGCCTCGACCGGACCCGCGCCGCTCGCGAGCGCGCGGTAGGCCAGTGCGGACTGCAGGTGGGTCTCCCCGTAGATCCGGTAACCCGCAGCCGTCCGCGTCGCGGGCGGCAGGACACCGTCGCGTTCGAGGTTGCGGACCTGTTGGACGGAGCACCCGGCGTGACGCGCCACATCGACCGTGCGCATGACCGATTTGAGGGTTGGCACCCAACACCTCGCAGGTTTCCGGTTCGAAGTCTCCACAAGCACCTTAATGAAACGCTTGAGCACATGACCATCGACGAGATCATCGACTTCGTGGAACGGCTCAGCGGGGGCCTGGCCTTCAGACCGGAACCCGGCGACGGCTCACCGGAGATCAGCTGGGGGGACGTCTTCTTCTACTACGCTCCCGACGGTGTCGTGCCGGAAGCGACCCAACCGTTCGCGACGATCGTGACGAAGAACTACCCGGGCGACGAGAGTTCGCGCCTGGACCGCCCCGACACCTTCCGCGTCAACGTCGCCGCGGGCAAGAAGGAGTTCATCGGCCGGACGGGCCACGCACCGCGCGAGCAGGCCGTCGACGCCGACCCCGGTGTCACGGACGCCGTCATCGCCCACCCCGTCCACGGTCCCGCCGCCTGGCTCGCGGTGGTGAACCCGGGCCGGCGGACGGACGAGGCGGTTCGTGGGCTGCTCCGCGCGGCCCATCAGCGCGCCCGCGCGCGCCACGAGCGACGGACAGGACCGGCACCGGGTCGGTAAGCGGCCTCCGCCGGCTTTCCCGAACAGCCTTCCTCGTGGAACTCTCCGAAGCCGAGGCGGCGGAGGGCGAACCGACGTCCGGGCAGGCTCCCCGTCCTTCAGGGCGGGGAGCGGAAGTCACGTGTGTGGTGTTGTCTCGGAAGCCTCGTGTACCTGACGGCCGCGGTCGCGTGAGAAGTCGACGAGCATGACGTGGCGGGGGTTCCCGACAACTGTCAGCAGGTTCTTGTACATGGTGCACATGCGGTCCTCGATCTCGTCGAGGTTCTGGTCGACGACCTGGGTGATGAGGGTGAGACCGGCCCATGCTCCGGCCAACTGATGCGCTGTCATCGGGATGTCCACATCCGGTCCCAGCTCGCCCTGCGCCTTCGCCTCGGTCAGCTGCTGGATGCTCAGTGTGATCCAGTCGGGCCACGGGGTGCCGTAGGTGGTGGGCGCGTCGCGAGCGATGGACAGGCGCAGGGCGGCCCGCAGGCCGGGCTCCCTGGTGGTGCGGTAAATCATGAGCATGCCTGTGTCGACGATTTCCTGGAGCTTGATGCTCTGAGGGGCCAAGTCTATTTCCAGCGTGCTCTGCAGCAGTTTCTTCGCCAGGTCCTGCTTCGACGTGAAGTGGTAGTAGAAAGCGCCCTTGGTCGCTCCGGCGGCGGCGATGATGCGGTTGACCGATGCCCCGCCGTAGCCTCTGGCCTCGAATTCCTGTCCGGCCGCGTCGAGAATCTTTTGCCGGGTCAGTCCGGCGCGACCCTTGGTCGGTTGTCCAGGCCTTGCGCGGTCTGCCATTGCCGCCCCGCCCTTCGTTCGTCTGTCGCGGTGTCGTGGCACGGTCGTGCGCGATGCTCCCGCCGCTGCCCTCGTCGCGGCAGGGCCGAGGGGACGGCTGGATCAGAGCCGGAGCGCGCGCTGCGCGACCCACTCAAGATCACTTCCGCATTCTTCCAGGCGGGGCGCCGGAACGCACAGTTCGCCCTCGCCGGCCCAGGGCGGCGAGCAGGACCCGACGCAGGCGGGGGCGAGCGCCCTGGGCCGGGGGCTGCCTCGTGGTCCCTCACCGGCGTACTCGACGGCCTTCGTCGTCCTGCTCCTCACGCTGCGCGCCTCCTCGGAGTCGCGGGCTGTCGTGGGGCCCATGGTGCCGGTGAGTTACCTGACTTGACCGTGCGCCGAGTGACGTCGCACACTGTGGCCCGCGAGAACAGACCAGGTGGTCTCCTGGGGGTGGCCTCTGGGGACGATGTCGCAAGAACGTTGCGCGCAGCGGTAGTTGGGGCGTATGCGGATTACCCGCAGAGGCTGCTGGTCTGGACTCCGATGCGTAGCGGGGGCTGCCGGACATGGCAACGCTTCTCGCTCGCCGATGGCCCCGGCTTGATGGACCAGGTGGGCCGCGTTCCACGTGTTCGAGCCGGTCCGGGTCCGGGGCGGTCGACGTGACGACGTGGGCCCGAGGGAGACGTGGATGGATTTTCTGATACAGGCAGGTGCCACAGGAGTGCCCCTCGCCGCAGCCCTGGCGGGCGGGAGCGCAGCGATGTACTACCGGCGCCGCGCGAGGAAGCTGGAGCACCGTGCGACCCGGCTGGCACGGGAACGGAACGCCGAAGCCGCCGACCTCGAGGCCGTCGCGGTCGCGCTCGACAGGCTGGCCTACGAGGTCGTGCCGGCCATGGTGCAGGCCGACCCGGAGGCGCGCATGCGCTTTCCCGGCCTGCTGCCGACATCGATCGAGGGCTCCGCCGTCGGCGAACGGTTGACCGCGCTCGCACAGTCACTGGGACACGCCGTCCAACAGGTTCGCGCCGAGGAGGCCACGGGGGCCGCCGACCGGCTGGCCGAGACGCAGAGGGCGGCCGAGGAGGCGACCTGGGCGGTGGTGCGTGGTGTCGCCACCTCCATGGTCGCCATCGCGTCCCGACTGAGCCGGCAGGTCAGCATGGGTGCGCGTGAACACGCCGACGACCAGGCGTACGCGTCACTGATGGCGATCGACCGGCACGGCCAGCAGCTGCTGCTCGCGGCGCAGAACTACCTGGTGCTCAGCGGCGGGAAGTTGTCGCGGAGATGGCCCGACTGCACGGTGGTCGACGTGGTGCGGGCGGCCATGGGTTACCTGGAGGGTTTCGAGCGGATCGAGCACAAGGAGTCAGGGACCCCGGGGACCGCCGTGACGGCCCGGGCCGTGGGCCCTGTCATCCACGCCTTCGCGCTGCTGCTCGACAACGCACTGCGCTACTCACCGCCCACCGCGCACGTGGAGGTCCGCCTGACCGAGGGGTACCACGGGGTGACGGTAACCATCGACGACGCGGGGATGGGCATGAGCCCCGAACAGGTCGCCGAGGCCCGGGAGGTGTTGTCGGGGGCGCTGGTGAACGACATCGCGCTGGAGGCGCAGCCCCGCGTCGGCTTCCGAGTGGTCGCGGCGCTGGGCCGGGCCTACGGGTTCCAGGCCGACGTGCAGGCACTTGCCTTCCAGGGCACCCGTGCGCTGCTGTTCCTGCCGAAGTCACTTCTGACAACGGTGGCGGAGCCCGCACCGTCGCCGCCCGCCCCGGATGTGCCGCCGGTGGCATCCGCCACCACCGAGAACGGCCTGACGGTTCGCCGGCCCCGCCGCGCGGCACCGCGGCGCACGACCGCCGCGGCCGGACAGGAGGACCTCGCCTCGGCTCAGCCCGGCCGGGCGAGTGTGGCCATGGCCTGGGCGCACGGGATCGGCCGGGGACGCCAGGACTCCGTCAACGACGACTGACTGACAAGGGAAAGTGACCATGGGGATGACCTTCGCGAACACCCACGCCAACGCATTGGGCTGGCTCCTCGACGAGAGCCTGGGCAGCCTCAGCTCCGTGCGGTGCGCCGTACTGATCAGTTCCGACGGCCTGCTGCACTCCCGTACGGCGGATCTGCCGCAGGACGCGGCGGAAAAACGGGCGGCGATGGGTTCGGGACTGCTCGGTATAGCGAGGGAGTACGGCGCCGTGTCCGAGGGCGGCGGGTGCCGTCAGGTACTGATGGAGCTGGAGGAGCGCCTGTGCCTGATCGGACAGGCCGGGACGAACATGCTGCTGCTGGTGGAGACGACCGGACCTGACGCCGACATCGCTGTCATCGCGGGGCAGATGGAACTGCTCGCCCGGCGCGTCGGCCAGCACATGAGGGTCGCGGACCGGCTGCCATCCGAGCACGCCCCGCGCCAGTGACCGGTCCGCGGCCGGACCCCGACCTCGTACGTCCCTTCGTCCGCGCCGGCGGGCGGGACCGGCCGCCGGCATCGGTGCGGCTGGAAACCCTGGTGCGTGCCGCCGGCGATGCGTGCGGCACGCTGCCGCCGGACGCCCACCGGGTGATGGACCTGGTCGGCGGGGCGCGGGGTGCGCTCGCGGTCGCCGACATAGCAGCCGCCCTGGACCTGCCCATCGCCACGGCCCGCATCCTCGTGGCCGACCTGCTCGACTGCCGCAGCCTGGCCACCCCGATCAGTACCCGCTCACATCAGCCCGACATCAGTGTTCTGCAGGAGGTGCTGCGTGGTCTCCGCGCACAGGTATGACCCCGCTCCGACCACGGCCACCCGGTCGGCGAAGATCGTGGTGGCGGGCAGCTTCGGCGTGGGCAAGACGACGTTGGTGGGCTCCGTCTCCCAGGTGGAGCCGCTGCGTATGGACGAGCCGATCACCGAGGCCAGTACAGGCGTGGACGACCTGCGCCGTACCCCGGCGAAGACCACCACCACCGTCGCGATGGACTTCGGGCGCGTCGCGATCAACGAGGACCTGGTGGTGTACGTGTTCGGCACCCCGGGCCAGACACGGTGGCGGTGGCTCTGGAAGAGCCTCGCCGAAGGCGCGCTGTGTGCACTGGTCCTGGTCGACACCCGCAGCCTGGATGAGTCCCACGAGGTACTGGATCTGGTGGAGGACCTCGGCGTGCCCTACGGAGTCGCCGTGAACACGTTCGACGGCGCGTCCCGGTACCCGACGGACGAGGTCCGCCAAGCCCTCGCGCTGGCGGAGGACGTGCTGCTCACTGTCTGCGACGCCCGTGAACGGGTCTCTTCCCTGAATGCTCTGATCGACCTGATCGAGCACCTGACCGCGTCCCACCCCCTGGAGCTTCAGCCGTGACCCCTCACACGCCTGCCTCCCATGTCCCCCTGTGGGACGAGGCGTTCGCCGCGGACCCGCACGGTGCCTACAGGCAGATGCGAGCCAGGTACGGGCCCCTGGTCCCTGTCGAACTCGCCCCCGGAGTGCCCGCCACACTCGTCATCGGCTACGCGCAGGCCGTACGCATCCTGCACGACGAGCCGCGCTTTCCTGCGGACCCGCGGCAGTGGCAGACCTCGGTGCCCGACACCTGCCCGGTCAAACCGATGCTGGAGTGGCGGCCCAACGCGATCCGCTCCAGTGGCCGCGAGCACGCCCGGTACCGGGAGGCGAACAGGGCCGCCCTCCATGGCGCCGACCAGCATCGGCTGCGCGGACTGGTCGAGCAGGTCTGCGAGGAGGCCATCGGCGGGTTCCAGGGCCACGGTCAGGCCGACCTGCTGAATCAGTTCGCCTGGAAGGTCGCCTTCGATGTCCTGTCCGAACTTCTCGGCTGCCCCGACGGCATAGGGAACCGCATCGCCAACGGAATCATCGAGCTCTTCGACGGAGTGAACGCCATCCGCGGCAACGAGATCCTCGGACAGGCGGTGGCCGACCTCGTCACGCTCAAGCGGCTACGGCCCGGCAATGACGTCACCTCCCACCTGCTCGCACACCCGGCGCAGCTGACCGACACGGAGATGAGCCACCAGGTCGTCACCCTCTACGGGGCGGGGATCGAGCCCGTGGTCAACCTGATCACCAACACGCTTCTGCAGTTGCTCACCGACCCGGTGGTCTCGGGGGACGTCCACGCCGGTGGCGCCTCCGTCCGTGAGGCCCTGGACCTCGTCCTGTACCGGGACCCGCCGATGGCCAACTACTGCGCCTCCTATCCGCCCCATCCCGTGGAGATCGACGGATACCTGCTTCCCGCCCACCAGCCGGTCGTCATCTCCATGGCCGGCTGCAACAACGACCCCGCCGTGGGTGCCCCTTCTTCCGGCAGCCGTGCCCATCTCGCCTGGGGTGCTGGACCGCACGCCTGCCCCGCCCGCCCGATCGCCCACCTCATCGCCGAGACCGCCATCACCCACCTCCTGGACGCCCTGCCCACGATGGTGCTCGCCCGCCCGGCGCAGGACCTCACCTGGCGGCCCGGCCCCTTCCACCGTGCGCTCACCCACCTGCCCGTGACCTTCCCTGCCGTCACCAGCCACTGAGGACTCCATGACCCCCTTCAGCGAAGAGCCCCTCGTTCTCGACCCCGCCGGCGCCGACCGGCACGCCGAGCACAGGCAGCTCCACGCCCGCGGGCCCGCCACCCCGGTCGACATCCTCGGCGTCAAGGCCCACGCCGTCTCCGATCCGGACCTGCTCAAGGAGATGTTGACCAGCCCCGCCGTATCCAAGGACGGGCGTGCGCACTGGCCGATGTTCGCGGAGGTCGTCCAGACCTGGCCGGCCGCGCTGTGGATCGCGGTGGAGAACATGTTCACCGCCTACGGGCAGGACCACCGCAGATTGCGCCGGATGGTCGCCCCGGCCTTCTCGGCCCGCCGGATCAAGGCGCTGACCGATGTCGTGGAGGACGTGGTCGACGGCGTCCTCGACGAGCTCGACTCCACTTACGCCGCCGGCGAGACCGTCGACCTGCGCGAGCGCCTCGCCTATCCGGTCCCGATCGCCGTCATCGGTAACCTCCTCGGTATCCCCGCCGGTGACCTGGCCCGATTCCGCACCGTGATCGACGGCGTGTTCGACACCACCCTCACCACCGAAGCCGCGGCCGCGAACACCAAGGCCCTGTACGAGATCATCGGACAGCTCGTGGACACCAAGCGCGCGGAGCCGGGCGAGGACCTCACCTCCCACCTCATCGCCGTTCGGGACGGTGACGGCGACGGCAAGGGCCTGACCGAAGCCGAACTCCAGGGCACGCTCCTGCTGATGATCAGCGCCGGGTACGAGACCACCGTCAACGTCATCGACCAGGCGATCAGCCTTCTGCTGACCCACCCCGAGCAGCTCGACCACCTCCGGTCGGGCCAGGCGAACTGGTCCGACGCCGTCGAGGAGACCCTCCGTCTGGAACCGCCCGTCACCCACGTGCCCCTGCGTTACGCGGTCACCGACGTCCCTCTCGACAACGGGCGGACGATCGCGCGTGGTGAGGCAATCCTCGTCTCCATCGGCGCCGCCAACGTCCACCCCGACTGGCACGGTCCCACCGCAGGCGACTTCAACGTTCAGCGCGCGAACCACGACCATCTCGCCTTCGGCTACGGCATGCACTTCTGCCTGGGGGCCCCTCTGGCTCGCCTGGAGGTCGCCACCGTCCTGCGCCGCTTGTTCGAGCGGTTCCCCCAGATCGCCCTCGCTCCCGATCGTGGCGATCTGGCACCTCTGGGCTCCCTGATCAGCAACGGCCACACCGCCCTGCCCGTCCGGCTCCGCCTGCCCGGGACGCCGTCGGACTGAGGTAGATCCCCTCGTGTCCCAAGTGGGTACCTCGCCGGGCGACGCGGTCCCGTCCGTGACGCGTTCGGCGAGGTCGTCCGCTCGAGGAGATGTTGCGTGACGTCACGAGCGACAGGTGTTCCCGCGTCAGCCGGCCCGCAAGTCCGTGCTCGACAGGATCGCCGCCCACGGAAGCTCCCTCCCGGCCGGTTCCTGACGTGGTTCGTGCAGAGGCCAGACATCCGCCCCGTACACCAGGGACACGCCGGCCCTGCGCAGCGTCCCGAGGTGTCCCTCCCATGCCGGGTGGCGTGCGTGTGCCGCGTTGATCCTGGGGAACACCACCACGGGTACGTCGAGGGTGCCGAGTGCTTCGCCCACCTGGGTCAGTGCCTGGTTGTCGGCGATGCCCGTCGCGAGCTTGGCGACGTAGTTCGCGCTCGCCGGTGCGACGACGTAGCGGTCGGCGACGGGGTGCGGACGGGGCTGCGCCGGCAGACGGGGTGTGTCCCGCACCGGCAGGCCGGTCAGTGACTCGAGTCGGTCCAGTTCACCGTTCGCCCTCAGCCAACGGCCGGCGGTCGGTGTGAGGGTCACGGCCACCTGCCAGCCGAGCGCGAGGGCCGGTTCCACCAGCCCGGTGCGAAGCGTCTCGAGCCCGTCGGTCGCCGTACCCACGACGCCCAGCACTCCGCGGCTGTCCACGCCCACCGTTCCTCCACCTGCCTCGGTCCGCCACTCGGCCGGTAGTACATCAGAGACGCGCACCGGACACCGGTCGCCGCCGCATGCCGGGCCGTGACTCAGCCGGCGATGCCGAGATCCTCACGCATGATGCGGTGCATGGCGCCGAGTTTCGGGTCTGCGGCCTTGAGGTCCAGGAGCAACCGCACGGCCGTCTCGCCCTCGCGGGGCAGACCGCGGTCGATGCGCTTGAGCGCGGCGTCCACCCCGGCCAGGACCACGTTGAGTTCACGGGAGGCGGCGAGGACGGCGTCGGGAACCATCATCTGGGCCTCGGCGTACCGGTCGCGGTAGTCGCGTCGGCCTTCCTCCAGCTGGGCCCGGTCGTCGTCGGTGTAGACGCCGTCGCGCATGCGGTGGAGGGCGTCCTTGAGGAGCGTGTGGAAGTGACCGGTCGCCCGGTTCATCGAGGTGTACGCGGTACGCCGGTCATCGAGCAGCCGTCGTCTCTCCTCCGCCTGTCCCTCCGCCGCGCGCTGGCGCTTCGTCACCCAGCTCGTGATCACCGGTGCGAAGAGCGTGCCGAGCACTCCGACGACCGCGGTGACCATGGCGGCTATGGCTGCACTCATGCCGATGACCCTAGTCATGCGCGCCCCGGACCGTCGCGGTGATCAGGGGACCGGTGCCGGGCGGGGCGTCCGGCGGGTCCCCGTGTCCGGCACGGGAAGCGTCGATGTGCGGGTCCTCGCGTCGATCCACCGGTCCCCGGGACGCTCGGGCGGGCCCCGGGATGCGAGCGGGCGAGGCGCAGGGGACCGTGGAGGCATGTCCGAGCATCCCCCCGTGATCGTGTACCCGCCCTCGTCGACCGGTGGGCGGCGGGTGACCGTGCGGGGGCAGATCGTCGGGCTGGCGCACGGGCGCGGGGACGTCGCCTCGTTCCTTCGGCGCGCCGGGCTCGCCCGGGGGGCCGATGAGATCGACCTGGAGCAGCCGGAGTTGATCGAGTGGCGAGGCGGAGACCTCGACACCTGGAGGTGAGCCCCCGTGAAATTTCGTGGAGCACACCGGCATGAGGCTTCACTCGAACCTCCCCCCGGCTACTACGGGGCGGGCGACGGCACTCCCGACGCCACGCAGCGGGGCCTGATCCTCGACTGGGTGGTGAGCCGACGGGTCGCGGCGGGATGGCGGGTGGAGTCCCGGTCCGGGAGCCAGGCCGTGCTGGTGCGCGGGCAGCCGGTCAATCACGTGCTGCACGCCCTTCTCACGGCCTTCTCCTGCTTCGT
This sequence comes from Streptomyces sp. HB132, assembly GCF_016909575.1. Classification (GTDB taxonomy): domain Bacteria; phylum Actinomycetota; class Actinomycetes; order Streptomycetales; family Streptomycetaceae; genus Streptomyces. The sequence goes on along the minus strand of NZ_JAFBGA010000003.1, from coordinate 617,335 downwards.
GTGGGGCGCGGTGTGGGCGGCCCTGGCACTGACCTGCAAGGTCGAGAGGGTGGTGCTCACCGTCGACGCACAGGGGCAGGTCATCACCGTGGGGGCGCCCTGAGCAGGGCCACGGCTGTCACCCGAACGGGTGCGTCCGGGTCGTGGCCGGTGAGGACGTCGCACAGGGTCGGAGCTGCCCGCAGCGGTGTGGGGCGGCCCGTCCGAGTGGAGGAACCGATGACCCAGTCAGCATCCGCCCCCGGCCCGTCGCGCCCCGCCGCCCCCGGCCCCGACAGCCCCTGGGCGGCGAGCGGCGCGATGTTCGCGGGGGTCGTGCTCCTCGTCGACGGCGTGCTCGCCGTCGTCAAGGGCATCGCGGGCGTCGCGTCCGACGACGTGTACACGCGCATCAACAACTACACGTTCGAATTCGGCATCACCGCCCGGGGACGGATCCACCTGATCCTCGGTGTGATCCTCGCGTTCGTCGGATGGAGCGTCCTCGAGGGCGCGGCCCGGGCCTGGGGCGTCGGTATCGGACTGGCCGCGCTGAACCTGATCGCCAACTTCGTCCGGCTGCCGTACCAGCCGGTGTGGGCGATCATCTCCGTCGCGCTGGACACCTTCGTGATCCGGGCCCTGTGCGCCCACCGGACGAAGCCGGTCATCTGACGTGGCCGCGGGGCGAGGCGGCCTGGAGCCGGACGCGATCACGGCGCTGGCCGCCGACGCGTACGTCTACGGTTCGCCGCTCGTCCGCCGGCTGTCGGCCGTCCAGGCCTGCCTGCGGGACGGCTGCGGAGCGCCGGCGCCCGCGGAGTTCAACGACTTCGCCCACGCGGACGGGCCCGCCACGCCGGGCACGCACGTCCCGTTCGCCCCGGCGGACCTCGTCGACGCCCTCGCCCAGCTCGACCTGTCCGGAGGCCCGGTCAGGCTGCACGTCCCCGACACCGCCGGGGCGTACTTCGTCCTGCAGTTCGTGGACGCGTGGAGCAACGCCTTCGCCTACCTCGGGCCCCGGGTGACCGGCGCCGGGGAAGGGGACTGGATGATCGTGCCGCCCGGTTGGGCCGGCACCGTGCCCGACGGGGTGTCGGGGGTGATCGACGCGCCGACCTCCGTCGTCTCCGTCGTCGGCCGCCTGGCGTGCGACGGGCCCGAGGACATGCCCCGGGTCAGGTCCCTCCAGCAGGAGCTCACGCTCACTCACCTCGGTGACAGGGCCCACCGGACCAGGCTCCCCGCGACCGAGCCGGGAGTGCCGGGGGAGCTGCGGTTCTTCGAGGAGCTCCGGGTGTGGATGGGCGACTTCCCGCCCTCCCGGGCCGACCGCGCCTACCAGGACCGCTTCCAGCCCCTGGGACTCCTGGAGGAAGGCATCTCGCCGTACGTCTCGGCCGGGCCCGGCCTCGTGCGCGCGCTGGGCCGAGGGCTCGCGCTGGGCAGGCTCCGGGTGGAGGAGGTCGCCCGCCGCACCGCGGTGACCGCCGACGGCCCGCCGGGCGCCTGGCAGAAGCACCCGCACCTGCGCGACTACAACCTGGACCACTTCGGAGTCGGCACGCTCGGACCACCGGAGTGGGTGATCTCCGACCGGGAGGCGTCGTACCTGGTCAGGGCTGTCGCGGCCCGGCGAGGCCACTGGCTGCCCCACGGGTACGAGGCGGTCTACGCGCACACCTCCCGTGACTCCCGGGGCCGCCCCCTCCACGGGGCCCACCGCTATGTGCTGCGCCTCGCCCAGCCGCCGCCGGTCCGGGGGTTCTGGTCGCTGACCGCGTACGACAGCCCCGGGGGTCACCTGGTCGCGAACGCCGCGGACCGGTACGTGATCGGGGACCGGACACGCGGGCTCGTCCACGGTGCTGACGGCTCGCTGACCCTGCACCTCTCCGCGGAACGCCCGGCTGACCCGGTCGAGGCGGCGAACTGGCTGCCGGTGCCCGCGGGCGGCTTCCTGCCGGTGATGCGACTCCACCTTCCCGACCAGGCCGTTCTCGACGGGAGATACGTCATCCCGCCGGTGGATCCGCTCGGGGACGGGCCGTCGCGTAGGTCCTGAGGCGTGATGTCAGTGGCGCGTCGCACACTGGAGGCATGTGCCGCAGCATCAAGACGCTTCGTCCGCCAGCCATCCCCGAAGAGGCCACCGAGGAGGAGATGAGAGCGGCCGCCCTGCAGTACGTGCGCAAGGTGTCCGGCTTCCGTGCGCCCGCCGCGCACAACCAGGAGGTCTTCGACCGCGCCGTGGCAGAGATCGCCGAGGCGACCCGGCGGCTGCTCGACGGTCTGGAGATAAGGGGCGCCGCCCGGGGCTGAGCGGCGGGGGCGGCCCGGTCCGGGTCTCAGACTCCTGCCGGGGCTCCGCCGGCCGCGGGTGTGTGGGCGGGGCGACGGACGACGAGGGCCGCCAGGGTGCCCGCCAGGAACAGGGCGAGGACCGACACGGCGGTGCCCAGCCAGCCCGCGCCCAGCCACTGACCTCCGAAGTAGCCGAGCCCCACGCTGTACACCGCCCAGGCCACTCCGGCCACGGCTGACCACGGCAGGAATTCCTTGATCTTACGGTGAGCGGCGCCCGCGCCCAGGGAGACGACGGACCGGCCTGCCGGTGCGAAACGGGCGATGACGACCAGCACCCCACCGCCGTGGCTGAGCGCCGCGCCGAGGCGTTCCTGCGCGGAGGTGAGCCGACGCGACCGGGCGATGGCCCGGTCGAGGCGCTCGCCGCCGCGCCAGGCCAGGCGGTAGGCGACGAGGTCGCCGATGACCGAGGCGGTGGCCGCGCAGAGGGTCAGGACCAGGAGCGAGGGGACCTGCCGGGCGGCCTCCCCGGCAGTGGCGGTGACCGTGGTGGTGCTCGCGGCCGCGGCCGTGGCCGCGGTGATGACGAGTACACCGCTGGGGAGGACGGGCAGGAAGACGTCCAGGAGTACCGAGAGGGCGACCACCGCGTAGATCCATGGGCTGCCGGTCAGCGCACCCACACTCTCGAGCACTGTCCACTCCCCGTTCCCCGAATTCCGTGCCGACGCTGCGTGGTCGCAGGGCGGAGAGCCGCGACGCCACGACGCCGCAAGGGGAGCGGCAGGAGCGGTAGGGCCAGCTGTACAGCGTACGCCTGCCGTTCACCCGGTTCACCTGGTATTCACCGGCTGGGCGGTCGATGTCGTGCAGCTCACCACGACTCCGGCCCTCCGCCTCGGAGGGCGGGGGGCCGGAGTCGTGGGACGTGGGGTCAGACCGAGACGGTCCGTGCCTTCTCGCGGGCGGGCTCCCCCTCGGGCTCGGAGCCGTCGCGCGAGGAGAACAGCCGGTCCACGGCCACGGCGCCGGGGCCGGTGAAGACCAGCAGCAGGAAGGCCCAGCAGAAGACGGCGGAGGCCTCGCCGCCGTTCTGCAGGGGGAACAGCGACTCGGGCTGGTGCACCTTGAAGTACGCGTAGGCCATGGAGCCGGAGGAGATGAGCGCGGCGACACGGGTGCCGAGGCCGAGCGCGACCAGGGTGCCGCCGACGAGCTGGATGACCGCGGCGTACCAGCCCGGCCAGGTGCCGGTGGGGACGGAGCCGCCGCCCGCGGAACCGCCGAGGACCCCGAAGAGCGAGGCGGCACCGTGGCAGGCGAAGAGGAAGCCGATGACGACACGGAAGAGGGCGAGTGCGTAGGGCTGGGCCCGGTTCAGGCGTATGGACATGGGGGGTGGGGCTCCTTCGGTCTGGGGACGTGAACCGATCGGGGCCCATCAGGTTAGGGAGACCTGAATTGTGCTTGCAAGTTCAACATTCTGTCGACTGGCTGAAAATTGGTCATTCGTTCGATGTCAGCGTGCACTCCAGAACGCCCTCGAGCTGTGCCCCCGTGGACCTGGCTCTGGCCTGAACCAATGACAGTGCGGCTTTCCGGCCGTGCAGTGTGAGGGTCATGAGCTGATTGCCGAACCAGGGTCCGCCCGTCTTGCGCCAGCGCATCGGCGGGCGCCCCGTCCGCCCGTGGAGCGCCAGCGCGCGCCCGAGCCATCGGCCCGCCCGGCTCCAGCCGAAGCGGAAGCCGGCGCGTATGTAGCCGGGGACGGAGTTGTGGACGGGGGAGCAGGTCAGTTGCAGGACGCGTGCGGTGCGGGTGCCGTCCGGGACGGAAGCGGACCACTGTGGTTCGGCGATGTAGGCATGGTGCACATCACCGGAAAGCACGCACACCGTCGCCGGTGCGTCCGGACCGCGGCCCGCTTCCCTCAAAAGCTCCGAAAGGTGGCGGAAGGACTCCGGGAACGCGGCCCAATGTTCCAGGTCCGCGGCCCGCCGTACCTTTTCCCCGCGGCGCGCCCAGCGTTCGCCCCGCTCGCCGCGGCACAGTGCCGCGTTCCACGCCTCCGCGTCATGGACGAGAGGCGGCAGCAGCCACGGCAGTGAGGTGCCGACCAGCAGATGGTCGTAGGCACCCGGGTCGGCGAGCATCTCGTCCCGCAGCCACCGGGCCTCCTCGTCGCGGAGCATCGACCGCTGCTGTTCCTCGAGGGTCCGGGCCGCCCGGGTGTCCACCATGAGCAGCCGTACTCGGCCGAAAACGCGCCGGTAGCTCCACCGGACCCGTGCCGGATCGGCGTCCGCGGCCGCCGCGTGGTCGCGCAGGGTCTCGGTGCCGTCCGGCACGGCGCGCACGGCGGCGTAGACCGGGTCGGCCTCCAGGGCGTCGGGGGAGAGGTTGCCGAGGTGCTGATAGACCCAGTAGGACATGAGCCCGCTGACGATCCGCTCGTGCCACCACGGCGTGCGACGCATGTCGCGGACCCAGGCTTCGCTGGTGTTCCAGTCGTCCACGACGTCGTGGTCGTCGAAGATCATGCAACTGGGGACCGTGGACAGCAGCCACCGCACGTCCGGGTCGCGCCAGGACTCGTCGTAGAGGTGGGTGTACTCCTCGTAGTCCGCGACCTCGGCGCCGGGGGCCTCGGACAGGTCGCGGCGCGCCGCGAGCCGTCGCCGGGTGGCCTGCGAGGTCTCGTCCGCGTACACCTGGTCGCCGAGCAGCAGGAGGACGTCCGGGCGTACGGCCGCGGGGTCGGCGGCGAGGTGCGTGGCGAGCGTGTCCAGCGCGTCGGGGCCGATCGGGTCGTGCCCGTGTGCGGGCGGGGCCGCCCACCGGCAGGAGCCGAAGGCGACCCGCACCGGACCCGCCTCGTCCGGCTGCGGTACGGCGGGCGTGCTGATGGTGCTCGGCGGGAAACGGGAGTCCTCGGGCGGCCACACGCGGCGGCCGTCGAGCAGCACCTCGTAGGGCGTGGTCGAGCCGGGTGTCAGACCCGTCACCACGACGAGGGCGTAGTGGTGCCCCTGGACGGCGAACGTGGGCGCGGCGCCGGCCGCACCGTCCGCGCAGCGCACCTCCGCCGTGCAGGGCCTGGTCGCCTCCACCCAGACCGTCGCCCGCGAACCGGACTCCCAGTCGACGTACCTCAGCAGTGGTCCCAGGCGTAGCCCGGCCATGTGTGCCCTCCTCGCGTCGCCGTGACCGATGGCTCCGTAGGGTACGGAACGACGGAGGAGGGCGGGTGGTTCCGCCGGGGCGGGAGGGGTCAGCAGCCGTTGAGCACGGACTGCAGGGCGCTCTTCTCGGTGGAGTCGACGGTCATGTCGTAGTAGTGCTTCACGTGCACCCAGGCGCGGGCGTAGGTGCAGCGGTAGGCCGTGCGGGACGGGAGCCACTCGCCCGGGTCCTGGTCGCTCTTGGACTGGTTCACGTTGTCGGTGACCGCGATGAGCTGAGGACGGGTCAGGTCGTTGGCGAAGGACTGCCGCTGGGCGGTGGTCCAGCTGCTGGCGCCGGAACGCCAGGCCTCGGCGAGCGGGACCATATGGTCGATGTCGAGGTCGGACGCGGCGGTCCAGGTGGCTCCGTCGTACTCCGAGTACCAGCTGCCACTGGTCGCGGCGCACGCGGAGTCCTGTACGACGCCGGTGCCGTCGCGCTTCAGCACCACTTCACGGGTGTTGCAGGCTCCCGACTGGGTGATCCAGTGGGGGAACTTGTCGCGGCTGTAGCCGGACGAGGAGCCCTCGGCGGAGACGCTGAGCTGGCCCAGATACGTACGGGCGGTCGAGGCGCTGACCGGGGTGGGCATCGCGGCCTGGGCGGTCGGGGCCGTGAGGAGCCCCGTGGTTGCGGCGAGCGCGGCCGAGGCGGCGACGACGGCTATGCGACGCGCGTAGATACCTGACATGTGAACTCCCTTGACGTGGGGGGATGTTGCGTCGGTGGCCTGCGGAGCCAGGCCATCGTGGCGGCGCCGGGTTTCGGTGGGGTGGTCGCCAGGTAACAGAGTGACGACATGCGCACGTCACATCAAGGGTTTGGACGATCGCGCTGACGTCCCGTCCGAAAGGTGTTCGAGGAGCGGTGTTGACGGACCGAAGGTTCCGGGGGAGGTCCGGGCCCGTGTGCGGCCTCTAGGGTGGCCGGGTGCTGCTTCCGGTCAGTCCCCTGCTGGGCGTCGTGCTCGCCCTGCTCCTGGTGTCCGCCGTCGCCGTCGCCGCGTGGGCCTCGCTGGGCCGGGCCCGCGAGATCGCGGTCGCCGGGCTGCGTGCCGCGGTCCAACTGGTGGCCGTCTCCCTGCTCATCGGCTGGGTGGTGGACTCCCTGGGGCCGTTGCTCGGCTTCCTGCTGCTGATGTTCGCCGTCGCGGTGCGCACCTCGGGCCGGCGGATCACCGCTAACCGCACCTGGTGGTGGGCCGCGCTGCCGATCGGCGCGGGCGTCGTGCCCGTGGTCCTGGTGCTGCTGCTCACCGGGCTCCTCCCGGTACGCGGCATCGCGCTGATCCCGGTCACCGGGATCCTCATCGGGGGCGCGCTCACCGCGACCGTGCTCGGCGGGAGGCGCGCGCTGGACGAGCTCGGCACGCGGCGGGGAGAGGTGGAGGCGGCCATGGCGCTCGGCCTGCTGGACCGGGACGCCCGGCTGGAGATCGCCCGTCCCGCGGCGTCGGACGCGCTGCTGCCGGGGCTGGACCAGACCCGGACCGTGGGGCTCGTCACCCTGCCCGGGGCGTTCGTGGGCATGCTGCTGGGCGGCGCCTCGCCTGTCGAGGCGGGCGCCGTGCAGCTCTTCGTCCTGGTGGCCCTGCTGGCGGTGCAGGTGGTAGCGGTCGCACTGGTACTGGAACTGGTCGCGCGGGGGCTGCTGCACCGGGAGTGAAGGCGCCGCCCGAGGTGTGCCGGAGGGCGGTCCCGGGCCGGGGGCTCAGGACCCGGGACGGACCGCCGGGGGGAGGGTTACGGAGCGTCGATGTGCAGGCGGATCGAACCGCCCGCGCCCGCTTCCACCCGGAGCCGCGTCAGGTCCTCCACATGGGCGTCGGGGGATAGGGCGGCCGCGCGCGGGCCGACGCCCACGACGCGCATGCCGGCTGCCCGGCCCGCCGAGATGCCCGCCTCGGAGTCCTCGAACACGATGCAGTCCGCGGGGTCGAAGCCCAGCTCGGCCGCACCCTTGAGGAAGCCCTCGGGGTCGGGCTTGCTGGCTCCCACCATCTCGGCGGTGACGCGGGTCCCGGGCATCGGCAGGGCCGCAGCCGTCATCCGGGCGCGGGCGAGCGCCTCGTCGGCCGAGGTCACGAGCGCGTGCGGGAAGCCCGCGATCGACGTCATGAAGGCGGCCGCACCACCGATGGGCACGACGCCCTCCGTGTCGGCGGTCTCCTCGGCCAGCATGATCCGGTTCTCCGCGTGGTTCTGCTCCATGGGGCGGTCCGGAAGCAGGGCGGCCATCGTGGCGTAGCCCTGGCGGCCGTGGACCACCTTGAGCGCGGCTTCGGGGTCGAGGCCCTGCGCGACCGCCCAGCGGCGCCAGCAGCGCTCCACCACCGCGTCGGAGTTCACGAGGGTGCCGTCCATGTCCAACAGGAGGGCGCGGGCTTCGAGGACGGTGGCCGGCATCGGCATGCTCCAGAGCGCGGGGGAACAGCTCGTGGCTGCGGAGGAAGAAAACAAGCAGCCCCGCCCGCCGGTCAGGGAGAACGAGCGGAGGCTACTTTGTTCCCACACGATACAAAAACCTGCGCCGAAACGCCAATCCGGTGGCCGGAAGCGTCGGAGCGAAGCCGTGCCCCCTCAGGAGCGGCGTCCCCCGCCGCTCGTCCGCGCCTCCAGGGCGCGACGCGTCTCCGGGCCGTAGACCCCTGGCGGGTCGCTCCTGACCGACACCCACCGCTGGTACTCGGCGACGGCCTCCTCCACACGCTCCGAGTATTCGCCGTCCTCCGGCCCCCGGTAGACCCAGGCCTCCTGCAGTCGCCGCTGGAGCTCGGAGACCTCGGCGCCGCGGTCCCCGCGTCGCAGCGTGGTCCCGGAGGCCTCCTCGGCGGGCGGCACCGCCGCCGCGGTGGTGGGAGCCCTGGTCGCGGACACGGAGGGCGCCGGCGACTTCGACGGGGCCGCGACGCGCGACGGTGACGGGCTCGCGGACGGGGGCGCGGTCGCCGAGGGCGATGCCGACGCGGACCGGGGCGGCGTGGCCGAGGGGGTCGTGGACGTTGCCGCCGACGGAGACGCGGACACGGAGGCGGCCGGCCCCCCGCTCACCTCCGGCGTGCTCGTCGCGACCTCCGACAGCGCCGCGTCCGTGGTGTCCTCGCCGTCGAACAGTCCGCCGGCGAACGCGGCCGTTCCCACCACCGCGGCGACCGCCGCCCCCACGGCGACCACGGCGAACGGCCGCCGACGGCGCGGCTGCACGGGATCCGGGCCACCGCCCGCATGGGCCGCGGCCGTCCGCCGAAGGGTCTCGTCCGCGACGACGGCGCCGGGCGTCGCGCCCGGCCCCGGCCCCGGCGCTTCGCCCGCCGCACCGTCCAGGAACAGCGGCGTCGTGACGGCCGCCGCCGGGACGGCGTGGTCCTGCGTGTCGTCGCTGTGCAGCCTCACGTACGGACGGATCCGCAACGGGTGGAAGTCCTCGGCCGCCGCTATCTCCGCCGCACGGGCGGCCTGCACGCCCCGCGCGGCCTCACCGGCGCCGCAGGCGCACCCGGCCCCGGGTCTCGCGCTCTGTTCGCCACCGCACTCCGGGCATACCTGTCCGGTCATCGTGGGTTCCCCTCCCCTTCGAACTGCCTGCGATTATGCAGGCCGTCGCGGGGAAGCCCAACGCCCGTAGTGTCGCTCGGCAGGCCATAACGTCACACAGCGGCCAGGATGGGGGTGAAGCGGACCCGAGGAGACGTTCATGGCCCAGCAGCTGAGCCCGCCACCCCTTGCAACGGGCGAGGGGCGGTCCCGGCGGAGCGTCCTGGTGTCCATCGGCGCGCTCCTCCTCGGCATGCTGCTCGCCGCACTCGACCAGACCATCGTGTCCACCGCTCTTCCCACCATCGTCAGCGAACTGGGCGGGCTGGACCATCTGTCGTGGGTGGTGACCGCCTACATGCTGGCGGCGACCGCGGCCACCCCGCTGTGGGGCAAGCTCGGCGACCAGTACGGACGCAAGAAGCTGTTCCAGACGGCCATCGTCATCTTCCTGGTCGGCTCCGCGCTCTGCGGCATGGCCCAGAACATGCCGCAGCTCATCGGTTTCCGCGCCCTGCAAGGACTCGGCGGCGGCGGGCTGATGGTGCTGTCGATGGCGATCGTCGGCGACATCGTCACCCCGCGCGAACGGGGCAAGTACCAGGGCCTCTTCGGTGCGGTGTTCGGTATGACCAGCGTCCTGGGGCCGCTCCTCGGCGGCTTCTTCACCGAGCACCTCAGCTGGCGCTGGGTCTTCTACATCAACCTGCCCATCGGCGTCGTCGCGCTGCTCGTCATCGCCGCAGCCCTGCACATCCCGGTCCGCCGCACCAAGCACCGCATCGACTACCTCGGCACCTTCCTCATCGCCTCCGTCGCCACCTGCCTGGTCCTCGTCGCCTCCCTCGGCGGCACCACCTGGGACTGGAGCTCCCCGCAGATCGTCGCCCTCGCGGTCCTCGCCGTGGTGTTGCTCGTGGCGTTCGTCGCGGCGGAGCGCAAGGCGGACGAACCGGTGCTGCCGCTGAAGCTGTTCCGGATGAGGACCTTCAGCCTCGTCGCCGTCATCAGCTTCGTCATCGGCTTCGCGATGTTCGGCGCCATGACCTATCTGCCGACCTTCCTCCAGGTCGTGCACGGCATCAGCCCGACCCTGTCCGGTGTGCACATGCTGCCGATGGTCTTCGGGCTGCTGCTCACCTCGACCGGGTCCGGCCAGATCGTGAGCCGGACCGGCCGCTGGAAGGTCTTCCCGATCGCCGGAACCGCCCTCACCGTGGTCGGTCTGCTGCTGCTCCACACGCTCTCCGAGACCAGCTCCACCTGGACGATGAGCCTCTGCTTCTTCGTCTTCGGGGCCGGGCTCGGCCTGGTCATGCAGGTGCTCGTACTGATCGTGCAGAATTCCGTCGGCTACGAGGACCTCGGCGTCGCCACCTCGGGGGCGACGTTCTTCCGGTCCATCGGCGCGTCGTTCGGAGTGGCGGTCTTCGGCACCATCTTCACCAACGGGCTGACCGGCCAACTCGAGGACGCGCTCAGCGGCCGTTCCCTTCCACCCGGCGTCGACGCCGGGGCGCTGGCCGCCGACCCCCGGGCCATCGGCCGGCTGCCCGCGGATCTGCGGCCCTCCGTTCTCAGCGCCTACTCGACGTCGATCACCGACGTCTTCCTCTACGCGGCACCCGTCGTCCTGGTCGCGTTCGTCTTCGCCTGGTTCCTCAAGGAGGAACCCCTGCGCGGATCCGTGACGGCGCCCGACAGCAGCGAGACCCTCGCCTCGAACCCGGTCCAGCGTTCCTCGTACGACGAGTGCGCCCGCGCCCTCTCGGTGCTCGCCACCCGTGAGGGACGCCGGGAGATCTACGAGAAGATCACCGAGAGGGCGGGCTACGACCTGCAGCCCGCCTCCAGTTGGCTGCTGCTGCGCATCAAACGGCACGGCACCGTCGAACCCGGCCGGCTGGCCGAGGTCGCACCGGTGCCGCTGAGGGTGATCACCTCGGCAGCCCGTCAGGTGGAGGGGCTCGGCTACGCCCGGCGTGAGGGGATGCAGCTGGTCCTCACCGAGCGGGGGGCGGAGGCCGTGGTCCGGCTGTCCCAGGCACGGGAGGAGTCGCTGGCCGAGCTGCTGGGCGACTGGTGGGGTCCGGACCGGCCCACCGACCTGGTCCGCCTGGTGACGGAGCTGTCGGCCGAGGTGAGCGGATCGAGCAGGGAGCGTCCTCACATGCCCGAACCGCGGCGCGACCACTCGGCCGGCTGACTCCTGCCCCGGGGCTCAGAGCTCCTTGGCGAGCCAGTGTTCCGCGTAGGGGCCCTGGTTGAACGCCGGGACCTGCCGGTAGCCGTGCTTCGCGTACAGCCCGCGCGCCTCGACCAGGTCGTCGCGGGTGTCGAGCCGGATCCGCCGCACCCCGTAGGCCCGCGCTGCGCTCTCGACGCCCGCGAGCAGCCTGCCGCCGCCGCCCGTCGAGCGGAAACCGGGCCGGACGAACACCCGGGTCAGTTCCGCCGTCGCCGCGTCGACCAGCAGGAGGCCCGCGCAGCTCGCCGGTTCACCGTCGTACCGTCCCACCAGGAACTCCCCGGTCGGCGTGGCGAGCAGGTCGACGCCGTCGTCCTTGAGGCCGTCGTCGATCTCCGCCGCGGTCGCCGGCCGGCCCCAGTAACGACTCGCCACCTCGTCGTAGTAGTCGCGCCGCAGCAGTGTCGCCTCAGGGGTGCCGAAGTGTTCGGGGGTCACGGTCCAGGTCATTGGTCCATTCTGTCCAGGGTGTGACGGGAAGACGAACCGATAAGCGCAGGGGGAGACGATGACGGCGGACAAGGCCCTCGAAGCGGCGGTCCAGCGGCTCGGGGCGCGGTGGACGCGGGAGCTGGCGCGGCCGGGCGGGAGCAGCTTCGTGTGCTCGCCCGCCGGACTGTGGCTGGCCCTGACCGCCGTCGCCGCCGGTGCCCGCACGGAGACGGCCGCGGAACTGCGTGCCCTGCTCGGCGTGGCCGGGCACGAGGCGGCCGCCGTCGTGACGGAGGCGGCGCGGGACTGGGGGCGCACCGAGGCGCTGAACGCGGCGACCAGGGTGTGGAACAGCGTGCCGCTCCACGAGGAGTACGAACGCTCGCTGCCCGACGTCGGGTTCGGCCCGGTGGACGTCGCGGAGGCCGACGCGTGGGTGCGCGAGCGGACCGGCGGCCTGATCGAGCGGCTGCCGCTGTCCCTCGGTGGGGACGTCGCGCTCGCCCTGGTCAACGTCCTGGCCCTGGAGGCGTTCTGGCAGGTGCCGTTCGACACGGCGCGCACCCGTGACGTCCCCTTCACCGACGCGGCGGGTACGACCGTGCCGGTGGGGACGATGCACGCCCCGGTCCGGCCGCGGGACGTGTGGACGGTGTCGGGCGCGTACGTCGTCGAGCTGCGCTGCCGTGCGGAGCCGGGCGGTCCGCCACCGGCGCGGGTCAGGTTCGTCCTGGGCGAGCCGGGCGGGGGTGCCGCCCAGGTCCTGCCCCTGGCGTGGGCCCCCGAGGAGGAGCGTGACCCCCTGGATGCCGAAGCGGTGACCTTGTCGCTGCCGCGCTTCACCCTGCGGACAAAGATCCGCATCACGGACCAGTTGCCGGCGCTCGGCGTGCGGCGGGCGACGGACCCCGCGGCGGCGGACTTCTCCGGCCTCTCGCCCGTACGCCTCCACATCTCCGAGGCGGTCCAGGAGGCGGTGGTGAGGATCGGCGAGAAGGGCGTGGAGGCCGCCGCGGTCACGGTCGTGGCGACGAGGGCCGCAGCCCCGAGGCCGCGTGCGGTGAGGCACATCGCCTTCGACCGGCCCTTCGGAGTCGTCGTCCTGGACGGGGCGTCGGACGTGCCCCTCTTCGCGGGCTGGCAGGCGGACGCCCCCCGGGGCGAGGGCTGACCCGGCGCCCCGGCGGGCGGACCGCGCCACGGAAGCCACCGAGGTCCCACCCACCGGGATGCGGGGCATCGTTTCGGCAGACCGGTGGTGACAGTCAGGCGAAGAAGGGGTTGATTGTGTCTACCTCATAGGGCAATGCGAGGCTTCATCCGCACATACCCGGGCCGAGGGGCAGTGCATGGAAACGGGAGGGTCGGCGCAGCGTGACAGATGCGGAGCGCAGTGTGCGGGGGTACGGGGCGGCGGAGCCGGGGAGCGGAGTGCTCACGCCGGACCGGGCCGGATCAGGTGCGATCCACCGGAAGGATCCCAGGGTCGCGGCTGCCGCAGCCGTCCTCTGGCTGCTCGTCGGCTTGCTTGCGGTACGGCAGGTGGCCGTGGTGCTGCGCCGTCCGCCCGGCGAACGCCTCGCCGATCTGGAGACCTGGACGGGTGCGACCGGGGTCCTGCACATCGCGGGATCCCTGTACGACCCGGGCAGGTTCACCGGGACACCGTTCGCCGGGCTGGTGCTGAAGCCGTTGACGGTCTCGGCGGAGCAGGCCCTCGGCGTCGTATGGACGTTCGGCTCGTTGCTGCTCGTCGTCCTGCTCGGTCATGTCGTCGTGCGCGCCCTGCCCGCACCTGTGAGCCGGCGCACCGCGTTCCTGGCCGCGCCCGTCGCGATCACCCTGCTGATGGTGTCGCTGCCCGTCCGCAACACCCTGTACCTGGGCCAGACCAGCGTCCTGCCGGTCCTGCTGGTGCTCATCGCCTGCTTCGCCGCACGCGGTGAGCGCCTCCCGGGCGTGCTCACCGGTGTCGCCGCCGCCCTCCAGCCCGCCGTCCTGCTGTTCGCCGTCCTGTTCTGGCTCACCGGGAGACGCCGGGCCGCCGTGAGCGGCGGCGTCACTTTCGCCGTGTGCACCGCGCTGGCCTGGGTGGTGATGCCGCGTGACTCCTGGGCGTACTGGGTGCACCATCTCGCGGGCGCGGGACTCGGCGAGCGACCGGACGGTCTGGCCAACCAGTCCCTGCACGGCGCGCTGCTGCGGTTCGGGCTCCAGGGGCCGGCCGAGATCGCCGTGTTCCTGGCCCTGGCCGCCGTCGTCGTCATTCTCGGGCTGCGCCGCGCGGCCCGCTACGCCCGGGACGGGCAGCTGCTCCTGGCGGTGGCGGTCACGGGCTGCGTCGCCGTCGCCGTGTCGCCCACCGCCTGGCAGCACCAGCTGCTCTGGGTGCTGCTCGCCGTCGTAGGCCGGGTCGGCACCCGCGCCTCGGACCGGCTGGTCTGGCCGGCGGTCGTGGTGCTCGTCCTCACCCTGCCCGGGAAGGCGCTGCTGCCGAACGTCGGCGTGATCCTTCCCGTACGCGACAACATGCTGCTCGTCGCCGCGCTCGGCGCCGCCTGCGCGGTGCCCTTCCTGTCCCGCACCTCGCCCCACTGGCACGAGCCGGTCCCCACGGACCACGCGAAGCCGGTGCCGGCGCGCTACGCGTGGGTGCCGCTCCTGCCGTTCTGGCGCCGGGTCCTCAGCCGCCCCAACCTGCTGCTGGAGCTCCTGCTCATCAGGGTCGTCTACTCCGCCTACGCGAAGGTCCGGCTGGCGGCGACCGCCGGGCGTTCCACCGCGGAGGAGCACGGCCGGCAGATCCACGCGGCCGAGCAGTGGCTGCACATCGACATCGAGCACTGGGCCAACCACACCGTCGTCGGCCTCCCCTGGCTGCGCGACTTCTTCGACTACTACTACTCGACGTTCCACTTCATCGTGCCGCTCGTGATCCTCGGAGTGCTGTACGCGCGGCGGCCCTCGGACTACCGCTGGGCCCGCAGCACCATCGGCTTCGCCACGGTCCTCGCCCTGGCCGGGTTCTGGTTCTACCCGCTGGCGCCCCCGCGCCTCATGCCGGGACTCGGCTACATCGACACGATCCACGGGGTGCAGGACCTCGACAGCCCCGATTTCGGGGCGCTGACCGCCGTCACCAACCAGTATGCGGCGATGCCGTCCCTGCACTTCGGCTGGTCGCTGTGGTGCGGTGTCGTGATCGTGTTGCTCGCGCCGAAGGCATGGATGAAGGCGCTGGGGCTGCTGCACCCGCTGTTCACCGTCTCCGCCATCGTCGCCACGGGAAATCACTGGGTGCTGGACGCGGTAGGCGGGGCGGTCGTGGTGGCCGCCGGCTTCGGACTGACGTACGTCCTGGCCGGACCGCGCAGGCTCCAGGCGGCCACCGGCACCGGCACAGGTAGCGGCACCGGCGTGGCCGAACGGCCGGGCCGGGAGGGTGTGGACGGTGTGGACACGCCGGTACCGGAAGCGGCGGGCAGCAAGGCGTAGGGACAACCGTGCCCGCGTCCGCGGAGAGGGACACCCTCTGTCCGCGTCCGCGGAGAGAGACACCCGGTCCGCGTCCGCGGACGGGCCCGAGGGGTGCGGGGGGCGGCCCTCATGAGCCGCCCCCCGCACCCCTCGGGCGTTGACCGCCACGTCCCCCGAGGCGCAGTGGGCGTCAGGCCCCGACCGAAGCGTCGGCCTCCGCGGGCACCCCGGTGCGCCGCTCCCCGAGCTGCTCCGTCGGCACGTGGGCCGTCTCGCGTGCGGAGAGCGCGGCGATGACCGGCGGGACGCAGAGCAGGGCGGCGAACAGGGCGACACCGGCCCAGTTGTCGCCGTCGGGGCCTGCGATCTGCGAGGCGAAGGCAACGGCGAAGCCGGCGATGGCGAAGCCGGTCTGGGTGCCGATCGCCATGCCCGAGAGCCTGACCCGGGTGGGGAACATCTCGGCGTAGAAGGCGGGCCAGATCCCGTTGGCCGCGCTGTAGACGACGCCGAAGACCAGTACTCCGAGTACCAGCGTCAGCGGATAGCTGCCGGTGGAGATCGCCCACAGGTACAGAGGCATCGCCACCGCGCTGCCGACCGCTCCGACGAGGAAGACCGGCCGACGTCCGACGCGGTCGGAGAGCCTGGCCCACAGCGGGATGGTGAACAGGGCGACCACGTTGGCCAGCGCGCCCACCCACAGCATGCCGGTGCGGCTCATACCGACGGCGTCGCCGGTCGCGTACGACAGGGCCCAGACGGTGAAGATCGTGCTCACCGTCGCGATCACGGCGGCGGCGACGACCCGCAGGACGTCGGCCCAGTGGTCGCGGAGCAGCACGGCCAGCGGCATCTTCGCCACGCCCTCGGTCGCCGCCTGCTTGGTGAAGACCGGGGTCTCCTCCAGGGTGCGGCGGATGACGTAACCGGTGACGGCGACGGCGACGCTCAGCCAGAACGGGATGCGCCAGCCCCAGGAGAGGAGCTGTTCCTCGGGAAGGGCGGCGACCGGGATGAAGGCCAGGGTCGCGATCAGCTGACCGGCCTGGGTCCCGTTGATGGTGAAGCTGGTGAAGTAGCCGCGCCGGTGCGGGGGCGCGTGTTCCAGGCTCATCGAGTTGGCGCTGGCCTGCTCACCGGCCGCGGATATCCCCTGCAGGATCCGCAGGACGACGAGCAGGACCGGGGCGGCCCCGCCGATCTGGTCCCGGGTCGGCAGGCAGCCGATGAGGAAGGTCGAGATGCCCATCAGCATCAGCGTGAAGACCATGATCTTCTTGCGGCCGAGCCGGTCCCCGACGTGACCGAGGAAGAGCGCGCCCACCGGACGGGCCGCGTAGGCGACACCGAAGGTGGCCAGGGACAGAAGGGTCGCGTTCGCCGGGTCGGACTCGTCGAAGAAGACCTTGGGGAAGATCAGCGCCGCCGCGCTGCCGTAGATGAAGAAGTCGTAGTACTCCAGCGCGCTGCCGATCCAGGCGGCGAGCGCGGCCTTACGGGGCTGGGCCGGAGGCTCGGAGGGTGGGCCGGAGGAAGGGTCGTGAGCGGTCACGTCGAGCTCCTTCGGGGGACGTTCCGTGCGGGGAGGGGCGAGCGGACCCGGCTAACTAACGCACTAGGTAGTTAGTTGCAGATGGCTAGGGATGTTGCGAGCAGTTGACGCCCCTGTCAAGAGTTCGCGCAGGATCCGACCCCGGTCCCCTCGGGCGTCCGTGCCCCGTGTTCCCGTGAGGTCCCGGTCGCCCGGCCGGCCGCCTTTGCCCTACGCCGCCCGGTCGGCCGTGAGGTACGCGATGATCATGTCGCCCAGCATGGCCCGGTAGTGCTCCCGCCGCCCCGCCTCCACCAGGTCACGCCCGAAGAGCGCGCCGAAGGTGTGCCTGTTCGCGATGCGGAAGAAGCAGAACGAGCTGATCATCGCGTGCAGGTCCACGGCGTCGACGTCCGCCGTGAACAGTCCCGACGCGCGCCCCGTGTCGAGGATGCGCCGCAGGACCTCGATCGCTGGGGAGCCGATGCGGCTCAACTCGGCGGATGCCGCGATGTGTTCGGCCTCGTGGATGTTCTCGATGCTCACCAGGCGGATGAAGTCGGGGTGGTCCTCGTGGTGGTCGAAGGTCAGCTCGGCCAGCCGGCGGACCGCCGCGACGGGGTCCAGGTGCTCGACGTCAAGCAGTTGTTCGGCCTCCCGGATCCTGCTGTACGCCCGCTCCAGGACCGCGGTGAACAGCTGCTCCTTGCCGCCGAAGTAGTAATAGATCATCCGCTTCGTGGTGCGGGTGCTGGCGGCGATCTCGTCGACCCGGGCGCCCGCGTAGCCGGTGCGGGCGAACTCCCGCGTAGCCACGGTGAGGATCTCGTCCTTGGTGCGCGCCGCGTCGCGGGTCCGTACGGCGGGCTGGGCGGGTCCTTCGGTGCTGGTCATCCGGATCCTTCGCGGCAGGCGGTGCGTGCTCGCGATTCTAGAGGCGGTGTGCCGGGCGGCCGATTCGGCCCGAGGGCTTCCCAGGGCAGCCGCCTTTGGGTATTACTAACTAACCAGTCCGTACACTGAGTTCCACGGGAAGTGAACGATGCCGAACCCACCGGTCCCGCCCCCGGGCGTTCCCGTGCTCGTGCTGAACGGACCCGGTCTCGATCCGCTGGGCCTGCCCTTCCGTCACCCCAGCCACGTCCCGGCCGTGGCCGGCACCGTCATCCGCGGGGCGGGCGCACACGGTCACGCCCCGGCGCCCGCCCACCTCGCCCATCTCCTGGAGGAAGAACCGATGAGCCCGGACTCCTATCTCGTCGGCCTCATCGGCTCCGGCATCGGCCCCTCCCTCAGCCCCGCGCTCCACGAGCGCGAGGCGGACCGGCAGGGGCTGCGCTACCTCTACCGCCTCATCGACATCGGCGCGCTCGGAGTCCCGCCGGAGAGGACGGGTGAACTCGTACGCTCCGCGCGTGACATGGGCTACGACGGCCTCAACGTCACCCACCCCTGCAAGCAGCAGGTCCTCGCCCACCTCGACGCACTCTCCCCGCAGGCCGAGGCGCTCGGCGCGGTCAACACCGTGGTCTTCGAGGGCGATCGCGCGATCGGTCACAACACCGACGCGACCGGCTTCGCCGCATCCTTCGCACGCGGGCTGCCCGACGCGCGGCTGGAGCGGGTCGTGCAGCTGGGAGCGGGCGGCGCCGGTGCCGCCGTCGCCCACGCCCTCCTCGCCCTCGGCGCCGGCCGACTGACCGTGCTGGACGCCCTGCCCGACCGGGCGGCGGCCCTCGCGGCCTCTCTGAACCACCACTTCGGACCCGGCCGGGCCGCCGCCGCGGACCTCCTGGACATCGCGGCCCGGACGTCGGGCGCCGACGGGCTGGTCAACGCCACCCCCATCGGCATGGCCGCCCACCCCGGACTCCCGCTCCCCGCGGACCTGCTGCACCCCGCGCTGTGGGTCGCCGAGGTCGTCTACCGGCCGCTGGAGACCACGCTCGTCCGCACCGCCCGCGCCCTCGGCTGCCCCACCCTCGACGGCGGGGGCATGGCCGCCTACCAGGCCGCCGACTCCTTCCGGCTCTTCACCGGCCGCGAACCCGACACCGCCCGGATGCTCGACGACATCGCCGACCTCACGTCCGCGCACTGAAGCCCGCAGGAGGACCGACATGCGCACGTCCATCGCCACCGTCTCGCTCAGCGGAACGCTCACCGAGAAACTCACAGCGGCCGCGCGCGCGGGCTTCGACGGCGTCGAGATCTTCGAGAACGACCTGACCGGCAGCCCGCTCGGCCCGGAGGAGATCAGGGAACGGGTGGCCGATCTCGGTCTGACGATCGACCTCTTCCAGCCGATGCGCGACATCGAGGCCGTCCCCGCCGACGAGTTCGCCCGCAACCTGCGGCGCGCCGAGCACAAGTTCCGGCTGATGCGGCGGCTCGGCGCCGACACCGTCCTGGTCTGCTCCAGCGTGTCGCCGTACGCCGTCGACGACGACGACCTCGCCGCCGAACAGTTGCACCGGCTGGCGGACCTCGCACAGGAGTCCGGTGTCCGGGTCGCGTACGAGGCGCTGGCGTGGGGCCGCCATGTCAGTACGTACGAGCACGCCTGGCGCATCGTCGAGGCCGCGGACCACCCCGCCCTCGGGATCTGCCTGGACAGCTTCCACATACTGGCCCGGGGATCCGACGTCACGGGGATCGATGCCGTCCCCGGCGACAAGATCTTCTTCCTGCAGCTCGCCGACGCCCCGCAGATGGCCCTGGACGTGCTGCAGTGGAGCCGCCACCACCGCTGCTTCCCCGGCCAGGGCGACCTCGACGTCGCCGGGCTTGTGCGGGCCGCCGTCCGCGCCGGATACGGCGGACCGCTCTCGCTGGAGGTGTTCAACGACGTCTTCCGCCAGGCCGACGCCGGCCGCACCGCGGTGGACGCCCGGCGCTCGCTGACGCTGCTCCAGGAGTCGGCGGGGCTCACCGCCCCGCCGGAGCCGGTCGTTCCCACCGGGTTCGCCTTCGTCGAGATCGCCACGGCCGACACCGCGAGGATCGCGCCCCTGCTGACCGCGCTGGGCTTCTCCCGTACGGCCAGGCACTCCGGAAAGCCGGTGGACCTCTGGGAACAGGGCGAGGCCCGCATCCTGCTCAACACCGACACCGGCAGCCACCGGCCCGAGCCCTCGCTCACCGCGGTGGGCCTGGAGAGCCCCCACCCCGCCGGGGCCTCCGCGCGGGCCGAGTCACTGCTCGCCCCCGTCCTGCCCCGGCGCCGCGCCCCGGGCGACGCCCCGCTGGACGCGGTGGCCGCGCCCGACGGCACCGAGTTCTTCTTCTGCGTCACCGAGCGGCCCGCAGGTGCGGAGCGGCCCGGGGACACCGGGCGGCCCGGAGCTGTCGGAGACGGTGCGGGCCCCGGCTGGATCGGCGACTTCACGCCCGCCCCGCACACCCCCGCCCCCATCGGGATCACCCGGGTCGACCATGTCGCGCTGACCCAGCCCTGGCACCACTTCGACGAGGCGACCCTCTTCCACCGCGGTGTGCTGGGCCTTCGCCCGCACGCGAGCGTCGACCTCGCCGACCCGTACGGACTGCTCCGCAGCCGCGCCGCCGGCAACGAGGACGGCACCGTGCGCATCGCCCTCGGCGTCGGGGCGTCGCCCACCCAGGACCTGGCCCGGGGCGGGCGCCCCCAGCACGTCGCCCTGATCACCGACGACCTCGTCGCCACCGTCCGCCTCGCCCGCGCGGCGGGCGCCCGGCTGCTGCCGGTGCCCGCCAACTACTACGACGACCTGGCCGCGCACCACGAGTTCGCCCCCGGGGAACTGGAGACCTACCGCGAGCTCGGGATCCTCTACGACCGCGACAAGAAGGGGGAGTTCCGCCACTGCTACACCGTCACCACCGGCCGGGTCTTCTTCGAACTCGTCGAGCGCGGTGGCGGATACGACGGATACGGCGCGCGGAACGCCCCCGTCAGGCTCGCCGCGCAGCACGCACAAGCCGAATGATCAGTCCGCCGGGGTGTCGAAGCCCGCTCGCGCGCCGAACGCTGCGCGACGCGTCGCCCGGCGCAGGGCCCTCAGCAGGGTGGGACCGACGGCCGCCGTCAGAGCCACGGTGAGGACGGCGCGGCCCAGGTCCCAGCCGAGCGAGGTGGCGGTGCAGTAGGCGAGGAAGCGGACCAGGTTCTCGTGGACCGGGGCGCCGGCGACGAAGGAGATCCCCGAGCCGAGCCCGGGCACGATCGTCCAGCCGTACAGATTCATCACCGTGCCGTACGCGAACGCCGCCACGAACCCGTACCCCGCCAGCATCAGCAGCTCACCCCGGCCGCGCAGCCCGTCCGGGCGCGGCAGCAGGCCCGCGCCCATGGTGAACCAGCCCATCGACAGCATCTGGAACGGCATCCACGGTCCGACCCCGCCCGTGAGCAGTGCCGAGGCGAACATCGTCACCGAGCCGAGCACGAATCCGAAGCCGGGACCCAGCACCCGGCCGCTCAGCACCATCAGGAAGAACATCGGTTCCAGGCCGGCGGTCCCCGCGCCCAGCGGACGCAGTGCCGCCCCGACCGCGGCGAGCACCCCCAGCATCGCGACGGACTTCGCGTCCAGGCCCGAGTCCGCGATCGTGGCGAGCACCACCCCCACGAGCAGCACGAGCAGGACGGCGAACAGCCACGGCGCGTCCTGCGCGTGGGCGAGACCGGAATCCGCTCCCGCCAGGAGCGGCCAGCCGAACGCGACCAGCCCGACCGCGCTGATCAGGACGAGCGCGGCGACGGCGTGCGGACCGAGCCGCACCGGCCGGGCCGACCCGGCCGTCACGCGAGGTCCTCCAGAGCCTTCCGTACCTGCGAGACGGTGAGCCACTCGCGGGGCGCCAGGATCTTCGCGGTCTGCGGGGCGAACGCCGGGGAGGAGACCACGACCTGCCGGGCCGGACCGTCGGCGACGACCTCACCGTCGGCCAGGATCACCACCCGGTGCGCCAGCTCCGCAGCCAGCTCCACGTCGTGCGTCGCCAGGACGATCGCGTGGCCCGCACCGGCCAGTCGCCGCAGTACGCCGACGAGCCGCGCCTTCGCCGCGTAGTCCAGGCCGCGCGTCGGCTCGTCCAGGAGGAGGAGCGGGGGCCGGGCGGTGAGCACCAGGGCGAGTGCCAGCGCGAGCCGCTGGCCCTCCGAGAGATCGCGGGGATGGATGTCGTCGGGCACGCCCGGCAGCAGTTCGGAGACCAGCGCGCGGCAACTGCCCGCGGGTGCCTCCGCGTCGGAGTCGGCCGCCGCGCACTCGGCGGCGACCGTGTCCGCGTACAGCAGGTCGCGCGGCTCCTGCGGGACGAGCCCGACCCGGCGCACCATGTCACCCGGCGAGGTGCGGGACGGGTGCAGACCGCCGACGAGGACGGACCCCGTGGAGGGCACGGTCATCCCGACGAGTGCCGACAGCAGGGTCGACTTGCCCGCGCCGTTGCGGCCCATCAGGGCCACGGTCTCGCCCGGCGTGACGGTGAGCGTCACCCCGCGCAGCGCCTGGACCCGACCGTGCCGCACCCCGAGTCCCTCGACCCGGGTGACGGTGTCCTGGACCGGGGCCGGCTGCCCGGCCGCCGCCGGACGACGGCCGAGCAGCCGGCCCAGGAAGCCGGGGCGGGCCGTGGCCCGGGCGGGGAGCGGCGCCACCACCGCGTCCGCCGGGTCCTCACGCGCGGGCGGTTCCACTCCGGCCAGTCGCTCCCGCAGGTCCACCGCCCGGCGCCGGGCGTCACGCACCGAAAGCGGCAGCGGATCCCAGCCCACCAGCCGGCCCAGGGCCACCACCGGCGGCCGGACGGGCGAGAGCGCCATGATGTCCGCGGGCGCCCCCATCACCGGCGCGGCGCCGGGTGCGGGCAGCAGGAGGACCTGGTCCGCGTACTGCACCACGCGCTCCAGCCGGTGCTCGGCCATCAGCACCGTCGTGCCCAGGTCGTGCACCAGTCGCTGGAGGACCGCCAGTACGTCCTCGGCCGCCGCCGGGTCCAGCGCGGACGTCGGCTCGTCGAGGACCAGTACCCGTGGGTGCGGGGTGAGGACCGAGCCGATCGCGACCCGTTGCCGCTGGCCCCCGGAGAGCGTGGCGATCGGCCGGTCGCGCAGCTCGGCGAGGCCCAGCAGATCCAGCGTCTCCTCGACCCGCCTCCGCATGACGTCCGGGGCCAGGCCCAGCGACTCCATGCCGTACGCCAGCTCGTCCTCGACGGTGTCGGTGACGAAGTGGGCGAGCGGGTCCTGCCCCACCGTGCCGACCAGATCGGCGAGTTCGCGCGGCTTGTGGGTCCGGGTGTCACGGCCGCCGACCGTGACCCGGCCGGTCAGGACGCCGCCGGTGAAGTGCGGCACGAGACCGGACACGGCACCCAGCAAAGTCGACTTGCCGACACCGGACGGGCCGACGGCCAGCACCAGTTCGCCCTCGGGAATCGTGAGGTCGATGCCCGACAGGGTGGGGCGTCCAGCGCCCTCGTACCGCACCGAGACCTGCTCGAACCGGATCACGTGCGCTCCTTGGAGTCCGAGAGTGAAGGGGGAAGCGGGGCCACAGCCGCGGGCAGCAGCCCGACCAGCACGGCGGCGGCCGGCCACAGCGGCAGTACGGGGGCCGAGAGCGGGACGACTCCAGGGCGCAGCGCATCCGGGGCGACGGCGCCCGCCCAGATCATCGCCGCCGCGACGGCGGCGCCCGAGGCCGCGACGAGCCAGGCGCGAACGCCCCAGCGGTCCGGCCGGTAGCGGGTGCGGACCGAACGGCGTCCGCCGAGCCTGAGCCCGGCCATCGCCGCGACCAGTC
Organism: Streptomyces sp. HB132; assembly: GCF_016909575.1. Lineage (GTDB taxonomy): Bacteria > Actinomycetota > Actinomycetes > Streptomycetales > Streptomycetaceae > Streptomyces. The sequence goes on along the minus strand of NZ_JAFBGA010000003.1, from coordinate 593,806 downwards.
CGGCCAGCAGCAGAGGCAGCCCGTGCACGGCGCCCTGCGCGGCGAGCAGCCCGTACGTCCCCGCGCACACGCCCAGCAGCCCGCCGAGCGTGAGCACGTGCGTGGTGCGGCGGACGGCGGGCGGGACCTGCGCGGTGCGCCCGTATCCGCGCGCGTCCATGGAGGCGGCGACGGCCACCGAACGCTCCAGCGCGCCCTCCAGCACCGGCAGCCCGATCTGGAGCACCGCCCTGATCCCGCCGGTCGGACGGCCGCGCAGCCGGCGGGCCGTCCGCAGCCGCGCGACGTCGGCGACCATATTCGGCGCGAACGTCATCGCGACGACGACGGCGACGCCCACCTCGTACAGGGCGCCTGGCAGGGACTTCAGCAGGCGGGCCGGGTTGGCCAGCGAGTTCGCCGCACCGATGCAGATCAGCAGGGTGGCCAGCTTCGCGCCCTCGTACAGTGCGAAGACCACCTGCTCCGCCGTCACGCGGCCGCCGATCCTGACCCCCTGGGCCCAGCCGGGCAACGGCACCTCGGGCAGGGCGAACAGGGTGTGCGTGCCGGGGACGGACGAGCCGAGGAAGACGGAGAAGACCAGCCGCACGGCGACGACGACCAGTCCGAGCTTGATGAACGCCCCGTACGAACGGGCCCACGGCGCGTCCGTGCGGCGCGCCGCCACCACATAACCGGCCACCCCCACCAGCAGACCGAGCAGCAGGGGGTTCGTCGTACGGGACGCGGCGGTCGCCAGCCCGAGTGCCCACAGCCACCAGGCCCCGGCCGGCAGCGCGTTGCCTCGCGTCGCTCCGGGAGCGCGCAGGGCAGGGGGGAGCCGGGCCGGGCCGGTGGCGCGGGTCATCGGCGGCGGCGGGCCCGCAGCACGGCGGCGACGCCGAGGACGAGCACCGCGCCGACGCCGGCGAGCACACCCACGGACGGGCCGCCGCCGTCGCCGTCGGAGGCGGAGCCCTCGTCCGGGGTGGCTCCGTCGTCGGCGGAGGGCGTCCCGGCCGGGCCGGTGGCCTCCTGGGACCCGCCGTCCCCGGTCTGCTCACCGCAGCCGGACCGCGGGTACCCGGAGATCGCGCAGAGCATCGCCGAACTGTCGTACCGCAGGGGCTTCGCCACCGCGGCGAGTGCCTCCGCCGTGCTCGCGCCCGGGGCGACCTGGGCGCAGGCGGTACGCGGCACGGGCGGCTTCTCACCGGCCGGCGCGTCCGCCGCCGTGCCCGGGTCGATGACCAGCGCGATCCGCTTGAGGCCGTCCTTCGCCGGGGTGCCCGCGCAGACGGCCCCGAAGTCCGGTGCGCGGCGCGGCTGCGCCGAGTCCTGGGAGTCCTCGCTCACAGAGAACCGGAAGCCCTGCACCGCGCCGTCGTCCGGCCGGACGACGGAGGGGCCCTGGGCGGCGTACGTCCAGCCCTTCCCGCCGTCGCCCTCCCAGAACGACCAGTAGCGGTAACCGGCCGCCTGCGCGCTGCCCGCGCCCAGCACGGCCAGGACGGCGCCGACGAGGAGGAGCAGCGCCGCTGTGGCCGGCGGGCGCCTCACAGCTGCTGGTTCTTCCGGCGTCCGCTGAGCAGGAAGCCGATGCCCGCGCCGAAGGCCAGGCCGATGCCGATGATCCACCAGAGGCCGAGCCCCTCGTCCTCGCTGCTCGTGTCCGCCGGCTTCTCGGGGGCCGTCGCCGTCGGCGAGGGCACGGCGGTCGCGGCGGGCGCCGGGCCCGTGGCGTTCAGCTGCCGGACGAGGTCGACGCCGCCGAAGTCACGGGCGTCGGTGCCGGTCGCGTGGGCGGCGAGCACCAGCTGGGCGGTGGCGGCGGGGCCGCCCTCCTTCGCCCAGCCCTGGGCGTGCTTCTCCAGATACGCGACGGCCGAGGCCGCCTTGTCCTTGTGGCCGGCCGCCGCCAGCGCCACGACCGCGTCCGCCGTGTTGCCGAAGTCGGGCTGCGGCGCCGAGTCCTCGGCGCCCGGCATCGGCGGCAGGTTCAGATGTCCTGACCCGGCGAGAGCCTTCGCCAGGTAGGACGCGCCGTTCTGCGCGGACTGCTCCGCGGTGAGGCCGGTGCCCTCGTGGCAGACGGGGGCCTTCGCCGCGTTGTAGTTCCCCGCGGCCATGCCCTTGCCCATCGAGCCCAGGACCGCGGCCGCGGTGGCGTCCGCGTTCGCGGTGAGCTCGCCGTCCTTGCCCGGCTGGTAGGCGAACGCCCCGCCGTCCTCGCCGCCGCAGGGCAGCGCGAAGGTCCGCAGGGCCGTGTACGGCGTCTTCCCGCCCGCCTTGGTGACCTCGACGAGCGGCACACCCGCCCGCGCCAGCGCTCCGGTCACCACAGCCGTGGAGTTGGCGTCGCTCGGGCTGCCGGGGTTGTAGCCCCAGCCACCGTCCTTGTTCTGCACGGACTTCAGCCAGGCGACCCCGTTGTCCACGGTCTCGCGGTGCACACCGAGCTCGACCAGGGCCTGGACCGCGGCCGCCGAGGCGTTGGTGTCCGCGACCGTCCTGGAGTCGCAGGGCGCGGAGGCGTCGCGGTACGAGGCGAAGGCCCCGCTGTCGCACTGCTGGGCGACGAGCCAGTCCACCGACTGCGTGGCGGGCGTGACCAGCTCGATCTTCTGCGCGAGGAAGGCCAGCGACTGCCGCCACACCCCGTCGTACGTCGGGTCCTTGGTGCCGTACAGCCCCGCCGGGAGGTCGGGCGTGGAGGGCGACGGACTCGGCGCGGCGACCGCCGTCGGGGCGGCCGCTCCACAGAGCACGACGGTGAACGCGAGCGCTGCCGCGCGACGGCGTACGGACATGAAGGGCTGGGCCTCTCGAATGGGTTTCCCCTGCTCGAGCTGAGCCGAGCGCGTAGGGGTTGGGTCGGTGCCGGATTCGCACCGGCTTCCCCCTGTACGGGCAAGATGACGACCCGCCCACTCTACCGGGGCACTTCCTGACCCCTCCGCGCGGACAGCCTCACCGCGCACGCCCTGGGCCTTCCCAGCAGGTCAGAGCCATGGGAAACTCCGGCGGGGGTCACACGGGCGCGTGCCCGTGGGGGAGGAACGACCGGAGCGGGAAGCATTCAGTGCGCGGAACCAGAAGAGGCACGGCGGCCGTCGCCGTCGTGGCTGCCGGATTCATGACGGTGACGGCGGGCTGCGGCCTCACGGATGAGAGCGAAGGCGCCCCCGCCCCGTCCCCGGAGCCCACGCCGGCGTTCACCACACAGACGGTCGCCGACGAGATAGCCGGCCTCGCCCTGGCCGGTGGGCTCCCGGAGGGGGACACCTCCACGGCCGGACTGCCGAAGGGCGCCTGGCGCACGTGCGTCGCACCCTGGACCGGCGACGCGCCGGCGGCCGGGGCGGCCGACGCCTTCGAGGCGACGGTGATGCGGCTGCGGCAGCACGACTGGGAGATCGTCTCCAGCCACGCCGAGCAGGAGATCACCTACCGCACCCTCGCCAAACGCGGCTGGAAGCTGTACGCCCGGCACTACACCGGGGAGGGCGCCGGCGCCGGGCAGACCGTCGCCCTCACCGCCGTCGAGGACGGCTGCCGGCTGCCGAAGAGGGTCAGGGGCGACTACGAGGACCCGGCCTGACAGCCGGAGTCCGCGATCACGAAGTATCCCGCCGGGGACTCCCGGAGGGTGTGGGTGACGAACACGTTGTACAGCCCCATGTCCTGCCCCGACCCGTTCGCGTAGGAGTGGCCGCCCGAGGTGTGGGCCCGGCGGGCCGTCACGTGCGCGTAGTTCGTCGCCGTGAAGCACCGGGCCGGGGTGGCGCCGCCCGAGGTGGTCGCGGTCACGGCCGACGAGCCCGCCCCGGCGGACCCCGAGGAGCCGACGGCGGCCACGGTGTAGCGGTAGGAGGTGCCGGCGGTCAGCCCGGTGTCGGTGAAGGACGCGGAGGCCGTGGTCGTCACCTTCGCGCCGTCGCGGTACACCGCGTACGAGGCCGCGCCGGTGACCGCGTTCCAGGCCAGTGAGGCGCTGCTGTCCGTGACCCCGGTGACCTTCAGGCCCGCGGGCGCGGGCAGGCCGTCCCCGCCGCCCGACGCGCCCTTGTCCAGTCCCCAGAACACGCCGGTGTGGTACGACGAGCAGATGGTGTTCAGGAAGTACGCGGCCGTCGACCCGCACTGCCCGGTGCCCGAGCCCGGGTTCACCGGCAGACCGTGCCCCATGCCGGACACCAGGAACGTCTCCACCGCGGACCGGCCTGACGCGTCCTCGTAGACGCTCCGGGTGGTGTTGCCGGGCAGGCTCTGTGTGCTGGACGGGGTCTGGCCGATGCCCCAGACGTCGGTCCACTGGTCGCGCAGTGCCGTGGCGTTCGCAGGGTAGACCGTGTAGTCGGAGGTGCCCTGCCAGATCGCGACCCGGGGCCAGGGACCGGTCCAGCCCGGGTGGGAGCCGCGCACCTTGTCGCCCCACTGGGCGGGCGTGAGCGCCGGCGGGCCCGTCTGGCAGCCGGACGCCGCGGCCTGGCTGGTGGCGCACTGCGCGGGCAGCCCGGAGGCCACGGATCCGCCCGCGAAGACGTCCGGGTAGGCGGCCAGCAGATCGGCGGTCATCCCGCCGCCCGCCGACAGCCCGGTGACGTAGACGCGGCGGCCGTCGGAGCCGTACGTCTGCTTCGCGTACTCGACCATCTGCACGATGGACGCGGCCTCGCCCTGCCCCCGCGTGCTCTCGTTGCGGTCGAACCAGCCGAAGCAGGACAGCGGGTTGTTCGCCGAGGTGGTCTGCGGGAAGACGACGTCGAAGCCCCACAGGTCGGCGTACTGGGGCCAGCCCGAGTTGGTGTAGTACGCGTCGGCCGACTGGGTGCAGCCGTGCAGGGCGACCACCAGGGGCGCGCCCGCGGGCACGCTGTCGGGGGTGTACGCGAACATCTGGAGACTGCCGGGGTTCGAACCGAAGCCGGTGACCTGCTGGAGCCCTGCGGCGGCCGGGGCCGCGGGCGCGGCGACGGCGGACACCGGATGCGCGGCGAGCAGGGCGAGCAGGCCGCAGACGGTCGTGGAGGCGACGCGGCGGAGCAGGCGTCGAAGGATCGGTGGGCGCACGGTGGGGACTCCTCGTTCGGACGTGCGGGCATGCGGACTGCTGCCGGAACCTATGAGCCGGGGCCGCAGTCGCCCATGTGGGCGGCTGACACCCGCCGCGCACCGCTGTGTGCGGCGCTCCTCTTGCGTCCGCCGCGGCCGGGCGGGCACGCGGAGGGCCCGCCCGGCCGCACCATGTCGGCCACCACCATGGGGACGCGCCGGGGTGTGTGCACCGACCCCGTGTGATGCGGGCGGCGACGTCCTTACGGTGACGCTCATGGAGACTTCCCGGACCCCCCAGCACGACCCCCGCACGCTCGCCGGACGCACCGCCCTGGTCACCGGGGCCGCGAGCGGCATCGGACTGGCCTGCGCCGAGGCGCTCGCCGCCGCGGGGGCCCATGTCCACGTGGTGGACAAGGCGGGCGACGCCGCCAGGAGCCTGGCCGAACGGATCGGCGGAACGGCCTGGGTGGCCGACCTCTCCGTGGCCGAGGCGGTGGACGCGCTGCCCGCCGACGCGGACATCGTGGTCAACAACGCGGGGCTGCAGCACGTGGCGCCCGTGCACGAGTTCCCGCCGGACCGCTTCGCGCTGATCCACCGTGTCATGGTGGAGGCACCGTTCCGCATCTTGCGCCGGACCCTCCCCGGCATGTACGAACGCGGCTGGGGCCGCGTGGTCAACATCTCGTCCGTGCACGGGCTCCGGGCAAGTCCCTACAAGTCCGCCTACGTATCGGCGAAGCACGCGCTGGAGGGGCTCAGTAAAGTGGTCGCACTCGAAGCGGCGCCGCACGGCGTGACGAGCAACTGCGTCAGCCCCGGCTACGTCCGCACCCCCCTGGTCGAGGACCAGATCGCGGACCAGGCCCGCAGCCACGGCATCTCCGAGCAGGAGGTGGTGGGCCGGGTGCTGCTGGAGCGCAGCGCCCTCAAGTCGCTGATCGAGCCCGCCGACGTCGCGGGTGCCGTGCTGTGGCTGTGCGGGCCCGGTACGGGGCACATGACCGGCAGCTCCCTCACGATGGACGGCGGCTGGACCGCCAACTGACCACCGACCCCACCCCCGATACGCTGGAAGAACGATGGCCGCACATGTCTGAACCGTCCCCCTCCGCCACGCCCCTCCTGGCCCGCCTCCTCGACCTGCTGGCCGACGACGCCCCCGCCGAGGACCTGGGCGCCGTCACCTCGGAGGCCAGGGCCGCCGGTGTGCCCGCGGCCGAGCTGGCCGAGGTGGAGAGGGCGGCCGCGACCGCCCTGCGGATCAGGGGTGCCCTGCGCCAGCACCGGCGCAGGGAACTCCAGCTCACCGCCCTGTTCGACACGGCGGGGGACCTGGCGGCCTCCCGGGACCTGGACGACGTGCTGAAGGCGATCGTGCGGCGGGCCAGGATGCTGCTGGGCACCGACACCGCCTATCTCACGCTCCCCGACGAGGAGGCCGGGGACACCTACATGCGGGTGACGGACGGGTCGGTGTCCGTGCTGTTCCAGCGGCTCCGGCTCGAGCTGGGCGAAGGCCTAGGCGGACTGGTGGCACAGACCGCGAGCCCGTACGCGACACCCGACTACCGCACCGACGAACGCTTCCGCCACACCCGCAACATCAACGCGGGCGTGCTGGACGAAGGCCTGGTGGCGATCCTCGGCGTGCCCCTGCTGCTCGGCTCCAGCCGGGGCGGCACGGGCAAGGTCATCGGTGTCCTCTTCGCGGCCGACCGGGCCGCACGGGTCTTCAGCCCCGACGAGGTGGCTCTGCTCTGCTCGCTCGCCGCGCACGCCGCCATCGCCATCGACACGGCCCAGGCGCTGGACGACACCCGGGCCGCCCTCGCGGAACTCGCCGGGGCCAACGCGGAACTCGCCGAGGCCAACGCCGCCGTACGCGCGCACTCGGCCGCCATGCGGCGCGCCGAGGAGGCCCACGACCGGCTCACCGACCTGGTGCTGCGCGGCGGCGACGTGAAGGACGTCGCCGTGTCCGTCGCCGGCCTGCTCGACAGCCCCCTGACCATCCACGACCCCGGCGGGCGCCCCATGGCCGCCGTACGGCCCGACGGCACCGGATTCGCCGTCGACAGCATGGACGCCGGGTGGCTCGCCGGCACCGCCGAGGAGTCCCGCCACGGGGCGCGGGCCGTGCACCGCGACGGGCGGTGGATCTGCGCCGTGCTCGCCGGCCAGGAGCTCCTCGCCAGCCTGGTGCTGCACCGGCCGGACCGGCTCGACGACTCCGACCGCCGGCTCTTCGAACGCGCGGCCGTCGTCACCGGCCTGCTCCTGCTGCTGCGCCGCACCGTCGCGGAGACCGAGAACCGGATACGGGGCGAGCTGATCAGCGACCTGCTCGGCGACCCGGACCGCGACCCGGCCGGCCTGGCCGAGCGGGGGCGGCGCCTGGGCATCGATCTGGACCGGCCCCATGTCCTGCTCGTGGCGGAGGCGGCGGCCAGGGAGGGGCTCGGCGGCGCCGCCATGCGGTACCTGTTCGGTGGGGACATCCACGGGGTGAGCGCCGAACACGCGGGCACCGTCGTGCTGCTGATCGACTGCGACGACGGCACAGCCGCGGCCGACGCCGCACGCGCGGCGGCCGCACAGCTCGGCCACCTCGTCCAGGCACCCGTCACCGTCGCCGGCACGGGCCCCGCCCGGGGCGCCCGAGAACTCGCCGCCGCCTACGCTGAGGCCGCGCGCTGCCTGGGTGCCATGCGGGTGCTGGGCCGCGAGGGCGAAGGCGCCTGCGTCGGCGAGCTCGGCTTCCTGGGCGTCGTCCTGGGCAACGCGAAGGACGTGGACGGCTTCGTCGCCGCGGTGCTGGGCCCCCTGCTGCGCTACGACGAGCGGCGCGGCACCCACCTCGTACGGACGCTGCGGGCGTACTTCGGCGCGGGCGGCAGCCTGATCCGGGCCAAGGACGAACTGCACGTCCACGTCAACACGGTGGTGCAGCGCCTCGACCGGATCCAGGTGCTGCTGGGCCGCGACTGGAACGAGCCCGACCGCGCACTGGAGCTGCAACTCGCCCTGAGACTGCATCTCCTGTCGGGTGGCCGGGACCGCTGAGACGCGGCCGGCCCGGCCTCAGCGCGGGACGGACGCCGCCCGCAGCAGGGCGCCGGCGACCTCGCCGGCCCCCTTGTCGCCCGTCAGCACCGTGTAGTGGTTGACGTCCTCGACGCACACCGCGCCGACGCGGGTGCCCGGCTGGCCCGCCGCCGCGAGCCGGGACTCGTCGTACAGCCCCTGCTCCTCGTTCATCAGGCCCCGCTGAGCCCACAACAGCGTCGCGGGCCGCGGCAGTTCGCGTACGGCCGCGAGCACCTCCTCCTGGAACAGGCCCACCCCGTCCGTGCGCACGGCCTCCAGTCGGCAGCCCGAGCGCAGCGCGGGCTCCTCGCCCGTCAGGTCGCGCTGGATGTACGCCTCCACCTCCGGCGACCAGGCGTCGCCCCCGAACGCGGGGTGGGCCCGCCAGAACGACCGGTAGGCGTCCCGGTCGGGGAACGTCATCGACAGCCGGTCCATGGCCGGCCCGATCACGGCCGTGATCAGTTCGTCCGCCGACAGGTGCGTGGGTGCGGGAAAGCCGAACCCGCCGTCGACGAGCACCAGTTCGCCGAACTGTGCGGGATGGCGGACGGCCGCGAGCGCCGCGACGAACGCCCCCATCGAATGGCCCGCCAGCACCACCCGGTCCGGGCCGAGCGCCCCGGCCAGGGCGGCCGTGTCGTCGGCGTGGGCGGCGATGCCGTACGGGCCGGGCAGCCCGGCACTGCCGGCCCGGCCACGCAGGTCCGGGGCGACCAGCGTGACCCGGCCGTCGAGCAGCCGGGCCACCGTGCCCCAGGACAGCGCGTTGGCGGTGATGCCGTGCAGGGCCACGACGACCGGCGCGCCGGGATCGCGGGCGGGCCAGCGCAGCGCGGCCAGTTCACCGCCGGTGACGGGGACGCGGATCTCCTCGTACGAGGTCACTGGTTCTCCTTACGGGGTCGGCGCAGACGGGACGGCAGCCGGGCCAGGCCACCGGGCAGCAGGTGTACCACGGCCACGAACAGCACCCCGAGCAGGAACAGCGGCTGGGAGAGCGGCACGCGCAGGACAGCGGGCAGATCGGCGACGGCGCCCGATCCGGCGAGGTCGCCGAGCCGGTGGTCGGCCCAGGTGTAGAGGATGCCGCCGGCCATAGGTCCCCAGCGGGTGCCCGATCCGCCCAGCACCACCATGACGAGCAGCGACAGGGTGAAGTCCGAGGTCGTCGTCTGGGGCGTGGAGCCGCCCGTCAGCAGCAGGTGCACGAGTCCGCCCGCCGCCGCCAGCGCGCCGGCCAGCACGAAGGCCGTCAGCTTGAAGCCGTACGGCTTCAGGCCCAGCACCTCCACCCGGCGTTCGTTCTCCTTGATGCCCTCCCAGACCCGGCCGGTGGGGGAGCGCACTGCCCAGCGGACGACCCCGAGGGTGAGGACGAGGTAGGCCAGCGTGATCCAGTACAGATTCGCGGTGTGGTCGATGCCGACCAGCCACGAGGGCAACAGTTCCGCCGGGGCCGCCCGGCCCTCCTCGCCGCCGGTGAGGCCGCCCGGATTACGGGAGACGAGGATCGAGCCGGCCTGCGCGAAGGCCAGCGTCACCATGGAGAAGCCGATGCCGGTGACCCGCAGGCTCACCGAGCCCAGCACCAGGGCGAGCGCGGCGCCGGAGCACAGGCCGAGGACGGCGGCGGCGGCGAACGGCAGGCCCGCCTCCAGCAGGAACATGTTGGTGGCGTAGCTGCCCGCCGCGAAGTACAGCGCGTGCCCGAAGGACAGCAGCCCCGTACGTCCCAGCAGCAGGTCGTAGCCGGTGGCAAGGGCGCCGAAGAGCAGGCAGGTGGCGAGGAGTTGCAGGCTCCCCGGGCTCCCGACCGGACCGTCCAGCAGCCCGGGCAGGGGCAGCGCGCTGAAAGGCGCGACGATCAGGAGCACCAGGACGGCGGCGGGCCACCATCGCAGCGCCCGGGCCCTGTCGCGCCCGGGCGCCGGGGGCGCGGCGGTGGGTGTGGGTACGGGTGTGGTGGCGGTGCTCACGCGAGCCTCCCGGTCAGTCCGCGCGGCCGGACGAGCAGCAGCGCGGCGAGCAGGACGACGACCGCCAGGTCGCCGAGGCCCGCTGCGGTGTAGTAGTTGGCGAACTGCTGGACCAGGCCGATGACCACGGCCGCCACGGCCGCACCGGTCACCGACCCCATGCCGCCCGTGACCACGACGACGAAGGCGAAGATCAGCAGCGAGGTGCCCTGCCGGGGGTCGACCGAGCCGAAGTACAGGCCGCCGAGCGCGCCGCCCAGTGCGGCGGCGCACCCGCCGATCGCGAAGACCAGCGTGAACGCCTTGCGGACGTCGATGCCCAGAGCCGTCACCATCGCCCGGTCCTCGACCCCGGCACGTACGACCAGGCCGTGCCGGGTCCGTCCGAGGAACACCCGAAGGGCGACCAGCACGACGAGCGCCGCCGCGACGAGGACCAGCCGGTTGACCGGCACGTCCGCGCCCAGCAGCCCGAAGGTGCCGGACAGCGCCTTCGGGCCGGGGAAGGTCCGGGCGTCCGAACCCCAGATGCCCGACAGCAGCGCGGGCACGGCCAGCCCCACCCCGACCGTCGCCAGCACCTGCTCGCGCGGCCGGGTGTACAGCGGGCGTACGACGGCCAGTTCCAGCACCACGGCGGCCAGCGTGCCCACCGCCGTGCCGAACAGGACCGCGAGCGCGAAGCCCCAGCCGCCCGGTCCGGCGCCGGGAAGATTCCCGGACGCCGCCCACCAGGTGCCGTACGCGCCGATCGAGAGCAGCGCGCCGTGGGCGAAGTTGAGCACGTCCATCAGGCCGAAGATCAGCGAGAGCCCCGACGCGATGAGGAAGTACAGCGCTCCCAGACCGAGTCCGGTCATGGTGAGCAGCACGATGGTGGACATCAGGAATCCGCCTCCGCGGTGAGTGGGGCGAGAGGGCCCTGGCCGACGCCGAGCAGCCGGCGGGTGGCCTCCGCGTCGCCCAGCAGTCCGGCCGCAGGGCCCTGGTGGGCCGTTCGTCCGTCGGCGAGCACCACGCAGTGCTCGGCGAGCCGGCGGACGACGGCGAGGTTCTGTTCGACGAGCAGGACCGGCACCGCCTCCGCGGCGCGCTCCAGGACCTGGGCGACCTCGGTGACGACCTTGGGGGCCAGGCCCTTGGTGGGCTCGTCCGCGATGATCAGCCGGTTGCCGTTGAGCAGGGTGCGGCCGATGGCCACCATCTGCTGCTGGCCGCCGGACAGGGTTCCCGCCAACTGCGACCTGCGGAGCTTCAGTTCGGGGAAGAGCTCATGGACCAGGCCGTACGCCGGCCCGTCCGCGCCCCGGCGCTCGGCCAGCCGCAGGTTCTCCGCGACGGTGAGGCCGGCGAAGACCCCCCGGTCCTCGGGGGCGTATCCGATGCCCCGGCGGACCAGGGTGTGCGTGGGCAGGCCCACGGTCTCCTCCCCGTCGAGGAGGACACTGCCGGCGCGCGGAACCAGCCCGAGCACGCCGCGTACGGTCGTCGTCTTGCCCGCCCCGTTGCGGCCGAGCAGCGCGGTCACGCCGTGGCGTGCCACGTCCAGGTCGACGCCGTGCAGGATGTGCCGGCCGCCTATGAGGACGCGCAGGTCGCGTACGGCGAGCAGGGGTGCGGGGGACGTGTCCGCGGGGGGTGTGCTCACAGCCCCTCCCCGAGGTAGGCCTGCTGCACGACCGGGTCGGCGGTCACGGCGCCCGGGGTGTCCAGGGCGAGGAGACGGCCGTGGTGCATCACGGCAAGCCGGTCCGCCAGACCCAGCAGGACGTCCATGTGGTGTTCGACCATGAGTACGGTGCGGCCCTCCTCGCGGTGCAGCGTGCGGATCAGCTCGGTGAGGGCCGGGACCTCCTCGGCGCTCACCCCGGCCATCGGCTCGTCGAGCAGCATGAGCCGGGGCTCGCCCACCAGCAGCACGGCGAGTTCGAGCTTGCGTTTCTCTCCGTGGGAGAGCTCTGCCGCCGTGGCCCCCGCGCGGTGGCCGAGGCCCGTGCGCTCCAGTACGCCGTCCACCTCGGTGGTGTACGGGGACGCGCGCCGCCAGAGCCGGTGCGAACCGCCGTTCCTCGCCTGCGCGGCCAGCCGGACGTGCTCGGCCACGGTCATCTGCGGCCAGAGGCTGGAGGTCTGGAAGGTGCGCCCGACCCCGCGCCGCGCACGGGTGTGCACCGGCAGGCCGGTCAGGTCGGAACCGTCCAGCGCCAGGGTCCCCGCGGTGGGCAGGGCGATACCGCTGATCAGGTTGAACAAGGAGGTCTTGCCGGCCCCGTTGGGACCGATGAAGGCGAGGAACTCGCCTTCCCGGACATCGAGGGTGATGTCCTCGACGATGGTCGCCCCGCCGACGCGCCAGCCGAGGCCGTCCAGCCTCAGCACTGGGGTGTCCACCCGCGTGGTGGCGGTGCCGGATACCGTCACGGGTCAGCCCGCCGAGGGCTTCGCGGGCGGTGCCACCGCGTCCATCGGCTGCGTGCTCACCAGCTCGGGCCTCGCGGCCGCTCCCGTGCCGTCGAGCCTGGCCACGAACATCGGCTGCACGAGCGCGTGGTCCTCGGCACGGATCCGCTGCCGGCCCTTCACCCCGTCGAAGCTCCAGCCCTCCAGGGCCTTCACCATGGCGGCCGTGTCGGTGGCACCGCCCTCCTCGACGGCCCGCACGATCATCTGCGCCGCGGTGAAACCGTCGGTGCTGAACAGGTCGGGGGTGCCGCCCGCCTTCTCGACCCCGGCGATCATGGCCTTCTCCACGGCGTTGTCGCCGCCCGCACCGGGAAAGTAGTGCGCGAGGAAGGAGACTTTCGTGCCTGCCGCTCCGAAGACCGGGTACGAGGCCGTCCCGGCCAGCCCGGTGACGACCTTGCCGGCGTTCAGCACGCCCTGCTGGTCCAGCGCGGTCCACAGCGCCGGAGCGGTCGCGCCGGCCCATGCGACGAAGACCAGGTCGGGACCGCCCGCCTTGACCTGCCGGGCGAAGGGCGTCAGGTCGGTGGCGCTCGGCGGAGCCAGCACCGAGCCCACCGTCGCGCCCCGGGCACCCAGGACCGCCTTGACGGCGGCGACGTTGGCCTGGCCGAAGGTGGAGTCCTGCGCGAGGACGGTGACCTTCCTGCCCTTCGGGTCCCCGAGGATGGTGCCCGCGGTGAGGATGTCCTGGTAGGACTGCCGTCCTGACCGGAAGGTGTAGTCGTTGATCCCGGTCACGGCGTCCGTGGCGGCCGGGCCGTTGACGTAGAGCACCTTGTTCTGGGCGGCCAGCGGGGCCATCTGGAGGGCGACGCCGGAGTCGGTGGTGCCGGCCAGCACCTTGTAGCCCTTGCCGATCAGGTTCTTCGCGGCGGAGACCGCCTTGCCGGGGTCACCCGCGTCGTCCTGTTCGGTGACCTCGATCGGGTGGCCGCCCGCCTTGCCGGTGCCCTTCGTCGCGTGGTCGAGGCCCGCCATGAACCCGTCGCGGTACTGCTTCCCGTACGCGGCGAGCAGTCCCGTACGGGAGTAGACGAGCCCCACCTTCACGGCCTCGTCCCCGTCCCCGCCCTTGTCCGACCCGGAGCCCTCGCCCGCCTGCCCGGCGGCGGTGCATCCCGCCAGGAGCAGGCCGGCGGCGCCGAGCGCGAGGGCGGTCAGGGATCTTCTCTGGACGGTGCCTACGGCTCTGCGACGCATGGTGACCGGCTCCTCGACAGGGTTCGGGTGATGTCGGCCGAACCGTACGAACACCGTGGCGCCGTCGACATGGTGCAGGGAACCTCACCTGGGCAAGTGCCGGTGTGGGCAGGGCACATGGGCGTGGTCGGGCGGTTGTCGGCGCGGGGCGGCGTCAGCGTGTGCGGGGCGGGAGGTCGATCAGCCCGCACACCGTCTCGATGTCCCGCTTCACCTGCGCGATCGACTCCCGCCCGGACAGCCAGGTGATCAGCGCCGAGAGCCAGGTGTGCTCGATGACGCGGACCACGGACAGCTGCTCCTGCGTGGGCTCCTCCAGCCCCATCGCGTCCAGGACGATCGCCGTCGTCAGCCGGGACACGGCGTCCACCTCGGGGCTCACCCCGCGGTCCGCGAAGGTCAGTGCCCGCACCATGGCGTCCGCCAGATGGGGATCGCGCTGGAGTGCCCGGAACGCCCGCATCAGGGTTTCGGCGACCCGCCGGGCGGCGTCCTCCCCGGCGGGCGGCTGCCTGCGGAGCGTGACGTGCAGGTGCTGGAGCTGGTCCTGCATGATCGCGACCAGCAGATGGACCTTCGACGGGAAGTAGCGGTACAGCGTGCCCAGGGCGACCCCGGCGGCGTCCGCCACCTCACGCATCTGAACGGCCTCGAAGCCGCCCCGCCCGGCGAGCTGTGCGCCGGCCCGCAGAATGCTGCGGCGACGGGCCTCCTGGCGCTCCGTCAGGGGAGGCGCCGCCGGCCTGGCTTCCGCTGTCATCTGTCCCCATCCCCGTCTGTCCCCGTCGCAGAGGGAGAACCGGTTCCCTGTCCGGCCGGGCGCCGGTTTCCGGGCGCGCACAGCATGCCAGGGCATCCGTCGTGGCGCGAATCACCTGATCCGGCCGTCACGCCGACGCTACCTGCCGGTAGATTCGGTGCGGGTTGAACGAACGAGTCTGAAACTTGTTCTAGATTAGCGCGACCGGTTACGCTCCGGCGAAAACGCAGTGATGAAGGGGGCCGAGTGTGACCGCTGAGGCCATAGAGTCGGGCCCCCTCGCGGGCGGTGGCGCGTCGGACACCGACGGTGACCGGCCGTTGCGGATCGCACTCCTGACCTACAAGGGCAACCCCTTCTGCGGAGGCCAGGGCGTCTACGTCCGCCACCTCGGGCGAGAGCTGGCCCGCCTCGGCCACAGCGTCGAAGTGATCGGTGCCCAGCCCTACCCGGTACTCGACGAGGGCGTCCCGCTCACCGAGCTGCCGAGCCTCGACCTCTACCGCCACCCCGACCCGTTCCGCACCCCGGGACGCGGGGAGTACCGCGACTGGATCGACCTCGCCGAGGTCGCCACCATGTGGACCGGCGGCTTCCCCGAGCCGCTCACGTTCAGCCTGCGGGCGCGGCGGCATCTCCTCTCCAGGCGCGGCGAGTTCGACGTGGTGCACGACAACCAGACGCTCGGTTACGGCCTGCTCGGAGACCTCGGCGCACCCCTCGTCACCACGATCCACCACCCCATCACGGTCGACCGCCGACTGGACCTGGACGCCGCGGAGTCGGTGCGCCGCAGGCTCTCCGTGCGCCGCTGGTACGGCTTCACCCGGATGCAGAAGCGCGTCGCCCGCCGACTGCCCTCCGTCCTCACCGTCTCCGGTTCGTCGCAGCAGGAGATCACCGAGCACCTCGGGGTGCGCCGGGACCGTATCCGGGTCGTGCACATCGGTGCCGACACCGACCTCTGGGCGCCCGACCCCTCGGTCGCCGAGGTCCCCGGCCGGATCGTCACCACCTCCAGCGCCGACGTCCCCCTCAAGGGCCTCGTCCACCTCGTGGAGGCTCTCGCAAAGCTCCGTACCGAGAACCCGGCGGCGCACCTCGTGGTCGTCGGCAAGCGGGCCGAGGACGGTCCCGTCGCCCAGGCCATCGAGCGCTACGGACTCGGGGACGCCGTCGAGTTCGTCAAGGGCATCAGCGACGCCGAGCTCGTCGACCTGGTCCGAAGCGCCCAGGTCTCCTGCGTCCCTTCGCTCTACGAGGGGTTCTCGCTGCCCGCCGCCGAGGCCATGGCCACCGGGACCCCGCTGGTGGCGACCACCGGCGGCGCCATCCCCGAGGTCACCGGGCCCGACGGGGAGACCTGCCTCGCCGTGCCGCCCGGCGACGCGGGGGCCCTGGCCGCCGCGCTCGGCCGGCTCCTCGGCGACCGTGAACTGCGTGCCCGCCTCGGAGAGGCGGGCCGCGCCCGGGTGCTGGCCAACTTCACCTGGGCCAGGGCCGCCCTCGGCACCGTCGAGCTGTACCGTCAGTCGATCGCAGCCCGGGGAGCCCGCAGGTGAGCACCCCCGCGGCTCCCGGAATCCGTACCTCCGACCTCGAAGGCAGGCCCTCGTGCTGACCGTCGACTTCACCCGCTTCCCGCTCGCCGCAGGCGACCGGGTGCTCGATCTGGGCTGCGGCGCCGGCCGGCACGCCTTCGAGTGCTACCGGCGCGGCGCCCAGGTGGTGGCCCTCGACCAGAACGCCGAGGAGATCCGCGAGGTCGCGAAGTGGTTCGCCGCGATGAAGGAGGCCGGTGAGGCCCCCGCCGGTGCGACCGCCACCGCGATGGAGGGCGACGCCCTCAACCTGCCCTTCCCCGACGCCTCCTTCGACGTCGTCATCATCTCCGAGGTCATGGAGCACATCCCCGACGACAAGGGTGTGCTCGCCGAGATGGTCCGCGTGCTGAAGCCCGGCGGCCGGATCGCGATCACCGTGCCCCGCTACGGCCCCGAGAAGGTCTGCTGGACGCTCTCCGACGCGTACCACGAGGTCGAGGGCGGCCACATCCGCATCTACAAGGCCGACGAACTCCTCGGCAAGATCCGCGAAGCGGGCCTCAAGCCCTACGGCACCCACCACGCGCACGCGCTGCACAGTCCTTACTGGTGGCTGAAGTGCGCGTTCGGGGTGGGCCGCGACGGCGAGGACGCAGCGCTGCCGGTGCGCGCCTACCACAAGCTGCTGGTCTGGGACATCATGAAGAAGCCCCTGGCCACCCGGGTCGCCGAGCAACTGCTCAACCCGGTCGTCGGCAAGAGCTTCGTGGCGTACGCGACGAAGCCGCACCTGCCGAAGGCCGAGGCGTGAGCACGCCGGAGCAGACCGAACACCTCGTCCTGCCGGGTGTCCTGACGGCCGAACAGGCCGCCGAGACCGTGGCGGCGCTGCTCGCGGTGCAGCGCGAGGACGGGGCGCTGCCCTGGTTCCGCGGCCACCACCTGGACCCCTGGGACCACACCGAGACGGCGATGGCGCTGGACGCGGCCGGTGAGCACGAGGCCGCCGCCCGTGCCTACGCCTGGCTGGCCCGCCATCAGAACGAGGACGGGTCCTGGTACGCCGCCTACCACGACGGTGACCCCGGCAGCCCGACCGACCTCGGGCGCGAGAGCAACTTCTGCGCCTACGTGGCCGTCGGCGTCTGGCACCACTACCTGGCCACCGGCGACGACGCGTTCGTCGACCGGATGTGGCCGACGGTCTACGCTGCGATCGAGTTCGTGCTGGGGCTCCAGCAGCCGGGCGGCGAGATCGGCTGGAAGCGCGAGCCCGACGGCGCCCCCGTCACCGACGCCCTGCTGACCGGCTCCTCCTCCATCCATCAGGCGCTGCGCTGCGCCCTGGCGCTGGCCGAGGAACGCGAGGAACCGCAGCCGGACTGGGAGTTGGCGGCCGGGGCACTCGGCCACGCGATCCGCTGCCACCCCGAGCGCTTCCTGGACAAGAGCCGCTACTCGATGGACTGGTACTACCCGGTCCTCGGCGGCGCCTTCACCGGGCCCGCCGCGACGAAGCGCATCGAGGAGGGCTGGGACAGCTTCGTGGTCCCCGGCCTCGGCGTGCGCTGCGTGCTCCCCAACCCCTGGGTGACGGGCGGCGAGAGCTGCGAACTGGCCCTGGCGCTCTGGGTGACGGGGGAGTCGGACCGCGCTCTGGAGATCCTCCAGTCCATCCAGCACCTGCGGGCCGAGGGCGGCCTCTACTGGACGGGATACGTCTTCGAGGGCGAGCGAGCCGTATGGCCGGAGGAACTCACCACCTGGACGGCCGGATCACTGCTCCTCGCGGTGGCCGCGCTCGGGGGGGACGAGGCGACCACCGCGGTCTTCGGCGGAGAACGGCTGCCGACGGGACTGGAACCGGACTGCTGCCGTGAGGAGCCCGTCGGCTAGGAGCGGCGGAGGCGTCCCGCCACGGCGTGTCCGATGAACAGGTAGACGACGGCGGCCAGGCCGTAACCGGTGACGACGCGTGCCCACGCCTCGTCGAACGTGAACAGGTCGTAGGACCAGCCGGCCAGCCAGTGGGCCGACTCCTGCACGAACTGCACCAGGTCGTTGCCCCGGTTGGCGTCGAGCAGGTACATCAGGATCCAGAGAATGATGATGAAGGCCATGATGTCCGCGACGACGGCTATGACACGTGCGGCGGTACTGCTTCCTGAGCCAGTTCTGGGAGACATGCTCTCCGGATTGCCGCTTTACCGTAGGTGAAACCCTGCGGATGGCGCCGGGTTGCGGACCGTTCCCCCACGGGTGAGCCCAGCTGAAGACCCTCCACCTTCCAGCTGGGCATATAACCGGCTGAACAGACCTTCGGACGCCGCATAGGGTGCGGGGATGACTCTCCTTGCGTACGAGCGCTACTGCGACGAGATCCTCGTCCAGACCGACCTGCTGGGCGCACTGGTCAAGGACGCCGACCTGACGCGCCGGGTCCCGAGCTGTCCCGACTGGAACCTGCGCGAACTCGTCGTGCACGTCGGCGACGCACACCGCTGGGCCGGTGAGATGGTCCGCGGCAGGGCGGCCGAGGAGCTCCCGGAGGACCAGGTCGCCGGCGCCGGGGGTCCGGCGGGCGATGACGCGGCCGCCCTGGCGGGATGGCTGACCGCAGGTGCCGCCGCGGCCGTGGACGCTCTCCGTGAGGCGGGCCCGGACACCGAGGTGTGGACCTGGGGATGGGAACGCCGGACCGCCTTCTGGGCCCGGCGCATGGCCCATGAGACCGTCGTCCACCGGGCGGACGCCGCCCTCGCCACGGGGACGGCGTTCGAGGTCGCCCCCGACCTGGCCGCCGACACGATCACCGAATGGCTGGAGATCGTCGCCTTCGTCCAGTCGAACGGCGACCCGGAGGCAGCCGAACTGCGCGGCGGCGGAAGGTCCTTGCACCTGCACGCCACGGATGTCCCGGCGGCGGAGTGGCTGATCGACTTCGGAGACGACGCCTTCACCTGGCGCCACTCCCACGAGAAGGCGACCGTGGCCCTCCGGGGGCCGCTGACCGAACTGATGCTGGCCTTCAACCGCAGGCAGAAGCCGGACGAGGGCGGACTCGAGGTCCTGGGTGACCGGGGGCTCCTGGACTTCTGGCTGGACAGGTCGTCCTTCGGCTGAGACGGCCGGTACGAACGCGGCGCACGGCCGGGTACGACAGTGGCCCCCCGCCCGGAAGGGCGGGGGGCCACTCGCGTGCGGCGGCTCAGCCGCGCTGGATGCCCGAGGTGTCCTGGAGGACACCACGGCGGCCGTCCTGCGTCTGGGCGATGAGCCCGGTGCCACGCTGCTCGACCGCGAGGTACCACGTGCCGGGCGCGAGTTCGGCGATCGGGTTGGGGGCGCCGTCCTCACCGTGCAGCGGGCGGGCCACCGGTACCGCGAACCAGAAGGGCGTGAAGTCACCGGCCGGCGCTCCACCGCTCTGCGGAGCCGCCGCCTGCTGCTGCGGCTGGCCGGGCTGACCCTGCTGGGCGCCGTACGGCTGCTGCTGGCCCGGCTGGGCGCCGAACGTCTGCTGGCCACCGGGGTAGCCGTAGCCCGGGCCGGGCTGCTGGCCGTAGGCCGACTGCACGGCCTGTGCCGGGCGCGGTGCGCCCATCAGCGGGGCCTTGAGCGCCGGGACCAGCGGAGTGGCCACGGCGCCGCCGGCCAGCACCAGGGTGGCCAGCAGGCCGAGGATCAGACCGGCGCCCGCGTCACCGGCGTCGATGATCGTCCAGAACATGGTCCACAGGGAGAACACGGTGAACGCGGCGCCGAACTGGCCGAGTTCGAAGCCGACCACCTTGCGGCCCGGCATCGCGCGGCTGACGATCAGCAACGCCGCACCGATGATGCCGGCCAGGTAGATGCCCATCAGGACGGAAAGGCGGTCCCAGGCGTTCGCGCTGTAGCCCGAGCAGTCCGCGCCCGAGGGGCAGTCGTAGCCGGAGAGGTCGAGGAAAGAGGCGATGAACAGCACGACCGCTGCTCCGATCACCACGCCGTCGCCTCGGGAGAGGGAGCGGATATTCACGTGAAGGTCCTTAGTCGGTCGTCTCGTCGGGGCGGTCGTCGATGCCGCCTGAACGGCGGGTACGGCGCGAAGCTCGGGGCGGCTCCTCATCGTAGGGATGAATCTATCGTCTGCCCGGGCGGGTTGTGATGCTGCCCGGACCTCGGACCGGCTTTCCGCCCGATGTCATCACCGTTCGCGCAGAACTACTTCTTCAGATAGCTGCTGATGCCCCCGGCGATGCCGAGAGCCGCCTTCTGGCGCCAGCCCGCGCTGGTGAGCAGGGCGGCGTCCTCCGGATCACGCATATTGCCGCATTCGACGAACACCTTGGGCACCGTCGACAGATTCAGGCCGCCAAGATCGTCACGGGTGTCCAGTCCGGTGCCACCGCCGATGTAATTGGAGGCGGCACTTCCGGTGGCGCGTACGAAATTCCCGGCGATCCGTACTCCCAGCTCACGGGAAGGTGTCACGATCTTCGCGGTGTCCGCGCCGCCTCCGTCCACCGCGGCGGGGAGAATGACGTGGAATCCCCGGTTCCCGGTCGCGGAACCGTCGGCGTGGACCGAGACGACCGCGTCGGCCCGCTCCTTGTTGCCGATCCGCGCCCTCTCGTCGACGCACGGGCCGAAGGGGCGGTCGCCGTCCTGGGTGAGGACGACCTCGGCGCCCTGTTCCTCCAGCAGCGTGCGCAGCCGCCGGGAGACGTCGAGGGTGAACCGGGCTTCGGCGTAACCGGAGTCGGTGGCCGTTCCCGTGGTGTCGCACTCCTTGCGCCCGGTGCCGATGTCCACCTGGCTGTTGATCTCCCGGGTGTGCTCGCGGTTGCCCGGATTGTGCCCGGGGTCGATCACCACGGTGCGGCCCGTGAGCGGACCCCGGGGCAGGGGCTCGGCGGACGGGCTCGTGGCCGGAGCCGATGGGGCCGTGGATGAGGGAGGGGAGGACGGCGAGGGCGATCCGGTCCGGGTCGCCGCCCCCGGTCCTGCGGCGGGGCTCTGCCCGCCGTCGCCCGCGCACCCCGCGGCGGTCAGGCAGGCGCAGGCCAGGGCCGCGACCACGGACACGGGCCTCCGGCGCGTGTCCGTGCGCGGTGAGGGGGGAACGAAGTCTGCGTTACGCACGTCGCGATGCTACTCGTGCGGTTCAGATCCCCGTCCCCGTACGCCGCAGTACGCGCAGTGAGTCCGTCACCGAGATCTCGGTGAACGCACCTGATTCCAGGGCGCGTTGATGCACGCGGTACGGAGCCTGACCGCCGTCCGCCGGGTCGGGGAACACGTCGTGGATGACCAGCAGACCGCCGTCCGCGACCTTCGGGGCCCAGCCCTCGTAGTCACCGTTGGCGTGCTCGTCGGTGTGTCCGCCGTCGATGAAGACGAGGCCGAGCGACCCGCCCCAGACGGCCGCCACCTGCGGGGACCGTCCGACGAGCGCCACCACGTGCTCCTCCAGACCCGCCCGGTGCAGGGTGCGCCGGAAGGCCGGCAGCGTGTCCATCAGGCCGATCTCCGGGTCCACCACCGACGGGTCGTGGTACTCCCAGCCCGGCTGCTGCTCCTCGCTGCCCCGGTGGTGGTCGACGGTCAGGGCCATCAGCCCGGCCGCCCGGGCGGCGGCCGCCAGCAGGATCGCGGACCGCCCGCAGTAGGTGCCGACCTCCAGGAGCGGCAGCCCCAGTGCCGCTGCCTCTGCCGCGGCGGCGTACAGGGCGAGCCCTTCGTGGACCGGCATGAAGCCCTTGGCGGCCTCGAAGGCGGCGAGGACCTCCGGCTCGGGACGGGCGCAGGACTCGGCGGCCACGGGGTTCCTCCTGGTGGGGCGGTGGATCGGACGGCGTCCCATGGTGCCGTACGCCCCCGTGATACGGATCGGCGGGGCGTACGGGAGTACGCCCGGGTCAGCGTCGTACGGGTGCCTCGGCGGCGACCGGGGCCCGCTCCGCCGCGGCGAGCGCGTCGCCCGCGCTGCTGGCCAGCAGCACCGGGCGGGGCGGCCGCTGGGCCGGGAGGAACGCGGCCAGCACGAGGCCGATCAGCACCGCCCCCGTGGCGATCATGAACGAGGTCCGGAAGCCCTCCATGGTGGGGACCTCGACCGACCCCATCCGCACCGAGGTGTTCGCCAGCACCATGCCGATCACCGCACTCGACATCGAGGTGCCGATCGACCGCATCAGCGTGTTCAGACCGTTGGCCGCGCCCGTCTCCGACGCGTCGACCGCGCCGATGATCAGGGCGGGCAGCGAGGAGTACGCGAGCCCGATGCCCGCGCCGAGCACGACCGCGATCACCACCGTCTGCCAGGCCGCGCTCATCAGGCCGAGCCCCGCGCCGTAGCCGACGGCGATGACCAGCATGCCCAGGATCAGAGTGGTCTTCGGGCCGCGGCGGGCGGAGAGACGGGCGTACAGCGGGGCCACGAACATCATGGTCAGGCCCAGGGGTGCCACGCAGAGCCCGGCCACCACCATGGACTGGCCCAGGCCGTACCCCGTCGCCGAGGGCAGCTGGAGCAGCTGCGGCAGGACCAGCGACACGGCGTAGAAGGCGACCCCGACCATGATCGAGACGAGGTTGGTGAGCAGCACCTCACGGCGGGCGCTGGTCCTCAGATCTACCAGAGGCGCCGGTGAGCGCAGCTCGAACAGGCCCCACAGCACCAGGATCAGCAGGGACGCGGAGATCAGTCCGAGGGTCAGCGGAGAGGTCCAGCCCCAGTCGCCGCCCTTGGTGACGGGCAGCAGCAGGCAGACCAGGCCGAGGGAGAGTCCCAGCGCACCGACGAGGTCGAAGCGTCCGGGCGCGCGCAGCGGGGGCTCCGGCACGACGAGGACGGTCAGGGTCATGGCCAGCACCCCCAGCACGGCCGAA
Organism: Streptomyces sp. HB132; assembly: GCF_016909575.1. Taxonomy (GTDB): domain Bacteria; phylum Actinomycetota; class Actinomycetes; order Streptomycetales; family Streptomycetaceae; genus Streptomyces. The sequence continues at coordinate 570,848 of NZ_JAFBGA010000003.1, read as the reverse complement.
CCGAGGAAGAGCGCGTGCCAGTCGGCGTGCTGGGCGATGACCGCGGCGGCGGGCAGTGCGAGTCCACCGCCCACGCCTATGGAGGAACTCATCAGGGCCATCGCCGAGCCGAGCTTCTCGCGCGGCAGCACATCGCGCATGATGCCGATCCCCAGCGGAATGGCCCCCATGGCGAAGCCCTGGAGCGCCCGGCCGACGATCATGATCACGAGGTTGTCCGTGGAGGCGCAGACCAGCGAACCGACGACCATCACGGCGAGGCTGGCCAGCAGCATCCGCCGCTTGCCGTACAGATCGCCGAGCCGCCCCATGATCGGCGTCGCGACGGCCCCGGCGAGGAGGGTGGCGGTCATCACCCAGGTCGCGTTCGCCGGGTCGGTGCCGAGGAGGGACGGCAGGTCCTTGATGACGGGGACGAGCAGGGTCTGCATCACCGCGACGGTGATCCCCGCGAACGCGAGCACGGGAACGACGCCGCCGCCCTTGGTCCTGGGCGGATCGGAGAGCTCTCCCGCGTGCTGTCCGTTCGTCGTCCGTTGCATACGTGTGGCCTCCGGGGCAGGGGGGAGAAGCGGGGGTCCGAGCGGGGTGGAGCGTGCGGTGGCATGCCGACGGGCAACGCCGACCGCCAAGTGTGTGCATGCTGAACGCTTCCGTACGCCCGCGTTATTCCGGTGAACGCGTCGTGAAAAGAGGAAAGTCGGCGAAGGTCCTACGACCGGAGGCGGAGGGCCGAGGGGCCGGAGGGGGACCCGAAACCGATGTATTGGACACGGGTGGCCTGCGAGTATGACACCCATGGTTGACGTCTCCCCGCCCACGCCGCTGCCCGCCCGGTCCAGAACCCGTACGTGGGCCGTGGTCGTCGCGGCCTGCACCGGCCAGTTCCTGGTCGTCCTCGACGTGTCCGTCGTCAATGTGGCGCTGCCGTCCATGCGCACCGACCTGGGCCTGAGCGCACCCGGACTGCAGTGGGTCGTCAACGCCTACTCGATCGCCTTCGCCGGCTTCATGCTGCTCGGCGGCCGGGCCGCGGACATATACGGCCGGAAGCGGATGTTCCTGACGGGGCTCGGCCTCTTCACCGCGGCCTCGCTGGCCGGCGGATTCGCGCAGGAGGGCTGGCAGCTCCTCGCGGCCCGCGCCGGGCAGGGACTCGGCGCCGCCGTACTGTCCCCGGCGACGCTCACGATCCTCACCGCCGCCGTCCCCGAGGGCCCCGCGCGCACCAGGGCGATCGGCACCTGGATGGCGGTCGGCGCGGGAGGCGGCGCGGCCGGCGGGCTGATCGGCGGGGTGCTCACCGACACCCTCTCCTGGCGGTGGGTCCTGCTCATCAACGTGCCGGTCGGCGTCCTCGTCCTCGCCGGAGCGGCGGTGTGGCTGGCCGAGGGCCGGGCGGGCGACCGGCGCCGCGTGGACCTGCTGGGCGCGCTGCTCGTCACGGCGGGCCTGGCGACCACGGCGTACGGCATCGTGCAGACCGAGGCCTCCGGCTGGACCGCGGCCGCCACCCTGGTGCCCCTGCTGGGCGGACTGGCGCTGCTCGGCGTGTTCGTCCTCGTCGAGGCGAGGGTGGCCGCGCCGCTGATGCCGCTGCGGGTCCTCGGAGTGCGCGCCGTCTCGGCGGCGAACGTGTCGATGCTGCTGCTGGGTTCCGCGACCTTCTGCATGTGGTACTTCATGACCGTCTACGCCCAGAACGTGCTGGGATACACGCCGTTGCAGGCCGGGTTCGCGCTCGTCCCGAGCTCCGCCGCCGTCTTCATCGGAGCGAAGGCCGCGCCCGCGATCATGGCGCGGACCGGAGCCAAGCCCCTGGCCGTCGCCGGTGCCCTGGTCGCCGCCGCCGGCTTCGGCTGGCAGTCCACCATGACAGAGCACGGCTCCTACCTCACCTCGGTCTGCCTCCCCGGTGTCCTCATGATGGCCGGGGCCGGACTGGCCTCCACCCCGTTGGCCACGCTCGCCACCTCCGGTGCGGCACCCGGCGACGCCGGACTCGTCTCCGGGCTGGTCAACACCTCCCGCACGATGGGCGGCGCGCTGGGCCTCGCCATCCTCTCCACGGTCGCCGCGGCTCGTACGGCGGGCTCCGAAGGGGCCGCCGAGATCACGGCCGGATACGCGCTGGCCTTCCGGACCTCCGCCGTGGTGCTGGTGGCCGGAGCGGTGATGATGCTGCTGTGGCTGCCTGGACGGCGCGGGGGTAAGGACACAGGCGGACGGCCGGACGTGCGGGCCGGCGGCCGGGCGGCACGCCACGGGAGCGAGCCCGCACCGGCGCTGCACTCGCCGGAGGCGTAGCGCCTCCCGCCCGGTGCGAGGGGCGGGGCGGCAGGCGCCGGCGTCAGAGCCAGCCCTGCTGACGTGCCGCGCGCATCGCCTCCATGCGGTTGCGGGTGCCCGTCTTGCCGATGGCCGAGGAGAGGTAGTTGCGGACCGTGGACTCCGACAGGCTCAGCCTCGCGGCGATGTCGGCGACCGTCGCCCCGTCCACGGACGCGTTCAGCGCGTCCCGCTCCCGTGGGGTCAGCGGGCTCGGGCCCGCGCCCAGGGCGGCCGCGGCCAGCGCCGGATCGATCACCGTCTCGCCGCCCAGTACCTGCCGGATCGCCTTCGCCAGCTCCCCGACCGGGCCGTCCTTCACCAGGAAGGCCGAAGCCCCGGCCTCCATCGCACGCCGGAGATAGCCCGGCCTGCCGAAGGTCGTCAGGATCATCACCCGGCAGTCCGGCACCTCCGTACGCAGATCGGCGGCCGCGTCCAGGCCGCTGCGCCCCGGGAGTTCGATGTCCAGCAGCGCCACGTCCGGGCGGGACAGCAGCGCCTCGTCAACGATCCTGTCCCCGGCGGCCACCTGGGAGACCACCTCGAAGTCCGGCTCCATCCCGAGCAGCAGGGCGAGCGCGCTGCGCATCATGCCCTGGTCCTCGGCGAGCAGGATGCGTACCGAACCCGTGGGGCGGTGGTCCTGCGGCATCTCGTTCACGAGTAACAGCGTATGGCCGGTGGCCTGTTGCGGCGGCGCGACGCGGCGGGGCGCTGATGGCGCCCCGCCGGGTTTCGCCCGTGCCTCTCGGTACCGGCTCGGCCTCCGGACGTGCAGCGGCTGACAGCAGTGCGGAATGTTATTTGGAGCGCGTTCACATATGGAGGGCGGCCGCCCGGGGCCGCGGAGCAGGGGGACGGCGTGAGCGCACGGCCGTGGCACTCGACCGTCTCCCCGGGGTTGCGGTGGCGCTCACGGCGTCCTGCGGCCGGGCTGCGGCGATCCATGGCGCGGAGGTCTCGGCGGAGCAGGTCGAGGGGCGATGGGACAGCGACGCGGGCAAATCCCTGACAGCGACGGCTGCGGGCCGTCGGAACGCCGGCTGCGCGGGCCCGTCCGACCTCAGCCGCAGTCCCGCCCCTCGGGGGCGCCCCACGCCCCGGCCGGCTTCTCGGGGGCGCCCCACACCCCGGCCGGGAGTTCCGCCGTCACGACGAAGCCACCGCCCGCGCCGGGGCCCGACTCCAGCGAGCCGCCCTCGGCGGCCAGCCGTTCGGCCAGGCCCTTCAGCCCCGTACCGCCGGCCCGCCCCACCGGCTGTCCGGGCCCGGTGCCGGCACCGTCGTCCGTCACGGTCAGCCTGACCCGTTCGGGCGTGGAGTCCAGCACGAACACGCAGCGCCTCGCGCCACTGTGGCGCACGACGTTGGTGACGGCCTCCCGCGCCACCCAGCCCAGCAGCGCGTCGGCCCGCGGGGCGGGCGGTGGGCCCGAGCGGTGGACGACCGTCTCCGTCCCGGCGGAGGCCAGCACCGGGCGTGCCCGGTCCAGCTCGGTGGCCAGACTCCCCTCCCGGTAGCCGGTCACCGCCTCACGGATCTCCCTGAGGGCCTGGCGGCCCACGGACTCGATGTCGGAGACCTGCGCGACGGCGGCGTCGATGTCGTGCGGGGCGAGCCTGCGTGCCGCCTCCGACTTGACGACGACGACCGACAGGGTGTGGCCGAGCAGATCGTGCAGATCACGCGAGAAGCGCAGCCGTTCCTGCTCGACCGCGCCGCGGGCCAGTTCCTCCCGGGTCGCCCGCAGCTCCGTCACCGTCTCGGACAGGGTGAGGATCGCGGCCGTCACGCCCCCGGAGATGAACGTGCCGTAGCCGATCGTCCAGGGCTCCGACACGTGATCGCCGCGCCACACCGCCACCGCGCACGCGCAGGCGGCCAGGACGAACAGGCCGACGACCAGCCGCCGGCCGCGCAGGATCGTGCCGCAGGCCAGTGAGAACAGGGGGAAGAACAGCAGCCAGTTGCCGCCGTAGCCGATAGCGAGACCGAAGGTGATGGCACCCATCGCGGCCAGCAGCGCGTAGGACGTGGCGGTCTCCCGTGCCCGCCTGTCGAAACCCCGGAACATCACCGAGATGTAGAGGGAGTTGAAGGCCAGCAGTCCCAGCGCGCCGACCCAGGGGTTCGGTGTCTCGCCCTGCCAGAGGTTGGAGAACGCGCCGAGGCCCATCAGCAGTGTGGGCAGCAGGGTGTACGGTCCCGGCCGTCCGATCCTCGCCCTTCGGGGCATCGCCACTGCGTTCACACCGTCCTCGCCGACCGACGGTAGGACATCACGGCGTAGCCGCCGGACAACAGCAGCCACACACCCAGCACGGCGAGGGAGCCGGCCGGCGGGGCGTGCCCGGCGATCGTCGACCAGCCCAGGTCGGCGAACCCGTACGCCGGGGTGAACTCGCCGACGGCGCGCAGCCATCCGGGGAACACGCCGAGCGGGAACCACAGTCCGCCGACGACCGCGAAGCCCATCAAGCAGGCCACGTTGACCACGCCCGTGCCCTGAGGAGTCAGCCGGTAGCCGTTGCCGATGCCGAGCAGGGTGAAGGGCAGCGCGCCGATCCACAGCAGCACCACCAGCGCCCCCCACTGCCAGGGCGCCAGCCGCACCCCGTTGACGAGTGCCCCGGCCAGCAGGACGGTCAGGACGGTCGGCAGGACCGTCACCGAACCGCTGATGGCCCGGCCCGCCACCGCGCGTCGGGGATCCAGCGGGGTGATCCTCAACTGCCGGAGCCAGCCGAGGGACTTGTCCGACGCGATGCCCGTACCGATCGCCATGGAGGAACCGAGCGCCCCGTACGCCGCCATACCGACCATCGACGCCGCCTTCCAGTCGTCGTACGTGCCGCCCCCTCCCAGATTCGTGAACAGCAGGTACATCATGACCGGCATGCCCGTCCCGAAGACCAGGAACGTCGGATCGCGCAGGGTCCGCCGGATCTCGAGAGCGACGTACGGGAACATCACACGGTCTCCTTCCGAGGAACGGCCGCCGCGGGGGCGGCCGGTGACGCGGCGGCGGTCGTCGGCCCGGACGCGGTCAGCGAGAGGAAGGCGTCCTCCAGGGTGGTCCTGCCCACCTGGAGGCCGCGTACGGCTCCGATCCGGGCCAGTGCGACGACGGTCGCGTCCGAGTCGTGCGTACGCAGCAGGACACGGTCCCCACGCACCTCGGCACCCACGACACCGGGGAGCGACTCGAGATCCGCGGCGGGCCGGCCGGCCAGGTCGATGGAGACCACACCGCCGCCCGCCGCGCGCCTGATCATCTCGCCGCTGCCGTCCGCGGCGATCCGGCCGCCGTCCAGGACGACGATCCGTCCGGCGTTCCCGTCGGCCTCCTCCAGGTGATGGGTGGAGAACAGCACGGTGGCACCACGCTCCGCGAAGGACCGGATCGAGCCCCAGAGGGCGTGCCTCGCCTCCACGTCCAGCGCGGCCGTCGGCTCGTCCAGCACGATCAGTTCGGGATTCCCGGCCAGCGCCACGGCGAAGCGGACGCGCTGCGTCTGGCCCCCCGACAGCTTGTCGACACGCCGGCCCGCGTACTCCGTCATCCCGGCGAGAGCGAGTGCCTCGGACACGGGAAGCGGACGCGGGTGGAGGGCCGCGACGAAGCGGACCAGCTCGCCCACCGTCACCCGGGGGATCGGACGGCCGTCCTGGAGCATGGCGCCGGCCAGCCCGGCGCGGACCGCCCGGCCGGGGGTGCGGCCCAGGAGGCGCACCGTGCCGTAGTCCGGTTCGTCCAGCCCCAGCAGGAGGCTGATGGCCGTGGACTTGCCCGCGCCGTTGCGGCCGAGCAGGGCGACGGTCTCGCCCCGCGCGACGGTGAGATCGACGCCGTCGAGTGCCCGGGCGGTGCGCCCCGCCCTCCCGAACGTCTTGACCACCGAGGTGAATTCCACCGCCGGGCCGGTCCTCGTGGTCCCCGCTGTCCGTGTCATGACGACGACGCTACGGAGCGGACGACCGACGCGGCAGGGGCGTGTGTACGGACTCCACGAGGACAAATGTCATGGGTGCGAGCCGTCGGGAGGGTGCTGCGACTGCCGTACGACACGAGGGCCGACACAGTCGTCCGGCGGTGTCGGCCCTCGTGTCGTACGGAGTGATTCAGACCGCCGCGCCGGCACCCCCTTCGGAGGTACGGCGGTGGCGGCCGTGCGGCTGCGCGGGCACGCTCTCCGCGGCCGCGCCTCCTCGGTGCTTTCCGTAGCCGGCGTCGGCCCCTCCCGTGCCCGCCTCGGGCGGACGCGTCTGGGTCGTGTCGGTTCGGGCCTCAGGCATGTGGGAAGTCTCCCCGTTGCAATCGCTTACGTGTGTGTCGCGGCCCGCGGCCGTCCGGCACGCTCACCCTCGGCGTCCGCGGAACGGCTGCGGAGCCGGAGCGGAGTTTATCCAGGTGTGGTGCGTCCGGTGAGAGGCGCCTGCCCCAGCGGAACGGGCTTACACACACCGAAGGCGGGCGTGGCCGTGGACACGTCCGTCCCCTGCGCCACGACCGGGCGCGCCTCGTCCACCGGAGCCTCCAGCAAGGCCACCGCGCAGGCGGCGCCCTCCTGCGAGTACGGCAGGTGCAGCACCCCCTCCCTGGTCCAGAAACCGGATCCCGCCAGCCACCCGCCGGGTGCCGCGAACTGGTGCAGCCGGCGTCCCGCGGGACGCCACAGACCCACCCAGCTGCCCGCCGCACCATCGATCCGCAGCGCCACCGCGCAGCTCTCCGGCATCAGCATCTGGCCCGGCTGCACGGCGAACGGCGTCAACGTCCCGCCCTGCGCGCGGAGGCACTCCGGGAACCGCACCGGCAGACAGCTGCCGAGCACGCCCCAGCCGAGCCGGTCCTGGCCGGGCGCGTCCGAGCGGACCAGCAGCAGGCCGCTGTCGGCGTCGGCCAGCAGCAGCCGGTCGTCGCTCTCCGGCGCGATCTGCAGGAGCGGGGTCACCTCGCCCCCGCGCCCCAGGTCCACGACGACCGCCTTCACGGGACCGCCGCCCGGCATCCGCCGGTCCAGGGCGAGCAGCCGGCCCTCCCGGTCGAGCCAGGCACCGCCCGAACAGCGTCCGGGAACGTCCGCGACATGCTCGGGGCCGAACGCGCCGCCCGCCACCAGCCAGATGCCGGTGGAGCGTGCACCGGGGAGCAGGGCGAACACGCTCATGCCGTCGGGGGACGGGGGGAGGAGCGCGATTTCCGGGCAGTCGAGGGAGCCCAGGAAGAGTTCGCCCGTGCCCGGCCCGGTCGGATAGAGCAGCGAGAACGTGTGCCGGTCCGCGCCCACCCGTCGGCGGATCAGGACCCGCCCGTCCGAGAGCGGCAGCACGTCCGAGTCGGCCTCCTCCGGCTGGTCGAGGGGGAGGGGCACGGCGTAGGGCTCGGGGCCGTCCAGCGTCCAGCGCTCGGGATACCACGCCGGTCCGGCCGTCTCCCCGGCCGTCGTGAGCCGTGCGGCGTACGCGTGGTCGGCGCCGATGGTGAGCGCGGGCGGCCCGGAGCGTGAGGAGGCGCGGGGGAGGACCGCCGCGGCGTTCCGTGGTTGCGGTGCGGGCGGTGTGGGTGGTGAAGCCGGTGCGGCCGTCACAGGTGGTGTTGGTGGTGAAGCTGATGCGGCCGTCACGGGTGGTGCGGATGGTGCCTGCGGTGCGGATGGTGCCTGCGGTACGGACGGGAGGGAAAGCCGGATGGAGAACGTCGGCGGCATGGACGGGATCGGTGGCATGGAGGCGAGGGGCGATGCGGTCCCGGCCGGGCCGACGCGGCCGACGGGTACGTCGGTCCTTCCGGGTGCGGCACGCCTCACGGATCCGCCGGGCGACGGCTCGGAGACCACCTGCCCGCGGGCGGCGAGGACCGCCCGGGCCGCATGGGGATCGTCCGGATCGGCCCGCACCCCCGCGTCGCGCTGTTCGGCGTCGCGGTCGGGTGCCCCCGCTCTGACGGGGTCCGCGCCCTCGTCCGAAGCGCCCGCGGCGCGGGGTTTCACGGGCTCGGCCGGCCCGTCCGGTTCCGCCGGTTCGGGCGCGGGCCCGGCCGTCGCGGCAGCCCCTGCGACTCCGGCGGTCTTGTTCTCGATGGCACAGGCAGTCATGGTCCGGTCACCTCCGGCAACAGAAGCTAGGTTTCGGACACCCTGCCGGACAACATGAGCCATGCCTCTTCACACATAAGGATGCCGATGTCCTGATTCGCCTGCGGAGGCGGGAGTGGCTGTGCTGCCGCGTCCACTCGCCCCGGGGTTTCGGCGCCGCCCACGGGAACACGGCCTCCGAAGGGCTCCGCGCCGCCCGAACCGCGTAACGATTCGTACCGGCCGCCGGTCCCGCTCCACGGGCCCGGGCGGCCAGGGGCGGCGGGGCACGGCGGCCAGGTAGCCTTTCCCCCGTGCCCCGTCTGTCTGAAGTCATCGCCGAACTCGACGCCCTCTGGCCCCCCGAGCGGGCCGAGGGATGGGACGCCGTCGGTACGGTCTGCGGCGACCCGGAAGCGGTGATCGACCGGGTCCTCTTCGCCGTCGACCCCGTCCAGCAGATCGCCGACGAGGCACGCTCCCTCGGCGTCCAGCTGATCGTCACCCACCACCCCCTCTATCTGCGGGGGACGACGACGGTGGCGGCCTCCACCTTCAAGGGCCGGGTCGTGCACGGGCTGATCAAGCACGACATCGCCCTGCACGTCGCCCACACCAACGCCGACTCCGCCGACCCCGGAGTCTCCGACGCCCTCGCCGGCGCCCTGGACCTGCGGGTCACCGGCCCCCTCGTGCCGGATCCCACCGACTCCGCCGGACGCCGCGGGCTCGGCCGGATCTGCGAGCTCGACAGCCCCCTGACCCTCCGCGACTTCGCCGCCCGTGCCGCCGCCCGGCTGCCCGCCACCGCGCAGGGCGTCCGGCTGGCCGGCGACCCGGACGCGGTCGTCCGCCGGGTCGCGGTGAGCGGCGGCTCCGGGGACAGCCTCTTCGACGCGGTACGCGCCGCCGGTGTGGACGCCTTCCTCACCGCGGACCTGCGTCACCACCCGGCCTCCGAGGCCGTTCAGCACTCGCCGCTCGGTCTCGTCGATGCCGCACACTGGGCCACCGAATGGCCCTGGTGCGAGCAGGCCGCCGCGCAGCTCGACGCACTTTCCGACCGCCACGGATGGGACCTCCGGGTCCACGTCTCGAAGCAGGTCACCGACCCCTGGACCACCCACCACTCTTCTGGAGCCCCCAACTGAACGCCGCGCCCGCCGACCAGATCCGACTCCTCGAAGTCCAGGCACTCGACGTACGTCTGTCGCAGCTCTCCCACAAGCGCACGTCGCTGCCCGAGCACGCCGAGCTCGACTCGCTGAACAGCGACCTCGCGCAGCTGCGTGACCTGCTGGTCGCCTCGCAGACCGAGGAGAGCGACACCACCCGCGAGCAGACCAAGGCGGAGCAGGACGTCGACCAGGTGCGCCAGCGCGCCGTCCGCGACCAGCAGCGGCTCGACTCCGGCGCGGTCTCCTCCCCGAAGGACCTGGAGAGCCTGCAGCGCGAGATCACCTCGCTGGCCAAGCGCCAGGGTGATCTCGAGGACGTCGTCCTCGAGATCATGGAGCGGCGCGAGTCCGCCCAGGAGCGCGTCGCCGAACTGACCGAGCGCGTCGGCGCGGTGCAGGCCAAGGCGGATGACGCGACCGCCCGCCGGGACGCCGCCAGCCGGGAGCTCGACGCCGAGGCCGCCACCGTGGCCAAGGACCGGGAGGTCGTGGCGGGTGCCGTCCCCGCCGACCTGCTCAAGCTGTACGACAAGCTGCGCACCCAGCAGGGCGGCGTCGGCGCGGCACGGCTCTACCAGCGGCGCTGCGAGGGCTGCCGCCTGGAGCTGAACATCACCGAGGTCAACGACGTGAAGGCGGCGTCCCCCGACACCGTGCTGCGCTGCGAGAACTGCCACCGCATCCTGGTCCGCACCGCGGACTCCGGCCTGTAGTGTCCGTCCCCCGCAAGCTGGTCGTCGAGGCCGACGGCGGGTCCCGGGGCAACCCGGGGCCCGCCGGATACGGTGCGGTCGTCCTCGACGCCGCCGATGCCGCGACGCTCGCCGAGGCGGCGGAGTACATCGGCGTCGCCACGAACAACGTCGCGGAGTACAGGGGCCTGATCGCCGGCCTGAAGGCGGTGAAGGAGCTGTTCCCGGACACGCCCGTACAGGTGCGCGTGCGGATGGACTCCAAGCTGGTGGTCGAGCAGATGTCGGGGCGCTGGAAGATCAACCACCCCGACATGAAGCCGCTCGCCGCGGAGGCCGCGAGTCTGCTGCCCGCGTCCTCGGTCACGTACGAGTGGATTCCGCGCGAGCGGAACAAGCACGCCGACCGGCTCGCCAACGAGGCGATGGACGCGGGCAGGCGTGGTGAGCGGTGGACCCCGGAGGCGTCGTCGGCCGATCTGGAGACGACGCGTCCCCCCGCCCTGGCGGAGCAACTGCCCCCGTCCGGCCCGCCCGGCGACGCAGCCGCGGGTGCCGCCAAGGTCCGCGCCGCGATGGCCGCCGCCCGCCCGGCGCGGGCAGCCGCGGCCGCGCAGGCGGGCACCTCGGCATCTCCGCAGGTGGGCTGGGGGAGCGCGCCCGACCTCGGTGAGCCCGCGACCTTCGTCCTGCTCCGGCACGGAGAGACGGCTCTCACCCCCGAGAAGCGCTTCTCGGGGAGCGGCGGCAGCGACCCCGAGCTCTCGGAGACCGGCCGGGACCAGGCCGTAAGCGCGGCCGAGGCGTTCGCCGCCCGCGGCGTGCTCCAGGACATCGTGAGCTCCCCGCTGCGCCGCTGCCGTCAGACGGCGGAGGCCGTCGCGCTCCGGCTGGGCCTGGAGGTCCGCATCGAGGACGGCCTGCGCGAGACGGACTTCGGGGCCTGGGAGGGGCTCACCTTCGCCGAGGTGCGCGAACGCCACGGCCCGGACCTCACCACATGGCTGGCGTCCCCCGACGCCGCCCCCACCGGCGGTGGCGAGAGCTTCGCCGAGGTGGCGGAGCGGGTATCGGCGACGCGCGACCGGCTGATCGCCCGGTACGCGGGTCGCACGGTGCTGCTGGTCACGCACGTCACGCCGATCAAGACACTGGTCCGGCTCGCGCTGGGCGCCCCGCCGGAGTCCCTGTTCCGTATGGAGCTCTCGCCCGCCTCCGTCTCGACGGTGGCGTACTACGCGGACGGGAACCCCTCGCTGAGGCTTCTCAACGACACCTCGCACCTGAGGTAGCGACGCCGGGGCGCCCCGCGCGCTCGTGGCGCTCAGCCGCGGCCCAGCGTCGACGCCTCGGCGGCCAGCCGCTCCACCCGTGCCCAGTCCTTCGCCGCCACTGCGTCACCGGGGACCATCCAACTGCCGCCCACGCAGCCGACGTTCGGAAGTGCCAGATAGGACGGCGCAGACGCGAGCGAGACGCCGCCGGTCGGGCAGAACCGGGCCTGGGGAAGCGGCGAGGACAGCGCCTTCAGATAGGCGGTGCCACCCGCGGCCTCGGCCGGGAAGAACTTCATCTCCGTGATTCCGCGCTCCAGCAGCGCGACCACTTCGGAGGTCGTCGAGACGCCGGGCAGGAACGGGACACCCGATGCCTTCATCGCGTCCAGCAGTGCGTCCGTCCAGCCGGGGCTGACCAGGAAGCGGGCTCCGGCCGCGACGGTCCCGGTCACGTGCGCCGGGGAGATCACCGTGCCCGCTCCGACCACGGCGTCGGGGACCTCCGCGGCGATCGCCCGTATCGCGTCGAGTGCGGCGGCCGTCCGCAGCGTGACCTCGATCGCGGGAAGCCCGCCCGCGACGAGCGCACGGGCCAGCGGCACCGCGTCGGCCGCGTCCTCCAGTACGACGACGGGGACGACGGGAGCGAGGTCCAGCACGGAGGTGGACACGGCGGCTGGCGCGGAGGAGGTCATGGAGTCATCCTGCCGCGCGGACCGCATGATGCGCAACGAGCGTTGCGCAGGGTGCAATGACTCAGTGGATCTCGGTGACCACCACGTCGAGCGCCCACGGTCGCCCGGCCCGCTGGGGAGCCTGCGCCTCCACCACGTGACCGAGGTCGCGCAGCACCTCCACCAGCTCCGCCGGCCCCTTCGGGCGTGCCCCGGCCAGCAGCAGATCGCGCACCATCCGGCCCTTGGTGGCCTTGTTGAAGTGGCTGACCACGGACCGCTTCTCGACCCCGTTCACCATCCGCGACTGGAGCACCCGCACACTCGCCGTGCGCTCCGCGACCTCACCCGAGGGCTTCCACGCCCCGGTGTACGCCGACGAGCGCAGATCCAGGACCAGCCCCTCCCCGGCCGCCTCGGGCATGACCGACGCCATCGGGGCGCGCCAGTACGCGTTGAGCGCCCCCAGGCCCGGCAGCTTCACCCCCATCGAGCAGCGGTACGAGGGAATCCGGTCGCCCACCCGCACCGCGCCCCACAGCCCGGAGAAGACCAGCAGCGACTTCCCGGCGCGCCGCCTGGCCGCAGCGTCCAGCGTGGCCAGGTCCAGGGCGTCGTACAGCACGCCGGTGTAGATCTCCCCGGCGGGCCGGGTACCGGCCGTGCGCAGCTCCGCGTTCTTCGCGATCTCGGCGCGCAGCCCCTCGCTCAGGCCGAGCACCCCACGGGCCTTCTCCTCGTCGGCCACACACAGCTCGACCAGCTCGTCGAGGATCGCGGCCCGGGCGTCCGCGAGACCCGGCAGGGACAGCGACTCCGGCTTCAGCGGTGCCCCGCGCCCCGAGGCGGCCTTACCTTCGGAGGGCGGCAACAGCACGAGCACGGGCGTTCTCCTTCTTGCGCGGAACAGGGCCCCGCGCACGTGGGAGCCCTCCCGGCAAGGGTACGGGCCGCCCTCCCCGGAACCGGCCCGGAGCCCTGCACGCCCCCTGCGGGGGCAAGGGCTCCGACGACCGGCTTGTCCGCATCTCGTACGATCACGTCCTCGGCTACGGACTGCGTACCGACTCCGTACCAGGGAAGGTCCTATGCGTGACTGACCTCGCCATCGCCCCCACGGCCGGCCGGCCCCGGCAGATCATCGCCGCCGCGCGTGCCCTGCTGGAGGCGGAGGGGCCCGAGGCGCTCACCATGCGCCGGCTGGCCGACCGGGTGGGCGTCAAGGCGCCTTCCCTGTACAAGCACTTCCCCGACAAGTCGTCCGTGGTGGCGGCACTGGCCGCCGAGATGCTCCGGGAGACCGCCGGAGTCCTGGAGGCCGCCGAGCGGGCGGCCCCGGGATCCTTCTCCGCACTCGCCACCGCCTACCGCACCTACGCCCTGGCCCACCCGCACCTCTACCTCCTCACCATGGGCCGCGCACTCCCCGCCGTGGAAGCGGCGGACGCCGCGGCCGCCCCGCTGTTCCGTGCCGCCGGGGGTGACGAGGACCGGGCCCGGGCGGCCTGGGCATTCGCCCACGGGATGGTCGTCCTGGAGCTCAACGGCCGCTTCCCTCCGGGTGCCGACCTCTCGGCGGCCTGGGAGGCGGGCATCGCGGCCTTCACCCCCGGCCCCGCCGGGTAGCATGGTCATCACGGCAGACGAGCCGGGCGGACGGCCGCGTGAGGATCTCCGGATCCTCCCGAGGAACGTCCGGGCTCCACAGGGCAGGGTGATGGCTAACGGCCACCCGGGGTGACCCGCGGGACAGTGCCACAGAAAACAGACCGCCGGGGACCTCGGTCCCCGGTAAGGGTGAAACGGTGGTGTAAGAGACCACCAGCGCCTGAGGTGACTCAGGCGGCTAGGTAAACCCCACCCGGAGCAAGGTCAAGAGGGAGCACCTCGGTGCTCCTGCGCGAACGTCCGAGGGCTGCCCGCCCGAGTTCGCGGGTAGACCGCACGAGACCGGCAGCAATGCCGGTCCTAGATGGATGGCCGTCTCCCCGGCCGCCGCGAGGCGACCGGGCGACAGAACCCGGCGTACAGCCCGACTCGTCTGCCGCCACCTGCGGCTTTGCTTTGGAAAGGGCCTCCGACCTGCGTCGGAGGCCCTTTCCGGTCTTTCGGGGGCTTGCCGCGTTAGGCGGTGAAAAGTCCCTCGGAAGTCCCTCGGACAGCGCTGAAAGTCCCTGAAAAGTCCCTGGGGCAGGTGGGTGGCGGGGGCCTCGGCATAGAGACATTGGTACTGCAGGACTTGTGGTGACTCTTGAGGCTGTATTACGCGGCCTCGGTGCTGGCCGGCGGATCGGTCCGCGCGGCCCATTCGGCGCGGGCTGCGGTGAGCCGAGGGTGCATCACACGCAGCTCATCCAACTGCCCGGCCACCGTTTGGATGAACTCGGCCAGCTGGTTCGGATCCATCGGGCCGGTGTACGTATCGGCGGCCACTTCGACCAGAACGTGCGGGACCCGGTAGGCCGGGCTGACCCTCGAGTTCGGGCTCACGCCGAGGGTCGCGCAGAGCAGCGGCCAGGACTCGTAAGCCTCGCTGTATTCGGCGCCGGCCTCAGCGCCGTACAGCTGGTGGTGGACGTCGGCCGGGTGGCGATTGCAGTCCAGGTCGTCGGTCGATGGGTGTTGAACCAGATGGACGGCACAGTCTGGCTGCCCCTGCCCCTTGATGCGGACACCGAGGATCACACCTTTGCTGACTGGGGTGTGGTGCGCCATGTATCCGATCTCCGAGCCTGCGCGCCGAACGGACAGCGCGCCGCTCGGCGTACTGAGCCCTCGGCGTCAAGTGAAGGTGCGCCGGCGGCCGGCGTCCTCAGGTGCGGCCACCTACCCCACCTGAGAATTGGTCGGTTCCGTCCCCTCGATCAGGAACCCTGCAATGTGCGGAGAGGAGGCACCGTGCGGATGATCAGTGTGGAAGCCGAACTGTGAACACGGTTTCCGTGCCTGGGCTGCTCACCACGGATACCTCTCCGCCGTGCGCTTGCACGAGGTGTCTGACTATGGAGAGTCCGAGACCGCTGCCCCCGGTGTTTCTGCTGCGGGACTGTTCGGCTCGCCAGAAGCGGTCGAATATACGGGGCAGTTCCTCAGGTTGGATTCCGCTGCCGGTGTCGGCGACGTGGAGCTCGACCCCGCCTTCCACCCGATGGGCACTGACTGTGACGGAGCCGTTCGGCGGTGTGTGGCGTATCGCGTTCGATAGGAGGTTGCCCAGTACCTGGCGTAGGCGGACGGGGTCGCCCTCGATGGTGAGGTCGTCCGTGAAGTGGCCGGTCAGTGCGACTCGGCCTGCCTGCGCGGCTGTTCGGTGGGCGTCGAGTGACTGTTCGGCCAGCTCCCGCAGGTTCAGTTCGCGGGGGTTGAGGCGCAGGGCGCCGGCGTCGGCCGCAGCGAGCACTTGGAGGTCGTCGATGATGTGCTGCAACAGGCCCGCTTCCTCCTGGAGCGAGGCCACGAGGGACGAGTCCGGATCCGCCAGACCGTCCTGGGCTGCGTCCAGCCAGCCGCGTATGTTGCTGAGCGGCGTCCGAAGCTCGTGCGCGATGTCGCTGACCATGACCCTGCGCTGTTCGTCGGTGCGTTCGCGCCGTTCCGAGAGCTCGTTGAGGGCCGCGGCCAGATAGCCGATCTCGTCCTTGGTGGTGATGGGGATCTGGAGGTGCCGGCCCGAGGGGGCGCGGGCTGCTTTGGTCAACGTCCGCAATGGACGGATGAGCCGAATCGCGATCATCGCGGTGATGGTGATGGTCACGGTGAGGACCAGGCCGGTGGTCCCCAGCACGCTCAGTGTCCCGGCCCTGGACAGATCGAAAACGGGAGTGGCCGGCTGGGCGGGGCTGGTGACGAACAGCAGTGCAGCCGGGGCGACATGGGGTGCCAGCTGTTCGCGCCGGCCTTCTTCCACGCAGTCGTCGAGGCGGGAGGAGCCCTGCTCGAAGTCGGCCTGGCCCAGCCGGAACTGCGTATCGATGGCCAGGGGTTCCTCGAAGCGTATGCGGTTGCGTTCCGCGCAGGTTCGGACGAGCGCGGTGAGTTCGGTGAGAGCCTTCGCCTCGGTCGGGGTGGGGGCGGACAGCTCCTTGGTCGCGCAGGTCTGAAGGGTGACCGCTCCGGAGCGGAGAGCCCGGATGGCGGGTCTGCCGCTGGGTTCCTCGACGATGTGCGTGTGCAGCCCCTGTGTGTCGTAGAAGCAGGAGACCTCCTGACGGGCGAGTCGCCTCAGCTCCTTACGTTCCGCGGTGGGAAGCAGGTAGGGGCCGACCGCCCGTGGGTCGATTCGGGAGACCTGCTCCGACGGGCCGGCGCCCTGGTCCGGAGCCGGGCTGAGGTGCAGAGGATCGATGACAGCGCTCGCGTTGAGGGGAAGCCGGTCGACGGCCGACCGGTCCGAGGCGGTGATGACCTCGCGTGCCCGCGTGGTGATGACGATGCCGCGCCCGGTTCTGCGGGCGAGATCCCGGACGGCCTGTTCGGCCTCGTCCCAGTTCGGGTGCACGGCCGCGAAGCCTTCGAGCGTGTCTTGGATGGTGGCGTCGTCCGCGAGGATCTGGCCCCGCTCCTGCTTGATGGCGAGTGTGGTGCTACGTGCCGTCAGCCAGGCCGTCGCGGCGATGGAGACCAGGGAGATCGCAAAGGAGGCGATCAGGAGGCGGAGCAGCAGGCTGTTGCGCAGCGGCACTTCAGGCGCCATGGTCGCCGCTGGTCAGTTTGTATCCGATGCCGTGAACCGTCACCAGGTGCTGGGGTCTGCGGGGTGAGATCTCGATCTTCTTCCGCAGGTTCAGTATGTGCACGTCCACGGTGCGCTCGGAAACGGTTCTGCCGTGGTCCGCCAGGCAGTCCAGCAGTTGGGACCTGGTGAAGACCCGATCGGGTGAGGCAGCCATCGCGCTCAGTATGCGGAATTCGCCAGGGGTGCAGTTCACCGGGCGATCGTGGACGAATACCTGGTGCCGGGTCGCATTCACCGTCAGCCGACCGACTGTGAGGGCTTCTCGGATCGCGGGTGCCACCGGAGCGGTGGCGAACGGAGGGGCTACGGATGCCGGATGGGCCGTGTGGCGGCTGCGGCGCAGCACTGTGCGGACGCGCGCGACCAGTTCGCGCGGTCTGAAAGGTTTTGTCATGTAGTCGTCCGCTCCGAGATCCAGGCCTCGGAGAAGGTCGTCCTCGGTGGAGCGGGCGGTGAGCATGAGGATGGGCAACTCGCCGGCAACCCGCAGGCGTCGGCATATCTCCAGTCCGTCCAGGCTGGGGAGCATCCAGTCGAGGACGAGGAGGTCCGGTGGTCGGCGGGTGGCTTCCCTGAACGCTGTCTCGCCGTCGTGTACGACGGTTACCTCATAGCCGTCGTGTACAAGGTAGCGACGGATCAACTCCGCCTGCTTCCGGTCGTCTTCCGCCACCAGTACGTATGTGGACATGGCCAGATCATAAGCCTGTGGTGCAGGGGTGGAAAATGAGGCAGCGGATCGGTTTCCCTGACAACTTCTTGACAATTGCGTGCTAGAGGCTGGCTTGCGCGCAGGCGCTAATATCTTCCTGACAATGTCATGTCAGGCTGTACTGCATGAGAAAAGTTGTGGCCGGTACCGGCTTCCATTCGTTGAGTATTTCACGTGAAAAGCTCTGGATCGCTTCCGGGGCCGTGGTGGCGGTGATGCTGCTTGCAGGTTGTTCCGGCTCCGATGGGAACAAGGAACCCGGTGTCGATTCCGTCGAGGAGTCCACTGGAACGGAATCGCGGAGTGGTGACGGCGCGGACGCGGAGGTGGACGACTTGGAGTCCGGCCGTCCTCAGCTCCGGATGGACACTTCGGCCATAGAGGAGTTGCGGATGACTCAGGGTTATCTCCAGTGCCTGAAGGATCAGGGTGTGAAAGTCAGTAAGGGTGGGACGAAATTGGAGGGAGGAGACCCCGACCTTCTGTGGTGGCCCAACGGGGACATGGCGGCGGATCATCCTGACGCGGAGAAGAAATGCCTGGGGAAGAAGCCTCTTCAGCCCCCGGAGACGGACCCGAAAAAGAACCCCAATTACATGGGCGACTATGCTGATTGGATTGCTTGCATGAATAAGAAGGGGTTCAAGGTGGATCCCCTTCCTAATGGTGGGGGTTGGAACTACAAAGCGGGCACGACGCCGCCCAGAAACGCTGATCAGATTGACCAGGAATGCATGATCGAGGCGTTCAGTGAAGAGTGACCGCGATCCTGCCGAGACGATGCCGCTGCGCGTGGCCGTTCAAGAAGGAAGCGAGGAGGTCCGTAACAATGAGGCGGACCTCCCTGAGCCGACGGCACGCGGCCGGAAGAAGGCGGTAGTTCTCGGTATCGTCGCCGTGCTCCTGGCGACAGGAGTGGGAGCCGGGTTGCTGTGGGCGGGCGGTGGCGGAAGGACGCCCGAGCCCGAGGCTGGTCCGAAGATCCGGCGGGTTGCGGTGGCCAAGACGGATATGTCCGGGGTCAGGGAGATGGAGGGCACACTCGGCTACGACTCCGTACGCACCATCCAGGGCGCCGGCGAAGGAGTGGTGACCTGGCTTCCGAAACAGGGTGCGACGGTCACACGTGGTGAGCAGCTGTACCGCGTCGACGAGCGTCCCACCGTGGTCTTCTACGGCAGTACCCCCATGTACCGCAGGCTCGACACTCTCGGCAGTGTCGGCCGTGACATACGGGTCGTGGCCGACAACCTGAAGGCCGTCGGCTACGACATCGGGCGACAGCCGGCTGCGGGCACGGTTGTTCAGCAGCGGACGCCGGTGGATCGGCGAACGTCCGCGGACGCCGGTTCCCCGACAGCGACCGCAACGGATCCGACGGCCACCGAGCCGGGCTCCGGCCCGCCCCCGTCGGCCCAGGGTGACGAGGCCGGCCAGGGGGCCGGGGCCGGCAACGCGGCGGAAGACCGGACGGGGGAGGGCCAGGCGCCCGTGCCCGCGCGGCAGGTCACGGTCAGGGAGGGCGACGGTGTGCTTACCGAGGGCCTGATGTCCGCGATCAAGCGCTGGCAGAAGTCCGTCGATGTCGAGCCGACCGGTGTTCTGGAGAGCTCCGACGTGGTGGTGACACGCGGGGCGGTCCGTGTCTCGGAGGTTTCCGCGCAGATGGGGGACGCGGCGGCTGATGAGTTGCTGTCGGTCACCGCCACCACCAAGTCCGTCCACGTTCCGATGGAGACACTTGACCTCGGGACCATCAAGGCGGGGCAGAAGGTCACCGTCGCACTGCCGAGTGGGACCGAAACCGCAGGTGAGGTCGCCACTATCGGCACGACCATCAAGGCGGACCAGGAAGGAGGGAGCGGCGCTGGGGTAAGCAAGATCAATGTCACCGTCTCGGTCGACGAGGCCGAAGCCGTCAAGGGGATCGACGCCGCGCCCGTACAGGTGAGGTTCGAGGGCGAGGCCAAGAAGGGTGTTCTCGCCGTTCCGGTCGGGGCTCTGCTCGCTCTGCGCGAGGGAGGCTACGCGGTGCGTCTGGCCGAAGGCCGTTCCGATGAGGGGCGTTCCGCCGGGGGACGGCTCGTTCCGGTCGACACGGGCATGTTCGCCCGGGGACTGGTCGAGATCAGCGGTGAGGGTATCGCCGAGGGCATGAAGGTGGAAGCGACAGCATGACCGAGGTCATCAGCGTCCTGGAGGCGAGCGTTGTCTACCCGCCCGAGGTACGAGCCCTCGACCGTGTGTCCCTGTCCGTCGCACAGGGCGAGTTGCTGGCGATTCTCGGCCCTTCCGGCTCGGGCAAGTCCACCCTGCTCAACATCATGGGCACACTGGCCCCGCCGACCAGTGGCAGTGTGATCATCGAGGGTTACCACGTGGCGGAGTTGTCCGACCGCGAACTGTCCGCCCTGCGCGGGCGCCGTCTGGGCTTCGTCTTCCAGCATTTCCATCTGACGGACGGGCTCACGGCGACGGAGAACGTGGCGACCGGTCTTCTGTATGCCGGGGTGCCGCGCAAGTACCGCAAGAGGATGGCCGTGGAAGCCCTGGCCCGTGTCGGTCTCGCGCACCGCGCCGACCATCTCCCGCACCAGCTCTCCGGGGGAGAGCGCCAGCGGGTTGCCATAGCCCGCGCGGTTGTCCACGAGCCGGCCCTCGTCCTCGCCGACGAGCCGACCGGTGCGCTCGATACGGCGAACGGCGAGGCGGCGCTCGCGCTGTTGACCGAACTCAATGCGGCAGGAACCACGATCGCGCTCATCACCCACGACCGGGACATCGCCGACCAGTTGCCGCGCAGGGTCCATATGTGCGACGGCCGCAAGGTCGCGGACACCGCACTGACCGAGAGCCTCACATGACAGCCACCCACTCCAAACACTCCCGCACCGGGCGCCCCCGATCCGAACCGTTCTCCCCCCTGCACTCAAGTGCCCCGTCCCGGCGCTCCCGCAGGTCCGCTACGAGCAGCGTCAAGCCCGTGCGGCTGTCCTTTCGGGACCTGTTGAGTCTGGGCATGCTCGGCCTGCGGACCCGCAAGATGCGCGCCATGCTGTCGGCGCTCGGCATCTCCATCGGTGTCGCCACGATGGTGATAGTGACGGCGATCCCGGCCTCCAGCCACCGGGCGTTGATCGAGGAAATATCGGCATTGGGCCCCAACATGCTGCGGGTACAGCCGGTCCCCGGGGAGTCCAAGCCGGTCCTGCTGCCCGAGGGGTCGGTCGACATGGTGCGCCGTATCGGGCCGGTCACCGGGGTGAGCGCGGTGGCCAACACCAACACGGAGGTGCAGCGTTCCGATGTCACCTCGGGGGAGGACTTCTCCAGTGCGGGGCTGAGTGTTCTGGCGGCCCGGCGGGACCTCCTGGATGTCGTGGGGGGCAGGGTCCTGTCGGGAAGGTTCTTCAGCAAAGCCGATGAGGAGTTCCCCACCGTGGTCCTGGGTTACCAGGCGGCCAGCCGTCTCGGTATCGGGGAGATCCCCGCGGACGAGCCGGCTCCGGAGATACGGATCGGCAGATCGTGGTTCACCGTCGTCGGCATCCTCCACTCCGTACCCCTGGCCGAGGAACTCGACGTCGCCGTAATGACGGGATGGACCGCGGCCAAGAAGACACTGCGGTTCAAAGGGAACCCCACGGTGATCTACATCAAGGCGGGGGAGGCACACCTGGAAGACGTACGGAAGGTACTGCCCGCCACCGTGTTCCCGGAGCAACCGGGACAGGTTCAGGTCAGCCGGCCGTCCGACGCCCTGGCCGCCAAGCGCGCAACGCAGAACTCCTTCTCCTCGCTCTTCCTCGGGCTGGCCGGTGTCGCCCTGCTGGTCGGCGGAATAGGCGTGGCGAACACCATGGTCATCTCGGTTCTGGAGCGCCGCAGCGAGATCGGGCTCCGTCGAGCGCTAGGTGCGACCCGGGGCCACATACGGGTCCAGTTCTTCACCGAGTCGGTGGCGCTTTCCCTGCTCGGCGCCCTCGCCGGAACAGTGCTCGGCGTGCTCGCCGCTGTCGGCTACGCGACCTATCAGGGCTGGCCGTCCGTCATCCCTCTGCCCTCGGTCGTAGCCGGCTGCCTCGGTGCCGTAGCGGTCGGCATGGTGGCCGGGGTGTACCCCTCGGTCCGTGCGGCCCGGCTCCCCCCGACAGAGGCGCTGGCCTCAGCATGAACGACCCGCGGACGAACTCACGGAGACCGGGGTGACTCCGAGCCGGCGTGGTGCGGGCCACCGGCCCCGGCGGGTGTTTCCGGCGGACTGTTTCCCGAACTGCCGGTCGAGTACGTCCGTGGGCCTCCGCGATCAAGGACCGGGGCGCTCGCGCGGCGGAGGCGCCACCAGGCTGCGCCCGGCCCTGTAAGGGCACCCGGCACAGCGGCCGCGTGCCCTTACAGGGCTCCGGCAACCTCCGGCGTTGATCAGCAGGAGGAGGAGACACGTCGCTGCCGAGCCTGGCGGCGACGTGTCCTTCGCCTCACACGCGCGGGGATCCGGCGTCGGCGGTGGACGTGGGGAGTGGTGTGGCGGTGAAGACGGAGTCCGGGTCGACTGCGGACTTCACCGCGAGCAGGCGTTCGGTGTTCGGCCCGTAGGAGTTCGCCACCTGGTCGGGAGTCTGCGGCCCCAGGAAGTTCACGTAGCCGCCCGGCAGGGAGAACGGTTCGAGGGCTGCGTGAGTCTCTTCCAGCCAGCGCAGGTGCGAGGACCTGCCGTCGCCACTGCCTATGTGCTCCTTGTTCTCGCCGTTCTCCCACATGGAGATCAGCTCGACCATGAGGTGAGGTTCGCGTCGGCCGAAAGCTGTGGAGCCGAGTGGTGGGCGGGTAGCCGCACCGTGGAACTGGTGCCACACGATCGCGGAGAACGGTGAGGTGAACTCCTGGGCGGCTCGGTCCAGGACGGTCGCGATGGAGCCCGTGACGCTCTGGACGGTCCGTGTGCGGATCGCGCCCATCCGCCCAGGTGGGAACATGGCGTCCGTCGCGGCCAGCGTCGTGGACCGGGCGACCGGTCCGATGTCGGCGAGCACGGGTGTACCGAGTTCGGCCAGTGCACGCACCGGCCCGTTCTCGGCGTTGCCCACCTCGAGGTCCCCTGACCAGGTCGGCGCGACGTACACGGTCGGCTTGCCGTCCGGGCCGGGAAGGAACCCCACGTCCACCGTCAGCTCGTCGGGACTGTCCTGAAGGATCCCACCGAGGTCGGCCAGAATGCCGGCGCTGTGGTCGATCGGGTAAAGGATGGTTCCCGAGACCACGGTCGGTACCGGGTGGAGACGGATCCGTGCCGAGGTCACGACGCCGAAGTTGCCGCCGCCGCCGCGCAACGCCCAGAAGAGGTCCGGGTGGTGTTCGGCGTCGGTGTTCACCCGCGAACCGTCGGCGAGGACGACTTCGGCGCCGAGCAGGTTGTCGGCTGCGAGCCCGAACTGCCCGAGAAGAGGACCGTATCCGCCTCCGAGTGTGAGGCCGACCATGCCGACGGAGCCCGCCGTTCCGGTGACGGCGGTCAGGCCCGCCCGCTCGGCGGCCGAGACGACGTCGGACGAGAGAGCCCCGCCACCCACCGTCGCGTGACGTCGGTTGACGTCGACCTGCACGTCCCTCATGTCGGTCAGATCGAGAGCCAGCCCACCGGGACGGAACGCCCGGCCCCAGAAGTCGTGCCCCCCGCCACGCACGGAGAGCGGCACTCCGTGGTTGCGAGAAGCGCGTACTCCCGCCTGCACGTCAGCGGTGCTCGCGCACCGCACGACGACCGAAGGACGGATTTCGACCGCTGCGTTGAACAACGCAACGGCTCGTGTGTACTCCGGTCCGCCGGTAAGCACACGGCCTGCAGGAATGTGGGACTTCAGCTCAGCCAGGAAGGCGGTGCTGACTGTGTCGTGGGCATCGGCGTCAGTAGGGGACTGCATGGTCACTCCTGTGTGTCACTCATCGGGTGCGGCTGTCGAGGGCGCAGTGTGGATGCGGCGGCAGGGCCGCTTCGGTCTGCCGGTCCGGCGAGGGGTTCCGGGCGTTCCGAACGCCGGACGGCGGGTGGTGTGCCGAGGACGGTGCTCGGTGTCCTGAATGCATCAGGAGCGGGGCGCGTCGGGTTCGGTGCACTGCTGGGCGAGGACGGTGGCCATGTCGGGCAGCAGAGCGGCCAGGGGATCGTGGGTCAGCTCCGTCATGCGTAGGCTTCCCTCGCACGTGGCGACACCCAGGACGTGTTCACCGGCCAGTTGGGTGGTCTGCGCCGGCCCCCACAGAGCGGTGAGACGGGCGCGGCCGTGTGCCGGTGCCTCGACCACCCCGAGATTGGTGATCTGGATGTCGGCGGCGGTGACAACGGTCATCATCGCCTCGGCCTCTTCGGGGGTGGTGGGCGGCTGCTGGGCCAGCGCCTGCGAACCGGCCTTGAGCACCCCGGGTGTCCGCTGGTGTTCAAGAGCCTGGTGATGATGCTGGGCCAGTTTCCAGAAGTCTTCGGCCTGGGACGCCTCGCTGACCGTCCGCGCTCCGGCGAACCGGTTGGCGACGGCGTCGGGCAGACCTGCGGCACGCCGCAGGTCGACCGGGCTCAGCACCCTCACCCGGGTGCGGCCCGCGCGGTGGAAGACCGTGCCCGCTGCAGCGCACAGGGCGGCGTGCACGGAGACGCCCTCCGCGCGGCAGCGGGTCACGAGCCGTGCGGTCAGACCGCGTTGCAGGGCCAAAGCGGATACGTGCGGTGTCCGCCCCGAGAACCGGGTCAGTTCGCCCGGCGTGTTCATCAGCTCCTCCTGGGGCGGCCCTGCGGGAGGCGTCGTCGCGTCGAGATCCTGCAGGAGGGCCTCCTGGGAGGGCGGTACATCCCGTCCCGGGGCCGGCCGGCCGCCCTCCTCGTCGCCGTCGAGGGCCGCGACCAGGTCCGCCACCACGCGCATGCCGCCGGTGCCGTCGGTGATCTGGTGGGCGAAGGTCAGCACGATGACGCTGCGGTCTCCGCGGGAATGAGTACGGTCCGCATGAGCGGGCCGGGCTTCGGCGCGATGGGGCGCGTCTGCTCACCGGCGACGACTGCCTGCCAGGGCGTTCCCTCGGTGGCTGTTTCGATCCTGATCGGGTCATCTGCCCAGCGGTATCGGGCCTGGGGCGCGCTGCGGTCGACCGAGACGCCGAGCAGCGGGTGCTGCGCCTGCACCTTCTGCAGTGCCCGCGCCAGCGTCTGCTCGGAGACCTTACGGTCGATCTCGGCGACCAGGGAGAACTGGACAGGGTTTCGGTGCATGTAGAGATCGATGGTCCGCTCGAAAGCTCCGAGTTCCCTCGCTGTCTCTGCGTGCGTGGGGCTGATCGACATGGAAGGATCCCTTCTCCGCTGATATGACGGAATCGCTAGGTGGACGCGCCCTGGCGAGGCGGGAGTTCGGACTGCTACTGAACGATCGTCCCGGCCGGCGGGCTCCCCACCAGGTGCTTCGACGTCTTGCGGAAGGCCCAGGCGACGACCAGCGCGGCCACCACGGTGAGGGGGGTGCCCATGGCGATCTTCGCGAAGGCGAGCCAGCCGGTGGCGTCGTGCACGTAGAGCCACTGCTTCACCACGAACCGGGCCCCGAGGACGCTCGCCGCTGCGAGCGTGGCTATGTCGTGTGCCCGCAGAACCTGACGGTCCGCGCGCCAGTCGTGCGCGCCCCCGTGCAGGAGGTTCCACGCCACGCCGCTCAAGGGGCGGCGAAAGAGCACCGAACCGAAGGTGGCGAGGAAACCTGCGAAGGCCACCCAGATGCCCAGCAGGAAGAAGTCCTTGGCGGAACCGGTGAGCGCGACGATGCCTGCCGCGACCAGAACGCCGGTCAGGCTGCCCGAGGCGGCGAGGAGACGTTCCCCGCGCACCAGCCGGGCCACGGTGAGCACCACGCCGGTTGCTACCGCCGCGATCACGGCTGCCTTCGTCGACAGCAAGGCGAGTGCGATCACGAACACCACGACCGGGACGGTCGAGTAGACGAAGCCGGCCGTGCCGCCCATGGACTCGAGCATGGGCGATCCCGGGGCGGGGGACGGCGCGCTTGTGCTGCCCCGGTCGTGAGTGGGGGAGGGGATGTGCTCGCCTTCGAGTTGGGTCATCGATCACTCCTGGTCATGTGCTGCGGTTGCAGCGTCTCTGGGGGGATTTCTGTTCGCGGTCGTACGGCGGTTCAGGCGCTCCAGCCGCCTCCCACGGCCCGGCTCGCGAGATAGGAGTCGCGCAGCGCCTTGCGCAGTCCGGGGACGAACGCGTCGAACCGCGCCGCTTGCGCCTTCAGGGCGGACTTGTGGGTGCGGCGGTCCTCCTTGCTCCACACCGAGGTGAGCTCCAGCTCGACCGCCAGGACTGCCATCGCCAGTTCGTCAGTCAGGCCATCGGCGGGAGCGCCGTCGAGCACGATCGCGCGCACCCGGACCTGCAGGTCGTGCACCAGGTCCGGGTGCACCACGGTGACCCTGTTGGTGGACACGACCCCCAGCTTCTTCACCCGTTCGATGGCGACATCCCCGGAGGCGACCAACTGGTCGCGGACCGGGGTTTCGGCTGTGTGCGCCTTGTTGTGCAGGAACTTGAGCCAGCCCTTGGGCTTGTCCTCGGGCAGGTCGTACCAGACCGAGGCCGTGAACGGATCCGTCGGCGGACCGCCGGGAGCCGCCGAACCTTCCCCCCGGTCGCGTCCAGCAGACCGTCGCGAGCCAACTCGGTCATCGCCCCGGCCCGCAGCAGCTGGCCGCGCCCCTGAATGTTGTCGAGCTGGAACTTCTCCTTCTTGACGGTGTAGCAGAGCATGTACAGCTTCTGAGCGAGAGTCGTGGGCATCAGAACTCCCCTGTGTGTTAGCCGAAATAAGCAAGGATTTTCTATCGCCGATAAGAGAGTTAAAAGTGCGCATTGGAAAGGTTCATCGGTCGCCCCCTCTCTTCCTCGAATCCCTGTCAAGGATCAGATGGAATGAATTGGGCATTCGCGCATCCTCAGGAAGTAACCGCTGTACCTCCGTCGCCGCTTTGTGTTCCAGCGGGTCTCCTACCTCCGGTTCGAGGCATGAAACCGGTGACGTTACGGCATAGTTCTGTGCACTCTGGAGAATGGATGTTTCGGGATCTTTTGCACGGTGCGCGCCGAGGCTCGCCGTCGTGACAGAGGCATAACAGGCGTCCGCCTCGCGCCGGGTTCCCGGCGGATCCTGGTCGTGCCGCCAGGCCTGTCCGCCGAACCGGGGCGGGTCGGGGGCGCGGTGGTGCGGAGACCGGGGTCGACGCCGGCAAGAGGTGTGCCGGATATCCGG
Organism: Streptomyces sp. HB132; assembly: GCF_016909575.1. Lineage (GTDB taxonomy): Bacteria > Actinomycetota > Actinomycetes > Streptomycetales > Streptomycetaceae > Streptomyces. The sequence goes on along the minus strand of NZ_JAFBGA010000003.1, from coordinate 543,879 downwards.
AAGCACCGGTGGCAGAGGCCGTTGGTGCAACCGGAGTCGCCGTGGACGGGGCGATCTACCCCTGAACCGACCGGGCGGTGGTGTGCTGTGAGTGGGCGACGAGGGGTCTGTTTGCGTTCTGCTTCGCCTGGCCCGGGTCGTCGGTCGCGGCGGATTACATGGCTGGGACCGGCTCGGGCGACAACGGTGGACTTCGAGTGCCTCACGCGATGAGATGGATTGGTCTCGGTATCCGTGTTCGGTTGCCAGGCCGGAGCTGTCCGAGCTGCGAGGGCTTCGCTGTGGGCCGTGTCGGATGATCTACGGGGCGGGTCAAGCCGCTCCAGTCGGTGGGACAGGTGGCCGGTCGAATCCGGCACGCAAAGGGACGTGGCGGATCTGGACGACGCCACCCGGCTCACGCCCTGCTGGGTGCCATCCCGCCCACCCGTAGCAGCGAGCGCCCTCGGCCGGGGGCGATATCGCCAATCGGTCAGCGCGGCTCCGCCGGGCGGGCGCCTCGCAGGAACTGTGTCACCGCGGTGCCCACGAGGCCTTCGAGCCGCGCGGGCTCGATCATGCCGCTGTTGAGCATGGTGGTGATCCCCAGGACGGTCGCGTAGAGGATGAGCCCGATCTCCTCGGGGTCATCCCCCTCCAGCTCGCCGCGCTCCTGGCCCTCTTCGATCAGGTCGCTGATCTGGCCGAACGCGGCTGCGGCGGCCTCGGCGACCGCGGTCGCCCCGGGGCGGTGCTTGCTGGAGTTCATCAGCCCGGTCAGCGCGGCATTCTCGGTCGCGAACCGGACGTAGGCCGACGCGAACGCGTGCAGGCGGGCGGGCAGGTCGTCCTCGTCGCCGATCTCGTCCACCGCGGCCCGCAGCTTCTCGCCCAGGCGTATGAAGCCCGACTCGGCGAGGGCGTCGAGCAGCGCGCGGCGGTCCGCGAAGTGACGTCGGGGCGCCGCGTGACTCACTCCGACTTCCCGTGCCAGGTCCCGCAGGGAGAGCTGCTCGGCCCCGTGCGCCCTCAGGCTGCGCTCCGCCGCGTCGAGCAGGTCCGTGCGGAGATTCCCGTGGTGGTAGGGCCGCCGCTCGGTGGTGTCAGGCATGGGGGCAGCCTACCCAACTCGATGTTTCCATTGACAACAATGTTGGCAGTGTCTACTCTCGCGGTATGTCCAGATTCTCTCTCGCCGACCTGCCCGACCTGACCGGCCGCACCGCCGTCGTCACCGGTGCGAACAGCGGTATCGGGCTCGTCACGGCCCGTGCCCTCGCCGAGCGCGGAGCGCGGGTTGTCCTGGCCGTACGCGATCCGGAGAAGGGGGAGGCCGCGGCGGCGACCATGACGGGGCCGGTCCAGGTCCGCACCCTCGATCTCGCCGACCTCTCCTCCGTGCGGGCCTTCGCCCGCGGCCTCCCCGGTCAGGTCGATCTGCTGGTCAACAACGCCGGTCTCTCCCTGGGGCCGCTCTCCCGGACCGCGGACGGATTCGAGTTGCAGTTCGGGACCAACCACCTGGGCCACTTCGCCCTGACGAACCTGCTTCTTCCGCGCATCAGGGGGCGGGTCGTCACGGTGGCCTCGCTCGGGCACCGGCTCGGCTCCCTGGACTTCACCGACCTCCAGTGGCAGCGCAGGCCCTACCGTCCCAACGCCGCCTATGCGCAGTCCAAGCTGGCCAACCTCCTGTTCGCCGCCGAACTCCAGCGCAGACTCACCCGCGCGGGGTCACGCGTCATCTCCACGGCCGCGCATCCCGGCATCTCCTCGACGAGCCTCATGAGAGCGGAGGAGAAGCCCTCCCTCGGCTTTCGCGTCGAGAAGTTCCTGGTCGGGCTCGTCGCCCAAAGTGCCGAGGGGGGCGCCCTGCCCACCCTGTACGCCGCCACCGCGGACCTTCCGGGCGACAGCTATGCCGGCCCCGGCCGGCTCTGGGGCGTGCGCGGCGCACCGACGCTGGTCGGACGGTCCGACCGAGCACGTGACGGCTCGGCGGCACGGCGACTGTGGGAGGTGTCGGAGGACCTGACCGGCACGCGCTTCCCCCTGGACACGCCCGTAACCCCCGCCTCGTGAAAGGACCCACCCCTGTGATCCGTCGACCCGGAGACTCGCGGAAAGACCAGCGGAAGAACCCTCGGAAGGCCGACGAGCTCGTCGTCGTCTCCGGCGCCTCGTCGGGCATCGGAGCGGCGACGGCCCGTGCCCTCGCCTCGATGGGCTACCACGTTCTCGCCGGGGTGCGCACCGACAGCGAGGCGGACGCAGTCCGGGCCGACGGCATCGAACCGGTCACCTTGGACATCACCGTCCCGGAACACATCGGGGCCTTGGCCCGGCGGATCGCCGACGACCCCGAGCGGCGCGCCCTGCGCGTCCTGGTCAACAACGCGGGGATCGAGATCAACGCCCCCGTCGAGGTGCTCCCCCTCGCTCTGTGGCGCGAGCAGTTCGAGGTGAACCTCTTCGGACACATCGCCGTCATCCAGGAGCTCCTGCCCTTCCTGCGGCGGAGCCGGGGCAGAATCGTCAACATCAGCTCCGTGGGCGGGGTGGCCGCGCTGCCCGTCTTCGGGGCGTACGCGGGAACCAAGTTCGCCCTCGAAGCGGCCAGCGACTCCCTGCGCCGCGAGGTCTCGGCGCACGGCGTACAGGTGGTCGTCATCCAGCCCGGCGGCGTCCGGACCGAGATGGCCGCCCGCAGCGGTGACCTCTCCCTCGAACTCGCCGCCGCGATGAGCACCGAACACCAGCATCTCTACAGCCACCTCATCAACGCGACGGTGGCGTCCAACACGGCCTTCCTCGAACGCGCCCTACCGGCGGCGAAGGCGGGGGCCAAGATCGCCAGGGTGGCGACCACGCCCCGTCCGCGCGCCCGGTACACCCTCGGCACGGACGCCGCCTTCATCGTCCCCCTCACCCGATTCCTGCCGGCCCGGCTGATGGACACCATCCTCACCATGAGCCACCGGCCCCGGAACCCGAAAACCACGCCCACGCCCGCACCCGAGTCCGCAGGGAGTCCTTCATGTCCACGCTCGCCGACCGCATCGAACTGATCGAGCTGATGGGCCGCTACGCCGACATCGCCGACCTCAAGGACTTCGACAGCCTCCCCGCCCTCGTCCACACAGACTCCGTGACCCTCGACTTCTCCTCGGTCACCGGCCTGCCGCCCATGACCGTGCCGCTCGACGAGTACGTCCAGGTGCTGGGCCAGGCCTTCGCCCCCTTTTCCGCCACCCATCACACCATCACAGGTCACGTCGTCGAGATCGACGGCGACCGTGCGACCCTTCGTGCGCACGTCCGCGCCGAACACTGGGTGCCGGAAGAACGGGCGGGCGGCGGTCCGGACCGATGGCTGGTCGTCGGTTTCTACGACAACGAGGCCATCCGGACATCGCACGGCTGGCGCCTCAGCAGCGTCAAGCTCACCGCCAAGCACCAGGAGAACGCCCACCTGCTGGGGCCTGCCCCGGTCATATGAGCACGCCGACCGGCTCCTGGTACCACTCACACGGCTCGCACCATGAGCGCAGGTGCCGGTGGGTGGATCAGGCGGCAGGCCGGTGCGACGACGGCTACGAGGTGCCGTAGCCGTCGTCGCACACCCGGCGGGAAACGCGGGCCAGCTCCTGGTTGTGACCTTGAACAGTCAGCCCGTCAGTGAGCCCTTCCGCTGTGCTGAGGTCATGCCGTGGGTGTGTGCGTACGCGGTGACGGCCGGGCTGTGGCTCAACGCTCCACAGGGACAAGGGGGCGGGTGGTCGCGGGCGTGTCCGTCTTGCACACGGTGCCGTCGGCGGGGTGGGTGCCGTGGAGGAGCGCAGCGTCAACTGCCTTGTTGACACACGTGTTGATGCCGTAGGAGCCGTGTCCGACTCCTTCACGTGTGAGCAGGACAGCGGAGTCCAGGGTCCGAGTCATGTTTTCGGCCCAGTGGTGGGGGGTGACGGGGTCCAGTCGGCCTGCGACCACCAGTGCCGGGGGCGCACCGGCGCCTGTGAGCGGCTTGGTGACGCGGTCCGCGTTCGGCGCGGGCCACCGAGCGCAGTTGAGGGCGGAGTAGGCGGCCCGGGTCCCGATCCGCTTGGCCTCGGCAGTGGCCTTGGTGGCTGCGGCCTTGTGCGCGGCGATGCCGGCCGGGGTCTTCCAGTCGGCGCAGCGTACTGCGGTGTGGGTTTCGAACATCGCGGTGGGGACGGGGAAGGGGGATACCGTGACGCTGCTCCACAGGGTGTAGAGGGGTGCGCCGTTGCCCTTCTGCGCGGCCAGCAGCGCCGAGGTCAGCAGCGGCCAGGTGCTCTGGTCGCCGGCGAGGGCTCGGGTGGTCTCCAGGGCCTTCGCGCCGTCGAGTTCGCCGCCCGGGGCGGCGTCCCCCGTGGCGGGTGCGATCTTCAGCGGTTTCGCTTCCAGTGTGTCGATGAGTGTGTCGAACGCCGCCTCCGGGTCGCCTGCCCCGAACGGGCACACTGCGGTCCCTTCGGTGCGGCAGGTCTTGAACCAGGCGTTGAGGGTTCGCTCGCTTGCCACGGCGACGTCGTTCTGGAAGGGGAGGGAGTTGCCGAACCACTGGTTGGTGTCGACGGGCGCGTCGAGCACCATCTGGCGGACGCGGTGGGGGAAGAGAGTGGCGTACATGGGGCCGACCACGGTGCCGTAGGACAAGCCGTAGTACGTGATCTTGTCCTCGCCGAGCGCGGAGCGAACCTGGTCGATATCGCGGGCCACGTTGTCGGTGGACAGGCTGGCGAGGAACTTCCTACTCTGGTGTTCGGCACAGCCGTCGGTGAACGCGGCGGCATCGGCCAGCAGTCGCGGCAGAGGCTTGCCCCCGGGGACGGAAGGGTCGAAGTCGTTGCCGGCGGCCTCGGCTCGCTGCTTGTCGGTCAGGCAGCGCACGGCATGCGATTCGCCGACGCCGCGCGGGTCCATGGCGATGATGTCGAATCCGGCGAGCACCTCAGGGGAGAAGGCGCCCGGAGTGCCCGCTGTCTTGGGCAGATTGCGCAGTGTTTCGGTGGCGGAAACCCCGGGTCCGCCCGGGTTGAAGATCAGACTGCCGATGCGCTGGTCGGGATCAGTGGCCCGGTGCCGCATGACCGCGAGCGGGATCTGCGCGCCCTCGGGCTCGGTGTACTCCTGCGGCACCTTGATCGTGGCGCATTCCAGGTTCTTCCCGCAGGTGCTCCATGTGAGCGGGTCCGGGGAGGGAGCCGGGGCCGACGCGCCCGTGCTGCGCAGCCCCGAGGCACCGGACGAACACCCCGTCAGGACCATGAGGGCTGCAGCGAACGCCGCCCCGTACCTGGCGGCGGCCCGTGGCCTCAACTCGATCATGATCATCTTCCTTTCGTCCTACGTGTGTCATTCCCTGCAGCCCGGCCATGCCGGTCGCGCGAGGGGCCTGCCGAAGAGGGCTGGCGTGCTCGCGCCTTCCTCGCTTCGAGGAGTCAGTGACCGGCCGCGTCGAGCAGGGAGGAGTACCGCAGGCGGAGTGCGCGCTCCATGCTCGCCAGCACGGCCCCGCCCCCCAGTGCGAGGTTCAGCCAGATCGGCAGGTGTATGGGCGATTCGAATGTTCCGACCCGCTGTGTGACGGGGGGGATGTGAGAGACGGGTTCAGCGAGCTGCAACAGATTCAGGCCCACACCGATGACCAGCAGCAACACCGATCCGATGGCGACCGCCCGGCTCAGTCCCGGATGGCGGGCTCCGAAGCGCGCTCTCCGTCCCTCCGCCGAGGCGGGGTCGGGCGTGAGCTGAGACGGTTGTCCGTCCAGGGGGCGATAGTGGCAGCGTCTGATGCCGTAGCTGCTCATCGCCACTTCGATGACGCCCCCGTCGACAGGGAGGAGCGCGGGCAGTTTCGACTCGGCCGCATGCCTGCCGTCCTGGAACAGATGCGCCCGGATCCTGCTGTCGTCCAACCGCGCCCAGTGCCTCACGTCGACGGCGTACAGGCGTTCCTGCCCGCCGTCACCGGGAAGCCGTAGCCAGAACAGGGAGCGCACGGGGAGCTGCCACCAGCGGAATGCCTGCAGTTCCCTGCCGTCGCCCGGCTTGAGACGCCTTGATGCCGCCCACTGCTTCAACGCCATGCTTCCGCCCTTCCTGGGTACATCGGCCGCACCGCCACTAGTACAGCGTGTTAGGAGGGACGCTAGCACACTGTACTAGTACGGCGTGCTAGTACAGTGAAGGGTGCTGGGAGAAGCGAAGGAGAGCGGGACATGGAAACACGCGAGAAGATCCTCAAGGCCGCCGCGGAGATGATCGCCGAGGACGTAGCGGCGAAGCTGAGCGTGCGAGCCGTCGCCGCACGTGCGGGAGTGAGCACCGGCTCGCTGAGGTTCCACTTCCCCACCCAGCGCGCGCTGCAGGACAGCTTGCTCGAGCGGATCTACGAACATCTGCTGCCCGGCGACCCGATCCGGGACCAGACCCTGCCGCCCCGCGAACGGCTGCTGAACTGCCTGCGGCAGGTTCTCGCACTGACCGGCACCAACGAAGAGGCGCGAACCGCATGGGGCGCGACGTACCGGACCTTCATCGAGCCCGAGCCGACCGAACCGGTACGCGCCGCGTACCTCCGCCTCGAGCGGGAGGCGGAGCGCCGGGTCGAACACTGGCTGACCGTGCTCGCCGAGGAAGGCGCAGTGCCTCCGGGAGACCACACCCGAAACGTCAGGTTCCTTCTCGCCATCCTCAACGGACTCTCGTTCGAACGCGCCCTGCCCACCCGCGAATCCGTCCTCATCGCCGAGACCGAGACCCTCAACGCCGCGGTCGATCACGTTCTCTCCGCCGGCCCCGCAACACCCGTCGGGCCGACTCGGCCGTGAACCGAACCAAGCATCCCTCTGCACCGGTTGCTCCCGAGGGGCAGGGGCAGGGGCAGGGGCAGGGGCAGGGGCGCGGGAGCGGATTGATGTATGCCCCCTTGTGCGGGCCGCACCCTCTCACGCGCTCTCCGGTGCCGGGCCGCCGTTGGGTCATGGTTTTCAATGGGGTTCACGACGTGACCGCGTCGGCAGCACCGGACGGTGGGGGAGATTTCGATCATGGCGTGGAGCACCCGGGAGATGGCGGAGCTGGCCGGCGTCAGCCTCAGGGCCGTACGGCATTACCACGACATCGGTCTGCTCGATGAGCCGGAGCGCCGCTCCAACGGATACAAGCAGTACGGCGTCAGCCACCTCGTCCGGCTCCTCCGGATCAAGCGCCTCACCGCTCTGGGCTTCTCCCTCTCCCGGATCGCGGACATGGACGACTATCCGGATTCGGACCCCGATCCGCGTGATCTGCGGGCTCTCGACGCTGAGCTGGCCGCCACCATCGAACGGCTGCAATACGCCCGCGCGGAGGTGGGCGTCCTCCTGCGCGGACGCGCTGCGAGCGATCTTCCTCTCCGCTTCGCCTCCGTGGACGAGACCGCCGGGCTTCCTGACGCGGACCGCTCTTTCGTCACCGTCCTCGGCACGGTCCTCGGACCAAGTGGGATGGACGCCTATGCCGACTTGCTCCATCAGGAGCCCGCAGCCGGTGGCACGCGAACTCAACGAGCTTCCCGCCGATGCAGACGAACCGACCCGCCAGAGTCTCGCCGAGCGTCTCGTGCCTTACGTCCGAGGTCTCCGGGCCCGCCATCCCGGGCTCAGCGACCTTGCTTCAGACGCCCCGCGCGGCCGACAGCACACCGCCCGCACCATCGGCAAAGCCATCAGCGATCTCTACAATCCAGCCCAGGTGGACGTCATGAAGCGGCTCGATGGGCTCCTGTCCGATGTGGATACCCCACGGTGACCGCTTCTCTCGGCGCGCCGCCTCGTGACCCGGTGAGTGGGGCCCGGTGCCCGTCTGATGGTGTGACGAGTAGACGAAAGAGTCCTTGCCGCAACCTCTACTGCCTGGACACCAGCGAACCGTAGTCCGCGCGATCCACTGCCCACTGCCCACTGCCTTCTTTTGCAGGTGGTTACGGCGCCGGGCAGACGACGCGGATGCGGTGTTCGCCTGCCCGGCGCCGTCCCTCACTGCCGGCCGTCGCTCTCGCTCCCTGAGGCGTCGTTCTCGACGAGGATGGTGTGGACGCGTCGCAGCACGTCGAGGTGGGCGCGGTTGTGGAACTCGACCAGTGCGTGCACGGCGACCGACTCCGCAACAGCCCTTTCCCGGTGCGAGGCCAGCCCGAGGTCAGCCAGAGCAGGGTGGGCCCGGTGCTGCCGGCGGACTTCGGGTGCCATGCGCTCGGCCATCCGCTGCCGTACGTCGTCGGGAGCGTCCTCGTCGAGCGCCGCGAACTCCGCATCGAGGTCGCCGCGAGGTCCCGAAAGCTGTTCTCGGAGGGCGGCCATCGCTTGTGGTGTGAGGATGCTGGAGTAGGCCACCAGCAGGGACCGCTGGGTTTCGGGCAGGTCGTCGGCAAGTGTTTTGAGGTCAGAGGGCATGTCGAGCGCGGTTCGGTTGTCCATGACGGCAGCCAGTTCCCGCCGCATCCGCTGCCGGCGTTCGATGTCCGCCGCGAGTTCGGCGTCCAGGTCCCGGAGGATCCGCCGCGCCTTCTCATCACCGCTCTCGACCGAAGGGACATCCGCGAGGGCCACGCCGAGGTCGGTCAGTCTGCGGATACGCAGCAGGCGCACCAGATGGCTGACGCCATACCGCTTGTAGCCGTTGGATGCCCGTTGTGGCTCGTCGAGCAGGCCGATCTCGTGGTAGTGCCGGACGGCCTTGGCCGTCGTCCCCGCGAGTTCCGCCAGCTGACGGGTACTCCACGCCACCAGGATCCCCCTCTCCGGGATCGTGCCCTGCCGCCATTGAAGACCCTGCCCCTGGGGCAGGGTCAACTCCGGTCGGTTCCGGCCCGCCACGGGTTGACCGTGCCCCAGGGGCAGGGACTGGGATGGTCGCGACCACGCCCCACACACCGTTATGCGGAGACCGGACATGAAACGACAAAGCAGTGTCGGCCGAAGCCTGGCCCTCCTGGCGGTCATCGGCCTGGGCGCGTCACTGACCACTGTGCCCGCCGCCGCCGAGGAGACGAAAACGCCTCAGGCGAAGTGGGGCCAGTGCCCCGACGACGTCCTGGCAGAAGCCGCTCCGACCGTGCTGCAGTGCGCCACAGTGCCCGTGCCGCTGGACTACGCCCACCCGGAGGGCGAACAGATCGACCTCACCGTCTCACGGCTGGCCGCCACCGACCCGGACAAGAGGCGCGGCGTCCTCATGCTCAACCCGGGCGGTCCGGGCGGATCCGGGCTTGCGCTGTCCGCGCTGCTGGTGGCCCAAGGCCTGCCCAGCAGCGTCACCGACCGCTACGACCTGATCGGCATGGACACCCGCGGGGTCGGTCGTTCCACACCCGTCAGCTGCGGCTTCACCACAGACAGCCCCTACTACTCCAACATCCCGCCCTACGCGGTCGACGACGCCGCGGTCACCGCACAGGCCAAGGTCGCTGAGCAGGCAGCCAAGCAGTGCGCGGACAACGACGACGGCGGTCGGCTGCGTCACCTCACCACCGCGAACACCGCCCGCGACCTGGACCGGATCCGGGCAGCGCTCGGGGAGGAGAAGACCAGCTACCTGGGCTATTCCTACGGCACGGCACTCGGCGCCGCCTACGCCTCGATGTTCCCCGAGCGCTCCGACCGAATGGTGCTCGACAGCAACATCGGAGACACCCACCTCGACCGGGACGGCATGCGCCGCTACGCGCTCGGCATGGAGCAGACCCTGCCGGACTTCGCGAAGTGGGCCGCCGGCCGCCACGACAGCTACGGACTGGGCCGCACACCCAGTCAGGTCCGGGCGTCCTACCTCGCCATCGCCGGCAGGCTCGACAAGGCTCCCGTCGCGGGGATCGACGGTAACCTGTTCCGGCTCCTGACATTCGGCCACCTGTTCAAGCAGACGCAGTACCCCGCGCTGGCGCAGACCTGGCAGACGCTGATCGAGGGCGACGAGGCTGCGGTCCGCGGTCTGCGGTCCCTGCAGCAGGAAGGAGCGGACGGCCCGGTATCGCCGACCGACAACGCCCTGACCGTTTTCCTCGCCGTCACCTGCAACGATGTGGAGTGGCCCGAGGACATCAGCACCTACCGGCGTGGCGTCGCCGAGGACCGCGAGCGCTACCCGCTGTACGGCGCCGCCACCGCCAACATCACCCCCTGCGCCTTCTGGCCGTACGCCCCCGCCGGACCGCCTGCGGAGGTCGATACCGAAGGCCCGCGCAACGTGCTGCTTCTGCAAAACCGCAGGGACGCGTCGACCCCGCACGTGGGCGGGAAAATGCTGCGCGAGAAGTTCGGCGACCGCGCCCGGCTGATCAGCGTCGACGACAGCGGGCACGGCGTCTACGTTCTGGGCAAGAACTCCTGCGCGTTGAACACCACCACGCGCTATCTCGTCGAGGGCAAGATGCCCACGAAGGACACGTCCTGCCGAGCGGATTGACCACCGAACCCACTCCACCAGCAGCCGTCAGCCCTTGAGGAGCCGGTCGACGCCGATGTGCAAGTGGTTCGGCGGAGGCGCCCTGGTCCCCTCGGCACCGCCATCGGCACCAGGGGCAGAAGGTGCAAGTCATACCGCCCGGACAGGGATCGAGTCGCTCCTCGTTTACCCACCGGCAGTGAGACAGCTGTCCTCGGCTACGTGTCCGGGAACGGTGGATGCCCCTCCTGATGGCGGAAAAGCGAAGGTGAGAGTCAGCACGTACCGAATGCCGATAGCCACATGTGCTCGACAGGGCTCGGCGCTCATCCCCGTACGGTGGCCGGCTTCGCGTCACGCCGGTTCGTCCGGCCCGGGTTCCGCCGGATCAGTCCTGGAAACCCGCGATCGGTGCGGCGGCATGACTGACCGGGACGGTGTGAGTGACCCACGAGGTGCCGACGAGGAGGTGGAGGAGGAAGGACGTCGGCTCCGGAAGGTAGTGGGGAACGTCATCACCCAGGGCCAGGCCGCTCTGGAGGTAGGTGCTGGGAGCAACGGCGAGTGTGCTGCCCGCGTAGGCGGCGATGACGGGGCGGTGTACGTGGCCTGCCAGGACACGGGCCACGGTGGGATGACGGGAGACCACCTCGGCCAGCGCGTCCCCGTCCTCGAGACGCATGTCGTCCAGGAAGGGGATACCGACCGGGATCGGCGGATGGTGCAGGCACACGATCGCGGGCACACCGGGCCTTCGGCCGAGAACACCGTCGAGCCAGTCCAGTTGGGAGGGTCCGAGACGGCCGCCGGCGGAGCCGGGTACGTTCGAGTCCAGGACGACCACGGTGAACGCCGGACGGTCCACGGCATAGTGCGCCCGGCGTGCACCGCCCATGAAGTCCGTGCCGCCGAACGCGTCCAGCAGCGACGGGGGATCGTCGTGATTGCCGGTCACCAGATACATCGGAAGCGGGAAGCGGCCGATCACCTCACGCAGCGCTTCGTACTCGTCCGGACGCCCCCGGTCGACCAGGTCGCCGGTGACGACGACGCAGTCCGGCCGCGGGTCGAGCGCGAGGACGCGGCCGAGCGCACGGCTCAGCCCTGCTGCCGGGGCGCCGGCGAGCACGCCGGTCGTCATGTGTGGATCGCTGAGATGCGCGATGGAAACGGTCATGACCGCACGTTTTCCCCGCCACGGGTGCCGGGCAACCGATCACGCCGACGGCGAAACGGCAGACACGGCCGTTTCGGCGGACACCGGTGCCATGCGTGGTTGTGCCCGGCCCTCCTGGACACGGGCCGCCGTCGCCGGGCGGGGGCATATCGCGCAGAACGCCACCTTTCGCGAGTTCATCGGCCATCCTGGCCTCAGGCGGGACCTGCGGCGCCCACAACAGGCTGCGACTTCCCCCCGAACCGAGGGGACGACCGATGTCCGCGACGGAGGACCGAACTACCCGAGAACAACCCGGTCGTGACCTGTGAAGCCACCGAACGGGCCTTTGGCCGGGACATGCTGATCGCGCTGACACGTCATCCGAAGGCCCGCGCCGGTGCCGCGCCGGAGCCCCGCCGGGCGACCGAAGGGTGCGCACGGCCCGGCCCGGGCCAGGGTGATCGGACGGACCACGCGCGGAGGCGTCCCGGCGGGCGCCGGGCCGAGCCGGATCCGGCATCGGCCGGCAGCGGCACGGTCAGATGAACGGCGGGCGGCCCAGCCGGGTCATCCGCCACACCGTGCGCCAGCTCATCGGGTCGCGCTCCCCGCACTCCGTGCGCACCCCCTCGGCGAAGCCCGCAGCCCACGCGCGCAGCCCGGAGGCCGAGCGGGTACGGGCGAGGGTGAGCAGGATCCAGGTGCCGAGGTAGGCGGGGACCAGGGGGAGGGGCAGGTTACGGCGCGCCAGCCAGACTCGGTTACGAGCCGTCATACGGTAGTAGACCGCGTGCCGGGCCGGGGACGTCTTGGGGTGCTGGAGCAGCAGGGCGGGCTCGTAGAGGATCGTCCAGCCCGCGTCGAGGGCCCGCCATGACAGGTCCGTCTCCTCGTGCGTGAAGAAGAACTCGGCCGGCCAGGGGCCGGTTTCGGCGAGCATCCGCATGGAGAGCGCGTGACCGCCGCCGAGGAACGCGGTGACCGGGCCGGGGCGCATCGGGTCCTGGGCGCGGAGACGCGGGACGTGCCGACGCTGCGTCTCCCCGTGTTCGTCGGCGATGCGGAAGCCGACGATGCCGAGGCGCGGGTCGGCGGCGTACAGCTTCCGGACCCTGCGGAACACGTCCTTGTCCACGAGGAGTCCGTCGTCGTCCAGTTCGACCACCACGTCCACGTCACCGAATCCCGCGAGCGCGTCCAGGGCCTCGTTGCGGCCGCCGGGGCAGCCGAGGTTCACGTCGAGTTCGAGCATGGTCACACCGCCGGAGAGGTCCGCCAGGCCGGGGAAGGCGCCGTAGTCGGGGAGCGGCGATCCGTTGCCCACGACGATCACGCGGGCGGGCCGTACGTCCTGCATGGCCACCGACGCCAGCAGAGCCTCGACCTGCTGCGGCCGGTCTCCCATGGTCACGATGGATACGCCGATGCGTGGTTCGGACAAGGGTCGGCTCTCCTGCGGGTTCCGGTGACTGAGGGCATCGCGGTACCACCGCGGTGCCCGCGATCGTAACGTCTCGTGTTCAGCTGCCTGTCGGGCCCGGGCCATCCTGCTGACGGTCCCCGTTCAACTGGGCGTAGATCGGCATGTCCGGCGCCGGCCCCCGATCTCCCGCCAGCCGCGCAGCAGGCCCTCGCCCCGGTAGCCGGTACTCTCGGCCGTTCGTACCGAGGCGGTGTTCCGGGGTTCGATGAGGACCTGGAGGCGGGGAACGCGCAGGCCGTGCAGGGCCAAGAGGGTTGATGGTGCGCAGCGCCGCTTTCGCGACGCCCTGGCCACGGCCCGGGCCGGCCATCCAGTAGTCGAGAGTCGCCCTGCCCTCGGCCGCGCAGTCCGCTCGGCCGGGGCAAGGTCGACGACGACGAGTCGGTGGCCGCCGTCCGCCGGGCGCTCGACCTCGGTGTGACGTTCTTCGACACCGCGGACGTGTACGCGGCCGGGCACGGTGAAAGCCGAAGTGACGTCGTACCGAAGGGTCCGCGTCCGCCCGGCCCGCGCCCGTCAGCCGATGCGGGTCCCCGTCCCGCTCACCCTGATCCGCGCGTCACCCGGCCTGAGCTCGACGGTGAGGGTGCCGGGACGGCCCATGTCGGCGCCCTGGTGCAGGGTGAGGACCGCGTCGTCCGGGACGAGACCCGACTCGCGTGCGTACGCGCCGAACGCGGCCGCCGCCGCGCCCGTCGCCGGGTCCTCGACGACGCCGCCGACCGGGAACGGGTCGCGGACGTGGAAGACGGTGCCGGACTCCCGCCACACCAACTGCACGGTCGTCAGGCCGAGCCGGTGCATGAGGGCTTCGAGGCGGGCGAAGTCGTACGACAGGTCCGCCAGCCGCTCCCGGCTGACGGCGGCCAGCACCAGGTGGCGGGCGCCCGCGTACGCGATGCGGGGCGGCAGCGCGCTGTCCAGTCCGGCGGCCGGCCAGTCCAGGGCGGCCAGGGCCTCCGCCACGTCCTCGGGTGCGGCGTCGGTGGTGTACGGCTCGACGCTGGTCAGGGTGGCGCGGAGCTCGTCGCCCTCACGGGCGACGGTGACCGGGACCGTACCGGCGGGGGTGGAGAACACCAGATCGCCCGGGCCGTCCCGCTCGGCGAGCGCGATGGCGGCGGCAACCGTGGCATGGCCGCAGAAGGGCACTTCGGCCTTCGGGCTGAAGTAGCGGACGGTGTGGCCACCGTGCCCGTCCGGCTCGGTGAGGAACGCCGACTCGCTGTAACCCAGGTCCGCGGCGACGGCGAGCATCGCCTTGTCGTCGAGCCCGGAGGCGTCCAGGACGACCCCTGCCGGGTTGCCCCCGGCGGGGTCCGCGGAGAACGCGGTGTAGCGGAGGACCTCGGTGCCCGGCTGTGTGCTCATGTCGCGGGTCAACCACGGTACGGGGGTGCGCATTCCCGGTGGAGCCTCCGGCCGCGGGGGCCGGCGGCTCCCACAGCTTTCACCGATGAGCGTCGCGAGCTGTGCCCCGTCGGCGACGACTCGTGGGTCCTGCCGCCGGTATCCCGGCGTCGGCCTTCCGGGGACTTTCAGCGAACTGGCGGGATTTCCGGGACGTTCCGGCTCCGCGCCCGGGTGGTCCGGGGTCCTGGACTCCCCGGACCACCCCTGGCCGCACCCGCGGACCCCCCGGCCGCGGCGGCCCATTCGGATGGTCAGTGGCAGACCTTCACGCCGGTGCCCTTCCCCCAGGAGCAGGAGTCCAGGAGGGTGCCGCTCGGCTTGATCAGCCTGGCCTTGTCGCCGGTGTTGTTCCAGACGTACGAACCGCGGTTCCAGTACACGTGGGCCCCGGTGTTCTTCCCCTTGCCGGTGTGGACCCGGACCGTCTTCCCGGCGGCGACGGTGAAGCCGGGGAAGGTGTAGGTGTAGCCGGTGTCGTCCTTCAGCTTGTAGCCCTTCAGCTGCAGCTTGGACTTGCCGTTGTTGTGGATGTCGACGTACTCGGCGTTCAGGGACGTGTTCGTCCGGGTGTCCTTGCCGGGGCTGTCGTACTGGATCTTGCCGAGGTGCAGCCCGCCCTGATGGGAGGCCGCCGAGGCCGGGGCCGTGGCGAGGAGCGAGCCGGCCAGTGCGGTGGCGGCGGCCAGGGCGAGGGGCGCGGCGGTGCGTATGCGCATTCGGTGTGTTCCTTCTGTGTGTAACTGGTGAAGGCCAGTAGCATACGGTCAGCACGCGCTCTCCCGGGCTCAGTGATGGAAATATGCAAACTCCGTCATTCGGAGGTGAGTTCCGGGCGAGTGCGGAGCCGGGCGGTCAGCCCCGGCCGACGTACGGCATCGCGGTGGCCAGCACTGTCGCGAACTGGACATTGGCCTCCAGGGGCAGTTCCGCCATGTGCAGGACGGTCCGGGCCACGTCGTCCGCCGCCATGACCGGCTCGGCGGCGACCTCGCCATTCGCCTGGAGGATCCCCGCACTCATCCGCTCCGTCATGTCGGTCGCGGCGTTGCCGATGTCGATCTGCCCGCAGGCGATCCGGTACGGCCGCCCGTCCAGCGACAGGGACTTCGTCAGACCGGTCACCGCGTGCTTCGTCGCCGTGTAGGCGATGGAGTGCGGGCGCGGGGCGTGGGCGGAGACGGAGCCGTTGTTGATGATCCGGCCGCCCTGCGGGTCCTGCTCCCTCATCAGGCGGTAGGCCGCCTGCGCACACAGGAACGTCCCGGTCAGATTGACGTCCACCACCGTCCGCCAGTCCTCGTACGCGAGATCCTCGACCGGAGTCGAACGCGGCCCGAACGTCCCGGCGTTGTTGAAGAGCAGGTCCAGCCTGCCGAAGCGGTTCCCTACGGCGGTGAAGAGCGCGGCAACCCCGTCCGGGTCGCTCACGTCGGTCTGCAGGCACACCGTGGCGCCCGGGCCCGCCGCGGCGGCCGTCTCCTCCAGGGCGGCGGCCCGCCGCCCGGCCAGTGCCACCGTCCAGCCGGCACCCGTGAGGGTGAGAGCCACCGCCCTGCCGATTCCCGATCCCGCACCTGTGACGACCGCGATCCTCTGCTCAGCGTTCATGGCCCGGCAGCGTACGGGAGGTTTCGCGGCGGCCGGCACCCGGTGCTCATCGCACCGCCATGCGGATGTTGTGTACGTGCCAACGGGAAGTCGTCGCCCCGCACTCCAATGCCTCTGACAGCATCCGGCAGGGGAGGGGCATATGACACCCGCACAGATGAGCAGGACGCCCGGACGGGGCGGCCATTCGGCCGAGCTGCGCAGTGCCGCGCGGAGCTTCGGCTCCGATGTGGGCCGCCGCCGCTTCCTCACCGTCACCGGCGCCGCCGCCGCACTGGCCTTCGCCGTCAACCTGCCCGGCGCGGGCACGGCGGCAGCCGCCGAGCTCGACGCCCGGAAGATCACGGAGGACCCCTTCACCCTGGGGGTGGCCTCCGGAGACCCGCTGCCGGATTCCGTGCTGCTGTGGACGAGACTCGCCCCCCGCCCGTACGAGGCCGACGGCGGGCTGCCCGCCGAGCGCGTCGAGGTCCGCTGGGAGATCGCCCGCGACGAACGCTTCCGGCGTGTCGTCCGGCGCGGATCCACTACCGCGCACCCGGAGTTCGGACACAGTCTCCGGGTGGACGTGAACGGCCTCGACTCCGACCGGAACTTCTACTATCGCTTCCGTGCCGGCAGCTGGACCAGCCCCACCGGCCGCACCCGCACCGCACCCGCCCACGGCGCCCGCAACAGCTCCCTGACCCTGGCCGCCGTCTCCTGCCAGGCTTACCACGACGGCTACTTCACGGCCTACCGGCACCTCGCGGACGAGGACGTCGACGTGGTCTTCCACCTCGGCGACTACCTCTACGAATACGCCGTCACCGCCACCGGCGGCGCCCGGAAGTACACCGACCGCGTCCTGCCGGACCACTACGCCCGGGAGACGCTCACGCTCGAGGACTACCGCATGCGGTACGGCCTCTACAAGTCCGACCCCGACCTGCGCGCCGCGCACGCAGCGCACCCCTTCGTCGTCACCTGGGACGACCACGAGACCGAGAACAACTACGCGGGCGACACCCCGGAGAACAGCGTCCCCCCGGAGGAGTTCCTGCTCCGCAGGGCCGCCGCCTACCGCGCCTACTGGGAGAACCAGCCGCTGCGCACCCCGCAGCGCCCCACCGGCCCCGACATGCGGCTCTACCGCCGGCTGCGCTTCGGCCGGCTCGCCCGGTTCGACATCCTCGACACCCGCCAGTACCGCAGCAACCAGGCGTACGGCGACGGCTGGAAGGTCCCCGGACCGGAGTCCGAGGACCCTTCGCGCACCATGACGGGCGCCGCCCAGGAACGCTGGCTGCTCGACGGCTGGAAGACCTCGGACACCCGGTGGAACGTCGTACCGCAGCAGGTCACCTTCGCCCGGCGGCGAGACGTCCCGACCGACGCCTACAAGCTGTCCATGGACTCGTGGGACGGCTACCCCGCGTCCCGGCAACGGATCATGGACGGCGCGGAGGCCGCCGGCATCGAGAACCTCATGGTCCTGACCGGAGACGTGCACGTCGGCTACGGCTTCGACCTGAAGAAGGACTTCGACGACCCGGCGTCCCGCACCGTAGGCACGGAGATCGTGGCCACCTCGATCTCCAGCGGCAAGGACGGCTCCGAGAAGCCCGCCAACTGGAACAACCTGACCCGGGCCAACCCGCACATGAAGTTCTACGACGGCCGCCGCGGCTACGCGCTCGTCACCCTCGGGACGGAGCTGGCGCGTGCCGACTTCCGTACGGTGCCGGCGGTCACCACACCCGGTGCGCCGGTCAGCACGGCCGCCTCTTTCGTGACCGAGGCCGGGAACCCGGGGCTCACCCCCGCGTGAACCCGGCCCCGCACGGGGTCAGGCCCGGTCGTCCGCGGGATAGCGGACGCCGACACGGTCACGCACCGCGTCGAGCGTCCGCATCACGGCGAGCGAACCCTCCAGCGGCACCAGCGGCGACTCCTTCTCGCCCGCCAGCAGTGCGCGCGTCACCTCGGCGGCCTCGTACTGCATGCCCGAAAGCCCCTGCGGGCCGGGGCCCGTGACGATCTTCTCGGGCTCGTGGCCCGGCCGGTGCAGGACGAAGTGCTCCGGGTGGAAGAAGCCCTGCGGGAAGTCGATCCGCCCGGCCGTTCCGGTGACCGACGCGACGGTCGGCAGGTCCCCGACGATCGAACAGGTCAGCAGCGCCGTGGCACCGGAGTCCCACCCCAGCAGCATCCCGGTGTTCAGGTCGACGCCCTCCGGCGACAGCAGCGCGTCCGCCTGCACCCGGTCCGGCTCGCCCAGCAGCAGCTGCGCGAACGACACCGGATAGACCCCGAGGTCCAGCAGCGCGCCGCCGCCCAGCGCGGGATCACGCAGCCGGTGCTCGGCCCCGAACGTGCCTGCGAAGCCGAAGTCGGCCTGCACCGTGCGGATCTCGCCGATGGCGCCGTCCCGCACCAGCTCGGTCATCCGGCGTATCAGCGGATTGCAGTACGTCCACATGGCCTCCATCAGGAACAGACCGCGCTCCCGGGCCAGATCCACCAGCTCCCGCGCCTCACGCTCGTTGAGCGTGAACGCCTTCTCGCACAGCACGTGCTTGCCGGCCCGCAGAGCGAGCCCGGCGGCCTCCCGGTGCGCGGAGTGCGGGGTGGCGACGTAGACGACATCGACGGAGTCGTCGGCGACGAGCTCCGCCCAACTCCCGTACGCCCGACCGATACCGAACCGCTCGGCGAACGCCTTCGCGGAGGCCTCGGTGCGGGACGCGACCGCCACGACCTCGGCCCCGGAGTCCTTCATCGCCAGCAGGTCCCCCGTGAAGGTCGCGGCTATGCCGCCCGTCGCCAGTACACCCCAACGCACAGTCCCACTCATGCCCGCCCGCTCCCACGCAAAAAGGTATCGACCACTACGACTGACCTGAGAGCATAGATGCGGATTCAACGAAGCGGAGACGAGGATGCCGGACAGCGGCGCGAGCCGGGCCCAGCAAGAGCACGAGCACATACCGACGAGCAACGAGTGCGCCACGCGCGGCGCCCCGGCCACCGCCACCCCCACCGCTGTGGGTACGGCCGGGCCGACGGCCACGAACACCGCGGCGGGCATCCCCGCCGCCTCCATCACCACCACGCCGGGTCTCCCGGCCACCTCCACGACGACCGCCCGGCGCGTCGGACTGCTGGTCACCCTGGTGCTGGGCGGGCTCACCGCACTGCCGCCCCTCTCCATGGACATGTACCTCCCGGCGCTCCCGGAGGTCACCGACGCCCTGCACGCCCCGGCCGCGACGGTCCAGCTCACCCTGACGGCCTGCCTCACCGGAATGGCGCTCGGCCAGCTCGTCGTGGGCCCCATGAGCGACCGCTGGGGCCGGCGCACCCCGCTGCTCCTCGGCATGGTCGTCTACGTGATCGCCACCGCGATCTGCGCCGTCGCCCCCACCGCGGAACTGCTCATCGGCTTCCGCCTCCTGCAGGGCCTGGCCGGAGCCGCGGGCATCGTGATCTCCCGGGCCGTCGTACGTGACCTCTACGACGGCGACGAGATGGCCCGGTTCTTCTCCACCCTGATGCTGATCTCGGGCGTCGCGCCCGTCATCGCGCCCGTGATCGGCGGTCAGGTGCTGCAGTTCACGGACTGGCGTGGCATCTTCGTCGTCCTCACCCTCATCGGGGTGCTGCTCACCCTCGTCGTCTGGAAGTGGCTCCACGAGACACTGCCCGCGGAACAGCGGCACACCGGCGGTGTGGGAGACGCGCTGCGCACCATGCGAGGGCTGCTCGCCGACCGGGTGTTCACCGGGTACATGATCGCGGGCAGCCTCGCCTTCGCCGCTCTCTTCGCCTACGTGAGCGCGTCCCCGTTCGTCGTCCAGGAGATCTACGGTGCCTCGCCCCAGACCTTCAGCCTGCTCTTCGGGATCAACTCCGTCGGGCTGATCGCCGTCGGCCAGATCAACGGCAAGCTGCTCGTCGGGAGGGTGAGCCTGGACAAGGCGCTCGGCGTCGGCCTCGCCGTCATCTGCGCCGCGGCGATCGCGCTGCTGCTGATGACCTCCGGGGTCTTCGGCGAGGTCGGCCTGCTGCCGGTGGCCGTCGGGCTGTTCGTGCTCATGTCCGCGATGGGCCTGGCGATGCCCAACACCAACACCCAGGCCCTGATGCGCACGAGGCACGCGGCCGGCTCCGCCTCGGCGCTGCTGGGGACGACCCAGTTCCTGATCGGTGCCATCGCCTCGCCCCTGGTCGGGATCGCCGGTGAACGGACCGCCGTCCCGATGGCCGTGGTGCAGGTGGTCTGCGCACTGTCCGCGGCGGCGTGCTTCCTGCTGCTGTGCCGGCCGTGGCGGAACACGCGCTCCGTGCGGGAGCCGCTCACGAAGTGAGCGGCCGGGGTGACCCGGACCGTCGGACCGTGGAGCACCGGGCTGCGGAGGGAGGGGGCCCTGCGCCTACAATTCGGCGGTGAACGACTCCCTCTCCACCGCGGAAACCCTGCGTGCGGCGCTGGCCGCCCTGCTCGACGGGCTGCCCCCGACGCAGGCCGCGCAGGCCGTCGACCGGCTGATCGCCAGCTACCGCGGGACCACCCCCACCGACGCGCCCATCCTGCGGGACCGCTCCGACGTCGCCGCCTACGCCGCGTACCGGATGCCCGCGACGTTCGAGGCCGTACGGTCCTGCCTCGCCGCACTCCGCGAGGCCGCGCCCGACTGGGTGCCCGCCACCCACACCGACATCGGAGGCGGCACGGGCGCGGCGAGCTGGGCGGTCGCGGGGGCCTGGGACGGGCCGCGCAGCACGGTCCTGGACTGGTCCGAACCGGCCCTCGCGCTGGGCCGTGAACTGGCCGAGGCCTCCGGCGTCCCCGCGCTGCGGGCCGCCACCTGGGAACGGACGAGGATCGGCACGTCACCGGCTCCGGCGCCGACGGACCTGGTGACCGTCTCGTACGTGCTCAAGGAGCTCACCGCCGGGAACCGGGCAGCGGTCGTGGACGCCGCGGCGTCGGCCGCCCAGGCCGTCGTGATCGTGGAGCCCGGCACCCCCGACGGCTACGACCGCGTCATCGAGGCCCGCGACCGGTTGATCGCCGCGGGGCTGAGCGTCGCGGCGCCCTGCCCGCACGACGGGGCGTGCCCCATCGAGCGGGGCTCGGACTGGTGCCACTTCTCGGCACGGGTGAGCCGCTCGTCGCTGCACCGTCAGGTCAAGGGCGGCTCGCTCAGCCACGAGGACGAGAAGTTCAGCTACGTCGTGGCGACCCGGTTCGCCACGGACCCGGTCAGCGCCCGGATCATCCGCAGACCGCAGATCCGCAAGGGCCAGGTACTGCTGGAGCTCTGCACCCGGGACGAGGGCCTGAAGCGCGCCACGGTCACCAAGCGGCACGGCGTGCTCTACCGTGCCGCCCGGGACACCGCGTGGGGCGACGCCTGGCCGCCGCCCGAGGACGAATAGGCCCGTTCCCTCTCCGCCCGGTCGGATCAGGCCCGCAGCTCCTGGGTGCAGCACTTCACGCTGCCGCCGCCCTTGAGCAGTTCACCCAGATCCATCGGGACCGGCTCGAAGCCCCGGTCCCGCAGCGGGTCGAGGAGCCCCACGGCGGCCTGGGGGAGCAGCACGTGGCGTCCGTCGCTGACGGCGTTGAGGCCCAGCAGGGCGGCGTCCGCCTCCTCGGCCAGCAGTGCGTCGGGGAAGAGCCGGGCCAGCACGGACCGGCTGCCCGGCGAGAAGGCCCCGGGGTAGTACATGATCTCGTCGGCCGTGTCGTCGAGGACGCAGAGCGCCGTGTCCAGGTGGTAGTACCTCGGGTCCACCAGATCGAGGCCGATCACCGGGCGCCCGAAGAACTCCTGCGCCTCGTCGTGGGAGAGCGGACTGGACCGGAAGCCCCGCCCCGCCAGCAGATACGACGCCGTCACGGCGAAGTCGCCCTCGCCCTCGTTGACATGGGCCGGCTCGTGGATCTCGGTGAAACCGTTGGCACGGAACCACTCGCGGTGCGCCTCGGCCTCGGCGAACCGCTCCCGGTAGGCGAACAGGGCGCCGAGCACCCGGCCGTCGATCACGGTGGCGCCGTTGGCGGCGAACACCATGTCGGGCAGGTCGGAACGGGGGGTGAGGAGCTCCACGGTGTGACCGAGGGCCCGGTAACGGTCACGCAGATCCTCCCACTGGGTGATGGCCAGGGGCAGGTCCACGGGTTTGGACGGGTCCATCCACGGGTTGATGGAGTACGTGACCTCGAAGTGGGCCGGGGCACACATCAGGTAGCGACGAGGGGTGGCGTCACGGGTCAATGCAGGCTCCTCACGAACGGCGGCCGTGGCCGCGGAACGGTGGGATGCGCACGGGGTGTGTGCGCGCCTTCATGGTGCGCCCGCGCCGGGCCGTTGCGCAGTGATCCGTTCGGGTGGTTCGCGGGCGACGGCTGTTGACCCGGCAAGACGATACGTATCGGACCGCGAGCCCCTAGGCTGGTCCGATGTCATCCCACAAGGCACCCGACTCCAGCCGTCGCAGCGACCGCTCCCGCCGCGCCATCCACGACGCGGCACTCGCACTCGTCGGCGAGGTGGGCTACGCGAGGACGACCATCGAGGGTATCGCCGCCCGGGCCGGGGTCGGAAAGCAGACGATCTACCGCTGGTGGCCGTCGAAGGCGGCCGTGCTCATGGAGGCGTTCCTGGACATGGGGGCCCGGCAGGCCGCGGACGCGGACGCGACGGGAGGAGGGGGCGAGCACGGGATCCCGGACACCGGCGACCTGGCGGCCGACCTCAAGGCGGTACTGCGGGCCACGGTCGACGAACTGAACGACCCCGCGACCGAGGCACCCACCCGGGCCCTGACCGCCGAAGCCGTCATCGATCCGGCGCTCGGGGCCCAATTCGTCGAAAATCTTCTCGAACCACAGCTCCAGTTGTATGTCACACGCCTGCGCTCGGCCCAGGAGGCCGGCGAGGTGCGCGCGGACGTCGATCCGCGTGTCGCGCTGGAGCTCCTGATCGCCCCGCTCGCCCACCGCTGGCTGCTGAGAACGCTTCCGCTGACCCACGCGTACGCGGACGCCGTCGTCGACCACACCCTGCGGGGGCTGTCGGTCGGGCCATGAGTCCGTCCCTGATTCCGTGACATTCCGTACGGGTCGGGCGACCTCTGCGCGACGGCCCGGGCACCCCGCTTGGGCACTCTGGCCACCCGAGGAGCAGGATGGTGCGACGATGGAGGAGTAACCGCTGAGGTGAGGGGATAGATGGGCGCCGATTCCGGCCGCTATCGCGGCACAGAGGGCAGGATTTCCCAGTGGCTGCGCAGGCGGCCGAAACCGCAGCCGGAGGCCGACGACGCGGCGCGGCTGGCGCTGCTCCTGGCCGTCGCCGAGGCAGGAATGCCCATCTCGCCCGCGGCTCACCCGTCCGGATACCGATGTTCCTGCGAACGTATCGGCTGTCCCACTCCCGCGCGGCACCCCGTCTCGTTCGCGTGGCAGACGCAGTCCACTACGGACAGCGCGCAGATCGAGCGCTGGGCGGCCGGTCAGCCGCTGGCCAACTTCATCACCGCGACGGGCATGATCCACGACGTCCTCGACGTCCCCCTCACCGCCGGGCTGTCGGCCCTGGAGCGGCTCACGGCCGCGGGCATCGACGTCGGCCCCGTGGCCCAGTCCGGCACCGACCGGATGCTCTTCTTCACCGCCACCCGCGGCACCCCCGACGACGAGGACGAGTGGTGGCCGTGCGAGCTGGACTGCCACCCCGAGACGATGGACGAGCACCCGGGATTCCGCTGGCACTGCCGCGGCAGCTACGTCCTCGTGCCGCCCGCACGGCTCCCCGGTGAACTGGACGTGCACTGGGTCCGTGGACCGGAGCACCCGCTGCCCGACCCGCTGACCCTGCTGGAGACGCTGACCGACGCCTGCGCGCGGTACGCGGACACGGCCGACGAGAGCGATCTCGACCACGACGCGGTGGCCTGGCCGCTCAGCCGCTGAGAGCTGTCGCGGCGGGCCGGCGGCCGTGCGGTGGGCAGGGCCCCGTGCAGGGCCCTGCCGTCCGAAGCGGTCAGGACCCCTGCGCCGCGACCAGGCCGGGCAGCCGGTTGATCACGCGCACCCGTCCGTCCGCGGCCCCGGCGCCCCCCGCGCCCTTCTCGGGCACGTACGCCAGCTGGCTGGAGACGCGTTCCTTGGTGAGGGTGCTCTTCACCTCGCCGGTCAGCAACGCCCGCACGTCCGCCGTGACCGTCGGCCGCAGCCCCTCGGCCGCCGTCTGCCGCTCGAAGTGCTTGCTGCTGAAGAAGACCAGCGCCCCGCCGTCCTCCGTCGTCAGGCCGAGCGGCGCGAACGTCCCGGAATCCAGCGCCTGGTCGACGTACTGGTAGGAGAAGCCCGCCCTGCGGGTGTTCTTCCGCGCCTCCCGCCAGACCGAGGTCACCGACCCCGGGGCGAACACGTCCGGGGAGCCCTCACCGAGGTAGTCGGTGTACGTGGCGCTCAGATCCGCCGGCGGGGTGGCCAGCGCGGCGTCCGCGTCCGCGGAGGGCACGGGCTGTGCCCAGCCGTCGGCGTCCTTGCGGAACTTCGGGATCTCGGACGGGGAGGCCACCGCCAGGTACGCGACCTTCCACGGCGCGCCCGGCCCGGTACGGACGAAGGCCAGCAGCCAGCGGGTGTCCAGCTTCCCGCCGTCCTGGTCGCGGTTGGAGTCGGTGTCCGCGACGAACCAGCGGGGCCATCCCGCCTTCTTGGGGATGGTGTACGAGGCGTCGGTCAGCTCCAGCGGCTTGTGCCGCGCGTTGCCCTCGGGACTGTTCTTCTGCCGTGCGGCCAGGCCCGCCTGGTTGATCGCGCCGAGCGAACCGGTCACCACGTCCTCGTCGAGCGCCGGATCGTACGCCTTGTCCGCCTTGTTGTACGCGACCGTGAAGTCCTTCAGGGCCTTCGCGGCCTCGGACCTCGTCGCCCCCGGAACTACCTCCAGCTCACCGTGTACCGTCACGCAGCCGCTCGCCGTCACGGCCACTGCCGTCACCGTCGCGAGCCCCGCCGTCAGTCGACCCAGCCTTCTCATCCGTTGTCTTCTGCGCCTTCTGATCCGTCGTCCGCACTGACCGCCTGAACCCTACCGGGGCGAGGAACAGCGCGAGCGTGGGGATGAGATACAGCGCCCACACCGTGACCTGGAGAACGGTCGGATCCGCCTGGAAGTTGAAGACTCCCTTGAGCAGGGTGCCGTACCAGCTGTCCGGCGGAATCGTGGTCGTGATGTCGAACGCCTTGTCCCGCAGGCCGCCGAGGAAGCGGGCCTCCTGCAGGTCGTGCACGCCGTAGGCCAGTACCCCCGCCGCGACCACCACGAGCATGCCGCCCGTCCACGTGAAGAACTTCGACAGGTTGATCTTCAGCGCGCCCCGGTAGAACAGCCAGCTCAGCACGATCGCGGTCGCGATGCCCAACAGCACCCCGATCAGCGGTGACGAGGAGCCCTCGCCGCTCGCCCGCACCGACGCCCACACGAAGAGCGCGGTCTCCAGGCCCTCGCGGCCGACCGCCAGGAAGGCGGTCGCCACCAGGGCGCCGGTGCCCATCGCGAGCGCCGAGTCCAGCTTCCCGTGCAGTTCCCTCCTCAGGTGCCGCGCGGTACGCCGCATCCAGAACACCATCCAGGTCACGAGCCCGACGGCGATGATCGACAGCGAACCGCCGAGCATCTCCTGCGCCTCGAACGTCAGCTCCTGCGAGCCGAATTCGAGCGCGGCGCCGAAGGCGAGCGAGATGGTGCAGGCGATCGCGATGCCGGTCCACACCGGGCGCAGCGCGTCACGGCGGCCGGTCTTGACCAGATAGGCGATGAGGATGCAGACGACGAGGCCGGCCTCCAGCCCCTCGCGCAGGCCGATCAGATAGTTGCCGAACATGCCGGTCCTTCCACGGTGCGGGTCATGAGAACAGCGCCAGGGTCACGAGAACAGTGCCCGGCCCCACCAGTCGTCCTTGTCGCGGACGCCGGGCGGAACGGCGAAGACCGCCGAACCCACGTGCTGGATGTATTCGTTGAGCGCGTCCGAGGCCGCGAGGCTGCGCTGCACCGGGATGAAGCCCGTGCGGACGTCCCGCTGGTAGGCCAGGAAGAACAGCCCCGCGTCGAGCCTGCCCAGGCCGTCCGTACCGTCGGTGAAGGAGTAGCCGCGGCGAAGGATCGTCGCCCCGTCGTTGGTGTCCGGGTGCGCCAGGCGGACGTGCGCGGTCGGCAGCATCGCCTTCAGGAACGGTTCGTCGCGCTCCTTGGCCTTGCCGACCGGGGCACCCTCGCCCTTGTCCCGGCCGAAGATGTCCTCCTGCTCCTGCAGAGGAGCCCGGTCCCACGTCTCGATGTGCATGCGGATGCGCCGGGCCACCAGGTACGACCCCCCGGCCATCCACCCGGCGTCGTCCGTCCGTCCGGCCCACACGTGTTCGTCCAGGGCCGCCTCGTCCGTGCCCGCGATGTTCCGGGTGCCGTCCTTGAACCCCATCATGTTGCGCGGGGTCTGCGTGCCGGGCGTCGTCGAGGACGTCTTGCCGAACCCCAGCTGCGACCAGCGGATGGCGGTGCGGCCCATCCCGATCCTGGCGAGGTTGCGGATGGCGTGCACGGCGACCTGCGGGTCGTCCGCGCAGGCCTGGACACACAGATCCCCGCCGCTGCGGGCGGAGTCCAGGTTGTCGCCGGGGAACTTCGGCAGATCCACCAGCGCCTCGGGCCGCCGGTCCTCGAGGCCGAAGCGGTCCCGGGCGAACAGGGACGGGCCGAAGCCGATCGTGAGCGTCAGCCGCGACGGCCGCAGGCCCAGTGCCTCACCCGTGTCGTCCGGCGGGGCCTCGGCCGGCCCTCCGTACGCCCCCTCGCCCACAGTCCGTCCGGCCGTCATCCGCTCGGCGGCCCGGGTCCATTCCTTCAGGAGGGAGACCAGTTCGGCCCGGTCCTTCGTCGTCACGTCGAACGCGGCGAAGTGCAGCCTGTCCTGGACCGCGGTGGCGATCCCCGCCTGGTGCGCTCCGTGGAAGGGCACCGCCGAGCCGCTGTCCGCGGCCTGCTCGGTGTTCCCGCCGGAGCGCACCGCGGCGACGGCGCCGCCGGCCGCCGCGGCGCCGAGCGCCAGCCCGGCACCGCCCCAGCCGAGCAGCGCGCGGCGCGACGGCTCGGGAGCGGTGCCCGTGTCCTTGTCCCCGGTGTCCCCGGCCATGTCTTCGGCTCCCGCTACTTCGTGACCGCGGCGGCCAGCTTGGACAGCGGCTCCGCCAGCGCGTTGACCGCGTCGGAGAGTTCCTTGCGGTCCGCCTTGCCGACCTTGTCGTACGAGGTGAAGTCGTAGGAGGTCTTGTCCTTGCGGTACTTGTCCAGCAGGGTGTTCAGCGCCGCGAACTGCTTGTCCAGGGAGGCGGTCAGCGCGGCGTCGTTCTTCGAGGCGATCGGCTCGAGGAGCGTGTAGGACCGTTCCGCCCCCTCGACGTTCGCCTTGAAGTCGACGAGGTCGGTGTGGCTGTAGCGCTCCTCCTCGCCGGTGACCTTGCCGGTGGCGACCTCGTCGAGGAGCTCCTTGGCGCCGTTGGCCATCGAGGTCGGGGTGATGTCGGCCCGGCCGACCCGCTTCTGCCAGTCCAGCAGGTCCTTGTGGAGGACCGGGGCGAGCTCCTTCTCCTCGGCGCCCAGCTTCCCGTCCTGCCACAGCGCCTTCTCCAGGCGGTGCCAGCCCGTCCACTTCTGACCGTCCTCCAGGCCGTCCTCGCGGACGTCGACCTTCGGGTCGATGTCACCGAAGGACTCGGCGACCGGTTCGGTGCGCTCCCAGCCGATACGGGAATCCGCGTACGCCTTCTTCGCCGCCTCGACGTCGCCCGCGGCCACGGCGTCCGTGAAGACCTTCACCTTGGGCAGCGTCTCGTCGGCCTGCGCCTGTACGTAGTCGCGGTATCCGGCGACGGCCTTGTCCATCTCGGGGCTGCGGGCGGCGGCCTTCCCTCCGGTCGCCTCGACCGTCTGGCGGATGCCCTTGCCCTTCATCCCGGGCTTGCAGGCGATCTCGTACGTCCCGGCCTTGATCTCGGCCGTGATCCTCGCCCTGGTGCCCGGGCCGATGTTCTCGCGCTCGGTGACGATCCGGTCGTCCGGGAAGAGGACGTAGACCTCGGTGACCTTCGAGCCCTTGTTCTCCACGGCGAGTTCGACGTGTCCGGCCGGGAACTTCTTGGACGACACCTCGCAGGAATCGTCCTTGGCGACGACCTTCACGGCGCCGTCGCTCCTGCCGTCGCTCTTCTCGGCGCAGCCCGTGACGGCGGTCAGTGCGGCCACCGCGGCGACAGCGGTGACGACGGAGGGACGAACGGCTCGCATGCGGGGCTCCACGAGGGTGAAAGAGCGGGGGGTGGTGCGGACGAATAGCAGGTGAGGCGCGCCTAACTTAACCGTGCCTTACCTCGCCGATACCCACAGTTCGCGTGATTCGGGTCTCACTCCGTAGGGCTGGAAACAGCCCGGTCACAGGGGGCCCATGCGGAACCCACCGAAAGGTCAAGGACGGGTCAAGCAAGCCCTTTCGCCGTGACGCGCGGCCACCCGGCCCGCCGGCGGGGGAGGGGTGCCCGGCCGGCTGCCGGTGCGCCTCGACGGTGACCGCGGCGGGCCGCCGCCCTGCCGTCCGGTCCGCCTCCCGGCCGCACCGGCACTCCACGCCGGTGCGATCCTGTCGCAGGCCGGGGTGCGGACGGTGCTTGAATGCGTGCGTGAACGACTTCGACGTACCCGACGGCATCGACGTACTGCGCGTGTTCTGCGGCCCCGACGGCCGGCACGGCAACCCGCTCGGGGTCGTACGGGACGGGCGCGGCTACCCCGACGACGACTCCCGGCAGGCGCTCGCCCGCAAGCTCGGTTTCAGCGAGACCGTGTTCGTGGACGACCCCGAGCGCGGCGACGTCGACATCCGCACGCCGGACCTCCGGCTGCCGTTCGCCGGGCACCCGCTCGTCGGTGCGGCCTGGCTGCTCGACCTGGAGATCCTGGAGCTGCCCGTCGGGGACGTGGAGGCGCGCCAGGACGGCGAGTTCACCTGGATCACGGCCCGTCCCGAGTGGGCGCCGCCGAGGACCCTGGAGCGGTACGCCTCGGTCGCGGAGGTCGAGGCGCTGACCGGACCGCCCCCCGGCGAGGGCCGGCTCTACGTCTGGGCCTGGGAGGACGAGGCCGCCGGCCGCGTACGGGCGCGGGGCTTCCCGCGCCGAGGGGACGAGCGCGGCGACAGCCGCTCCGGTGGGGCCGGGGCTCGCGTCGGGGGGATCGACGAGGACGAGGCGACCGGCGCCGCGGCCATGCTGCTGAGCGCCCAACTCGGCCGGGCGCTCAACATCACGCAGGGCCGCGGCTCCCAGATCCTCACCGCGCCCGCACCGGACGGCATGGTGGAGGTCGGAGGCCGCGTCCTTCTGGCTGTCGCGTCCTGACCGGGGTGCGCGGCGCCGGAAGGTGTCACGCGCTGAGCGGGAAGACCTCGCCCAGCTCGCGGAAGACCGCGGTGTTGAGTGCGAAGGCGCGCTTGCACTCGTCCATGACGCGCTGCTTCTCCAGGTCGTCGGCGTTCACCGCGTCCAGCAGCTCGCGGTAGTCCCGCTTGAAGGCGGCGGGGTTGGGGATCTGCTCGAAGACGTAGAACCGCACCCCGTCGCCCTTGCGGTCGAAGCCCCAGGTCTTCTCCGCGGTGCCGCGGATGATCTGGCCGCCCGAGAGGTCCCCGAGGTAGCGGGTGTAGTGGTGCGCTATGTACCCGGCGGGCCACTCCCGCGCGCACTCGGCGACCCGTGCGGCGTACGCGGCCGTGGCGGGCAGCGGCTCCAGACCCTCACGCCATCCCTCGCCGCGCAGGTGCGTGAGGTCCCGCTCCAGCTCGCCCGCGCGCATCAGCTCCGGCTGGATGAAGGGCCCGGCGACCGGGTCCTCGCGCAGGGACTGCGCACCGTCCTCCAGCGCCCGGTAGACGAACCACAGCTGCTCGGTGTAGCGCGTGTACGCCTCGACGCCGAGCCGTCCGCCGAGCATGTCGCCCATGAAGGTCGAGGACTCCGCCTCCGTGTGCTGCTCGTGCGAGGCGGTGCGGATGAGCGTCGAGAAGGGCGTGGTGGCGGTCGAGTCCAAGGCGGGCCTCCGGGGGCCGGGGGGACGGGAAGTCCGGACAGGAGCGTACGTACCGGAGGCGTCGAACGCGCCGACGTGCGCCGGTGTCCCGATCTTCCTGCTTAGGCTTGCCTAAGTCAACAGGTTCCCGACCGGCTGTCGGTAAAAGACGCGGGTGCGCGCCGTCCGCCTACGGGAGGGTCAGGATGTCCGCCCCGGTCTCGGTCACCACCAGGGTGTGCTCGAACTGCGCGGTCCGCTTCCGGTCCTTCGTCACCACGGTCCACCCGTCGTCCCACGTGTCGTAGTCGTGGGTCCCGAGCGTCAGCATCGGCTCGATGGTGAACGTCATCCCGGGCTGCATCACGGTCGTCGCGTGCGGGCTGTCGTAGTGCGGGATGATCAGGCCGGAGTGGAACGAGGAGTTGATCCCGTGCCCGGTGAAGTCCCGCACCACCCCGTATCCGAACCGCTTCGCGTACGACTCGATGACGCGCCCGATCACGTTGATCTGGCGTCCGGGCCGCACCGCCTTGATGGCTCGGTTCAGCGACTCCCGGGTGCGCTCCACGAGGAGCCGCGACTCCTCGTCCACGTCGCCGCAGAGGTAGGTGGCGTTGTTGTCCCCGTGCACGCCGTCGATGTACGCGGTGACATCGAGGTTCACGATGTCGCCGTCCCGGAGCACGGTGGAGTCCGGGATGCCGTGGCAGATGACCTCGTTGAGCGAGGTGCAGAGCGATTTGGGGAAGCCCCGGTAACCCAGGGTCGACGGATAGGCCCCGTGGTCCACCATGAACTCATGGGCCACCCGGTCCAGTTCGTCGGTGGTGACCCCCGGCGCGATGTGCTTGGCGGCCTCCTCCATCGCCTGCGCCGCGATGCGGCCGGCGATCCGCATGCGCTCCACGGTGTCGGGGTCCTGGACCTCCGGCCCGGTGTACGGGGTGGGGGCGGGCTTCCCCACGTACTCGGGACGCCGGATCCTTCCGGGAACGGAACGGACGGGAGTGATCTCCCCTGGTGCGAGAAGTGACTGGCCAGACATGTCAGCGAGTCTAACCAGCGTGCTCGGGGCACCATGGCAACGAGGAAAGGATTCCGCAATGGCCCTGTTCAAGAAGCGCACGGTGGGCAAACCGGGCGAATGGTACTACTGCCTGGAGCACAAGAAGGTCGAGGAGGGCCCCGACTGCCCGGGGAAGGACCGATTCGGCCCGTACGCCACCCAGGGGGAGGCGCAGCGCGCGATGGACACGGCGCGTGAGCGCAACCTGGAGTGGGAGAACGACCCGAAGTGGCACGACCGCTCGGACGGGCCGACGGACGAGACCCCGGACTAGGCCCTCTCGTTTGGATCAGGCCGGATCAGGGAGCGGGTCTGATCCAAACGAAACACCCTGGGCCCGAGGCCGGGGCGGAGGTGTCACCAGCGCTCCGGGGGAGGCGCCGTCAGCTGGTCGGCCAGCCGGGAGAGCCGGTCGCGGAACGTGCGGCGGCCCCGGGGCGCCGGGGCGCCGTTCTCCCCCGCGGCGGCGCTGACCAGGTGCTGGACCGTGTCCAGGTCGACCTCGTCGGCGGCGGCCACCGTCAGAGCCTCGTGGGCGAGCCCCCGCACCTCCGCGTCACCGCCGTCCAGTGTGAGCACCGTCGCCCCCGCGCGCCGCGCGTCGTGCACACGTTCCAGCAGGCCGCCGCCCGGCCGCTCGGGCGCCACCACCAGCAGCGTCTGGCCGCGTCCGGCCGTCTCGATCCGGCCCAGACCCGCGGCCAGGTGCACCGGGTCGTCCGGCTCCACCCGGTGGCGTACGAGCGTGGGGCGCAGCTGCGGCAGACCCGACCAGGTGGACTCGTCGACCAGATGGGCCGCCATGTGCCACGGCTCGTACACCTCGGTCCCCACCAGCAGCAGCCCGCCGTCCTGCGGGACGACCGACGACCGCAGGGTCCGGGCGAACCGCCGGGCCGCGGCGGGCCACTCGGTACCGGCGAGCACCTCACGCAGCAACGCGACACGCACAGCATCCATGAACCGGCATCATGCCCCCGACCACCGCCCCGTGACCGCCCGAACCCGGCAACCCACCCGTACGGGTACTGCCGGAACCCGGAACCGCCCGCCCCTCGCCGCGGCTGTCACAATCACGCCATGACCGCTGCGGACACCTTCGACCGGGCCTGGATACTCGGCTGGACACTGCTGGTCCTTCCGCTGTCCTGCGCCCTCCTGCGCGGCTGGGCACCGGCATGGCTCCGCCGGTGTGCCACGCCGCGCATGCTGCGGGCCCGTGGCATCGGAGGCCTGATCCTCTGGGCGAGCGCCGTGGCGTCGGTCGTGACGCGGTGGGTGGGACTCCCCACCGGTGACCGGTACCCGCTCACCCTGCTGGCCGGACCGGTGGCGGTGCTCGCCGCGGTCCTCCTCGTCGGCGTGACGGATGTCGCGGAGCGGCGACGGCGGAGGAAAGCCTTCCCTACCTCGCAGTAGGGTCGGCGCCATGACTACGAATGACAGTGGCAGCGCCCCCAAGCCCCCTGCCAAGGACCCCTGGGACCTCCCCGACGTGTCGGGCCTGACCGTGGGCGTGCTCGGCGGAACCGGCCCCCAGGGCCGCGGCCTCGCCTACCGCTTCGCCCGCGCCGGGCAGAAGGTCGTCATCGGCTCGCGCGCCGCCGACCGGGCCGGGGCCGCCGCCGCCGAACTGGGCCACGGCGTCGAGGGCGCGGACAACGCGGAGTGCGCGCGCCGCAGCGACATCGTGATCGTCGCCGTGCCGTGGGACGGCCACGCCAAGACGCTCGAGTCCCTGCGCGAGGAGCTCGCCGGGAAGCTCGTCGTCGACTGCGTCAACCCGCTCGGCTTCGACAAGAAGGGGGCCTACGCCCTGAAGCCCGAGGAGGGCAGCGCCGCCGAGCAGGCCGCCGCCCTGCTGCCGGACTCCCGGGTCACCGCCGCCTTCCACCACCTGTCGGCGGTCCTCCTCCAGGACGAGACGATCGACGAGATCGACACCGACGTCATGGTGCTGGGCGAGGCGCGCGCCGACACGGACACCGTGCAGGCACTCGCGAGCCGTATCCCCGGGATGCGCGGCGTGTTCGCGGGCCGGCTGCGCAACGCGCACCAGGTCGAGTCCCTCGTCGCCAACCTGATCTCGGTCAACCGCCGCTACAAGGCACACGCGGGGCTGCGCACCACCGACGTGTGAGTCCGTGTCCGGAGCCGAAACGGGCATGAGGGACACTGGACGGGACCGCGCACCATCCCCGGACAGGAGCACCAGCCCTCATGCCCCGCCTCGCTCTCTACGCCCTCGCCGTCTGTGTCCTCGCCGTCGCCGCGGCCGTGGTCTCCTTCGTCCAGGGCAGCATCCTCCTCGGGATCGTCTGGGTGCTGCTCGTCGGCCTCTCCTCGAACATGACGTGGTTCTACGTCCGCAAGCACAGGGCGGAGACGGAAGCGGCCGCGAGCTGAGGGCTCACGCCCCCTGCGGCACCGCGCAGACCGGGTTCTGGTCGCCGAACCACTCCTGCCAGAAGCGGTAGGTGTCGAGCCCGCAGTACGTCTCGATCTCGCTGACGCCCAGGCCCCGCAGCAGCGCGTCCACCGCGTCGAAGAAGACCCCGTTGAGCTCGGGGATCCACAGGAGCGCGAAGACCGCGATCAGCCCGAAGGGTGCGAACGGCTCCACCTGGCGCCGGACCTTGTAGGAGAGCCACGGCTCGATCACGCCGTAGCCGTCGAGCCCCGGGACCGGCAGGAAGTTGAGGATCGCCGCCGTCACCTGGAGCAGTGCCAGGAACGCCAGGGCGAACCGGAAGGACAGCGGGACGCCGTCCAGGGCGCCCAGCCAGAACGGTGCGGTGCAGACGACGGCGAACAGGACGTTCGTCAGGGGGCCGGCCGCCGAGATCAGGCTGTGCTTCCACCGCCCCCTGATGCGGCCCCGCTCGATGTAGACCGCACCGCCCGGCAGACCGATGCCGCCCATGATCACGAACAGCACGGGCAGCACGATGCTCAGCAGGGCGTGGGTGTACTTGAGCGGATTGAGCGTCAGATAGCCCTTCGCCCCGATCGAGATGTCGCCGCTGTGCAGCGCGGTGCGCGCGTGCGCGTACTCGTGGAGACAGAGCGAGACGATCCAGGCCGCCGTGACGAAGAGGAAGACCGCGAAACCGGTCTGCTCGGCGAAGTCCGTCCACACCGCCCAGCCCGAGACGGCCATGACGGCGACGATCCCGAGGAAGATCGGACTGACCCGCCGGTCGCTGGGGCGGCGGAACGCGGTGGTCATCGGCGGCACTCCTGAGGGCTGGACGGCTGGCTGCGGCCCCCGAGCGTACGGGTGACACGGCGAGAACGCCTCACCGGCGGGTGGTAGTTCCACGGTGGACGGAGCCGTCACGGACAATGGGCCCGTGCACTACGGCATCCTCGGTACCACCCGCGCCCTCCGCGCCGACGGCACGGCCGTCGCCCTCGGCGGGGCGCGGCTGCGCGCCCTGCTCACCGTGCTCGCCCTGCGCCCCGGACGTACGGTCCCGGCCGGAGTGCTCGTCGACGAGGTGTGGGGCGGCGACCCGCCCTCGGACGCCCCGGGTGCCCTGCAGGCACTCGTGAGCCGACTCAGGCGAGCGCTGGGCCGGGACGCGGTCGCATCCGCGGAGAACGGCTACCTCCTCGTCGCCGATCCGGACGCCGTGGACCTGCACCGCTTCGAGCGACTCGCGGCGGAGGGCGCCAGGGCGCTGGAGGAGGGCGACGCGGCGAAGGCCGTCACCGTCCTCGACGACGCGCTCGCCCTGTGGCGCGGACCCGCTCTCGCCGACCTGCCGGACCGCGCCGTGGCGGCCGCCCGCTGGGAGGCCAGACGCCTGGACGCCCGCCGGACCCGGGTCGAGGCGGTCCTCGCGCAGGGCCGCACCGACGAAGCGCTGCCCGAACTGGCCGGGCTCTGCGCCGACCACCCCCTGGACGAGCCCCTCCAGGTCCTCCGTATCAGGGCGCTGCGGGACGCCGGGCGCACCGCGCAGGCACTCGCGGTGTACGACGAGGTGCGCACCCTGCTCGCCGACCGGCTCGGCACCGACCCGGGCCCCGCACTGCGCACCCTGTACGAGGGGCTGCTGCACCAGGAACCGATCGCCCCGGCCCCCGTCCCGCCGCCGCCGGCACGGCCGGGCAATCTGCGGGCCAGGCTCACGAGCTTCGTCGGCCGGGAGGCGGACATCGCGGACCTGGGCGAGGACCTGACCCGTGCCCGCCTGGTCACCCTCCTCGGCCCCGGCGGCGCGGGCAAGACCAGGCTGTCCCAGGAGGCGGCCGAAACGGTCGCCGCCTCCTGGCCCGACGGGGTGTGGCTGGCGGAACTGGCCCCCGTGGACGACCCGGAGGCGGTCCCCGAGGCCGTGCTCGGCGCGCTCGGCGCCCGTGAGACCGTCCTGCGCGGAGCCGGCGCCGAAGGACTGCGCGCCGTCGAACGCAGCTCCGTCGCCGGGGCCGGCAGCGCGCTCACCCACCTCACCGAGCACTGCTCCCAGCGGCGCATGCTCCTGCTGCTCGACAACTGCGAGCACGTGGTCGAGGCGGCGGCCCGGCTGGCCGACCACCTGCTCGCCCGCTGCCCCGGGCTCACCGTCCTGGCGACGAGCCGGGAGCCCCTCGGTGTCCCCGGCGAACTGGTGCGGCCCCTCGGCCCGTTGCCCGACCCCATGGCCCTGCGCCTGTTCGCCGACCGTGGCGCCGCCGCCAGGCCCGGCTTCAGGGCCGACGCCGACGCCGAGACGGCGGCGGCCTGCGCGGAGATCTGCCACCGCCTCGACGGGCTGCCGCTCGCCATCGAGCTGGCCGCGGCCCGGCTGCGGATGCTCGGCCCGCGTCAGATCGCCGACCGCCTGGACGACCGCTTCCGCCTGCTGTCCAGCGGAAGCCGCACCGTGCTGCCGCGCCAGCAGACCCTGCGCGCGGTCGTGGACTGGTCGTGGGACCTCCTGGACGACGGCGAACGCGCCGTCCTGCGCCGGCTGTCGGTCTTCGCCGGCGGCTGCGACATCACCGCGGTGGAGGGAGTCTGCTCCCTGCCGGGTACGGAGTCCGGCGACGCCGGGGACGTGACGTTTCTTCTCGGTTCCCTGGTCGACAAGTCCCTGGTCGTGGCCGCCCCCGGTGACGACGGTGACATGCGTTACCGGCTCCTGGAGACCGTCGCCGAGTACGCCGCCGAGCGCCTCGACGCATCGGGGGAGCGGGCTGCCGCGGAGCGCCGGCACCTCGTCCACTACCGCGAGCTCGCCCGCGTCACCGACCCCGAACTCCGTGGCGCCGGGCAGCAGGCCGCGCTCGCCCTGTTCCAGCGAGAGTACGAGAACGTGCGCACCGCCCTGCGTCGCGCCGTCGCCGCCGAGGACGAGCACGAGGCGCTCTGCCTGGTGCACTCCCTCTGCTGGTACTGGCAGATGCGTGATCTGCGGAGCGAGGCGAACCTCTGGGCGGTCGCGGTCGCGGCTCTCGGCCCCGACCCGTTCACCGAGCCCGTCGAGCCCGCCCCTTCGCTGCTCGAACGCTGTACCGACCGTCCACCGCCGATGGTGGCGGAGCAGCTCCAGGAGGCCCGGCGCGGGGTGCGGCTGATCCAGCTGGTGAACGTGGGCCACCAGGAGAACGAGTGGATGACGAGCGCGGGCATGGACCGGCTGCGGACGATCGCCCGCACCTACCGTCCGGGTCAGCCGCAGACCTGCCGGATCCCGGGCTCACTGTGGCTGTTCGCCGTCATGTTCACCGGGGACGTCGACGAGTTCCTCGCCCTCCTGGACGGGACGGTGAACGCCTGCCGGGACCTCGGCTTCGAGTGGGAGCTCGCCACCGCCCTCCAGATGCGGTCCAACGCGCTGGCCAACCGCCCCGACTGGGTGGGGGAGGCCGGGCGGGACGCCGACGAGAGCCTGGACATCTTCATGGGTCTCGGTGACGTGTGGGGCGCCGCCGAGGCACTCGCGTCCAGGGGGGAGGCCAACGAGCGGAGAGGCGAAAGCGCCGCAGCCGCCGAGGACTTCAGGGCCGGCGTCGCCTACGCCGAACAGCTCGGGGCCCACGCCCAGGTGGCGGTGCTGCGGGCCAGGTACGCCTCAGCGCTCTGCGACACGGGCCGGGGCGAGGAGGGGGAGCGCATCCTGCGCGAGGTGCTCGCCGACGGCCGGCAGTCAGGCCCCGAGGCCTGGCCCGTGGCCCGGCTCCACCTCGCGCTGTGGCTGGGCAGGACCGGTCGGGTGAGCGAGGCGCGTGAGCAACTGGACACCCTGTTCGGCGCGTTCGTGTCCGAATCGGTGGCGCTCGTCGAGGGGTTCGTGCTCGGTGTCCAGGCGTGGCTGGACAACCTCGAGGGGGACTACGGCACCGCCCTCTCCCGGTCCGTCCGCGCGCTGAAGCGGTCCGGGGACTCGATGGCGCAGGTGGTGGCGCCGCAGATGACCTCCATCCACCTGGTCGTCGTCGCCTGGGCGCTGGCGGGGCCCGGTGGCGAGGGCCGCGGGCGGGACGCGGCACGCCTGCTCGGCCTGCACGCGGCGCTGCTCCCGGAGGGCTACGTACCCCTGGCGGTGGAGCGCCAGAACCTGGCCATGGCCGAGGAGACCGTCCGCACGTGCCTGGCGGACGACGCCTACGAGACGGCGTACGCCGAGGGCGGCGGCCTCACGCTGGAGGAGGCCACCGCCCTCGCGGACACGTACCTGGCGGAGTGAGGCGCGCTCAGGACTTCTTGCGGAACCTGGACACCGCGAGCGGGGCCACCACCGCGGTGATGGCCACGGTCCAGCCGAGCGTCACCCAGACCGAGTGGGCCAGCGGACCGCCCATCATCAGGGCACGGGCGGAGTCGGCCAGGTTGGACAGCGGGTTGTAGTCGGTGAACGTCCGGAGCCAGCCGGGCATGGTCCCCGTCGGCGCGAAGATGGACGAACCGAACTGGAGCGGCATCAGCACGAGCATCCCCATCCCCTGCACCGCCTGGGCCGTCTTCATGGTCAGCCCGAGCAGGATGAAGATCCACATGATGGCGGCGCCGAACGCGGCCGACAGGGCGATCGCCGCGATCAGTCCGAGCACCGACTCCTGGAGCTCCATGCCCAGGGCGAAGCCCATGCCCAGCAGGATCAGCGTGGCGACCATCATCCTGCCGAGTTCGACCACGATCTTCGCGATGAGCACCGAGGAGCGGGCGATCGGCATCGTGCGGAACCGGTCCATGACCCCCTTGCGGAAGTCGTCGTTGACGCCTGCGCCGACCGCCATGGCGATGTTCATGCCCATCATCGCCATCAGGCCGGGGATCAGGTAGTTGAGGTACTCCTGCCGGCCGCCGCCCATGCTGCTGCCGACCGAGCCGCCGAAGACGTACACGAACAGCAGCGTGAAGATGACCGGCATCAGGAGGGCGTCGAACATCGACTCCGGATCCTTCTTGATCTGGAGCAGATTGCGCCGCACCAGCGCCCCGATGTGGCGAAGGTTGTTCCGCAGCCCGATCCGGCCCTCGTCGTGGAGCTTCGTGTCCGGTGCGGACGCGACCGCGTCGGCGGGTGCGGGCGTCAGAGTCGTCGTGCTCATGCCGCGACCTCCTGGGGGATCGTTCCGGTGACGGTGGCCTTGTCGCCCGTGACCGCGAGGAACACCTCGTCCAGGCTGGGCAGTGCGGTGGCGACATGGGCGAGCGGGAAGCCCCGGGTGCCGAGCAGGCCGATCACCGCGGTGAGCTGCTCGTCGCTGAGGATCTGCACGTGGAGCAGCCCCTCGTCCGGGACCGTCTGGGCGCCCGCGATGCCGTCGAGGCCGCTCTCCCGCAACGCCCTTTCCATCGCGCCCAGTTCGGCCGGGTCGGAGGGCCGGATCTGCAGCGTGCGGCCGCCGACCTTGGCCTTGAGCTCGTCGACGCCGCCCCGGGCGATGATCTTCCCCCGGTCGATGACGGTGAGCTCACTGGCGAGCTGTTCGGCCTCTTCCATGTACTGGGTGGTGAGCAGCACGGTCGCCCCCTCCGCGACCATCCGCTGCACCTCTTCCCAGACCTCGTTACGGGTACGGGGGTCGAGACCCGTCGTCGGCTCGTCCAGGTAGAGCACGGCCGGACTGCCGATCATCGAGGCGGCCAGGTCCAGCCGGCGCCGCATGCCGCCGGAGTAGTCCATCGCGGCCTTCCTGGCCGCATCGGTGAGCGAGAAGCGCTCCAGCAGCTCGTCGGCGCGGGCCCGTGCCTTCTTGCGCGGCAGGTCGAGCAGGCGCCCGATCATGTAGAGGTTCTCCCAGCCGGAGAGCTTCTCGTCGACCGAGGCGTACTGCCCGGTCAGGCCGATGGTGCGGCGGAGCTGCCGGGGC
Source organism: Streptomyces sp. HB132 (assembly GCF_016909575.1). Classification (GTDB taxonomy): domain Bacteria; phylum Actinomycetota; class Actinomycetes; order Streptomycetales; family Streptomycetaceae; genus Streptomyces. The sequence goes on along the minus strand of NZ_JAFBGA010000003.1, from coordinate 504,286 downwards.
TGCCTGACCACGTCGCAGCCGGCGACGACGGCATGCCCGGCGTCCGGCACGATCAGGGTGGACAGGCAGCGTACGAGGGTGGTCTTTCCGGCACCGTTGGGCCCGAGCACACCGAGGACGGTGCCCTCGCGCACGTCGAGGTCCACCCCGTCCAGTGCCTTCGTGGCGCCGTAGTGCTTGACCAGCCCCCGTACCTCGATGGCGTTCGTGCCGCCCCTGAGGTTCTTCGCGTTCTTCATGGACACCATGACACCAGCCCTCACCGACAAGTCGCCGACATGTCGCTGACAGGGGACCGAGCGCAGGCGACAGCCCGCCGAGGGGGGAAGGTCGGCGGGCTGTCGGTGGTGCGGCAGTGGTGTGTGGGCGTCAGTGGAAGGTGTGCTCCGCCGCCGGGAACGTGCCGCCGACGACCTCTTCGGCGTACTCCTTGGCGGCGTCGGTGAGCACCTGGCGCATGTTCGCGTACTGCTTGGTGAAGCGCGGGACCTTGCCGCCGGTCAGTCCGACCATGTCGGTGTAGACCAGCACCTGCGCGTCCGTGTCGGGACCGGCGCCGATGCCGACGGTCGGGATGTGCAGGGTGCGGGTGACCTCGGCGGCGAGCTCGGCCGGCACGAGTTCGAGGACGACGGCGAAGGCGCCCGCGTCCTGGACCGCCTTCGCGTCGCGCAGCAGCTGCTGGGCGGCCTCCTCGCCCCGGCCCTGCACGCGGTAACCCATGGCGTTGACGGACTGCGGCGTCAGGCCGATGTGGCCCATGACCGGGATGCCCGCCTCGACGAGGAGCCGGATCTGCTCGTGGGAGCGCTCGCCGCCCTCCAGCTTCACCGCACCCACACCGGCGTCCTTGATCAGCCGGGTGGCGTTGCGCAGGGCCTGGACCGGGCCCTCCTGGTACGCCCCGAAGGGCAGGTCGGCGACGATGAGGGCCCGCTTGGTCCCCCGCACCACGGCGGCCGAGAGGATGGCCATCTCGTCCATGGTGACGGGCACCGTGGTCTCGTAGCCGAGGTGGCAGTTGCCCATGGAGTCGCCGACGAGCATGACGGGGATGCCGGCCTCGTCGAAGATGGACGCGGTCATCGCGTCGTAGGCGGTGAGCATCGGCCACTTCTCGCCGCGCTCACTGGCGGCGGCGATGTCGTGGACGCTGACGCGGCGGGTGCTCGTGCCTCCGTACAGCGCCTTGCCCGCGCCGGGAGTGGGGCCCGTGGGGGGTGTTGCGGACTGGTCCTGCGCAGCCTGAAGCGACATGGCCAACGGCTCCTTCGTCATCTCGAGGCGCCCTGACGGCGTCCCCGGATCCCTTCCATGGTGGCATCCCGGCACCGTTCCCGGGAAGTGGGCCCACCGTGCCCGGTGAACGGTGCCGGGCAACCGGGTAAAGTCTTTCCAATACGAGACGGTGCCGTATTGGAAAGTGGTTAGAGTCGTGGCCATGTCCATACCGTCCGGCGGCCCCGCCGCCGCGCCCCGCGTCCCGGAGGCGGTCCACCGCCGCCGCTGGGCCATCCTCGGCGTCCTCATGTTCAGCCTGCTCATCGTCGTTCTGGACAACTCGATCCTGAACGTCGCGGTCAAGACGATCGCCAGCCCCGCGCCGACCGGCATCGGCGCCAGCCAGAGCGAGCTCGAGTGGGCGATCAACTCCTACACGCTCGTCTTCGCCGGCCTGCTCTTCACGGCCGGTCTTCTGGGCGACCGCATAGGCCGCAAAAAGGTCCTGCTGGCCGGGATCCTCGTCTTCGGCCTCGGCTCGGCCCTGGCCGCGCTCTCCTCGTCACCCGGCGAGCTCATCACCTGGCGCGCGCTGATGGGCTTCGGCGCGGCGTTCGTGATGCCCGCCACCCTCGCCGTCCTGATGAACGTCTTCGAGCGCGACGAGCAGCCCAAGGCCATCGGCATCTGGGCCGGCAGCGTCGGCCTCGGCATCGCGATCGGCCCGATCACCGGCGGTCTGCTCCTGGAGCACTTCTGGTGGGGCTCGATCTTCCTGGTCAACGTGCCCGTGGTGGTCGTCGCGCTCATCGCCATGGCCGTCCTCGTGCCCGACTCCAAGGACCCCGCCCCCGGCCGCGTCGACCCGATCGGGGTCGTCCTGTCCATCATCGGCCTGGTCCTGCTGGTCTACGGCATCATCCGCGGCGGTGAACTGGCCTCCTTCACCGACGTCACCGTCCTCGCACCGCTGATCGGCGGCCTGCTGGTCCTGACGGCCTTCGTCCGGCACGAGAAGCGCAGCAGTCACCCGTCCATCGACATCTCCTACTTCCGCGAGCCCGCCTTCTCCGCCGCCGTCGCCGCCATCGCGCTGGTCTTCTTCGCGCTGATGGGCGTCACCTTCTTCTCCGCCTTCTACCTGCAGAGCGTGCGCGGCTACACCGCCCTGGAGTCCGGGCTGCTGATCCTGCCGCTCGCCGCCGCACAGATGGTCTTCGCGCCCCGCGCCCGCCTGGTCGTCGACCGGTTCGGGGCCCGGGCGGTCTGCACCGTCGGCATGCTGCTCGTCGCCGCGGGCCTCGCCGCCTTCGCGCTGTTCGACGCGGACACCCCGCTGTGGGTGCTGTGCCTGGTCTTCTTCGTCCAGGGCACCGGCATGGCGCACATCATGCCGCCGGTCACCGTCGCCGTGATGCAGGCCCTGCCGCGCGAGCGGGCCGGCTCGGGCTCCGCGATCAACAACACGTTCCGCCAGGTGGGTGGAGCGCTCGGTATCGCCGTGCTCGGCTCGGTGCTCTCCACGGTCTACCGAGGTGACATCGAGGGCCACCTCGACGGCGTGCCGGTCGCCTCGAGGGACGTCGCCGGCGAGTCCATCGAGGCGACCCTGGGCGTCGCGGAGAAGCTGGGGCCCGCGGGCAGGCCGCTGATCGCCGCGGCCAACGACGCGTTCATCGGCGCGATGCACGTCACCGCGCTCGGCTCGGCCGCGGTCGCCCTGATCGGTGCGGCGGTGGTGGCCGCGTTCCTGCCCGGCCGGCGGCCGGCCCCGGGGGAACCGGACCGGGCCACCCAGGCCGTCGGGGAGCCCGCGCACCAGTCCTGACCCGCAGCCCCGGCCGGGGGAGTCGCCCCACCCCCGGCCGGTCGGCGAGAATCGAGGTGTACGGCGAACAGCGAGCGGCGGACGGCGCAGCGAGAGGCGGCCCACGTGCGGCAGGCGGCACAGAACCCGGCGCGGGACCCGGCCGGTCCGGCGGATCCGCCCTGCCGGAAGGAGGAGCCGCGCCGCGGCCGACCCCGCAGCGCGGCCGTGGAACGCGCGATCCTCGACGCCGTCGTACAGCTGCTGGAGGCGGGGGAGACCCTCGACGGCCTGTCCATCGAGCGCATCGCCCGCACCGCGGGGGTCGGGAAGGCCACCATCTACCGCCGATGGAGCGGCAAGGAGGAGCTCTTCGTCGACGTCCTCCGCGACATCGAGCCCGCCGACCCGACCGTCTCCGGCACCGCCGGTCTGGACGACCTGCGCGTCATGCTGGAATCCATGCGCACGCGCGGTCTCGCCCAGCGCTCCTCCGCACTCCTGCACAACGTGTTCGTGCAGATGAAGAAGCACCCCAGACTCTGGACCGAGTACCAGAGCACCGTCATCGCGCCCCGGCGTGCCGCGATGCTGGCCGCCGTGCGGCGGGCCGTGGACGCGGGGGAGCTCCGTGACGACCTCGACGTGGAGCTCATGGACGACCTGTTCCTGGGACCGATGCTCGTCCGCACCGTCCACCGCCCCGAGGCCCCGCTCCCGGAGGACCTCGCCGACCGCATCATCCGGACGCTCCTGCAGGGCCTCGCGCCACGCGGACCGGAACCGCGGGCCGCGGCCGCGGGGACGACGGCGGCCCCCGTGTGATCGTTCTGTCACAGACCCGGAACTTCCCGCCCTGCCAGGAACCCGCCGTACCGCATCCGTCGTCCTGATGGCAGTACGGCCGTCGTCGACGGCGGGAACGGCGTCACCCATCGCCTAGGGTCAAAGGGCGCGGTGATGTGTACGGCAAGGCAGTGAGGACGAGCGCAATGGTGCAGGCGTACAGGGCGGACACCGAGGACGCCGGCGCGGGTCCGCGGACGGGATCCGGAATGCGGAACCTGTGGCACAGGCTGGCCTCCGACCGGGGCATCTGGCGACGCGGCATCCTCCTGGCGCTCTGCTCGGTCCTCCTGACCGTCGTGCTGGTCCTCCACTCGGACATCCCCAACACGATCGGCAACCTGGGCAGCCTCATCGAGACCTTCCTGCCCTGGTTCGGCCTGCTCGTGCCGGTTCTGCTGGTCCTGGGCCTGGTCCGCCGGTCCGCGACGGCACTGATCGCACTCGTCCTGCCGGTCGCCGTCTGGCTCAACCTCTTCGGCGGTCTGCTGTTCGCCGACAAGTCGGGCGCCGGCGGTGACCTCACCGTCGCCACGCACAACGTCAACGCGGGCAACCCCGACCCCGCGGGCACCGCCCAGCAGGTCGCCGGCTCCGGCGCGGACGTCGTCGCCCTGCAGGAACTGCCGAGCGGCAAGGTGGCGGCGTACGAGGACGCGCTCGCCGACCGCTACCCGCACCACTCCGTCCAGGGCACCGTCGGCCTGTGGAGCAAGTACCCGGTGACGGACTCCAGCCCCGTCGACATCAAGCTGGGCTGGACCCGGGCGATGAGCGCCACGGTCACGACCCCCGAGGGCCCGGTCAAGGTGTACGTCGCCCACCTCCCCTCCGTACGGGTCAAGCTGCACGCGGGTTTCACCGCCAACCAGCGGGATGACAGCGCGGACGCCCTGGGCGAGGCGATCTCCGACGAACCGCTGGACCGGGTCGTGCTGCTCGGCGACCTCAACGGCACGATGAACGACCGCTCGCTGAACGCGGTCACCGCCCAGATGCGCTCCACCCAGGGCGCGGCGGGCGACGGATTCGGCTTCAGCTGGCCCGCCGCGTTCCCGATGGCGCGCATCGACCAGATCATGGTGCGGGGAGTCGAACCCCTCGCCTCCTGGACCCTCCCCGCCACGGACAGCGACCACCTCCCGATCGCGGCCCGCGTGGAGCTGTGAGCCCCGCGTCCCCGTGACAGGCGGTACGCTCGCCCCCATGTCCAGCCCGGAGTCCGACAGACCCAGGCCGCCGGTTCGCCGGTGGCCGTTCACCGACGCGGAAAGCCCCTGACCCCAGCGGTCACCGGGCTCCGGTCGTCGGGCCGTCGACCACCGCCGGATCTTCCACGGCGGTGTGGGCCGACCCTCATGTCCGTGACGAACACCGGACGTTCCACCGCGTTGCCGTCCTCGCGCTCCCGCGCGTGACGACGGGCGCGGCCCGCATCCCCTGCACACCGCTCGTTCCTCCGACGGTTCCGTACAAGGGGTCCCCTTCTCATGCCATTCGCTGTGTACGTGCTCGGGCTCGCGGTCTTCGCCCAGGGCACATCGGAGTTCATGCTGTCCGGACTGCTCTCGGGCATCGCCGGTGACCTGCACGTCTCACTGGGCGCCGCCGGCCTGCTGACCTCGGCCTTCGCGGTCGGGATGGTGGTCGGTGCGCCGCTCACCGCGCTGGCCTGCCGCACCTGGCCCCGGCGCGGGGCGTTGCTGTTCTTCCTCGGAGTCTTCGTCGCCGTCCATGTCGTCGGCGCTCTGACCTCCAGTTACGCGGTGCTGCTCGCGACCCGGGTCGCGGGGGCGCTGGCCAACGCCGGTTTCTGGGCGGTGGCGCTGGTCACCGCGCTGGCCATGGTCGGCCCGCACCAGCGGGCGCGGGCCACCGCCGTGGTCGTCGGCGGGGTCACCGTCGCGTGTGTGGTGGGCGTTCCGGCGGGGGCGCTGCTCGGCGAACTGTGGGGCTGGCGCTCGGCGTTCTGGGCCGTGGCGCTCGTCTCCGTACCGGCCGCGGCCGCCCTGCTGCCGGCCGTCCCGGGCGGCAGGCCCGACGGCGCGCCGCAGGTGAGCGCCCGGAGTGAACTGCGCGTCCTGGCCCGGCCCCGGCTGCTGCTGACGCTGCTGGTCATGGCGCTCGTCCAGGCGGCGACCTTCTGTACGTTCTCCTATCTGGAACCGCTGGTCACCCGGGTCACCGGCTTCGGTGCCGGCTGGGTGCCCGTGGTCCTCGCACTGTTCGGCGTCGGTTCGTTCGCGGGTGTCGCCCTGGCCGGGCGCCTGGCCGACACCCGCCCGTACGCGGTCATCGGGTTCGGCATGACCGCCCTGGCCCTCGGCTGGGCCGCACTGGCCCTGACCGCCGCCCACCCCGCGGCGGCGCTAGCCCTGGTCCTGCTCCAGGGGGCACTCGCCTTCGGTACGGGGACGACGCTGATCACCCGGGTCTTCCACCTGGCCCCGGACGCCCCGACGATGGCGGGCTCCTTCGCGACGGCGGCCTTCAACGTGGGCGCCGCGACCGGCCCCTGGCTGGGCGGCCTGGCCCTCGGCGCGGACTTCGGCTTCCGTGCTCCGGTCTGGGTGAGCGCCCTGTTGATGTGTGCGGCCCTCGCGGCGGCGGCGGGGGCGCTGTCGGCGTCCCCGGGCGCGGCGCCGTCGACGCCCTCCGGGGCAGCCGCACCCACCGAGTGACGCCCACATCACACCCCGACGCAACGGCATGTTCACGTCCGGGCATAAAACGTCTGAGAGACTTTGTTCCGACGGGATACATAACCCGTCCCGGCAACGAAGCCGACGCTCCCGCACACACACCGCCGCCACCCGGCCCACCACGGCCCCGGGTGGCCCCCTGCCCGAAAGGTTCTTTCCATGCCCCTGGCCCTGCTCGCCCTCGCTGTGAGCGCCTTCGGCATCGGCACCACCGAGTTCGTGATGATGGGCCTGCTGCCCAACGTCGCGGACGATCTGGGAACGTCCGTACCCACCGCCGGTTACCTCGTCTCGGCGTACGCGATCGGCGTCGTCCTCGGTGCCCCGCTGCTCACCGGCCTCGGTTCCAGGATCCCCCGCAAGCGGATGCTCCTGCTGCTGATGGCCGTCTTCACCGTCGGCAACCTCGCTTCCGCCTTCGCCCCCGACTTCGGCTGGCTGCTGGCGGGCCGGTTCCTGGCCGGGCTCCCGCACGGGGCCTTCTTCGGCGTCGGCGCGGTCGTCGCCGCCCGCCTCGTGCCGGACGGCCGTCAGGCACGCGCGGTCGCCACGATGTTCCTCGGCCTGACCGTGGCCAACATCGTCGGCGTACCGGCGGCCACCCTGCTGGGACAGCACCTCGGCTGGCGCGCCACGTTCATGGTGGTCGCCGTGATCGGCCTGGCCGCCATGGCCGCGCTCGCCCGTCTCGTCCCGCAGATCCCCGTCGAGGCGCACCAGAACGTACGCCGTGAACTGAGCGCGCTCGGCAACCGGCAGGTGCTGCTCGGCCTGCTCACCGCCGTCCTCGGCTTCGCGGGCGTCTTCGCCGTCTACTCCTACCTCTCGTCCATGACGACCGAGGCGATGGGCTTCGGCGAGTCCTCGGTGACGCTCGTCCTCGCGCTCTTCGGCATCGGGATGACCCTCGGTGCGCTGGCCGCGGGACCGCTGACCGACCGGGCGCTGCGTCCCACCCTCTACGGCTCGCTGGCGGCCCTGGCCGTCGTCCTCGTGGTCTTCCCCTTCACGGTCCACGTGCAGTGGGCCGCGTTGGTCATGGTCATGCTGCTCGGCGGCATCGGCTTCATGACGACCACACCGCTGCAGATGCTCGTCATGAACAAGGCCAAGGACGCCCCCACCCTGGCGTCCGCCTCCAACCACTCCGCCTTCAACCTCGCCAACGCGGGCGGGGCCTGGCTCGGCGGGGTCGCCATCGCCGCGGGCTGGGGCTGGACGTCCCCGGCCCTGGTCGGCGCGGTGCTGGCCGTGGCCGGGCTCGCCGTGGCCGTCACGGCGGGAGTGCTGGACCGGACCCCGGGCACCTCGCGTGTGGTGGCGTCCGGCGCCCGTACCGAGGAGCGGGAGTACGCGGAGGCGCGTTCCTCCTCGGACGCCTGAGCCGTAAGGCCCGACGGGCTGCGGATCACGACGACGGGCCGGTGGGGGCGCGCGACGCGCGCCCCCACCGGCCCGGACTCTCACGTCGTCGTCGACGGCCTCTCGCGGAGGGCGTCGACGACCGCACGCTCCAGGACCGCCGACACGCCGATCAGGGCGCCCTTCTTGCCCATGGAGGTGTCCCTGATGAGGTAGGTCCGTTCACCCAGGTACTCCAGGGTGGTCGAGTCGAAGATCCAAGCGGTGCGCCAGCCGGCCCGGACGTCGTCGCGGGCCACGCCGATCCCGTGCCGGCCGGCCGCGTCCACCGCGTCGGGGTCCACGGCGACGCCGGGGATCCTCGCCGCGGCCTTGTAGAGGGCGGCCGCTGTCTTCGGAGGCATCACCGTCTCCCGCAGAAGCTCGCCGATGGCGTCGAAGGCGTCCCGCGCCTCGTCCCGGTCCTCGGCCGGGGTGTCACGCGAGTCCTGGTCCCGGGTGATCTCGGTGGTGAGGCGCCGGAGCAGGATGTCGGGGTCGGTGGGCAGCGAGGCCAGCCAGGCGTACGTCGGGCGGCTGAGGCCCGCCGGGTAGCCGACGGGGGTCTCGCCGTCCGGGACGCCGACGACGAGCGGGATGTACGAGCCGTCCTGGTGGATCAGGCCCTCGTCGATCACCGGTCCCGCCTTCTGCGTCATCCAGACCTCGCGCTCGCTGGGCTCGGTCATTCTCACGGGGCCGCCGAATTCCCCCTCGTTCCCGGACGCCAGTGTCCTGACGTATACGAACTGGTCTCCGGTGACCGTCCGTCCGCCGCTCCTCCCGGCGGCCAGGGCGATCCGGTCGAGCAGCACCGCCGCGCCGTGCGGGGCCGTGGCCCGGGAACCCGTGCCCGAGGCGGACGGTGCCGGAGCGCTGCCCTGGCCGGTCACGGCGAGCGTGGTCAACAGAACCCCGCCCAGGGCCAGTCCGGCGGCGGGCAGCAGGACGGCGGGGCGCAGGAGGCGGGGGCGTGCGGTTGCGCGGTCGCCGTCCTGGTCGATCAGACGCATCAGGGTGTCCTTGTGGTGGAGATGACGGCCCGGGGGCAGGTCCCGTTCGGCCGGGACCGGCAACAGCCGGGCCAGTTCCTCGCGTTCGGCCCGCCCGGGGCCGGAGGTACGGTCGTTCATCGGGCTTCCTCCTGGATGGGCAGGGCCACGAACGCGGCCCTGCTTCCTACCTCTCCGCGGCCGGGGCGGGGTTCCCCTGCGGACCGGCCCGTCTCTCCGGATCGTGCTTCCCACGCCGAGCCGCCCGGCGTCCGGCCGAGTTCCACGTCGGTGAGCCGCCGCAGCCGGTCGCGGGCACGGGACAGCCGTGAGCGCACCGTGCCCACGGGGATGCCCAGGGCCTCGGCGGCCCCGGCGTAGTCCAGCCCCGACCACACGCAGAGGACCAGCACCTCACGCTCCTGGCGGCGGAGCCCGTCCAGCGCCTGCCGGACCGCGGCGAGCCGCCGTGCGTCGTCGACGCGCCCGGCTGTGGCGTCCGCGATGTCCGCCACCGGTTCCGGGGCGGGGCGACGGGCCAGGAAGGCCAGGCGCCGCCCTGTACCGCGGTTCGCGTTGCGCGCCCTGTTCGTGGCGATCCCGAGCAGCCACGGCCTCAGCGAGTCGCCCTCCGGCTCGACGGCGTGGCGGGTACGCCAGGCGGCCAGGAAGGTCTCGGACAGAACCTCCTCGGCCGTCGACCAGTCACCCGTCAGCCGGTAGGCGTGGTTGTACACCGCCCGCGCGTACTCCTCGTAGAGCGCGGCGAACGCCTCGCGGTCGCCCGCCCTGATCCGTGCACGCATGCGCTCCCGGTCTTCCTGTTCGTTGCAGCTCACACCACCTACCTCTCCGGCCGGTCCGAGGGGTTCCGGTGACCTGTGCCACACCGCAGGGCCCCTGAGCGGGCAGGGCCGCCCTCCGAGCGGCCGGTGATGACGCGGTTTCCCAGGGGTGTTCGGGCCCGGACCGGACCACCCCTTCTCCCGCCCGGGAGCCTCGCTGCCGCCGTTCACGCAGATCGCCCGGGACGCCGAAGCGCCCCGGGCAACATGTCGTCCCCGGCCCGTCCTTCCGGCAGCATCACCGGTCCCCTGGTCCGTTCCCACCTCCGGACGCCCGCCGTGCCGCGCGGCACCGCGTGTACGGACCGGCTCACCGTCCCCCGTGTCAGCTCGACTCGCGCCACCGGTTCGTGATCGGCAGCCGGCGGTCCTTGCCGAAGCCCTTGGGTGAGATCTTCGTGCCCGGCGGGTACTGCCGCCGCTTGTACTCCGCCGTGTCCACCATCCGCAGCGTCCTCGTCACCAGCGCGTCGTCGAACCCGGCCGCCACGATCGCGTCCCGGCCCTGGTCCCGGTCGACGTACAGCTCCAGGATCCGGTCCAGCACGTCGTAGTCCGGCAGCGAGTCCGTGTCCACCTGGTCCGGGCGCAGCTCGGCGCTCGGCGGCTTGGTGATGGACGCCTCCGGGATCGGCGGGGTCTGCCCGCGCTCCTCGGCCGCTCGGTTGCGCCACTTCGCGAGGCGGAACACCGAGGTCTTGTAGACGTCCTTGATCGGCCCGTACGCGCCGACGGAGTCCCCGTACAGCGTGGAATAGCCCACCGCCAGTTCGGACTTGTTGCCCGGCGCGAGCACGATCTGCCCCTCCTGGTTGGAGACGGCCATCAGCATCGTGCCGCGCAGCCGCGACTGGAGGTTCTCCTCCGCCAGCCCGGTGAGCCCCAGCGAGCCCATGTACGCGTCGAACATCGGCTCGATCGGGACGGTGCGGAAGTTCAGCCCCGTGCGCCGGGCCAGTTCCGCCGCGTCGCCCTTGGAGTGGTCCGAGGAGTACTTCGACGGCATCGAGATGCCGAACACGTGCTGGGCTCCCAGCGCGTCGCAGGCGATCGCCGCGACGAGCGCCGAGTCGATGCCGCCCGAGAGACCGACGAGGACGCTGCTGAAACCGTTCTTCGCCGCGTACGCGCGCAGGCCCACGACCAGCGCCGAGTACAGCTCCTCGTCGTCGTCCAGCCGCTCGGCGTATCCGCCGGCCAGCTCGGGTTCGTAGGCCGGGAGCGGCTCCCCGCTCAGGACCACGTGGTCGATCCGCAGACCGTCGTCGACGACCCCGGACGGCGCCTCGGCCGCGGCGGCGGGCAGGTCCAGGTCGAGGATCACGGTGCCCTCGGCGAACTGGGGGGCGCGGGCGATGACGTCGCCGTCCTTGCCGACCACGATGGAGTCCCCGTCGAAGACCAGCTCGTCCTGGCCGCCGATCATCGCCAGGTAGGCCGTCGTGCAGCCGGCCTCACGGGCCCGCCTGCGGACCAGCTCCAGCCGGGTGTCGTCCTTGTCGCGCTCGTACGGAGAGGCGTTGATCGACAGCAGCAGCCCGGCGCCGGCGGCGCGCGTGGCCGGGACGCGGCCGCCGTCCTGCCAGAGGTCCTCACAGATCGCGAGGGCCACATCGACGCCGCGCACCCGCACGACGGGCATCGAGTCGCCCGGCACGAAGTACCGGAACTCGTCGAAGACGCCGTAGTTGGGCAGGTGGTGCTTGGCGAAGTTCAGCGCGACCTGCCCGCGGTGCAGCACGGCCGCGGCGTTGCGCGGGGAACCCGCGGGCTGGCCGTAGCGTGCCGCGGCGTGCTCGGAGCGGTCGAGGTAGCCGACGAGGACCGGCACTTCCCCGAAGCCCTCGTCGGCGAGGCGTGCGGCGAGCGCGCGCAGCGCCGTCCGCGAGGCTTCGACGAAGGACGACCGCAGGGCCAGGTCCTCGACGGGATATCCGGTCAGCACCATCTCGGGGAACGCCACCAGGTGGGCGCCCTGCTCGGCGGCGTGCCGGGTCCAGTGGACGATCGACTCGGAGTTGCCGGCGAGGTCTCCGACGGTCGCGTCGATCTGATTGAGTGCGAGACGTAGTTGAGGCACGTGGCCAGTGTAATCGTCTGACTGACGCTATGTCCTGGCGTACCCCGGTCCAAAGGCCACGGGCCGCGTCCTGACCGGGGTGCGCCGCGGGTCAGCGCAGGTAGCCGAGGACCGTCATCATCCCCGCTTCGGCGTGGTAGACGTTGTGGCAGTGCAGCATCCACAGTCCCGGGTTGTCCGCGTCGAAGTCGACCGTCAGCGAGCGGCCCGGCAGGACGGCGGCCGTGTCCTTGCGCGCGCCGAGGGCCGCCCCGCCGCTTGTCCTTGCCAGTGCGAACGTATGGCCGTGCAGATGGATCGGATGCCACATGGAGGTGCGGTTGGTGAAGACCAGCCGCACACGTTCCCCGGCCCTGACGGGGTGTCGCACCGCCGGGTCGTAGGGCTTGCCGTCGAAGGCCCAGTCGTAGGCATCCATGGAACCCGTGAGCGTCATGCGTACGGTCCGGTCGGGCTCGCGCTCCGCCAGTGCCACCGACTCGTCCGGGGCCAGCCGGCCGGCCGTGACCAGTTCGCCGTCCAGCTCCGCGGGACGCACCGTGGCGGGCGGCATCGTTCCCGGCCCCGTCTTCAGTACGGCCATCGCCGACGCGGCCTTGCCCTCGGCGAGCGCCGTCAGCGGGAACACCCCGTCCCCCGCGGTCACCAGCACGTCGTACCGCTCGCCCATGGCGACCAGCAGGGTGTCGGTCCCGGTGTGCCGCACGGGGAAGCCGTCCGTGTGCGTGACCGTCATCCGGTGGCCCCCGAGCGCGAGCCGGAACGCGGTGTCCCCGCCGGCGTTGATGATGCGCAGCCGGATGCGGTCGCCGGGGCCGGCCTCGAAGACCGAAGGGTCGGTCCCCCTGCGGCCGTTGACCAGGTAGTACGGGTAGGAGACGTCGCCGGCGTGGCCGCCGAGCAGATCGCTGCTCGCGCCGACCAGGAGCCGCGAGGGCGCGTCGCCGTCGCCGGTACGACGGGCCGCCTTGTGGCCGGCCGCGTCGTGGCCGCTGCCCCGGCCCTCGGTGAGTTCGTCGAGGACCGCGTCGGGGGTGGAGCCCTCCACTCCGTCGAGCCAGTCGTCGAGAACGACGATCCACTCCTTGTCGTACGCGAGCGGCTCCTTCGGGTCGTCGACGATGAGCGGGGCGTACAGCCCCCGGTCGAGCTGGACGCCCGAGTGCGGGTGGATCCAGTACGTCCCGGGCCGGGTGGCGGCGAACCGGTAGGAGAAGTCGGCTCCCGCCGCGACCGGCTGCTGGGTCAGCGCCGGCACCCCGTCCATGTCGTTGCGCAGGGCGAGGCCGTGCCAGTGCATCGTGGTGGCCTGCGGCAGATGGTTGGTCAGAGCCAGATCCAGGGTGTCGCCCGCCGTGACCCGGATCGCCTCACCGGGCAGTCGGTCCCCGTACGTCCAGGTGGGGACGGTGAGGCCGTCGCCCAGTTCGCAGCGGGACGCGGTGGCGGTGAGTGCCACCTTCCGCACGGGGCCGGTACCCCGACGGGCCTCGGCGTCCACGACCTCCGGCCCGTCGGGTGTGACGTACTGGTCGGCGGCGCGCCGCGCGGGGGTGGGGGCGGCGGAGGTCGGGGAAGGGGTGGCCGGGGCGGCGGTGGCCCGGGAGGTGAGGCCCGCCGTTCCCGCCAGGGCGATTCCGGCGCCGAGTACGGCGCGACGATTGGGCATTTCAGACATATTGCGTACCGTACTCCCGGCGGGTACAAGGGAGCGGCGTCGACACCCGGCAGCCCCGCGCCCCGCCCGGTGTGCGGGATGCCGGCCGCCGGACCGGTGGCGGAGCGGGAGGATGCGGGTGCGTGCGCGCCCTGCAGGGGAGTCAGGCGTGGGAGTAGACCTTCTCCGCCCAGCCGGCCACCTGCTCGTCCGAGAGGTGGAGCGCCAGGTCGGCCTCACTGATCATGCCGATCAGCTTCTTGTCCTCGACCACCGGAAGCCTGCGGATCCGGTGGCTCTGCATCTCCTCCAGCACCGCGTCGACGTCGGCCGTCGACTCGATCCAGCGCGGGGTGCCGTCGCAGAGCTCGCCCGCCGTCATCCTCGACGGATCGTGCCCCGACGCCACGCACTTGATCACGATGTCCCGGTCGGTGATGATCCCGACCATCCGGTCCCGCTCACCGTCGGCGGAGACGGGCAGCGCCCCCACCTCGTGTTCCCGCATCATCTGCGCCGCGCGGTCGAGCGTCTCGTGGGCGGGGATCCACCGGGCCCCGGTGTGCATGATGTCCCTGGCCGTGGTCATGGGTTGCCTCCTGCGTGCCGTTGGGCACTGCTGTGCGGCCCCGAGTCCCCTCCATCGTCGGGGGCCCACCCGGCGCACGCGAATGCTGTCACCCGTTCGGGCGTACGCCGGGCAGGTTCCACGCTCAGGGACGGGGCGTCGCCCCGCGCGCCGCGAGCATGTCGGCCATCAGGTCCAGCTCGGACCGCTGGGCGTCGACCATGCCCTGGGCCAGACGCTTCTCCACGGGTACGGCGCACTGCTCGGCGCAGCCGCGGGCCATCGCGATCCCGCCTTCGTGGTGGTCGCTCATCAGCTGCAGGAAGAGGATCTCGGCATCCTTCCCCCGGGCCTCGCCGAGCTTCCTCAGTTCGGTCCTGGACGCCATGCCGGGCATGAGGACGCCGTCGTGATCCATCCCCTCGGTGCTCCGCATGTCGTGGCCGCCGTGGCCGCCGTGGCCGCCCCGCATCCAGGACATCGGCCCCTGGCCCTCGGGGGCGGTCTTGGGCAGCTCCCACAGATCCAGCCAGCCGAGCAGCATGCCCCGCTGATTGGCCTGGGTGTTGGCGATGTCGTACGCGAGGCGCCGTACGTCCTCGTCCCGCGTCACGTCCCGCACGATGAACGACATCTCCACGGCCTGCTGGTGGTGGACGGCCATGTCCCGCGCGAACCCCGCGTCCGCGGACCGCGCCGAGGGCGTACGGGGACCGCGCGCGGCGCCGTCGCCGCGCGCCGAGGCGACCGTCGCCGCACCGGCGAACAGCAGGGCGAGGGCCACGGCTGAGCCCGCGGCCCACCGGGTGCGCCGGATCCGTGACGAGGTCACCCGTCGATCCCGCCGGTGCAGGGTGCGCCCGGTTCGGGTGTCTGCGCCCCCTGGACGTACCTCGCGAAGAACCGGGCCACCCGCGGGTCGTCCGCGCCGTCCACGGTGACCTGCTTCCCCCATGCGCTGAGCATGATCGCACCGGACTGTCCCTCGTACGGGGACATCAGGGAGTACGGGGTGCTCCTCACGCGCGACGCGAGCACGTCGACGTCGTCCCGCGAGGCCTTCCCGCTGTGCGTCACCCAGACCGCGCCGTGCTCGAGGGCGTGCACGGCGTTGACGTCCGGGACGGCCTTTTCGTATACGACGCCGTCGCAGTTCAGCCAGGCCGGGTTGTGGTTGCCGCCGACGGGCGGCTTCATGGGGTACTTCACGTCGGTCGTGACGTGGTGGCGGGTCAGTGTCGTCGCGTCCCACGTCCGCTCGTCCGCGATCGGCTCCGCGGCGAGCTTCTTCCGCTCCCGCTCGGTCGTCCCGGTCCGCTTGTCGTCCTGGGCCCGGCTCTCCCCGCTGTTCTCCCTCGCCTCGGACTTCTCCAGGAGCATGTACGAGCCGAAACCCAGCAGCCCCGCGACCACCACGGCGCTCAGAGCTATGCCGACGACCCGGTTGCGGCCGTCGTGCGCACGATCGGTGCCGTGCGTCTGCTCCATACGGGTGTCGCGGTCGAAGCTCATGACGTCGGGTCCTTCTGCCAGGGGGTCGGTAGGACGGGGCGGGACGGGGAGAACCTGGTGGTGGAGGGCCCCTGCCGGCCGGCTGCGGCCCTTGCACACCATGGGCGCCGATCGTAGTGGGTGGCCGCGTGCTCTCTCTCACACCATGTGCGTAATCTGGGTGAAATCCCGGGTCGTGATACTGAGGTGTCTCCCCTACCCCGGGCGGTGGTGCACGGACCGTCTGAACTGCAAGGATGTGGCTATGGACAAGCAGCAGGAATTCGTCCTCAGGACGCTTGAGGAGCGCGACATCCGCTTCGTACGGCTGTGGTTCACCGATGTTCTCGGTTACCTCAAGTCCGTCGCCGTGGCCCCGGCCGAGCTCGAGCAGGCCTTTGACGAGGGCATCGGCTTCGACGGCTCCGCGATCGAGGGCTTCGCCCGCGTATACGAATCGGACATGATCGCGAAGCCGGACCCCGGCACGTTCCAGATCCTTCCGTGGCGCGCGGAGGCACCCGGGACGGCGCGAATGTTCTGCGACATCCTGATGCCGGACGGCTCGCCCTCCTTCGCCGACCCGCGCTTCGTCCTCAAGCGCATCCTCGCGAAGACCTCCGACCTGGGGTTCACCTTCTACACCCACCCGGAGATCGAGTTCTTCCTGCTGAAGAACAAGCCGGTCGACGGCAGCCGTCCCACCCCGGCCGACAGCTCCGGCTACTTCGACCACACCCCGCAGAACGTCGGCATGGACTTCCGCCGTCAGGCGATCACCATGCTCGAATCGATGGGCATCTCGGTCGAGTTCAGCCACCACGAGGGCGCCCCCGGCCAGCAGGAGATCGACCTGCGGTACGCCGACGCGCTCTCCACCGCCGACAACATCATGACCTTCCGCCTGGTCATGAAGCAGGTCGCGCTGGAGCAGGGCGTGCAGGCGACCTTCATGCCGAAGCCGTTCTCGGAGTACCCGGGCTCCGGGATGCACACGCACCTCTCGCTCTTCGAGGGCGACCGCAACGCCTTCTACGAGTCGGGCGCCGAGTACCAGCTCTCCAAGGTCGGCCGGTCCTTCATCGCGGGCCTGCTCACGCACGCCGCGGAGATCTCCGCCGTCACGAACCAGTGGGTCAACTCCTACAAGCGCATCTGGGGCGGCTCCAGCCGCTCCGCGGGCGCCGGCGGCGAGGCCCCCTCGTACATCTGCTGGGGTCACAACAACCGCTCCGCGCTGATCCGGGTCCCGATGTACAAGCCCGGCAAGACCGGCTCGGCCCGCGTCGAGGTCCGCTCCATCGACTCCGGCGCCAACCCCTACCTGACGTACGCGGTGCTGCTCGCAGCCGGACTCAAGGGGATCGAGGAGGGCTACGAGCTCCCGGCCGGCGCCGACGACGACGTCTGGGCCCTCTCCGACTCGGAACGCCGCGCGATGGGCATCGAGCCGCTGCCGCAGAACCTGGGCGAGGCGATCGCGCTGATGGAGAAGAGCGAACTGGTCGCCGAGACACTGGGCGAGCACGTCTTCGACTTCTTCCTGCGCAACAAGAAGCAGGAGTGGGAGGAGTACCGCAGCGAGGTCTCGGCCTTCGAGCTGAAGCACCTGCTGCCGGTGCTGTAGGAGCAGGTCAGCGCCCGCGGGGCGCAGGCGCACGACTTCGGACCGACGGGGTGATCCCGTCGGCCCGAAGCTGTGTCAGGAGGGCCGGGCCGTCTGTGGTCCGTGCGTCTCGCACCGGCGGCTTCGCGACGTACTGGCCGGGGGACATGTCGGCCTCGACGTGTGCGAGCAGCGTTCCGGCCCCAGGCCGATCCGGCGACCGCATCATCGTGTCGAGGCCAACGAAGCCGCCTGTCGGGCCTCTTCCGGAGTGAGGTCGGTGCGGGCGAGCAGCGGCGCCAGGACCACATGGGAGTTGCGGGCTGTGACGTGACGTCCCAGCCAGGTCAGCGCGGAGGAGACCACCTGCCGCGCATCGTCGGGGCCGAGCCCCGCTCGAGGAAGCAGCGGCGCCAGGACGTAGCGAGCCGCAGCTGTGGCGGCGTGCTGTCCGAGCCAGGTCAGTGCGGAGCAGACGACCTGCCGTACCTCATCCGGCCCGAGGCCGTCATGTGACAGTAGGCGGTCCAGGACGAAGCCGGCCTCGGTGGCGGTGTCGTGCTGTCCGAGCCAGGTGAGTGCCGAGGAGACCGCACGCCTTACCTCATCCGGGCCGAGGTCACGGCGGTACAGCACGGAGCGCAGGACGAAGCGGGCCTCGGCGCTCGTGGAGTGGCGTGCCAGCCACTCCAACCCCGAGAAAACCGCCTGCTGTGTCTCTTCCGGAGTGAGGTCACGACGGGAAAGGAGCGGTGCGAGGACGAATCGGGCCCTTACGGCGGTGGCACGATCTCCCAGCCAGGTCAGTGCCGAGGAGACCGCCTGGCGCATCTCGTCCGGGCTGAGGTCGCCGCGGGAGAACAGTGAGCGCAGGGCGAAGTCGGCCTCGTCGCTCGTGGCGTACCGTCCCAGCCAGGTGAGCCTGAAGGAGACCGCCTGCCGTACCTCATCCGGGCTGAGGTCACCACGGGAAAGCAACGAGCGCAGGACGAAGTCGGCGTGGGCGATGGTGACGTGACGCTCCAGCCAGCGGAGAGTGCTGCTGACGGTCTGTCCCAGAGCGTGTGGGGGCAGGTCCGTCCGGTAGAGCAGGGAACTGAGAACGTAACTGGTGTCCCGTCTGCGAATGTGGGTCCTGAGCCAGTCGAGAGCCGTCGGGACGAGCAGCAGGGCTCCGTCCGGGGGCAGATAGCGCAGGCCGCGGTAGAGGAGGTGGCGAGCGTTGGCACCGGCGCCGAACTCCGTGAGCCAGGGACTGACGATCTCTTCCCAGCAGCGGACGGCGACGGCGTACCAGGGGGGCCCGGAGCAGACCGCGCCGAGGGCGTAACTGCCCACATCCGCATCCTGACGCATGACCCTGCCGATGGGCGCTGCGTTGTCCGTGAACCACTCGTCGAGCACGGGGGACACCAGATCCGCGCGGTCGCCGAGCGAGAGATCGTTGACGAGACGGCCGATGTTGGCGGCGTAGCGGCCGATGGTGCGCGGGCTGGTGAGGCAGCCGGCCAGCAGGGCACGGGTGCGGGTCCCGTCCGGGGTGCCGCTGCGCTCGGGCAGGACGACGGTCTCTATGAGTTGGTCGGCCACCACGTCGTGAGCGACCGACAGCATGTCGTTCTCCGGCTCCAGCCAGCCGAGAGAGACGAGCGTCGCGACGATGTCCTCGGCGTCCGGTACCTCGCCGGACGCCTGAGCGAGGGTGGCGTGGGCGGCCGACGTCACCTGTGCGCGCGGCTGTGGGCAGGCTGCTGCGGCGGCTGCCGCGGCCACCAGGCCGTACGATGCGTGAGCGGGCGTGAAGGTGTCCGTCCGGCCGGGAACGGTCAGACCGTCTTCGTTGAGCCGCCGCTCCAGCCATCCGGGCAGCTCCCCGCTGGACCGGAGCCCGGCTGTGAGCGGCACGGAAAGTCCGGCTTCGACCCGACGCTCGATCTCGCGCGCGACGAGCAGAGCGACGATGGGTCTGTTCCCGCAGATCGCCATCATGCGGTCCTCGTGGTACAGGCCGAGCGCCTTGGGCGCCAGCCTGGCCAGCGCGTTGCCGATCACCTGCCGCTGGAAGTCGTCGTCCTGCCGCAGCTCCACCTCGTCGAACAACTCGTGCAGCAGTGCACGGTCCGCCTTCTGCAGCCATCCGGGACGCACTGAGGCGAGCAGGGCCATGGGAATGTGCTTGCGGTGGGCGGCGGGGATGAGGCGGTGCCGCAATGCCGGGAGATCGAGCTGTGCCTCGTTGAGGTAGTCGATCACTACGAGCACGGGGCTGGGCTCCGCGAGCACCTGTTCGGCAACCTGGTCATTGAGCGCCGGATTCTCGCCGGGCAGAACGTGAAGCACCCGCCAGCCCGCCTGCAACGCCCACCGCCCGACCTCCAAGCCGGTGCGCGTCTTGCCGGTGCCCGCCGCACCCACCAGCAGGACACCCCGGTCGGCGGAAGTGACCAGGCGCTTGAACAGCTCCTGCGGGTCGGCGTCGTGCTTGCTGCCGGGGGAGACGAAGGGCAGATGTTCGGGCGTCAGGTTCTTCTTGAAGTCCCCGAACCCCTCGATGAGCTCCTGTTGCGGGATCACCGCCGGCAGCGTTCCACTCCGGTCGCTTCCGGGAAGGTCGACCGCCATCGCCTCCGGCCGTATGCCGTCGAGTGCGAGACGGTCCCTGAACTCCGGGTCCTCCAGCGCGGCGGTTATCGGTTCGGCCTCGGCACTGCCGGTGCCCGCTGCGGGTAGCCGCTGTGACTGCACTCCGATCAGTAGAGCGCCGTCCTGGGTGAAGAGTGCCGTGCCGGAGATCCCCAGCCAGGGATCCTTTCCGTCAGGACCTCTGTTCGCGGGCGGTGCCGTGGTGAAACTCAGGTCCAGGAAACCGGACTTCATGTTGGAGCCGAGTTGTACGAACCCGCTGACCTGCCTGCTGTCCCGTCGACGGAGCCCTCGTACCAGGTCCGACCCGGTGCGCTGCGCATATCCCGGAAACCCGATCCCGGTGAACAACACGCTGCCCGTACCGTCCGGCAGGCGACCCAGGGCGACCGGTGGCACGACCGTCGGGTTCCCGTCGGTGGCCTCGCCCGTCTCCGTCGGGGAGTTCAGCCGCAGCAGCGCGAGATCCCGCCCGGTGGCTCGCCACACCGGTGAGGCGGGATGCTGGGTGTCGCTGCCGCCGAGCAGAACGGTGCAGGCGGGGGTGTCTTCAGTGAGCCCGAGGAGATGCCCCACGGTGAGGATCAGGGCGGAGCTGATCCGGTAGCCGGATCCGTATTCGGTGCGGTCCGCGTGCCGGACGACCACCTCGGCCACGCGCGCCTTGTCGAACGACCTCATCCGTCGGTCAGCCCGCAGAAAGCAGGTCCGAGACGTCGTCACCGGTCAACACGGGTTCACCGTCGCCCGTTTCGGCGTCCAGGCTCAGTTTGATCGTATGCGTCTGCGCCGATTTGGCGCTGCCCCCACCGCCCAGCGAGACCACCCAGAAGCGCACCCCTGCCTTGGCCTCGGCCGACTTCTCCACCGCGACCTGGAGCTCCAGGTCGATGGAGTTGATCCGGAACCGCACGTCCTTCCCGGCGGCATCGAGCCGCGCCTGACTGATCTCGGAGCGCAACGACGCGAGCAATTCGGCCAGTTCGATGTCCATACAGTTCCCCCGACGAAGAAGCAGAGCTCAACGAGCCCTCCCGTGTACGACGTATGGCCAGAAGTGTGACAGACGGTGCGCCGTCGCACACCCGAATGCACCCAGCGCGAGTTCGTCTCGTCCGGAAACCGTCGGCCCGAAGCCGTGTCAGTCGCGCCGGGCCGTCTCCGGGTCTTCCAGGGCCGGATCGGAGGCGGTTGCCCGCGTGGTGTCCGCCTCCGGCTCCGTGGTGCGCCGGGTGCCGATGGCCGGTGCGAGGAAGACCGCCACGGCGACGAAGGCGAGGACGACGATCATGGCGGAGCGCAGCCCGTAGTGGTCGCCGAGGAAGCCGAGACCGGGCGGTCCCACGAGGAAGGCGATGTAGCCGATCATCGCCACCAGGCTCACGCGGGCCGCCGGGTCGGGGCCCGAGTCGCCGGCCGCCGACAGCGCGACGGGGAAGCCGAGTGAGGCCCCCAGCCCCCAGAACAGCACCGCGGCGCCCGCGAGTACGGGGGAGTCGGCGAAGATGACGAGCGTGAGCCCGAGAGCCGCGGACAGCGCGCTGGCCCGGACGACGGGGGCCCGGCCGAAGCGGTCGATGAAGAAGCCGCCGCCGAAGCGGCCGAGCGTCATGGCGGCGGCGAAACCCGCGTAGACGGCCGATCCCAGGGCGGGGTCCACGCCGTGGCCGTCGACCATGAGCAGCGGCAGCCAGTCGTTGGCGGCGCCCTCCGCCAGGGCCATGGCGAGGATGATCCCGCCGATCAGCAGCAGCCGCCTGTCCTTCCACACCGCGGCCCGGGCCGGCGTCGTGCCCTGGTCGGCGGTCCGCGGCCCCCTCGTCCTGCCGACCGAGCCGGGTATGGCGCGGAAGGCGTACACGAACATCCCCGCCGCGATGACGGCCACGCCACCCAGGTGCCACTGCACCGGGAACTCGACGGCGGTGCACACGATGCCGACCACGGCACCGACGACCGTGCCGAGGCTGAAGAAGCCGTGCAGGGTGGGCAGCACCGTCCGGCCGGTGATCCGCTCGACCTCGGCGCCGTCGATGTTGACCGCGACCTCGCCGCCCCCCATCCCGGCACCGAAGAGGAACAGGCCGACAGTGACGGCGGGGGTGGAGGAGAGCGCGGCCCCGCTTCCCATGACCGCCATGCTGACGATGATCAGCACCGTGCCGACGCCCATGACCGGCCTCGTGCCGAACCGTGCCACCAGGGCCCCGGAACTGAGGATGCCGAGCATGGAGCCGACGGACAGGCCGAACAGGACGAGCCCCATCTCAGCCGTGGAAGCGCCCAGTTGATCCCTGATGTCGGGCGTCCGCGTCACCCAGGAGGAGATCGACAAGCCGGGCATGAGGAAGAAGAGGAAGAGCGCCGTTCGGCGGCGGCGGGTGGCCAGGTCCATCAGGCACGACTTTCACGAGAACACGGCGGGGCGGACGGCAACCCGGGCTGATCATGTACGAACGTACACTCCCAGGGTGGGCAGTGGAAGTGGTCCATGGCGGGCGGCGATCGCACACAACGCGCCCACGCGGCCGGGGCGGCACCGATACGTGTGCGGAGCGTGCGAGGGTGCGACCGGGGCAGCCGTCTCCGTACACCGTGGGCGCGAAGAGCGGCCCGCGGCCCCGTTTGCCGAGACGAGGAGGAACGGCACATGACCACACTGGCCGTGACCGGACACACCGACCTGACCGCTGCGACGCTCGGCGAACTGCCGCAGGACACACGGGCCCTGATCGCCTTCCACCAGCCGCCCGTCGCGCTCCACCACCCGCTGCCCGACTCCGACATGCTCCAACGCCCCGGTGACCTGGCCGCGTTGCTCGACGCGCATCCGCGGGTGGCCGCCGTCCTCACGGGGCACGCCCACACCGCGGCCGTCTCCACCTTCGCGGGACGCCCCCTGATCGTGGGACCCGCCATCACCTGGACGCTGCGGATGCCCTGGGAGGGCGACATCGCCGCCGACCGCGATCAGCCTCCCGGCCTCGCCTTCCACGTCCTGGATGACGACGGCCGGCTGACCACCCACTACCGCGTCGTGATCTGAGCCGGCCGTCGCCCGGCCGCCCCGCGCCCACCCAAGGCCCCGGTGCGGGGCGCCGTCGTATCCGGCACCGGTCGGGTAGTGTGGCCGCTCCCGCGACCGGGACCGACCAAGGAGGTGAGACCCATTACCGCTTCAGCAGGCTGGGCGCTCACCCCCCGCCGTCGTGTGGCCGACCGGGCCTGAGCGATCGCGGAGCGCCCATCGGTCATCCCGAAAGGCTCCGCCCCATGCAGGAATTCGCTTCGCAGCTCACCTTCTCCACGCTCGTCACCACGCTCCGCTCCGCCGGCTGTGTCTTCGCCGAGGACGAGGCCGAACTCCTTCTCTCAGCGGCGGCCGGCCCCGCCGAACTCGCCGCACTGCTGGAACGCCGCGTATCCGGCCTGCCGCTCGAACACGTGATCGGCTGGGCCGAGTTCTGCGGGCTGCGGATCCTCGTGGACCCCGGAGTGTTCGTGCCCAGGCGGCGTACGGAGTTCCTCGTCCGGCAGGCCGCCTCGCTCGCACCCGACCGGGCGGTCGTCGTCGACCTCTGCTGCGGCACCGGCGCGCTCGGCAGGGCACTCGCCTCGTCGCTGCGCGAGGTCGAACTGCACGCCGCCGATGTGGAACCCGCCGCCGTACGCTGCGCCCGGCGCAACGTGGGCGGACTGGGGACGGTCTACGAGGGCGACCTCTTCGAGCCCCTGCCCCGTTCACTGCGCGGCCGGGTCGACGTCCTGCTCGCCAACGTGCCGTACGTACCCACCGACGACGTCGAGCTGCTGCCCGCCGAGGCGCGCGTCCACGAGCCGCGTGTCGCGCTCGACGGAGGCGGCGACGGGCTCGACGTGCTGCGGCGCGTCGTCGCGGAGGCCACCGACTGGCTGGCCCCGGGCGGCAGTCTGCTGGTCGAGACGAGCGAACGGCAGGCGGCGCGCGCCCGGGAGACGGTGGGGAGCACCGGACTGGCCGCGCGCGTCGTCGTCTCCGAGGAGCTGTACGCCACCGTCGTCGTCGGGACCCGGCCCCGGTAGCCGGGGGCGCGGGCGCGGCTCAGCCGAAGCGCCAGCGCGTCTGGCCGTACGGGTCGCCCTTGGCGAAGCCGAAGGCCGTGCGGGGGCGCACCGCGTAGACCTCCGCACGGCCTCCGGCGCCGTTGGAGAACATCCCTTCCGTGACGCCGAAGTGCCACTCGGCGCCGTACTTCGCCTCCCAGGCCTCGGCCAGCGCGATCAGCCGCTGTTCCTCCTTCACCCTGGCGGCCGTGCCCTCGACCACCACGTCGAAACCCTCGCGCAGCGTGTTGGCGCCCGTGGTCAGGACGACCTCCGGGTTGGCCGCCAGATTGCGCGCCTTGCGTTCCGAGGGGCCCGTGCAGAAGTGGAGCGCGCCGTCCGACCAGAGGCCGATCAGCGGGGTGACGTGCGGGCGGCCGTCCGGACGGACCGTGGACAGCCAGTACAGCTCGGCGTCCTCCAGCAGCGCGACCGCCTCCGCCCAGGGCCGGGCGGTGGCGCCCTCGCTGCTGTAGTGCGGGTCGAGCACGGTCTCAGGCGCGGTGGTGTCCTTCTCCGGTGTGACTGACATGGGGCCTCCGATAGCGGTGCAGCGTTGCGTGGCCTTCTTCCGATCGTCCACGGGAAGTACGGACTCCGCCCGCGCTCCGGATTCATCGGTGCGGGGCTAGGCTCGAAGGGCGGAACATGTGAGTCGGCTGGCAGGAGAACACGGATGACGACGGTGCCGGGACGCAGGAGCAGTACGTTCACCCGACTGCTGCGGCACGGTTTCACCGATCCGTCCGCCGCCGAGAGGCTGCTCGACCTGCCCGAGCTCTCGTCCGTGCGGGCCGATCCCGTCCTCTTCGACGCCCTCGGGGCGACCGCCGATCCCGATCTGGCCCTGCACAGCCTCGTACGGCTCGTCGAGGCCGAGGAGGCCGAGGAACGGCAGATCCTGCTGGACACCCTCGTCACGGCCAAGCCCCTGCGGGACCGGATCCTCGGGGCCCTGGGCGCTTCCGAGGCGCTCGGCGACCATCTGGCACGGCATCCGCGCGACTGGCAGGTGCTGGTCACCTACGAGGCCACCGACCTGCACCCCGGGGTCCGCGAGTTCGAACTCATGCTCATGGACGCCTCGGATCCGGACGCGCTGCGGGTCGCCTACCGCCGGTCGCTGCTCTCGATCGCGGCCCGTGACGTGTGCGGGACGACGGACGTCGCCCAGGTCGCCGCCGAGCTCGCCGACCTCGCGACGGCCACCCTGCGTGCGGCGCTCGCCATCGCACTCGCCGCCGCACCGTCGGACGCCGCCCAGTGCCGCCTCGCCGTCATCGCGATGGGCAAATGCGGCGGGCACGAGCTGAACTACGTGTCCGACGTCGACGTGATCTTCGTGGGCGAGCCCGTCGCCGGCGCGGAGGAGAACGGCGCCATGCAGGCCGCCACCCGCCTCGCCGCCCACCTGATGCGGATCTGCTCCGACACCACCGTCGAGGGCACCATCTGGCCCGTCGACGCCAACCTCCGGCCCGAGGGACGCAACGGGCCGCTGGTCCGCACCCTGAGCTCGCACCTCGCCTACTACCAGCGCTGGGCCAAGACCTGGGAGTTCCAGGCCCTGCTCAAGGCCCGGCCGGTCGCCGGGGACCCCGAGCTGGGCGCGGAGTACGTCAGGGCCGTGTCGCCGCTGGTGTGGCAGGCCGCCGACCGGGAGAACTTCGTCGGCGACGTACAGAAGATGCGCCGCCGCGTCGTCGACAACATCCCCGTCGACCGTGTCGACCGGGAACTCAAGCTCGGCCCGGGCGGGCTCCGGGACGTCGAATTCGCCGTCCAGCTGCTCCAGCTCGTCCACGGCCGCAGCGACAGCACCCTGCACTCCGGCTCCACGCTGGAGGCCCTGACGGCCCTTGCCGACGGCGGATACGTCGGGAGGGCGGACGCCGCGCAACTGGACGAGGCCTACCGCTTCCTGCGCGCCATGGAGCACCGCATCCAGCTCTACCGGCTGCGCCGCACCCACCTGGTCCCCGAGGACGAGTCCGACCTGCGCAGGCTCGGACGCTCACTCGGACTGCGCACCGAACCCGTCGCCGACCTCAACAGGGCGTGGCGACGGCACGCCTCCGTCGTGCGCAGGCTGCACGAGAAGCTCTTCTACCGGCCGCTCCTGGACGCCGTCGCCCAGCTCGCACCCGGTGAGAGCAGGCTCAGCGCCAGGGCCGCCGTCGTCCGGCTGGAGGCCCTCGGCTACGCCGATCCCACGGCCGCGCTCCGTCATCTGGAGGCCCTGTCGTCAGGTGTCTCCCGCAAGGCGGCGATCCAGCGCACGCTGCTGCCGGTGCTGCTCGGCTGGTTCGCGGACTCCGCCGACCCGGACGCGGGCCTCCTCGGCTTCCGCCAGGTGTCCGACGCCCTGGGCAAGACCCCGTGGTACCTGCGGCTCCTGCGTGACGAGGGTGCCGCGGCCGAGAACCTCGCCCGGGTCCTGTCGGCCGGCCGCCTCGCCCCCGACCTGCTGATGCGTGCCCCGGAGGCCGTCGCCATCCTCGGCGCCCCGGAAGGGCTGAAGCCGCGCAGCCGGGACCACCTCGAGCAGGAGGTACTGGCCGCGGTGGGCCGTGCGCCCGGGGCCGAAGCCGCTGTCGCGGTGGCACGCGGGGTACGGCGGCGGGAGCTGTTCCGTACGACGGCGGCGGACCTCATCGGCTCGTACGGCACCGAGGACCGCCCGGCGGAGACGGACCCGGGGGCGCTCGCCGACCGGGTCGGGTCCGCGGTCACCGACCTGAACGCGGCCACGCTCTCCGGGGCCCTGCGCGCCGCCGTGCGCGAGCGCTGGGGTGACACCCTGCCGACCCGGTTCGCCGTCATCGGTATGGGCCGCTTCGGCGGGCACGAGCTGGGCTACGGATCGGACGCGGACGTCCTGTTCGTCCACCAGCCCCGGGAAGGGGTCAGCGACGAGGAGGCGGCCCGGGCCGCCAACACCGTCGTCACGGAGATGCGCAGGCTGCTGGAGCTGCCGACGGCCGACCCGCCACTCCTCATCGACGCCGACCTGCGGCCGGAGGGCAGGACCGGTCCGCTCGCGCGCACCCTGAAGTCGTACGAGGTCTACTACCGGCGCTGGTCGCTGGTCTGGGAGAGCCAGGCGCTCCTGCGCGCCGAGCCCATGGCGGGCGACCCGGAGGTGGGCCGCGCCTTCGTCGAGCTCGTCGACCCGCTGCGCTACCCGGTGGAGGGGCTGGGCGACGACGCGGTCCGCGAGATCCGCCGGCTCAAGGCGCGGATGGAGTCCGAACGCATGCCGCGCGGCGCCGACCCCACGCTCCACACCAAGCTGGGGCGCGGCGGACTGAGCGACGTCGAGTGGACGGTCCAGCTGATGCAGATGCAGCACGGCTGGGCCGAACCAGGGCTGCGCACCACCCGTACGCGGCAGGCACTGGCAGCGGCGTGCGCCGCGGACCTGATCCCGGCGGAGGAGGCCCAGACGCTGGACGAGGCGTGGGTGCTGGCCTCGCGGGTGCGCAACGCGGTGATGCTGGTGCGGGGGCGGCCGGGCGACACGTTTCCCTCGAACCCGCGCGAGCTGACGGCGGTGGGGCGCTACCTGGGCTACGAGCCGGGGCACGTCGGGGACATGCTGGAGGACTACCGGAGGATCACCCGGCGGGCCCGGGCGGTGGTGGAGGAGCGGTTCTACGGCGCCGCGGGCTGAGACCGCGGGGGTGCTCCGGCGGTCTCAGCGGCCCGGGGGGCTCGGTTCCCGGACGTCCGGTGCGACGGCTCCCGCGGGCGCGCCGGGCTCTGCACCCGGCTCCGGTGCCGTCGTACGGCGCAGGCGCAGTACGCGCGGGCGGCCCGCGCCGGGATGCTGGACCCGCTTCGCCAGGCGGTGCGGCAGCGCTCCGTACCAGGCGTAGGAGACCGACACCCCGAAGGCGAGGCAGGCCATCCCGCCCACCGCGTCCAGCCAGAAGTGGTTGGCCGTCGCCACGATCACGATCAGGGTCGCCACCGGGTACAGCGCGCCGAGGATCCGGGCCCAGGGGGCGGAGGCCAGGGCGCAGATGGTCAGACCGCACCACAGGGACCAGCCGATGTGCATGGACGGCATCGCCGCGTACTGGTTCGACATGTGCTTGAAGTTGCCCGAGGCCATCGAGCCCCACGTCTGGTGCAGCAACACCGTGTCGATGAAGCCGCTGCCGTTCATCAGCCGGGGCGGTGCCAGCGGGAAGACGTAATAACCGAGCAGAGCCACCGCCGTGGTGGCGAAGAGGGCCAGGCGGGCGGCCGCGTAGCGGCCCGGATGACGGCGGAACAGCCAGATCAGCACGCCGATGGTCACGATGAAGTGCAGTGTCGCGTAGTAGTAGTTCATCGACACGATCAGCCATGTCACCGAATTGACGGCCCGGTTGACCGCCTCCTCGAAGGCGAGGCCCATGGTGTGCTCGAGGGACCAGATCCAGTCGGCGTTCCGCAGGGCCGCGGCCTTCTGCTCGGGAACGGCGTTGCGCACCAGCGAGTAGAGCCAGTAACTGACCGCGATGAGCAGGATCTCGAACCACAGCCGCGGGCGGCGCGGGGAGCGCAGGGAGCGGAGCGAGAGACGGGTGCTCATGCGTGACACGGTGATCGCCCTCGTCGAGCCGGACACCGCCGTCCCGCCCGCGACGGGTGACGGGGTGGCCGCCGTGCGGTCTTCCTGCGTGGTCACGTGCGATTCACCCATAGGCGCAGAGTCTGCCAGATACGTCCCCCTCTGCCCGATGATCCTCCGATCGGGTTCGGGTCGCACGTCCAGTGGCTCACCGAGGCGTCCGGGCCGCCGGGGACGGGCCCGAGGCGGTTGAACCGCGTACGACCAGCTCGGGCATGAACACGAACTCGCTGTGCGGAGCGGGCGTGCCGCCGATCTCCTCCAGCAGCGTGCGCACCGCGGCCTGGCCCATCGCCGTCACCGGCTGCCGGATCGTGGTCAGCGGCGGATCGGTGAACGCTATGAGGGGCGAGTCGTCGTAGCCCACCACCGAGAGGTCGCGCGGCACCTCCATCGACAGCCTGCGGGCCGCCCGGATCGCGCCGAGCGCCATCATGTCGCTCGCGCACACCACCGCGGTGCAGCCGCGTTCCATCAGAGCCGAGGCGGCCGCCTGGCCACCCTCCAGCGTGTACAGGGAGTGCTGGACCAGTTCCTCCACCGCGTCGGCGGTGAGGCCCAGCTGTTCCCGCATGGTGGCGTGGAACCCCTCTATCTTGCGGAGCACCGGGACGAAACGCTTGGGACCGACCGCCAGTCCGATGCGCTGATGCCCCAGTGCCACCAGGTGGGTCACCGCGAGCCGCATCGCCGCCCGGTCGTCGGGGGAGATGAACGGGGCCTGCACCTTGGGGGAGAAGCCGTTGACCAGGACGAATGGAACACCCTGGGCACGCAGTTGCTCGTAGCGCTGCATGTCGGCGGAGGTGTCGGCGTGCAGCCCCGAGACGAAGATGATCCCCGAGACCCCGCGGTCGACGAGCATCTCGGTCAGCTCGTCCTCGGTGGAGCCGCCGGGCGTCTGCGTCGCCAGCACGGGCGTGTAGCCCTGCCGGGTGAGCGCCTGGCCGATGACCTGGGCCAGCGCGGGGAAGATCGGGTTCTCCAGCTCGGGCGTGATCAGGCCGACGAGGCCCGCACTGCGCCGGCGCAGCCGGACGGGGCGTTCGTAGCCGAGGACGTCGAGCGCCGCGAGGACGGATTCGCGGGTGGCCGCTGCGACACCGGGCTTGCCGTTCAGTACACGGCTGACCGTAGCTTCGCTGACCCCCGCCTGAGTTGCGATATCGGCAAGCCGTGCGGTCATGGCACTGGACTGTACCGGGCGCGTACCGGATTGCCCACCGTGCACGGGATCCGGACGGTCCGCCCCCGCGGAGACCGGTCGGCCGCCGCCGCTCAGCAACATCTTGCAAGACCTTGCGGACGCTGTCGGACCGGTGCGGTCCGATCGTCGTACCGCCGCCATGGAGGGCCTGGCCAGGTGCGGGCAGGGTGCGAGGGCTTCCGTCAAGAGGCTTGACGGCAACCTTGAGGACACGCCAATGTAACGATCAGCGGCGCTTGCAGAAATCTTCCGCAAGGTCTTTCGGTCGTCTTTCATCCTTGTTACGTTCACGTCGACCCGGCGCCGCGACGGAGCGGTACGGCAGTTGAAGGAGTTCAGATGCGACGTGGCATAACGGCCACCGCCCTGGTCGCGACCCTGGCGCTCGCGGCGACCGCTTGCGGAAGCGACGACGAGTCCGGCGGCAGCAAGAGCTCGGGCGAGCTCTCCGGCACGGTGACCTGGTGGGACACCTCGAACGTCGGCAGCGAGGACAAGGTCTTCAAGAAGATCGCCGAGGGCTTCGAGAAGAAGCACCCCAAGGTCGACGTCAAGTACGTCAACGTCCCGTTCGGTGAGGCGCAGAACAAGTTCAAGAACGCGGCCCAGGCCGGTTCCGGCGCCCCCGACGTCATCCGCTCCGAGGTCGCCTGGACCCCCGAGTTCGCGAGCCTCGGCTACCTGGCCCCGCTGGACGGCACCACGGCGCTCAAGGACCAGGACGACTTCCTCAAGCAGGCCGCCGCGTCGACCAAGTACGAGGGCAAGACCTTCGCGGTCCCGCAGGTGATCGACTCCATGGGCATCTTCTACAACAAGAAGATGTTCAAGGACGCCGGTGTCGAGCCGCCCGCGACGATCGCCGATCTGAAGAGCATCGCCAAGAAGATCAAGGACAAGACCGGCAAGACCGGTCTCTACCTGCGCGGCGACGACTCGTACTACTTCCTCTCCTTCCTCTACGGCGAGGGCGGCGACCTGGTCGACGCCGACTCGAAGACCGTCACCGTGGACAGCGCCGAGGGCGTCAAGGCCTTTGACGTCGTGAAGGACCTCGTCGACTCCGGGGCGGCCAAGACCGACGCCACGGACGGCTGGGAGAACATGATGCAGTCGTTCAAGAACGGCGACGTCGCGATGATGATCAACGGCCCCTGGGCCGTGGCCGACACGCTCACCGGCAAGGAGTTCACCGACAAGGCGAACCTGGGCATCTCCACGGTGCCGGCCGGCTCCTCCGCGCAGGGCGCCCCGCAGGGCGGCCACAACCTCGGCGTCTACGCGGGCTCCAAGAACATCGACGCCTCCTACGCCTTCGTCGAGTACATGACGTCGGTCGAGTCCCAGGCGCAGACCGCCGGTGAGCTGAACCTGCTGCCGACCCGCACCTCCGCGTACTCCAAGAAGGAGGCCGTGAACAGCGAGATCGTCCAGTTCTTCAAGCCCGTCGTCGAGACCTCGGTCGAGCGTCCCTGGATCCCGGAGACCGGCAGCCTCTTCGCCCCGCTGAACGTCGAGTACACCAAGGTCCTCACCGGCCAGACCACGCCGGAGAAGGCGGCCAAGTCGACCGGCGACTCCTACCGCAAGCTCCTCGAGGGCTGGAAGTAACCCAGGAAGGCAGGCCGACTGATGGCTGTCCACACCAGCCAGTCGGTGGCGAAGGCCGCGGGCGACGACGTCGCCCGCGGCCGGAGCCGCGGTACTGGTACCCCCCCGCCGCCGAGCAGGTTCCGGCGCGGCCTGTCGGTCCACTGGTACGCCTGGACCATGGTCGCCCCGGTCGTGCTCGTGATCGGCGTGATCATCGGCTACCCGCTGGTCCGCGGCATCTGGCTCTCGCTGACCGATGCCGACGAGCGCAACGTCGCCCGGTCCATCGGCGTCAACAAGATGCCCGCCACCTACGAGTTCGTGGGTCTGGACAACTACGCCGACGCCCTGACCGGCAACCAGTTCCTCGGGACGCTGGGCTGGACGCTGGTGTGGACGGTCTCCTGTGTGACCATCACCTTCTGCCTGGGCATGGCGCTCGCCAACATCCTCAACCGCAGGATCGCCGGCCGCTCCGCCTACCGCATGGCGCTGATCCTGCCCTGGGCGATCCCCGGCTTCGTCTCGGTCTTCGCCTGGCGCTTCCTCTACAACGAGAACAACGGCCTGCTCAACAAGATCCTCGGCGGGGCCGGGATCGACGGCATACCCTGGCTGAACGACCCCACCTGGGCCAAGTTCTCCGTCATCGCCGTCAACGTCTGGCTCGGCGTGCCGTTCATGATGGTCGCCCTGCTCGGCGGACTGCAGTCCATCCCCTCGGAGCAGTACGAGGCCGCGGAGATGGACGGCGCCACCGCCTGGCAGCGCTTCCGCCACGTCACGCTCCCCGGACTGCGCCCGGTGTCCACCACGGTGGTGCTGCTCTCCACCATCTGGACCTTCAACATGTTCCCGGTGATCTTCCTGCTGACCCGCGGCGGACCTGGTGAGGCCACCCAGATCCTGGTCACCCAGGCGTACAAATTCTCCTTCGAGATCAGCCCGCGCGACTTCGCGCAGTCCTCCACCTGGGGCGTCCTGATCCTCGTACTCCTGATGCTCTTCGCCATGGTGTACCGGCGAGTGCTCCGCTCACAGGGAGACACCTGGTGACCACTGTCACGGCTACCCCCGCCGCCACCCCCGCCAAGCACGGCGCCCGCAAGGTCCGCAAGCGCGGCGACCGCTCGCCGGCCGCGTCCCTGGCCCTGCACCTCACCCTGATCATCACGTCGGTGATCGCGGTCTTCCCGGTGCTGTGGGTCCTGCTGACCTCGCTGAAGCCCGCGAAGTTCGCGTCGACCACGGACTTCTTCAAAGAGACGACGTTCGAGAACTACACGAACCTGATCAAGGACACCGAGTTCCTGAGCTGGTTCGGCAACTCCGTGATCGTCGCGGGACTCTCGACCGTCATCGGCGTCTTCGTCTCCGCCACCACCGGTTACGCCGTCAGCCGCTTCCGCTTCCCCGGCAAGCGCGGGCTGATGTGGACGCTGCTGGTCACCCAGATGTTCCCGGTGGCCGTCCTCATCGTGCCGATCTACAACATCATGTCGACGATGGGCCTGCTCAACCAGCCGGCCGGGCTCGTCATCACCTACCTCACCATCTCGGTGCCCTTCTGCGCCTGGATGATGAAGGGCTTCTTCGACACGATCCCGCGTGAGATCGACGAGTCGGGTCAGGTCGACGGACTCACACCGTTCGGCACGTTCTGGCGGCTGATCCTGCCGCTCGCCAAACCCGGTCTCGCCGTCACCGCCTTCTACTCCTTCATCACCGCCTGGGGCGAAGTGGCTTACGCCTCCGCCTTCATGGTGGGTGACGAGAACCTCACGCTGGCCGGCGGGCTGCAGAAGTTCGTCAACCAGTACGGAGCCCAGTGGGGCCCGATGACCGCGGCGTCCGTGCTCATCGCGATCCCCGCAGCACTGGTCTTCCTCTTCGCGCAGAAGCACCTGGTGACCGGCATGTCCGCCGGAGCCGTCAAGGGCTGACGCACAGTCCCGCACGACCGCACCACCGCGCCCGTCACGGCGGCGCCGGCCCTCCGACCCGGTCCCGGCGCCGCTCCCCACCCAGACACCCCAGGGACGACATGACCCAGCACCTCGCTGCCCCCTCCACCGGCACGTCCGACGACGCCCCGGGCCACCGCACCGGCTGGTGGCAGGACGCGGTGATCTACCAGGTGTACCCACGCAGCTTCGCCGACGGCAACGGCGACGGCATGGGGGACCTCGCGGGTGTCACCGCGCGGCTCCCGTACCTGAGGGACCTCGGTGTGGACGCCGTGTGGCTCAGCCCCTACTACGCCTCGCCGCAGGCCGACGCGGGCTACGACGTCGCCGACTACCGGGCGATCGACCCGATGTTCGGCACGCTCCACGACGCCGACGCGCTGATCCGCGAGGCCCACGGCCTGGATCTGCGCGTCATCGTCGACCTGGTGCCCAACCACTCCTCCGACCAGCACGAGTGGTTCAAGCGCGCCCTCGCCGAGGGCCCCGGATCCGCCCTGCGTGAGCGCTACCACTTCCGCCCCGGCAAGGGCTCCGACGGCGAACTCCCGCCCAATGACTGGGAGTCCATCTTCGGAGGCCCCGCCTGGACCCGGACCACGAACCCGGACGGCACCCCCGGCGAGTGGTACCTGCACCTCTTCGCGCCCGAGCAGCCCGACTTCAACTGGGAGCACCCGGCCGTCGCCGACGAGTTCCGTTCCATCCTGCGCTTCTGGCTCGACATGGGCGTCGACGGCTTCCGCGTCGACGTCGCCCACGGCCTCGTCAAGGCTGAGGGACTGCCGGATCTCGGATCGCACGACCAGCTGAAGCTGCTGGGCAACGACGTCATGCCCTTCTTCGACCAGGACGGTGTGCACGAGATCTACCGGAGCTGGCGCACCGTCCTCGACGAGTACTCCGGCGACCGCGTCCTCGTCGCCGAGGCGTGGACCCCCACCGTCGAGCGCACGGCCAACTACGTGCGCCCGGACGAGATGCACCAGGCCTTCAACTTCCAGTACCTCACGACCGCCTGGAACGCCGCCGAGCTGCGTGCCGTCATCGACTCCTCGCTCGACGCGATGCGTCCGGTGGGCGCCCCCACCACCTGGGTGCTCTCCAACCACGACGTCACCCGGCACGCCACCCGCTTCGCCAACCCGCCGGGCCTGGGCACCCAGATCCGTACCCCCGGAGACCGCGAGCTCGGTCTGCGCCGGGCACGCGCGGCCACCCTGCTGATGCTGGCCCTGCCCGGCTCCGCCTACGTCTACCAGGGTGAGGAGCTCGGCCTGCCGGACGTCACCGACCTGCCCGACGAGGCGCGCCAGGACCCGTCGTTCTTCCGCGCCGAGGGCCAGGACGGCTTCCGCGACGGCTGCCGGGTGCCGATTCCGTGGACCCGCGAGGGCAGCTCGTACGGCTTCGGCAGCGGCGGCAGCTGGCTGCCGCAGCCCGACACCTGGGGCGAGCTCTCCGTCGAGGCTCAGACCGGTGTGGAGGGCTCCACCCTGGAGCTGTACCGCGCCGCGATCGCCGCCCGCCGCGAGCACCCGGGTCTCGGCGCCGGCACGGACGTCGAGTGGCTGGACGCCCCCGAGGGCGTGCTCGCGCTCGGCCGCCCCGGCTTCGTCTGCACCGTCAACACCACCAGTGTGCCGGTGCGGATCGCCGCCCCCGGCACCCTGCTGCTCGCCAGCGGCCCGGTCGCCGTCGACGGCACCACCGTCGAGCTGCCCGCCGACACCACGGTGTGGTGGACGGTGTGACCGTCCCCGCACCCAGGACCGGACCGGCGCTGCGGCTCTCCGACATCGCCGGTCAGGCCGCGGTCAGCGAGGCCACCGTCAGCCGGGTGCTCAACGGGAAGCCGGGCGTCGCGGACACCACGCGCCAGCGGGTGCTCGCGGCGCTCGACATCCTCGGCTACGAACGCCCCGTACGACTGCGGCAGCGCAGCGCCGGACTGATCGGACTGGTGACACCCGAACTCGTCAACCCGATCTTCCCGGCGTTCGCGCAGTCCGTGGAACAGGTGCTCGCGGGTCACGGATACACCCCCGTGCTCTGCACCCAGCTCCCCGGCGGCGCCACCGAGGACGAGCTGGTCGAACAGCTCGTGGAGCGCGGCGTCGGCGGCATCGTGTTCCTGTCCGGGCTGCACGCCGACACCTCGGCCGACCCGGCACGCTACGCCGCGCTCACCGAACGCGGCGTGCCGTTCGTCCTGATCAACGGTTACAACGAACGCATCAGCGCCCCGTTCGTCTCGCCCGACGACCAGGCCGCCGTACGCATGGCCGTCAGCCACCTCGCCGAACTCGGGCACCGGCGTATCGGTCTGGCCATCGGACCGCAGCGCTACGTGCCCTCCCGACGCAAGCGCGACGGCTTCGTCGACGCTGCCGTCTCGCTGCTCGACATGGACCGTGACGAGGCCGAACTCCTGGTCTGCTCCACGCTGTTCAGTGTCGAGGGCGGTCAGGTCGCGGCAGGCGCCCTGCTCGACCAGGGCTGCACCGGCATCGTCTGCGGCAGCGACCTGATGGCGCTCGGCGTGGTCCGGGCGGCCCGGGGGAGGGGCTTCGACGTCCCGCGTGACGTCTCCGTAGTCGGCTTCGACGACTCGCAGCTGATCGCCTTCACCGACCCGCCCCTGACCACCGTGCGCCAGCCGGTACAGGCGATGGCGGCGGCGGCGGTGGGCGCCCTCCTGGAGGAGATCGCCGGAAGCCCCGTGCAGCGCACGGAGTACGTGTTCCAGCCGGAGCTGGTGGTACGGGGGTCCACCGCGGCGGTACGGGGCGCCTGAGGGGGCGGGGGAGCAGGTGGTGAGGGGTCGGGTCCGGAGGGGGGATCCGACCCCTCCTTCCTTACGTCTCCGGTCTCACCACCGCACGCAGGCAGGCGCTTTTCGCACGTTGAGCGTCCGACTGCGGCGTGGACCACAGCGGCGGTGGCCCTGCACGCTGCATCGCCGATGTCGGGGGTCCGCGACAGAGCGGGGTGTGGGCTGCTGTTCATCGAGGCCCCGTTCGACAAGTGGGGTGTCGGCGAGCGCAAGCCGCGAAGGTCGGATGGTGCGAGTTTGCCGGGAGGCCGTGAGGGCCGCAGGGCCTTGTGGGCTGTCAGGCCGTCCGGCATGATCGCAAGCATGATGACCAACCGAAAGGCACATGCCGCGTAGACGGCCCGGCGCGCTTCGCGCCGAAAATCCGGTCCCGCCCGTCTGGAGCCCTTGGACCTGTCGAATTCCCGGGTTGTCCGAGCGCACCTGCGCCGAGATTCAGCGTACGGAGCGTGAGCACGGTGACTCCTGGGCCGGGCTGCGGGACGGCTTGTGGGAGGGGGCGGTGGAAGCCGCGCTCAGGCACTACCGGGCGTTCCTGCGACAGCCCGGCCGCTACCTGGACCTGTGCTTCCCAGCCTCGCCCCATCCGGAGTCCTCGCTCGTCGACGTGGCCAACGCCCGGGACGTTCTGCAGGAAGTGTTGCGTTCGCTTCCACAGCCGTCCCGCGCGGAACTCGGTCGAGTGGTGGCGTGTCTGGACGCAGAGTTCCGCCGCCGGACCTTGCCCGACCCACACGCCCACCGGCGCCTGCGGTGGCATGGCGAATGGTGGCACCGACGCCTCTACGAAGGTGAATTCCGGTGGTGAGCGGCTGCGGCCCGACCTCTTCTTGCCTCAACTCCGATGAGGCCGGGCGAGAATCGACCATAGACCGGTATTCACCGATCGGGTGATTGCCACCCTTGTGGCCCTGCGGTTCCAGCTCCAGTGGTCACGCCTCCCTCCGAGCGGGTTCCGCTCGCAGGGCCTCGGTGATCCAGGGCTGCACGGGGACCAAGTTCGGCACCACCTGCCAGCCGTTGACGATCCACACCAACTGCCAGTACCGGTCCACCCTGGGATCGTGCGCCTCTTCGAATCGTTGGGCCATCCAGTCCCGGAACTCCGCGTCGGGCGTACGCGCGAACACCTCGGCGAAGCGGTGCACCAGTTCCTCGACGACGGGTGCGGCCGCGCTGCTGAGCGGGCCTACGCCCGCGTGCACGGCCTCGGTCACCGTCCGGCGGGTGAACTCCATCAGTTCCTCGCCCGCCGCGCTCTCGATGTCGAGCGTGCGCCCGGAGGCCTGGCGCTCCGCCGCCCGGCGCATCCGGGCTCGGAAGCCCTGGTCGCCGACCAGTTCGGCGAGCTCCACCCATGCGGCTACCTGCTCGCTGGACGCGTCGTCGGGGAGGTCGGGTGTGGCAGCGCGCACCATGGCCACCGCGGCTGGGTCGGTAGGCTCCGGGCCGAAGGTGCCGTCGATGAAATCGTCGATCAGGCGGCGGCGTTCGTCGCCGGACAACTGCGTGAGTCTGTGCATGAGCTTGGTCTCCTCGGGATCGGACCCACGGTCGGCCACGACTCGCAGAACACTTCTACGCAGTTGCAGCACCTGGATCTGGACGTCCATGGCCGCGACGTGCGCTGCGGCGACTGCTGCCACCGAGAGCTCGCGGTCCAGTACCCGCTTGACGGTGGCCAGGTCGATGCCCAGCTCACGCAGTGTGCGCAGAAGTTCCAGGCGGCGCAGCGCGCCGAGGTCGTAGAGCCGGTGACCGGCGGGGCTTCGGGTGGTCGGCGCCACCACCCCCGAATCGGAGTAGAACCGGATGGTCCTCACGGGCAGGCCGGTCCGCCGGGAGAGCTCACCGATCGAGTGGAGAGTGGTGACGTCCATGGCTCCCACTCTGCTGCCTCCAGTCACTGGAGGTTCAAGGCTTTTCCTCGACCGGTGCCGCCCGGAGCATTGATCGTTTTCGACGGCCGACGGCGATATGGCGCCGAGCACCGCTTACGGTCGGCTCAGCGAGAATCCTGAGCGGCTTCGGACCCTTCGGCGCCCCGGTCCTGGACAGGCACCGATCCCTCCGGCGCGGGGGCCGCTCCATGGGTTCGGGCGTCGCTGCCGAGGAGGCACCCGGCCGCGGCGGCGGCCGCGACGGTTCCGGCCCCGACCAGCAGGACGCGGTGGTCCACGAGGGCGAGCAGGCCCGCCCCCGCAGCCAGGGCGACGGCGTTGGGGGCGAAGAGGAGAGTGCTGGCGGTTGCCGCCACTCTGCCGAGGAGTTCGCCCGGGGTCACGCGCTGAACGGCAGTCATGGCCGCGATCAGCACACAGGGGAGGCCCGCGCCGATCATCGCGCTCGCCAGCAGGACGACCGGCACCGACGGGATGACACGCAGGGCGACACCCAGCGCGAACAGCATGATTCCGGCCGCGGCGAAGACCCGCTCGGGCACCCGCCGCAGCAGCGCACCGGCGAAGAGTCCGATCACTACGGAGCCGACGCCCTGCACGGCGTAAAGGACCCCGGCGAAGGCCGGCGGACGGTGGAGACCGGCGTCGACCACGGCGTACACCGACGCCCCGTTCAGCCCGGCCACGCCCATGGTCGCGGCCCCGGCCAGCACCAGGCGCCACAGAACCGGGTGATGTCGCAGATAGCGGATCCCTTCGGCGGCCTGGGCGCTCCATCGCTGGGTCCTGGCCGGGCGGGGCGCGGGTTCGGACACACGGATGAAGGCGAAAGCCAGTGCGGCGAGCACGAAGGTGACCGCGTCCAGAAGGGCCACCGCACGGCCGCCGAACTGGACGAACAGAAGCGCGCCCAGAAGCGGCGCGATCAGTTTCATCCCCTCGTTCGCCGTCATCCGCAGCCCGTTGAAGTCGCCGCGCAGTGTCTCCGGTACTGCGGCCGCCACCAATGCGGCCTCCGCCGCGTCCAGCAACACCGAACTGGTGCCGTACAACGTCAGTACGACGAACAGGATCCAGATCTGGTCGCTGGATCGGACGGCGAGAAGCGGCAGAAGGATTACGGCCATGCCGAGATTGGTCCAGATCAGCAGCGGCCGCCGACGCGTGCGGTCGGCCAGCGTGCCGATCAGTGGGCCGAGCAGGACCGGCGCCCACACGCAGAAGGTCGTCAGGGCGGCCAGACTGTCCGACCCGGTGAGCGACTTGGTCCAGACACCGGCTGCAAGAGCCATGGCGGAACTGCCGAAGCCCGAGACCACCACACCACTCAGGTAGAAGGCCACATTGCGATCGCGTAAGACCCGCCCGCCGCCCCAACCCATGCGCGAGCTCCTTCCGCCACCACGAAGAACCAGGCTGCACCCCCGCACGGCGTACGGGGAGCATTGTGCATGCGGCGAGTCAGACCGCGTACGAGATCAGTCGCAACAGTCACCCCTCGGCGTGGTCGCTCCCTGTCGGCAGAGCGGTGGAACGGCTTACCGCCGACCGGGAAGTCATATGGGTGCGCGCGATGAAGGCCGCATCCGCATCTTCCGTGAGCCGGATCCGAGTTTGTGATCGTCGCTCACGTAGGAGATCTGTAAGGCTGGCGTAGACGCGATCCAGCGGCAGTCGGGAGGTCAGCCCACGGAGAGGTGGGCTACGAAGGTCTCCCACGTGGTGGAAGTGAACCCGAGGTGGGGGCCGGGAAGGCTCTTGGAGTCGCGAACGTGCACCGTCCCGGGTGAGGTCGCTACCTCGACGCAGTCCGCCTCACTGCTGTTGCTGCTGTAACTGCTCTTGGACCACTTCAACCCGTGATCTTCCCCTGCGTGCAGGTCGCTGATCATGTCTCTCCCAGAAGTTGCTCGATGAAGGCCAGCGACTCCCGGGGGGTGAGAGCCTGGGCCCGGATCATGCCATACCGCAGCTCAAGGATTCGAAGCTGTTTCGGATCGGATACCGCTCGTCCGTTGAACGCCCCCTCCGAGCGTCCCAGAGCCGTTCCGTCCTTGAACTTCAGCACCTGCGTCTCTCCTTGCATTCCGGCGTGCTCCTCGCAGGAGATCGGCATGACCTGGATGGCAACCTGTCGCAATCGGCTCAGCGACAGCAGGTGTTCGAGCTGGCGACGCAGGACCATTGTGCCCCCGAGCGGGCGCCTGAGCGTTGCTTCCTCCTGCACGAAACTGAGCGCGGGAGACGGGCTGCGCTCGAAGATCGTCTGCCTGGCCACACGCGCGGCGACTGCCTGCTCGACTGCTTCCGGCTCGTACGCGGGCAGTCGCATTTCGAAGAGTGCTCGCGCGTACTCAGCGGTCTGAAGCAGCCCGTGCAGGTTGTGATCCCCATACGCCAAGAGCTCGACTGCTTGCGCCTCCAGTTTCGCCAGCTCCCGAACCTTCTTCGGGTACCGCGCCTCCGCCATCTCGCGTTTCAGCATGGCGAGCTTCCCGCCCGCCCCCAGCACCTCGTCCGCCCTGTCCAGGAACTCCGGCCGGGGGATGCGCCGGCCGCCCTCCACCTTGAAGACGAGGTCCTCCCCGTACCCGATCGCGGCCCCGAACTCACCGGCCCGCATGCCCGCCGACTCCCGCCACGCCTTGATCTGACGGCCCACGGAGGCGACCAGCGCCGAGCCCGACTCGTCGTCGGGATCAACCTCCCAGCCGGTCTCGTCCGCTCCGTCTCCGCCGCGTGCCGTGCCAGCCTCATCCACGCTCATCCGTGCCCCACTTCCGACGCGCCTGCCGTTCTTGCACCAACCCCTGTGATCCCCCGGCAGTCACCCCGGACAGCCGGGACAGCACTGGACAAGGACCGGACAATCACCGTACGTAACCGACTTGCCTCACTTCACGGTAAGCAAAGGAGGCCACGCTGAGTGACGTGACCCAAGAAATCACCCGAACCGAACATTCCGCTCCGACCCGGCAGTTCACCGTGCTGCTCTCTCCCACCCGCCGGGGCGCCAGACTCGCCCGTCTGCTCACCACGGCGCATCTGACCCACTGGGGGCTCCCCGCGGAGTCGGCTGCGCACATCGTCGCCGAGCTGGCCACCAACGCCACCGTTCACGGCCGTGTAGCAGGCCGGGACTTCCGGCTGTACCTCGCTGTCCTCCGCGATGCGCTCCTCCGTATCGAAGTGACCGACGCCCGGGGCGAACGGCTGCCTCCCGCGCCCGGCACCCTC
The DNA here is from genome assembly GCF_016909575.1 of Streptomyces sp. HB132. GTDB lineage: Bacteria > Actinomycetota > Actinomycetes > Streptomycetales > Streptomycetaceae > Streptomyces. Next base: position 462,982 of record NZ_JAFBGA010000003.1, on the reverse strand, counting down.
GATCTGCCCGGCGGTGAAGCCGAGTCGGGGCGCGGCCTGCTGATCGTCGGGGCGCTCGCGGACCGCTGGGGCATCGACGTCGGGCCCGCCCCGCGCAAGACGGTCTGGGCCGAACTCGACCTCGCACCGTGACCGCTGTCACCGGGTCGCGGGGACCCGCGACCCGGTGAGCCGCGACGCGGTGGCCCACGATGTCTAAAGCTTTTAAGGACGTGGGGAAATTACCCCTCCCAACCCAACCCGCCGTAGTTCAGGCCTCGTCACTCACTCGGGTGACAAAGGGCAACTGAACTGGATTTGGCATGTGTTGTCGGGCATATGCTCGCCTCGACCACCACAGACATGAGACGGCCCCCGCCGGGACGGGAATCCCGAGCGAGGGCCTGACCACCGAGGAAGTAGAGGCTTCCCGATGGGTACCCAGCAGATTAGCGCGCCCCCGTGCGCTCAGCCCGCCGGATCGGGCGTCATCCACGTCAACGTCCGGCACACCGCAGGCTTCACCGTCATCGGCAACCACCTCGCCCAGCATCGCGGCCTCTCCCTCGTCGCGGTCGGCCTGGCCGTGCACATCCAGTCGCTGCCGGCCGGAGCGAGGATCGGCATCAAGCGCCTCGCCGAACGCTTCCCGGAGAGCGAGACCCGGATCGCCGCAGCCCTGAGGGAGTTGGAGGCGGCCGGTTACCTGCACCGTAGCCGCGTACGCCTCGGTGACGGGCGGATCGTGACGCGCACGGTCTCGTACAACCAGCCCGGCGCGGACGCCCCCGCCGCCCCGGCCACCAAGCCCCGGTTCGCGCGCGGCGCGGCCGAGTCCCCGCCGCGCGAGCCCGCCCTGGTGATCCCGGCGCCCGCGCAACCTCCGCCGCAACCCGCCGCCGTCCTCGTGCCGCCACCCACCGCCCGCGCAGCAGCACCCGCACCGCTCCCGCAGCCGCAGGCGTGTACCCCGGAGCTCCAGCGCACGGCAGCCGCGCTTCTCTCCGACCTGCGACGTCACGCGCCTCAGCTGGTGCTGTCCGAGAACGACATCCGCGTACTCGTCCCGGGCGTCGTCACCTGGCTCGAACGCGATGCCCATCCCGACACCGTCCGGCACGCCCTCACCGCCGACCTCCCCGTGCCGCTCAACCACCCGGCGAAGCTCCTGCGGCACCGCATCACCGCTCTTCTGCCGCCGCCGCTCCCCGGCGCCCAGGACCTCGCGCCACCCACCCGCCCGGGCGCGATCGTGATCCCGCTCCAGAACTGCGAGCGCTGCGACCGCGCCTTCCGCTCGCGGCGCCCCGGCCACTGCCGGGACTGCCGCACCGACCTGTCCACAGCCGCCTGATCCCGAACGGAAACCCATGGTCAGCGCCCCGCACGAAGCGATGCACCGCATCTTTCAGAAGGACCCGGGCCTGTTCTCCCGGCTTCCAGAGGTCCTCGGGCTCGAACTTCCGCCCCTCGCGTCGGCAGAGCCCCTGACCGTCGACCTCACCGAGAACGAACCGCTCGAACGGCGCGTCGACACCCTCCTGCGGATCGAGACGCAGAACGACGGGCCGTTCCTCCTCATCATCGAAGCCCAAGGCAAGAGGGACCCCGGCAAGACAGCCAGCTGGCCCTACTACGTCACGTACCTCAACAACAAGTACCGGCTCCCCGTGCTGCTCCTCGTGATCTGCCAGGATCACGCGACTGCCGCGTGGGCAGCCCGGCCCCTCACGATCGGCCTGCCCCAATGGCCGACCGTCACCACCCGCCCCCTGGTGGCGGGCCCCCACAACATGCCCGTCATCACCAACGTGGCCGAAGCCCGGAAGGACCTCGCGCTCGCCACACTCTCCGCGATCACACACGCAGACAATCCGGACGTCGATGCGATACTGAAGACGATGTCGGTCGCCCTGCGCGACACACCGGAATCGATCGCCGAACCGTTCGTCGAACTCATCGCACAAGGCCTGGGCAACCGCCCTGCCGCACAACAGTGGAGGAACCTGGTGGCCGTGGATCTCTCCTTCTACACTTCGCCGCTCTCCGAAGGAATCCGGGACGAGGCCCGCGCCAAAAGAGGCTCCGCAGACGTCCTGCTCGTCCTCGACGCACGCGGCATCGCGATCAGCGACCGGACCCGAGAGAAGATCACAGCCTGCACCGATCCGGAACTCCTCAGCCAGTGGTTGGTTCGCGCCGCCCTTGCCGCCACAGGGGACGAGATCTTCGGCGAGGCGCCCTCCACTGATCGTTAACAAGTCGTTCCGATGCCGGGTTCCCTCTGCGGCACCCAGCATCCCCCGCCGCGCAACAGTGGAGGAACCTGGTGGCCGTGGATCCCTCCTTCTACATCTCGCCTCTCTCCGAGGAGATCCGGGAGGAGGGCCGCGCGCAGGGCCGCGCCCAAGCTCGCAGCGAGAGCATCCTGATCCTCCTCGGCGCCCGCGGCATCGAGATCACCGACGCCACCCGCGAGAAGATCACCACCTGCACCGACTCGGAACTGTCCCGTCAGTGGCTGATCCGTGCCGTCCATGCCACCACCGCCGAAGAGATCTTCGGCTCGGAGGAACTTCCGGACCGCTGACCCTCAGCCGTCCGCCGAGAGCGCGGCAGCGGTCTCCCGTGCGAACGCGTCCGGCTGGTCCAGCATGATGTTGTGCCCGCAGTCCGGGACCGGGACCACCCGCACACCGGCCTCGGAGAGGGTGTCTGCCCCGGTGGGGGAGCCGTCGGCCTCCGGGTACAGGAACGTTCGCGGGATGCTCAGCCCCAGCAGTAGCTCGCGCATCGTGGGAGTGGTCCCTCGGGTCAGGTGCACGGCGCTTCGGTGGAGGGCCTCCAGGCCGGTCAGACGCATCGTGGACCACCAGTGCGGGCCCGCCAGGTCGCGGATGTGCTGCCAGCCGCCCGCCAGGAAGTCGGGCTCGGAGAGAGCGGCGATCCCGCTGCTCCCCGGGGCTCCGGACACCGGCGTCACGGGGTCGAGATTCGCGTCCACCAGCACCAGGCGCGACACCAGCCGTGGGTGACGGGACGCCAGGACCACGGCGACCGAACCGCCCATGCTGTGCGCGACCAACTCCGCGCCCGTGACGCCCGCGTACGTCAGCGCGGCGGCAAGCGCGTCGGCGTGTGATTCCAGGCGGTAGTCGAAGTCCGTCGGCCGGTCGCTGATGCCGTGCCCCAGCAGGTCGACGAGCAGCGACCTGCGGCCGGTGAGCAGTGGGTGGGCGGCCGCCTGTGCGAAGTAGGCGGGGGAGGTGGCGCCGAGGCCGTGCACGTAGACACGGGCCGGCTCCTGTCCGGGCAGCTCCACCCAGCGGATCCGGTCGCCTCCGGGGGTCACGGCGGTGTCGCGCACTCTCAGCTCCTCCGGCTCGTCCACTGACCGGCAAGAGCGTAACCGCCCGCGGAGGGGACCGGCCCCGCCGTCCTGTGGAACTGCACCACTGCGTACGGCTGCTCGGCCCCGGACGGGCCTGATCATGCCCGGCGGTCCACTACCGCGTACGCAACGCCTCAGCTGCCGCAGGCACAGCCCGCAGCCGCCGACGGGGCCTCGGCCGCCTCCGGCTGACCGACACAGCAGGCGTCACCGACGAGCGCGGCGCTCTTGCCCAGTTGGTCGGCGTCGGCCTTGACGACGTAGACCTCCCACGGCTCCTTGCCGGGGCCGTGCACCCACACCTTGTCCTGGAGGGCGTAGCAGCAGGAGGTGTCGTTCTCCTCGAAGGTCGCGAGCCCGGCGTCCTTGAGGCGGGTGGTGGCGGCAGTGACTTCGCCGGTGCTCTCCACCTCGACGCCGAGGTGGTCCAGGCGGGTCTCCTGTCCCGGCTCGCCCTCGACGAGGACGAGCTTGAGCGGCGGGGTGGTGATCGCGAAGTTGGCGTAGCCGGGGCGGCGCTTGGCGGGTTCGACGCCGAAGAGCTTGGAGTAGAAGGTGACCGACGCTTCGAGGTCGGCGACGTTGAGCGCGAGCTGGGCACGGGACATGGCGGTCTCCCCGGATCGGTTGTATCGATGCCTTTCGATTCAAGCTTGCGCCTAGGATCGAAAAACGTCAACATAGAAGTATGTCGAAACAAGAGCTTGTGGTGCTTGGCCAGGACGGCGTCGAGGGATGCTGCCCCGCCCTGCTGACCGCCCCGCTGGACGAGGGCCAGGCCGAGACGCTGGCGAAGGTGTTCAAGGCACTGGGTGACCCCGTGCGTCTGCGGCTGCTGTCGATGATCGCCTCCCGTGCGGGCGGTGAGGTCTGCGTCTGCGACCTCACCCCGGCCTTCGACCTGTCGCAACCGACGATCTCCCACCACCTCAAGCTGCTCAAGCAGGCCGGGCTCATCGACTCCGAGCGGCGTGGGACGTGGGTGTACTACCGGCTGCTGCCGCAGATGACCGACCGCCTCGCCGCGATCCTCACCCGTCCCGCCGGCCAGCCCCTGACCGAGACCGCGGCTGGCGGGGCCACCTCGTGAGCGCCGAAGCGACCACTACGGCGGCGCCCGCGGGACGGGTCGCCGGGCGGCTGTCGTTCCTGGACCGCTTCCTCGCCGTGTGGATTCTGACCGCGATGGCCGCCGGTCTCGGCCTGGGCCGTCTCGTGCCCGGACTCGGGCACGCGCTCGCGAAGGTCACCGTCACCGGCGTCTCGCTGCCGATCGCGCTCGGCCTCCTCGTGATGATGTACCCGGTGCTCGCCAAGGTCCGCTACGACCGCCTCGACACCGTCACCCGCGACCGGCGCCTGCTCATCCCGTCCCTGGTCCTGAACTGGGTCATCGGCCCGGCTCTGATGTTCGCCCTGGCATGGATCTTCCTGCCGGACCTGCCCGAGTACCGCACCGGCCTGATCATCGTCGGCCTCGCCCGCTGCATCGCCATGGTCATCATCTGGAACGACCTCGCCTGCGGCGACCGCGAAGCCGCCGCCGTCCTCGTCGCCCTGAACTCCGTCTTCCAGGTTCTCGCGTTCAGTCTGCTCGGCTGGTTCTACCTCTCCGTACTCCCCGGCTGGCTCGGCCTGGAGCAGACCGCGCTCGACGTGTCCGTCTGGGAGATCGCCCGAAGCGTGCTGGTCTTCCTCGGTATCCCGCTGCTGGCCGGTTTCCTCACCCGCCGCCTCGGCGAGAAGGCCAAGGGCCGCATCTGGTACGAGTCGCAACTGATCCCCCGCATCGGGCCGTTCGCCCTCTACGGGCTGCTGTTCACGATCGTCGTGCTGTTCGCACTCCAAGGCGAGGCCATCACCTCGAAGCCGCTTGACGTCGTACGGATCGCCCTGCCGCTGCTGGTGTACTTCGCCCTCATGTGGGCCGGGTCCATGGCAGTCGGGCGCGTGGTCGGACTGGACTACCCGAAGGCCACGACGCTGGCGTTCACCGCGGCGGGCAACAACTTCGAGCTGGCCATCGCGGTCGCCATCGCCACCTTCGGCGCCAACTCCGGCCAGGCCCTCGCCGGGGTCGTCGGTCCCCTCATCGAGGTTCCCGTCCTGATCGGCCTCGTCTACGTCGCCCTGGCCGCCCGCCGCTTCTTCCCCCAGCCAACCCCGGCGGCCGTACCCGCCGTCGCCCCGGAAGGTTCCGCCCGTGTCTGAGACCAAGCCGTCCGTGCTGTTCGTGTGTGTCCACAACGCAGGCCGTTCCCAGATGGCCGCCGCCTTCCTCACCCACCTCTCCAAGGGCCAGGTCGAGGTCCGCTCCGCCGGGTCAGCACCAGCCGACGCAGTGAACCCCGCCGCCGTCCAGGCGATGGCGGAGGTCGGCATCGACATGTCCACCGAGACTCCGAAGGTGTTGACCGTGGAAGCCGTTCAGGCGTCCGACGTGGTGATCACCATGGGCTGCGGCGACACCTGCCCCGTCTTCCCCGGCAAGACGTACCTCGACTGGAAGCTGGAGGACCCGGCCGGGCAGGGTCTGGCCGCGATCCGCTCGATTCGCGACGCGATCGAACAGCACACCCGCCACCTGCTCGCCGAGCTCCAACCCCACTGAGGCAGCCCTCCCCGGAACGGCTGTCGTTCCCCGGCTCAGCGCCGGTCGCGTCCGCCCTTCACCCCCGCGCATCCTTCGGCCCGAACAGCGACACCCCCCGCAGGACACCCCGGTCCGATACGGTGCGCCGGCGCCGGTCATCGGAACAACAGCGGGCCCCTTGGGCTCCGCTCAAGGGAGTGAGTGTTGAACACGCCAGCCGCCCCGGCCAGTGGCCCCGAGTTGAGCAGGCGTCTGGGAGTCTCCGACGCCGTCCTGATCGGCCTCGGTTCGATGATCGGCGCGGGTATCTTCGCCGCACTCACCCCGGCCGCCGACGCTGCCGGGTCAGGACTGCTGCTCAGCCTCGCGCTCGCCGCCGCGGTGGCCTACTGCAACGCCACTTCCTCAGCACGCCTGGCCGCCCGCTACCCCCGATCCGGCGGCGCCTACGTCTACGGCCGCGAGCGCCTCGGAGACTTCTGGGGCTACCTGGCCGGGTGGGCATTCGTGGTCGGCAAAACCGCATCCTGCGCGGCCATGGCCCTGACCGTCGGCTCATACGTGTGGCCAGGGCAGGAGCACGCGGTGGCCGTCTCCGCCGTGGTGGTACTGACCGCGGTGAACTACGCCGGAGTGCAGAAGTCGGCCTGGCTGACCCGGGCCGTCGTCGCCATCGTGCTCGCGGTACTCGCCGCCGTGGTCACCGTCTGCCTGACGGGTGGCACTGCCGACTCCGCGCGGCTGCACCTCGGCACGGACACCACCTTCAGCGGGGTGCTCCAGGCCGCCGGGCTGCTGTTCTTCGCCTTCGCCGGATACGCGCGCATCGCCACCCTCGGCGAAGAAGTCCGAGACCCCGCACGCACCATTCCCCGCGCGATCCCGATCGCGCTCGGCCTCACCCTCGTGGTGTATGCGGCCGTCGCCGTCATCGTCCTGGCCGTGCTCGGTCCGGTGCGGCTGGCCGACGCCACCGCGCCGCTGGCCGACGCGGTCCGCGCCGCCGGAGCCCCGGCCATGGCCCCGGTGGTGCGCGTCGGGTCCGCCGTCGCCGCCCTGGGTTCCCTGCTGGCACTGATCCTCGGCGTTTCGCGCACCATCCTCGCGATGGCCCGCGACCGCCACTTCCCCCACGCCCTGGCCGCCGTCCACCCGCGATTCCAGATCCCACACCGCGCTGAACTCGTCGTCGGAACCCTCGTCGCCGTACTCGCCGCGACCGTTGACCTACGCGGGGCCATCGGATTTTCCTCCTTCGGCGTGTTGGCCTACTACGCCGTCGCCAACGCCGCCGCCTTCACCCTCACCCGTGCCGAAGGCCGCCCTCCCCGGGCAGTACCCATCGTCGGCACCCTCGGATGTGTGGCGCTCGCCTTCGCCCTCCCACCGGCGTCAGTCACTTCCGGTGCCGGGGTTCTCGCCCTCGGCGCCGCCATCTACGGCATACACAAAGTCACCCACCGCAACTGAACTCGCTATGCGAAAACACAGCCGAATCACCGGCGCTCCATTCGCCGACACTCACCGTGGCAAAACCACTGACGTCTTCGCGGCAAACGACAACTGCGTACGGCTGCTCGGCCTCTCCGGACCCGCACGCTGGGAGGACCCGCACCGGCCCGGACACACCTACTGACACCGGCGGCAGGGTGGAGAGGCCCGCCGCGCACAGGAGAGGGCGGACGGCGGCCCGGGAAGTCCGCGCGGGTCGGCCGCGAAGTTCATCCCGGCATGCCCGTCAGCACGAACGAGGAGCCCTCCGGAGACCGGTGGCCGGGCGGAGCCGTATGCGGCCCCCTCAGCCCTGCCCGTCGCCCTCCTGGAAGAGCCGTACCGTACTGAGGATCTCGCGGATCGTGGCGTCTGACACCTCGTCGGACACCCCGTGTGCCCCGACGTACGTCCACGACACGAACTTGCCCTCCGCGTTCTTGAAGGCGAACGTCACCGCCTTGCCGTCGGTGCCGCACTTGCCCTTCGCCGGTGTTCCGGAGGACGTGACGGTCACGAGGCTGCCCTCGACACCCGACTTCGTCCGGTACGACTCGGCCTCACCGATCTCGAGATGAGTGCTGTCGGGCTGGGTGTAGCCGCCGTAGACCCACTTCTTCGCCGTGTTCTCGGCAGCCTCGGCCGCGCTCTTCGCACCCTTTTCCCCGGTGGTGCCCGTCGACGCGAGCGGGGTGTCGTCCTCGGCGCCGTCCTTGTCGTCGTCCGACGTGCACCACTTCTCCTTGAGGACCGCCGGGGCCATCATCGCGACCAGCGGCTTCTCCTCGGGGTCGCTGTCCTCGGCGACGTAGCTGACCCAGTCCGCGGACTGGCGCGCCCAGGTGCCCGGTACGTCGAAGGTGATCCCGCGCTTGGGATTGACCACCGTGTTCCAGCCGGCGACGAGAGGACCGGAACCGCCCCCGGCCGAACGCCGGTTCGTGTCCCCGGTGCCCGCCGAGTCCGTCGCCCGAGGCTTCCCGTCGGTCGTGTCCTGCCCGTTGCCACGGAGTACCAGGAAGCCGGTCACCCCGCACGCCACGACGACGGCCGTGGCAGCGGCCACGGCGACGACGGTGGTCCGGTTCCGGCGGCGACGGGGCGGCTCCGGCGCGCCCATGCCGACCGTGGGTGCGTAGTGCAGGCCCGGGGCAGGCTGGGTGGAATCCGGACGGGGGTATCCGTCCCGCGGGTCCGGCTGTCCGGAGGGCGACTGCTGTCCTGGCCACATGGGGGTGAGTCTAGGTGTATCGACCCGCAGCGTTGTTGCACGCGTGAACGCCCGGAAGACTGCGGCGATGCCTGACTCAGCCCCGGCGGGTGCCGCCCGCCACGGCGCCCCGGATACTCGTCGCCCGCGCGCGCCACGAGGCGTCCACCGGTCAGAAGGGATCAGTGAACGAGACCGGCTTGCCGGTGGCGCGGGCGTATGCGATCTCCCTGCTGGTGGACTCGCCGACATACCCACCTGGGTTGACGACCAGAACCCGGTCGGCCAGGTCGATCTTGCGCAGGTGGAGGGCGCCCAGAGCGGTCTTCTGCTCGACGGTGATCGCCTCGTCCGCCTCGTGATCCCCGGCGCGCGGGAAGACGCCTGGCGCGACGACGATGACACCCGTGAAGGTCAGATCACGGTTCGCCGCGCTCATCTCGTCCACGAACCGGGTGGAGCCGCAGATGCAGACGATCTCAGGTCGGTCGGACACGGCTCGGTCCTTCGGGTCGAACGGGAAACCGTCAGAGTGCGCGTAGCGATCACGGACGGGCCTACGAGCCGAAGTCTACGCAGCGAGATGGACGCCACGCGGCTGCACCGTCGCAGGCGGGAGGCGTGGCCCGGGCGGGGAACGACGCTGCTCGACGCCGAAGTGCGGGGTGCACCCGGCTCACCGGCTTCCTTCAGCAACACGGCCTCGTGCCCGGTCAGGCCCGCACCGGTGGCGCGTCCCGGGTCGGTCCTGCACGGCTCGAAGGGACGCGGCCGATTCAATCGCCACTCCACGCCGCGAGTTGGGGAAACCCGCGCGGGAGGTCCCCGTCGTCATGGGCGTCACGCGCGGGAGAGGCCCGGAAGTCGGCCCGGGATGGGCCGGCGGGGAAGCGACGTCCGGGCCTCTCCGTGGCGTGACCGGCCCGGCCGGACGGGCGCGTGGGATCCGGCGGACCGGACCCCCGGCCGGCCGGGCCGGAGTCGGGATGAACTTAACAGCACCGCAATATTTTGCGTAAGACCTTGCAGGAAGAAATCTCCAGGATTTCGAGGAAGTGAGCGGGACGTGATCGCGTGATGTCCGAGGGGTTGACCAGGGCAGGTCGGACTCGTACGGTCTGCCGCACACAGGGTTTTGCATCCTTGCTGCAAGAACCTTCACAAGCCTTGAGGGCACGGCGCGTTGCCATGGAGGCTGCTCCGCCACCCCCGCACTTCCCCCACCGCAGGAGGAACGTCATGGCACGCAGGCCCTTGCACGCCGCGCTCGCCCTCACCATGGGCGCCGCCGTGCTCGCCATCCCCGCCGGGCTCGGCGCCGCCGGCACGGCCCAGGCCGCGCCGCCCGGCGAGAAGGACGTCACCGCGGTGATGTTCGAGTGGAAGTTCGCCTCGGTCGCCAAGGCATGCACCGACAGCCTCGGGCCTGCCGGTTACGGCTACGTCCAGGTCTCGCCGCCCCAGGAACACATCCAGGGCGGCCAGTGGTGGACCTCGTACCAGCCCGTCAGCTACAAGATCGCCGGCCGTCTCGGCGACCGCACGGCCTTCGCGAACATGGTGAGCACGTGTCACGCCGCGGGCGTCAAGGTCATAGCCGACTCCGTCATCAACCACATGTCGGCCGGATCAGGCACCGGCACCGGCGGCTCCTCGTACACCAAGTACAACTACCCGGGGACCTATTCGGTCAACGACATGAACGACTGCCAGTCGCAGATCAGCAACTACGGCGACCGGGCCAACGTCCAGAACTGCGAACTGGTCGGCCTCGCCGACCTGGACACCGGCGAGGACTACGTCCGCGGCAAGATCGCCGGCTACCTCAACGACCTGCTGTCCCTCGGTGTCGACGGCTTCCGCATCGACGCGGCCAAGCACATGCCGGCCGCAGACCTCGCGAACATCAAGTCCCGCCTCAGCAACCCCGGCGTGTACTGGAAGCACGAGGCGATCTACGGGGCCGGAGAGGCCGTCTCCCCCTCGGAGTACCTCGGCAGCGGCGACGTCCAGGAGTTCCGCTACGGCCGCGGTCTCAAGCAGGTCTTCAACGACGAGAACCTCGCCTACCTCAAGAACTTCGGCGAGGGCTGGGGCTTCATGGAGTCGGGCAGGTCGGCCGTCTTCGTCGACAACCACGACACCGAGCGCGGCGGCGACACCCTGAACTACAAGGACGGCGCCAACTACACCCTGGCGAGCGTCTTCATGCTGGCCTACCCCTACGGCTCCCCGGACGTCCACTCCGGCTACGAGTGGACCGACAAGGACGCCGGTCCGCCCAACGGCGGCCAGGTGAACGCCTGCTACAGCGACGGCTGGAAGTGCCAGCACGCCTGGCGCGAGATCTCCTCCATGGTCGGCTTCCGCAACGCCGCCCGCGGCCAGGCCGTCTCGAACTGGTGGGACAACGGCGGCGACCAGATCGCCTTCGGCCGGGGCTCCAAGGCGTACGTCGCCATCAATCACGAGGGCTCGTCGCTGACCCGGACGTTCCAGACCGCGCTGCCCGCCGGTGACTACTGCGACGTCCAGTCCGGCAAGGGCGTCACCGTCAACGGCTCCGGGCAGTTCACCGCCACGCTCGGAGCGAACACCGCCGTCGCCCTGCACGTCGGCGCCCGCACCTGCACGGGCGGCGGCACGACGCCCGGCACCGGTCAGTCCGGAGCCTCCTTCGGCGTCAACGCCACCACCCAGACCGGCCAGAACATCTACGTCACCGGCAGCCAGGCCGCCCTCGGCAGCTGGGCCCCGGGCAGTGCGCTGAAGCTCGACCCGGCCGCCTACCCCGTGTGGAAGCTCGACGTCACCCTGCCCGCCGGGACCTCCTTCGAGTACAAGTACCTCCGCAAGGACGCGAGCGGAAACGTCACCTGGGAGAGCGGCGCCAACCGCACCGCCACCGTCCCGTCCTCCGGGAAGGTCGCGCTGACCGCCGACGTCTGGCGCAGCTGACCCCACTCGTCGCGGGCCGGGGACGCGAGGGTGAGCGTCCCCGGCCCGCACCGCTCCACATCGCCAGAACCCCGAAAGCCGAGGAGTACCCGCCCGTGTCCCGAACCACCCTCCGGCGGGGAGCCGTAGCCGCACTGTGCGCGGCGCTTCTCCCCGTCGTGCCGGCGGCCACCGCCTCCGCCGCGCCCAGACCCCCGGCCCCGCCCTCGGACGCGAAACTCGCGAAGGAGCCCGCCCGGCACGACCTGACCCGCGAGCAGTTCTACTTCGTGCTGCCCGACAGGTTCGCCAACGGCGACACCTCCAACGACCGCGGCGGGCTCACCGGCTCACGGACGGAGACCGGTTACGACCCGACGGACAAGGGGTTCTACCAGGGCGGTGACCTCAAGGGCCTCACCCAGCGGCTCGACTACATCAAGGGGCTCGGCACCACCGCCATCTGGCTCGCGCCGATCTTCAAGAACCGGCCCGTCCAGGGCACCGGGGACAACGCCTCCGCCGGCTACCACGGGTACTGGATCACCGACTTCACCCAGGTCGACCCGCACTTCGGGACGAACGCCGACCTCACGAAGCTGATCGACAAGGCCCACGGCAAGGGCATGAAGGTCTTCTTCGACGTCATCACCAACCACACCGCCGACACCGTCGACTACGCCGAGAAGAAGTACGGCTACAAGCCCAAGGGCGCCTTCCCGTACCTCGACCGGGACGGCCGGCCCTTCGACGACGCCCGGGGCATGGCGGACGTGGACGCCGACTCCTTCCCGTACACCCCGGTGAACACGGGCGAGAAGGTCCCGTCCTGGCTCAACGACCCCACGATGTACCACAACAGGGGCGACTCGACCTACGCGGGCGAGTCCACCGAGTACGGCGACTTCTCCGGCCTCGACGACCTGTGGACCGAGCGCCCCGAGGTCGTCTCCGGCATGGAGAAGATCTACGAGAAGTGGGTCCGCGACTTCGACATCGACGGCTTCCGCATCGACACCGTCAAGCACGTCGACCTCGGCTTCTGGACCCGGTGGGCCACCGTCCTCGACGACTACGCGGCGAAGCGCGGCCGGGACGACTTCTTCATGTTCGGCGAGGTCTACTCCTCCGACACCGCGATCACCTCGCCGTACGTGACGCGGGGCCGCCTCGACGCGACGCTCGACTTCCCCTTCCAGGAAGCCGCCCGGCAGTACGCCTCCCAGGGCGCCCCGGCCTCGAAGCTCGCCTCCGTCTACGCCGACGACTACCGCTACACCACCGACAAGGCCAACGCCTACGAGCAGGTGACCTTCCTCGGCAACCACGACATGGGCCGGATCGGCACCTTCCTGAAGCAGGACAACCCGGAGGCCGGCGACGCCGAGCTCCTGGACCGCGCCCGGCTCGCCAACGAACTGATGTTCCTCGGACGCGGCAACCCGGTGATCTACTACGGCGACGAGCAGGGGTACACCGGGGCGGGCGGTGACAAGGACGCCCGCCAGACGCTCTTCGGCTCGGAGACCGCCGACTACCTCGACGACGACCAGATCGGCACCGACCGTACGCACGCGTCCGACGCGTACGACGCGAAGCACCCGCTGTACCGATCCATAGCGGCCCTGTCGAAGCTCACCCGGGAGCACCAGGCCCTGCGCGACGGCACCCAGACCGAGCGCTACTCCGAGGGCTCCGTCCACGCCGTCTCGCGTACGGACACCAAGCGCCCGTACGAATACCTCGTCGCCTCCAACAACGGTGCCGAGGCGAGGACGGTGGAGCTCCCCACCGAGTCGGCCGGCATGAACTTCCGCACACTGTACGGCGGTTCAGGTGCCGTGCGCAGCGCTGCCGACAAGACCGTCAAGGTCACCGTGCCCGCGCTGTCCAGCATCGTGCTCCGCGCCGACAAGCCGCTCGGCACCCCCGCCACCAAGCCCTCGATCACCCTGAAGGCCCCGGCGGCCGGAGCCACCGGCACCGTCGAGCTCACCGCCGGCGTCGACGGAGGGGACCTGAACCGCGTCGTCTTCGCCGCGCAGACCGGCGACGGGAAGTGGACGACGCTGGGCTCCGCCGACCACGCCCCCTACAAGGTCACCCAGCACATCGACGCGTCGGTGAAGGCCGGGACCGCGCTGCGCTACAAGGCCGTGGTCGTCGACCGCGCCGGACGCACCACGAGCGCCCTCGCCTCCACGACCGCCGGCCAGGCACCGCCCGCCCCGAAGCCCGTCGCCGTCGACCGCGACCACGCCGTCGTCCACTACAAGCGCGCGGACCGCGACTACGAGGGCTGGCAGCTGAAGTCCGGTGGGAAGACAGCCGACTTCGTCGGCCGTGACGCCTACGGCGCCTTCGCCTGGATCGACCTCGACGAGGGCGCCTCCTCGGTCCCGTACACCGTCGAGAAGAACGGCACGGCCGACGGCGCCGAGCGGACCGTCGACCTCGCCAGGACCGGCCAGGTCTGGATCGAGCAGGGCAAGGACGCGCAGGCCACCGAGGCTCCCGAGGCCCCGGCGCAGGACACCTCCAAGGCCGTACTGCACTACCACCGCGCCGACGGCGACTACGACGGCTGGGGCCTGCACACCTGGACCGGTGCCGCCGCCCCCACGGACTGGGCGAAGCCCCTGCAGCCCGTGAGGAGCGACGCCTACGGCGTCACCTTCGAGGTCCCGCTCACCGACGGCGCCACCTCGCTCAGCTACATCCTCCACAAGGGCGACGAGAAGGACCTCCCGGGCGACCAGTCCCTCGACACCGCCACGCACGGGCACGAGGTCTGGATGCTCGGCGGCAAGTCCGGCTACCTGCTGCCGCAGGCCGGCGGGGTGCCCACGCCCGACCTCACCAAGGCCGAGGCCCAGTGGATCGACGCGAACACCGTCGTCTGGAAGGTCAAGGCCACCGACGCCACCAGCCAGCAGCTCGTGTACGCGAAGAACGGTGGCATCTCCGTCGTCGACGGAGCGCTGTCCGACGAGGGGCAGTGGCTCCGGCTCGGCGCCACCGAACTCACCGTCGCGCAGAAGGCGAAGTACCCGCACCTCAAGGACTATCCCGCGTTCACCGTCGACACCCGCGACCGGGACCGCGTCGTTACGTCCCTCCGAGGCCAGCTGATCGCCACCCAACGTGCCGCCAACGGTGCCCTGCTCGCCGCCACCGGCGTACAGACCGCGGGCGTCCTGGACGCGCTGTACGGGAAGGCCGCCGGCACCGCCGCCCTCGGGCCCGTCTTCCGTAAGGGCAGCCCGACGCTCTCCGTCTGGGCGCCCACCGCCCGCACGGTCGCGCTCGAACTCGACGGGAGGACCGTCCCGATGCGGCGCGACGACCGCACCGGCGTCTGGTCGGTCACGGGGAAGAAGAGCTGGGACGGCAAGCCCTACCGCTACGCCGTCCAGGTCTGGGCGCCCACCGTCCAGAAGATGGTCACCAACAAGGTGACCGACCCCTACTCCACCGCGCTGACCGCCGACTCCGCCCGCAGCCTCGCCGTCGACCTGGACGACCCGAAGCTCGCGCCGCGCGGCTGGCCGGCGCTGAGGAAGCCCGCCGCCGTGCCGCTGCGGGACGCCCAGATCCAGGAGCTGCACGTCCGGGACTTCTCCGTCACGGACAGCACGTCGAAGCACCCCGGCGAGTACCTCGCCTTCACCGACACCCGCTCCGACGGGATGAAGCACCTCAAGGAGCTCGCGGACTCCGGCACCAGCTACGTGCACCTGCTGCCCGTCTTCGACATCGGGACGATCCCCGAGAAGATGGCCGACCAGCAGCAGCCGGCCTGCGACCTGTCCGCCCACGCCCCCGACTCCGAGGAGCAGCAGGCCTGCGTCACCGAGGCCGCCGCGAAGGACGGCTTCAACTGGGGCTACGACCCGCTGCACTACACCGTCCCCGAGGGCTCCTACGCCTCGGACCCCGACGGCACGAAGCGCACCACCGAGTTCCGGCAGATGGTCCAGGGACTCAACGGCGCCGGGCTGCGGACGGTCATGGACGTCGTCTACAACCACACCGTCGCCTCCGGCCAGGACGACAAGTCCGTCCTCGACAAGATCGTCCCCGGCTACTACCAGCGGCTCCTGGAGGACGGCACCGTCGCCACCTCCACCTGCTGCGCCAACACCGCGACCGAGAACACCATGATGGGCAAGCTCGTCGTGGACTCGGTCGTCACCTGGGCCAAGGAGTACAAGGTCGACGGCTTCCGCTTCGACCTCATGGGGCACCACCCCAAGGCCAACATCCTCGCGGTCCGCAAGGCCCTCGACGAGCTGACCCTCGCCAAGGACGGCGTCGACGGAAGTAAGATCATCCTGTACGGCGAGGGCTGGAACTTCGGCGAGATCGCCGACGACGCCCGCTTCGTCCAGGCCACCCAGAAGAACATGGCCGGCACCGGCATCGCCACCTTCTCCGACCGGGCCCGCGACGCCGTGCGCGGCGGCGGCCCCTTCGACGAGGACCCCGGCGTCCAGGGCTTCGCCTCAGGCCTCTACACCGACCCCAACACCTCCGCCGCCAACGGCACCGAGGCCGAACAGAAGGCCCGGCTGCTGCACTACCAGGACCTGATCAAGGTCGGCCTCACCGGCAACCTCGCCGACTACACCTTCACCGACACCCAGGGCCGCACGGTCAAGGGCTCGGCCGTCGACTACAACGGGGCCCCCGCCGGATACGCGGCGGCGCCCGGCGACGCGCTCGCCTACGCGGACGCCCACGACAACGAGACCCTCTACGACGCCCTCGCGTTCAAGCTCCCCGCGGACACCACGACGGCCGACCGGGCCCGCATGCAGGTACTGGCGATGGCGACCGCCGCGCTCTCCCAGGGTCCGGCGCTCTCCCAGGCCGGCACCGACCTGCTGCGCTCCAAGTCGCTGGACCGCAACTCCTACGACAGCGGTGACTGGTTCAACGCCCTGCACTGGGACTGCCGCAAGGGCAACGGCTTCGGCCGGGGACTGCCGCCCGCCGCCGACAACAAGGACAAGTGGTCGTACGGGAAGCCGCTGCTGGCCTCCGCCGCACTCGTCCCCGGGTGTGCGCAGATCACCGGCGCGTCCACCGCGTACCAGGACCTGCTCACGATCCGCACCACCGAGAAGGACTTCGGCCTCGCCACCGCCGGGCAGGTCCAGGACACCCTGTCCTTCCCGCTCTCCGGCAAGGAGGAGACGCCCGGGGTGATCACGATGCGCCTGGGCAAGCTGGTCGTCGTCATGAACGCCACCCCCGGCACGCAGAGCCAGGACGTCCCCGAGCTGGCCGGGAAGGCGTACGCACTCCACCCGGTCCAGGCGGCGGGCGCGGACAGTACGGTCAAGAAATCCTCGTACGAGGGGAAGTCGGGCAGCTTCACCGTGCCGGGGCGCACGGTCGCCGTGTTCTCCCAGCGCTGACGCCCCCTCCCACCGGCCGGTCCCGGCTCCCGCCCTCGGGCGGGAGCCGGGACCGGCCGCTTTCTGCGCGGTGACGGCGCTTACGTGAGGACTACGGCGGCAGGGGGACGCGAGCTCTCGCCGGCCCTTGGTCCATCACCTGCGCCCGCCGAACTCCCAGTCATGAACCTCTATGCCGGCATACCGGTCCTGTGTCAGGACGGCGCGCGCCGCGTCCGGGTCGGAAGCCGTGAGCAGCACCGCCGTACCCAGCCAGGTGGCGCCGTCGTCGGACAGCAGAGGCCCGTACGCGATCAGCTCGTCCCGGTCGGGCGGTAGGGCGAGGTCGGCGGGCCGGCCCGAGCTGAGCCCGAGCACCAGGTAGCGGTTGCCACCGGCCCGGTCACCGGGGAAGTCCCACATGGTGCGCCCCAGCAGGTTGCGCCACCGGCGCAGCAGTACGTCCCGGTAGGCGCCGGCCTGGTAGTTGGGCTCGTCGAAAGCGAACGTGCGGGCGGTGGCGGCATCGGGCAGGTCGACGATGTGCACGCTGCCGGTGGGTGTCTCGCCGTCGTCGGCGAAGGTCGGGCCGCGGGCGATCAGCTCCTCGGCGTACCGGTCCATGTAGGACCAGTGCTCTTCCACGAGCTCGTTGCGTAACGTGAGGGAGCCGGGCCGGTCGCGGTGGTAACAGAAGAACTCCATGCCCACAGTCTCCGTCCGGCGTACGGCCGCCGGACCAGAGGGTCGGGGAACGATGACCGCACCGTCGCGGCGCGCGATCTCGATCGTAGGCTGACCTCGGGAAGGAGCGGTGACGGTGGCGATGCGGGCGTTTCCTCTGGTGGGCGGACCGGTGGAGTTGCGGGGTGCGCTGGATCTGGAGATCACGCCGACGGGGGTGATGCCGCGCCGGCTGCCGGCGTGGACCAAGGAGCAGTACCAGGATCCGTCGGTCTACGGCGTAACCGTGATGCCTTCGGGTGTGCGCCTGGTGTTTCGCACCGATGCGTGTGAGCTGGAGTTCGAGGTGCTCACCTTCACAGGGCAGCTCGACACCGATCCCCTGCCCCGTCCGACCGGGATGCTGGAGCTGCTGGTGAACGGCGCTCTTGCCGGGCGGCGCCGGGCACCGGTGGGAAACGTGCTGCGGATGGCGGGTCCCGGGGCCGCGCAGCGGCTGATCCCGGGCGATCCGGGGACCGTGCGGTTCACCGGGTTGCCGGCCGGCATGAAGAGCGTCGAGCTGTGGCTGCCGCAGCAGACCCCCATGGAACTGGTCGCACTGCGCGCCGACGGTGAAGTGCTTCCACCGCTACCGGACGGTCGGCGCCGCTGGGTGCACCACGGCAGCTCCATCAGCCACTGCATCGAGGCCGACGGCCCGACCGGCACCTGGCCGACGGTGGCAGCCGCACTCGGGGGAGTGGAGGTGATCAACCTCAGCCAAGCGGGCAACGCGCTGCTGGACCCCTATGTCGCCCGGACGATCCGTGATGTGCCCGCCGACCTGATCAGCCTCAAGGTGGGCATCAACATCGTGGGTCTGGCCGCCTTCCGGCTGCGGACGTTCGGCCCGGCGGTGCATGGGTTTCTGGACACCATCCGGGACGGGCACCCGGACACCCCGCTGCTGTTGATGTCCCCGGTGAGCTGTCCTGCGGTCGAGGAGACTCCAGGCCCGACGACGATGGGCCCGGACGGGAGGATCACAGCCCTGGGTGACCCGGCCCAGGTGGCCGCCGGGGCGTTGACGCTGGCGGTGGTCCGTGCCGAGTTGGAACGGATCGTGGCCGCCCGGCGGGCACGCGATCCCCACCTCCACCATCTCGACGGCCGCGAGCTGCTCGGCCCGGACGAGGCGGACGATCTGGCCGACGGCCTGCACCCCACGGCCACCGCATACCGCCGGATGGGCAAGCGATTCGCCACCCGCGCCTTCGCGAGTGACGGTCCCTTCCGGCCGAGGGCGCGTCGGCCTTAGCTTCGCCGGAAGGGTGGGCACCCGGTTCCGGCCTCGGGGAACAGCGGTACAGCGGTTAACGCCAAGCCGGTGACCATGGGCTTCTAGCGCAGTCGTCGGCTTGGTGCGGGGGTTCGGCGGAAGATCGTTGAGCGGCTGCGGGCGTCGTTAGCTTCAGGTCCATGCCAGTGGAGTTCTTGGCCGACGAGCAGGCGGCTTCGTACGGGAAGTTCGACGAGGAGCCGACCCGGCCGGAGCTGGTGCGGTTCTTCTTCCTCGACGACGAGGACCGCAAGCTCATCGGAAGCGGCGCGGTGATCACAACCGGCTCGGGTTCGCCCTTCAGATGTGCACCGTGCGCTACATCGGCCGGTTCCTCCCGGACGGCCCGCTGGACGTTCCGTGGGCGGTGGTGGAGTACCTCGGGGAGCAGCTCGACATCGGGGACGTCAGTTGCGTGAAGCAGTACACCGAGCGCAAGCCGACGGCGTACCAGCACGCGTGGGAGATCGGGACGCGTACGAGTACCACGAGTACGACGATGCGGAGTGGCGCGGAAGTTCCGTACGTTCCCGCACCGCCGGGCGTGGACGCACACCGAGGGGCTGGTGGCGCTGTTCAACCAGGCGGTGGGCCGGCTGCGCCGTCACCAGGTGCTGCTGCCAGGGGTGTCGGTGCTGGCCCGGAAGGTGCCGGAGGTCCGTACGGTCGCGGAGAAGCGGCTGCACGCCACGGTCTCCAGGGCCGCGCACCGGGCGGACGCGGCGCTGCCCGGGGGCCTGGTGGCCACCCTGGTGACGCCGGAGAGCGCCCGGTTCTCGGAGGTTAGGCGCTGTACCGCTGCACCGCTGTACCGCTGTTCCCCGAGGCCGAGTTCCCCGCGCTCACTTGTGCGGGCCGCGCGATCACGCGAAGCTGAGGCTGTACACGTGCGTGCACGCTGTGCACGTATGCGTACCCGTACTCGCGATCAGGAGCGAATGATGCCGCAGATCACCGTCGACTACTCCGCCGAGCTCGACGACAGCTTCGACCGCCGCGGCTTCGCGCTGGCCCTGCACCCGCTCGTCGCCGAGACCGTGTCCACCAAGATCCCCGCCTGCAAGACCCGGTTCCGCCGTACCGAGGACTCCGTCGTCGGCGACGCCGCGGCGGGCGACTCCATCGTCAACGTCTCGATCGCGATGCTGCCCGGCCGGACCCCCGAGACCAAGGCGCTGCTGACGGAAGCGGTGCTGGAGCTGCTGGCCGGGCACCTGAAGCCGGTCGACGGCCTCACCGTCCACGCCTCGGCCGAGATCAGGGACCTCGACGCGTCCTACCGCAAGAACTGAGGCAGTCGCTGCGGCGGAACGGCCGGTGTGGCGGGTGCCAGCGCCGAGAGCCTGGCGAGCAGCTCGCCGAACGGGCCGTCCGCCGGCTCCTGCGCGAAGACCCGCATCATGACGCCCGCCACCTCCTGGTCGTAGGCCGCGCTCACCGACGCCAGCGCCGCGAAGTCGTGCACCAGCTGCAGCTCCAGCTCCGCACGCGGAACGCGCTTCCCGTCGAGCCAGAGCAGCGCCGTCGACTCGGCCAGCGACACCCAGGACCGCACGAGGAGTTCGAGCCGGGCGGACGGCGACGGTATGCGGAGATGCGCGAGGATCTGCTCGTACGCCGCCTGCCGTACCCCGTCGACGAGGGCGCCGGCCGTGGATGAACCCCGCGCGGGGCCGCCCCGCATCAGCGCGGCGAAGCCCTGACCGTGTTCCTCGACGAAGTCGAAGAACCGATGCATGACCCGGATCAGCCGTGCTCCCAGAGGCCCTTCGTGCGCCTCCAGGAAGAGGCAGGACAGCTCGTCGGAGGCCCGCTTCAGCGCGGCTTCGTACAGACTGCGCTTCCCCGGGAAGTAGTGGTAGACGAGTGGACGGGAGATGCCGGCGGCCGCCGCGATCTCGTCGATCGACACCTCGTCGGGCGAGCGGCGGCCGAACAACTCCAGTGCCACGGCGATCAACTGGGCCCTGCGCTCATCGACACCCATCCGGCGCCGCACCCCGGTCGTCATGCCGGACAGCCTAACCGGGCCGGTCGGACGGCCCTCCGCCCCCCGCCCCGAGCTCAGCGCAGTGCGCCCGCCCGGCCGCCGTCGCTCAGCAGCCCGTCGAGCCGGGGCCGGTCACCCTCCCTGGCCGGCAGCGCCAGCAGCCGCCCGCTCGCCCGGCCCCGCACGCCTCCGGTCGCGGTCACGGACACGAACTGCCCCGAACCGGCGGCCAGTACGTACCACCGCCCGCCGTCCGACTTCCACAACACACCGGCCAGCACCCGCGGTCTGCGTGTCCCGCAGTCCGGCGAGTCCTCGGAACGGGCCGCGACCGCCCCCGGCGCCCCGGTGCCACCCGACAGCTCGGGCGGTGCATGGAACTGTGCCAGCACCCTGCTGCCCGTACCCCGCCAGGTGTCCGCCCTGGTGCAGAGCCACAGCGCGTTCCCCGCGCCCTCCGGCAGCCGTTGCCTCGCGTACGGCCAGGAGTTCACCGTACGGACGCCGTTGGACCGCATCGCGGGGAGAAGACAGGCGGTGCGCGCCCAGCCCTCCCGCTCGGACCCGCCCGACACGTCGTGCGGAGACCGCGGCGCACCGGAGGTGAGGCGCACGGGCGTGAGTTCACCGAGATCCGTCATCAGGCGGGCCGCGGTGCCGTCCCGCAGCTCGAGGGCCTGCCAGGAACGGCAGTCCGCCCGGCCCCTCGCCTCCGGCTCCGTCAGCGGGTCCGTCACCCCGTGCCGGTCGCGGGGCAACGGCCGGGCCGCCGCGCGTGGTGCGAGCAGGTCCCGCACACCGGCCTCCCGCACCCAGGGCGCGGTCAGATAGCGGATCCGGCCGGCGCGGCGCTGCACCACCAGCGCGCTCGCCGCCACCGCGTCCGCGCCGTCCACCCGGGCGAAGTCCAGGGCGGCGCCCCGGGACGGGTCGGCGTTGCGCGGCTCCGCGTACCGCACGACGCGCAGACCGTCGTGGAACAGGACCACGGCGGCCACGCCGGCCTCACCCGCGTACAGCAGTTGCGGCGGCCCCATCGGAGGACCGTCGGGCGTCCCGGGCGTCGCCGACGTGGCCACCGCCGGTCCCGGCCGCGCCCACGCGGCGAGGGCACGGCCCAGCAGGCCGGTGTCACCGGCCCGGTCACCGCGCGTGGGCCAGACGGTGAAGTCCCTCCGCGTGGAGCTCCGCCAGAGCCGGTCCGGCACCCGGCGCAACGCGGCCGGATCCAGCGCCCGCTGAGCCGTCTCATGGCGAGCGTAGAGCGGCGCGGAGGCGGCGCTCGGGCCGCCCAGGCCGTCCCCCGGCATCAGCAGCAGCGTCCCGCAGACCAGCAGTGCGCCGGCGCCGGCCAGCAGGGTACGCCCGCGCCGCCTGCGGCCCACCGGATCGGTAGGCCTGACCTGCAGGGAGCACGGGTCGAACTCCGGTGAGGACAGCAGCGAGTGGGGCGCCGCGAGCCCGCCCGCCTCCAGCAGCGCCGCCCGAGGGTCGGCGACCCCCGCCGATTCGAGGACCCGGCACACCTCGGCGTCATCCAGCCCTTCGAGCCCGCGCAGCACGTGCGCGGCCCGGCACGGCCCCGACACCCCGGCCAGGGCCTGCTCCAGCGCCAGCTCGTCCGCGCCGCAGGAATGCGGAAACAGCCGCAGCCCCCACACCTGCGGCACCAACGGAGGGAACTGCGCCCGGCGCGGCCGGGCGAACCTGAACAGCGGCAGCCCCGCCTCCAACGCTCCGCTCAGCACCCGCAGTCGCACGTACGCGTAAGCGTCCCCCGGATCCGCCCGTCGCCCGCCGGCCAGAGCCCGCTGCGTCAGCCAGTGGGCCGACAGCACCCGGCGGTTGCGGCCGAGCGAGGGCGCCAGCACGAGGTACGCGATCCGCACGAGCCGGGCGTAGTGCTCGGCGGGGGGCGCGGCCGCTGCCCGCCCCTCCACCACCTGGGCCGCGAACGGGCGGCCGGCGGACGGCGGTACTGCTCGCACTGGGGGCATGTTCAGCTGAACGAGCGAATGATGCGATGGTCACTCCGGCAGGCCGACTGTGCGACAGGGGACAAGCGTGACGTCCCGTACGCAACGCGGGCCCCGCCCGTTCGGAACGCCCGGGAATTCGTCCGGGCGCCGAAGGCTCAGGCAGGTACGGCGCCCACGGGTGCCCCGGTCATCCGGTTGGCCAGCGTCGAGATCGTGTAGACGCCGATGCCGAGGACCACCTCCAGGGCGTTGCGTGCGGTGTAGCCCAGCGACAGGAAGTCCCGGAGCCGGTCGTCGCCGACCGCGCCGGCCGATTCCAGGGCGGCGAGCGTGAACCTGCGGACGCCCTCCAGCCGTTCGTCCGGGAGCGGCTGCTCCTCGTGGGTCCGCAGCGCCGCGACGAGCTCCGGTGAGGCGCCCAGTGACCTGAGTCTCGGCGTGTGCATCTCCACGCAGACGTGGCACTCGTTGCGGGTGGCCATCGTCATGACGACGACCTCGCGCGACAGCGGGTCCAGGGTGCTCGACTCGAAGGTGGCGCTCGCCCGGAGGAAGCCCTCCAGCGTCTCCGGTGACGTGGCCATCCGGGCCACGGCCGACGGCAGCCGACCGCCTTGCTTCCTGGCCGTGGCCTCCATGGTGCGGCGGGCGTCGGGCGGCGCGGAGTCAGGGGTGTGGTCGGGGAAGTACGTTGCGGACATGGTGGGTCCCCTCGCGATAGACTCGACAACGTGATTGTCGAAAAGGTAAACCAGGTTGTCGAGGTGCGCAATGGCTGAGGCGAGGAACGGCGCCGAGGTGGCGGGATTCGAGCTGCCGCTGCTGCTGTTCGCGGGCTTCCGGTCGATCATCGACGCCATGCACCGCGACCTTGCCGCCCACGGCCACCAGGACGTACGCCCGGCCTACGGCTTCGCACTCCAGGCGGTCGGGCGGGACGGGGCGAGCGCCAGTGAGATCGGCCGACGGCTGGGGGTTTCCAAGCAGGCGGCGGGGAAGACGGTCGACAAACTGGAGGGCCTCGGGTACGTGGAACGCGTCGACGACCCCGAGGACGGGCGGCGCAAGCTGGTCAGGCTCACCGCGCGAGGCGTCGACATGCTGGCCAGGTCCGCCGAGGGCTTCGACCGGCTCCGCGCCGAATGGGTCGCGGAACTGGGGGCCGAGCGGGTCGGGGCGATGGAGGCGGACCTCAGGAGGATGGCGCCCGCAGCCGCGTTCCGACTGGACGCCGAGCGCTGGTTCGCCGGCTGAGGGTCCCGGGCCGGGGGACGCGCTCCCGGCCCGGGCGGCGGGCGTGCGGTCAGCCCCGGTCGAGGTAGGCGAGGACCGCGAGCACCCGGCGGTTGTCGTCGTCCGACACGGGCAGGCCGAGCTTGCTGAAGATGTTCGAGGTGTGTTTGGCCACCGCCCGCTCCGTGACCACCATCTGCGCGGCGATCGCCCCGTTCGAACGGCCCTGCGCCATCAGCTCCATGACCTCACGCTCCCGGGGCGTCAGAGCACCCATCGGCTCGTCCACCGACCGCCGCGACAGCAGCTGCGAGATGACCTGCGGATCCATCGCCGTGCCGCCCGCCGCCACCCGGCGCACCGCGTCGATGAACTGGTCGGCGTCGAACACCCGGTCCTTCAGCAGGTAGCCGATGCCGCCGTTGCCGTCTGCCAGCAGCTCCCGGGCGTACAGCTGCTCGACGTGCTGCGACAGGACGAGGACCGGCAAGCCCGGCCGGTCGCGGCGGGCGGTCAGTGCGCACTGGAGGCCCTCGTCCGTGTGGGACGGCGGGAGCCGGACGTCGACGACGGCGACGTCCGGCTTCAACTCCGCCAGGGCCTTCGTCAGTTCGGGTCCGCTCTCGACTGCCGCCGCGATCTCGAAATCGTAGGCTTCCAGCATCCGCACGAGGCCGTCACGGAGCAGGAAGAGATCTTCGGCTAGGACAACGCGCAAGGGATCTCCATGGTCACCATGGTGGGGCCGCCCGCAGGGCTGCTGACGGCCAGTACGCCGTCGAATGTACCCAGCCGCCGTTCGATTCCGCTGAGCCCCGAGCCCGCGCCGATCGACGCGCCGCCCTTGCCGTTGTCCGTGACCGAGATCCGCAGCATCCCCTCGGCGTGGTGCACGTCCACCCACATGCGGTCCGCGCCCGCGTGCTTCACCACGTTCGTCAGGGACTCGCTGACGGCGAAGTACGCCGCCGACTCGACCGGGGCCTCGGCGCGGCCGGGCAGTTCCACGGTCACCTCCGAGGTGATCGGGAGCCGCAGCGCCAGCGCCTTCACCGCGTCCCCCAGCCCGCGCTCGGCGAGCACCGGCGGGTGGATGCCCCGTACGAGGTCACGCAGTTCGGTCAGCGCTTCGGCGGAGGACGTACGCGTCATCGCCAGCAGCTTCTTCGCCTGCGCCGGGTCCTTCTCGATGAGCGCCTCGATGGTGCCGAGGTTCATGCCCATGGCGACCAGCCGGGCCTGCGCGCCGTCGTGCAGGTCCCGCTCGATGCGGCGCAGTTCGGAGGCCGCCGTGTCCACGGCCTCGTGCCGGGTCTCGGTGAGCCGGTCGATGCGCTGCGCGAGTTCCTCCGGGGCGGGCGCCAGCGCCGACCGGGCGAGCACGAAGTGCAGCCGCAGCAGGGGCCGGCTCGCCCGCACACCCACATGGAAGAGGACGACACCGAGGGCCGCCGCGGCCAGCCCCGTCAGCTGGCTGTCGACCGGCACGAACGCGTACCAGTACGTGCTGTCCTCGAACACCCGCCACAGCCCCGCCGCCAGGACGAGCCCCTCCACCGGATAGACCAGCAGCGCCCAGCAGAAGACCAGCAGCACGAAGCCGGCGGTCATGTCGAGCAGCAGCCACCGCAGGTCCCGCCAGGTCGCCGGGTCCTTCAGGATCAGTGTGGTGCGCTCGACCTGACCGGTGAAGCCGTCGCGCACGTCCTTCGGGAACGGCCGGTAGGGGACCGGGATGCGGACGTCCGACCACTGGACCGCGAGCAGCCGGCGCCGGTTGGCGTGCTTGCGCACCGCCTGCGTGAGCCACGGTGTGGTGACCAGACCCACGCCCAGAAGGATGAGGGTGAAGGAGAGCAGCGACAGGATGAAGAGGACGGCCGAGCCCGCGAGGGCCTCGAAGGAGAGGACGAACGCCCGTCCACCGCTCCGCAGCGCGGTCCGTACCCGGCTCTCGGCCGATCTCATGATGGTGTCTCCCCTCACCGGGCCCCACGTCGGATCCCGTTCGGAACCCAGTCTCTCCCGTGCACGAGGGCCGTGGTCAGCCGTTCCGCCACCCGACGGGGGTGTACCTGACACCACCCCCCGGCAACGCCAGGAGGCACCGGATCCGGACCCGGTGCCTGCTGTGTGCGGTGCGATCAGGGCGCGTACTTGTAACCCACGCGCCGCACGGTCTGGATCGACCGGCGGTGTTCGGCGCCCAGCTTGCGGCGGAGCCGGGCCACATGGACGTCGACGGTGCGCCCGTCGCCCACGTGCCCGTAACCCCAGACCGTCGTCACCAGCTGATCGCGGGTGTGCACCCGGTGCGGGTGCGCCACCAGGTGGGCCAGCAGCTCGAACTCGAGGTAGGTGAGGTCGAGGGCGGCACCGTCCACGGCGGCGGTGCGCCGGGTGGAGTCGATCCGCACGGGGCCGCTCACCGGGGCGTCGGCCACGGGCTCCGGCACGAACGCGCGGTGCTGGGCGGACGCGACGGCCCCCGCCGGTGCCGGCTGCTGGTCGGCGGGCACGAGGACCAGGTAACCGACCATCGGCGGACGGCCCGGCAGAGCGGGCAGCGTGTGCTGGGGTGCGGGAAGCCAGGTGGCGCCCGGCGGCAGGAAGCCGGCCACGTCCGCGAGTTCGACGACCTCGTCACGGTCGACGGCACGCAGCCGGTGGCGGTTGGGGGACAGGGCGCTGCGGGGCGAGGCGGCGTCCGCGGCGGAAACCGCTGCGGACGCGGACGCGGTGGAGAGGGTACGGGTGTTCGCCATGAGGGGTCAGCTCTTTCGCGCGAGGAGTCGTCGAGGACGTACGTCGTACGCGCGGGCCGAAGGCCGGGGTGAGGCGGCTTTAGAGGGCCTGCGCGTTCCACGCGCGGCAACACACCCGGTCGAAGTCATGGTGCTGACGGGAGGGCCAGAACGGCTCGAGGTCGCTGCGACCCGACGCGGTGCACTGGAAGCTGGCCATGCCCCCATTGAAGCAGAGATCGGAGCCGTGCAGCAGGGTTCTCTCACCCGTCGATACGGACCGCTGTGTCTGGTTCCTCACGGCCGCCTTCCGTACCGCCGGTCCTGGACGCTCCCGAACGGCCGGGCACGCCGAAGGGGCGCCCGCACGCGGACGCCCCTTCGTGCCGAGCCGGTGACGGATCAGACCTGGCCGGCCTTCTCCAGCGCGGTGCAGCAGGTGTCGACGATCAGCCGCGTGACCACGTACGGGTCGACGTTGGCGTTCGGACGGCGGTCCTCGATGTAGCCCTTCCGGTCCTGCTCGACCTGCCACGGGATGCGGACCGAGGCGCCGCGGTCGGAGACCCCGTAGCTGTACTCGTTCCACGGGGCGGTCTCGTGCAGGCCGGTCAGCCGGTCGTCGATGCCCGCGCCGTAGTTCTTGACGTGGTCCATCGGCTTCGAGCCCTCGCCGAGCGACTCGGCCGCGGTGATGATCGCCTCGTAGCCCTCGCGCATCGCCTTCGTCGAGAAATTGGTGTGCGCGCCCGCGCCGTTCCAGTCGCCCTTGACCGGCTTCGGGTCCAGGGTCGCGGAGACGTTGAAGTCCTCGGCGGTGCGGTAGAGCAGCCAGCGGGCGATCCACAGGTGGTCGGAGACCTCCAGCGGCGAGACCGGGCCGACCTGGAACTCCCACTGGCCGGGCATGACCTCGGCGTTGATGCCGGAGATGGCGAGGCCCGCCGCGAGGCAGTTGTCCAGGTGCTTCTCGACGATGTCACGGCCGAAGATCTCGTCGGAGCCCACACCGCAGTAGTAACCGCCCTGCGCGGCGGGGAAGCCCCCCTCGGGGAAGCCGAGCGGACGGTGCCCGTCGAAGAACGTGTACTCCTGCTCGATGCCGAAGATCGGCTCCTGGCCCGCGAACTGCTCGGCGACCGGGCGCAGCGAGGCACGGGTGTTGGACTCGTGCGGAGTCATGTCGATGTTGAAGACCTCGCACAGGACGAGGATGTCGTCACCGCCGCGGATCGGGTCCGGACACGCGAAGACCGGCTTGAGGACCCGGTCGGACGCGTGGCCCTCGGCCTGGTTGGTGCTCGAACCGTCGAAGCCCCAGATGGGCAGATCCGCCGCGCGCTGCGAGGGGCTGCCGGCCATGATCTTCGTCTTGGAGCGAAGCTTGGCGGTCGGCTCGGTGCCGTCGATCCAGATGTACTCAGCCTTGAACGTCACGGACGCCATCCTTTGCGGGTGCTGCGGTCTGTGGTGCGCAGCTTCGCAAGACGCGATTTCCCGACCGTTGCCCGAATGTGAACCCGGTGTTACCGAGGTTTCCCGAGGATGTCGCACGGCAGGTCCCCACCGCTCCGGGGCGTCTCACCCTGCGGCGCACCGGATGCGTTCCGGCCCGAGCCGTCCCGGGGCCGCCCCGCCTCCCGGCCGTTGCCGTCCCTGCGGCCGGGCAGACTGGCGGCATGACCACACACGACTCCTCCGCCCTGCCGCTGCGCATCGGCCTCGTCGGGGCAGGCCCCTGGGCACGCCGGACCCACGCCCCCGCCCTCGCCGCCCACCCCGGGGTCGTACTCAGCGGTGTCTGGGGCCGCCGTGCCGAGGCGGCCGAGGCGCTCGCCGCCGCCCACGGCACCGAGGCGCACACCGGTGAGGCGGGTTTCGACGCGCTCCTGGCCACGAGCGACGCGGTGGCCTTCGCCGTCCCTCCGGACGTCCAGGCGCCCCTGGCCGCCCGGGCCGCCGGCGCGGGACGGCACCTGCTGCTGGACAAACCGGTCGCCACCACCGTGGCGGCGGCGCGCGGGGTCGCCGACGCGGCCGAGCGGGCCGGGGTCGCCTCCGTGGTCTTCTGCACCCTGCGGTTCGCCCGAGGCACGGCCCCGTGGATCGCCGAACAGGCCGCGTCGGGCGGTTGGTTCACAGCCCGCGCGGCGTGGATCGGCGCACTCTTCGCCCCGGGAACGGACAACGAGTTCGCCGCCTCGCCCTGGCGCCGCGAGAAGGGGGGCCTGTGGGACGTGGGCCCGCACGCGCTCTCGGTCCTGATCCCCGTCCTGGGGGACGTGACGGAGGTGGTCGCGGCCCGCGGGCCCGCCGACGCCGTCCATCTGCTGCTCCGGCACACCTCGGGGGCGTCGAGCACGGTGACGCTGGCCCTGGACGCTCCCGCGGGCGCGGCGGGCACCGAGGTCGAGTTCCGGGGCGAGACGGGGGTGTCCGCCCTCCCGGAGGGAGGCGGCGACGCGCTCGGCGCGTTCCGGGCGGCCGTGGACGCGCTGTCCGAGGCCGCCCGCACAGGGGTGGCGCACCCCTGCGACGTACGGTTCGGGCTCAGGCTCACGGAGGTGCTCGCGCGGGCCGAGGCCGAGCTGGGGCGAGCCTGACCCGCACGCCGTCACCCCGGGCAGCCCCTGAACAGCCGGCAGGGGGTGTCGACGACCGGAGCGGGGAAAGGACGGGGCGCGGTGTCGAACAGGGTGTCCCGCGACTACGACTTCGGCCTCCTGCCGGGCGGGGCCGCCGCCGTCGGTCTCGGCGTCGCGGCCCTTCCGGTACCGGCGATGCCGTTCGGGACAATGCTCCGGATCGGCCCCGGGTGGAGGACGGGCCCCGAGGAGAGGGCACGGACCGCCGCGGGCAGGGCGAGCCGGAGCCGTCAGCCGACCTCCGCAAGCGGCGCACGGCGCCGGCGGAAGAAGGCCGAGCGGCCCGGCTCCTGAGCGGGACCGGCGCGCTCGCCCGGTGCGTGCGGAGCCGGATCAGGCTCGGTCCGAGCCCTCGCTCAGCGCCCCAGAGCGTCCCGTACGGCCTCGTCCGACCTGGCCACCACCGCCGAACCGTCCTGCGCGGTGATGATCGGCCGCTGGATCAGCTTCGGGTGTTCCGCCAACGCCGTGATCCACCGCTCGCGCGAACCGGCGTCCTTCGGCCAGCCCTCGACCCCGAGTTCCGCTGCCTCCGCCTCCTGGGTGCGGGTGATGTCCCACGGCTCCAGCCCGAGGCGGTCGAGTACGGCCCGGATCTCCTCGGGGGACGGCACGTCCTCCAGGTAACGGCGGACGGTGTAGTCGGCGCCCTCGGCGTCGAGCAGGCTCACCGCGCTGCGGCACTTGGAACAGGCGGGATTGATCCAGATCTCCATGTGGCCCAGAGTACCGGGAGGGAACCTCGAAATAGCCTCTGGCCAGGGGCGATTGTCAGTGATGGGCAGTAGAATAGGGGGAGTTCGTGAGGGTTCCACCACCGTGCCAGGAGGTTGCCGATGGCCGTTGCCACAGTCACGACCGAGCCGCTCCACAAGCCGCTGCGGAAGAAGCCGCTCCCCGCGGGCCGGCCCCGCGAGTGGTACGTCTCCCACAACCGCCGCCTGAAGGCCATGCGCCTGGCGATCGCCCTGCTCGACACCGGCGTGTACCAGCCGTCGAGCGCCGACAACCGCCGTATCCGTGCGACGGCGGACCGCCTCGCCATCCACCCGCCGTCCGACACCACCTGCCGCATGGTCCGCGCACTGATCCGCCACGGCCGCTGACACGACCGCCCGTGCCCCGGGGAACTCCGGGGCACGGGTACGGCCTCTCAGCCCCGTCCGGCGACGGCCTCGGACTCAGAAGCCGCTGCAGGTCGCAGTGGCGAACGCCCCGGACGCCGTGGACGTGCGAGACGCGTCGTCGTCCACCGTCACCGAGCACACCACCTTGCCGCCCGACTCCCCGAGCACGACGACCAGGGTGCCGCCTCGTGCGAAGCCCTTGGTGTCCACGTCCTTCGTCCACGGCAGACGCTTCGAGGTCACCTGGCTCGTCGACACTTCGCCGCCGCGACAGGTGCTGTAGGTGATGGACACGTCCTTCGCCGTCCCCGTCACCTTGTGGCGGACCCGGACCGTGCGATCCGCGGGTGCTGAGGCCGGCTCATAGCACCCGGAGTCGGTCCGCCCGGCCGGGTCCGCCACCGCACGGCCCTCCCACTCGGGGTGCCGGCGACGCCTGCGAGACTGCACGCCATGTCTCTCGCCGACCTGACCCTCGCCCGCTGGCGGACCCTGGACACGGCCGCCGCCGGGCGCCACGCCGAGGAAGCCGCCCGGCGGGCGGGCGGCCGCCTCCTGCGGTTGGACACCTCCCCGCACCCCGGCGGTGTCGGTCACAATGCGGTCATCGAGCGGAGCGGTGAGCTGTACACCCTGGTCCCCGGGGGCGAGGTGACCGTCGGCTTCGACGTCGACGCCTGGCAGCCGCTGCCCGAGCAGCTCGTCTCCTACCGTGAGGAGAGCCTCGCGGGCGGCTTCGGCTTCGAGACGGACCCGCGCGCACATCTCGCGCGGGTGATGACCCCGCCGCGTACGGTCGTCCTGCCCGCAGTACTGATGGCGGTGGAGCCCAGAAAGCTCCCCGAAGTACCCGCGCTGGTCGCGGAGGTGCTCGCCGTGGACGGTCTGCGCCTGCCTCGCCCCGACGAGTGGGAGCACGCCTGCGGAGCCGGCGCCCGCACGCTGTTCCGCTGGGGCGACGCCTTCCCGGCCGACGTGTCCCCCTACGGCGACGGGCAGGGCCCCCACCGCCTGCCGAACGCCTTCGGACTGCACCTCGGCTTCGACGTCTACGGCAGCGCCGAGATGACCTCCGATCCGGGCTCCGTATACGGCGGTGACGGGGGAGAGGCGGCCTGCGGCGGCTACGGCACGCTGCTCGAATGGCTGCCGCTGGCCACCGCCAACCGCAATCCCTCCACCGCCGAATTCCTCGAAGGTCCCGAGGGGGAGGACATGTTCGAGGACTTCAACGCACGTCCCGTCATCGACCTGGACTGACCGGACACGGCCGGAAACGGCCCTGACCACTGCCCGAGCGGTCCGGAAGTGTGACGAGTCACAGACAACACAGCGGCGCTGTGGGAACTTCAACTCTGTTACTCGTCAGTTGAGTTACCGACGTGCGCGTGGAGAGGGTCGTATGAGCACTCTGCAAGCCATCACGCTCGACCAGGTGGTCGACACGGACCGCTACCCCTTGTCGGACCCCGGAAGCGCCGAAGTCCGGTCGGTGGTGGCACGTGCGAGACACGAACTCGCCACGGTCGGCTGCACCGTACTGCCGGACTTCGTCCGCCCGTCGCTCCACAGGACGCTGCGCGAGGAATGCGCCGCCCTCGCGCCCCAGGCGTACTACGACGTCGAGACGGTCAACGTCTACAACATCCCCGTGGACGCGGACCTCCCCGAGAACCACCCCGGCCGCCGCACCCTCCAGCGCGGCAACGCGTTCGTCGCACGCGACCGCATCCCCCGGGGGGCCCTGATCGCCCGGCTCTACGGGCACACGCTGTTCCAGCGGCTCGTCGCCGAATGCTTCGGACTGCCGCACCTGCACGAGCTCGCCGACCCGCTGTCCGGGCTCGTGCTCAACGTCGTACGTCCCGGCATGGAACACCCCTGGCACTTCGACACCAACGAGTACACCGTCAGCATGCTCACCCAACAGGCTGCGGCGGGTGGTGAGTTCGAGTACTGCCCGAACATCAGGTCCGCCGAGGACGAGCGCTTCGACGACGTCCGCGACGTACTGGACGGCAGGACCCGGGGCGACCGGCTGCCACTCCGGCCGGGCGACCTCCAGCTGTTCAAGGGCCGCTACTCGCTGCACCGCGTCAGTCCCGTCCAGGGCGACGTCGCACGACACTGTGCGATCTTCGCCTACAGCGAGCGCCCCGGTGTCATCGGGAGCGTGGCACGGACCCGGCAGCTCTTCGGACGTGTCCTGCCCGAACACCTGGCCGCCGAAGGACGGGCCGTACGGAGCGACCGGCTGCTGGACTGACGACGGCCCCGCGCAGACAGATCCCGCACCGCACGCCACCCACCAAGGAGCAGCCCCCTTGCGTCTCGACGCGTCCGGAAAAGTCTCGCTGGACCACATCTACACCGCGCCAGACCCGCGCACGTACTTCCAGGTGCTCCGCCCGCTCGGCTACCGCGTCCCCCAACTGGCCAAGCCCTACTTCGAGAAGCTCATCAAGGAGTACCGGGAGACCGAACAGGTCCCGCTCCCGCGCGTGCTGGACATCGGCTGCTCCTACGGGATCAACGCCGCCCTGCTGAAGTACGACCTCACCATGGACGAGCTGTACGCGCGCTACGACGGCACCGGCCCCGCCTCCCGTGCCGGACTGCTGGCACGCGACCAGGACCTCTCCCGCTCCCGAAGCCCCGCGCACGGACTCCGCTTCACCGGCCTGGACGCCTCCACCGGCGCACTGGCCTACGCGCACGAGGCCGGATTCCTCGACGACACCGTCAACGCGGACCTGGAGTCGGACGACCCCACCCCCGCGCAGCGGGACCTGCTCGCCGGGACGGACCTGGTGATCTCCACGGGATGCATCGGCTACGTCACCGAACGCACCCTCACACGCGTCGTCCGCGCACAGGACGGCCACCTCCCCTGGATGGCGCACTTCGTGCTGCGGATGTTCCCCTTCGAGCCCGTCGAGGCAGCCCTGGCCGAGCTGGGCTACCGGACGGCCCGGGTCGACGAGGTCTTCAAACAGCGGCGGTTCGCGGGCCCGCAGGAACAGCGGGGCGTCCTGGACAGCCTGGCCGCAGCCGGCGTGGACGCGTGCGGCCTCGAGGAGGACGGCTGGCTCTACGCTCAGCTCTATCTCTCCAGGCCGCAGCACAGGTAGCCCCTCCCATCCCCACTCACCGAGAAGAGAGCCGCATTGAACGTCAGCCAGGAAGCAGCATCCGACGCGACCTTCGCCCGTGAGGGCGGCCTCCCGCGCGTGCCGCTGCCCACGCTCGAAGCCAGCTGCGAGAGGTTCCTCGCCTGGTGCGCGCCACTGCTGAACGCAGAGGAGCTGGCGGCGACGGAGGCCGAGGTCACCGCCTTCCTGCGGCCCGGCGGCCCCGGCCGGACCCTGCACGAGGCACTGGAGGAGTACGACGCGACGGAGGGTGTGCACAGCTGGCTCGACACCTTCTGGCCGTACCGCTACCTCGGCCGCCGGGACCGGATCGCGCTCAACGCCAACTTCTTCTTCCTGTTCCAGGACACCGGTCAGGGACAGCTCGAACGGGCGGCCGGCCTCGTCGCGGGCGCGCTGCACTACAAGCGGCAGCTCGACGAGGGGCTGATCGCGCCGGTCGAGCAGCGCGGCGTACCCCAGTCGATGGTGCAGAACGCGTACCTCTTCTCCACGACCCGCATTCCCGGTGTGCCGCTGGACACGGTGCGCGCCCCGTACAGCGAGCAGGCGCCCGGACCGTCCACGGCCCGGCACATCGTGGTGTTCTTCCGGGGCACCATGTTCCGGCTCGACGTGCTCGGCCCGGACGGTGTCCCGCACCGTCTCGACGAGATCGAGGCCGGGCTGCGCGCCGTCACCAAGGCAGACGTCCACACGGCGGAGGAGGACCGGGCGGGACACCTCACCACCATGGCGAGGGCGGAGTGGGCGGCCGCCCGCGCGTCCCTCGTCGACGGCCACCCCGCCAACGCCCGGACACTGGACGACATCGAGACCGCCCTCTTCTGCGTCTGCCTGGAGGACTTCGCACCCGAGGACACCCAGGCCGCCTGCGACGAACTGCTCCACGGGGACCGCGGCAACCGCTGGTTCGACAAGGCCGTCTCCTTCGTCGTCTACGCCGACGGCCGGGCCGGCATCAACGTCGAGCACTGCGAGCTGGACGGGACGACCGTCCTCAGCTTCACCGACGCCCTGCTCGGCACCCCGCCCGACGAGCACTCCCTCCGCTCCGGGGCGCGTGCCCAGGGCGTGCCGGTGCCGCGACCGCTGGCCTTCGGCCTGGACGCGTCCCTCCAGGCGCAGGTGCGCTCTGCCGCCGAGGCGTTCGCCGCGTACGGGAACGACACCGCCACCCGCACCGTGTCGTTCGGCGATTTCGGCAGCTCGGCGGCCAAGGCGCTCGGAGTGTCCCCGGACGCCTTCGTCCAGGCCGCCTACCAGCTGGCCCACCAGCGGGCCAAGGGCCACCTGGGCGCCACCTACGAGTCCATCGCCACCCGCCAGTACCGCCACGGACGTACCGAGGCGATGCGCGTCATCACCCCCGAGATGCCCGCCTTCGTCGCGGCGATGGACGATCCCGCCGCCGACCGCGATACGCGCCGCGCCGCCTTCCGGGCCGCCGCGTCCGCCCATGTGACCCGCGCGAAGGAATGCCAGACGGGTCAGGCCCCCGAGCAGCACCTCTGGGAGCTGGAGCTCATCCAGCGCCGCCGCGGCACCGCGCTCGGCATCACCGAACAGCCCGCCCTCTACCGCTCCCCGGGCTGGCTCACCATGCGGGACGACTACCTGAGCACCAGCTCGGCCCCGTCCGAGAACATCCAGTACTTCGGCTTCGGCTCGACGAGCAGCAAGTGCATCGGCGTCGCCTACGTCCTGCTGCCGGACCGCTTCAACCTCTACCTGAGCACCCCGCGCGCGGTGGCGGACCAGATGCACGCCTTCGCGGAACACCTCCGCGAGGCCGTCGCCGAACTGCGCGGACTGCTCGCGGACTGACCGAGCGACCCGCAGCCCCCGGGCACGCCGAAGGCCGACGCCCCGAACGGGACGGCGGCCTTCGGCGTGCTGTGAACTCGTGATCCCTAGAGGTCGAAGTACAGCTCGAACTCGTGCGGGTGCGGGCGCAGCTGGATCGGGGCGATCTCGTGGGTGCGCTTGTAGTCGATCCACGTCTCGATCAGGTCGGGCGTGAAGACGCCGCCGGCCTGGAGGTACTCGTGGTCGGCCTCGAGCGCGTCGAGGACCGCCGGGAGCGAGGTCGGGACCTGCTGGACGCCCGCGTGCTCCTCGGGAGCCAGCTCGTAGAGGTCCTTGTCGATCGGCTCCGGGGGCTCGATCTTGTTCTTGACGCCGTCCAGGCCGGCCATCAGGAGGGCCGAGAACGCCAGGTACGGGTTCGAGGACGGGTCGGGGGCACGGAACTCGACGCGCTTGGCCTTCGGGTTGGAGCCCGTGATCGGGATACGCATCGCGGCGGAGCGGTTGCGCTGCGAGTACACCATGTTGACCGGGGCCTCGAAGCCCGGGACCAGGCGGTGGTAGGAGTTCACCGTCGGGTTGGTGAACGCCAGCAGCGACGGGGCGTGCTTCAGGATGCCGCCGATGTAGTAGCGCGCCATGTCCGAGAGGCCCGCGTAGCCCTGCTCGTCGTAGAACAGCGGGGAGCCGCCGGACCACAGGGACTGGTGGACGTGCATGCCCGAGCCGTTGTCACCGAAGATCGGCTTCGGCATGAAGGTCGCGGTCTTGCCGTTGCGCCACGCGACGTTCTTCACGATGTACTTGAAGAGCATCAGGTCGTCGGCCGCGGCGAGCAGCGTGTTGAACTTGTAGTTGATCTCGGCCTGGCCGGCGGTGCCGACCTCGTGGTGCTGGCGCTCGACCTGGAGGCCGTTCTTGTCCAGCTCCATGGAGATCTCGGCGCGCAGGTCGGCGAAGTGGTCGACCGGCGGGGTCGGGAAGTAGCCGCCCTTGTAGCGGACCTTGTAACCCCGGTTGTTCTCGACCGCACCGGTGTTCCAGGCGCCGGCCTCGGAGTCGATGTGGTAGAAGCTCTCGTTCGCCGACGTCTGGAAGCGGACGTTGTCGAAGACGTAGAACTCGGCCTCGGGACCGAAGTACGCGGTGTCGGCGATGCCGGTCGAGGCGAGGTAGGCCTCGGCCTTCTTGGCCACGTTCCGCGGGTCACGGCTGTACTGCTCGCCGGTGATCGGGTCGTGGATGAAGAAGTTGACGTTCACCGTCTTGTCGCGGCGGAACGGGTCGACACGGGCCGTGGACAGGTCCGCGCGGAGCGCCATGTCCGACTCGTGGATGGCCTGGAAGCCGCGGATCGACGAGCCGTCGAAAGCCAGTTCCTCGGCCGGGTCGAAGGTCGCTGCCGGGATCGTGAAGTGCTGCATCACACCCGGCAGGTCGCAGAACCGGACGTCGACGAACTTGACGTCGTTGTCGGCGATGTACTTCTGGACTTCGTCGGCGTTCTGGAACATCCAACTCCTCCTACTCCCGACCCGGGAAAGGGCGGGGTTGCAGCTCGTCTGTGCGGCCAGTGCGGTGGCACACGCTGGACCGACCATAGGCAGACGGCATTTCTCCAGCATGACCCATTTGTTTCGCACAAGTTAACCAGCCCGGT
Source organism: Streptomyces sp. HB132 (assembly GCF_016909575.1). GTDB lineage: Bacteria > Actinomycetota > Actinomycetes > Streptomycetales > Streptomycetaceae > Streptomyces. The sequence goes on along the minus strand of NZ_JAFBGA010000003.1, from coordinate 425,635 downwards.
TGCGGGCGGCACCTCAGCGACGTGTTCCGTGCCCCGCCCGGCCAGGTGCAAACGTGGGCGCAGTACCGTGGACGGGTGGACAACAGGCAAGCAATCGGATCGTGGCTCTCGGGGCCGCGCGCGGCCGCCGAGCAGATGGGCGCCGACTTCGGTTACCGGGGCGAACGCCTCGGTCTGCCCCAGGAGGGCCCGGGGTCCGTCGCCCCGCTCGGCCGGCGCTTCGGGGCACTCTTCATCGACTGGGCCCTGTGCATGGTCATCGCATACGGGCTGCTCGCTCGCGGTGACCAGCAGGCGGCCGGCAACTGGGCGCTCGCCGTCTTCCTCGTCATGAGCCTCCTGACGGTCACAACCGTGGGTTCCACCCCGGGCAAGCGGATCCTGGGCCTGCGGGTCATCGCCGAGGACGGCGGACGGCTCGGCGTCGTGCGGGTCGTCCTGCGGAGCGTGCTCCTCCTCCTGGTGATCCCGGCCCTCGTCTGGGACCGCGACAGCCGCGGCCTCCACGACCGGCTGGCACGCGCCGTCCAGGTCCGCATCTGAGACACGACCCACGGACAGCGGACACGAGCGAGGAGCGGCCCCGGACGAGTACACCGTCCGGGGCCGCTCCTCGCCGTGCTCTGCGCGGTCAGCGCATCTTTCCGCCGCGCGGCATCCGCATGCCCTTCGGCATGGGCCCCTTCGGCAGCGGCATGTTGCTCATCAGATCGCCCATCGCCCGCAGCCGGTCGTTGGCGGCGGTCACCTGCGGGCCGGTCAGGACCCGCGGAAGCTTCAGCATCGTGGTGCGCACCTTCTTCAGCGGCACCTGGCCCTCGCCGTCACCGACGATGATGTCGTGCACCGGCACGTCGATGACGATGCGGGCCATCCGCCTCTTCTCGGCGGCCAGCAGGCTCTTCACCCGGTTCGGGTTGCCCTCGGCCACCAGGACGATCCCCGCCTTGCCGACCGCCCGGTGGACGACGTCCTGGCTGCGGTTCATCGCGACGGCCGGGGTGGTGGTCCACCCGCGGCCCACCCGGTCCAGCACCGCCGCGGCGGCGCCGGGCTGCCCCTCCATCTGACCGAAGGCCGCGCGCTCGGCACGCCGTCCGAAGATGATCGCCATCGCGAGGAAGGCCAGGACGAAGCCCAGGATTCCCGCGTAGACAGGGTGACCGATCAGGAAACCGATGGCGAGGAGGACACCGAAGGTGATGATTCCCACACCCGCGACGACGAGACCCACCTTCGGGTCCGACCGCCTGGTCATCTTGTAGGTCAGGGCGATCTGCTTGAGCCGCCCCGCGTTCTCGGCGCTGTCCGCGCCGTCAGTGTTTGCCTTCCTCGCCATGTACCGAAGTTTACGTGGCCCGGGAGTCACCTAGGAACGGTGGTCGGCCACAGCCTTGAGCACATGCTCCGCCTCGACCCGGTCCTGAGCCCTGCGGCGGTCCTCGAGGACCGCCGTCCAGGCGTTGCGGCGGGCGGTGCGCTGGCCGCTGCTCATCAACAGCGACTCGACCGCGCGGAGCGCGGTGGTGACGGTCGGGATGGTGTTGGCTCGAACCGGTGCGGCGTGCATCTTGGGTGTTCCCCCTCGGAGCGGATGCGCGCGTCCGGCGCGCACTGGGTAGCGGGAAGCAATGACGACGGGGGCTGCGGGAGCCACCGCGTATGTACCTAGGGTCACTGCTCGGTGTTACCAGTGCATGACCGGTCGGTCAAACACCAATGAAACTCTGATTTCGGTGCCGCGCACGCCGACGCGGCCCATACGGGCCCCCGACCTGCGGAGGACGTACGGACCGCGTCGCTGCGGCTATTACTGTTCAGTAATCTCTTGTGCGCCGATTCACACCGCGGACGCGGCCTCGGTGACCGCGCCGCGCCGCTCCATCGCCTGCTGGAAGAGGCGTCCCGCGCGGTACGAGGAACGCACCAGCGGCCCCGACATGACGCCGGAGTAACCGATCGCGTCGGCCTCGTCCTTCAGCTCCACGAACTCGTGCGGCTTCACCCAGCGCTCGACGGGGTGGTGCCGCGCGGAGGGCCGCAGGTACTGCGTAATCGTGATGAGCTCGCAACCCGCGTCGTGCAGGTCCTGGAGCGCCTCGCTGACTTCCTCGCGGGTCTCGCCCATGCCGAGGATCAGGTTGGACTTCGTCACCAGGCCGGCCTCACGGGCCCGGGTGATGACCTCGAGGGAGCGCTCGTAGCGGAAGCCGGGCCGGATCCGCTTGAAGATCCGCGGGACCGTCTCGACGTTGTGCGCGAGGACCTGGGGGCGCGAGGAGAAGACCTCGGCGAGCTGCTCGGGCTCCGCGTTGAAGTCGGGGATGAGCAGCTCCACCTTCGTGGCGCCGCTCTCCCGTCCCGCTGTCTGGGCGTGGATCTGGCGCACGGTCTCCGCGTACAGCCACGCGCCGCCGTCCTCCAGGTCGTCGCGTGCGACGCCGGTGATCGTGGCGTAGTTCAGGTCCATCTTCACGACGGACTCGCCCACGCGGCGGGGCTCGTCACGGTCCAGCGCCTGCGGCTTGCCCGTGTCGATCTGGCAGAAGTCGCAGCGCCGGGTGCACTGGTCGCCACCGATGAGGAACGTCGCCTCGCGGTCCTCCCAGCACTCGTAGATGTTCGGACAGCCCGCCTCCTGGCACACGGTGTGCAGGCCCTCGCCCTTCACGAGCGCCTGCATCTTCGTGTACTCGGGGCCCATCTTCGCCCGGGTTTTGATCCACTCGGGCTTGCGCTCGATGGGGGTCTGGCTGTTTCGGACCTCCAGGCGCAGCATCTTGCGCCCGTCGGGTGCGACACCGGACACTCCGGCACCCCTTTGCTTTCGCTGCATTGGATTCTTCGGCGAACACCAGGGTACGCCCGTGGTTAGAACGGTCTTGCGTATGGCCAACCTGTGGCCGACAGGCCCTATTCCGACGGGCCGCGGGGGCACTCAGGCGGGCGCCGCCGTCCTCGGGGTCTCCGGGGCCGTCGGAGCCTCGACGGGACGGGGCGCGAGCTCCGCGTTCTCGAGGACGTCCCGCAGGTGCTTCTCGGCGACCGGGAGGACATCCGCGATCGTGATCTCGCGGCCCGCTTCGTACGAGAGCGAGGTCACGCCCGCGTCCCGGATGCCGCACGGCACGATCCTGTCGAACCAGGTGTTGTCCGGGTTCACGTTCAGTGCGAAGCCGTGCATGGTCACGCCCTTGGCGACCCGGATGCCGATCGCGGCCAGCTTGCGGTCCTCGCGGCGCTGGCCGGCGTTGGACGGTGCGTACTCGGGGCCGTTCAGCCGGGGGTCGAACTCCTCGTCGTGCAGCCGGGGGTCGAAGTCCAGCGAGAGACCTCCGAGCGCGGGGCGGTCCACGACCGGGTCGCCGAGGACCCAGACGCCGCTGCGGCCCTCGACCCGGCTGGTCCGCACGCCGAACTCGGCCGCCGTGAGGATCAGGGCGTCCTCGAGGCGGCGGACATGGGCGACCACGTCCACCGGCCGGGGCAGCCTCATGATCGGGTAGCCGACGAGCTGTCCCGGGCCGTGCCAGGTGATCTTCCCGCCGCGGTCGACGTCGATGACGGGGGTGCCGTCCAGCGGGCGTTCGCTGTCCGTGGTGCGCCGCCCCGCCGTGTAGACGGGCGGGTGCTCGAGGAGCAGGCACGTGTCGGGGACGGTGTCCTCGAACCGGGCGGCGTGCACCTCGCGCTGCTTCTGCCATGCCTCTTGGTAGTCGACCGCCTCCTCGCCGAATCCCAGACGGACGAACCGCAGCTCACTCACTCGGGTGCCTCCCTACTCGCGGTGCCGCAGGGCCGGGGGGTGTCCCCGGAGTCACGTCACCATGCACTGATGTGCGCCCCCGGCCACTGTACGACCGCCCCGGAGGGCGAAGCCGGGCAGGTTGTGCGCGGGTGGATTCCGTCAGTGATCCGACAATTCTCACACGATCGGATGAATGTGGAGCGAAGGTCGTCGGCGCCGCCCCCCGGCCGGTTAAATTCGCGCCGTTCCATGACGGGCTCGCCCGCTCCCAACCGTGGGGGAGTCCGTAAGGGCTGCCCGCCCGGTGCCGAAGGCAGGAGACCTTACAGCTGATGTCTGACCGACCTCCGCAGCGCACCCCGAACCGGCGGCTCGCTGCCCTCATCGCGGAGGCCGGGTTCTCCCATGCGGGCCTGGCCCGCCGGGTGGACCAGTTGGGCCTCGAACACGGGCTCGACCTGCGATACGACAAGACCTCGGTCACCCGCTGGCTGCGGGGCCAGCAGCCCCGGGGCACCACCCCCGCGCTGATCGCCGAGGTCTTCACCAGACGGCTCGGACGCCGCCTCTCCGCGCAGGACCTGGGCCTGGACGCGTGTGCGCCCGTCTACGCCGGTCTGGAGTTCGCGGCGACACCCGCGGAGGCCGTCGACATCGTCAGCGGACTGTGGCGGAAGGACTCCGGCAGCCATGCGGAGCTGCGCAAGATCGCCTTCACGCCCGCCGGGCTGGTCGTCCCCAGCAGGGACTGGCTGATCGGGCGGGCCGACGAGTGGGTCGGCCGCGCCGAGGCGCCGGACGGCGTGACCGGCACGGCCGGCCTGCCCTCCCCGCGCACGCCCGCCGAGGCCCTGGGCCCCCGATCCCCGCAGGGGCTCCACCACGCCGGAGGGGCGGGCACCCTGCAGGCGCCCGGAGCGTCCGGCACGGCGCACTCCGCGGGCGCCCACGGCGCGCGGGCCGGCGGCACCCGCGGGCCTGGCTCCTCCCGTCCGCCCGCTCCCGCCTCACCTCCCCTCGGCGTCCCCCGCCAGCGGCAGACAGGGCGCGGCACGGGGCAGCGGGTCGGCAGCGGCGACGTCGCCGCCCTCCGCTCGGTGGGCGAGCTCTTCCGCACCCTGGACAACGCCTACGGCGGCGGCCACGCCAGGCAGGCCCTCGTCCGGTATCTGGAGCACGAGGCAGAGCCCATGCTCCGCGGGAGTTACGGCGAGGCGATCGGCCGCAGGCTGTTCTCCGCCGCGGCCGATCTGACCCGGCTGGCGGGGTGGACGTCGTACGACATCGCGGCGCACGGCCTCGCCCAGCGCTACTTCGTACAGGCGCTGCGGCTCGCCCAGGCCGCGGGCGACCGGGCGTACGGCGCCTTCGTCCTGATCACCATGAGCAGGCAGGCGGTCTATCTCGGGCACGGCAGGGAAGCCGTCCAGCTCGCCCGCGTCGCCCAGCAGGGCATCGGTTCCTCCGCACCGCCCGTCGTCCTGGCCCTGCTGCACTCGGTCGAGGCGCGTGGGCACGGCGTCCTCGGCGAGAGCAGGGCCTGCGCCGCCGCCCTCGCGAGGGCGGAACGCGCCCTGGGTATCTCCCGGCCCGGAGACGACGTTCCGCACTGGGCCCGCTACTTCGACGAGGCCCAGCTGGCCGACGAGTTCGGCCACTGCCACCGGGACCTGCAGCAGTACCGCGCCGCCGCCCAGCACGCCGAGCGGTCGCTCCAGCTGCGCGCTCCGGCGTTCGCCCGGAGCCGGCTGTTCTGCCGGGTGGTGCTCGCCTCCGCGCGGCTCGGCCTGGGCGAGCTGGACCAGGCGTGCCTGCTGGGCGCCGAGGCGGCCCAGCAGGCGGCGGAGATGCGATCGGTGCGCGCCACCGAGTACGTACGGGACTTCGAGCGCCGCCTGGAGCCGTACCGGGACGCCGTCGCCGTACGCGGATACCGCGACCGGGTCGCCGCGCTGGGATGACCGGGGCCCTCCCGTCCGCGTCGTTCCGTCCGGGGCGGGACCGGCCCGGCCCGGACGGAACGACCTCACGCGGCGGCGGGAAGATCCGTCCCGTCCGCCTGCCGTGGGGGGCGCACCCCCAGGTCCGTGAGGATCGCCGAGGCGGCGCGCCTGCCGGAGCGCAACGCGCCCTGGACCGTACTGGTGTCGCGGTGGTCGCCGCACACGTACAGCCCGGCGAGCAGCCGCACCGGCCGGTGCGGATCATGTGGGGGCGGCATGGCGGGGACCGCCTCCGGATCGTGATGGGCGGCCAGCAGCTCCCAGTCGCCGGTGGGCGTGCCGTAGAGCCTGGCCAGGTGCGCGCGGACCTCGCCGTCCAGGTCCTGCGGCGGGGTGCCGAGCACCGTGGAGGTGATCAGGGCCCGGCCGTGCGGAGCCCGTGAGGGGTCGACCTCGCTCATCACGGCGGTGTGTGCGACGGGCCCCGAGCGATCGGCGTCCAGCAGCAGACTGCCCCCGGTCGGCGGTGCCTCCCCGGTGGTGTGGTGCAGCACGGTGACCGGGTGGAACGCGGGCACGCGCAGGCCCGGCAGCAGTTCGGCGGCCGCTCCCGCGCCGGTGGCCAGCAGGAGCGACCTGCAGCCGAGCTCGCCGTGCTCCTTGGTGCGTACGGAGGTGATGTCGGCGGCCGTCACATGCACCCCGGTGCGTACGGTCCCGGGTGGCAGGGTGGCCGCCAGCAGCTCGGGCAGCGCCGCGGAGCCGCCCGAGGGAACGCAGAGCCTGCCGCGGGCGTAGTCCCGGAGGGCCAGGTCGGCCGTACGGCTCGACGTGGAGAGCCCGGGGTCGCCGAGCAGCGCCGAGAGCAGCGGGTGCAGGAATCCTCCGACGAGACGGGGCGGGAGGCCGCGCGCACGCAGTCCGTCGAGCGCGGCCCTGTCGGGCCGGGCCAGGATCCGGGACTCCGGAGCGGTGGCCAGACGGGCCAGCCAGGCACCGAGCCTGGCCTGCTCGATCGCCCCGCCGAGGGGCGCGCGGGGAGCGCTCGATCGGGAGCGTGCGGCGCGGAGTGCGCCCCGCGCGTTCCGTACGTCTCCGGCCCGGTACTGCCGGCCCCCGCTGTGCACCAGCACCCCGGGGGCGAAGTCCCGCAGTACCAGCCCGTCCAGCGCCGGGGTGGTACTCAGCTCCGGGTGCGCGGAACTGAGCAACGGACCCAGCTGGTCGAGCCGGAACCCGTCCACGTCATGGGTGGCCATCCGGCCGCCCACATGCGGGGCGGCCTCGAGAACGCTGACGTCCACTCCCGCGCTGATCAGCTGGTGGGCCGCTGTCAGGCCGGCGGTACCGGCCCCGATGATGACCACATCCGCGTGGTCTGCTGTGTGTGCCCTGAGCACGTGCCCCTCCCCGAGTCGGTGCGACTGCTGGGGGGCTATTGCCCCCAACATGCCCCCGGAATGCCCGAGTTCGGGTCGAGGCTAGGCGGATGGCCGAGACAGGCGCAGTCGCGCGCACCCCGGGCACCGGTGCACGGGGTCGCACGGCGGCCCGGCGTGGGGTCCTGGGCAGGCGGGCCGGTGGTCAGCGCAGTGCGGCGCGGATGGCTTCGTCGATGCCGGGGAAGGCGAACGCGAAGCCCGAGTCGAGAAGTTGGCCGGGCAGCACCCGCTGGCTCCCGAGGACGTCCCCGGCGAACTCGCCCAGCGCGATCCTCAGCGCCGGCGCGGGTGCGGTGACCAGGGTCGGACGCCGCAGCACCCGTCCCATGGCGGCCGTCACCTGACCGTTGGTGACGGGGGAGGGGCCCGTCAGATTCACCGGACCGGACAGCGTCTCCGTGTCCAGGATGTGCCGCAGCGCCGCGATGTGGTCGTGCAGCGCGATGAAGCTCCAGTACTGCCGGCCGTCCCCCATCCTCCCGCCGAGCCCCGCCTTGAACAGCGGGAAGAGCCGTCCCCAGGCCCCACCCTGCCGGGACACGACCAGCCCGGTACGCGCGTGGACCGTGCGTACGCCCGCTTCCTCGGCGGGGGCCGTGGCCTCTTCCCACTCCACGCACACGGACGGCAGGAAACCCTCGCCGGGCGGCGCGCTCTCGTCGACGGAGCGGTCACCGGTGTCGCCGTAGAAACCGATGGCGGACCCGGACAGCAGCACCTTCGGCGGGGTGTCCAACGAGGCCACTGCCTCGGCGACCGCCGCGGTGCCCAGCACCCGGCTGTCACGGATCTCCCGCTTGTACGCGTCGGTCCACCGGTGGTCCCCGACCCCGGCGCCCGCGAGGTGAACGACCGCGTCGCAGCCGACCAGCCCCGCCACATCGACGTACTGGCGCTTCGGGTCCCACTCCACCTCGTCACCGGTGGCAGCCGGGCGGCGCACCAGGCGCAGCACCTCGTGCCCGTCGGCACGCAGCGAGCGCACGAGCGCCGCTCCGATGAGTCCGGTCGATCCGGTGACGGCGATTCGGGAGCGCAGCATGACGTCCATCCTGCCCCATGGGCCTTCGATCACGCGGGACGAGGTGCGCAGGCGGGAGTCGGAGGCGTGCCGGGAACCCGGACCGCTTCCCGGCACGGACCTCAGACAGGACCGAAGCGATCCCAGAGTGCCGGATAGCGCTCCGCGAGCGCCGCGTCGTCGTCGAAGCCGAAGGGGGTACCCGCCGGTTCCGCCGCCTGAGGTGGCAGCCCCAGGTCGGGCGTGACCACCCCGGTGAGCTGCTCGTAGGCCTCGTCCGCGGCATAGCCGAGGTCCTCGCCGTCCCCGTCGAGGCCCTCGTCGAAGTCGTCCAGCAGCCCGGCCAGGCTGTCCGGGTCGTGCATCGCGCCCTCGAACACCTCCCGGCCCTGGGCGATCAGCCAGCAGCGGAAGTAGTCGAACGCGTCGTCGCTCGCCCCGCCCAGCAGCACGGCCGCCGCACCCCACAGGTCCCAGCTGTACGCGCGGTTGTACCGGGCCTCGAAGTGCCTGGCGAAGTCCAGCACGGAGTCGGGATCGAGCTGCGTAAGCCGTTCGACAAGCAGATCGGCATGCTCCTCGGGGTCGCCCTCGGCGGCCTCGCGGGTGCTGTCGATGATCTCCCAGAACTCCGTCTCGTCCATCACGGGTCCAGCATCTGCCCCGGCGGCACGCGACGCACGCTCAGACACCGAAATGTAGCCTTCGGCATCACTTCCGGGCCACTTCAGCGATAGAGGTCGCGCAGTCGTTCGGCGGTATCGGCAAAGCGTTCGCGCAGCGCGGCGGGGGCAAGGACCTCCGCCTCGGACCCCAGGGTCAGCAGCTGTTCGTACGCCACCTCCGCGGACTCGACCGGCAGGACGACGGTCCGCCGGCCGTCGGAGTCCGGTGCCGCCGCCGAGGTCAGCGCCTCGTCGGCGGCGGCGCGGTCCACGGCGTGCGGCAGCCGCCGTACCCCCTCCTCCGACAGGCGTACGGTCACCTCGGTGCGCAGGATCGACCGGGCGAACTGCGCGGCCCGTTCCGACCAGAAGCGGGGCAGGTCGAAGTCCTCGTCCCGCTCGAAACGGGTCTCCGACGCGGCAACGGCCGTGAAGCGGTCGATCCGGTACACCCGGAAGTCGTCCCCCGCCCGCGCACAGAGGTACCAGACCCCGGCCTTCAGGACGAGTCCGTACGGGGCCAGCTCACGCTCCACCTCACCGGCCGGGCGGCGGCGGTAGCGGGCCCGGACCAGCCGGTCGTCCCAGACGGCCTCCGCGACCGCGGGCAGCAGTTCGGGGGTGGCCGGATCGTGGAACCAGCCCGGGGCGTCCAGATGGAAGCGCTGGGCGGCGGTGCGCGAGGCGTCCCGGAGCGAGGGGAGCAGGGCGGCCGAGACCTTCAGCCGGGCCGCCGAAGCGGCGTCGTCGAGCCCCATCTCCCTCAGGGCGGAGGGCAGTCCGGAGAGGAAGAGGGCCTCGGCCTCGTGACGGGCCAGCCCGGTGAGCCGCGTCCGGTAGCCGCCCACGAGCCGGTAGCCGCCGGCCCGGCCCCGGTCGGCATACACCGGCACCCCCGCCTCGGAGAGTGCCTGGGCGTCCCGGGTCACGGTGCGCTCCGACACCTCCAGCTCTCCGGCCAGTTGGGCGGCGGTCATCGAGGGCCGGGACTGCAGGAGCAGCACCATCTTGATCAGCCGGGCAGCACGCATGGAACCCATTGTGGGCCGGGCGGAACGGCGACAGCGGGGCGGGTACCGGACCACCGGTACCCGCCCCGCCCGGACTCACATGCCGTACTTCTCCCGGGCCTCCTTGACCTTGGACGCCGGGATCTCGCCACGGCGGGCCAGCTGGGCCAGCGCGGCGACCGTGACGGACTGCGGGTCGACACCGAAGTGCCGACGCGCGCCCTCGCGGGTGTCGGAGAGGCCGAAACCGTCCGTGCCGAGCGAGGACCAGTCCTGCTCCACCCACTGGCTGATCGAGTCCGGGACCGCGCGCATCCAGTCGCTGACCGCGAGGACCGGGCCCGGGGCACCCGACAGCGCCTGGGCCACGTACGGCACGCGCTCCTCGCCGCGGAGCAGCGCCTCGTCGGACTCCAGCGCGTCACGGCGCAGCTCGCCCCACGAGGTGGCGGACCAGACGTCGGCCGTGACGCCCCAGTCGGCGGCGAGCAGTTCCTGGGCCTGAAGGACCCAGTGGATCGCCGTGCCGGAGCCCAGCAGCTGGATCCGGGGCGCGTCCGCCGTGGCGGGCGTGCCCTCCTTGAAGCGGTACAGGCCCTTGACGATGCCGTCCTCGACGCCCTCGGGCATCGCGGGCTGCCGCTTCGGCTCGTTGTAGACCGTCAGGTAGTAGAAGACGTCCTCGGCGTCCGGGCCGTACATCCGGCGCAGACCGTCCTTGACGATCACCGCGATCTCGTACGCGAACGCCGGGTCGTAGTTGAGCGACGCCGGGTTCGTGGACGCGATCAGGTGCGAGTGGCCGTCCGCGTGCTGGAGGCCCTCACCCGTCAGGGTCGTACGGCCGGCCGTGGCGCCGACGATGAAGCCCTTGCCGAGCTGGTCGGCGAGCTGCCACATCTGGTCGCCGGTCCGCTGCCAGCCGAACATCGAGTAGAAGATGTAGAACGGGATCATCGTCTCGCCGTGCGTCGCGTACGACGAGGCGGCGGCGATGAAGTCGGCCATGGCACCGGCCTCGGTGATCCCCTCGTTGAGGATCTGGCCGTCCTTGGCCTCCTTGTAGTACATCAGCTGGTCGCGGTCGACCGGCTCGTACGTCTGGCCGAGCGGCGAGTAGATGCCGGCCGAGGGGAACAGCGACTCCATACCGAAGGTACGGGCCTCGTCCGGGACGATCGGAACCCAGCGCCTGCCGGTCTCCTTGTCCCGCATCAGGTCCTTCACCAGGCGGACGAACGCCATGGTGGTGGCCATCTCCTGCTTGCCGGAACCCTTGTACAGGGCCTTGAACGCGCGCTCCTCGGGCTGCGGAAGAGCCACCGCGTGCACCCGGCGGGCGGGGGCGGGGCCACCGAGGGCGGCACGGCGCTCCTGGAGGTAGCGGACCTCCGGGGAGTCGGCGCCGGGGTGGCCGTAGGGGACCAGCCCGTCCTGGAAGGCGCTGTCCGGGATCGGGAGGCCGAGCAGCTCGCGCATGCCCTTGAACTCGTCGGTCGACAGCTTCTTCATCTGGTGGTTGGCGTTCTTGGACTCGAAGCCCTTGCCGAGCGTGTAGCCCTTGACCGTCTGGGCCAGGATCACGGTCGGCGCACCCTTGTGCTCGACGGCCGCGCGGTAGGCCGCGTACACCTTGCGGGCCTCGTGGCCGCCGCGGGAGCTGTAGAAACACTCGGCGATCTTGGCGTCGCTCAGCAGTTTCGCCAGCTCGGCGAGCGCCGGCTCGGCGCCGAAGAAGTGCTCGCGGATGTAGGCCACGTCGCGGGTCGCGTACGTCTGGAACTGCGCGTCCGGGACTTCGCGCAGGCGCCGGATCAGCGCGCCGGTGGTGTCCAGCTGGAACAGCTCGTCCCAGGCGTTGCCCCAGAGCGTCTTGATGACGTTCCAGCCGGCCCCGCGGAACGCGCCCTCCAGCTCCTGGACCACGCGGAAGTTGGCGCGGACCGGGCCGTCGAGGCGCTGCAGGTTGCAGTTGATGACGAAGGTCAGGTTGTCGAGCTGCTCACGGGCCGCGAGGGCGAGGGCCGCGGTCGACTCGGGCTCGTCCATCTCGCCGTCGCCCAGGAAGGCCCAGACGTGCGAGTTCGACGTGTCCTTGATCTTGCGGTTGGTCAGATAGCGGTTGAAGCGCGCCTGGTAGATCGCAGAGAGCGGGCCGAGGCCCATCGACACCGTGGGGAACTCCCACAGCCAGGGCAGCCGCCGCGGGTGCGGGTAGGACGGCAGGCCGTCGCCGCCCGACTCCTGGCGGAAGTTGTCGAGCTGCTGCTCGCCGAGGCGGCCGTCGAGGAAGGCGCGGGCGTAGATGCCGGGCGAGGCGTGGCCCTGGATGTAGAGCTGGTCGCCGGAGCCGTCACCTTCCTTGCCGCGGAAGAAGTGGTTGAAGCCGGTCTCGTACAGCCATGCCGCCGAGGCGAACGTGGCGATGTGACCGCCGACGCCGTACCGGGCGCCACGGGTGACCATCGCGGCCGCGTTCCAGCGGTTCCACGCGGTGATCTTCGATTCCATCTCCAGGTCGCCGTCGAACGCGGGCTCGGCGGAGGTGGGGATGGTGTTGACGTAATCGCTCTCCAGCAGCTTGGGCAGCGCGATGCCGGCGCCCTCAGCGTGCTGGAGCGAACGCCGCATCAGGTACGCGGCGCGGTGCGGGCCCGCGGCCTTGGTGACGGCGTCCAGGGAGGCCGCCCACTCGGCGGTCTCCTCGGGGTCGCGGTCCGGGAGCTGGTCGAGCTCGCTCGGAAGCTTTGCTACGGGGTCGGTCATGATCGCCGCCTTCCGGAGTGGGAGGGGGTGGAGAAGGCCCTGACTGGCAGGACAGGGCGATCGGGCCGGTGGGCCCGCGACTGAACTGTAAGTCGCCGATCGATGATCGATCAAAGGGTGAAGGGCAAAACTTCTTGATATGAAGAAAAGTGGCATGCGGTGCCGCGAAACAGGGCACGGAGTGACGGGATCAAGGGGGTGAAACGGGCACTGACCTGCACGGCGGAGCGGACCGCGCCGCAGATGGGCGTGGCCGTACGGACAGGAGTCCCGGGCCGGACGGGGCGGACACGCCTCAGGCGCGCGGCGCGCACCCGAGGACGTGTTCCTTCACCAGCACGGCGATCCGCGGGTCCCGACGCAGGAACGCCTCGATGAGTGCCTCGTGCTCCTCCGCGTACGACTTCTGCACCGTGCCCAGCCAGCGGATCGACAGGGCCGTGAACACCTCGATGCCCAGCCCCTCCCAGGTGTGCAGCAGCACGGCGTTCCCGGCGGCGCGCACCAGCTCCCGGTGGAAGGCGACCGTGTGCCGTACCTGCGCCTCGCCGTCGGCCAGCCGGTCCGCCTCGTACAGCGCCGCCACGTGCGGCGTCAGCGCGGAGCAGTCCTCGGCGAGCGCGGGGGCCGCCAGCTCCGCCGCCATCTGCTCCAGCCCGGCCCGCACGGGGTAGCTCTCCTCCAGATCGGCGGCGGTCAGGTTCCGGACCCGCACGCCCTTGTTGGGCGCCGACTCGATCAGCCGCAGGGTCTCCAGCTCGCGCAGCGCCTCGCGCACGGGTGTCTGGCTGACCTCCAGCTCGGTCGCGATGCGACGCTCCACGATCCGCTCACCCGGCTTCCAGCGCCCGCTGACTATCCCGTCCACGATGTGCTCGCGGATCTGCTCGCGCAGCGAGTGGACGACGGGCGGGGTCATGACGGGCTCCTTCGGGCGAACCGGTACTGCTCTCCACCAACACGGCGTCCGAGGGCGACCGGTGGTGTCTAGACAATACGGCGGCGCCCCCGCCCGGAGGTGTTCCGGACGGGGGCGCCACTGGTGAGGCTGGTTACAGCTGCACGGCTCAGAGGCCGAGCTCGACCTCGAACTCGCCGGCCTCGAGGATCGCCTTGACCGTGGTCAGGTAGCGGGCGGCGTCCGCGCCGTCCACCAGACGGTGGTCGTAGGAGAGCGAGAGGTACGTCATGTCGCGGACGCCGATGACGGTGCCCTCGGCGGTCTCGATGACCGCCGGACGCTTGACGGTGGCGCCGATGCCCAGGATGGCCGCCTGGTTCGGCGGCACGATGACCGTGTCGAACAGCGCACCGCGCGAACCGGTGTTGCTGACGGTGAAGGTCGCGCCGGACATGTCGTCCGGGGTGAGGCCGCCACCGCGGGCCTTGCCGGCCAGCTCGGCGGTCTTCTTCGCGATACCCGCGATGTTCAGGTCACCCGCACCCTTGATGACCGGAGTCATCAGACCCTTCTCGGCGTCCACGGCGATGCCGATGTTCTCCGAGTCGAAGTACGTGATGGTGCCCTCGTCCTCGTTGATCCGGGCGTTGACGACCGGGTGGGCCTTCAGCGCCTGGGCCGCCGCCTTCACGAAGAACGGCATCGGGGACAGCTTGACGCCCTCACGGGCGGCGAAGGACTCCTTCGCCTGGTTGCGCAGCTTCATCAGCTTCGTGATGTCGACCTCGAGGACCGTGGTCAGCTGGGCCTGCGAGTGCAGGGCCTTCATCATGTTGTCGCCGATGACCTTGCGCATGCGGGTCATCTTGACCGTCTGACCGCGCAGCGGGGACGCCTCGAGCTTCGGCGCGGCCTTGGCCGCGGGAGCGGCGGCGGCCGGAGCCGGCGCGGCTGCGGCGGCCTTGGCGGCCTCCGCGGCGGCCACCACGTCCTGCTTGCGGATACGGCCACCGACGCCGGTGCCCTTGACCGCGCCCAGGTCGACGCCGTTCTCGGCGGCGAGCTTGCGGACCAGCGGCGTGACGTACGCGCCGTCGTCGGCGGCGGGCGCCGACGGAGCGGCCGGAGCCGGAGCCTGCGCGGCCGGAGCGGGAGCCGGTGCGGCGGGCGCGGCAGGTGCCGGTGCCGGAGCGGCCGGTGCCGGAGCGGCGGGAGCCGGTGCGGCGGGAGCTGCCGGAGCCTGCGCGGCCGGTTCCGGTGCGGCGGGTGCAGCCGGAGCCGGAGCGGCGGCGGGGGCCGGGGCGGCCTCCGCCGGAGCGGCGGCCGGTGCGGCACCCGGAGCACCGATGACGGCGAGCTTGGCGCCGACCTCGGCGGTCTCGTCCTCGCCGACGACGATCTCCAGCAGCACGCCGGCGACCGGGGCGGGGATCTCGGTGTCGACCTTGTCCGTGGAGACCTCGAGCAGGGGCTCGTCCTCCGCGACCTCCTCGCCGACCTCCTTCAGCCAGCGGGTGACGGTGCCCTCGGTGACGCTCTCGCCGAGCGCCGGAAGGGTGACGTCGGTGCCGGAGGCACCACCGGCCGGAGCGGCGGCGGGAGCCTCGGCGGCAGGGGCCTCGGCGGCGGGCGCCGGAGTCTCCTCGGCCGGAGCCGGGGCGGCCTCCGGCTCAGCGGCCGGCGCGGCCTCGGCCGCGGGGGCGCCGGAGCCGTCGTCGATGACGGCCAGCTCGGCACCGACCTCGACGGTCTCGTCCTCGGCGACCTTGATGGACGACAGCACGCCGGAGGCGGGCGCGGGGATCTCGGTGTCGACCTTGTCGGTCGAGACCTCGAGCAGCGGCTCGTCGGCCTCGACGTGCTCGCCCTCGGCCTTCAGCCAGCGGGTGACGGTGCCCTCGGTGACGCTCTCGCCGAGCGCCGGAAGGGTTACGGAAACCGACATGGTTTCAGTTGCTCCTTACGAAAGTGCGGAAGTGGTCGGTCGTCCCCGGGACTGGATCAGTCGTGGGAGTGGAGAGGCTTGCCGGCCAGGGCCAGGTGGGCCTCGCCCATCGCCTCGTTCTGCGTCGGGTGGGCGTGGATGAGCTGCGCGACCTCGGCCGGCAGCGCCTCCCAGTTGTAGATCAGCTGGGCTTCGCCGACCTGCTCGCCCATACGGTCACCGACCATGTGGACGCCGACCACGGCACCGTCCTTGACCTGGACGAGCTTGATCTCGCCCGCGGTCTTCAGGATCTTGCTCTTGCCGTTGCCCGCGAGGTTGTACTTGAGGGTGACGACCTTGTCCGCACCGTAGATCTCCTTGGCCTTGGCCTCGGTGATACCGACGGAGGCGACCTCGGGGTGGCAGTACGTCACCTTCGGCACGCCGTCGTAGTCGACCGGCACGGTCTTGAGACCGGCGAGCCGCTCCGCCACCAGGATGCCCTCGGCGAAGCCGACGTGGGCGAGCTGGAGGGTCGGGACCAGGTCACCGACGGCCGAGACGGTCGGCACGTTGGTCTGCATGTACTCGTCGACGAGGACGTAGCCGCGGTCCATCGCGACACCGGCCTCCTCGTAGCCCAGGCCCTGCGAGACCGGGCCGCGGCCGATCGCGACCAGCAGCACCTCCGCCTCGAAGGTCTTGCCGTCGGCGAGGGAGACCTTCACGCCGTCCTGCGTGTACTCGGCCTTGTCGAAGAAGGTGCCGAGGTTGAACTTGATGCCGCGCTTGCGGAACGCGCGCTCAAGAAGCTTGGAGCTGTTCTCGTCCTCGACAGGGACCAGGTGCTTCAGACCCTCGACGATGGTGACCTCGGTGCCGAAGGACTTCCACGCCGAGGCGAACTCGACGCCGATGACGCCGCCGCCCAGGACGATGGCGGACTTCGGTACGCGGTCCAGCTTCAGCGCGTGGTCCGAAGAGATGACGCGGTTGCCGTCGATCTCCAGGCCGGGCAGCGACTTCGGCACGGAGCCGGTCGCCAGGAGCACGTGGCGGCCCTGGACGCGCTGACCGTTGACATCCACCGAGGTGGGCGACGAGAGCTTGCCCTCACCCTCGATGTAGTGCACCTTGCGCGAGGCGACGAGACCCTGCAGACCCTTGTACAGGCCCGAGATCACGTCGTCCTTGTACTTGTGGACGGCCTCCATGTCGATGCCCTCGAAGGTGGCCTTCACACCGAACTGCTCGGCCTCACGGGCCTGGTCGGCGATCTCGCCGGCGTGCAGCAGCGCCTTCGTGGGGATGCAGCCGTTGTGCAGGCAGGTGCCGCCGACCTTGCCCTTCTCGATCAGGGCGACGTCCAGGCCCAGCTGAGCTCCGCGCAGGGCCGCGGCGTAACCGCCACTACCACCGCCGAGGATCACTAGGTCGAAAACAGTGCTGGCGTCGTTCGCCACGTCACGTCCTCCATGCATGTGCGCCGTACGCCGGGCCCCGTCGCTGGGGTGTGACCGGCCGGTCGGCTGGTGTTCGGCCGCTTGCGATATTCGGCCCTGTGGTGGGGGCCCTGTCCTGCCGAGAACCCATCTTCGCACTTGTTGCGGGCGGACGGGACGCGGGCCCCTGCTCCGAGCCGTACGAAGATCCGGGCCCGACGGTCACCGAAGCGTACACATTTCCGAAGAAAAGCCGGTCAGGGCCATCGGGGTGAACGCCGACGGCCCCGGACGTATGCCCGGGGCCGTGCGCGCCGCGAGCGGACCCCGCGCGTGGGGGCCGCTCGCGGACGCCGTGAGCCGGGACTCAGCCGAGGTCGCCGGCCGCGGTGCGCTCGGCCAGCCGCACCAGGGTGCGGACCGCTGATCCGGTGCCGCCCTTGGGGGTGTAGCCGTACGGCGCGCCCTCGTGGAAGGCCGGGCCCGCGATGTCCAGGTGCGCCCAGGCGATGCCCTCGCCCACGAACTCCTTCAGGAAGAGACCGGCCACCAGGCCGCCGCCCATCCGCTCGCCCATGTTGGCGATGTCGGCGGTCGGGGAGTCCATGCCCTTGCGCAGGTCGGCGGGGAGCGGCATCGGCCAGGAGGCCTCGCCGACCTCCTCGG
Organism: Streptomyces sp. HB132; assembly: GCF_016909575.1. GTDB lineage: Bacteria > Actinomycetota > Actinomycetes > Streptomycetales > Streptomycetaceae > Streptomyces. Next base: position 408,104 of record NZ_JAFBGA010000003.1, on the reverse strand, counting down.
CGATCTCGTGGATCGACGTACGGAACGCGTCGTCGTTGGACATCACGCCGAAGGTGCGGTTGCCGAGGGCCAGGACCATCGCGCCCGTGAGGGTCGCCACGTCGACGATCGCGTCGGGCTTCTCCTCGGAGGCGCGGGTCAGGGCGTCGGCGAGGACCAGGCGGCCCTCCGCGTCGGTGTTCAGGACCTCGACGGTCTTGCCGCTGTACATGTGCAGCACGTCACCGGGGCGGGTGGCGTTGCCGGACGGCATGTTCTCGGCGAGGGCCAGCCAGCCGGTGACGTTGACCCGGAGGCCGAGGCGGGCGGCCGACACGACGGCGGCGAACACGGCGGCGGCGCCGCTCATGTCGCACTTCATCGTCTCGTTGTGCCCGGGCGACTTGAGCGAGATGCCGCCCGAGTCGTAGGTGATGCCCTTGCCGACCAGGGCGAGCGTCTTCTCCGCCTTGGGGTGGGTGTAGGCCAGCTTGACCAGGCGAGGGCCGTGGGCGGAGCCCTGACCCACGCCGAGCAGGCCGCCGAAGCCGCCCTTGACGAGCGCCTTCTCGTCCAGGACCTGCACCTTGATGCCGTGCTCCTTGCCCGCGGCGGTGGCCACGGCGGCGAAGGACTCGGGGTACAGGTCGTTCGGCGGGGTGTTGATCAGGTCGCGGGCCCGGTTGATCTCCTCGGCGACCGCGACGGCGCGCTCGGCGGCCGCCTTGAACGCCTTGTCCCGCGGCTTGGTGCCGAGCAGGACGGCCTCGCCGAGCGGAACCTTCCTGGCATCGGCCTTGGCACCCTTGGGGGCGAGCTTGTTCTCGCCGCCCTGGTAGGCGGTGAAGGCGTACGCGCCCAGCAGGGCGCCCTCCGCGACGGCCGACGCGTCCTCGACGGACTCCGTCGGCAGGGCGAAACCGGCCTTCTTCGAACCCTTCAGCGCACGCGCGGCGCTGCCCGCGGCCCGGCGCAGGACCTCGGAGTCGTACGCGTCGTCCTTCGCCGGGACCGGCCCGAGTCCGACCACGACGACGACCGGCGCCTTGAGGCCGGACGGCGCGGGGAGCTTGGTCACTTCGCCTTCGGCGCCGGAGGCACCGAGGGTCGCCAGGACGGTGGCGAGCTTTCCGTCGAACGCCTTGTCCACGGCCTCGGCGCCCGGTGCGACGACCAGGTCCCCAGACGTGGACCCGGCTCCCTTGGCGATGCCGACGACGAGCGCGTCGGCGCGCAGCGTCGCCGCACCTGAGGTGCTGAGAGTGAGAGCAGTCACGGTGGTGAATTCTCGCTTCCGTTGAGTTGTGTGCCGGTCTGTGTTGGTCGAGGGGGTGGCCGACCGTGCCCGGCGCATCGTAGACGCCGCCCGCAATGTGCCGGGAACGAGCCTACGCGCGCCCGGGGCTCCGGTTGACGGGGGCGGGGCCGTCGCCCGGGGGAGGGCACACCTCAGCCCAGGGACAGCGACAGCGTCAGCAGGGCGACGGTGCCCGCCGTCTCCTCCAGCGCGCCGAACACATCGCCGGTCACCCCGCCGAAGCGCCGCACGCAGTGACGCAGCATCAGCTGCGCGGCCACGAGGCCGGCCACCACCGCGAGGGCCTGGTGCAGGCCGGCCCCGTACCCGCCCAGCAGCACACCGGCCGCCGCGCAGCACACGACCACCGCGCAGGCCACGGCCGCCGCGCCCCGGGGAGGGACGGTGCCGGCCACCGCCGCGCCGAGGCCCTCCGGCCGGGCGGGCGGGACGTTCCGGCGGGAGGCCAGCGTGAGCGCGAGCCGCGCGGTCACGGCCGCGACGACGGTGCCCAGAGCGCCGTCCGCCCAGCCCCGGCCGTACAGCGCGAAGAGCGCCGAGACCTGGGCCAGCAGCACGAACAGCAGGGTGATCACGCCGAAGGGGCCGATGTCCGACTGCTTCATGATCCGCAACGCGTCCCCGGCCGGCTTGGCGCTGCCCAGTCCGTCGGCGGTGTCCGCGAGCCCGTCCAGGTGCAGCCCGCGGGTCAGTGCGGCGGGAAGCGCGGCGGAGGCGACCGCCGCCACCAGGGGGCCCGACCCGCCCAGCAGGAACACCACTCCGGGGACGGCCGCGAGCAGCCCCACGGTGAGTCCCGCGAGCGGGGCGCACAGCATGCCGGCGCGGGCGGTCCGGCGGTCCCAGCGGGAGACGCGGACGGGGAGCGCGGTCAGGGTGCCGAAGGCGAATCGCAGGCCGTGGCTGTTCAGGGAGGTCACCGCGCGCAGGCTAGCCGCTGCACCGGCACGCTAGATTGGGCGAAAGCGACCCAAAAGCCGCAAAGGCGGGTCTCCGGGCGGAGGTGGCATGGGTCACTGGTTTCAGCAGAACATCGTCGAGCCGGGCAAACTACCGCTCCTGCTCGCCCTCAGCGCCTTCGTGCTGACCTTCGCCGTCACCCGGATGATCACCCGGATGATCAGGGCCGGCAAAGGGCCGTTCCGCAACTTCACGCCCGGCGGTGTGCACGTCCACCACGTGGTTCCCGGCGTCGTGCTCTCGGTCGTCGGAGGCTTCGGCGCGGTCGCGAGCGGCCAACGCGGCGTGGCCGCCGGGATCCTCGCGGTCGTCTTCGGCGTGGGCGCGGGCCTGGTCCTCGACGAGTTCGCGCTGATCCTGCACCTCGACGACGTCTACTGGACCGAGGAGGGCCGGCAGAGCGTGGAGGTCGTCGTCCTCACGGCCTCGCTCGTCCTGCTCGTGCTCGCCGGCTTCTCGCCGCTCGGCGTGGACGAGCTGAGCGGCGAGCAGCAGCAGAACAGGACGGGCGTCGTCCTGACCTACGTCGTCAACTTCGGTTTCGTGCTGGTCACACTCTTCAAGGGCAAGGTACGGATGGCGGTGATCGGCACCCTCATCCCGTTCATCGCGCTGATCGGAGCGCTTCGGCTGGCCCGGCCCACCTCGCTCTGGGCGAAGCGGCTCTACCGCCGACGGCACCGGGCCCGTGCCAGGGCGGTGCTGAGGGCGTATCACCACGACGTCCGCTGGGCGGGGCCGCGCCGTCGTTTCCAGGACCTGATCGGCGGGGCCCCGGACAGGAACCCGCTACCGGGCCCCCGCCCCGGCGGCGGATCCTGACCCCTCAGGCGGTCGTGTCCGCGGGCTTCGTGTCCCGCGAGGGCTCCGCGCCCGCCACATCCGCCGCGCCCGCTTCCTCCACCGCCTCCGCTTCCTCCACGACAGGCTCCGGCGCGCGTTCGGGCAGTTCCGCCGCCAGCGCCGCCGCGGCCTGGACGAGCGGCAGGGCCAGCAGTGCCCCGCTTCCCGCCCCCACCGTCACCCCGTGGTCCAGCAACGGGGTCAGCGCCATCCGGTCCAGCGCCTTCAGCTGCGCCGGCTCGCCGCTGAGCTGACCCGCCAGCCACCAGTCCGGTGCCCGGAAGGCAGCCCGCTGCGCCACCAGCGCACAGGCCGCCGAGACCACTCCGTCCAGCACCACGGGCATCCGGCGCACCGCGCTCTGCAGCAGGAACCCCGTCATGGCCGCCAGGTCCGCTCCGCCCACGGCGGCCAGCAGCTCCAGCTGGTCACCGAGGACCGGCCGGGCCCGCCGCAACGCGTCCCGGATCGCCGCGCACTTGCGCATCCACGCCAGATCGTCGATCCCCGCACCGCCGCGCCCGGTCACCACCGATGCGTCCGTGCCGCACAGGGCCGCGATCAGCGTCGAGGCCGCCGTCGTACCACCAACACTCAGATCGCCCAGCACCACGAGATCCGTGCCGGAGTCGGCCTCCTCGTCGGCGATGCGCATCCCCAGGCGTACGGCCTGCTCGGCCTCCTCCGCCGTCAGCGCGTCCTCGACGTCGATCCGGCCGCTGCCGCGCCGTACCCGGTGGCGCACGACGGCGTCGGGCAGCAGCTCCGGATCGCAGTCCAGGCCGGCGTCCACGACCCGTACGGGAACGGAGAAGCGGCGGGCCAGCACGGCGACGGGGCTCGCGCCGTCCAGCACCGCCCGCACCAGTTCGTGCGCGGTCCCCGCGGGCCGGCCGGACACGTCCAGCTCCGCCACACCGTGGTCACCCGCGAACAGCACGACGCGCGGCCGCTCGACCGCCTTGACCGGAACCGACTGCTGGGCGGCCGACAGCCATTCGCCCAGCTCGTCCAGCCGGCCGAGCGCGCCGACGGGAACGGAGAGCCGCTCCCGTCGTTCCTCGGCATCACGCCGTACGCCCCCGTCGGGGCGTTCGATCAGGTCGGAGAAGTCGTCCAGATTCACGGAGGTCTGCCTCGCGGGTCGGCGCTAGGTGGGCCGGAACCCGCCGGGGGGCTCCTGTGCGGAACAGTACCCGCCGGTCCCTCCCGTATCTCCAGCCCCGCACCCCGCCCGCGGCTCAGCCCCGCAGCACCAGCGCCCGTCCCGCCACCACGAGCAGCACCTGCTCGCACTCGCCGGCGAACGCGGCGTTCAGACGGCCCAGTTCATCCCGGAACCGCCGCCCCGACGCCGTCGCCGGCACCACACCCGAGCCGGTCTCGTTGGTCACGGCCACGACCGTGCGACGCGTCCCGCGCACCGCGCGGACCAGCTCGGCGACCCGCTCGCGCAGCTTCTCCTCACCGCCGTCCGCCCACCTGGCGTCGTCCCACGCCTCCACCCCGTCCATCGCGTCCGTCAGCCAGAGCGACAGGCAGTCGATGAGCAGCGGCGGTCCGTCCTGCTCCAGCAGACCCGCCAGCTCGCAGGTCTCCTCCGTGCGCCACGCGGCGGGCCTGCGTTCCCGGTGCAGCCCGATCCTCGCCTCCCACTCCGAGTCCCCGTCACGGCGGCCGCCCGTCGCCACGTACACCACCTCGGGAAAAGTCTCCAGGCGCTGTTCCGCCTCCACCGACTTCCCCGAACGGGCACCGCCCGTGACCAGCGTGCGCCGGGGCACCTCGGGTACCGCGTGGTAGGCGCCCACCGGCAGCGTCGTCCCGTCCGGCACGGCCCGTGCCCCGCCGGCGGCGAGCCTGCGGTCCAGCTCGGCTCCGGGCGGCGCGTCGTGGTCCAGATGGACGGCGATCACCTCGGTTCCGGGCCCGACGGCCCCGACGGCCCGTAGCCTCGCCACGGAGTCGGGCCGCGCGATCACGTCGCACACGACCATGTCGTACGGCTCCGCCACCGGGGCCGCCAGCCCGGCGGGGGAGGCCCCGGGCGGCAGGTAGAGCAGGCGCTCGGCATCCGGCGACGTCACCTCGTAACCGGTGCCCGGCGCGTCCATCGCCAGGGCGCGGACCCGGTGTCCGCTGATCAGCGTGAGCTCCTGACCGTCCGGGACACGCCCCGCGGACGGCAGGGACGCCGGCAGCTCCACCGCCGGCCCGTCATGAGGGTGGGTCAGCAGCACCTGCCGTACGGCGGCGAGCGAGCGGCCCGCTCGGGCGGCGGCGAACACGGCGCCCGGGGTGAGATCCAGCAGCAGCGCGTCGTCCACGAGCAGCGCGGTCGCGGCGCGCGCCCCGGTGCCGCGGGAGGAGGCGCAGACGGCGCAGGGGCAGTCGGGCCGCGGCAGCCCGTCGGGGGCTCCGGTGCCGAGCAGTGTCAGTTCCACGTGTCGATCCTCCCGTGTCCGTCCACCACCTGCGCGCCCGGGACACCCACTAGTCTTCGGGGAGCAACGTGACCCAGGAGGCGGACATGGCGTGGACGTGGCGGTTCGAGAAGTCCGACGGTACGGAGACGGAGCCGGCGCTGCAGCCGGAGGAGTTCACGACCCAGGGCGACGCGGAGTCCTGGATCGGTGAGTTCTGGAAGGAGCTGCTCGAGGGCGGCGCGGACCAGGTGACCCTCTTCGAGGACACGACGAAGATCTACGGCCCCATGGGCCTGCAGACCGACTGAGGTCCGTGGCCGCGCCCGGGCCCCGGCGCCCGGGCGGGGCCTGCGGCCTCCGGGTGTCCGTGCGCCCCAGGCCGGCTCTCAGATCTCGCCCAGGGTGACGCGGGCGGTCTTCTCCGCGTCCCCCCGGGTGTACCTCACCGTGACCTTCCGGCCCGGGTCGTCGGCGGCCAGGGCCTCCGAGAGCGAGGTGATCGTCGTGACCCGTGCGTCGCCGATCCGGGTGATGATGTCGCCGACGCGAAGGCCGGCCTTCGCGGCGGCCCCGTTCTTCTCGACGCTGACGATCGCGACACCGGCGGGTCTGTAGTCGTCGTCCACGACGGTGCGGCCCGTGATGTTCAGCGCCGCCCGGCCCGAGTCGGTGACCTTTCCGGATTCGATGATCTGGTCTGCCACCGTGCGCACCATCGAGACCGGGATGGCGAACCCGATGCCGGGGGCCGCGCTGTCGCCCACCTGCGGGTCCGTGGCCGCGAGGGTCGGGATGCCGATCACCTCGCCGTCGAGGTTCACCAGGGCGCCTCCGCTGTTGCCCGGGTTGATCGCCGCCGAGGTCTGCACCATGTCGGCGAGCGTCGCCCCGGTGCCGCCTCCCGAGCGGCTCTCGCTGACGGTGCGGCCCACGGCCGAGACGATGCCCTGGGTGACGCTGCTGGACAGGCCGAGCGGCGAACCCATCGCCAGGACGATCTGCCCCACCTCGACCTCGTCCGTGTCCCCGAACTCCGCGGCGCGCAGCCCCTCGGGGACGTCGTCGAGCTTGATGACGGCCAGGTCCTGCTCCGGATAGGAGGAGACCAGGGACGCCTTGAGCACCTTCTCGCCGGTGGCGACGGTGACGTCGAAGGCCTTCTCCCCGCCCACCACATGGGCGTTCGTGACGATGTGGCCCTCGCCGTCGTAGACGACGCCCGAGCCGAGCCCGTCCCCGGCGGCGATCTGCACGACGGTGGGCAGCACGGCCCTGATGACGGTCTGGTACTGATCCTCCAGATCGCCCGCGGCCCGGGACACCACCGCCTGCCGGCCCGGCGCGGCGGACGGGGCCGGTCCCGGCCCCGCACAGCCGCCCGCCAGGGCGAGCGCGCAGGCGGCGGCCAGGGGGGCCAGCGAGCGGCGTACCCGGCTGCGGGAAGGGGTTGCGTCCATGCCCGGAGTATCGCCGGGGCCGTCGCGTGCGGCCCGCGCTGGTGGGCCGATCAGGCGTACGGCCCGGGGCGCGCCCCGGACCGGTCGGACGCGCTGTCCGGGCGGGTCAGCCGCGTACGCCGCACAGGTGCAGCAGCGCCGCCACCCCGCGGTACGGGTCGGTCCGCCCCGCACGGTCCTCGGCGGCGAACACCCGCGCCAGTTCATCGGGGCCGGGCAGCTCCGCCTGGTTGCTCACGTTGTCCGTGAAGACCCGCACGCCGTACCAGGCGTGCAGTGGGGCGGCGATCCCCGCGAGGGTGGACCGCAGCACCTCGAGCCGGTCCGCCCGGACGTCCAGGCCGAGCCTGTTCGTGTACGTGTCCGTTTCGAACGCGGCGAGGGTCGCGGCGAAGTCGCCGGCCGTCCCCGGCCGCATCGCCAGGGCGTCCGCGTTCCGCACGAGCAGGGAGAGGAGACCGCCGGGGGCCAGCATCCTGGCCAGGCCGGCGAGCAACGGATCCGGCTCCGGGACGTACATCAGTACGCCGTGGCAGAGCACCACGTCGAAGCTGCCGGGCAAGAAGTGCACCCCGGTGTCACGGCCGTCGCCCTCGATGAGCCGCACCCGTTCCCGGATGCCCTCGGGCTCGGCCGCCAGCGCCTCGCGCGCGAAGCGCAGCATCTCGCCGTCGGACTCGAGGCCCGTCACGGAGTGCCCGGCCCGGGCCAGGCGCAGTGCCTGGGTGCCCTGGCCCATGCCGACGTCGAGCACCCGCAGCCGCCGCCCCACGGGGAAGCGCGCGGCTATCTGCTCGTCGAGCTGCCGGGCGACGAGCTCCTGTCGGACCGTGTTGCGCAGGCCGCCGAGCCCGCCGAGCCACTGGGGGGACACCCCCGTGAAGCCGGAGGTCTCCGTGCTCAGGGCCGCTCTCCCCGCTTGACCTGCGGCTTGGGCAGACGCAGTCGGCGCATCTGGAGCGTACGCATCAGGCCGTAGGCCACCGCGCCGCGCTTCGGGGTGTCGGGGAAGCGCTGGGCCAGCTGCTTCCTCAGGCGGAAACCGAGGCCGATGGAGTCGACGACGATCAGCACGATCACGCCGAGCCAGAGCAGCAGCGAGATGTTCTGGATGTTCTGGACCTGGATCACACTGAGGATCAGGATGATCACTGCGAGCGGAAGGAAGTACTCCGCGATGCAGAAGCGCGAGTCCACGAAGTCGCGGACATAACGCCGCACGGGGCCCTTGTCGCGCGCCGGCAGGTAGCGCTCGTCGCCCGATGCGAGCGCCTCCCGCTGCCTGGCCATGTCGGCGCGGCGCGCTTCACGCTGGCGCTTCGCGGCCTCCTTGCGATCGGTCGGCGTGCCGCTGGAGGCACGCCGGCGCTGCGTCTGGGCCTCGCTGCGCTTGGGGGTGGGGCGACCCTTGGGAGCCTGAGGGTCGCGGGGCTGCTTGGAGAGGTCCGCCGTCACCTTGCCGGTGGGGGCCTTCTCTTCCTTGGAACGGCTACGGAACACAAAACCCAAGGGTACGGGGTCGGTCGCGACTACCGGCGACCGGTCGGGAACGATCCGGCAACGGCCTGCGCCCAGAAAAGCGTCCCGACAGGGGCAGAACGGACGTCGCCGCCGCTTTCCCTGATGTTCGTCTACTCCCTGGGCGGGAGCGGATACCGACGTCAGTCGTCCTTGCGGAGGAGCACATCCGTGCTCGAACAGTGCGGTAATGGAGACAGGGCCCGTACTGTGGGTTCTGTTGGAGTGCTGGAGCTCAGTCCGTCAGAAGGGGGCGCGCGAAGCCCATGAGCGGTGTCATGAAGCGTATGGGGATGATCTTCCGCGCGAAGGCAAACAAGGCCCTTGACCGGGCCGAGGATCCGCGCGAGACCCTCGATTACTCGTACCAGAAGCAGCTGGAGCTGCTTCAGAAGGTGCGCCGCGGTGTCGCCGATGTGGCGACCTCGCGCAAGCGGCTGGAGCTGCAGCTGAACCAGCTGCAGGGACAGTCGTCCAAGCTGGAGGACCAGGGCCGCAAGGCGCTCGCGCTCGGCCGCGAGGACCTGGCCCGCGAGGCGCTGTCGCGGCGCGCCGCCCTCCAGCAGCAGGTCACGGACCTGGAGACGCAGCACCAGACGCTGCAGGGCGAGGAGGAGAAGCTCACTCTCGCGGCCCAGCGTCTGCAGGCCAAGGTCGACGCCTTCCGCACGAAGAAGGAGACCATCAAGGCCACCTACACCGCGGCCCAGGCCCAGACGCGGATCGGTGAGGCATTCTCCGGCATCTCCGAGGAGATGGGCGACGTCGGCCTGGCGATCCAGCGGGCCGAGGACAAGACCCAGCAGCTCCAGGCACGTGCGGGAGCCATCGACGAGTTGCTGGCCTCGGGCGCTCTCGACGACCCGTCGGGCACGGCGAAGGACGACATCGCCGCCGAGCTGGACCGGATCTCCGGTGGTACGGATGTAGAACTGGAGTTGCAGCGCATGAAGGCCGAACTGGCCGGCGGTTCCGCCGGGCAGCAGCAGGCCATCGAGGGCGGTGCGCAGGACGCGGCACCGCAGTCGCAGCAGACCCCGCACAAGTTCGACAAGCAGTAAGGGCGGCGTCATGATCGTACGGATCATGGGGGAGGGCCAGGTGGTACTGGCCGACAGTCATGTCGCTGAGCTGGACAAGCTCGACGACATACTCCTCGCGGAGATGGAGAGCGGTGACGGACCCGGCTTCCGCACCACGCTCCACGCGCTCCTGGACAAGGTGCGTGAGCTCGGTTCGCCGCTCCCGGACGACTCCCTGGAGCCGTCCGAACTGATCCTGCCTGCACCCGACGCCACCCTCGAAGAGGTGCGTTCGATGCTCCGCGACGGCGGGCTGATCCCCGGCTGACCGGGTGTCCGCCCGCTCCGCACTCCCCACGATGCCCCGCCCCGGTCCCGCCGGCGCGGGGCATCGTGGCGCGCGCCCGGTGCCGTGACGCCGAAGGAGACCGTAGGGACCGTCCTGTCGGAGAGACGCCGTACCGTTGCTCGACGTGACCACCCTCGGAACCGGGCTCGTCCGCCCACGCCGCTGGCTGCGCGGCCACCCCCTCGCCTTCGACGGTGGCCTCGCCCTCGCCGTGCTCGTCACCATGCTCTGCGCGTCCTTCGCCGAACCGGACCCGGGCCACGGTCCGGTCTTCGGAGCCCGGACACCCGAGCTGCCGAGCGTGCTCCTGATGGTGCTCGCCGCCGGGGCGCTGATCCTGCGCAGGCGCAGGCCCGTGCTGGTGCTCGCCGTGACGGGGCAGCTGTCCGCCGTCGAGTTCGCCCTCATGGACCCGCCCGCCCCCGTGGTGATGAGCGCGGTCGTCGCGCTGTTCACCGTCGCCTCCCGCACCGACCGCCCCACCACCTGGCGGGTCGGCCTGCTGACCATGGTGGTGCTGACCGTGGCGGCGATGGTGGTCGGCGGGACGCCCTGGTACAGCCAGGAGAACGTCGGCGTGCTCGCCTGGACGGGGCTGGCCTGCGCGGCCGGGGACGCGGTGCGCAGCAGGCGGGCGTTCATCGACGCGATCAGGGAGCGCGCCGAGCGCGCCGAACGCACCCGCGAGGAGGAGGCGGGCCGCCGCGTCGCCGAGGAGCGCCTGCGCATCGCCCGGGATCTCCACGACGTCGTCGCCCACCACATCGCCCTGGTCAACGTCCAGGCCGGGGTCGCCGCCCACGTCATGGACAAGCGCCCCGACCAGGCGAAGGAGGCGCTCGCGCACGTACGTGAGGCCAGCCGCTCCGCGCTCAACGAGCTGAGGGCCACGGTCGGACTGCTCCGCCAGTCAGGCGACCCGGAGGCACCCACGGAACCCGCGCCCGGGCTCGCCGTACTCGACGCGCTGGTCGAGACCTTCCGCAACGCCGGACTCCCCGTCGAGGTGGCCTGCACCGACCGGGACAGCCCGCTGCCCGCGGCGGTCGACCTCGCGGCCTACCGGATCATCCAGGAGGCCTTGACCAACGTACGCAAGCACGCGGGGCCCGACGCGAAGGCGGAGGTGAGCGTCGTACGGGTCGGGGGGACAGCGGAGGTCACCGTGCTCGACGACGGCAGCGGGGCGGCTCCTGCCCCCACCCCGGCCGACAGCGGCAGGCACGGACTGATCGGCATGCGCGAGCGCGTCACGGCCCTCGGCGGCGCCCTCACGGCGGGGCCCCGTTACGGAGGCGGATTCAGGGTCCATGCGATCCTGCCCGTCACGTCCCGCACACGCGCGCCGGAGAGGCCGGGCGCGGTGGAGACGACGGGGGGATGCGCATGACGCCCATCAGGGTGCTGCTCGCCGACGACCAGGCGCTGCTGCGCAGCGCGTTCCGGGTGCTGGTCGACTCCGAGCCCGACATGCAGGTCGTCGGCGAGGCGGCCGACGGGGCGCAGGCCGTGGCGCTGGCTCGCTCGACCCGCGCCGACGTCGTGCTGATGGACATCCGGATGCCGGGCACCGACGGGCTCACCGCCACCCGGACGATCAGCGCGGACCCCGACCTCGCGGGCGTACGGATCGTGATGCTCACCACCTTCGAGGTGGACGAGTACGTGGTGCAGTCCCTGCGTGCCGGGGCCTCCGGCTTCCTGGGCAAGGGCGCGGAACCGGACGAACTGCTCAACGCCATCCGTGTCGCCGCGGCCGGTGAGGCACTGCTCTCCCCGGTCGCGACCAAGGGCCTCATCGCCACCTTCCTCGCTCAGGGCGGCAGTGGCGACGGCTCCGACGACACCGAGTACGCCGAGCGCCTCGCCGCGCTCACCGGGCGCGAGCGCGAGGTCCTCGTACAGGTGGCGGGAGGGAACTCCAACGACCAGATCGCCGACCGGCTCGTCGTCAGCCCGCTCACGGTGAAGACCCATGTGAACCGGGCCATGGCGAAACTGGGTGCGCGGGACCGGGCGCAATTGGTCGTCATTGCCTACGAATCGGGCCTGGTCCGCCCCAGGGTGGAGTGACGGGTGTAGATGCGGCTACTCCAGCTGCGGTATGCGCGGGACGAGAAAGCAACCTGGGGGCCGACGAATTCTCCCGGGGGCCCGGCGATCGTATAGATGGGCGGGCTGTGTCCCTGTGCTCACCGACGTGGGCACCCAGCAGCCGGTCACCTGCCGCGTACGCCACAGAAGAGAGACCCACCCATGTCCTGGCTGTCCAGATTCAGCCTCGCGCAACGGGCCCTGATCGGGCTGATCTCGATCGTCGCGCTCGTGTTCGGGGCCATCGCGATCCCGCAGCTCAAGCAGCAGCTGCTGCCCACCATCGAGCTGCCGATGGTGTCGGTGCTGGCCCCCTACCAGGGCGCGTCCCCCGACGTGGTCGAGAAGCAGGTCGTCGAGCCCCTCGAGAACGCCATCGAGGCCGTCGACGGGGTCGAGGGCATCACCTCGACCGCCAGCGAGGGCAACGCCGTCGTCATGGCGACCTTCGACTTCGGCGACGAAGGCACGAAGCAGCTCGTCGCCGACATCCAGCAGGCCGTGAACCGGGCCCGCGTCCAGCTGCCCGACGACGTGGACCCGCAGGTCGTGGCGGGTTCGACGGACGACATCCCGACCGTCGTCCTCGCCGTCACCTCCGACAAGGACCAGCAGGCGCTCGCCGACCAGCTCGACCGCACGGTCGTCCCGGCGATCGAGGACATCGAGGGCGTCGGCCAGGTGGCCGTCGAAGGCGTCCGGGACCTCCAGGTCTCCGTCGTCCCCGACGACAGGAAGCTCGCCGCGGCGGGAATGAACGCAGGTTCGCTGTCCCAGGCCCTCCAGGCCGGCGGCGCCACCCTCCCGGCCGGCTCGTTCTCCGAGTCGGGCAAGAGCCGCACCATCCAGGTGGGCGGCTCCTTCACCTCGCTGCAGCAGATCGAGGACCTGAAGGTCTCCGCGGCGGATCCGGCGACGGGCAAGGCCGGGAAGCCGGTCCGCGTCGGTGATGTCGCCACGGTGAAGCAGGAGCCCGCCACCGCGGTCTCCATCACCCGTACGAACGGCAGGCCGAGCCTCGCCGTCATGGCGACGATGGACAAGGACGGCAGCGCCGTCGCGATCTCGGACGCCGTCCAGGACAAGCTCCCGGACCTGCGCAAGGACCTCGGAGCCGGCGCCGAGCTGACCGTCGTCTCCGACCAGGGGCCCGCCGTCTCCAAGGCGATCTCCGGCCTGACCACCGAGGGCGCGCTCGGACTGCTCTTCGCGGTCGTCGTGATCCTGGTGTTCCTCGCGTCGATCCGCTCGACGCTGGTCACCGCGGTCTCCATCCCGCTCTCCGTGGTCCTCGCGCTGATCGTGCTCTGGACCCGGGACCTGTCGCTGAACATGCTCACCCTCGGCGCGCTGACCATCGCGATCGGCCGCGTCGTCGACGACTCCATCGTGGTCCTGGAGAACATCAAGCGGCACCTCGGCTACGGCGAGGAGCGCCATTCGGCGATCATCACCGCGGTGAAGGAGGTGGCCGGCGCGGTCACCTCGTCCACGCTCACCACCGTCGCGGTCTTCCTGCCGATCGGTCTGGTCGGCGGCATGGTCGGCCAGCTCTTCGGCTCGTTCTCCCTCACGGTCACGGCGGCCCTGCTGGCGTCCCTGCTGGTCTCGCTGACAGTGGTCCCGGTCCTCTCGTACTGGTTCCTGCGGGCCCCCAAGGGCACCGACACCGACCCGGACGAGGCGCGCCGCAAGGCCGAGGAGAAGGAAGCGGCCAGCCGGCTCCAGCGGCTCTACGTCCCGGTGCTGCGCTTCGCGACCCGGCGCCGTGCCACCAGCATCGTCATCGCCTTCGTGGTTCTGTTCGGCACCTTCGGCATGGCACCCCTGCTGAAGACGAACTTCTTCGACCAGGGCGAGCAGGAAGTCCTCTCCATCAAGCAGGAGCTGACTCCCGGCACCAGCCTGGCCGCGGCCGACGAGGCCGCGCGGAAGGTCGAGAAGGTCCTCGCCGCGGACAAGGGCGTCGAGGACTACCAGGTCACCGTCGGCTCCTCCGGTTTCATGGCGGCCTTCGGCGGCGGTACGGGCTCGAACCAGGCGTCCTACCAGGTCACCCTGAAGGACTCGGCGGACTTCGACGCGACCCAGGACCGGATCGACGAGGCCCTGGGCGAGCTCGACGGCATCGGGGACACCACGATCGCCGGGGGCGACGGCTTCGGCAGCCAGGACCTCAGCGTCGTGGTCAAGGCAGCCGACGCGGACGTCCTGAAGAAGGCGTCCGAGGCGGTGCGCGGCGAGGTCGCCGAGCTCGACGACGTCACCGATGTCCAGAGCGACCTGGCGCAGAGCGTCCCGCGCATCTCGGTCAAGGCCAACGACAAGGCGGCCGACGCCGGATTCGACGGGACCACCCTCGGCGCGGCGGTGGCCGGAGCGGTGCGTGGCACTCCGGCCGGCAAGGCGATCATGGACGACGCCGAGCGTGACGTACTGGTGAAGTCGGCCGCGCCGGCCACCACGATGGCCGAGCTGAAGGCTCTCCCGCTCGGCCCGGTCAAGCTCGGCGACATCGCCGACGTGGAGCTGGTGCCCGGCCCGGTCTCGATGACCAGGATCGACGGCCAGCGCGCGGCGACGATCACAGCCAAGCCGACCGGCGACAACACGGGTGCGGTCAGCACGGAGCTCCAGAAGAAGATCGACTCCCTGGACCTCCCGGAAGGCGCCACCGCGACCATCGGCGGTGTCTCCGAGGACCAGAACGACGCCTTCATGAAGCTGGGCCTGGCCATGCTGGCGGCCATCGCGATCGTCTTCATGCTGCTGGTGGCCACCTTCCGGTCGCTCATCCAGCCGCTGATCCTGCTGGTCTCCATCCCCTTCGCGGCGACGGGCGCCATCGGCCTCCTGGTCGCCACGGGCACTCCGATGGGTGTCCCGGCGATGATCGGCATGCTGATGCTGATCGGCATCGTGGTGACCAACGCGATCGTGCTGATCGACCTGATCAACCAGTACAGGTCGCAGGGCATGGGGGTCGTGCAGGCAGTGATCGAGGGCGGCCGCCACCGGCTGCGCCCGATCCTGATGACGGCACTGGCGACGATCTTCGCCCTGCTCCCGATGGCGCTCGGCGTCACGGGCGAAGGCGGTTTCATCTCCCAGCCGCTGGCGGTCGTGGTGATCGGCGGTCTGATCACCTCCACGCTGCTGACCCTGCTCCTGGTCCCGACCCTCTACGCGATGGTCGAACTCCGCAAGGAGCGCCGCGCGAAGAAGAAGGCGGCCAAGCGCGAGGCGAAGTCCGGAGCGAGCGACCCGGAGCCGACGGAGGAAGCCGCCTCCGAGGAGCCGGAGCCCGCGAAGGCCTGATCGCAGTACCACGGAGAGGCCCCCGCTGCCGTACGACGGCACCGGGGGCTTTTCCCGTCGAACCAGGGTTCACCCATTGGCCGGGCCCGGTATCGCGGGGACCACGACGGCAACGGGGACCCCCACACGGGACCCCGGCCACCCAGGGCGACCGGGATCCCCGCCGGGCACCGGCACCGCGCGATCCGGCACCACGAACGCCCGGGAAGCCGGCACACGGCCGGTGACGCCGCCACAGGCATCCCCGGCCTGGCGCCGCCTACGGCAGCGCCAGCATCCGCTCCAGTGCCAGCTTCGCGAACTTCTCGGTCTCCGCGTCCACCTGGATGCGGTTGACCAGGTTCCCCTCGGCCAGGGATTCCAGCGTCCACACCAGGTGCGGCAGGTCGATCCGGTTCATCGTCGAGCAGAAGCACACCGTCTTGTCGAGGAAGACGATCTCCTTGTCCTCCGCGGCGAAACGGTTCGCCAGCCGCCGCACCAGGTTCAGCTCCGTGCCGATGGCCCACTTGGAACCGGACGGCGCCGCCTCCAGGGCCTTGATGATGTACTCCGTCGAGCCCACGTGATCCGCGGCGGCCACGACCTCGTGCCTGCACTCGGGGTGCACCAGTACGTTCACGCCGGGGATGCGCTCGCGGACGTCGTTCACGGACTCCACCGAGAAGCGTCCGTGCACCGAGCAGTGCCCGCGCCAGAGGATCATCTTCGCGTCGCGCAGCTCCTCGGAGGTCAGGCCGCCGTTCGGCTTGTGCGGGTTGTAGAGGACGCAGTCCTCCAGGGTCATCCCCATGTCGCGTACGGCGGTGTTCCGGCCCAGGTGCTGGTCCGGCAGGAAGAGGACCTTCTCGCCCTGCTCGAAGGCCCACTCCAGCGCACGCTTCGCGTTCGAGGACGTGCAGATCGTGCCGCCGTGCCGACCGGTGAACGCCTTGATGTCGGCGGAGGAGTTCATGTACGAGACCGGCACGACCTGGTCGGCGACCCCCGCCTCCGACAGCACGTCCCAGCACTCGGCGACCTGCTCCGCGGTGGCCATGTCGGCCATCGAACAGCCGGCGGCCAGGTCCGGGAGGACGACCTTCTGGTCGTCGCCGGTCAGGATGTCCGCGGACTCGGCCATGAAGTGCACACCGCAGAAGACGATGTACTCCGCCTCGGGCCGCGCCGCCGCGTCCCGGGCCAGCTTGAAGGAGTCGCCGGTGACGTCCGCGAACTGGATGACCTCGTCGCGCTGGTAGTGGTGGCCGAGTACGAAGACCTTGTCCCCGAGCTTCTCCTTGGCGGCACGGGCCCGCTCCACCAGGTCCGGGTCGGACGGGGAGGGGAGGTCGCCCGGGCATTCGACCCCGCGCTCGCTCCGCGGGTCGGCCTCGCGGCCGAGCAGCAGGAGGGCGAGGGGTGACGGCTGGACATCCAGGGGCTGGGCGGTGGTCACGACACGCACCCTTTCTTTTCTGCGAAACGCCTTTTCGTCTAATTGACGTTATCTATCATAACCGCTTCGTGTCAGCTTGACGATGCCGATAGCGTCGATGTGACGCATCCCCCCGCCCGGGCGGTGTGCGAGCATGAAGGGAACAGACAAGCGCTTGGCCCGGAATGAATCCGCGGCCCCGATGGTTGGACCGTCGGCAAGCAGTCCGTACAACCCGGGAGAGAAGCAGATGTCCGTATCGGACGAGACCACCACCGTGAGCGACGGCATCCTCCTGTCCGACGCCGCCGCAGCCAAGGTCAAGGCCCTGCTGGAGCAGGAGGGCCGGGACGACCTCGCGCTGCGCGTCGCCGTTCAGCCTGGCGGCTGCTCGGGCCTGCGGTACCAGCTCTTCTTCGACGAGCGCTCGCTCGACGGCGACGTCGTGAAGGACTTCGACGGCGTCAAGGTCGTCACCGACCGGATGAGTGCCCCGTACCTCGGCGGCGCCTCCGTGGACTTCGTGGACACCATCGAGAAGCAGGGCTTCACGATCGACAACCCGAACGCCACGGGCTCCTGCGCCTGCGGTGACTCCTTCAGCTAAAGCCTGAGACGTACCGACGGCGGCGGGGGTGCCCGGGACCGGGGCCCCCCCCCCCGCGGCGCCCGGGGGGGGGCGCCCCCCGGCCCCCCGGGCCCGGGGGGCCACCCCCACACAACCCCCGGGCCCCGCCCCGGGGGGGGGGGGCCCCCGGCCCCGGCCCCCCCCGCCGCCGTCGTCTCCGTGCGGGCTCAGCCGCGCGGCACCGCCTCGCCCGACCCCGCGTCGACCACCTTCCGGCCGTCCAGCGGGGCGTCCAGAGTGACCGTCCGGGTAAGCGTCTTGGCGATCATGATGCAGGCCTTCCCGGGTTCCGGCTTCGACTCGGCGACCGTGATCCGTACCGTGGTGCCGTCCTCCTCGGCCCGGGCCGTGTACGTGCTGCACACGCCGCCCCAGAAGTTCACCTCGAGCGTCCGGCCGTCCGCGCTGTACGAGGTGATGCCCGCACCGCTGTCCGAGGAGTCCGGGTCCTTCGTGGGCTGCGGAGAGGGCTCCCGGCTCTCGTCGGCCAGGTGGTCCGGGTCCACCGCGACCCGGACGACCGTGCTACCGGGGCCGTCCCCTCCGGGCCGCACCGAGAACAGCCAGGAAGGCACGAGGATCCGCTCGCCGTCCGAGTACTGCGCCGCGAGCCCGAACTCGGCCTTCTCGACCGTCACCGTGTCCGCCGGGGGTGTGTCGGCCTTGTCCCCCGTGCCGCAGTCCGCCTTCGGTGAGACCGGGTCGCCCTCCAGCGGCTCTGCGGTCGCGCAGCCGCCGACGTCGGGCTGCGCGCCCCGCCGGCTCTCCGCGTTCAGCCGCTTCAGCGCCTCGTCCGCGCCGACCACTGGATACGTGTCGCCCTTCTCCAGGCCCTTCAGCTGTCCGCTGCCGCCGACGATCTCGCCCCCGGCGCCCACCTGGATGCCGGTCGACCAGCCGTACGTCGGCAGCCCGCCCACCACCGGGTCGGCGTTCACCACGCGTACGGCACCCATCAGCTGATCCGCGTCGAGCGCGGCATCGCCCTGGCCCGCGGCCTTCAGCACCGGCGCCGCCGCGGCCTTGGCGGCCTTCTCGCCGACGGGGGAGCCGGACGCGGGTGTGCGGTCCTCCTTCGCGCAGGTCCGGGCGGACTCGCACGCGTCCGGGCCGCCGGAGCCGTACCGGGAGAAGGTCCAGGTGCCCGGAGCCTGCTTGATCACCCGCAGGACGGGACCGGACCCGTCCTTGTCACTGCCCACCTTCCAGGCCGTGCCCTCGGCGCGGGGCGTGCCCGGCACTCCGAGTGCCTTCGCGAGACGCGTCACCTCGGCCGCGGTCACCGTGCCCGTCGAGCGGTGGACGGCGGCGCTGTCAGGGCCGTCCGGCAGCGCCCCCGACGCCCGGTAGACGGTTCCCCCTCCGTGCGGGTCGGGTTCACCGGGCGCGATCCCCGGCGGCCGCGCCGACGGGCTGTCCGGGTGGTCCAGCGAGAGCGGGGGAGGCGAGCCGTCCCCGGCTGTCTCCCGGCCCGCGCCGCTGTCTCCCGACGCGGCCGAGGCCCAGTACGCCACTCCGCCACCGGCCAGCAGCACGGCTGCGGCCACCGAGGCCGCCACGAGCGGCGAGCGCCGCCGGGGGCCGGTCACGTCATTCTCGGGTCGCTCGGTGCTCACCGGATCGCTCCTTCGGCTGTCTGGCCGTCACTGGCGCATCATCCGTCCCCGGGCGGGGACACCGGTGGGACGGGCCGAAGGAGCGCGCGGTTCCACCCCGTGCTCGGGGAGCCTGCCGGGACGGCCCGCCGTCAGTCCCCGTAGTCGGACATCGAGTCGATGAGGCGGGCCGAGGAGGGCGGCACCGTGACCCCGTGGATGCGGGAGTGTTCCACCCGCTTCGTGGCGGTCCTCGCGGGGACGGTCCAGTGCGGCGCCATCCGCGCGCAGTCACCGCGCAGCTCGGCCAGGCTCATCTCGGACTCGCGCGGAACGATGTTGTTCGACATATCCGCACCGTACGCAGGGAAGCCCTCAGGTAGAAAGACCTACTATCGGGTAGTTTTGCCCCCTCGGACACCGTGACGACACCGGGTAGCGTGAACTGTCACTCCGTCCCGGAGGGCGCGCTCACGCGTTCCCTTCGCCGTCCGCAGGAGCAGCTTCCCGTGCGCATCGCAGTCACCGGCTCCATCGCCACAGACCACCTCATGACCTTCCCCGGCCGATTCGCCGACCAACTGGTCGCCGATCAGCTGCACACGGTCTCGCTCTCCTTCCTGGTCGACAACCTCGACGTGCGACGTGGCGGAGTCGGCGCCAACATCGCCTTCGGCATGGGCGTGCTCGGCACGCAGCCGATCCTGGTCGGCGCAGCCGGGGCGGACTTCGACGACTACCGCGCCTGGCTCGACCGGCACGGCGTGGACACGGGATCGATCCGTATCTCCGAGGTCCTGCACACGGCGCGCTTCGTCTGCACGACGGACGCCGACCACAACCAGATCGGATCCTTCTACACGGGCGCCATGAGCGAGGCCCGGCTGATCGAGCTCAAGAGCGTGGCCGACCGCGTCGGCGGTCTCGACCTCGTCTCGATCGGGGCTGACGACCCGGAGGCGATGCTCCGCCACACCGAGGAGTGCCGCTCGCGCGACATCCCCTTCGCCGCGGACTTCTCGCAGCAGATCGCCCGGATGGGCGGCGAGGAGATCCGGATCCTCCTCGACGGCGCGACGTACCTCTTCTCCAACGAGTACGAGAAGGGGCTCATCGAGTCCAAGACCGGCTGGAGCGACGAGGAGATCCTTTCCAGGGTCGGCCACCGTGTCACCACCCTCGGCGCCCGGGGCGTCCGCATCGAGCGGGCCGGCCAGGACCCCATCGAGGTCGGCTGTGCCGAGGAGGAGCGCAAGGCCGATCCGACCGGCGTCGGCGACGCGTTCCGCGCCGGTTTCCTCTCGGGGCTCACCTGGGGTGTGGGCCTGGAGCGCGCCGCCCAGGTCGGCTGCATGCTCGCCACCCTGGTCATCGAGACGGTCGGCACCCAGGAGTACACCCTGCGCCGCACCCACTTCATGGACCGCTTCACCAAGGCGTACGGCGACGAGGCCGCGTCCGAGGTCCGCAAGCACCTCTCCTGACGCGAACGGGACGGTCACAGGAGCCGGCGGACCACATAGGCCGAGCCGCGGTCCGCCGGCTCCTCGCCCACGTACTCCTGCTCGCGCATGGCGCACCAGGCAGGGATGTCGAGGCGGGCGGCCTCGTCGTCCGAGAGCACCGTCACCGTGCCGCCCACCGGTACCTCTCCGATCACCTTTGCGAGTTCGATCACCGGGATCGGGCAGCGCCTGCCCAGCGCGTCGACCACGAGCGAGGCCCGCGGGGCGGGGGAGGGCGCTGCGGAGGCGGGTGCGCCGAGCTTCTCCCGTACGCCGGCCACCACTCCCGGCAGTACGTCGAGGAAGGCGCCGACCTCCTCCTCCGTCGTGCCGGCCGGGAGCGAAACGCGGATGTTCCCCTCCGTGAGCACCCCCATCGCCTTGAGGACGTGGCTCGGTGTCAGGGTGCTGCTCGTGCAGGACGATCCGGACGAAACAGAGAATCCGGCCCGGTCGAGCTCGTGGAGCACTGTCTCTCCGTCGACATAGAGACAGGAGAAGGTGACCAGGTGCGGCAGCCGCCGCACCGGATCGCCGAGCACCTCCACGTCGGGCACCAGGGCTCCCACCGCCGCCCGGATGCGGTCCACCAGGGCGCGCAGCCGCAGGCCCTCCGCCTCGGCCTCCGCGCGTACCGCCCGCAGCGAGGCCGCCGCTGCCACGATCGCCGGGATGTTCTCGAAGCCGGCGGCCCGGCCCGACTCCCGCTCGTCGATGGGCCCTTGGGGTGCGAACCGGACCCCCTTGCGCACGGCCAGCAGCCCGACGCCGGCGGGGCCGCCCCACTTGTGGGCGCCGGCGGCCAGCAGCGACCAGCGGCCCGGCACCGGGGCCCAGCCCAGGGACTGCGCGGCATCCACCAGGAGCGGCACACCCGCGTCGGCGCAGATCTCGGCGGTCTCCGCCACCGGCTGCTCCGTCCCCACCTCGTGATTGGCGGACTGCAGACAGGCCAGTGCCGTGTCCGCGCGAAGGGTACGGCCGTACTCCGACGGGTCCACCGCGCCGGTACGGTCCACCGGCACCTCGGTGAACGATCCGCCCTCCGCCGCGAGGGCGGCGGCCGAATGGAGCACCGAGGAGTGCTCGACGGCGGAGAGCACCAGATGACGGCCGACACGCCGACGCCCGGAAAGGGCTCCGGCCACCGCCGCGTGCACCGCCCGGGTGCCGGACGAGGTGAAGGTGAGTTCGTCCGGACGGCACCCGACCGCCTCGGCCGCGGCTTCCCTGGCCGCGTCGAGCAGCAGCGCCGCCCGCCGCCCCTCGCGGTAGAGGCGGGCGGGATCGGCCCAGCCCTCGTCCAGTGAGGCAAGCAGCGCCTGGCGGGCGACGGGATGCAGGGGCGCGGAGGAGGCCGCATCGAAGTAGGGCACGGCGTCACGCTAGCCCGCGTGGTGCGTGACCAGGCGACCGGCCGCCGTCGTGGCGGGGGAGAGGGGGCGTCAGATGCGGGCCGGAGGTTCGCATTCCATCCCTTCGGGGTGTCGTGCGGCGCGTTGGGCACCCTCCCCGCGCGGCCCCAAATGGCGTCCAGTAGGGTTTGGTCCGCATAAACATCCAAACCCCTGCCCGCGTCAGGGCCGGCGACCGACCAAGTGAGACGGCCGCGCCGAACCGTGCGGGCGAGACTCTCGGGAAGGCGCTACGTGAGTCCCAACGGCTCCGACCGCTCGTCGCGGCGCCCGATGCGGCGGAAGCTGCCGCAGGTGCTGACTGCGGGCCTGGTCCTGGCGACGGCTTCCGGTTGTTCATACAACTGGGAGGATTTCCCCCGCCTCGGTATGCCCACCCCGGTAACGGAAGAGGCCCCTCGGATCCTCTCCCTCTGGCAGGGCTCGTGGGCGGCAGCGCTCGCCACGGGCGTCCTTGTCTGGGGGCTGATCCTGTGGAGCGTCATCTTCCACCGGCGAAGCAGGACCAAGGTGGAGGTACCGCAGCAGACCAGGTACAACATGCCCATCGAGGCGTTGTACACAGTGGTCCCCCTCATCATCGTCTCGGTGTTCTTCTACTTCACCGCGCGCGATGAATCGAAGCTCCTCGAGCTCACTCCGAAGCCCGCCCACACCATCAACGTGGTCGGCTACCAGTGGAGCTGGGGCTTCAACTACATCGAGAAGGTGGAGGGCCAGCCCTCCGCCGGCAGCGAGATCCCCAAGGAACTCGACGCCATCCCCGACAAGTACCGCGATCAGTTCCCCGAGGGCGCCGGCGGCGTCTACGACGTGGGCATCCCCGGTACGCGTAACCCGCAGAACGGCAACCCGGGTCCGACCCTGTGGCTGCCGAAGGGCGAGAAGGTCCGTTTCATCCTGACTTCGCGTGACGTCATCCACTCCTTCTGGGTGGTGCCGTTCCTCATGAAGCAGGACGTCATTCCGGGCCACACCAACTCCTTCGAGGTCACGCCGATGAAGGAGGGCACCTACATGGGTAAGTGCGCCGAGCTCTGCGGCGTGGACCACTCCCGGATGCTCTTCAACGTCAAGATCGTCTCTCCCGAGCGTTACCAGCAGCACCTCAAGGAGCTGGCGGACAAGGGTCAGACGGGCTACGTGCCGGCAGGCATCGAGCAGACGGACCCGGCCAGGAATGCGGAGACGAACAAACTGTGAGCATCCTCAACGAATCCCAGGGTGCCGCGGCAGCAGACGACTCGTTCGAGGACGAGCTGCCGGTGCGGCGCAAGCAGCCGGGGAGTGTCGTCGTCAAGTGGCTGACCACCACTGACCACAAGACGATCGGCACGATGTACCTGGTCACATCGTTCGCGTTCTTCTGCATCGGTGGCCTCCTGGCGCTCTTCATGCGCGCCGAGCTGGCCCGTCCGGGTACGCAGATCATGTCGAACGAGCAGTTCAACCAGGCGTTCACGATGCACGGCACGATCATGCTGCTGATGTTCGCGACGCCGCTGTTCGCCGGCTTCGCCAACTGGATCATGCCGCTGCAGATCGGCGCGCCCGACGTGGCGTTCCCGCGGCTGAACATGTTCGCGTACTGGCTGTACCTCTTCGGCTCGCTGATCGCCGTCGGCGGCTTCCTCACCCCGCAGGGTGCGGCGGACTTCGGCTGGTTCGCCTACTCCCCGCTGTCGGACGCGGTCCGCTCGCCGGGCGTCGGGGCCGACATGTGGATCATGGGTCTGGCCTTCTCGGGCTTCGGAACGATCCTCGGTTCGGTCAACTTCATCACCACGATCATCTGCATGCGCGCCCCGGGCATGACGATGTTCCGCATGCCGATCTTCACCTGGAACGTCCTGCTGACCGGTGTCCTGGTCCTGCTGGCCTTCCCGGTACTGGCCGCCGCGCTCTTCGCGCTGGAGGTCGACCGAAAATTCGGCGCGCACATCTTCGATGCGTCGAACGGCGGCGCATTGCTCTGGCAACACCTCTTCTGGTTCTTCGGCCATCCAGAGGTGTACATCATCGCTCTACCGTTCTTCGGAATCATTTCCGAGATCATTCCGGTATTCAGCCGCAAGCCGATGTTCGGCTATGTCGGTCTGATCAGCGCGACGATCGCGATCGCCGGTCTTTCGGTGACGGTGTGGGCCCACCACATGTATGTCACCGGCGGCGTGTTGTTGCCGTTCTTCTCCTTCATGACGTTCCTCATCGCGGTGCCCACCGGGGTGAAGTTCTTCAACTGGATCGGAACGATGTGGAAGGGGTCGTTGTCCTTCGAGACACCGATGCTCTGGTCCGTCGGCTTCCTGATCACCTTCGCCTTCGGTGGTCTGACCGGCGTGATCCTGGCCTCACCGCCGCTGGACTTCCACATCTCCGACTCGTACTTCGTGGTCGCGCACTTCCACTACGTCGTCTTCGGCACCGTGGTCTTCGCGATGTTCGCCGGATTCCACTTCTGGTGGCCGAAGTTCACCGGCAAGATGCTGGACGAGCGGCTCGGGAAGATGACGTTCTGGACGCTGTTCATCGGCTTCCACGGCACCTTCCTGGTGCAGCACTGGCTGGGCGCCGAGGGCATGCCGCGCCGTTACGCGGACTACCTCGCCGCCGACGGCTTCACCGCCCTGAACACGATCTCGACGATCTCCTCGTTCGTGCTCGGACTGTCGATGCTTCCGTTCATGTACAACGTCTGGAAGACCGCCAAGTACGGCAAGAAGATCGAGGTCGACGACCCGTGGGGCTACGGCCGTTCGCTCGAATGGGCGACCTCCTGCCCGCCCCCGCGTCACAACTTCCTCAGCCTGCCGCGGATCCGTTCCGAATCCCCGGCGTTCGACCTGCACCACCCGGAGATCACTGCGCTCGAGCAGCTGGATCACCTGTCCGAGGGTGAGAAGGTCCTCGTCGGCGGCAAGGAGGACGGCAAGTGAAGATCCAGGGCAAGCTCTTCATCTGGCTGAGCGTCTTCATGCTGGCCATGGCCGTCACGTACGGCGTCTGGTCCAAGGAGCCGGTCGGCACCACCGCGCTGGTCCTGGCCTTCGGCCTGACCATCATGATCGGCTTCTACCTGGCCTTCACGGCCAACAGGGTCGACGCGATGGCCCAGGACAACAAGGAGGCCGACGTCGCGGACGAGGCCGGCGAGGTGGGCTTCTTCTCCCCGCACAGCTGGCAGCCGCTCTCGCTGGCCATCGGTGGCGCCTTCCTCTTCATGGCCGTCGTCTTCGGCTGGTGGCTGGCCTACTTCTCGGCCCCGCTGCTCCTGGTCGGCCTCTTCGGCTGGGTCTTCGAGTACTACAGGGGCGAGAACCGCACCCAGTAGGACACGCCCTCACAGGACGCGTTGCACCCGTACGGGGGCCCGGCCCGCTCAGTAACGAGCGGGCCGGGCCCCCGTTTGCAGTCACTGAACGCGCTGGATCGGATGAATCTTCTTAGCGTGGGTTCATGAACCACACGCCGCGCATCCGCACCGTAGTGAGCTGCACTCTGCTGGTCGTGACCCTGGTTGCAGGTGCGACCGCCTGTGGCGAGCCCGACGGCGATCCGCTGTCGCTGAAGCCGTACGACGCCGCCGACCTCGTCTCCTTCAACGGCCCGTCCAAGGACGAGAAGGCCGACCCCGACAAGCCCCTCGAGTTCACCGTCAAGGAAGACGACGCGAAGATCACGGACGTGACCGCCGTCGACACCGAGGGCCGCCATCTGGCGGGTGAGCTCGACGCCGACGGGAAACGGTGGCACTCCACCACCTCGCTCGCGGCCGGCACCCGGTACACGGTCAAGGTCTCGACCGAGAACGGCGACGGGGCCCCTGGCAGCCGCACGTACGCCTTCGGCACGACCTCGGCCAAGAAGTTCCTGAAGGTCACCTTCGGCCCGCAGGCGGGCACCTACGGCGTCGGACAGCCCCTCACAGCGGAACTCAGCGCTCCGGTCAACGGCAAGGCTGCCCGCGCCACCGTGGAACGCGGCCTCCAGGTCCGGTCGACCCCCGCTGTCACGGGGTCCTGGTACTGGGTCGACGCGAAGACGCTGCACTACCGGCCCAAGGAGTACTGGCCCGCGGACGCGAGCATCGACATCCGCAGCAACCTCAAGGGCATCAGGGTCACCGACGCCCTTCACGGGGGCGCCGCGAAGCCCCTGAAACTCACGACCGGCGACCGCATAGAAGCGATCACCGACGCCTCCGACCACACCATGACCGTTCTGCGCAACGGCGAAGTCATCAACACCCTGCCGGTCACCACGGGCAAGCCCGGCTTCGACACCCGCAACGGCGTCAAGGTCGTGCTGGCGAAGGAGCAGTTCGTACGCATGCGCGGCGAGAGCATCGGCATCGCCGCCGGCTCCTCGGAGTCCTACGACCTGCCCGTCTACTGGGCGACACGCGTCACCTGGAGCGGTGAGTATGTCCACGCGGCGCCCTGGTCGACGGGTTCACAGGGCAACGCCAACGTCAGCCACGGCTGTACGGGAATGAGCACCGCCGACGCGCAGTGGTTCTTCGAGACCGTGCGCGAGGGCGACATCGTCAAGGTCGTCGGGAGCGACGGCGAGACGATGACACCGTTCGACAACGGCTTCGGCGACTGGAACCTGGCCTGGGACGCCTGGCAGAAGGGCAGCGCCCTCCACGGCGACGGCACGCCCGACACGGGCACCACCGACGTCCGGACGGCGCGGCTGCGCCCCCAGGTCTGATCCGGCCGGGAGTGCGCCGCGCCCCGGAAGGACACCGCGAGGACATCTGCCCCCGCTGCGCCTCAGGCCCCCACGGACAGCCTGTGGCGCAGCAGGGAGGCCAGGGCGTCCGCGAAGTCGACGGGGTCGACCGGATGCGTCACAGCGGCGTCGGCGCGGCTCCACGTGGCCAGCCAGGCGTCCTGCGGGCGCCCGATCAGAAGCAGCACCGGCGGGCAGTCGAAGATCTCGTCCTTGATCTGCCGGCAGACCCCCATACCGCCCGCTGGGGCCGTCTCGCCGTCCAGCACACAGGCGTCGACACCCCCCTTGTCCAACGCGCTCAGGACGGCGGGCAGGGTGGCGCACTCCAGGAACTCCACCTGTGGGACGTCCGCCGCAGGCCTGCGCCCGGATGCCAGCCTCACCTGCTCGCGGATGTTGGCGTCGTCGCTGTAGACCAGGACCGTGGCGGTCGGCTGCATTGTTCCTCCGTGACGTCTGTGTCTTCGGGGCTCTCGGGGCATGAACCGATGGGCGGATCGTACTCCGGCCGAGTGCCCGTCAGCACCGGTAAGCACGACGATTCGATGGGCCGTTCGGTGAGGACACACGCCTCTGACACACCGAACGGCACCCCCCGGAGTGAGGGCGGGATAAGCGACCGACATAATGTCGGTCGTGGCGACAGCAACGACAGTAGAAACCGGGCACGCGCACCCGTCGGTCAATCGGCCGAACCTCACCAGCGTCGGAACCATCATCTGGTTGAGTTCCGAGCTGATGTTCTTCGCGGCCCTCTTCGCGATGTACTTCACCCTGCGATCGGTGATGGGACCCGATCACTGGAAGGAGATGGCTCACCATCTGAACTTCCCGTTCTCGGCTACGAACACCACGATCCTGGTGCTTTCCTCACTCACCTGCCAGCTCGGCGTCTTCGCCGCCGAGCGGGGCGATGTGAAGAAGCTCCGCACCTGGTTCATCATCACGTTCGTAATGGGTTCGATCTTCATCGGAGGCCAGGTCCTCGAGTACACCGAGCTGGTCAAGGACGCGGGTCTCTCCCTGTCCTCCGACCCGTACGGTTCGGTGTTCTACCTGACGACCGGCTTCCACGGTCTGCACGTGACAGGCGGTCTCATCGCCTTCCTGCTCGTCCTGGGCAGGACGTACGCGGCCTCGAGATTCACCCATGAACAGGCCACCGCGGCCATCGTCGTGTCCTACTACTGGCACTTCGTCGATGTCGTCTGGATCGGCCTGTTCGCCACGATCTACATGATCAAGTAACCGGGCTCGCACCCACCCACCATCGACGCAGAAGATCCTGACACCGGGGTAATCCGTGAAAAAGCTCTCCGCACGACGACGCCATCCGCTGGCGGCGGTCGTCGTACTACTCCTCGCGCTGGCGGCTACCGGGGGGCTGTACGCCGCGTTCGCGCCTGCGGGTAAGGCGCAGGCCGACGAAACCGCCCAGTCCCTCGCCATCGACGAGGGCAAGAAGCTCTACTCCGTGGGCTGTGCAAGCTGCCACGGATCCGGCGGTCAGGGCACCACCGACGGGCCCCAGCTCGTGGGCGTCGGCTCCGCCGCCGTCGACTTCCAGGTCGGCACCGGACGCATGCCGGCCCAGCAGCCGGGTGCCCAGGTACCGAAGAAGCCGGTCATCTACAGCCAGGCCGAGATCGACCAGCTCGCGGCGTACGTCGCGTCCCTCGGTGCCGGTCCGATCACGCCCACCGAGAGCCAGGTCGACCCCGCGGGCGCCGACGTGGCCAAGGGCGGTGACCTGTTCCGCTCCAACTGCGCCCAGTGTCACAACTTCACCGGCAAGGGTGGCGCGCTGACAGACGGCAAGTACGCCCCGGACCTCGAAGGTGTGAGCCCGAAGCACATCTACGAGGCCATGCAGACCGGCCCGCAGAGCATGCCCTCCTTCCCGGACAGCACCATGCCCGAGCAGGAGAAGAAAGACATCATCGCGTACATCAAAACCGTCAACGGTGATGAGTCCGCATCCCCCGGCGGGCTCTCGCTCGGTGGCCTCGGCCCCGTCAGTGAAGGTCTCTTCGGCTGGATCTTCGGCCTGGGCGGTCTGATCGCCATCGCCGTATGGGTCGCGGCCCACACCGCTAAGGCCAAGAAGTCATGAGTAGCCAACAGATTCCAGAAGCGAACCTGCCGGTAGAGCAGGGCACCGCGCACGGCGCGGTAGAGGGGGCGGGCGACCCGTTCGCCGACCCGGGGCTGCCGGCCCACAGGCCGCGCATCCAGGACATCGACGAGCGGGCCGCGAGGCGCTCCGAGCGTGCCGTCGCCTTCATGTTCACGCTGTCCATGCTGGCGACGGTCGGCTTCATCGCCTCGTACGTCATCTTCCCGGTCGACAAGATCGTCTTCATCTGGCCGTTCGGCCACGTGAGCGCGCTCAACTTCTCCCTGGGTCTGACCCTGGGGCTGGCGCTCTTCCTCATCGGCGCGGGTGCCGTCCACTGGGCGCGCACCCTGATGTCCGACGTGGAGGTCGCCGACGACCGGCACGCGATCGAGGCGGAGCCCGAGGTCAAGGCCAAGGTCATGGCCGACTTCGCGGCCGGTGCCAAGGAGTCCGCGATCGGTCGGCGCAAGCTGATCCGCAACACCATGTTCGGCGCGCTGGCCCTGGTGCCGCTCTCCGGCGTGGTGCTGCTGCGCGACCTCGGTCCGCTGCCGGAGAAGAAGCTCCGCTCGACCCTGTGGGCCAAGGGCAAGCTGCTCGTCAACATGAACACCATGGAGCCGCTGCGTCCCGAGGACGTGGTCGTCGGTTCGCTGACCTTCGCCATGCCCGAGGGCCTGGAGGAGGACGCGCACGACTTCCAGACGCAGATCGCCAAGGCCGCCCTGATGATCGTCCGCATCGAGCCGGAGAACATCAAGGACAAGCGTGAGCGCGAGTGGGCCCACGAGGGAATCGTGGCCTTCTCCAAGATCTGCACCCACGTCGGCTGCCCGATCAGCCTGTACGAGCAGCAGACGCACCACGTGCTCTGCCCGTGCCACCAGTCCACCTTCGACCTCTCCGACGGCGCCCGCGTCATCTTCGGTCCGGCCGGTCACGCCCTTCCGCAGCTGCGGATCGGTGTGAACAGCGAGGGCAACCTCGAGGCGCTCAGTGACTTCGAAGAGCCCGTCGGTCCTGCCTTCTGGGAGCGCGGATGAGTACTGCGACGGAAACACAGCGCAAGGCGCCCGCAGGTGAGCGGGTGGCCGACTGGGCGGACGGCCGGCTGGGCATCTACGGCCTGGCCAAGGCCAACATGCGCAAGATCTTCCCGGACCACTGGTCCTTCATGCTGGGTGAGATCTGCCTCTACAGCTTCATCATCATCATCCTCACGGGTGTGTACCTGACGCTGTTCTTCAACCCGAGCATGAACGAGGTCGTGTACCACGGCTCGTACGAGCCGATGAACGGCATCCGGATGTCGGCGGCCTACGCCTCGACGCTGGACATCAGCTTCGACGTCCGCGGTGGTCTACTGGTCCGGCAGATCCACCACTGGGCCGCGATCATCTTCCTCGCCGGCATGTTCGTGCACATGTTCCGGGTGTTCTTCACCGGTGCGTACCGCAAGCCGCGCGAGATCAACTGGCTGTTCGGCTTCCTGCTGTTCGTGCTCGGCATGTTCACCGGGTTCACCGGCTACTCGCTCCCGGACGACCTGCTCTCCGGTACGGGTGTGCGCTTCACGCAGGGCGCGATCCTGTCGATGCCGATCGTCGGTACGTACATCTCGATGTTCCTGTTCGGCGGGGAGTTCCCCGGCACGGACATCATCTCGAGGTTCTACTCGATCCACATCCTGCTGCTGCCGGGCATCATGCTCGGGCTCGTGGTCGGCCACCTCATCCTGGTCTTCTTCCACAAGCACACGCAGTTCGCCGGCCCGGGCAAGACGAACAAGAACGTCGTCGGCATGCCGCTGCTGCCGGTCTACATGGCCAAGGCCGGGGGCTTCTTCTTCCTGGTCTTCGGCTTCATCGCGATCCTCTCCGCGATCGCCACGATCAACCCGATCTGGGCGCTCGGCCCGTACCGTCCCGACCAGGTGTCCACGGGCGCCCAGCCGGACTGGTACATGGGCTTCGCGGAAGGCTTCGTCCGTGTGATGCCGGGCTGGGAGATCAACCTCTGGGGCCACACACTGGTCCTGGGCGTGCTCATCCCGCTGGTGCTCTTCGGTGTCGTCCTGGGGGCACTGGCGCTGTACCCGTTCATCGAGTCGTGGATCACCGGCGACAAGCGCGAGCACCACATCCTGGACCGTCCGCGCAACGCCCCGACCCGTACCGGTCTGGGTGTCGCCTGGGTGACGATCTACTTCGTCATGCTGATCGGTGGCGGCAACGACATCTGGGCGACCCACTTCCACATGTCGCTCAACGCGATCAGCTGGTTCGTACGGGTCGCCTTCTTCGTCGGCCCGGTCCTGGCGTTCGTCGTCACCCGGCGGATCTGCCTCGGTCTGCAGCGCCGCGACAAGGAGAAGGTGCTGCACGGGCGCGAGTCCGGCACCATCAAGCGCCTGCCGCACGGTGAGTTCGTCGAGATCCACGAGCCGCTCAGCCCGGGTCAGCTGCACACCCTCACGGCGCACGAGCAGTACAAGCCGTTCGAGATCGGCCCGACGGTCGACGAGAACGGTGTCGAGCGCAAGCCGTCCGCGGTGCAGAAGCTGCGGGCCAGGCTCAGCAAGAGCTACTTCGGCGAGGACAACCAGATCGCCAAGCCCACTGCCGAGGAGTACAAGGAGATCACCAGCGGCCACGGCCACCACTGATCACCTCAGCTGAACGCCACAGCAGGAGCCCCGTCCATCCGATGGACGGGGCTCTTCGCTGTCCCAGGGGCTGGATAAGGTGGGAGACGTACTCGTTATCGGCTGTGGACCCCAGGAGCGGACCATGAACGTGGTGACCCCGGACGGCGGCGACAGCGTGGCGGCTCTCCCCCAGACCTCGTCCGGGGGTACCCCCACCTGGCCGGGCGTGCTGACCCCCCTCCTCCGCGGCGAGCACCTCAGCGCGGACGACACCGCGTGGGCCATGGACCGCATCATGAGCGGCGAGGCGACGGACGTGCAGATCGCCGGTTTCGCCGTCGCGCTGCGGGCCAAGGGCGAGACCGTCGACGAGGTCACCGGACTCGTCCGCGCCATGTACGAGCACGCCCACACGATCCACGTGCCCGGCCGTACGGTCGACATCGTGGGCACCGGCGGGGACATGGCCAAAACGGTCAACATCTCCACGATGTCGGCCATCGTCGTCGCGGGGACGGGCGCGAAGGTCGTCAAGCACGGCAACCGGGCCTCCTCGTCGGCGAGCGGGGCCTCCGACGTGCTGGAGAAGCTCGGCGTCAACCTCGAACTCACTCCGCAGCGCGTCGTCGCCGTCGCCGAGGAAGCGGGCATCACCTTCTGCTTCGCGGTGAAGTTCCACCCCGCCCTGCGCTACGCGGCCAGGGCGCGCAAGGAACTCGGCACACAGACCACCTTCAACATCCTTGGCCCTCTCACCAACCCGGCCCGGGTCCGCTCCCAGGCCATCGGGGTCGCCGACCCGAAGATGGCTCCCATCGTCGCGGGCGTGCTGGCGGACCGGGGGAACTCGGCGCTCGTCTTCCGGGGCGACGACGGCCTAGACGAGCTGACCACCACGGCGACCTCGCGGGTCTGGATCGTCCGGGACGGCTCCGTCCACGAGCAGGCGTTCGACCCGCGCGACGTCGGCCTGGACCTGGTTCCCGTCGAGGCACTGCGCGGCGCGGACTCCTCGTACAACGCGGACGTGGCGCGTCGGCTGCTCGACGGGGAGACCGGCCCCGTGCGGGACGCGGTGCTGCTCAACTCGGCCGCGGCACTGGTCGCGCTGGACGCCGGTGAGGGCACGTTGGACGAACAGCTCTCCGCCGGGATCGTGCGGGCCGCGGAGTCCATCGACTCCGGGGCGGCCAAGCGCGCGCTGGAGCGCTGGGTGGCGGCCAGCAACGCCTGAGACCGGCGGATGTGAGCAGGGGCGCAGTCCGTATCGCGGACTGCGCCCTTGCGTGTCACCGCGGGTATGGCAAGATGCTGCGCAGGTCATGAGTGACAGCGACTACGGCCCCGGCCCGCTGTCCGGCAACCCTCCGTCCGTGGCGGGGTGCCCCGGGTGAAGACCAGGCCGCAGGCAGTGAGGTCTGTGGCAAGCGCGGACCCCTCGGCGTCCTTCGACGCCACCCCTTGGGGTCCTGGTCCCAGGGAGCCTCTTGTGAGCAA
Source organism: Streptomyces sp. HB132 (assembly GCF_016909575.1). Taxonomy (GTDB): domain Bacteria; phylum Actinomycetota; class Actinomycetes; order Streptomycetales; family Streptomycetaceae; genus Streptomyces. Next base: position 375,257 of record NZ_JAFBGA010000003.1, on the reverse strand, counting down.
GCGAATGCGATAGGGCCCTACGCCCTCCTCCGCACACCTTTTCCTCTTCCTCCCCGCGCTGCTGCCCGACGCCGGCGCGTGGATCTCGCCTGCCTCTCACGGGAGTTCGCCATGTCTGTCTCCACCGCTGCCGTCGACCAGTCCATTTGTGCCCCGCTGCCGGTCCTGGGCGCAGATGTCACCGTTCCGCTCGTGACGGGCGGAGAGGTCGCGTATGCCGCCCTCGACTACGCGGCGAGCGCCCCGGCCCTCCAGCGGGTGTGGGACGACGTGGCCGCCTACGCCCCGTACTACGGCAGCGTGCACCGCGGTGCCGGCTATCTCTCGCAGCTCTCCACCGACCTCTTCGAGAGCAGCCGTGCGACCGTCGCGGAGTTCCTCGGCTGCCGCGCCGAGGACCAGGTGGTCTTCACCCGCTCGACGACCGACTCCCTCAACCTGCTGGCCGCCGCGCTGCCCGCCGACTGCGAGGTGTTCGTGTTCGAGACCGAACACCACGCCTCGCTGCTGCCCTGGCGCGACGCCCGGGTGACCTGCCTCGACGCCCCGCGCACCCCGGACCAGGCCGTCGCCACCCTCGAGCGCGCACTCTCCGGCCGTGCCCCCCAGGGGCCCGCACTTGTCTGTGTCACGGGCGCTTCCAACGTCACCGGTGAGCTGTGGCCGGTGAGGGAACTGGCCGCCGCCGCCCACGCGCACGGGGCCCGGATCGTCCTCGACGCGGCACAGCTGGCGCCCCATCACCCGGTGGACATCGCCGAGCTCGACGTCGACTGGGTCGCCTTCTCCGGGCACAAGCTGTACGCGCCCTTCGGCTCGGGCGTCCTCGCGGGCCGCGCCGACTGGCTGGTGGACGCCGAGCCGTACCTCGCGGGCGGCGGCGCCTCCCGTAAGGTCGCCCGGCGCGCGGACGGCGGTGTGGACGTCGAGTGGCACACCACCGCGGCCCGGCACGAGGCCGGATCGCCCAACGTCATAGGTGTCTACTCCATCGCCTCCGCATGCAAGGCCCTGACCGAGGCCGGCTTCGACGGGCTGGTCGCGCGGGAGCAGCAGTTGGTGACCCGGGTCCGTGACGGCCTCGCGGACGTCCCCGAGGTCAAGGTGCTCTCGCTGTTCGGCGACGACGCCCCGAGGGTCGGGGTCATCTCCTTCGTGGTCGAGGGATGGAACAGCTCGCACTTCGCCGCGGCACTCTCCGCGGAGTACGGCATCGGGGTGCGCGACGGGTTGTTCTGCGCCCACCCGCTGGTGAGGACCCTGCTGGGCAGCGAGCCGCAGGACCCGGGCGAGTGCGGCGCGCCCGAGGCCGCGCCGGGGGAGAGGTCCCTGAACGCCATCCGGGTGAGCTTCGGCGCCGGTACGCCGGACGAGCACATCGAGCGGTTCCTGGGAGCCGTCCGTGAGCTGGTGGGCAAGGGCGCCCGCTGGACCTACCGCACCGAGGAGGGCCGCTGCGTGCCCGACCGGGGCGCCGCACAGGTCTGAGGGGCCCGGAGGACGGCTCCGGCCGGGACGGGAGGTTCCCCTCGTCCCGGCCGGAGCCGTGCTTCGTCCCGGGCGTGATCCCGCGCCTCGTGCCCGGCGTCGTCCTCAGGCGTCCAGACCGATGGCGAAGGCCGCCTCGAGGTCGTGCTGCGAGTACGTGCGGAACGCGACGTGGGTGTCGGTGGCCTCGACGCCCTGGATCCTGCTGATCCGGCCCGGGATGACATCGGCCAGATCGTCGTGCCGGGCCACCCGGACCATGGCGATCAGGTCGTACGTGCCCGTGACGGAGAAGACCTCGCTGACGCTGTCCAGCGCCGCGATGGCCTCGGCGATCTCGGGAATCCGGTCCACGCTGGTTTTGATGAGCACGATCGCGGTGATCACGGCTGGCTTTCTCCCTCGGTGGCCGCGGCTGGAGACTTCACTCTAGTACCCCGGAACCGTGCCCAGGCGTAGAGGAACCCGGCCGCGAAACCCGCCACGTGCGCGAGGTACGCCACGCCCGGGCCGCTGCCCGCGCTCCGGGCCGCCAGCCACTGCAGCACGAACCAGAACACGAGCACGATCCAGGCGGGGAAGCGCAGTGGCAGGAAGAAGAGGAAGGGGAAGAGGCTGGTGACCCTGGCCCTGGGGAAGAGGTAGAGGAACGCGCCGAGCACCGCGGAGATGGCCCCCGAGGCCCCGACCAGCGTCTGGTCGGAGCCGGCGTGCACCACGGCGTAGGCCACCAGGGCGAAGTAGCCGCACGCGAGGTAGAAGAGCGTGAACTCGGTGCGGCCCATGCGTTCCTCGGCCATCGCGCCGAACACGTACAGGAAGAGCATGTTGCCCAGCAGGTGCAGCCAGCTGCCGTGCACGAAGAGGGCGGTCAGCGGGGTCAGCGCCGCGTGCGCCGAGCCGTCCATGAGCTCGCTGGGGATCACACCCCACTGCTCGAAGTACCCGGCCTGGGCGGCCAGGAGCGCGTCGCCGGTGCCGTGGCCCGGATTCAGGCCGGAGAGCGGGCTGATCAGGAACACCGCGACGCACAGCGCCATCAGCCCGTACGTGACGGGAGCGCCGCCCGCGGTGGCCGTCCCCAGCTCCCGGGCCCGCTCCCGCCAGTCGACTTCGCGCCAATCGATCACGTACAGAGCATGACGCAACCTGCGAGAACGGGACAGAGCGCCTCGCCGTGTCGATAGGTATGCGCAAGGCCGTAGGGTTGCGGTAGGACATCCGCAGTTCGACGGCGCACCGCGAGATCGAAGACCTGGGCACGCACGAGACTCGACGAACGACGAAAGAGGACGCAACGATGACGACGGTTCCCCAGCCGACGGACGGGACCCGCTGGCGCTGCACGCTCTGCGGCAACCTCACCCGTTTCGATGTGACGCGCTCCTCGAAGGTAGTGGAGTACGTCCATCTCGACCTGGCCGGGGAGTCGAGTGTCGAGGAGCGCGAGGTGGTCAGTGAGACCATCGAGTCGGTGCGCTGCCGCTGGTGCAACGCCGTGGACCAGATCGAGCTCGTGGACAAGCCCGGTGCCGACTCCTGACGGGGCCGCGGGGGCAGACATATTGGGGTGATGGATGGTGGAGCAGCCGACAGGCGGCGCCGGACCGGCCGACGCGGCCGACGGCACCGCGGAGTCGCTCGACCGTCCGCTGCCCGAGGGCGTGCGCCGCAAGGTGGTGGCGCTGGTCTCGGACGCGTTCGGCGGTCTGACCGTCGGCGAACTCCCCTCCCAGCTCCGGCAGTACGCCCGTTTCACGCCGAGCAGACGGGCCAAGTTCGCGGGTAACGCCATGGCCGCCGCCCTGGAGGCCGACCCCGCGTTCCGCCGACGCATCGGCGAACGGATCGGCCAGACCCAGCCGGAGCTGGCCGACGCGCTCGCGTCCGGCACGCCGCCCGCCGCCGCCGACCCCCTGGACGTGGCCGCCGCGGCCTACGTGCTGCGCCCGGCCGGCTGGGTCAAGCTGGTGGCGGCAGCGGGCGAGGAGGTCCAGCGGGCCCACGCGGAGCAGGCGGACGAGGAGACCAGACGCGAGCTGGAGCGGCTGCGCGAGGAACTCGACCGTGCCCGCGGCCACATCAAGACCGACACCGAACGGCTGCGCTCGGAGCTGGAGGCCTCCCGCAAGGAGGCCGACTCCCTGCATCGCAAGCTGCGCAGCGCCCTCAGCGAGGTGAAGCGCGGGGAGGCCGCTCTGCGCAAGGCCGGCACCGAGGCCGACGCCGTGCGGGCCGAGGCCGCGGCCCAGGTCTCCGCCGCCGAGAGCGAGTCCCGCCGGCTCAAGGCGCGGCTGGCCGAGGCGGAGGCCTCCGCCGAGGCGGGCCGCCGGGCGGCCAGGGAGGGGCGCTCGGTCGAGGACATGCGGCTGCGGCTGCTCCTGGACACCGTGCTCGACGCGGCCCAGGGGCTCCGCCGCGAACTGGCCCTGCCTCCCTCCTCGCTCCGGCCCGCGGACGGCGTCGAAGCGGTGGAGCCCGGCCGGATGTCACCGAAGGACATCGCGGCCAGGGCGCTTTCGGAGACCGATCCGGCCCTGCTCGACCAACTGCTCGCCCTGCCGCAGGCGCACCTCATCGTCGACGGCTACAACGTGACGAAGACCGGCTACCCGCAGATGCCGCTGGAGAAGCAGCGGTTGCGCCTCCTGGGCGGTCTGTCCCTGCTCGCGGCACAGACGGGCGCCGAGATGACCTGTGTCTTCGACGGCGCCGAGCTGGCCGCTCCGGTCCTGCTGGCACCACCGCGCGGAGTCCGGGTGCTGTTCAGCAAGGCAGGGGTGACCGCGGACGAGCTCATCCGGCAACTGGCGCGCGCCGAACCGCCGGGCAGACCCGTCGTCGTGGTCTCCACCGACCGTGAAGTGGCCGACGGGGTGGCGAAGGCGGGGGCGAGGCCGGTCGCGTCCGCCTTGCTCCTGAAGCGCCTTTCGCGCGTCTGAGGCGTCATGTGAGGCTTGGGCGACTTGCCGGAATTTTTGGAACGTACCGTCAAGTCAGCGCTACACGCAGTGTGATGAAAGTAAAGAAGTGCCTGGTGTGACGAGATTTTGCCCCTGAGGATTTGAACTGATCACAAGATGGTCACTAGGGTCAGCCCTCGAACCTTCGCACGGTTGATTGCCCATCCGGGGTGACGGCGAAGGAACCGCCGAGTCCGTGACGTGCACGGAGCCGGGGATCCGTTCGTGTCCCCCCACAACCCGGTAGGCGGCTCGAGGAAGAAGGAGCTCGCCTTCGTGGCGTCCCACCGTCGTCCCAAGCAGCCGAGCCGCACCCGCGTGACCGTGCTCACCGCGACCGCCGCCGCAGCCGTGGCCCTGACCTCCCAGGCCGCCCACGCCGACCCCAAGCCGACCAAGAGCGAGGTCAAGGCGAAGGTCGACAAGCTCTACCACGAGGCCGAGGAAGCGACCGAGAAGGCCAACGGCGCCAAGGAGCAGCAGGACAAGCTCAAGAAGCAGGCCGACGCGCTCCAGGACAAGGTCGCCCGCGGTCAGGACGAGCTCAACACCCTGCGCGGCGAACTCGGTTCGCTCGCCACCGCGCAGTACCGCTCCGGCGGACTCGACCCCTCCGTCCAGCTGCTGCTCTCCTCGGACCCGGACAGCTTCCTCGACCAGGCGTCCGCGCTCGACCAGCTGACGGCCAAGCAGGCCGAGTCGCTGCAGAAGATCCAGGCGAAGCAGCGCACCCTCGCGCAGCAGCGCAAGGAGGCGCAGGGCAAGCTCAGCGACCTCGACGACGTACGCAAGTCGCTGAACGAGAACAAGAAGAAGTACCAGGGCAAGCTCGCCGACGCCCAGAAGCTGCTGAACACCCTCACCGCCGCCGAGCGGGCCAAGATGGCCGAGGACGAGCAGCGCGCCAGCCGCGCCGCCGGTGACCGGGTCGAGCTCGGCAACGAGGTCGCCGCGTCCGGCCTCGGCGCGGCCGCCCTCCAGGCCGCCTCGACGCAGCAGGGCAAGCCGTACGTCTCGGGTGGCACCGGCCCCAACTCGTTCGACTGCTCGGGGCTGACCCAGTGGGCCTACGCCCAGGCCGGCGTCCAGCTCACCCGCACCACGTACACCCAGATCAACGACGGCGCCCGTATCGGCCGCGGCGCGCTGAAGCCGGGTGACCTCGTCTTCTTCAACAACACCTCGCACGTCGGTCTGTACGCGGGCAACAACCAGATCCTGCACGCCCCGAAGCCCGGAACCGTGGTCCGCTACGAGTCCATGGACTACATGGGCACCTTCCAGTTCGGTGTGCGTCCCTGACGCCCGAACGGGCGAATCACCGCACCCCTTGACGGACCCCCGCCCCGCCGGAGACCACAGGTCACCGGCGGGGCGCCGTCGTTCCCGCCCCTTCCGCCGCCCGGCGTGGCCTTTGGTCACCGGGTAGCCGTCCGGTTACTGTCTGCGCTGCCGTGCAGCTCCCGGTCGTCGGTCCGCCCGCCCCGGGCGGCAGGGGCTGCGCACATCTGCGTACAGCGGAAGGGAGTGCGGCTTCCTGTGGTGTCGCATCGCCGCCCCACCCGTCCCGGTCTCAACCGTGGCGTCCGGGCCACCGTCCTGTCCGCCGCCGCGGCCACCGCGGCGGCCACTCTCAACGCGGCGCCCGCGAGCGCGGTGCCCGAGGACACCCACGAGACGGCCAGGACCGCGGTCGACCGGCTGTACGGGGAGGCCGAGCGGGCCACCGAGCGGTACAACGCCGCCCGGGAGAGCCTCGGTGCGCTGCGCGGCCGGATGGCCAGGGCCCAGGACTCGGCGGCCCGCACCCAGGAGGACGTCAACCTGCTGCGGGCGTCCCTCGGCTCGATGGCGGGTGCGCAGTACCGCTCGGGCGGCATCGACCCCTCGGTCGCCCTCCTGCTCTCCTCCGACCCGGACACCTTCCTGGACCGCGCCGCCGCCCTGGACCGGGCGGGTGAGCGCCGGGCCGTGACGCTGCACAAGCTCCACCGGGCCCAGCGCAGGATCGCCCAGAGCCGTGCGGAGGCAGCCGTGGCCCTCGCCGCCATGGAGCGCGACCGTGCGGCCCTGGCACGTCACAAGCGCACGGTGGAGGGCAAACTGGCCAGGGCACGGCACCTGCTGGACTCCCTGCCCGCAGCCGACCGCGAGTCCCTGGGCCGCGCCTCGCGCTCCGGCCGCCCCGACGACGCGCTCCTCGCCTCCGGCCCGGGCTCCGCGCGCGGCCTGGCGGCTCTCATGGCGGCCCGGCAGGCCCTGGGACGCCCGTACGTGTGGGGCGCCAACGGCCCCGCCGGCTTCGACTGCTCCGGACTGATGCAGTGGGCGTACGCGCAGGCGGGGGTCGGTCTGCCCCGCACCTCGCAGGCGCAGCGGTACGCGGGCCGCATGGTGCCGCTCTCGCAGGCGCGGCCCGGTGATCTGGTCGCCTACCGCGCGGACGCGAGCCACATCGGGATGTACGCGGGCGACGGGCAGGTCATCCACGCCCCGCACCCCGGCGCACCGGTGCGCTACGACCCCGTCGGCATGATGCCCGTCTCCTCGGTCACCCGCGTCTGACCGTACGATCGGCGGGATGGCTGTTCGGGCAGGGGACGCGCGGCGGGGGACGACCCGCGGACGGCGCACGGCGGGTGCCGTGCTCGCCGTGCTGCTGCTCGCGCCCGCGTGCGCAGGCCCCCGGGACTCCACCACCGGCATCACCGCCCAGGAGGTCGGCGCCACCCTGGACCGCCGGGCCGCGGCCGTCATGGGGCACGACACCGACGCGTACCTGGCCGCCCTCGACCCTCGTGCCGGATCCTTCCGTGCCGCCCAGCGCACCGAACTGCGCAACCTCGCCGACGTACCGCTGGCGTCCTGGACGTACGAGGTCGAGGGCGTGTCGGACGAGGCCGCCGGCCGGGTCACCGCCGAGGTCGAACTGCGCTACCGGATCAAGGGCTACGACAAGGCGCCCGTCTCCTCCTCCCGTACCGTGGAACTGGTCCGCCGCGGCGGGGACCGCACCTGGTACATCGCCGCCGACCGGGCCGCCGACGGTGCCCCCGGACAGCTCTGGCAGCAGGGCGACGTCGAGGTCGCGCGGGGCACGCACAGCCTGGTCCTCGGGGTCGGCCGCCGGGCGGCGGAGCTGCGCCGGATCGCGGCCACCGCGGACCGGGCCGTCCCGGCCGTCACCGGCTCCTGGCCGGAAGCCTGGGCGGAGCGGGTCGTGGTGCTCGTCCCCGAGTCCGTCGAGGACATGGCGGGGCTCCTGGGATCGCCCGTGGCGAGCTACCGGGGCATAGCGGCCGTCACCACCGGCGAGGTCGGCGGGAGCGGCCGGGCGCCCGCGGACCGGGTGATCGTCAATCCGCAGGCGTACGGAATGCTCGGCGACTTCGGGCAGCGTGTCGTCCTCACCCACGAGACCACCCATGTGGCGACCCGGGCGTACACCTCCGCCGCCACTCCCGTCTGGCTCTCCGAGGGCTTCGCCGACCTGGTCGCCTACCGACGGGAGAGCCGGACCGCCTCCGAGATCGCACCGGAGCTCGCCGAGGCAGTCCGGGCCGGTGACCTGCCCGCGCGGCTGCCGGCCGACGAGGACTTCGGCTTCGGTGAGGACACGGGGAAGCTCTCCCGGGCCTACGAGGGCGGCTGGCTGGCCTGCGAGCTGATCGTGCGGGACTGGGGCGAGGACGAGCTGATCGCCTTCTACAAGGCCGTGGGGAGCCGTTCGGAGCGGGACGGGAGCGTGGAGCAGGCCATGCACACGGTGCTCGGCACCACTCCCGCGGACTTCACGGCGCGCTGGCGCGAGTACCTTCGAGCCCGGCTCGGCTGATCCGCTCCGCCGCGCACCCCCGCCGGGCCCCCGGCACCGTGGCCCGCCACAGCCGCCGCCCGGCGCTCAGCGTCGCGGCGACCAGCAGACCGTTGCGTACGGCCATCAGCACCACTCCCTCCGCGTCACTGGCCACCACGTGGGCGAAGCCGAGCGGGAACTCCAGCAGGGTGACGGCGGTGGCCACCAGGACCAGACCGGCGGGCAGCGCCATCCGGCTGCCGCGGAACACGAGGCACACCGCGGCGACACCGAGCGGCCAGACCATGTACTGGGGGCTGATGACACGGCTGGTCACGGTGAACAGCAGCACCGCGGTGAACGCCGCGTCCGCCGGGGTGTGCACCGCGAACGTACGCGCCCTCAGCCGCCACACCAGCAGCCAGCCGAAGGCGAGCACACTCAGCGCCAGGGCCAGCGTGCTCACCAGCGCCACCTGCGGGCCGGCGAACTCCATCGAGCCGTAGCGGAGCTCCACCCGCCCCTCCCAGCCGAACTGCCGGGCCACGTGGAAGACCAGCGCCCCCAGAGACTCGATCTCCAGCCCCCGGTCCCGCTGGAACGTCAGGAAGGCGAACGCGCCGGGCAGCACCACCGCGGCCGCCAGGACCAGCACGGCGGCCGTCACCGCCGCCGCCGACCAGGACCTGCGGGTCTCCCCGCCCCGGGCGGTCCCCACCAGCAGCAGCACCGGCCACACCTTCAGCAACGCACCGAAGGCGGCCAGCGCCCCCAGCACCCTGGGTTGGCGCACGCCCGCCAGCAGCGCCGCCACCGCGACGGCCGTGACCATCAGGTCGTAGCGGGCGTACACCGTCGGCCCGAGCAGCGGCACACCCACGACCCACAGCCACCCGCCCGCGCTCCGCATGCCCGGCCGGCCTCCCGCGTACAGGAGCAGCCCGAACACCAGCGCGTCGCAGAGCAGTACGAGGACGAAGAAGGCCGAGGCGTACTCCAGGAAGGGCAGCAGATCCGGGGAGAGCACGGCGAGCGCGGCGGCGGGCGGGTACTGCCAGGTGACGTCGTCCAGCGGATAGGAACCGGTGCGGAGCACCTCGTACCAGCCCCGGTAGATCACCGAGACATCACTCGTGACGTCCGGACCCGGCACCGTGAACACCTTGAAGACGCAGAGCAGCAGCACCGCTCGTGTGAGGGTCCAGGTGGCGAGGGACAGACGCATGAGCGTCATGATGCCGCCACCTGCTGTACAGGAGCCGTCAGGCAGGGCCGCGCGAACGCCCGGTACTGTCGGCCGCGATGGACAAGACACTGATCGTGACGAACGACTTCCCGCCCCGCCCCGGCGGCATCCAGGCCTTCCTGCACAACATGGCGCTGCGGATGGACCCCGAGCGGCTCGTCGTCTACGCCTCCACCTGGAAGCGCGGCGCGGAGGGCGCCGAGGCCACCGCCGCCTTCGACGCCGAGCAGCCGTTCACCGTCGTGCGCGACCGTACGACGATGCTGCTGCCCACCCCCCGGGTCACCCGGCAGGCGGTCCGGCTGCTGCGCGAACACGGCTGCTCCTCCGTGTGGTTCGGCGCGGCGGCGCCCCTCGGGCTGATGGCGCCCGCGCTGCGCCGGGCGGGCGCCCGCCGGATCGTGGCCACCACGCACGGCCACGAGGCGGGCTGGGCCCAGCTGCCCGCGTCCCGGCAACTGCTGCGCCGCATCGGCGAGGGCACCGACACGATCACGTACCTCGGCGAGTACACCCGGTCCAGGATCGCCGAGGCGCTCACCCCGGAGGCCGCCGGACGCATGGTGCAGCTGCCGCCAGGGGTCGACGAGAAGACCTTCCACCCGGACTCCGGCGGTGACCGGGTCAGGGCCCGGCTCGGACTCACGGACCGGCCCGTCGTCGTGTGTGTGTCCCGGCTCGTGCCGCGCAAGGGGCAGGACACCCTCGTCCTGGCCATGCCCGCGATCCTGGCGCGGGTGCCGGACGCCGTCCTGCTCGTCGTCGGCGGCGGCCCGTACGCCGGGCAGCTGAAGAAGCTGGCCGACGAGACCGGTGTCCAGGACTCCGTGCGCTTCACCGGGCCGGTGCCCTGGGAGGAACTGCCCGCGCACTACGGCGCCGGCGACGTGTTCGCCATGCCCTGCCGCACCCGGCGCGGCGGGCTCGACGTCGAGGGCCTCGGCATCGTCTACCTGGAGGCGTCCGCGACCGGACTGCCGGTCGTGGCCGGCGACTCGGGTGGTGCCCCGGACGCCGTGCTGCACGGCGAGACCGGGTGGGTGGTGCGGGGCGGCTCCGCCGAGGAGTCCGCCGACCGCATCGTCACCCTGCTCGGCGACCCTGAGATGCGGCGGCGCATGGGGGAGCGGGGCCGGGCGTGGGTCGAGGAGAAGTGGCGCTGGGACCTGCTCGCCGGACAGCTCAGAACGCTGCTCTGAGCACGTACCCGAAGTCGCTGCTCCGAGCGCGTACGGGGAGGGCCCGCACCGTGGCCGCGTGGCCGGTGCGGGCCCTCCCGTACGTACCGCCGGTTCAGCCGCGGTAGATCGACTCGACCTCGTCCGCGAAGTCCTTCGCCACGACGTTGCGCTTGAGCTTCAGCGACGGCGTGATGTGGCCCGCCTCCTCGGTGAACTGCGTGGCCAGGACGCGGAACTTGCGCACCGACTCCGCCTTGGACACCGCCGCGTTGCCGTCGTCCACGGCCCGCTGCACCTCGGCCAGCAGCTCGGGGTCCTCGCGGAGCGAGACCGCCGTCGACCCGGCCGGCTTGCCGTTCTCCTCGGCCCAGCGGGAGAGGAACTCCTCGTCGAGCGTCAGCAGCGCGCCGACGAACGGCCGTCCGTCGCCGACCACCATGCACTCGGCGACCAGGGCGTGCGCGCGGATCCGGTCCTCGATCACCGCGGGGGCGACGTTCTTGCCGCCCGCCGTGACGATGATCTCCTTCTTGCGGCCCGTGATCGCGAGATAGCCGTCCTCGTCCAGCGTGCCGATGTCGCCGGTGTGGAACCAGCCGTCGGCCAGCGCGTCGGCCGTCGCCGCGTCGTTCTTCCAGTACCCGGTGAACAGGTGCTCGCCGTGCAGCAGCACCTCGCCGTCGTCGGCGATCCGCACCACCGAGCCCGGCAGCGGCTGGCCGACCGTGCCGATCTTCTGCCGGTCCCACGGGTTGAAGGCCGTGGCGGCGCAGGACTCGGTGAGGCCGTAGCCCTCCAGCACCGTGAAGCCGATGCCGCGGAAGAAGTGGCCGAGCCGCTCGCCCAGCGGTGCGCCACCGGAGATCGCGTACTCGCCGCGGCCGCCGAGCACGGCGCGCAGCTTGCTGAACACCAGCTTGTCGAACACCTTGTGCTTGACCCTCAGACCGACCGAGGGGCCTTCCGGCGTGCCGAGCGCACGGCTGTACGCGATCGCCGTGTCGGCCGCCCGGTCGAAGATCCTGCCCTTGCCGTCGGCCTGGGCCTTGGCACGCGCCGAGTTGTAGACCTTCTCGAACACCCGCGGCACACCGAGGATCAGCGTCGGCCGGAACGAGGCCAGCTCATCGGTGAGGTTCTTGATGTCCGGCACGCAGCCGAGCTTGATCGGTGCCATCACGGACGCGACCTCGACCAGCCGGCCGAAGACGTGCGCGGTGGGCAGGAAGAGCAGGACGGAGCACTCGCCGGTGCGGAAGAGGGGCTTGAGCCGCTCCACGATGTTGCCGCACTCCGCGAAGAAGCTGCGGTGCGTCAGCACACAGCCCTTGGGGCGGCCGGTGGTGCCCGAGGTGTAGACGATCGTCGCCGGGTCGTCGGCCTTCGCGCTCACCATGCGCAGGTCCAGCGTCTCGTCGGAGACCTCGGCACCCGCGGCGACGAGCTCGTCGACGGCACCCCGGTCGATCTCCCAGACGTGCCGCAGACCGGGAAGCCCGTCCCGCACCGCGGTGACGGACTCCGCGTGGGCGGCGCTCTCCACGACGACCGCGACCGCGCCCGAGTCGCCGAGTATCCACTGGACCTGCTCGGGGGAGCTGGTCTCGTACACCGGGACGGTGACGGCGCCCGCGCTCCAGATGGCGAAGTCCAGCAGGACCCACTCGAAGCGGGTGCGCGACATGAGCGCGACCCGGTCACCGGGCTGGACACCCGCCGCGATCAAGCCTCTGGCGGTGTCTCTGACCTCGGTGAGGAACCGGGTCGCCGTGACATCCGTCCAGACGCCGGCCACCTTCCGGCTCATCACCGCGACATCGGGATGCTGAGCGGCGTTGCGGCGGATGAGATCCGTCAGGTTGCCGTCCGTAGGGACCTCGTACAGGGCCGGAAGGCTGAACTCGCGCAAGACTGCTGCTCCTCATCGGGCTCCGGTTCCACGGCTCTGTGTGACGCACCGGATCGGTCCAAGACTGGCAGATGCTCAGTGGGGTGAGCACGACTGGACTGGCGGGACGTTACCCACCGGTACTCGGTTCCGGAAAGGGGTTTCCGGCCAGATGTCTTATGCATCACACATATCGGTGCTCCTTCGGCGCACATTAGTCCACCCGTGTCCAGATCCGGAAGTAATCGCAGGTCCGGCGGCCTCTACCCAGAGCGGCGAGCGGAGACCTAGGGTGAGCTCCATGCGAGTCGGCACACCGCACAATCAGCACACGACCCCCACCCGGCGGACACGCGTGCACGTGGTCAGTGACGTGCACGGCAACGCGGAGGCGCTCGCGCGCGCCGGGGACGGCGCGGACGCCCTGATCTGCCTGGGCGACCTGGTCCTCTTCCTCGACTACGCCGACCATTCGCGCGGCATCTTCCCCGACCTGTTCGGGGTCGACAACGCCCACCGCATCGTCGAGCTGCGCACCGCACGCCGCTTCGACGAGGCGCGCGCCTTCGGCCGCGAACTCTGGGCGGGCCGGGACCGCAACACGGCCATCCTGTCCGCCGTACGCAAGCAGTACGCCGAGATGTTCGCGGTCATGCCCACCCCGACGTACGCCACCTACGGCAACGTCGATGTCCCCTCCCTCTGGCCCGAGTACGCCAATTCCGGCACGACGGTGCTGGACGGCGAGCGGGTCGAGATCGGAGGCCGGGTCTTCGGGTTCGTAGGGGGCGGACTCCGCACCCCCATGAACACCCCGTACGAGATCAGTGACGAGGAGTACGCCGCCAAGGTCGAGGCACTCGGTCCGGTGGACGTCCTGTGCTCACACATCCCGCCGGACGTTCCCGAGCTGACGTACGACACGGTGGCCCGCCGCTTCGAGCGCGGCAGCCGCGCGCTCCTGGACGCCATCCACCGTGCCCGCCCCCGGTACGCGATTTTCGGCCATGTCCACCAGCCGCTGGTCCGCCGGATGCGGATCGGTGTCACCGAGTGCGTCAACGTCGGCCACTTCGCCTCCAGCGGACGGCCCTGGGCCCTGGAGTGGTGAGCGACACGGCCACCCGCCGCGGGCCGGGGCGCGGACGGGAGGGGCCTCGGCACGCGATAGCCTGCACACGGCAGGCTTCTGCCGAACGCGACCGGTACACCGCACTGGAGGGCCACGGCGATGGCTGAACACACCAGCTCGAGCATCACGATCGAGGCGGCGCCGGCCGACGTCATGGGAGTGATCGCCGACTTCGCCCGCTATCCGGAATGGACCGGCGAGGTGAAGGAGGCCGAGATCCTGGCCACCGACGACCAGGGCCGCGCCGAGCAGGTCCGTCTCGTCCTGGACGCCGGAGCGATCAAGGACGACCACGTCCTCGCCTACACCTGGAACAGCCCGTACGAGGTCGACTGGACCCTCGTCAAGTCCCAGATGCTGCGCTCCCTCGACGGCAGCTACGCGCTGGCGCCCCTGGGCGACGGGGACCGCACCGAGGTCACCTACCGGCTCGCCGTGGACGTCAAGATCCCGCTCCTCGGCATGATCAAGCGCAAAGCCGAGAAGGTCATCATCGACCGCGCCCTCGCCGGGCTGAAGAAGCGCGTCGAGTCCGTCCCGAAGGCCTGATCACGTGCGTACGGTCCTCGTCACCGGCCCCGGCGGCGCAGGCTGTACCACCGTCGCCGCGGCCACCGCGCTCGCCTCGGCCCGTGCCGGCCGGCGCACCCTCCTGGTCTCCGCCGACGCGGTGCCCGCCTTCCCCTCGGCCGCCGAGGCCGCCGAGGCCGTTGAGGTCGCCGAGCTGCTGCACTGCGCCCGCGTCGACTCCGCCGCGCACTTCCGCGCTGAGCTCCTCGCACTCCAGGACCGGGCGTCCGGGGTGCTCGACCTGCTCGGCGCCAACCGGCTCGACGGCGAGGAACTCACCGAACTGCCGGGCAGCGCACAGCTCGCCGTCCTGCACACCCTGCGCCGGGCGGCCGAGGGCGACTGGGCCGACGACGGCTACGAGGTCCTCGTCGTCGACCTCCCACCGCTCGCCGACGCCCTCTCCCTGCTCGCACTCCCCGGGCAGCTGCGCCGCTACCTGCGCCGCCTCCTGCCCCGCGAACGCCAGGCCGCCCGCGCGCTGCGCCCGGTGCTCGCCCAGCTCGCCGGCGTCCCCATGCCCGCCCAGTGGCTGTACGAGGCAGCAGCCCGCAAGGACACCGAACTGGCCGCGGTCGAGGCACTGCTCGAGGACAACGCGACCACCGTGCGGCTGGTCGCCGAACCCGGGCAGGCCGCCGGGGAGGCGCTGAGCGCAGCCCGTACCGGACTCGCCCTGCACGGGCTGCGCGTCGACTCCGTCGTGGCCACCCGGGTCCTGCCCCGCCACGCCGCCGACCCGTGGTTCGCCGATCTCGCCGCCCGGCAGGAGAAGTGCCTGGACCACTGGCACCACGAGTGGGAGCCCGGGACCCCCGTACGCGAGACCGCCCACCTCGGCCGCGAGCCGCGCTCCGCCGAGGACCTGGCCCTGATCGCCGGTACCTGCGGCGCACCCGACGACAGGAATCCGGGACACGCCGGTGACCCCTGGTGGACCGAGGACGCCGGCGACGGCGTCATCGCCTGGTGCCTGCCGTTGCCCGGGGCGGTCAAGGCGGACCTCGGGCTCGTCCGGCGCGGCGACGAACTGCTCCTCACCGCAGGGCCGTTCCACCGGATCGTGCGCCTGGAGTCCGCGCTGCGCCGCTGCACCGTCTCCGGCGCCGCGCTGACCGACGGCGTCCTGCGTGTCCGGTTCACGCCCGACCCCGCGCTCTGGCCCCGGACACCATGAACGGCGTACCACCGTTCGGGTAACGTCGGTAGTACGTGGCTCGTACGGCCACGCAGACAACCGCGTCGCAGGAGTCCGCCATGAGTGAAGCCACCGATCGTCCCGTCGACGACGACGCGTGGGCGGAGGCCTGCGCCGAGGACCTCGAAGCGGAGAAGGCCCGCCGCCGGGCTCAGTACGGACAGCAGCCGGCTTCCGCCGCCGAGGAGCTGCGCAAGCTCATCGACGCGGTGGCCGACAAGGTCTCCTCGATGCAGTCACCGCTGCTCGGCATGGCCGCCCAGGGCACCGTCCAGCAGGTGATCAGGCAGGCCAGGTCCGCGGTCGAGCCCGTCATCGACCGCAATCCGGAGCTGTTCGACCATCTCGCAGCCGCGGGGAACGAGCTCCTCGCCGCCTACCGCTCCGCCGTCGAGGGCCAGGAGGGCCGCTGGACCCGGGGTACCGAGGGTGCCGGTGGCACCTCCGGCGGCACGGGAAACGCCGCAGGGCCGGGTAAGGCGGCGGCACAGGATCCCTCGGACCCGCGTGACGAGGGCTCCGGCGGCAGCGAACACATCGACCTGGACTGACCCTGGGCAGGAGGTACCCGTCCCCGGCTCGGGTACGGTTGGCCGTAGCGGGGCTCGACCGAAACTGAGGGATTCATGGGACTCACCATCGGCGTCGATATCGGCGGCACGAAGATCGCGGCTGGAGTGGTCGACGAAGAGGGCCGGATCCTCTCGACGTTCAAGGTATCCACCCCGCCGACCGCCGAAGCCATCGTGGACGCGATCAGCGCCGCCGTGGCCGGAGCGAGCGAGGGACACGACGTCGAGGCGGTCGGCATCGGCGCGGCCGGATACGTCGACGACAAGCGTGCCACCGTGCTGTTCGCCCCGAACATCGACTGGCGCCACGAGCCGCTCAAGGACAAGGTCGAGCAGCGCGTCGGGCTTCCCGTCGTCGTCGAGAACGACGCCAACGCTGCGGCCTGGGGCGAATACCGCTTCGGCGCCGGCCAGGGGCACGACGACGTCATCTGCATCACGCTCGGCACCGGCCTGGGCGGCGGCATCATCATCGGCAACAAGCTCCGCCGCGGACGCTTCGGCGTGGCGGCGGAATTCGGTCACATCCGGGTCGTCCCGGACGGGCTGCTCTGCGGCTGCGGCAGCCAGGGCTGCTGGGAGCAGTACGCCTCCGGGCGTGCGCTCGTGCGCTACGCCAAGCAGCGTGCCAACGCCACCCCGGAGAACGCCACGATCCTGCTGGGGCTCGGGGACGGCAGCGTCGAGGGCATCGAGGGCAAGCACATCAGCCAGGCCGCCCGGCAGGGCTGCCCGGTGGCCATCGACTCCTTCCGTGAGCTGGCCCGCTGGGCCGGAGCCGGACTCGCCGACCTCGCCTCGCTCTTCGACCCGTCGGCCTTCATCGTCGGCGGAGGCGTGTCCGACGAGGGCGAACTGGTCCTCGACCCGATCCGCAAGTCGTTCCGGCGCTGGCTGATCGGCGGGGAGTGGCGCCCGCACGCCCAGGTCCTCGCGGCCCAACTGGGCGGCAAGGCAGGCCTGGTGGGCGCGGCCGACCTGGCGCGCCAGGGCTGACCCCGCCCATGCGTCCTCGACGCCCGTCGCGCCCTCCGGGGAGCGGCGGGCGTCCGTCGTATCGTGCCTCCCATGGTCACGATGCCGATGCCACTGCCCGACTCCCGTACCGAGCCGGACGGTTCAGCAGTCATCCGGGTGCTCAGCTACAACGTGCGCTCACTGCGCGACGACACCGAGGCGCTGGCCCGCGTCATCCGCGCCTGCGCACCCGACCTGGTGTGCGTCCAGGAGGCCCCGCGCTTCTTCCGCTGGCGCAAGGCCGCCGCCAGGCTCGCGGCCATGACCGACCTGGTGATCCTCAGCGGTGGCGCCACGGCGGCCGGCCCCCTGCTGCTCTGCTCCCTGCGCGCCACCGTGGAACGCACCGAGGACGTCCTGCTGCCGCTCACCCCGGGGCTGCACCGCAGAGGCCTGGCCACGGCTGTCGTACGGATCGCCGGGGCACGATTCGGCGTCCTGAGCTGCCACCTCAGCCTGCAGCGGGAGGAACGGCGGGCACAGGCGGGAATGCTGCTGGACCGGATCGACGCCATGGACGTCCCGCACGCCGTCGTCGCCGGTGACCTCAACGACGTACCGGAGGGGAGCGCCTTCCGGCGGCTGGCCGGGCGGCTCCAGGACTGTTGGGCCGTACGGCCGTGGGGCGGCGAGCTCACCTTCCCGCCCGACCAACCGCGCAAGCGGATCGACGCGGTGTTCGCGACCGGCGGCATCGAGGTACTCGGCTGCGGCGTCCCCGCGGACCTGCCCGGCGTGAGCGGCGCGGACCTGCGGACGGCCACGGACCATCTGCCCGTACTGGCCGCCCTGAGGGTGCCGGCCGGGGGCTGAGCCCGGCTCCACGACAGGCAGCCCGGCCTGGAGGACGCCCGGCCGCGCCGCCCTCCAGGCCGGGCACCGCGCCGCAGAACGGGTCAGACGACCGCGCCGCGCCCCGGGTCGTCGTTCTCCTCGTCGTCGTCGGGCATCCGCGCCACCAGGGTGACGAAGCCGCCCAGGAAACCGCCGATGGAGAGCGTGGTGAGCCACCACGTCATCTCCCACTGCAGCAGCACCGCGATCAGCATCAGCACCGGACCGCCGACGACCGCGAGCCAGGCGAACTTGGCGGTCACATCCGCCTCGGGCAGCGGCGGCGGCTCCGGCGGTACGAAGTGCCCCTCCTCGCTGTCGTCCGGATCGTCGACGTCACCGTCCTCGGGTTCCTTCAGCCCGTAGTCACGCGGGCCGGCGACCCCGGGCGCGAAGACGACCGAACCGCCCAGCGGCTTCTTCTCCGGCGGTCCGCCGGGGGTCTTCCCGCCCACGCCCTTGTCCGTGTTGTCGCCCGCGTCGGGGTCCAGGACGTTGAGCTGGTCGTCCTCCAGCAGGGCCAGGTCCTCGATCGACTTGAACGGCTTGGCGCCCGGCGGGTCCGGCGGCTCGTCGCCGTATCCCGCGACGATGGCCTCCCAGGCCGCCGCCTCGTCGAGCGCCCGGGGCGCCTCCGTGCCCTCGGGGACCGCCGTTCCCTCCGTGGGGCGCGGTTCGCGCTCCTCGTCACTGCCCGCGCGCTCCGCGTCGTGTTCAGCCACCGGACGTGCTCCCCTTCTTGCCAGCGTTGGGTGCGAGGCGGTCGACGAACCGGTAACTCTCGTCGAAGATCCGCTCCGCATCATGGTCCAACGTCGCCACGTGGTAGCTCTGTTCCAGGAGGATCTCCTCGACATCCCTGGACGAGACCCGGCTGAGGATCCGCGCCGAGTCGGCCGGCGGCACGACATGGTCCTGCGGACTGTGCAGCAGCACGAGCGGCTGGGTGACCTGAGGCAGATCGGCGTCGACCAGACGGAAGAACGCCCGCACGGAGTGGGCGGCGTGAAGCGGCACCCGGTCGTAGCCGACCTCCTCGGCGCCCTCCAACGCGATGTCGCTGGTCAGGCCCTTCGTCGTCCGCACCACATGCCGGGCCACCGGCAGGGCGTACGCCGACAGGCCGTGCACCTTGTTCGCGGGGTTCACCAGCACCAGGCCCGCGATCTCGTCCCCGTGCTTCGCGGCGAGGCGCAGAGCCAGGGCGCCGCCCATGGACAGGCCGAAGACGAAGACCTGCGCGCACCGCGCCCGCAGCAGGCGCAGCTCCCGGTCCACCTCCGCGTACCAGTCCTGCCAGCCCGTGACCGCCATGTCCTCCCAGCGGGTTCCGTGGCCGGGCAGCAGCGGGAGGGACACGGTGAGTCCGCGCTCCGCCAGGTAGTCGGCCCAGGGGCGCAGCGACTGCGGCGAACCCGTGAATCCGTGACAGAGGAGGACGCCGACCTCTCCGCCCTCGTGGCGGAACGGCTCGGCTCCAGGGAGGACCGGCACCGGGGTCTCCTGTTCATGAAGCGGGGCGGGGTGCGGGGGGTGTGCAAAAGGATTACTTCACCGTACGCGACCGGACCGACACCGACCAGGGCCGTCACCGCCCGAGCGCCCACCACCCGCGGGGCGGCCGCGGGGAGCGCCGGTGGGGGAGGCCGTCCCGGGCGGACGGGGGAGGCCGCGGTTCCACAGGCTAAGGTCTTCCGGACGGCACACAGGAGGCACCAGAGTTGATCTACGGCGCAATGAAGTTCTCCATCGGCGGGTCCCTGAAGCTCGCCTTCAGGCCGTGGGTGGAGGGTCTGGAGAACATTCCCGCACACGGGCCGGCGATCCTCGCGAGCAACCATCTGTCGTTCTCCGACTCCTTCTTCCTGCCGGCGGTCCTCGACCGCAAGGTGACCTTCATCGCCAAGGCGGAGTACTTCACCGCGCCCGGTGTGAAGGGCAAGCTCACCGCCGCCTTCTTCAAGGGCGTGGGACAGCTCCCGGTGGACCGTTCGGGCGGCCGCGGTGCCGGCGAGGCGGCGATCAGGGCGGGCATCCAGGTGATCGAGAGCGGCGGGCTCTTCGGCATCTACCCGGAGGGCACCCGGTCACCCGACGGACGGCTCTATCGGGGCAAGCCCGGGGGCCTCGCCAGGGTGGCCCTCGCCACCGGCGCGCCCGTCATTCCCGTGGCGATGATCGACACGGAGAAGATCCAGCCGCCGGGCCAGGTGGTGCCCAAGCTGATGCGGCCGGGCATCAGGATCGGCGAGCCGCTGGACTTCACCCGGTACCAGGGCATGGACGGCGACCGCTTCATCCTGCGCTCGGTGACCGACGAGGTCATGTACGAGATCATGAAGCTCTCCGGCCAGGAGTACGTCGACGTCTACGCGACCGCGGCCAAGCGGCAGATCGCCGAGGAGGCGAAGAAGAAGGGCCAGGAACGGTCCGGCGCGTAGGGGCGTCTCCGGATGTCCGGAGAAGGCAGCATGGCAGGGGCGGGAACCGGGGGAGGGGGCACGGGGCACATGGCCAGGCGCGAAAGGGTCGTGCGGATGTCGGTCGAGCAGCCCCTCTGGCGCGCCCTCACCGCGTACCGGGTGCTGACGCTGGGCTACGCCGGGCTGCTCGCGGGCTTCGGCCACGCCAAGTACGAACGGCCCTGGGTGGCCGTCGCCTTCCTGGCCTTCCTCGCCCTCTGGACGCTCGTCACGCTTCCCCGGGTGGCCAACGCTGCGAACTGCACCAAACGCTTCCTGGGCGCGGACCTCACCGTCGCCCTGACGGGCATCCTCGTGACGCCGCTCGCCGACTTCGACGCTCAGCACATGGACGGCCCGACGCTTCCCTCGATCTGGACTGCGGGCTCCGTCCTCGCCTTCGCCCTCAAGGGAGGCTGGCGCTGGGCGGCCTTCGCCTCGACCCTCGTCGCCGTCGCCAACATCATCGAGCGCGGAGAGCCCAGCGAGGACACCTTCCACAACGTGGTGCTCGTCTGGGTCGCCTCCATCGCCATCGGCTACGTCGTCGAGGTGGCCCGCGCCAGTGAGCGCACCCTGGCCCGCGCCCTGGAGATCGAGGCCGCCACCCGGGAGCGGGAGCGGCTCGCCCGCGACATCCACGACAGCGTCCTCCAGGTCCTGGCCATGGTCCAGCGGCGCGGCACGGCCCTGGGCGGCGAGGCCGCGGAGCTCGGCCGGATGGCCGGGGAGCAGGAGGTCGCGCTGCGGACCCTGGTCTCCAGCGGACTGGTGCCCACGACCCGGGTCTCCGAGGACAGTGCCGACGGCGCGGTCGTCCGCACGGTGGAGACCGACGGGACGGAGAGCCCCGACTCCGACCTGCGCGCCCTGCTCGCCCGGCACGCCGGAGCCCGGGTCACCTTCTCGGAGCCCGGCGCCCCGGTGCTGCTCGCGGCCGGGGCGGCACGTGAACTCGCCGCCGCCGTCAGTGCCGCGCTGGACAACGTCCGGGTCCACGCGGGGCCCGACGCCCAGGCGTGGATCCTGGTCGAGGACGAACCGGACGCGGTGATCGTCACCGTCCGGGACGACGGCCCGGGCATCCCGGAGGGCAGGCTCGACCAGGCGGAGGGGGAGGGCCGCCTCGGCGTCGCCCTGTCGATCCGCGGCCGGCTGCGCGATCTGGGCGGTACGGCAGAGCTGATCTCGGTGCCCGGCCAGGGCACCGAGGTCGAGTTGAAGGTTCCGAAGGTTTCACGGGGGAAGGCAGGATCGGCCCGATGAGTACACCGAACACGCAGGCAGCAGAGGAAACGACCATCAAGGTGATGGTCGTCGACGACCACCCGATGTGGCGCGACGCCGTGGCCCGCGACCTCGCCGAGTCCGGATTCGACGTGGTCGCGACCGCCGGCGACGGCCCGGGCGCGGTGCGCCGGGCCAGGGCCGCCGTGCCCGACGTCCTGGTGCTCGACCTCAATCTGCCGGGGATGCCCGGGGTCCAGGTCTGCAAGGAGCTCGTCGGCTCCCACCCCGGGCTGCGCGTCCTGGTGCTCTCCGCCAGCGGTGAGCACGCCGATGTCCTGGAGGCGGTGAAGTCGGGCGCCACCGGTTATCTGCTCAAGTCGGCCAGCACCCAGGAGCTGACCGACGCCGTGCGCGCCACCGCGGCGGGCGACCCCGTCTTCACTCCGGGCCTCGCCGGACTGGTCCTCGGTGAATACCGCCGGCTCGCCTCCGACCCGGCCCCCGCCGCCCCCGACCGTCCGAAGGTCCCGCAGCTCACCGACCGCGAGACGGAGGTCCTGCGGCTGGTGGCCAAGGGGCTCTCGTACAAGCAGATCGCCGAGCGGCTGGTCATCTCCCACCGGACCGTGCAGAACCACGTCCAGAACACCCTGGGCAAGCTCCAGCTGCACAACCGGGTGGAGCTCGTGCGCTACGCCATCGAGGCCGGCCTCGACGACGTCTGACGGGCTGGTTCCGCGTCGGCCGGAACCGCTCCGGCCGGGCGGCGCCGCCGGGAGCCGGACCGTATATTCGCGAGGTACGGCCCCCACCCCCTCACCCGGGAGACGTCGTGGAAATCCTGGCATTCGGCGTGCAGTCCGACGAGCAGCCGCTGATCGAGAAGGCCTTCGCCGGTCTGCACGACGTCCGTTGCCTGGACGTCTTCCTCACCGAGGACACCGCCCCGATCGCCGCGGGCTACGAGATCATCTCCACCAGCGTCAACGCGGATCTCGGCGGCAAGGTGCTGCAGACCCTCGCGGCGGGCGGCACGCAGATGATCGCCCAGCGCTCCACCGGCTTCAACAACATCGACCTCGACGTCGCCGAACGCCTGGCCCTGCGCGTGGCCCGGGTCTCGTACTACTCGCCGTACTCGGTCGCCGAATTCGCCTGGGCCCTGGCCATGGCGGTCAACCGCCGTATCGTCCGCGCGGTGAGCCGCACCCGGGACTTCGACTTCCGGCTCGACGGGCTCCTCGGCCGGGACATGCACGGCCGGACGGCCGGAGTGGTCGGCACCGGGAAGATCGGTGAGGCGTTCACCCGGATCGCCCACGGGTTCGGCATGGATCTGCTGGGCTGGGACCTCGTCGAGAACCCTGCCTGCACCGCACTCGGCATGAGGTACGTGGACAAGGAACAGCTCCTCGCCGAGTCCGATCTGATCAGCCTCCACGTACCGCTGCTGCCGGCCACCCAGCACATCATCGGCCGGGAAGCCCTGTCCGTGATGAAGGACGACGCGATCATGGTCAACTCCAGCCGGGGCGGCCTCATCGACAGCCGCGCACTGGTCACCGAGCTGAGGAGCGGCCGGTTCACCGGTGTCGGGCTCGACGTCTACGAGGCGGAGGCCGGACTCTTCTACGTCGACAAGTCGGTGGAGGGCATCGACGACGACACCCTCGCCCGGCTCGTCACGTTCCCCAACGTCATCGTGACCTCGCACCAGGCGTACTACACGCGTGACGCCGTGGAACAGATCATCGACGCCACCGTGCGGAACGTCGTCGACCACCTGGCGGGCCGGCGCAGCGACAACTTCCTGGTCCCTGCGCCTCCCACGCGGTAGACCGCCGGGCGGGACGTACCCGCCCCCTCCTCAGCCGGGTACCGGCAGCGCCGCCAGCAGTCCGGTCACGATCGCGGCGCCGCGCAGCGTCAGCACCGACTCCGGGTGGAACTGCACCGAGGCGAAACCCCGGCCGCGCAACGCGTGCAGTTCGCCGGAGGCCGGGTCCCTGCTCGCCTCGATGCCGTGCGCGCCCAGTTCCGTGGCCGCAGCCTCGTCACAGAGCGCGGTGAAGCTGTTGTAGAAGCCGACCGTCTCGGGCCTGCCGAACAGATCGATCCGGGTCTGCGCCCCCTGGTACGGCACGGACTTCCGTGCGATCTCCAGGCCCAGCTCCGCCGCGATCAGCTCATGGCCGAGGCAGACACCGAGCAGCCCGTGCCGGTGTTCGCGTACGAGCTCGGCGGCCAGCCCCCGCAGCAGCCGCATCTTCGGATCGGCCGTGTCCGCCGGGTCGCCGGGGCCGGGCCCCAGCACCACCGGCCCCGTGTGCGCCCGTACGGTCTCGCGCAGGCCCGGCTCGTCGAACCGGCGCACCGACACCGTGAGGCCCGAGGACCGCAGCAGATGCGCCAGCATCGCCGTGAAGGTGTCCTCGCCGTCCACCACCAGCGCGTGCCCGGTCAGGTCGCGGGTGCGCTCCTGCATCCGCAGCCAGAAGGGGGCCAGCCCGCCGCGCCGGTCGTCCAGGGCCGCCCTCACCCGCGGATCGGAGGCGAGTCGCGGCCGGCCGGCCTCCGACCCCGGCCGGCCCGGCCGGACACCCAGCGCCGCCAGCACACCCGCCGCCTTCGCATGCGTCTCGGCGACCTCCCCCGCCGGATCGGAGTGGCGCACGAGCGTCGCCCCCACCGGCACGCTCAGCCGGCCCGCCGCCGAGATGTCGGCGGTACGGATCAGGATCGGAGAGTCCAGCGTCTGCGCCCCTCCGGGCTCCCGGCTCACCAGTGCCAGGGCGCCGGCGTAGTAACCGCGGCCCTCCGGCTCGTACCGCTCGATCACCCGGCAGGCGTTCTGCACGGGGGATCCGGTGACCGTCGCCGCGAACATGGTCTCCTTCAGGACCTCCCGCACGTCCAGCGAGGAGCGCCCGCGCAACTCGTACTCCGTGTGCGCGAGGTGAGCCATCTCCTTCAGCCGAGGCCCGACCACCACACCGCCCATGTCGCCCACGGTGCACATCATCTTCAGCTCCTCGTCGACGACCATGGAGAGCTCCTCGGTCTCCTTGCGGTCGCCGAGGAAGGCCAGCAGGCCCTCGGCGGTCGGCCCCTCGGCCGGGTAGCGGTAGGTCCCGCTGATCGGATTCATCACGACGGTCCCGCCGGACATCCGCACATGGACCTCAGGACTGGCGCCCACCAGCGTCCGTCCGCCCGTCGCCCGCCGCCCCGACGGAGAGGCCCCGCCGCCCGTGTGCACGACGAACGTCCAGTACGCGCCGCGCTCACCTGCCAGCAGCCGCCGGAACAGGGCCAGCGCGTCGGCCCGGCCGAAGCCGGGGATCTCGCCGCCGAAGGTCCGCCGGATCACGAAGTTCGCGCCCTCGCCCCGCCCGATCTCGTCCTCGACGACCCGCCGGACGACGTCCGCGTACTCCTCGTCGGGGACGTCGAAGGCACCGTCCTCGACCCGCACGTCGTGGCCGGGCAGATGCGCGAGAACCTCGGCCAGCGGCAGCTCGTGCACCTCGTCGGCGACCAGCACCGCGAGCGGGGTGCCGTCGTCGCGTACGTCGAAACCGCGCTCGGCGATCTGCCGGAAGGGCACCAGGGCCAGCGCGGGCAGCTCGCCCACCGGGATGTCGGCTAGCCGGGCCACCTCCCGCACCTCGCCGGTCAGGACCTCGACGGTGTCGTGGTCCCGGCCGGGCGTGCGCCTGCGCAGCAGCGCGAACGGCGGTGAGTCGTCACGGAACAGCGCGGACAGCACGTCGGCGGCGCGGTGGGGACGGGCGGGCGTGGGCTCGGGCATGGACGTTCCTTCTTGACGGAGGAACGGCTCCCGGCTCCTGAACGCAGAGAAGGCCGCCCCTCGGGCGGCCTTCGCGAAGTCTGTACGCGCGATGAATCAGCGGGCCGCCGGATGAGCGGTCCACCACCAGTTACGTGTCGTCTGCGCGAACATGCCGGCAGTCTAGCGGACGAGGTCGACGGACGAGCGCGTGTCTCATCTGTTGAGCGGGCGGACGGCGGCGCACTGCCGACCCCGTAATGTTGTCAAGGTGACCGTGAACGCCAATACCTCCGTCGCCGGTGGCCACACCTGGCGAGACCTTCCCGCGGCGCAGCAGCCCGAGTACCCCGATGCCGAGGCTCTGCGCGACGTACTCGCGGACCTCGAGTCGTATCCTCCGCTCGTCTTCGCCGGCGAGTGCGACCAGCTGCGCGCCCGCCTGGGAGCCGTCGCCAAGGGCGAGGCGTTCCTGCTGCAGGGCGGCGACTGCGCCGAGGCCTTCGACGGCGTGTCCGCCGAGCACATCCGCGCCAAGCTGAAGACCCTGCTCCAGATGAGCGCCGTCCTCACGTACGCGGCCTCCGTACCGGTCGTCAAGATCGGCCGGATCGCCGGGCAGTACTCCAAGCCGCGCTCCAAGCCGACCGAGACCCGCGACGGCGTGACCCTGCCGACCTACCGCGGCGACTCCGTCAACGGCTTCGAGTTCACCGAGGCCGCCCGCATCCCGGACCCCCAGCGGCTGAAGCAGATGTACCACGCGTCCGCCTCCACGCTGAACCTGGTGCGCGCCTTCACCACCGGCGGTTACGCCGACCTGCGCCAGGTGCACGCCTGGAACCAGGACTTCGTGAAGTCCTCGCCGTCCGGGCAGCGTTACGAGGCCCTGGCCCGCGAGATCGACAACGCGCTGAACTTCATGAAGGCCTGCGGCACGGACCCGGCCGAGTTCAAGGCGGTCGAGTTCTACGCCTCGCACGAGGCACTGCTGCTGGACTACGAGTCGTCGCTGACCCGCACCGACTCGCGCACCGGTCAGCTGTACGACACCTCGGGCCACATGGTCTGGATCGGTGAGCGCACCCGGCAGATGGACGGCGCGCACATCGAGTTCGCCTCGAAGGTCCGCAACCCCATCGGCGTCAAGCTCGGACCGACGACCACCGTCGACGATGCCCTCGGCTACATCGACCGCCTCGACCCCGAGCGCGAGCCGGGCCGACTGACCTTCATCGTCCGCATGGGCGCCGACAAGGTCCGCGACAAGCTCCCCGAGCTGGTGGACAAGGTCACCGCTTCCGGTGCCGCGGTGGTCTGGGTGACCGACCCGATGCACGGGAACACCTTCGAGGCCGCGTCCGGCCACAAGACGCGCCGGTTCGACGACGTCCTGGACGAGGTCAAGGGCTTCTTCGAGGTCCACAAGGACCTCGGCACGCACCCGGGCGGCATCCACGTCGAGCTGACCGGCGACGACGTCACCGAGTGCGTCGGCGGCGGCCACGAGATCTTCGTGGACGATCTGCACCAGCGCTACGAGACCGCCTGCGACCCGCGCCTCAACCGCAGCCAGTCCCTCGACCTGGCCTTCCTGGTCGCCGAGATGTACCGCGACCAGTAGGGACCACCGCTGAACGCCTGTGGGGCACGGATCGATGTGATCCGTGCCCCACAGCCGTACCGGGGCTTTCGTGCACAGGGCCTCGCAGGTAAGGTTAGGTTAGCCTCACCGAGAATTCGGGACGGCGCAGTGATCGACCCGTCGGGAGGTGAACCGCATGTACGTCTGTTCCTGCTTCGGCATCACGGAGGACCAGGTCAAGCGGCATGCGGAGGGCGGCGCGTGCACGCCCCGCCAGATCGCCTCCGCCTGCAAGGCGGGCACCGACTGCGGCGGCTGCGTCCGCAGGATCCAGGCCCTGCTCGGCCGCGGCGACTGCCCGAGCCGTGAGCTCGTCGAGGGGCGAACCGTTCGGGCGGCTGCGCCCGCCGCGCCCGTCGCCCTCGGCACCGCCCCGGGCGTCAGGCTCTCCGACGCCGCCTGAGAGGACCGGCCCTCCGGGCAGTACCGGAGGCCGCCGGGAGCTTCGGCGGATCAGCTCTCCGGCTGCTCGATCAGCTGGGCGATGTAGAGCGGCTCCCCGAGCTTCTCGACCAGTTCCAGCTGGGTGTCGAGATAGTCGATGTGATGCTCCTCGTCCTCGAGGATGGACTCGAAGATGTTCGCCGAGGTGATGTCGCCCTTGCCGCGCATCACCTCGATGCCCCGCCGGAGGCGGTCGATCGCCTCCACCTCGACCTGGCGGTCGGCCTGGAACATCTCGGTGACGGTCTGGCCGACCCGCACGTGGAAGAGCCGCTGGTAGTTGGGCAGGCCGTCCAGGAACAGGATCCGGTCGGTGAGGATCTCGGCGTGCTTCATCTCGTCGAACGATTCGGCCCGCGTGTACTTCGCGAGCTTCGTCCAGCCGAAGTTCTCCTGCATCTTCGCGTGCAGGAAGTACTGATTGATGGCAGTCAATTCGGCGGTCAGCTGTTCGTTGAGGAACTCGAGGACCTCGGGGTCGCCCTGCATCGCAGAGGCTCCTTCCAACCGGTGAACTGGGCATGTCTGGGCGCATCCTCGCACCACGCCACCCGGCCGTCCAGTAAGTGCATGCTTAGTATGAGTTGCCCGAATCGCCTCTCCCCTGGTCATGACCACCCCTGCCTGTCTGTCACCATGGAGGCATGGGTCAGCCGGAAAGCCGGGAACGCGGCACAGCAGAGCAGTCCGGGCTTCCGCCGGGGCAGCGGCTGCAGCGGGGCTGGCCGGTCACCCATTACGGGCCCGTCCCCAAGTTCAAGCCGGACCGCTGGGAGTTCAGGGTCTTCGGGGCCACGGCCGACGGTGACAAACACTGCTGGAATCACCAGGAATTCACGGCACTCCCCTTCTCCTCCGTCGTCGCGGATCTCCACTGCGTGACGAAATTCAGCATGCTCGAAGCCGAGTGGGGCGGAATTCCGGCCCGAGAGGTCGTGGAACTGGCGCCGCCCGCCCCCCAGGTCACCCATGTGATGGTCTGGGCCGAATACGGCTTCAGCTCGAATCTCCGGCTCGCCGACTTCGCGTCGGACCGGACACTGTTCGCCACCCACAAGGACGGCGAACTGCTCACCGCCGAACACGGATTCCCGCTGCGCCTGGTCGTGCCGCACCTGTATGCCTGGAAGGGGCCCAAGTGGGTCCGGGGCATCGAATACATGACGGCCGACCGCCGCGGGTTCTGGGAGGAGCGCGGCTACCACAACATCGGCGACCCGTGGAGCGAACAGCGCTACTCCTACCAGGAGGAGCCCGGGGACGGCCCGGAGCTCTGAACCGTCGGGTCCGGAAACGTCGGGAGCCGCGTCACACCAGCCGTTCTCATCCGGAGGCGGCGCCCCGGAGCTCCTTCAGCAGGGCCACGTCCGCCGCATGCCCGTCCCTGCCGCCCGGCGTCTCGATGATCAGAGGCACATCCTCGGTGGCCGGGTGTGAGAACAGCTCACGGAACGGCTCGGAGCCGATGTGACCCGCGCCGATGTTCTCGTGCCGGTCCTTGTGGGCGCCCACCACGTCCTTGGAGTCGTTGGCGTGGATCAGTTTCAGCCGGCCCTCGCCGACGGTGTCCACCAGCAGGTCCAGGGTCTGCCGCATGCCCGCGGGCCCTGTCAGGTCGTGGCCCGCCGCGTAGATGTGGCAGGTGTCCAGGCAGACCCCCAGCCTGGGATGCGAGTCCAGGGCCTCGAAGTACGGACCGAAGTCCCAGGTCCGTGAGCAGAGCGAGGAGCCCTGTCCGGCCGTCGACTCCAGCAGCAGGAACGGATCGTCGTCATGGGTCAGCTCGTCCAGCAGCGGGAGCATGTGCGTGCGCACCTGGGCGAGTGCCTCCTCGCGGGGGCGTCCGCCGGTCGCCGAACCGGTGTGCACCACCACGCCGAGCGCGCCTATCGCCCTCGCCCGGCGCAGCGAGTGGCGCAGCGACAGGACCGACCGCTCGACCGTGGCCTCCGTGTGCGAGCCGAAGTTGATCAGGTACGGGGCATGGACGTACGCGGGAACCGCGTCCGCCGCGCACTCCGAGCGGAACAGCTCGTCCTGCGCCGGGTTGCCCGGTGGTGTCGCCCAGCCGCGCGGATTGGCGACGAAGACCTGCACGGCCTCGGCCGCCAGCTCCCGCGCGTAGCCGAGGCCGACCTTCGCGAGTCCTCCGGCCACGGGAACGTGACCGCCGATGGGGTTGCGCATTTTCCGGTCCTCGACTGGCCTACAGGCCCTTGGTCCTGATGGTGACGGTGGATCCTTCGGCGGCCTTCTCGCCGCCCTCGACGGACTGGCGGGCGACCGTGTCGCTGAAGGAGAGGAACGGGCGGTCGACCTTGACCTCGAAGCCCGCCTCCTCCAGTGTGCTCCGGGCCTCTTCGACGTCCTTCCCCGTGACGTCGGGGACCTCGAGCATGCGCGGGCCCTTGGAGACCGTC
The DNA here is from genome assembly GCF_016909575.1 of Streptomyces sp. HB132. GTDB lineage: Bacteria > Actinomycetota > Actinomycetes > Streptomycetales > Streptomycetaceae > Streptomyces. The sequence continues at coordinate 345,381 of NZ_JAFBGA010000003.1, read as the reverse complement.
AGCTCGACGGTGTCGCCCTTCGCGGCCTCCGCACCGCTGCCGGGCGACTGCCGGGCGATCCCGCCCTGCTCCTCGGGGGAGTTGACCCGCTCGGTCAGCACCTCGGCCTTCAGGCCCGCCTCGTCCAGCGCGGCCTTGGCGTCGTCGACGGAGAGGCCGGTGACGTCGGGCACGTCGACGGGGCTTCCCTTGCTGACGACCAGGGCGACCGCCGAGTCCGTGTGCCGCTCGGTGCCGGTGCGGGGATCCGTACGGATCACCTTGCCCCGGTCGATCTCCTCGCTGAACTCCCGGGTCACCATCCCGGGCGCGAGCCCCCACTTCTTCAGCTCACGCCGGGCATCGGCGAGGGCGAGCCCTTTGACGTCCGGGACCTTCACGGTCTCCGGGCCGCGCGAGACCACCAGCTTCACCGCGTCGTTGCCCCGGATCCGCTCTCCGGAGCCCGGGTCGCTGCTGATCACCGTGCCGCGCCTCACCGTGTCGCTGTAGGCGCGCTCGACACCCTTCAGATCGAGCCCCTCGTCCGCGAGCCGCTTCTCGGCTGCGCTCTGGGTCTGGCCGAGGAGCGAGGGGACCCGGGTGAACTGTCCCGAGTTGATGTACCAGATCCCCGCCCCGGCCCCCAGCGCCAGCAGGACGGCGACGAGCACGGCGAGGACACCGCGCCGGCCGCGGTCGGTGAAGGGGCCGAACCTGCCTCGCCCCGGCTCGCTGGGCGAGACAGGGGGCATCTCCAGCCGGCTGGTGTGATGCGCGGTGCCCTGGCCCGCCGGTATCACCCGGGGGATCACGCTCGTACGGTCCTCGGCTGCGTCGTGCGTCTCCGCGACGGCCTGCGGGGGCATCGCGTCGAGCTGCTCCTCGGTGAGGGCCGCCCGGACCTCACGGGACATGGCGAGCAGGGCCACCGCGTCGAGCGGACGGACGTCGGGGTTCCGCGCGGCGGCGGCGGCCACCAGCCCGTCCAGCCCGGCGGCCAGTCCCGGCACGGAACCGGACGGTGCGGGGACGTCCTCGTTCAGATGCTGGTAGATGACCTGCGCCGCGGTGTCCCCGGCATGGGGTTTGCCGCCGGTCAGCATCTCGTAGAGCACGACACCGCAGGCGTACACGTCGGACCGTGTGTCGGCCGTGCCCTGCTCGATCTGCTCGGGGGCGAGATAGGAGACCGTGCCCAGGAGCGAGCCGGTGGTGTCGGTGGCGGTTCCCACCGCGCGTACGAGGCCGAAGTCGGCGACCTTGACCCGGCCGTCGTCCCCTATCAGGACGTTCTCCGGCTTCATGTCACGGTGGACGAAGCCCGCGCGGTGCGCGGCGCCCAGGGCGGCCAGTACCGGCTCCAGGATGTCCAGGGCGGCCCGGGGCTGCAGTGCCCCGCGCTCCCGCAGGACGTCACGAAGGGTGCATCCGGCGACGTACTCCATCGCCAGGTACACGTACGCGCCCTGGGCACCCTGGTCGAAGACGCCCACCACGTTCGGATGCGCGAGCCGGGCGACGGACTTGGCCTCGCGGATGAAGCGTTCGACGAACGCGGCGTCGGTCGCCAGCGCCGGGTGCATCACCTTGAGGGCGAGCACCCGGTCGAGCCGGGTGTCCATGGCCCGGTAGACCGTGGCCATACCGCCGACGGCGATGCGCGCATCGATGCGATAGCGGCCGTCGAGCAGCTGCCCGACGAGGGGGTCCTGGAGGGTCGTGTCCACGGAGCGAGTCTACGAGCTGCCACGGACACGCCGGACGGTCCAGGCCTCCCGGGGACCGTCCGGTGCCGAGCCGTGACAGGGGTATGCACATGCTGTGACCGGCGGGCCGCCCCGGTACCCGGGTCTCAGAAGGCCGGACGCTCCGGATCCAGCACGGCGAGGCCCCGCACCGGTGACGAGGCCTCGGCGAAATGACGGCGCGGGATGCGTCCGGCCCGGTACGCCAGCCGTCCGCCGTCCACCGCGTGCCGCATCGCCGCCGCCATCAGCTCAGGCTCCTGCGCCCGCGTCACCGCCGAGGCGAGCATCACAGCGGCACAGCCGAGTTCCATCGCCAGCGCCGCGTCCGACGCGGTTCCGGCGCCGGCGTCGAGGATCACCGGGACGGTGGCCCGCTCGACGATCAGCTGGAAGTTGTGGGGGTTGCGGATACCGAGCCCGGAACCGATGGGGGAACCCAGCGGCATGACCGCCGCGCACCCCACGTCCTGGAGCTTGCGGGCCAGGACCGGGTCGTCATTGGTGTACGGCAGGACGGTGAAGCCGTCGTCGACCAGGATCTCGGCGGCGTCCAGCAGCTCGACCGGGTCGGGCAGCAGCGTCCGCTCGTCGGCCACGACCTCCAGCTTGATCCAGTCGGTGCCCAGCGCCTCCCGGGCCAGGCGGGCCGTCAGCACGGCCTCGCCGGCGGTGAAACAGCCCGCGGTGTTCGGCAGGACCTGGACGGACAGGCGCTGGAGGACGGAGAGCACCGAACCCCGCACGGTCGGGTCGAGCCGGCGCATCGCCACGGTGGTCAGCTCGGTGCCCGAGGCGACCAGGGCGCGCTCCAGCACGTCGAGACTGGGCGCCCCGCCCGTTCCCATGATCAGCCGTGACGAGAAGGCGGTGGAACCGAGGGTGAAGACGTCGTCGGACATGGTCAGCCTCCCTGGACCGCGGTGAGGACCTCGACGCGGTCCCCGCCGGTGAGCGCGGTGACGGACCACCGGCCGCGCGGGACGACCGCCTCGTTGACCGCGGCGGCCACTCCGGAGGGGGCCGCGGTCAACGCAGCGACCAGGGTGTCCAGCGTGGTGCCCGCGGGGACCGAGCGGCGTTCCCCGTTGACGGACAGGGAGACGGAATCGGGGACGGCTACGGGCTCGGTCATACGGGCTGCTCCTGCGACGCGGGGGCGGTGTCCTCGGAGGACGGGTGCGGGGGGTGCTCCTGGGAGGCGGCGGGGGCGAACCGCTGCGCGGAGAAGGGGCGGCCCGGTTCGGGCAGCTCGCCGGTCGTCAGCACGTGGGCCATCACGTCGCCGGTGACGGGGGTCAGCAGCACCCCGTTGCGGTGGTGCCCGGTGGCGAGATGCAGGCCGGGCAGTGCCGTGGGGCCCAGCAGCGGCGCGTTGTCCGGTGAGGCGGGCCGCAGACCGGCGCCGGTCTCCGTCAGCGGCAGTTCGGTGATGCCGGGCACCAGTTCGTGGGCGTCGCGCAGCAGCTCGTACACCCCGCCCGCCGTGACCGTGGTGTCCCAGCCCAGTTCCTCGGTCGTCGCGCCGACCACCAGCTCACCGTTCGCACGCGGCACCAGATAGACATGGCTGCCGCGCACGACCGCCCGCACCGTCCGGCTGAGGAAGGGAGCGTACGCGGGAGGCACGGTCAGCCGGAGCACCTGCCCCTTGACCGGGCGCACCGGAGGCACGACCGCATCGGGCAGTCCCGCCAGCCGGCCGCTGAGGCTGCCTCCGGCGAGCACCACCTGGCCGGCCGTCAGCTCCGTACCGTCCCGGAGTGCCGCTCCCGTGGCACGGCCGCCCGTGACGGAGAGCCGCTGTACGCGTTCGCGCCTAAGGACCACCCCGGCGCGCTCGCACGCGGTGACCAGGGCCGAGGCCAGCCGTCTGGGGTCCACCTGGTGGTCGCCGTCGACCCGTAGTCCGCCGCGTACGCCGGGGGCGAGCATCGGCTCCAGACGGCGGCACTCGCGACCGCTGAGCCACTCGGACTCCAGCCCCGACCGCTGCTGCAGGGCGTGCAGCTCACGCAGATGCGCACGGTCGTCGGAGTCCAGCGCGACGGACAGGGTGCCGCAGGCGCGGAAGCCGGTCTCCTGCCCGCTCGCCTCTTCCAGCTCGGCCACGAAGGCCGGATACCGGGCGGCGGAGGCCAGGTTGAGGCCGAGCAGCGTCTGTTCGCCGTGGTGGAGTTCGGTGACGGCGGCGAGCATCCCGGCCGCGACCCGCGCGGCCCCGCCGCCCGGGTCGGGATCGGCCAGCGTGGTGCTCAGGCCGTGCAGGGCCGACCGCCACGCGGTCACCAGACCGATGATGCCGCCCCCGACGACCAGGACGTCGGAACCGTTCGCGGAGATGCGCATGGGCGTCCAGCCCCTCCCTTCGCCGGCATGACCCGGATCAGGTTCGTACGGTCGGAGGCCGGTCAGCCTCCCTCTCAGCCCGGTACGTCCGGACTCCCGCGAGTGTCTTACGGTGGCCAGCCTAGACCCCACCGCCCGCAGTCGGTAAGGGAGCAGCACCCGTGGCCCGTTCACTCGACGGACTCGTCCTCGCACCGGTCGCCGACCAGTCTCCCGGGCAGGTCGGGACCCGGACCCGGTTCGCGTATCACGAGCGGGACGGCCGGATCTGGGCCGAGTACACGGGCGGCGACGTCGTCCGGGGGCATCTCGTCGGCACCAGGGAGGCGGACCTCCTGGACTTCATCCCCCGTAGCCTCAAGGGCACGGGAGGTACCCCCACCGTCCAGCTGAAGCACGACGGGACGACCTCGTCCGGGCACTGCGTCTCGACCGTCACCGAGCTGCCCGACGGCCGGGTCCGCCTCGACGAGACGTGGCAGTGGGAGTCCCAGGAGGGCCGCGGGAAGAGCGTGGTGGAGGAACTCTCGAGGTGACGCCGTCCCACGTGACTAGGGTGGACGGGTGAGCGAGCAGACGCAGGACCCGGCAGGAGGACACCGGCCCGGCGGTGTCGTGATCGTGGGTGCCGGCATGGCGGGTGTGCAGACGGCCGTAGCCCTGCGCGAACAGGGCTTCGCGGGACCGGTCACGCTGGTCGGTGCCGAACCCCACCAGCCGTACGACCGGCCGCCCCTGTCCAAGGCCGTACTGCTCGGCAAGGCCGAGGACTCCGCCTTCGACGTCGACTTCGAGGAGCTGGACATCACCCTGCGCCTCGGGCTGGACGTGACGGGCCTGCGCGCGGGGGCGCACGAGCTGGACACCCTGGAAGGCCCCGTCGCCTACGACGTGCTGGTCCTCGCCACCGGAGCGGAACCCGTCGCACTGCCAGGATCCGAGGGGGTGCCCGGCGTCCATCTGCTGCGCACCCTGGACGATGCCGCCCGGCTGCGGCCCGTCCTGGAACGGCAGCACGACGTGGTCGTGGTCGGAGCGGGCTGGATCGGCGCCGAGTTCACCACCGCGGCCCGCGCGGCCGGCTGCGCGGTCACCGTCGTCGAGGCCGCCGACCACCCCCTCGCGGGCACGATGCCCGCCGAGGTCGCCGCGCCGATGGCCGGCTGGTACGCCGAGAGCGGAGCCGAACTCCTCACCGGCGCCCGGGTCGCACGCGTCGAACAGGGCGCCGTCCACCTGACGGACGGCCGGGTCGTCCCCGCCGGAGCGGTGGTCGTGGGCATCGGCGCCCGGCCCGCCACCGCGTGGCTCGCGGGTTCGGGCATCGCGCTCGGCCCGGACGGTTCGGTCACCGCGGACCGCTCGCTGCGCACCTCGCTGCCCGATGTCTACGCGGTGGGCGACTGCGCGTCGTTCCCTTCGGACCGCTACGGGGAGCGGCTGCTGGTCCACCACTGGGACAACGCCCTCCAGGGGCCCCGCGCGGTCGCCGCCGCCCTCGCGGGCGGTGAGGCCGGCACCTACGACCCGGTGCCCTACTTCTGGTCCGAGCAGTTCGGGCGCTTCGTGCAGTACGCGGGCCGTCACACCGGAGCCGACACGCTGCTGTGGCGCGGTGACCCGGGGGACCCGTCCTGGACGGTCTGCTGGCTGAGGCGGGGGGTCCTGGTCGCCGTGCTGGCCGTGAGCCGGCCGCGCGACCTCGCGCAGGGGCGCAAGCTCGTCGAAGCCGGGGCGCGGATCGACCCGGCGCGGGCCGCCGACTCCTCCGTACCGCTGAAATCGACGGTTCTCCGGGGTCTGTGACGGCCCCGTACGGTCGGCCCGGGTACCGACTGTCGGTCCGGGATGGCACGCTTGTCCTTGTGACCGAGATTGACGCAAAGATCGATGCTCTCGTCCCCGCCTGGCTCCACCTTCCCGACATCGCGGAAATGCTCGATGTCGAGGTGACGCGCGTACGGCAGCTGGTCAAGGAGGGCCAGCTCATCGCCGTACGACGTGGTGAGAACCGGGCGCTCCAGGTGCCTGCCGCCTTCATCGACGGCGACAAGGTGGTCAAGGGCCTCGCAGGGACCCTGACACTCCTGAGGGACGACGGCTACAACGACGAAGAGATGCTGGACTGGCTCTTCACCCCCGACCCGAGCCTGCCCGGAACCCCCGCGCAGGCCCTGAGCGAGAATCGCGGTACGGAGGTGAAGCGCCGGGCTCAGGCGCTTGCCGTCTGACCGGACGACCGTGAGTGGAGTGCGGGCCGTGGCATTCGCGGCCCGCACTCCGCCGTTACCGGACCCGTCGGCACGGCGGTCGCCGACGTACGGGCGATTCGTCACCGCACCGGTGACCCGTCCACGCACCAGCCATCCATCCACGCACCGACGGGGGAATCCATCATGTCCACGCCTCGCGACCAGCTCTCCGGCGCCCGGCTCTACCTGTGCACGGACGCCCGCAAGCGGCAGGGTGACCTCCCCGAGTTCCTCGACGCCGTGCTGGCCAACGGCGTGGACGTCGTGCAGTTGCGGGACAAGGGCATGGAGGCCGCCGAGGAGCTCGAACACCTCGCCGTGTTCGCCGACGCCTGCAAGCGCCACGGCGCGCTGCTCGCGGTGAACGACCGGGCCGACGTCGCCCACGCCATCGGTTCCGACGTGCTGCACCTCGGGCAGGGAGACCTGCCGGTGCCCGCCGCCCGCGCCGTCATCGGCGGCGAGGTGGTGATCGGCCGCTCCACCCACGCCGAGGCCGAGGTCGACGCCGCCGTCGCCGAAGCGGGCGTCGACTACTTCTGCACGGGCCCCTGCTGGCCCACCCCGACCAAGCCCGGCCGGCACGCACCCGGCCTCGGCCTCGTGCGGTACGCGGCCTCGCTCGGCTCGACGCGCCCGTGGTTCGCCATCGGCGGGATCGACGCAGGCAATCTGGACGAGGTGCTGGACGCCGGAGCGCGTCGCGTCGTGGTCGTGCGGGCGATCACCGGGGCGACGGACCCCGGGGCGGCCGCCGCGTCGCTGGCGCGGCGCATCCGGGAACGCACCGCCTGAGCCGAGGGCTCCCCGGTGGTGCCGGTGCGTTCCCGCGCGGCGTCGGACCATGTGCACCGCGAGGTGGAACGAGCCACGCCAGGTGTCCGAAGGGTGGACGAGATTCACCGCATCCAGGGCAATTCGGCTTCTCTGGTTGGGGTACGGCCGGGCCCTGGTTAACCTCCCAGTATGGCCCTTGGTACACCTTCCACCAGGACGGATCACGCGCGCACCGTGCGTGATCTGCTGGCGACCGGCGAGACGTCGTTCTCGTTCGAATTCTGGGCGCCCAAGACCGAGAAGGGCGAGCGGAACCTCTGGAACGCCCTGCGCCGGGTCGAGGCGGTGGCGCCGAGCTTCGTCTCCGTGACCTACGGCGCGGGCGGTTCGACCCGTGCCGGGACGGTCCGGGCGACCCAGCAGATCGCAGCGGACTCCACGCTCACCCCGGTGGCGCACCTCACCGCCGTCGACCACTCCGTTGCCGAACTGCGCAACATGGTGGGTCAGTACGCCGACGCGGGTATCCGCAACATCCTCGCGGTGCGCGGAGACCCGCCCGGCGACCCGATGGGGGAGTGGGTCGAACACCCGCAGGGCGTGCGGTACGCGGCCGATCTCGTCCGGCTGATCAAGGAAGCCGGTGATTTCTGCGTCGGCGTGGCGGCGTTCCCCGAAATGCACCCTCGCTCCGCCGACTGGGACTCCGACATCGGTCATTTCGTGGACAAGTGCCGCGCCGGTGCCGACTACGCGATCACCCAGATGTTCTTCCACCCGGAAAGCTATCTCCAGATGCGTGACCGGGTGGTCGCCGCGGGTTGCGAAACCCCGGTCATCCCCGAGGTGATGCCGCTCACCAGTGTGAAACAGCTGGAGAGATTCGCGCAGCTCAGTAACGCGTCCCTGCCTTCCTCACTGAAAGAGCGCATCCTCGCCGCCAAGGACGACCCGGCCGCTGTACGCTCCATTGGCATCGAGTTCGCCACGGAGTTCTGCGCGAAACTGCTCTCCGAGGGTGTCCCGGGGCTGCACTTCATCACGCTGAACAACTCGACGGCGACACTCGAGATCTACGAGAATCTCGGACTGCACAAGCAGTCCTGACCGGCCGTACCCGCCACCAACCGGGGCGGTGGCCGCAGGAGGGGGCGGGCGTGGGCTGGACGGTCCTCTACATCGCATTCGGCATAGTGGCGCTGTGGCTGCTGGGCGAGGTGCTCCTGCAGTACAAGGCACGCCTGCGCTGGCGGCTCCTCGCCTTCGGGGGGTTCCTCTGCGTGGTCCTGGGCGTCCTGATCCCCTCCGTGCTGGTGATCGCCCTCGGGGCGATCACCTTCGCGACGGGCCAGACCTATGTGACGCTCTCCTTCCGGCGCGGCTTCTCGACCGGGTGGGCCATAGGCGGCAGCCCCGGTGAGAGCCGCCGCCGTCGCGGAGCCGGCCGCCAGGACAGCCCGAAGCCCACACTCGAGGTCTCGGGCCTGGAGTACGAGGAGGCCCCCCGGCAGGCGGATGCGGGCCCGGCCGCGGTCTACGCACCGGAGCCGCTGCCGGACGACACCGGGCAGTACGGCGTCTACACCGACTCCCCGGCCGCCGGCGACCCGCAGCACCGGCACGGGGAACAGCAGCCGCAGTACGCCGCCCACGACCCGTACACCGGCTACTCCGAACCGGCCGCCCAGGATCCGTACGGTGGCCAGGAGGGCTACGTGCCCCAGGACACCTACCAGGGGCAGGGCACCTACACGGGGCAGTACGACTACGGCACGGACCAGGCGGGTTACGGCGCCTACTCCGACCCGTACGCCGGCACGGACACCAGCACGGGCACCGGCCAGTACGCGGCGTACGACAGCTACGGCAACGGCTACGACACCTCCTACGGCACCGGGCAGCAGCCCGCGGACCCGTACGCCGGCCAGTACACCGACACCCCGCCCGGCGGCGTCTGGGTTCCGCAGCAGCGCGAGAGCGACCACCACGCCCCGCTGCCGCCGGAGGCCCCCGTCCAGCCCTCCCCGTACGGCAACGGGTACGACACGGGCCAGAACGAGCAGTACCGCTACTGACCCGGCGGCGGGCAGCCGGCACGATCCCGCGGCCCGCCGTTCACCTCCCGCCGCTCACTGCGAGCCGCGGAAGCCGTCGCCCTCCACCACGAGTCCTGCGACCAGGGCCCCCGACATCCCGGCATGGGCCATCCCACCGCCCGGATGCGACCAGCCGCCCGCCCGATACAGACCCGGCAACGGGGTGCGGTTCCCCGAGTGCAGACAGGAGCCCTCCGCCCCGGCCAGGGCCGGAGCCGGCACGGAACCGCCGCGGGCGCCGGTGTCGGCCGCGGTCTCGGCCGGCGTACGCACCTCCGCGTGGAGTATCCGCTCGCGCAGGCCGGGCACGGCCTCGGCGGCCCGGCCGATCACCGCGTCCGCGAAACGCTCCCGCAGTCCCGGGTCCGTCCAGTCGACCGGACCGTGCGGTGCCACCGTCACCGTCAGGGTCACCGCCTCGTGTTCCTCGTCGGGGCGTGTGGCGGGGTCGTCCGGGCGCAGGACCGTCACCGTGGGCAGCTCCGCCGTCCGGCCGCCGAACACCGCCTCCTGCTCCGCGCCCGGGTCGACCGCGTGGACCACGGTGCGGTGCACGGCGCCGGCCTCCCGGCCCCCGCGCAGCGAGAGCAGGACGAGGAAACGGCCCGGGACCGGTGCCGTGTCCGACCTGCCCGGCCTCTCCTGCCGGACCGGCAGGAGCCCGGGCACCGGCTGCGCGCCCAGGACGACATGATCGGCCCCCACGCTCCCGCCGTCCGCCAGGTCGATCCCCGCCGCCCGGCCGTCCTTCTCGGACACCCGGACCGCCTCGGCACCGAAGACGAACTCCACCTTCCGGGCCAGACACCGCTCGTACACGGCGTCGGCCAGCGCGCGCATGCCCCCGGCGACGTACCAGCTTCCGAACGTCTCCTCCATGTAGGGCAGGAGGGCGGCGGCCGCCGGGGCTCGGCGGGGGTCGAGGCCGTACGACAATGCGTACCCGTCGAGCAGGGCCGCGAGGCGGGGGTCCTCCAGCTCCCAGGCGCCCACCTCCGCCACCGTCCGCGCCTGCCGGGCGCCGCGCAGCAGCCTGCGACGGCGCACCGCGGGGTAGGGATCGCGGTCCAGCATCCGCCGGTCCTCCGGCAGCGGCTCCTCCAGCAACGGCCTGCGCGACCGGTTCCAGGCGGTCCCGGCCCGGTCCAGGAACTCGCCCCACCGGGACCCCGCCCCCTCGCCGAGCGCCCGGTCCAGCGCGCCGACCACCCCGGCTCGCGAGGCGTTGGGCAGCGACACCGAGGTGCCGTCCGCGAAGAGATGGCGGCTCGCCGGGTCGACCTGGGTGAGCGTGACGCACTGCTCCAGGCTCTCCCTGCCCGTCTTCACGAACAGGTCGCGGTAGACCGCGGGCAGATGCAACAACCCCGGGCCGGTGTCGAAGACGAAGCCGTCACGGGCATACCGGCCGAGTGAGCCGCCGTAGGTCCCCGACCGCTCGTACACCGTCACCCGGTGGCCTGCCACGGCCAGCCGGGCGGCCGCCGCCATCGCGCCCGTCCCGGCGCCGATCACCGCAATTCGTGCCATGTCAGTGACCCTAAGGGGTGCCGCCGACAGTTCATTCCTGAGGCCGGCGCCCGCCCGTTCCGGCCAGACGCCTCTCCTCGCGGCGCTGCGCCCTGCGACGCAGGAACCTGCGGATGCGGGAGGCCAGGAAGAGCAGTATCACCAGGCCGAGGAGCAGCAGTACACCGGCGACGACGGCCGCCGCCACCGGGTTGAAGACGGCGAAGGTGATGATCCCGGCGACGCCCAGATCCTCCGCGACGCTGACCCCGACGTTGCTGAACGGTTCGGGCGAGGTGTTGACCGCCATCCTCGTGCCGGCCTTCACCAGATGACTCATCAGCGCGGTGGCTCCGCCCACGGCCCCCGCCGCGAGTTCCGGCAGCGACCCGCTCTCGCCGGCCAGCAGCGCCGCGACGACCGCGCCGGCCACGGGCCTGATCACCGTGTGCGCGGTGTCCCAGACCGAGTCCACGTACGGGATCTTGTCGGCCACCGCCTCGAACAGGAACAGCACACCCGCGGCCACGAGCACATCGGTTCGCTGCAGGGACTCGGGCACCTCGTCGGTGAGACCGGTCGCGCCGAAGACGCCGAAGAGCAGGATCACCGCGTAGGCGTTGATCCCGCTCGCCCAGCCACTCGTGAACACCAGGGGGAGTACGGACACGGACGCGATCGTAGCCAGTCGTGCGCAGGCCCGGGTGGGGACCTCCGCGCAGGCCTGAGTATCCCTACCTAGTGCTCGAGATGAGTAGGGAAGCGGATGGGCCCTCACCTGCTCGGACGGAAGAGTGGAGACCACGGAAGGGGCGCTGCGCCCGGACCGCCGGCACGGGGCGGCGGAACGGCGCGGCACCCCGGACACAACGGGGGTGCACGACGCGGAGCTCCGGGGCCACGGGGGAAACGGGGCCACGGGGGAGGGCTCCGCGGCGGTACGGGACGCCGGTCCGGTGGAATTCGGGGGGATCGAATTCCACCGGACCGGCGTCCCGCACGTGCGGGACGGGAGGGGGCCTCAGCGTCCGCTGACCCGGCCGTGCAGCAGCAGCGACAGGGCGGAGTGCACGTCGTCGATCGTCCGCTCGGGCTGGAACGCCTGCCAGTCGAGCGCCGCCACCAGGACCATCCCGACCAGCGCGGCGGCCGTCAGCTGGATGTCGATCTCCTCGCTCAGCTCGCCGCCCGCGACGCCTTCACGGAGCACCCCCTCGACGACGGCCACGGCCTCCTGACGCAGCACCAGGAGGGTCGACTGCCAGGCGCGGTTGGTGCGCCAGAGCTCGGCGACGTAGAGCTGGGTGAAGGCCGGATAGCGGTCGATGAAGACCAGGCCGGCCCTGATCATCGCGTCCAGCGCCTCCACCCGGGAACCACCGCGCGCGTCCGTCGCGTCGGCGGCGGACCGCAGCGACTGCGTGAGCAGTCCGACTCCGTGCCGCAGCAACTCCTCGAACAGTTCCGTCTTGCTCTTGAAGTTGTAGTAGACCGTGCCCTTGGCGACCCCGGCGCGCTCGGCGATCTCGTCCACCGTCGTCGCGGAGAACCCCTTCTCCGCGATGAGGGTCACCGCCGCCTCGTAGAGCTTCTGCCGGGTGACCTGGCGGCGCGTGGTGCTACTGCTGTCCATACCGACGATTCTCACAGGTCCCGGGGCGGTCACAGACTCAGTTCCGGGTGCAGCCGGTCCAGGGTCCACACCTGCTTGCGGCGGGCGGAGACGGCGGTCAGCGCCAGTGCGCCCGCGGTGAAGGCCAGCAGCACGGCGCAGCCCTGCCAGACCGGGCCGAGCCCGCCGCCCGTGATCAGCCGGCGCAGCCCGTCCACGACGTAGGTCATCGGCAGATAGGGGTGGACGGCGCCGAAGAACCCCGGGCTGGTCTGGACGGGATAGGTGCCCCCGGCCGAGGTCAGCTGGAGCATCAGCACCGCCAGGACGAGAATCCTGCCTGCCGCTCCGAAGCGGGCGTTGAGCCATTGCACGATCGCGGCGAAGCAGCAGGTCACCAGGGCAAGGAAGCCGATGGTGCCGGCGGCGTGCGTCAGCTGCAGACCCAGCCGCCAGTGCAGCACCGACATCAGGGCGGCGACCTGGAGCAGACCGATCGCGGCGACCGGCAGCCAGCCCGCGAAGGCGATGCGCCAGGCCGGTGCCCCGGCGGAGAGCGCCCGCCGGTTGAGCGGCTGGATCAGCATGTAGGCCACCATCGAGCCCACCCACAGCGAGAGCGGGATGAAGTACGGGGCGAAACCGGTGCCGTAGTTGGGCGCCGCGTGGAGGGAGGAGGAGGCGAGCCGCACGGGGTCGGACATGACACCCGTACGCGCGTCGCGGTCCTTCTCGTCGTAGTCGGGGATCTTCCCGACACCGTCGTTCAGGCCCTGGGCGAGTGTCGCGGAGCCGTCGCCCAGCCGGTACAGGCCGCTCTTCAGGGTCGTGGCACCCGAAGTGAGCTTCTTGACGCCGGTGTTCAGGTCCCCGGCGCCCGTCCTGGCCGTTCCGAGACCGGTGTGGAGTGCGCCCGCGCCCGTGGCGACCTTCTGCGCACCGGTGTTGAGCGCGTTGATCCTCGACACCGCGGACTTCAGGTCCGAGTCCAGATCCGGCGAGCGCTTCGCCAGGGCGTCGGCCTGCTTCTCCAGCGTGGTCAGCCGGGTGCGCAACTTCGAGAGGTCGCCCTTCTGGTTCGTGACCATGGCGTTCACGTCGTCGGACACCTGGGCGACGTCCTCCGCGGCGGTCTTGGCCCGCTCGAGCTGCGGGCAGACGCCCGGGTCCGGAACCGGCTGGTCCGTGCAGCGGACGCGGTGGACCTCGGCCAGGTCGTCGGATGCGGTGTGGGCGGCGGCCGAGGCGGTCGGCGCGGCTTCGACCAGCAGATCGAGGTTCTCCCGTACGGCCTTCGAGGAGTCGGAGACCAGCCGGGCGGTGTCTCCGATGGCCTTGCCGTTGTCCTTCAGGAAGGGACGTACGTCCGCGGCGACCGCGTTGACCTTGTCGGCGAGCGACTGGGTGCCGCCGGCGACCTGCCGCGACCCCGTCTCCAGGTCTCCCGCGCCCTTGTCCAGCTTGGTGATGCCCGTGGAGAGCGTGCCGCTGCCCGACCTGGCGTCCTTGAGACCGTCCGCGAGGTCCTTCGAGCCCTTCTTCGCCTTGGTGAGGCCGCTCTCCAGGTCGTCGGCGCCCTTGGCCGCCTTCGCGGTCGCGTCGTGCAGACCCGAGAAGTTGATGAAGATCCTGTCCAGGAAGCCGCGCGAGGCCTTGGCCGAAGCGGCACTGCGGACCTCGGCGAACACCGTCCGTGAGATCTGCCCGACGATGTAGTTGTTGGCGTCGTTCGTACGCACCCGCAGGGCGCCGGTGCCGGGGGAGTCCCCGGCGCTCGAGGCGATCCGCTCGCTGAAGTCCGACGGCATGGTCAGCGAGAGGTAGTACGTCCCGTCCTCGACCCCCCGCTCGGCCTCGGCGGAACCGACCTCGTGCCAGTCGAAGACCTTGCTGTCGAGCAGTCCGCCCGTGATCTCGTCGCCCGCCGCGAGGCGTTCGCCCCCGGTGCTCGCACCCTTGTCCTCGTTGACGAGGGCCACGGGGATGCGGTCGAGCCGCCCGTAGGGGTCCCAGAACGACCAGAGGTAGAGCGCTCCGTACAGCAGGGGCAGCAGGAGGAGCGCCACGAGTGCGGCGCGCGGCATCCGGCCCCTGCCGAACCGTCGCAGCTCAAGCGCGGCCAGCCTCGGCGATCGCATCGTCCGTTTCCTTCCCGTTCGTCGTGTCGCCGGCGGGCGTGTCTGTTCCGCACGCCGGGCGGGTGCTCACCGTGAGCGCGTCCTCCGGGGCCTCACTGCACACGGTCAGCACGGTGGTCCCGCCGGCCGCGAGGGCGCGCAGCAGTTCCCAGGCCAGGGCGCGGTCGGCGGTGGAGAGTTTGAGGTCGAGGTCATCCACGGCGAGCAGGCGGGGACGGCCCATCAGCGCGAGTGCGACGGACAGGCGCAGGGCCTCCAGGCGCTCCAGGTCGCGAACGGAGGTCCGTTCGGCCTTGGGCAGGTCCGCGAGGTCGAGCCCCGCGGACTGCAGCGCGGCATCGATCGTGTCCCGTGCCGTGGCGGCGCGTTCGGCGCGGGGGCGCAGCAGGGAGCGCGGCGAACCGTCGAAGCGGCGTCGCAGCAGGGCCCGTTCCCGCAGATGCTCGGCCACGGTGAAGGACGGGTCCAGTTCGCTGACCCCGGGGACCGGGCCCAGCGCACTGAACCCCCGTACGGCGGCGAGCCGGCCGGGCAGGCGCTCGCCGCCTGCCTCGGCATGGCCGTGCGTGGAACGCATCCGGCCGGTCAGCGCGAGCAGCAGACACGTACGGCCCGAACCGGAGGGCCCCTCCACCGCTACGAGCGATCCGGGGTCCGCGGTGAACCCCACTCCCCGGAAGGCCCAGCCGCGCGGGCCCTTCAGTCCGAAGTCCTCGGCGCTCAGTGCCGCCCCGTGCGGGCTGTCCACGACCCCACCCCCATGTTTTGAACTGACCAGTCAGTGCAAAAGCTAGTCCTCACTCATGCTCTACGCAAAGCGCCTGGTCAGAGATGCCCCTGAGGGATTGTCAGTGGTGACCGTCACGATGGACACAGACGGCCACCGAGCCGTCACACGACGACAGGAGGTTCGTCATGGCCAGCTCGTCCGCAGCCGCTGCCCCGCGGCGCCGCGCAGGCAGCCCTGCCCCCTCACTGACCGGTCCGGCAGCCGACGTCCACCCCGTGCTGCGCCGCACCACGGCACCGCCCGCCGCCCTCGATCTGCTCGCCCAGGCCCATGCCGGTCTGGACGAGGCCGCCGAGCTCGACGTGCCGAACGAGCGGTACGCCACCGCGCACCTCGCCGCGCTGCGCACCGCGGCCGCCGTGCTCGCCGCCCGCGGGAGGCCCGAGACGGGCGGGCGCCGCAGGGAGCGCATCCGCAGCGCCTGGGAGGTCCTTCCGGACATGGCGCCGGAACTCACCGAATGGAGCGCCCTGTTCGCCTCCGGGGCCCGGCGCCGGGCCCGCGCCGAGGCGGGTATACCCGGCGCGGCCAGCAGCCGCGACGCCGACGACCTGCTGCGCGACGCGGCGCTGTTCCTGCGCCTGGTCGAGCGTCTGCTGGTCCTCCAGCCCGTGCTTCCGCAGGCCAGGAAGGACGGCCCGGGACAGCGGCGCGACGCGGAGTGACCGTGGCGGCGGTGCGAGGCAATAGGGTGGAGAGCACCCGTACCACCTGCACCGTTCACGCTCCGCCGTCCGTGGCGGCACCGTGCCGAGGAGTCAACTGCCGTGTCGGACCAGCTGCGCCCCCGCGCCTCCCTCCGTACCGCCGTGGTCTGGGAGGTCCTCAAGGACGCTCTCGACCGTCTGGTCGAGGCGACCGGCAGGGATGCCCTGGACGTGCTGGACACCGGCGGCGGCACCGGCAATTTCGCCGTGCCCGTCGCCCGCCTCGGCCACCGGGTCACCGTCGTGGACCCCAGCCCCAACGCCCTGTTCGCGCTGGAGCGCCGTGCGGACGAGGCCGGCGTGGCCGACCGGGTCCGCGGCGTCCAGGGCGACATCCACGGCCTCTTCGAGGTGGTGGACCGCGCCGGTTACGACGCGGTCCTGTGCCACGGGGTCCTGGAGTACGTGGACGACCCCGCCGAAGGCGTGCGCAACGCGGTCGACGCCCTCCGCCCGGTCGGCGCGCTCAGCCTGCTCGGTGCCGGCCTCGGCGGAGCCGTCCTGGCCAGGGCGCTCGCCGGGCACTTCGCGGAGGCCCGGCAGGCGCTGACCGACCCCGCCGGACGCTGGGGCGACGGTGACCCCGTGCCCCGCAGGTTCACCGCCGACCAGCTGACCGGGCTGGTCGAAGCCGCGGGCCTCCAGGTCGGCGCGATCCACGGTGTGCGGGTCTTCGGCGACCTCGTGCCGGGTGTTCTCGTGGACACCGAGCCGGGCGCGTTGGAGGAGCTCCTCAAGCTGGAGGCGGCCGTCGCGGAGCTGCCGGCTTTCCACTCGGTGGCGACCCAGCTGCACGTTCTGGGTGAGAAGCGCGCCTGAGCGGCGACGTCGACACCGCCGGAGTACGGCCGCGAAAGCCGCAGGAGCACGGCTGATCAGCAACGCAGCTGCAGACGGAGTACTGCCCGGAGCACCCGATCGGGCCGTGGGCCCCGTATGATCGGGTGACACCATCCGGCATGACGGATCGGAGGTCGGGGAATCTACGCCTCAGCAGCCGAGCCGAATTGGCGGTCCGGACTGGCTATGGCTAGAGGGCGGGTTTCACGGGGGCGAATCCCTGCCTATCCTGGAAGGGCCGCATACCGGTCGCCCCCGCGGCCGACGACGAGGAGGACTCCGTGCCGCTCTCGGAGCACGAGCAGCGAATGCTCGAGCAGATGGAGCGAGCGCTGTACGCCGAAGATCCCAAGTTCGCTACAGCGCTTGAGGGAAGCGGGCTGCGCAGGTACACCCGGCGACGGGTCTACCAGGCGGTGGCCGGCTTTCTGGTGGGTATCGCGCTCCTCATGGCCGGAATGGTCTTCCAGCAGACCTGGGTCAGTGTGGCGGGTTTCCTCGTCATGCTGGGCTGTGCCGTGCTGGCGGTCACCGGATGGCGCAAAGCGCCGAAGCCCGGTGAACAGCAACCGGCGGGGAGCGCGAGCGGGGGCGAAGGCGAACGCCGACATCCCAGGCAGCGCCGGTCGATGATGAACCGGATCGAACAGCGGTGGCAGCGCCGCCGCGACGAACAGGGCCAGTGAACTTTCCGCTTCCCGGCCGGCGGCGGGCAGGACGGGCCGCCGACCTCGGAAGCGGACCGCGAACACCGGGAACTTGACGCTGGACCTCACACGTGAGGGGCGGTCGCTGCACAGCGACCGCCCCTCACGTGTTCGCCCGCAGGGCTTGTGGGGCCGGCGCCTCCAACCCTGCGGACCGGCCCCCCGAAGCCGTCCAGCTCGTCCTGGACCCGCTCGGGGGACCGGCGGACCGGCCGCCGGTCCCCCGAGGCCGCAGGAATCAGCCCCGCTGTCGTGACGTGCGGCGCGGCCCGGCCGCCGGGCGGAGGCGCCCGACGACTCCCGACCAGCGGAGGCCGAGCTCCGACAGACGTTCCGAGCCGGCCCGGACCACCCGAACGGCCGATCGGGGTGCGAGCGTCGCCCGCAGCGAGTTCCACCGGCCGCCCGAGGCCCTCAGCCCCGCCCGGGCCTCCCGCACGTCCTCGACGGATGTCATGACCCCGCCCGGCTCCGGTGCGTAAAGGACCCGCTCGACCGCCCCGGCCACCCGGTGGACCGCAGCGGACGCCGGGCCTTCGAGGCCGCCCAGCCGCACGACACGCGCCGCGGCCTTGCGGGGCGTCTGCGAGTCGTCCGGCGGAATACCGTGGTCCCAGGCCGTATCGGTGATCTCCCGCCAGGCGGCCATCACCCTGGCCGCCGTGTCGGCGGCCGTACGGCCCCCCGAGGAGCTGAGCCGCCGGGCACGGGCCCGCATCCGCCAGAGCATCGGGACCAGCGGGAGCGTGAGGACCACCAGCGAACCGAGCACCCACAGCACGACGGTGCCCGCCGGGGTCCCCGGATCGGCCGAATCCACCACACCCGCGGCCGCGGACGCACCGCACTCACCCGGCTGACGCGTCCGCGCGGGGCAGGACTCCGAGGCGGAGGGTTCCGCCGTGGGAGCGACGGACGCTCCGTCCGTCGGCTGCGCGGGATCGCTCGGGTCCTGCGAGGGCACGTCCGGCAGGGTGTACGCCGGCGCGCTGCCCCGGGACGGCGTCGGCTCGAAGCGGGTCCAGCCCACGCCCTCGAAGTACAGCTCGGGCCAGGCGTGCGCGTCCTGCAGCCCGACCGAAACCGAACCGTCCGCCTGCACGGTGCCGGGTGTGAAGCCCACCGCGACCCGGGCCGGAATGCCCAGCGTCCTCGCCATGGCGGCCATCGCGAAGGAGAAGTGGACGCAGAAGCCCTCCTTTTCCTTAAGGAACCGCTCGATGGCCGCGGTGCCGGTACCCGACGTCACCGTCGTGTCGTACCGGAAACCTCCCTCCGAGGTGAACCAGTCCTGCAGCCTCACGGCCCGCTCGTAGTCGTCGGTGGCCCCCTCGGTGACCCGTGCGGCGGTCTTCTCGACCACCTCGGGCAGTGACGGGGGAATCCGCGTGTACTCACGGGCCAGGTCCGCAGGCGGCGCCGTCGACCGGGCGAGCTGGGCGGCCGTGGGCTCCACCACCAGACTGCTGACCTCGTACCGCGCACCGCGCGTGGTCTGACCGTCGTCGCCGACCAGGGTGCGCCCCTCGGGCTCGTACCGCCAGCGACCCCGGACGTCCACCTCGCTCGCCGGGTAGGGGAGCGGCAGGTACGTCTGCCGGTACGAGGGCGATGCCGAGATGTTCGTCCGGATCTCGGTGACGGCGACGTCCTGGCCGAGACCGGACGGCTGCGGCAACCGGTCCGGGACGTCCCGCAGCCGGCGGGTCGACGGGCGCCACTCGCCGCCGCTGAACTCGTCCAGGGCCAGGATGCGCAGATAGAGGTCCCCGGGGTTCCCCGAGTTGGTGCGGTACGTCATCACCTCCCGGTTCTCCGGCTGGTTCAGGTTGTTCTGCAGCGAGACCAGCGGGTTCACGGCGGAGATCGTGCCCCCGCCGCTCCCACCGCGCGAGCCGCCGCCCGTGCCGCCCAGAAGCCCGCCGTCCAGCGCGGGCAGGGCCGCGGGAACGGCGAGCGCGATGCCCATCGCCACCACGCCGATGCGCCGCCCCGTACGGACCGGTGCCAGGGCGCGCCCGGTCCCTCGGCCGGCCGCCGGACCGCCCGGCGTGCCGGGCACACCGCCGAAGACCCGCCCCCACCGGGACAGCCGGTCCCGGCCCTCGGCCAGCAGGAGCAGCAGGTAACCGCACGCCGCGAGCAGGAACCAGAGCCACCCCGCCCCGCCGTCGGAGAGCCCGGCCGCGACCGAGTAGAGCGCGAGCAGCGGCAGACCGGCCGCAGCCGCGGCGCGGCAGGTCACCGCGAGGACGTCCACGGCGAGCCCGATCAGCAGGACTCCGCCGATCAGCATCAGCAGGATGCCGTCGGTCGCCGGTGCGGGAATGGCGTACCTGCCGACGTCGTCGGCGCCCGTGGTCAGCAGCTCGGCGAGCCTCTGGACCGTCCGGGGTCCGGGCAGCACACCGAACAGGGCGTGCTCCCGGGCGAAGGCCGCGGTCAGCGTCAGCAGGGTGGCGAGTGCCTGGAGTGAGACCGTCAGAATCCTGGCCAGGCGCATCCGGCGGGCGAGCGCGCCCACTCCGCTCTGCACGGCCAGCAGCAACGCGGCCTGCAGGAGCCACGCCGACGTCTCGACCAGGGGCAGCATGGCCCCCGCCGTCATCATCGTCGCCGCGAAGGCGCACAGCGCCAGCCGGGTACGCCCGCTCATGACCATCCCCCGGAGTGCCCCGTCGTCGATCCGGCCACGGAGGACCCGGTGCCCGCGCCCTCCTGGCCGGCCTGCTGCCACAGACGGGCGAGTTCGGCCCCGGGCGGCACCGCCATCGCCGTCCAGCCCGCCTCGCGCAGCAGTCGCAGACGGTCGGCGGCCGTCGCGCGGGTCCCGGCTTCACCGCCGCGCGCCCATTCGTCACCGTCCAGCACGAACGCCACGGCCGCGCGGCTCCGCTGCCGCATCCTGGCCGCCACCGCCGTCTGCTCCTCGTCGAGATCGCCGAAGAACGCCACCAACAGCCCCTCGCCGCTGCCGCGCAGCACGTCGTACGCACGCGAGAGACCACCGCCGTCGGAGTGGTCGACGACCGCGAGGGTGTCCAGCATCAGCCCGGCGGAGTCCGCGGACTCCTGGGCCGGACCCGCGAAGCCGTCGGCGCTCCCACCCGGCAGAGGGCTCCCCTCGTCCGTGAGCAACCGCACCGAGAAGCCGCGCTCCAGCATGTGCACCGCCGCGGAAGCCGCCCCCGAGACCGCCCATTCGAAGGCCGATCCCGGTCCTGCCCCCCGATACGCCGTCCGCCGGGTGTCCAGCAGCACCGTGCATCTGGCCCGCTGGGGCTGCTCCTCCCGCCGCACCATCAGCTCGCCGTGGCGCGCGGTGGAGCGCCAGTGCACCCGACGCAGATCGTCACCGTGGCGGTAACCGCGCGGAATGATGTCGTCCTCACCGGCCAGCGCCTGCGAGCGATGCCTGCCGTCGCCGTACCCGGCAGCCGCCCCGGCCAGCCGCAGCGCCGGGAGCGGCTCGGTACGGGGGATGACGACGAGGGTGTCGTGGGCGCTGAAGGAGCGCGTCAGCTCGCACATCCCGAACGGATCGTTCAGCTGCAGTTGGAGCGGCCCCAGCGGGTAGCGCCCGCGCAGGTCGGAACGGACCCGGTAGGACACCTCCCGTACGCCGCCCGGCTCCACCCGGTCCAGCACGAACCGGGGCCGGGGGCCGAGGACGTACGGAACACGGTCCTGGAGCATGAGCAGGCCCGTGTGCAGCCGGGAGGCGTTGTCCAGGCGCAGACGGACCCGCGCCTCCGAGCCGGTCGGCACCCGGGACGGCGACAGCCGCCGGCTCCCCGACACCGTGTGACGGGTGCGGTGGAGGACGGTGGCGCAGATCAGGGGCAGCACCGCGAGCAGCAGCCCGACCCGGAGCAGATCATCCTGGCCCAGCACATAGGCGCAGACCGCCGCGGCCACGCCGGCGGCCAGGAAGGACCGTCCCCGCGTCGTCAGCCCGTTCAGAGCCGTTCGCAGGCCGCCCTTTGTGTCGCTCTCCTCCACGGGGCCGGGTGCCCCGGCCGGCATCACAGTCGCCGTGCGCCGGGCTGCCGGCCGTACACCGGGCCGTCGGGCAGGTGCTGCGCGGGGGCGGCCGTGACGCCCGACGTCGGCACCGGGACGCGCTGCAGGATGTCCAGCACGACCTGCTCGGCCGTACGCCTATTGAGCTGCGCCTGCGCCGTCGGCAGCAGCCGGTGCGCGAGCACCGCGACCGCAAGGGCCTGGACGTCGTCCGGCAGGGCGTAGTCCCTCCCGCCCAGCGCCGCCGACGCCTTGGCGGCGCGCAGCAGATGCAGGGTCGCGCGCGGCGAGGCCCCGAGTCTGAGATCCGGGTGCCGGCGGGTGGCCGACACCAGCTCCACGGCGTACCGCCGGACGGACTCGGCCACGTGGACCGTGCGCACCGCGTCGATCAGTTTCACGATGTCGTCGGCGTGCGCCACCGGCTGCAGATCGTCCAGCGGTGAGGCCCCGCCGTGCACGTCGAGCATCTGGAGCTCGGCCTCGGCACTCGGGTAGCCGATGGAGACACGCGCCATGAAGCGGTCGCGCTGCGCCTCGGGGAGGGGGTAGGTCCCCTCCATCTCCACCGGGTTCTGGGTGGCCACGACCATGAACGGTTCGGGCAGCTCGTAGGTGTGCCCGTCGATCGTGACCTGGCGTTCCTCCATGGACTCCAGCAGCGCGGACTGGGTCTTGGGCGACGCGCGGTTGATCTCGTCGCCGATCACGATCTGGGCGAAGATCGCCCCCGGCTTGAACTCGAAGTCACGCCGCTGCTGGTCGAAGATGGAGACCCCGGTGATGTCCGAGGGCAGCAGGTCCGGCGTGAACTGGATACGCCGGACCGAGCAGTCGACGGAACGTGCCAGGGCCTTCGCCAGCATCGTCTTGCCGACCCCCGGCACGTCCTCGATCAGGAGGTGTCCCTCGGCGAGCAGCACGGTCAGCGAAAGCCGAACGACCTCGGGCTTGCCCTCGATCACACCCTCGACCGACCTGCGTACCCGCTCCGCTGTGGTGGTCAGATCTGTGAGGCTCGCTCGATCGTCATAGGTCGTCACCCGGCCCTCCTCGGCCCTCTGCGCACGGAACCGGCGCCCAAAGCGCCCGGCCCGCCCCGAAATACGGACACTCTCCGGAGGACCCGGAGAGATGTCACACCCGCATTCTTGTTGCCGTTACCGCTTCGTGTCACTCGCCTGTGGACAAGTGGGGGCGATATGCCGGATGTGGTCCGTATGTCGGAGGGTGCTTCAGGCCGCGGAGGGGATCTCGCGCAGCTTGCCCGTGGTCACGTCGAAGACGAAGCCGCGGACGTCGTCCGTGTGCAGGAGGAACGGCGAGGTGCGCACGCGCTGCATCGACTGGCGTACGTCCTGGTCGGCGTCGGAGTACGCCTCCACCGCCCAGACCGGGCGCTGCCCGACCTCGAGCTCCAGCTCCTGCCGGAACTCCTCGGTGAGCGACTCCATGCCGCAGTTCGTGTGGTGGATCAGGATGACGCTGCGGGTGCCGAGCGCCCTCTGGCTGATGGTCAGGGACCGGATGACGTCGTCCGTGACCACACCTCCGGCGTTGCGGATGGTGTGACAGTCACCCAGCTCCAGGCCGAGCGCGGCGTGGAGGTCGAGGCGGGCGTCCATGCAGGCGACCACGGCCACGCGCAGCACGGGCCGCGCGTCCATGCCCGGGTCGCTGAACTTCTCGGAGTAACGCGTGTTCAGCTCGACCAGACGATCGGTGACCGTCCCTCCGGAACGAGCTGCGGAGGTGGTGGGGGAATCGGTCTCGGCGGAAGGCTGCGCAGAAGTCGACATGGCTACGACGTTAGCCTTCGCGACCGCACACGGCGTGCTGTGGAGGGGGACAAAAAACGTCAACGCGGCTTGTTGTGAGGTAACCCACAAGCCTCACGTACGGGCACCCGACCGGGTGAGGTTCCCGGCCCGGCGCGGCGGTGCGACGCGCTGAGCGGTTCGTTGATCGCGACCGGATCCGATGGCAGGGTGGACTAAAGTGACGCGAAGTTACCGACACGCCTGCACATTCTGCATATTCTTACGTGTTTCGAATTCCCCGTGATGTGCGGCGTACATGCGGCCCGGCCCTCTCCCGCCCGTCGGCCGGCCGACGCCTCCTTCCCCGGCGCCGGCCGACCACCCCTTCCGGGCGGGTGGGGACCAGGCCGTATGTGCGGCCACACGGGACAGAGCCTGAGAGGGCGCTTTGAGTCAGACCCGCCACGTCCCGGTGATGCTCCAGCGATGCCTGGACCTGTTGGCCCCGGCTCTGGAGGTGACGGGGCCGCAGCCACCGGTCGTCGTCGACTGCACCCTCGGTTTGGGCGGGCACAGCGAGGCCCTGCTCGCCGCCTTCCCCGAGGCCCGGCTGGTCGCACTGGACCGGGACAAGGAGGCGCTGCGGCTCTCCGGCGAGCGCCTCGCCCCGTACGGTGACCGCGCCACCCTGGTGCACGCCGTCTACGACGAACTGCCCGAGGTCCTCGACAGGCTGGGGATCCCCAAGGTGCAGGGCGTGCTCTTCGACCTCGGTGTCTCCTCCATGCAACTGGACGAGGCCGACCGGGGCTTCGCCTACGCCCAGGACGCCCCGCTCGACATGCGCATGGACCAGACGACCGGCATCGGTGCGGCCGAGGTGCTCAACACCTACCCACCGGGCGAACTCGTGCGGATCCTGCGCGCGTACGGCGAGGAGAAGCAGGCCAAGCGCATCGTCTCGGCCGTCGTGCGCGAACGCGAGAAGGAACCCTTCAGCAACAGCGCCCGGCTCGTCGAGCTGATCCGCGACTCCCTGCCGCAGGCCGCCAAGCGCACCGGCGGCAATCCGGCCAAGCGCACCTTCCAGGCCCTGCGCATCGAGGTCAACGGTGAACTCACCGTCCTGGAGCGGGCCGTTCCGGCCGCGGTGGGGAGCCTCGCCGTCGGTGGCCGTATCGCAGTGCTCTCCTACCACTCGCTCGAGGACCGTCTGGTCAAGCAGGTCTTCGCGGCCGGTGCGGCCAACACGGCGCCGCCCGGACTGCCCGTCGTCCCCGAGCGCTACCAGCCCAGGCTGAAGCTGCTGACCCGGGGCGCCGAACTCCCCACGGAGGAGGAGGTCGCCGAGAACAGGCGCGCCGCCCCCGCCAGGCTGCGCGGCGCCCAGCGCATCCGCGAGGAGGAGCGATGAGCGGGTCCCGGCCGGCCGGCCGAAGGCAGAACGGGGCGGTGGCACTCCGGTGACCAGGACGGCCGAGCAGATGAAGGGCCGGGCGGGGCGGCTCGCCCGGCTGATGCCGTCGGGACCGAACACCGCCGCCCGTACCCCCTTCGTCCTGCTGGTCGTGCTGCTGCTCGCGGGTGGCCTGATCTCGCTCCTGCTGCTGAACTCGGCGCTCAACGAAGGATCGTTCAGGCTGAGCAAGCTGAAGAGGGACACCACCGAGCTGACCGACGAGCAGCAGGCCCTCCAGCGGGACGTGGACAGCTACTCCGAACCCGACGCGCTGGAGCGCCGGGCCAGAGAACTCGGCATGGTGCCCGGCGGCAGCCCAGCCTTCCTGGACCCGGACGGCACCGTGCGCGGAGTGCCGGAGCGCGCCACCGCGCAACCGTCCCCCCTCACGCCCCCCGAACCGGACGAGAGCGCGGACGGTCCCACCGGACCGGCCTCCCCGTCCGCCTCCGGCCCCACGTCGCCCTCACCCTCCGCCTCCCCGGCGACAGCGTCCACGACGCCCCCGACCACACCGCCCCCGACGAGCTCCGGCAGGTGACGCAGTGCCGTCCAAGGAACCGCCGCGCCGGCGAGTACCCGGCCCCGCGCGCTCGCGTAACGCGGGCGGCGGGCCGGGACGCCCCCGCCCCGCAGCCCGCCCCGAGGCCCGGCGCCCCCGGCGCCCGGCGGCGGGGAAGCGGCCCGGTGGCACCGCCCGGCCCATCCGCCTGGGCAGCCCGCGCCCACGGCTGCGCCTCATCAGCCTCTGCCTGACCCTCGTCATGCTGGCGTTCGTCGTACGGCTCCTCCAGGTCCAGGCGGTCGACGCCGCCACGTACGCCGCCAAGGCCGAGAAGAACCGCTACCTGGAGTACACGATCGCCGCCGAACGCGGGGAGATCGCGGACCGCAGCGGAATCGCCCTGGCCACCAGCGTCGACGCGCATGACATCACGGCCGATCCGAAGCTGTTCACCCCCGAGGAGAGCAAGGCCCCGGACGCCCCGCGGCAGGCGGCGGCCCTGCTCGCCCCGATCCTCGGCAAGGACGAGGCGGAGCTGGCGAAGAAGCTCTCCACCCCCGAGAGCCGCTACACGGTGCTGGCACGGCGGCAGACACCGCAGGTCTGGAAGCAGATCAAGGACCTCAAGTCCGCCTTCGCCGAGAAGGCGGCCGCCGACAGCGCGAAGGGCGGTCCCGGGGCCAACGTGCTGGCCGGAGTCCTCCAGGAGCCCACCACCAGGCGCGTCTATCCCAACGGCGACCTCGCCGCCGGGATACTGGGTTTCGTCAACGCCGAGGGCAAGGGCGGCGGCGGCCTGGAAGCACAGCTCAACGAGCAGCTCCAGGGGGAGGACGGCAAGATCCGCTACGCCCAGGCGGGCGGCCGCCCGGTGCCGACCGCCGGCTCCACCGAGATCCCGGCCGTCGCAGGCACCGACGTCGAGCTGACGATCGACCGCGACATCCAGTGGGCGGCGCAGCGCGCCATCGCCGACCAGGTGGAGAAGTCCAAGGCGGACCGCGGTTACGTGGTCGTCCAGAACACGAAGACCGGCGAGGTGCTGGCCATGGCCAACGCCCCCGGCTACGACCCGAACGACCTCGCACAGAGCAACTCCGCCGCGCTGGGCAACGCGGCCCTCCAGGACGTGTACGAACCCGGCTCCACCAGCAAGGTCATGTCGATGGCCGCGGTCCTGGAGGAGGGAGCGGCCACGCCCGGCACGCACGTCACCGTCCCCAACCGGCTGCACCGGGGGGACCGGCTCTTCAGGGACGACATCGACCACCCCACCTGGTACCTCACGCTCAATGGCGTACTGGCCAAATCGAGCAACATCGGCACCATCCTGGCCACCGGACAGCTCGGAAAGTCCCAGGCCGAGGCCAACAAGGTCCTGTACTCCTACCTGCGCAAATTCGGCATCGGAAGCACCACGGGGCTGGACTACCCGGGCGAGTCGCCGGGCATCATCGCCGAACCCCAGGACTGGTCGACCTCGCAGCAGTACACGATTCCGTTCGGCCAGGGCCTCTCCCTCAACGCCATGCAGGCCGCGTCCGTCTACCAGACCATCGCCAACGGCGGGGTGCGGATCGAGCCGACCCTTGTCCGCGGGACCAAGGACGCCGGCGAGAGCTACACGGCGTCCGAAGCCCCCGAACGCACCCGGGTGGTCAGCGAGAAGACGGCCAGAACCCTGGCGAAGATGCTGGAGTCCGTGGTGGACGACGAGGAGGGCACCGGGACGAAGGCCCACATCCAGGGCTACCGGGTCGCTGGCAAGACGGGCACGGCCAACCGCGTCGACCCCGTACGCGGTGTCTACAAGGGCTACACCGCGTCCTTCGCGGGCTTCGCACCCGCCGACGATCCGCAGATCACCGTCTACTGCGCCATCCAGAACCCCACCAAGGGGAGCTACTTCGGCGGCCAGATCTGCGGCCCGATCTACAAGAAGGTCATGGAGTTCGCCCTCAAGACCCTCCAGACGCCTCCGTCCGGCAGCGACCCCGCCCGGCTGCCGGTGTCCTTCAAGCCGGGCGAGTGACTCGGGGGAACCCTCAGTGACGACCATCACCCCTGATCCCGGGAACCGGAACGAGAAGTACCGCGACGCCGGCCCCTCACTTAGCGGGAGGCCGGGTCCGCCCGGTACGCTCACCGCCGTGCCCCACGCTGATCAGTTCCAAACCACTCAGAAGGACGCGCCTGTGAACTACCCGGGAGCGCCCCGACCGGACCGGCTCCGGCCCACGTCCCTCGGAGAGCTGGCAGCCCGGCTCGGTGCGGGACCGCAGGATGCCGGTGAGGTCACCGGCATCACCCACGACTCCCGGGCCGTGCGCCCCGGGGACGTGTACGCGGCTCTGCCCGGTGCCCGCTTCCACGGCGCCGACTTCTCCGCCCAGGCCGCGGGCCTCGGCGCCGCCGCGATCCTCACCGACCCGGCGGGTGCCGACCGTGCCGCCGCCACCGGCCTCCCGGTCCTCGTCACAGGGGACCCGCGCGGCCGGATGGGCGACATCGCGGCCGAGATCTACGGCCGGCCAGGGGCCGGCCTCCTCCAGATCGGCATCACCGGCACGTCCGGCAAGACCACCACGGCGTACCTCGTCGAGGGCGGGCTGCGTGGCGCGGGCCGCAGCACCGGACTGATCGGCACCGTCGAGATGCGGATCGGCGACGAACGCATCAAGTCGGAGCGGACCACTCCGGAAGCCACCGACCTCCAGGCCCTGTTCGCCGTCATGCGTGAACGCGGTGTCGAGGCGGTCACCATGGAGGTCTCCAGCCACGCCCTGGTGCTGGGCCGGGTCGACGGCTGCGTCTTCGACGTCGCCGTGTTCAACAACCTCAGCCCGGAGCACATGGAGTTCCACTCCGGGATGGAGGACTACTTCCAGGCCAAGGCGCAGCTGTTCACCCCGCGGCGCAGCAAGCTCGGTGTCGTCAACTTCGACGACGAGTACGGCCGCAGGCTGGTGAAGGAGGCGTCCGTGCCGGTCGTCACCTTCTCCGCGGAGGGCCACCCGGACGCCGAGTGGCGCGCCGAGGACGTCGAAGTGGGCCCCCAGGACAGCACCTTCACCGTGATCGGCCCCCAGGGTGAACGCATCACCGCCAGGGCACCGCTGCCCGGCCCCTTCAACGTGGCCAACACCCTCGCCGCGATCGTCACCCTGGCCGTCGCGGGCGTCGACCCGCAGACCGCCGCCGACGGCGTCGCGGCCGTGCCCGGTGTTCCCGGCCGACTGGAACGGGTCGACGCGGGGCAGCCGTACCTCGCGGTCGTCGACTACGCGCACAAGACCGACGCCGTCGAGTCCGTCCTGCGCTCCCTGCAGAAGGTCACCGAGGGACGGGTGCACATCGTGCTCGGCTGCGGCGGCGACCGCGACACGACGAAACGCGGCCCGATGGGCGCCGCCGCGGCCCGGCTCGCCGACACCGCCGTACTGACCTCCGACAACCCCCGCTCCGAGGACCCCCTCGCGATCCTCGCCGCGATGCTCTCCGGCGCGGCCGAGGTGCCCGTCCACGAGCGCGGCGACGTGCTCGTCGACGCCGACCGGGCCGCGGCCATCGCCGCCGCGGTCGCCCGGGCCGAGCCGGGCGACACCGTGCTCGTGGCCGGAAAGGGACACGAGCAGGGACAGGACATCCACGGAGTCGTGCGCGCCTTCGACGACCGGAAGGTCCTGCGCGAGGCCATCGAGCACTCCCTGGGCGGCGCGAGCACCGCGCACGCCCCCGAGGACCGCGTACACACCCACGAGAACAACAGTCAGGGATGACCAAGTGATCCCCCTTTCCCTCGCCGAGATCGCCGCAATCGTCGGCGGGCAGCCGTACGACGTGCCGGACCCGTCCGTCACCGTCACGGGCCCCGTCGTCAAGGACTCCCGGGACGTGCGGCAGGGCTCGCTCTTCGCCGCGTTCGCCGGCGAGCGGGTCGACGGCCACGACTACGCCCGGCGCGCCTTCGACGCGGGCGCGGTGGCCGTGCTCGCCTCCCGGCCCGTCGGTGTCCCGGCGATCGTCGTCGACGACGTGGTGGGCGCGCTCGGCGCCCTCGCGCGCACCGTCGTGGAACGCCTCGGCACGACCGTCGTCGCGCTGACCGGATCGGCCGGCAAGACCTCCACGAAGGACCTGATCGCCCAGCTCCTGGAGCGCAAGGCGCCCACGGTCTGGACGCCCGGCTCCCTCAACAACGAGATCGGTCTGCCGCTCACCGCGCTGAGCGCCACGGCGGAAACCCGCCACCTCGTGCTGGAGATGGGTGCGAAAGGCATCGGCCACATCCACTACCTCGCCGACCTGACCCCGCCGCGGATCGGCCTCGTCCTCAACGTGGGCAGCGCCCACATCGGCGAGTTCGGCAGCCGCGAGGCGATCGCCCAGGCCAAGGGCGAGCTCGTGGAGGTCCTCCCGGAGGACGGCGCCGCGATCCTCAACGCCGACGACCCGCTCGTGCGGGCCATGGCGTCCCGTACAAAAGCCCGGGTACTCCTCTTCGGAGAGGCCGCGGATGCGGACGTACGGGGAGAGAACGTGCGGCTCACGGACGACGGCCGCCCCGCTTTCGCGCTCCACACACCCACCGGGTGCAGCGACGTGACCTTGCGCCTGTACGGTGAGCACCACGTGTCGAACGCGCTCGCCGCGGCCGCCGTCGCCCATGAGTTGGGCATGTCCGTGACCGAGATCGCCGAGGCGCTCTCCGGGGCGGGCACCCTCTCCCGCTGGCGCATGGAGGTCACCGAGCGTCCGGACGGTGTGACGGTCGTCAACGACGCCTACAACGCGAACCCCGAATCCATGAAGGCCGCACTCCGTGCGCTGGCCGCCATGGGCAAGGCCCGACGGGCGGGAGGGGGGCGCACGTGGGCGGTGCTCGGTCAGATGGCCGAGCTCGGTGACGCGTCGCTCGCCGAGCACGACGCGGTCGGACGGATCGCCGTCCGGCTCAACGTCAGCAAGCTCGTCGCGGTCGGGGGACAAGAAGCCTCCTGGCTGCAACTGGGCGCATACAACGAGGGTTCGTGGGGTGAGGAGTCGGTGCACGTGTCCGACGCAGAGGCGGCCGTCGACCTGTTGCGCAGTGAACTGCGCCCGGGAGACGTCGTGCTGGTGAAGGCGTCCCGGTCGGTCGGCCTGGAGAGGGTCGCCCTGGCACTGCTGGAGACGACCGAGGGTGAGGTCGCCGTCCGATGAGGCAGATCCTCTTCGCGGGGGCCATAGGGCTCTTCCTGACCCTGGTCGGCACTCCGCTGCTGATCAAACTTCTGGCCCGCAAGGGCTACGGGCAGTTCATCCGGGACGACGGCCCGCGTACCCACGGCAGCAAGCAGGGCACGCCCACCATGGGTGGCATCGCCTTCATCCTCGCGACGATCATCGCGTACCTCCTGGCGAAGCTGATCACCGGCGAGGACATCCGCTTCTCCGGCGTTCTCGTCCTGTTCCTGATGGCGGGGATGGGGCTCGTCGGCTTCCTCGACGACTACATCAAGATCGTCAAGCAGCGTTCGCTGGGTCTGCGGGCCAAGGCCAAGATGGCCGGCCAGCTGATCGTCGGTATCGCCTTCGCGGTGCTCTCACTGCAGTTCCCCAACTCGACCGGAAACACCCCGGCCTCCACCCGGCTCTCGTTCGTCGAGGA
The DNA here is from genome assembly GCF_016909575.1 of Streptomyces sp. HB132. Classification (GTDB taxonomy): domain Bacteria; phylum Actinomycetota; class Actinomycetes; order Streptomycetales; family Streptomycetaceae; genus Streptomyces. The sequence continues at coordinate 314,480 of NZ_JAFBGA010000003.1, read as the reverse complement.
CTTCGGCTGGTCCATCGGGCCGGTGCTGTTCTGCGTCTGGGCCCTGTTCATGATCCTCGCCATGTCCAACGGCGTGAACCTGACGGACGGTCTCGACGGCCTCGCCACCGGCGCCTCGGTGATGGTGTTCGGCGCCTACACCTTCATCGGTCTCTGGCAGTTCCAGGAGTCCTGCGCCAACGCGGAGACCCTCACCAACCCCAGCGCCTGCTTCGAGGTACGCGATCCACTCGACCTCGCGGTCGTCGCCTCCGCCCTGATGGGCGCCTGTTTCGGCTTCCTGTGGTGGAACACCTCACCCGCGAAGATCTTCATGGGTGACACCGGTTCGCTCGCCCTCGGCGGCGCCCTCGCGGGCCTCGCGATCTGCTCCCGCACCGAGTTCCTGCTGGCCATCCTCGGCGGCCTCTTCGTGATGATCACCATGTCCGTGGTCATCCAGGTCGGCTCGTTCAAGATGACCGGCAAGCGGGTCTTCCGGATGGCACCGCTCCAGCACCACTTCGAACTCAAGGGGTGGTCCGAAGTCCTTGTCGTGGTCCGCTTCTGGATCATCCAGGGCATGTGCGTGATCGTCGGACTCGGCCTCTTCTACGCGGGATGGGCAGCCAAGAAGTGAGCAACGTGGACTGGCAGGGCAAGCACGTCACGGTCGCCGGGCTCGGGGTGAGCGGCATCCCCGCCGCCCGCGCCCTGCACGAGCGGGGAGCCCTCGTCACCGTCGTCAACGACGGCGACGACGAGCGCTCCCGCGCCCAGGCCGCCGAACTGGAGGCGCTCGGCATCACCGTGCGCCTCGGGGACGGCGACACCCTGCCCACGTCCACCGAGCTGGTCGTCACGGCCCCCGGCTGGAAGCCCGGCAAACCGCTCTTCCAGGCAGCCGCCGAGGCGGACGTCCCCGTCTGGGGCGACGTCGAACTCGCCTGGCGGCTGCGGGGGCCCGATGCCGCGCCGTGGCTCGCGGTCACCGGTACCAACGGCAAGACCACGACCGTGCGGATGCTCGCCTCGATCCTCGAAGCGGCCGGGCTGCGCACCGCGGCGGTCGGCAACATCGGGGTCTCCCTGCTGGACGCGGTGCTGGGAGACGAGACGTACGACGTACTCGCCGTCGAGCTCTCCAGCTACCAGCTCCACTGGGCACCCTCGCTGCGCGCCCACTCCGGGGCCGTCCTGAACCTGGCCCCGGACCACCTCGACTGGCACGGCTCCATGGCCGGTTACGCCGCCGACAAGGGCCGGATCTACGAGGGCAACACCGTCGCCTGCGTCTACAACGCGCAGGACGGGGCGACGGAGGACCTCGTGCGCGAGGCCGACGTCGAGGAGGGGTGCCGGGCCATCGGCTTCACCCTCGGCACACCGGGCCCCTCGCAGCTCGGGGTGGTCGACGGCATCCTCGTCGACCGGGCCTTCGTCGCCAACCGCCAGAAGCAGGCCCAGGAGCTCGCCGAGGTCGCCGACGTCGATCCGCCGGCACCCCACAACATCGCCAACGCCCTGGCCGCGGCGGCACTGGCCCGCGCCTTCGGCGTGCAGCCCGCCGCCGTACGCGACGGACTGCGGGCCTTCCGCCCCGACCCCCACCGCATCGAGCACGTCGCCGACATCGCCGGTGTCGCCTACATCGACGACTCCAAGGCCACCAACACCCACGCCGCCGAGGCATCCCTGGCGTCCTACGAGCCGATCGTGTGGATCGCCGGCGGCCTTGCCAAGGGCGCCACCTTCGACGAGCTGGTGACCGGGGCCGCCAAGCGCCTGAGGGGCGTCGTGCTGATGGGCGCCGACCGGGCGCTGATCCGCGAAGCCCTGGCGCGACACGCCCCCGAGGTACCGGTGGTCGACCTCGACCGGACCGACACTGGGGCGATGTCCGCGGCGGTCCTCGAAGCGGCACGGCTCGCCCGGCCGGGCGACACCGTCCTGCTGGCCCCGGCCTGCGCCTCGATGGACATGTTCGTCAACTACAACAAGCGGGGCGAGGCGTTCGCGGACGCGGTCCGCGGGCTCGCCGACGAGAGCGCCTGACGGGCCCGGTCTCCACGTCGTAACGTCCTGGAGGGCCGGAGCGTCCCGGGGACCCGGTCACGAGCAGCACCCCGGGGCTCCCGGTGACGGCCCCGGGCACGAGCAGTGGAGGGGAGACAGCGACAATGCCGGCCGACGAGAGCTCAGCCGCGCGCGGAGCGGACCGCCCACGGGCGATCAGCCGGGCGTTCACCCCGCCCCTGCTCGCCGGACCCCTGGCAGGGGGCCCTGGAACCCCCGCGGGGCTCGCCCGCAGGAGCCGGCCCGCCACCGGCTCCCGGCGGCCCACGGCGCCGCGTAGCCGGTCCGGGGGGCAGGGCGTACCGCCCGGGCCGCGCCGGGGCGGCGGGGTGCGCGGGACGTACGAGCGGGCACGACGGGCCTGGGACCGCCCTCTGACCGCCTACTACCTGATCCTGGGCGCCGGGCTCCTGATCACCGTTCTCGGCCTCGTCATGGTCTACTCCGCCTCGATGATCAAGGCGTTGGAGCTCTCCAGGCCCAGCACCTACTTCTTCCGCAAGCAGTTCATCGCGGCCGTGATCGGCGCCGGGCTGATGCTGGCGGCCTCCAGGATGCCCCTCAAACTCCACCGGGCACTGGCCTACCCGCTGCTCGCCGGCACCGTCTTCCTGATGGTCCTGGTCCAGATCCCGGGGATAGGGATGTCGGTCAACGGCAACCAGAACTGGATCTATCTCGGCGGCCCCTTCCAGCTCCAGCCCAGCGAGTTCGGAAAGCTCGCGCTCATCCTCTGGGGCGCGGACCTGCTCGCCCGGAAACAGGACAAGCGGCTGCTGGCCCAGTGGAAGCACATGCTGGTGCCGCTGGTGCCGGTCGCCTTCATGCTGCTCGGACTGATCATGCTCGGCGGCGACATGGGCACCGCGATCATCCTCACCGCGATCCTGTTCGGCCTCCTCTGGCTCGCCGGCGCTCCGACCCGGCTCTTCGCCGGAGTGCTCGCCTTCGCCGGTCTCATCGGATTCCTCCTCATCAAGACCAGCCCCAACCGGATGTCCCGGCTCGGCTGCATCGGCGCGTCCGAGCCCGGCCCCGGCGACTCGTGCTGGCAGGCGGTGCACGGAATCTACGCTCTGGCGTCCGGCGGATGGTTCGGTTCCGGACTCGGCGCGAGTGTGGAAAAATGGGGTCAACTTCCCGAGCCGCACACCGACTTCATCTTCGCCATCACCGGGGAGGAACTGGGCCTGGCGGGGACGCTGTCGGTACTGGCCCTCTTCGCGGCTCTAGGCTATGCGGGTATCCGCGTGGCCGGACGCACGGAGGACCCCTTCGTGAGGTACGCAGCGGGAGGCGTGACCACCTGGATCACGGCGCAGGCCGTGATCAACATCGGTGCGGTGCTCGGCCTGTTGCCGATCGCCGGTGTCCCGCTGCCGCTGTTCTCGTACGGGGGCTCGGCCCTGCTGCCGACCATGTTCGCCGTAGGGCTCATGATCGCCTTCGCGCGGGAGGACCCTGCGGCGAGAGCGGCCCTGGCCATGCGGAGGCCCGGGGTCAGATGGAAGACGATGAGACGGCGCGTCATGAAGCGTCCGTCCGGAGAGCGGTGAATTTCGGTGCATGTCGTACTCGCCGGCGGGGGGACCGCCGGGCACATCGAGCCCGCGCTTGCCCTCGCAGACGCCCTGCGGAGGCAGGACCCGACCGTGGGAATCACTGCCCTCGGCACGGAGCGCGGACTCGAGACCAGGCTCGTACCCGAGCGGGGGTACGAGCTGGCACTGATCCCCGCCGTACCGCTGCCGCGCAAGCCCACACCCGAGCTGATCACCGTCCCGGGACGGCTCCGCGGCACCATCAAGGCCGCCGAGCAGATCCTCGAGCGGACCAAGGCGGACTGCGTGGTCGGCTTCGGCGGCTACGTCGCCCTGCCCGGCTATCTCGCGGCCAAGCGCGCCGGGGTCCCGATCGTCGTCCATGAGGCCAACGCGCGGCCGGGCCTGGCCAACAAGGTCGGTTCGCGGTACGCCCACGGGGTCGCCGTCTCCACCCCCGACAGCAAGCTGCGCGGTGCCCGGTACATCGGCATCCCGTTGCGCCGGACCATCGCCACCCTCGACCGGGCCCGGGTCCGCCCGGAGGCGCGTGCCGCCTTCGGCCTGGACCCCAACCTGCCGACGCTGCTCGTCTCCGGCGGTTCGCAGGGCGCCCGCCACCTCAACGAGGTGGTCACGCGGATCGCGCCGCTGCTCCAGCGGTCAGGAATCCAGATCCTCCATGTGGTCGGTCCGAAGAACGAATTGCCGCGTATCGACAACATGCCCGGAATGCCGCCCTACATCCCGGTACCGTACGTGGACCGGATGGACCTCGCGTACGCCGCGGCCGACATGATGCTCTGCCGCGCGGGCGCGATGACCGTCGCCGAACTCTCCGCCGTCGGGCTGCCCGCCGCCTACGTCCCGTTGCCCATCGGCAACGGCGAACAGCGGCTGAACGCCCAGCCGGTGGTCAACGCCGGTGGCGGACTGCTGGTGGACGACGCGGCGCTCACCCCGGAATGGGTGCAGGAGAACGTCCTTCCGGTGCTCGCGGACCCGCACCGGCTGTACGAGATGTCCCGTGCCGCCGCTGAGTTCGGGCGACGGGACGCCGACGACCTCCTCGTCGGCATGGTGTACGAGGCGATTGCCGCACGCCGCCAGGCGTGACGTGGCACGGACCCGGGGCGCACGCCCCGGGTCCGGTGAAGGAGCGAGCGTGGCCGGACCGACGACCGCCCAGCGCGGCGAGGCCGGGCGGGCCGACACCCCGGCCCGCCCGCCGCACATCGGCCCCGAGGGGCGCCGGATGACGGGCCGTATGCGGCTGCTGCTGGCCGCGTCCGGCCTCGTGCTGACCGCGGCGGTCACGGTCTGGGTGCTCTACGGCTCGTCCTGGCTGAGGCTGGAGGAGGTGGCGGTCTCCGGCACCGACGTCCTGACCCGGGAGGAGGTGGCGGCCGCCGCGGTGGCCCCCGTCGGGTCTCCGCTGGTCTCCGTGGACACGGACGCGATCGCGGACCGGTTGCGCCAGAAGTTGCCTCGTGTCGACTCGGTGGATGTCGTACGGTCATGGCCGCACGGTGTCAGTCTTAAAGTGACCGAACGAAAGCCGGTCCTGTTGGTGGAAAAGGGCGAGAAGTTCATTGAAGTGGACGCGAAAGGTGTTCGCTTCGCAACCGTGGACAAAGCGCCCCCGCACGTGCCGCTCCTGGAGTTGGCGCCCGTCCGGTCGGCGAGCCTGCGGCGCTTCGGCGGTGACCGTCTGCTGCGGGAGGCGGTCCGGGTCGCGGGAGACCTGCCGGGCAAGGTGGCAGGGGAGACCGAGACCGTGCGGGTCACCTCGTACGACTCCGCGGTTCTGGAACTGACCCGTGGCCGCACGGTGATGTGGGGCAGTAGTGAGGAGGGGCCCGTGAAGGCGCGGGTGCTCACCGCTCTCATGAAGGCCTCACCCAAAGCAGGACACTTCGACGTGAGTGCACCCACCGCCCCTGCGGTGTCGAAGAGTTGACGCGCGTTTGGCCTGGCCAGCCCCCTGGTTGGTCAGCGCTACGGGTGATCACATAGGGTGAAAAGAAAAACGGGAGGTTCGGCGTGTTCGTTGAACGTGCGCCACTTGTCGACTTAGTGTCCTGTTCGGAAGAGTCCAAGAAGCAGACACACTGGTAACCCTGTACTTCAACGTCAGGGTTTGGGTCGGCATCCGGACCGACCCAATCGGCATCCGTCGTCGCGGCGGGACTACCGCGAAGCGACGACACGTAACTCGAGGCGAGAGGCCTTCGACGTGGCAGCACCGCAGAACTACCTCGCAGTCATCAAGGTCATCGGTGTCGGCGGCGGTGGTGTCAATGCCATCAACCGAATGATCGAGGTCGGTCTCAAGGGCGTCGAGTTCATCGCGATCAACACCGATGCGCAAGCACTGTTGATGAGCGACGCCGACGTCAAGCTCGACGTCGGCCGTGAACTCACCCGCGGCCTCGGCGCCGGGGCGAACCCGGCCGTCGGTCGTAAGGCGGCAGAGGACCACCGTGAGGAGATCGAGGAGGTCCTCAAGGGGGCCGACATGGTCTTCGTCACCGCCGGTGAAGGCGGCGGCACAGGCACCGGCGGAGCACCCGTCGTCGCCAACATCGCGCGCTCGCTGGGCGCCCTGACGATCGGTGTGGTCACCCGGCCGTTCACCTTCGAGGGCCGGCGGCGGGCGAACCAGGCGGAGGACGGCATCGCCGAGCTCCGCGAAGAGGTCGACACCCTCATCGTCATTCCCAACGACCGGCTGCTGTCCATCTCGGACCGCCAGGTCAGCGTGCTCGACGCGTTCAAGTCGGCCGACCAGGTGCTGCTCTCGGGTGTCCAGGGCATCACCGACCTCATCACGACCCCGGGTCTGATCAACCTCGACTTCGCCGACGTCAAGTCGGTCATGTCCGAGGCCGGATCGGCGCTCATGGGGATCGGTTCCGCCCGCGGCGACGACCGCGCGGTGGCCGCCGCGGAGATGGCGATCTCCTCGCCGCTCCTCGAGGCGTCCATCGACGGCGCCCGCGGTGTCCTGCTCTCCATCTCCGGCGGCAGTGACCTCGGTCTCTTCGAGATCAACGAGGCCGCGCAGCTGGTGAGTGAGGCGGCCCACCCCGAGGCGAACATCATCTTCGGCGCGGTCATCGACGACGCGCTGGGCGACGAGGTACGGGTCACCGTCATCGCCGCGGGCTTCGACGGCGGACAGCCGCCGGCCCGCCGGGAGAACGTCCTCGGCGCGGGAGCCGGCAAGCGCGAGGAGCCGGCCCCGCCGGCCCGCACCTCGGAACCGGCGCGCCAGACCGGCGGGCTGGGCTCCGTGCCCCCGCGCGAGGAGCCCCAGGCGCCTGCCGAGCCGGCGCCGGTGGCGAGCGAGGCCGTGCAGCCGCCGGTCTCCCCGCCGCACGTCCCGACGGCCCGTCCCTACCAGGACACCCAGGCCGAAGAGCTGGACGTACCGGACTTCTTGAAGTGATAGGTCCGCAGCACGCGGTGAAAGCCGCGGAGTCTTCGGCGGGCGGCGCCCATTTCGCCTTCACCGACAGGTGGGGTGGAGTGAGCGCCGTTCCGTACGAGGAGCTCAACCTCGGCGGCGCGGTCGGCGACGACCCCGCCGCCGTCCGCGCGAACCGTGCGCGCGCTGCCCGTTCCCTCGGTCTCGACCCGGCCCTGGTGGTCTGGATGAACCAGGTGCACGGGCGTGACGTCGCCGTGGTCGAGGGCCCCTGGGGCGAGACCTCCGGCACCTCGGGCATTCCCGCCGTGGACGCGGTGGTGACGGCGCGCCGCGGGCTCCCGCTCGCGGTGCTCACCGCAGACTGCACACCCGTGCTGCTGGCCGATCCTGCGGCCGGTGTGATCGCGGCCGCCCACGCGGGACGGCCCGGTCTGGTGGCGGGAGTCGTCCCGGCCACGGTCGAGGCCATGGTCGCGCTCGGCGCCGTGCCGTCACGGATCGTCGCGCACACCGGACCGGCCGTCTGCGGGCGGTGCTACGAGGTTCCGGAAGAAATGCGCGCCGACGTCGCCGGGACCGTCCCCGCCTCGTGGTCGGAGACCAGCTGGGGAACGCCCGCGGTGGACGTCACGGCCGGAGTCCACGCCCAGCTCGACGAGCTCGGCGTCGCGGACCGGCACGCCTCGCCGTTCTGCACCCTGGAATCAGGCGACCACTTCTCGTACCGCCGCGACCGCACCACGGGACGGCTCGCCGGATATGTCTGGTTGGACTGATAGGACATGACGGATCGCAGGGCTCAACTCGCGGCGAACCTGGCACAGGTGGAGGAACGCATCGCTTCCGCGTGCGCCTCGGCCGGCCGCGAGCGTGAAGAGGTGACCCTCGTCGTGGTCACCAAGACCTACCCCGCGAGCGATGTGCGCATGCTGCACGAACTCGGTGTGCGTCAGGTCGCGGAGAACCGTGACCAGGACGCGGCCCCCAAAGCCGCGGCTTGTGCGGATCTGTCGCTCACATGGCACTTTGTCGGACAGTTGCAGACCAACAAGGTCCGCTCGGTGGCCGGTTATGCCGATGTGGTGCAGTCGGTGGACCGGGTGAAGCTGGTCAACGCGCTCTCGGCCGCGGCGGTCGGGGGCGGGCGTGAACTCGGCTGCCTGATCCAGGTCGCCCTCGACGCCGAGAGCGGCGAGCGCGGCGACCGGGGCGGCGTCGCACCGGACATGATCGAGGAGTTGGCCGCGTCGGTCGAGGCGGCGGAGGGGCTCAGGCTCGACGGCCTGATGACCGTCGCGCCGCTCGCCGGTCCTTACGCCGGCCGGCAACGGGCCGCGTTCGACCGCCTGATGGAATTCTCGTCGCGCCTGCGCGGGAACCATCCGGCTGCGAACATGGTCTCTGCTGGGATGAGCGCGGATCTCGAGGACGCGGTTGCGGCCGGGGCGACACATGTACGCGTCGGTACGGCGGTACTCGGAGTCCGACCCCGGCTCGGGTAACGTCGCGAAGCAAGTCGGACCACAGCAGAAAATATGGTCATTCCCGCTCATGCGGACTGGCCGGAGTGGATCTCGGGCACTTGGTGACACGAATGCCGATCCACCACAGAGCGGAGGACTCGGAGCATGGCCGGCGCGATGCGCAAGATGGCGGTCTACCTCGGCCTCGTGGAGGACGATGGGTACGACGGTCCGGGGTTCGACCCCGACGACGAATTCGAACCCGAGCCGGAGCCCGAGCGTGACCGGCGGCGGCATCAGCCCGCGCATCCGGTCGAGCGGGAACGGGACGAACCGGTGCGATCGGTACAACCGCCCGCACCGCGGGAGCCGGTTCAGCTCCCGGCGGAAAGCGGACGACCCGCCCGAATCGCACCCGTGGCATCCATCACACCTGACCGCCCGAACATGGAGAAGAACGCACCGGTGATCATGCCCAAGGTCGTGTCCGAGCGTGAGCCCTACCGGATCACCACGCTGCACCCCAGGACCTACAACGAGGCCCGTACCATCGGGGAACACTTCCGTGAGGGCACTCCGGTGATCATGAATCTCACGGAGATGGACGACACGGACGCGAAGCGACTTGTCGACTTTGCCGCGGGACTCGTCTTCGGTCTTCATGGCAGCATTGAACGTGTGACGCAGAAGGTGTTCCTGTTGTCGCCTGCTAACGTCGATGTCACGGCGGAGGACAAGGCCCGTATCGCAGAGGGTGGGTTCTTCAACCAGAGCTGAGAACACCGGGAACAACACCGGCCGTGAGGCCGGGGGCTGCAAGAGCCAGGGGAGAGGGAACCGCGGGACATGGGCGTCGCACTGGATGTGGTCTATATCGCGCTGATGTGTTTCCTCATCGTGCTGATCTTCCGGCTGGTCATGGACTACGTCTTCCAGTTCGCACGTTCATGGCAGCCAGGCAAGGCGATGATGGTCGTTCTCGAGGGCACTTACACTGTCACCGATCCGCCGCTGAAGCTTCTGCGGCGGTTCATACCGCCGTTGCGCCTCGGGGGCGTGGCACTTGACCTGTCCTTCTTCGTTCTGATGATCATCGTCTACATTCTGCTCAACCTCGTGGGCAAGCTTGCGAGCAGCGTGTGAACGATACGGTCTTGCCGACTGCCGACGACTACGTAGAGGTGAAGAAGAGATGCCGCTGACCCCTGAGGACGTGCGGAACAAGCAGTTCACGACCGTCCGTCTCCGAGAAGGCTATGACGAGGACGAGGTCGATGCCTTCCTCGACGAGGTCGAGTCGGAGCTGACACGCCTGCTCCGTGAGAACGAGGACCTGCGCGCCAAGCTGGCTGCCGCCACGCGAGCGGCCGCGCAGAACCAGCAGCAGCAGGGAATGCGCAAACCCCCGGAGCAGCAGGACCGGCCAGGGGCCCCGGTGCCCGCCGCCATATCGGGTCCGCCGGTACAGCAGCAGCAGCCCCCGCAGATGGGTCCCCCCCAGCTGCCCGGTGGCGCTCCGCAGCTGCCTGCCGGTCCCAGCGGCCATGGCCCTCAGGGCGGCCACGGTCCCGGTCCGCAGGGCCCGCACGGCCCTGGCCCGATGCAGGGCGGCCCGATGGGCGGCCCCATGGGCGGTCACGCTCCGCAGCAGCAGCAGCAGCAGATGCAGCAGCAGATGCAGCAGCAGCAGATGCAGCAGCAGCAGCAGATGCAGCAGCCCGGTCAGGGCCCCGGTGGCGACAGCGCCGCCCGTGTCCTGTCCCTCGCCCAGCAGACCGCTGACCAGGCGATCGCGGAGGCCCGCTCCGAGGCCAACAAGATCGTCGGTGAGGCGCGCAGCCGTGCCGAGGGTCTCGAGCGTGACGCGCGTGCCAAGGCGGACGCCCTGGAGCGGGACGCGCAGGAGAAGCACCGCGTGGCGATGGGCTCGCTGGAGTCGGCCCGCGCGACGCTGGAGCGCAAGGTCGAGGACCTGCGTGGCTTCGAGCGCGAGTACCGGACCCGTCTGAAGTCCTACCTGGAGAGCCAGCTGCGTCAGCTGGAGACCCAGTCCGACGACTCGCTGGCTCCGCCGCGGACCCCCGCCGCTGCCTCGCTGCCGCCGTCGCCCTCGCTGGCTCCGGCCGGTGCGGGTGCGATGGGGCACACCATGGGCGGCAACCACGGTGGTCACGGCAACCAGCAGATGGGCAGTGGCAACCAGTCGATGGGCGGTGGCCCGTCGTACGGTGGCGGCCAGCAGCAGATGTCGCCCGCGATGACGCAGCCGATGGCGCCGGTACGGCCGCAGGCGCCGCAGCCGATGCAGCAGGCGCCGTCGCCGATGCGCGGGTTCCTGATCGACGAGGACGACAACTGAGCGGTTCGCGCTCGCTGAGCGCGTAGCCGTCGGCAGGCTGAGGGCCGGGCCCCGGGGTTTTCCCCGGGGCCCGGCCCTTTTGCCTGCCCTGTGCGCGGGGGCGGGGTGGCCGCTGCGTGGGGCTCGTTTCCGCTCGCCCCCTCCTGTGACCCGAAAGCTCCGCCACCCGGTCACGGCTCCTCGAACGCCGGAGGGGCTGAGGTGCTCTCAGGGGGAGGGGAAGCGGGGAGGAGCCGCCGGGCGGGGGCCGGGTGAGCATGGCAAAGCGCGCCGCGGGCCGGGTGGGCGGCCGGGCGGGGGCCCGCCGGACGTGCCCCGCCCGCCTGGAGTGGACGACGTACCCGCGCTTCGTATGCTCGGCCTCCGGTCCGCTCCGGGCGCGGGGCGCGGGGCGCGAGTGGCCGGGTGGGCCCGGTCCGACCGGCGGGACGGGTCTGCCCCGGCCGGGAGCGGGTGGGAAGCGTGAGAGGCCCGCCCCGTCCGGCCGGACGGGGCGGGCCTCTCAGGTGGGGCGGGTCAGCCTTCCGTCCTGCGGAGACGGAAGGTGAGGGACAGACCCTCGTCGTCGAACGCGGTTCCGTACGTGTCGTCGGCCTCGCCCTGCGCGTAGTCCAGGGCCAGGACCTCGTCCGCGATCAGGGTCGCGTGCGCGGTCAGGGCCTCGGCCGTCGCGGGGGACGCCGACGTCCAGCGGACCGCGATCCGGTCCGCCACGTCCAGGCCGCTGTTCTTCCGTGCCTCCTGGATCAGCCGGATCGCGTCACGGGCCAACCCGGCCGCCCGCAGCTCCGGGGTGATCTCCAGGTCCAGGGCGACCGTCGCGCCCGAGTCGGAGGCCACCGACCAGCCCTCGCGCGGCGTCTCCGTGATGATGACCTCGTCGGGGGCGAGGGTGACCTGCTCGCCGTCGACCTCCACCGAGGCCGTCCCCTCGCGCAGAGCCAGGCTCAGCGCCGCGGCGTCGGCGTTCGCGACGGCCTTGGCCACCGCCTGGACGCCCTTGCCGAACCGCTTGCCCAGCGCGCGGAAGTTCGCCTTCGCCGTGGTGTCGACCAGCGAGCCGCCGACCTCCGAGAGGGAGGCGAGGGAGGAGACGTTCAGCTCCTCGGTGATCTGGGCGCGCAGTTCGGGCGTGAGCGATTCGAAGCCCGAGGCGGCGACCAGGGCCCGCGACAGCGGCTGCCTGGTCTTGACGCCCGACTCGGCACGCGTGGCCCGGCCCAGCTCGACCAGGCGGCGTACGAGGGCCATCTGCGAGGAGAGGGACGGGTCGACCGATGCCGGGTCGGCCTTCGGCCACGTGGACAGGTGCACCGACTCGGGGGCCTCCGGGGCGACCGGGACGATCAGGTCCTGCCAGACCCGCTCCGTGATGAACGGGGTCAGCGGAGCCATCAGCCGCGTGACCGTCTCCACGACCTCGTGCAGCGTGCGCAGCGCCGCCTTGTCGCCCTGCCAGAAGCGGCGGCGCGAGCGGCGGACGTACCAGTTGGACAGGTCGTCGACGAAGGCGGAGAGCAGCTTGCCGGCGCGCTGGGTGTCATATCCCTCCAGCGCCTTGGTGACCTCGTCGACCAGGGTGCCGAGCTCGCTCAGCAGCCAGCGGTCCAGGACCGTGCGGTCGGCCGGGGCCGGGTCGGCCGCGGACGGTGCCCAGCCCGATGTACGGGCGTACAGGGCCTGGAAGGCCACCGTGTTCCAGTAGGTGAGGAGCGTCTTGCGGACGACCTCCTGGATGGTGCCGTGGCCCACCCGGCGTGCCGCCCAGGGGGAGCCGCCCGCCGCCATGAACCAGCGCACCGCGTCGGCGCCGTGCTGGTCCATGAGGGGGATGGGCTGGAGGATGTTGCCCAGGTGCTTGGACATCTTCCGGCCGTCCTCGGCGAGGATGTGGCCCAGGCAGACCACGTTCTCGTAACTGGACTTGTCGAAGACGAGCGTGCCGACCGCCATCAGCGTGTAGAACCAGCCGCGGGTCTGGTCGATGGCCTCCGAGATGAACTGCGCCGGGTACCGGCTCTCGAAGACCTCCTTGTTCTTGTACGGGTAGCCCCACTGTGCGAACGGCATCGAACCCGAGTCGTACCAGGCGTCGATGACCTCGGGGACGCGGTGCGCCTCCAGCCCGCAGCTCTCCTGCGAGCAGGTGAACGTGATCTCGTCGATGAACGGCCGGTGCGGGTCCAGGTCCGACTGGTCGGCGCCCGTCAGTTCGGTGAGCTCCGCGCGCGAGCCCACGCAGGTGAGGTGGTTGTCCTCGCAGCGCCAGATCGGCAGCGGGGTGCCCCAGTAACGGTTGCGGGAGAGCGCCCAGTCGACGTTGTTGTTCAGCCAGTCGCCGAAACGGCCGTGCTTGACCGAGTCCGGGAACCAGTTGGTCTTCTCGTTCTCCTGCAGGAGACGGTCCTTGACCGCCGTCGTGCGGATGTACCAGGAGGGCTGCGCGTAGTACAGGAGCGCCGTGTGACAGCGCCAGCAGTGCGGGTAGCTGTGCTCGTACGGGACGTGGCGGAAGAGCTTGCCGCGCGCCGCCAGGTCCTCGGTGAGGGCCTCGTCGGCCTTCTTGAAGAAGACGCCGCCGACCAGCGGGAGGTCTTCCTCGAAGGTGCCGTCGGGGCGGACCGGGTTGACGACCGGCAGGCCGTACGAGCGGCAGACGACGAGGTCGTCGGCGCCGAAGGCGGGGGACTGGTGGACCAGACCCGTACCGTCCTCCGTCGTGACGTACTCGGCGTTGACGACGTAGTGCGCCTCGGCGGGGAACTCGACCAGATGGAAGGGGCGTTCGTAGTTCCAGCGCTCCATCTCGCGGCCGGTGAAGGTCTCGCCGGTGAGCTCCCAGCCCTCGCCCAGCGCCTTCTCGACCAGCGGCCGGGCCACGACCAGCTTCTCCTCGCCGTCCGTCGCGACGACGTAGGACACGTCGGGGTGCGCGGCGACGGCGGTGTTGGAGACCAGGGTCCAGGGGGTCGTCGTCCAGACCAGCAGCGCGGCCTCGCCGGCCAGCGGGCCGCTCGTCAGCGGGAAGCGTACGAAGACCGAGGGGTCGACGACCGTCTCGTACCCCTGGGCGAGCTCGTGGTCGGAGAGGCCGGTGCCGCAGCGCGGGCACCAGGGGGCGACGCGGTGGTCCTGGACCAGCAGGTCCTTGTTGAAGATCTCCTTCAGCGACCACCAGACGGAGTCGACGTACTCCGGGTCCATCGTGCGGTAGGCGTCGTCGAGATCGACCCAGTACCCCATGCGGGTCGTGAGCTCGGCGAACGCGTCGGTGTGGCGGGTGACCGACTCACGGCACTTCGCGTTGAACTCGGCGATGCCGTAGGCCTCGATGTCCTTCTTGCCGTTGAAGCCCAGCTCCTTCTCCACCGCGAGCTCCACCGGCAGGCCGTGGCAGTCCCAGCCGGCCTTGCGGCCGACGTGGTAGCCCTGCATGGTGCGGAAGCGGGGGAAGACGTCCTTGAAGACGCGGGCCTCGATGTGATGGGCCCCGGGCATGCCGTTGGCGGTCGGCGGGCCCTCGTAGAAGACCCACTCGGGGCGGCCCTCGGACTCCTCGAGGCTCTTGGCGAAGACCTTGCTGTCGCGCCAGAAGTCGAGCACGGCGTGCTCGAGGGCGGGCAGGTCGACCTGGGCGGGTACCTGGCGGTACTGCGGCGATGTCATGTGCGGGCTTCCTCCGGCGGACGTCTTCCACTTCCGTCGGAGGGACGAGAACCGGATCGGCTCCCGCGGTACCACCCTCCTTGGCCCCGGGCATGCGCCCGCGGCCCCCTCATTGGGGCAGCGATGCCGGGTCTAGTGGCCTTGAGCCCGTGGGCGGAGCCCACTGTCCAAAGCTTTCTTCCGGCGGCTCCGGGGTGATCTTCACGGCGCGCTCGCCCCCGGGCTTCCACCGTCCCCGGGTCGCTCGTGGCTGCGTACGACGCTACTCGTCCCGTCGATGCCTCTCGCTGCGGCCAGTGTACGGGCCCGTGCGGGCGACGGCCGACCGGTTTTCGGGCCGGCGCCCACGAGGGAGGGGCTGCACCCGAATGGCCAGTCGGGACGGACGGAGTCCCCGAGGGCGTGCGGGGGCGGATTACAGGGCGGGGAGCTGGGCACAACCGTTGCAGGCGCGCCACTGCCCGGCCGCGGGATGAGGCGAACCGGCGGCGTGCCCCGTTGCCGCGGGGCTGGGGTCGATTTATCGTCCCAGCACGATTCGCGTGCAAGATCACAATATGTGAAGGGGCCGCGGCCATGGTGGCGAAGAAGACCGCCGTATCGAGAACGGCGTCCGAAGAATCCACGGCTGCGGCTGCCGAGGACGGGACGGGGAGCGGGGGCAAGGAGCCGGCCGGGAAGCCGGCGAAGAAGGCGGCCGCCGGGAAGAGAACGGCGGCACATCCGCCGGAGCCGGGACAGGCAGGCCGGCAACCGGCCCACGACGGGCCGGCGAAGAAGAGCACGGCGAAGAAGAGCACGGCCAGGAAGGCGTCGAAGAAGGCGCCGAAGAAGGCAACGGGGGCGGCCCCGGCCGCCGAGCAGACAGGAGCCCACACGGTGGTAGCCAAGAAGAGCGCGGCCCGGACCCCGGACGCAGGAGAGGGCACCGCGACAGCGGTCCCGCCTGCCAGGGCCGGTGTCGCGACGGCGCCCGGAGACCTGGCGGTCAGGCCGGGCGAGGACCCCTGGACCCCGGAGGAGGTCGACGCGGCGCGCACCGAGCTGACCGGTGAGGTCCTGCGGCTGCGCACGGAACTCGAGGCGTCGGGCGCGGCGCTGGCCGGGCTGATGCGTGACTCCGGTGACGGGGCCGGCGACGACGACGCGGACACCGGCACGAAGAACATCACCAGGGAGCACGAGCTGTCCCTGGCGGCACACGCCCAGGAGACCCTGGACCAGACCGAGCGCGCCCTCGCCCGGCTCGACGCGGGGACCTACGGTCTCTGCGAGGTCTGCGGGAAGCCGATCGGCAAGGCGCGGATGCAGGCCTTCCCCCGGGCCACGCTCTGCGTGGAGGACAAGCAGAAGCAGGAGCGGCGCGGCTGAGGCCCCGTACGGATTCAGGCCCGGACCAGGCGGTACGGAACCGGAACGGGCCTGATCCGGGGGAACGGGGGGCGGCGGCCCGGAAGCCGGGGCTGAGGCCCCCGGATCACGGGGTGTGTCGTACCCTCGTCCTCAGTCAGGCACCTAGGTTGAGGGACTCACGTGGCAGAGGCGGAGCGCATCATCGGTACGCCGGATATCCCTGATGCCGAGGGGGCCGACGGGGCTGAGCCCCAGCAGCCCGCCGGAGGCCCGACCCCGGCGGCGAGCGACGAGCCGGGCAGCGGCCGGGGCAGGAAGAAGGTCCTGGTACTCCTCGGCGTGGCCGTCCTGGCCTACGTCCTGGACCTGGTCAGCAAGATGATCGTGGTCGCGAAGCTGGAGCACGAGGAGCCCATCGAGATCTTCGGCGACTGGCTGAAGTTCGACGCGATCCGCAACGCGGGCGCCGCCTTCGGGATCGGCGAGGCCTTCACCGTGATCTTCACGGCCATCGCGGCCGTCGTGATCGTCGTCATCATCCGGCTCGCCCGCAAGCTCTACAGCCTGCCCTGGGCCATCGCGCTGGGACTGCTGCTCGGTGGAGCGCTCGGCAACCTCACCGACCGCATCTTCCGTGCGCCGGGCGTCTTCAAGGGCGCGGTGGTCGACTTCATCGCCCCGGCGCACTTCGCCGTCTTCAACCTCGCCGATTCCGCGATCGTGTGCGGCGGAATCCTCATCGTGATCCTTTCCTTCAAGGGCCTGGACCCCGACGGCACCGTGCACAAGGACTAGTGGGCGCAAGGCATACTCGACTGGTGAGTACGTATCCCGAGGTCCGCACCCTGCCCGTACCCGACGGCCTGGAGGGCGAGCGTGTCGACGCCGCCATCTCCCGGATGTTCGGTTTCTCCCGCACCAAGGCCGCCGAGCTGGCCGCAGCCGGGAAGGTCCAGGTGGACGGTGCGGTGGCCGGGAAGTCCGAGCGGGTGCACGGCGGTGCCTGGCTCGAGGTGGAGATGCCCCAGGCACCCGCTCCGGTCCAGATCGTCGCCGCACCCGTCGAGGGCATGGAGATCGTCCATGACGACGACGACATCGTCGTCATCATGAAGCCGGTCGGCGTCGCCGCCCACCCCAGCCCCGGCTGGACCGGCACCACCGTCATCGGCGGCCTCGCCGCGGCCGGCTACCGCATCTCGACGTCGGGAGCAGCTGAGCGGCAGGGCATCGTGCACCGCCTGGACGTCGGCACCTCCGGCCTGATGGTCGTGGCCAAGTCGGAGCGGGCCTACACCCTGCTCAAGGCACAGTTCCGCGACCGGGTCGTCGAGAAGAAGTACCACGCGCTGGTGCAGGGCCACCCGGACCCGATGAGCGGCACCATCGACGCCCCCATCGGCCGCCACCCGCAGCACGACTACAAGTGGGCCGTCACCGCCGAGGGCAAGCCCTCCGTGACGCACTACGACCTCGTCGAGGCCTACCGGGCGGCCAGTCTGCTCGACATCAAGCTGGAGACCGGACGCACGCACCAGATCCGCGTGCACATGTCCGCACACCGCCACCCCTGCGTCGGCGACCTGACCTACGGGGCCGACCCCACGCTGGCCAAGCGCCTCGGCCTGACCCGGCAGTGGCTGCACGCGGTGCGCCTCGGCTTCGAGCACCCCGCCGACGGCAGCTGGGTCGAGTTCGCCAGCACCTACCCGGACGACCTCCGACTGGCCCTGGAGACGATCGCGGCGGAGAGCGAATGACCGCCGGGCCCGCCGAGTACGGCACCCGCAGG
This sequence comes from Streptomyces sp. HB132, assembly GCF_016909575.1. Classification (GTDB taxonomy): domain Bacteria; phylum Actinomycetota; class Actinomycetes; order Streptomycetales; family Streptomycetaceae; genus Streptomyces. The sequence goes on along the minus strand of NZ_JAFBGA010000003.1, from coordinate 296,818 downwards.
GCCCTGGAGGAGAGCGACCTCGCGGCCTGCTTCCAGGTGCGCAAGGAAGTCTTCGTGGGCGAGCAGCAGGTGCCCGAGGAGATCGAGTACGACGCCCACGACGCCACGGCCGTGCACGTCCTCGCCGTCACGGCGGACGGTTCCGCGCTCGGTACGGGACGGCTGCTGCACGGTGAGGCCGCCGCGGACAGGACCGGCGGCGACACGACCGTCGGCTCGCTCGGCCGGCTCGCGGTGACCCGCGCGGCACGAGGACTCGGCGTCGGGGCGGCGCTGGTCCGCGCCATCGAGGACGAGGCCCGCGCTCTGGGCCTGGCCTCCGTGGACCTGCACGCCCAGACACACGCGCTCGGCTTCTACGAGCGGCTCGGCTACCGGGCGTACGGCCCCGAGTTCCCCGACGCCGGGATGCCGCACCGGGCCATGCGCCGCGCGCTCTGACAGGGCGGTCGGCAAGAGGTGCCGCGGGGCGGCCGGTACCGCGTGGCAGGCTGGTGCCCTGACCGGCTGATCAACGGGCCCGGGGCCCGGCGCCCTGCGGAAGGCACAACGTGGACCAGATGGCACTCCTGCTCCTGCTTCTTCTCGGAGCGGTGGTCACGGTGCCGCTGGGGGAGCGGCTCGGCCTGCCCGCACCGGTGCTGATGACGCTCGCCGGCATCGGAATGGCCTTCGCGAGCTTCGTGCCCGACGTCGACATCCCGCCGGAGATCATCCTTCCCGCCCTGCTGCCCCCGCTGCTCTACGCCTCCGTGCAGCGCACCTCCTGGCGCCAGTTCGCGGCCAACAAGCGGCCGATCTTCCTGCTGGCGGTGGCCCTCGTCTTCGTCACGACGGCGGCCGTCGCCGCGGTCGCGGACGCGATCGTCCCCGGGCTGCCCATCGCCGCGGCGGTGGCGCTGGGCGCGCTCGTCGCCCCGCCCGACCCCGTCGCCGCCACGGCGGTCGCCGGCTCGGTCGGCCTGCCGCGCAGACTCGTCTCGATCCTGGAGGGCGAGGGCCTGTTCAACGACGTCACGGCCATCGTCCTGTACCACGTGGCGATCGCCGCGGCCGTCAGCGGCACCTTCTCGCTCCCCGAGGCATTCGGGCTCCTCGTCCTCTCCGCGGTCGTCGCCGTCGCGGTCGGCCTGCTGCTCGGCTGGCTGACCATCAAGCTGATGGGACTGCTGGGCGACGCCACACTCCAGGTCGGCCTGACCCTGCTGGTGCCCTTCGTCAGCTACGTGCTCGCCGAGGAGCTGATGGGCTCCGGGGTGCTCGCGGTCCTCACCACGGCGCTCTTCCTCGCCGAGCACACCGCGGACGCCGACGACGTACTCGGGCGGCTCACCGGCCGGTCGTTCTGGGAGATCGTCGACACCCTCGTGACCGGTGTCGCCTTCGGCCTCATCGGGCTCGAACTGCACAGCGTCTTCGGCACCGCCGACGGCCGTGAACTGGAACTCGTGGGGTGGGGCCTGGCGGTCGTCGCCGTCGTCGTCGGCGTACGGCTCCTGTGGCTGCTGCCCGCGACCTGGCTCGCCAAGCGGCTGCACACCCGGCGCGACTACAGCGAGGAGATCCCCACCAGTTGGCGGGAGACCGTCGTCATGTGGTGGGCGGGGATGCGCGGGGTCGCCTCGGTGGCGCTGGCCCTGGCGATCCCGCTGGAGACGGACGACGGGAAGCCCTTCCCGGGCCGGGACGAGATCGTCTTCATCGCCTTCGCCGTCATCATGGCCACCCTCGTCTTCCAGGGCCTGACCCTGCCGTGGCTCGTACGCAGACTCGGGGTGCGGGCGGACACGGACGCGGAGCAGGCCCTGGAGCGGGAACTCGCGATCCGGGCGGCCAAGGCGGCCAAGCACCGGCTCAAGGAGATCGAGGACACCGAGGACCTCCCCGAGGACGTCCTGGAGCGGTTGCAGCGCGCGGCGTACGACATCGGGGCGCGGATCAGTCCCGACATGGTCGACGAGGAGCGGCGCGAGGCCTACGCCCAGCGCGCCGAGCGCTTCAAGGCGGTCGGCCGGGTCCAGCGCGAGCTGCTGTCGGCCGCCCGACACGAGGTGCTCTCCGCCCGCAGCGAGCCCGGCGCGGACCCGGAGGTCGTCGACCGGGTGCTGCGCTACCTGGACGTCCGCAGCCTGCACTGACCCGTCCCGCCCGCTCAGGCCGTTCAGCCGCGCCCGGTGCGGGGGGCCTTGTCCAAGGACGGCGTCTGCCCGTCGGACGCTGCCATGCCGGTGTCCCCGCCCGTCAGTTCCCGCCAGTGGTCGCCGGGCGGGAGAGCCGCGGGCGACGTCACGACCCGGGGCAGCGCGTACGGATGGTGGTCCCGGAGCCAGCCGATCATCTGCTCCCGCACGGCGCAGCGCACCGTCCAGATGTCGTCCGCGTCCTTGGCGGTGACCACAGCCCGCACCTCGATCGTGGTGGGCGTGCTGTCCGTGACGGCCAGGGACCAGTCGCGGCCGTCCCAGGCGGCGCACTCGCCGAGGATGTCGCGCAGCCGGTCACGCATCGCCGCGACCGGGGCCGAGTGGTCGAGCTGGAGGAAGACGGTGCCGGTCATCTGCACCCCGCCGCGGGACCAGTTCTCGAACGGCTTGCTCGTGAAGTAGGACACCGGCATGGTGATCCGCCGCTCGTCCCAGGTGCGCACCGCGAGGAAGGTGAGGGTGATCTCCTCCACCGTGCCCCACTCGCCGTCCACCACCACGGTGTCGCCGATCCGGACCATGTCGCCGAAGGCGATCTGGAAGCCGGCGAAGAGATTGCCCAGCGTCGACTGGGCCGCGACACCGGCGACGATGCCGACCACACCGGCGGAGGCCAGCATCGAGGTGCCGACGGTGCGCATCGCCGGGAAGGTCAGCAGCATCGCCGCGATCGCGACCGTCGCCACCACTGCCGTGACCACACGCTGGATGAGTGTGACCTGGGTCCGTACCCTGCGTACGCGGGCGGGATCGCGGGTGGACGTCGCGTAGCGGGCGTACGAGGACTGCACGACGGTGGCCGCGACGCGGATGACCAGCCAGGCCGACGCGGCGATCAGCACCAGGGTCAGGAACTGGCCCAGCCCCGCCCGGTGGTCCTTCACGACGTCGAGGCGGAGCTGATCGAAGCTGGCCCTCAGCAGCGCCGTGCACAGCACCACCTGGAGCGGCGGACGGCAGAGCCTGAGCAGGCCCCACACCGGAGTCTCGTGGTGACGGCCGTCGGCGCGCCGTAGCAGCAGATCCACCAGCCAGCCGACGGCCAGCGTGATCACCAGCGATCCGCCCACGACCAGCAGCGGTCGCAGTATGTTCTCCATTCCCTCGTCCTCCAAGCGTCGGGGCACAGCTGGCACCATGGCCTCATGAACATCATGCTTTTCCACTCGACCTGTGGTCTGCGGCCCGCTGTGCACGCGGCTGCCGACCGGCTGCGTGCGGCCGGGCACGAGGTGCGCGTGCCCGATCTCTTCGAGGGGCACACCTTTGACACCGTCGAGGAGGGAATGGCCTTCAAGGAGCAGGTGGGCAAGGACGAGCTGCTCAAGCGTGCCGTCCTCGCAGCCGCGCCCTACTCCGACCAGGGCCTCGTCTACGCGGGATTCTCGTTCGGGGCGTCGGTCGCGCAGACCCTCGCACTGGGTGACGCGAAGGCCCGCGGGCTGCTGCTGCTCCACGGCACGTCGGACATCGCCGAGAACGCCTCGGTCGACGAACTGCCCGTACAGCTGCACGTGGCGGACCCCGACCCGTTCGAGTCGCACGACTGGCTGACCAGCTGGTACCTCCAGATGCAGCGGACCGGCGCGGACGTCGAGGTCTACCGCTACCCCGGTGCCGGGCACCTGTTCACGGACGCGGAGCTGCCCGACTTCGACCAGGACGCGGCCGAGCTGACCTGGAAGGTGTCGCTGGGCTTCCTCGCCACGCTCTAGCCACGGGACGGGCCGCGCACCCAGGGCGCGCGCGGCCCGTGCGGGTCAGCGCACCGGGGCGTCGGCCCTCTCGGCCCGCTGGGTTCCGCTCCGCGTGCGGTACGAGCGGACCCAGGACGCCGTCGCCTCCTTGCTCGTCCTGTCGGAGACCGCGTAGTAGTCCATCTGCGACCGCTCGGCCGTCACGTCCAGGACGCCGTAGCCGTGCGAGTCCATGTCGATCCACTTCACGTGGCGGTTGGCGGCTACGACCGCCGTCTCCGCGACCACCGAGACGGTCCGGGGAGCGACCCGCAGGATGTCGTCCAGATTGTCGGAGGTGACCGACGTCACCACGAACTCCGTGGCCGCCGACGGGGACAGCGGATAGGTCGCCGCCTTCACGGGGACGTCGTTGGCCCATGCCATGTGGATGTCCCCCGTCAGGAACACGGTGTCGGTGATCCCCCCGTCCCGCAGGTGCGAGATCAGCTCCTTGCGGTCGTCCGTGTAGCCGTCCCACTGGTCGACGTTGACCGCGAGCCCCTCCGCCGGCAGCCCCAGCAGCTCCGCGAGCGGCGCCAGCAGGCGGGCCGGCAGCGCTCCGAAGGCGACGGGCGAGATCATCACCGAGGTGCCGACCAGCTTCCAGCGGGCATCCGACGCGGTCAGTCCCGCCTTCAGCCAGTCCAGCTGTGCCCGTCCGGTGATCGAGCGCTCCGGGTCGTCGACGGCGCCGTCGCCGATCGGGGCCTGCTCGGAACGGAAGCTGCGCAGGTCGAGCAGGTGGAGCTCCGCCAGGCTGCCGAAGCTCAGACGCCGGTAGACCGTGCCCTCCGTGGAGGCGCGGACCGGCATCCACTCGAAGTACGCCTGCTTCGCCGCGGCCACCCGGGACGACCAGGAGCCCTCCGCGTCGGCGGTGTGGTTCTCGGCTCCCTGCGACCAGGCGTCGTTGGCGAACTCGTGGTCGTCCCAGATCGCGATCACCGGATGGGCGGCGTGCAGCGCCTGGAGGTCCGCGTCCGTCTTGTACGTGGCGTGCCGCAGGCGGTAGTCGGCGAGGGTCAGGATCTCGTGCAGCGGGGCGTGCGGGCGGACGACGGTGTCCCGGGCCGGGTAACTGCCCGACGCGTACTCGTAGATGTAGTCGCCCAGGTGCAGGACCGCGTCCAGATCGGCACGGGCCGCGAGATGGCGGTACGGGGAGAACCAGCCGGCTTCCCAGTTCGCGCAGGACACCACGCCGAAGCGGATGCCGGGGACGGCCGCCCCGGCGGCGGGCGCGGTGCGGGTGCGGCCGACGGGGGAGACGACGCCGTGCCCGCCCTCGGGGCCGCCGGGTGCCGCCGAGAAGCGGTACCAGTACGTCGTCGCCGGCCGCAGCCCCCGCACGTCTGCCTTGACGGTGTGGTCGGAGCCGGCCCGCGCGACCGCGGTGCCTCGGGCGGCGACCCTGGAGAAGGCCCTGTCCTCGGCGATCTCCCAGACCACCGGTGTGCCGTCGCCGAGCCCCGAGCCGGGTACGGCGTCCGGCGTGGGGGTGACGCGGGTCCACAGGAGCACGCCGTCGGGCAGGGGGTCGCCCGAGGCGACCCCGTGCAGGAAGGCGGGGCCGTCGGCTGCGCGGGCTCCGGTGGCGGTGGCGGCGAGCACGGGGCCGGCGACCGCGGTGGCGGCGGCGGCCTTGACGACCGTGCGGCGGGTGGGTGCGGAGAGCTGTCGTCTGGTCACGGACGATCACCCTACTGGCGGGTAGAGCGAACAGGCGGGCGAACAGAGGAAGTTCGCCCGCCTGTTGGCCGGATGACGCCTGGAGTTACGACCGGAGTACCCACCCGGCCGCGAGTTCTCCTGTCGTGCTGTGGGTCCGCAGGTGCGGATCAGCCCTTCAGCGCCTTGGTGACCGCAGTGTTGAAGTCGGCCACCGTCATGGGCGCGTTCTCGCTGCCCTCAGCGGTGAGTGTCTTGCCGTCCATCTTGAGGGTCGGCGTGCCCTGGACCCCGCTCTTGTCGAACGCCTTCGACATCTTGATCGCCCAGGCGTCGAAGGTGCCGTCCTCGACGTTCTTCCTGAAGGCCGTGTCGCCCTTCAGCGCGTCCACCGAGTCAGCCACCTCGATCAGGTAGCTGTCCTTGGCGAACTTGTCGTTCGTCTCCTCGGGGTGGTACTTCGCGGAGTACAGCGCGGTCTTGTACTCCAGGAAGGCTTCGGGGCTCACGTCGAGCGCCGCGCCCAGCGCGCTCAGGGCGTTCTTGGAGCCCTCGCCGCTGTCCGAGTTGTCGATGAAGGTCGCGCCGACGTACTTGATCTTGTACTTGCCGGCGTCGACGTCCTTGGCCACGGTCTCGCCGACCGTCTGCTCGAACGTGGCGCAGATCGGGCAGCGCGAGTCCTCGTACAGCTCCAGGGTCTTCTTGGCGCTCGACTCGCCGATCACGACGGTGGTGCCGTCGTCGCCCGAGGTGTTCTTGGGCGCGGTGATGTTCTTCGCGTCCGCCGCCGCCTCCCAGGCGGAGGGCTTGTTCAGCTGCATCACGCCGTAGCTGACAGCGCCGGCGACCGCCAGCACGGCCACGACGGAGACGCCGACGACGATCTGCTTGCGCGCCTTGTCCTTCTTCGCCTGGCGCTCGCGCTCGACGCGCAGACGCTCACGGGCGGCGGACTTGTTGGCCTGGCTGTTGCGATTGCTCATGAGAACGCTCCGTAGAAGTGGGGGTGGCTCGAAAAAAGGGGGACTTACCGCTTACTCAGGCAGGGGTGAAGGCCGAGCGCGGCGGGCCCCTCCGTCCCACGGAGTGCACCAGGAAGCGGGCCGGGGCGAGCGGGTGCGGGCGCCCGGCGTGCCGGGCATCGGGCTGCACGCGGCGCCGCGCGCAGCCCGCCACGGCGACCGCGACGAGCAGCGGCCGGAAGGCGACGGCTGCCGCGGCACGCAGCAGCCCCGAGAGCGCCGCCTCGCCGCGCCGCAGCCAGGCGGCGGCCAGCAGGCCCACCGTCACGTGCGCGGCCAGCAGCAGCCACGGGACGGCGGGCCCGGGTGAGGCGAGCAGTGCGGCGGCGTGGTCCCCCTCGGAGGCCACCCCGGCCAGCGGCGTGCCGACCGCGGCCACACCCGAGAGCCCGTCCGCCCCGGTTCCGCCGCAGAGCACGTCGACGCCCACCGAGCGCAGCGGACCCGCTATCGGGCCGCCGGCCGCCCCGTAACAGAGGTGCTGGCCGGTGGTGAACACGGTGTCGGCGGCCAGCTCCAGCGGAACCAGCAGCCCGGCGATCGCCCCGAAACCGCGTTCACGTCCCGCCAGCGCGAACGCCACGGCGAAGACGGCCCCGGCCAGCAGCGCGACGGCGGTCATCGGCAGCGGGACCCGGGAGAGCAGCACATGGGACGCGGACGAGAGCGTGACGACGAGCGCGGTGAACAGCGCCGCGCGTACCGCTCTCATCTGCGTCCCTGATACGTCCATCGCCGGAGAGTGTGTCATGCGTACCTGTAGGCGAGCCCTAAGGATCCGCCGCAGCAGGGCCTACAGGCCCGGGATCCGGCCGTTGCGGAAGAGATCGACGAAGATCTGGTGGTCGGCACGGGTGCGCGCACCGTAGCTGTGCGCGAAGTCGACCAGCAGATCCGCGAAGCCCTCCTCGTCGGCCGCGATGGCCGCGTCGATCGCCCGCTCCGTGGAGAACGGCACCAGCGAGTGCCCGCTCTCGTCGTCCGCCGCCGAGTGCATCGTCGCCGTGGCCCGGCCGAGATCGGCGACCACCGCCGCGATCTCCTCCGGCTCGTCGATGTCGGACCAGTCCACATCGACCGCGTACGGAGACACCTCGGCGACCAGCTGGCCCGACCCGTCCAGCTCGGTCCAGCCCAGCCACGGGTCGGCGTGCGCCTGGAGCGCGCGCTGGGAGATCACCGTGCGGTGCCCCTCGTGCTGGAAGTAGTCCCGCACGGCGGCGTCGGTGATGTGCCGGGACACCGCCGGGGTCTGTGCCTGCTTGATGTAGATCACCACATCGTTCTCGAGGGCGTCGCTGTTGCCCTCCAGGAGGATGTTGTACGACGGCAGGCCGGCCGAGCCGATGCCGATGCCCCGGCGCCCCACGACGTCCTTGACCCGGTAGGAGTCGGGCCGCGTCAGGCTCGACTCCGGCAGCGTCTCCAGGTAGCCGTCGAACGCGGCGAGCACCTTGTACCGCGTCGCGGCGTCGAGGTCGATCGCGCCGCCGCCGGCGGAGAAGCGGCGCTCGAAGTCCCGGATCTCCGTCATCGAGTCCAGCAGGCCGAAACGGGTCAGCGCCCGGGCGTCACGCAGCGCGCCGAGCAGCGGGCCCTCGGCGGTGTCCAGGGTGAAGGGCGGCACCTCGTCGTTCTTGGCACCGGTCGCCAGGGCGTGGATCCGCTCGCGGTAGGCGTCCGCGAAGACCCGGACGAGCTCGGAGATCTGCTCGTCGCCCAGCGCCTTCGCGTAGCCGATCAGGGCGACGGAGGCGGCGAAGCGCTTCAGGTCCCAGGTGAAGGGGCCCACGTAGGCCTCGTCGAAGTCGTTGACGTTGAACACGAGCCGGCCGTTGGCGTCCATGTAGGTGCCGAAGTTCTCGGCGTGCAGGTCACCGTGGATCCACACCCGGCTGGTCCGCTCGTCCAGATACGGGCCGCCACGCTGCTCACGCTCCAGATCGGCGTAGAACAGGCCTGCGGAGCCCCGGTAGAACGCGAAGGCGGAGCCCGCCATCTTGCGGAACTTCACCCTGAACGCCGCGGGGTCGGCAGCCAGGAGCTCCCCGAAAGCGGTGTCGAAAACGGCGAGGATCTGCTCCCCGCGCTGCTCCTCGCGGGTTTGCGTGTCCGACATCGCTGGGTGCCTCCTGGTACATGGCGTGCATGACAAATGGGACGGGCGTCCCCGCCCTTCCAACGCGCGACCGTACCCCGGAGTGCCCGTCGCCGGTGACCTCCAGGACGTAGACTTCCACGCTGTCCCCCCAACCCGTCATCTTCCCCCCGTCGCCCGACCACCACCCCTCATCGAGGCGCTTCGCGCCGCCCTGAAGACCGCCCCGGAGGCACAGCGCCGTGAGCAAGCCGCCCTTCACGCACCTGCACGTCCACACCCAGTACTCGCTGCTGGACGGTGCCGCGCGGCTCAAGGACATGTTCGACGCGTGCAACGACATGGGCATGTCGCACATCGCGATGACCGACCACGGCAACCTCCACGGGGCGTACGACTTCTTCCACTCGGCCCAGAAGGCCGGAGTGACGCCGATCATCGGGATCGAGGCGTACGTCGCCCCCGAGTCGCGCAAGCACAAGCGCAAGATCCAGTGGGGCCAGCCGCACCAGAAGCGCGACGACGTCTCGGGTTCCGGCGGTTACACCCACAAGACGATCTGGGCGGCCGACAGCACCGGGCTGCACAACCTCTTCAAGCTCTCCTCGGACGCGTACGCCGAGGGCTGGCTGCAGAAGTGGCCGCGGATGGACAAGGAGACCATCTCCCAGTGGTCCGAGGGCCTGATCGCCTCCACCGGGTGCCCCTCGGGCGAGGTGCAGACCCGGCTGCGGCTCGGGCAGTTCGACGAGGCGGTCCAGGCGGCCTCCGACTACAAGGACATCTTCGGTGAGGGCCGGTACTTCCTGGAGCTGATGGACCACGGCATCGAGATCGAGCGCCGGGTCCGCGACGGGCTCCTGGAGATCGGCCGGAAGGTCGGCATCCCGCCGCTCGTCACGAACGACTCGCACTACACCTACGCCAACGAGGCGACCGCGCACGACGCCCTGCTCTGCATCCAGACCGGGAAGAACCTCTCCGACCCGGACCGCTTCCGCTTCGACGGCACCGGCTACTACCTCAAGACGACGGACGAGATGTACGGCGTCGACTCCTCCGACGCCTGGCAGGAGGGCTGCGCCAACACCCTCCTGGTCGCGCAGCAGATCGACACCACCGGCATGTTCGAGAAGCGCGACCTGATGCCGAAGTTCGACATCCCGGAGGGCTTCACCGAGATCACCTGGTTCCAGGAGGAGGTCCGGGTCGGCATGGGCCGCCGCTACCCCGGAGGCGTCCCCGAGGACCGGCAGAAGCAGGCCGAGTACGAGATGGACATCATCATCCAGATGGGGTTCCCGGGGTACTTCCTCGTCGTCGCCGACTTCATCATGTGGGCCAAGAACAACGGCATCGCGGTGGGCCCCGGCCGTGGCTCCGCCGCCGGCTCGATCGTCGCGTACGCCATGGGCATCACCGACCTCGACCCGATCACGCACGGGCTGATCTTCGAGCGCTTCCTCAACCCCGAGCGCGTCTCCATGCCCGACGTCGACATCGACTTCGACGAGCGCAGGCGCGTCGAGGTGATCCGGTACGTGACCGAGAAGTACGGCGCCGACAAGGTCGCCATGATCGGCACCTACGGCAAGATCAAGGCCAAGAACGCGATCAAGGACTCCGCCCGCGTCCTCGGCTACCCCTACGCGATGGGCGACCGGCTCACCAAGGCCATGCCCGCCGACGTCCTCGGCAAGGGCATCGACCTCAACGGCATCACCGACCCGAAGCACCCGCGCTACAGCGAGGCGGGCGAGATCCGGGGGATGTACGAGAACGAGCCGGACGTCCAGAAGGTCATCGACACCGCGAAGGGCGTGGAGGGCCTCGTCCGGCAGATGGGTGTCCACGCGGCCGGCGTGATCATGTCCAGCGAGCCCATCGTCGACCACGCGCCGATCTGGGTGCGGCACACCGACGGTGTAACCATCACGCAGTGGGACTACCCCCAGTGCGAGTCCCTCGGCCTGCTGAAGATGGACTTCCTCGGCCTGCGCAACCTGACGATCATGGACGACGCCATCAAGATGGTGAAGGCCAACAAGGGCGTCGACCTGGAGATGCTCTCCCTGCCGCTGGACGACCCCAAGACCTACGAGCTGCTGTGCCGGGGTGACACGCTCGGGGTGTTCCAGTTCGACGGCGGGCCCATGCGCTCACTGCTCCGCCAGATGCAGCCCGACAACTTCGAGGACATCTCCGCCGTCTCGGCCCTCTACCGGCCGGGCCCGATGGGAATGAACTCCCACACGAACTACGCCGAGCGCAAGAACGCCCGGCAGGAGATCACCCCGATCCACCCGGAGCTGGAGGAGCCCCTCAAGGAGGTCCTCGGGCTCACCTACGGCCTGATCGTGTACCAGGAGCAGGTCCAGAAGGCCGCCCAGATCGTCGCCGGGTACTCGCTCGGCGAGGCCGACATCCTGCGCCGCGTGATGGGCAAGAAGAAGGCCGACGAGCTGGCGAAGAACTTCGTCCTCTTCGAGGCCGGAGCCAAGAAGAACGGCTTCTCCGACGCGGCGATCAAGGCGCTCTGGGACGTCCTGGTCCCCTTCGCCGGATACGCGTTCAACAAGGCGCACTCCTCCGCCTACGGCCTGGTCACCTACTGGACCGCCTACCTCAAGGCGAACTACCCCGCCGAGTACATGGCGGCCCTGCTGACGTCCGTCAAGGACGACAAGGACAAGTCCGCGGTCTACCTCAACGAGTGCCGGCGCATGGGCATCAAGGTGCTCCCGCCGAACGTCAACGAGTCCGAGTCGAACTTCGCCGCCCAGGGCGACGACGTGATCCTCTTCGGACTGACGGCCGTCCGCAACGTAGGCCAGAACGTCGTCGACTCGATCATCCGGTGCCGCAAGGCGAAGGGAAAGTACTCCACGTTCCCCGACTTCCTCGACAAGGTCGAAGCGGTCGTCTGCAACAAACGCACCGTCGAATCCCTCATCAAGGCCGGCGCCTTCGACGAGATGGGACACACCCGCAAGGGACTCGTCGCCCACCACGAGCCGATGATCGACAACGTGGTGCAGGTCAAGCGCAAGGAGGCCGAGGGACAGTTCGACCTCTTCGGCGGCGGCGAGGAGGCCGGCGGCGAGCCGGGCTTCGGGCTGGACGTGGAGTTCTCCGACATCGAGTGGGAGAAGTCCTACCTGCTCGCGCAGGAGCGCGAGATGCTCGGCCTGTACGTCTCCGACCACCCGCTCTTCGGCCTGGAACACGTCCTGTCCGACAAGTCGGACGCGGCGATCTCGCAGCTCACCGGCGGCGAGCACTCCGACGGCGCGATCGTCACCGTGGGCGGCATCATCTCCGGCCTCCAGCGCAAGATGACCAAGCAGGGCAACGCCTGGGCCATCGCGACCGTGGAGGACCTCGCGGGGTCCATCGAGTGCATGTTCTTCCCCGCGACCTACCAACTGGTCTCCACCCAGCTCGTCGAGGACACCGTCGTCTTCGTCAAGGGACGCCTCGACAAGCGCGAGGACGTGCCGCGCCTCGTCGCCATGGAGATGCAGGTCCCCGACATCTCCAACGCCGGGTCCAACGCACCCGTCATCCTGACGATCCCCACGGTGAGGGTCACCCCGCCCATGGTCAGCCGGCTCGGCGAGGTCCTCAGCAGCCACCGGGGCGACACCGAGGTACGCATCAGGCTCCAGGGCCCCCGTAAGACCACCGTGCTCCGGCTCGACCGGCACCGCGTCAAGCCGGACCCCGCACTCTTCGGTGACCTGAAGGTGCTGCTCGGCCCGTCCTGCCTGGCCGGCTGACGGACCCCACCGCACCCACGAGAGGGGCGCCCCGCCGTTCGCGGGGCGCCCCTCTCGGCCTGTCTGCTCCGCGAGCGACGGTCAGTTGTGTCCGAAGCGCTTCTGGTGCTTGCGGGCGACATCGGCCGGGCTGCCCTGGGCCTGCGACTGCGGCTGGGTCTGCGACTCGTACGCCGAGGACTTGGCCTCGTCCGCGCCGCGCTCCGCGGCGGACGCGCGGTCGTGCTGGCTGCCCTGCTTGCGGTTCTTGTTCTTCGCCATCGTCATGCCTCCTGTGGGAGATCTGGGGGTCCAGAACCGCTGTCAGACTCACATATCACCGTATAGGCCGCATGTTGGATCATTACCGAGCGTAGTAGGCGCGGTATCATGCGCGGCTTCCTGATCCGCCACGCCGATGATCGAGTTCCGGACCTTAACCTCCCTGCCGTCGGGCAGACTCGAAGGAAACCCTGCGTAAGCAAACCCCGGGTCGGCGGACCTCCCCCCCATGTCCGGTCCCGCTGACCCGCTCCCGAACCGGAAGAGGGTGGAACGCGTGGACCGTTGCGTCGTCCTGGTGGACGCCGGCTACTTGCTGGGCGCAGCCGCGAGTCTGCTGGCAGGAGAGCCCGCCCGTTCCCGCATCACCGTCGACCACGCGGCCCTGATCCAGGGCCTGCGCGAGCGCGCCGAGGCCGATACGGAACAGCCGCTGCTGCGCATCTATTGGTTCGACGGCGCCCCCGACCGCGTCCCTCAGCCCGAGCACCGCAGGCTGCGGGTCATGCCGCGCGTGACCGTGCGGCTCGGGGCCCTCACCCGCAGTGACGGGCGGTGGGCGCAGAAAGGCGTCGACGCCGCCATGCACGCCGAGCTGACCGAACTGGCCAGGAACAGGGCGTGCTCCGACGTGGTGCTCGTGACCGGCGACGGCGATCTGCTGCCCGGACTCATGTCAGCGAAGGAACACGGCGTCGCCGTCCACCTCTGGGCCGTCCAGGCCGCCGACGGCGACTACAACCAGTCCGAGGACCTGGTCGCCGAGGCCGACGAGCGGCGGGTGCTCGACCGGGCCTGGATCACCAAGGCGGTACGGGCCAAGGAGACCGCAGGGGTGTGCGCGCCGTCGCCCGTCCCGCGCCCCGAGATCGCCGCGATCCTGTCCGCGCCGCTTCCCGAGGCCGCCCTCGCCGCGTCCGCCGAGCGGGCATCCGAGGCCCAGGCCGCCGCGGCCCGCGGCGGGACCGGCGCGCCGGACGCCGAGGCCGCCCCGGAGGCCCAGCCCGCCCCCGGTCACAAGGGCGTCCCCACCCCCAAGGACCTGGCGAGCCTGCGTGCCCCCGGACCGCAGGCGGCGCAGCACCCCGCGCAGGCGCCGGCCCCCAACGCGACACTGCGCTGGTCCTCCGACAAGGGCTGGCTCGAACGCGGCGGGGCCCTCGGCGAGCCCGCCGAGACCGCGTCCCTGCCGACCCTGGCCCAGCTCACCAGCGCCGAACAGCGCTGGGCCGACCGGGAGGAGGACATCACCACCGTCGGCGGTGACCCCTTCGAGGTCGGTCAGGTCTTCGCCCGGCGCTGGATGGAACGGCTGCCGGAGACCGCCCACCTGCAGAAGCTGTCCACGATGTACCCCCGCGTCCCGCACCGCATCGACGGCGAACTCCTGAGGTACGCGGCGCGCTTCGGGCTGCTCGCGCACAAGGACGACCAGATCGACGAGCACGACCGCTATGCCATCCGGGCGGGGTTCTGGCGCGAGATCGACGTACGGGCCGCCACCGAGCACGCTCCCGCCGGGGAGTGAGCAGGGCAGCGCTGCCCGGCCCCGGACGCAATACGGGGCATCCGACCCCGTAGTCTCGTACCTCGTGAGTACGGGCACAGCACAGGCTACGGGCGCGGCGCAGGCACAGTCCGTGTGCGCGGTGCGTGATCTGGTCAGGACCTACCCCGCCGTCCGCGGCCGACGCGGCCGCGCCGCCACTCCCGAGGTGCGCGCCACCGACGGGGTCTGCCTCGATGTCCGGCGCGGCGAGATCTTCGGACTGCTCGGGCCCAACGGTGCCGGGAAATCCACGCTCGTGCGGCAGCTCACCGGACTGATGCGCCCCGACTCGGGGAGCGTCGAGGTGCTGGGACACGACCTCGTGCGCCATCCCGAGCGGGCCTCGCGGCTCATCGGCTACCTCGGCCAGGAGTCCACCGCCCTCGACGAACTGACCGTGTCGCTCGCCGCGGAGACCACCGGCCGGCTCCGGGGCATGCCCGTACGGGAGGCGCGGTCCGCACGCGACGACGTACTGGAGGAGCTCGGGCTCACCGCGCTCGCCGACCGCCCGCTGAACAAGCTGTCCGGCGGGCAGCGGCGGCTCGCCTGCTTCGCCGCCACGCTGGTCGGTGAGCGCCCCGTCCTGGTGCTGGACGAGCCGACGACCGGCATGGACCCCGTCGCCCGGCGCTCCGTCTGGTCAGCCGTCGACCGCAGGCGTGCCGAGCACGGGGCGACGGTGCTGCTCGTGACCCACAACGTCATCGAGGCCGAGACGGTCCTGGACCGGGTGGCCGTCATGGAACGCGGCAGGGTCATCGCCTGCGACACCCCGGCCGGGCTCAAGGAGCGGGTGGCCGGCGAGGTGCGCGTCGAGCTGATGTGGCGCGAGCGCGCACCGCTGGACGTCCCGGAGGTCGCGGCGCTGCGCGGGTCCGCGCAGGAGTCGGGACGCAAGTGGGTGCTGCGGCTCGGACCCGACGAGGCGCGCGCCGCGGTGGCCGCGGTGACCGGCGGGGCGGCTTTCTCCTCGCTCGACGACTTCACGCTGGCCACGCCCAGCCTGGAGGACGTCTATCTGGCACTCGGCGGGGACGCCGCGAGGGCCACCGAGGGACTGGTGAAGGCGTGATCAGGACGGTGAACGTGTCGGGATGCGTGTCGGGGTCGGACGGGAGCACTGCCAGGTGAGGAGCATCGTTCCCACGGAGTCCGCGAAGGTGACCGGGCCTGAGGCGCGGACCTCCGCCGTGCGGCCCGGCCGGCCCGCCCGCACCGCTCCCGCGGCTCTCGCACCGCGGGCCGGACTGCTTCCGTCGCTGGCCGCCGTCTACCGGGCGCAGCTGTCGCGGGCGAGGGTCGCGCGAATCCCGCTGCTGTTCGTCGCGACCTTCCAGTCGGTCGGGATCATGGTGCTGATGCGCGGGGTCGTGGACGGCGGGGCCGAGGCACGTGCCGTCGTCGCCGGGTCCAGCGTGCTCGTCGTCGCGTTCGTCGCGCTCAACCTGCTCGCCCAGTACTTCGGCCGGCTCCGGGCCGGCGGCGGGCTCGACCACTACGCGACGCTGCCGGTGCCGCCCGCCGCGGTGGTGCTGGGGGCGGCCGGGGCGTACGCCTCGTTCACCGTGCCCGGCACGATCGTCACGGCGGTGGCGGGCAGCGCGCTGTTCGGGCTTCCGATGACACATCTGTGGGTGCTCGTCGCGGTCATCCCGCTCTCCGGGGCCGCGCTCTCGGGACTGGGTGCCGCGCTCGGGCTGCTGGCGCCGCGCCAGGAGCTGGCGACGCTGCTCGGGCAGCTGGGCATGTCGGCCGCGCTGCTGCTGGGCGTCCTGCCGGCCGAGCGACTGCCGGGCCCCGTCGGGTGGGCGCGGGATCTGCTCCCGTCGACGTACGGCGTCGAGGCGCTGGCCCGGTCGTTCGACACCCACCCCGACTGGGCCGTCGTCGCCCTCGATCTCGCCGTGTGCGCGGCGGTCGGTGTCCTCTCGCTGGCCGTGGCCACGTGGGCGTACCGTCGTGCGGCGGTCCGGTGAGGCGGCGCACGGGGCGGCCTGGCACGATGGCACCGTGACCGCACCGTTGACGCCGCCGCACCAGCCCCAGTCGAACGACCCGTGGCAGGCCCCGCCGTCCGGGTCGCATGCCGTGCCCGCCGAGCAGCCGGGCGTGGACGAGCGGCGTACAGAGATCAGGCAGGCAGCCGTGATCGCCGCGGTGCTGACGGTGGCGGGTGCCGTGCTCGGGCTGCTCTGGCTGTGGCTGGCACCGAGGGTACCGCTCGTCTCCGACGACACCGCCGTGTTCCTCAAGAACAGCGAGGGCGAGGAGGCCATCGGGGCCGACGGCACGTTCGTGCTGCTGGCACTCGCCTTCGGCCTCGTCTCGGCGGCCGCCGTGTTCCTCTTCCGCCGGCGTGGGGGAATCCCGCTGGTCGTCGGACTCGCCCTGGGCGGGCTGCTCGGCTCCCTCCTGGCATGGGGAATCGGCATCTGGTTCGGGCCGACCTCCGACGTGGTCGCCCGTGCCAAGGAGGTCGGCAAGGGGGTCACCTTCGACGCACCGCTGGAGCTGCACGCGGTGGGGGCGGCGATCCTCGCCTGGCCCATCGCGGCGATGATCGTCCACCTGGGGCTCACGGCCCTGTTCGGACCGCGCGACCCCGAGCCCGAGTGGGACGCCCTGTACGGGGCGCCGCCGGCCGGGCCGGCCGGCGGGACCGCGTTCGGGCCCGAGCCGGGTGCCGCCGGGGAGCGGGAGACGGGCGGCCGGCCGACGGACGGGCCGGGACAGCCGTAGCGATTTCCGGACGCCGGGCACCTGGTGCCACTCCCCTCCGCGCCCCGGGCCGTTTCACCCCGGGCCGTTTCCGCCCCGGAGTCAGGGGCAGGGGACTGGGTGAGTACCTACGAAAGGACCGCCATGAGCGCCGGAGAGAAGACCAAGGCCAAGACCGAGCAGATCGTCGGCAAGGCCGTACGCAAGGTGGCCCACGCGGTCGGCAACGACACCACCGCGGCCAAGGGCGCGGCACTGGAGGCACGGGGCAAGGGCCGGGCCACCAAGGAGAAGTCGAAGGGCGCCTTCAAGCACTGACCGTGAGCCGCCTGCGGGGGCCACCCCCGCGGGCGCGGGTCAGCGTGGTGCGCGGGCGGCGCACCTCACGCAGGTCGTCGCGGCCGGACGTACCTCCAGACGTTCCGGCGGGATCGGCTCACCGCAACTCTCGCAGCGGCCGTACCCGCCTTGTTCCAGCCGGTCCAGGGCCCTGTCCACCTCGTCCAGGTGGTCCCGCGCCCGATCCAGCAGCGAGGCGACGTGGGCCCGCTCGAAGGCGGTGCTCGCTCCCTCCGGGTCGTGCTCGTCGTCGACCGCGACCAGGGCGTTCGCCTCGACGATCGCATCGAAGTCACGGTGCAGGGCAGAGATCCGGGCGTCCGTGTCGAGGCGCTCCGCCTCCAGCCGCCGACGGACGGAGGCGTGGTCGCCGGAACCAGGAGAGTCGTTCACTCGTACGACAACGGCCCCGCCCGAACCCGCATTCCGTGCGTCCCCCGGCGAGTCGGCCCCGCGCGTCCCGCGTCAGCCCCGGGCGATCGGGGCCAGGGCCGCGTCGGTCAGGGCGGCCAGGTCCGCGGGGGAGAGCTCCACCTCGAGGCCGCGGCGGCCCGCCGAGACGCAGATCGTGATGTGGGAGTCGGCCGACGCGTCCAGTACCGTACGCAGCCGCTTGCGCTGGCCCAGGGGGGAGATGCCGCCCCTGACGTAGCCCGTGGTGCGCTCCGCCGCCGCCGGGTCCGCCATGGCGGCCCGCTTGCCGCCCACCGCGGATGCCAGCGCCTTCAGGTCCAGTGACCCGGCGACGGGGACGACGGCGACGACCAGCTCACCGTCGACATCGGCGACCAGGGTCTTGAACACCCGGTCCGACGACACCCCGAGCGCCTCCGCCGCCTCCTGACCGTAGGACGGGGCCGAGGGGTCGTGGTCGTACGAGTGGACCGTGAAGGAGGTACCGGCCCCGGTCAGGGCGACCGTGGCCGGGGTGCCGCCGGGCTGCTGCTTCCTGGACTTCTTCGCCACCGGGCAGGTCCTCGGGTCAGTTGGGGTAGGTGGGGTCGCGGGTCAGGTCGGTCGCCGGCAGCGACGGCAGGTGCCGGATGACCGCGGTCTCCTTGCGCAGCAGCGTCAGCTCCTCGCGCAGCCTGGTCGCGGTGTCCGGGGCCTGGAGCAGCCGCTGCTTCGAGGGGACGTCGAGCACGGCGGCGGCGGCCACCAGGTAGGAGACGACGGACGGGTCGTCCGGGAGGTCCGCGCCGGTCGTCAGGGATCGCTCGCTCGCTCCGGCCAGCCGCTTCTGGTAGCTGCGGAAGGCACGCAGAACACCCTCCGCGAGCGCTCCGGCCTCGTCCGTGGGCGAGTCCCCACCCTCGGCGGCACCCGGATCCTCGGGCAGTTCCTCGACCTCGGCGGTCAGGAACGGGCCGCTCGCGTCGACGGACAGCAGCCGTACCCGTGTGGTGCCGGTGGCCAGTACCTCGTAGCTGCCGTCGGCGCGCTCACGGATCTTCGCCGCGTCAGCGACGCAGCCGACCCGGTGGAAGGTCTGGATGGGGTCGGGCCCGAATCCGTCGGCCGGGGCCCGCTCCACGGGGGCCGCGGCGGCGATCGTGTCCGGCATCCCGACGGCGGTCGGGGCGGTCTCGCGGCCGTCGCGGATCGCGACCACCACGAAGCGGCGCGGTTCGTCCTCGTCGATCTCGATCAGCTCGCGCATCATGGCGCGATAACGCTCCTCGAAGACGTTCAGCGGCAGTACGAGGCCGGGGAACAGCACCGCGTTCAGCGGGAATAGGGGCAGGCGAGCGGTGGTCACAACGGCCAAGCCTAATGGCCGCGGAGCCCGCCGTGTTCCGGCCTCCCGCACAGAGGCGTGGAAGAGGCCACCCGGAGCCGTACATCCGCCCGCGCGTCGAGGAACCCCCCGAGCGCCTCCCCGGTCACGGACGCCCACGGGAACGAGGTCGCGTAGGGGCCGATAAGCCGGAACTGCTCCAGCGCCTCGGCCGCGCGGCCCCGTGCGACCAGGACGTAGGCGAGGAGGTTGCGGACCTCCGCGGGCCAGGGGTCACCGGCGGGGAACCCGGCCGAGAGCCTGATCGCGAGGTCGGCGGCTGCGTCGACCCGGTCCGCCTGCACGGAGTTGGCCCGCGCGGCGGCCCTCTCGTCCAGCAGGAGGGCGAACGCCGCCCGTACGGGGAGTGCCTGCACCAGGGAGTCCCCGGCGGCGTCCTCGGCCGCCCGCTCGGCGAAGTCGAAGCACTCGCGGTGGGAACCGTGCCACTCGGCCGAGAGGTACCGCAGCGCGGCGACATGGCTGCCGTAGTGGTGCGGGCAGCGGCGCACGGCCTGCTCCCACAGCGACTCGAAGGCCGTGTGCGTGGCATGCGTGCCACGGGCGTGGTCGAGCGCGAGCCGCCACGGCACCGGATCGCGGGGGTCGGCCTCGGCGGCCGCCGTGATCAGCGGGCCCACCTCGCGCAGCAGCTCGGCGTGGGCGGGGGACTCCCACGCGCGGCGCATCGACAGCCCGGCCTTGACGAGCAGGGCGTCCGGGTCACGCGGGGCGGCGGCCAGCCAGCCGGTGAGCCAGTCGTCGCGGCCGCGTGCGAAGGCAACCAGCCGGGCCAGGGTGCGGTCGCGGGCCTCCCAGTCGGCGGCGTCCCGGGTGGTGGCGAGGAGCTTGGCCGCGGGGTCGTAGTCGCCCAGGGCCGCCGCCACCAGTGCGGGGGAGAGCCGCTCGTCGGGGGCGTCGAGCATCACCGCGTCGTCCGCGAGCAGCCCGGCCGACAGCCCGGGGCCGTACCGGAGCGTGCGCGCGGAGCTCAGCAGTGCACGAAGGAATGCCATGGTGCAGACCATTGAAAAGCCCTGGTGGGGGCGACGCCAGAGGGCCTCTGTGAAGCTTCTGTGGCGAGTGGAAGGGTTGCCCTGGGAAAGGTCAAGAAGAAGCAAAGGAACCGCGCGTGGCTGGCGCGATTCCGACCTTCCGGTCGCCGGTGACCGTCCGTCCGGCCGGGCCTCGACCGCAAGTTCGACCGCCCTGTGACAGGGATCCGGCCGTACGGCACGCCGTCTCCCGTCAGCCTCGCCGCAGCAGTCGCGACGCGCCCGCCGCCACCGTCGTGGCCAGTATCCAACCCAGCAGCACGAGGACCGCGGCCGTCCACTGCCAGCCGCCCTCCAGCAGCCAGTACCCGTCCTGTCCGAGATCGATCACGGGCACCAGCAGATCCAGTGCGTACAGGGCCGGATTCCACTGCGGATGCTCGTTGCCCTTGATGGACTCGGGGTCGTACCGCGAGAAGGCCACCGCCCCGGCCGCCCACAGCACCGCCATCCAGACCAGGGCCCGGCCCGGCCGGTAGCCGTACGCCACGGTCCAGTCCTGCAGGTAGCCCCAGATCCTTCCCGCGGGCGGCAGCGTCTCGCGCCGGCGCCGCTGCTTGGCCAGCAGCACCTCGCGGGCGTCAGCGTCCTCACCGCAGCTGCGGAGCACCGTCGCGAGGCGCTCGTACGGCTCCGGGACGTACTCGGGGGTCGCGGCCAGCACCCACTCCAGGCGCCGGGACAGCGGGAAATGGCCGTACGGAACGAGGTTCTCGTAGACGAAGCCGCCCATCGCCAGGCCGCCCGGGCCAGGCCAGCTGGTCGACACGTCGATCAGCGTGACGACCTTCGCGCCGTTCAGCACGACCCTGCCCTCCTGCGGGCGCTCCGCGTTGAACCGGAGCTCGGGGGTGACGATCCGGCGCAGCGACAGCTCCTCACGGTCGGCGAGCACGAAGCGCGCCTTGTGCAGGTCCACCGCGTCCCCGAAGCGCCCGTCGTCGAGCCGCACCGCGCCCCGGCACTCGAAGACCTGCGCCCGCGTCCCGCGAGCCGGACCGCCGCCCCGGGCGATGCCGAACGGCGGGGTGGTGCCCTGGTTCCCCGTGTCGATGCTCACCCACGCCTCCGTCATGTACAGCGTGCGCTCCACGCTCAGCTGCGGGGCGTTCAGTGCCCGTCGTCCGTCCGTCGCGCGCAGCCGGCTGCCGCGCAGACTCAGCGAACCGCCGACCTTCGCCCCGCGCAGACTCAGCTCCCCGCGCGTCTCGATCATCTCGGCCTGCAGGTCCTGCGCGACCGACATCCCGTCGCCCACGAAGGCGCGGCCGCGCCGGTCGGGGCCGATACGGATCTGGTTGATCAGCAGGTCCGTGCCGATCTGGGCGTCGGTCAGCCGGATGCCGCGGTCGATCCGGCACCGCGGCAGATGCAGGTCCCCCTCCGTGTGCAGCCGGGCCGCGTCGAGCCGCGGCACCGAGCAGCCCACCATCCGCAGCGTCGTGAAATGGCACTCGGGCACCACCACCTCCTGCTCGAAGCGGCATCCCGTCAACTCCACGTAAGGCGAGACACGCCCGCCCGCCAGATCCAGCTTCCCCGTGATGCGGACGCCCCTCAGCTTCAGCGCCGCCACCCGGCCCGGCCGCGCCGCCGGGCCGCTGAGCAGCAGCCGCGCCACCGTCCGGGCGCCGACGCTCCGCTCCGGACCCCAGCTGTGCGGGGCGAACGGATCGTCACGCACCGGGTCGTGGGAGCGCAGGTCGTACGTCGTCCCGTTCCGGAACGACTGCCACATCCCCAGCTCCGCGGCGCTGAGCCCGTCGGGAATCTCACCGTCCTGCGATTCCGTCACTGCACCACCTCCGCCCGCACGGATCATCCCGCGCCTCGTACAGTCGTTCTTCCCTCTGCGTGACCGTGTGAAAGCTAACGGTCAGCAGTGACAGCCGGGACATGTATCAGCCAGTGATACGGGCGACCGGACGCCGGAAACGGTCTGAGAGAATTGGGGGTGTGATCTCTCGAATCGATCTGCGCGGCACCGCCCTCCCCGAGGGCGGCGACCTGCGCGACCTGCTGCCCCGTGCCGAGTTCGACGTGGAAGCCGCCCTGGAGACGGTGCGGCCCATCTGCGAGGACGTACGCCATCGTGGCTCCGAGGCAGTGATCGAGTGGGGAGAGAAATTCGACGGCGTACGCATCGACTCGATCCGGGTCCCCGCCGACGCGATCACCGGGGCGCTCGAGCGTCTCGACCCCGCCGTGCGCGCGGCGCTCGAGGAGTCCGTCCGCCGCGCCCGCCTCGTCCACCGCGAGCAGCGCCGCACCACGCACACCACCCAGGTCGTCCCCGGCGGCACGGTCACCGAGAAGTGGGTGCCGGTCGAGCGCGTCGGGCTGTACGTCCCCGGCGGCCGCTCGGTCTACCCGTCGTCCGTCGTCATGAACGTCGTCCCGGCGCAGGAGGCCGGCGTCGAGGGCATCGCCGTCGCGTCCCCGCCCCAGAAGGAGTTCGGCGGCCTGCCGCACCCCACGATCCTCGCGGCCTGCGCGCTCCTCGGCGTCGACGAGGTGTACGCCGCGGGCGGCGCCCAGGCCGTCGCGATGTTCGCGTACGGCACCGAGGACTGCCTGCCCGTCAACCTCGTCACCGGCCCCGGCAACATCTACGTCGCCGCGGCCAAGCGCCTCCTCAAGGGCCGCGTCGGCATCGACGCCGAGGCCGGCCCCACCGAGATCGCGATCCTCGCCGACGCGAGCGCCGACCCGGTGCACGTCGCCGCCGACCTGATCAGCCAGGCCGAGCACGACCCCATGGCCGCCGCGGTGCTCGTCACCGACTCCGAGGAGCTGGCCGCCGCCACCGAGGCCGAGCTGAAGCCCCAGGTCGCCGCGACCAAGCACGTCACCGACCGGATCGAGCCCGCGCTGGCCGGCCGCCAGTCCGCGATCGTCCTGGTCTCCTCGATCGAGGACGGCCTCAAGGTCGTCGACGCGTACGCCGCCGAGCACCTGGAGATCCAGACGGAGAACGCCGCCGCCGTCGCCGACCGGGTCCGCAACGCCGGCGCCGTCTTCGTCGGCCCCTGGTCGCCCGTCTCCCTCGGCGACTACTGCGCCGGCTCCAACCACGTCCTGCCCACGGGCGGCTGCGCCTGCCACTCCTCGGGCCTGTCCGTGCAGTCCTTCCTGCGCGGCATCCACATCGTCGACTACACCCGCGACGCGCTCGCCGAGGTCACCCACCACGTGGTGACCCTCGCCGAGGCGGAGGACCTCCCCGCCCACGGCGCCGCGCTCAAGGCCAGGTTCGGCTGGAAGGTTCCGCAAGCGTGACGAACAGCACCAACGCCTGGGACGCGCTCCCGATCCGCGACGAACTGCGCGGGCAGTCCCCGTACGGCGCGCCGCAGCTGGACGTACCGGTCCGGCTGAACACCAACGAGAACCCGTACCCGCTGCCCGACGCGCTCGTCGACCGCATCGCCGAGCGGGTCCGCGAAGCGGCCCGCGACCTCAACCGCTACCCCGACCGCGACGCCGTGGAGCTCCGCACGGAGCTCGCCCGCTACCTCACCCGCACCGCCGGGCACGAGGTCTCCGCCGCCCACGTGTGGGCGGCCAACGGCTCCAACGAGGTCCTCCAGCAGCTGCTGCAGACCTTCGGCGGCCCCGGGCGCACCGCGATCGGGTTCGAGCCCTCGTACTCCATGCACGCCCTCATCTCCCGCGGCACCGGCACCGGCTGGATCTCCGGACCGCGCAACGCGGACTTCACCATCGACGTCGAGGCCGCGAAGCGGGCCATCGCCGAGCACCGGCCCGAGGTCGTCTTCATCACCTCGCCCAACAACCCCACCGGCACCGCGGTGGACGCCGACACCGTCGTCGCCCTGTACGACGCCGCCCAGGCCGCCCGGCCCTCGATGGTCGTCGTGGACGAGGCGTACGGCGAATTCAGCCACCACCCCTCGCTGCTCCCGCTCATCGAGGGACGCCCCCACCTGGTGCTCTCCCGCACCATGTCCAAGGCGTTCGGCGCCGCCGGCCTGCGCCTCGGATACCTCGCGGCGGACCCGGCGGTCGTCGACGCGGTCCAGCTGGTGCGCCTGCCGTACCACCTGTCCTCCATCACACAGGCCACCGCGCTCGCCGCCCTGGAGCACACCGATACGCTGCTCGGATACGTCGCGCAGCTCAAGAGCGAGCGCGACCGGCTGGTCGACGAACTGCGGGAGCTCGGCTTCGCCGTCACCGACTCGGACGCCAACTTCGTCCAGTTCGGCCGCTTCGCCGACAGCCACACCGCCTGGCGGCAGATCCTCGACCGGGGCGTCCTGGTCCGGGACAACGGCGTACCGGGGTGGCTGCGGGTCTCCGCGGGAACCCCGGCAGAGAACGACGCGTTCCTCGATGCGGTGCGCGAACTGAAGAAGGAGCACGACGCATGAGCCGCGTAGGCAGGGTGGAGCGGACCACCAAGGAGACCTCCGTACTCGTCGAGATCGACCTCGACGGCACCGGCAAGGTCGATGTCGCGACCGGGGTCGGCTTCTACGACCACATGCTCGACCAGCTCGGCCGTCACGGGCTCTTCGACCTCACGGTCAAGACCGAGGGCGACCTGCACATCGACTCGCACCACACCATCGAGGACACCGCCCTCGCGCTCGGCGCGGCCTTCAGGCAGGCGCTCGGTGACAAGGTCGGCATCTACCGCTTCGGCAACTGCACCGTCCCGCTGGACGAGTCGCTCGCCCAGGTCACCGTCGACCTCTCCGGCCGCCCCTACCTGGTACACACCGAGCCGGAGAAGATGGCGCCGATGATCGGCGAGTACGACACCACGATGACCCGGCACATCCTGGAGTCCTTCGTCGCCCAGGCGCAGATCGCCCTGCACGTGCACGTCCCGTACGGGCGCAACGCCCACCACATCGTGGAGTGCCAGTTCAAGGCACTGGCCCGCGCCCTGCGGTACGCCAGCGAGCACGACCCGCGCGCGGCCGGCATCCTCCCGTCCACGAAGGGCGCCCTGTGACCGGCCTCAACACCGTTCTGATCCTCGTCGGCCTCTTCCTGGCCGGCGGGGTCTACTCCTTCTGGAAGCAGGGCATGCCCAAGGGCGTCGTCGTGCTCCTCGGGATCGGCTCCGTGATGTGCCTGGTGGCGGGCATCATGCGGATCCAGGGACTCTGGAACTGAGGTGGCACTGTGAGTGACAAGAAGAAGATCGTCGTCTTCGACTACGGCTTCGGCAACGTACGGTCCGCCGAGCGGGCCCTCGCCCACGTCGGCGGGGACGTGGAGATCACCCGCGACTTCGACACCGCGATGAACGCCGACGGGCTGCTCGTCCCCGGCGTCGGCGCCTTCTCCGCCTGCATGGCGGGCCTGAAGAAGGCGCGCGGCGAATGGATCATCGGCCGCAGGCTATCCGGCGGCCGGCCCGTCATGGGCATCTGTGTCGGGATGCAGATCCTGTTCGAGCGCGGCATCGAGCACGGCGTCGAGACGGAGGGCCTCGACGAGTGGCCCGGCACCGTCGGACCGCTGCAGGCCGACGTCGTGCCGCACATGGGCTGGAACACCGTCGAGCCACCCGAGGGCTCCCAGCTCTTCGCCGGCCTGGACGCCGAGGCGCGTTACTACTTCGTGCACTCCTACGCGGCGCACGACTGGTCCCTCGAAGTGACCAACGACAAGATCCGCGCCCCCAAGGTCACTTGGGCCGCGCACGGAGAGCGGTTCGTGGCGGCCGTCGAGAACGGCGCGCTGTGGGCCACCCAGTTCCACCCCGAGAAGTCCGGCGATGCCGGCGCCCAGCTGCTGACCAACTGGATCGAGACGCTGTAATGCCGAAGCTTGAACTGCTCCCCGCCGTAGACGTACGCGACGGACAGGCCGTCCGCCTCGTGCACGGCGAATCCGGCTCCGAGACCTCGTACGGCTCCCCGCTCGAGGCGGCTCTCGCCTGGCAGAGCTCCGGCGCCGAGTGGCTGCACCTCGTGGACCTGGACGCCGCCTTCGGCACCGGCGACAACCGCGGGCTGATCGCCGAGGTGGCCGGGGCCATGGACATCAAGGTCGAGCTCTCCGGAGGCATCCGCGACGACGCCTCGCTCGCCGCCGCCCTCGCCACCGGCTGCCGCCGGGTCAACCTCGGCACCGCCGCCCTGGAGACCCCCGAGTGGGTCGCCAAGGTCATCGCCGAGCACGGCGACAAGATCGCCGTCGGCCTCGACGTCCGGGGCACGACGCTGCGCGGCCGCGGCTGGACCCGCGACGGCGGCGACCTCTACGAGACGCTCGCCCGCCTCGACTCCGAGGGCTGCGCCCGCTACGTCGTGACCGACATCGCCAAGGACGGCACGCTTCAGGGCCCCAACCTGGCCCTCCTGCGCGACGTCTGCGCCGCCACCGACAAGCCCGTCGTCGCCTCCGGCGGTGTCTCCTCGCTCGCCGACCTGCGCGCGATCTCCCTGCTCGTCCCGGAAGGCGTCGAGGGAGCCATCGTCGGCAAGGCCCTGTACGCGAAGGCGTTCACCCTCGAAGAGGCCCTCAAGGCGGTCGCCGCATGACGGACTCCGTACGCCGCGTGTCCTCCGGCGCTCCCTGGGAGGAGAAGTTCGGCTACTCCCGTGCCGTGGAGCTCCCCACCGGCCTCGTCCTGGTCTCCGGCTGCACCTCCGTGGTCGACGGCCAGATCGTGGCGGGCAGCCCGCACGAGCAGGCCGTCGCCTCCTTCCGGGTCGCCTTCGACGCCCTGAAGCAGGTCGGACTCGGCCGTGAGGACGTCGTCCGCACCCGGATGTACATCACACACGCCCGGGACGTCGACGAGGTGGGCCGCGCCCACAAGGAGCTGTTCGACGACGTCCGCCCCGCCGCCTCCATGATCATCGTGTCCGGCCTCGTCGACCCCTCCCTGGTCGTCGAGGTCGAGGTCGAGGCCTACCGGGCAGGTGAGCGATGACCCTCGCCGTACGGGTCATCCCGTGCCTGGACGTCGACAAGGGCCGCGTCGTCAAGGGCGTCAACTTCCAGAACCTGCGCGACGCCGGCGACCCCGTGGAGATGGCCAAGCTGTACGACGCCGAGGGCGCCGACGAGCTGACCTTCCTCGACATCACCGCCTCCAGCGGTGACCGCGAGACGACGTACGACGTGGTGCGCCGCACCGCCGAGCAGGTCTTCATCCCGCTCACCGTCGGCGGCGGTGTCCGCACCCCCGACGACGTCGACAAGCTGCTGCGCGCCGGGGCCGACAAGGTCGGGGTCAACACCGCCGCCATCGCCCGCCCCGAGCTCATCCGTGAGATCGCCGAACGGTTCGGACGCCAGGTGCTCGTGCTCTCCGTCGACGCCCGGCGCACCCCCGAGGGCACCTTCGAGGTGACGACCCACGGAGGACGCAGGGGCACCGGCATCGACGCCGTGGAGTGGGCGCACCGCGCCGCCGAACTCGGCGCCGGCGAGATCCTGCTGAACTCGATGGACGCCGACGGCACGAAGGACGGCTACGACACCGAGATGATCAAGGCCGTGCGGGCGCACGTCACCGTCCCCGTCATCGCCTCCGGCGGTGCGGGCCGGCTGGAGGATTTCGCGCCGGCCGTCGGCGCGGGCGCCGACGCGGTCCTCGCCGCGTCCGTCTTCCACTTCGGTGACCTGCGCATCTCCGAGGTCAAGGGTGCCCTGCGCGAGGCCGGACACCCCGTTCGCTGACCCCGGCCGGGAAGTGGCCCGGGTGCGAAGACCGGCGATCTCGCCGATGCCGCCACGGAGCGGGTGCCGCCAGAGTGGCGCCGTCAGCACATGACGGCGCCACCCACGCGGTGCTCTCCCGAAGACCCCCGGACGACGGGGCCTGCGGCTGCCGCGTTGTGGTCCGCCACAACCGAGAGGATCCCCCCTCGTGCAGCAGCATCTGCCCTCCGGCGACATCTCCCCCCGCCGCCACCGGACGTCCGGGAGCCGCTCCCGTACCGTCAGACTCGCCCTGGCGGCGGCGGCCGCCACGGCCGGTCTGGTCACCGCCCTGGTGCCGGGCGCGCAGGCCGCCGACAACCCGTACGAGCGTGGCCCCGCCCCGAGCAACTCGAGCATCGAGGCGAGCCGCGGCTCGTACGCCACGTCCCAGACGACGGTCTCCTCGCTGAGTGTCAGCGGCTTCGGTGGCGGCACGATCTACTACCCGACATCCACCTCCGACGGAACGTTCGGCGCGGTCGTGATCGCGCCCGGCTTCACCGCCTACCAGTCGAGCATCGCCTGGCTGGGCCCGCGGCTGGCCTCGCAGGGTTTCGTGGTGTTCACCATCGACACCAACACGACCGCGGACCAGCCGGCCAGCCGTGGTGACCAGCTGCTGGCCGCGCTGGACTACCTCACCCAGAGGAGCTCGGCCCGCACGCGGGTCGACGCCTCGCGGCTGGGTGTGATGGGCCATTCCATGGGCGGTGGCGGCACCCTGGAGGCCGCGAAGGACCGTCCGTCGCTGAAGGCCGCGATCCCGCTGACCGGCTGGAACACGGACAAGACATGGCCGGAGGTGCAGACCCCCACGCTGATCGTCGGGGCCGACGGTGACACGGTCGCTTCCGTCGCCTCGCACTCGAAGCCGTTCTACAACTCGCTGCCGAGCTCGCTGGACAAGGCGTACCTGGAGCTCCGGGGCGCCACCCACTTCACCCCGAACACCTCGAACACGACGATCGC
Organism: Streptomyces sp. HB132; assembly: GCF_016909575.1. Taxonomy (GTDB): domain Bacteria; phylum Actinomycetota; class Actinomycetes; order Streptomycetales; family Streptomycetaceae; genus Streptomyces. The sequence goes on along the minus strand of NZ_JAFBGA010000003.1, from coordinate 267,939 downwards.
GAAGTACAGCATCTCGTGGCTGAAGCGCTTCATCGACAACGACACCCGCTACGAGCAGTTCCTCTGCCCGATCCCGTCGGCCAGCCTGACGATCGCGGAGTACCGGGGCAACTGCCCGCACTGATCCGGGGCGACCGGGGCCGGACCGCGCGTACCGCGGTCCGGCCCTCCGTGCTGCCCGGTCCCCGAGGGTGACCGGCCCGTCGCTCACGCCCGTGAGAGGAACGCGACGACGGCCTCGGCGAATCCGGGATCGCGCACGACCGTCAGGTGGTCTCCCGGCAGCACGGTCAGTTCCGCCCCCGCGATCGCCGAGGCGAGGACCTCGGGCCGGGTCGCGAGGGGGTCGCTCCCGCCGGTGAGTACCAGCGTCGGGACCACGATCCGGTCCAGCGGCAGCGCGTCCCGGTGCACGGCACGTATCTGCGCGGCCAGCGCGAGCCGGTCGCCGCCCGCCGAGTCGGCCAGGACCCGGAAGGCCCGTGTCCGCGCGGGTGCGCCCGCCGCGTCGTCGGCCGTCAGCGCCGCCGACACCAGCTCGGGAGGCATCACCCGGGTGTCCAGCCCGCCCACCTCCACCGCGCCCGCACCGATCCCGCCGGCCACCAGTCGGCGGACCCGCGCGTCCTGCGCCGCTGCCAGGACCGCCACCACGGCGCCCATGGAGTAGCCCACCAGGTGCACCTGGTCCGCGCCGGTCCGGTCGATGAGCAGGCGCACGTCACGGGCCATCAGCGACTCGCCGTACAGGGCGTCGTCGTGCGGCCGGTCCGAGTCGCCGTGGCCGCGCGCGTCCAGGGCGTAGACCCGACGGCCCCGTGCCACGAGCGCCTCGACGAGGCCGGGGCCCTCCCAGTTGAGCCGGGAGTCCGCGGCGAAGCCGTGCAGCAGCACCACCGGCGGCAGCGCGTCGTCCGGGTTCCGGGACCAGGACCGGTAGCGCAGGGTCAAACCGTCGTGTGTACGCAATTCATCAGTCATGCACCGACGTTACGGGCGCCCGCCGCCGAACGGGCCGGGACTGTGCCCCGGCACAGCGCGTACGCCGTTGTGTTGGGAGCCCGCACCGCACCCGGGCGCCCGGGGACAGGGAGCGGACGCGAGCCTTCCGACGCTGTTTACGCGGAAGTAACGTGAGAGCGTGACCCCATCGACGACCGTGCACAGTCCGCTCCGGCTGTACGGCCGCAGCGGTGAACTGGCCATCCTGGAAACCCTGTTGGGGCGGCTGCGGGGAGGGTGCGGCGGAGCGCTCGTGTTGACCTCGCCGCCCGGCCTCGGCCGTACCGCCCTGCTGCGGCGGACCGCCACCCGCTACCTCCGGGGGCACGGCGGCCCCGTGCTGTACGCCTCCGCGGCCCCCACCGAACAGCGACTGCCCTACAGCGGGCTGCACGCCCTGCTCTGCTCCGCCCCGGGACCGCTGCCCGTCCCGCCCGACGCGGTCCTGCGCTCCGGTATCACCCCGGGCGGACTGCTCGGGCTGCTGCGGGACCTGGGTGCCGAACAGCCGCTGCTCGTCTGTGTGGACGACGCCCACGCCTGGGACCCCGACTCACGCGCCGCACTCGGCTTCGCCGCCCGCCGGCTCGGGGCCGGCAGCCGGGTCGCGGTCGTGATCGGCGCGGCCGACGAGACCTCGTTCGCCGGCCTGCCCGCCCTGCGCCTGGGGCCGCTCGACCACGACGCGGCCGGCGCGGTCCTGGACCGGCTCACCGAGGGCGCGGCCGGTGTCGACCCCGTCGTACGCGGCGAACTCCTGCGTGAGGCGGCCGGCAACCCACGGCTGCTGGCAGGGCTCGCCGGCCGTCTCACCCCCGGCCAGCTGGCCGGGCGCACCGCGCTCCCGTACCCGCTGCCCGGCGCCGAGGGCGTCCTGGACGCCCACGCCGAGCACCTGGACGGACTGCCCCCCGACACCCACACCCTGCTCCTGCTGGCCGCGGCCGCGGAGGAGCACGAGCCGGACGGGGCCGGTGCCGACGCGGCCCTGCTGCTGCGGGCGGGAGCCAGGGCGGGGCTGGCCGCGGCCCACCTCGACCGGGTGCTCTTCGCCCCCGCGGGCACCGCCGGAGCGCTTCAGCGCGCGGGCAGCCGCGTGCACTTCAGCCACCCGCTGCTGCGTCGCGCGGTCCTGCACCGGGCGCCTCCCGGCCGCCGCCGGGCCGTGCACGAACTGCTCGCCGGACTGCTCACGGGGCCCGGCGCGGCCCCGCTGCCCGCGCTCGTCCAGCGGGCCTGCGCCGCTCCCGGCCCGGACGCCGCACTCGCCGGCCGGCTGGAGGCCGCGGCCACCGCCCCGCGCCCGCACGGGGAACGGTCGGCCGCGCTGGCCCGCGCCGCCGCGCTCTCCACCGACGACACCCTGCGCGCCGCGCGGTTCACCGCCGCCGCCGAACAGGCCCGGCTGGCGGGCGACACCGGCAGGGCCCGCGCCATGCTGGCCCGTGTCGGCCCCCATCCCGCCGGTGGTGCCGCGCCCTACGTACGCGGCATGCTCGCCCTGCGCGACGGACCCGTCGCCGACGCCCGCGAGGCGCTCCTGACCGCGGCGGCGATGCTCGCCCCGCACGACCCGCGCCGCACCCTGGACGCCCTGTTCGGCGCCGCGGAGGCGGCGTGGGACATGGGGGACGCCGTCGCCTACCTGGACGCCATGAACCGCATCCCCGTCGCCGCGGCCGACCGGCCCACGGCGCAGTACCGCGCCGGGATGTGTGCCGTGCTCTCCGGGCATCCCGACCGGGGCCACGCCCTCCTGCGCCGCTGCCTCGACGCGGCCGGCCGAGCCGAGGACGCGGGCGAACTCCTGCGGGCGGGCGCCTCGGCCCTGGTGCTCGGTGAGGTCGACGTGGCCTGCCGGGCAGGCGCCCGCGCCCTCGCCGTCGTACGCACCCGGGGGCCCGAAGCCCTGCTGCCGCACGCCCTGGAACAGCTCGCGTACGCGGAACTGCGCGCCGGGCAGCACGCCAGGGCCCGCGCCCACGCACTGGAGGGGCTGCACGCGGCCCGCCGTACCGGGCAGCGGAACTCCGCCACGCATCTGCACGCCGTGCTCGCGCTCGCCGCCTCGGTCGAAGGGCCCGCCGAAGCCTGCGCCGCCCACGCCGACGCGGCACTCGCCGGGGCCGGACCCCACGGGCTGGCCCAGGCGGCCATGCTCGCCACCTGGGCCGTCGCCCGTGCCGACCTGGCGGCCGGCCGGCCCGGCGAGGCGGCGGCCCGGCTCGGTCCACTGGTCAGGCCGGGGCCGGGGACGGGACACTTCGCCACCCGCATGCTCGCCGTGCCCTGCTACGTCGAGGCGATGGTGCACTCCGGCCGCGCGGACGAAGGGGCCGGTGAACTGGCCCGCGCCCTGAAGGAGTTCACGCTGTGGACCGCCCGGACGACCGACCCCCAGGTCCCCGCCCAGCTGGCCCGCTGCCGCGCCCTGCTGGCGGCGCCCGAGGAGGCCTCGGCCCGGTACGAGGAGGCCCTCGCCCACCACGACCGCGCGGGCGGCGACTTCGAGCGCGCGCGAACCCGGCTGCTCCAGGGGCAGCTGCTGCGCCGCCTGCGCCGCACCCGCGAGGCCCGCGGTCCGCTGCGTGACGCGCTGGTCGCGTTCGAACGCTGCTCCGCCCGCGTCTGGGCGGCGCGCGCGGGCGGGGAGCTGCGGGCCGCCGGGGAGGCCGTGGACGTGCCGGACCTGGGAGGCCCCGGCCCGCTGGCCGGACTCACCCCGCAGCAGCAGCGGATCGCCCGCTGTGTCGCGGAGGGTGCCACCAACCGTGAGGTGGCGTTGCGGCTCTCGGTGAGCCCGCGGACCGTCGACCACCACCTCCGCAACGTCTTCGTCGCCCTCGGCGTCCGGTCCCGGACCGAGCTCGCGCGGCTGCTGGACCGCGACGGCGGGGCGAGGTTGCAGGACCGTGATGAGAAGAACCGCGCAGACCTCTAGGTACCGACCGGGCGGTATGCCATTCTGCGGTCGTCAGGATCGATCGGTGTGCGCCCGCCCAACGCCGGGCCGGGCACACACCGGGCCGGCCCACCGCAGCCGGCCGATTCCCGGTGGAGGCCGCCATGCCACAGGTCGTACGCACACGGATCAGGGCGCTGCACGGACCGCCCCCCGTAGCACCGTTGCCGCTCCGCGTCCGCTCCCTGGCCGACCGCGAGGCCGTGGCGGTGCTCCACCGGGCGGCCCGTGTGCTGCTGGAGTCGCTGCCGGAGCTCACGGACCGGCTGGTCGAGGCACTGAGGGAGCAGGAGCCCGCCTACCGCGCCGCGATGGAGACGGAACCGACCGAGATCTGGCAGGAGGTCCACCAGTCGCTGCGGCACAACGTCGCCTCCCTGATCCAGCCCCGGGAGTTCCAGGAGGCCGCCCACCGGACCTCCCGCTGGATCGGGGAGAGCCGCGCCGAGCAGGGCGTACCGCTAGACGCGGTCATGCACGCCTTCCGCATGGGCGGGGCGATGGTCTGGCAGGACCTGGTCGACGGCACGGCCCGGCGCCACCCCGAGGACACCCGGCTGCTCGTCCATGTCGCCGCGGACGTCTGGAACTTCGTCGACGAGCACTGCGGCGTGGTCGCCGAGGCCTACCGGCAGGCCGAACGGCGGCTCTCCTGGCGCCGCGAGAACCAGCAGCGCCTGATGACGGGGGCCCTGCTGGACGGCACCGCCCGGATCGCGGACCTGCCGGACGCCGCGGCGATGCTGGGACTCCCGGTGCAGGGGCGTTACGCCGTACTCGCGGTCGCCGGAGCCCGCCGCGCCCCGCACGACGCCGGGCGACCGCCGCTCGCCCTGGCCGAGGGGACCCCCGCGCTCTGGCACGCGGCGGGGGACGTGGAGTTCGCGGTCCTGCCGCTCGGCACGCTCCCGGCGACGGCCGAGGCGGAGCCGGGGGGCGACGCCGGTGCGCCCGCACCGGAGCCCGCCGCCCCCTCCGACGGTGAACTCGCCCTGCTCGCGGACGCCCTGACAGCGCCTCCGGGAACCCGCGTCGGCGTCAGTTCCGTGGTCGACGGGCTCGCCCTCGTCGGTGACGCGCGGCGTCTGGCCGAGACGGCGCTGAAGACCTGCCCGGCGTCCGGAGGGACGGTGCTGCTCGACGAGCACCTGCCCGCCGCGCTGGTCGTGTCCTCGCCCGGCCTCGGGGCCGCGCTCGCCGACCGGGTCCTCGGCCCGCTGGACCGGCTCGACCCCGCGGACCGGGACGTGCTCATCGAGACGCTGACCGCGTGGCTCGACTCGGACGGCTCGGCGCAGCGGGCGGGGGCGAAGCTGTACTGCCACCGCAACACCGTGCTGAACCGGCTGCGGCGTTTCGAGCAGTTGACGGGGCGCTGCCTGACGCGGCCCTCGGACGCGGTCGAGGTGTCCCTGGCGCTCGCGGCACGGCGGCTGCTGGCGGGCTGAGCGGGGCCGTCCGCGGCGGGGCGCGGCGGAGGTGGCGCACCCAGCCGCGGACGCGGCCGCTGCGCGGAGCCCCCGCCCCTCCCGGGTCGGGGCCCGCCCGCTGTGCGGCGGCACAGTCCTGCGCCGTACGGGCTGTACCGGCGCCGCGCCCCGCCCCGGCCCCCTGTGCCGCTCGCACCCCGGCTGGTGCCATGGCGCGCATGTCCTCAGCTGCCCCTTGCAGACCCGTACCGGCGGAGCGGAACCGGTGAGCGGCGCGATCGACGCCCGGTCCCTGGCCGTCGTCATCTTCCTCGGCTTCGTCGCCGTGTCCCTGCTGCTGTGCGGACTCGCCGCCGCCGACCAGGACGATCCGGAGCACTTCTACGCGGGCGGCGCCACCCTCGGTCCCGTCGGCGCCGGACTGGCGATCGCCGGGGACTACGTCTCCGCCGCCACGCTGCTCTCCACCACCGGATCCGTCGCGCTGGCAGGCTTCGACGGCCTGCTGTTCGCCCTGGCGACGGTCGCCTCGCTGGCCCTGGTGATGCGCCTCTTCGCCGAACGCCTGCGCCGCAGAGGCGTGTTCACCCTCGGCGACTTCCTCGCCGACCGGCTCGGCGACGGCTCCGTACGCCGTGCGCTGGGCGTGGCCACCCTCGTCGTCCTGGCCCCGCTGCTGCTCGTGCAGCTCACCACCGCCGGGCGCGTCATGGCCGCCATGTTCGGGCTGCCCGACGGTGCGCTCACCGGCTGCACCGTGGCCAGCGGCGCGCTCATGGTCTGCTACTCGGCGTTCGGCGGGATGCGGGGCACCGGCTACATCCAGATCCTCAAGGTGGCCGTCGTCCTGGGCGCGGTCACCCTGCTCGCCGGACTCGTCCTCGCACGCTTCGACTGGTCCCCGTTCGCCCTCTTCGACGCCGCCCGGGCAGGCAGCGGGGCGGGCGGCGACTACGCGCGCCCCGGGCTGCAGTTCGGCCACGGACTCTCCGGCGGGCTCGACCTGATCGGCTTCCAGGCCACCCTCCTGCTCGGTGCCGCCTGCATGCCGCACATCATGATGCGGCTCCATCCGATCCGTGACGCCCGGACCGCCCGCCGGGCCGGCGTCTGGGCCGTGAGTCCCGTCGCCCTGCTGTGCGCCGGCATCGTCATCGTCGGACTCGGCGCCTCCGCCCTGGTGGGCCGGGAGCTGCTGCGGGCCGCCGACCCCGCGGGCGGCACCGCCCTGCTGATGGTGACGAGCGCCCTGGACCCCGGTGCGGCCGGGCCACGGGACAGCCCCCTGTTCGCGCTCGTGGCGTGCGCCGCGTTCGCCACCACGCTGGCCGCGGTCGCCGGAATCACCCTGGCCGCCGCCTCGTCCCTGGCCCGCGACTTCGCGGTGAAGCCGGGCGCGCGGGGCGAGGGCAGGGCGTCCGGCGGAGAGATCCGGCGAGCCCGCCGGGCCGTCGCCGGGATCGGTGCGCTCGCCGTCCTCCTCTCGGCGTACACGCACGACCGCAACCCCCAGGTGCTGCTCTCCCTCTCGTTCGCGGCCGCGGCATCGGTCCTGCCGCCCGTCCTGCTGTACGCCGTCCTGCGGCCGGGCTTCAACGCCCGCGGGGTGCGGTGGACCGTGTACGGCACGCTCCCGCTGATCGGCGTCCTGATGGTCCTGTCACCGGCGTTCTCCGGCACACCCGTCGCGCTCTTCCCGGAGTGGGACTTCGACGTGTTCCCGCTCCAGACCCCCGGCCTGGTCACCATCCCGGCGGGATTCCTCCTCGGGCTGCTGGGGTCGGGCCGCAACCCCGGCGCGGCGCCGGACGCACGGCACCGGGCCCGCCGAGTGCCCCTGCGCGCCCGCGACGGCGCCTGAGCGGCCGGTACGGGCGCGAGCCCGCCGCCTCACGAGGTGCGGCGGCGGGCCTACAGCCCCAGCTCGGCCGTGTGCAGCCGGGCCAACGCGTCCTTGTCACCGTCCAGCTCCACCCGCGCCGCGTCCTGCCGCCCCGCGGCGAACAGCAGCAGCTCACCCGGCTCCCCGGTCACCGTCACCACCGGGGCGCCCTTGTGAGCCACCGCCGTCTGGCCGTCCGGGCGCCTCAGCACCAGACCCACCGGGGCCCGGCGGCCCAGCATCCGGGCCGTCTTCTCGGTGCGCGCCCACAGCACATCGGCGAACACCGGATCCAGGTCCCGCTGCGACCAGTCGGGCTGGGCCCGGCGCACGTCCTCCGCGTGGATGTAGAACTCGACGGTGTTGGCCGCCTCGTCCAGCTGCTTCAGCCCGAAGGGTGACATCCGGGGCGGGCCCGTACGGATGAGCTGGATCAGTTCCTCGTACGGTTTGGCGGCGAACTCCGCCTGGACCCGCTCCAGCCGGTTCTTCAGGGCGCCCAGCAGAATCCCGCCCGCAGCGTCCGCACGGCGTTCACGCACCACGACATGGGCGGCCAGATCACGGGTCTTCCAGCCGTTGCACAGGGTCTGAGCCTCGGGACCCGCCGCTTCCAACAGGTCGGCGAGCAGAAGACGTTCACGCTTCGCATGGGTCGACATGCCCGCCAGCGTACGACCGCCACCCGCCGTCCGCCCAGTGGACGCACGGCCGGACGGTCCCTCCCGGCGCGGCACAATGGGGCCCATGACCAGCACGCCCGGCCCCACGCCCGCAAGCAACCTCGACCCGGCCGTCGCCGCCCGCCTCAGGCGCGGCCCCGACGGACTGGTCCCGGCCATCGCCCAGCAGTACGACACGGGCGAGGTGCTCATGCTCGGCTGGATGGACGACGAGGCGCTGCACCGCACCCTCACCACGGGCCGCTGCACCTACTGGTCCCGCAGCCGCCAGGAGTACTGGGTCAAGGGCGACACCTCCGGCCACATCCAGAAGGTCAGGTCGGTCGCGCTGGACTGCGACGCCGACACCGTCCTGGTGAAGGTCGACCAGACCGGTGCCGCCTGCCACACCGGCGACCGCACCTGCTTCGACAAGGACGTCCTCCCGCTCACCGCGCCCCGATAGGGTCAGCCGCCATGGATCTCGAGACCTTCCGCAAGCTCGCCGTCGACCGGCGTGTCATCCCCGTCAGCCGCCGGCTCCTCGCGGACGGCGACACCCCGGTCGGGCTCTACCGCAAGCTCGCGGCCGAACGCACCGGCACGTTCCTCCTCGAATCCGCGGAGAACGGCCGCACCTGGTCCCGCTACTCCTTCATCGGGGTACGCAGCGCCGCCACCCTGACCTCCCTCGACGGACAGGCGCACTGGCTCGGCACCCCACCCGTCGGCGTCCCCCTCGGCGGCGACCCGCTCCAGGCGCTGCGAGCCACCGTCGAGACCCTGCACACCCCCCGCGACCTGGTCGGAGACGACGGCCTGCCGCCGTTCACCGGCGGCATGGTCGGCTACCTCGGCTACGACGTCGTACGCCGCCTGGAGCGGATCACCGAGCACGGCGGCGACGACCTGGAGCTCCCCGAGCTCACGATGCTGCTCACCTCCGACCTCGCCGTGCTCGACCACGGGGACGGCACCGTCCTGCTGATCGCCAACGCGATCAACCACAACGACCTGGACACCGGGGTCGACGAGGCGTACGAGGACGCGGTCGCCCGCCTCGACGCCATGGAACGCGACCTGTCCCGGCCCGTGGAGAACACCCCCGCCGCACTGCCGCCCTCGGAACTCCCGCCCTACACCGCGCTGTGGGGCGGACAGGCCTTCATGGACGCCGTCGAGGACGTCAAGGAGCGCATCCGCGCCGGCGAGGCCTTCCAGGTCGTCCCCTCCCAGCGCTTCGAGACGCCCTGCACGGCGAGCGCGCTGGACGTCTACCGGGTCCTGCGCGCCACCAACCCGTCGCCGTACATGTACCTCTTCCGCTTCGACGGCTTCGACGTCGTCGGCTCCAGCCCCGAGGCACTCGTCAAGGTCGAGGACGGGCGGGCGATGGTCCACCCGATCGCCGGGACCAGGCACCGCGGCACCACACCGCAGGAGGACCAGGCGCTCGCCGACGAACTCCTCGCCGACCCCAAGGAACGTGCCGAGCACCTCATGCTCGTCGACCTCGGCCGCAACGACCTGGGGCGGGTCTGTGAACCCGGCAGCGTCGAGGTCGTCGACTTCATGTCGGTCGAGCGGTACTCGCACGTGATGCACATCGTGTCCACCGTCACCGGCCGTGTCGCCGAGGGCCGCAGCGCCTTCGACGTCCTCACCGCATGCTTCCCCGCCGGCACCCTCTCCGGCGCCCCCAAGCCGCGCGCCCTGCAGATCATCGAGGAGCTCGAACCCACCCGCCGGGGCCTGTACGGCGGCTGCGTCGGCTACCTCGACTTCGCCGGGGACTCCGACACCGCCATCGCGATCCGGACCGCCCTGCTCCGGGACGGCACCGCGTACGTCCAGGCCGGCGCGGGCATCGTCGCGGACTCCGACCCGGTCGCCGAGGACACGGAGTGCCGCAACAAGGCCGCCGCGGTCCTGCGCGCCGTGCACACGGCGAACCGGCTCACGGCCGGCTGAGACCGACCCGTTCGTCGGCCGTTCCGAGCCGGTAGGGGATAGTGGAGTACGTGAGTGCCGTCCCCGTACCCCAGCCCCGTGCCCGAGCCGCCTCCGCGCCCGACAGCGCGGGAAGCCGCCGGAGCCTGGGCGCCGGCCTGCTCCTCGGCGCGGCCGGCGCCACCGTCGTCCTCCTCGCCTCGGGGCAGACCTGGGCCGAGGGCGAGGCGGCCGTCGGCGGCGGCACCCTGCCGCTCACCGCCGACGGACAGGACGTCACCGGCCTTCCGGCCGCCCTCGCCGTCGTCGGCCTGGCCGCCCTCGTCGCCGTCTTCGCCGTCCGCGGCGCCGGCCGGGCCGTCGTCGCCGGCCTGCTGGCGCTCAGCGGCCTCGGCGCGGGACTGAGCGCCTGGGCCGGTGCCTCGGACCGCTCCGCCCTGGACGAGCGGGCCGCGCAGACCACCGGCAACACCGCGGCCACCGTCGACGCCCTCAGCCACACCGCCTGGCCCTACGTCACCGCCGCCGGCGGTCTGCTGATCCTGCTCGCCGGAGTCCTGGCCCTGCGCTACGGCAGCCGCTGGCCCGCCATGTCGGGACGCTACGAACGCGACGGCACCCCCCGCCCCCGCAAGGCCGCCCGCACCGCCCCGGACCCCGACCGGCCCGAGGAACTCTGGAAGGCCCTGGACCGCGGCGAGGACCCGACGCGCGAGGCGTGACCCCGCGCTCACGTCCTGCCTGCCGGTGCGGGACAATGGCGGAGAGCTTTCTGTAACAGCGACACCTTCGCGCAACACCAACGAGGAGCAACTCATGGCGGGCAGCAGCCACGGACACACCCCGGCCGCCTGGACCGGTGTCATCATCTCGTTCATCGGCTTCTGCATCGCGGGCCTCTTCATGGTCGCGGCGAACACGCTCGGCTTCTGGGCCGGTATCGCCGTGGTCGTCCTCGGCGGCGTCGTCGGCTTCGCCATGAAGATGGCCGGCCTGGGCATGCCGAAGGAATCCGCCGAGATGGAGGCCGCCCGGGCGCGCGCCTCGCAGGCCCAGGTCGCGGCCTGAGCCCTTCCGGCAGCCGCCGGTCTCCACGACACGACGAGAGGCGCAGCCCGGGCCGGGCTGCGCCTTCGCGCGTGAGCGGGGACAATCGGCCCGTGGACGCCTCAACCTCTCCCGCAGCCGCCGCTCCCGAACCGGCCCCCGCACCCGCCCCCGGGTACGTACCCGGCGGCCCCATGCCGCCGCCCGCCCCGGTCTCCCGGCTCCGGCGGCTCGCCACCCCCCTCGGGGCGATGGCGGCCGTCGCCGGGGCCTTCGCGTACGTAGCCACGGTCGACCCCAACGAACCCGGGCACTACCCGGTCTGCCCCATGCTCCGCTTCACCGGAGTGCTCTGCCCCGGCTGCGGCGGGCTGCGCAGCGCCCACGCCTTCGCCCACGGCGACCTCGCCACGGCCCTCGGCGCCAACGCCGTGGCCGTCGTCGGCTACGCCGTCCTCGCCGTGGTCTGGCTGCTCTGGGTGGTCCGCGTGAGCCGGGGCCGGACGTTGCGGATCGGCCTCGCGCCCGCCTACTGGTGGGGCGTCGGCGCGGTGCTGCTGGTGTTCACGGTGGTCAGGAACCTGCCCTTCGGCTCAGCGCTGGCGCCGTGAATGCCCAGGTAGTGGGACGTGAGAGCGCCGGATGCGAGCCCTGAGCCCTCCTGCGGATACCATCGAGATGGCTGATCCTGTACCTATCACCGCTTCGGAAGGGGGCCGCTCGCGTGAGTGTGCTCGACGAGATCATTGACGGCGTACGAGCCGACCTCGCGGAGCGGCAGGCGCGTGTCAGCCTCGACGAGCTCAAGGAACGCGCCGAGCGCGCTCCCCGGGCCAAGGACGGAGTCGCCGCCCTGCGCGGCGAGGGCGTGACCGTCATCTGCGAGGTCAAGCGCTCCAGCCCCTCCAAGGGGGCGCTGGCCGCCATCGCCGACCCGGCCGCGCTCGCAGCGGACTACGAGGCCGGCGGGGCATCCGTCATCTCGGTCCTCACCGAGGAGCGCCGCTTCGGCGGTTCGCTCGCCGACCTGGAGGCCGTCCGCGCCAAGGTCGACATCCCGGTCCTGCGCAAGGACTTCATCGTGACCTCGTACCAGCTGTGGGAGGCACGGGCCCACGGCGCCGACCTCGTCCTGCTGATCGTCGCCGCCCTCGACCAGGAGGCCCTGGTCTCGCTGATCGAGCGGGCCGAGTCGATCGGCCTGACGCCGCTCGTCGAGGCGCACGACGAGGAGGAGGCGGAGCGCGCCGTGGACGCCGGGGCGAAGATCATCGGTGTCAACGCGCGTAACCTCAAGGACCTCAAGGTTGACCGCTCCACCTTCGAACGCGTCGCCCCCGAGATCCCCGACCACATCGTCAAGGTCGCCGAGTCCGGCGTCCGCGGCCCGCACGACCTCATCGCCTACGCCAACGCGGGCGCGGACGCGGTGCTCGTCGGCGAGTCCCTGGTCACCGGCCGCGACCCCCGGGCCGCCGTCGCCGACCTGGTCGCCGCCGGCGCCCACCCCGCGCTCCGGCACGGACGGAGCTGACCCCACCGGTGCCCGCCGACCGTCCCGCCGCCCCCACCCGGCCGGGCACGCGCCCCGCCGGGGCGGGTGCCCGGGACCCGCACGGCCGCCGCCCACCCGTCTTCCTCCGCCACCCTCAACCGAGGCGCTGCGCGCCGCCCTTCTGGCACCGCGGCTGCCGCGCCCCCGCCCGGCGTGTGCACGGCAGGCGCGTGCGGTACGTGATCGGCGACGAGCCCGGACAGGTCAACGGCATGCGATGGCCCACGGGGTCCGCGCCGTAGCGAGCCCCGGCCGTCGCCCCCGCCGTACAGGGGGATCCGCACGTCCCACCGCACCGACCACCCCGGTCGGCGCGGCGCTCCGCTCACGGCGCATACGGTGACATCACCCGTTGCGATTCAAGGAGCACGTCGCATGTCGTCCGACTTCTTCATCCCGGACCCCGAGGGTCTGATCCCCAGTGCCGAGGGCTACTTCGGCGCGTTCGGTGGCAAGTTCATCCCGGAGGCGCTGGTCGCCGCCGTGGACGAGGTCGCCGTCGAATACGACAAGGCCAAGGCGGACCCGGCCTTCGCCGCCGAGCTCAACGCGCTCATGGTCGACTACACCGGCCGGCCCAGCGCGCTGACCGAGGTCTCGCGCTTCGCCGAGCACGCCGGGGGCGCCCGCGTCTTCCTGAAGCGTGAGGACCTCAACCACACCGGCTCGCACAAGATCAACAACGTGCTCGGCCAGGCCCTCCTCACCAAGCGCATGGGCAAGACCCGCATCATCGCCGAGACCGGAGCCGGCCAGCACGGCGTCGCCACCGCGACCGCCTGCGCCCTCTTCGGCCTCGAGTGCACCATCTACATGGGCGAGATCGACACCGAGCGGCAGGCTCTGAACGTCGCGCGGATGCGCATGCTCGGTGCCGAGGTCGTCGCCGTGAAGTCCGGTTCGAGGACCCTCAAGGACGCCATCAACGAGGCCTTCCGCGACTGGGTCGCCAACGTGGACCGCACCCACTACCTCTTCGGCACGGTCGCCGGACCGCACCCGTTCCCGGCGATGGTCCGCGACTTCCACCGTGTCATCGGCGTCGAGGCCCGCCGCCAGATCCTGGAGCGGACCGGCCGGCTCCCGGACGCCGCGGTCGCCTGCGTCGGAGGCGGCTCCAACGCCATCGGCCTCTTCCACGCCTTCATCCCCGACGCCGGCGTCCGGCTGATCGGCTGCGAACCCGCCGGACACGGTGTGGAGACGGGCGAGCACGCGGCGACCCTGACCGCGGGCGAGCCCGGGATCCTGCACGGCTCGCGCAGCTACGTCCTCCAGGACGACGAGGGCCAGATCACCGAGCCGTACTCGATCTCGGCCGGCCTCGACTACCCGGGCATCGGCCCGGAACACGCCTACCTCAAGGACGTCGGCCGCGGCGAGTACCGCGCGGTCACCGACGACGACGCCATGCAGGCCCTGCGCCTCCTCTCCCGTACCGAGGGGATCATCCCGGCCATCGAGAGCGCCCACGCCCTCGCCGGCGCCCTGGAGGTCGGACGGGAACTCGGCGAGGAGGGGCTGATCCTGATCAACCTGTCCGGTCGCGGCGACAAGGACATGGACACGGCGGCCCGGTACTTCGGGCTGTACGACGGTGCCGACGCGGTCGTCGAGGCCGATGTGGCCGACGGAGAGGTGGAGGTCACCAAGTGAGCGGCAACCGAGGACTCCTCGAATCCACGCTGGCCGACGCGGCGTCCGAGAACCGGGCGGCGCTCATCGCCTACCTGCCCGGAGGCTTCCCGACCGTCGACGGCGGCATCGAGGCGGTCAAGGCGGCCGTCGCGGGCGGCGCCGACGTCATCGAGGTGGGGCTCCCGCACAGCGACCCGGTGCTCGACGGGCCGGTCATCCAGACCGCCGACGACATCGCGCTGCGCGGCGGACTCAAGATCGCCGACATCATGCGGACGGTCCGCGAGACGCACGAGGCGACGGGCGCGCCGATCCTCGTCATGACGTACTGGAACCCGGTCGACCGCTACGGCGTGGAGCGCTTCACCGCCGAGCTCGCCGAGGCCGGCGGCGCCGGGTGCATCCTGCCCGACCTGCCCGTCCAGGAGTCGGCGCTGTGGAGGGAACACGCCGACAAGCACGGTCTCGCCACGGTCTTCGTCGTCGCCCCGAGCAGCAAGGACGCACGCCTCGCCACCATCACGGCCGCAGGTTCGGGCTTCGTCTACGCCGCCTCGCTGATGGGCGTCACCGGCACCCGCGAATCGGTCGGCCTGCAGGCCCAGGACCTGGTGCGGCGCACCCGCGCCACCACCGACCTGCCCGTGTGCGTGGGCATCGGCGTCTCCACGGCCGAGCATGCCCAGCAGGTCGCGGGCTTCGCCGACGGAGTGATCGTCGGCTCGGCCTTCGTCAAGCGGATGCTGGACGCGCCGGACGAGGCCGCCGGTCTCGCCGCCGTCCGCGCGCTGGCGGCCGAACTGGCCCTGGGCGTTCGAAAGCGCTGACAGTGCCCGTCATCCGTAAGGGTGGACCTGGGACCGGGGAGGCGCTCACGTGCCTCCCCGGTTCGTTTGCGCGGTGTGAGCGAGAAGAACCGAGACCGAAGCAGAGCCGCACGTGACCGGCTAGTCCAGCAGCGTGAGCAGGACCGGGCGCGGGAGCGCCGCCGCCGCACGCTGATCGTCACGACCGCCGTGGTGGGGGTGCTGGCGCTGGCGGCCGTGATCGGCGTGATCGCCGCCAACGCCGGGAAGAACGACAAGGACAGCGCGGCAGGGCCCGCCGTCACCCCGTCCGGGGCGATGGGGGAGGACGGCCTCACCCTCCAGGTCGGGGCGGACGACGCGCCGTCCACGCTCACGATCTGGGAGGACTTCCGCTGCCCTGTCTGCGCCCAGTTCGAGAACGCCTTCCGCGACACGATCACGGAGCTCGCGGACAGCGGTCAGCTCAAGGTGCAGTACCACCTGGCCACGATCATCGACGGCAACGTCGGCGGCACCGGGTCGGTGCGCGCGGCCAACGCCGCCGCCTGCGCCCAGGACGACGGAAAGTTCGCCCCCTACCACGACGTCCTCTTCCGCAACCAGCCCGCGGAGACCGACGACGCCTTCGGCGAGAACAGCAAGCTGATCGAGCTGGCCGGCGGCGTGAAAGGCCTGGACACCCCCGCCTTCCGCAGTTGTGTGAACGACGGCACGCACGACAGCTGGGTCGCGAAGTCCAACAAGGCGTTCGCCGAGGGCGGGTTCGAGGGCACGCCGACGGCCCTGCTCAACGGCGAGTCCGTCTTCCCGAAGAAGGGGGACGAGCAGATCTCCGTGGCCAACCTCAAGAAGTGGGTGGCCGACGCCAACAAGGGCAAGAAGCCCGGCACGGTCGGAGCGACACCCTCACCCTGAGGACGCTCCGGACGCACCCCGTTACCCAGAAGTTGCCGGACGGCTTGCCGCGCGTCCCGTCCGGCAGGGTAGCGTCGACCTCGTCATGAACCTTGCCTTCATTCCCAGCCCGTCGACCGGCGTGATCGAGCTCGGCCCGATCCCGCTCCGCGGCTACGCGTTCTGCATCATCATCGGTGTCTTCGTCGCCGTCTGGTTCGGCAACAAGCGCTGGATCGCCAGAGGCGGCAAAGCCGGCACCGTCGCCGACATCGCCGTCTGGGCCGTGCCCTTCGGCCTGGTCGGCGGCAGGCTCTACCACGTCATCACCGACTACCAGCTGTACTTCAGCGACGGTCAGGACTGGGTGGACGCCTTCAAGATCTGGGAGGGCGGCCTCGGTATCTGGGGTGCGGTCGCGCTCGGCGCGGTCGGTGCCTGGATCGGCTGCCGCCGCCGTGGCATCCCGCTCCCGGCCTGGGCCGACGCCCTGGCCCCCGGTCTCGCCTTCGCCCAGGCGATCGGCCGCTGGGGCAACTGGTTCAACCAGGAGCTCTACGGCAAGCCGACCGAGGTCCCCTGGGCGCTGGAGATCAGTAAGGGCACGAACCGGGTCGCGGGCACCTACCACCCGACGTTCCTCTACGAGTCCCTGTGGTGCGTCGGCGCCGCGCTCCTCGTCATCTGGGCCGACCGGCGCTTCAAGCTCGGACACGGCCGGGCCTTCGCGCTGTACGTCGCCGCGTACTGCGCGGGCCGCGGATGGATCGAGTACATGCGCGTCGACGAGGCGCACCACGTGCTGGGCCTCCGCCTCAACGTGTGGACCGCGATCATCGTGTTCGTGCTCGCGGTGACCTACATCGTGATCTCCGCGAAGATCCGCCCGGGCCGCGAGGAGATCGTCGAGCCCGACCTTTCCGGGGACGCCGCCGAGGCGGACTCCTCCGAAGACGCCGCCGTGTCCGGGGACACGTCCTCCGACCGCGACCCGGACGCCCCCGCGACCGGCGCCGAGAAGACCGAGGGCGACGGGGCGCCCTCGCAGAAGGCCGACCGGAGCTGACGCCCACGACGACCGAAGGGGCCGCCGGACCACATGGGTCCGGCGGCCCCTTCGTGCGTCCCCTGCACCCGGCCCCGGTCGGCCCTCCGCGGGGCGCGGGACTGCCCGGGCCGTCCTGTTCGCGGCGCCGGACCCCGCGCATCCGATCAGCGCCGTCGCGCCAGGGCGAGCACGCGCTCCGCGGTCGCGACCACCGCCGCGTCGACGAACCTCCCGTCCGGCAGCGCCTGCGCCCCCGCCTCGGTCCGGGACGCCTCCAGGATCTGTTCCGCCGCCTCGATCTCGCGTGAGGTGGGCCGGAACGCCCGCTCGATCACCGGGAGCTGCCGGGGGTGGATGGCAGCCCGGCCGAGCAGGCCGAGATCCCTCCCGTGTGCGCACGACGAACGCAGCCCGGACAGATCCCGGACGTCGGGAAACACCGACATCACGGGCGGATCGAGCCCGGCCGCCCGGGCGGCGATCACCACACGGCTGCGCGGCCAGTCGAGACCGGCGTCGTCCCGCACCCCCAGATCCGCGCGGAGATCCGCCTCGCCCAGCGCGACGCCCCGTACGTCGTGGTGCGACCCGGCGATCGAGTACGCGTGCTCGATCGCCAGTGCCGACTCCAGCAGGGGATACAGCGGGACACCGGGTGCCAGAGCCGCGACGTGGTGCACGGACGCCGCGTGGGTGATCTTGGGGAGCCGCATCCCGGACAGCCCCGGCAGCCCCGCCAGCGCCTTCACGTCGTCCTCGCCGTGGACGCGGACGTGGACCGGAACCGCTCTCGCGTCCACCGTGACCCGCTCCGAGAGGAGCTCCGCCGTCGCCGTCCGCGCGTACTCCTTCCGGGCCGGGGCGACCGCGTCCTCCAGATCGACGATCACCACGTCCGCACCGGAGCCGAGCGCCTTGCGGACCACCCCGGGCCGGTCCCCGGGGACGTACAGCCAGGTGAGCGCCACCGCCGCGCCGCTCACAGCGCACCCTCCTCCCGCAGCGCCGAGATCGCCGGCGCGGAGAGGCCGAGCTCCGCGAGGATCTCCTCCGTGTCCGCTCCGTGCGGCCGGCCGGCCCAGCGGATCGCCCCCGGCGTCTCCGAGAGCCGGAACAGTACGTTCTGCATCCGCAGCGGTCCCAGCTCGGGGTCGTCGACCTCGGTGATCGTGCCCAGAGCCCGGTACTGGGGATCCTCCATCACATCCCGTACGTCGTGGATGGGGGCGATCGCCGCCTCGGCCTTCTCGAACGCGTCCACCGCCTCGTCCCTGGTGCGTCGGGCGATCCAGTGGCCCACCGCCTCGTCGAGTTCGTCCGCGTGCTCGGCACGCGTGCTCCCCGCGGAGAACCAGGGCTCCTCGATCAGTTCCGGCCGCCCCACCAGGCGCATCACGCGCTCCGCGACCGACTGGGCGGAGGTGGAGACGGCGACCCAGTGGCCGTCGGCGGTGCGGTAGGTGTTGCGCGGGGCGTTGTTCCGGGAGCGGTTGCCGGTCCGCGGCTGGACGTAGCCGAGCTGGTCGTACCAGAGGGGTTGCGGCCCCAGCACGGTCAGGATCGGCTCGATGATCGCCATGTCCACCACCTGACCGGCCCCGGTGCGGTCACGTCCGGCCAGCGCCGTCATCACCGCGTAGGCCGTGGTGAGCGCCGCGATCGAATCGGCGAGCCCGAACGGCGGCAGCGTCGGCGGCCCGTCCGGCTCCCCGGTGACGGCGGCGAAGCCGCTCATCGCCTCCGCGAGCGTCCCGAATCCCGGCCGGTGGGCGTACGGGCCCGTCTGCCCGAAGCCCGTGACCCTGGCCAGCACCAGCCGCGGATTGACCGCACGCAGCTCCTCCCAGCCCAGCCCCCAGCGTTCCAGGGTGCCCGGCCGGAAGTTCTCGATGACCACATCGGTGTCCGCCGCCAGCCGCAGCAGCACATCCCGGCCGCCCGGGGCGGACAGGTCGAGGGTCAGCGTGCGCTTGTTGCGGCCGAGCAGCTTCCACCACAGTCCGATCCCGTTCTTCGCGGGGCCGTGCCCCCGCGCGGGATCGGGTTTCCGAGGGTGCTCCACCTTGATGACCTCGGCCCCGAAATCGCCGAGCAGGGTGGCCGCGAGGGGCCCGGCGAAGAGCGTGGCGAGGTCCAGGACCCGCAGGCCGGCGAGCGGCGTCGTCGTGGCTGTCCCAGGAGCGGTCATGCCGCATCGATCTCGCTTCGGTAGGGCATCGACGTCGACGCGCCGGGTTTCTGCACGCAGAGCGCCGCGGCCGAGGACGCCCAGGCGACCGCCTCGGCCACGGACCGGCCCTCGCCGAGTGCCACGGCGAGGGCGCCCACGAAGGTGTCCCCGGCGCCGGTCGTGTCGACCGCCAGGACCTCGGGTGCCGCGAAGAGGACCGGCTCGGTGTCCCGGGCCGCGTAGAGGCAGCCCCTCCGGCCGAGCGTGATCAGGACCTCGGGGACCTGCCGGAGCAGGATCTGGGACGCGGCGTGCGGATCGTCGTAGCCGGTGAGAGCGGCCGCCTCGTGCTCGTTGGGGATCAGCAGGTCGACGGCGTCCAGGAGACCGGAGGGCAGCAGCTGCACGGGGGAGGGGGTGAGGATCGTCCTCACGCCGTGCGCCCTCGCGGTCCGCGCCGCCTCGGTCACGGCGGCCATCGGCAGTTCCAGCTGCAGGAGCAGCAGCCCGGCCGCCGCGACCGCCGCCTTCTCGCCCGGGCCGAGCGTGGTCACCGTGCCGTTCGCGCCGGGGATCACCACGATCGTGTTCGACCCCTCGTCGTCGACGACGATGTGGGCGGTGCCGCTGGGGCCCGCGACGGTGTGCAGCAGATCCGTGTCCACGCCGGCGTGCTCCAGGTTCGTCCGGAGCGCCGAACCGTATTCGTCGGTCCCGACCGCGCCGATCATCACCACGTCGCCCCCGGCGCGGGCCGCGGCGACCGCCTGGTTGGCCCCCTTGCCGCCGGGTACGGTCCGGAACTCGCGGCCGGTCACGGTCTCCCCGCGACCGGGTGCCCGGGGGACGTAGGCGACCAGGTCCATGTTGGTGCTGCCGAGCACCGCGATCGCTGTCATGGGCGGCGTACCTCCTGATAGGTCAGTTCCGCGAGGGTGTCGAAGCCGATGGAGTCGAAGCCGGGGACGGAGGTGGCCAGCCGGTTCTTGAGCGGGGCGGTCCAGTGGCCGGGCAGCGCGGCGGCCCGCCCGGCCAGCAGCCCGGCGAGCGAGCCCGCCGTAGCGCCGTTGGAGTCGGTGTCCCAGCCGCCGGACACCGCGCAGCCGATGGAGCGGCCGAAGTCCCCGTCCGCATGGGTGAGGGCCGCGGCGAGCAGCGCCGCGTTGGGCAGGACGTGCACCCAGTGGTGGGTGGATGCGTAGGTGTCGTGGAGGTGGTCGACGACGGTGTCGAAGTCCTGTTCGGCGCGCGCCGCCCGGATGCCGAGCCGGACCGCCTCCGCGTACCTGGACCGGGGCGGCACCACACGGAGCCCGGCGGCCAGACAGCCGTGCACATCCGTCTCGCCGCCCGCGGCCTCGGCGAGGGCGGCGGCGGTGAACATCGCCCCGTACACCCCGTTGGCCGTGTGGGTGAGGACCGCGTCGCGGTGGGCCTGTTCCGCCGCGGCCCCCGGGTCGCCGGGGTGGGTCCAGCCGTGCACGTCGGCCCGGATCCGGGCGCCGATCCACTCCCGGAACGGGTTGCGGTGACGTGCGGTGTCCGGTGGTTCGATGCCGTCGAGCAGATTGCGGTACGCGATGCGCTCCGCGGTGAAGAGCCTTCCCGCGGGGAGCTCGTCGAGCCACAGCCGGGCGAGGTCAAAGGTGCTGAACCCGCGCCCGTGCCTCTGCAGCAACAGCACGGTCAGCACAGGGTGGTCGAGGTCGTCGTCCGCCGGCATCCCGTCGATGTTCTCGGCGAGGGAGGTGGGCGCCGAGCGCCGGTTCCACGGGTGGGCGGCGGCCAGTTCGGCGGGCAGCCCCCGCGCGGTGAACCAGGTGGTGAGCGGCCAGTTGCCGGTGGCCCGGGCCAGGGCCCGGATGCCGTCCAGCGGCAGTTTCTCCACCGGTTTGCCCAGCAGGCAGCCGACGGCGCGGCCCAGCCAGGCCGCGTGCAGCCGGTCGGGCCCGAGGGACACGGGACGGGTGCGCGGGGCGGGCCAGCGCGGACAGGCGGCCCGGATCCCGGCCAGGCCGGTCGGCTCGTCACCGGCCAACGGGGACTCCCGTGCCGCCAGTTCGTCCAGGAGCTGCTCGGCCAGCGCACGCAGCCCGCGTGGTGCGGCGGGCTCCGACGCACCCGCGCGCTCCGGGGCGGGGGCGCCACCCGCCGCGTACCAGCGCCGCGCGACGTCCCCCGCGTCCCGGCCGTCCTGCGCGGCCTGACGCAGCTCATGGCCCACCAGGTCCTCCGGCTGGACCCAGGTCAGGCGTACGGTCACCGGCCGTCGCCCGCCAGCACGGCGAACGCCGCCTCGTGTGCGCGGCGCCGTGCCGTGTCCCGTACGAAGATCTCGCGGGCGACCTCCGTCAGGGCCCGGGCCGGGGCGTGCAGATCGAGGCGGCTGGCCTCGGCGACCGTCTTCACCCAGGTCCCGGGAATCGCCTGCTCGCCGTGGAGCGCGCCCGCGAGCGCACCGCTCATCGTGGCGATCGAGTCGCAGTCACGGCCGTAGTTGACCGAGCCGAGCACCGTGTGGTGGTAGTCGCCGCCGCCGACGAGGAGCATGCCCAGCGCGACAGGCAGTTCCTCGACGGAGTGCAGCCGGGAGGGCCGCCGCGCGCCCAGCGAAGGGTCGCGGTAGTGGGGACCGACCGTGTCGAACGGGGCGACGGCGGCGCGCAGCGGTACCAGTGCGGACTCGAAGTCCGTGTGACGGGAGGCCGCTTCGCACACCGACTCGATCGCCGACCGGGTGCCGTCCTTGGCCAGGGCCAGAGCGGCCTCGACGACGGAGACGGGGGTCGCCCCCGGGGCGCAGGCGGCCGCGACGGCGGCAGCCAGCACCCCGGCCGCCTCCCGCCCGTACGAGGACTGGTGCGCACCCGCGACGTCCAGCGCCTCCGCGTACGCGGCCTCCGGATGGGCGGCGTTCACCAGACCGACCGGGGCCATGTACATCGCCGCCCCGCAGTTGACGATGTTCCCCGACCCCGCCTCACGCGGATCGGCGTGCCCGTAGTGCAGCCGCGTGACGATCCACTTCTCGGCCAGGAAGATCCGTTGCAGGGGGAGCGCCTCGGCCTCCAGCTCCGGGATCCAGCGGGGCTGTGACATCAGGTCCGGCACGAGGTGGTCGGCGACCGCGTACGCGTCGAGGTGGCCGCGCACCGTCTCGTACACCCGGATCAGCGCGTGGGTCATCAAGGTGTCGTCGGTGACGTGCCCGTCACCCTTGTGGTACGGGGCGATGGGCCGTGCGGTGCGCCAGTCGTCGCCGTGCCAGGGACCCACGACACCGGTCACCCGGCCGCCGTGACGCTCCACGATCTGCGCGGG
The DNA here is from genome assembly GCF_016909575.1 of Streptomyces sp. HB132. Classification (GTDB taxonomy): domain Bacteria; phylum Actinomycetota; class Actinomycetes; order Streptomycetales; family Streptomycetaceae; genus Streptomyces. Next base: position 245,569 of record NZ_JAFBGA010000003.1, on the reverse strand, counting down.
TGTCCAGCCCTCGACGGGACCGCCGAGCGCGTCCCCCACGGCCGCGCCGACGAGGGCTCCGGTGATGCGTTCATCCAGGGTGAGCGCCGTGGCGGTGGCCGTGCCGGACGCGCGAGGCTCGGTTGTTTTGTGTGTCATGCCGGAATTGTCCACCCGGGGTGACCGGTTCCGTGGCTGCCAGCAGCCCGGCGAGTTCGATCAGGTCGGTGCCGGCGAGCCGGGGCAGCGCGCACCCGGCCAGCGTCCGGCAGGCCTCCCGCCAGCCCACGGGCACGGACGCCGCCCCGCCCAGCGCCCCGGTCAGTGCCCCGGCTAGCGCGGGTGCCGAATCGGCGACCCGGGAAAGGCAGGCGGCCGCGGGGACGGCCTGCGCGAAATCGCCCCGGGCCGCCGCCGTCAGGGCCAGGGCGACCGGCACGGTCTCGGCCGCGGCGATCCCGTAGCTGTAGACGTGGTCCACGATCTGATGCTCCAGCACGGGCACGAGCGCGAAGGCGCCCGCCGTCTCGTCGGCGAACTCCTGGGCCAGCCGCACGGCGTGGGCGGCGTTGCGGGCGATCTCGGTCCCTTCGGGCAGCTGGTCGAGCGCGGCGTTCACCACCGTGCCGACGTCCGCCCCGGCGAGCGCCTCGGCGATCGCCGCGGCGACGGCCCGCGCGCCGTGCACCCCGTCACCGTCCTGGGTGTACCGGGCGTCGAACTCGGCGAGCCCGGCCGCCGCCGCCGGGTCGCCGGGGTGCACGACCGCGAGCACGGCGGCCCGCACACACGCCGCGTCGTCGAAGAAGTGCGGATTGTCGTGCCCGGTCGCGGGCGGGCGCAGCCCGGCGGCCAGATTGCCCAGCCCGGCCCGCACGGAGATCCGGGCCCGGAGCGGAAGGACGGCCGACTCGACCTCGGGGGCCCGGGCGCTCGCCGCGGCGACCTTCGCCGCCAGCGCGTTCCACGACCGGTCGATCGCTTCCCGCATCCGGTGTCCCGGGGAGAGGTCCGGAGCGTGGTCCGCGGCGGCGGCCAGTACGGTCCGGGCGGCGAACGCGGCCCACTCGGCGTCGTCGGACGGGCCGAGCCGCAGCGGTTCCGGCGGCTGGTTGAGGGCGATGGGCACGGGCAGCGTCGTCGTCGCGTTCTGCTCCGCGAAGGTGTCCAGCTCCCGGGTGAGCCGCCTCGTCCACTCCGGCATCCGAGCGGCCCGGTGCCTCGCGGCCGGCCACCCGGCGGCGTCCCCGGCGGCCAGCCCGAGCAGCAGGCCCTCGATCCTGGCCTGCCGTCCCGGTGCGCCGGGTCCCTTCGCGCCGCTCGCGGCCGCCGGTCCTGCGGTGATCCGGATCGCCACGTGCGGGGCGGACTCCGCCGCCTCGGCCGTGCTCCGCGGAGTGCGGCCTGCCGCGGTCACCGGGAGTCCTGCCGCGTACCGGCGGCCGGTGCCGACGGCCCCGTCCGCACGGGGGTGTGCCGCCCGGCACCGGGGAGCCGTGGCCCGCCGGACACCCCCTGCCGCGGGGAGAGGGGTGCGACCCCGGCCTCCCGGTGCGGGGCGGGCTCCCGCTCCGGGGTGGCCCGGACCCCCGGCGGGTCCTCCCCGTCGTCGGCCGGGGTCAGGAGCTCCGCGATGTCCAGGACGTGGTAACCCCGCATCGAAGGCAGGCAACTGCCCCGCACCGGGCCGATCGCCGCCGCCCAGTCCCGGGGGATGGCCGACACCCCGTGCAGGGCACCGGCCAGCGCGCCCGCCACCGCGGCCGTCGTGTCGGCGTCCCGGCCCATGTTCACGGCCGTGAGCACCGCCGTCGGGAAGTCTCCCCGCGCCGCGGTCAGGGCCCCGAAGGCCAGACCCACCGCCTCCGGCGCCAGATCCGTCCACGGGTAGCCGCCGATCACCACCGCGGAACGCACCGCGCGCTCCCCGGTCAGCCGGTCCGGGTACGAGCGCTGTGCGGCCGAGACCGCGCGGCGCAGCGAACGGGCCGTCCAGGAGTCCATCGGTACGACCGAGAGCGCGGCGGCGATCACGGAGGCGAGCCCCGCCCCCACCATCGCGGCGGCCACCCCCGCCGCGACCGCCTGTCCGCCGTAGATGCCCTCCCCGTCGTGACTGACCCGCCCGTCCACCGCCACCAGTCGGGCGGCCTCCGCGGGCCGGCCCGCCGCGAAGACCCCGAACGGCGCCGCCCGCATCGCGAGACCGTCGCTCCACGCGTGCCGGTGCTGGGCCGAGATCGGGGCGGCGAGACCGCGCCGCAGATTCTCCAGCGTGCCGCGCTCGCTGAATCCGGCACCCCGGAACGGGCCCTCGTCCAGATCGGCGATCCAGTGGTGCCAGGCCCGTTCGACGTGCGAGACGGTGAGCGCCGAACCGTGCCTGGCCAGCAGGAGCCCGGAGAAGATCGCGTACTCGGTGTCGTCGGTCCCCGCCGGATCGTCGCTCACGAACCCCTCGATGCGACCCCAGCGGCGGCGGATCTCGGAGGGGCGCATGTTCTCCGCCGGGGCGCCGAGCGCATCTCCCACCGCCAGCCCCAGCAGGGCCCCCCGGGCCCGGTCGGCCGTGCCCGCCGCCGGAGTGTCCGCCATGAGCTCCATCGTGAAGACCTTTCCTCGCACCCGGAACGACCGGATACGCGAGGTTTCCCCGATCACACCGAAGAGAGGCTCGTATTTCGTACAAATCGTCCGCCCGAGTGACGCCCTCGCGGCAGGTAAGTACGGCCTTCCTTGCTGGCGGGAGGCGTTTTTCGTGCGTACTTTCGACGGTGCGGAGCGGGAGCATCACATCGGGGACCGCTCCGGGAGAAGAGGAGAGCTGTGTCCATCATCGAGACCGACGCCGTACTGCACGAGGCCCACCGGGACAACCACACCCACCGTGACGTCAACGGCGGCTGGCTGCGGCCCGCGGTGTTCGGCGCCATGGACGGTCTCGTCTCCAACCTCGCCCTGATGACGGGCGTCGCCGGAGGGGCGGTCTCCCAGCAGACCATCGTCATCACGGGACTCGCGGGGCTCGCGGCCGGTGCGTTCTCGATGGCCGCGGGCGAGTACACCTCCGTCGCCTCGCAGCGTGAGCTCGTCGAGGCGGAACTCGCCGTCGAGCGGCGTGAGCTGCGCAAACACCCCAAGGACGAGATGCGCGAGCTCGCCGCCCTCTACGAGTCCCGCGGGGTCGAGCCCGCGCTCGCCCAGGAGGTCGCCCGGCAGCTGTCCCGCGACCCGGAACAGGCGCTCGAGATACACGCCCGCGAGGAGCTCGGCATCGACCCGGGTGACCTGCCCTCGCCGCTCGTAGCCGCCCTCTCCTCCTTCGGCGCCTTCGCGCTGGGCGCACTGCTCCCCGTGCTGCCCTACCTGCTCGGCGCCGACCGGCTGTGGCCCGCCGTGCTGCTCGCCCTCGCCGGGCTGTTCGGCTGCGGCGCGGTCGTGGCCAGGGTGACGGCACGCACCTGGTGGTTCAGCGGACTGCGTCAGCTCGTGCTCGGCGGGGCCGCGGCCGCGATCACGTACGGACTGGGCACGCTGCTCGGAGTGGCGGCCGGCTGACGGCCGGCGCCCCGGGGGCCGGGACGTCGGCGGCCCCTCGGTGGCCCCCCGGCGGCACCTCCCGGCGGCCCCGGTGTTCCGCCGGTGTGACATACGTCTTGACGCACGTCACTGGGCGGATGGGGTGGGCCCGCCGTAAAATGAGACGCTATGCAGTGCTACACATAAGTAGCCGTTACTCGGCGGTTTCGATTCCATGACCGCCGGGCAAGAGCCGTAGACACTCGCGGGCAACGACGCCCGCTCTCTGCGGTCTCCCCGGACAGTGATCCACAACGATCCTTCCGACCGTGACCCACCCGCACCACGGCTCCGTGGTGTCCGCATGTTGGAACAGCCTTTCCGCTTTTTGAGAAGCGTTCCATCATGTAACCTGCACGAAATTTCGCAGAGGGCCAGCGTCGTCCCTCGGCACAGCACATGCCACGACGACGACGGGAGAGCCGATGCGCATCCACGCCTGGTCGCCCATGGACGGTCGCCCCGCCCAGCAGGGGATGTACGACCCCCGTAACGAGCACGACGCCTGCGGCGTCGGGTTCGTGGCCACTCTTACCGGTGTGGCCAGCCATGAGCTGGTCGAGCAGGCGCTGACCGTACTGCGCAACCTCGAACACCGCGGCGCCACAGGATCCGAGCCCGACTCGGGCGACGGCGCCGGCATTCTCCTCCAGGTCCCGGACGCCTTCCTCCGTGAAGAGACCGGGTTCGACCTCCCTGAGGCCGGCTCCTACGCCGTCGGCATCGCCTTCCTGCCCGCGGACGACGCCACCGAGTCCGTCAAGCAGATCGAGGAGATCGCGGCCGAGGAGGGCCTCGACGTCCTCGGCTGGCGCCAGGTCCCGGTCACCCCGGACATCCTCGGCAACGGCGCCCGCGCCGTCATGCCGGAGTTCCGCCAGATCGTCGTGGCCGACGGCGTCAGCACCGGCATCGCGCTGGACCGCAAGGCGTTCGTCCTGCGCAAGCGCGCCGAGCGTGAGGCCGGGGTGTACTTCCCCTCGCTCTCCGCACGCACGATCGTCTACAAGGGCATGCTGACCACCGGGCAGCTGGAGCCGTTCTTCCCGGACCTCTCCGACCGCCGCTTCGCCACCACGGTCGCGCTGGTCCACTCCCGCTTCTCCACCAACACCTTCCCCAGCTGGCCGCTCGCCCACCCGTACCGCTTCGTCGCGCACAACGGCGAGATCAACACGGTCAAGGGCAACCGCAACTGGATGAAGGCCCGTGAGTCCCAGCTCGCCTCCAGCCTCTTCGGCGACGCCCAGCTCGACCGCATCTTCCCCGTCTGCACCCCGGACGCCTCCGACTCCGCCTCCTTCGACGAGGTCCTGGAGCTGCTCCACCTCGGCGGCCGCTCGCTGCCGCACTCGGTGCTGATGATGGTCCCCGAGGCGTGGGAGAACCACGCCTCCATGGACCCGGCCCGCCGCGCCTTCTACCAGTACCACTCCACGATGATGGAGCCCTGGGACGGCCCGGCCTGCGTCACCTTCACCGACGGCACCCAGGTCGGCGCGGTCCTCGACCGCAACGGTCTGCGTCCCGGCCGCTACTGGGTCACCGACGACGGCCTCGTCGTCCTCTCCTCCGAGGTCGGCGTCCTGGACATCGACCCGGCCAAGGTCGTCCGCAAGGGCCGACTCCAGCCCGGCAAGATGTTCCTCGTCGACACCGCCGAGCACCGCATCATCGAGGACGACGAGATCAAGGCGTCCCTGGCCGCCGAGAACCCGTACGAGGAGTGGCTGGAAACCGGCGAGATCGAGCTCGAGGACCTCCCCGAGCGCGAGCACATCGTCCACACCCACGCCTCGGTCACCCGCCGCCAGCAGACCTTCGGCTACACCGAGGAAGAGCTCCGCGTCCTCCTCGCCCCGATGGCCCGCACCGCCGGCGAACCCCTCGGCTCCATGGGCACCGACTCGCCGATCGCCGCGCTCTCCGAGCGCCCCCGGCTGCTCTTCGACTATTTCACCCAGCTGTTCGCCCAGGTCACCAACCCGCCGCTGGACGCCATCCGCGAGGAGCTCGTCACCTCGCTGCGCTCCACACTCGGCCCCGCCGGCAACATCCTGGAGCCGACCGCCGCCGCGTGCCGCAGCGTCACGCTCCCCTTCCCGGTGATCGACAACGACGAGCTGGCCAAGCTCATCCACATCAACGCCGACGGCGACATGCCGGGCATGAGGGCCGCGACCCTCTCCGGCCTCTACCGCGTCAGCGGCGGCGGCGAGGCACTCGCCGCCCGCATCGAACAGGTCACCTCCGAGGTCGACGCCGCCATAGAGGACGGCGCCCGCCTCATCGTCCTGTCCGACCGGCACTCCGACGCCGAGCACGCGCCGATCCCCTCGCTGCTGCTCACCTCGGCCGTCCACCACCACCTCATCCGCACCAAGCAGCGCACCCAGGTGGGCCTGCTGGTCGAGGCCGGCGACGTCCGCGAGGTCCACCACGTCGCGCTGCTCATCGGTTACGGCGCCGCCGCGGTCAACCCGTACCTCGCGATGGAGTCCGTCGAGGACCTCGTCCGCGCCGGCACGTTCATCGAGGGCACCGAGCCCGAGCTGGCCATCCGCAACCTGATCTACGCCCTCGGCAAGGGCGTCCTCAAGGTCATGTCCAAGATGGGCATCTCGACCGTCGCCTCCTACCGCGGCGCCCAGGTCTTCGAGGCCGTCGGTCTCGACGAGGCCTTCGTCGCCCAGTACTTCAACGGCACCGCCACCAAGATCGGCGGCGCCGGACTCGACGTCGTCGCCAAGGAGGTCGCCGCCCGGCACACCAAGGCGTACCCCGCCTCCGGCATCTCCGCCTCGCACCGCGCGCTGGAGATCGGCGGCGAGTACCAGTGGCGCCGCGAGGGCGAGCCGCACCTGTTCGACCCCGAGACGGTCTTCCGCCTCCAGCACGCCACCCGCAACCGCCGGTACGACATCTTCAAGAAGTACACCGGCCGGGTCAACGAGCAGTCCGAGCGCCTCATGACGCTCCGCGGCCTGTTCGGCTTCAAGAGCGGCCGCGAGCCGATCTCCCTCGACGAGGTCGAGTCCGCCGCCGACATCGTCAAGCGCTTCTCCACCGGCGCCATGTCGTACGGCTCCATCTCCCAGGAGGCGCACGAAACCCTCGCCATCGCCATGAACCAGCTGGGCGGCAAGTCCAACACCGGTGAGGGCGGCGAGGACTCCGAGCGTCTCTACGACCCGGCGCGCCGCTCGTCCATCAAGCAGGTCGCCTCCGGCCGCTTCGGTGTCACCAGCGAGTACCTGGTCAACGCGGACGACATCCAGATCAAGATGGCGCAGGGCGCCAAGCCCGGCGAGGGCGGCCAGCTGCCCGGCCACAAGGTCTACCCCTGGGTCGCCAAGACCCGGCACTCCACCCCGGGTGTCGGCCTGATCTCGCCCCCGCCGCACCACGACATCTACTCCATCGAGGACCTGGCTCAGCTGATCCACGACCTCAAGAACGCCAACCCGGCGGCCCGCGTCCACGTGAAGCTGGTCTCCGAGGTCGGCGTCGGAACGGTCGCCGCGGGTGTCTCCAAGGCCCACGCGGACGTCGTCCTCATCTCCGGACACGACGGCGGCACCGGCGCCTCGCCGCTCACCTCGCTCAAGCACGCGGGCGGCCCCTGGGAGCTCGGCCTGGCCGAGACCCAGCAGACCCTGCTGCTCAACGGCCTGCGCGACCGCATCGTCGTCCAGACCGACGGCCAGCTCAAGACCGGCCGCGACGTCGTCATCGCCGCGCTTCTAGGCGCCGAGGAGTTCGGTTTCGCGACCGCGCCGCTCGTCGTCTCCGGCTGCGTCATGATGCGCGTCTGCCACCTCGACACCTGTCCGGTCGGCATCGCCACCCAGAACCCCGTCCTGCGCGACCGGTTCTCCGGCAAGGCCGAGTACATCGTCAACTTCTTCGAGTTCATCGCCGAAGAGGTCCGCGAGATCCTCGCCGAGCTCGGCTTCCGCACGATCGAGGAGGCCGTCGGCCACGCCGAACTCCTCGACACCGACCGGGCCGTCGACCACTGGAAGGCCCAGGGCCTCGACCTCGAGCCCCTCTTCTACGTGCCCGAACTGCCCGAGGGCGCCGTACGCCACCGCGTCAACGAGCAGGACCACGGACTGACCAAGGCCCTCGACAACGAGCTGATCAAGCTCGCCGCCGACGCCCTGGGCGCCGACAGCGCCGAGGCCGCCCAGCCGGTCCGCGCGCAGATCGCGATCCGCAACATCAACCGGACCGTCGGCACCATGCTCGGCCACGAGGTGACCAAGAAGTTCGGCGGTGCGGGCCTGCCCGACGACACCATCGACATCACCTTCACCGGGTCCGCGGGCCAGTCCTTCGGCGCCTTCGTACCGCGTGGCGTGACGCTGCGCCTGGAGGGCGACGCCAACGACTACGTCGGCAAGGGCCTCTCCGGCGGCCGCGTCATCGTCCGCCCGGACCGCGGCGCCGACCACCTCGCCGAGTACTCCACCATCGCCGGCAACACCATCGGCTACGGTGCGACCGGCGGCGAGCTGTTCCTCCGCGGCCGGACCGGCGAGCGCTTCTGCGTCCGCAACTCCGGTGCCACGGTCGTCTCGGAAGGCGTGGGCGACCACGGCTGCGAGTACATGACCGGCGGACACGCGGTCGTGCTCGGCGAGACCGGACGCAACTTCGCCGCAGGCATGTCCGGCGGCATCGCGTACGTCATCGACCTCGACCTCGACAACGTCAACACCGGCAACGTCGGCGCCGTCGAGCTCCTCGACGACACCGACAGGCAGTGGCTGCACGACGTCGTGCGCCGCCACCAGGAGGAGACCGGATCCACGGTCGCCGAGAAGCTGCTGGCCGACTGGGACTCCGCGGTCACCCGCTTCAGCAAGATCATCCCGTCCACCTACAAGGCAGTGCTCGCCGCCAAGGACGCCGCTGAGCTCGCCGGTCTCTCCGAGCAGGAGACCACCGAGAAGATGATGGAGGCGGCGACCAATGGCTGACCCCAAGGGCTTCCTGACCACCGGACGCGAGGTCGCCGAGACCCGCCCCGTCGGCGAGCGCGTCAAGGACTGGAACGAGGTCTACGTTCCGGGATCGCTGCTCCCGATCATCAGCAAGCAGGCCGGCCGCTGCATGGACTGCGGCATCCCGTTCTGCCACAACGGCTGTCCGCTCGGAAACCTCATCCCCGAGTGGAACGACTACGCCTACCGCGAGGACTGGTCGGCGGCGTCCGAGCGCCTGCACGCCACCAACAACTTCCCGGAGTTCACGGGCCGCCTGTGCCCCGCCCCGTGCGAGTCGGCGTGCGTCCTCGGCATCAACCAGCCGGCCGTCACCATCAAGAACGTCGAAGTCAGCATCATCGACAAGGCCTGGGACAGCGGCGACGTCACCCCGCAGCCGCCCGAGCGCCTCTCCGGCAAGACCGTCGCCGTCATCGGCTCGGGCCCGGCGGGTCTCGCCGCCGCCCAGCAGCTGACCCGCGCCGGCCACACCGTCGCCGTCTTCGAGCGCGCGGACCGCATCGGGGGACTCCTCCGCTACGGCATCCCCGAGTTCAAGATGGAGAAGTCGCACATCAACCGCCGCATCGAGCAGATGCGCACGGAGGGCACCAAGTTCCGCACGGAGGTGGAGATCGGCAAGGACATCGACGCCGCCAAGCTCCGCCGCCGCTACGACGCGGTCGTCATCGCCGCCGGAGCCACCGTCTCCCGCGACCTGCCCGTCCCGGGCCGCGAGCTCAACGGCGTGCACTTCGCGATGGAGTACCTCCCGCTCGCCAACAAGGTGCAGGAGGGCGACCTGACGGTCTCCCCGATCACCGCCGAGGGCAAGCACGTCGTCGTCATCGGCGGCGGCGACACCGGCGCGGACTGCGTCGGCACCGCCCACCGCCAGGGCGCCGCCTCCGTCACCCAGCTGGAGATCATGCCCCAGCCGGGCGAGGAGCGTAACGCCAACCAGCCCTGGCCCACCTTCCCCATGCTCTACAAGGTCACCTCCGCGCACGAGGAGGGCGGCGAGCGGATCTACTCCGTCTCCACCACCCACTTCGAGGGCGACGAGGATGGCAACGTCCAGTCCCTGCACCTCATCGAGGTGGAGTTCAAGGACGGCAAGCTGGAGCAGAAGGCCGGCACCGAGCGCGTCATCCCGGCCCAGCTCGTCACCCTGGCCATGGGATTCACCGGCACCGACCAGGCCAACGGCCTCGTCCAGCAGTTCGGCCTCGACCTCGACGAGCGCGGCAACGTCGCACGCGACGAGAACTACGCCACCAACGTCGACGGCGTCTACGTCGCCGGTGACGCGGGCCGAGGCCAGTCCCTCATCGTCTGGGCCATCGCCGAGGGCCGCTCCGCCGCGCGCGGCGTGGACCGCTTCCTGACAGGGACCAGCGCCCTGCACGCCCCGATCCGCCCGACGGACCGTTCCCTGATGGTCTGATCGCGGCTACACAGACGTCCCGTACAACGGCGTACGGAACTGAACGCGGCGCCCGCCCCCGTCCCCGACCGGACAAGGGCGGGCGCCGCGGCGTGTCCGGGACCTCGCGGGCACCGGCCGGCACCGGACTCAGCCGACCAGCGCCAGCACGGACACGGCGGCCAGGGTGCCCGTGACCGAGAGCACCAGACCGGTCCCCACGAAGCGGCGCATGTCGATCCTCGTCCCGTGCACGCGGCACCGCTCGAACCACAACAGCGTCGCCAGGGACGCCCACGGGGTGACGAGCGGCCCCACGTTCACCCCGATCAGCAGCGCCAGCAACCGCTGGTGGTCACCCACCGGGATGACCGCCTCGCCCGCCAGGTACGCCGGCAGGTTGTTCACGACGTTCGACAGCCCCGCGCCCACCGCCGCCGCCCGCAGCATCCCCGGGAAGCCGTTGTCCGAGCCCAGCAGGGACTCCAGCAACGTGTGCAGCCCGTGCGCGCTGACGGTCTCCACCACCAGGAACATCCCCGGGACCAGCACCAGCAGCCGCCACGGCACCAGCGACAGCCGCAGTTCCTCCCTTCGCCGTACGGCGAAGGCCACCACCACGACCACCATCGCGGTCAGCGACGCCGACCACAGGGGGACGTCCGCGACCAGGATCGCCAGCAGGAAGCCCGCACAGGCCACCGCACAGATCCGCAGCAGGACGCTATCCGCGGCGACCGTGGGACCCGGCGGGGTGTACCGGTCCGCGCCGCGGCGGCCCCGCCGCCAGTAGAAGACCCACAAGCACACGGCGGTCACAGCGATCGCCGCGAGCTGGGGCAGCGACATCACCGCGGCGAGACCCGACGGCGAGAGCGCCACCCGGTCCGCCGCCAGCAGATTCGTCAGATTCGAGACCGGCAGCAGCAGACTCGCGGTGTTCGCGAGCCACACCGTCGTCATCGCCAGAGGCAACGCCGCGATCCCGACCCGGGAGGCCAGCGACAGCATGACCGGGGTGAGGAGCACCGCCGTGGTGTCCAGGTTCAGCGTGATCGTCGTGAGCGAGGCGAACAGCACGCACAGCCCGAAGAGCAGCGGATAACGCCCCCGCCCCGCCCGCGCCACCCAGGCCGACACCACGTCGAAGACCTGAGCCCGGCCCGTCAGTTCGGCCATCACGATCACCGTGCCCAGGAACACCACCAGCGGCCCGGTGCGCCGCATCTCGGCCGCGGCCGCGTCCGAGGGGAGCAGCCCGGTCGCCACCGCCAGCACCCCCAGGACCAGCAGGCCGCCCGCGAGCCAGTCCAGCGGGTGCAGCCGCCGGACACCACGGCGAACAATCCCCGCTCCGGACCCTTCCCCCGGCCCGAGGCCCTCGGAGTCCGCGGTCTCCGGCCGATCCGCTGAGGAATCTCTCACCATGGGACGATGATCCCAGAAAGTGGACTCGGTTCATCCACGGGCGGGTTCGCCGTCACGCCCCGGTCAGAGCGGCCGTCCGCACGGCTACCACCACGGCCAGCAGCGCGACCAGCACCATTCCGCCCGCCAGCTGCGTCGCCGACGTCCGCAGCCTGGCCGGCGCGTACGCCAGCCCGTAGGTCACCAGACCGCCGGTCAGCAGACCGCCGAGGTGCCCCTCCCACGAGGTGAACACCGCGGAGACGACCATCCACAGCAGGAACCCCGCCATGAAGCGGTTGACCGCCCGCATGTCCCGGCCCAGACGCCGGTTGATGACGTAGAAGGAGGCCGCCAGACCGAAGATCGCCCCCGAGGCGCCGACCGCCGTCGTCTCCGGCGAGGCCACCAGGTAGACCAGCACCGAACCACCCACCGCGGACAGCAGGTACAGCGCCAGATACCGGGCCCGTCCGAGCTGCCCCTCCACGACCCTGCCCAGATTCCACAGCGCGAGCATGTTGAACACCAGGTGCATCACGCCGAACGACGCGTCCGGCGGCAGATGCAGGAAGGCCCCCGTCAGCAGCCGGTACCACTCCCCGTCGGCCACACCGGTCAGCTCGAGCCCGGGATAGGTCTCGCCCTTGTAGTAGTACTGCCCGCCCGACGGATCGACCAGCACCGCCCCGAGCATCCCGAAACGGTCCACCGTCCCGGACCGGACCACCTCGACGACGTACGCGACGATGTTCAGCGCCATGAGCACGTACGTCACGACCGGCGTCGCGGCACTCGGCACCGCGCCGCCGAACAGCGAACGGGCCTGACGGACCGAGCGCTGCCCCTCCTTCACACACTCCACGCAGTGGTGCCCGACCGACGCCTCGCGCATGCAGTCGGGGCAGATGTACCGGTCGCAGCGCGTGCACCGCACATACGTCTCGTACGACGGGTGGCGGTAACACGTGGTGGCGGCGGCCTCCATGGCCGGCTCCTTCATTCGTGGGCGGGGGCTCCTGGACGGGCAGGAGGACCGCATGAGGCGACGGCGCTCAAGATAGCGAACGCGGGTGAGGAGCGGACACCTGGGTGCGCCGGCGTTGCCCTACGCTCGGAACTCCCGCAGCCGCCGCGGCACGAGCCCCGCCCGATCGGAGAGCCACATGACCGGTACGCACGACGCCGCAGGTCCGGCCATCAGCCTGCACAAGATACGGGAACAGGCACCGGCGATCGCCGGCCACTACGAGAGCGCCCGGATCTCCCTGGAGAAGCACGGGATGAGCGGCGGACGCGCCGCGGTCTACCTGGTGCTCGACTACTCCGGCTCGATGAGGGAGTACTACAAGGACGGCAGCGTCCAGGCGCTCGCCGACCGGGTCCTCGGGCTCTCGGCCCACCTCGACGACGACGGACGGGTGCCCGTCGTCTTCTTCTCCACGGACATCGACGCCGTCACCGACATCACCCTCGGCAACCACCACGGCCGCATCGACACGATCGTGGCCGGGCTCGGACACATGGGGAAGACCAGCTACCACCTGGCCATGGACGCCGTCATCGACCACTACCTCGACAGCGGCTCGACCGCGCCCGCCCTCGTCGTCTTCCAGACGGACGGCGGGCCGATCAGCAAGCACGCGGCGGAACGCCACCTCTGCAAGGCGGCGAAACTCCCGCTGTTCTGGCAGTTCATCGGCTTCGGCAACAAGCGGAGCTCTCAATTCGACTTCCTGCGCCGGCTCGACGAGCTCGCAGTCCCGGCCAAGCGCCCCGTCGACAACGCGGGCTTCTTCCACGCCGGACCCGACCCCCGCAGCCTCCCGGACTCCGAGCTCTACGACCGGCTCGTCGCCGAATTCCCGCACTGGCTGGCGGCCGCCCGCGCCCAGGGGCTCGTCGGCTGACCCGCACACCGGGCGCAGGGCCAGCGCGACACGGTGGCGTCCGATCCGGTGACGCGGGACCCGTCACGACAGAGGATGTCCTGATTACGCGGTTCGATGGCACCCATGACATCGAGCGTGACACCGAGTTCCTGGCAGGACTTCCGCGCGGCGGAGCCCGCCTTCGCCGACACCGTGCGCAAGAGGTTCCAGCAGTACAAGCACCACGTCCTCGCCACCCTGCGCGCGGACGGGTCGCCCCGCGTCACCGGCCTGGAGACCGAGTTCCGGATGGACGCGCTGTGGTTCGGGATGATGCCGAACTCCCGCAAGGCACTGGATCTGCGGCGCGACCCGCGCTTCGCCATCCATGCCAACCCGGGGCCCGACGCGGAGATGGCCGACGGGGACATCCGCATCTCCGGGCGGGCGGTGGAGATCACCGACGCCGCCGTACTGGCCCGCTTCGTCGAGGAGGTCACCCCGCCGCAGCCCTTCCTCCTCTTCCGCGCCGACCCCGCCGAGGTGGTCCGCACCGGACTCGACGGTGACGAGCTCGTCGTACAGGTCTGGCGCCCCGGCCGCGCTCTGCGCACCCTGCGCAGAGGGGCCGACGAGAGCCCCGTCCGCGAGTCGTGACGCCACGCCCGACGGCCACGCGGCACCGGGTGCCGCGTGGCCGGACGGCGGCGGACCCGCGCTCCTGGCGGACGGCCTCACTCTTTCTGCCCACGGACCGGACGGGGCGGCTCCCGACCGGGGCGGGGGCGCCCGTCCGCCCCGGCGGCACTCCTTCGGCGTAACCCCCGGCCACCGGTCCGGCTGTCAGGAGCGCTCCGTCCGCACGCGTGCCGGTACGGCGAACAGGTGAATCCGCCCTCCCGCAAGACGGGCGCCCGGCCCCTGCCGTACGGCCCGCCGGACTCCGCCGTCCCCTCGCCCCCGGGAGCGCGCACCCCTTGGGAGAACAGAGCGCGAAGCATCGGGGAACGATTCCGGGACCCGCGATGAACGCTCCCCGCAGCCGCGCCGGTCAGCAGATTCTCCGGCGCGCCGGAGCGGACTGATCTGCCGCCCGCCGACAGAACGTGCTACGGTTGCCGAGTTGCAGTTTTGGTACCCATGAACATTATGTGCGCCTGACGGGAACCCTCCTCAGGCGCTTTATTGTTTTCCGGCTTTCTCCGGATGGGGCTCAATGCGGCGACTTGGAATTCGTAAAGTGCGGATTTCCGGCACTGCACCTCTTTTAGGAGAATGACATGGCTACTGGAACCGTGAAGTGGTTCAACTCGGAAAAGGGCTTCGGCTTCATCGAGCAGGACGGCGGCGGCGCCGACGTCTTCGCCCACTACTCCAACATCGCCACCCAGGGCTTCCGTGAGCTCCAGGAGGGCCAGAAGGTCTCCTTCGACGTCACGCAGGGCCAGAAGGGCCCGCAGGCGGAGAACATCGTCCCGGCCTAATTGCCGGACGCGTACCTCGCAACCGGGGCCCGCACCGTGAAGGTGCGGGCCCCGGTTTGTGCTGTTTCCGACTCGACCATTCCCGGTCCGGCTCCGCCACCGGGACACCTGCTCTGTGCATGCATCCTGGGGCGCACATCAAGCAGTCCGCAGCAGTCGGCAGTAATCCCAGGAATCCCCCAGGAGGGCAATTCCGTATGACCCGCTCCGAACGCCAGGACCGACCGACCCGCAACCGCCCGATAAAGGGGCGCGGCACGGACCGGGCACAGGCGAACAACCGAGGATCCGGCAAGGCACCGGCCCGCCGCAGGACCGCGCCCGCCCAGGGCGGCGAGTTCGCCCTGCCGGAGACCCTGACCCCCGCACTGCCCGCCGTCGACGCGTTCGCCGACCTGGACATGCCCGCCGCGCTGCTGAAGACCCTCGCCGCACAGGACGTGACCGACCCCTTCCCCATCCAGGGCGCCACCCTGCCGAACTCGCTGGCCGGCCGGGACATCCTCGGCCGTGGCCGCACCGGCTCGGGCAAGACCCTGGCCTTCGGCCTCGCCCTGCTCGCCCGCACCGCGGGACGCCGCTCCGAGCCGCACGCCCCGCTGGCACTCGTGCTCGTCCCCACCCGCGAGCTGGCCCAGCAGGTCACGGACGCGCTGACCCCGTACGCCACCGCCGTGAACCTCCGGGTGGCCACCGTCGTCGGCGGCATGTCGATCAGCCGGCAGTCCGGAGCGCTCCGCCGAGGCGCCGAAGTCCTCGTCGCGACGCCGGGCCGGCTCAAGGACCTCATCGAGCGGGGCGACTGCCGACTCGACCAGGTGTCGATCACCGTCCTCGACGAGGCCGACCAGATGGCCGACATGGGCTTCATGCCGCAGGTCGTCGCGCTGCTCAAGCAGGTCGAGCCGGGCGGGCAGCGGATGCTCTTCTCCGCGACCCTCGACAAGAACATCGACCGGCTGGTCAAAATGTTCCTCACCGACCCCGTCGTGCACTCGGTCGACCCGTCGGCCGGTGCCGTCACCACCATGGAGCACCATGTGCTGCACGTGGTCGACGAGACGGACAAGAAGGCCGTCGCCACCCGGATCGCCGCCCGTGAAGGCCGCGTGATCATGTTCGTGGACACCAAGCGTGCTGCCGACCGCTTCGCCAAGCGGCTCCTCGCCAGCGGCGTACGGGCCGCCGCCCTGCACGGCGGCCGGTCCCAGCCGCAGCGCAACCGGACCCTGGACCAGTTCAAGAACGGCCAGGTCACCGCACTCGTCGCGACGAACGTGGCGGCCCGCGGCATCCACATCGACGACCTGGACCTGGTCGTCAACGTGGACCCGCCGACCGACCACAAGGACTACCTCCACCGCGGCGGGCGCACCGCGCGCGCCGGGGAGTCCGGCAGCGTCGTCACGCTGGTGCTGCCCGACGAGAAGCGGGACATGACCCGGCTGATGCAGGACGCGGGCATCGCGCCGCGCACCACCCGCATCAAGTCCAGCGACGAGGAGCTCAGCCGCATCACCGGTGCCCGTGAGCCGTCCGGCGTTGCGATCGTCATCGAGGTACCGCAGCCGGCACAGCCCAAGCCGCGCACGCGCGGCGGCCAGGGCTCCGGCTCCGCGGCCGGCGGATCCTTCCGCTCGGGCAGCCGAGGCCGCGGCCGACGCGGCGGAACGGGCGCGGGCTCGGGCGCCGCACAGGGCGGCGCCGGGGGCGCGGCCCGCGGTGGTGCGGGCGGCGGCACGCGTGGTGGTGCGGGCGGCGGTACGGGCGGATCCGCCCGTACCGCCGGTTCCGGCCGGGCCGGCGGTACGGGGCGCGGCAGCGCTCCCGGCCGCGGCCGACGGGCAGCGTGACCCCCGGGGTGCGGTGACCGGTTCCGCCGGTCACCGCACCCCGCGCGTCCTCACAGCCGGGGCGCGCCCCCGTGGGGACGACCCGGACGTGCCGGAAACCCGGCCGGGGACGATCTCGCGGTCCCGAGTGTCACCTCCACCCGTTCTCCCGGCGCGATGCCGCCGGGATCCGCCCGCGGCGCGGCGGCGGTCCGCCCGAAACCACCGGTCACGGCCGGGCCGTCCGATCCGCGACGGCCCGGGCCGATCTCAGGTCCTGGTCATGGTCGACGCGTATCCGCCCCCGCCGGGGTAGACCCAGTCGCCGGTCACCGTGTCGCCGTCGGCGCCGAAGGTGCCTTCGTAGTAGGCCGGACCGCCCTTCGCCCCGGCCCAGATGGTGAGCTTGTCTCCGTCCAGTTCGTAGACGTAGTCGAAGGTGTTTCCGTTCGAGTCGTAGAACCGCGACACCACGTCCGCGCCCGTCGGCTCGCCGAACGGGCGAAGGTTCCCGATCAGCTCCAGGCCGCTGACCGACTCGCCGAACTGGGTCAGTGCGACGTGCTGGCTCAGGAAGAACCGGCCGGGCATCCACTCGTACCGCACGGTTCCCTCGGCGCCGCCGGTCACCGCCCAGGTGCCGACCAGGCGGTCCAGGGCCTTCAGTTCGGTGCTGGGTTCTCGGGTCTCAGCCATCTCGTCCTCCTTGGTGGGTTCTCGCGGACACCTCGAAGCCGACGGCCCGTTCTCGACACCCTCCCCATGTGATGTGGATCACGTCGCGGAGGTGTCGAGATCCCGGAGCCGGCCACGAGGTAGCGGGCAGACCACCAGGGAGGAAGTCATGGCATCCACCGCCACCGCCACCGCCACCGCCGACGTCGTCCGGCGCTCGGATCGCATGCTGATCGCCGGAGCGCTCGCCGGACCGGTGTTCTTCGCTTCGGCCACCATCCAGATGGCCACCCGCGAGGGCTTCGACATCACCAGGCACCCGATCAGTCAGCTCGCCACCGGCGGTGCCGGCTGGATCCAGATCTCGACCTTCGTCCTCGCGGGCCTCGGCACCCTCGCCCTGGCCGTCGGCATCAGACGCACCCTCACCGAGGGGCGCGGACGGCGAGCGCTGCCGATCCTCGTCGGCGCCTTCGGCCTCGGCCTGATCGCCTCCGGCCTGTTCCCCATGGACCCGGAGAACGGCTTCCCGGTCGGTACGCCGGACCGGCCCATCGCCCGGATGTCCTGGCACAGCGTCGCGCACTCCGCCTCGGCCGTCGCCGCCTACAGCGCCCTGGCCGTCGCCGCGGTCGTGCTCACCGTGCGGTGCGTACGGCACCGAGCCGTCCTCCCGGCCGTACTCAGTGGCGCCACCGCGCTCGTGCTGGTACTGCCCATCTCTCCCGACCACATGAGCGTCCAGGTCGCCGTGAACGGTCTGGTCGCCTTCGCCTGGACGACCACCCTCGCTCTCTCCCTGCGCCGCGCGCGCTGACCTATCATCGCCAAGCACACCGGAGGGGACCCGTGAAGTACCTGCTGCTCGGATACACGTCAGCCGCAGCCTGGGACGCCGCGACCGCCGATACCCCGACGGAGGAGGCGCTGGCCGCCTTCGCCGCGTACCAGAGACTCGAGAAGGAACTGCTCGAAACCGGAGAGCTCGTCGGCACCGAGGGCCTGGGCCACCCGGCGGTCAGCACCACGGTGAAGCGGACGACGGACGGCGTGACGCTGACCGACGGGCCGTTCGCCGAACTCAAGGAGGTCCTGGCCAGCTTCGCCGTCATCGACGTGGCCGGCCGGGAACGGGCCATGGAGATCGCCTCGCGGATCGTGGAGGTGCTGGGCGAGCCGATCGAGGTCCGGCCGATCATGGGAGAGGACTTCACGGCATGACCGGCCGTCCTCCACGGGGCCCGGCGCGAACAGCGCGCCACACCGGCCGATGAACGACGGACCGGGAACGGCCACGGACGTCGAACCCCTGCTCCGCACCGAAGCGCCGCAGGTGCTCGGCGCGTTGGTACGACGCTTCGGCCGCTTCGACATCGCGGAGGACGCGGTACAGGAGGCACTGCTGGCGGCCGGCCGGACGTGGCCGGCCGACGGCGTGCCCGAGAACCCGCGCAGCTGGCTGATCCGGGTCGGCTACCGGCGGATGGTCGACCTGCTCCGCTCCGAACAGGCACGTCGCCGCCGCGAGCAGGAAGTCGGCATGGCCGAACTGGCCATGCAGGAGCAGGACCGCCGGGGAGGTCCTGCCCAGGAGACCGATGACGGCCTCACCCTGCTGCTGCTCTGCTGCCACCCGGCGCTGAGCCCCGCCTCCCAGGTGGCGCTCACCCTGCGCGCGGTCGGCGGTCTCACGACCGCCGAGATCGCACACGCCCACGGAACGACCGAGACCACCTTGGGGACGCGGATCAGCCGCGCCAAACAGCAGTTGGCCAGGGACGGCGTCCGCTTCACCGCCCCGACCGCGGCCGAGCGGCACACCCGCATGGCCGCTGTCATGCGGGTGCTCTACTTGATCTTCAACGAGGGCTACACCGCGTCCGCCGGCGACGAACTCTCCCGCGTCGACCTGACCCGCGAGGCGATCCGGCTGACCCGCATGCTCGGCGACACGGTGCCGGACGACGCCGAGGTGACCGGCCTGCTGGCACTGATGCTGCTCACCGAGTCGCGGCGCGCGGCCCGCATCGGCGACGACGGCGGGCTGGTCCCCCTGGAGGAGCAGGACCGTACGCGCTGGAACCGCGATCTGATCCGCGAGGGCACCCAGCTGATCGACGGCGTCTGGAGCCGGCGGGCGACGGGCCCGTACCAACTGCAGGCGGCGATCGCGGCCCTGCACGCGGCGGCCGTCACGCCGGAGCGGACGGACTGGCCGCAGATCGCGATGCTGTACCTGTGGTTCGAACGGCTCACCCCGACCGCTCCGGTGCGGCTGAGCCGGGTGGTCGCGGTCGCCCAGGCATACGGGCCGGCCCGGGGGATGGCGCTGCTCGACGACCTCAACCGGCGCCACGGACTGGACCAGGACCCTCTCACCCGGCAGCGGGAACGCGCGGTGCGTGCCCACCTGCTGCAGATGACAGGTGACGCGGCCGGCGCGACGGCGCTGTACCGCGAGGCCGCTGCCCTGACCGACAACCAGGTCGAACGCCGCTACCTGCTCGACGAGGCCGCCCGCCCCACCTGACCGGGCCGAACGGCACGGGGCTGCCGCACCCCACGATGACCAGGCCGCAGCGAGCACGGCGCCGTCGAGGACCGCCCATCGTGCTCAGTCCACGCCAGGGCTCCCGCCGTCCGTCCCGTCCCTCTCGTACTGGGCGAGCGCCCGGGCCGCCGCGTCGGCCGGCGCCGGGGCCGCGGACCGGGTCAGCTCCCGCAGCAGCGGAATCGCCCGTTCGGCGAACGGTCTGCCGCCGGTACGGAAGCCGAGCCGCGCCAGGACGTCCACGCCGAACGCCTGCCTCAGCGGATCCTCACCCGCCGTCCAGGCGGCCGCCGCCTGGAACGTCTCCTCGTCGCCCCGCAGCCACAGCGTCCCCACCGCCACCAGCCAGTTGTCCAGCCCCGGGTCACCGCCCCGCAGCGCCCGGACGGCCAGCTCCTCGAACGGGGCCCGCAGGCCCAGTTCGTTCTCCAGGAGCGTGGCGATCGCCCCGTGCCCCGTCTGCAGGTCCTGGGACGCGAACGGCTGACCGTCCCGCAGCAGTTCGACCGTGACCGTCACCCCGCCGTCCACCGGGTCGCGGTGCACCTGACTCCCGTGCCCCTCGTCCCCGTACGAGCGACGCAGTGACGCGCGCAACTCCTGCTCCGCGTCCAGTGTGAGCATGCGCCTGGCTTCCTCCAGCGCGGGGGAGAGGTCGCGGGCGCCGTGCCGGAGCAGGGCCCGCACCGTGTGCACCGACCCCCTCCGGGCCGCGACCACCAGCGGTACCTCACCCCGCGGGCCCGTCAGATCCGGATCCGCACCATGGGCGAGCAGGGCCTCCGCGACCCGCGCGTGGCCGAGGCCCGCCGCCCAGCGCAGCGCCGTGAAGCCGAACTCCTCGCTCAGATCGGGCTCGGCCCCGGCGGACAGAAGCGCCTCGACGGCCTCCACGTGGCCGCCGCACGCCGCCCCGCACAGCGGAAGATCGCCCGCCCCCGGGCCACTCGCGCGGTTCGGGTCCGCGCCGGCGGCCAGGAGCAGCCGGACCGCGTTGGGCAGGTCCTGCACGGACGCCAGATACAACGCGGTCGTCCCCTCCTCGTCGGCCGACTCGGCGGAGGCGCCCGCACGAAGCGCCCGTACGACGGCGTTCTCATCGCCGTACAACGCCTCGAAGAGGCTGCTCGCACCGGCGACCGGACCATTTGTCATACACCGACCCTAAGGACCGGAACAGGAACGAGGTCTTCGGGGGCGCGGGAGTGACGTCATGTCAGTTCCCTTCGGCGCGGCCCTGCGGCCCAAGCACGCTGGACCCCGGACCAGGCATCGACTTCGCGCTGCCCGTCGCCATTCCACCCCGTTGCCGGCACCGTGCCGCCCTACCGGAGTCCCACCGCCCTGGGGCCGCCCCGGGCAGGGACGATCCTCAGGTGTCGCACTCCAGGACCGTGCGGCACAGCCCGCACCGGGCGCGCGTCCGGCCACGGACCGGGACCCGGACGCGCTGGTGGCAGGTGGGGCAGGCGAAGGAGACCCGCAGCGCGTCCGCGGCCCCCTCGAAGGCGTACGGAACGGACGGGCCGGCACTGCTGCCCAAGTGGTCCCCGGCGTACCGGCGGTCCTTGGCGTAACGGCGCCTGCCCGCCCACCCCGCGGCCTTCAGCGGTGGCCGCTGCAGGTCGCGCAGGGCCTCGGCGCGGCCCTTGGTGTACGCCGTGTACGCCTGGGGGCTGGTGAACCACACGGACGGGTCCTCCCCGAAGGCCAGCGCACGCTTGGCGAGCACGTAGCCGAACTCCTCGGGTGTGAGATAGCCGAGCTTCTGGCTGGAGACCGCGTCCTGGCGGAAGGCGTCCAGCAGCAGCCAGCCCGCGCCGAGGTAGGCGGTCACCGTGTCCGTGAGGATCTCGTTGTCGCGGGTGCCGGGAAGCTCCAGTCCCAGCCGGTGCAGCAGCACATGGGTGATCTCGTGCGCCAGCGCGGCCCCGATGTCCCTGCGGTGCGTGCGGAAACGGTCGTTCAGCTCGATGAAGTACTCGGGTCCAGCGGTGAGTTCGACGCTCGCGGCGTGCTCCATCCGCCGGAAGCCCACGACGATACGCGCCTGCGGCAGCCGCAGGTGCCGGACCAGGGCGCCGGCCACCCGCTGGGCGCCGAGATACAGGTCGTCCACGTCGGAGAAGGCGGCGTCGGCCGGGGCGAGGCTCGTGGCGTAGGCGTGCACACCGTCGGGGGAGATACGCCGGTAGAGCGAGGTGATCGCGGACCGGACCGCGTCGAGATGCGGGAAGCCATGGACGACCGGACCGCCGCCGCTGCCGTTACTGCCGTCACTCACGTCCGAACCCCCATCAATGGCGCTCAACGGACCCTCACTCTAGGCCGGTCGGAGTGAATCCGGCCGTTCACCGGGAGGTGATCTTGGCCGGAAACCCTGACTTGTGACAGCGGTGAACGCTTCCCGATAATCGGATCGTTCTTGTCGGGAGCATGCCGAGAATTGCTCGGTCCGCGCCCCTGACCAGGACACGCACACCCGCACGCCTGCAGCAGCCCCCCATGCCGACCCCCACACGAAAGCAGGCACAGCCCGTGAAGCAACTTCTGCGCACGCTCAAGAGATGTTCCGTCATAGCCGCGGTGGCCCTCGCCACCATCAGCCTCCAGCCGTCGAACGCCTCCGCCGCCCCCGCCCCCGTAGTCGGCGGCACCCGCGCGGCCCAGGGCGAATTCCCCTTCATGGTCCGGCTCTCCATGGGCTGCGGCGGCGCCCTCTACAAGCAGAACATCGTGCTCACCGCCGCCCACTGCGTCAGCGGATCCGGCAACAACACCTCCATCACCGCCACCGCCGGAGCCGTCGACCTCCAGTCGTCCTCCGCCGTCAAGGTCCGCTCCACCAAGGTCCTCCAGGCACCCGGCTACAACGGCGTCGGCAAGGACTGGGCCCTGATCAAGCTCGCCCAGCCCATCAACCAGCCCACCCTGAAGATCGCCACCACCACCGCCTACGACACCGGCACCTTCACCATCGCCGGCTGGGGCGCCGCCACCGAGGGCGGCGGCCAGCAGCGCTACCTGCTCAAGGCCACCGTCCCCTACGTCTCCGACGCCACCTGCCAACAGGCCTACGGCAGCGACCTCGTACCCAGCCAGGAGATCTGCGCCGGATACGTCAGCACCGGCGGCGTCGACACCTGCCAGGGCGACTCCGGCGGCCCCATGTTCCGCAAGGACAACGCCGGAGCCTGGACCCAGGTCGGCATCGTCAGCTGGGGCGAGGGCTGCGCACGGCCCGGCTACCCCGGCGTCTACACCCAGGTGTCGACCTTCGCCTCCGCCATCGCCTCGGCCGCCGCCACCCTCTGACCCGGCCCACCCCGCCACCCACCCGGGGGCGCCCTCCTGACGGGCGTCCCCGGACCCACGTCCGCCCACCGGCCCCACCCCGCCGTCGCCCACCCCGCGACCGGTGCGTCTAAGCTCGCTGACCATGACCACGAGCAACACCGACGCGTACGTCACCGCCGAACTGAACCGGCTCCGCGAGAGCATCGACAACATCGATGCCGCAGTCGTCCACATGCTCGCCGAGCGCTTCAAGGCCACCCAGCAGGTCGGCCACCTCAAGGCCGAACACCACCTGCCGCCCGCCGACCCGGCCCGCGAGGCCCGCCAGATCACCCGGCTCCGCCAGCTCGCCGAGAGCGCCAGGCTGGACCCCGCCTTCGCCGAGAAGCTGCTGAACTTCATCGTGGCCGAGGTCATCCGCCACCACGAGCGCATCGCCGAGGAAACCGCCGGCCCCGACGCCTGACCCACCGCCGCCGTGTCGGCCCCGGCGCGGCGGCCCGGCCCGCGCCCCGCGCGGGATCAGCGGACCGCACCGGCCCGGCGCCCACCGGCCCCGCAGGCCACACCCACCCGAGCGATGCCGCCCGCGCGACGCGACCCGCCCGT
The DNA here is from genome assembly GCF_016909575.1 of Streptomyces sp. HB132. Lineage (GTDB taxonomy): Bacteria > Actinomycetota > Actinomycetes > Streptomycetales > Streptomycetaceae > Streptomyces. The sequence goes on along the minus strand of NZ_JAFBGA010000003.1, from coordinate 221,868 downwards.
CCCCGACGCGCGCCCGACCCGCTCGCGCCGGCCCGCGACCCATCCAGGCCCCGCGCACCCGGCCCCCCGCGAGAGCGCCGACGCCCTCCCACGCACCCCCGGCCCCGCACGGGAGCGCTGACACCCGGCGAGCGGAACACCCCACCCCCCGGCCGTCAGCCCTGCGAGAACGCCGCTGCACAGCCCCTACCCGTACGGCAGCATGGGCGCCATGTCCGTACTGACGCGCAACGAAGCGCAGACCCGCGCCCAGCTCCTCGACGTACACCGCTACACGGTCGACCTCGACCTCACCACGGGCGACGAGACCTTCGACTCCAGGACCGCCATCCGGTTCACCGCCCACACGGCCGGAGACACCTTCGTCGAGATCAAGCCGGAAACCCTGCGCTCACTCAGCCTCGACGGACAACCCCTCGACCCCGAACGCCTCGACGACAACCGCTACCCCCTGGACCACCTCACCCCAGGCACCCACGAACTCACCGTCGACGCCACCATGCACTACTCCCGCACCGGCGAAGGCATGCACCGCTTCACCGACCCCGCCGACGGCGAAACCTACGTCTACACCCAGCTCTTCATGGAGGACGTCCAACGCGTCTTCGCCGCCTTCGACCAGCCCGACCTCAAGTCCGTGTTCGACCTCACCGTCACCGCACCCACCGGCTGGACCGTCCTCGGCAACGGCACCACCACCCGGACCACCGACGGCCGCTGGACCATCGCCCCCACACCACCCATCTCCACCTACCTCGTCGCCGTCGCCGCAGGCCCCTGGCACTCCGTCACCACCCACCACGCCGGCATCCCCTTCGGCATCCACTGCCGCCGCTCCCTCGCCCCCCACCTCGACGCCGACGCCGACGAGATCCTCGACATCACCCGCGCCTGCTACGACCGCTACCACCAAAAATTCGACGAGCCCTACCCCTTCGACTCCTACGACCAGGCATTCGTCCCCGAATTCAACGCCGGTGCCATGGAGAACCCCGGACTCGTCACCTTCCGCGACGAATTCATCTACCGCTCCGCCGTCACCGACACCGAACGCCAGACCCGCGCCGTGGTCATCGCCCACGAAATGGCCCACATGTGGTTCGGCGACCTCGTCACCCTCACCTGGTGGGACGACATCTGGCTCAACGAGTCCTTCGCCGAGTACATGGGCTACCAGACCCTCACCGAAGCCTCCGTCCGAGCAGGGGAGACCCCATTCCCCGACACCTGGGTCGAATTCGGTGTCTCCCGCAAGGGCTGGGGCTACGACGCCGACCAGCGCTCCACCACCCACCCCGTCGCACCCGACCCCGACGCCGTCCCCGACACCGCCTCAGCACTCCTCAACTTCGACGGCATCTCCTACGCCAAGGGCGCCTCCGCACTACGCCAACTCGTCGCCTGGCTCGGCGAGAAGGACTTCCTCGCCGGCATCAACACCCACTTCGCCCGGCACAAATTCGCCAACGCCACCCTCGCCGACTTCATCGACAACCTCGCCACCGCCACCGACCGCGACGTCCACACCTGGGCCGCCACCTGGCTCCGCACCACCGGCATCGACACCCTCACCGCTCACGTCGAGAACACCGGCAACAGCTGGAACCTCACCATCGACCACGCCGGCAACCGCCCCCACCGCATCACCGTCGGCACCTACGACCACAGCCTCGACACCCAGACCGGCGCCGACCACCTCACCCTGCGCGGCCGCTTCGACCTGGACATCCCCCAGGACGGCACACCCACCACCCAGCCCGGCCGACGCCCCGACCTCGTCGTCCCCAACGACAACGACCTCACCTACGCCAAGATCCGCCTCGACCCCGACTCCTGGAACACCGCCCTCACCCACCTCTCCGGCATCCCCGACGCCCTCACCCGCGCCCTCCTGTGGAACACCGCCCGCGACATGGTCCGCGACGGCGAACTCCACCCCACCGTCCACCTCACCGCCGCCCGCACCCACCTCCCCTACGAAACCGACCTCGCCCTAGTCCAAGGCGTCCTCGGCTTCGCCGCCACCCACATCGCCGACCGCTACCTCCCGCCCCAGGACCGGCCCACCGCCCTGACCACCCTCACCTCACTCAGCCGTGACCTCCTTCGCCGCACCGAAGGACTCACCCCCAAGGACTGGGAACCCCACCAGGACGGCACCCGCCCCGACAGCCCCGCCCCCGGCCTCCGCCTCACCGCCGTACGCCACTTCATCGACGCCGCCACCCAGCCCGACGCCATCCAGGACTGGCTCCGCGAAGGCACCGTCCCCGGCGGACCCGAACTCGACCCCGAACTCCGCTGGCGCATCCTCACCCGCCTCGCCGTCCTCGGCGCCACCGACGACACGGCCATCACCCACGAACTCGACAAGGACCCCAGCGCCACCGGCCAGGAAGGCGCCGCCCGCTGCCGCGCCGCCCTCCCCACCCCCGAAGCCAAAAAAGCCGCCTGGCAAGCCATGTTCACCGACGACACCCTGTCCAACTACCTCTTCACCGCCACCGCGCAAGGCTTCTGGCAACCCGAACAGGCCGAACTCCTCCACCCCTACGTCGCCCGCTACTACCCCGACGTCATCGCACTCGCCGCACGCCGCGGCCCCGCCATCGCCGAAGCCGCCGGGCGCTACGCCTTCCCCGCCCACGCCGTCGACCCCGACAGCATCCGCCTCGGCGACCAAGCCCTCGACAACCCGGCGATCACCCCGGCCCTGCGCCGCAAACTCACCGACCAGCTCGACGACCTCCGCCGCGCCCTCGCCGTACGCAACGCCCACTGACCGGCGCCCACCCACGCCGTAACGCACCACCCACCGCCCCGCCACGGCCCCCGAAGCACCCCGAGCACCATCCGCGCCACCGTGCCCGGCCCCTCACCCACAGGGGCCGGGCACAGCCATACGAACAACAAACTCCCATACCAGCCCCACACCCCCCAGCACCGCCGCACCAGATCCCAGTACCCCTTTCGGGTCGAGATCGTTGGGCTCTTCGGCCGCACCCTCCGCAATCCGGACAAGCTGGCACCACCGCCCCCGCGTACCCGAAGGACCACACCACCCATGCCCACCCCGCCCCTCGCCGGAGGCACCGCAGGCCCCACCCACCTGCGCCCCCTCATCGACACCGTCCTCACCGCACTCCACGACGGCGCCACCCGCCGCAACGGCCCCCTCCCCGCCGGCGGACCCCACACCGTCACCCAAAACCTCCACCGCACCACCGGCCCCCTCATCCCCGACCACGGCACCGGCGCCCACCACGCCCTCCGCACCCTCGTGACCGCACTCACCGAAGGCGCCGCCGACCCCGCACACCCCCACTGCGCAGCCCACCTCCACACCCCACCCCTCGCACTCGCCGCCGCAGCCGACCTCGCCGCATCAGCCCTCAACCCCTCCATGGACTCCTGGGACCAGGCCCCCGCCGCCTCCGCCCTCGAAACCGCCCTCACCACCGCCCTCGCCACCGAGATCTACCCCCACACCCCGAAACCCGATGCCCTCGTCACCACCGGCGGCACCGAAGCCAACCAACTCGCCCTCCTCCTCGCCCGCGAACGCCACGGCCCCGTCCAGACCATCTGCGCCGCCAACGCCCACCACAGCATCACCCGCGCCGCCTGGCTCCTCGGCCTACCCCGACCCGTCGTCATCCCAGCCCCCCACGGGGTCATGGACCCCACCGCACTCCGCGACACCCTCATCCACCACCAAGGCCCCCTCCTCGTCACCGCCACCGCAGGCACCACCGACACCGGCCAGATCGACCCCCTCACCGACATCGCCGACCTCACCACCACCCACGGCGCCGAACTCCACATCGACGCCGCATACGGCGGCCCCCTCCTCTTCAGCCCCACCCACCGCCACACCCTCGCCAGCCTCCACCGCGCCCACAGCGTCACCCTCGACCTGCACAAACTCGGCTGGCAACCCGCATCCGCCGGCATCCTCGCCGTCCCCCACCACACCTACCTCGACGCCCTCCACCACCACGCCCCCTACCTCAACGCCGACGACGACACCGACGCAGGCCTCCCCGACCTCCTCGGCCGCTCCCTACGCACCACCCGCCGCCCCGACGCCCTCAAGATCGCCGTCACCCTCCAGGCACTCGGCCGCGACGGACTCGCCGACCTCATCGACCGCACCATCGCCACCGCCCACCACCTCGCCGACCTCATCGAGAAGAACCCCGCACTCGAGCTCTACGACCGCCCCACCATCAGCACCGTCCTCTTCCGCCCGAGCCACACCGACGACACCACCGTCGCCACCATCCGCCGCACCCTCCTCGACCGAGGCCACGCCGTCCTCGGCCGCGCCCGCACCGGCGACCGCCTCTGGCTCAAAGCCACCCTCCTCAACCCCCACACCACACCCGACGACCTCCGACGCCTCCTCACCCTCGTCACCCAGACCCACGCCGACACTCCCGCCCACACCCGTACCGACGCCATCACGGAAGGCAGCACCCCCCGATGACCGACCGGACCACCCCCCAAGGCCACCGGACCCAGGACCTCATCGGCATCGGCCTCGGCCCCTTCAACCTCTCCCTCGCCGCCCTCGCCCACGGCATCCCCACCACACCCGGCACCCACCCCCTCACCACCGCCTTCTACGAACAACGCCCCGCCTTCCACTGGCACCCCGGCCTCCTCATCGACGGTGCCACCCTCCAAGTCCCCTTCCTCGCCGACCTCACCACCCTCGCCGACCCCACCAGCCCCTGGACCTTCCTCAACTACCTCCGCACCCGCGACCGCCTCTACCCCTTCTACTTCGCGGAGCAGTTCCACATCCACCGCGCCGAATACGACGCCTACTGCCGCTGGGTCAGCGAACAACTCCCCACCATCCACTTCAACCACCAGGTCGACGCCATCCGCTGGAACACCGACCACGCCCACTACGAAGTCGACTACACCCGAACCGGCCCCGACGGCGAGACCCGGACCCCCGGCCAGGCCCACACCCGCCACATCGCCCTCGGCGTCGGCACCGCACCCTTCATCCCCGGACCCCTGCGCCCCCTCGCGGAAGTCCCCGGAATCCCGGTCATCCACTCCGCCGACTACCTCCACCACCGCGAACAACTCCTCGAAGCCGACCACGTCACCGTCATCGGCTCCGGCCAGTCGGGCGCCGAGATCTTCCTCGACCTCCTCCGCGCCCGCCCCCACGGCATCGAAAGAATCCACTGGCTCGCCCGCACCCAGGCCTTCGCACCCATGGAGTACTCGAAACTCGGCCTCGAACACTTCACCCCCGACTACACCCACTACTTCCACGCCCTCCCCGAACCCGTACGCGACACCCTCGTCCCCCAGCAATGGCAACTCCACAAAGGCATCGACACCGACACCATCACCGCCATCCACGACGAGCTCTACCGACGCACCCTCCACGGCGGATGGCCCGACGCCACCCTCACCCCAGGAGTCAGCGTCCGCACCGCAGGACGCCTCTCCGGCAGCGGCAACCGCATCGAACTCCACCTCGAACACACCCAACAAGCCACCCGCAGCCGCCTCACCACCGACGCCGTCGTCCTGGCCACCGGATACCGCGAACGCCCCCTCGACACCCTCCTCACCGGCATCGCCCCCCACATCCGCCGCGACACCCAAGGACGCCCCCGCATCCACACCGACTTCCGCCTCGACCTCGACCCCACCCTCACCGGCAACATCTACGTCCAGAACGCCGAACGCCACACCCACGGAGTCGGAGCCCCCGACCTCGGACTCGCCGCCTGGCGCAGCGCCACCATCCTCAACAACCTCACCGGCACCACCCCCTACCCCCTCCCACAACGCACCGCCTTCACCACCTTCGGCCTCACCCCCAGCCCCGCCCCCGCCGTACCGGGCCAACACACCCCCCTCGTCCCCTTCGCACAGGACCACTGACAACACGAAGGCGGCCGCCCGAGGACCAGGAACGGCCGCCCCACACACCGACCGGAACTCCACCGCAACACCACCGGCAAACCCGGCCGGCACGAACACCGGCCCCCGACACCAGGCCGGCACTCCAGCCACGGACCGTGATACCGCCGACGGGGCCGCCCGCGTCACCGATGATCACCAGCGCATGGAGCCAGAAGGCGAGCCGACGCCCGAATGAAGGAACTCCCGTACTGGCACACTTCGATGACGAGCACGCCGGTCGACGTGCAACCTGCGGCAGCGAGGGGTGAGGCACGTTGGTGCGCACGAACGGGCAAAGCAGGGGACTCCTGTTCACCTGGTGGGTGGTCGGCCCACTGGTCGCGATCTGGGCGGGCAACCTTCTCTTCTCCGCGCTTCAGGAGTCCAGCGCGGACCTCGGAGCCTTGGAGGCCTCCGGCAAGGAGTTCCTGGAAAACCTCGGCTCAGGAGACGGCGACGGAGTCTGCGCGACCATGACCCGGACAGCACGGTCCGAACTCGCCGCCGCCCAACGCAAGAACACCTGCCCGCAAGCCGTCGAAGCGCTCACAGCACCCCTGAGCGAAGCAGAACGAGATGAGCTGGCCGGTTCCTACGAAGCCAGATTCTTTGCGAAAAACGGCAGCACCGGGCACATCAAAGTCGAGGACAACCCTCTCCAGATCAGCGAACTGCTACTTTCCGAGATCGAGGGGAAGTGGCTGGTCACCGACTGGCGTTGACAGCCCACCGCGAAGTGTGAAATTCGGATCCGATACGCGGGTTCACACGGGCCACCGCGCGGAACAGCGGAAACAGACGAGTCCGCCGCCGACGCGGTCAAGGCGAACCAGAAGCCGGCGGCGGCCCCGGCGGGGACCGGCCAGGACCATGACCGCCCAGCCGCAGAAACACGTCGCGTCCGGCCCCGAGAGCCCGTGCCAGACCCGCTTACGCACCTTCCCGACCAAGGCGTCGGCGCGAAACGTCCCCGCTCCACAGCCTGCCCCTGACCAGGCAGCCTGCGAAGCGGGAACATGGCCGATGCCGCCTTCCCCCCCCAGGGCGGACCCCAGTGTCGGAGCACCGCAACAAACAGCGATCGGGGCCGGAGGCCCAGGAACGCGGATCCACCGGCTCCCGGCCCACCGCCGCGCGCCCGCTCGGGAGCCACGCAACTACCTGCGGCCACCGTCCCCCGCAAGCAAGCCCACATCACTCACGACGATCAACGGCTGCTGCACACGTCCCCCCGAGCGCCCCCCGCCGGCAAGACCGCCACCTACAGCCGCGGTACTAGAACACCGGCACACCGTCACGCGTCAGACGCCAGTCCACCGAAGCGAACTCCGCCGGATCCACCGAACCCTTCGCCTGAACCCACCCGATGATCGTGTTCCGGATCTCATCCGAATTCGCCCACAACTGCCTCGAGCCCGGCACGTGCGGGAAGTTGCCCCCACCACTCGCCCGATAGTTGTTCACCGCGAACACGAACTGCGCCGCCGGATCCACCGGCGCCCCCTCGAACGACAACCCCACGATCCGCGAACCGGCAGGCTTCGCGATATCGATGTCGTACGTCACACCCGACACCACGTCGTAGTTGTAATCCGGAATGTTCTCCGCGTTCGTCAGCTTCGACGTGTCCACCGGCGCCCCCGCAGCCGTCCGCACGTAGTACCTCGCCGAGAACTCCAGATAGTCCTTCAGCTGGGCCCCCGTCAGAAGCCGCGCCTCCAGCGTGTTCTCGAACGGATACAGCCCCGCCGCATCCTTGATCGTCACCTCACCCGCGGGAATCGCCGCCGTACGCGAGAAACACGCCGCCTGCGACAGCACCGGCAACGCCGCGTACTCCCCACCCGCCAGCGCCGCCCTCACCGTCTCCGCCTGCACCAGATTGATCAGATCGATGACCGGCTCGTCCTTCCACGGCGCGTCCACCGTCGACATCGCCGCCACCGACGTACCGATCACCTGGTTCACATACGCCACCACCTCCCGGTGCTCGGCACCCAGCAGCGAGGTGATGCGCGGATCCTCCTCCACCGTGTTCGAGTTCAGCACCGAGGCGCCGACCTTCTCGACCACCCAGCGGCCCTTCTCCCACACCAGATCGAAGTCGAACAGCGTCAGCCGCTGACCCCACTTCAACGGCTCCGAGAGAACGACCTGCTTCCCCGTCTCCTTGTTCGTCACGAAGTACTCGGGAATCTCCGAGTGCGCGTGACCCACCAGAATCGCGTCGATCCCCGGCACCTGCTCCGCCACCAGACCCGCCGCGTTCTCGACGTACGGCAACTGGTCACCGTACGACGACGTACCCGACGAACCCGAGTGCGCCGAAACGATCACCACGTCCGCACCCATCGAGCGAAGCTTCGGCACCCACTTCGCCGCCTGCTCCTCAAGACCCGGGAACACCATCTTCCCGCCCACATTCGCCTTGTCCCAGATCGCGATACCCGGATTCGTCAGCCCCAGCACCGCCACCCGCACATCACGGCCGTGCGGCGTACGCACCCGCTTGATCACATACGGCGCGAAAGCAGGCCGCAACGTCTTCGCATCCAGCGCATTCGCACCCAGCAGCGGGAAATCACACTGCTCCTCGAATTTCCGCAGCACCGGAATCCCGTAGTTGAACTCATGATTCCCGAGCGCCGCCGCGTCATAGCCGATCTTGTTCATCGCCTGCGCCATCGGATGCACCGGGCCACGCTTCGCCGTGATCGGATCGATCTTCGCGTAGTAGTACGACAACTGGGTGCCCTGGATCGTGTCACCCGCGTCGATCAGCAACGTGTTACGGCGCCCACGGTCCTCACGGATCTGGTTCACCAGCGTCGAGATCTTCGCCAGACCGACGTCGTTGTGCGCCTTGTCGTCGAACTCCTTGTCCGTGAAGTAGTCCCAGTTGAAGACGTTCCCGTGCAGGTCCGTCGTCCCCATCACCGTGAACGAGTACCGCTTCGGCGGACGCCCGTGACCGTGGCCCTTCGCCTCCGAGGCCACCGCCGACCCCGCCCCGACCCCACCGGCCAGCGCCACACCGGCACCGGCCACGGCCGAACGGCCCAGAAACGTCCTACGGTTCAACGGCATCCTTGACTCCTCGTTCGAGCGAACAACGCGCGTAGATTCTGGCCCAGCCACCCCCACCCGCAACACCCCGCGCAGGTTTCGATCTGATGACCGGCAGGCACCCCCGCCCCGCAGCACCACCTCTCACGCGCTCATCGGAGCACCCGGCCGCACAATTCAACAGTTGGCAATAACCGTTCATCAAAAGGCCGTTGGACAGTACTGCGAGGGCAAATACCTACCCGCAGGTAAGGTCTAGGCTCGAACCATGCGCCGAGCGAAAATCGTTTGTACCCTGGGACCCGCAACCGACACGTACGAGCAGATCAAGGCACTCGTCGAAGCGGGAATGGACATCGCCCGCCTCAACCTCAGCCACGGCACCTACGCCGAACACGAAGAGCGCTACCACCACGTACGCAAAGCATCCGAGGAGACCGGTCGCAGCGTAGGAATCCTCGCCGACCTTCAAGGCCCGAAGATCCGCCTCGGCCGCTTCGCCGAAGGCCCCGTACTCCTTGAACGCGGCGACGACTTCACCATCACCGTGGAACCCATGGAAGGCGACCGCACCACCTGCGGCACCACCTACGACGGCCTCGCCGCCGACGTCACCACCGGCGAACGCATCCTCATCGACGACGGCCGCGTCACCCTCGAAGTCACCGAAGTAGACGGACCCCGCGTCCACACCACCGTCATCGAAGGCGGCATGGTCTCCGACCACAAGGGACTCAACCTCCCCGGAGTCGCCGTCTCCGTCCCCGCACTCTCCGAGAAGGACATCGAGGACCTCCGCTGGGCCCTCCGCACCGGCGCCGACATCATCGCCCTCTCCTTCGTGCGCACCGGACGCGACATCGACGACGTCCACCGCGTCATGGACGAGGAGGAGCGCCGCCTCCCCGTCATCGCCAAGGTCGAGAAGCCCCAGGCCGTCGACAACATCGACGACATCGTCGCCGCCTTCGACGGCATCATGGTCGCCCGCGGCGACCTCGGCGTCGAAATGCCCCTGGAGCAGGTCCCGATCGTCCAGAAGCGCGCCATCAAGCTCGCCAGGCGCAACGCCAAGCCGGTCATCGTCGCCACCCAGATGCTCGACTCGATGATCGACAACTCCCGGCCCACCCGCGCCGAGGCCTCCGACGTCGCCAACGCCGTCATCGACGGCACGGACGCCGTGATGCTCTCCGGCGAGACCAGCGTCGGCAAGTACCCCGTCGAGACGGTCCGCACCATGGCCCGCATCGTCGAGGCAGCCGAGGAGGACATCCTCGCCAAGGGCCTCCCGCCCCTCACCGACCGCAACAAGCCCCGCACCCAGGGCGGCGCGGTCGCCCGCGCGGCAGCCGAGATGGGCGACTTCCTCGGTGCCAAGTTCCTGGTGGCCTTCACCCAGAGCGGCGACACCGTCAAACGCCTCTCGCGCTACCGCTCCCCGATCCCGCTCCTCGCCTTCACCCCGGACGAGGCCACCCGCGCGCAGCTGAACCTCACGTGGGGCGTGGAGACGTTCCTCGGACCGCACGTGGAGTCGACCGACGCGATGGTGGCGCAGGTGGACGAGGAACTGCTGCGGATCGGCCGCTGTCAGGAGGGCGACATCGTGGTCATCACGGCCGGGTCCCCGCCCGGAGTGGCCGGCTCGACGAACCTGGTACGGGTGCACCGCATCGGCGAGGACGACAGCCCGAGGTAACGGTCGTCAGTACTTCGGCCCGACGTGAGCGTCCATGAGAGCCACGGACGCCCGTCGGGCTACGGAGATGTTGTACTTCTTGCCCGCGCGGGTGCAGTGCGTCCACTTGATGCCGAGTTTGTCGAGTGTGTCCGTGTAGAGCTGTCGGATGTCGTCCGAGACATTGGTGAACCAGTACCGGGGGTACTCGTAGCGTTTGCGTTCTCCGCCGACCATGCGGGATGTCCAGTTCGTGGTCCGGCAGCCGTCTGAGTGGATGAGTCCCCGGATGAACTCCCATGAGTGAAAGTCTACGATCTCCTGCTGCCACGCTTCGAGGATGATCGGGCGCTCGTGCTTCCTGCCGGGGCCGTGCTGCGGAAAGAGGCATGTCCAGTGCTTCGTAAAGGACTTGACCTCTACACAGCCGCCCTTCTGGCGTCGCCCGGTGCGTGGCATGGGCATCACCTTGCGCATCACGGATTCGGCCTCGTCGATCAACCCGGGCCAGGCGTCGCCACAGAAGATCGACAGGTGGTGCTGCTTGGGTTTGGAGATGATGTGGCCGTCGCCCAGGTAGAGCCCGAGAAGATATGCATAGGCGGCGCGATCAAGGGCTCGGTCGGTACAGATCGGACAGTCAGTGGGCTGTACGTACTGGACCCCGCGTCTCTTGCGGTCCTCGTGCAGCCACCAGCCGATTGTCCCGCGAGGCACGTTGAGCAGTTCTGCCGCTGATCGATTGCTGATACCGCTTCGTAAGAGAGCGAGCGCTTCGTCGCGGATCGACGGATTGTGCTGGTCCATGTGGCGGAGTCTTGTGCGGGATTCGCTGATACGCCCCGCGATCGAAGGGGCGTTCACCGGCAATGGTGAAGATCAGCAAATGGAGGGTGAACCTGGGAATCGAAGGGAAAGTGCCCTGGGTGGGATTCGAACCCACGCTGTCGGTGGTTTGAGCACCGTGTCTCTTCCGCTGGACTACCAGGGCTGGGCTTAGGATCAAAGGTTAGCTGCGACCCGCTGTGCCTCAAACATACAGGAGCTAGGTAGGCTCAGGTAGCAGCACCTGCCTTGAAATGAGGAGCACCTTGACCACCCCCGAGTCGCCCCAGCCCGTAGACGCCGCCGACGACGACAAGTCGCACGTCCCGCCGCTGACGACCCGCGTCGTCATCGCCGAGGACGAGGCCCTCATCCGCCTCGATCTCAAGGAGATGCTGGAGGAGGAGGGCTACTCGGTCGTCGGGGAGGCCGGGGACGGGCAGCAGGCCGTCGAGCTGGCGCGGGAGCACCGCCCGGACCTCGTGATCCTCGATGTGAAGATGCCGGTCCTCGACGGCATCTCCGCCGCCGAGAAGATCGCCGAGGAGTCCATCGCCCCGGTCCTGATGCTGACGGCGTTCTCGCAGCGTGATCTCGTCGAGCGGGCCCGGGACGCCGGGGCGATGGCGTATCTGGTGAAGCCGTTCAGCAAGAGCGACGTGGTCCCGGCCATCGAGATGGCCGTGTCCCGTTTCGCGGAGCTGAAGGCGCTGGAGAACGAGATCGCGGACCTGTCGCAGCGGCTGGAGACCCGGAAGCTGGTGGACCGGGCGAAGAGCATCCTGCAGACGGATTACGGGCTCTCCGAGCCGGCGGCGTTCCGCTGGATCCAGAAGACGTCGATGGACCGGCGTATGTCGATGCAGCAGCTGGCGGAGGCGCTGATCGAGGACGCCGAGGAGAAGAAGAAGGCGGCCGAGTAGGTTCGCAGGCGTACATGGAGAAGCCCGCTCCCGGGTGTCCGGGGGCGGGCTTCTCCGTTGTGCGTGGGTGCTCAGTCCTCGCCGAGGTAGGCCTTGCGGACCGACTCGTCGTGGAGGAGGTCGGCGCCCGTGCCGGAGAGGACGACCTTGCCGACCTCCATGACGTGGCCCTGGTCCGCGAGGGAGAGGGCCGCCTGGGCGTTCTGCTCGACGAGCAGGATCGTCGTGCCCGACGCCTTGAGCTCGACGATGGTCTCCATGATCTTCTGCATCATGATCGGGGAGAGGCCCATGGAGGGCTCGTCGAGCATGAGCAGCTTGGGCTGGGACATGAGCGCGCGTCCCATGGCGAGCATCTGCTGCTCGCCCCCGGAGAGGGTTCCGGCGGCCTGCTTGCGGCGTTCCCCGAGAATGGGGAAGAGGTCGTAGGCGCGCTGGATGTCCTTCTCGATGCCCGCCTTGTCGGTGCGGAGGAAGGCGCCGAGCTGGAGGTTCTCCGCGATGCTGAGGCGGGGGAAGATGTGGCGGCCTTCGGGGGAGTGGGCGAGGCCCAGTGCCACGATCTTGTGGGCGGGGATGCCCGCGAGGGGCTTCCCGTCGAAGAGGATCCGGCCGCCGGAGGGCTTGAGGAGGCCCGAGAGGGTGCGCAGGGTGGTGGTCTTGCCCGCACCGTTGGTGCCGATGAGGGTGACGACCTGGCCGGCCTCGACGGTGAAGGAGATTCCCTTGACGGCTTCGATCTTGCCGTAGGCGACCCTGAGGTCCTCGACCTCGAGCAGTGCGGTCACTGGCCTTCCCCTTCTGTGCTGGTGGCGCGCTCCGCCTTGTCCGCCTCGGCGGGGGTGTCGGCCTTCTCGGGGGTGTCGCCTTCGAAGGGTGTGCCGAGGTAGGCGGCGACGACGCGTTCGTCGCCCTGGACGACGGCGGGTGTGCCTTCGACGAGCTTCTCGCCCTGGACGAGGCAGGCGACGCGGTCGCAGAGGTTGAAGATGAAGCGCATGTCGTGCTCGATGACGAGTACGGCGATGCCCATGTCCCGGATGGCGAAGATGAGTTCTTCGGTGACGCGGGTTTCCTGCGGGTTCATGCCGGCGGTGGGCTCGTCCAGGAGGAGGAGGCCGGGGTCGCTGGCGAGGGCGCGCGCGATTTCCAGCTTGCGCTGGTCTCCGTAGGGGAGGTTGCGTGCGAGGTGGTCCGCCTTGTCCTGCAGGCCGATGAACTCGAGGAGTTCCATGGCGCGTGCGTGCGATGCGGCTTCGGCCCTCTTGAACCCGGGGCCGCGCAGGAGGGCGGACCAGAGGCCTTCCTTGGTCCTGGTGTGGCGTCCGACGAGGACGTTCTCCAGGACGGTCATGTTGGCGAAGAGCCGGATGTTCTGGAAGGTGCGGGCGATTCCTGCCTGGGTGACGAGGTGGGGCTTGGGGGGCAGGACTGTGCCCTTGTAGCGGACCTTGCCCTCGGTGGGGACGTAGAGGCCGGTGAGGCAGTTGAAGAAGGTGGTCTTGCCTGCGCCGTTGGGGCCGATGAGGCCGACGATCTCGCCTGCGTTGACCTTGAGGTCGACGTCGCGTACGGCGGTGAGGCCGCCGAAGCGCATGGTGACGCCGCCGGCGTCCAGGACGGGCGTGGTGGTCTCGGTGGTGGTCGTCATGTCGTTCACGCCCCCGCCTTCACGGTGCCGACGCCGGAATCGGGCAGTGTGCCTTCGGGCGTGTCGAGTTGGCCGGTCTCGTGGTACTCGAGCTGGGCCCGCCGGTTGGCGATGAGGCCTTCGGGGCGGAAACGCATCAGCAGGATGAGCGCGAGGCCGAAGCCGAGGAGCTGGTAGTCCTGGAGGAACTGCAGCTTCGCGGGGATCATGTACAGGAGGGTGGCGCCGATCAGGGGTCCGCTGATCGTTCCCATGCCGCCGAGGATGACGGCGGCGAGGAGGAATGCGGAGTTGGGCGGCACGGGGCCGGCGAAGACGTACATCTCCGGGACGACGGTGCTCTGTACGTGTGCCTGGACGGTGCCGGCGAGGCCGGCGAGGGTGGCGCCGAGGGCGAAGGCGATGAGCTTGACGCGGAAGCCGTTGATGCCCATGGCGGTGGCTGCGGTCTCGTCCTCGCGGATGGCGACCCAGGCGCGGCCGATGCGGGAGCTGCCCGCGCGGCTGAAGACGAGGACCACGAGGATCATCGCGAGCAGCATGAGCAGGTAGTAGTTGGCGTATCCGCCGAGTTCGATGCCCAGGACGGTGTGGGACTCGCCGAAGTCGTATCCGAAGAAGACGAGGTCGGGGATGTTGGGTACGCCGTTGGGGCCGTTGGTGACCTGGGGTCCGGAGACGCCGTCGAGGTTGCCGACGGTGATGCGGAAGATCTCGCCGAAGCCGAGGGTGACGATGGCGAGGTAGTCGCCGCGGAGGCGCAGTGTGGGCGCTCCGATGACGACGCCGAAGATGAGGGAGACGGCCGCTCCCGTGAGGACCGATGCCCAGAAGGGGAACTGGACGTCGAACGCGGATGCGGTGGTGCCGGAGACGAGCGCGGCGGTGTAGGCGCCGACGCCGAGGAAGGCGACGTATCCGAGGTCGAGGAGTCCGGCGAGGCCGACGACGATGTTCAGCCCGAGTGCGACGGTCGCGAAGATGAGGATGTTGACCGCGATGAGGGTGTACTGGTCGGTGGTCTGGGTGAAGGGGAACGCGGCTGCGGCGACGAACGCGGCTGCCACGGCGATGGAGCGGTACTTGGTGGTGAGCACCGAGAGTCGGGCCATGATGCCCGATTTGAACAGGGCGCCCACGGCGAAGCCCGCGGTGATCATGTAGCCGGTGAAGAGTTCGGCGTACTCGGTGTCGATGCCGTAGGTGACGACGAAGAGGCCGGTTCCGAAGGCGAGGACGATGATGAGGATCTCGGCCCAGGAGGGGAGTTCCTTGGGGCGGGATGCCTTGCGGGTGTCGTCGGGGAGGAGGAAGGCGACGAGCGGGATGGCGGAGGCGACCGCTGCGACGAAGCCGCCGGGTTCGAGGTTGACGACGCCGCCGAGTTCGACGGCGATGGCGATGACGGTGAACCAGGTGGTGGCGAAGGCGCCGAGTGCGAGGAACTGGAGGGCTTTGGTGGTGCCGGTGGGGGCGAGCCAGCGGAAGCCCCGGATGTCGAGTGCGGCGAGTGCGTACAGGAGTACGAGGGCGCCCGCGACGAGGGTGAGGACCTGCAGGCCGCCGGGGTAGCCGTAGACGGTGAGGTCGCCGGGGAACTGGTCGGTGTAGGTCCAGGACAGGAAGGTGGCGGCGATCGTCGCGATACCGCCGAGGGCAGTGAGGCGGCGCAGGCCGGTGGTCCGGGAGCCGGTGTCGGCCTGCGCGGTGACGGTGGCGGTCTTGGTGGTGTCGGTTGTCATGGCTCTCACGCCCGATCCGCGACGCGCTCACCGAGCAGGCCTTGTGGCCTGACGAGGAGGACGACGATGAGAAGTACGAATGCCCAGACGTTGGCCCAGGCGCCGCCGCCGAGCTGCTGCATTCCGGGGATTTCCTCGATGTAGGCGATGGAGAGGGCTTCGGCGAGGCCGAGGACGACTCCGCCGACCATGGCGCCGTAGATGTTGCCGATGCCGCCGAGTACGGCGGCGGTGAAGGCCTTGAGCCCGAGGATGAAGCCCATTTCGAAGTTGATCTGGCCCTTGTCGAGTCCGTAGGCGACGGAGGCGACGGCGGCGAACGCGGCTCCGATGGCGAAGGCCATCACGATGATCCGGTCGGTGTTGATGCCCATGAGCTTCGCCGTGTCGGGGTCCTGTGCGGTGGCCTGCATGGCGCGGCCGCTGCGGCTCTTTGCGACGAAGAGGCCGAGAGCGAGCATGCACAGGGGGGCGAGCACGAGGATGAAGGCGTCGGCGCGCTGGAGGTACAGGTTGTCGAAGATCTTGAACGACTCGCCCTGGAACTCGGGGAAGCTGCGCGGCTTCTTCGCCTCGGGGTAGAAGCCCCAGACAAGCTGCTGGAGGACGATCGAGAGGCCGATCGCGGTGATGAGGGGTGCCAGCCGTGGCGCGCCGCGCAGGGGGCGGTAGGCGAAGCGTTCCGCGGCTGTGGCTACGGCGACGGAGGCGATTGCGCCACCGACGATCATGAGGGGTATGACCACCATGAGCGAGGTTCCGCTGGGGAGCGCCAGGTAGGTGGTGAGGGCGCCGAAGCCCCCGATCATGAAGATCTCGCCGTGGGCGAAATTGATGAGCTGGACGATGCCGTACACCATGGTGTACCCGATGGCTATGAGGCCATAGAGCGCGCCGAGTGCGAGACCGTTGGCCAGCTGTTGCGGCAGTTCGTTCACCGCAGTGCCTCCGATGAGCTTGTCGGATATGACACCGCGCGAGGGCGCTGTTTGCGCCCTCGCGCGGTCAGGAGCGTGTGCTGGGGTGGTGCGGGGTGATCAGTCCTCGAACGTGGCGCTCTTGACGTCCTTCCAGGCGCCCTTCTGGACCTCGTAGACGGTGAGCTGCTTGTTGGTGGTGTCACCGAACTCGTCGAAGGAGACCTTGCCGGTCACGCCGTCGAAGGAGACCTTGGCCATGGCCTCGGTGACCTTGGCGCGGGCGTCCTCGGGGAGCTTGCCGTCGTTGTCGGCGACGACGGCCTTGACCGCCTGGATGATGGCCCAGCCGGCGTCGTAGGAGTAGCCGCCGTATGCGGCGTACGGGTCCTTGTACTTCTCGGCCTCGTAGTCGGCGATGAACTGCTTGGCGGTCGGGAGGGCCTGGACGGGGTAGCCGATGGAGGTGGCGTAGTCGCCGTCGTTGGCTTCGCCGGATGCGCTGATGAACGCGGGGTCGTAGATGCCGTCGCCGCCCATGGTGGGGATCTTGGCGCCGGTCTTCTTGATCTGGTCGGAGAGGAGGCCGCCCTCGGGGTACTGGCCGCCGTAGTAGACGGAGTCGGCGCCCGAGCTCTTCACCTTGTCGGCGGTGCTGGAGAAGTCGGTCTCCTTGACGGTGACGTGGTCGGTGCCGACGACCTTGCCGCCGAGGCGGGCGAACTCCTTGGAGAAGATGGAGGCGAGGCCGGCGCCGTAGGTCTGCTTGTCGTCGACGACGTAGACCTTCTTCTTCTTGGCGTCGTTGAAGAGGTACTGGGCGGCGAACTTGCCCTGGACGATGTCGGTGGCGCAGGTGCGGAAGTAGGTCTTGAAGACCCGCTGGCCCTTGCCCTTGGCCCAGTCGTCGCCCTGGCTGAGGGCGGGGTTGGTGTTGGCAGGGGAGACCTGCGCGAGGTCGGCCTTCTCGAAGACGCCCTGCATGGACTGGGCGACGCCGGAGTTGAGGGGTCCGACGGCTCCGAGGACTTCCTTGGTGCCGACGAGCTTGGTGGCGTTGGCCTGTCCAGAGGCGGGGACGGCCTGGTCGTCGAGGGCTTCGATCTTGAACTCGATGCCGGGGACCTCGTTGTTCTTGTTCGCGGTCTTGGCCGCGAGGTCCACGGAGTTCTTGATGCCCTGGCCGAGCGCGGAGAGGGATCCGGTCAGCGGGGCGTCGACACCGATGACGACGGTGGTCTTGCCGCCGCTGTCGCTGCTGCCCTTGCTGTTGTCGTCGCGCGATCCGCAGGCGGTGAGGGTGAGTGCACCGGTGGTGAGCACTGTGGTGAGGATGATCAAAGAACGGTGTCGCACGAAAGGTCCTTTCCCTGGCGCGGCCTCCTCTGCATGAGGTGCCGTGACTACGCCGGGCTGTACTGGTCGATACAGGGCCGTGCAGCAGACACGCCCGGCGGCGCGGTGACTGGCCGTGACTCTATGGGCAGGTGAGGGGGTGCGGGATGGGTGCGCTGATGATGTGACTGTCTTGTTATGCCGTGGGGAAGGCTTCTTGGCCGCAGTGTGGAGATGTACGGCCTTTGCCCGGGTGGCGGAATGACCGCATGGTGAGAACCCGCAGCTCTGCTAAGGGGCTTGGGGCGATCTTGGTGCTGTCGCGCGAATCGGGGCGCAAGGGGCATGAGGGGGTCGGCCGGGTGTGCGGGGGGCCGGGGTGCGCGCCGTTTTTCGTGTATTGCACACATGTTACGCAGTGTTACATCCGTGGGGTGTGTGCGGATGTGTCGCAGGGGTGGTGTGGCTGCTGAAGTGGTTCATGTGACGGGGGTCGGCGGTCAGGGGTGTTGACCCTGCGTGTCCGCCAAGTCCGGCCGGAAGCCGTGGACATGGGTCTGCCCGGCCGGGACGCGGTGCGCGTTCCGGCCGGGCAGTGGGGTGTCGGGGCGGGGTGGTCAGCCGGCGTCGGGGCGGGGTGCGTCGCGGAGCAGGCAGGTGAGGCGGGCGGTGCAGACCCGCTTGTCGTGCTCGTCGGTGATGACGATCTCGTACGTGGCGGTGGAGCGGCCGCGGTGGACGGGGGTGGCGACTCCGGTGACGAGGCCGTTGCGGACGCCTCGGTGGTGGGTGCAGTTCAGGTCGACGCCGACGGCGATCTTGGTGGCGCCGCCGTGGAGCATGGTGCCGACGGAGCCGAGGGTCTCGGCGAGGACGGCGGAGGCGCCGCCGTGGAGCAGTCCGTAGGGCTGGGTGTTGCCTTCGACGGGCATGGTGCCCACGACGCGTTCGGCGGAGGCTTCGACGATCGTGACGCCCATGCGCTCGCCGAGGTGTCCGGCGGAGAAGAGTGCGGGGAGGTCTACGCCGAGTGCCGCGTACTCGTCGATGATCTCCTGGGGGAACGTGGGTGCGGTGTGCTCGCCCATGGGGTCCGGCTCCGATCGTGTGCGGTGGTTCGTTGCTGTGTGCACTGTTCTTATCAGACGACTGAGCGTGCGCTTAGTGTCCGTGGTCCGGATCCTGCCGGGCCCTCCGGGCCCGGCACGCGCGGGTGTTCAGGCCGTTTCGAACCGGATGACGACCGACTTGCTGGCCGGGGTGTTGCTGGTGTCCGCGGTGGAGTCGAGGGGGACGAGGACGTTGGTCTCCGGGTAGTACGCGGCGGCGCAGCCCCGTGCGGTGGGGTAGTGGACGACGCGGAAGCCGGGGGCGCGGCGTTCGACGCCGTCCTTCCATTCGCTGACGAGGTCGGTGTAGGCGCCGTCGGCGAGGCCGAGGGCGTGGGCGTCCTCGGGGTTGACCATGACGATGCGGCGGCCGCCCTTGATGCCGCGGTAGCGGTCGTCGAGGCCGTAGATCGTGGTGTTGTACTGGTCGTGGGAGCGCAGGGTCTGCAGCAGCAGCCGGCCTTCGGGGAGCGCGGGGTATTCGACGGGTGCGGCGGTGAAGTTGGCCTTGCCGGTGGTGGTGGGGAAGCGGCGTTCGTCGCGGGGGGCGTGGGGGAGGGAGAAGCCGCCGGGCCGTGCGACGCGGGTGTTGAAGTCCTCGAAGCCGGGGACGACGCGGGAGATGCGGTCGCGGATCGTGCCGTAGTCCTTCTCGAAGTCCTCCCAGGGTGTGGTGGAGGCGGGTCCGAGGACGGTGCGGGCCAGGCGGGCGACGATCGCGGGTTCGGAGAGCAGGTGGGGGCTCGCGGGGGTGAGGTTGCCGCGCGAGGAGTGGACCAGGCCCATGGAGTCCTCGACGGTGACGAACTGCTTTCCGCCGGCCTGGACGTCCTTGTCGGTGCGGCCGAGGGTCGGGAGGATCAGGGCGCGGGTGCCGGTGACGGCGTGCGAGCGGTTGAGTTTCGTCGAGACGTGGACGGTGAGCCGGGCGCGGCGCATCGCGGCCTCGGTGACGGCGGTGTCGGGGGTGGCGCCGACGAAGTTGCCGCCCATGGCGAAGAAGACCTTGGCGTCGCCGTCGCGCAGTGCCTGGATGGACCGCACGACGTCGTATCCGTGGTGGCGTGGTGAGGTGATGCCGAATTCCTGGTCGAGGGCGTCGAGGAAGGCGGTGGAGGGTCGTTCGAAGATGCCCATGGTGCGGTCGCCCTGGACGTTGGAGTGGCCGCGGACGGGGCAGACACCGGCGCCGGGCCTGCCGATGTTGCCGCGCAGCAGAAGGAAGTTGACCACTTCGCGGATGGTCGGCACGGAGTGCTTGTGCTGGGTGAGGCCCATGGCCCAGCAGACGATGGTGCGCCTGGACGCGAGGATCATGGCGAGCGCCTGTTCGATGGCGTCGCGTTCGAGGCCGGTGGCGGTGAGGGTCTCGTCCCAGTCGGCCGCGCGGGCCGCGTCGGCGAATTCCTCGTAGCCATGGGTGTGCTCGGCGACGAAGCCGGTGTCGACGGCTCCGTCGGCCTCGATGATCATCTTGTTCAGGAGGCGGAAGAGCGCCTGGTCGCCGCCGATACGGATCTGGAGGAAGAGGTCGGTGAGGGCGGCGCCCTTGAGCATGCCGCGGGCCGTCTGGGGGTTCTTGAACCGCTCCAGGCCGGCCTCGGGCAGCGGGTTCACCGAGATGATCTTCGCGCCGGCGGTCTTGGCCTGTTCGAGGGCCGAGAGCATCCGGGGGTGGTTGGTGCCTGGGTTCTGTCCGGCGACGATGATCAGGTCGGCCTGGTGGAGGTCCTCGAGGCTGACGCTGCCCTTGCCGATCCCGATGGTCTCGGTGAGGGCCGAGCCGGACGACTCGTGGCACATGTTGGAGCAGTCGGGCAGGTTGTTCGTGCCGAACTCGCGGGCGAAGAGCTGGAGGAGGAACGCCGCCTCGTTGCTGGTGCGGCCGGAGGTGTAGAAGAGCGCCTCGTCGGGGGAGGAGAGCGCGGTCAGTTCCTCGGCGATGATCTCGAAGGCGCGTTCCCAGGTCACGGCCTCGTACCGGTCGGCGCCCTCGGGCAGGTACACGGGCTGCGTGATGCGTCCCTGCTGGCCGAGCCAGTAGCCGCTGCGGGTGCCGAGGTCGGCGACGGGGTGGGCGGCGAAGAAGTCGGGGGTGACGCGTCGCAGGGTCGCTTCCTCGGCGACGGCCTTGGCGCCGTTCTCGCAGAATTCGGCGGTGTGCCGTTCCTCGCCCTCGGGCCAGGCGCAGCCGGGGCAGTCGAAGCCGTCCTTCTGGTTGACCTTGAGGAGGGTCTGCGCGGTGCGCCGTACGCCCATCTGCCGCTGGGCGACGCGCAGGGTGTGGGCGACGGCGGGCAGCCCGGCGGCGGAATGCTGGACCGGGTCGATCTGCGGCGCGTCCTGGACCGGGTCTCCGGTCGGGGGCTTGGTGGCCATGGTGCTCCCCTTCGAGCCTTCGGGCGCCTCCGACGGGTGCGGGCGCGCGTGGCGTCGTCACGTGTCGGGGCGTCCTGTCGCGTCTTCTTCACGCCTTCACAGTCCTTCGATCCTGTCATGCACACCTGCCGGTGTGCTGCGGGGGAAGCGAGGAGGCCGGGGAGCGGTCCGGCGCGCGTGATGCCGGGGCCCGACGTCGGGGGCCGTGGGGCGGCCGGTCCGGATTGTCAGTGGTCCGTGGCAGGATCGGGGGCGTGGCTGAGACGGCATCGAAGAACACGGCAGACAACCGACCGCGCCTGCTCCTCATGGACGGGCACTCCCTGGCGTACCGGGCGTTCTTCGCCCTGCCCGCGGAGAACTTCACGACGGCGACGGGGCAGCCGACGAATGCCGTGTACGGCTTCATGTCGATGCTGGCGAACACGCTGCGCGACGAGGCGCCCACGCACTTCGCGGTCGCGTTCGACGTGTCCCGCAAGACGTGGCGTGCGCAGGAGTTCCCGGAGTACAAGGCGAACCGCTCCAAGACCCCCGACGAGTTCAAGGGGCAGGTCGAGCTGATCGGCGAGCTCCTGGACGCGATGCGCGCGGACCGGTTCGCGGTGGACGGCTTCGAGGCGGACGACGTGATCGCGACGCTGGCCACGCAGGCCGAGGCGGCGGGCTTCGAGGTGCTGATCGTCACGGGTGACCGGGATTCCTTCCAGCTGATCACGGACAACGTGACGGTGCTCTATCCGACGAAGGGCGTCTCGGAGCTCACGCGCTTCACCCCGGAGAAGGTCCAGGAGAAGTACGGGCTCACGCCGGGCCAGTATCCGGACTTCGCGGCGCTGCGCGGTGATCCGTCGGACAACCTCCCGGGCATCCCCGGTGTGGGTGAGAAGACGGCGGCGAAGTGGATCAACCAGTTCGGTTCGTTCGCGGAGCTCGTCGAGCGGGCCGACGAGGTGAAGGGCAAGGCCGGCCAGAATTTCCGGGACCACCTGGACGCGGTGAAGATGAACCGTGTGCTGACCGAGATGGTCCGTGACGTGGAGCTGCCGAAGGTCCCGGCCGAGTTGGAGCGTGCTCCGTACGACCGTGCGGCGGTCACCGGTGTGCTGGACGTCCTGGAGATCCGCAACCCGAGCCTGCGCGAGCGGCTGCTCGCAGTGGACCCGGGCGCCGAGGAGGCCGGCCCGCCGGAGCCCCTGGCCGGCATCGAGCTGGACGGCGCGGTGCTGGGGTCGGGCGAGGTCGCTCCGTGGCTGGAGGCGCACGGCGCGCAGCCGCTCGGTGTGATGACCGTCGACACCTGGTCGCTGGGCAGTGGCACGGTCACGGAGATCGCGCTCGCCGCGGCCGACGGGGCGGCCGCCTGGCTGGACCCGGCAGATCTCGACGAGGCCGACGAGCAGGCGCTCGCCGCCTGGCTCGCGGACCCGGAGCGGCCCAAGGTCCTGCACAACGCCAAGAACGCCCTGCGGGTCTTCCCCGAGCAGGGCTGGCGGCTGGACGGCATCACCATGGACACCGCGCTCGCCGCCTACCTGGTCAAGCCCGGCCGCCGCTCCTTCGCCCTGGACGCCCTGGCCGTGGAGTACCTGGGCCGTGAGCTGGCCCCGGCCCCCGCGTCCGACGGGCAGCTGGCGTTCGGCGCGGAGGACCGTGCGGAGGCCGACGCGCTGATGGCGCAGGCCCGCGCGGTGCTGGACCTCGGGGACGCGTTCACGACGCGCCTGAAGGAGGTCGGTGCCACGGGGCTGCTGCACGACATGGAGCTGCCCACCTCGATCATGCTGGCCCGTCTGGAGCGGCACGGCATCGCCGCTGACCGGGCACATCTGGAGGGCATGGAGCAGCAGTTCGCCGGTGCGGTGCAGCAGGCGGTGAAGGAGGCGCACGCCGCGGTGGGCCGTGAGTTCAACCTCGGCTCGCCCAAGCAGCTCCAGGAAGTCCTCTTCGGTGAGCTGGCGCTGCCGAAGACGAAGAAGACGAAGACGGGGTACACGACCGACGCGGACGCGCTGGCCTGGCTGGCCGCGCAGACCGAGCACGAGCTGCCGGTCATCATGCTGCGCCACCGGGAGCAGGCGAAGCTGCGGGTCACGGTCGAGGGGCTGATCAAGACGATCGGTGCGGACGGCCGTATCCACACCACGTTCAACCAGACGGTCGCGGCGACCGGCCGGCTCTCCTCGACCGAGCCCAACCTGCAGAACATCCCCGTCCGTACGGACGAGGGCCGGGCGATCCGCCGGGGCTTCGTCGTCGGTGAGGGCTTCGAGACGCTGATGACGGCCGACTACAGCCAGATCGAGCTGCGGGTGATGGCCCACCTCTCCGAGGACGCCGGTCTGATCGAGGCGTTCGCCTCGGGCGAGGACCTGCACACGACGGTCGCCTCGCAGGTGTTCGGTGTCGAGAAGTCCGCGGTCGACGCGGAGATGCGCCGCAAGATCAAGGCGATGTCCTACGGGCTGGCCTACGGGCTCTCCGCGTTCGGTCTCTCCCAGCAGCTGAACATCGAGGCCGGCGAGGCGCGAGGGCTGATGGACACCTACTTCCTGCGTTTCGGCGGGGTGCGCGACTACCTGCACCGGGTCGTGGAGGAGGCAAGGGCCACCGGGTACACGGAGACGATCCTCGGCCGCCGCCGCTACCTCCCGGACCTGAACAGCGACAACCGCCAGCGCCGCGAGGCCGCCGAGCGGATGGCGCTCAACGCTCCGATCCAGGGGACGGCCGCGGACATCGTGAAGGTCGCGATGCTTCAGGTGGACCGGGCGCTGACGGAGGCGAAGCTGACGTCACGGATGCTGCTCCAGGTCCATGACGAAATCGTCCTGGAGATCGCGCGGGGTGAGCGTGAGCAGGTCGAGGAGATCCTGCGCCGGGAGATGTCCACGGCGGTCGAGCTCCGTGCACCGCTGGACGTGTCCGTCGGCGTCGGTACGGACTGGGAGACGGCCGCGCACTAGCGGAGAAGCAGGTCCTGAAGGGGCGGGACCGCCGGAGGGCAGGGAGGGGGACCCGGCGCCCGGCGGTCCGGCCCGTTCAGCCGACGTCCCTGCCCGCGGGGCGGGGCTGTGCGGTGTCCGCGGGCGGCACGTCCGGCGGCCGGGGCGCGGACGGCCTGCGCAGCAGCCGCATCCACGCCCCGTACAGCACCAGTCCGGCCGTCAGGCCCGCCCCGGCGCCGAAGCACGCGGTCGGGATGATGTCGAGAGGCGTGTCGAGGCGCCCGAAGTGGGCGTACCAGCGGGCACACCGGTGGGCGGTGCCCAGCAGGACGCACAGGGCGAGGAACACGACGGCCCAGGCGCGTTCGGTCCGGCCCAGCACCGGCACGGACCTCGGAGCGGGGACCGGGCCGGTGCGCCGCAGACCGGTGTACGTGAACCACGCGAGGAGCACCAGGGCCACCGCCGAACTGCCGTACTGGACGATCTGGAACACCGGGTGGCCGCCGACGCTCCCGTTCAGGGCGGGGACCAACTCCGTACCCCACCGGTCGTGATGGGTGAAGGCGTCCCACGCGACGTGGGTTCCCGAGCCGATGACGGCGGACACGGCGAACCACACCGCATGGGGGAGGACCGGGTCGCCGGGCTCCCGGCGCCGCCCGCGCACGAAGGCGTGCACGCGCCCCCGCGCCGCCCCGGGCAGCAACGCGACGAGCGGTTCGCGCAGCATCAGCCACAGTGCCACCAGGGCGCCGGTGACGAGGACATCCACGGTGAACACCCCCCACACGGCGTGGGTCACCTCGCCGAACTCCATGGCCCCCGGCACGACCGTGTCCGCGTAGTAGGTCATGTCCGGAGCGAACGACCCGGCGACGAGCGCGGACGCCACGAGAGGCCCACGGCCCCTGCCGGACCTGCTGATTCCCGGCAGCACCGCTGCGGCATGGCTGAGTGTGAACGGCATGTGGCAAGTATGGGTGAGTGCGCGTCACCCACCCGCGAACGCCCGGTCACTTGAGGGCCGGGAAGCTGAGAAATCGGTAAGAACCGGTCGCGGACCAGTGTTCGGGCGCCGGGAGTTGTCGTAGGGTCGCCTGAGTTCTCGCGCGGGGAGCGCGGACAGCCGTCGACGGGGAGGGACCGACACCCATGGCAGCGCAATTCGGCCGCAGGCTGCGCAGGGGGGCCACCACCACGGCGGTGGCCGCCGCCGCCGTGGCGGCCCTCTCCGCCTCCCAGGCCCCCGCGGCACCGCAGTCCGACAGCGCCGCGGATGCCCGGGCGGCGGCCGGTGGGACACCGCCCGGCGACAGTGCGGCCACCGGCAACTCGCCCTACTACACCGACCTTCCGCCGCTCAGCACGCCCGGCGGGCCCGGTACGTCAGTGGATCTTCCGGCGACCGGCAGCAGCGAGGCGGGCATACCCGCCTCGGTGCTGGCCGCGTACAAGAAGGCCCAGCAGGAGATAGCGGGAACTGACGCCGCGTGCCGTCTGCCGTGGCAACTGCTCGCCGCGATCGGCAAGGTCGAGTCCGGCCAGGCCCGCGGCGGCAAGGTCGACGCGGACGGCACCACGTTCTCCCCGATCCTCGGCCCGGCGCTCAACGGCCAGGGCTTCGCGCTCATCAAGGACACCGACGGCGGTGCGTACGACGGGGACTCGACCCACGACCGTGCGGTCGGCCCGATGCAGTTCATCCCGTCCACCTGGGCCACCTGGGGCCAGGACGGCAACGGCGACGGACGCAAGGACCCCAACAACATCTACGACGCGGCGCTGGCCGCCGGACGCTACCTCTGCGCCGGCACCCGCGACCTGTCGCTCGCCGCGGACCTCGACCAGGCGGTGCTGAGCTACAACCGCTCGACGGAGTACCTGCGCACGGTGCGCTCCTGGTTCGACTTCTACCAGCGCGGCACTCACGAGGTCCCCGACGGCACGGGCGTCCTCCCGGCGGACACCGGTACGTCCTCCCCGTCCCCCTCGCCCCGCACCCCGGGCGGCGGCACGACGCCGAGCCCCGAGCCCACGCCGCCGAAGACCGGTGGCGGTACGACGCCCGGCCCCGACCCCACGCCCCCGCCCACGACGAAGCCGCCGACCACCCCGCCGACGAAGCCGCCGACCACTCCGCCGACCACCCCGCCCCAGTCCTTCGGCAGCCTCGAGAACGCGGGCACCGGCTCCCTGACTGCCACGGCCGGAGAGGCGTTCACCGAGCGCGTCAAGGTCCGGGCGATGAACACGCTCGGTGCCCCGCTCGCCAAGGCCTCGGTCAAGTTCACGCTCGTCGGCGACACGGACGCCCGCTTCGTCGGCGGGAGGAGCACCGTGACGCTCACCACCGGAGCCGACGGCACCGTCACCGCTCCCGTCCTGACAGCCGGTGAGGAGCCGGGCACCTTCAAGGTGACGGCCGTCGCCGGCACGGCCAGGCCCCGCACCCTCACCTTCTCCGCGACCGTCGAGGCACGGGTGGCGGACACCATCACCCGGACGGGCGGCACAGCCCTCACGGCCGCCCCCGGCGGGGCGTTCGCCGGCCGGGTCGAGGTCAGGACGACGTACAAGGGCACGGGCGTGGCGGACACCGCGGTCACCGCCACGATGATCACCGACGCGGAGACGCCCGTCGAGAACGACAAGGGGCCGTATTTCAAGGACGCCGACGGCGAGCCCGTCCGCACCCTGGACCTGAAGGCGGGCGCCGACGGGCTCCTGAAGCTTCCCGAGATCTTCGCCGACGACGCCGAGGGCACGTACGAGCTGCGGCTCACCACCGCGAGCGGCGCCACGCTGACCGTCGAGCTGAAGGTCGAGGCGGCCCCCGCGGCCTGACCCGTAGGGGACCGGGGGGCCGGCCGCCGGGCCGGCACCCCGGGGCCGGAGCGGGACCCGGGTCCCGCAGCTGTTGCCGGGGCGCCCGGGCCCGGACTCCTCGTACGCCCCGGAGGCCCCTCGGCGGGCGCTGCTTCCCACGCCGCGCCGGGCTGCGAGACGCCCGTGCCGACACCCGCCGGCACCTTTCCGCAGCTCGGGCACGCACCAGGCCGTGTTCCTGAGGCCGTTCGGTGACTCAGGCGGGCGCGCCGCCACCGCGGCGGTCGGGAGCGAGGAGATAGGCGATCGCCATGTCGCCCAGTTCGTCCGCGTACCGACGCCGGGCGGTCTCGCCCTCGGCGGGGTCGGGCCGCAGGGAGTTGTGGAAGCAGGCGCCGAGGATCGCGCGCGCCACGGTGTCAAGCGCAGCCGCCGGGTCGGAGCGCCGGATCTGCCGGACGTGGGGGGCCGCCGCTTCCAGCAGGAGGCGGTGGATCTCGGTGATGGTGCGGGCCCCGCGGTCCAGAGCGCCGGCTCCCCGGGCGCGCAGCAGTTCGGGGAAGAGGTCGCTGTTGTCCGCGAACGACCGCAGGAGTGCGTGGGCATAGGCGTCGACGACGCCGGAGAGCGAGGGCTCGGCCCCGCGCAGCTGTTCGGCCACGTACTCCTCACGCCGTTCCAGCATCCGCTCCGTCAGGGCGGTGACCAACTGCTCCTTGCCCTCGAAGCGGCGGTAGATCGAGCCGACGGCGACACCGGCGCGTTCCGCGACACCGGTCATCGTCATCTCCGCCAGGCCGTCCGACGTGGCGATCTCCTCGGCCGCCCGCAGGACGCGAGCCAGCGTCGCGGCGCTGCGCGCCTGCCGGGGTTCCCGGTAGTGCGCCCGGCCGTTCGGCTCATCCGTCATGTCCCGCATGGTATCGGCGGCACCGCGGCCGAGGTCTTGACGAGTGGCGCACCCCTCCGGGTAAGGTCAAAATGCGAATGTGAATTCACGTTCGCGTTCTAGGGAGGTTCGGGAATGACCCACGACCAGTCGCCGTCCGTAGCCGTCACGCTCGTCTCGGGACCCGCAGGTCCCGGGAGCATCGCCGACTTCGAGCTGTTCTACGCCCGCCGCGCCCTGGACCGCTTCAGGGCGCGGCTGGGGCGCCGGGGCCTGCTCGACCTCCTGGCCGAGGACATCGAGGAGGGCAACGCCTTCCTGCGGGAGAGCGCCCGCACCTCCGACGGCGGATTCCGGGGAGGTACGACGGTCCTGACCACGCGGGGCCTCTCGGCGGGCGAGTTCCTCGCCTGGATGGAGAAGGCCTTCGCGGCCGACGAGAGCGCGCTCCTCGCGGCGCACCCCGAGCACTACGTGATGACTCCGGAGGCCGACGGATCGTTCAACGTGGTCGAGAACATCGGCCCCCACGTCTGCTCCTTCTACATGGGGGGCTGGGGGACGGACGCGATGGCCTGGGCCGAGGACGCGGACGAACTGCTCCCGGAGTCCGGATTTCCGCACAAGATGTCCTCGAACCTGTTCCTGGCCGACGGAACGGTCGTCGGGCGGGCGCTGACCCAGTTCGGCGACACCGCCGACGGCTTCACCGCGAACCTGACGGTCTACGTGCCCACCTCGTGCCCGGAGGACGTCCTGGAGCACCACCTCCGGCATTACGCCGTCGAGTTCAGGAACTGGATCACCGCCGCCTCGGCGGCGCGCACCTGAGGGGTTTGCGGGCCGTGCGTACCGGGGTGAGGTCCACGGCCGGCCGTCGGGCCGCGCCGGGGCCTACTCCCGGCGCAGCCGCGCCGTGGTGAAGCGGGTCGCCTCCGTCGTCGTCGGGTCCTCGGGCCACGGATGCTTCGGATAGCGGCCCCGCAACTCCGCCCGCACGCTCCTGTAACCCTCCCGCCAGAACGACGCCAGGTCCGCCGTCACGGCGGCCGGCCTGCCCGCCGGCGACAGCATGTGGACCAGGAGCGGCACCCCGGCGACCCGGGGCGTCTCGCTGAGTCCGAAGAGCTCCTGGAGCTTCACCGCGAGTACGGGCTGCTCACCGGCGTAGTCCAGACGGATCCTCGAGCCGCTCGGCACCTCGATCCGCTCCGGAGCGAGCTCGTCCAGCCGGGCCGCGTCGCCCGTCGACCACGGCAGAAGCCTGCGCAGCGCCTGCCCGGCGTCGATCCGTGCGAGGTCGGCGCGGCGCCCGGCCCGTGAGAGCTCCGGCTCCAGCCACTCGTCGGCGCGCGCGAGCAGGGCCTCGTCGGACACGTCGGGCCAGGGCGCGCCGAGCGCCCGGTGCAGGAACGCGAGCCGCAGCCGCAGTTGCCCGCCCTCCCTGGTCCACCGCAGAAGTCCCGGCCCCTCGCCGCGCAGTCCCTCCAGGAGCGCCGTGCGCACCAGCTCGGGGGCCGGCCGCCGCAGGGTGCGCACGGACAGCTCGACCGCCCCGAGGCGCTCCACGGACCGCGCCACGACATCGCCGTCGGCCCAGCGGACCTCCTCGCCGGAGAAGCTCAGGTGTCCCGCGGCCAGCCGCGCGGTGTCCTCGTCGATCACGGCCGCAAGCCGCACCCGCGCGGAGGCGGCGTGGGCGGGCCGGTCGGCGACGGCGACGGCCAGCCACGGCGCGCTGCCCAGCCTTGAGCCGGTCCCCAGCTCCGCGCCCGTGCCCGACGCCATGAGGAAGGCCCCCTCGCCGCGGGCCCGGGCCACGCGCTCCGGGAACGCCAGCGCCGCCACCAGGCCCACCGCGGAGTCGTCCGTACCGGCGTCCCGGCCCTCCTTGCCGCCCAGCGACTGCGAGAGCCGCCGTACCTCCTGCCGCCAGCGCGCCGCGTAGGCGTCCCCGCCGCGCCGTGCCGTGCGCAGCGCGTGCGCCAGGTCATCGCCGTACTCGCGCGGAGGCTCCTCGCTCAGCAGCGCCACGACCTCCGACGCCCGGCGTCCGCCCACCTCCTGTGCGCCGTCCAGCAGGGCGCGCGCCAGTCGGGGGTGCAGGCCGAGCCGGGACATCCGTACGCCCCGGTCCGTGGCCCGGCCCGAGGCGTCCACCGCGCCGACTGCGCCCAGCACCTCGCGGGCCGCGCCCATGGCCCCGGCGGGCGGGGGGTCGAGGAGCGCGAGTCCGGAGGCGCCCGGATCGCCCCAGCACGCGGCCTGGAGTGCGAACGCCGCGAGATCGGCCACCTTGATCTCGGGGGAGGGATAGGCGGCCAGCCGGCCGTCCTCGGCCCGGTCCCAGCAGCGGTACACCGCGCCGGGGGCCTCACGACCCGCGCGGCCCGCCCGCTGGCGTCCGGCCGCCCGCGACGCCCGTACGGTCGTCAGCGCGCTCAGGCCCCGCGCGTGGTCGGTGCGCGGCTCCCTGGCCAGCCCGGAGTCCACGACCACCCGCACGCCCGGCACCGTGAGGGAGGACTCCGCGACGGACGTCGCCAGCACCACCCTGCGCCGCTGCGAGGACCCGGCCAGCACCGCGTCCTGCACGGCCGCGGGCGCCCGACCGTGCACCTGGAGCACCTCCGCGTCCACGCCGGCGAGCTGCCCGGCCACCCGGCCGATCTCCCCGACCCCGGGCAGGAAGCACAGCACGTCGCCCGCCCGCTCGGCGAGGGCCCGGCGCACCACGGCGGCCACGTGCGTCAGCAGCGCCGGATCGACCCTCATCCCGTGCGGCGGGCGGACGGACCCCGCCGGCGGCGCCCACACCACCTCCACCGGATGGGCCACGCCCTGCGCCTCGACGACCGGTGCGTCGCCCAGCAGCCTTGCCCAGCCCTGCGCGTCCGTCGTCGCCGACGCCGCGACCAGACGCAGCTCCGGCCTGATGGTCTCCCGTACGTCGAGGAGGAACGCGGCCGCCGTGTCCGCGTCCAGATGGCGCTCGTGGCACTCGTCGATGATCACCACGTCGGTCCGGCCCAGTTCCTGGTCGCGCTGCAGCCGCTGGAGGAGCACCCCCGTGGTCACGACCTCCACCACCGTGCCGGGTCCCACCACCCGCTCCCCGCGCACCGTGAACCCGACCCGGCCGCCGGTCTGCTCGCCGAGCAGCCACGCCATCCGCCGCGCCGCCGCCCTGGCTGCGATCCGGCGGGGCTCGGCCACGAGCACCCGGCGTGCGGGGCCGCCGCCGGTCAGCCCCGCGAGCACCAAGGGCACGAGGGTCGTCTTGCCGGTCCCGGGCGGCGCGCAGAGCACCGCGGCGCCCCGCTCGTCGAGCGCCCGTTCCAGGGCGGGCACAGCTGTGCGTACGGGCAACTGGTCCAGTGCGTCGGTACGGATCACGCCCCCAGTCTCGTACGCCGCCGCCGAGGGGAGCGGCCGGTGCCTCAGGCGGCCCGACGGTCCCGCTCGCATACGAAGATCGCGGTCCCCGGGATCAGGTGGCCGCGCAGCGGGGACCAGCCGCCCCACTCCTGGCTGTTCCACGCCGGCCACTCGGGTTCCACGAGGTCGACCAGCCGGAAGCCGCCCGCCACCACGTCCCGCACCCGGTCGCCCAGCGTCCGGTGGTGCTCCACGTACACGGCGTCGCCCCGCTCGTCCTGCTCGACGTACGGCACGCGGTCGAAGTAGGAGGCGGAGACGGAGAGGCCCTCGGGGCCCGGCTCGTCGGGGAACGCCCAGCGGATCGGGTGCGTGACCGAGAACACCCAGCGGCCCCCCGGCCGCAGCACCCGGTGCACCTCGCGGAACACCTGGACGGGGTCGGCGACGAAGGGCACCGCGCCGTAGGCGGAGCAGGCCAGGTCGAAGGAGCCGTCCCGGAAGGGGAGCCGCCCCGCGTCCGCCTCCACGAGGGGTACGCCGCCTCCGATGCGCAGGGCGTGCTGGAGCTGGCGGTGGGAGAGGTCCAGCGCCACCGGGCGGGCGCCCCGGGCGGCGAGCCAGCGTGAGCACTGGGCGGCGCCGGCCCCGACCTCCAGGACGTCCAGGCCCTTCAGGCCCTCCGCCGGACCCAGCAGGGCGGCCTCCGCCTCGTCCATCCCCTCCGGGCCCCAGACGAAGCGGTCGTCCCCGAGGAACCCCCCGTGGTCGCTCTGGTACTCGTCGGCGTTGCGGTCCCACCAGCCGCGGCTCGCCCGGCTGCTCTCCGCCTCACCGGCTTCCCGCCGGGTCGCTTCGGGTTCGGGGTCGTGGATCTCTTGGCTCATCGTGCCCGTCGTTGTAGTTTTCCTTCACCCGCCCGCGCGGGTGCCTTCCCGGGCCGCACGGACGAGCGCGGGTGTCACGCGCGCGACACACCGATGTCGCCGATGTGGCCTCGGTGAACGTGAGTTGTGCCGGGATTGGGGTGTTGTGCCCCGGGTGTGCGCCTTCGCGCATTGACCCTGTCCGGCTGCCCCCGTATGCTACAAGTTGCGCTGCGAGCCTGCGCGCCTCAGACCTAGCAGGCCGCGCTCGCGTCTGTTGCATGTCCCCTCGGTTGTCGAGGCACTCTCCGGTTGCCGGATAGGTGCTTTCCAGGCTGTCCGGCTTCTGCAGAGGCGATACGGGCTTTCGGCGTAGCAGTACCTACGACTCACTGTCCGTACCGGAGCCCTTTCCCACATGACGAGCAGCACCGAGACCACCGCCACCACTCCGCAGGTTGCGGTCAACGACATCGGCGACGCGGACGCGTTCCTCGCGGCGATCGACGAGACGATCAAGTACTTCAACGACGGCGACATCGTTGACGGTGTCATCGTCAAGGTTGACCGCGACGAGGTCCTCCTCGACATCGGTTACAAGACCGAAGGTGTCATCCCGAGCCGCGAGCTCTCGATCAAGCACGACGTCGACCCGAACGAGGTCGTCAAGGTCGGCGACGAGATCGAGGCCCTGGTTCTCCAGAAGGAGGACAAGGAAGGCCGCCTGATCCTCTCGAAGAAGCGCGCTCAGTACGAGCGTGCCTGGGGCACCATCGAGAAGATCAAGGAAGAAGACGGCATCGTCACCGGTACCGTCATCGAGGTCGTCAAGGGTGGTCTCATCCTCGACATCGGCCTCCGTGGCTTCCTCCCGGCGTCGCTCGTCGAGATGCGTCGCGTCCGCGACCTCCAGCCCTACGTGGGCAAGGAGCTCGAGGCCAAGATCATCGAGCTGGACAAGAACCGCAACAACGTGGTCCTGTCCCGCCGTGCCTGGCTCGAGCAGACGCAGTCCGAGGTGCGCCAGACGTTCCTCACGACCCTCCAGAAGGGTCAGGTCCGCTCCGGCGTCGTCTCCTCGATCGTCAACTTCGGTGCCTTCGTGGACCTGGGTGGCGTCGACGGTCTCGTGCACGTCTCCGAGCTCTCCTGGAAGCACATCGACCACCCCTCCGAGGTCGTCGAGGTCGGTCAGGAAGTCACCGTCGAGGTCCTCGACGTCGACATGGACCGCGAGCGCGTCTCGCTGTCGCTCAAGGCGACGCAGGAAGACCCGTGGCAGCAGTTCGCCCGCACGCACCAGATCGGGCAGGTCGTTCCCGGTAAGGTCACGAAGCTCGTTCCGTTCGGTGCGTTCGTGCGCGTCGACGAGGGCATCGAGGGTCTGGTCCACATCTCCGAGCTGGCCGAGCGCCACGTGGAGATCCCGGAGCAGGTCGTCCAGGTCAACGACGAGATCTTCGTCAAGGTCATCGACATCGACCTCGAGCGCCGTCGCATCAGCCTCTCGCTGAAGCAGGCCAACGAGGCCTTCGGCGGCGACCCGGCCTCGGTCGAGTTCGACCCGACGCTGTACGGCATGGCCGCGTCGTACGACGACCAGGGCAACTACATCTACCCCGAGGGCTTCGACCCCGAGACCAACGACTGGCTCGAGGGCTTCGAGTCGCAGCGTGAGGTCTGGGAGACGCAGTACGCCGAGGCGCAGCAGCGCTTCGAGCAGCACCAGGCCCAGGTCATCAAGTCCCGCGAGGCCGACGAGGCTGCCGCTGCCGAGGGCGCTGCCGCCCCGGCCGGCGCTGCCCCGGCTGCCTCCGGCGGCAGCGGTGGCGGTGGCGGCGGCGGCTCGTACTCCTCGGAGTCCGCGGACAACTCCGGCGCCCTGGCGTCGGACGAGGCCCTGGCCGCCCTGCGCGAGAAGCTGGCCGGCGGCCAGAGCTGACGCTCTGACCCCAGCCGCTCATCGGCTGCAGTAGCTGTGGAGCTGTAGGTGAGGCCCGTCCCCCTTCGCGGGGGGCGGGCCTCACTCATGCCCGGACCGAAGAAGCGTGCGGCCTACGGCGGCAGCCCGTACACGAACGCCGAACCACTCAACAGCGCAGCCGGGCATGAGCACTTCGCAGGTGACCACCTTGGGCCATGCCGGCCGCCGGGCAGCACGCGGCGTTCGCCTCCGCCCGGAGGGCGGAGGCCGCAGCACGGCCGTGTCCTCGCGCGACGGCGGGGGAGCGGGCGGGAATGCCGCAGCCGGGCGGGGTGTTCTTGTCCAGGAACACGAGGAGGAGCGGTAACCGTGCCTGATCCGCAGAGTTTGTACGAATGGGAGCCCAAGGGCCTGGCCGTCGTCGACATGGCGCTCGCCCAGGAGTCGGCCGGCCTGGTCATGCTCTACCACTTCGACGGGTACATCGACGCGGGCGAGACCGGTGAGCAGATCATCGACGGCCTGCTCGAGACGCTGCCCCACCAGACCGTGGTCCGCTTCGACCACGACCGGCTCGTCGACTACCGGGCGCGCCGCCCGCTGCTGACCTTCAAGCGTGACCGGTGGTCGGGGTTCGAATCGCCCACCCTGGAGGTGAAGGTCGTCCAGGACGCCACCGGGGCCCCCTTCCTGCTCCTCTCCGGTCCGGAGCCCGACGTCGAGTGGGAGAGGTTCGCCGCCGCCGTGGAGCAGGTCGTGGAGCGGCTCGGTGTCCGCCTCGCCGTCAGCTTCCACGGCATCCCCATGGGCGTCCCGCACACCCGCCCCGTCGGCCTCACGCCGCACGGCAACCGCACCGACCTGATGCCCGGACACCGCAGCCCCTTCGACGAGG
The DNA here is from genome assembly GCF_016909575.1 of Streptomyces sp. HB132. GTDB lineage: Bacteria > Actinomycetota > Actinomycetes > Streptomycetales > Streptomycetaceae > Streptomyces. Next base: position 186,571 of record NZ_JAFBGA010000003.1, on the reverse strand, counting down.
CGCAGGTGCCCGGTTCGGCCGAGGCACTCGTGGAGTACCGGCTCATGGAGGCGGGTCACGACGTCCTCGGTGTCGCCGCCCATGTGCCGCACTACGTCGCCAGGTCGGCCTACCCGGACGCCGCGCTCACCGCCCTGGAGGCGATCACAGCGGCGACCGGACTGGTCCTGCCGAGCGTCGCGCACACGCTGCGCACGGAGGCGCACCGCACCCAGACCGAGATCGACCGGCAGGTCGGCCAGGGTGACGAGGAGCTCGTCTCGCTCGTCGAGGGGCTGGAGCACCAGTACGACGCCCTCGCGGGTTCCGAGACCCGGGGGAACCTGGTCGCCGAGTCGGTCGATCTGCCCTCGGCGGACGAGATCGGCCTCGAGTTCGAGCGCTTCCTCGCGGAGCGGGAGGGCGATTCCTGAAGGGGCGGGGGCCGGGCAGCCCGGGGCGGCCCCGTCCCAGGCGGACCTGGGCGCGGAGCCGGGCGCGGTGGGCCGCACGGTGCGGGGTACTCGCCCGCCGGGCCTGCCGGGTCCTTCCGGCCGCTCGGCGGGGGCGCGTGGCCCCCGTCATGCACCCACAGGGGATCGCCGTGCGCCCGCGGGAGATCACCGGTCTGCCGTTCGTTAGGCTCGGCCCATGCTGAAAGTGGGCCTGACCGGCGGGATCGGCGCCGGCAAGAGCGAAGTGTCACGGCTGCTCGCACGCTACGGAGCCGTACTGATCGACGCGGACCGGATCGCCCGCGAGGTGGTCGAACCCGGCACTCCCGGGCTCACTGCCGTCGTCGAGATGTTCGGCCCCAGGATCCTCACCCCCGACGGCTCCCTCGACCGTCCCGCGCTCGGCTCGATCGTCTTCGCCGACCCCGCGCGCCTGGCTGCGCTCAACGCCATCGTCCACCCGCTCGTCGGGGCGCGTTCGGCCGAGCTGGAGCGGGCCGCCGGGCCGGGCGCGGTGGTCGTCCACGACGTCCCGCTCCTTACGGAGAACGGCCTCGCCCCGCTGTACGACCTGGTCGTGGTCATCGACGCGAAGCCCGCGACCCAGCTCGACCGCCTCGTACGCCTGCGCCGCATGACGGAGTCCGATGCCCGCGCCCGGATGGCGGCGCAGGCCTCGCGCGAGGAGCGGCTGGCCGTCGCCGATCTCGTCATCGACAACGACGGTCCGCTGGAGGACCTGGAGCCCCAGGTCCGCGAGGTCTGGTCGGAGCTCACCGCACGGGCCGCCGCCGGCTGACCCCGCGACCGCCGGAATACGGGCGCCCGGACCGATGTTCAGGAGCGGAGAGCGAGGGGAAGGATAGGGCCGTGCCAGAGAGCAACCCGGAAACGCATGTCATCGACTTCCGCGCGGCGGAGCAACTGCTCGCAGCACGGGATCCACGGGGTGCGGTCAAGCTGCTCGACTCGGTGATCGCAGCGCACCCGGAGAACACGGCGGCCCGGCTGCTGCGGGCCCGGGCCTTCTTCGCCGCCGCCCAACTGCGTCCGGCCGAGCTCGAGTTCGAGCTGGTCCTGGAGCGCGAGCCGGACAACGCCTTCGCGCACTTCGCGCTGGCCCGCACCTTCCAGCGCGCCGGCAGGCCCGAGCAGGCCACCCGCCACTTCCGGCTGGCCGCCGCCCTCGACCCGAAGCCGGAGTACCTGCAGGCCGCCCGCTTCGACGACCGCCCCTGACGGACGAGAGCCCCCAGCGCCTCTCGTCCGGACCGCGCTGAGCCCGGGGGCCGGGCGAAGGGCCCTAGCGGCGCCGCCGCCCGCCCCGGTCGGGTTCGTACGGAGGGACGTCGCGGCCCGGCTGATAGTGCGGGCCCTGCCGCATGTGGTGGACGACGACGCAGAGGTCCGTGATCGTGACGACCAGCAGCACCCCGCAGGCGGTCGCCCAGCCGACGCGTCCGGTCGCCGCGAAGGCCACCAGGCCGAGCACGGCCCAGAGCATGCCCCAGACGCTCAGCCAGAGTCGCATCCGCAGGGGACTGCGTGCGGTGGACGGTTCACTTCCGGTACGCATCACCATCACCATCGCCTCCCCTCCAGCATGACCCCAGGCCGAGCCGGACGGAAACCAAGGGGGGAACGCCGTCCCGCGCCCGGACGTTGTGGCGGGTATGAGCGGACAACTGGTACGTGAGGGACACACGGGCACGGGGCCCGGCTCGATCACACCGGACGGCTGCGCGGTCGAGCTGTACGCCCGACTGTCCGTCGGCGATGAACCGGACGTGATCGCCTCGGCGCTGCCTTCGGGCGCGAGCGTGCTCGAACTGGGCTGCGGGGCGGGCCGGGTGACGCATCCCCTGGTCGAGCGGGGCTTCACCGTGACCGCGGTGGACGAGTCGCCGCAGATGCTGGAGCGCGTCCGCGGGGCCCGCGCGGTCCTGAGCCCCATCGAGGGCCTGGACCTCGGCGAGGAGCGGTTCGACGCGGTCGTGCTGGGGTCGTTCCTGGTGCACACGAGCGACCACCGGGTCAGGGAGGGGCTGCTGCGGACCTGCGTCAGGCACGTGAAGGAAGACGGAGTCGTGCTGATCCAGCGGGAGGGCGCCGACTACCACTCCGATGTGCCCCGGGAGAGGGAGGACCCGGCCGCGGGCTGCGTCATACGCATCCTCTCGGCGGACCCCGTCGGTGACGGCGTCGACGAGGTGCGCGCGGAGTACGTCTTCGAGGACGCCCGGTGGACCCAGACCTTCCGGTCGCGGGAGCTGTCCGCGGAGCGGTTCGAGGCGTATCTGGCGGAGGCGGGACTCGTGGCCGACCGCTCTCTCACCCCGGACGGGGTCTGGGTGCTGGCCCGCCCCGACCGGTCCTGAGGGGCGGCGGGCCCGTCGGGCCGCGTATGCGCCTCGTACGGTCGGGGGAACGGGCGCGCGGGGCGCACGGTCAGTGGACGAACCGGTAGCTGCGCCAGATCGGGGCGCTCTCGGCGTTGGTGTCGGTGAACGTGGTGGCCACGTAGGCGGTGCCGCGGCCCGAGCAGTCGCGGGTCGTGTAGAGGGTCATGTCGATCAGGGTCTGGTTCTCGACCTTGCTCGCTCCGTCGGGCGCCATCTCGTGGCAGCCCTTCACCGACGGGCTGTGCACGGTGACGACGCCGTCCCGGCCGGTGGTGTAGGAGACCGGCCCGACCGCCGTGCGCCCGAGGCCGGAACAGCCCGCGACGGCCAGGGTGAGCAGGGCGGCACCGGTGGCGGTGACGGCACGTCGCCGGAGAACGGTATGGGGCGCGGTGACGGACATGGCGGGTCCTCGTCTGCTCGTACGGCTCATCGGTACGTCCCGGAGACGTGCTGGCGCTGGCCACCCTGCCCGGTCCCCGGGACGTCGGCATCCGGGGCGCGGCCGGCCGGGGCCACTGATACCCGGGCGGAGGTTCAAGGGGTGCGTATCGGGCATATCGTGTTAATAGGACGTGATGGGCGGGTGCGAACGCGCACCCCCGTAGGCAGGGGGCCGTGATGGTCCAGTATCTGTTGATCGTGTTGGTGGCGGTGCTCTCGGGAGCCTTGGTGTACGGCATGGCCGCGGCACGGGTGGTCAAGCAGTACGAACGAGGCGTGGTGCTCAGGCTCGGCAGGCTCCATGACCAGGTGCGCTCCCCGGGCTTCACCATGATCGTCCCGGGCGTCGACCGGCTCCGCAAGGTGAACATGCAGATCGTGACGATGCCCGTGCCCGCCCAGGACGGCATCACACGTGACAACGTCACGGTGCGGGTGGACGCCGTCATCTACTTCAAGGTGGTGGACGCCGCGAGCGCGGTGATCCAGGTCGAGGACTACCGTTTCGCGGTCTCCCAGATGGCGCAGACCTCCCTCCGGTCGATCATCGGTAAGAGCGACCTGGACGATCTGCTGTCCAACCGCGAGAAGCTCAACCAGGGACTGGAACTGATGATCGACAGTCCCGCGGTGGGATGGGGCGTACAGATCGACCGCGTGGAGATCAAGGACGTCTCGCTGCCGGAGACGATGAAGCGGTCCATGGCCAGGCAGGCCGAAGCCGACCGTGAGCGGCGCGCGAGGGTCATCAACGCCGACGCGGAGCTGCAGGCGTCGAAGAAGCTCGCCCAGGCGGCGCAGCAGATGTCCACCCAACCGGCGGCGCTGCAGCTGAGGCTGCTGCAGACGGTCGTCGCGGTCGCGGCCGAGAAGAACTCCACCCTGGTCCTGCCCTTCCCGGTGGAACTGCTCCGCTTCCTGGAACGCGCGCAGCAGGGGTCGCCGCCGCCCGTCGCGACCGACCGATCGCAGGGTCCGTCCGGGCAGCAGACCGCAGAACGGCCCGAGGACGAGCCCGCGGAAGGGCCCGCTGGAGACGCGTCCGCCGTGGACCTGCCGGACACGCCGGTCTCCCCGCTCCCCTCGGTCACGGAGCAGACCTTCACGGACCAGCCCCTTCCGGACGCGCCTCTCCCGGGGCCGGAACCGGAGCCGGACGGGGTGCCGGAGTTCGATCCGGAGGTGCTCCCCGAGTTCGACCCGGAACAGCCGGCCGGCCGCTCCCGCATCAAGCCCTTCACCCGTCACTGACGTGCTCGCCCGCCCGCTCCGCCTGGGGAACCACGGCCGGGGCGGGCGCTGTCACACCCCCCGCCTAGACTCGCGATGAGCAGGAGAACGCAAGCGGACCGAGGCATGAGGGGGCGGTGGGGCATGGAGCGGCAGACCCGGGACGTCGCCTCCGACCGGCTGCTTCGGTGCGCCGCGGTCTTCCTGCCCGCGGAACCGCCCCGGGACGGCCGGGTCGCCTTCTGGGACCCGGAGCGGACCGACGGCCCGACGGGCCCCGACGCCGTGTCCACCGGCGGGGCGCCCCGCGCCGAAGCGGTGCCCCCCTCCCGTACCGACGCGGTGCTCGCGGCCACCGATGCCTCTCACCCCGCGGCGGGGTCCGCGTACACCCTGACCGAGCTGGAGGTCGTCCGCCGGCGCGGGACGGAGGACGTCGAGACCCGCACCGTGCCCGCGGTGGTGCTTGCCGTCGCGGACGCGGTGCCCCTGCTCGCGCGCGCCCGGCACCGGGCCGCCGCCCATCCCGCCACCCGCGCCTGGGGAGCGGCGGCTCTGCACGCCCTCACCCTCGTCGCGCGCGGCGGACTCCTGCCCGGCCTGACACCCGGCGACCACGACGCCTGGCGGGCCGGACCGCGCGACGCGGAGGACATCGCCCATCTGAGAGCCGTCGCCGCGTCGATGCCGCCCGAGGGGCACGCCGTCCCACTGGACGGCACACCCCTGCGCGTCCCCGACCCCCGTGCCCTGCTCGGCGCCTTCCTCGACGCCGTCGCCGACACCCTGCCCAGGACGCCCGCCGCCGCCCACGCCATGGGAGCGCCCTTCGCCGCCCGTGAGGCACAGCACCTGCCCGAGGCCCGGGCCTGGGCCGTCGAGGTGGCTGCCGGACTGGACGCGGGGGTACGCGTCTCGCTGCGGCTCGACCTCTCCGCGTACGACCTCTTCGACGCGTCGGGCGCCACCGGGGAGCCGGCCGGGGGCGAGGAGGCGCCCGCGCCCGCCACGCGCCATGCCGCCGCCGCGGTCACTCAGGTGCACAGCCTGGCCGATCCGACGTACGTCACCGACGCGGCCACGCTGTGGAGCGGCGGTGCGGGCGACCCCTTCGGGCCGAGGGCCCGGATCGACGCGGTGCTCGCCCTGCGTCGCGCCGCCCGCGTCTGGCCGCCGCTGGAGCGGTTGCTGGAGCAGCCCGTCCCCGACGTGCTCGCCGTCACCGAGGACGAGCTCTACGAGCTGATCGGTGCCGCCGGAGCGCGGCTCGCGGCGGCCGGGGTGGCGCTGCACTGGCCCCGCGAGCTCGCCCGTTCGCTCAGCGCGACGGCCGTCGTCCGGCCCGCGCCGGGTTCCGCCACGGACGGCACCTCCTTCTTCGACGCCGAGCAGCTCTTCGCGTTCGACTGGCAGCTCTCCCTCGGCGACGACCGGCTCACCGAGGCCGAGATGGACACCCTGGCCGAGGCTCACCGGCCGGTGGTGCGGCTGCGCGACCAATGGGTCGTCGTGGATCCCGCGCTCGTCCGCAAGGCACGCAAGCGGGAGCTCGGCCTCCTGGACCCGGTGGAGGCGCTCGCCGTCGCCCTCACCGGCAGCGCCGAGGTCGACGGGGAACACGTCGAAGCGGTTCCCGCCGGAGCCCTCGCCGCACTCCGGGCGCGCATCCTCGACGAGGACGCCACCCTCCCCGCGCCGCCCGGCCTCGACGCCACCCTCCGCGACTACCAGCTCCGCGGCCTGGCCTGGCTGGACCGCATGACCTCGCTCGGCCTCGGCGGCTGTCTCGCCGACGACATGGGCCTGGGCAAGACGATCACCGTCATCGCGCTCCATCTGCACCGCGCCCGTGCCGCCCCCACTCTGGTCGTCTGTCCCGCATCCCTCCTCGGCAACTGGCACCGCGAGATCAACCGCTTCGCACCCGGCGTCCCCGTGCGCCGCTTCCACGGCACCGACCGCACCCTCGGCGGCTCCGACGGCGGCTTCGTCCTCACCACCTACGGCACGATGCGCTCCGGCGCGGAGCAGCTCGCCGGGCACACCTGGGGGCTGGTCGTCGCCGACGAGGCACAGCACGTCAAGAATCCGCACTCCTCGACGGCCAGGGCGCTGCGCACCATCCCCGCCCCGGCCCGTGTCGCCCTGACCGGTACCCCGGTCGAGAACAACCTCTCCGAGCTCTGGGCGCTGCTCGACTGGACCACCCCCGGCCTGCTCGGCCCCCTGAAGGCCTTCCGGTCCCGGCACGCCAGGATCGTCGAGAACACCGGCACCGCCGCCGGCCTGGGCAACGAGGAGGCGGTCGAGCGGCTCTCCCGGCTGGTCCGTCCCTTCCTGCTGCGCCGCAAGAAGTCCGACCCGGGGATCGCGCCCGAGCTGCCGCCCAAGACCGAGACCGACCACCCCGTCTTCCTCACCCGGGAACAGGCCACGCTCTACGAGGCGGCCGTCCGCGAGACGATGGCGTTCATCGAGCAGTCCGAGGGCATCGCACGGCGCGGACTGATCATGAAGCTGCTCGGCTCGCTCAAACAGATCTGCAACCACCCCGCGCAGTATCTGAAGGAGGAGCCGACCCGGCTGACGGGACGCTCGGGCAAGCTCGCGCTGCTCGACGAGCTGCTCGACACCATCCTGTCCGAGGACGGTTCCGTCCTGATCTTCACTCAGTACGTGTCGATGGCCCGGCTCCTCTCCGCCCACCTCGCCTCCCGCGCCATCCCCTCCCAGCTGCTGCACGGTGGAACACCGGTGCCCGAGCGGGAGCGGATGGTGGACGGCTTCCAGTCCGGCGAGGTCCCGGTCTTCCTGCTCTCCCTCAAGGCGGCGGGCACCGGGCTGAATCTGACCCGGGCCGCCCACGTCATCCATTACGACCGATGGTGGAACCCGGCGGTCGAGGAACAGGCCACCGACCGTGCGTACCGCATCGGCCAGACCCAGCCCGTGCAGGTGCACCGGCTCATCGCCGAGGGCACCGTCGAGGACCGGATCAGCGAACTCCTGGAGTCCAAGCGGGCACTCGCCGACGCGGTGCTCGGTTCCGGCGAGGCCGCTCTGACCGAGCTCAGCGACCGCGACCTGGCCGACCTCGTCTCTCTCCGGAGGGCGTCGTGAGCCCCGGTGCCGGCCCCGCGGCCCGCCCGGGCCCCGACGACCTGCGGCGTACCTTCGAAGCGGTGCCCGCCCGCGCCTCGGACGCGGACGGGCCCTTCGCGGACAGCTGGTGGGGCCGCGCCTGGGTGGACGCCCTGGAATCCCTGTCGATGGACGAGGGCCGTCTCGCCCGCGGCCGTACGTACGCCGACGGCGGCCATGTCGCCGCGATCACCGTCACCCCCGGCCGGGTCATCGCCTACGTCCACGGCAGCCGCCCCCGCCCCTACCGTGCGGAGCTGCGCCTGCGGACGTTCTCGGCGTCCGACTGGGACACGTTCCTGGACGCCGCCGCCGCCCGGCCGGGGCATCTGTCCGCGCTGCTCGACAAGGAGATGCCGCACTCCCTGGTCGACACGGCGGGCGAGACCGGCATCCGGCTGCTCCCCGCCGCCGGTGATCTGGACCCCGACTGTTCCTGCCCCGACCGGGGCTGGCCCTGCAAGCACGTGGCGGCGCTCTGCTTCCAGACGGCACGGCTCCTGGACAGCGATCCGTTCGTCCTGTTGCTGATGCGCGGCCGGGGTGAACGCGAACTCCTCGACGAGCTGGGCCGCCGCAACGCCGAGCACTCCGCGCGCGAGCGCCCCGAGACCCCCGCCATGCCCTCGGTCGCGGCCCGCGACGCCCTGGCCGACCGTTTCCTGCCGCCGCTGCCCGCGCCCCTGCCCGTGCCGCCGTTCCCCGGCGAGCCGCCGTCCTACCCGGAGCTGCCCGGCGCCCGCGACCCACTCGGCCTCGACCACCTCGCCACCGACGCCGCGGCCCGTGCCCACGCGATGCTCACCACCGGTGACGACCCGCTCGCCGGCCTCAGCACCTGGCAGGACGCCGTACGCATCGCCGCGTCCCGCCCGACCGCCGGGCTCACCGCCACGACCCGGGCGCTCTACCGTGAGCTGGCCTTCGCCACCGGCCGCAGCACGACGGACCTGGCCCGGGCCGTCGCCGCCTGGCGGCAGGGCGGCGCGGAAGGGCTGGAGGTGCTGGAGACCCCGTGGGACCCGCCGGCCGGCCCCTTCGACCGGGCGCGGCCCGCCCTCGCCGCGGCGGACCTCCCACGCTTTTTGCCGTGGCGCAACCATCTGACCAACACACCCGGCACCCTCCAGCTCCGCTTCGGTCACGACAGCCGCTGGTACGGCTACGAATCCGATCCGGGCGAGGACGACTGGTGGCCCCGGGCCACCCCGGACCCCGACCCGGTCGCCGCTCTCACCGCCCTGAGGCGCTGACCCCGCCGACCGGCCACTCAGCTCCGCAGGACCACCAGCAGTGCGATGACCAGGATCGCGCACAGCGGAAGCATCACCCAGCGTGCCTTCCGGAAGGACTCGTTCTCCTGATCGGTCCGTCCGCCGGTGGCGTCGTGGGACCCGGCCAGGTGGTCCCAGGCCATGGCGTCGATCCTCTCCGTGGTGAGCAGCGACGGAGACCAGTCGCAGTGCGCGCAGACGAGGAAGTCCCGGTACGGGTCGTACCGGAAGTCACGCTCGATGTTCACCGTGAAAACCTGGCCCCCGGGGCCGATGGCGGTGAGGTGGCGTATCGCCGCACCCATGTCGATTGCTCCCTGCTCGGGTTCGTCCGTGACGGTCTGCTGTGATGCCGTAAGGAACGGCGGTCGGGCGCTCCCCGCCGACGGCGGAACAGTAGCGGACCCCGCGAGGCGGTGCCGGTCCTGAGCCGACAACGTTCAGGCGTCGAGCAAGAGTTGATCGGACGCCGACAGGCCACGGGCGGGTGGGACCCGGACGTCGGCGAGGGCGTGTCACTCGAACCGGGCCACCGAGTCCTTGGCGCAGGGCTTCTCGTACGCGGTGCGGATCCGTTCGATCCGAGGGTCGCGCCGACGGGCCCTGGAGGCCGGGTACAGCAGGACCAGCTCGTACGGGCGCCCCCCGCTCGATCACTCCACCGGAGTGGCGCCACCGCCCCCGGCCCTCCTGCACCGTCAGGCCGTCCGGGAAGCGCGGTGTGACGGTCGGTGAACGAACGGAACTGCGCGCCCGTCACAGCGGTTCCGTCGCCCGGGCGTTCGGTGCCGAAGAGCAGGCGGGTCACGGATCGGGCCGTGCCGCGTGCGGGGGAACATCCCGGTGCCGGTCCGACCACTCGCAAGAGGGGACCCCTATCGGTCCGTTGACGGGAGGCCCGGGAGGGAGACCCCTCGGCCAGCGAAGAAGCGTTCGAAGTCCGGCAGCGGAAGGCCCGCCACGCGGGTCGCGGACGTGGTCCCGGAGGGGTTGTGGAAGTGGACGCCGGCCCCGTCCGCCGTCCGGGAGGTCAGCAGCACCAGATGGCCACCGCGCCCCGGGGGCGGCTGCTCGGGGTGCCGGATCCCGAAGTGCACGGAGGCCATCACTCTCCGGCCCTCGTCCAGGAGGTCCAGGATCCCGGCGGGGGAGAGGTCCCGGTGGACGACCGCGTCGAGGCCGTGCACCTCGGACACGTACCGGGCGAAGGGGGCGTAGACCAGTCCCTTGATCTCCCCGTCGGCGTCCTCGGTGTACGCGTCGTACCCCAACGCCCCGTCCCGCAGCGCGAACAGGGGCGGAGCCCCTGCGCCGAGCGCCATGCGCAGGCAGGCCATACCGCACAGATGGCCTGCCCGGCGTGCGTACTCCGCGGGTGACGCCGCACCGGAGTCCGCCCAGCGAGGGTCCTCCGCCGGATCGAGCCCGCCCTCCACGATCGCCCCCACCAGGCCGGGCGAGGCGAACTGCGTCTCCACGTGGGTGCGGCAGGCACGGCAGGTCACTGGCGGTATCCGTTCAGGAAACGGCCGATGCGGCTGATGGCGGCGTCCAGGTCGTCGGCGTGCGGAAGGGTGAGGATGCGGAAGTGGTCCGGACGCGGCCAGTTGAACCCGGTGCCCTGGACCACCTGGATCTTCTCCTGAAGCAGCAGGTCCAGGACGAAGCGCTCGTCGTCGACGATGGCGTGGACCTTCGGGTCGATGCGCGGGAAGGCGTAGAGCGCGCCCTTGGGCTTCACGCACGACACCCCGGGGATCTCGTTCAGCCGTTCCCACGCCCGGTCTCGCTGCTCGTGGAGCCGGCCGCCCGGTGCCACGAGATCCCGGATCGACTGGCGGCCGCCGAGCGCCGCCTGGATCGCGTACTGCGCCGGGGCGTTGGGGCAAAGCCGCATCGAGGCGAGCATCGTGAGCCCCTCCAGATAGCTGCGGGCGTGCTGCTGCGGTCCCGACACGACCATCCAGCCGGAGCGGAACCCCGCGACGCGGTACGTCTTGGACAGCCCGCTGAAGGTGAGACAGAGCAGATCCGGGGCCAGCACCGCGACGGAGTGGTGCTCGGCGTCGTCGTACAGGATCTGGTCGTAGATCTCGTCGGCGAACACCATCAGACCGTGCCTGCGGGCCAGGTCGAGCATGCCGTCGAGGACCTCGCGGGAGTAGACGGCTCCCGTCGGATTGTTCGGGTTGATGATCACCATGGCCCTGGTGCGGTCGGTGATCTTCGCGGCCATGTCGGCGAGGTCGGGGTTCCAGTCCGCCCCCTCGTCGCAGGTGTAGTGCACGGCCTTGCCGCCCGCGAGCGTGGTGACGGCGGTCCACAGCGGATAGTCGGGGCTCGGGATCAGGATTTCGTCCCCGTCCTCCAGGAGCCCCTGCACCGCCATGGAGATCAGCTCCGAGACCCCGTTGCCGAGGAAGACGTCATCCACGTCGACATCGGCCAGCCCCATCGCCTGGTAGCGCTGCGCGACGGCGCGGCGCGCGGAGAGGATGCCGCGCGAATCGGTGTAGCCGTGCGCCTGGGGGAGCATCCGGATCATGTCCTGGACGATCTCCTCCGGCGCCTCGAAGCCGAAGAGTGCGGGATTGCCCGTGTTGAGGCGGAGCACGCTGTGGCCCGCCTCCTCGAGGGCGTTGGCCTGTTCGATGACCGGGCCCCGGATCTCGTAACAGACCTCGTTGAGCTTGCTGGACTGCCGGAACTCCATGCGGTGCCTCCCCTGCCCCGAATTGCGATACTTGGTTTTACCAAGCTCGGGCTTGGAAAGTCCAACAACATGTCTAGACTGCGTCGCATGCCACGTCAGCAGCAGCCCGCACGCCCCGTACGCCGCCGGAGCTACGACCAGTTCTGCGCCACCGCCCGTGCCCTCGACTCCGTCGGCGACCGGTGGACCCTGCTGATCGTCCGTGAACTGCTGGCCGGTCCGCGCCGCTACACGGATCTGCACGCCGATCTGCCCGGAGTCAGCACGGACGTGCTGGCCTCCCGGCTCAAGGACATGGAGCAGGGCGGTCTTGCCGTCCGCCGCCGGCTGCCGCCCCCGGCCGCCGCGTCGGTCTACGAACTGACCGCGCGCGGCCGCGATCTGCTCCCGGTCCTCACCGCGCTCGGACGGTGGGGTGCGCCCGCGCTCGCCGAACGCCGCCCGACGGATGCGGTCAGGGCCCACTGGTTCGCTTGGCCGCTGCTGCGCGCCATGGACGGCCTCGCCCACCGCGGGGTCGTCGAAGTCAGGCTCTCCGAGGGCGAGTTCCACATCCGGACGGGTGGTGATGACGCGGAGGGCGAGGTGTACGGATACGGCCCCGCAGGTCACCCGGACGCGTGCCTCGTCCTGGACGCGGAGGTGGTCCTGGCCCTCGGGCGCGGTGAGTGCACCCTCGCGCAGGCGGTCGAGGAAGGACGGGCGGAGGTGCTCGGGGAAGGGCCGCTCGCCGCTGAACTCCGCGGTGGCCGATCCTCGCGTACCTGACGCTTTCCGCCCAACTCATCGGTAGCGTGGTCGCGTTCACTGGGCGGATGCTGAGGAGTCGTTCATGAGGTTCGGCGGCGTGGTCGGTGCGAGGAGCGGGAAGAGCACGAAGGAGCGGGGGACACCGCGCAGGATGCTGCTCGTGGGCGTCTGCGTGGCCGCACTGGGCCTCCTGCCGGTGGCGGCGGTCGCCACACCGGGCAGTGGGGTGAGCGGCACCGTCGTCGCCCAGGGCACCTCCGAGGGCAAGCTCGGCATCAAGCCCCCGAGGGGCCGTACGGACGTGACCTTCCGGGAGATCACCGTGCAGCCCGGCGGCTCCACCGGCTGGCACACCCACGGCGGTCAGCTGATCGCCGTCGTCAAGTCCGGGACACTCACCCGGACCCTCGACGACTGCTCGGTCGAGGTGACATCCGCGGGAACGTCCTTCATCGAGCCGGCCGGGGCCCGGCACCGGCACATCGGACGCAACCTGGGGACGGAGCCCGTCGTGCTGTGGGTGACGTACCTGCTCCCCGAGGGCAGTGCGCTCTCCGACGACGCCGACGCGGTGGACTGCCCGGCGGCGGAACAGGCGGACGATCGCGTGCGGGCCGGCCGCGCGGGGGCGGGGACGAGCTGACTGCGGATCGTGAAGCGGACAGGTGACGGACGCCCGCGGGCAGGGCGATGATGGACGCGTGCGATGTGAACCCATCACCTGGGAACGGCTGGCCCGCGCCCTCGCGGAACACGCCGACGGACTCGAACCGGCCGACGGCGGGTCCTGGCTGAGGATCGGTGTCGACGGCGCTCCCGCCGCCCGCCCCGAGGAGCCCGCCGCTCACCTCGCCGAGGAGCTGCGGGCCCGCGGGCGCCAGGTGCTCACCGTCTCCACGGGCGGCTTCCTGCGTCCGGCCAGCCTGCGCTACGAGTACGGCAAGGAGGACCCCGACTCGTACGCGGACAGCTGGTTCGACACCGGGGCACTGTGGCGCGAGGTCTTCCGCCCGCTCGAGGCGGGCGGCAGCGGACGGGTGCTGCCCGATCTCTGGAACCCCGCCACGGACCGTGCGACCCGCAGCCCGTACCAGGTGCTTCCCGAGGGCGGGGTGCTGATTCTGCACGGACCGCTGCTCCTCGGGCAGTGGTTCCCGTTCGACCTCGGAGTGCATCTGAGCCTCTCACCGGGCGCGCTTCGACGCCGTACGCGGGAGAGCGAACGGTGGACGCTGCCCGCCTTCGCGCGGTACGAGGACGAGGTCGCCCCGGCCGGACGCGCGGACGCGGTCGTACGCGCCGACGACCCGCGCCACCCCGCATGGACGGGGATCGCCGGCCGGCGCCCTCAGCGGTCCGCCGACGGTTCGTTCAGCCCTTCGCCGGATCCCGGGCCGGACGTGCCACCGTCCTGCGGAGCACGAGCGCGGCCATGGGCAGGAGGAGACAGGCGACGACCGCGTTGAGCCAGCCGTAGCCCACCCAGGAGACGATCACCCCGGCGACAGCGCCGCCGACGCCGGCCGACGCGTTCATCGAGAGGTCGGAGAGCCCCTGCACGGCCGCCCGGGCATCCTGCGGTACGGAGTCGGTGAGCAGCGCCGAGCCGGCCACCAGGCCCGCCGACCAGCCGAGGCCCAGGACGAACAGACCCGCGGCCGTCCGGGCGTGGCCGTCACCCGACGTGCCCGCCAACAGTGCCGCGCAGCACAGCAGTCCGGCGGCCAGCCCGATCACGGTGAGCCGTCCGACCCGGTCGGAGAGCCAGCCCATGACGGGGGAGAACGCGTACATCCCCGCGATGTGTCCGCTGATGACCAGACCGATCAGCTGGATGTCCGCGCCGTGGTGCCCCAGGTGGACGGGGGTCATGACCATGATGGAGACCATGGCGGTGTGGGACACACTGACGGTCAGGAGCGCCAGCCGGGCCATCTGCGACGCCCGGACCGCCGCGATCCCCGCCCGCAGCGAGCGGCTCGCGGCGGACGTCGCGGTCGGGGACGCGAGCGCCCGTGCCGTCAGCAGTGGATCGGGACGCAGCAGCACAGCGACCACGGCTCCGGCGAGCAGGAAGATGAGGACGGCCCAGGCGAACGGGCCCGCAGTCTCCGGCACGAACGTGTCCCGGAACACACGGCTCGCGGGGGCGGCGATGTTCGGGCCGAGCACCGAACCGATCGTGGTGGCCCAGATGACGGTGGAGATCGCCCGGCCACGCCGCTCGGGCTCCGCGAGGTCGGCCGCAGCGAACCGCGCCTGGAGATTGGCCGACGATCCCGCGCCGAAGCCGGCCATCCCGAGCAGCAGCAGCGGAAAACTGTCCACGACCGCGGCGGTCACCACGAGGAAGGCTCCGAGCGCCCCGGTCAGATACGCCAGGACGAGTCCGGGACGCCTGCCCCGCGAGGTCATCAGGGCGGCCAGCGGCAGTGACAGCAGGGCCGTGCCCGTCACGGAGGCGGTCGGCGCGAGCCCCGAGAGGGCTTCCGTTCCACTCACCTCGGCCGCCAGGACCGGGGCGAGCGCGATACCGACGGCCACGCCGAGACCACCGAGTATCTGACTGCCGATGAGTACGGCGGATATCCGGCGCCGAAGGGCCGGCAGCTCGGCGGCCGTGATCCGGGATGCGGAGAAAGCTGACGTCACCGCCGCAGTGTGCCAGCTCGCACCACCGGGCGGCATCGAACGGACGGATCCGGATGTGGGCCCGGAGGGCGGGCCTGCCGGTGCCGAGGTGTGTCCACCCCCGAGGTGACGCGGCCTTCGGCGTCGGACCGTCCGTGCCTCCGGAGATCGGGCGGTCCGTGCCATCGGGCGGGCAGTCCACGTCCTCGGATCAGAAGAGGGGCTGCGGCAGTATCCCCTCGAGTGCCAGCAGCTGCCGCTTCGTCTCGACCCCGCCGCCGAACCCGCCCAGCCCTCCGCCGCTCTCCACCACCCGGTGGCACGGAACCACCACGGGCAGGGGGTTGGACCCCATGGCCGCCCCCACGGCCTGGGCGGCGCCCGGTTGGCCGACCCGGCTCGCCAGGTCCCCGTAGCCCACGACCGTCCCGTAGGGCACGCCGGACGCCAGCTCGCGGAGCACCTCGCGGTGGAAACCCGAGCTCAGCGACCAGTCCAGGGCCAGCGAGAACTCCCGCAGGTCTCCGGCGAAGTAGGCGGCGAACTGACGGACCGGTTCGGCCAGCAGCGGGGAGTCCGGGGCCTCCACCAGCTCCGCGCCCAGCCGTGTCCGCACCTGTCCGAGTGCCTTGTCCCGGACGGCGGGGCGTGCGTGGAAGGCCACGGTCACCAGGCCCGCGCGGGTCGCGGCGAGCAGGAGCGGTCCGATGTCGCTCGGCACGACGGACCACTCCACGACCTGCTCGTTGCTCTCCATGCGCACCACGGTACGGCGGGGCACCGACAGTGCCGCCCCGGGCGACCGCTCAGCGGGTGGCGTCCCGGACGGTGTCGGGGTTGTTGGTGATGATGCCGTCGACGCCGAAGCCTGCCACCTCCGCCGCCTTCGCCGCGTCGTTCACCGTCCAGGTGTTCACCCGGAGCGGCTTGCCGTGGGCGCCCTTCAGCTTCTGCACCGTGGCGACGTAGTCGGCGCCGATGGTCGTGTGCGACGGATTGATCTGATCGGTGAACGCCGCGTACGACGGCAGATCGGCCACCGGCGGGGTCCCCAGGAAGCCGGTGACGACGTCCGGACGCTGGGCGTGGACAGTTTTCACACTCTCTGCACCGAAGCTCTGGATGATCAGCCTGTTCCGCACGTGACCGCGGTCGAGCCAGCCCTCCCTGCCGAGGACGCGCAGGGTCTCCCGCTCGATCCCCGGGTAGGCCTCCGGGCTCTTGATCTCCAGGAGAAGCTTCTGGCGGTTGCGCTCCAGCCGGTGCAGGAACTGCGTGAGCGTGGGTACCCGGGCCCCCGCGAAGCCGGCGCCGAACCAGCTGCCCGCGTCCAGCTTCGCGATCTCCGCCGCGGTGAAGTCCTTGACGGCCCAGGGCGCACGGCCGGGGAAGACCTCCTCCGCGTCGGTGGTCCTGCTCAGGGTGGTGTCGTGCACGACGACCAGCACACCGTCCTTGGTGAGCTGCACGTCGTTCTCCACCCACGCGATGCCCAGGTCGTCGGCCGCGTCGACGGCCGCCAGGGTGTTCTCCGGGGCGTAGGCGGAAGCGCCCCGGTGGGCGTAGACGACCGGGCTGTCCCGCGCGCCCGAGGCCTGCGCCTGGGCGGCGGGCAGCAGGACGCAGGCGCCGAGCAGGGCGGCGGCGGCACCGGAGGCGGTTGCTGTGCGTGCGGACACGTGTACTCCTCGCGTCGGGAAGCGGACTGGCAGCAGCCTCGCACCCGAGCGCCAACGGAGGGGAGGGTGATGATGGCCATGTTGTGAACGGAATGTCGGGCGCCGGACCGTCGGAGGGTCCAGAGGGGGATAAAATGCCGCTCTTATGTTTGCTTGCCGGGCCTTGCCCCATAGGGTCACCCCCGAACCCGGGCACAGCGCGAAGGGCGTACCAGCATGCAGGGCACAGTCGACGGATTCAGCTACGGCCTCGTGACGCCTGTCACGGCATTCCTCCTGGCATGCCTCGGTGCCGCTCTCGGTCTTCGTTGCACCACCCGGTCGTTGCGCACGCGGGGCGTCTACAGAGCCGGCTGGCTGGCCCTCGCCGCGACCTCCATCGGATCCGGCATCTGGACGATGCACTTCATCGCGATGCTGGGCTTCTCCGTGCGGGAGGCACCGGTGAGCTACGACCGGCCCCTCACCTACGCCAGCCTCGCCGTGGCGGTTGTGATGGTCGGGGTCGGCGTCTTCCTGGTCGGCTACCGGGGCGCCACCCGCATGGCGCTGGTCACCGGTGGGACGATCACGGGCCTCGGGGTCGCCTCCATGCACTACCTCGGCATGGCCGGAATGAACTTCGAGGGTGTGTTCGAGTACGACACGCTCACCGTGTCGCTCTCCGTCCTGATCGCCGTGGTGGCCGCGACCGCCTCGCTGTGGGCGGCCGTCTCCATCCACGGCTTCCTCCCCAGCCTCGGCGCCAGCGTCGTCATGGGCGTGGCCGTGAGCGGGATGCACTACACGGGTATGGCCGCGCTCCAGGTGCACCTGCACCCCACCACCGCCCCGTCACCGCCCGGCGAGGCACCCGCCTCGCTGCTCCTTCCGATGATGATCGGGCCGGGCTGTTTCCTGCTGCTTGCCGCGGTGGTCGTGCTCGTCGACCCCCTGGTGGTGACCGGCGACGGTCGCGCCGGCGCGGCCCGGCTGCCCGGACCCGCCCCCCGGCGCGGCGGACCGCTGAGCTCGATCCCCGTCCAGCGCCGCCCCGCACCGACCTACGAGTCCGCCTCGCGCAGGTCCTACCGGGACCAGCGAAACCGCTGATCACCGGCCGTTGTCGGTGCGGGGTCGTACGGTGGTTGCATGCGGCCAGTCTCGAAGATCGAACGTTCCGTGGCGCCTTTCGAGGTCGTCAGTCCCTACCAGCCCAGCGGTGACCAGCCCGCGGCCATCGCGGAGCTGGACCGGCGCATCCGCGCGGGCGAGAAGGACGTCGTCCTGCTCGGCGCGACCGGCACGGGCAAGTCGGCGACGACCGCCTGGATGATCGAGAAGCTGCAGCGCCCCACCCTGGTGATGGCGCCGAACAAGACGCTGGCCGCCCAGCTGGCCAACGAGTTCCGCGAGCTCCTCCCGAACAACGCCGTGGAGTACTTCGTCTCGTACTACGACTACTACCAGCCCGAGGCGTACGTCCCGCAGTCGGACACCTACATCGAGAAGGACTCCTCGATCAACGAGGAGGTGGAGCGGCTGCGGCACTCCGCCACCAACTCGCTGCTCACCCGGCGCGACGTCGTCGTGGTCGCCTCCGTCTCCTGCATCTACGGCCTCGGCACGCCTCAGGAGTACGTGGACCGGATGGTCCAGCTCAAGGTCGGCGACGAGGTCGACCGCGACCAGCTGCTGCGCCGCTTCGTCGAGATCCAGTACACCCGCAACGACCTGGCCTTCACCCGCGGCACCTTCCGGGTGCGCGGCGACACGATCGAGATCTTCCCGGTGTACGAGGAGCTCGCCGTCCGCATCGAGATGTTCGGCGACGAGATCGAGGCGCTCTCGACCCTCCACCCGCTGACCGGTGAGGTCATCAGCGAGGACGACGCGCTCCACATCTTCCCCGCCAGCCACTACGTGGCGGGTCCCGAGCGCATGGAGAAGGCGGTCGGCGGCATCGAGCAGGAGCTGGAACAGCGCCTCGCCGAGCTGGAGAAGCAGGGCAAGATGCTGGAGGCCCAGCGGCTGCGCATGCGCACCACCTACGACATCGAGATGCTCCGCCAGATCGGCAGCTGCTCCGGCGTCGAGAACTACTCGATGCACTTCGACGGCCGCCTCCCGGGTACCGCGCCCAACACCCTCCTCGACTACTTCCCCGAGGACTTCCTCCTCGTCCTGGACGAGTCGCACGTCACCGTGCCCCAGATCGGCGCGATGTACGAGGGCGACGCCTCCCGCAAGCGGACCCTCGTCGACCACGGGTTCCGGCTTCCGTCCGCCCTGGACAACCGTCCGCTGAAATGGGAGGAGTTCCTGGGCCGGATCGATCAGACGGTCTACCTCTCCGCCACACCCGGGAAGTACGAGCTGTCGCGCGGCGACGGTTTCGTCGAGCAGATCATCCGGCCCACCGGGCTCGTCGACCCGGAGGTCGTCGTCAAGCCCACCGAGGGGCAGATCGACGACCTGGTGCACGAGATCCGCAAGCGGACCGAGAAGGACGAGCGCGTCCTGGTCACCACCCTCACCAAGAAGATGTCCGAGGACCTCACGGACTACTTCCTGGAGCTGGGCATCCAGGTCCGCTACCTCCACAGCGACGTCGACACGCTGCGCCGCATCGAGCTGCTGCGCGAGCTGCGCTCCGGTGAGTACGACGTCCTGGTCGGCATCAACCTCCTGCGCGAGGGTCTCGACCTGCCCGAGGTGTCGTTGGTGGCCATCCTCGACGCGGACAAGCAGGGCTTCCTGCGGTCCGGCACGTCGCTGATCCAGACCATCGGACGTGCCGCCCGTAACGTCTCGGGCCAGGTCCACATGTACGCCGACAAGATCACCCCCGCCATGGCGCAGGCCATCGACGAGACCAACCGGCGTCGTGAGAAGCAGATCGCCTACAACACCGAGCGCGGGGTCGACCCGCAGCCGCTCCGCAAGAAGATCAACGACATCGTCGCCTCCATCGCCCGTGAGGAGGTCGACACCGAGCAGCTCCTGGGCACCGGTTACCGGCAGGCCAAGGACACCAAGGCGCCGGTCCCCTCGCTGGGGGGCAAGGCCGCTGCGGGAGGCAAGGCGAAGAAGGGCGGCGCGGTGGTCACCGACCGGCCCGCCGCGGAGCTCGCGGGAATCATCGAGGAGATGACGGACCGCATGCGGGCGGCGGCCGCCGACCTGCAGTTCGAGGTGGCCGCCCGGCTGCGCGACGAGGTGGGGGAGCTCAAGAAGGAACTGCGCCAGATGAGGGAGGCGGGGCTGGCCTGACCAGTGGGGCCCGCAGTGTTGCAGGACCGACACAAAAACGGCCTACCACTGCTTCTCGCCCCCGCGCACTGCGTAGGGTGCGGGGACACCGCACACCGATGGTTGCGGGGCAAGCGGAGAGGGGACAGCGCGTGACGGTCAACATGACCAAGGGCCAGGCCATCAGCCTTCAGAAGAGCGACGGGGGGACCCTGACCGCGGTACGGATGGGGCTCGGCTGGCAGGCGGCGCCGCGCCGCGGACTGTTCGGTTCACGCACCCGGGAGATCGACCTGGACGCCTCCGCGGTGCTCTTCGCCGACAAGCAGCCCGTGGACGTCGTGTTCTTCCGTCACCTCGTCAGCGACGACGGCTCGGTCAAGCACACCGGTGACAACCTCGTCGGTGGCGCCGGCTCGGGCGGCGACGACGAGGCGATCCTGGTCGACCTGCAGCGGATTCCGGTCCACATCGACCAGATCGTCTTCACGGTGAACTCGTTCACCGGCCAGACGTTCCAGGAGGTGCAGAACGCCTTCTGCCGCATCGTCGACGAGACCAACGGCCAGGAGCTCGCCCGTTACACGCTGGACGGCGGCGGCCAGTACACGGCGCAGATCATGGCGAAGGTGCACCGTGCGGGGAGCGGCTGGCAGATGACCGCCCTCGGCAACCCGGCCAACGGCCGGACGTTCCAGGACCTGATGCCGTCGATCCTGCCGCACCTGTAGGCACGACGGGGCCCGGGGCGAGACCCGGCCCACACATCCGTACGAGCAGCTCCCGGAGGCACCCGCCGCCGGGAGCTGCGCCCGTGGCAGGGCACCACACACCGAACGTCGAGGGGGACAAGGGCGATGACGGCCGAGCTGGTCCGGGGGCAGAACCACACCTTGCCCCAGACCCGTCTGGAGATCAGGGTGTCGGCGGGCTCACCCGTCGTGGCCGGTGCGACGCTCGGGGACGAGCGGGGCACGGTCCGGGGCGCCGAGTGGGTCGCCCACCCCGCGTCACCCCGGGTGCCCGGACTGGAGGTGTCCGGGCAGGCCGCGGCCGACCACCGGCTCGCCGTGGACCTGGACGCCCTGCCCGACGCGGTGCACCGCGTCACCGTGCTCCTCGCCCTGCCCGTGGGAGCCGGACGCCCGGGCAGTTTCGGTGCGGTCGCCGCACCGTTCGTCGCCGTCACCGGGCTGGACGGTACCGAGATAGCCACCTTCACCCTCACCGGCCTGGACACCGAGTCCGCCGTGTCGGCCCTGGAGCTCTACCGGCGCCGAGGCGCCTGGAAGGTCCGCGCCGTCGGCCAGGGCTACGCCGCGGGGCTCGCCGGGATGCTCGCCGACCAGGGGGTGGCAGGGGCGGCGGAGCTGGCCGCGTCCATCCAGGACGCCGTCGCCTCCGGCCTTGCCCGCGCCGTCACGCCGTCGCCCCGCGCCCCCGACGGGGAACGCGTGCGCCACCCCGCGGGCCCCGCTTCCCCAGGAGGCGACGGAGGCGGCGGAGGCGACGGAGGCACCGGAGCCCCGTCCGCCCCGGCGCAGTCCTCCGCCCCGCCGGCACCGGGGACGGCGCACCACTCCCAGCCCCTGAGCGACCCCGCGCCCTCGCACGCGGACACCCCGGGCGGCCCCATCGACTACGCGCACCCGCGGCGTCAGACCTCGGCGCCGCCCCCGCCGCCCCCGGCAGCCCCACCCGCCGCCCCCGGACAGCCCGAGCGACCCGTCGCCGGCGACGCCACCGGCTGGTCCATGGACGAGCGCCTCTACAACCAGATCTGGGGCATGTTCGAGGACCTGGCGCGTGCAGTCGCCGCCTATCGCAGTGCCGTCGACTTCGCGGAGTCCCGGATGGACCAGGAACTCGACCGGACCCTTTCCGATCCGCGCAGCCGCATCGGCGGGACGGGCGACCGCGCACGCGCGGAGGCCCGGGCCAAGCACGACGAGCTCACCGGCCGGGCCCGCGAGGCCCTCGATCGTGATCTCGCCCAGCTCGCCGCTGAGTCCGCCGTCGTGGAGCCGGCCCTTCCGGCCGCCTACGCGGGCTGGGACAACCCCGTCTGGCACGGCTACCGGGTACCGATGGAGATCCCCATGGCTCTGCGCATCGGTGACGTCCGTCTGCCCGAGGCAACGGACCTGCGCGTCCCGCTGCTGGTGCGGCTTCCCCTGGAGCGCGGCATCTGGGTCGACAGCGGACGCACGGCCTCCGAGGCGGCCGCCGCGACCTCCGGGGACCAGTTGCGACGTCTGGCCATGGAGACGGCCGTCGCCCTGGCAGCTCGGCTGCTCGCCGTCCACCCGACGGACGAGTTTGCCGTGCACGTCATCGATCCCGCGGGTTCCGCGGCCGGTCCCCTCGCGCCCCTGACCGGCTCCGGCGTCCTCGCCGGGCCGCCCGCCGCCGGAGCGGAGGGAGTGTCCTCCGTACTCGCCCACCTCACCCGGCGCGTCGATCTCCTGCAGATGGCGATGAGGGCCGGCGCTGCGGACGCGCTACCCCCGGACATCGACACGGGGGAGCATCTGCTGATCGTCAACGACTTCCCGCACGGCTTCGACGACAGGGCCGTCACCCAGTTGCGCTATCTGGCCGACGAGGGCCCCTCGGTGGGCGTGCACCTGCTGATGGTGGCCGACCGCGAGGACGCCCACGCCTACGGTCCGGTGCTCGACCCGCTGTGGCGGTCCCTGCTGCGGATCACGCCCGTGGCCGACGACCACCTCGCCGATCCCTGGGTGGGCCACGCCTGGACGTACGAACCGTCCAGGGTGCCCCAGGGCAGCCGCGTCCTGGAACAGGTGCTCGCCCTGGTGGCCGCAGCGAGGCGCGCGGACTACCGCTGAGCGTGGTGACGGTGGGTCAAGTAGCTTCATCAAGCCCCTGACCTGCTATTTTGATCACATCTTGGCACGGGCTTTACCTTTTCTTGGTGCTTCGTGTACTGTTCTTGGTGCGGAGGGGAGTACTCCCGATCGCGGCGTTCCCGTCAGTACGGACTGTGACCGGTCCCGGGGCGTCGGCCCGGCGCGCATCCCGCGCTCCCGGGTGGAAGAGACCTCCGGCAGCGACGACGCTGATCTATAGCCCGTAGCGAACTGCCGGAGGCGCAGTGGACGTTTCATGGACCCTCTGGGCGCTGACCATCTTTGGTCTGTGCGCCCTCATCGCCGTCGACTTCTTCATCGGGCGCAAGCCCCATGACGTATCGACCAAGGAAGCCGGAATCTGGACCATCGTCTGGATCGCCCTGGCCGTGCTCTTCGGACTCGGACTGCTGGTCTTCGGGGAGAGTCAGGCCTCGGGCGAGTTCTTCGCCGGCTTCATCACCGAGAAGTCGCTCAGTGTCGACAATCTCTTCGTCTTCATCCTGATCATGGCGAAGTTCTCGGTGCCCTCCCACCTCCAGCAGCGTGTGCTGCTCATCGGCGTGCTGATCGCCCTGGTGCTGCGTGCGATCTTCATCGCGGCCGGTGCCGCGGTCATCGCCAACTTCTCGTGGGTCTTCTACATCTTCGGCGCGTTCCTGATCTACACCGCCTGGAAGCTGATCCAGGAGGCGCGGGCCGATGACGACGAGGAGGAGTGGGAGGAGAACCGGCTCCTGAAGTCGATCGAGCACCGCTTCGGTGTCGCCGACAGGTACCACGGGACCAAGCTCTTCATCCAGAAGAACGGCAAGCGCGTCATGACCCCGCTCATGGTGGTCATGCTCGCCATCGGCACGACCGATGTGCTGTTCGCGCTGGACTCCATCCCTGCGATCTTCGGCCTGACCCAGGACCCGTACATCGTCTTCACCGCCAACGCCTTCGCCCTGATGGGCCTGCGTCAGCTGTACTTCCTCATCGGCGGTCTGCTGAAGAAGCTGGTCCACCTCAGCTACGGGCTCTCGGTGATCCTCGGGTTCATCGGTGTCAAGCTGGTGCTGCACGCCCTGCACGAGTCCGGGGTGCACGTCCCGGAGATCTCCATCGCGTTCTCCCTCGCCGTCATCGGCGGTGTCCTGGTGATCACCACGATCACCAGCCTCATCGCCAACAAGAAGCAGGCGGCGCTGGAGGCCGAGGAGAAGGGTGACAGCGAGAACGTCGGCGTGGAGAAGTAGCGCCGCACGGACACACCGACGGCCGGGGCCCCGTGAGGGGCACCCGGCCGTCGGCCGTTCACCGGGTCACCAGCCGCGCTCGCGCCACTCCGGCAGATGCGGGCGCTCGGCACCGAGCGTGGTGTCGTGACCGTGGCCCGGATAGACCCACGTCTCGTCCGGCAGGCAGTCGAAGAGCTTGGTCTCCACGTCGTGGATCAGGCTCGCGAACGCCGCCGGGTCCTCGTGCGTGTTGCCCACGCCGCCGGGGAAGAGGCAGTCCCCGGTGAACACGTGCGGAGCCCCGTGCGGGTCGTCGTAGACCAGGGCGATGGACCCCGGTGTGTGCCCGGTCAGGTGCCTGGCGGTCAGTCGGACCCGGCCCACCCGGATCGTGCCGCCGTCCTCGACGGGTTCGTCCGTGGGGACCGGGATGCCTTCGGCGTCGTACCTGCCGGAGTACGTCCGTGCCCCGGTGGCCGCCACCACCTCGCCGAGTGCCTGCCAGTGGTCACCGTGCCGGTGCGTCGTGACGACGGACGCGATGCCGTCGTCGCCGATCAGCCGCAGCAGGGTTCCGGCCTCGGCGGCCGCGTCGATCAGGAGCTGCTCGCCGGTGGCCCGGCAGCGCAGCAGGTACGCGTTGTTGTTCATCGGGCCGACCGCGACCTTGGAGATCATCAGATCCGTCAGCTCGTGCACGTCCGCAGGTCCGCCGACCTTGACCGTTCCGCTGTACGTCATGTGACGCAGCCTATAGCGGGGGCAGCGCGGGAAGGCTCCCGCCTTCCACGGTGAGCGCGGAGCCGTCACGGCGTCCGCAGAGCCAGCCCAGGATGTCGGGGGCCGTGCCCCGGACGGTGACCGGAGTGCCGTCGGCTCCACCGCCCGTGGTCCACAGCCGGCCGTCGGCGGTGACCGCCGTCGTGGGGACGACGTCGGGATGCCCGGCGAAGCGCTCGGCGAGGAAGTCGTTCTCCCGGATCACGAACTCCTCCGGCAGATCCTCCAGCTCGTACCCCACCCCCAGGTCGACGTGGTGCAACTCCACCTCGACCCAGCGGCGGAAGGGGATGCGGGACGCTGAATCCGTCACACCGTTGCGCATCGTGACCGTGCGTGACCAGTCGGCCGGCTCCTCGGCCGCGACCAGTACGGCCGCTCCGCTCTCGCGCAGGTCAGCGAGGTGTTCGGCCAGGGGCCGGGGCGCGTCGCGTTCGATGTCGGCGTCCCGGGTTTCGCTGTTCGCGTACATCGGGCGCCCCTGGAGAACATTTATGAGCGCGTCGGCGTTACGTGACAGGTGGGCAAGAACATGGCCGCGGCTCCAGCCCGGCAGACGCGACGGCTCGGCAACGGCGCCGTCGTCCAGCTTGCCCGCGGCACCGAGCAGCCGTTCGGTCGCTTCACGGACGGCTTCCAGGTCGTGCACATGATCAGTCATGAGCCGAGCGTAGCCCCCACCACTCATTCGGGTGATGGAGTCTTCGCTCGACCGTAAATCGAATGCGCGTGCTATACGCTCGGAGTCGAAAGCTTCGTACATCGCTGAGGCGCCCCCCATACCCTGGGGTGGGGGCCCAGTTCCCCCATTTCTCTCCAGAAAGGTGCGGACCGGCGTGGCCGACCGTCTCATCGTCCGTGGCGCGCGCGAGCACAACCTGAAGAACGTCTCGCTCGATCTCCCCCGTGACTCCCTCATCGTCTTCACCGGGCTCTCCGGATCGGGCAAGTCCTCGCTCGCGTTCGACACGATCTTCGCCGAGGGCCAGCGGCGCTACGTGGAGTCGCTCTCCTCGTACGCCCGCCAGTTCCTCGGCCAGATGGACAAGCCGGACGTGGACTTCATCGAAGGCCTCTCGCCCGCCGTCTCCATCGACCAGAAGTCGACCTCGCGCAACCCGCGCTCGACGGTCGGCACCATCACCGAGGTCTACGACTACCTCAGGCTCCTCTTCGCGAGGATCGGCAAGCCGCACTGTCCCGAGTGCGCGAGGCCCATCGCGCGACAGTCGCCGCAGGCCATCGTCGACAAGGTGCTCGGCCTGCCCGAGGGCAGCCGCTTCCAGGTCCTCTCCCCGCTGGTGCGTGAGCGCAAGGGAGAGTTCGTCGACCTCTTCGGCGACCTCCAGACCAAGGGCTACAGCAGGGCCCGGGTCGACGGCGAGACCGTCCAGCTGTCCGAGCCGCCGAAGCTGAAGAAGCAGGAGAAGCACACCATCGAGGTGGTCATCGACCGCCTCACGGTGAAGGACAGCGCCAAGCGCCGGCTGACCGACTCCGTCGAGACCGCGCTGGGCCTCTCGGGCGGCATGGTCGTCCTCGACTTCGTCGACCTCGAGGCGGACGACCCCGAGCGTGAGCGGATGTACTCCGAGCACCTCTACTGCCCGTACGACGACCTCTCCTTCGAGGAGCTGGAGCCCCGGTCCTTCTCGTTCAACTCCCCCTTCGGTGCCTGCCCCGACTGCACGGGCATCGGCACGCGGATGGAGGTCGACCCGGACCTGATCGTCCCGGACGAGGAGAAGTCCCTCGACGAGGGCGCGATCCACCCCTGGTCGCACGGCCACACCAAGGAGTACTTCGGCCGTCAGATCACCGCACTCTCCGAGGCGCTCGGTTTCCGCACGGACATCCCCTGGGCCGGGCTGCCGCAGCGTGCCAGGAAGGCGCTGCTCCACGGCCACAAGATCCAGACTGAGGTCCGCTACCGCAACAGGTACGGGCGCGAGCGTGCCTACACCACCCCCCGTTTCGAGGGTGCGGTCCAGTACGTCAAGCGCCGTCACTCCGAGGCCGAGAGCGACTCCAGCAGGGAGCGCTTCGAGGGCTACATGCGCGAGGTCGCCTGCCCGACCTGTGAGGGCACCCGGCTCAAGCCGCTCGTCCTCGCCGTGACGGTGATGGAGAAGTCCATCGCCGAGGTCGCCGCGATGTCGATCAGCGAGTGCGCCGAATTCCTCGGCCGCCTCAAGCTGAACGCCCGCGACAAGAAGATCGCCGAGCGGGTCCTCAAGGAGGTCAACGAGCGGCTGAGGTTCCTCGTCGACGTCGGCCTCGACTACCTCTCGCTGAACCGTGCGGCGGGAACGCTCTCCGGTGGCGAGGCCCAGCGCATCCGGCTCGCCACCCAGATCGGCTCCGGGCTCGTCGGCGTGCTGTACGTGCTGGACGAGCCGTCCATCGGCCTGCACCAGCGCGACAACCACCGGCTGATCGAGACCCTGGTCCGGCTCCGCGACATGGGCAACACGCTCATCGTCGTCGAGCACGACGAGGACACGATCAAGGTCGCCGACTGGGTCGTCGACATCGGCCCCGGCGCCGGCGAGCACGGCGGCAAGGTCGTCCACTCCGGCTCGCTCAAGGAACTGCTGGCCAACAAGGAGTCGGTCACCGGGCAGTACCTCTCCGGCAAGAGGGCGATCGAGATGCCGGACATCCGGCGTCCCGTCGACCCCGGGCGCCGGCTCACGGTGCACGGCGCCCGGGAGAACAACCTCCAGGACATCGACGTCTCCTTCCCCCTGGGCGTTCTCACGGCCGTCACCGGAGTCTCCGGATCGGGCAAGTCGACCCTGGTCAACGACATCCTCTACACGCACCTGGCGCGCGAGCTCAACGGCGCCAAGTCCGTCCCGGGACGGCACACCCGGGTCGACGGCGACGACCTCGTCGACAAGGTCGTCCACGTCGACCAGTCGCCGATCGGCCGTACGCCCCGGTCCAACCCGGCGACGTACACCGGAGTCTTCGACCACGTCCGCAGGCTGTTCGCCGAGACGATGGAGGCGAAGGTGCGCGGCTATCTGCCGGGCCGCTTCTCCTTCAACGTCAAGGGCGGCCGCTGCGAGAACTGCTCCGGCGACGGCACGATCAAGATCGAGATGAACTTCCTGCCCGACGTGTACGTCCCGTGCGAGGTCTGCCACGGCGCGCGCTACAACCGGGAGACACTGGAGGTCCACTACAAGGGCAAGTCCATCGCCGAGGTGCTGGACATGCCGATCGAGGAGGGCCTGGAGTTCTTCGAGGCCGTCCCGACGATCGCCCGCCACCTCCGAACCCTCAACGAGGTCGGACTCGGATACGTCAGGCTCGGCCAGTCCGCGCCGACGCTCTCCGGCGGCGAGGCGCAGCGGGTGAAGCTGGCGAGCGAACTGCAGAAGCGCTCCACCGGCCGCACGGTCTACGTCCTGGACGAGCCGACGACCGGTCTGCACTTCGAGGACATCAGCAAGCTCATCTCGGTGCTGTCGGGCCTGGTCGACAAGGGCAACACGGTGATCGTCATCGAGCACAACCTCGATGTGATCAAGACCGCTGACTGGGTCGTCGACATGGGCCCCGAGGGAGGCAACGGCGGAGGTCTGGTCGTCGCCGAGGGTACTCCGGAGCAGATCGCCTCGGTGCCGGCCAGCCACACCGGGAAGTTCCTCCAGGAGATCCTGGGCGCGGACCGGATCGGTGAGGCCGCGGTGCCCGCCGCGCGCAAGGCCCGTAAGGCCCCCGCGAAGAAGGCCGTCGCGGCAAAGGCATCCACGGGCCGCAGGACGGCCACGGCCAGGGCGGCCGGGAAGGCGTCGGCCGAGCAGCCCGCGCCGAAGAAGGCTGCCCGCGCCCGAAAGGCCTGACACCGGCGGGCACCGGGCGGCACCCCTGCGTGAGGGGGCCGCGCCGGCGCCCGCGGCGCCTCCCGGCCCCGGCGTACTCCGGGGCCGGTCGAAGGGCCCTCGTTCTCTGTCGGTATCGTCGGGTCTGTCGCCCATGCCTTCAGGCGCGGCCCGTGCCCGGATCATCCGGCACCCGGTGCCCCGGACGGTGACGGCGGCTCTCTGTCCCCCCGACCCGTGGAGACCGCATGTCAGGCCTGCCCGCCGCCCGCCGCACCGTACTGAAGGGCGCCGCGCTCGCCGGTGCCGCCGGGCTGGGAGCGGCCGCCTGTTCCACCGATTCGAAGCTCGGTCACGCGCAGACCCCCACGCCCACCGCCCCCGTGGAGCTCGGTGCCGCGGACGAGGTCCCGGTCGGCGGCGCCAAGCTCTACCGGGAGCAGCGGGTCGTCGTGAGCTGTCCGGCCGCCGGCCAGTACAAGGCCTTCAGCGCGCAGTGCACGCACGCGGGCTGCCTCCTGGACAAGGTCGAGGGCAACGAGGGCAACTGCCCCTGCCACGGCAGCCGCTTCGACATGACCACGGGCAAGGCGCTGCAGGGGCCCGCCACGGTGCCGCTGCCCTCCGTGCCGTTGAAGCTCGAGGGCGGAAAGCTCGTCGCGGGCCCCGGGGCCTGACCGGTCACGGAGGCCGTCGCAGACCCCCGGGACCTCGGAGATGCCGCTCTGTCACTGCCCGCCAGTAGGGTGTGAGACATGGCAGACCCCTCCAGCTACCGCCCCAAGCCGGGACAGATCCCCGACTCCCCGGGGGTCTACAAGTTCCGCGACGAGCACCGCCGGGTGATCTACGTCGGGAAGGCGAAGAACCTGCGCCAGCGCCTGGCCAACTACTTCCAGGACCTGGCCGGCCTGCACCCGCGCACCCGCACGATGGTCACCACGGCTGCCTCCGTGGAATGGACCGTGGTCTCGACCGAGGTCGAGGCGCTGCAGCTGGAGTACTCCTGGATCAAGGAGTTCGACCCCCGGTTCAACGTCAAGTACCGCGACGACAAGAGCTACCCCTACCTCGCGGTCACGCTCAACGAGGAGTTCCCGCGCGTCCAGGTCATGCGCGGCGCCAAGAAGAAGGGCGTGCGCTACTTCGGACCGTACGGCCATGCCTGGGCGATCCGCGAGACCGTGGACCTGATGCTCCGTGTCTTCCCCGTGCGCACCTGCTCCGCCGGCGTCTTCAAGAACGCGGAGCGGACCGGCCGGCCCTGCCTCCTCGGCTACATCGGCAAGTGCTCCGCCCCGTGCGTCGGGCGGGTCACCCCCGAGGAACACCGGGACCTGGCCGAGGAGTTCTGCGATTTCATGGCAGGCCGCACCGGGACGTACATCCGCCGCCTCGAGAAGGACATGATGCAGGCGGCCGAGGAGATGGAGTACGAGCGGGCGGCCCGGCTGCGTGACGACGCGGGGGCGCTGAAGCGAGCCATGGAGAAGAGTGCCGTGGTCCTCGCCGACGCCACCGACGCGGACCTGATCGCCGTGGCCGAGGACGAGCTCGAAGCGGCGGTCCAGATCTTCCACGTCCGCGGCGGACGCGTCCGGGGCCAGCGCGGCTGGGTCACCGACAAGGTCGAGGCCGTCGACACGTCGGGACTGGTGGAACACGCGCTCCAGCAGCTCTACGGGGAGGAGTCGGGTGACTCCGTGCCCAAGGAGGTGCTCGTCCCGGCGCTCCCCGAGGACCCCGACGCCGTGTCCCAGTGGCTCGCCGACCGCCGCGGGTCCCAGGTCAGCCTGCGCATTCCGCAGCGCGGCGACAAGAAGGACCTGATGGGCACGGTCCAGCGCAATGCCCAGCAGGCGCTGGGGCTGCACAAGACCAAGCGCGCGTCCGACCTCACGACGCGCTCCCGCGCACTGGAGGAGATCGCCGAGGCACTCGGTCTCGACACCGCGCCGCTGCGCGTCGAGTGCTTCGACATCTCGCACCTCCAGGGTGACGACGTGGTCGCGTCCATGGTGGTCTTCGAGGACGGCCTCGCACGCAAGAGCGAATACCGCCGCTTCCAGATCAAGGGCTTCGAGGGCCAGGACGATGTCCGGTCCATGCACGAGGTCATCGGGCGCCGCTTCAAGCGCTACCTCCAGGAGAAGGAGCGGACGGGGGAGTGGGAGGAGACCCCGGCCCCCACCGGCCCCGTCCCCGCCGATCCGGCCGCCGCAGGCCCCACGGCCCCGGTCCTCGCAGGCCCCGCGCCCACGGCCCCGGTCCTCGCAGGCCCCGCGCCCGCCCCAGGTGGCACGACGCCCGGCGAAACCTCCTCCGGTGAGCCGGCCCCCGCTCAGCCTGCCCCCGCCGAGTCCGACCCCGCTCGGCCCACCCCCGACGCGCCCGCCGCCGCCGGGGCGGTGGCCCCCGTGACGCCCGGCTCCGGGCCCGCCCCCGTCCGGGAGGAGCCCCGCGAGGACGACGGCCGGCCCAAGCGCTTCGCCTACCCCCCGCAGCTCGTCGTCGTCGACGGGGGGCAGCCCCAGGTCGCCGCCGCCAAGCGGGCCCTGGACGAGCTCGGCATCGACGACATCGCCGTCTGCGGTCTCGCCAAGCGCCTCGAAGAGGTCTGGCTGCCCGATGACGACGACCCGGTGGTCCTGCCCCGCTCCAGCGAGGGCCTCTACCTCCTCCAGCGCATTCGCGACGAGGCCCACCGCTTCGCCATCACCTACCAGAGGGCCAAACGGGCCAAGCGCATCCGCAGCAGCCCCCTGGACGACGTCCCGGGCCTCGGCGAGACCCGGAAGCAGGCGTTGATCAAGCATTTCGGCTCCGTCAAGAAGCTGAGGCAGGCGACAATCGACGAGATCTGCGAGGTGCCGGGGATAGGGCGCAGGACGGCGGAATCGGTGGCCGTCGCCTTCGCGGCGGCCGCCCCGGCCGCGCCCGCCGTGAACACCGCCACAGGAGAGATCATTGAAGAGGACGACGGGGGCAGCGGGACATGACCGACGACGCGCATGAACACCAGAACGAACGCGAGCGAGCAGACGGAGCAGCACACGTGAGTACGGGAAGCACCACGGAGAAGGCCGAGGCCACGCCGCCCGCCATCCCCGAGCTGGTGATCATCTCCGGAATGTCGGGCGCCGGGCGCAGCACCGCCGCCAAGTGTCTGGAGGACCTCGGCTGGTTCGTCGTCGACAACCTGCCGCCCGCCCTGATCCCCACGATGGTGGAGCTCGGAGCCCGGTCCCAGGGAAACGTCGCGCGCATCGCCGTCGTCGTCGACGTGCGGGGACGCCGCTTCTTCGACAACCTGCGGGAGTCCCTCGCCGATCTGGAGGCCAAGCACGTCACCCGGCGGATCGTCTTCCTCGAGTCCTCCGACGATGCCCTCGTACGCCGTTTCGAATCGGTCCGCCGCCCGCATCCGCTCCAGGGCGACGGCAGGATCGTCGACGGCATCGCGGCCGAGCGTGACCTGCTGCGTGAGCTGCGTGGCGACGCCGACCTCGTCATCGACACCTCCAGCCTCAACGTGCACGAGCTGCGGGCCAAGATGGATGCCCAGTTCGCCGGCGACGAGGAGCCGGAGCTGCGGGCGACGGTGATGTCGTTCGGCTTCAAGTACGGGCTGCCGGTCGACGCCGACCTCGTCGTCGACTGCCGCTTCCTGCCCAACCCGCACTGGGTCCCGGAGCTCCGCCCGTTCACCGGTCTCAACGAGGAGGTGTCCGACTACGTCTTCGACCAGCCGGGCGCCAAGGAGTTCCTCAACCAGTACACCGAGCTGCTGCAGCTCATCGCCGCCGGCTACCGCCGCGAGGGCAAGCGCTACGTCACCATCGCCGTCGGGTGCACGGGCGGGAAGCACCGTTCCGTCGCCATGTCGGAGAAGCTGGCCGCCCGGCTGGCCACCGAAGGTGTCGAGACCGTCCTCGTCCATCGGGACATGGGGCGAGAGTGACGAGTCGCAATCTGCGTCTGCGCCGGCTGAGCAGGGCCACGGCCGCGCTCTCCGGCCGTAAGCGCGGCTCACAGCCCAAGGTCGTCGCCCTCGGCGGCGGCATGGGGCTGTCGGCCTCGCTCACGGCGCTGCGCCGGATCACCGGCGACCTCACGGCCGTGGTGACCGTCGCCGACGACGGCGGCTCCAGCGGCCGGCTCCGCGAGGAACTGGGCGTCCTCCCGCCGGGCGACCTGCGCAAGGCGCTCGCCGCGCTCTGCGGGGACGACGAATGGGGCCAGACCTGGGCCCAGGTCATCCAGCACCGCTTCGAGTCCAGGGGCGATCTGCACGAGCACGCGGTGGGCAACCTGCTCATCGTCGCCCTCTGGGAACAGCTGGGCGACCATGTCCAGGCCCTCGACCTGGTCGGCAAGCTGCTCGGAGCACACGGCAGGGTGCTGCCCATGTCCGCGGTCCCCCTGGAGCTCCAGGCGCTCGTCAGGGGGCATCACCCGGAGCGCCCCGAGGACACGGTCACCGTGCGCGGGCAGGCGACCGTGGCGCTGACCCCCGGCGAGGTGCAGTCCGTCCACGTCGTCCCGGCCGACCCGCCGGCGGTCCCCGAGGCGGTCGCCGCGGTGCTTGACGCGGACTGGGTGGTCCTCGGCCCGGGGTCCTGGTTCTCCTCCGTGATTCCGCATCTGCTGGTGCCCGAACTCCTCGACGCGCTGGTGACCACGAAGGCCCGCAAGGTCCTCTCGCTGAACCTCGCACCGCAGCCCGGCGAAACAGAAGGCTTCTCACCGCAGCGTCATTTGGAGGTTTTGGGACGACACGCCCCTAAACTCGCCATGGACGTGGTGCTGGCCGACGAGGCCGCCGTGCCCGACCGCGAGTCTCTCGCCGACGCCGCCCAGCGGCTCGGAGCCGCGGTCGAGCTGGCCCCCGTGGCCTCACCCGACGGCGTTCCGATTCATGATCCGGAGCTGTTGGCCGCCGCGTACGACCGTATTTTTCGGATGCATGGAAGGATCGGCCCATGGCGATGACGCCAGCGGTGAAGGACGAAGTCTCCCGGCTTCCCGTTACCCGGACCTGCTGCAGAAAGGCAGAGGTCTCGGCGATTCTTCGCTTCGCGGGCGGGCTGCACCTCGTGAGCGGCCGGATCGTGATCGAGGCCGAGCTGGACACGGCGATGGCGGCCCGGCGGCTCAAGCGGGACATCCTCGAGATCTTCGGGCACAGCTCGGAGCTGATCGTGATGGCTCCCGGCGGACTCCGCCGAGGCTCCCGCTACGTCGTACGTGTGGTGGCGGGCGGCGACCAGCTGGCCCGCCAGACCGGACTGGTCGACGGCCGCGGCCGCCCCATCCGCGGCCTGCCCCCGCAGGTGGTCTCAGGGGCCACCTGCGACGCCGAGGCGGCTTGGCGCGGTGCCTTCCTGGCCCACGGCTCGCTCACCGAGCCGGGCCGTTCCTCGTCGCTCGAGGTGACCTGCCCCGGTCCGGAGGCCGCGCTGGCCCTGGTCGGAGCCGCCCGCAGGCTCTCCATCGCGGCCAAGGCCCGCGAGGTGCGCGGCGTCGACCGTGTGGTCGTCCGCGACGGTGACGCGATCGGCGCCCTGCTGACCCGTCTCGGCGCCCATGAGGCGGTGCTGGCCTGGGAGGAACGCCGCATGCGGCGCGAGGTCCGTGCCACGGCCAACAGGCTGGCCAACTTCGACGACGCCAACCTCCGCCGATCCGCCCGCGCCGCTGTCGCCGCGGGCGCCCGGGTGGGGCGCGCGCTGGAGATCCTGGGCGAGGAGGTTCCCGAGCACCTCGCGGCGGCCGGACGGCTGCGCATGGAGCACAAGCAGGCCTCCCTGGAGGAGCTGGGAGCGCTCGCCGATCCGCCGCTGACCAAGGACGCCGTCGCGGGCCGGATCAGGCGCCTGCTGGCCATGGCCGACAAGCGCGCCCAGGATCTCGGTATCCCGGGCACGGAATCGACCCTCAGCGAGGAGCTGGCCGACGGCCTCGTGGGCTGAGCGCCGCGGGACGGCCTCCGGCCACCACCTTCCGGGCCGCCCAGGCACCCGGGAGGCGGTGGCCGGAGGCATTTCCAGGCCGGCCCGGGATCATCGCCATTCCCCTTATGGGGCGGACCGTATTCCCGCAATCGCCGGGAGCCGCCCGCGGGATCGATCGGGTGTCATCGTGCAGTTCGAGCGCCCGCGAACGCCGAAAGTGCGCGAGAGGCCCCGGCGCTTTTATCGATTGAGTGCCAAGCCGCACAATTGAGCGTGCGGTTGCTGGTCATCCGGCAAGTTCCGGAAGTGCTCCGGAATCGTTCTTCGTGGCCGTCGTCCGGGGAGCGGGCGGGGGCGGCCGAGCCCGCACCGGTGACTCCCGGTGACAATGCGCCGACGGAATCCGTCACCCGTCGCTTTACCGCAAGGGGCCGGGTTCCCACGGGTGTTGACGTTTGGTGACCGCGGGGCGGGCGGCTGTGCTCCTGCCTCTTCCGTCCGTCCGGAATCCCGTACTCCTACTCGGGAGTATGGGGATCTCTCTTCATGCCGCCGCTCTCGATGTCACTCCGGAGCCTTCGGAGAGGTAGGGTCGGAAGCGGTCGGGGACATCCCTAATAAACTCGCCGGCATCGAAACCGGCGTTCCTAACGAGGAGATCGGTTCGTGACGATCCGCGTAGGCATCAACGGCTTTGGCCGCATCGGTCGTAACTACTTCCGCGCGCTGCTGGAGCAGGGTGCGGACATCGAGATCGTGGCTGTCAACGACCTGGGTGACACCGCGACCACGGCTCACCTGCTGAAGTACGACACCATTCTGGGTCGTCTCAAGGCAGAGGTCAGCCACACCGCCGACACCATCACCGTCGACGGCCACACCATCAAGGTGCTCTCCGAGCGCAACCCGGCCGACATCCCCTGGGGTGAGCTGGGCGTCGACATCGTCATCGAGTCGACCGGCATCTTCACCAAGAAGGCCGACGCGGCGAAGCACATCGCGGGTGGCGCCAAGAAGGTCCTCATCTCGGCTCCGGCCAAGGACGAGGACATCACGATCGTGATGGGCGTCAACCAGGACAAGTACGACGCGGCCAACCACCACGTCATCTCCAACGCGTCCTGCACCACCAACTGTGTGGCGCCGATGGCCAAGGTCCTCGACGAGAACTTCGGCATCGTCAAGGGCCTGATGACGACGGTCCACGCGTACACGAACGACCAGCGCATCCTGGACTTCCCGCACTCGGACCTGCGTCGTGCGCGCGCCGCCGCGGAGAACATCATCCCGACCACGACGGGCGCCGCCAAGGCGACCGCCCTGGTCCTCCCGCAGCTCAAGGGCAAGCTCGACGGCATCGCGATGCGCGTCCCGGTCCCGACCGGCTCCGCCACCGACCTGGTCGTGACCCTGCAGCGCGAGGTCACCAAGGACGAGGTCAACGCCGCGTTCAAGAAGGCGTCCGACGACGGCGACCTCAAGGGCTTCCTGACCTACACCGAGGACCCGATCGTGTCCTCGGACATCGTCGGCGACCCGTCGTCCTGCACCTTCGACTCCTCCCTGACCATGGTCCAGGAGGGCAACTCGGTGAAGATCCTCGGCTGGTACGACAACGAGTGGGGTTACTCCAACCGCCTCGTCGACCTGACCGTCTTCGTCGGCGACCAGCTCTGATCCTAGGATCGGCAGGCAGCCAGGTGTGATGTAAGGGGCTCGGACGGCGCGACGTGGCGCCGTTCGAGCCCCCTTGCATGCTCATCCGTCCTTCCAAGGAGTATGGGAACAGATGAAGACCATCGACGAACTTCTCGCCGAAGGGGTCGCGGGCAAGCGGGTATTCGTCCGCGCCGACCTCAACGTGCCGCTCGACGGCACCACGATCACCGACGACGGCCGCATCCGCGCCGTCCTTCCGACGATCGCCCAGCTGGCCGCGGCCGGCGCGCGCGTCGTCGTCGCCTCGCACCTCGGCCGCCCCAAGGGAGCCCCGGACCCGGCCTTCTCGCTGGCCCCCGCCGCGGCGCGCCTGGGCGAGCTGCTCGACGCCGAGGTCGCCTTCGCGACCGACACCGTCGGTGAGTCCGCCCGGGCGACGGTCGACGCGCTCGCCGACGGCCAGGTGGCCGTCCTCGAGAACCTCCGCTTCAACGCCGGTGAGACGTCGAAGGACGATGCCGAGCGCGGCGCCTTCGCCGACCGCCTCGCCGAGCTCGCCGACGTGTACGTGGGTGACGGCTTCGGCGCCGTCCACCGCAAGCACGCCTCGGTCTTCGACCTCCCGGCCCGGCTGCCGCACGCGGCCGGTGGCCTCATCGCCACCGAGGTCGGTGTCCTGAAGAAGCTCACCGAGGACGTCACGCGTCCCTACGCCGTGGTCCTCGGCGGCTCCAAGGTCTCCGACAAGCTCGGCGTGATCGACCACCTGCTGGAGAAGGCCGACCGCATCCTCATCGGTGGCGGAATGGCCTACACCTTCCTCAAGGCCCAGGGCCACGAGGTCGGCAGCTCCCTCCTCCAGGAGGACCAGATCCCGGCGGTGCTCGGATACCTCAAGCGCGCCGAGGAGAAGGGCGTGGAGTTCGTACTCCCCGTCGACGTCGTCGTCTCCCCCCGGTTCCCGGACCTCAAGGCCAGGACTCCCGGCAACCCCACGACTGTCGCCGCCGATGCCATTCCGGCCGGTGTGATGGGCCTGGACAACGGCCCGGAGACCAACAAGCTGTACGCCTCGAAGCTCGCCGACGCGGCCACCGTCTTCTGGAACGGTCCGATGGGCGTCTTCGAGCACCCCGACTACGCCGAGGGCACCAAGGCGGTCGCCCAGGCCCTCGTCGACTCCCAGGCGTTCACCGTCGTCGGCGGCGGGGACTCCGCGGCCGCCGTCCGCATCCTGGGCTTCGACGAGAACGCATTCGGCCACATCTCGACCGGTGGCGGCGCGAGCCTCGAATACCTCGAGGGCAAGACGCTTCCCGGACTCGCCGCACTGGAGGACTGACCCTCAATGACCACACGTACCCCGCTCATGGCGGGCAACTGGAAGATGAACCTCAACCACCTCGAGGCCATCGCGCACGTCCAGAAGCTCGCCTTCGCCCTGGCCGACAAGGACTACGACGCGGTCGAGGTCGCCGTCCTGCCGCCCTTCACCGACCTGCGCTCCGTGCAGACGCTGGTCGACGGCGACAAGCTGAAGATCAAGTACGGTGCCCAGGACATCTCGGCGCAGGACTCCGGCGCGTACACCGGTGAGATCTCCGGCCCGATGCTCGCCAAGCTGAAGTGCACCTTCGTGGCCGTCGGCCACAGCGAGCGCCGCCAGTACCACGGTGAGAACGACGAGGTCTGCAACGCCAAGGTGAAGGCCGCGTACAAGCACGGCCTGACCCCGATCCTCTGCGTCGGCGAGGGCCTGGACATCCGCAAGGCCGGCGACCAGGTGTCCTACACGCTGGCGCAGCTCGACGGCGCTCTGAAGGACGTCCCGGCCGAGCAGGCCGAGTCCATCGTGATCGCCTACGAGCCGGTCTGGGCCATCGGAACCGGTGAGGTCGCCACCCCCGAGGACGCGCAGGAGGTCTGCGGCGCGATCCGCCGCCGCCTCGCCGAGCTGTACTCGCAGGAACTGGCCGACGCCGTCCGTATCCAGTACGGCGGCTCGGTGAAGTCCGGCAACGTCGCGGCCATCATGGCTCAGCCCGATGTGGACGGCGCCCTGATCGGTGGCGCGGCGCTTGACGCCGACGAGTTCGTCAAGATCGTCCGCTTCCGCGACCAGTAGGTTCCTCCGCCTCCGCGACCGGTGAGTATGCGGCGGCGCGGATCCGTCGTACCCTTGCGGGGGCCGAGGGGGGTCCACCCCCTGGCCCCCGCTGTTCGTACATGCAGTCCTAGGAATTCCGGAAAGTAGGGACCAGCCGTGGTTTTGGCGTTCGAGATCGCCCTGATCGTCTTCAGCCTGCTGCTGATGCTGCTGGTGCTGATGCACAAGGGAAAGGGCGGCGGCCTCTCCGACATGTTCGGTGGCGGAATGCAGTCGTCGGTCGGCGGCTCGTCGGTCGCCGAGCGGAACCTCGACCGCATCACCGTGGTGGTCGGTCTGGCCTGGTTCGCGTGCATTGTCGTTCTTGCTCTGCTCATCAAGCTGGACGGCTGACCCGGCGGCGGCGAATCCCGGTGACGGTGTAACTCCTTTCACTGGACGCGCGTTGGGCCTTACGTAGACTGGGGCATCTTCGAGCACCATCACGCAGGGAGTTACGACCGTGGCAAGTGGCAACGCGATCCGGGGAAGCCGGGTCGGAGCGGGGCCGATGGGGGAGGCCGAGCGAGGCGAGTCCGCGCCGCGCCTCCGCATCTCCTTCTGGTGCT
Source organism: Streptomyces sp. HB132 (assembly GCF_016909575.1). Taxonomy (GTDB): domain Bacteria; phylum Actinomycetota; class Actinomycetes; order Streptomycetales; family Streptomycetaceae; genus Streptomyces. The sequence continues at coordinate 147,605 of NZ_JAFBGA010000003.1, read as the reverse complement.
CGAACGGGCACGAGACGCAGCCGAGCTTCGCCCATGACGCGCAGGTACCGGAGACCTGGGACTGCCCGCGCTGCGGCTTCCCGGCCGGACAGGACCGGGACAGTCCGCCGGCTCCGCCGCGCACCGAGCCGTACAAGACGCACCTGGCGTACGTGCGTGAGCGGCGCAGCGACGCGGACGGCGAAGCCATCCTCGCCGAAGCCCTCGCGAAACTCCGCGGCGAGATCTGATGAGTTGTTCACCGGCCGGTCACCTCCTGGGTGCCCGGCCGGCGCCCGTATGCCGCCCCGTAGCCCGCCGTTGCCCCGTCGCACCCTCCAGATCAATTAGGTTGGAGGGGCAGCGGGGAAGGTTGCAGGTACGAGAAGAAGTGGGCGATTTCCGGGATGAACGCACAAAGCCGAACCAGGCTCAACCAGATGCCCGAATGGGCGGCCCTCGGCAAGCACCGTGAGGAGTTCGGCGACACGCATCTGCGCCGGCTGTTCGCGGACGCGCCGGACCGCGGAGCCGCGTACACCCTCCGGGTCGGCGACCTCCACATCGACTACTCCAAGCATCTGGTCACCGACGAGACGCTCGCTCTGCTGCGTGACCTCGCCGGCGCCGCGGGCGTGGCCGGGCTGCGCGACGCGATGTTCCGCGGCGAGAAGATCAACACCACCGAGGACCGCGCGGTCCTGCACACCGCGCTCCGCGCGCCGCGGGACGCCGTGATCGAGGTCGACGGCGAGAACGTCGTGCCGGCCGTGCACGCCGTCCTCGACAGGATGGCGGCCTTCTCCGACCGGGTCAGGGCCGGGGAGTGGACCGGTCACACCGGCAAGCCGGTGAAGAACATCGTGAACATCGGCATCGGCGGCTCCGACCTCGGACCGGCCATGGCCTACGAGGTGCTGCGTTCCTTCACGGACCGCTCGCTGACCGTCCGCTTCGTGTCGAACGTCGACGGCGCCGACCTCCACGAGGCCGTCCGGGACCTGGACCCGGCCGAGACGCTGTTCATCGTGGCGTCCAAGACCTTCACGACGATCGAGACCATCACCAACGCCACGTCCGCGCGCGACTGGCTGCTCACCGGTCTGAGGGCGGGTCAGGAAGCCGTCGCCAAGCACTTCGTGGCACTGTCGACCAACGCGGACAAGGTGACGGACTTCGGCATCGACACGGCCAACATGTTCGAGTTCTGGGACTGGGTCGGCGGCCGTTACTCCTTCGACTCGGCGATCGGCCTCTCGCTGATGATCGCCATCGGCCCGGAGCGGTTCCGCGAGATGCTCGATGGCTTCCACCTCGTCGACGAGCACTTCCGCACCGCCCCCGCCGAGGAGAACGCCCCGCTGCTGCTGGGCCTGCTGGGTGTCTGGTACGGCGCCTTCTTCGACGCGCAGTCGCACGCGGTCCTGCCCTACAGCCACTACCTGTCCAAGTTCACCGCCTACCTGCAGCAGCTGGACATGGAGTCCAACGGCAAGTCCGTGGACCGGGACGGCAATCCGGTCGACTGGCAGACCGGCCCGGTCGTCTGGGGCACCCCCGGCACCAACGGGCAGCACGCCTACTACCAGCTGATCCACCAGGGGACGAAGGTCATCCCGGCCGACTTCATCGGCTTCGCCTCCCCGGTACAGGACCTGCTGCCCGGCCTGATCGCCCAGCACGACCTGCTGATGGCCAACTTCTTCGCCCAGACGCAGGCCCTCGCCTTCGGCAAGACGCCCGACGAGGTGCGCGCGGAAGGTGTGGCGGAAGAGCTCGTCCCGCACAAGACGTTCCGCGGCAACCACCCGACGACGACGGTCCTCGCCGACCGGCTCACCCCGTCGGTGCTCGGCCAGCTGATCGCGCTGTACGAGCACAAGGTCTTCGTCCAGGGTGCGGTCTGGAACATCGACTCCTTCGACCAGTGGGGCGTCGAGCTGGGCAAGGTCCTCGCCAGGAAGATCGAGCCCGTCCTGACCGAGGGCACCGGCGGCGAACAGCTGGACAGCTCCACCACCGCGCTCGTGGCGGCGTACCGCACGCTGCGGGGCCGCTGAGCGATGACCACGGGGGAGGGGGCGATACGGCTCAGGCCACCGAGGAACACGCTGGATCCCCGGGCCGTCGGCTGGTGGCGGGCCCAGTGGCTGCTGCTGACCGCGGCACCGGTGGCGGTCCTGGGCATCCTGGGCGCGCTCATCGCCCCGGCCAGATTCTGGCTGTGGACGCCGGCCGCGGTGCTCGCGGCCGCCGGCCTGCTGTGCGCCGTCCTCTTCCCCCTGTGGCGGTTCCGCACCCACCGCTGGGAGGTCACCGACGAGGCGGTGTACGTGAGCACCGGGGTCTTCCTGCGGGAATGGCGGATCGCGCCGATGTCCCGCATCCAGACCGTCGACACCGTGCGGGGGCCCCTGGAACAGCTCTTCGGGCTGGCCACGGTCACCGTGACCACCGCCTCGGCGAAGGGCGCCGTACGGATCGAGGGGCTGACCCACGAGGTCGCCGCCGGGCTCGCCGAGCGGCTGACCCGTATCACCCGGGGCACCCCCGGGGACGCCACATGAGCACCGCCGCCGCCAGCGACCCGTGCTGGCGGCGGCTCCATCCCCGGACGGTGCTCGTCACGGCGCTGGTCACGGTGGGAGTCGCCGTGGGTGCCGCCGTGCCCGTCACGGTCGCGTTGTCCGGCCGTCTCGGGTACGCGACCGCCGTCGGCTGGGCCCTTGCGGGGACGGCCCTGCTGACGGGCTGCGCCACCGCCGGCGACTACGTGCGCTGGCGACGCACCCGCTACCGGGTCGGCGGTGAGCGCGTCGATCTGCACACCGGGCTCCTCCTGGCGAAGCGCCGCTCGCTGGCCCGCGAGCGGATCCGCAGCGTCGACCTCACCGCCCATCCGCTGCTGCGGATCCTGGGGCTGGTCACGGTCCGTATAGGCACCGGCGAGCACACGGGCGGCGACTCCACGCTCGAACTCGATGCCGTCGCGCGCGCCGAGGGCGAGCGGCTGCGCCGCGAACTCCTGGACCGCGCGGTCCCCGAGACCGTCGGAAAGCACCGCGAGGGCGAACTCGTCACCCTCGATCCGCGCTGGCTCCGCTACGCACCCGTCTCCTTCGCCGCGCCCATGCTCGGTGGCGCGGCCGCCGGCGGTGTGATGCAGATCAGCGAGTGGGTCGGCGTGCAGGGCGAGGTGATCGACTGGGTCGCCGATCGTCTCCGGGACACCCCCCTGGTCTGGGCGATCGTCGTGCTGGTCGTGGTGGCGCTGGCCGCCGGCGTCGTCGGAGCGCTCGGGCTGTGGATCGAGATGTGGTGGAACTACCGTCTGGAGCGCGAACCGGGCGGCACGCTGCGGGTGAGACGTGGGCTGTTCACCTCACGTTCCCTGTCCGTCGAGGAACGGCGGCTGCGCGGGGTGGACCTGGTCGAGCCCCTGGGGGTGCGGCTGGTGGGCGCCGCCCGGGTGGACGCGATCACGACCGGCCTGACCCGGGACGAGGAGTCGCGGAGCGCCGACCACAACACCCTGCTGCCGGCCGTGCCCCGGGCGCTGGCCGACACGATCGCCGCCGAGGTCCTGCGCGAGTCCGCCACCCCGACGGGCGCCCCGCTCACCCGGCACCCCCGGGCGGCCCTCGGACGGCGGCTCCGCCGTGCCCTGGCCGTGGCCCTGGCGCCCGTCCTCGTCCAGGTCCTGCTGGGCATCCTGCTGACGCCCGTACTGCTGTGGACCGCGCTCGTCTGCGCGGTGGTGTCCGTGCCCGTCGCGGTCCTGCTGGCCGTCGACGCGTACAGGTCGCTGGGGCACACGCTCAGCGGCGGGTACCTGGTGACGCGATCCGGCACCGTGCGACGCTCCACAGCGGCGCTGCGGCGGACCGGTGTGATCGGCTGGACGGTGAAGCAGTCCCATTTCCAGCGCCGGGCCGGGCTGCTGAGCGTCACCGCGACGACGGCCGCCGGGAACGGCGCCTACACGGCGCACGACACCGACGCGGCCGAGGGCCTCGACTTCGCCGCCGACGCCGTCCCGGGGCTCCTGGAGCCCTTCCTGGAGCGCGACTGACCCGGGGTACCGCCGAGACGCACAAGTGGACCGCACGACGGAGGCCCGGTCCGCCCCCGCAGGGGCGGACCGGGCCTCCGTGATGTGCCCCTACGCCGAGGCGGGCGGGTACAGCGCGCGCGGCAGCCCGGAGGCCGCCGCGGCGTCCAGCAGCCACAGCGTGCGGCTGCGGCCGTAGGCCCCCGCCGCCGGTGCCTGGATCTCCCCGGCCCCGGACAGCGCGATCTCCGCGGCCTCCGCCTTGTCCTCACCCGCGGCCAGCAGCCACACCTCACGCGCCGCCCGGATGGCGGGCAGCGTGAGCGTGACACGGGTGGGCGGCGGCTTGGGAGCGCCGTGCACACCGACGACGGTGCGCTCGGTCTCCCGCACCGCGGGCAGCTCCGGGAAGAGCGACGCGACGTGGGTGTCCGGGCCGACGCCCAGCATCAGCACGTCGAACGTCGGTACCGGCCCGTGGTCCTCCGGGCCCGCCGCCGCGGCGAGCTCCGCCGCGTAACCGGCGGCGGCCGCGTCGGCGTCCCCGGCGTACGGCCCGTCGGACGCGGGCATCGCGTGGACCCGGGACGGGTCCAGCGCCACCTTGTCCAGCAGGGCCTCACGGGCCTGCGTGACATTGCGCTCCGGGTCGCCCTCGGGCAGGAAGCGTTCGTCGCCCCACCACAGGTCGAGACGCGACCAGTCGATCGCGTCCCGGGCGGCCGAGCCGGCGAGTGCCGCCAGCAGGCCGTTGCCGTTGCGCCCGCCGGTGAGGACCACCGAGGCGTGACCGCGGGCCGCCTGGGCGTCCACGATCCTCGTGATGAGCCTCGCCGCAGCGGCCTGGACCATCAGCTCCTTGTCGCGGTGCACGACGAGCTGCGGAGCACTCACTTCGACGCCGCCTTCTTGGCCGCCGCCTTCTTCGCGGCAGGCGCGGCGGAACCCGTCGGCTCCGGCCGCTTCTGCCCCGAACCGACGGACGACGGCTCCGTGGGCCCGCCGAGGCGCTCCACGCCGAACTTCACCGTGGCCTCGTAGATGTTGTCCGGGTCCAGACGGCGCAGCTCCTCCGCGAGGAGTTCGGCCGTCTCCCGCCGCTTCAGCGCGACGGCACGGTCGGGCTGGCCGGCCATGCAGAGCGTCGCCAGCGAGCCGTCGGGCCGGTCCAGGACGATCACGCCGTTCTTGGTCTCCAGCCGCACGGCCGTCAGACCGGGACCACCGGAGAGCGTGCGCTCCACGGGGACCCCGAGCCGGTCCGCGAGCCACATGGCCAGCAGTTCGCAGCTCGGGTTGTCGGACTCGCCCTCCACCATCGCCGAGATGACCTGGGCGGGCTGCTGGTCGAGCGCGGCCGCCAGCATCGAGCGCCACGGGGTGATGCGGGTCCAGGCCAGATCCGTGTCCCCGGGCCGGTAGGTCGCCGCACGCACCGACAACTCGTCGAGCGGGTGCTCGGCGGAGTAGGTGTCGGTGATACGGCGCTGGGCGAGCGCGCCCAACGGGTCCCTGGCCGGGTCCGCCGGAGCGTCCTCGGGCCACCACACGACGACCGGGGCGTCCGGAAGCAGCAGCGGCAGGACGACCGACTGGGCGTGGTTGGCCAGCTCACCGTGGAGACGCAGCACCACGGTCTCGCCCGAGCCCGCGTCGGAACCGACCCGGATCTCGGCGTCGAGCCGTGCGTCGCGCCGCGCCCGCGGCGACTTGCTGACCCGCTTGATCACCGCGATGATCCGCGACGGGTGCTCGCGGGAGGAGTCGCTCGCCGCCCGGAGCGCGTCGTAGGCGTTCTCCTCGTCCGTGACGACGACGAGGGTCAGCACCATGCCGATCGCCGGCGTGCCGATGGAACGGCGGGCCGAGACGAGCGCCTGGTTGATCTTGCTGGACGTGGTTTCCGTGAGATCGATCTTCATGGCCGGCGCCAGCTCCGTCCGTCGCGTGCGAGCATCTCGTCGGCCTCGGCCGGACCCCAGGTGCCGGCCGCGTACTGGGCGGGCTTGCCGTGCTTGTCCCAGTACTCCTCGATCGGGTCGAGGATGTTCCAGGAGAGCTCGACCTCCTGGTGGCGCGGGAAGAGGTTGGCGTCGCCGAGCAGGACATCGAGGATGAGCCGCTCGTACGCCTCCGGGCTGGACTCCGTGAAGGACTCGCCGTAGGCGAAGTCCATCGTGACGTCCCGCACCTCCATGGAGGTGCCCGGCACCTTGGAGCCGAACCGGACCGTGACCCCCTCGTCCGGCTGCACCCGGATGACCAGGGCGTTGCCGCCGAGCTCCTCCGTCGCACCGGACTCGAAGGGCAGGTACGGGGCGCGCTTGAAGACGACCGCGATCTCGGTGACACGGCGGCCGAGGCGCTTGCCGGTACGGAGGTAGAACGGCACGCCCGCCCAGCGACGGTTGTTGATCGTCAGCTTGATCGCGGCGAAGGTGTCGGTCTTCGACTTGGGGTCGATGCCGTCCTCCTCCAGATAGCCGAGCGCTTCCTCGCCGCCCTGCCAGGCGTGCGCGTACTGCCCGCGCACCGTGTGCTTGCCCAGGTCCTCTGGCAGCTCCACCGCCGTCAGCACCTTCAGCTTCTCGGCCACCAGTGCCTTCGGGTGGAAGGAGCCGGGCTCCTCCATCGCCGTCAGCGCGAGCAGCTGAAGCAGGTGGTTCTGGATGACGTCACGGGCCGCGCCGATGCCGTCGTAGTAACCGGCCCGGCCGCCGATGCCGATGTCCTCGGCCATCGTGATCTGGATGTGGTCGACGTACGACCTGTTCCAGATCGGCTCCCACATCGTGTTGGCGAAGCGCAGCGCCAGGATGTTCTGGACCGTCTCCTTGCCGAGGTAGTGGTCGATACGGAAGACCTCGTTCGGCGGGAAGACGTCGTGCACGAGGTGGTTGAGCTCCTGAGCGCTCTCCAGGTCGTGACCGAACGGCTTCTCGATGACGGCCCGTCGCCAGCTGCCTTCCTTCTGGTCGGCCAGCCCGTGCTTCTTGAGCTGCTGGACGACCTTGGGGAAGAACTTCGGCGGCACGGAGAGGTAGAAGGCGAAGTTGCCGCCCGTGCCCTGCGCCTTGTCGAGCTCCTCGATCGTGGCCCTGAGGGTCTCGAACGCGTCGTCGTCGTCGAAGTTGCCCTGGACGAAGCGCATGCCCTGGCTGAGCTGCTGCCAGACCTCTTCGCGGAACGGGGTGCGGGAGTGCTCTTTCACGGCGTCGTGGACGACCTGGGCGAAGTCCTCGTCCTCCCAGTCGCGGCGCGCGAAGCCGATGAGCGAGAAGCCCGGCGGCAGCAGGCCGCGATTGGCCAGGTCGTAGACAGCGGGCATCAGCTTTTTACGGGACAAATCGCCCGTGACGCCAAAGATCACCAGGCCCGACGGCCCCGCGATGCGCGGGAGCCGTCGGTCCTGGGCGTCACGGAGCGGGTTGGCTCCGGGAACACCAGACAAGGTGGTCAGCCCTCCGAAGGAGCGAGGCGCTTGAGCTCGGCCTCGGTGGAGTTGAGCAGGTCGACCCAGGCGGCCTCGAACTTCTCGACGCCCTCGTCCTCCAGCAGCTGGACGACTTCGTCGTAGCTGACCCCGAGGTTCTTGATCGCGTCGAGGTCGGCACGAGCCTGGTCGTAACGGCCGGCGACGGTGTTGCCGGAGATCTCCCCATGGTCGGCCACGGCGTCCAGCGTCGCCTCCGGCATGGTGTTGACCGTGTTCGGCGCGACCAGGTCGTCGACGTACAGGGTGTCCTTGAGGGACGGGTCCTTCACGCCGGTCGAGGCCCACAGCGGACGCTGCTTGTTGGCCTGCGCCTTGTCCAGGGCGGCCCAGCGGTCGCCCGCGAAGACCTCCTCGTACGCCTCGTAGGCCAGACGGGCGTTGGCGAGGGCGGACTTGCCCTTCGCTGCCTTCGCCTCGTCGCTGCCGACCGCGTCCAGACGCTTGTCGATCTCGGTGTCCACACGGGACACGAAGAAGGACGCCACGGAGTGGATCTTGGAAAGGTCCAGGCCGGCGGCCTTCGCCTTCTCCAGGCCCGCCAGGTAGGCGTCCATGACCTCGCGGTAGCGCTCCAGCGAGAAGATCAGCGTGACGTTGACGCTGATGCCCTTGCCGATGACCTCGGTGATCGCCGGCAGGCCGGCCTTGGTCGCCGGGATCTTGATGAGCGTGTTCGGCCGGTCCACGAGCCAGGCCAGCTGCTTGGCCTCGGCGACGGTGGCCCCGGTGTGGTGGGCCAGGCGCGGGTCGACCTCGATGGAGACCCGGCCGTCCTGGCCGCCGGTGGCGTCGAAGACGGGGCGCAGGATGTCGGCGGCGTCACGGACGTCGGCCGTCGTGATCATGCGGATGGCCTCGTCGACCGTGACCTTGCGGGTGGCGAGGTCCGTGAGCTGCTGGTCGTAACCGTGGCCCTGGGAGATCGCCTTCTGGAAGATCGACGGGTTGGTCGTGACACCCACGACGTGACTCTGGTCGATCAGCTCGGCGAGGTTGCCGGAGGTGATCCGTGTACGGGACAGGTCGTCGAGCCAGATCGCCACGCCCTCGTCGGAGAGGCGCTTGAGTGCGTCTGTCATGAGAATTGCATCTCCTACTAGTCGTATAACCGCGTCAGCGCGCAGCGGCGGCGAGAGATTCCCGGGCGGCTTCCGCCACGTGCGCGGCGGTGAAGCCGAACTCGCGGAAGAGGACCTTGGCGTCGGCCGACGCGCCGAAGTGCTCCAGCGAGACGATCCGGCCCGCGTCGCCCACGTACCGGTGCCAGGTGAGGCCGATGCCCGCCTCGACGGCGACCCGTGCCTTCACGGACGGCGGCAGCACGCTGTCCTTGTAACCCTTGTCCTGCTCCTCGAACCACTCGACACACGGCATCGAGACCACCCGGGTCGGCACACCGGCCGCCTGGAGCTCGTCGCGGGCCTCGACGGCCAGCTGGACCTCTGAACCCGTGGCGATCAGAACGGCCTGCGCCTCGCCGCCCTCGGCGTCGAAGAGCACGTAACCGCCCTTGGCGGCGTTCTCGTTCGCCGGGTAGGTGGGCAGGCCCTGGCGGGACAGCGCCAGACCGTGCGGGGCGCTCGTGCCGTAGTCCTTCTTGCCCCGCTTGAGGATCTCGCGCCAGGCGATGGCCGTCTCGTTGGCGTCGCCCGGACGGACGACGTTGAGGCCCGGGATGGCACGCAGCGAGGCCAGGTGCTCGACCGGCTGGTGCGTCGGGCCGTCCTCGCCGAGGCCGACCGAGTCGTGCGTCCACACGTACGTCACCGGCAGGTGCATCAGTGCGGAGAGCCGGACGGCGTTACGCATGTAGTCGGAGAACACCAGGAAGGTGCCGCCGTAGACGCGGGTGTTGCCGTGCAGCGCGATGCCGTTCATGGCCGCGGCCATGGCGTGCTCGCGGATGCCGAAGTGGATCGTCCGGCCGTACGGGTCGGCCTCGGGCAGCGGGTTGCCGGCCGGGAGGAACGACGACGTCTTGTCGATCGTGGTGTTGTTCGAGCCCGCGAGGTCGGCGGAGCCGCCCCACAGCTCGGGGATGACACCACCGAGTGCCTGCAGGACCTTGCCGGAGGCGGCACGCGTGGCGACACCGTGGCCGGCCTCGAAGACGGGGAGCTTCTCCTCCCAGCCCGCGGGCAGCTCGCCGGCGGCGATCCGGTCGAAGTCGGCGGCGCGCTCCGGGTTGGCGGTGCGCCACGCGGCGAAGCCCTTCTCCCACTCGGCCTTGGCCTCGCGGCCGCGGTCCAGCGCCTCACGGGTGTGGGAGATGACCTCGTCGGAGACCTCGAAGGTCTTCTCGGGGTCGAAGCCGAGCACCCGCTTGGTGGCGGCGATCTCGTCGTCGCCGAGCGCCGAGCCGTGCGCGGCCTCGGTGTTCTGGGCGTTCGGGGCGGGCCAGGCGATGATCGAGCGGGCCGCGATGAACGACGGGCGCTCCGTCTCGGCCTTGGCGGCCAGGAGCGCGCGGTGCAGACCCTCGGGGTCCAGGTCGCCGCTGGGCAGCTGGTCCACACGCTGGACGTGCCAGCCGTAGGACTCGTAGCGCTTCAGGGTGTCCTCGGAGACCGCGGTCTCCGTGTCGCCCTCGATCGAGATGTGGTTGTCGTCCCACAGCAGCACCAGGTTGCCGAGCTTCTGGTGGCCGGCGAGCGAGGACGCCTCGGCCGAGATGCCCTCCTGGAGGCAGCCGTCGCCGGCGATGACCCAGACGGTGTGGTCGAACGGGGAGGTGCCCGGGGCCGCCTGCGGGTCGAAGAGGCCACGCTCGTAGCGGGAGGCCATTGCCATGCCCACGGCGTTGGCGACGCCCTGGCCCAGCGGGCCGGTCGTCGTCTCGACACCGGTGGTGTGGCCGTACTCCGGGTGACCGGGCGTCTTGGAACCCCAGGTGCGGAACGCCTTGAGGTCGTCCAGCTCCAGGCCGTATCCGGCGAGGTAGAGCTGGATGTACAGCGTCAGGCTGGAGTGGCCCGCGGACAGCACGAACCGGTCGCGTCCGGTCCACTCCGCGTCCGCCGGGTCGTGCCGCATCACCTTCTGGAAAAGGGTGTACGCGGCAGGAGCGAGGCTCATCGCCGTACCCGGGTGGCCGTTTCCGACCTTCTGTACGGCGTCCGCGGCGAGGACGCGGACGGTGTCCACGGCCCGCTGGTCCAATTCGGTCCACTGGAGGTCTGTGGTGGTCGGCTTGGTGCTCACCCTGAGTCAGGGCTCCTCTCCACTGTTCGTAAACCGGTGACTGGTTACCGCACCGGGCATTGTCGAGCCTACCCCCGTCGCAAGGCCGTACTTCTGCCCTTTCCACAGTGCGGGCGACCTGCGGAGTTCGCCTCCCGTATGAGCGCCGTCGTTCACTTCTGCGCCACCCCAACACGACCCCACCCCCGCGAAGGGCGGCGTATGCCCAACGTCTACAGTGGTCTGGTTCGCGCAAGTCTTTACCGGGCCTTCAGGCCCGGAGCTTGCTGGGATTTCTCTGTCAGGGGTGTGCGTGACGGCCGTCGAGTCCCGACCCGCAGGGGTCGCCTTGACTCCGAGCCCAGTGGGCCAACGCCCGTTCGGGGCCCGCATCAAGGCATTCGTGGCTCTTACCAAGCCGCGCATCATCGAGTTGCTGCTGATCACCACCGTTCCGGTGATGTTCCTCGCGGCTCAGGGCGTGCCCGATCTTTGGCTCGTGGTCACCACCACCATCGGCGGATTTCTCTCCGCGGGCGGTGCCAATGCGCTCAACATGTATATCGACCGTGACATCGACGCGCTGATGGACCGTACGTCCCAGCGCCCGCTGGTCACCGGGATGGTGAGCCCCCGGGAGTGCCTCGCCTTCGGAATCGCCCTCGCGGTGATTTCCACGGTCTGGTTCGGACTGCTCGTCAACTGGCTCTCGGCCGCTCTCGCGCTCGGCGCACTTCTGTTCTATGTCGTCGTCTACACGATGCTGCTGAAGCGCCGTACCTCGCAGAACATCGTCTGGGGCGGAATCGCGGGCTGCATGCCCGTGCTCATCGGCTGGTCCGCCGTCACCAATTCGATGTCCTGGGCGCCGGTCGTACTTTTCGCCGTCATGTTCTTCTGGACGCCGCCGCACTACTGGCCGCTGTCGATGAAGGTCAAGGACGACTACGCCCGCGTCGGCGTCCCGATGCTCCCGGTCGTCGCCTCCAACCGTGTGGTCGCCCGCCAGATCGTCGTCTACAGCTGGGTGATGGTCGGCGTCTCGCTGCTGCTGACCCCCCTGGGCTACACCGGCTGGTTCTACACGGCGGTGGCACTGCTGGCCGGCGGCTTCTGGCTCTGGGAGGCGCACGGTCTGCAGAACCGGGCGAAGTCCGGTGTGACGGGCGCCAAGCTCAAGGAGATGCGGCTGTTCCACTGGTCCATCACCTACGTGTCGTTCCTCTTCGTCGCCGTCGCTGTGGACCCCTTCCTGAGGTAGTCCCGCACGCACCCTGGATCCGCCGACGGGCGGGGACGTGGCCGATGCCACGCCCCCGCCCGTCGCCCGTTCGTCTACCCGTCGGTAGCATCCTGTCCATGGCAGAGACGGCAGAGCCTCAGACCCAGCAGACGCACGACAGCAAGCAGGCGGCCCGCGCGGAGCGCAGGGCCGCGAAGCTCGCCAAGCAGATCGGTGCCTTCGCCAAGGCGCACGGCGGCGCCGAGGGGCAGCTCGCCCACCTCGGGCAGACGGGCACCCGCATCGTGCTGGTCGGCGAGGACGGCGGCTGGGGCGACCTGGTCGCGCCCTCCTACGCCGTCGCCGAGAGCGCCGTGCGGAAGGCGGGCATCACGGTCCACGAGGACTTCGACGGCGAGTTCGCGGCCAAGGTCCGCACCGGCCCGTACGAGTGGTCCCGGATGGCGGGCATCCAGGTCGGCGGCCCGTCCAACGACAACACCTAGGGCTTCTCGGGTCCCTGCTCGACGGGCCGGGGGGCCGGCGCCAGTTCCGCGCCGCCCAGGCGGGCCCAGGCCGCCCAGCCGTCGGCGTCGGTGGGGGAGGAGTAGTCGGCCGGGGAGTCGGTGTCCTTGTCGCGTACGAGGACGCGCGTGCAGCCGGAGCAGTGCCGGATGTCGGCGCCCGCCCGGCCGCTGCCCGCGGGCGCGTACGCGCGCTCGGCGAACTTCGCGGCCCTCTCGCGTTTCCCGAGTCTCGCGCGTATGCGTCCGCGCGCCATCAGGACCAGGACGGGGACGAGCAGCAGTTCGAGTCCGACCAGCTTCCAGGAGAAGTCGGCGACCAGCAGCAGCACCGCGGCGACCACGATCAGCACCGGCGCACCGGTCGGGACCGCGGGGAGCTCGTCGCGGCGCAGGGGCTGGGCGCGGTCCGGGAAGGCGGCCACGGGCCAGCTCTTCTCGTGGAAGCAGTTCATGCGGTGTTCCCCGGAGCACGAGCCCGATCCCATTGCCCCACCCTCCCCCGGACGGACGCGCGGTCGGTGACCGGGACCAGGATGGAGGGCGGGGCGCTGTCCGTCCAGGGGTGCGGTCCCACATGGCCGAAACGCCGGGCGAACCGAGCCGGGAAGGCGCTCTTGCTCAGCGGACGGCGGCGTGCTCCGGCAGGTCGCCGGCCGTCGGTGCGGGAATTCCGGCGGCGGCCACCGGGCGCTCGCGCAGCGACAGCAGCAGACGCAGCACCGCGATCCACAGCAGGGCCGAGCCGAACATGTGGATGCCGACCAGGACCTCGGGTACGTCACTGAAGTACTGCACGTATCCGATGGCGCCCTGCGCCAGCAGCACGATCAGCAGGTCACGGGCGCGGGCACGGGTGTCGGCGGGGGCGTCGACGACGCGCAGGGCGAACCACATCGCGACGGCCAGGGCGCAGACGACCCATGCGGCGATTGCGTGGACGTGGGCGGCGGCGCTCCAGTCCCACGGCATGCGGGGGACGTCGCTGCTGTCGCCGGCGTGCTTGCCGGAGCCGGTCACGGTGGTGCCGAGCACGATCAGGACGACGGTGGTGGCCACGACGGCCCAGGCGAGCTGCCGCACCGGGCGCGGGGCGCGCGGGCGTGCCGCGCCGTCGCCCTCGCCGATCCGCACCCAGGTGAGCACGGCCACGGTGAGCAGACAGTTGGCGAGCAGGAAGTGCCCGGCCACCGACCACGGGTTGAGGCCGGCCCAGACCGTGATCCCGCCGATGACCGCGTTCCCCATCACCAGCCAGAACTGCGACCAGGCCAGGCGGGTGAGACCACGCCGCCGGGGTTTCACGGAGCGGGCCGCGATGATCGCCCAGCCGACCGCGGCCGACAGGACGTAGGTGAGCATCCGGTTGCCGAACTCGATGGCGCCGTGCAGCCCCTGCTCGGGCGTCGCGAAGAGGCTGTCGTCGGTGCACTTCGGCCAGGTGTCGCAGCCGAGACCGGAACCGGTCAGCCGGACCGCGCCGCCGGTGACGATGATGAACACGGTCATCGCGACCGCGGTGAGCGCGGCGCGCCTGGCCGTCTTCACCGACGGAGTCCAGCGCCTGGCGATGTAGGAGATGGGGGTTTCCACGCGCCCTATCGTAGGGAACGGCTTGTGCATGATTTCACGAGGGGTGGGCATTCCGGCCGACCCCGGACATCCCGCGGTCGCCCTCCGCTCACTCCCAGCGGAAGAACCGGGCCGCGGCGCCCAGCCCCAGCAGCGACCACACGGCCAGGACCGCCGCGTCGCCCCAGGGCATCGCCGTGCCGTGCTGGAGGACGTCCCGCAGTCCGCCCGACAGCGCGGAGATAGGCAGCAGACCCAGCACCGACTGCGCGGCGTCGGGGAACCTGTCCAGTGGCACGATGACCCCGCCGCCGACCAGCAGCAGCAGGAAGACGAGGTTGGCGGCCGCCAGCGTCGCCTCGGCCTTCAGCGTCCCCGCCATCAGCAGCCCGAGCCCGGAGAAGGCCACGGTGCCCAGCACCAGGAGCAGCAGCGCGGGGAACGGGCCACCCTGCGGCGACCAGCCCAGCGCGAAGGCGATCACCGTCAGCAGGACGATCTGCAGCACCTCCGTGACCAGCACGGAGAGGGTCTTCGCCGCCATCAGACCCCAGCGGGGCAGCGGAGAGGCGCCCAGCCGCTTGAGCACTCCGTAGCGCCGCTCGAATCCCGTCGCGATGGCCTGGCCCGTGAAGGCCGTCGACATCACCGCGAGCGCGAGGACGCCGGGTGTCAGGAAGTCGACCGGCTCACCGGCGCCCGTGTCGACGATGTCGACGGCGCTGAACAGCACGAGCAGCAGCGTCGGGATGACCACCGTCAGCAGCAGCTGCTCGCCGTTGCGCAGCAGCATCCGCGTCTCCAGCGCGGCCTGCGCGGCGATCATGCGGGACAGCGGTGCGGCGCCGGGGCGCGGGGTGTACGTACCGGCGCTCATGCGCGCAGCTCCTTGCCGGTCAGTTCCAAAAAGACGTCCTCCAGGGTGCGCCGCTCGACCGCGATGCCGTCCGGCATCACGCCGTGCTGCGCGCACCAGGAGGTGACGGTCGCGAGCAGCTCCGGGTCGATCCGCCCGGTGATGCGGTAGGCGCCGGTGGCCGGCTCGGCCGCACCGCTGCCGTGGGGCAGCGCCTTCAGCAGCGAGCCGAGGTCCAGTCCGGGGCGGCCGGTGAAGCGCAGGGTGTTCTCGGCGCCGCCGCGTCGAAGCCGCTCCGGGCTGCCCTGGGCGACGACCCGCCCGGCGTCGATCACGGCCACGTCGTCGGCGAGCTCCTCGGCCTCGTCCATGAAGTGCGTCGTGAGGACGACGGACACCCCGTCGGTCCGCAGCTCCCGGATCAGGTCCCAGGTCGCCCGGCGGGCCTGCGGGTCGAGACCCGCGGTCGGCTCGTCCAGGAAGACCAGCTCGGGGCGGCCGACGACCGCCATGGCCAGCGCGAGGCGCTGCTGCTGACCGCCGGAGAGCCGGCGGTAGGTGGTCCGGCCGCAGCTGCCGAGTCCGAGCCGTTCGACGAGCGCGCCGACGTCCAGCGGATGGGCGTGGAGCTTCGCCGTGTGGCGCAGCATCTCGTCGGCGCGGGCACCCGGGTAGACACCGCCGGACTGCAGCATCACGCCGATGCGCGGACGGAGCGCCGCCGCGTCGGCTACGGGGTCGAGGCCGAGGACCCGCACGGTCCCGCCGTCCGGCCGCCGGTAACCCTCGCACGTCTCGATCGTGGTGGTCTTCCCGGCGCCGTTCGGCCCGAGGACCGCGGTCACCGCGCCCGCCGAGACCTCCAGATCGAGGCCGTCCACCGCCGTCTTCGTGCCGTACCGCTTGACCAGGCCCCTGGCCTGTACGACGGGCTCACTGCTCATGGCGGGCAAGTCTAGGCGGGCGGGAGAAGGGCCCGGCGCGCCGGGTTCCCGACGTCGTCACGGCACGTCCTCGCGGTGTCGCGGGAGGTCCGGCCGCCGACCGGGCCGCAGGGCGCCCACCTGCGGTCACCTCCGGTGATCGCCCGTTTCCGCAGGTCAATTTAGGTTTACCTAAGTGATGAACGGCACCGGGCCCGGTGCCGAGGCGGGTTGTCACGCCCGGAGGAATTACGCAACAATGGCGTTGTGAAATACGTTGGCGAGGCTCCCCAGGAGGAACTCGCGACCGGTGAGCGTTCGACGCGCAACCGGGTCGCGCGCTCCATCCTGGATCACGGCCCGTCCACCGCCGCCGATCTGGCGAAGCGCGTCGGTCTGACACAGGCCGCCGTGCGCCGGCACCTCGACACCCTCATGTCCGACGACGTGGTCGAGGCCCGCGAACAGCGGGTGTACGGAGCGCGGACCCGTGGCCGTCCGGCCAAGGTCTTCGCCCTCACCGACTGCGGCCGGGACGCGTTCGACCAGTCCTACGACAAGCTCGCGGCCGACGCGCTGCGCTGGATCGCCGAGTCGGCGGGGGACGAGGCGCTCGTCGCCTTCGCCCGCGCCAGGATGGCCGCGCAGTCCGAGAAGTACCGGGCCGTGATCGAGTCCGCGGACCCCGAGGCGCGCACCGAGGCCTTGGCCAAGGCCTTGTCGGCCGACGGGTACGCTGCTACGGCGCGTAGCGCTCCGGGCTCTCAGCGGGGCGAGCAGCTCTGCCAGCACCACTGCCCGGTCGCGCACGTAGCCGAGCAGTTCCCGCAGCTGTGCGAGGCGGAGACGGAATTCTTCTCCAGCCTGCTCGGGACCCATGTGCAGCGTCTCGCCACCCTCGCCCACGGCGACGGTGTGTGCACGACGTTCGTTCCGCGCAGCAGCCCCACGGCACCACAGGTTTCACAGACCACTCATTCAGCATCTGCAAGTACGGCCGGGAGGAACCCCGCATGACGCTCCCTACGGAGACTGCCCACCCTGAGCTCGATGGCCTGGGCACGTACGAATTCGGCTGGGCCGACTCCGACGCGGCAGGCGCGGCGGCGAAGCGCGGCCTGTCCGAAGCTGTCGTCCGCGACATCTCGGAGAAGAAGAACGAGCCGGAGTGGATGCTGAAGCTCCGTCTCAAGGGCCTGAAGCTCTTCGGCAAGAAGCCCATGCCGAACTGGGGCTCCGACCTCTCGGGCATCGACTTCGACAACATCAAGTACTTCGTGCGGTCCACCGAGAAGCAGGCGGAGTCCTGGGAGGACCTGCCCGAGGACATCAAGAACACGTACGACAAGCTCGGCATCCCCGAGGCGGAGAAGCAGCGCCTCGTCGCCGGTGTCGCCGCGCAGTACGAGTCCGAGGTGGTCTACCACCAGATCAACGAGGAGCTCGAGTCGCAGGGTGTCATCTTCATGGACACCGACACCGCGCTCAAGGAGCACCCGGAGCTCTTCAGGGAGTACTTCGGCACCGTCATCCCCGTCGGGGACAACAAGTTCGCGTCGCTGAACTCCGCGGTGTGGTCCGGCGGCTCCTTCATCTACGTGCCGAAGGGTGTGCACGTCGAGATCCCGCTCCAGGCCTACTTCCGTATCAACACGGAGAACATGGGCCAGTTCGAGCGGACGCTGATCATCGTCGACGAGGACGCCTACGTCCACTACGTCGAGGGCTGCACGGCGCCGATCTACTCCTCGGACTCGCTGCACTCCGCGGTCGTCGAGATCATCGTGAAGAAGGGCGGCCGCTGCCGCTACACGACCATCCAGAACTGGTCGAACAACGTCTACAACCTCGTCACCAAGCGCGCCGTGGCGTACGAGGGCGCGACCATGGAGTGGGTCGACGGCAACATCGGCTCCAAGGTCACCATGAAGTACCCGGCCGTCTACCTGATGGGCGAGCACGCCAAGGGCGAGACCCTGTCCATCGCCTTCGCGGGCGAGGGCCAGCACCAGGACGCCGGCGCCAAGATGGTCCACATGGCACCGAACACCTCCTCCAACATCGTCTCCAAGTCGGTGGCGCGAGGCGGCGGCCGCACCTCTTACCGCGGTCTCATCGAGATCGGCGAGGGCGCGCCGGGCGCCAAGTCCAACGTGCTGTGCGACGCGCTGCTCGTGGACACGATCTCCCGCTCCGACACCTATCCCTACGTCGACGTCCGTGAGGACGACGTGTCGATGGGTCACGAGGCGACGGTCTCCAAGGTCTCCGAGGACCAGCTCTTCTACCTGATGAGCCGCGGGATGACCGAGTTCGAGGCCATGGCGATGATCGTGCGCGGCTTCGTCGAGCCGATCGCCAAGGAGCTGCCGATGGAGTACGCCCTGGAGCTCAACCGGCTGATCGAGCTGCAGATGGAGGGTTCGGTCGGCTAGCACGGCCGCGCGCCGTCCGCCGATCGACCCGAGAGTTCCTTGACTGAGAAAGCGAGCACCACGACAGCCATGGCTGAGGCTTTGAACATCCCTGCGGGCTCCACCACCGCCGGGTCCGTCGCGGTGGCGGCCGAGTCCACCGTCGCCACGCGCATGAGCGCCCCCCCGTCCTTCGACGTCGCGGACTTCCCGGTCCCGCACGGCCGCGAGGAGGAGTGGCGGTTCACCCCGCTGGAGCGGCTGCGCGGCCTGCACAACGGCACCGCCGTCGCCACCGGTGACGGGGTCAAGGTCGTCGTCGAGGCGCCCTCCGGCGTCACGGTCGAGACCGTCGGCCGCGACGACGCGCGA
Source organism: Streptomyces sp. HB132 (assembly GCF_016909575.1). GTDB lineage: Bacteria > Actinomycetota > Actinomycetes > Streptomycetales > Streptomycetaceae > Streptomyces. The sequence goes on along the minus strand of NZ_JAFBGA010000003.1, from coordinate 129,016 downwards.
CTCGGCAGGGCCGGAACGCCGGTCGACCGGGTCGCCGCCCAGGCGTACTCGTCCTTCCAGCACGCCTCGGTCGTCACGGTCGCCAAGGAGGCCGTGCTCACCGAACCGGTCCGGATCGCGGTGCACGGTGAGGGCGGCGTGGCCTACGGCCACCAGGTCATCGAGCTGGGTGCCTTCGCCGAGGCCGTCGTCGTCATCGACCACACCGGTGACGCCGTGCTCGCCGCCAACGTCGACTACGTCCTGGGCGACGGCGCCAAACTGACCGTCGTCTCCGTCCAGGACTGGGACGACACGGCCGTCCACGTCGGCCAGCACAACGCGCTGGTCGGCCGCGACGCCTCGTTCAAGTCGGTCGTCGTGACGTTCGGCGGGGACCTCGTCCGCCTGCACCCGCGGGTCGCCTACGCCGCCACCGGCGGCGAGGCCGAGCTCTTCGGTCTGTACTTCACCGACAAGGGCCAGCACCAGGAGCACCGTCTCCTGGTCGACCACAACACCCCGCACTGCAAGTCCAACGCGGTGTACAAGGGCGCCCTCCAGGGCGACGACGCCCACGCCGTGTGGATCGGCGACGTGCTCATCCAGGCCGCCGCCGAGGGCACCGACACCTACGAGATGAACCGCAACCTGGTCCTCACCGACGGTGCCCGTGTCGACTCGGTGCCGAACCTGGAGATCGAGACCGGCGAGATCGTCGGAGCAGGCCACGCCTCGGCGACCGGCCGCTTCGACGACGAGCAGCTGTTCTACCTCCAGTCCCGCGGTATCCCCGCCGAGGAGGCCCGCCGGCTCGTCGTGCGCGGCTTCTTCGCCGAGCTGGTCCAGCAGATCGGTCTGCCGGACGTCGAGGCCCGGCTCCTCGACAAGATCGAGGCCGAGCTGAAGGCGTCGGTCTGAGATGGCCTTCGTCAAAGCCTGTGCGCTGAGCGAGCTGGAGGACGACACCCCCAAGAGGGTGGAGCTCGACGGCACGCCGGTCTCCCTCGTCCGCACCGAGGGCGAGGTGTTCGCGATCAACGACATCTGCTCGCACGCGAACGTCTCGCTGTCGGAGGGCGAGGTGGAGGACTGCGCGATCGAGTGCTGGCTGCACGGATCGAGCTTCGACCTCCGCACCGGCAAGCCGTCCGGTCTTCCCGCGACGCGCCCCGTCCCCGTATACCCCGTAAAGATCGAAGGGGACGATGTGCTCGTCTCCGTCACCCAGGAGTCCTGAGTCACCCATGGCAACGCTTGAAATCCGCGACCTGCACGTCTCCGTCGAGGCCGACAACGCCACGAAGGAGATCCTCAAGGGCGTCGACCTGACCGTGAAGCAGGGCGAGACGCACGCCATCATGGGCCCGAACGGGTCCGGCAAGTCCACCCTCGCCTACTCGCTCGCGGGTCACCCCAAGTACACGATCACGAGTGGCACGGTGACCCTGGACGGCGAGGACGTCCTGGAGATGTCCGTCGACGAGCGGGCCCGCGCCGGCCTGTTCCTCGCCATGCAGTACCCGGTGGAGATCCCCGGTGTCTCGGTCTCCAACTTCCTGCGCACCTCCGCCACCGCCGTCCGCGGCGAGGCCCCCAAGCTGCGGACGTGGGTGAAGGAGGTCAAGGAGACGATGGCCGGGCTCCAGATGGACCCCGCCTTCGCCGAGCGCAACGTCAACGAGGGCTTCTCCGGCGGCGAGAAGAAGCGCCACGAGATCCTCCAGCTGGAGCTGCTCAAGCCGAAGATCGCGATCCTCGACGAGACCGACTCCGGCCTCGACGTCGACGCGCTGAAGACGGTCTCCGAGGGCGTCAACCGGGTGCGCGAGACCGGCGAGGTCGGCACCCTGCTGATCACCCACTACACCCGCATCCTCAAGTACATCAAGCCCGACTACGTGCACGTCTTCGCCAACGGCCGGATCGCCGCCTCCGGCGGTGCCGAGCTGGCCGACACGCTGGAGAACGAGGGCTACGAGGCCTACACGAAGGGTGGCGCTTCCGCGTGACTGACGCCCGACAGGGGCTCTCCGGCCTCCTCGACACCGAGGCGATCCGCAAGGACTTCCCGATCCTGGACCGCACGGTCCACGACGGCAAGAAGATCGTGTACCTGGACAGTGCGGCGACCTCGCAGAAGCCGCGGCAGGTGCTCGACGCCCTCAGTGAGTACTACGAGCGGCACAACGCCAACGTCCACCGCGGTGTGTACACCATCGCGGAGGAGGCCACCGCGCTGTACGAGGGCGCTCGCGACAAGGTCGCGGCCTTCATCAACGCACCCAGCCGCAACGAGGTGATCTTCACCAAGAACGCCTCGGAGTCGCTCAACCTCGTCGCCAACATGCTGGGCTGGGCGGACGAGCCCTACCGGGTCGACAGCGACACCGAGATCGTCACCACGGAGATGGAGCACCACTCCAACATCGTGCCGTGGCAGCTGCTCTCGCAGCGCACCGGCGCGAAGCTGAAGTGGTTCGGCATCACCGACGACGGCCGGCTCGACCTGTCCAACATCGACGAGATCATCACGGAGAAGACGAAGATCGTCTCCTTCACGCTGGTCTCCAACATCATGGGCACGATCAACCCGGTCGAGACGATCGTCCGGCGTGCCCAGCAGGTCGGCGCGCTGGTCTGCATCGACGCCTCGCAGGCCGCCCCGCACATGGTGCTCGACGTGCAGGCGCTGCAGGCCGACTTCGTGGCCTTCACCGGTCACAAGATGGTCGGCCCGACCGGCATCGGCGTCCTCTGGGGCCGGCAGGAGCTCCTGGAGGACCTGCCGCCGTTCCTCGGCGGCGGCGAGATGATCGAGACCGTGTCGATGCACTCGTCGACGTACGCCCCCGCGCCGCACAAGTTCGAGGCGGGAACGCCCCCGATCGCGCAGGCCGTCGGCCTCGGCGCGGCCGTGGACTACCTCTCGGCCATCGGCATGGAGAACGTCCACCGCCATGAGCAGGCGATCACCGAGTACGCGGTGCGCAGGCTCCTGGAGGTCCCCGACCTCCGGATCATCGGCCCGTCCACGGCCGAGGACCGGGGCGCGACGATCTCCTTCACGCTTGGCGACATCCACCCGCACGACGTGGGTCAGGTGCTCGACGAGCAGGGCATCGCGGTCCGGGTCGGCCACCACTGTGCGCGGCCGGTGTGCCTGCGGTACGGAATTCCTGCGACGACGCGGGCGTCGTTCTATCTGTACTCCACGCCCGCCGAGGTCGACGCCCTGGTGGACGGCCTGGAGCACGTGCGGAACTTTTTCGGTTAAGGGCGAGGGTTGACTGGTGAAGCTTGACTCCATGTACCAGGAAGTGATCCTGGACCACTACAAGCACCCCCACGGGCGTGGCCTGCGGGACGGCGACGCCGAGGTGCACCACGTCAACCCGACGTGCGGCGACGAGATCACGCTCCGCGTGAAGTACGACGGCGAGACCATCGCCGACGTCAGTTACGAGGGTCAGGGCTGCTCCATCAGCCAGGCCAGCGCCTCCGTGCTCAACGAACTGCTGGTGGGCAAGCAGCTCGGCGAGGCGCGGAAGATCCAGGAGACCTTCCTGGAACTGATGCAGTCCAAGGGTCAGCTGGAGCCGGACGACACGATGGAGGAGGTGCTGGAGGACGCGGTCGCGTTCGCCGGCGTCTCCAAGTACCCGGCCCGGGTCAAGTGCGCGCTGCTGAGTTGGATGGCGTGGAAGGACGCGACGGCGCAGGCGCTGTCCGAAGGGAAGACGGCATGAGCGACAACGAGACTCTCACCACCAAGCCGGCCTCCGAGGAGGAGGTCCGCGAGGCCCTGTACGACGTGGTCGACCCCGAGCTGGGCATCGACGTGGTCAACCTCGGCCTGATCTACGGCATTCACGTCGACGACGCCAACATCGCCACCCTCGACATGACCCTGACGTCCGCGGCCTGTCCGCTGACCGATGTCATCGAGGACCAGGCGAAGTCCGCGACGGACGGCATCGTCAACGAGCTGCGGATCAACTGGGTCTGGATGCCGCCGTGGGGCCCGGACAAGATCACCGACGACGGCCGTGAGCAGCTCCGCGCGCTCGGCTTCAACGTCTGACCCACGCCTTCGCCGACGGCTCCCGGCTCTGTGCCGGGAGCCGTCACGCGTGTCGCCCCGTTGCCTTTCGGCGGCTCCGCAACCGGGCCCGGCGTCACCGGGCGGTGACGGGTCCGGTCACCACTGCGGTGCGCCGCCCCCGTACGGCGGCGGCGGGTAGGGGCCCTGTGCGGGGACGCCTGCGGCCTCGGCCAGGGCCGGGCCCAGGTTCTCCGTCCGGATCCGCCGGTCGACGTAGAGCAGGCCCGTCACCAGCTGCGGGAACGTCGCCGAGATGATCTGGCTCACCAGCCCGCCCAGCAGCGACGCGATCAGATAGCCGCTCATCGCGACCACGACGGCCGCTGGGCTCGGGTCGTCCTCCAGCGACGCGCTCCCGATCATGCCGGGGAACACGCCGAGGACCGAGAACGGTATCTGGACGACGTAGCCGGCCACGGCGGCCATCAGACCGGCCAGCAGGATGATGCCGAAGATCCGCCACCAGTCGCCGCGCACCAGCTGGGCCGAGCGGCGCAGCGCGGCGACGGGCCCCTGGCCCTCGAAGACCACGGCCGCCGGTGCCAGGCAGACCTTCACCCAGAGCCAGACCGCCAGCGGCCCGGTGATCAGGGCACCGATGACGCCCAGGCTGATGGCGATGGCCGGGCCGCCACCGTCGGCCATGGTGATGAGGCTGACGATCGCCGTGAAGAGGGCCACTGTGAGGAGCACCACGGGCACCATCGCGACCAGGCCCGTGAGGATCAGGGCGCCGATCACGGGGAACACGCGGGCCCAGGCCCTGCGCCACACCGCGGCGACGGTGACCGTCCTGCCCAGGACCGCCTCCTGCAGCACGGTGGGGACCGCGGCGTACACCAGGCCGGAGACGATCGCCATGGTGCCGATGCCCAGCAGCACCAGGACACAGCCCGCGATCACGAGCGGAGCGACGTCCGCGGACGAGGCCTCCTCGGCGTAGTCGAGCGAGACGACCCGCTCCAGGCGGTCGGAGACGGCGGAGTAGGCGATGGCCACAGCCGCCGCCATCAGGAGCGCGGCACCGCCGTAGAGGGCGGCGGCCAGGCCGAGCACCTGTTTCCAGTACCTGCCCATGGTCGAGAACGCCCCGCCCAGCACGTCCCCCAGCGTCAGCGGGGCGAGGGGTATGACCCCCGGCTTCGGTGGCGGCGCCCAGCCGCCCCATCCCGGCTGCCCACCGTACGGCCCTCCGCCGTGCGGCCCCCCGCCGTTCGGTGCGCCCCCGTAGGCGCCCCCGCCCCACCCTGCGTCCTGCGCCACCACTGCTCCGTTGTTCGTACGGTCTGTTCGTCTGCCGGTCCTACCGGTGCGGACACCGTAGCGCCCGGGACATCCCTGCCCCGCCCCGGGCGCGGGGGCAGGGGTGCACCTGCGGTGTGTACAGCTGTACGCAACGCTGTGTACGCTTGTACGCATGGGATACGGACTGCTGGCCGCGGCCATCGCGGCGGAGGTGGCCGGCACGACGGCCATGAAGTACAGCGAGGGATTCACCCGGCTGTGGCCATCGGTCGTCAGCGTCCTGGGCTACGTGCTGGCCTTCGCGCTGCTCGCCCAGACCCTCAAGACGCTCTCGATCGGCACGGCCTACGCCATCTGGGCCGGGGTGGGCACCGCGGCGGTCGCCGCCATCGGCATGCTCTGGATGGGTGAACCGGCGGGCCTCGCCAAGCTCGCCGGCATCGCGCTGGTCATCGCGGGGGTCGTCGTCCTCAACCTCGGAGGAGCGCACTGATGGTCCGGCGGTACGACCCAAAGCGGCGTGAACGCATCATCGACGCCGCGATCCGTGTCGTCGCGAACCGGGGCATCGGAGGACTCAGCCATCGCACGGTCGCCGCCGAGGCCGACGTCCCGCTCGGCTCGACGACGTACCACTTCGCCTCGCTCGACGAGCTGCTGGTCGCCGCCCTCCGCCGGTGCAACGAGAGCTTCGCCAGGACGGTGCGGGAGAGCCCGTACTTCTCCGATCCGGCGGTCCCGCTCGCCGACGAGCTCACCCGACTGCTGGGGGAGTGGTTCGCGGCGGGGCGCGGTCCGCTCGCGTTGGAGTACGAGCTGTATCTCGCGGCCCTGCGCCGGCCCGCCCTGCAGCCGGTCGCCGCCGAGTGGGCCGACGCCCTGGCCGTACTGATCGCCGATCGCACCGACCGTGCCACCGCACGGGCGCTCACGGCCCTGCTGGACGGGATCAGCCTCCAGGTGCTGCTCACCGGGGGCGACTTCGACCCGGAGTACACCCGGGAGATGCTGGCCAGGGTGGTGGACGGGGCGGGCCACCGCTACCCGTCGGGCGCTGCGGCGCGACCGGGTCCGGCGGACACCGGGCCGGCCTCCGTCAGCTGAGACCGGTTCGCCCGCGCGGGGCTCGGACGGTTAGGTTCTGTCCATGACCGACACGACTTCCCAGGGCTCCGCCCGCACCACCGGCGCCGTCGCCGCCGGACTCGCCACCATCGCCGGTGACGGCACCGTCCTCGACACCTGGTTCCCGGCCCCCGAGCTCGTCGCCGACCCCGGACCGGCGGGGACGCAGCGCCTCGGCGCGGACGAGGCGGTGAACCGCCTCGGTGAGGGGGCGGCCAAGGCCATCGGTGTGGACGCCCGACGCGGGGTGGAGGTCGTCGCCGTGTCCACGGTCATCTCCTCGCTGGACGACAAGCCGCTCGACGCGCACGACACCTACCTGCGGCTCCACCTGCTCTCGCACCGCCTCGTCCAGCCCCACGGGCAGAACCTCGACGGCATCTTCGGCTTCCTCGCGAACGTCGCCTGGACCTCGCTCGGGCCGGTGGCCGTCGACGACCTGGAGAAGGTCCGGCTCAACGCGCGCGCCGAGGGCCTCCACCTGCAGGTCACCTCGGTGGACAAGTTCCCCCGGATGACGGACTACGTCGCGCCCAAGGGCGTGCGGATCGCCGACGCCGACCGGGTGAGGCTCGGGGCGCACCTGGCCTCGGGCACGACCGTGATGCACGAGGGCTTCGTCAACTTCAACGCCGGCACGCTGGGCACCTCCATGGTCGAGGGCCGTATCTCCGCGGGCGTCGTGGTCGGCGACGGGTCCGACATCGGCGGCGGCGCGTCCACCATGGGCACGCTGTCGGGCGGCGGCAAGGAGCGCATCGTCATCGGACAGCGCTGCCTGATCGGCGCCGAGGCCGGCATCGGGATCGCGCTCGGCGACGAGTGCGTCGTCGAGGCCGGGCTGTACGTCACCGCCGGCACACGTGTCACGCTGCCGGACGGGCAGGTCGTCAAGGCGCGGGAGCTGTCCGGCGCCTCGAACATCCTCTTCCGCCGCAACTCGGTCACCGGTGCCGTCGAGGCCCGCCCGAACAACGCGGTGTGGGACGGGCTCAACGACGTACTGCACAGCCACAACTAGTCGGTAGCGGCGAGTAGTTCCCCGTACACCCCACGCAGCCCGTCGGTCGCCTCGCGGCCGGCGGGCTGCAGCGGTTCACGGACCGGGCCCGCGTCCAGGAGAGCCTTCGCCGTGACCGTACCGGGCAGGCCGGCGGCCATCATCGCCTCGACGAGAGGGGCGGTGAGCCCGTTGAGACGGGCGGCCTCCGCGGTGTCGCCGGAGTCGAACGCGTCCAGCACCGCCCGCATCTGGCGCGGGGCCACATTGGCGACCGTGCTGACGTAGCCGGCGCCGCCCAGCGCGTACAACGGGAGGTTCAGCTCCTCGCAGCCCGAGTAGTACGCCAGTGACGTCCGTGCCATCACCCCGGTGGCCCCGAGCAGGTCGTACGAGCAGTCCTTGACCGCCAGGACGTGCGGATGTCCCGCCAGACGCAGCAGCGTCGCGGGTTCGATCCTCGTGCCGGTGCGGCCCGGGATGTCGTACAGCATCAGCCCGAGGCCGGTGGCCTCCGCGACCCGGAGGAAGTGCGCCTCCACCGCGGCCTGGGGCGGACGGCTGTAGTACGGCGTCACCACCAGCAGCCCGTCGGCGCCCGCCGCCTCGGCCTCCTGCGCGAGCCGGACCGTGTGCCGCGTGTCGGAACTGCCGACGCCGGCGATCAGCGGGACCGTGTCGCCGACGGTCTCCCGGACGGCCCGCAGCAGCGCGGTCTTCTCCCCGTCCGTCGTGGTCGGGGACTCGCCGGTGGTGCCACTGAGCACGAGACCGTCGCAGCCGTCCGCGACAAGACGGGCGGCGTGACGGCGGGCGGCGTCCAGATCCAGATCACCCGTGGCGGTGAACGGCGTGATCATGGCGCAGAGGGCGCGGCCGAAGGGTCCGGCCGAGTGGGATGTCATCTCCGCAGTCTCGGTGCCCGGTCCGTACGGGTCCACTTAGATCTGCTTGGGGTGAGGGGCAAGAGACGCTGAACGGTGGAAGGCCTTCTGGCATGATCGAACAGAGTGGCGACGGACCGTTCCAGGGGTGGGATGCACGGCATGCGCGTACGGAAGACGATCTCGGCGGCCGTGCTCACGGGCGCCGTACTGACGCTCTCCGGCTGCGCCGGACTCCTCGTCCCCGCGGGTGAGGGGGAGCCGGAACCGACGCCGAGCCCGGCCGTCACGACGCGGCCGGCGGACCCGGACACCGGGGCCACGGCGGACGCCCCCGCCCAGGGCGCACCGAGCCCCGCGGTGCCGGCGGGCGACTGCCCCGCCTCCGGCGCGGCCGTGGAGATGGGGCCGGTCCTGACGGCGATGTTCCACCGCGCCGTCACGCTCACCCTCACCAACTGCGGGAAGCGGCCCTACCGCGTCCACGGCTACCCGTCGGTCCGCGCGCTGGGCGACGACGGCGAGCGCATCCCCGTCCCCGTGAACGCGGGAGGCTCGATGTTCGGCAACGACCAGGGGCCGAAGGAAATGACGCTGAAGCCCGGCGGGCAGGTGACGTCGACGCTCGCCTGGGTCTCCACCGAGGAGGGCGGCGATCTCATCGAGGGCGACGCCCTGGAGATCGCCGCCGCACCGGACACGGGGGCCCGGGTCTTCCCTCTGGAGGGGCATGACATTCGCCTGATGGACGAGCTGAACACGACGGCGTGGCGCGCGGGGGACACCGGATGACCGGTCTCCGAGACAGCCACCTCTGACGTGTGGGGCCGTGGTCCGGCCACCTCCGGGGAGCGACCGGAAGAGAGTCGCGCGGCCCCTCCGCGCCGGGCAACTACCCTCCGGGCCGGGCTCGTTGCGACGTGCGCACCGTCAATGCGCCCCACCGGGGCGCCGGTCCCCGGTGGGGTGGTGGCAGAACCGGGCGGGACGGGACGAAATGCGTCTACGCTGGGGCCGCGGCCGAGGACCCGTACGCACAGGGCCGGCCCCTTGCACACAGCCCGCGCATGCCCCGAGGAGACCCCCTGATGTCCGCAGAGCGCCCCTCCCTGCCGCCGGTGCGGCTGCACACCGAGGCCGAACTGGCACGGGACGCGCTGGCCGCTCCGCTGCTCGCCCGCGCCGTCCGCCTCGCCCGCTGGGCGGGCCCGGCGACCCGGGTGGGCGCCGGTGGTGAACTCGTCGACGCGCAGTTGCCCGCGGCCGCCGAGCACCTCGGGCTCGGCGACGACGAGGACGGTGCCGCGTACGCCAGCGAGGCATGGCGCCTCGCCGTCGACACGGGGCTCGTCGACGTCGAGGATCCGCAGGACGAGGCCGCGGGCGACGACGCGGGAGGCGAGGCGGAGGGTACCGTCACGGTCGGCGGGAACCTGGCCCTGCTGACCTCCGGGTCGCCGGGGGACGTCCTCGCCATCTGGCTCGACGGCCTGGAGGCCGTCCACGCGGACGCCACCGCCCCCGCCTTCGACGACTTCGCCGACCTCATCGGTGAGGACGGCAGCGTCGACTTCGACGCCCTCGACTGGGACCCGGAGGAGGAGGCCGACTTCCTCGACGGGGTGCTCACCAACCTCTACCTGCTGACCCTCTCGGACGCCGGACCCGCCGACGGCCCCGTGCCGCTGCCCGCCCTCGCCGCGTCCATGGTGGTGCCCGAGGACATGGGCGAGCCCACCGACGACGTCCTGGAGCGGGTCTCCGAGGCCATGATGCGGCTGGACGACCAGTTCCGGGTCCTCGAACCCATCGGGATCGTCGCCTACACGCCGGTGGACGAGTCGCTGCTGACCGAGGAGGGCGAGGAGGCGACACCGCCCGCCGACGACGAGGACGTCACCCGTTACGGCATGGTGAGGCTGACCCCGCTCGGCCTCTACGGCATCCGCGAGCGGATGCTGGAGGCCGGTGTCGACGCGCCGGCCGTCGGTGACCTCGCCGACAGGGGGGCCGACATCCTCCTCGACGGGATCGCGTACTACCCGGAGGAGGCCGCACGCACCGAGATCGGTCTCTGGCTCGCAGGGCACACGGAGCGGGGCGTGGAATCCGCCGCGGCCGAACTCCTGGGCGCTGCGCGCGGCACCGACGGGCGCGCGCCGCTGCGCAGGCTCCACTGCCAGCAGGCCCTCGCCCTGGTCGGGCCGGAGGCCGAACCCGCCGTGCGCGCGGTGCTCGGCGATCCCGAGCTCGGCGGCCTGGCCCGGGTCTGGCTCGCGGAGCGCGGTGCGGCCGACGTGCCGGCGCCCCCGGAGCCGATGATCTTCTGGCTCGCCGTGGACACGATCGCCGCGCAACTGGACGCCGACGGGGACCTGGACGAGCTCCAGGAACTGGTCGAGGGACTCTCCGGCCAGCACAGCGGCTTCTTCGACCAGGCCTGGCGGGTGGAGCACCCCGCGACGGCGGAGGTGCTCGAGGCGGTGGGGCGGCTGCACCGCGACCGGAAGATCGCGAAGGACGCCCGCAAGGCCGCCTTCAAGGCCCGCTCGCGCGCGAAGGGCTGATCCGCGGGAGACGGAGGGCCCGGCCACGCGGAGACGACGGGAGCTGAGCGGCGGGAGGCGCTGAGCCGCGGTAGGCGCTGAGCCGCAGTGGGCGCTGAGCCGCAGTGGGTGCGGAGGCCCGGCGGAGGCTTTTCGGCCAGGTGCGGCCGATCGACCCGGCGCACGGTGACCTGCTTTGTCATCAAACGCCGAACGGCTTGACGCGCAGGCCCGCTCCTCGTCGTTCGTCGTTCAACTCCTGTTGGTGAGGGAGAGGGAGCGTGATCGCGCCAACCCACCCGGCCACGCACCACCAGGAGTCCTCGATGTCGATCACGCGCAGGGAATTCAGCAGAAAGTCCGCCCTCACCGGTGCCGGTATAGCGCTGACCGGCACCGTCGGCGCACTGGCCACGGCCCCCGGCGCGCTGGCCGCCGAGGACGCGCGGCACGGCCAGGGGAACGGGCACGACGACGACAAGGGCCACGGGCACGGCAAGGAGCTGGGTTACGGACCGCTGATCGACGACCCGAAGGGCATCCTCGCCCTGCCCGCCGGGTTCTCGTACCGCGTCCTCACCCACAGTGGTGTCACCAAGCTGGAGACCGGCGAGCCGACCCCCTCCAACCACGACGGTACCGCCGCCTTCGAGGGCGCCCGCGGAGTCACGCTCCTCGTCAACAACCACGAGCTGAGCGGCACCCGTGCCGGCTGGAAGTACCCGGTCCCGCTCACCGAGGGCCTCGTCTACGACCCGGTGGCCGCCGGCGGCTGCACCGTCGTGGAGACCCGCCGCGACGGCCGCACCGCCGAGTGGGTGGGCATCGCCGGCACGTCGACGAACTGCGCCGGCGGCAGCACCGCGTGGGGAACCTGGCTCACCTGCGAGGAGACCGAGGACAAGGCAGGCAAGAACGGCCTGCTCAAGGACCACGGCTACGTCTTCGAGGTCGACCCCTCCGACAAGCGCGCCAACCGCGACCCGCGCCCGATCAAAGCCTTCGGCCGGTACGCCCACGAGGCCGTCGTCATCGACCCGAAGCTCGGCCACGCCTACCTGACCGAGGACGCGTCCGGCCCCAACGGGCTGCTCTACCGTTGGGTCCCGCCGCACGGCTTCAGGCACGGCCGCGGCAAGCTGCGCACCCTCGCCGACGACGCCGGTGTCCTCCAGGCCACCAAGTGCTTCGACAGGAAGGGCGCCTTCGTCGACGACCTGTCCCGGGCCACGGAGATCGGCACCGTCTACGGCGTGGACTGGGTCGACGTCCCCGACCGTGACGCGAGGTCCGTCTCCGTCCGCAAGCAGTTCGACGACACCCAGGTCACCCGCGCCCGCAAGCTCGAGGGCATGTGGTGGGGCGACGGCGGCGCCTACGTCGTCTCGTCGTTCGCGCGTGACGAGAGCCCGGTCGCGCACGACGGCCAGGTCTGGTTCTACGACCCCAAGCGCCGCACGCTGACCCTGAAGGTGCTCCTCGGCGTCAACGCCGACCCGTCCGAGGACGGCGCCTTCGACGGCCCGGACAACATCACCGTCTCTCCCTACGGCGGCATCGTCATCTCCGAGGACGGCGACGGTGTCCAGCACCTCTTCGGCGCCACGGACAGCGGCCGCACGTACCCGATCGCACGCAACGACCTGAACGGCGGGACGGAGGAGGACCCCTCCTACAGCGAGATGACCGGAGTCACCTTCTCGCCGGACGGGAAGACCCTGTTCGCCAACATCCAGACCCCCGGCATCATGCTGGCCATCACCGGCCCCTGGAAGCGCCAGCCCGACAAGCGCTGACACCCCGGTCGCGGGCGGCGCGTACGCAGTGCGCGCGCCCGCTCGGACGTGTCGTCGGAAAGCGAGAACCGCCACACCTTCGGGGGGCCTTTCGGCGCGGCTTTCCACGTGGTGCCCTTGCCGGAAGCGGCCAGGAGCGCCGCCCGGCCCCGGAATCGCTGATTACGAATCCGGCACTACTGACCGCTCCGGAGCGGTCGGGCATGGCGTCGGGCGCTTACAGGGCGCATACTCGACCGTAATGAAACAGTCAGCCGGTTCCCGGCGTCACCTGCCTTCCAGTCCCTTCAACCGCCCGGCCCAGGCGGCCCCACCGGTCGAATGCTTCGATGTGGGCGACAGGGTGTCGCACGACCAGTTCGGACTCGGCCGAGTCCTTGCTGTCGAGGGCGACAACGACGCAGTGCTCATCGACTTCTCGGGGCGACAGGGGAGGATCCTGAGCCCGTATTCCAAGCTGACCAAGCTCTGAGAGGGCGGACGAGCACGCACCGCGTCCCACCGGAAACTCTCCGGATCCGGGGCACCTGAGGGGGAGACCCGCCGGGTGCCCCGGAAGCCGTTCCGGGGCCGGTGACGGCGCTACAGCGCCTTGGCGGCGGGCTTGACCATGCCGCGAACGGTCCGAGACTTCACGAAGTCGCCCATTCCGGTCATCTCCCACTCGCCCGAGAACTGCTTGATCAGCTTGGCCATCATCACGCCGGTCTGCGGCTCAGCCCCTGTCAGGTCGAAGCGGACCAGCTCCTCGCCGGTGGCCGCGTCGATCAGCCGGCAGTAGGCCTTGGCCACCTCGGTGAACTTCTGCCCGGTGAACGAGTTGACCGTGAAGACCAGCCCTGTCGCGTCGGCGGGGATCCGGCCGAGGTCCACGACGATCACCTCGTCGTCGCCCGCGCCCTCACCCGTGAGGTTGTCGCCGGAGTGCTTGATCGCGCCGTTGAGGATGGAGAGCTTGCCGAAGTAGCAGCTGTCCAGGTGATTGCGGTTGGGACCGAAGGCGATCACCGAGGCGTCGAGGTCGATGTCCTTGCCGCGGAACGCGGGCTCCCAGCCGAGGCCCATCTTCACCTGCGAGAGCAGCGGCTTGCCGCCCTTGACCAGGGACACCGTCTGGTTCTTCTGGAGGCTGATACGTCCCTTGTCGAGGTTGACCTTGCCGGAGCCCGCGGGAGCCGGCGGCGCCGCGGGGGCCGGCGGGGCGATCCGGGGGTCGACGGGCGCCGCTGCCGGCGCCGGGGGAGCGACGGGTGCCGGGGGAGCGGCGGGTGCCGCCGCCGGGACGGGCGGCGCGGCCGCGGCGGGCTCCTCCACCGAGACGCCGAAGTCCGTGGCGATGCCCGCCAGCCCGTTCGCATAGCCCTGGCCGACCGCGCGCGCCTTCCAGGCGCCGTTGCGCAGGTAGATCTCGATGACCACCAGCGCCGTCTCGCCGCCCAGCTGCGGCGGGGTGAAGGTCGCGAGCGCGCTGCCGTCGTCCGCGTTGCGCACGGTGGCGGTGGGCTCGACGCCCTGGAAGGTCTGGCCTGCGGCGTCGGGGCTCGCCGTGACCACGATCTTCTCGATGCCCGGGGGGACCGCCGTGGTGTCCACCACGATCGCGTCGGGTGCGGATCCGCCGCCGGAGCGGTAGGTCACCCCGGGGCCCGCGGGCTGGTTGTAGAAGATGAAGTCGTCGTCGGAGCGCACCTTGCCGTCGGCGGTGAGCAGCAGGCCCGAGACGTCGAGTCGCACCGGGGCGGCGACGTCCACCGCCACGCGGGCGGCGGAGAGGGGGATGTTCGAGCCGGGGGTCATTGCGGTCATGCACGGGGTAACGAACGACCCGGCTTTGCCGTTCCCTTACCTTCGCGGGTTTGCTCCGGACGGCTCAGCGGCCGCCGCGCAGCCGGTTGCGCGGGTGTTCGCGGGCTGTGCGCTCGTTGCCGTGCCGGTACGCGCCCGTCCAGCGCGCCATCACGAGCTGGGCGTCGCCCGACGTCACTTCGGCCAGGAACTTCGCCGCCCGGTCGCCGCGCAGCGTTCCCGCGGGGCGGCCGTGGTGGGTCACGGTGACGCTCACGTCGCCCTGTTGCTCGTACTGGAATCCGGATGGTTTCGGCATGGTCGTATGATGCCCGTCCACGCGGCCGCGGGCAGGGGAATTGCGCACCACGAGGCGTCCCGGGAAAGCCGGTGCGCGCCCGCCCCACCGGTGTGAACTCCGGTGTCCCGTCCCGACGTCGTCCCGTCCCGACGTCGTTCCGTTGGGGCGGCCGGACCCCCGCCGGGGAAACTCGGATGCGGGTGCCGCGCGGCGGCCCTAGGCTGCGCTCGCGCGGCGGGCGAGGCGCCGTATCGACCGTCGACGTATCGGAGATGCACCGGGTATGGCCAGTGAACTGTTCGCGATCTGCTTCAACGCGACCCGGCCGTCCGGCCTGGCGCGGTTCTGGTCCGGGGTCCTCGGCTGGGAACAGGTGGACGGCCCGGACGGCGACATCGCCGTCCTGCCCCCTGATCCCACCGGGTTCCGCATCCGCTTCCGGCCGGGCAGGGAGCCGAAGACCGCTCAGAACCGAGCGCACTTCGACCTGACGAGCGCCTCCCCGGAGGATCAGCGGCAGACGGTGGCCAGGGTGCTGGAACTCGGCGGGATCCACATCGACGTGGGCCAGCTCCCGGAAGAGGGGCATGTGGTGCTCGCCGATCCGGACGGCAACGAGTTCTGTGTCATCGAGGCGGGCAACGAGTTCCTCGCCGACACCGGTGTCATCGGAGCGCTGGCCTGCGACGGCACGCAGGAGGTCGGCTACTTCTGGAGCGGGGCGCTGCGCTGGCCGCTGGTCTGGGACCAGGAGCAGGAGACCGCGATCCAGTCGCCGGACGGCGGTACGAAGATCACCTGGGGTGGTCCCCCGGTGGCGCCGAAGGCGGGCACGAACAGGCTGTACTTCGAGCTCGCGCTCCCCGCAGGCGCCGACCGGGACGCGGAGGTCGGCCGCCTGGTCTCGCTCGGCGCGACGCTCACCGGCGAGGGTGAGGGCGGCATGCTGCTGATGCTCGACCCCGACGGCAACGAGTTCTCCGTGCAAAGGCCACGGCAGGGGAACTGAAGCCGTGCGTCCGCGGCCCCGGGCATCGCGCGGGGCGGGCGGGGACTCCGTGGACACGGCCTAATAGGGCCAGATCGGCGGGTCCGTGACGAAGTGGCCGCCGAGGTGGGCGTGGTCGGGATTCTCGGGGTCCAGCTCGCCGTGCTCGGCGACGAGCTTGTCCGCGTACTGCTCGGAGTCGTCCTGCGGTTCGTATCCGAGGGAGCGGGCCGTCGTCAGGTCCCACCAGAGACGGGTGTTGTCGGAGGAGCCGTACACCACGGTGTGCTGCACGTCCTCGGCGGTGAGGGCCGCGTGGAGGAGGCGCGCTCCGTCGCCGGGGCTCATCCAGACGGAGAGCATCCGTACGGACGTCGGCTCCATGAAGCAGGAGCCGATGCGCACGGAGACGGTCTCCATGCCGTGCTTGTCC
The DNA here is from genome assembly GCF_016909575.1 of Streptomyces sp. HB132. Taxonomy (GTDB): domain Bacteria; phylum Actinomycetota; class Actinomycetes; order Streptomycetales; family Streptomycetaceae; genus Streptomyces. The sequence continues at coordinate 112,829 of NZ_JAFBGA010000003.1, read as the reverse complement.
CAGTAGAACTGCGCGAGGTCCTCGCCGAAGGACTTCGACAGGCCGTAGAAGGTGTCGGGGCGCCGGGGCGTGTCGACGGGGATCAGCGGGTCGCCGGCGAGGGGGCGCGGGGTGTAGCCGATGGCGTGGTTGGAGGACGCGAACACGATGCGCCCGACGCCCTCCTCGCGCGCGGCCTCGTAGAGGTTGTAGGTGCCCTCGATGTTGGAGCGCAGGATCTTGTCGAACGGGGCCTCCAGGGAGATGCCCGCGAGGTGGATGACCGCGTCGACCCCCCGCACGGCCTCCCGCAGCGCGTCCTTGTCGCCGAGGTCGGCGGTGACGGCGTCCGGTTCGCCCTCGATGGGGGTGAGGTCGAGGAGCCGGAGGTCGTAGCCGTACGCGGGGAGCAGCCCCCGCATCAGGGTGCCGAGGCCGCCGGCGGCGCCGGTGAGCAGGACGGTGCGGGGAGCGGGCATACGGGGATCTCCTCGGTGCGGGCGCAGGTGCTCAGGGCGCGCACGCGGTGTGCGCGGACGGTGCTGTGCTGCGCGGGGCCGGATGTGCGGACGGCAAGGTACGCGTGGCACGCAGATGTCACGCAACCGCCCGGTGCGGCAACTGCGTGGTCGGCATTCACATGCGTGGACAAGCTAAGAACTCGTGGCGGGCTCCGTCAAGTGTCGCTCCATGTGGGTCGCTCCGCCTCGGGGTTGGCTGTTCGTCTCTTGACCGGCGCCGCGCGACTGGCTTAGCGTGGCGGCGTTCAGAAATATGGACACCGATCATAATTGTGCACGCTGGATCTGCCCAGGGAGCGCCCGTGACCTCAGCCCCCCTTGCCGCCCGACTCACCGATGTCGCCGGGCCGCTCTTCTTCCCCGTCACCGCCTACGGGCCTGACGGCGCCGTCGACCCCGACGTCTTCCGCGCGCACGTGCGCAAGGGGATCGACGCCGGGGCCGCAGCCGTCTTCGCCTGCTGCGGTACCGGCGAGTTCCACGCCCTGGCCCCGGACGAGTTCCGGACCGTCGTCCGGGCGGCCGTCGAGGAGGCCGCGGGGCAGGTGCCCGTCGTCGCCGGTGCCGGCTACGGCACCGCGCTCGCGGTCCAGTACGCGAAGATCGCGGAGGAGGCGGGAGCGGACGGTCTCCTCGCCATGCCGCCCTACCTCGTCGTCGCCGGCCAGGAGGGGCTGCTGGCCCACTACGCCGCCCTCGCCGCCGCCACCTCGCTGGAGACCATCGTCTACCAGCGGGACAACGTGCTCTTCACCCCGGAGACCGTCGTCGCACTGGCCCGGACCCCCGGGATCATCGGACTCAAGGACGGCCACGGCGACCTCGACCGGATGCAGCGCATCGTCAGCGCCGTGCGCACCGCGCTTCCGGGCGAGGACTTCCTCTACTTCAACGGGCTGCCCACCGCCGAGCTCACCGGGCTCGCCTACCGGGGCATCGGCGTCACGCTCTACTCCTCCGCCGTGTTCGCCTTCGCCCCCGACATCGCCCTCGCCTTCTACCGGGCTCTGGAGTCGGGCGACGACGGCCTGGTCAACGCGCTGCTCGACCACTTCTACCGGCCGCTCGTCGAACTGAGGGACAAGGGCCGCGGCTACGCGGTGTCGCTCGTCAAGGCAGCCGTCCGGCTCGAAGGCCTGGAGGTCGGCCCGGTGCGCACCCCGCTCACCGAGCCCCCGGCCGCGCACGTCGAGGAGCTGGCCGCGATCATCGCCGCCGGACGCGCGCTGCTGGAGAAGCACGCGGGGGACGTCAGGTGAAAGCCTCCGCCTTCCTCTACCCCTGGGACGTCGTGGGGGACCCGGGCGCCGCGGACCGCCTCGCGGGTCTCGGCGTCCAGCAGGTGACGCTGGCCTCCGCCTACCACTCCACCCGGGCCCTGACTCCGCGCCACCCCGGCCGCCGGATCGTCACCGCCGAGCACGCGGCGGTGCTCTACCCGCCCGACGCCACGCGCTGGGCGGGGCGTGAGCTGCGGCCCCGCACCCAGTCCTGGGTGGCGGGGGAGGACCCGTACGCCGAGGCCGCCGAGGCCCTGGCGGGCGCCGGCCTCCAGGTGCACTCGTGGGTGGTCCTCGCGCACAACTCCCGCCTCGGCGCGGAGCATCCGGACACCTCCGTCGTCAACGCCTACGGCGACCGCTACCCCTGGGCGCCCTGCATCGCGCGGCCCGCCGTCCACGCCTACCTGGTGGACCTGGCGGCGGAGGCGGCCGTGCGCCCTGGAACGTCGGGCACCGAGCTGGAGTCGTGCGGCTGGTACGGCTTCGCCCATCTGCACGCCCACGACAAGGTCTCCGGGGTCGCCCTCGGGGACGCGGCGCAGTACCTGATGTCCCTCTGCTTCTGCGGGGACTGCCGGGCCGGATACGCCGGTGTCGGGCTGGACGCCGAGGAGCTGCGCGCCGCCGTGCGCCACGCCCTGGAACCAGTCTGGGCCGAATCCGGTTCCGGCGGGCAGGGATGGGCCGGGGTGGAGGAACTGCTCGGCGCCGGCCTGGCCGACGCCACCCTGCGGTGGCGCCGGCAGGTCGCCAGGGGCCTCCAGGAGGCCGCCGTGGCCGCCGTCCGCGCCGCGGCGGCACCGGCACCGGGCTTCCAGGTCCTGCTGCACGCCGACCCGGCCCCCCACCGCACCGGCGCCAACGTCGGGACGGATCCCGCCCACATCCTGGCCGCCGCGGACGGTGTCGTGCTGCCCTGCACCGGCGGCGACGCGGCACGTGAGGCGGTGCTCGGGCCGTTCGCCGGACTGTCCGGGGTGCTGGCCGCGAACTTCAACGTGGTCACCGGCATGGGCGGCAGCCCCGGCACGCTGGCGCGGGACGCCGCGCACGCGGCCTCGCTCGGCGCGAACGAACTGCGCCTCTACCATGCGGGCCTGGCCTCCGGGCCGGACCTGGACGCCGTCACGAAGGCCCTGGCAGCCGTCCGCGGCGGCTGATCCCCGGGCGCCCGGCGCCCCCCAGAAGCGCAGGTCCCCGGCGAGCGGCCGGGGGCCTGCGCCGTTCGCGTCCCGGGCGCCGCGCGGGCGCCCCGGGAGCGTCACGGTTCCGCGTTCGCCGAACTTCTTTCGCCAGAAGCGTTGACGAAACATTCCCACCGCTCTAGCTTCATCGCGTCGTACTTCGTACGTCATATATGAGACGCCATACGCGAGATGCGAGAGCTCTTCACCCATGACCTTTGCGCCTGCCCCGATTCCGTCCAGGACCCAGTACGTGCTGGAGGCGATCAAGCACGCGATCCTCACCGCGCAGCTGAAGCCCGGTCAGGCGCTCGTGGAGACCGAACTCGCCGCGCAGTTCGGGGTGTCCAAGACACCCGTACGTGAGGCGCTGAAGACGCTCGCCGGTACCGGGCTCGTGGTCATGAGCCAGTACAAGGGTGCCACCGTACGGCTCGTGGACGCGACCATGGCGCGGGAGGTGTACGACGTGCGCCTGCTCCTCGAGCCCGAGGCGCTGCGCCGCTCGATCACCCGCAAGAGCTCGCTGGAAGCGGCCCAGGAGGCCCTGGAACGCGCCGACTCGGCGATCGACAAGGCGGACCGGTCGCTCGCCAACCGGGACTTCCACCGGGCCCTCTACCTGCCCTGCGGCAACCCGCTGCTCGCCCGGATGCTCGACGAGATCCGCGACCAGGCGGCACTCGTGTCGACCGTGGCCTGGACGGCCATCCCCACCTGGGAACGCGAGGCGGCGGAGCACCGCGAGATCCTGCGGCTCGCTCTCGCCGACGACGCGGAAGCCGCCGCAGGTGCCCTGCACGACCACATCGCATCGTTCGTACGCCGTGCCTTCCCCGACGAAGAAGACGGGGGTGACACGGCGTGAACCACCAGCTGGACACGGATCACCAGCACCTCGACGAAAGGTCAGTCCGCATGGACTTCTCCCCGCTGAAGGCGGCCCTCGCAGACGTAGTGGCGATCCCGGTGACCCCGTTCGCCGAGGACGGCACCATCGACGTCCCGGCGCACCGCGCCCTGCTGCGACGGCTGCTCGACGGCGGTGTCCGCATCGTCACCCCGAACGGCAACACCGGTGAGTTCTACGCGCTCACCCCCGACGAGCGGCGTACCGTCACCGAGCTCACCGCCGAGGTCGCCGGTGGCCGCGCCACCGTCCTGGTGGGGGTCGGGCACGACGTACCGACCGCCGTCGCCACCGCCCGGCACGCCAGGGATATCGGCGCCGAGGCGGTGATGGTGCACCAGCCGGTCCACCCCTACGTCTCGCAGGACGGCTGGATCGACTACCACCGGGCCATCGCCGAGGCCGTCCCCGAGCTCGGAGTCGTGCCGTACATCCGCAACCCGCTGCTCGCCGGGGAGCGCCTCGCCGAGCTCGCCGACAGCTGCCCCAACGTCATCGGCGTGAAGTACGCCGTCCCCGACGCCGCCCGCTTCGGGGCGTTCGCCCGGGACGCCGGACTGGAGCGGTTCGTGTGGGTCGCCGGCCTCGCCGAGCTGTACGCCCCCTCCTACTTCGCCACCGGCGCCACCGGCTTCACCTCCGGACTCGTCAACGTCGCCCCCGGTGTATCGCTTGCCATGCTGGAGGCGCTGCGGGCGGGCGACTACCTCGCGGCGATGAAGGTCTGGGAGCAGATCCGCCGCTTCGAGGACCTGCGCGCCGACCGGCAGTCCGCCAACAACGTGACCGTCGTCAAGGAGGCCCTGGCCTCCCTCGGCCTCTGCCGACGCGACGTACGCGCACCGAGCCGGGAACTCCCCGAGGAGCAGCGCGCCGAGGTCGCGAGCCTGGTCGCCGGGTGGTCGATGTGACCGGCACCGGCGCGGCGGACCGCCGCATCACCCCCGAGGAGCTGCGCAGCCACCAGTGGTACGGCACGGACGGCCTCCGCTCGTTCAGCCACCGCGCCCGCACCCGGCAGCTCGGCTACCTCCCCGAGGAGCACCTGGGCAAGCCGGTCATCGCGATCCTCAACACCTGGTCCGACATCAACCCCTGCCACGTCCACCTGCGCGAGCGGGCGCAGGCGGTCAAGCGGGGCGTCTGGCAGGCGGGCGGCTTCCCGCTCGAGTTCCCGGTCTCCACACTCTCGGAGACCTTCCAGAAGCCCACCCCGATGCTGTACCGCAACATGCTGGCGATGGAGACGGAGGAGCTGCTGCGCTCCTACCCCGTCGACGGCGCCGTGCTGCTGGGCGGCTGCGACAAGTCGACGCCCGCGCTCCTGATGGGCGCCGCCTCCGTCGACCTGCCGACCGTCTTCGTGCCCGCCGGGCCGATGCTGCCGGGCCACTGGCGCAACGAGGTCCTCGGCTCCGGCACGGACATGTGGAAGTACTGGGACGACAAGCGGGCCGGCCTGATCGGCGACTGCGAGATGGCCGAGCTGGAGAACGGGCTCGCCCGCTCTCCTGGCCACTGCATGACGATGGGCACCGCCTCGACCCTGACGGCCGCCGCCGAGGCGCTCGGCGTCACGGTGCCGGGAGCCTCCTCCATCCCGGCCGTGGACTCCGGTCACGACCGGATGGCGGCGCAGTCCGGGATCCGCATCGTCGAACTGGTGTGGCAGCAGCTGAAGCTGTCGCGGATCCTCACGGCGGACGCCTACGAGGACGCGGTCGCCACCGTGCTCGCGCTCGGCGGCTCGACCAACGCCGTCATCCACCTGATCGCGATGGCGGGCCGCTCCGGGGTGAAGCTCACCCTGGACGACTTCGACCGCATAGCCCGCACCGTGCCCGTCCTCGCCAACCTCCGCCCCGGCGGCAAGTACCTGATGGAGGACTTCCACTTCGCCGGAGGGCTGCCCGGATTCCTGGCCCGGCTCACCGACGTACTCCACCTGGACCGGCCCACCGTCACGCACGGCACGATGCGTGAACAGCTCGACGGGGCGCTCGTCCACAACACCGACGTCATCCGGGAGCGCGACAACCCGCTGGCCGAGGAGGGTGGTGTGGCGGTCCTGCGCGGCAACCTCTGTCCGGACGGCGCGGTCATCAAGCACATCGCCGCCGAACCGCACCTGCTGCGCCACACCGGGCCCGCGGTCGTCTTCGACGACTACAAGGAGCTTCAGCGCACCATCAACGACCCGGCCCTGGCCATCACACCGGACCACGTGCTGGTACTCCGCAACGCCGGCCCCAAGGGCGGCCCCGGCATGCCCGAGTACGGCATGCTGCCGATCCCGGACTACCTGCTGAAGCAGGGCGTACGGGACATGGTCCGGCTCTCCGACGCCCGCATGAGCGGCACCAGTTACGGAGCCTGCGTCCTGCACATCGCACCCGAGTCCTTCGTCGGCGGACCGCTCGCCCTGGTCCGCACCGGTGACCTGATCACGCTGGACGTCGAGGCACGGCTCCTCCACCTCGACGTGTCCGACGAGGAGCTGGAGCTCCGCAGGTCCCGGTGGACCGAACCGCCCGCCCGCTACGGGCGCGGCTACGGGGCGCTCTACCAGGACCAGATCACCCAGGCCGACACCGGCTGCGACTTCACGTTCCTCGCCCGCCAGGGAGAGGTGCCCGACCCGTACGCGGGCTGAACCGGGCGAACAGCATTCAGCGCGCCGCCCCGTCCGGAATACCGAACGGCATGCGGTAAGCGCTTGCACCATGCACCGAAAGAACGGCACATCCAGCACTTTCCAGAGATCGGAGACGCGTCATGGCCCAATCCGCAGCCGTGGCCACACCGCCCCCCAAGGGGCAGGCACCCAAGCGCCGCTCGGCGACCCCCCGCCGTCTGCCGTATCTGCTGATCGCGCCCGCGGGCCTGCTGATGCTGGGCTTCATCGCCTATCCGGTGGTCAGCGTCTTCTACTACAGCCTGCAGAACTACAACGTCACCAAGCCGTGGCGGAACGGCTTCGCCGGCCTCGACAACTTCACCCGGATCTTCACCGAGGACGAGCAGTTCTGGCCGACGCTCGGCTTCAGCGCCCAGTGGGTCTTCACCCAGGTGACGCTGCAGCTCGCACTCGGCCTCGCCCTCGCGCTGATCGTCAACCAGACCTTCATCGGCCGCGGCATATCGCGCGCCATGGTCTTCTCGCCCTGGGCCGTCTCCGGCGTGCTGACCAGCACCATCTGGATCCTGCTCTACAACTCCTCGACCGGCTTCAGCCGCTACCTCGCGGACGCCGGCATCGGTGAGTACGGCACCTCGGTCCTCTCCGACACCGGGACCGTCTTCTGGGCCGCCACCGTCTCCGAACTCTGGCGCGGAGTCCCCTTCTTCGCCATCCTCATCCTCGCCGACCTGCAGTCCGTCTCCAAGGAGCTGTACGAAGCGGCGTCGGTGGACGGCGCCGGCCGGCTGCGGCAGTTCTTCCACATCACGCTCCCGCACCTGCGCGACGCGATCATCCTGGCCACCCTGCTGCGCGGGGTCTGGGAGTTCAACAACGTCGACCTGCTCTACACCCTCACCGGCGGCGGGCCCGCGGGTGAGACCACCACCTTGCCCCTCTACGTCGCCAACACAGGCATCGAGGGCCACGACTTCGGGTACGCCTCCGCGCTCACCACCGTCGCCTTCGTGATCCTCCTCTTCTGCTCGATCGTCTATCTGCGCCTGAGCAAGTTCGGAGGCGACAACAAGTGACCGCCGCACTCGTGGAGAAGAACGACGCCCGCACGCCGGGACCGTCCGGGGGAACCGACCTCCCGCCGCCCTCCTCGCCCCGCCGCACCAAGCGCGAGCGTGCCTTCGACGACGTACCGCGCTGGCAGATCTATCTGCCGCTCGGCATCTACCTGCTCTTCACGCTCATCCCGTTCTACTGGATGTTCCTCTTCGCCGTCCGGCCCGCGGGATCCACCTCGCTGGTGCCCTGGCCGATGACGGGGGACCACTTCTCCAAGGTCTGGAACGAGCGCAGCTTCGCCGTCTTCTTCCAGAACAGCATGCTCGTCGGCGTCGCGACGCTCATCGCCACGACCCTCGTCGCGCTGGCCGGCGGCTACGCCCTGGCCCGGTTCGACTTCAAGATCAAGGGCGCCTTCATGCTGGCGCTGCTCTGCTCGCAGTTCATCCCGGGCGCCCTGATGCTCGTGCCGCTGTTCGAGATCTTCAAGAATCTCCAGATGATCAACTCCCTGGGGAGTGTCGTCATCGCGGAGACCGTCTTCCAGCTCCCCCTGTCGATCATCCTGATCAGCGGCTTCATCAAGAACGTGCCGGTCTCCCTCGAAGAGGCGGCCTGGGTGGACGGCTGCTCACGCTTCAAGGCCTTCTGCTCGGTCGTCCTGCCGCTGCTGCGCCCCGGGCTGATCGCGGTCGGCTCGTTCGCCTTCGTCCACAGCTGGAACCACTTCCTGTTCGCCCTGATGTTCCTCAGCGAACAGGACAAGCAGACGATCCCGGTCGGCCTCAACACCCTGATCGGCGCCGACAGCGTCGACCTGGGCGCGCTGGCCGCGGGCGGTGTCATCGCGGCGGTGCCCGTGGTGATCGTCTTCGCCTTCATCCAGAAGTGGCTCATCACCGGCTTCAGCGCCGGAGCCGTGAAGGGATGACGGACATGACCAGGAAGCTTCGCTGCGGAGAGGGGAGGGCGGACCGTTGAACACCACCACCCCCGTGCCCCTCGTCCTGGCCGGCGCCCGCGGCCACGGCCGCTGGCACCTAGCCAACATCCGCCGGCTCCAGCACCAGGGCCTGGTCAGACTGGCCGGAATCTGCGAACTGAACCCCCTGACCGACGGTGAACTCGACCTGTTCGCCGAGGAGATGCCCGAGCAGTCCGCCGACTTCGGGGCCCTCCTGGACTCCACCGGCGCACGCGCCGCCGTCATCTGCACCCCCATCCCGACGCACACCACCCTGGCCCTGACGGCGGCGGCCCGCGGCGTCCACCTCCTCCTCGAGAAGCCGCCGGCGGCGACCTGGGCCGACTACGCCCGCATGGCCGACGGGGTCCGGGAGGCCGGCATCGCGTGCCAGATCGGCTTCCAGTCCTTCGGCTCGCACGCCGTGCCCGCCATCAAGGACCTCGTACGCTCCGGGGCGATCGGCACGGTCCGGGGCATCGGCGCCGCGGGCGCCTGGGTCCGCGACGACGTCTACTTCCGGCGGGCACCCTGGGCCGGACGCCGCAGGATGGGCGGCACCGACGTGGTCGACGGAGTGCTGACCAACCCGCTGGCACACGCCGTCGCCACGGCGCTCGAACTCGCCGGTCCGGGAACCTCCGAGGACGTGGCCTCCATCGAGACCGAACTCTTCCGGGCCCACGACATCGAGTCCGACGACACCAGCTGTGTCCGGGTCACCACCACCGCGGGGACGCCGGTGACCGTCGCGGTCACCCTCTGCGCGGAGGAGGCCGGCGAACCCTATGTGATCGTCCACGGCGACCGCGGCCGCATCACCTTCTGGTACAAGCAGGACCGGGTCCTCGTCCAGCGCGCCGGACACGGCCCCGAGGAGGCCGTGCACGGGCGGACCGACCTCCTGGAGAACCTCGTCGGCCACCTGGAGCACGGCACCGAGCTCCTCGTACCGCCGGAGCGCACCGGCGCGTTCATGCGGGTCCTCGAAGCGGTGCGCACCGCCCCCGAGCCCACCGCGCTGCCCGCCACCGCCTGGCACACCCGGCCCGCCGACCGGGGCGACGGCGTACGGCGCATCGTGCGCGGCATCGACGGCACCGTCGCCTCCGCGGCCGACACCCTCAGCCTCTTCTCCGAACTAGGCGCCTCCTGGGCGCGCCCCAGCGAGGTGAGCACACCATGAGCACCGCAGTCCTCAGCTGCGCCGGACGCCCCGTCGGCCGCTACAGCTACCGGCCCGGGACGGACGGCCGGCCCTACCTCCACCCCGTCACCACCCTCGCGGGCACCCCCGTCACCGAGGAGCGACCGGCCGACCACATCCACCACCTGGGCGCCTCCGTCGCGGTGCCCGACGTTGCCGGGCACAACTTCTGGGGCGGGCGCACCTTCGTCCGCGACCAGGGCCCCACCGAGCTCGACAACCACGGGACGCAGCGCCACCTCGGCTGGAAGCTCCGCGACCCGGACGGCTTCGTGGAGGAGCTCAGCTGGGAGGCCGACGGCACCGAACTGCTGCGCGAGCACCGCACCGTCGCCGCGAGCGGACTCTCCGACACCGCCTGGGCGCTGGACTTCTCCTTCTCCCTCACCAACCGGGGCGGGACGGACCTCTCCATCGGCAGCCCCGCCACCAACGGCCGCCCCGGCGCCGGCTACGGCGGCTTCTTCTGGCGCGCGCCCAAGGAGGCCGCGCCGCCGGCGGTGTTCAGCGGCACCCTCGACGGCGAGGAGGCCGTGCACGGCAGGGCGGCCGACTGGCTGGCCCTCACCGGGGACGGCTGGACCCTGGTCTTCGCCGGCGCGACCGACGAGACGCGGCGCGACCCGTGGTTCGTACGGACCACCGAATACCCGGGGGTCGGCTCCTCCCTCGCCGCCGACCGCCGCCTCCCCGTCGCCGCCGGAGCCACCGTCGTACGCCGGATCATCACCGTCGTCGCCGACGGACGCCTCGGCCGGGACGCCGCGGCCGCCCACGTCCGCAAGGCGGTCGCCGCATGACGATGCCCTGGAGAGCCGACCTCGGGAACGGCACCTACCGCAACCCGGTCCTGAACGCCGACTGGTCCGACCCGGACGTCGTCCGCGTCGGCGACGACTACTACCTCACCGCCTCCAGCTTCGGCCGCGTCCCCGGACTGCCCCTGCTGCACTCCCGCGACCTCGTCAACTGGGCCCTCGTCGGCCACGCCCTCGAACGGCTCGGCCCGGACGCCGACTTCGCCGTGCCTCGCCACGACTGCGGGGTGTGGGCGCCGTCGCTGCGCCACCACGCCGGACGCTTCTGGATCTTCTGGGGCGACCCCGACCACGGCATCCAGCAGATCAACGCCGAGAACATCCGCGGCCCCTGGAGCGCCCCGCACCTGGTCAAGGCGGGAAAGGGCCTGATCGACGCCTGCCCCCTGTGGGACGAGGAGACAGGTGAGGCCTACCTGGTGCACGCCTGGGCGAAGTCCCGCTCCGGCATCAAGAACCGGCTCACCGGCCACCGCATGAGCCCCGACGGACGCGAGCTCCTCGACGAGGGCACGACCCTCGTCGACGCCGACACGATCCCGGGCTGGTTCACCCTGGAGGGCCCCAAGGTCTACCGCCACGACGGCCACTTCTGGATCTTCGCCCCGGCCGGGGGAGTGGAGACCGGCTGGCAGGGCGCCTTCCGCTCGCGGACGTTCGCCGGCCCCTACGAGGAGCGGGTCGTCCTCGCGCAGGGCAGCACCGAGGTCAACGGCCCGCACCAGGGCGGCTGGGTCCGCACCGCCGCGGGTGAGGACTGGTTCCTGCACTTCCAGGCCCGCGGAGCGTACGGCCGCGTGGTCCACCTCCAGCCGATGCGCTGGGACGGCGAGGGCTGGCCCGTCATCGGCGACGAAGGCGAACCCGTCCTCACGCACCGCCGCCCCGAGGCCCCGGAGCAGCCGGCCGAGGCACCGGCCTCCAGCGACGACTTCCCCGGTGGGCGCCACGGCCGTCAGTGGCAGTGGACGGCCAACCCGCGACCCGGCTGGACGGTCGGCCACGGAGGCGACGGGCTGCGCCTCAGCTGCGTGCGGACCGCTTACGCGCACGATCTGCGCGCCCTGCCCAACGTCCTGGTACAGCGGCTTCCCGCCGAGGAGTTCACCGTCGAGGTGGGCATCGCGCTGGACACCCGCGAACCGGGGGCCAAGGCCGGGCTCGCCGTGCTCGGGGACGCCTTCTCGTGGATCGGCCTGGAGGCCGGGGCCGACGGGGCGACAAGCCTCGTGCACCGGTACGCCGAATCCGTGGCCGAGCACGAGCGGGACGCCGGCCATCCCCGCCCCGCGCCCGACGCCGCCGTCCGCGTCCGGATCGAGGTCACCCGGGGCGCCCGATGCCGCTTCTCCGCGGACACCGGGGACGGGACCGGCTTCCGGCCGACCGGCCAGGTCTTCGCCGCCACCCCCTGGCGCTGGGTCGGCGCGCTGCTGGGCCTCTTCGCCACCGCACCGGCAGGTGGCGGGCCCTCCGGCACAGCAGGCTTCACCACGTTCCGCACCACCGCGAGACCTCGCAGCATCTGACCCCGCACCGCTGGATGGGAGAGCCGCAATGACGCACCTCCGTACCGAGCGCACCAGAGCGAGAACACCGTTCACGGCCGTCGCCCTTGTCATGCCCGCCGCATCGGGCGAGGCGTCGGCGGCCGCGAGGACACAGCCCGTCGCGCACCACGGCGGCGGACCACCCGGCACGCCCCACGGATTCGCCTCGCCGGCGCGCGGCACCACCGGGGGCCGCGGCGGCGAGGTGGTCACCGTCACCGACCGGGCGGGCCCGGAGAGGTACGCCGGTGCGCAGCGGCCCCACGTCATCCGGGTGGCGGGTTCCGTCGCCGTCGAACCCTTCGGCGCGGACATCGACGTCACGTCCGACAAGACCATCCGCGAGGACAGCCAGTACACCGCCGCGCCGCACCGCACACACCACTGACCTCCCCCCACGTACGCGTACAGATCCGAGAGAGAAGAGCCGACATGAACATCTCGAAGACGCTCCGGGGGCGTGCCGCGACCGCGGTGTCCCTCACGGCGGTCCTGGCCCTCGGCGCCACCGCCTGTGGTGACGACGGCAGCAGCTCGGGCACGGAGGGCAGCGGAAAGGGCGAGATCACCTTCTGGGACAACAACGGCGGTCCACGCACCGCCATCTGGACCGAGATCATCAAGGACTTCGAGAAGGAGAACCCTGACATCGAGGTCAAGTACGTCCCGATCCCGATCGCCGACGTCCAGTCCAAGTACGACACGGCCATCGCGGGCGGCGGGCTGCCCGACGTGGGCGGCGTCGGCACCGCGTACCTGGCCGGCATGGTGTCCCAGGAAGCCCTGGAGCCGATCAGCGACCGGCTGGACAAGTCGCCGCTGAAGGGCAAGCTCGTCGACAACATGGTCGAGAGCGTCAGAGCCGCGGCCGGCCGGGGCGAGGACATGTACACCGTGCCGACCTCCGCGAACAACGGTGCGCTGTGGTACCGCACCGACCTGTTCGAGCAGGCCGGCCTGGACGCGCCGACCACCTGGCCCAAGTTCTACGAGGCCGCCGACGAGCTGACCGACGCGAAGAACAACAAGTTCGGCTACACCATCCGCGGCGGCGCCGGCTCCATCGCGCAGGCCCTGGACGCGATCTACGGCCAGACCGGCATCACGGAGTTCTGGGACGGCGAGAAGACCACCCTGAACGACCCGAAGAACGTCGCGGCGCTGGAGAAGTACGCCGCCCTCTTCAAGAAGACGACGCCGGCCGCCGACGTCAACAACGACTTCACCAAGATGGTCGCCCAGTGGGACACCGGCACCATCGGGATGCTCAGCCACAACCTGGGCTCCTACCAGGACCACCTGAAGGCCCTGGGCGAGGACAAGTTCGCCGGGATACCCGCCCCGATCGGTGAGGGCGGTACACGCGTCCAGGTCTCCAACCCCGTCGACGGCCTCGGCCTGTTCCGGTCCAGCAAGAACAAGAACGCGGCCTGGAAGTTCATCGAGTTCGCCGCGTCCCACGAGTCGAACAGCAAGTGGAACGAGTCCGCGGGAGCCATCCCGGCCAACACCGAGGCCGCCAAGGACCCGTGGATCAACGAGACCGAGCCGACCGCGCTCGCCGCGAAGGCCCTCACCGACGGTTCCACCAAGATCGTCGACCTGCCGTACTACCTGCCCGACTGGAACAACATCAGCAAGGCCGACAACGAGCCGGAGTTCCAGAAGCTGCTCCTCGGCAAGGTCACGTCCAAGGACTTCCTGGACAAGATGGCCGATGAGCTGAACGCCGCCCAGAAGGAATGGACCGAACTGGGCAACGGCTGACCCGGTCGTACCACCACGGCGCGGCCACCCCGATGACCGGGGGACCGGCGGCGGTCCGGGTCGCACCCCGCCGCCGGCCCCCCTCCCCACGCACCACCTCACGTGTGTCACCGAGAGAGGCAGTCATCCTGTGTCACTCACCCGCAGACGGACGGCAGCCGCGCTCCTCGCGCTGCCCCTCGCCCTCAGCGCCACCCCCGCGGTCGCACACGGCGGCGGTGGCGGGGGCAGGCCCCGGCCCCGGACACTCCACATCGCGGGCGACTCCACGGCGGCCCGGAAGTACGCCGGTGCCGCGCCCGAGACCGGCTGGGGCATGGCCCTCCCCTTCTTCCTGAGCCGTGCGCTCACCGTCGCCAACCATGCGGTGAACGGACGGAGTTCCAAGAGCTTCATCGACGAGGGCCGCCTCACCGCCCTCCTGGACGGCGTCCGCCCCGGCGATCTCGTCCTCATCCAGTTCGGGCACAACGACGAGAAGACCGAGGACCCCGCCCGCGGCACCGACCCGTACACCACCTACCAGGACTACCTGCGCCAGTACGTCCAGGGCGCCCGCGCCCGGCGCGCGGAGCCCGTCCTGATCACCCCGGTCGAGCGCCGCCGCTTCGCCGAGGACGGCACCGCGAAGCCCACCCACGGCGACTACCCGGCCGCCATGCGCGCCCTGGCGTCCGAGGAGGGCGTCACCCTGCTCGACGTGCAGGCGCTCTCCCTGGCCCGCTGGCAGCAGCTCGGCCCCGACGGGACCCTGGCGTACTTCAACTGGCTCGAGCCCGGCGAGTCGCCGAACTACCCCGACGGCAAGCAGGACAACACCCACTTCCGGCCCGACGGCGCCGTCGACGTGGCCCGGACGACCGCCCGCGCCCTGCTGGACGGGCGCGTACTCGCCCCGCGCGACCTGCGCCGCCTCGACGAGCCGGTGCCCGGAGCGTGGATCACCTGGCCGCAGGCCTGATCGCCTCCGCACCTCCCGCCGTTGCCGCGCCGCCTTCCCCCGCTCACCCGAGCATCTTCCGCGTACGACAGTTAGGGATCCGCCATGCCCGCACGCATGAGACATGTCCGCGCCATCGCCGTCGTGACGGGCTGCGCCTCACTGGCCCTCGCCGTGAGCCTCCCCGCCCAGGCCGCCACCCACCACGGCAAGGGCATCGAGCGTTCCGTGCTCCCGGCCGGTGACGGCTGGGCCTCCGCCGGCGGCGCCACGACCGGCGGCGCCGCGGCCGGCCCCGAGCACGTCTACACCGTCACCGACCGGGCCGAGCTCATCGCCGCCTTCGAGGACGCGGGTGACGCGCCCAAGATCGTCAGGATCGCCGGTACCGTCCACGGCAACTCCGACGCCGCAGGCACCCCGATCGGCTGCGAGGCCTACCAGCAGGACGGCTACACCCTGGAGAAGTACCTCGCCGCCTACGACCCGGCCGTCTGGGGCACGGACGAGGTCCCGGCGGGCCCGCTGGAGGACGCACGGGCCGCGTCCGCGAAGCTGCAGGCGGCGGCGGTCAACGTCAACGTCCCCTCCAACACCACGCTCGTCGGCGTCGGCAGGGACGCCACGATCATCGGCGCCAGCCTCCAGGTGAAGAACGTCTCGAACGTCATCGTCCGCAACATCGCGTTCGAGGACACCTACGACTGCTTTCCCCAGTGGGACCCCACCGACGGTGACCAGGGCGCCTGGAACTCCGAGTACGACAACCTCGTCGTGTACGGCTCCAGGCACGTCTGGGTCGACCACAACACGTTCAGCGACGGCGACCGGCCCGACGCCGGGCAGCCCTCCTACTTCGGCCAGATCTACCAGCAGCACGACGGCCTCTTCGACATCGTGCGCGGCGCAGACCTCGTCACCGTCTCGTGGAACGTCCTCAAGGACCACGACAAGACCATGCTCATCGGCAACAGCGACGGCGCCGGGGCGAGCGACCGGGGCAAGCTCCGCGTGACGCTGCACCACAACCTGTTCAAGGACGTGAAGGAGCGCGCGCCCCGCGTCCGCTTCGGTCAGGTCGACTCGTACAACAACCACTTCGTCGCCACCGCGGGCGCGGCCTACGGCTACACGTACGGCATCGGCGCCGAGTCCGCCCTCGTCGCGGAGCACAACGCGTTCACCGTGCCCAAGGGCCTCGACAAGGCGAAGATCCTCAAGAAGTGGTCCGAGTCCTCCCTCACGGCGGAGAACAACTACGTCAACGGGCGGAAGACCGACCTGATCGCCGTGCACAACGCGGGCGTGCCCGCCGAGCAGCTCACCGAGGGCGCCGGCTGGACCCCGGCGCTGCGCACCGCGGTCAACCACCCGCTCGTCGTCCCGCTGCTGGTGGGCCTGGGCGCGGGCGCCGGCAAGCCGTCCCTCCGCTGACCCCCACCCCGAGACCGGCCGGAGCGGCACCGCACCCTTCCACCACCCCGGAAGGCGCCGCTCCGGCCCGCCCCTCCTTGCAAGGAGTACCGCCATGCCCAGCAGACGCAGTGCGCTGACCCTGTTCGCGGGGGCGGGCGCAGCCCTGGCCCTCGGTGCACCCGCCGCACACGCCCGGCCCGCCCACTCCCGCCCCTTCGGCCGTTACGGTTCACCGTCCCGGCGGCTCGACGCCCGGACGCTGTACGTCGACCCGCACGGCAGGGGCGACCACACCGACGTACGGTCCGCCGTCGAGGCCGCGTCCGGCACAGGCCACACCCTGGTGCTCGCGCCCGGCACCTACCGCGGCACGGTCCTCGTCACCGCGGACCGGACCGGTCTCACGCTGATCGGCGCGAGCGGCGACCCCCGCGACACCGTCGTCGTCCACGACAACGCGGCCGGTACGCCCAGGCCCGACGGCTCCGGCACCCACGGCACCAGCGGATCGGCCACCGTCACCGTCCAGGCCGCGGGCTTCACCGCCCGCGACGTGACCTTCGCCAACGACTGGCTGCGCTCCGACAACCCGGAGTACACCGGCACCCAGGCCGTCGCGATCAAGGTGCAGGGCGACCGCTCGGCCTTCTTCGGCTGCCGCTTCCTCGGCCACCAGGACACCCTGTACGCCGACTCCCCCGCCCTCACCGCCTTCGCCCGCCAGTACTACCGCGACTGCTACGTCGAGGGAGACGTCGACTTCGTCTTCGGCCGCGCCACCGCCGTCTACGACCGCTGCCACTTCCGCGCGCTGACCCGCACCGACCTCGCCTCCGCCCCGTACGGCTTCGTCTTCGCGCCCAGCACCGCCGGAGCCAACCCGCGCGGCTACCTGGTGCTGCGCTCCCGGGTCACCAGCACCGCCCCCGACGCGTACTACAAGCTGGCCCGCCCCTGGGTGCCCTCCTCGGACCTCACCGCTCGTCCCATGCTGACGGTCCGCGACAGCCACCTCGGCGCGGGCATCGACGCGGTCGCTCCGTACGGCACGATGTCCGCGGGTTTCCCCTGGCAGGACCAGCGCTTCGCCGAACACCGCAACACCGGCCCCGGCGCGCGCGTCACCGTCCCCGGCAACCGTCCGCAGCTGTCCGCGTCGGAGGCCCGCGCGCACACCCCGGCCGGCTGGCTGGGCGACTGGCGTCCCTACGCGTGAACCTGGGCATCACCCATCGGGTACTCCCCGCCTTCTACGAGCGGCTCAGGGACGAACTCACCTTCCCGCTCTCCTGGGAGAGGTCCCCGACCCGAGACTTCCCGGCATGGCGCGCCGAGGCGCGCGCCGTGGCCGGGGAGTCGCTGATGCAGCCGGTGACGCCCGGCCCCGAGCCGTTCGACCCGGTGACCGTCGACGAGTCCCCCGCCGGTCCGTACACCGCGCGCACCGTGGAGTTCGCCCTCAGCCGCTACGGGCGGGCGCGCGGCTCGCTGCTGGTGCCCCGCGGGGCGGGGCCCTTCCCCGCGGTGCTGGTCCTGCACGACCACGGGGCCGAGTTCACGATCGGCCGGGAGAAGACCGTACGGCCCCGGTCGGATCCGGACCGCCTCGCACGCGCGACCGCATGGGCGGACCGGCACTACGACGGCCGGTTCATCGGGGACGAACTGGCCGCCCGCGGCTACGCCGTGCTCGCCGTGGACACCCTCGGCTGGGGTGACCGCGGCCCGCTCGCCTACGAGGACCAGCAGGCCCTGGCCGCCAACCTCCTCCAGCTCGGCACCTCGCCCGCCGGTCTCGCCGCCCACGAGGACATCCGCGCCGCGGCCTTCCTCGCCTCTCTGCCCGAGGTGGACGAACTGCGCGTCGGCGCACTGGGTTTCTCCATGGGCGCCTACCGGGCGTGGCAGCTCTCCGCCCTGTCCGACGGGGTCCGGGCCGCGGCTGCCGTCTGCTGGATGACCGGGCTCAAGCAGATGGTGGTGCCGGGCGACAACACCTTGCGCGGCCAGTCCGCGTACTTCACGCTCCACCCGGGGCTGCACCGCCGGCTCGACATCCCGGACCTGGCGTCACTCGCCGCCCCCAAGCCCGCGCTCTTCCACGCCGGTGGCCGCGACCACCTCTTCACCGCGGCCGGTGTGACGGCGGCGTACGCGAAACTGCGCGCGGTCTGGGAGTCGCAGGGAGCGGGCGACCGGCTCGACACCACCGTCTGGCCGGACGTCGGCCATGCCTTCACGTCCGTGATGCAGGACGAGGTGTTCAGCTGGCTGGACACCTGGCTCGCCTGAGATCCGACAGGGCCCCGAGGCGGCCGGCCGCTTCCCACGTCCTACGCGAGGGGCACGCACCCCCCGCGGGCTCCTCGGCCATCGCAACAGCACGGCCGGCAACGCGGATACACATCACGCGGGGGCGCGGACACCACGGTGTCCGCGCCCCCGCACCGCTACCTCCTAGTCGTAGCTGAGGTCCGACGCGGTGTAGCGGCAGTACGTGCCGTCCGGGCCGCTGCCCGTCTCCTTGGGCTCGGCACCGGTGTTGTTGCCGGTGTAGCGGACGCACGGCTTGATCTTCTTGCTGCTGTCACCGTGGATCCGCACCGAACGCAGCGCCGCGGTGTCCCCGTAGTTGGTGTTGATGCCGACCAGGGACTTGCCCGGCGCCGTGATGTCGACGTCGTTCACGATGATCTCGCGCTTGTACTGCTTGGAGCAGTTGCCGCAGGAGCGGACGAGCTTGCCGAAGTCCGCGACCTGGAACTTCGTGACGACCAGCTTGCCCGCGCCGTTGAACTGGAAGACCTTGTCGGAGGCCTTCTTCGCGCCGCCGCCGTACACCGTGTAGACGGAGCCGCTCGACGTGCCCTTGAAGGACGCGGCGTCCTCGCCGACATCCTCCCACCAGACGTTCTGGATGGTGCAGCTGCCGGAACAGTGCACGCCGTCGGCAGCCGGCGAGCCCAGGATGACGTTCTTGAGCGTCGCTCCGTCGGCCAGCTTGAAGATCGGGTCCTGGCCCTCGTCCTGGCCGCCCCCGCCGAGGTCGCCGCTTCCGTGGAAGCGCTTCAGCGAACCGTCGTACGTCCCCGAGACCGCGATGGTCTTCGAGACGGCCTGGGTGCCGGTCGCACTGGGCCAGGCGGGTACGGCGGCCGTCGCCGCGCCCGCGGGCTGCAGCATCACATTGGTCGCCAGAGCGGCACCGGTGAGACCCAGGGCCGCGGTGAGGGCGGCAGCCATACGGCGCCTGCCGGGCCTGCGCCGGTGCGTGTGCGCTCGTTCGCTCATGTTCTTCGGTCCGTTCCTTAGGGGGTGGGGGAGTGTTTCGCGCTCTTGGGTCGCCACCGCCCGGGAAAGGGTTGCCGTGTTCCTCACCTGTTTTTCGCCGCGGACCCATCCGGCCCCCGGCGGGGCCGCCCCGCCACGCCGCCGTCCGCGAGCCGCGCCGCCGTGCGATCAGCGCGTCCTCGCGAAGCCGCCGCCCACCGAGGTCTGTTCGCCCGGGGTCTGCCCATGTGCCGTGTAGTCGTCCCGCTCCGTGCCCCGGTCGCCCTCCGCGTGGTTGTACTGCCCCGCGAAGGTGTGCGTACCGGCCGGCACGCTCCGTCCCGGTTTCAGGTTCCAGCGGTAGACCAGGAAACCGTCCTCCTCGCGTGCGGACGCCGTGAAGTCCCGCTCGGGCAGGGAACGCCAGGAACCGGTGGAGTTCACCCCGCCGGTCAGCGCGACCCTGAGCTCGACGGTGAGCCCGGACAGCGGCCGGGTGGTTCTGATCGTCACCTCGCTCTGCGCCCAGTAGCCGTTGCTGTTCGGATTCACCGAACCGTCCGACCGCAGCGGACCCTTGGCGGCGGGCAGTGCGACGCCGCGGCCCGGGGGCGGCGACGCCGGGGCGGGCGACGCGGGCCCCGCCGCCACCCGCTGCCCGTCCTTCGGCCCCACCCGGTCCGTGGACGTGACCGCGAAGGCGCCGGCCGTGAGCACCCCGCACACCGCCGCCGTCGCCCCGGCGATCCGCAGCCACGGCATCGGCGTGCCGGGGGCGCGCGCGCCCCGGGCGGGCGGTTCCCGGGTCATGCCGCGCTCGATCCGGGCCAGCATCCGCTCCCGGTCGGGGCGGTGCGAAGCGGCAGCCGTGCGCAGCCGCTCCCGCAGGTCCTCGTCCATCACTGCCTCTCCGCGGTGGGCCGCCCGGCGGCCGCCACCTGTACCTGGGCCGCCGGGGTCTCGGGACCGAGCAGCCGCTGCAGTTCCGCCACACCGCGCGAGGTCTGGCTCTTCACCGTACCCACCGAGACCCCGAGGACCAGAGCGGTGTCCCGTTCGGACAGGTCGAAGGCGTGGCGCAGCACCACACACGCGCGCTTGCGGAACGGCAGCCGGCGCAGGGCGCCTTGGACGTCCACCACGGCCGAGACGTCGGGGCCGTCCACCGCGTAGCCGTCCCCGGTCCCGCGGGGCGCCCAGAACAGCGCGATCCTCCTGCGCTCACGCACCGCGCTGCGGATACGCGTACGGGCGAGGTTGGCTACGACGCCCCTCGCGTACGCCGCCGGGTGGTCGGCGCCCCTGACACGGTCCCAGCGGTGCCAGAGCGCCATGAGCGCGTCGGCGGCCAGGTCGTCCGCCGCATCGGCCTCGCCCGTCAGCAGATGGGCGAGCCGGGCGAGTTCGGCATAGTGCGCCTCGAAGAACGCACGGAACTCGGCGGCAGCAGCATCATCCACGACTGTGCCCACGGGTACCTCTTCTCTGCACGGGATCCCTGCGCGCTCGAACGGGTTGTGTACGTTCCCAACTCCGTTCGCGGGGCGAGAGCGTACCAACGCGCACCCCGGAAGCGCTTCGACGCGTGTGCCTTTCCCAGTAAGGCGTAACGCGGCGAAAACGTGAACCCCTGGTGCCGGAGCAACCGTTCCGTTCGCGCGGAACCGGCCTCGGCGAGCCACCGGGCGCGCAGCGCGCCGTACGGGCGGTTGCCCCCGCTCCGTCAGCGTCCCAGGGCCGCCTTCATCATCTTCTGCGCGATCGGCGCGGCCAGGCCGTTGCCGCTGACCTCGGAGCGGGCCGCCCCGGAGTCCTCGACGACCACCGCGACCGCGACCTGCTTGCCCGTCGAGTCGTCCTTCGCGTACGAGGTGAACCAGGCGTACGGGGTGTTGCTGTTGTCCACGCCGTTCTGCGCGGTTCCCGTCTTGCCGCCCACCTCGGCGCCGTCGATCCGCGCGTTGCTGCCGGTCCCCTTGTCCACGACGGTCACCATCGCGCTGCGCAACTGCTCGGCCGTCGACTCCTTCACCACCCGCTCGGTGTCTCCGTCCGGGTACTGCTGGAGCGTCGAGCCGTCGGAGTCGGTCACCTTCGCGACCATGTGCGGTGAGGCGAGCTCGCCGCCGTTGGCCAGGGCCGCCGAGACCATGGCCATCTGCATCGGGGTCGCGGTCACCTCGAACTGGCCGATTCCGGTCAGGGCGGTCTGGGCCTCGTCCATACCGGTCGGATACACACTCTCCGAGGCCCGCACCGGTACGTCGAGCTTCTCCGTGTCGAAGCCGAAGGCGTCCGCCATCGCCTTCAGCCTGGCCTGTCCGAGATCGGCCGCCACCTTCGCGAAGACGTTGTTGCAGGAGTACTGCAGCGCGGTGCGCAGCGTGGCGTTCTCGCAGGGGGCCGAGGGGTTCTCGTTCGACAGGACCGTGCTCGTGTTCGGCAGGGTGTACGGATCCGGGCTGTCCGTGGGTTCGTCCACCGATCCGTACAGGCCGTTCTCCAGCGCGGCCGAGGCCACCACCAGCTTGAACGTCGAGCCGGGCGGCAGCGGCTGCCTCAGCGCCCGGTTGACCAGTGGCTTCTTCCCGTCGTCGAGCAGCTTCTGCCAGGCGTCGCCGTCCGACGTCCCGCTGATGCCGGACGGGTCGTACGAGGGCGAGGACACCATCCCCAGGATCCGCCCGGTCTCCGGATCCATGGCGACCGCGGCACCCTGGTCGTCCCCGAGCGCCTGGAAGGCGGCCTTCTGCACGTCCGGGTCGATGGTCGTCAGGACGTCGCCGGGGGCCGCCTGCTCGCCGGTGAGAAGATCGGTGGGGCTCTTCAGGCGGTCGTCGGTGCCGTCGAGGACATCGCTGTAGATGCCTTCGAGCTGGGTTGCGCCGTAGGCCTGCGAGCTGTAGCCGGTGACCGCCGCGTACAGCTCGCCCCGGGGGTAGGTGCGTTTGTAGCGGAGGTCGTCGTCGTCCGTCTCCTTCGAACCGGTGACCGGGGAGCCGGCCACGATGATGTCCCCGAGCGGCTGCGCGTACTGCGCGATGGTGTTCCGCCGGTTGTGTTCGTCGTCTGCGAGCGCCTTGCCCTCGTACGCCTGCACCCAGGTCACCCGCACCAGCAGGGCGAGGACCGTCAGCAGGCAGAAGACCGAGGCGCGCCTGATCGTCTTGTTCATCCCGCTGGAGGACGAACGGGGACACCGGGGGCGTTCCCGTCCGTGTTCCTTCTCACCGTATTCGAGGGTGGGCTCTTCGAAGGTGGGCGGGCGGCGGTGCGAGAGGTGTCCCTGCCGTGCCCCGGCCTCCAGGGTGAGGACCTCCGGTGCTCAGAGCCTGCGGGTCGCAAGGGTGAGCCGGTCGCGGGCGTCGAACAGGGCGTCCTTGACCATCTGCTCGTGCGCCGGTGTGAGCCGGGCGACCGGGACCGAGCAGCTGATCGCGTCGCGCGCCGGAGTGCGGTACGGGATCGCGACGCCGAAGCAGCGCAGCCCCAGCGTGTTCTCCTCGCGGTCCACGGCGTACCCCTGCTCGCGGATGACGTGCAGTTCCTCGATCAGTTTCTCGCGGTCGGTGAGCGTGTGCTCCGTCAGGGCCGGGAGCGTCTCGGGCAGCATCTTGCGGACCTGCTCGTCGCTGTGGGTCGCCAGCAGCGCCTTGCCGAGCGAGGTGGAGTGCGCGGGCAGCCTGCGGCCGACGCGGGTGAAGGGGCGCAGGTAGTGCTGGGACTGCCGGGTGGCGAGGTAGACCATGTTCGTCCCGTCCAGCCTGGCCAGGTGGATGGTCTCCGTGGTGTCGTCGGAAAGCCGGTCCAGGGTCGGCCGGGCGGCGGCGACCACCTCGTCGCCGTCGATGTACGAGGTGCCGACGAGCAGGGCGCGCACACCGATGCCGTACCGCGTGCCCGTGGCGTCGGTCTCCACCCAGCCGAGCTCCACCAGCGTGCGCAGCAGCATGTAGAGGCTGGACTTGGGGTAGCCGACGGCTTCCTGCACGGCGGCCAGCGAGTGCATACCGGGCCGCCCCGCGAAGTATTCGAGGAGTTCCACCGTCCGTACAGCGGACTTGACCTGCGCCCCACCGGACTCGCCAACCGACATGCCTGATGCCCCTTCCAGCCTTCTTGTACGACCCTGCGACTTCTTGCCAACACCGAGCGCCCGGAAATAGAGTTCCCGTGTATTCACGATCAGGAACTCTGTTCAGAATACCGAACAACTTCTCCTGTGTGGCAGTGGACCGGAAAGGAAACACGGTGGCAGCAGCACCAGTCTGGAGCGTCGACCCCCGAACCGGGAACCCGCGTGAGCAGGTTGCGGTGGAGGCTACAGCGGAGGAGGTCGACCGCGCGGTCCGGGCGGCGAACTCCGTGCGCGGAGCGCTGGCCGACCGCACCGTCCGCGCCGCGTTCCTCCGTACCGCGGCCGACCTGCTCGCCGAGGCCCAGGAACACGTCATCGAGGCCGCCGACGCGGAGACCGCGCTCGGCCCGGCCCGGCTGACCGGCGAACTCGCCCGCACCGCAGCCCAGCTGCGTGCCTTCGCGGAGGTCGTCGACGAGGGCGCCTACCTCGACATCCACATCGACCACGAGGACGGCAGCCGGACCCCGCCCTGGCCCGACCTGCGCCGCTACAAGATCCCGCTCGGTGTCGTGGCCGTCTACGCCGCCAGCAACTTCCCGCTCGCCTTCTCCGTCCCCGGCGGCGACACCGCGAGCGCCCTGGCCGCGGGCTGCCCGGTCGTCGTCAAGGCGCACCCCGACCACCCGGCGACCTCCGAGATCTGCGCCTCGCTCCTGCGCAGGGCCGCGGCGCAGCACGGTCTGCCCGAGGACGTCCTGACCGTGGTCCACGGCTTCGAGGCGGGTGTCGAGCTGGTGAAGCACCCGCTCGTCTCCGCCGCCGGTTTCACCGGTTCGATCCGCGGGGGCCGCGCACTGTTCGACGCCGCGGCGGCCCGGCCCACGCCGATCCCCTTCCACGGCGAGCTCGGCTCCCTCAACCCCGTCGTCGTCACCGAGGCGGCCGCGGCCGAGCGCGCCGAGCAGATCGGCGCCGGACTCGGCGGCTCGATGACCATGGGCGCCGGACAGTTCTGCACCAAGCCCGGCTTCGTGTTCGCCCCTTCCGGCGAGGCGGGCGACCAGCTGCTGAAGTCGCTGACCGAGACGGTCAGCGGCACGGGCGCCGGGGTCATGCTCGACCACCGGATGCGTGACGCCTTCGTCCATGGAGTGGCCGAACGGGCCGCGCTCCCCGACGTCGAGGCCCCCGTCACCCCCGGCGCGGGCGGTGAGCACACTGTCTCCGCGGGGTTCCTCACCGTGCCGGCCCGGCGCCTGGCCCAGGAAGGACCGCACGACGCGCTCCTGGAGGAGTGCTTCGGCCCGGTCACCGTCGTGGCCCGCTACGACTCCGCGGACGAGATCACCGCCGTGCTGTCCCGCCTGCCCGGGAACCTCACCGCCACCCTCCACATCGCCACGGAGGAGGCCGACGGCAGCGCCGCCGGCGTGCTGGCCGAACTCACCCCGGTGGCCGGACGCGTCCTGGTCAACGGCTGGCCGACCGGCGTCGCCGTCGCCCCCGCCCAGCACCACGGCGGCCCCTACCCGGCCACCACCTCCACCTCCACCTCGGTCGGCGCCACCGCGATCGAGCGCTGGCTGCGCCCCGTCAGCTACCAGTCGACGCCCGAGGCACTGCTGCCGGCTGAGCTCCGCGAGGACAACCCGCAGAACCTGCCGCGCCGGGTCGACGGGCGCCGGGCATGACGGCGCTGCGGATCGACGAGCTCCCCTTCCCCCTGGAGCCCTTCGGGCCCGAGGGCGGGTGGGTGTACGAGGAGGGCGCGCTGACCGGTTCGGCGGGCCCGAAGCAGGACCGTTTCGTCCCGCCGGGCGGCGACGCCCTGGAGCCCGCCTCCGACGCCCCGCGTCTGCTGGGCGCGGCGCCCGAGGGGGACTTCCAGCTGATCGCCCGGGTCAAGGTCGGTTTCGCCGGCGCCTTCGACGCGGGCGTGCTCTACCTCCATGTCGGCGAGCGGGAGTGGGCGAAGCTCTGCCTGGAGCTCTCCCCGGAGCGTCCGACCGTCTGCACCGTGGTCACCCGGGGGCAGTCCGACGACGTGAACTCCGCCGTCGTGGACGGCGACACCCACTGGCTGCGGCTCAGCCGCACCGGGGGTGCCTTCGCCTTCCACGCCTCGGCGGACGGTGAGCGGTGGACCTTCGTCCGGCTGTTCACCCTCGGCACGGAGGAGGAGCGGGCGGCGGCCCGTATCGGCTTCCTCGTCCAGTCACCCACCGGTGACGGCTGCACGGTGACGTTCGACCGGATCGCTTTCCGGCCCACCGGCCCCGGCGACCTCCGCGACGGCGGCTGACGGAGCCATCCACCAGCGGGGCGCGCGGACCCTCCCGGATCCGCGCCCCCGCTCGGAGGTCATGAGCGAGCAGCACCCGCCTGTCCTCGGTGCGCCCGCGTACGCCGTCGCGTGTCAGTTCTCGGCGGCGTTCGCGGGCGCGGGGCGCGCGGCCGTCCCACGTGCCCCGGTTCGCAGGCGAGAACTCCGAGGAGTGCCGCGACTCCAGGCGTCCCTCGCGTCAGTGATTCGTTCCCGCGGCCCAGAGCACGACATCGCCGTCGACGACGGTGATGTTCCCGTCGCTCTGGAGTTTCAGCACCGCGTTCTCGTGCCCATCGGTCTGGCTCGCCCACACGGCCTGCTCCTCCGCGTTGTAGAGGACGAAGTTTCCGTCGGGCTGGAAGTCGGCCCGCGTGCCGGGGCCGCTGGCCCAGGTGTCCCAGCGCGCCTGGTTCGCCTCGTCGTAGGCGACAAGACCGCCGTCGCGCTGGAAGACCAGCCGGATCCTGGCCGCGGAGATCTCCTCACCGGGCTGCAGTCTCATCAGCGAGTCGATCACCCGTTCCTCGGGCAGTTCCTCTTCCTTCTCGTCCTCCGCAACGTTGTCAGCCGGCGCGTCCGCGTTGTCGTCCGGGGCGGCGGCCGCCGCCTCCGACGGCGTCGCTCCTGCCTTCGCCCCGGCCTTCGTCCCGTCGGTCCCTTCCGTGCCGTGCCAGGGCTGAAACACCTGCAGGGCCGCGCCGACCGCGCACACGACCGCGACAGCGGCCACGGCCACGGCGATCCCGCGTCGCCGCCGACGGTTTCCGCCGGCCTCGCCGGGCGGCACGACGGGGGGCGCTGACTGGGGGGATGCCACCACGATGTCGGTCGGCTGCACTGCCGTCGGCACCGGCGGCGGTGTGGGTGCCGAACGAGCGGTGGCCGGGTGTGTCGGAGCCACCGCGAGTGTGACGCCCGGGGAATCCGAAGGGGCGTCCAGGACCGTGGAGGCAGGGGGGAGAGCAGGCGGGCCGTCCGTCGGGTCGGAGGCGGCGATCCGTCGGTAGGCCGGATCATTCGCCAGGGAGGTGTGCGACTGGCACATCTCCACGATCTCCTCAGGCGCCGGCCTGCGGGCCGGGTCCCGCTGTGTGCAGGCCGTGATGATTTCGGCCAGTCCGGCGTCGACCCCGCCCATGTCGCCGTGCACGGTGCGGTAGGCGATCGCCGGGAAGGACCCGTCACCGTACGGGGGGCGGCCGGTGGCCGCGAAGGCCAGGGTGGCACCCAGCGCGAAGACGTCGGCGGCCACGCCGACTTCCTCTCCCTGCAGCGCCTCGGGGGATGTGAAGCCCGGACTCCCGGCAGTGTGGCCGACCTGGGTCAGAGCGGCCTGCCCGGTTTCCCGGGCGATGCCGAAATCGATGAGCTGCGGGCCGACCGGAGAGAGGATGATGTTCTGCGGCTTGACATCCCGGTGCAGGATTCAGTGGACGTGGATGTCCGACAGCCCCTCGGCCAGCGCGGCCATGAGACCGCGGCAGAGCTGGGCGGGCAGCGCGCCGGACGCACGCACGGCGGAGTGCAGGGTCCGGCCGGGCACGTACTCGGTGGCGAACCAGTACGGCGGGGCGTCCAGACCGGAGTCGATGAGCGAGGCGCTGTAGGCGCTGCGCATGGTGCGCAAGGTGCCCACCTCGCGGCGGAACCGCTCCAGTGCCTGTTCCTCGTACTGGAACTGGTCACTGATGACCTTGATGGCGACCGGTCGGCCGCCGGGTGTGCTGCCGAGGTAGACGGAGCCCATGCCTCCCGCCCCGAGGCGGCCGGCGAGACGGTAGCGACTGATCCGGGCCGGATCTGAGTCGGTGAGGGGTTGCACTGAGCGGATTCCTCCTGGGTACCCTGCCGGAACGCACCGCTACCGCCCGGGTCTCGGACGGGCCGGGTGCCTTCGTGGAGAGCGGGCCACCCGCGCTGCAAGCTGCGTGGCTGTCGGGCCGCACCCTCGCGGAGCGGCCATTTCAACGGATCATACGACAGCGTTCGGCACCCGAAGTCCCCACCGCACGGGGGGCGGTGGCACGGGCCCCGGGTGAGTGGTACCCGACAGGACCCGTGCCGGCGCGGACAACTCCGCCCGCGCACCGGTACTCGGCGTAAGGCCTGCGTCGAGGCCCCGGTGACGTTCCGGTGTGCCGTTCACCTTCCTGATGATCTTCGTCCGCACCGCGCGTGCCCGTCCCCTTATGCTCGTCACGACGGGCTGCCGTCCCCGAGCGGCCCGGTACGGACACGCGTGTGTGGCCCAGGCCGGCCTCGGGAATCCCGAACGGCAGCGGAAGGTTGAATGACGCACGGAGGGTCCTCCGTCCCGTGCGAACCGGAGTGGGAGAGTAAGAAGAGTCATGCGCGTCGAGATATGGAGCGACATCGCCTGTCCGTGGTGCTATGTCGGAAAGGCCCGCTTCGAGAAGGGGCTCGCCGGGTTCGCCCACCGTGACGAGGTCGAGGTGGTGCACCGGTCCTTCGAGCTCGACCCGGGCCGGGCCAAGGGCGACACCGAGCAGGTGATCGACATGCTGGCCCAGAAGTACGGGCGCACCCCCGAGGAAGCCCGGGGCATGGAGGCCAACGTCGCGGCGAACGCGCAGGCCGAAGGGCTCGGCTACCGCACCGAGGGCCGCGACACCGGCAACACCTTCGACATCCACCGGCTGCTGCACCTCGCCAAGGCCCGCGGCCGCCAGGACGAGCTGCTGACCCTCGCCTACCGGGCGAACTTCGCGGAGGAGCGCTCGGTCTTCGACGGCGCGGTGCTCGCCGACCTCGCTGTCGAGGCGGGGCTCGACGGCGACGAGGCCCGTGCGGTGCTGGCCGACCCCGAGGCGTACGCGGACGACGTACGGGCCGATGAGCGCGAGGCCGCCGAACTCGGCGCCAACGCCGTGCCGTTCTTCGTGTTCGACCGGCGGTACGGCATCTCCGGCGGGCAGCCCGCCGAGGTCTTCGCCCAGGCGCTGGAGCAGGCGTGGAAGGACCGCCAGGTGCCCGGTCTGACCCAGGTCGGCGGGGACGCCGCCGCCTGCGACGCGGACGGGGCCTGCGAGGTGCCCGGAGCCGGGGTGTCCGACCAGCGAGTATAAGGATTTCTTTGGCGGGCGCTCAAGTCTATGTCGTTGACGTGGAGGTAAGCGCCCGTCAGGCTGTTCCGCATGGAGACTTCTGCGATCGACCAGGCCAGGGCCACCGAATTCGCGCCCGGGACCACCTACCTGAACACCTCCACCTGTGGTCTGCTGCCCCGTCGGGCCGTCGAGGCCGTCAAGGCGCTGGCCGACGACAGCTCCGCGGGCGTCCGCGGCGGCGTGGGCCGCTCCTCGTCGGTGGCGTCGGTCCGTGCCGCCTTCGCCGGGATCGCCGGCGTCGCGCCCGCGCGGGTGGCCCTTGGCGGCTCGGTCGCCGCGCATGTGGGGATCGTCGCGGCCTCGCTCCCGGCGGGCTCCGAAGTCCTGGCGCCGACGGGGGAGTTCAGCTCTGTCGTCAGCCCCTTCGCGGTACGTGGCGACCTGAAGATGCGCTACGTCCCGCTGGCCGGGCTGGCCGAGGCGGTCCGGCCCGGCACCGCGGTCGTCGCCTTCTCGGCTGCGCAGTCCTCGGACGGCCGGGTCGCCGACCTGGACGCGGTCCGTGCCGCGGCGGCCGCGCACGGCGCGCGGACGATGCTCGACGCCAGCCAGTCGGCCGGATGGCTGCCGCTGGACGCCGGTGCGTACGACTACACCGTCACCGCCGGGTACAAGTTCCTGATGTGCCCCCGGGGTACGTCCTTCCTGACGGTGACCGAGGAGGCGCAGGGCACCCTGCCGGCGCTCTACGCGGGCTGGGTCGCGGCCGAGGACCCGTGGAACAGCACCTACGGCCCGGTCGAGAAGCTCGCTGCCGACGCCCGGCGCTTCGACGAAGCCGTCTCGTTCTTCTCCTACCACGGGGCCGAGCAGTCCCTCGGTCTGCTGGCCGAGGTCGGGGTCGACGCGGTGTACGCCCACGCCACCGGGCTCGCCGCGCGCTTCAGGGAAGGGCTCGCGTCCCTCGGGCACGAGGCGGTGCCCGGAACCTCCTCGACCGTCGCCGTCCCCGGCCTCGGTGACAGGGAGCCCGACCTGGCGGCCGCCGGGGTGATGGTCTCGGCCCGTGCCGGGAATCTGCGGGCGGCCTTCCACCTCTACAACACCGGCGCGGACGTCGACCGCGCCCTGGACGTGCTGTCCGGCTGAGCCGGACCGGGCCGGGGCGGCCTCGCACCCGGCCCGGTCACGTTCCGGGCGGCAGGGGCTGCAGCTCGACCGGCTCAGTTGACAGGGCCGGTGAACCGAGGGCCCGCGTGATAAGGCGAAAGCTGGATTTCCTGAACCCCAACCTCCAGTCGATGAGAGTTCGCATCCGTGTCCAGTGGGGACATCGAAGGAGACCGCCGTGCGGAAGGCCTGGATCGCCCGCACCGACACCTTCCTGTCCGGGACCTGGCCGGGCCAGGGTGCTCGCCCGCGGGGTCGGCTGACACCCCGGCCCCGCTCACGCCGAGTCCGGGGCGTCCGGCCCCGCTCACGCCGAGTCCCGGCGTACCAGCTCTGTCGGAAGGATTACCGCGGCCGGGTCCTCCCCACCGATCTGCGCCAGCAGTACCCGCACCATCTCCGCGCTGATCCGGTCCCACGGCTGACGCACCGTCGTCAGCGCGGGACGTGCCGCGAGCGCGGCGGGGGAGTCGTCGAAGCCGCCGACCGCGATGTCCTGCGGCACCCGCCGGCCGGCCCGCTCCAGCGCGGTCAGCACCCCTTGTGCCATCAGGTCCGAGGCGACGAACACCGCGTCCACGTCGGGCGCCCGCTCCAGCAGCAGTGTGGCCGCCGCCTCCCCGCCCGCCCGGCTGTAGTCACCCGGCACGATCAGAGCCCCGTCGGCCGGCAGCCCGCACTCGGCGAGCGTCTCGCGGTAACCCGCAAGCCGGTCCACACCGCCCGGGGTGTCCAGCGGTCCGGTGACCGTGGCGATCCGGCGGCGCCCCGACCCGTGGAGGAAACGGACCATGTCACGGGCGCCGTCGCGGTCGTCCGCCGCCACATAGCTGACCTTGGACCCCTGCCCGAGTGGCTTCCCGCAGGCCACCAGCGGTACGCCGGCCTCGTGCAACTGGGCGGCCACCGGGTCGCCGGAGTGGTTGGAGACCAGAAGCACCCCGTCCACGTGCCCGGCGATGTACCGCATGTTGCGGCGCCGCTCCGCCTCCGTACCCGCGATCATCAGCAGCAGCGGGATGTCGTGCGCCGCGAGCGCGGTGGTGCAGCCGCGCAGCAGCACATTGAAGTTCGGGTCCTCGAAGAAGCGTTCCTGGGGCTCGGTCAGCAGGAACGCCACCGAGTCGGAGCGCCCGGTGATCAGGGACCGGGCATGCCGGTTCACGGTGTAACCGGTCCGTCTGATGGCGGTCTGAACCGCGTCGAGCGCGGCCGGGCTGACGTTGTGACCGCCGTTGAGCACCCGGGAGACCGTGCCCCGGGAGACCCCGGCCTCCCGTGCGACGTCGTGGATCGTCGGCGGCCGGCGGCGTCCCGTGCCGTTCTGTTCTGTGCGGCTCATGAAGCATGATCTTTCATCAAGGGAAGCCCTGTTGAGGAGCTGTCAGGACTTTACGGCGCCGGAGAGCAGGTCGAGGCTCCAGAACCGCTGGATCACGAGGAACAGCGCGATCAGCGGGATGATCGCCAACAGCGCGCCCGTGATGACCAGTGTGTAGAGCGCCGGGGTGTTCGAGCCCTGCTGCAGCAGCGTGTAGAGCCCCAGGGTCACCGGGAACTTCTCGTCGTCGCCGAGCATGATGTACGGCAGGAGGAAGTTGTTCCAGACCGCCACGAACTGGAACAGGAAAACCGTCACCAGACCCGGCAGCATCATCGGCAGCGCGATGGTCCGGAAGATCCGCCACTCGCCGCCGCCGTCCATCCGGCCGGCCTCGATCACGTCGGCCGGCACGGCGGCCGACGCGTAGATCCGGGCGAGGTAGACGCCGTACGGGGAGAGGATCAGCGGCAGCAGCACCGAGAGGTAGGAGTCGGTCATGTCCACCTCGGCCAGCAGCAGGTACTGCGGCACGGCGAGGATCACCGGCGGCATAAGGACCCCGGCGAGCAGGATGTTGAAGACGGTCTCCTTCCCGCGGAAGCGGTACACGGCCAGCGCGTACCCCGAGACCGCGGACACCGCGGTGGAGAGCAGGGCGCCCGCCCCGGCGTAGAAGGCCGAGTTGGCCATCCACCTCCAGTACACCCCGTCCCGGTACTCGGTCAGCTCGGCGACGTTGTCGGTGAAGCCG
The DNA here is from genome assembly GCF_016909575.1 of Streptomyces sp. HB132. GTDB lineage: Bacteria > Actinomycetota > Actinomycetes > Streptomycetales > Streptomycetaceae > Streptomyces. Next base: position 80,603 of record NZ_JAFBGA010000003.1, on the reverse strand, counting down.
GAGCCGGGCAGGAAGGTGAAGGTGGAGAACAGCTCGCTGCCGGACTTCGTCGAGGCGACCAGGACCCAGGCGACGGGCAGCAGGCAGTACAGGGCGCCGAGGAGCAGCGCGGCCGTGGGGACGAGCGGCCGGCGCCGGCGGCCGGGGGCGGCGGGGGACTGCGTACTCATCGGGAGTCTCCCTGCTTCGTACGGGAGTTGGCCGCCTTGAGGAAGCCGAAGGACAGGGCGAGGGTGGCGACGGCGATGATGACCGCCTGGGCCGCCGCCGCGTGGATGTCGTTGTTGACGAAGGCGTCCTGGTAGACCTTCATCAGCGGACTCCACGTGGTGGAGAGCGAGTTGGTCAACGGCTTCAGGGTGGTGGGCTCGCTGAAGACCTGGAGCGTCGCGATGATCGAGAAGAAGAAGGTCAGGATCAGGGACGGCGCCACCATCGGGATCTTGATCCGCAGCGCGATCTGCAGCTGCGAGCAGCCGTCGATCCGCGCGGCCTCGAAGATCTCGGCGGGGATCGCCCGGAGCGACGTGTAGATCACGATCATGTTGAAGCCGGTACCGCCCCACACCGCGATGTTGGCGAGTGAGAGGTACAGCGGCCCGCCGTCCAGCAGATCGGGCTGCGGAAGCCCCATCGCGTCGAGCAGGTACAGGAAGGGGCTGACGTCCGGCAGGTACAGGAAGCCCCACATCAGCGCGGCGATGACGCCGGGGATCGCGTACGGCAGGAAGATCGCCAGCCGGGTGAAGCCACGCGCCCGGAGCCCGTCGGTGTCCAGCAGCAGGGCGAAGAGCAGGGCGAGGCCGAGCATCACCGGGACGACGATCGCGCCGTAGCCGAGGATGCGCAGCGCTCCGTCCAGCAGCTCCGAGTCGCTCAGCGCGTCGGTGTAGTTGGACAGGCCGGCCCAGACCTCGTCCCGCGCGTCCTTGCCGAGGCCGAGTCCCTTGACCTCGGTCCTGCGGAAGCTGAGGTGGACCGCGTAGCCGATGGGCAGGGCGAAGAAGAGCAGGAACAGGAGGGTGGCGGGGACCAGGAAGGCGTACGGGGCGCTCTTGACCCCGTACGCCTTCCGGCGCGGTGTGCGTGTCACTCCGAGACCCCGAAGCCCTGCTTCTTCAGGTCCGCGACGGTGGCGTCCTGCATGGCGGTCAGCGCGGGGCCGAAGTCCGACTTGTTCTTGGCGGCCGCGGCGAAGTTGTCCTTGAAGGCGCTGTACGCGACGTTGACGTTCGGGCCCCAGGCCGCGGGGGCGGTGCCCTGGGCGATCTTGGCGGCCTCGGTGTAGAAGGCGGGCTGGTTGGAGAAGTAGTCCGGAGCCTTCGACAGGGCACCACCGGTCTGGGCGGCCGTGGCGGCGGGGTAGATGCCGCCCTCCTTCACCAGCGCGGCGAGTGCCGTCGGATCCGTGTTCAGCCACTTCGCGAAGGTGGCGGCGGCCTTCTTGTTCTTGGAGTCGTTGGTGACGGCGGTGGAGGAGCCGCCCCAGCTGCCGGTGACGTTCTCACCGGTGTTCCACTGGGGGAGCGGGGCCATCGCCCACTTGCCCTTCGTCTCGGGAGCGGCGGTGGTCAGGGTGCCGGGCGCCCAGACGGCGCTGACCCAGGCGACCTGCTTGCCCGTGTTGAGCGCCTTGTTCCAGGCGGGGGTGTACATCGGCTGGTTGTCGATGGCGCCCTCCTCGACCAGACCGCCCCAGAAGTCCGCGACCTTCTTCGTGGCCGGGTCGTCGATCGCGACCTTCCACTTGTCGCCGCCCGTGGTCCACCACTTCGCGCCCGCCTGCTGGGCGAGGCCCGCGAAGAGGCCCGAGTCGTTCGAGGAGAAGGTGGTGAGGTCCTTGTCCGGCGCCTTCTTCTTCAGCGCGCGGGCGGTCTCGGCGAACTCGTCCCAGGTGGTGGGCACCGTCAGGCCGTACTGCTCGAACAGGTCCTCGCGGTAGTAGAACATCAGCGGGCCGGAGTCCTGCGGCAGGGCGTACAGGGCGTCCGAGCCGAGCGTCGCCTGCTGCCAGACACCGTCGGCGAACTCGCCCTCGACGTCGCCCGCCTCCTCGGATATGTCCGCGAGGACGTCGTTGGAGACCAGGGTGGGGAGCGCCTGGTACTCGGCCTGGACCAGGTCAGGGGCCTTGTGGGCCTTCGCCGCCGTGATGATCTTGGTGACCAGGTCGTCGCCCGAGGCTTGCTTCTTCACCGTGACGGTGATGCCGGCCTCCTTGCCGGGGCCCTCGTTCCAGATGTCCGCGACCTTGTCCAGGCCGGGCGCCCACGCCCAGTAGGTCAGCGAGGCGGGCCCGGACGCGGCCGGCCCGTCGCCGCCGTCGTCCGTGCCGCACCCCGAGAGCAGGGCGGTGGCGGCGAGAGCGGCGGCGGTGGACACCGCGACGGTGCGGTATTTCATGGTTTCTCCCCTGACGAGACGAACAGACGCATCGGCGGACTGGCCGGAAGGCGCTGTGAGCGTTCACAGTAGAGAAACGAAACCGACACTTGTCAATGGTTGTTGCTGTGCGGTTATGTTGGGCCTGCGCCGCCGAGAATGTGTGTGCACGTTCCCAGAAGTTGTCCCGAAGAGCCAGGAGCTGTCCATGCCGCACCCAGAACCCGCTCCCTACCCGGTCGGCCTGTACAAGCTCGCCTTCGGTGGCGACTACAACCCCGAGCAGTGGCCCGAAGATGTCTGGCACGAGGACGTGCGCCTCATGAGGGAGGCCGGCGTGACCATGGTCAGCGTCGGGATCTTCTCCTGGGCGCTGCTGGAACCCGAGCCGGGCACCTACGATTTCGGCTGGCTCGACCGCCTCCTGGACCTGCTGCACGTCAACGGCATCCGCGCCGACCTCGGAACGCCCACCGTCGCCCCGCCGGCCTGGTTCTACCGCGCCCACCCCGAGGCCCTGCCGGTCAGCCGGGACGGGGTCCGCTACGCCTTCGGATCACGCGGCGCCATCTGTCACAGCTCCGTCCCCTACCGTGCGGCGGCGGCGAACATCACCGAGCAGCTCGCCCGCCGCTACGCGAAGCACCCCGCCCTCGCGATGTGGCACGTCCACAACGAGTACGGCGTCCCCGTCAGCGCCTGCTACTGCGACAGCTGCGGCGCGCACTTCCGCCGCTGGCTCGCCGCCCGGCACGGCTCCGTCGAAGCGGTCAACAAGGCCTGGGGCACCGCCTTCTGGGGCCAGCGCTACCGGAGCCTCGACGACATCGACCCGCCCCGGACCACGCCGACCGTCGGCAACCCCGCCCAGCAGCTGGACTACGCCCGCTTCGCCGACGCCACCATGCGGGAGAACTTCACCGCCGAACGCGACGTCCTGCACCGGCTCGCCCCCGGCATCCCGGTCACCACCAACTTCATGACCGCCCTCAGCCAGTGCGAATCCGTCGACTACTGGGCCTGGGGCCGCGAGGTCGACCTCGTCACCAACGACCACTACCTGATCACCGACGGCCGCCGCACCCACGTCAACCTGGCCATGGCCGCCGACCTCACCCGCTCGGTGGCGGGCGGCGCGCCCTGGCTGTTGCTCGAGCACTCCACCAGCGGCGTCAACTGGCAACCCCGCAACCCCGCCAAGCGTCCCGGCGAGATGGCCCGCAACAGCCTCTCCCACGTCGCCCGCGGCTCCGAGGGCGCGATGTTCTTCCAGTGGCGGCAGTCCCGGCGCGGCGCCGAGAAGTTCCACTCCGCGATGGTCCCGCACGCCGGCACCGACTCGCGGATCTGGCGCGAGGTCAGCGCGCTCGGCGCCGGACTCGGCCTGCTGGAGGGTGTCCGGGGCACCCGGACCGTCGCCGACGTTGCGATGCTCTGGGACTGGCAGTCCTGGTGGGCGCAGAGCCTGGAGTGGCGCCCCAGCGAGGAGCACGACGCCCGCGAGCGCGCCGACACGTTCTACGCCTCGCTCTTCGACCGCCACCTCACCGTCGATTTCGCCCACCCCGACGCCGACCTCTCCGGCTACCCCCTGGTCGTCGTCCCCGCCCTCTACCTCGCCACCGAGGAGACCGGACGTAACCTGCGCCGGTACGTCGAGGAGGGCGGCACCCTCGTCGTCTCGTACTTCTCCGGAATCGTCGACGCCGACGACGCCGTGCACCCCGGGGCCTACCCGGGCCCGCTCCGGGACGTGCTCGGGCTGACGGTCGAGGAGTTCTCCCCGCTCGGCGAGGGCGCTACCGTCCGCCTGATCACCCCCGGGGGCGCACCCGAAGGCCCCGAGCTGACCGGCGACCTCTGGTCGGACGTCGTGATCCCGCGCGGCGCCGAGACCCTCTGGTCGTACGCCGACGGCATCCCGGCCGGCCGGCCCGCCGTCACCCGCAACCGCCTCGGCCGGGGCACGGCCTGGTACATCTCCACCCGGCTCTCCGGTCCGGACCTGGACGCCGTCCTGGACCGCGCCGCCGCCGACGCCCGCATCGAGCCCCGCACGAGCCTGCCGTACGACGTCGAAGTCGTACGCCGCACCGGCGACACCGGCAGCTACCTCTTCGTGATCAACCACACCGACGCCGAGGCCACGGTCGCGCTGGACGCGCCCGGCACCGAACTCCTCACCGGCGAGCCCGCCGTGGACGGGCTCGCCGTTCCGGCGGGCGCGGTCCGTGTCGTACGGCTCGACGGCTGAGGCGCACCCCCACAGGGAATCCCGCACAACTGTCGAAGGGACATCGACGATGTACGGAAAGACGCACACCCGCGCGAAAGCGGCCGGGGCGGTGGCCGCACTCTCCGGCCTCGTGTTCGCCGCGCTCCCCGCCCAGGCCGCCCACGCGGCCACCGCCCCCGTCAACACCGGCTTCGAGTCGGGGGCCAACGGATGGTCGACGTACTCGGCCGGAGGCCAGAACGCCGCCTCCTTCACGGAGGCGGGCGGCCACGGCGGCAGCAACAGGCTCAGCCACTGGTCGGCCTCGGCGTACAAGGTCGAGACCTACCAGTACCTGAGCGGCCTGACCGACGGCACGTACACCCTCAGCGCCTGGGTGCGCTCGGGCGGCGGCCAGAACTCCGTCCACATCGCCCTGCGCAACTGCGGCAGCGCCGAGCAGCGCACCGACCTGCCCCCGACCGCGAACGGCGAGTGGATCCGGCTCGTCACCTCCGTCAGGGTGACCGGCGGCGCCTGCACGATCAGCCTCAACTCCGACGCGCACGCGGGGGAGTGGGCGAACTTCGACGACATCACCTTCACCCCCGGGAGCACCGGGCTGGGCGTCAGGGGCGGCGACCTCTCCACCCTCCCGAAGAACGAGGCGCACGGAGCCACGTACCGCGACGCGAGCGGCACGGCGGGGGACGCCATACGCATCCTCCAGAGCTCCGGGATGAACTACGTACGCCTCAAGGTGTGGGTGAACCCGGCCGACGGCTACAACGACAAGGCCCGCGTCCTCGCCATGGCCAAGCGCGCCAAGGCCCTCGGCATGAAGACGCTCATCGACTTCCACTACTCCGACGCCTGGGCCGACCCCGGCAAGCAGAACAAGCCCGCCGCCTGGTCGGGGCACAGCTACACGCAGCTCCGCGCGGACGTCTACAACCACACGTACGACGTGCTGAACGCGCTCAAGGCCCAGGGCACCACGGCCGACATGGTGCAGATCGGCAACGAGATCAACGGCGGAATGCTCTGGCCGGAGGGCTCCACGGACAACTGGTCCCGGCTGGCCGGTCTGATCACCTCCGGGGCGAACGCCGCGAAGGCGGTCTCCCCCGGCACGAAGGTGGCGCTGCACCTCGCCGAGGGCGGCGACAACGCGGGCACCCGCTGGTGGTTCGACAACGCCGTCGCCCACAAGGTGCCCTTCGACGTCATCGCCCTGTCCTACTACGGCTACTGGCACGGCCCGCTGTCCGAGCTCCAGACCAACCTCGACGACGCAGCCTCCCGTTACGGGAAGCCGGTGCTGGTCGCCGAGACCGCCTACGCCCACACGCTCGCCGACGACGACGGCCTGGAGAACAACGTGGCCACCGCCGGCCAGCTCGTCGCCGGCTACCCGGCGACCCCGGCCGGCCAGGCGGCGAACCTCCGCGACGTCATGAACGTCGTCGAGGCCGTCCCGAACGGCCGGGGCCTGGGAGCCGTGTACTGGGAGCCGGCCTGGACCGCGGCGAAGGGCAGCGGCTGGGACCCGGCCGACCCGTCCTCGGGCAACGCGTGGGAGAACCAGGCGGTGTTCGACTACGACGGCAAGCTGCTTCCGGCGGCCGCCTGGTTCTCGCACAGGTAGCCCGTACCGCCGGGCACCCGGACCGTGGCACCGGCGGCAGCGGAGCAAGCGTTCAGAGGGGGCGTGAGCCCTCGACGTTGGCCACCATCGTCCGGAGGACCTTGAGCGCGGCCACGTACTCCGCGTCGCTGATCCCCTGGTGGACCTCGGCGCGGAGACCGGTCGCCAGCTCACGCAGCCGCACCCGGGCGGCCTCGCCGTCACCGGTGAGGTGCAGTCGCCCGTCGTCCCCGCTGCCGAGCCAGCCGCGGTGGAGCAGCTGGGCGACGACCCTGGAGATGTCGTGCGGTCCGTCGGCGAGGGGAGTGAGCTGGGTGACGACCTCCTCACGGGTGGGTGCGGCCGGCCCGCCATGCACCCGGTTGAGCACCCAGTACTGCGGCTGCGTGACGTCGATCCTGGCCATGGCGTCCCGCAGATGGCGGGTGACGGCCGCGTGGGCCAGGCCGCTCCAGTATCCGATGGGCTGGGTGACCAGCGCGTCGTCGGTGGCCGCGGGGTCTGCCGGCGCCTGATCGGTGAGGGCGGTGCTGGTCGGCTGTTCCACGGCTGGGACGCTACCCGAACTTCCCGCCCGGACATCGCCGGGCGGGTCAACCGGCCGCGATGTGGCCGAATTCCGTCAGCTCAGCGGTCCAGCGGCGCACCGTGCCACTTCCACGACGTGACACGGTCGCGGCCCGGCAGATCGGCGCGGCCGGTGGACCAGAGCAGCACGGTCCACCGGTCCTCGTCGTCCGGGGCGTCGGGGAAGAGCCGTGCCAGCACCCGGTCGCAGAGGTCCCGGGGCGGGGTCCAGGGGAGCGACAGCCCGGCGGCGACGTCGTGGGTGTGCACCAGGGTCTCGACGATGCCCATCGCGGCGAAGCCCTCCGGGTCCGAGAGGCCCCAGGCATGGTGGGAGCGCACATCAGCGGGGGTCGTCCGCACCATGGCGCCCAGCAGGGAGCCGCTCGCCTCCAGCGTCTGGAGCAGCCCGGTGCTTCCCGCCTCCGGATCGGCGAACACCATGTTCCAGGGGCCGCCCTCGCGCCGGGGGGCGAAGTGATACGGCACCAGACGGTCCTGCGGCGGCTTGCGCGGGCCGAGCTGGACCGCGTACGAGAACAGGTCGTCGCTCAGGTGCTCGACGGTCTCCCAGCAGTCCCACTCCAAGGTCCCCGCGGGGTTGCGCCAGCCGTCCCCGGGAGCCTGCGCCATGACGTCCACCGCGAGCCGTACCGCCAGCGTCACGTCGTCGGCGGTGACGGGCAGCCGGGCTCCGGTCAGTGCGGCGCGTTCCCCCGCACCGCACTCCACACAGAACTCGTTGCCCTCGGGGTCGGCGAGCGTGGCCCAGCCCCGGCCGTTCGGCTTGCGGTGGTCGGCGACCAGGGTGGCCCCGATGGCGAGCAGCCGCTCGACCTCCTCGTCGCGGGTCCGGTCGTCGGGGCGCAGGTCAAGGTGGACGCGGTTCTTGGCGCGCTTCGGCTCCGGAACCGTGACGAAGAGCAGCGTGCCCCGGGGCGTCTCGACCAACGCCTCGGGGTCACCGGGCTCGTCGTCGTCGGCCAGGGAGGAACCGAGCACCTCCGCCCAGAAGAGGGCCAGTTCGTAGGCGTCGGCGCAGTCGATGGTGATGTGCTGTACGAGCGAAGTCATGGGCGCCACTTTCGCCGCTGACTCGCGCCCCGGTCCAGCGAGTTGAACGGCCGGGCGGGCTCGTGCACGGCCTTCAGCGGCCGACTGCCGATCACGCCGTGCCGAACGCTCCTGCCCTGATGCCGTCCACGAAGGAGGCGAAGGAGGCGGCGGGGAGGTTCAGGACGGCGCCGCCCGGGTTCTTGGAGTCACGGACGGGGACCACGCCGTAAGAACGGGCGAGGTCGGCGGCGACCTCGACGCAGTTGCCGCCGTTCGAGCTGTAGGAGGACTTGTGCCAGCGAGGCTCGTCAGTCACGGAACTGTCCCTTTCATCACCTGGATCATGGCCACGGAAGCCGCTTGCGACAACGCTTCGGCCTGTAGGTGATGGTAGGCCGTCAACATGGAGAGGACGTACGTGGTTTCGCGGTCCAGGTGCCCCTGCGCCTGGGACTCGGCGTAGCCGACCATGCTGCGGTCAGCCATGGTGAGCAAGTTGACCGGCAGGTTGAACGCCCGCCTCGCACCCACGTCGAACGGTGACACCTGTAGCACCGTGTTGGGCAGCGCAGCGAAGTCGGCCAACCGCTGAAGCTGCGTGGCCATGACCCCGGCGCCGCCGACCTGGTGCCGGATGCAGCTCTCGTCCATCACCACAAGCATCATCGGCGGCTTGCGTCGTGTCAGTGCTGCCTGACGCTCCGCGAGGAACGAGAGTCGTTCGTCGGCCTGTTCAGGAGTGATGGCGCCACGCTGAACCTCTCCCTGCGCCAGCGCCCGGGCGTACTGCGGTGTTTGCAGAAGCCCCGGAACGAGGCCGATCTCGAACAGGCGGATCTCGACCGCGCGTCCTTCGTACCCCACGTACTCAGGGAACCCTTCGAGCAGCGAGCCGTTCCGGATCTCGGCCCACTCGCGTTCGAAGCTGTCCTTCGTACCTCCGACACCGAAGGCGCGGTCGGCACTCCGCGAGAAACGCAGAGTCGGAACCTTGCGGCCGGTTTCCACCGCCGAGATGTGTGTACTCGAATACTCAACGAGTGCCGCGAGGTCTTCCTGCTTCCACCCGCGGGCCTCGCGTGACCTGCGTAACCGTGCACCGTAGGCGGCCTGTGGGCTGCTCCCGGGGTGCAACTCCTTGACGTTCAACCGGCTGCTACCAACTTTCCGCTCACGGATGACACGTTGAAGAGAGCCTGACTCCAGGCCACGCTGAGCCGCCTTGGTAGCGAGACGACTACGGAGTGGAGTCAAGATGGCTGGGGCGTACAGCACTGTAAGTGGACAGAACCCCCCGCACACCCCGGCCCTCGGCACCCTCGTCGTGGACACGGTCCGTGATGACCGGGTGGGGGAGTTCCGAGGAGTCGCCGGCCCCTACTGGTCACTGCGCCCGGTCCGGGGCGGGGCCGAATGGGAGGTGGACCCGGCGTCCGTACGACTCGCGACGCCCATGGAACGCCTTCGCGCGGAGAACGCGCGGTGCAACGCCCGAAGCGAAGGACGCTTCCTGTGAGCCGCCGGGACGACGACCCGTTCGACTCGTTCCCGCTGAGGGCCCCGGAGCCCGTACCCGGGTGTCCCGAGTGCGACCGTCTCGTACGCTCCGAGAAGTCGGCCCGAGTACGGGCCGACCTGTCCGGAGCGACGGACGAGCGGGTCAGGCTCCGCACGCACCTGGAAGTCGCGCACCGTGTTCCGTCCCGTGCCGGATGCACCGGACGCGGAAGGGGCGGGACACGTGGTGCGTCCCGCCCCTTGTGACCGTCGTAAGCGCCTACTTCACCGGTGTGAAGTCGCGTGCCCCGATGAATTCGGGGCGGCGGATCGGAGCCGAGAAGGGCTCCTGTGCGGTGTTGTCGACGCTGTTGAACACGATGAAGACGTTGCTGCGCGCGTAGGGGGTGATGTTGTCCCCGGAGCCGTGCATGGCGTTGCAGTCGAACCAGGTCGCCGAACCGGCGCTGCCCGTGAAGAGCTTGATGCCGTGCCGGTCGGCCAGCTGTGTCAGGACCTCGTCGGAGGGGATCCCGGCGTCCTGCATCTGCAGGGACTTCTTGTAGTTGTCCTTCGGCGTCTCACCCGCGCAGCCGACGAACGACTTGTGGGAGCCGGGCATGATCATCAGCCCGCCGTTGGTGTCGAAGTTCTCGGTCAGCGCGATCGAGACGGACACGGTCCGCATGTTGGGCAGACCGTCCTCGGCGTGCCAGGTCTCGAAGTCGGAGTGCCAGTAGAAGCCCGAGGCCCCGAAGCCGGGCTTGACGTTGATCCGTGACTGGTGGACGTACACGTCGGAGCCGAGGATCTGGCGGGCCCGGCCCACCACCCGCTCGTCGCTGACCAGCCCGGCGAAGATCTCGCTGAGCTTGTGGACCTCGAAGACGGAGCGCACGCTTTGCGACTTCGGCTCGATGACCGAGCGTTCGTCGGCACGCACCCGCGGGTCGGCGACCAGCCGGTCCAGCTCGGCCCGGTAGACGGCCACCTCGTCGGGGGCGATGAGCTGGTCGACGGTGAGGAAGCCGTTCTCCTCGAAGCCCTGGAGGTCCTTCGCGGTGACCGGGCCCGGCGCGCCCGGCGCGGACCAGATGACCGGGTCCTGGCGGGGAGTGGTCATCTCGGCGGCGCCGCGCGAGGGGTACAGGTCGGCGCGTACATCGGTGGTCATGGTTCAGCCCTCCTCTGTCAGCAGTGGGTATACACCGTTCTCGTCATGGTCCTCCCGTCCGGTGACGGGGGGATTGAAGACGCACACGCAGCGGAAGTCGGTCTTGGGCCGCAGGGTGTGGTGCTCGTGCCCGTTCAGCAGGTACATCGTGCCGGGGGAGATCCAGTGCTTCTCGCCGGTCTCGTCGTTGGTGAGCTCGGCCTCGCCCTCGGTGCACAGAACGGCCTCGATGTGGTTCGCGTACCACATCGACGTCTCCGTGCCCGCGTAGAGCACGGTCTCGTGGAGCGAGAAGCCCACCTTCTCCTTGGCGAGCACGATGCGCTTGCTCTCCCAGGTACCTGAAGCGGACTTGATGTGCCGGTCGGTGTTCTCGATGTCACTGAAAGATCGGACGATCACGGTGCGATGGTGCCTTTCTCTACTGTCCTGCTCATCGGTGCCTGCGCGGGGGTGTGCCCCGCTCAGGCGGTCTCGCGGACGGACCGGGCCAGCGTGCGCAGGCCCTCGTCCAGCTCTTCGGGGGTGATGGTCAGCGGCGGGAGCAGCTTCACGACCTCGGACTGCGGGCCGGAGGTCTCCAGGAGCAGACCCAGCTCGAAGGCGCGGGCACAGACGGCGGACGCGCGCTCGGGGTCGGTGAACTCCAGGCCCCAGACGAGGCCTCGGCCACGGAACTGCGCGGTCTCGTCCTCGCCGCAGATCGCCAGGAGCGTCTGCTCGACCTGCTCGCCGCGGGCCAGGGTCTGCTTCTCCATCTGGCCGTCGGCCCAGTAGGCGTCGAGCGTGGCGGCGGCGGTGACGAAGGCCGGGTTGTTGCCGCGGAAGGTGCCGTTGTGCTCGCCCGGCTCCCACACGTCCAGCTCGCCCTTGAACAGGCACAGCGACATCGGCAGGCCGTAACCGCTGATCGACTTCGACAGCGTGACGATGTCCGGGACGATGCCGGCCTCCTCGAAGGAGAAGAAGCCGCCGGTGCGGCCGCAGCCCATCTGGATGTCGTCGACGATCAGGAGCATGTCCTGGCGGTGGCACAGCTCCTGCAGCGCGCGGAGCCACTCGGCGCGGGCGACGTTGATGCCGCCCTCACCCTGCACGGTCTCCACGATCACCGCGGCCGGCTTGTTCAGCCCGGAACCCTGGTCCTCCAGGAGCCGCTCGAACCACAGGAAGTCGGGGACCTGGCCGTCGAAGTAGTTGTCGAACGGCATCGGGGTGCCGTGCACCAGCGGGATCCCGGCACCCGCACGCTTGAACGCGTTGCCGGTCACCGCGAGCGATCCCAGCGACATGCCGTGGAAGGCGTTCGTGAACGAGACGACGGACTCGCGGCCCTTGACCTTGCGGGCGAGCTTCAGCGCCGACTCGACGGCGTTGGTGCCCGTCGGGCCGGGGAACATCACCTTGTACGGCAGGTCACGGGGACGCAGGATGACGTTCTCGAACGTCTCCAGGAAGGCCCGCTTGGCCGTCGTGGCCATGTCCAGGCCGTGGGTGATGCCGTCGCGCTCGATGTAGTCGATCAGCGCGCGTTTCAGCACCGGGTTGTTGTGGCCGTAGTTCAGCGACCCGGCACCGGCGAAGAAGTCCAGGTACGAGTGGCCGTCCTCGTCCGTGAGCCGGGCGCCCTGCGCACGGTCGAACACCGCGGGCCAGCTGCGGCAGTAGCTGCGTACTTCCGACTCAAGACTCTCGAAGACACTCAGGGCGGGCGGGGTGATGGTCACAGCGAATCTCCTGCTCGAGGGGGGTGTGACGGGCGGCGGGTCAGGCGTGCCCAGGGGATCCGCGCCCGGGCGGGGCGCGGAGGGGGCGTCGGAGGCCCTAGAACGGACCGATGCGGTACAGCACTTCCGGCAGGTGCGTTCCCTCGGGGAACAGGGCACCGTCGAAGAGCACCTCCTGCTCCAGCGGCACGTCGTGGCGCTGGGCGAATGAGGTGAACAGCCGGTCGGAAGCGGTGTTGTCCGGAGTGATGGTCGTCTCGACCGAGGCCAGACCCTGCTCGGAGGCGACCCGGGTGGTCAGGGCGTCCAGCAGCGTGGCCGCCAGTCCCTTGCCCCGGTGGGCCTTGTCGACAGCCACCTGCCAGACGACGAGCGTCTCGGGCCGGTCGGGGCGGATGTACCCGGTCACGAAGGCGATGGGCGCGCCGTTCTCGTCGCGGGCGACCACAGAGGTCGCCGCGAAGTCACGGCACCACAGGAGGTAGCTGTACGAGGAGTTGAGGTCCAGGACCTCGGAGTCGCGGGCGATGCGCCAGATCGCGGCTCCGTCCTCCACTCGCGGGGTGTCGATTCTCAGGAATTCGCTTCGGGCACGTGCAAAATCTGCTGGTGCGGCGGTCATGCGAATTGAATTTACCCAGCAAAAATCAAAATTGCATCGTCGCGAGGGGTTGGGTGAGAGGGTGTGCTGTGTTATCACGCGGGCGCGGGCTCGCCGTGACCGGGCGGTGAATTCAGTGCATTTGTCCAGGATTTATGTGGCATAACGGACGCGATGTGGGTTCAGTCACATCCTTGTAACTCTCGTGACGCCTGTTCGGATTGTGTGGATCCGCTCGACAGGGACTGCCGCGTTTAGGGTCGGAGAACCGGGGAAGAAGAATGCGGGGAGCTACTTTCGATAAAGTAGCTCCCCTTTTCGCGCCGATTAAACCGGCCGGGGTGATGCAGAAATGAATTCAGCTGCTCGGCCAGGTTTCCGCGACGGCGTCGCGGGCAGCGTCCACATCGGTGCTCCCGCCCGCGCGGGCCAGCGCGGCACCGAGGGCTTCCAGCGAGGACAGCACGGCGTCCCGCGTCGCGTCCGCGCCGTAGTGGTTGACCCGGATCATCTCCTTGGACAGCGCCCCGCCTCCCGCGATCAGCGGCAGCGACGGATCGGCCGTCAGCGCGTCGGCCACCAGTTCCGCCGCGTCGACACCCGCCGGGGTGCGCAGGGTCGTGGCGACCGGCGCCGCGTCCTTCGCGTCGAGGACGTACGGCTCGAGGCCGCCGCCGAGTGCTGTCGCGCCCGCCCTGGTCGCCGCGGCCGCCGACGCGTGCCGCGCCATGACGGTGTCCAGGCCGTCCGTCCCGATCCGCTCCAGACACGCCTCGAGTGCCAGCATCTCCAGCTGGGCGGGAGCGTGCGGCAGTGCCCTGCGGCCCCCGTCGATCCAGCGGGCCTTCCAGTCCAGCAGGGAGAGGTACGACTGACGCGGGGCCCGCGGGTTGGCTGCCATCCGCTCCCACGCCCGCGGACTCACCGACACCGCGGACACCCCGGCCGGGCCGCCCATGGCCTTCTGTGCGCCGATGACGCACAGGTCCACGCCCCAGGCGTCCACCAGCAGCGGCTCAGCACCCACCGACGCGACGGCGTCCACCATGAACAGCGCGCCGTGCGCCCGGACCACCTTGCCGATCTCCGCGACCGGATTGGTGTTCCCCGTCGCCGCCTCGGCGTGCACGAGTGACACGAAGTCGATCTCGGGGTGCCCGGCCAGCGCCTGTTCGACCTGCTCGGCGGTGACCGCCGAGTGGAACGGCACCGCGAGGTCGACGACCTCGGCGCCGCAGTCACGCAGCCAGTTGCCGAAGGTCTGGCCGTACGGTCCGGTGACGATGTTCAGCGCGGTCGAACCGGGCCGGGCACCGCCCCGGATGCAGCCTTCGAGGGGCAGCAGCGCCTCGCCCTGCATGATGACGACGTCCTGCCCGGTGGCGAGGAGGGAGGCCACCCGCCGCTCGATCGCCGCGAAACGGTCGGCGGTGAGTGGGGCGAGGTCGAGGAACGGGTGCGTCACGGTGGTGCTCTCTTCGGGTCGGCCGGTGCGCGGTCAGCGCATGCGTCGAGGGTACCCAGCGCCCCCTGCCGCCCGGGTGGACCGCCCGGGCGCCTCGTACAGTGCTGTCCTTGACTTCCTCCCCCTCGCGAGCAACGGGGGAGCCCGCGGTTCGCGCCGCGGGTTCTCCTGGTTCGTCGCCGACCGCCATCCCGGAGTGCTCCGTTGACGTCCGACACCAGCTCCACAGACAGACACCGCCGGCCCGGCGGCCGGAAGCCTGTCCGTCGCGTCCCCGTCACCGTCGTGCGTCGTGCCGCAGCCCTGCCCGGCAGGCGACCGTCTCTCCCCTGCGAGCGGGAGGCACCCCCACGCCGCCATGAACGACGGAGTATCCACGGAGGAAACCGATGAGTGATCACGAGGCGGCGCCGGTGCTGCGGGTCAAGGGGCGGGTGCTCGTAGGGCCCGACGAGGTCAGGGAGGAGCTCTGGGCGGTCGGAGGCCGGATCACGTACGAGAGGCCGCCGGGCGACGTCGTGACGCTCACCGGATGGGCGCTGCCCGGCCTCGTGGACGCGCACTGCCACGTCGGACTCGGCCACCAGGGTCCCGTCGACGCGGCGACCAGCGAGAAGCAGGCCCTCGCCGACCGGGAGGCCGGCACGCTGCTCATCCGGGACGCCGGATCGCCCTCCGACACGAGGTGGGTGGACGCACGCGAGGATCTCCCGAAGATCATCAGGGCGGGGCGGCACATCGCCAGGACCCGTCGCTACATCCGCAACTTCGCCCATGAGATCGAGCCCGGTGACCTCGTCGCCTACGTGGCCCAGGAGGCGCGGCGCGGCGACGGCTGGGTGAAGCTGGTCGGCGACTGGATCGACCGCGACGCCGGGGACCTGTCCGCCTGCTGGCCCCGCGGCGAGGTGGAGGCCGCGATCGCCGAGGCGCACCGGCTCGGCGCCCGGGTCACCGCCCACTGCTTCGCCGAGGACGCGCTGCGGGACCTGGTGGAGGCCGGGATCGACTGCATCGAGCACGCGACGGGGCTGACCGAGGACACCGTTCCGCTCTTCGCCGAGCGTGGCGTGGCGATCGTCCCGACCCTGGTCAACATCGCCACCTTCCCCGACCTCGCGGCAGGCGGTGAGACGAGGTACCCCCGTTGGTCCGCCCATATGCGGCGCCTCCACGCGAGCCGCTACGACACCGTGCGCGCGGCGTACGAAGCGGGGATCCCGGTCTTCACCGGCACGGACGCGGGCGGTTCCCTGGCCCACGGGCTCATCGCGGAGGAGGTCGCCGAACTGGTGAAGGCCGGCATCCCGGCCCTCGACGCACTCTCCGCGACGGCCTGGGGCGCGCGGCGGTGGCTCGGCAGGCCGGTGCTCGAGGAAGGGGCCCCGGCGGACCTGGTGATCTACGACGAGGATCCGAGGGCCGACGTACGGGTGCTGGCGTCCCCGCGGAGGGTGGTGCTCAACGGGCGGGTGATGGGCTGATCACCGGTTGACCTCGGAACGGGCGCCGTGTTGACCGGCGGTGACCCCGGGCCCCGCCTCTCGTTGAACCACTTCCGCGCGTCGCTCACGACGACCGGTGCGTGCGTCCCGTGCGCAGTGAAACGGGTGAAACCGAGGAACTCCTGTGCCGTTGGATTCGAATGTGCACGCGGAAACCCCTCTTTGGAGTGAACTCGCTTTAGGTGTCTGCCGGTTCACTCTCTGTGCGTAAAAATTCACGGAGTCGAGGCCGCCGGTGCCCGCGATGTCCCCCATCGGACGGGCGCCGGTGGCTCCATGTCTCATGTGGGGGTTCCACCGTCTTGAACAGCAACACCTTCCGCCCGGCCGCCCTGGCGCTCGCCGCCGCACCCGTCGCCCTGCTCCTCGCCGTCCCCGCGCAGGCAGCACCCGCGACGAACCCGGCCACTTTGGCCGGGGGCCACGGAAAGGCGAGCGCGGTCGTGCTCCGCGCCGGGCTCGACGTCTCGCTCCTGGACAAGTCGGTCCAGGTGCCGCTCCGGGCCACGCTCAACGAGGTGCACGCGCCCGCGAGCGCGGAGAGGACCGCACTCGCCGTCGAGCTCGACGGCGCCGAGAAGGGGCGTCCCATCCGTGTGCTGAAGGCCGAGGTGGCCAAGGCGAAGGCCACGGTCGACGAGCACGGGGCGAAGGGTTACACGCGTCTCGCCGAGG
Source organism: Streptomyces sp. HB132 (assembly GCF_016909575.1). Taxonomy (GTDB): domain Bacteria; phylum Actinomycetota; class Actinomycetes; order Streptomycetales; family Streptomycetaceae; genus Streptomyces. Next base: position 64,091 of record NZ_JAFBGA010000003.1, on the reverse strand, counting down.
CGCGGGTGCACGTGCCGGGGCTGCCGCTGCTCTCGCTGATCGAGGTGCAGGAGGTCACTGCCGAGGCGGCGTGCGAGGTCGGGCGCAAGCCGGTCGCCGAGTCGAACGTGCTGGGGCACGTGACGGTGCTGGGCAAGAGGATCCGGCTCACCTCGGGCGGCACGACGGAGGTCGAGGTGCCGGGAGTGGGCGACGTGACGCTCGACCTGTCGGAGACCGTGACGACCACGCGGAGCGCCGCTGCCACTGCGCTGCGGCTGAGGGTGTCCGTGAACCCGCTGAAGCTGAACGTCGCCGAGGTGGAGGGCGAGGTCACGCTGGCCGGAGCGACGTGCGAGACGCCCCGTGGCGGCGGTCCGGACGATGGCGGACCGGACGACGGAGGTTTCAACGGTGGCTCGCAGAACGCCGGTTCCTCCGGCAACGGCGGATCGACGGGCGGAGACGACGGCTCCGGCGGCAACGGTTCCGGTGACGGAGGCGCCGGCGGCAAGGAGGAGCCCGCCGACGTGAAGCCCCGGGCCGGGACGGACCCCGCCCCGGCCTCCGGCGCAGGTGACCTCGCCGAGACCGGATCCAGCTCCGCGACCCCGTACATCGCGGGCGCCGCGGCGGTCCTGCTCGCGGTCGGCGCCGGTGCCACGGTGATCGCCCGCAGGCGCGCCCAGGACTGACCGCGTCCCCGGGGCGCGGTGTCCGCACGGCGGGACACCGCGCCCCGTGCCGGGGAGCCGTCAGCCGACGGCTCTCCGGGGCAGTCCCTGCACGGCCAGGTCGAGCGCCTGCAGGAACCGGTTGGTCGTCACACGGTCGCGGACGGCGATCCGCAGCCACTCGGCTCCCAGCCCGGGGAACGTGTCCCCGCGCCGTGCCGCGAATCCACGCGAGCGCAGCAGATTGCGCACCTCGTCCGCCCGCTCCAGCCGCAACAGCACGAACGGCCCGGCGGCCGGCTCCACCACCCGTACCTCGCTGAACTCCGCCAGCCCGGCCAGCAGATGCGTCCGGTCCACCGCGATACGGTCCGCCGCGTCCGCCGCCTCGACCAGCGCACGCGGCTCCATGCACGCCTCCGCCGCCGCGAGCGCGGGGGAGGACACCGGCCACAGCGGCTGCGCTTCCTGGAGCAGGGCGACCGTCGCCGGATCGGACAGCACGTAACCGATCCGCAGACCCGCGAGGCCCCAGGTCTTGGTCAGGCTGCGCAGCACGACGAGCCCGGGAACGTCCTGGCGCGCGCACAGTGCCTCACGTTCGCCCGGAACGGCGTCCATGAACGCCTCGTCCACCACCAGCGTCCGCCCCGGCCGTGCCAGTCGTTCCAGTACGTCCGCGGGGTGGAGCACGGACGTCGGGTTGGTCGGGTTGCCGACCACCACCAGGTCGGCGTCCTCGGGCACTGCCGCCGGATCCAGCCGGAAGCCGTCCTCGGGACGGAGCAGAACCCTCCCGACCTCGTGCCCCGCAGCGCGCAGGGCCGCCTCCGGCTCGGTGAACTGCGGGTGCACGACGACCGGCCGTCGTGCGGGCAGCGCCCTCGCGATCAGCACGAACGCCTCGGCCGCGCCCGCCGTGAGCAGCACCCGCTCCTCGGGCAGCCCGTGCCGTCCGGCGACCGCCGCCCGTGCGGGCCGCCCGTCCGGATAGGCGGCCAGCGATCCCAACGACGCGGCTATCCGCTGCCGCAGCCAGTCGGGGGGTGTGCCGGTCCGTACGTTGACCGCGAGGTCGGTCAGGTCCAGGCCGCGTACTTCCGCGTCGCCGTGGTGCCGCAGATCGGGCCCGGCGCTCTCGGTGTGCTTCGTGGGGGGCAGCATGGCAGCCATGGTGGACGGCTCGGCGCCATTCGTCGATGCCGAGGTGACGTCCGTCGGCCACCGGCGGGCCACCGCGCAGGTCGCCGAGGCCGACCTCCGCTTGGGAACCAGCAGTTCACGGGCGTCCATGAGGGCCGCCGCCTCGGCGACCGACCCGGTTCCCACAGCCGTACGCGGCGCCGTCGAGGGATGGGGGACGGGGACCTCGGCCAGCACCGCGGCCGTGTACGACCGCACGGGCACCCCCAGGCGTGCCGCGGCGCCGGTGATTCCCGGCTCGTCCGCCCTGGTGTCGAGCGTCGCCAGCTCGACGACGTCCCCGGCCGCGCACCCGGCCTCCTCCAGCGTCCTGCGGATCAGCCCGAGCACCTCCTCGGCCGGGACGCCGCGACGGGCACCGACACCGACGACGAGCGCGGCTCGGGTCATGGGAGCAGGTCCTTTCGGGCAGAGGGGCGAGGGGCACCGGTAAGGCGGCCCTGAGGTGCGGGCGGCGGGTTCAATCCGCTAGCAAGGGCGCATGGCGGTATTCGTCGCGCTCGGCGCGTTCCTGATGACCCTGGCGGGCGGCTGGGTCGCGCAACGCGTCAGCGACCGACGTCACCTCGTGCTCGGCTTCGCCGGCGGACTGATGCTGGGCGTCGTCGGTCTCGACCTGCTGCCCGAGGCGGTGGAGGCCGCGGGCGGCTCGGTCTTCGGTGTCCCCGCCGCCCTGCTGCTCTTCGTGGGCGGCTTCCTGACGGCCCATCTCGTCGAGCGTTCGCTGGCCGTACGCCAGGCGGCACACGGGGCCGGCGAGGAACGGGTGCCGCAGGTCGGGCTGACCGCGGCGGCCGCGATGGTGGGCCACAGCCTGATGGACGGCATCGCGCTCGGGGCCGCGTTCCAGATCGGCGGAGGAATGGGAGCCGCCGTCGCGCTCGCCGTCATCACCCATGACTTCGCCGACGGGTTCAACACGTACACGATCACCAGCCTCTACGGGAACGCCCGCCGCAAGGCCCTCCTGATGCTGTACGCCGACGCCCTGGCCCCGATCGTGGGCGCGGCGACCACGCTGCTGTTCACCCTTCCGGAGGAACTGCTCGGCTGCTATCTCGGCTTCTTCGGCGGGGCACTCCTCTATCTCGCCGCGGCCGAGATCCTCCCCGAGGCGCACCACGACCACCCGGCCCGCTCGACGCTGCTGTGCACGGTCGCGGGGGTGGGCTTCATCTGGCTGGTGGTCGGCATCGCGGAGTGACGTCACGCCCGGCGCCGCTCCACCGGAACGGAACGGCGTCACCCCCGGCACTGCTCCACGAAACGCCGCGCGATCCCGGGCGCCGCCGCCCAGTGCGTGTGCAGATAGCTCGCGTGCACGCCCCCCTGTACGAAGCCCTCCACCCGCCGCTCCGGCTGGTGCAGCCCCCAGGCGGGCGTCGTGCCGGCCCCGGGCTCCAGCACCGTCCGGTGGAACTCGTGCCCGCGCAGCCGCGTCCCGGCCACCGCCAGCACGCTGTCGGACACCGCCACCGCCTGCCGGTAGCCGAGCGTCAGCCGCTCGGACATCCGGGCCGAGGCGTCCAGCACCCCGCACATAGGGCGGTCGTCCAGCTCACGGGCCAGATAGAGCAGACCCGCGCACTCCGCCGCCACCGGGGCGCCGGAGCGGGCGAGTCCGGTCACCGCCCGGCGCAACGGCTCGTTCGCCGAAAGCTCCGGCGCGTACACCTCGGGGAAACCGCCGCCGACGACCAGCCCCGCCGTGCCCGCGGGAAGCTTCTCGTCGCGCAGCGGATCGAAGACGACCACCTCGGCGCCCGCGGCGGTCAGCAGCTCGGCGTGCTCCGCGTACGCGAAGGTGAACGCCGCGCCGCCCGCCACGGCCACCACCGGCCGGGTGCCCGGTGCCGGATGCCGCTCCGGCTCCCACGCCTCGCCGGGCAGATCCGGTGCCGAGCGGGCGAGCGCCATCAGGGCGTCCAGGTCGCAGCCCTCGCGCACCCGGTCGCCCATCGCACCGACGGCGTCCAGGGCATCGGTCTGCCGCTCGGCCACCGGGACCAGGCCCAGATGGCGCGAGGGGGTCGCGACCTGCGGTGCCCGCCGCAGCACCCCGAGGACCGGCAGCCCCGACTCGTCGAGGGCCTCCCGCAGCAGCGCCTCATGACGGTCGGAGGCCACCTTGTTCAGGATCACCCCGCCGATCCGCACCTCCGGGTCCCAGGAGGCGAATCCGTGCACCAGGGCCGCGACCGAACGCGACTGCGAGGACGCGTCGACGACCAGCACGACGGGAGCCCGCAGCAGCTTGGACACCTGGGCGGTCGAAGCGAGTTCACCCTGCCCCGAGGCCCCGTCGTACAACCCCATCACCCCCTCGACGACTGCCAGGTCGCAGCCGCTCGCACCGTGGGTGAACAGCGGGGCGATCAGATCGGGTCCGCACATGTACGCGTCGAGGTTGCGCCCCGGGCGGCCGGTGGCCAGCGCGTGGTAACCCGGGTCGATGTAGTCGGGCCCCACCTTGTGCGGGGACACCGCGAGGCCACGCCCCGCGAAGGCCGCCATCAGGCCCGTGGCCACCGTGGTCTTGCCGCTGCCCGAGGCGGGTGCGGCGATGACCAGACGAGGAACACTCACCACTCGATGCCTCTCTGGCCCTTCTGGCCGGCGTCCATCGGGTGCTTGACCTTCGACATGTCGGTCACCAGGTCGGCGGCCTCGATCAGCTTCTGCGGAGCGTTCCGCCCCGTGATCACCACGTGCTGCGTGCCGGGACGGTCACGCATGACCTGGACGACCTCATCGGTGTCGATCCAGCCCCAGTGCATCGGATAGGCGAACTCGTCGAGCACGTACAGCTTGTACGTCTCGGCGGCCAGGTCACGCTTGACCTGCTCCCAGCCCTCCCGGGCCTTCTCCTCGTTGTCCAGCTGGTTGTCTCTCTGGACCCACGACCACCCCTCGCCCATCTTGTGCCAGTCGACGCTGCCGCCCTCGCCGCTCGCGCCCAGCACCTTCAGGGCGTTCTCCTCGCCGACCTTCCACTTCGCCGACTTCACGAACTGGAACACCCCGATCGGCCAGCCCTGGTTCCAGGCCCGCAGCGCCAGCCCGAAGGCCGCCGTCGACTTGCCCTTGCCGACGCCCGTGTGGACGAACAGCAGCGGACGATTGCGCCGCTGACGTGTCGTCAGTCCGTCGTCCGGTACCGATACCGGCTGTCCCTGTGGCATTAAGCGGCCCTCCCGGCAGCAGTGATGTCCTTGACCAGCCCGGTGATCGAGTCGGCGCGCAGCTCGTCGAGCGTGACCGCGCCGCCTCCCAGCTCCCGGGCGAGCTGTGCGGCGAGACCGAGGCGCACGAACCCCGACTCGCAGTCCACGACGACGGAGGCGGTGCCCTCGGAGGCGTGCAGCCTCCCGGCCCTGGCCGCCAGCGCCACCGGGTCGACGCCGCCGGTCGCCCGGCCGTCCGTCACCACGACGAGCAGCGGCCGCCGCGACGGATCACGCAGCCGTTCCACCCGCAGCACGTCGTGCGCCTTGAGCAGCCCGGCAGCCAGCGGCGTGCGTCCGCCGGTCGGCAGCGACTCGAGCCGCGCGGCCGCCGCGTCCACCGACGAGGTGGGGGGAAGCACCACCTCGGCGTCCCTCCCCCGGAAGGTGACCAGGCCGACCTTGTCACGCCGCTGGTAGGCGTCCAGCAGCAGCGACAGGACCGCGCCCTTCACGGCACTCATCCGCTGCCGGGCCGCCATCGAACCGGAGGCGTCCACGACGAACAGCACCAGATTGCCCTCGCGACCCTCCCGCGTCGCCTGCCGAAGATCGTCACGCCGTACGACGAGGCCCCGCCCCGACCGCCCCCGCGCCCGCTGGTGCGGTGCCGCCGCCCGCACGGTCGCCGCCAGGTGCAGCTTCGTCAGCGCCCCCTCGGGTCGCCGCGACCCGGTGGTCCTGCCGTGCTCGGTACGCGCCCGGGACCGCCGCCCGGCCGCGCCCTCGCCCAGACCGGGCACGCTCAGCATCTTCGTACGGAACGGCTCGCCGGCCCGCGCGGGCTGCTGTTCCCCGGCACCGCCGCCCGGTGCGGGCGCGTCGCCGCTCCCGGCCTCACCACGGCCGGGCGCGTCGGGGCCGCCCGTGTCCGTGCCGCCGTCGTCGTGACCACCCGCGTCCGTGCCGCCGTCGTCGGAGCCACCGCCCTGCGGAGGCACACCCCCGCCGGGCCCGTCGGGGTCCGGGTCGTCGTCGCCCCCGCCCTGCTCGTCCGCCGCGTCCTCAAGGGTCTGGTCCAGCTTGTCCTCGTCCAGCCCGGGCGCGTCGAACGGATTGCGCCGTCGCCGGTGGGGGAGAGCCAGGAGCGCGGCCTGCCGTACGTCCTCCGCCACGACCTCCTCCCGCCCCGCCCACGCGGCCAGCGCCGTCGCGGTGCGTGCCATGACGATGTCGGCACGCATGCCGTCGACCTCGAACGCCGCACAGGTCGCCGCGATCTGCCGCAGCACGCCGTCGCCGAGCACCACGTGGGGGAGCAAGGACCGCGCGGCGACGATCCGCTCACGCAAAGCGGCCTCCTCGTCGGCCCACCGCGCGGCGAAGCCGGCCGGGTCGTCGTCGTGGGCGAGCCTCCGCCGCACGACCTCGACACGCAGGTCGGTGTCACGCGAGGCGGCCACCTCGACGGTCAGCCCGAAGCGGTCCAGCAACTGCGGCCGGAGCTCGCCCTCCTCCGGGTTCATCGTCCCGACCAGCAGGAAGCGTGCCGCGTGGCGGACCGAGACACCTTCGCGTTCGACGTACGAGGCACCCATGGCCGCCGCGTCGAGCAGCAGGTCCACCAGGTGGTCGTGGAGGAGATTGACCTCGTCGACGTAGAGGATGCCGCGATGGGCGTCGGCGAGGAGCCCCGGCTCGAAGGCCTTCACCCCTTCCGAGAGCGCCCGTTCGATGTCGAGCGCCCCGACGAGCCGGTCCTCCGACGCGCCGACCGGAAGCTCCACGGTCCGCGCCGGACGCGACGCGCCCGTACCCGCCTCGTGGGGGCCGTCGGGACACGCCGGATCGGGTGCCCCCGGGGCGCACGAGAAGCGGCACCCCGCGACGACCTCGACCTCGGGCATCAGCGCGGCGAGCGCCCGAACGGCGGTGGACTTGGCGGTCCCCTTCTCACCCCGCACGAGCACCCCGCCGACGGCCGGACTGACGGCGTTGAGCAACAGCCCGAGCCGCAGATCGTCCTGCCCGACGATGGCGGTGAAGGGATAGGGCGTATTCACGGAGTCTCCTCTTTAGCGACCACAACTGCATGACCGAGCCCGGCCGGCGTCCCAGGAGCCGGCTCCGGCGCAGGCGTCGGCGGCGCACCCGGAGCGATGAACGGCAGACCCCGTGGCGCGCCCGTCTCGATGAGCCGCCACAAGGCGTCCGTGTCGGCGTGCTCCTCGACCAGGTCCCCCAGCCGGTCCAGCTGTTCCTCCCGCAACGCCTCGAAGCTCGTGTCGGGCGCCGGGACGAACCGCCGCCCCGCGGCCCGCGCGACCTCGACCAGGAACGCCCTCCGGAACGCGTCGCTCTCCAGCGACCCGTGCCAGTGCGTCCCCCAGACCGAGCCCACCCGGCACCCGTCCAGGAACGGCTCGCCGCCGTTCACCTCGGCGACCCCGTGATGGATCTCGTACCCCTCCACCGGCTCCCCGAGCGCCGAACCGACGGGCCGCCCCAGGATCTTCTCGCGGCCGAAGCGGACCCGCACCGGCAGCAGCCCGAGCCCCTCGACCAGACCCGCCCGCGACTCGACGTCGTCCTCGATGCGCTCACCCAGCACCTGGAATCCGCCGCAGATCCCCAGCACCGGCCGGCCCTCGGCGGCCCGCCGCAGCAGCGCCCCGGCCAGTCCCCGTTCGCGCAGCCACGCCAGGGCCTTCACGGTGCCCCGGGTCCCTGGCACGACCACGAGGTCCGCGTCGGCGAGTTCCTCCGCCCGGTCCACGAACCGCACCACCACACCCGGTTCGGCCGCCAGGGCGTCCACATCGGTGAAGTTCGACATCAGCGGTACGGCGCACACCGCGACCCGCAGCACGTCCTCGCCGTGCGGCGGCGCCACGACCGACTCCCGTACGGTGCCGCGCATCGACACCCGCAGCCCGTCCTCCTCGTCGATGCCCAGCCCGTGGGCGTACGGCAGGACCCCGTACGTCCGCCGGCCCGTGAGCCCGAGGAGCATGTCGAGACCGGGCTCCAGCAGCGACACGTCGCCGCGGAACTTGTTGACCAGGTATCCGGCGACCAGCGACTGGTCCTCGGGGCTCAGCAGCGCCGTCGTACCGAAGAACGAGGCGAAGACACCGCCCCGGTCGATGTCGCCGACCACCAGCACGGGGAACCGGGCGGCCCGCGCCACGCCCATGTTCACGATGTCCGTACGCCGCAGATTGATCTCGGCCGGACTGCCCGCCCCCTCGCAGATCACGGCGTCGTACGTGCCCCGCAGCTGCTCCAGACAGTCCACGACCGTCCCGAGCAGCGCCTCCTGGCGTCCTCCGTGGTACCCGCGCGCACTCATCTCGCCGACCGGCTTCCCCATCAGGACGACCTGGCTCGACCGGTCGCCCCCGGGCTTGAGCAGCACCGGGTTCATCAGCGCCGACGGCTCCACCCGGGCGGCCTGCGCCTGCATCGCCTGCGCCCGGCCGATCTCCGCGCCCTCACGGGTGACGAACGAGTTCAGCGACATGTTCTGCGCCTTGAAGGGGGCGACCTCCACCCCCCGTCGCACCAGCCACCGGCAGATGCCGGCCGTGACGACGCTCTTGCCCGCGTCCGACGTGGTTCCCGCGACCAGCAGCCCGCCGCTCATCCGACTCTCCGTCCCATGGCCAGCCGCCCCGCCGCACACACGGCGAGGGCCAGCACACTCACCCGGCGCGACAGCCGCACCGCGCGTTCGATGTCCGTGACCCGCACGTCCCGCCCGGCCCCGCCGTTGAGGACCGGCCGGTGCTCGACCCGCCCGCCGTACGCCAGGGTGCCGCCGAGCCGCACGCCGAGCGCTCCCGCGAACGAGGCCTCCACCGGGCCCGCGTTGGGGCTTGGATGCCGGCCCGCGTCGGCCCGCCAGGCCCGTACGGCCTCGCGCGGACGTCCGCCGGCGGCCACGGCCAAGGCTGCGGTCAGCCGGGCCCCCGGCCATCCGGCGACGTCGTCGAGCCGGGCCGAGGCCCAGCCGTAGCGCCGGTGGCGGGGTGACTTGTGTCCGACCATGGCGTCGAGCGTGTTGACCGCCCGGAAGCCCACCAGCCCGGGCACCCCGCCGATCGCGCCCCACACCAGGGCCCCCACGACGGCGTCGGAGGTGTTCTCGGCGACGGACTCCACCACCGCGCGGGCGATCCCGGGCCCGTCCAGTGCCTGGGGGTCCCGGCCGCACAGATGCGGCAGCCGCTCCCGGGCCAGCTCGATGTCCCCGGCGGCCAGCGCCCCGCCGACGGCACGCGCCTCGCGGCCCAGTGACGTGCCCCCGACGACGGACCAGGTGGCGGCGGCGGTCAGCGCCACGGCGGCGGCGGGACGGTTCCGTACGGCACGGGCGGCCAGCGCTGCGGCGCCCGTGGCGCCCCCGGCGCAGACCAGCGTGTGCAGGGCGCCCCAGCCGCGGTGATCGCGCCACAGCCGGTCCTCGGCACCCGCCGCGGCGCGCCCGAAGGCGGCCACGGGATGTCCCCGCCGGGGATCACCGAGCAGCAGGTCGCCGATCAGACCGGCGGCGGCGCCGTACGCGAAGATGCGGTCGGCTCGCACGGTTCAGCCGGCCGTCGCGCCTCGAAGGACCTCAGGGGCAGGTGGTGCAGCGACCGACGCAGGGCAGCCCGACATGGCGTATGTCCTCACTCAGGGTCCGCGCCCTGGTTCGACGTGACCGGCGACGAGAGTCTCCTGGCTTCCGGATCCGCAGTTCCTCCGGCCTTCCAGTCCGCTGCGGCGGACCGTGACTTCCGTGTGGAGGCTGCTCCCCGGTGACAGTGGCGGGACCGCGCCGGATTCGCACCGGCTTCCTCTTCTGTCGCCGTAATGGCTCCGGCAGTCCACCATGCTCCGCGAACGCCCGTCAACCTGCCGTTGACCTGCGAGGCTTCGGTGTGCCCGGACGCACACCGGGCCGGACACACACGTGGTGTGTCCGGCCCGGTGCGTGCCCGTGAGGTCAGGCGACGATCAGATAGATCCCGTACGCGACCGCGGCCACGCACAACCCGAAGCAGGCGTACGCGCCGACGCGCGCCGGGGCGTGGGAACCGCCGCCGCCCTGAGCCGTCGGCACCTGCTTGGCCAGGCCCAGGATGCCGAGGGTGAAGAGGCCGACGAGCGCGACGGTGATCACGAGGCTGACGCCGAAGACGGAGGCCAGAGCTGCCCAGTCGATGTTCATGCGGATCTGTCCTTACACCGTGGCCGGTCGGGCCGGGTCGGTCTGGGGGTCGGCCGGGGCGTGGATCGTGGTCTTGAGGTCCGTGTCCGCCAGGCCGACGGGCGGCGGGCTGACAGCCGCGATGGCGGTCGTGACGACGCCCGCGGGCTCGTTGACGTTGGTGTGGTCGACCGGCTTGCGGCGCGACAGCAGCCAGATGGCGGCGGAGCCGCCCACGAGCACCGCGGCCACCACGGCGACACCCCAGGGCCCCTGCTTCGTCAGGAACTCGGCCCCCGCACCGACCAGGCCGGCGGCAGGCAGCGTCAGGCCCCAGGCGATGAACATCCGGGTGGCGGTGGACCAGCGGACCACGCCCCCCTTGCGCCCGAGCCCCGCACCCATCACCGCGCCGGAGCAGGACTGCGTGGTCGAGAGGGAGAAGCCGAGGTGCGAGGAGGCCAGGATGACCGTGGCCGCACTCGTCTGGGCGGCGAATCCCTGCGGCGGACGCAGGTCGGTGAGGCCGCTGCCCATGGTGCGGATGATGCGCCAGCCGCCGAGGTAGGTGCCCAGCGCGATCGCGATACCCGCGGAGGCGATGACCCAGACCGGCGGGTTGGAACCGGGGGCGAGGACGCCGCCGGTGACCAGGGCCAGGGTGATGATGCCCATGGTCTTCTGCGCGTCGTTGGTGCCGTGGGCGAGCGAGACGAGACCGGCCGAGGCGATCTGCCCGGCGCGGTAGCCCTTGGCGGTCGACTTCAGCTGGGCCTCGTCCGTGATCTTCCGGTTGAGGCGGTACGTCAGCCTCGTGGCCAGCAGCGCGGCGACACCGGCCACCAGCGGAGCCGCGATCGCGGGCAGCAGCACCTTCGTGACGACGGTGCCGCCGTCGATCGAGGACCAGCCGGCCGACATCACCGCGGCGCCGATGAGACCGCCGAAGAGAGCGTGGGAGGAACTGGAGGGCAGACCCACCAGCCAGGTCAGCAGATTCCACAGGATGGCGCCGACGAGAGCCGCGAAGATGACCTCGGTTCTGAGGCCGTCCTCATTGATGATCCCGCCGGAGATCGTCTTGGCGACCTCGACGGACAGGAACGCGCCGACCAGGTTGAGGACGGCGGACATGGCCACCGCTGTCTTGGGCTTGAGAGCGCCGGTCGAGATGGTGGTGGCCATCGCGTTGGCGGTGTCGTGGAAACCGTTCGTGAAATCGAACACGAGAGCTGTCACGACCACAATCGCAAGCAGCAGCGTGATGTGTTCCATTTACCCAGGCAATCGTTCGACGTCATTGGCACGTGGAACGTAAGCAACCAGGGTGAACGGAAGATGAACTGGGCAGGGCGGCATGGTGACCCCAACCGCGTGTGCCGGTTCCGCTTGTGTGCGCGGTGGGTGGGTCGGACCTCCGCGGCCGGTGCGAGGCCCGGCTCCCGTCCCGCGCGGGCGGCTCCGGCGGCGACCGGTGCGCTGCACCGGCGAGACATGGGTCACGTGCCCCTAGGATCCCCGCATGACCGACGAGCACAGAGACGCGATCGAACAGGCATGGGACGGTGTCGTCGCGACGGCCCGGCGGACCGCGGCGGACGGCCTCGTCGTCGGCACCTCGGGCAACGTGTCGGCCCGGGTCGGCGACATCGTCCTGGTCACCCCCAGCGGGGTGCCCTACGACCGGCTCGGCCCGGCCGACGTGGTCGGCGTCGACCTCGAAGGACGTCAGGTACTGGGCGACCTGGCCCCGACCAGCGAACTCCCTCTCCACCTCGCCGTCTACCGGGGCAGCGACGCCGCCGCCGTCGTCCACACCCACGCCGTGCACGCCACGGCCGTCTCCACCCTCGTCACCGAGGTGCCGCTCATCCACTACGCCGCCGCGATGCTCGGCGGCCCCGTCCGTACCGCCCCGTACGCGCTCTACGGGACGCGGGAACTCGCCGACAACATGCTGGCCGCCCTGCGCGACCGCACCGGCTGCCTGCTGCGCAACCACGGCACCGTCACCCACGGGCCCACCCTCGACGAGGCCTACGACCGCACCGCCCAGCTCGAATGGATGTGCAGGCTCTGGCTCACCGCGAGCTCCGTGCCCGGCCACCGGCCGGCCCTCCTCACCCCGGCCCAGCTGCGCGACGTGCAGGAGGCCCTGAAGGGGTACGGCCAGCCCGGCTGAGCCCCGGCGCCGCACCGTACGGCCGACGCCCACTGGCCGACGACGCCGCCGCCCGGGACACTGGAGCCGTGCGCCCGGCAACAGTGGCGGCAGTGGCCGCAACCTCGATCCTCGGCGTCGGCGCGGCAGCGGTCGCCGCCGGCCGCTACGCCAGCGACGCCGCCCTCGGGGCGCCCTCGCAACGCCCCTTCCCGGCCGACCGCCGTCTCACCGTGCACGCCACCGCGGCCGGGCAGGTCACCCTGACCCGCTCCTTCCCCGCGCTGCGTCCCGGCACGTACGGACTGGCCGGCCGAGGCGTCCACGCGGTGGTCGGCCCGGTGGTCGCACAGCAGGGGGACGACGCGGCCTCCGCCGACACGGTCGTACGCCGGCTGGACCGCGTGACCCTGGGCAGCCTGCAGCCGGGTGCCAGGGTCCGCCTCACCCCCGAACTCCACCGCGGCGATCCGCTCACCGCGCTCGGCCTCGCGTACAAGGAGGTCGAGGTCCCCGGTGAACTCGGCGCCCTGCCCGCGTGGTTCGTGCCCGCAGCCCGCGACACCTGGGTGATCACCGTGCACGGCCTCGGCACCACCAGGGACCACCCCCTGAACGTGCTGGGGTTCCTTCACGCCCAGCAGTTCCCCGTGCTCGACGTGTCCTACCGCGGCGACGCGGGCGCCCCGCGCTCCCCGGACGGGCTCACCCACCTCGGCGAGTCCGAATGGCGCGACCTCGACGCGGCCATCCGCTACGCCGTGCGCTACGGGGCCGAGAACGTCATCCTGCACGGCTGGTCGTCCGGTGCGTCGATGGCCCTGCACGCGGCCGTCAACTCCGCGCTCCGCGACCGGGTCAGCGGTCTCGTCCTCGACTCCCCGGTCCTGGACTGGAGGACCACCCTGCGGGCCCTCGCCTCGGCCCGGGGCGTCCCCTCCGCGCTGCTGCCCCTCGCCGTCCGGGCCGCCCAGGGCCAGACCGGGCTGCACGGCGCCCCGCTCCTGGACACCTCGGTGCCGACGGCCCTGCACGCCCCCACCCTGATCGTCCACGGACCCGACGACGCGCTGGCCCCGTGGCAGCAGTCCCGGGAACTCGCGGCACGCCGGCCCGACCTGGTGACCCTGCACTCCGTACCGCAGGCTCCGCATGCGGCGATGTGGAACGCGGATCCGGCCGGTTACGAAGAGGCCCTCAGGCGCTTCCTCACGCCCCTGATGTGAGCTGATGGCCCGGAACCACCCGGTTGGTGCCCCCGTCCCGAAGCCCCGCGAATCCCGGTGACACGGCTTCCGTTTGGGCTTTCGGCCCGTCAGAGGCAAGACTGCTCCTCGTGACGTCCCGTACCCCGCGCGACTCCAGGCTGCGACTTGTCCGCCCGCGACCCCAGGCGACCGCCCGCAAGGCAGTGACGACCCGGCGCACCAGGCCGGCCCCCCGGCCACCCGAGGGCACCCCGCCCCCGGCGGAACTGGCGCGCCAGGCCAGGGCCGTACTGGCCGACGCCGTCCGGATCGCCCACTGGGCCGCGGACGGGACGAGCGCCGGCTCCGCCCCGCTCGCCGCCCCGGCCCTGGAGCGGGCCGCCGCCGCGCTCCATCTGTCCCCGGCCCAGGTGCGGGCCGGCTGGGACCGGGCCAGGCTGGCCGGACTCATCGAGATGCACGGCGACACCGCCCGCCGCGGCTGGCGGCTGCGCGCCTGGGACCGCGACGACTCCGCCGTGCTCCGCGGCTGGGTGGCGCTCTTCGACGCCTGGTCGCTCGTCCACGCCTCACCCGAAGGCGTCGAGGCGACCGCCGTGGCGGAAGCCGTCGAGGCAGTGCCCCAGGTGCTCTCCCTCCTCCAGCTCTCGGCGGGCGCGGTCACCGTGCCCGCACTCCTCGACCTGCTCGGCCAGCGCGTCGCGGAACTCCACGACGAGCGGTGCGAGGTTCCGTACGGGCCGCAGGAGCAGCCCGCCCCCGTCGGCGGACGACCCGCCGACCTGAACGCGCTGCTGCTCGACTGGGCCCTGGAGGGCCTCGCCTCCGTCGGCGCACTCACGCTCGGCGAGGGCCTCGCCACACTCACCCCGCTGGGCAACTGGGCGGTCTGGGTCAAGCTGGAGCAGATCTGCGTCGCCGCCCAGAGCCCGGCCGGCAACATCGAGCAGTCCGCGGCCGACATGCTGCTCGGCTGCGCGCGGCTCACTCCCGGTCCTGCCCGCGCCGAATACCGGGCCTGGCTCGCCGCACGCCCCGTCGGCAGCGCCGTGGCCGAACTGCTGGCCGTCGCCCGCGGCGAGGACGCCCTGCTGCGCGGCCTCGCCTTCGAGGCACTGCGCGTCGTGGGAGCCCCGGCGGAGCCCGTCGTCCGTTCCGTCGTCACCGAGGCGTCGCTGCGCCCCTACGCCCTGCTCTGGCTCGCCGAGTACGAGGGCACCGACCCGGACGACGCCCAGGACGTCCTCAGCCGTGAGGAGGCCACCTGGCTCTGGGTCGACACCGCCGCGGCCGTGGCCGACCACGGCGAGACCGGGCTGCTGGTCCGTCATCTCGACTCCGCCGTCCAGGGCACGGTGCCCGCGCTCCTGGACGAGGTACGGGCCGTCGGTCATCCGCGGACCGTCCAGGTGCTGGTCGCCCTGGCCGCGGCCCACCCGGACCCGGCCCTGGCCAAAGCCGTGCGCCGCGCGGCCTTCCAGGTGCACACCGGCGGGGTGTGAGCCGTGCGGGCCGCGCGGTGACCCGTGCGGGACCGTGCCGTCCCGGGGGCGCTCAGCCCGAGGACCCCGGGGCGTACGTACCGAAGCTCCACACGTTGCCCTCGGCGTCCCGCGCCATGTAGTCGCGCGAGCCGTAGTCCTGGTCGGTCGGCGGCATCAGGATCTCCACGCCGTGCTCCACCGCCCGGGCGTGGTGGGCGTCCACCTCGTCCACCACCACGTACACCCCGGCCGGCCCGGCGCCCGCCATCGCCTCGGCGAAGACGCCCCGGCCGCCCTTCGACCCGAGCATCACCCTGCCGTCGCCGCAGGACAGCTCGGCGTGCAGGACGCTGCCGTCCTCTCCCTCGTACACCGCTTCCTCGGTGAAGCCCAGGGCCTGGGTCAGCACCCTGATCGCCGCTTTCGCGTCGGCGTACAGAATCGTCGGAAAAACCGTGGGGACGTCCTTCGTGCCCGCCATCGCGCTCACCCTCTCCGCACACACACCGTGCCGATGTGATCTCCGTCTCGCTTCTCCATCGAGTATCGGCCGGGTCGCAGGGGGATGCCCGGCGGCGTGACGTGGCCGTGGGTGCCCTCGCAGGGCTCCCGTGGGCCGTGAGCATGCGGAAAAGCCGGTGGACGCCGCCAGTAGACTGGGTCCCATGGCAATTCTCCTTGTGCACTAGACGGCGTCGAGTCGTGAGTCCGCTGTCCCTCCGCCGTCCATTCCGCCCTGGAGTATTTCCGTGATCACCGCTTCCGGTATCGAGCTGCGCGCCGGCGCCCGCATCCTCATCGAGTCCGCCTCCTTCCGTATCGCCAAGGGCGACCGCATCGGCCTGGTAGGCCGCAACGGCGCGGGCAAGACCACCCTCACCAAGTGCCTGGCGGGTGAGGGGACGCCGGCCGGCGGCACCATCACCAACAGCGGTGAGGTCGGCTACCTCCCGCAGGACCCGCGCACCGGCGACCTCGACGTCCTGGCCCGCGACCGCATCCTCTCGGCCCGCGGGCTCGACGAGATCCTGCGCAAGATGCGGGAGAACGAGGAGCGGATGGCGAACGGCAAGGGCGCCACCCGCGAGAAGGCGATGAAGCGCTACGAACGCCTGGAGACGGAGTTCCTCACCAAGGGCGGATACGCCGCCGAGGCCGAGGCCGCCACCATCGCCGCCGCGCTGAGCCTGCCCGACCGGGTGCTCGGCCAGCCCCTGCACACTCTCTCCGGTGGTCAGCGCCGCCGTGTCGAGCTCGCCCGCATCCTGTTCTCGGACGCCGACACCCTGCTCCTCGACGAGCCCACCAACCACCTCGACGCGGACTCGATCGTCTGGCTGCGCGACTACCTGAAGACGTACCGCGGCGGCTTCATCGTGATCTCCCACGACGTCGAGCTCGTCGAGACCGTGGTCAACAAGGTCTTCTACCTTGACGCCAACCGTGCGCAGATCGACATCTACAACATGGGCTGGAAGCTCTACCAGCAGCAGCGCGAGGCCGACGAGAAGCGCCGCAAGCGCGAGCGCCAGAACGCCGAGAAGAAGGCCGCGTCCCTGAACTCCCAGGCGGACAAGATGCGCGCCAAGGCGACCAAGACCGTCGCCGCGCAGAACATGGCCAAGCGGGCCGAGCGTCTGCTCTCGGGGCTCGAGGCCGTGCGGGTCTCCGACAAGGTGGCGAAGCTGCGTTTCCCCGAGCCGTCCCCGTGCGGCAAGACCCCGCTGATGGCCGAGGGACTCTCCAAGTCCTACGGCTCGCTCGAGATCTTCACAGACGTGGACCTCGCCATCGACAAGGGCTCACGCGTCGTCATCCTCGGCCTCAACGGTGCGGGCAAGACCACCCTGCTCCGGCTCCTCGGAGGCGCAGAGAAGGCCGACACCGGTCAGATCATCGAGGGCCACGGCCTGAAGCTCGGCTACTACGCCCAGGAGCACGAGACCCTGGACCCGGAGCGCACCGTCCTGGAGAACATGCGCAGCGCGGCGCCCGACCTCGATCTCGTCGAGGTCCGCAAGACGCTCGGTTCCTTCCTCTTCTCCGGCGACGACGTGGACAAGCCCGCCGGAGTGCTCTCCGGCGGGGAGAAGACCCGGCTGGCCCTGGCGACGCTCGTCGTCTCCTCCGCCAACGTGCTGCTGCTCGACGAGCCGACGAACAACCTCGACCCGGCCAGCCGCGAGGAGATCCTCGGAGCGCTGCGCACGTACAAGGGCGCCGTCGTACTCGTCACCCACGACGAGGGCGCGGTCGAGGCGCTCCAGCCGGAGCGCATCATCCTGCTGCCCGACGGGGTCGAGGACCTCTGGGGTGCGGACTACCGGGACCTGGTCGCCCTCGCCTGACCCGCGGGAGGTCCCCTCCGATGCGGGACCCGGTGATCCAGTGCGTCTGGATCATTCGGCCCATCGGTGATCCATCATCTGGATGAGCGGGTCTCGTACCCCGGCGCGGCGCCCGGCGGATGCCTGCCGGGCGCACTCATTTTCCGATGCCCCCTCCCGCACGGCCCTGACCTGCCGGTATGTCCCGCAGATCGTCCGGCGCGGCCCCGACACCCCTTGGAATGCCTGACTCCGCTTGTGTCGGAGCGCTTCGGGATGCGGAATCCGGTCGTACGTACCTTGCCGAATGGGTGGCCAGGAAGCCGGGGAGGGGTGATCATGAGAGTCCAGAGCGCACTTCCTTGAGGAGGCACGGGTGGCCGAGACTCTGAAGAAGGGCAGCCGGGTAACCGGCGCCGCGCGTGACAAGCTCGCGGCAGACCTGAAGAAGAAGTACGACTCCGGTGCGAGCATCCGGGCGCTGGCCGAGGAAACAGGCCGCTCCTACGGATTCGTCCACCGGATGCTCAGTGAGTCCGGAGTCACTCTGCGGGGACGCGGCGGAGCGACTCGCGGCAAGAAGGCCGCTTCGGCCTGACGGCGGGGCGGCGGTCACGGACCGGCCCAGGCCGGCCCCGGGGCTCACCGGAACACGGGGTGGCCACCCGGCCGACCGTCAGGTCGTCCGGGTGGTTACTGTTCAGTTACTTGCCAGTAAGTGCTGACTGCACCCGATCCGGAGGCGCTCCATGACCTCGCTCGACTCTGTGCTCGACAAGGACGGCGTACGGCTCACCGTCGATGACGCGGTTGCCACGGTGACGCTCACCAATCCGGCCAAGCGCAACGCTCAGTCTCCCGCTCTGTGGCGGGCGTTGGCGGAGGCCGGACGGGCGCTCCCCGGCAGCGTGCGGGTCGTCGTGCTGCGTGGCGAAGGCAAGTCCTTCTCCGCGGGACTCGACCGGCAGGCATTCGCACCCGAGGGATTCGACGGCGAGCCGTCCTTCATCGACATGGCGCGTGGCTCGGAGGCCGAGCTCGAAGCGATCATCGCCGAGTACCAGGAGGCCTTCACCTGGTGGCGCCGCAACGACATCGTGTCGATCGCGGCCGTCCAGGGGCATGCGATCGGGGCCGGCTTCCAGCTCGCCCTCGCCTGCGACCTGCGGATCGTCGCCGAGGACGTGCAGTTCGCCATGCGCGAGACCAGCCTCGGTCTCGTACCCGACCTCACGGGCACCCACCCCCTCGTCAACCTCGTGGGGTACGCCCGCGCGCTGGAGATCTGCGCCACCGGCCGCTTCGTGCACGCGGAGGAGGCCGAGCGCACCGGCCTCGCCAACCTCGTCGTCCCCGCCGACCAGCTCGACGCGGCGGGGCACGACCTGGCCGCCGCCCTGCTCGCCGCCCCGCGCGACGCGGTCGTCGAGACGAAGGCGCTGCTGAGCGGCGCCCTCTCGCGTACGTACGAGGAGCAGCGCACCGCCGAGCGGGCCGCCCAGGGCCGCCGGCTCCGCGACCTCGCCGGCCTCGCCGACTGAGCCACGGCCAGCGCACCCCGCCCCTCACCGGACGGTGAGGGGCGGCCTCATGCCCGGTCGACAACGGCAGTGACCAGCACGGCGACCGTCGGGCCGCCCTCGACGGCGTCGGCCACCGCCCCGCGCACCGCCTGCGCCACATCGAGGGCCCGGTGGTCCCCGGCCGTCGCGACCTCGACCCGGACGTGACCGTCGGTGTGCTGGACGGCGCTGCCCAGCACCCGGGTCAGCGAGACGACGCCCGGAACGCGGGCCGCCGCGGTCCCGGCGGCCCCGTCCGGTTCCGCCGCCCGGAGCTCGGCGGCCGGCTCGGCGGCCGGCCGGGCCTCCTCCTCCAGCAGATCCGTCACCCGCAGGTCCACTTCGTCGATCACCAGTCCGAGCCGCTGGGCCGCCGCCGTCAGCAGGGCCGTGCGCAGCGCCTCCGCGGTGGCGGGCAGCGGCCGCCGTGCCGTCGCGGAGAAACCGGCCTCGATCCGCAGCGGCCCGGGTGGCAGCGCACTGGGAGGCCCGGGTGCGACCGGCTCCTGGACGTGGTCCGTGTCGGCCGGGGCGATCCGGAGCGTCCCCAGCACGGCCCCCGACCCGGCCGCGGCATCCCGCAGCACCGCCGCGGCCGCCCGTTCGGCGATCCACGAACAGTCGGAGGGGCCGCCCAGAGGGAGCAGCCTGCCCAGGCCGAGCCGTTGGCGTACGGCAGCGGTCCATCCGTCGGCCCCGTGCGGGCTGTCAGCCGTTGTCATTGCTCCACCCTGCCCCATCCACGGCGCGGGACCGGGCAAGCGCACTTAATGTGGGCCACGGAAGTTCAACCCGCCCCGAAGGGAAGAGCGGCGATGACCGAGAGCCCGCAGCAGAACAGGCCCGACAGCCCCGGTGCCGCGTCCCGTGGTGACGACGGCAGGCAGAACCAGCTCACCAAGCGTGGTGGGGGACCGCCCGCCACCCGTGGACGCACCACCATCGCCGACGGTGTGGTCGAGAAGATCGCCGGAATGGCGGCACGGGACGTCGTCGGGGTCCACGCGATGGGCAGCGGCCTCTCCCGGACCTTCGGGGCGGTGCGCGACCGTGTTCCCGGCGGCAAGTCGGTGAGCCGGGGCGTCAAGGCGGAGGTCGGCGAGTCGCAGACGGCCCTCGATCTGGAGATCGTCGTCGACTACGGAGTGGCGATCAGCGAGGTGGCCCGCGACGTGCGCGAGAACGTCATCGCGGCGGTCGAGCGGATGACCGGCCTCGAGGTCGTCGAGGTCAACATCGCCGTGAGCGACGTCAAACTGCCCGACGAGGACGACGACGAGGGCGAGTCCGAGACACGCGTCCAGTAGGTACCTCCCGCGCGGCAGTTGAGGAGCACACGATGAGCATGGCTGTGGTCGGCCTGGTGGCCGGCATGGCGCTCGGTTTCGCCGGGTACTTCGGCGGTTTCGGGGCCTTTCTGCTGGTGGCCGCGCTGGGCGCGGTCGGCTTCGTAGCCGGCCGCTTCCTGGACGGCGACCTGGAACCCGGCGACTTCTTCCGGAGTCGCGAGCGCGGCGACCGACGACGGTGACGGGCGGAACAGGCCGGGTCGACCCCGCGGAGCGCGGGCAGACCCGGATCGCCGACCGGGTCGTCGCGAAGATCGCCGCGCAGGCGGCGAAGGAGGCGGTCGACGAGCGGCCCGAGGACGCCGCCCCACCGCGCGCCACCGTCACGGTGCACAACGACACCGCCCGCGTGCGGGTCAGCCTCGATCTCGCCTACCCCTGCGACATCGGCCGGCAGTGCGGGTCGGTGCGTCGCCGTGTGGCCGAGCGGGTAAGAGCACTGGCGGGGATGGAGGTGCCCGAAGTGGCGGTCCAGGTCGAACGGCTGCATCTGTCGGGAGCGGGCACCGCACCGGAGGGGAGCATCCGATGAATGAGCCCCAGGACCCGGAGAACAGCACGCGGCGCCTGCCCACCGTCGAGGCGGCGCCCGCGGGCGGCGTGCTCGAGATGGACCAGTCCGCCTCGGGCTCGACCTACGAACCCGGCCCCGTGCCGGACGGGGCGGGCGGCAGGGCGGGCCGCTTCTGGTCGGGGCGCCGGATTCCCGCTGCGCTGACCGCCCTGGTCGTCCTCGGCGGAGCGGGAATTCTGCTCTACGACATCGCCGCCGTACGGGCCGACCATCCGGCCATGCAGTGGCGGCGCTCCGTCGCCGACGACCTGGCGAGCCGTCACCTCGACGACGTATGGGTCCTCGCGGGGTCGGCGTTGGCGGCCGCGCTCGGCCTCTGGCTCCTCCTCCTGGCTCTCACCCCCGGGCTGCGCGCACTGCTCCCGATGAGCCGCCGGCACCCGGGTGTACGGGCCGGACTCGACCGGACCGCCGCCGCCCTGGTCCTGCGCGACCGGGCCGTGGAGGTGGCCGGTGTGCAGTCGGTACGGGTGAGGATGAGCCGTCGCAAGGCGACCGTACGGGCGCTCTCGCACTTCCGTGAACTCGACGACGTCAGGGCCGATCTGGACACCGTCCTGTCCACGGCCGTCAGCGAACTGGGCCTCGCGCGGCCGCCCGGCCTCTCCGTGCACGTGCGCCGGCCGGCGAAGAAGGGGTGACCCCGTGATCAAGACCGTCAACCGGGTCCTGCTCGGCCTGGCAGGGCTGGTCCTCGTCGTCGTCGGCGGCGCCGTACTCGCGACGGGGCTCGGCCTGTCCGTGCCCTCCTGGTGGCCCTGGGACGGCACGGACGACGTGCTGCTCAGCAAGGGTGACCGGACCAAGTGGAGGGACGAGGGCTGGTGGTGGCCCGCCGTCATCGCGGCCCTCGCCGTCCTGGTGGTCCTCGCACTGTGGTGGCTCCTCGCCCAGCTGCGCCGCGGGCGCCTCGCCGAGGTGCTGGTCGACAGCGGCGACGGGGAGGGCGCAGTCCTGCGCGGCAGGGCGCTGGAAAGCGCCCTCGGTGACGAGGCGGGCACCCTGGACGGGGTGTCCGACGCCAAGGTGACGCTGACCGGCCGACGCACCGCCCCGAGGGCCCGGGTCCGGCTGATGATGGAGCCGCACGCGGCCCCGGGGCTGGCGTTGAGAGGGCTCTCCGAGGGGGCGCTGACCCACGCGCGGACCTCGGCAGGGCTGGAGGAACTGCCGGCCGAGGTCCGTCTGAAGGCGGTCAAGCACCGTGCGGAGCGGGTGAGCTGACGGGGCGCCCGGAGCGGCGGCGTCAGAAACCGTGCCGGGCGCCGCCGTCGACGGGCACCATGATGCCCGTCAGATACGAGGCGGCAGGGGAGAGCAGGAAGGCCGAGGTCTTCCCGAACTCCTCCGGGGTGCCGTAACGGCGCAGCGGGATGCGCGCCTCGTTGGCCGTACGGGACGCCTCCGCGTCACCGGACAGGGCGTCGAGCTCGCGCACCCGGTCCGTGTCGATGCGGGACGGGAGCACGCCGACGACCCGGATGCCGCGCGGGCCCAGCTCGTCGGCGAGGGACTTGGCGAAGCCGGCGAGGCCGGGGCGCAGCCCGTTCGAGATCGTCAGACCGGCGATCGGCTCGTGCACCGACCCGGACAGGACGAAGCCGATGACGCCGCCCTCGCCGAGCGACTCGGCCGCGGTACGCGCCAGACGCACGGCACCGAGGAAGACCGACTCGAACGCCGACTGCCACTGGTC
This sequence comes from Streptomyces sp. HB132, assembly GCF_016909575.1. Lineage (GTDB taxonomy): Bacteria > Actinomycetota > Actinomycetes > Streptomycetales > Streptomycetaceae > Streptomyces. The sequence goes on along the minus strand of NZ_JAFBGA010000003.1, from coordinate 41,516 downwards.
GTCCGTGTTGTCGGCGAGGAAGCCCGGCGCGGGGCCGCCGACGCTGATCAGAATGCCGTCCAGCCTGCCGAAGCGTTCCTTCGCGGAGTCCACCAGCCGTCGGGCTGCCAGCGGGTCGGCGTTGTCCGCGGCGAGTCCGACCGCGTCGGGGCCCAGCTCGGCGGCGGCCTCGGCGGCGCTCCTCTCGTCACGGCCGGAGATGATCACCTTCGCACCGTCGGCGGCGAGAGCGCGCGCGGTGGCGTTGCCCAGCCCGCGGGTCGCGCCGGTGACGATGTACACACGGTCCTTCAGTCCAAGATCCATGGCCCTATCCTGCCAAGTCCTCCCCGGCGAGGTCGACCGCGCTGTTCACCAGACCGACGTGGCTGAACGCCTGCGGGTAGTTGCCCAGCTGGCGCCCCGCCACCGGGTCGTACTCCTCGGCCAGCAGCCCCACGTCGTTGCGCAGGTCCAGCAGCCGCTCGAAGAGCGCCTCGGCCTCCCGTCTGCGGCCCGTCCGCAGCAGGGCGTCGACCAGCCAGAACGAGCACGCGAGGAACGCCCCCTCGTCGCCGGGGAGACCGTCGACCGACGGGCCCTCGGTGCTGTAGCGGCGGATCAGGCCGTCGTGGGCGAGCTCGTCCCGCACCGCGTCGACCGTCCCGACCACCCGCGGATCGTCGGGCGGCAGGAAGCCGGTGCGCACGATGAGCAGCGTCGAGGCGTCCAGCTCCCGGGAGCCGTAGTACTGGGTGAAGGTGTTGCGCACGGGGTCGTAGCCCTTCTCGACGACCTCCGCGTGCACGGCGTCCCGCATCGCCCGCCACCGGTCCGCGTCGCCCGGCAGACCGGGGTTCTCCTCCAGGGTGCGCACCGCACGGTCGGCCGCGACCCAGGCCATCACCTTGGAGTGGACGAAGTGGCGGCGCTCGCCGCGCACCTCCCAGAGGCCCTCGTCCGGCTCGCGCCAGGTGGACTCCAGGAAGCCCAGCAGACTGAGCTGCAGATTCCAGGCGTGCGGCTTGTCGTCGAGCCCGGCGGCCCGAGCCACCCTGAGCGAGTCGATGACCTCGCCGTACACGTCGAGCTGCCGTTGCCGCACCGCCGCGTTGCCGATGCGGACCGGGGCGGAGTTCTCGTAGCCGCTCAGCCACGTCAGTTCCGACTCTGGGAGTCTGCGCTCCCCGGCGAGCCCGTACATGATCTGGAGGTCCGCCGGGTCACCTGCCACCGCCCGCAGCAGCCAGTCCCGCCAGGCTGCCGCCTCCTCCACGTAGCCGGCCGAGATCATGGCGCCCAGGGTGAGGGTGGAGTCCCGAAGCCAGCAGTAGCGGTAGTCCCAGTTCCGTACGCCGCCGATCTCCTCCGGCAGTGAGGTCGTGAGGGCCGCCACGATCCCTCCGGTGGGGGCGTACGTCAGTGCCTTCAGGGTGATCAGTGAGCGGAGTACCGCGTCCCTGTGCGGGCCGTGGTAGGTGCACTTCGCCGACCACTTCGCCCAGTCGCTGAGGGTGTGCTTCAGCGACTTGTGAGGGTCGATCAGCTTCGGGCGGGGGGAGTGCGAGGGGTGCCAGGTGAGTACGAACGCCACGGACTCGCCCTCGGCGACCGTGAAGGAGGAGCAGGTACTGAACTGCTGCCCCCACGTCTTGACCGGGGGCTCGCTGCGCAGCCAGACGGAGTCGGGGCCGGCGACGGCCACCCGGTGGCCGTGCGAGCGGCGCATCCACGGGACGATGGAGCCGAAGTCGAACCGCAGCCGCAGGACGGAACTCATGTCGACGCTGCCGCTGACGCCCTCGACGATCCGCATGACGTCGGGCGACTTGTCGCGCTGCGGCATGAAGTCGATGACCTTGACCGTCCCGGTCCTGGTCTCCCAGAAGGTCTCCAGGACCAGGGAGTCGTCCACGTAGGCGCGCCGGGTGCAGACGTCCGTGCTGTCCGTGTTCTGGGGGGCGATGCGCCAGTGTCCGTTGTCCTCGTCCCCGAGCAGCGCCGCGAAGCAGGCGCCCGAGTCGAAACGTGGCAGACACAGCCAGTCGACAGAACCGTTCCTGCCGACCAGGGCGGCGGTCTGGAGATCGCCGATGATGGCGTAGTCCTCGATACGTGGGGTCACGCTCTGGCGTCTTCCCGAACCAGGGCTCCGCTAAGCAGCGAAACCGGTGCGAACAGAACGGGCGTGACCGCCGTCAGGCGCTCGCCGGTTCCGGCTGAGCCGCCGTCCCGCTCTCCTCGGCCGCCTCTTCGCGGTCGCGCTTCTCACGGCGCACGAGGATGACCCAGCCGACGGGTACGCCGGCGGCGAAGAGCCACCACTGCACGGCGTAGGCCATGTGGGGGCCGATGGAGCCGTCGTCGGGGGCGGCGATCGTCTCGGGGCTGCCGTCGGCGGGCGCGGGGTCCGTCAGCTCGAGGTATCCGCCCAGCACGGGACGGCCGAGCAGATCCGACTGCTGGGAGCTGTTGATGAGCATCACCTGGCGGTCGGGCAGACCGTTGAGGTCCTTGATGCCGCTGGCGCTCGTCGTCTCGTCCGCCTTGAGCCGGCCCGCGACGGTGACCTCGCCGCCCGGCGGCGCGGGTACCTCGGGGAAGGCCTGCTGGTCGTCCGCTGCCGGGACCCAGCCGCGGTTCACCAGGACGGTGCCGCCGCCCTTGAGGTCGAACGGGGTCAGTACCAGTACGCCGATGCGCTCGTCCTGCGAGGTACGGCGGCGTACGACCACCTCGTGCACGGTGTCGAACGTCCCCGTGGCCGTCACGGCACGCCAGTAGTCGGAGCGGGGGACGGTGTGCCCGGGAGAGGTGAGGCGGGTGACGGGGACCGGGTCGGCCTCGAGGTTCCGCGTGATCAGCGCGTTCTGCTCGACCCGGTGTTCGTGCCGGTGGAACTGCCAGAAACCCAGCTCCACCATCGTGGGGATCATGACGAGGACGAGGAGGGTGAGGATCACCCACTGCCGGGTCAACAGGAAGCGGTACACCCCATGACCGTACAACCGGGGCCATGGGGTGCCGCACGGCGGGTCCCCCGGTGCGGACGGGGCGGCCCGTCACACTTTGTCCACGATGCCCGCCCTTCCCTCGGCTCGGGCGCAGTGGCCGCCGCAGTACCAGTGGCCGTCGACCTCGACGCCCTGGCCGATGACCTGGACCCGGCAGTGCTCACAGATGGGTGCCATGCGGTGGATGGCGCAGGAGAAGCAGTCGAAGACATGCACGGCGCCCTGCGCGTGCACCTCGAAGGACATCCCGTAGTCGTTTCCGCAAACCTCGCAACGTGCCATGCGCCACAGGGTGGGGCGCCCGGCGGCGGCGGACGAGCCGATGGCGGGTGAATCGCCGCCGGTTCACTCCGATGACGGTGACGGCTTCGGCACGGTGGTCCCCCTGGCCGGTGCCACGTCACGCAGCAGATGGGTGAAGGCGCTCTCCTCCAGGACCGGGGTGCCGAACGACTTCGCCTTCACGGTCTTGGACGTCGCCGAGTCCGGGTCGTTGGTGACGAGCAGACTCGTCAGCCGCGACACGCTCGTCGCCACGTGCAGGCCCGCCTCCACGGCGCGGTCCTCCAGGAGCTCACGGTCGATGGAGGTGTCCCCGGAGAAGGCCACCCGCATGCCCTGCATGAGAGGTTTGTCCGACTCGTAGCGGCCGGGGTTCGGATACGGACACGCGGGGCGCTTACGGGCGGGACGCCAGCTGCCCTGACTCTGCGACGGCCGGTAGCCGGCGCGCGGGACGACCGGGGAGTCGTACCACTCCGTCAGCGGGCGGCACTCCAGCAGAGGCAGCCGCACCCCGTCCCGGGCCGCCGCGTGCAGGCTCGGCCGGAACGCCTCGGCCAGCACCCGCGCGTCGTCCAGCGCGTGGTGGGCGCGCTGCTGCACCACTCCGAAGTGCGCGGCCAGCGACTCCAGCTTGTGGTTGGGCAGGGGGAGCCGGAGCTCCTTGGCGAGCGCGATGGTGCACAGCCGCTGCTCCACGGGTGCGGTGACTGCCGCCCGTGCGTACTCCCGGGCGATCATCGACCAGTCGAACGCGGCGTTGTGCGCGACGAGCACCCGGCCGGCGAGCCGCTCGGACAACTGCGCCGCGACCTCCGGGAAGAGCGGCGCGCCCTCCAGGACGTCGCTGGTCAGCCCGTGGATCCACACGGGGCCGGGATCGCGCTCGGGGTTGACCAGCGTGTACCAGTGGTCCTCTACATCACCTCTCGCGTCCAGCCGGTACACGGCAGCGGAGATTATCCGGTCGTCGCGGGCGAGTCCGGTGGTCTCCACGTCGACGACCGCGTACCCCTGGGGATACGCGGCCGGCCACGGCGCTGCGGTCTGACGGTCGTCGAGCATGGTCACAGAGAATACGGGCCGGGACCGACAGCGACCTATCCGGGCACCTTCGGGGGGTGAACCCGGACGAGGCGTCGCGGAGTTGACCGCGGCGCCGGAAGCGCGGGTCGGGCAGGCGCGCGTGCACAGCGCGGTGAGACGCTCGCGGGGTGACGGACACACAGGCGCACGACGAACCACACGGAAGCGGGCTCGGCACCCGGCTCAACTGGCTGCGGGCCGCGGTGCTCGGTGCCAACGACGGGGTGGTCTCCACCGCCGGACTCGTCGTCGGCGTGGCAGGGGCCACCGGGAGCAGGTCGACCCTGCTGACGGCGGGCCTGGCCGGGCTGTTGGCCGGCTCCATGTCGATGGCGGCGGGCGAGTACGTGTCGGTGTCGACCCAGCGCGACTCCGAGGAGGCGGCGCTCGCGACGGAGAAGCGGGAACTGGAGGAGACCCCGGAGGCCGAGCTCGCCGAGCTGACCGGGCTGCTGGAGGAGAAGGGGCTCAGCCACCGGCTCGCGCGGGAGGCCGCGGTCCAGCTCACGAAGCGCGACGCGCTGCGCGCCCATGCCGAGGTCGAGCTGGGTATCGACCCGGACGAACTGACCAACCCGTGGCACGCGGCGGGGGCGAGCTTCCTGGCCTTCACGGTGGGCGCGCTGCTTCCCCTCCTGGCCATCGTGCTGCCCCCGACCTCACTGCGGCTGGCCGTCACGGTGGTGTCGGTGCTCGCGGCCCTGGCGCTCACCGGCTGGTGGAGCGCGCGGCTGGGTGAGGCGGCGGTGGGACGTGCGGTGCTGCGGAACATGGCCGGGGGAGCGGTGGCGATGGCGGTGACGTACGGGGCGGGGGCACTGCTGGGGGCCGCGGGGGTGTGAGGGCGGCCGACCCCGGCCCGCTGCCGACCCCGGCCCGCGGCCGGCAGCGGGCCGGCGGCCGCCTGGTGGCGGCCCGGGGATCGCCGCAACATCCCTCTCCGGAAAGCGCGTTCCTCCTTGTGGGGGACGTGCGTGGCGGAAATCCGAGCACGGAGCTCTTGGTGGAACCCACCAAACACTCATGACGCCACGTCTCACATACTTGTCGGTAACAACATCTATGCCCGGCGCCATGAGCGGCCCTACGGTGCTCGCATGGAGCCGAACCTGCCCGATGTCGTGCTGTGGTCGATCCCGGCCTTCGTCCTGCTCGCCGTCCTCGAAATGGTGGTCCACCGGCTTCACCCGGACGAGGACGCCGCCGGGTACGAGGCCAGGGACGCCGCCACCAGCGTCACCATGGGGCTCGGCAGCCTGGCCTTCGACCTGCTGTGGAAGATCCCCGTCGTCGCGATCTACGCCGCGGTCCACGAACTCACGCCGCTGCGCGTCCCCGTCCTGTGGTGGACGGTCCTGCTGATGCTGCTCGCACAGGACTTCTTCTACTACTGGTCCCACCGGGGCCACCACGTCATCCGGATCCTCTGGGCCTGCCACGTGGTCCACCACTCCAGCAGGAAGTTCAACCTCACGACGGCGCTGCGCCAGCCCTGGACCTCCCTGACCGTCTGGCCGTTCTACGTACCGCTCATCGCCTGTGGAGTCCACCCGGCCGCGCTCGCGTTCTGCTCCTCGGTGAACCTCGTCTACCAGTTCTGGGTGCACACCGAACGCATCGACAAGCTGCCCCGGCCCTTCGAGTACGTCCTCAACACCCCCTCCCACCACCGGGTGCACCACGCCTCCCAGGGCGGATACCTCGACCGGAACTTCGGCGGGATCCTGATCGTGTGGGACCGGCTCTTCGGTTCCTTCACCGCCGAGACCGAGCGGCCCGTCTTCGGCCTCACCAAGAACATCGCCACCCACAACCCGCTGCGCGTCGCCACGCACGAGTACGCAGCCATCGCCCGCGACGTACGGGCGGCCGCCACCTGGGGTGAGCGCGCGGGCCGGGTGTTCCGGGGGCCGGGCTGGCAGCCGTCGGACAGCGGCACCTCCGTGCCCCTTCCCGCCCCGGCGCGGCGGGGTGCCTCCCCGGAGCGCACCGTATGACGCCCGGTGCCGGTGCGCCCCGGTTCGTGCGTCCGCTGCTCGTCGCCTTCCTGTCCGTCGCGGCCGTCCATCTGACTGGGCTCCTCGTCGGTGTCCCCGTCGTGCACGTGGCGACCAAGCCGCTGCTGATGCTGCTGCTCGCCGCCTACGCCGCCGCCCGCGGCGGCTCCCGGCTGCTGATCGCCGCACTGCTGTGCGGCTGGGCGGGGGACGTGCTGCTGATGCCCGACGCGGAGCCCGCGTTCCTCGCCGGGATGGGCTTCTTCGCCGCCGGCCACGTCTGCTATCTGCTGCTCTTCGGCAGCGCCCCCGTGCGACCGGTCAGCGGCCTCGTCTACGCCGCCGTGCTCGTGGCCTTCGTCGTGCTCCTGTGGCCCGGGCTGCCGGACGGACTGCGCGTCCCGCTGACCGGATACAGCCTTCTGCTCACGGCCATGGCCTGGCGGGCGGGCACCCTCGGACGGTGGGCCGGAGCCGGGGGCGCGCTCTTCCTGCTCTCCGACGCGCTGATCGCCACCGGCATCGCGGAGTGGCCGCAGCTTCCCGCCCACAACTTCTGGATCATGCTCACCTACATCGCGGCGCAGTACCTGCTCACGCAGGGGGCGCTCACCGTACGCACGGATTCCACCGGCGCCGCCCCTGGGGCGTACCGTGGGAGGCGTATCAGAATCTGAGACGAACGAGGACCCCCACGCATGCGCGCCACAGTGATCCACGCCCCCCACGACATCCGTGTGGAGGAGGTGCCGGACGCCACGGTCCAGCAGCCCACCGACGTGGTCCTGAGGGTGCTGCGGGCCTGCATCTGCGGCAGCGACCTGTGGGCCTACCGCGGCGAATCGGCCCGGCAGCCCGGCCAGCGGATCGGCCATGAGTTCCTCGGCGTCGTCGAGGAGGCCGGCTCCGGGGTCAACGGCTTCGCCGTGGGCGACCTCGTCGTGGCCCCGTTCGTCTGGTCCGACGGCACCTGCGCGTACTGCGCCGAAGGGCTCACCACCTCCTGCGCCCAGGGCGGCTTCTGGGGTTCGGTCGGTTCCGACGGCGGCCAGGGGGAGGCCGTCCGTGTGCCGTTCGCCGACGGCACCCTGGTCAGGCTCCCGGCGGCGGCCGCGTCCGACGACCGGCTGCTCACCGCGCTCCTGGCCCTCTCCGACGTCCTCGGCACCGGACACCACGCCGCGCTCGGCGCGGGCGTGAGGCCCGGCAGCACCGTCGCGGTCGTCGGTGACGGCGCGGTCGGCCTGTGCGGCGTCATGGCGGCCAAGCGCCTCGGCGCCGAGAGGATCATCGCTCTGGGCCGCCACCGGGCCCGCACCGACATCGCCCGCGCGTTCGGCGCCACGGACGTCGTCGCCGAACGCGGCGAGGCCGCCCTCGCGGCCGTACGGGAGCTGACCCGGGGCGAAGGCGCCCACGGGGTGATCGAGGCGGTCGGCACCGAGCAGTCGATGCGCACGGCCATCGACATCGTCCGCGACGGCGGTTCGATCGGTTACGTCGGAGTCCCGCACGGCAGCGGCACCGGGGTCGACCTCGGCGCCATGTTCGACCGGAACATCGCCCTGCGCGGCGGCGTGGCCCCCGTGCGTACGTACATCCCGGAACTGCTCCCCGACGTGCTGGACGGCACGATCGACCCGTCGCCGGTCTTCGACCTGTCGGTCGGGCTGGACGGGGTGCCGGGCGGCTACAAGGCGATGGACGAGCGCACGGCGCTCAAGGTCCTCATCAAGCCGTAGCGGTACGAGGGAGGGGCCGGGGACAGCTGTCCCCGGCCCCTCCCTCACTTCTTACCTGCGGACCGCGTCCAGCGCGTCCACGACACCGGCTCCGTAGAAGCCGTTGTAGTTCTTCCCGCCCTCGCAGACGGCGTCGACGGTGCCGTCACCGTCGATGTCGTACGGCGCGCCGCACGCGGTGGCGTCGGCCTGGTGCGTGAGCAGGGCCTTCACCCCGGCCGCCGAGGCGCGCGGGTGGGTCGACTTGATCAGGGCCGCGACGCCCGCGACGTGCGGGGAGGCCATCGACGTACCGGCCTTGTAGCCGAACTTGCCGCCGGGCAGCGTCGACAGGATCAGACCGTTGTCGGCGGGCGCTTCCGGCGCCTGGTAGCGCGTCGAGTCGCCGCCCGGGGCGGCCACGTCGATGACCCCGAGACCGTAGTTCGAGTAGGAGGACTTGAGGTTCTTCGCCCCGGTCGCGGAGACCGTCACGACACCCGGCACCATGGTCGGGATGTCGGGGCAGGCGCTCGGGTCGACCGTGCGGGTGACCGGCGTCGTGTCGTTGGGGCTCGTGGTGTCCTCGATGGCGTCGAGGGCCAGGTCGTGGTCGGAGTTTCCGGCCGCGGCGACGTTGACGACGCCCTTGCCCTCCGCGTAACGGGTGGCGCGGGTGACCGCCTCGACCAGGGCGCCCTGGTCCGGGTCGTTCTTGCAGTTGAACAGCCACGGGTCGGTGTAGTAGCTGCTGTTGGTCACGTCGACGCCGTGCTCGGCGGCCCAGACGAAGCCGCAGACGACGGCCTCGGTGTAGAAGAAGCCGGCCGGCGTGGACACCTTGATGCCGGAGACCTTCACGCCGGGTGCGACGCCGGTGACGCCGGTGCCGTTCTTCGCCGCGGCTATGGTGCCCGCGACGTGCGTGCCGTGGTCGCTCTCGCCGGCCGCGGGCCGCCAGGCGCCGTCCGTGGTGTCCGGGGCGCCGGACACACAGTTCACCGATGCCTTGCGGTCGAAGTTCGGCGCCAGGTCCGGGTGCGTGTCGTCGACACCCGTGTCGATGACGCCGACCGTGACCTTGCTGCTGCCGAGCGACTTCTGGTGCGCCTTGTCCGCCTTGATGGCCGGAAGGTCCCACTGCAGGGGCTCCAGCGGGTCCTGGCCCGCCACCGCGTCCTCGGACGCCTCCCGCGCCTGGGCGGCGGTGAGGGGCTGCTCGACCCCGATGTCCTTCGTGGCCTGCGGGACGATCGGGCTGGTGCGTGTGGCGCCCGCAGACTGGACGCCCTTGGCCTTGCGGATCGTCGCGCCGAAGTCCGGGTTCTGCGAGTGGACGACGATGACGCCGATCTTGTCGTAGGACGTCACGACGGTTCCGCCGGCCGCGGATATCGCCTTCCGCACCTGCTTGACCGTGCCGTGACCCGCCCGCGTGTTCACGACGTACGACAGCTGGGGGCCGTCCGCCGCGACGGCCGCCGGCTCGCCCGCGGGTGCCGCGGCCGCGGTCCCCGTCGGGAGGAAGCCGAGCGAGGCCGTGAGCGCCAGTCCGACGGGCAGCGCGAGTACGCGAGTCCGTCTGGATGCCAGATGAGCCATGGGTTCTCCACATCATCCGTGCCGGTATGGCCGGACACCGGTGTGTCCGGTCCGGTACATGACGAGTGAAGTTATCGCTGATCTTCCCGGTGCGACAACGAATACGGGCAAGTGAGTTCGAGGTGTGACCTGTGGGAGTCGCGTCCACGCGAGTCGGCCGGACAAGAACGAACCTGCGGTGAACCGCTTCGCCACGCTCTCCGTGCCGTTGCACAGGGAGTCGTGCATCCAACCCCACACCAGCCGGCAACGCAGAGGACTCCCCGTGAAATCCACCGTTCCCACCACCGCATCCGCGTCGCGAGGAGAGTCCGTGGCCACCGAAGCACCGCCGCCCCAGAGCCCTGAGGGCGGCAGTCCCGTCCAGCCCACGACCGAGGCGTGGCTCGAGGCGCAGAACAGTGCGGAGTTCACCGAACTGCGCCGATCCCACCGCTCCTTCGCCTTTCCGCTGACCGTCGGATTCATTGCCTGGTACCTGCTGTACGTACTGCTGTCCAGCTACGCCGACGGCTTCATGAGCAAGGTCGTCTTCGCGAACTTCAACGTCGCCTTCGTGTTCGGCCTCGCCCAGTTCGCCACCACGTTCCTCATTGCCTGGTTCTACTCGCGCCACGCCACCAACAAGCTCGACCCGCAGGCGGCGGCCATCAAGTCCCGTCTGGAGGCCGACGCATGAGCGCCGCGTACGCATCACAGGCCGTGAGCCAGCTCGCCGCGTCGTCGACGACCGAGCACAGGCCGCTGATCATCACCCTTTTCGCGATCTTCGTCGCGGCGACCCTGGCCATCACCGTCTGGGCCGGCCGGCAGACCAAGAGCGCTTCGGACTTCTACGCGGGCGGACGGCAGTTCACCGCCTTCCAGAACGGCCTCGCCGTCTCCGGTGACTACATGTCGGCGGCGTCCTTCCTCGGCATCGCCGGCGCCATCGCGCTCTTCGGCTACGACGGCTTCCTCTACTCCATCGGCTTCCTCGTGGCCTGGCTCGTCGCCCTGCTGCTCGTCGCCGAGCCGTTGCGCAACTCCGGCCGCTACACCATGGGCGACGTCCTCGCCTACCGGATGCGCCAGCGGCCTGTGCGCACCGCCGCGGGCGTCTCCACCATCGTCGTGTCGATCTTCTACCTGCTGGCCCAGATGGCGGGCGCAGGAGTACTCGTCTCGCTGCTGCTCGGCATCACCAGCGACGCGGGCAAGATCCTCATCGTGGCGCTGGTCGGCGTGCTGATGATCGTCTACGTCACCATCGGCGGGATGAAGGGCACCACCTGGGTGCAGATGGTCAAGGCCGTGCTGCTCATCGCGGGCGCGCTCCTGATGACCCTGATGGTGCTGTGGAAGTTCGACTTCAACGTCTCCGACCTGCTCGGCACCGCCGCGGAGAAGAGCGGACACGGCGCGGCGTTCCTGGAGCCCGGCCTCAAGTACGGCGCCACCGACGTGTCGAAGCTGGACTTCATCTCGCTCGGTATCGCGCTCGTGCTCGGCACTGCCGGACTCCCGCACATCCTGATCCGCTTCTACACCGTGCCGACCGCCAAGGCCGCCCGCAAGTCCGTCAACTGGGCCATCGGCATCATCGGCGCCTTCTACCTGATGACCATCGCCCTCGGCTTCGGCGCCGCGGCGCTCATCGGGCCCGAGGAGATCACGGCGAAGAACCCGGCCGGCAACGCCGCGGCACCCCAGCTGGCCGAGTACCTCGGCGGGGTGGGGACCACCGGGGGCGCCATCATGCTCGCGGTCATCTCCGCCGTCGCCTTCGCCACGATCCTCGCCGTCGTCGCGGGCCTCACCCTCGCCTCCTCGTCCTCCTTCGCCCACGACATCTACGCCAACGTGATCCGCAAGGGGAACGCCACCGAGAAGGAGGAGATGAAGGCGGCCCGCTGGGCCACCGTCGCGATCGGCGTCGTCTCGATCGCACTCGGCGCCATGGCCCGCGACCTGAACGTCGCGGGACTCGTGGCCCTGGCCTTCGCGGTCGCCGCGTCGGCCAACCTGCCGACCATCCTCTACAGCCTCTTCTGGAAGCGCTTCACCACCCAGGGCGCACTCTGGTCCATCTACGGCGGTCTGGCCTCGTCCGTCGTCCTCGTGCTGTTCTCCCCGGTCGTCTCCGGGAAGGCCAGCTCGATGTTCCCCGACGTGGACTTCGCCTGGTTCCCCCTGGAGAACCCCGGCCTCATCTCCATCCCGCTGGGCTTCCTGCTCGGCTGGATCGGCTCGGTCATCTCCAAGGAGGAGCCCGACAAGGGCAAGTACGCCGAACTCGAGGTCAAGTCCCTCACCGGCACCGGAGCCCACTGACCCCACCGCCGCGCCTGACGGGCCCCGTCGTAGAGACCTACGACGGGGCCCCGTCACACCTCGTGTCAACCGAGCCCCCTCGATGTCACAGGTCTCGCGTAGTCTCGGAGGAGTCAGACCGCAACCGCGGACACCACCGGGGGAGGGGGCCCAAAGTGCTCATCGACACCTATGGCCGGGTCGCCACCGACCTGCGTGTCTCACTGACCGACAAGTGCAATCTCCGTTGCACCTACTGCATGCCCGAAGAAGGCCTGCAATGGCTTGCCAGGAACGACCTGCTCAGTGACGACGAGATCGTCAGGCTCGTCCGCATAGCCGTCACCGATCTCGGCATCACGGAGGTCCGCTTCACCGGCGGCGAGCCGCTGCTGCGTCCCGGCCTCGTCTCCATCGTGGAGCGGTGCGCCGCCCTGGAGCCCCGTCCCAGGATGTCGCTCACCACCAACGGCATCGGACTCAAGCGCACCGCGGCCGCCCTGAAGGCGGCGGGTCTGGACCGGGTGAACGTCTCCCTGGACACCCTGCGCCCCGACGTGTTCAAGACGCTCACCCGCCGCGACCGGCACAAGGACGTCCTCGAAGGCCTCCAGGCCGCCCGCGAGGCAGGGCTCACCCCCGTCAAGGTCAACTCCGTACTCATGCCCGGTCTCAACGAGGACGAGGCCCCCGAGCTGCTCGCCTGGGCCGTGGAGAACGACTACGAGCTGCGCTTCATCGAGCAGATGCCACTCGACGCCCAGCACGGCTGGAAGCGGGACGGGATGATCACCGCCGGTGACATCCTCGCCTCGTTGCGTACGCGCTTCACGCTCACCGACGAAGGTGACGAGGAGCGCGGATCGGCCCCCGCCGAGCGCTGGACCGTCGACGGCGGTCCGCATCGCGTCGGCGTCATCGCCTCCGTGACCAGGCCCTTCTGCGGGGCCTGCGACCGCACCCGGCTCACCGCCGACGGGCAGGTCCGCACCTGTCTCTTCGCCCGCGAGGAGACGGATCTGCGTGGAGCGCTGCGCTCGGAAGTGCCGGACGAGGAGATCGCCCGGATCTGGAAGCTCGCGATGTGGGGCAAGAAGGCCGGATCCGGACTCGACGACCCCACCTTCCTGCAGCCCGACCGCCCGATGTCAGCGATCGGCGGCTGAGGACTCCCACTCCGCCAGTGTCACGACGTCCTTGAGGAAGCCGCGCACACCGAGGAACGAGGAGAGGTGCTCCCGGTGCTCGTCGCAGGCCAGCCAGGTCTTGCGGCGCTCCGGGGTGTGCAGCTTCGGGTTGTTCCAGGCCAGCACCCACACGGCGTCGGTGCGGCAGCCCTTGGCGGAGCAGACGGGCGCGCCGGTCGCGCTCTCGGCGGAGGTATCGGGGAAGTTCACGCCCTCAACCCTAACCTCGCGCTCCGGTGCGGCGGTCTGCGCCGGCCGCCGGCCGTAAGGGCTGCCCGCGCCCGTTGAGCAACCAGGTCCATCGAGGCATCCCCGCCGGAGAATGGCGACGCCGGGCAGCCACGGGGGGAGCTGCCCGGCGTCGGTCCGTCGCTCCGACGGGGGATGCGGAGCGCTCACGAAGTATGGCACGGGGGCAGGGGTCCGATGCAACGGAACGTCATGATCGATCCGGTCTCTCCCGGCCCGGGGAGTGCGGCCGCTCAGTCCGCGGGCCGCGGCTCGCCCGCGCGGCCGGAGGCACCTGGCTCGGGAGCCGGTTCCGCCGGAGCCGCGCCGAGTGCCGGCCGCATCGGCACGGGCACGAAGGTCGAGGGGAGCGAAGGGGCGTTCTCGCGCCCGGCGTTGGCGATGACGACCGCGACATAGGGGAGCAGAACGCCCAGCGCGAGCCCCACCACCGCCACATGCCTCTCGATGTTCCACAGGGTCGCGGCCAGCACCACGGAGACGGTGCGCACGGACATCGAGATGATGTAACGCCGCTGCCGGCCGCGTACATCGTCGGCGAGGCCCTGCCGGGCGCCCGTGATCCGGAAGACCTCCGTGCCGCTCCGCTTTCCCATGGTCGCTCCACCGCCAGATCTCCGTGCCGGACTTCTCCGAACCGCGCCGGCTCACTACGGTACGCCCGGCTTCCGGCGTATTCGAGACCGGGGCGAGCCCGCCCGCACCACGTGGGACCGCGGTCCCACGTACGGCCCTGTCCGGCATGCGTCGTACGTTCCCCAGGCCAAGACTGGGCGGACGTGCGCACACCGCGCCACACGAGGAGGCGACATGAGTTGGTTGTGGGCAATCATCGTGGGCTTGGTGCTGGGTGTCATCGCCCGGGCGATCCTGCCGGGCAAACAGGACATCCCGCTGTGGCTGACGGTGGTGTTCGGCATCCTCGGCAGCATCCTCGGCAACGCCGTCGCGACCTGGATCGGAGTCAACGACACCAAGGGGATCGACTGGATCCGGCATGTGCTGCAGCTGATCGGCGCCGTGGCCGTCGTCGGTGTCGGCGACATGGTCTGGCAGTCCATCAGGGGCAACAAGGGCAAGACCCGGAGAACCTGATCCGGATGTGAGACAGCACCGCGGCCGGCCACGCGAGACGCGTGACCGGCCGCGGTGCTGTTCCCGTCGGCGTCAGCCGGCCGTCACCTCGACGGCCGCCAGGTTCTTCTTGCCCCGGCGCAGCACCAGCCAGCGCCCGTGCAGCAGCGCCTCGGCAGCCGGGGCGCTCTCGCCGTCCGTGACCTTCGCGTTGTTCACGTAGGCCCCGCCCTCCTTGACCGTGCGGCGGGCCGCCGACTTGCTGGCGGAGAGTCCGACCTCGACCAGGAGGTCCACCACCGGGCCCAGCTCGGCGACCCGGGCGTGCGGCACCTCGGACAGGGCGGCGCTCAGCGTCGCCTCGTCCAGCTCGCCGAGCTCGCCCTGGCCGAACAGCGCCTTCGACGCCGCGATGACCGCCGCGCACTGCGCGCCGCCGTGCACCAGCGTCGTCAGTTCCTCGGCCAGCGACCGCTGCGCCGAACGCGCCTGAGGGCGCTCCTCGGTCAGCTTCTCCAGCTCCTCGAGCTCCTCGCGGCTCTTGAAACTGAGGATGCGCATGTACGTCGAGATGTCCCGGTCGTCCACGTTCAGCCAGAACTGGTAGAACGCGTACGGCGTCGTCATCTCCGGGTCGAGCCAGACGGCCCCGCTCTCGGACTTGCCGAACTTGGTGCCGTCGGCCTTCACCATCAGCGGCGTCGCCAGCGCGTGCACCTGGGCACCCGGCTCCAGCCGGTGGATCAGGTCGATGCCCGCGGTGAGGTTGCCCCACTGGTCGCTGCCGCCCTGCTGGAGGGTGCAGCCGTAGCGCCGGTACAGCTCCAGGAAGTCCATGCCCTGGAGGAGCTGGTAGCTGAACTCCGTGTAGCTGATGCCCTCCTGCGACTCCAGCCGGCGGGCCACCGAGTCCTTGGTGAGCATCTTGTTGACCCGGAAGTGCTTGCCGATGTCCCGGAGGAACTCGATCGCGGACAGACCCGCGGTCCAGTCCAGGTTGTTCACCATCGTGGCGGCGTTCGGGCCCTCGAAGGTGAGGAAGGGCTCGATCTGCCCGCGGAGCCGCTGGACCCACGCGGCGATGGTCTCCGGGTCGTTCAGCGTGCGCTCCGCGGTCGGCCGCGGGTCACCGATCTGGCCGGTCGCCCCGCCGACCAGGGCGAGCGGCTTCAGCCCGGCGAGCTGGAGCCGGCGCATGGTGAGCACCTGCACCAGGTGACCCACGTGCAGACTCGCCGCGGTCGGGTCGAAACCGCAATAGAAGGTGACCGGGCCGTCCGCGAGAGCCTTGCGCAATGCGTCCTCGTCGGTGGACTGGGCGAACAGCCCACGCCACTTCAGCTCGTCGACGATGTCCGTCACGGTCGTTTCTCTCCTCTGAGCGTTCGATTGGTCGTCCGGCCAGTCTATGGGGGTCATACGCCCCGGCTGACCGAGCTCATGTGGAAGTCCGGGATGCGCAGCGCGGGCATCGCGGCACGGGTGAAGTAGTCGCCCCATTCGCGCGGCAGCGTCCTCTCCGTACGGCCCGCCTCCGACGCCCGGGACAGCAGCCCGACCGGCGACTCGTTGAACCGGAAGTTGTTCACCTCGCCGAGGACCTCGCCGTCCTCCACCAGATAGACCCCGTCCCGGGTCAGCCCGGTCAGCAGCAGGGTCGCCGGATCCACCTCCCGGATGTACCAGAGGCACGTCAGCAGCAGGGCCCGGCCGGTCGTCGCGGCCACCATCTCCTCCAGCGAGCGGTCTCCGCCGCCGTCCAGGACGAGGTTGTCCATGGCCGGGGCGACGGGAAGACCCGTCAGCCCCGCCGAGTGCCGGGTGGTGGTCAGCCGCTGCAGCTTGCCGCCCGCGATCCAGTCCGTCGGCGCCAGCGGCAGCCCGTTGTCGAAGACGGATCCCCCGTCCCCGGACGCGTGGGCGATCAGGAACGGCGCCGACTCCAGCCCCGGCGCGTACGGGTCGCTGCGCAGGGTGAGCGGCAGTTCGGAGAGCGACTCCCCGACGCGCGTCCCGCCACCGGGCCGCGAGAAGACCGTCCGGCCCTCCGCGGCGTCCCGGGCCGAGGCCGACCAGTACTGGTAGATCAGCAGATCCGCCACCGCCGTCGGCGGCAGCAGCGTCTCGTACCTGCCTGCCGGCAGCTCGATCCGGCGCTCGGCCCAGCCGAGCCGCCGGGCGAGTTCCGCGTCGAGCGCCGCCGGGTCGACGTCCTTGAAGTCCCGGGTCGCCCGGCCCGCCCAGGCGGACCTGGTCCGGTCGGGGGACTTGGCGTTCAGTTCCAGGGTCCCGTTCGGCTGGTCGTGGCGCAGCCGCACCCCCGTCGACGAACCCAGGTAGGTGGAGGTCATCTCGTGGTTCGCGAAGCCGTACAGCTCGCGGCCGCCCGAGCGGGCCCGCGCGAAGGCGTCGCCGAGCGCCGGGGCGAAGTCGGCGAAGACGTCGGAGCCGGTCTCGGCCGGCGGTTCCGTGAAGTCGGCGGACACCGGGACCCCGGAGACCAGCGGCTGCGCGTCCTCGGCCGGCCCGGCACCACGCGCCGCGGCCTCGGCGGCCCGCACGAGGGGTTCCAGGTCGTCGGCGGTGACGGCCGAGCGGGACACCACTCCGGAGGCCGTTCCCTCGCTGCCGTCCACCGTGGCGATCACGGTCAGGGTCCGCCCCCGGGTCATCCCGTTGGTGGTGAGCGTGTTGCCGGCCCAGCGCAGATTGGCGGAGGAGTTCTCGTCCGCGATGACCACGCAGCCGTCGGCGGTGGACAGCTCCAGTGCGCGCTCGACGATCTCGTACGGCTTGCTGACGCGGCTCATCGCCCGCCCTCCTGCGTCGTGTTGAGGATGTTCACGCCTCGGAAGAGGGCGGAGGGGCAGCCGTGCGAGACGGCCGCGACCTGACCCGGCTGGGCCTTGCCGCAGTTGAACGCGCCGCCCAGGACGTAGGTCTGCGGACCCCCGGCCTTCTCCATCGAGCCCCAGAAGTCCGTCGTGGTCGCCTGGTACGCCACGTCCCGGAGCTGGCCCGCCAGTCTGCCGTTCTCGATCCTGAAGAACCGCTGCCCGGTGAACTGGAAGTTGTAGCGCTGCATGTCGATCGACCAGGACCGGTCGCCGACCACGTAGATGCCGCGCTCCACCCCGCCGATCAGGTCCTCCGTGGAGAGCCCGCCCGGATCCGGGCGCAGCGACACGTTCGCCATGCGCTGGACGGGGACGTGCGCCGGCGAGTCGGCGTACGCGCATCCGTTGGACCGGCCCAGACCGGTCAGCTTCGCGATCCGCCGGTCCGTCTGGTAGCCCACCAGCGTGCCGTTCCTGACCAGGTCCCAGGACTGCGCCTCGACGCCCTCGTCGTCGTACCCGACGGTCGCCAGTCCGTGCTCGGCGGTGCGGTCACCGGTCACGTTCATCGCGGGGGAGCCGTACGCCAGCTTCCCCAACTGGTCGAACGTGGCGAACGACGTCCCCGCGTACGCCGCCTCGTAGCCCAGCGCCCGGTCCAGCTCGGTCGCGTGGCCGATCGACTCGTGGATGGTCAGCCACAGGTTGGACGGGTCGACCACCAGGTCGTACGTCCCCGCCTCGACACTCGGCGCCCGCATCTTCTCCGCCAGCAGCTCCGGGATGCGCTCCAGCTCGGCGTCCCAGTCCCAGCCGGTACCCGTGAGGTACTCCCAGCCGCGGCCCACCGGGGGAGCGATCGTCCGCATCGAGTCGAACTCACCGGTCGCGGAGTCGACGGCCACCGCGGTCACCTGCGGATGCACCCGTACCCGCTGCTGGGTGGTGACGGTGCCTGAGGTGTCCGCGTAGAACTTGTTCTCGTGGACCGTCATCAGGGAGGCGTCCACATGGGCGACGCCATCGGCCGCCAGCAGCCGCGCACTCCACTCGGCGAGCAGCCCGGCCTTCTCCGCGGCCGGGACGTCGAAGGGGTCCCGCTCGTACGCCGACACCCAGCTCCGCTCGCCGTGCACCGGCTCGTCCGCCAGCTCGACCCTCTCGTCGGAACCCGCCGCCGCGATCACCTTCGCCGACAGCTTCGCCATCGCGACGGCCTGCGAGGCGACCTTCGCCGCCGCGTCCATCGTGAGGTCCACGCCGGACGCGAATCCCCACGCCCCGCCGTGCACCACCCGGACCGCGTACCCGGTGTCGGTGGTGTCCGACGTGCCGGACGGCCGGGCGTCCCGCAGCCGCCAGGAGGCGCCGCGCACCCGCTCGAACCGGAAGTCCGCGTGCACGGCGCCGAGCGCACGGGCGCGGGCGAGCGCCGCGTCGGCGAGGGCACGGAGCGGCAGGGCCAGGAACGACTGATCTACCTCGTGGGCCACGAAGGGCTCCCCTTCTCTCTGAGTACCTCGGAGTGAACCATGCAACGGCACGGCTCCGGTCGGCTACACGTTTCCCGGGCCGCCCGCCGTCGAGCAGCCCCCGCCGCCCGGCGGTACACGGTCGGATCCGCTCGAGCGCCCTTGTGGTCGCAGCATCGACGTGCGATTTCGCCGGCTGTCGGTCTCCGGCGGGCCGGCGGTCGCGCCCGGCCGACGTTCAACTGTGCCGCCCCCGCCGAGGGCTGGGGAGACGGTGCGTGGTCGGGAGGGGGATCTGCCTCCGGCCACTGCGCACGGTGCTGTGGGGCCGACCGCCCCCGTGGCCCTCGACCGGGCGCTTCCGGGCCGGTCGTTCTGTAGGGATCCGACAGTGGCGGCCCGGCGGCGCTGTCAGAGGCCGATTCCCTGGTTGAGGGGTGGTACCGATAGGTTTTTGGATGTACCAGACCGCCAAGGAAAGGGTGATCCGTTGAGCCGCTCGGTTCTCGTCACCGGAGGAAACCGGGGCATCGGCCTCGCCATCGCCCGCGCCTTCGCCGACAGCGGCGACAAGGTCGCCATCACCTACCGCTCGGGGGAGCCGCCGCAGGCGCTCGCCGAGGCGGGTGTCCTCGCGGTCCGGTGCGACATCACCGACACCGAGCAGGTGGAGCAGGCCTACAAGGAGATCGAGGAGAAGCACGGCCCCGTGGAGGTGCTGGTCGCCAACGCCGGTATCACCAAGGACCAGTTGCTGATGCGGATGTCCGAGGACGACTTCACGTCCGTGCTCGACACCAACCTCACCGGCACCTTCCGCGTCGTCAAGCGGGCCAACCGCGCGATGCTGCGCGCCAAGAAGGGCCGTGTCGTCCTCATCTCCTCCGTCGTCGGCCTCCTCGGCTCGGCCGGACAGGCCAACTACGCCGCGTCCAAGGCGGGCCTCGTCGGCTTCGCACGGTCGCTGGCCCGTGAGCTCGGCTCGCGGAACATCACGTTCAACGTCGTCGCACCCGGGTTCGTCGACACCGACATGACCCAGGCACTCACCGACGAGCAGCGCAAGGGCATCGTGTCCCAGGTGCCGCTCGGCCGCTACGCGCAGCCCGCCGAAATCGCGGCCGCGGTGCGCTTCCTCGCGTCCGACGACGCGTCGTACATCACTGGAGCCGTCATCCCCGTTGACGGCGGATTGGGCATGGGTCACTGATCACCATGAGCGGAATTCTCGACGGCAAGCGCATCCTCATCTCGGGTGTGCTGATGGAGTCGTCCATCGCTTTCCACACCGCGAAGGTGGCCCAGGAACAGGGCGCCGAGGTCATCCTCACCGCCTTCCCCCGACCGACGCTGACCGAGCGCATCGCCAAGAAGCTTCCGAAGCCCGTCAAGGTCATCGAGCTCGACGTGACCAACGACGAGCACCTCGACCGGCTCGCCGGCCTCGTCAAGGACGAGCTCGGCTCGCTGGACGGCGTCGTGCACTCCATCGGCTTCGCGCCGCAGGACGCGCTCGGCGGCAACTTCCTGAACACCCCCTTCGAGTCGGTCGCCACCGCGATGCACGTCTCGGCGTTCTCGCTGAAGTCGCTGGCCATGGCCTGCAAGCCGCTGATGGCGGAGGGCGGTTCCATCGTCGGCCTCACCTTCGACGCGCAGTTCGCCTGGCCCCAGTACGACTGGATGGGCCCGGCCAAGGCCGCGCTGGAGGCCACCTCCCGCTACCTCGCCCGTGACCTGGGCAAGGACAGCATCCGCTGCAACCTGATCTCGGCCGGGCCGCTCGGCTCCATGGCCGCCAAGTCCATCCCGGGCTTCGGCGAGCTCGCGGACGTCTGGAACCACCGTTCGCCGCTGGAGTGGGACATGGCCGACCCGGAGCCGGCCGGCCGCGGTGTCGTCGCGCTGCTCTCGGACTTCTTCCCGAAGACGACGGGCGAGATCATCCACGTCGACGGTGGCGTGCACATGATGGGTGCCTGACCCGCTCAGCCGAACGACGGCCGCGTACCCCCGGCAGGGGTACGCGGCCGTCGCGCGTGTCGACCCGCTCTCCCGGTCCTCGAGTCGAAAAGATGGCCGTCCCACCGCAGAATGTGTTGGAACCGGACTTTTGGTCGGGCTGTGGGGAGGAGATCGTTGTGCGCTCCACACGTCGCCGAACCTGGTCCCTGCTCGCAGCAGCGGCCGTCGTCGCGGGGCTCCTGACCCCGGTGGCCGTGAGCGCGGCCAACAGGGCGGGAAGCGAGTCGACGCCCCTCGCGCCGAAACCGGAGCCCGCGGGGGCGGAATGCCGCACCTCGGTCGAGGGATCCCGGGTGGTCGCCTTCTGCCACAACCCGTACCCTGCGACCGATCTCGTCCAGCTGCACACGGAGTGCGCGCGGTGGTGGGACGTCGACGCCGACGGAGGAGCGGTCGCGGTGCAGCCCGGGCGGACGGTCAAGCTCGAGGACCGCTGCTGGAAAGAGGTCGGCTCGGCCTGGGTCAGCCACTCGGTGTCCTAGCGACTCGGTGTCCTGGCCACCGACTCGGGGGCTCCCTCCCCCAAGTGGACGTTACACACTGTGACGATAATTCCCGGGGGTGCGCCAGGAGGGCCATTGGGCGTAAATCAAGACACTATCCGTGACGTGGTGCGGCGTGTCGGGCACATCTTGGCCAACAACCCTGCTTGCGGCGCCGCACGACATTCCTCGTGACCGGGTGTCCGCAACACACGCCCCGAAGGAATGGCATGCTCACGCGTAGATCCCTCGTCCGATCCGCCCGGGTACTCTGCATCGGTACCGCGGCCACGCTCGTCCCCATCGCCCTGGCTCCCGCCGCCTCGGCCGCCACGCTTCCCGTGGCGTGCAGCGAGACCGCCCTGCGGAACGCCATCGACACGGCCAACGGCACCCCCGTCAGTGACACGCTCAACCTGGCGCCTGGCTGCACGTACCGGCTGAACACGGAACTGCCCGCCATCACCACGCCGATCGTCATCAACGGCAACAGCGCCACCATCACCCGTCAGTCGGGGACGTTCCGCATCCTCACCGTGAACGGCGGCGCTCTGACTGCCCGAGCGGTCATCCTCAGCGATGGCGACGCCACGGGCAGCTCGGTCGCGACCGGGGCCGGCGGTGCCGTCGTCGTCACCGGCAACGGCAGTCTGAACCTCAACGCCGCCGTCATCCGGAACAACCACGCCAACTTCGGCGGTGGCGTCAGTGTGTTCAACGGCTCCCGGGCCCAGATCAACGCGAGCGTCTTCACTGGCAACAGTGCGTCCGTGAACGGCGGGGGCCTCGTCAGCGACAGCACGGTGACCGTCAACGCCTCACAGTTCAGGGCCAACACGGCAGGCAACGTCGGCGGCGGCATCGCCAACATCGGAACGCTGACGGTCGGCGCCAGCAACATCGTGAACAACACAGCGCCGAACGGCGGCGGCGGCCTCGCCAACGGAGTGCCCGCTGCCAGCGGTGGTACCTCCACGCTGACGGCCAGCAACATCAGCAACAACTCGTCCGGCGGTACGAACCCCGGTGGCATCTACAACAACGACGGCACGGTGAACCTGCGCGCCAGCCGGGTCGCCGCCAACACGCCGAGCAACTGCCTCAACAGCCCGAGCCCGGTTCCCGGCTGCATCGGCTGATCCTCGTCCCCTCCCACCGGCTGTCGCGCGGTGCACCGCGCGAGCCTCCGCGGGTTCACGACTCGCGCGGCGTCGGGTGCCCGAGCCGCGTTCCACAGCGCGGCGGAGGCACCCGACCGCACTCCCCGCACACGTCCCGCGCCCGACGGCCGCGACCGCCCGCACCCGTGCGTTACGCCGCCCCGGCGGGCCCTCTCAGACCCGCTCCCGCAGGCAGTTCAGCGCGTGGGCGGCCGCCTCGGCGGCTGCCGTCTCCGCGTCGCCCGCCCGGATCGCCTCCACCAGCCGTGCGTGGTCCATGAGCTCCTCGGGCCCCAGCTCCGGGCCCACGTCGTCGCGCAGACAGTCCCGGAGCAGGTCGTTCAGATCGGCATAGAGCTCGGTCAGCACGTCGTTGTGCGAGGCGGCGACCACAGCGAGGTGCAGGGTCGCGTCCGCGGCCACGAACGCCTCCGCGTCCCCGGACGCCCACACCGCCTCGCGCCGTGCCATCAGCGTGTCCAGCTGCCGCAGGTCCCGGTCCGTCCGCCGCAGGGCGGCGAGCCGGGCGGCCGAGGACTCCAGCGTGGAGCGCAGCTCGGCGACGTGCCGGGGGTCGGCGTCCGCGAACCGGCGTTGCATCACCCCGGCCAGCTCGCTGGTCGCCACCACATAGGTGCCGGAACCCTGACGGATGTCCAGCAGCCCGTTGTGCGCCAGGGCGCGCACCGCCTCGCGCACCGTGTTGCGGGCCACCCCGAGCTGCTCGACCAGCTCGGGCTCGGTGGGGATCCGTGAGCCCACGGGCCACTCGCCCGCGGTGATCTGGTTCCTCAGCTGGGCAATCACCTGGTCGGCGAGAGCCGAACGCCGCGTGGACGTCAGCGCCATGGTGCTCCTTGCTCGTGTTCCGGAAGGGCGGTCCAGTTCCGGAAAGGGGGGTCCAGGCGGTGCGGGCCCGCCGGACGCCACCCCGATCGTCCCAGGGTGAGACCACGACTGGACAGTCAATCATCCCATGATTCTATGATGGGGTTCATGCGTCACGACGAGACCCGGACCCTGAGCCCTCCCACCACCGGCACACCGACGCCCGAGAAGCCCGCGCCCGGGCCTTCTCCCTGGGTGCTGCGGATCGTCACCGTCGGCCTGGTTCTCGCCGCGCTCAACCTCCGCCCCGCGATCACCAGCCTCGGGCCCCTCCTCGAAGAGGTCCGGGACGGACTGCACATGAGCGGCAGCGTCGCCGGCGTCCTCACCTCCGTGCCGCCGCTCTGCTTCGCACTGTTCGGCTTCACCGCGCCCCGGCTGGCCCGCCGCTTCGGTCCCACAGCCGTCGTCTGCGCGGGCATGGTGGCCATCACCGCCGGTCTGCTGCTGCGCCCCTTCCTGGGCGGTACCGCCGGGTTCCTCGCCGC
The DNA here is from genome assembly GCF_016909575.1 of Streptomyces sp. HB132. Lineage (GTDB taxonomy): Bacteria > Actinomycetota > Actinomycetes > Streptomycetales > Streptomycetaceae > Streptomyces. The sequence continues at coordinate 17,681 of NZ_JAFBGA010000003.1, read as the reverse complement.
CAGTGCCCTCGCGCTGATGGGCATCGCGGTCAGCAACGTCCTGATGCCCGTCATCGTCAAGCGCTGGTTCCCCGACCGGGTCGGCACCGTCACCGGCCTCTACTCGATGGCCCTGGCCCTCGGCACCGCCCTGGCAGCCGCCCTCACCGTGCCCCTGACGGACGCCCTGGGCGGCAGCTGGCGTACCGGGCTGGCTGTCTGGGCCGCCCTGGCCGCGGTCGCGGTCCTGCCCTGGATCCCGTTCCTCAAGGACCGTCGCGGCACGGCCGGACAGCCCGCGGGAGCCCCCGCCCCACCCGTGCTCCGTATCACCCGGAGCCGCACGTCCTGGGCGCTCGCCTGCTTCTTCGGGCTCCAGGCCACGGCCGCGTACATCACGATGGGCTGGATGCCGCAGATCTTCCGCGACGCGGGGCTGCCGGCCGGAACCGCCGGTGTCCTGCTCGCCGTGACCATGGCCATGGGCGTCCCCCTCGCCTTCGTCATCCCCCGGATCGCCTCCCGGCTGCGGACGCAGGGGCCGATCGTCCTCGTCCTCAGCGGATGCGGCCTCCTCGGCTACGCGGGCCTCTACCTGGCCCCGGCCGGCGGCGCCTGGCTCTGGGCACTGCTCCTGGGCATCGCCAACTGCGCCTTCCCGCTCGCACTCACCATGATCGGGATGCGCTCACGGACGGGCGCCGGAGTGGTGAGGCTCTCCGCCTTCGCGCAGTCCACCGGCTACCTGCTCTCGATCCCAGGCCCGCTGCTGGTCGGCGTGCTCTACCAGCACAGCGGCGGCTGGGGCCTTCCCCTCGCCCTGATGGCGTGCCTCCTCGTGCCCCAGACGGTCGCGGGAATGCTCGCAGGACGGGACCGGACGATCGAGGACGAGTGCTGAGATGCGAGACTGTGCGCATGCCAGTGCTCGATCCGAATCCCCAGAACGGCCAGAAGAAGCTCCTCCTCGTGTTCGGGACGATGCTCCTCATCTCCGTGGTCATCGGCGTGATCGCCACGATCGCCTCACCCTGACCTACCGCCCCCCCCGGCTCTCTTCGAGGGTGGGGCCTGCCCCCCGTCCCCTAGGGGGCCAGGTTCAGGGTCGAGTGGGTGGGCCGCCGGATGGGGCCGGCGCCTGCCGGCCCGTAGGTTCTGGGTGACACAGCCGAGGACCCACGGAGGCGGACATGCCGGCCCGTACGCACACCCGGACCCACCGCCCCGACACCGTCGATGTCCGGTTGCCGTGGTGGGCGGTGGCGCTCCCCGCCCTCGCCTTCGCCGCGCTCCTCCTGCTGATCGTGGAACCCGGCCAGGCACACGCGACGGCCGGCGACCCCGCGATCGGGCGGCTCCTCGAGCGCGTCCTGGCGCTGCTGCCCGCCTGACCGGCCCCGCACACACTCCGGCCCCGTCACGCACCCCGGCATACGAGCACGTCAACACCCTGCGCCCGGAGGCGCGATTCGTGCGAAGCTGAGATGCATGAGCGCCGATACACCTCGCAGGATCGTCCTTCTCAGGCACGCAAAGGCGGAATGGTCGCAGCAGTCGGACCACGAGCGGCCACTGGCGGAACGGGGCCGGAAGGACGCCCCCGTCGCCGGCCGCAGGCTGGCCGACTCGGGAACCGCCTTCGATCTGGCTCTGTGCTCGACCGCCACCAGAACCCGTGAGACCTGGAAGCTGGCGGTCCACGAGTTCGCGCAGCGCCCCAGGACCGTGTACGAGGAGAGGCTGTACGAGGCCTCCCTCGGCGAGCTGATCGCCCTGTTCGACGAAACACCCGACGACGTACGGAATCTGCTGGTCATCGGCCACAACCCCGGCATGCACGGTGCCGCGGACGCCCTCTCCGGCGGGGCCGAGGGCGACGCCCTCGCCCGCATGACCAGGGACGGCTTCCCGACCGCGGCCTACGCCGTCGTCGAGTTCTCCGGCTCCTGGAAGAGCCTGGAGCACGGGGCGGGCAAACTCGTCGAATACTGGACGCCGAACGACTGACCGACGACGTGCGAAGGGGCGCCGGCACACGATGTGTGCCGGCGCCCCTTCCGGTCGCACGGACCGGGCCGCTCAGTCCACCAGACCGTCGGCGGCCTCGACCTCTTCGCGGGTGATCCCGAGCAGATACAGCACGGTGTCCAGGAACGGTACGTTCACCGCGGTGTGGGCGGCCTCGCGGACGACCGGCTTGGCATTGAAGGCGACACCGAGTCCCGCCGTGTTCAGCATGTCCAGATCGTTCGCGCCGTCGCCGATCGCCACCGTCTGCGAAAGCGGCACCCCCGCCTGCTCCGCGAAGCTGCGCAGCAGCCGGGCCTTGCCGGCCCTGTCCACGATGTCGCCCACGACCCGGCCGGTGAGCTTGCCGTCGACGACCTCCAGTGTGTTGGCGGAGGCGAAGTCGAGCCCGAGGCGCTCCTTGAGGTCGTCCGTGACCTGGGTGAAGCCCCCCGAGACCACACCCACTTGGTAGCCGAGCCGCTTCAGTGTCCGGATCAGGGTGCGGGCACCGGGGGTCAGCCGTACCTCTGCCCGCACCTTGTCCACCACGGACACGTCCAGCCCCGCCAGCAGCGCGACGCGTGCGTGCAGGGACTGCTCGAAGTCGAGCTCGCCGCGCATCGCCTGCTCGGTCACGGCCGCGACCTCGGACTCGCAGCCCGCGTGGGCCGCGAAGAGTTCGATGACCTCGTCCTGGATGAGCGTCGAGTCCACGTCCATCACGACCAGCCGCTGCGCCCGGCGGCTCAGCCCGGCCGACATGACGGCGATGTCGACGCCGATTCCCGCGGCCTCCGTCGCCAGCGCGGTCCGCAGCTCCTCCGTCCCGGTGCCGGACACCGCGAACTCGACTGCGGTGACGGGGTACTTGGCCAGGCGGAAGATCCGGTCGATGTTGCCGCCGGTGGAGGTGATCCTGGCCGCTATGACCGCCGTGGACTCCGCGGTGAGCGGGTGCCCCAGAACGGTCACGTGGGAGCGGCCGTAGCCGCGCGGACGGTTGTCGCCCGTGCCCGAGATGATCTCGGCCTGCAGCTTCAGCGACTCCGCCCAGCTGTGCACGGTCGCCCTGAGGTCACCCTCGGTCGTACCGCCGGGGTCCGGCGAGGTCACCAGGGCACACAGGACGATGCGGCCACGGGTGACCACCTGTTCGATGTCCACGACGTCGACGGCGTAGGCGGCCAGGGTGTCGAAGAGGCCGGCGGTGATACCCGGCCGGTCCTTCCCGAAGATCTTGACGAGAAGAGTGGGGGCGTCCGTGCCGCGAGGAGACCCGGGGGACTCAGGAGACCGAGGTGGCTGAGGTGCGCTCATGGTGGTCCCACCGTATAGGGCCGCGGGGCGAGCTCCGAAGCCGTCCCGAGTGGCGGACGGCCGCCGGCCGCCCGCCGCCGGGGACGCCGCCCCGGTGGGACGGTGCCCCGCTTGGGATGCTCAGGACCCATTTCTCCCGGCTCGGCACAGGGGGTGCCGGGCCTCCGCGCCCTCTTCACACCGCCCGGCTTTCCGTTACGGGACCGCTCCTGGAATAGTTCCCCACGATGTTCAGCATCCCTAGGCTTCCTGCGACGGGGGCGGCTCGGGGGACGACTAGTGGGGCGCGGAGTGCCGGAACTCGTACTGGAATTGAATGGAAGGACCTGGGCGCTCGATCCGTCCAGGTCGTACACCCTCGGACGTGATCCGCAGGGCGACCTGATGGTCGACGACGCAAGAGTGTCGTGGCGGCATGCCACGATCAGCTGGAACGGCCGCGGCTGGTCCATCGAGGACCACGGAAGCACGAACGGCACCTACGTCCAGGGCCGGCGCATCCAGCAGATGGAGATCGCCCCGGGGACATCGGTCCACCTGGGCAACGCCACCGACGGGCCGAGGCTGAGCGTCACCGCCCCGGCGGGCGCCGGAGTCCAGGGCGGGCAGCCGGCGGGAGTGCAGAAGGCGCCCGCGCCCCCGGTGCAGCACGCGCAGCAGCCCCCGGTGCAGCAGCCGCAGCAGCACGGCGCCGCAGGCTGGCCCGGTGGTCCCGCGCAGCAGCAACAGCAGGCGGCCTGGCAGCAGGCACCTCAGGCGCAGCAGCCTCCGGTCCCGCACCAGCAGGGCCACGCGGGCCCGGCCGGAGCGGGCGGGCACGGCGGCGCGGCGGGTGCTCCGCCCGTCTACGGGGACCGCAGCCCGACCACCTTCCACCAGCTCGACCTCGGCCGGGTCATGCGCATCGGCCGCGCGCTGGAGAACGAGCTGGTCGTCTCCGACCTCCAGGTCTCGCGCCTGCACGCCGAATTCCGGGCGACGCCCGACGGTCGCTTCGAGATCCGTGACCTCGGGTCGCACAACGGCACATACGTCAACGGTCAGCCGCTCAGCAAGTCCGGCACCGCGCTCCTCGGCCCGAACGACATCGTCGGTGTCGGGCACTCGACCTTCCGGCTGGTCGGGGACCGGCTGGAAGAGTTCGTCGACACCGGTGAGGTCTCCTTCTCCGCCCGCCACCTCACGGTGACGGTCGACGGCGGCAAGGACATCCTCAAGGACGTCTCCTTCGGCGTCCCGGAGAAGTCGCTGATCGCCGTCATCGGCCCCTCGGGCTCCGGCAAGTCCACCCTGCTCAAGGCGCTCACCGGCTACCGGCCCGCCAACCAGGGCGACGTCCTCTACGACAACCGGAACCTGTACAAGCAGTTCGCCGAGCTGCGGCAGCGCATCGGCCTGGTCCCGCAGGACGACATCCTGCACAAGGAACTCACGGTCACCAGGGCTCTTCGGTACGCGGCCAAGCTGCGCTTCCCCGCGGACACCACCGAGACCGAGCGCACCGCCCGGATCCACGAGGTCCTCGCCGAGCTCAAGCTCGACATCCACAAGGACAAGAAGATCACCTCGCTCTCCGGCGGACAGCGCAAGCGCGTCTCGGTCGCCCTGGAGCTGCTGACCAAGCCGTCGCTGATCTTCCTGGACGAGCCGACCTCGGGCCTCGACCCGGGCATGGACCGCGACGTCATGCAGCTGCTGCGCGGCCTCGCCGACGACGGCCGTACGGTCCTCGTGGTCACGCACTCCGTGGCCGAGCTGGCCATCTGCGACAAGCTCCTGGTGATGGCTCCCGGTGGATCCGTCGCCTACTTCGGCCCTCCCGAGGAGGCGCTGAACTTCTTCGGCTACACCAGTTGGGCCGACGTCTTCTCCGCGTTCGAGAACTACCGCGACTACGACTGGGCGGGCCGCTGGCGCGGCTCGCAGCACTACCAGATGTACGCCGCGGACATCGACGCCGTCGCCCCGCAGTCCGTACACATGCCCCCGGCGCAGCAGATGCGCCCGCCGAAGCCCTCGGGCTGGGCGGCCCAGCTGTGGACGCTGATGCGCCGGTACGTCTCGGTGATCGCGTCCGACAAGGGCTTCCTGCTCCTGATGGTGCTCCTGCCGGCCGTTCTCGGCGTCGTCAGCGTGGTCATCCCGGCGGAGTTCGGCCTGGCGGAGCCCGATCCGCCCTCCCGGTTCAACGGCAAGGCCGGGACCATCATGCTGATCCTGGCGGTCGGCATGTGCTTCGCGGCCGCCGCCAACTCCGTACGAGAACTCATCAAGGAGCGGGTGATCTACGAGCGGGAACGGGCCACCGGCCTCTCCCGTTCCGCCTATCTGCTGTCCAAGGTGATCGTCCTCGGCGTGATCACCGCCTTCCAGGGCGTGATCATCTGCGGGATCGGCTTCTCCACCCGGGAGCTGCCGGAGGAGGGTCTGTTCATGCCCCCCGCGGTGGAGGTCTGCCTGTCGATCATCGTGCTGGGCTTCACCTCGATGATGTTCGGTCTGCTGATCTCCGCGCTGGTGAAGACCGCAGAGAAGACCATGCCGCTGCTCGTGATGTTCGCGATCGTCCAGGTCGTCTTCACCGGCGTGCTCTTCCAGGTCTACGGCTCACCGGGTCTGGAGCAGTTCGCCTGGCTGATGCCGTCGCGCTGGGCGGTCGCCGCGGCGGGCACCACGCTGGACCTCGCCCACCTCATGCCGCCGTGGGACCCCGAGAAGCCGACCGACCTCGACCCGCTCTGGGAGCACACGGCCGGTCAGTGGGGGATCAACATCACGGTGATGCTGGTGATGAGCGCCGTTCTCTTCTTCGCGGTCTCGCGGATGCTGCGCCGCCACGAGCCCGAGGTCATGCGCAAGTAGCGCGCCCCGATCCGGCCGGTCCCGGAAACGCCCGAGGGCGGCAACCCCGTGGGGTGCCGCCCTTCGGCATGTGCCGGCCGGTCTCGCGACGCTGCGGACCGGCAGGTCAGCTCTGCCAGGCCATGCTCGGTGTGTGGCTCAGTACGCGCTGTCGACGTTGTCGATGGAGCCGTACTTGTCCGCCGCGTAGTTGGCGGCCGCGGTGATGTTGGCGACCGGGTCGTACTGGTCGTGCTTGGTGCCCTTGACGTGGTAGAAGTCGAAGGTCGGCTTGATGACCTGCAGCAGGCCCTTCGACGGGACGCCGTTGATCGCGTTGATGTCCCAGTTGTTGATGGCCCGGGGGTCACCGCTGGACTCGCGGATGATGTTGCGGTGCAGACCCTCGTACGTGCCGGGGATGTCCTTCTTGTTCATGATGGAGAGAGCCTCACGGATCCAGCCGTCCAGGTTGTTCGCGTAGACCGGCTTGCGGTCGGCGGCACGGCTGGCCTTCTTGGCGGAACGCTTCTTCGCGTCGGCCTTGGCCTTCGCGGCGGCCTTGCTCTTGGCCTCGGCGACGGCCTTGGCCTTCGCCTCGGCCTTGGCGGCGGCCTTCTTCTTCGCGTCGGCCTCCTTGGCCTTGGCCGCGTCGGCGGCCTTCACCAGCTGCTGGGCCGTGGAGTTCTGCTCTATGCCGTGGGCCTTGAGGCTCTTCGCCTGCGAGCCGGTGTAGGCGACCGGCGCGGCGGCCGAGGCGGCCTGCGGCTCGGTGGTGGCCGAGGCGTCGTCGGGGACGAGCGAGAAGGCGAGAGCGGCGGCGGCCAGGGTGGAGACCCCCGCGACGGAGAGCTTCTGCGCCTTGTTGAGGCGACGGCTACGGCTGGAGATGCGGGACACGGACATACAGTCGTACCTCTTCGAATAGCAGGGGTCCTCGGCGAGGACGCGGACGGAAGAGCCGGAGGCATCTCCGTCGGGGACAGATGCAATTCTTAGCGCCAGCAAAATGGCCTGGCAAAGGTGTGACGTACGAAGCCGGGTAGTTGGAGGGGGCCTGCTTCATTCCTCCTTGTCCGGTTTGAACCTCGATAACTTGCCCGTTTTGGGCAAACTATCCTTCTTCGTAAGTGACGTGGGTCCTATGCCTGGGCTCACACGGGGACCCCTCGGTGCTCACGAGAAGTTGCTCCTGCGATGCGGAGCGTAAGGGGCTTTCCGGGCGGTGGGTCCGAGGTGCGGGTGCCCGGGACCGCAGGTGCGCGGACGGGAGGCCCTAGGTCCGAAGCCCCGCCCGCAGGCGGTCCCCGGCCCGATACGGCGGCGGTACCCCCGCCGGTACGGTGAGCGCATGAGTCATCGCCCACCGACGGGCCTAGCCGCTGTCAGCGCCGCACTTCTCGCCATGAGCCGGCACCTGGAGGTGGGGGACGTCCTCAAGACGATCGTCGCCTCCGCCCGGGAGCTCCTCGACGCCGAGTACGCCGCACTCGGCGTGCCGGACGATCACGGAGGCTTCGCCCAGTTCGTCGTCGACGGGGTCAGCGACGAGCAGTGGAAGGCCATCGGCCCGCTGCCCCGCCAGCACGGCATCCTCGCGGCGATGCTCCACGAGGCGAAGCCTCAGCGGCTCGCGGACGTCCGTGAGGACCCCCGCTTCGAGGGATGGCCCGAAGCCCACCCCGACATGTCCGACTTCCTCGGCCTGCCCGTCCAGGACGGCGAGGAGACGATCGGTGCCCTCTTCCTCGCCAACAAGCGCTGCCCCAGGCCCACGGGGGGCTGCGGATTCACGGAGGAGGACGAGGAACTCCTCGGGATCCTCGCCCAGCACGCTGCCATCGCCCTCACCAACGCCCGGCTCTACGAACGCAGCCGTGAGCTCACGATCGCCGAGGAGCGCTCACGGCTCGCCCACGAGCTGCACGACGCCGTCAGCCAGAAGCTCTTCTCGCTCCGGCTCACCGCGCAGGCCGCCGCAGCCCTCGTCGACCGCGACCCCGCACGCGCCAAGGGCGAGCTCCAGCAGGTCGCCACCCTGGCCGGGGAAGCCGTGGACGAGCTGCGGGCGGCCGTCGTCGAGCTGCGTCCCGCCGGCCTCGACGAGGACGGACTGGTCGCCACCCTCCGTACCCAGATCCAGGTCCTGGACCGGGCCCACGACGCCCGGGTCACCTTCGAGAGCACCGGGGTGCGCGCGCTGCCCGCCGCCCAGGAGGAGGCCATGCTCCGGGTCGCGCAGGAAGCCCTGCACAACGCCCTGCGCCACGCGGACGCGGAACAGGTCGCGGTCACCCTCGCCCGGCGCGCCTCCGCCACCGTGCTGCGGATCGCCGACGACGGCCGCGGCTTCGACACCCACGCGGTCCGGGACGCCGGGCGTCATCTGGGCCTCGTCTCCATGCGGCACCGGGCCGGAGACGTCGGTGGCCGGCTGACCGTCGACTCGGAGCCCGGCGAGGGAACCACGATCCGGATGGAGATCCCCTGTGGCTGACAAGATCATCAAGGTGCTGCTGGTCGACGACCACCAGGTGGTCCGCCGGGGACTGCGTACGTTCCTCGAGGTCCAGGACGACATAGAGGTCGTCGGCGAGGCGTCGGACGGGGCCGAAGGCGTCGCCAGGACCGAGGAGCTGCGGCCCGACGTGGTCCTGATGGACATCAAGATGCCGAACACCGACGGGATCGAGGCGCTGCGCAGGCTCAGGGAGCTGGAGAACCCCGCCAGGGTGCTGATCGTCACCAGCTTCACCGAGCAGCGCACGGTCGTGCCCGCCCTGCGGGCGGGAGCCTCGGGCTACGTGTACAAGGACGTCGACCCGGACGCCCTGGCCGGCGCCATCCGCTCGGTGCACGCCGGCCACGTCCTGCTCCAGCCGGAGGTCGCCGACGCGCTGCTGGCCCGGGACGTCACGGGCAACGGCACGGGGCGGGGGAGCACCCTGACCGACCGCGAGCGGGAGGTGCTCGGACTGATCGCCGACGGCCGCTCCAACCGGGAGATCGCCCGGGCGCTGGTCCTGTCGGAGAAGACCGTGAAGACCCATGTCTCGAACATCCTGATGAAGCTCGATCTCTCCGACCGGACTCAGGCCGCACTGTGGGCGGTCAGGCACGGAGCGGCGGGCTGAGCGCTGTCGGACAAGCTGATGGTTCCACTTCGGGCAGGATTCATACTGTCGGGTGTTCGGCACCCGTACGGCGCACCCTCCTGTGCGTGACGGCGTTCTCCATGTGCTGCGGCGATCGGCCGCAGCACACGAGGAGGAGCCTGAAGTGAAGAACCTGAAGAAGGCCGCAGCCGTCACGATGATCGCGGGTGGGCTCATCGCCGCCGGTGCCGGAGCCGCCTCGGCCACGGGCCACGGCGGCGCCGGTGCGCACGGCCAGGCCGTGGGCTCCCCGGGCGTCGTCTCGGGCAACCTCGTCCAGGTTCCCGTGAGCGTCCCGGTGAACGTGGTCGGCAACACGGTCAACGTGGTGGGCCTGCTCAACCCCGCCTTCGGCAACCTCGGCCTGAACGGCTGACCGACGCCTCGCACCCGGTCCCGGGGAGGGCCCGGGCCGAGCCCTCCCCGGGACCGGGACGCGGGACGACGGCGCGGGCCCCCGCCGTCGTCCCGCACGCAGCGCCGCTCTCCTACGCGGAGGGCGGCTCCGGCCCGAACCCGTACGTGTTACCGCCAACGCTCTTCGACGTACGCGTTGTACGCCGCGACCTGCGCCCGCCTGGCCACCCGCTCCACCGGCCGCAGCGCCTCGCTCCGGGCCGCGATCTCGGAGGCGCTCACCGCGCCGCCGTGCCCGTTCTCATGGGCCACCGACACCAGCAGCCCCACGCGCTGCGCCAGCTCCAGCACCCGGACGGCCCGCGGCGGATAGCCCGGAGCCAGCACCTCGCGCCCCCTCTCCGCCCGCACCCGGTAGGCGTCCACCGCCGCATCCGCGACAGGGCCGGAGCCGGCGACGTCGAGCCGGGACAGCACCGCCGTCGCGTCCCGCAGCGCCTCGGCGAGTTCCCGCTCCGCCTCACCCAGCGACGGCACATCGGCGGGCGGCGCCTCCCGTACGGGCAGACAGCGCCAGGTCACCTCGACGTGGAGATCCCCCGCGGGCCCCACCTCGGTCACGTCCGGGACGAGCCCGTACGGCGCCCCGGAGGTGACCACCGCCTCCTCCGCCTCCAACGCCCGTGCGTTGAAGTCCGGCGGCCCACTGAGGCCCAGCGGATGGCCGGGCACCGGCAGCGCGACCCGGAAACCCGTCGCACCCAGCCCCCTCAGCCGTCCGAGCGCCAGCGTGAGCCCGACGGGCCCCGCCTCACCCGGCAGGCCCTCGACGCGGTGCACCGCGTCGTCGCCGACGATCGCGAGCGCCGCGTCGTCCGGTGAGACAAGTCCGGCCAACAGTGCGTTTCCCCATGCGGCAAGCCGCCCTGAGCGTGGTTCCGAAAGCATGGGAACAGCCTAGGGAACAGCCCCAGGGCCTGAGCACTCCCCGGGTGGCGTAGGTTTTCCCTGGGAGCTGTGCCCACAGGCACGCGACGATCTCGACACTGTATGGGGAGACAACGCGCCATGAGCGATGTACTGGAGCTGGTGGACGTATCCGTGGTCCGCGACGGACGCGCTCTGGTGGACGACGTCTCCTGGTCGGTCAAGGAGGGGGAGCGCTGGGTCATCCTCGGGCCGAACGGCGCCGGCAAGACCACTCTCCTGAACATCGCCTCCAGCTACCTCTTCCCCAGCACCGGCACGGCCAAGATCCTCGGCGAGCGGCTCGGCGGGGTCGGCACCGACGTCTTCGAGCTCCGTCCCCGCATCGGCATCGCCGGTGTGGCCATGGCCGAAAAGCTCCCCAAGCGCCAGACCGTGCTGCAGACGGTGCTCACCGCCGCGTACGGCATGACCGCCACCTGGCACGAGGACTACGAAGCCGTCGACGAGGAGCGGGCCCGCGCCTTCCTCGACCGCCTCGGCATGACCGGTTTCCTCGACCGCAGGTTCGGCACGCTCTCCGAGGGTGAGCGCAAGCGCACCCTCATCGCCCGCGCGATGATGACCGACCCCGAGCTGCTCCTCCTCGACGAGCCCGCCGCCGGGCTCGACCTCGGCGGCCGCGAGGACCTGGTGCGTCGTCTCGGCAGGCTGGCCCGCGACCCGTACGCGCCCTCCATGGTCATGGTCACCCACCATGTCGAGGAGATCGCCCCCGGTTTCACCCACGTCCTGATGATCCGGCAGGGCAAGGTGCTCGCCGCAGGCCCCATGGAGACCGAGCTCAGCTCCCGCAACCTCTCCCTCTGCTTCGGGCTGCCGCTCGTCGTCGAGCACCACGGAGACCGCTACACCGCCCGCGGACTGCCCCTCGGCCAGTAGGCGCACCAAGGCCAACCTCATCGGCACCCTGTCGGGAACGGCACCCGCGGTCCTACGATGAACAGGTGGACATCGACGCGTGGGTGTGGTGGCTGATCGGCGCGGTGGGACTGGGCATCCCCCTCGTCCTGACCGCGATGCCCGAATTCGGGATGTTCGCCGTCGGAGCGGTGGTCGCGGCTGTCGTCGCCGCCCTCGGCGGTGGCATCGTCGCCCAAGTCCTGGTCTTCGTCCTGGTGTCGGTGGCTCTGATCGCGGTCGTCCGCCCGATCGCGGCCAGACACCGTGCGAGCCAGTCCCCGCACGCCACCGGCATCGACGCCCTGAAGGGCCGTCAGGCCGTCGTCCTGGAGCAGGTGTCCGGCAGCGGAGGGCGCATCAAGCTCGCCGGCGAGGTCTGGTCGGCACGCTCCCTCGACGGCGACCAGGTCTTCGAGCCCGGCCGCCAGGTCGACGTCGTCGACATCGACGGTGCAACGGCCGTCGTCATGTGAGCGAACCGGTCACACGGCAGGCAACAGTCTGCCAAACTCGAAGTCGATCATCATGAGACCGTAACCGTCATAAAAGATGCGACCGTTCGACCTCGATCACCGCGATCCGTCGGCAACCGAAGGGCACGAGGCACACGATGCAACCGATCATCATCGTCCTGATCATTCTGGTGGTGCTCGTCTTCATCGCCCTGATCAAGACGATCCAGGTCATCCCGCAGGCCAGTGCCGCCATCGTGGAGCGCTTCGGCCGCTACACCCGCACGCTCAACGCCGGGCTGAACATCGTCGTCCCGTTCATCGACTCGATCCGCAACCGGATCGACCTCCGCGAACAGGTCGTCCCCTTCCCGCCGCAGCCGGTGATCACCCAGGACAACCTCGTCGTCAACATCGACACGGTCATCTACTACCAGGTGACGGACGCCCGCGCCGCCACGTACGAAGTCGCCAGCTACATCCAGGCGATCGAGCAGCTCACCGTCACCACGCTCCGCAACATCATCGGCGGCATGGACCTTGAACGGACCCTCACCTCCCGCGAGGAGATCAACGCCGCGCTCCGCGGAGTCCTCGACGAGGCCACCGGCAAGTGGGGGATCCGCGTCAACCGCGTCGAGCTCAAGGCCATCGAACCGCCGACCTCCATCCAGGACTCGATGGAGAAGCAGATGCGCGCCGACCGCGACAAGCGCGCAGCCATCCTCACCGCCGAAGGCATCCGGCAGTCCGCGATCCTCACGGCCGAGGGCGAGAAGCAGTCCGCGATCCTGCGCGCCGAGGGTGAGGCCAAGGCGTCAGCCCTCCGCGCAGAGGGTGAAGCCCAGGCCATCCGAACGGTCTTCGAGTCCATCCACGCCGGAGACCCGGACCAGAAGCTCCTCTCGTACCAGTACCTCCAGATGCTCCCCAAGATCGCGGAGGGTGACGCCAACAAGCTCTGGATCGTGCCCAGCGAGATCGGCGACGCGCTCAAGGGCCTCAGCGGCGCCTTCGGCAACCTCGGCGGCGGTGCCCCCGGCTTCAACACCGGTACGGAACGCAGGGAGCAGCCCCCGGTCGAGTGACCGGGGAACACCTTCGTGCATGATCAGTGAGGCCCCTCGACCTTCATGGCGGGGAGGCATCACTGACCATCGAAGGAGATGGCCTTGTCCATCTGGGAAATGCTCGCCGTCTTCGCGGCCGGGGCCGCGGCCGGGACGATCAACACCATCGTCGGGTCCGGCACGTTGATCACTTTTCCGGTGCTGCTCGCCACCGGTCTGCCACCGGTCACCGCGACCGTGTCCAACGCGCTCGGACTGATCCCGGGCTCGATCAGCGGCGCGATCGGCTACCGCGCGGAACTCGCCGGCCAGCGCCGCCGGATACTGAAGCTGAGCGTCGGCGCCCTGATCGGGGGTCTCACCGGGGCCACCCTGCTGCTGGCCCTTCCCTCCACGGCGTTCGAGACGATCGTCCCCGTGCTGGTGGCTCTGGCACTCGTCCTGGTCATCCTGCAGCCCCGCATCAGCCGGGCGGTCCAGCGCCGCCGAGACCGCACCGGCACCCCCGCCCGCCCCGACGGCGGGCCCCTCCTCTTCACCGGCCTGACGCTGGCCAGCGTCTACGGCGGCTACTTCACGGCGGCCCAGGGCATCGTCTACCTCTCCCTGATGGGCATGCTGCTCGATGACACGATGCAGCGCCTCAACGCCGTCAAGAACGTCCTCGCCGCCGTCGTCAACAGCGTCGCCGCGCTCTTCTTCCTCTTCGTCGCGGACTTCGACTGGACGGCCGTCGTGCTCATCGCGGTGGGTTCCGCGATCGGCGGCCAGATCGGCGCCAAGGTCGGCCGTCGGCTCAGCCCGGGCTTCCTGCGCGCGCTGATCGTCGTGGTCGGCACGGCGGCCATCGTTCAACTGGTGCTGCGCTGACGGAGACGAGCCCGCCCCCTCCGGGACTCCCCGTGCGAGGGGGACGGGCTGCTCATACGGTCGTCCGGGGCCTGCGAGGCGATCACGCCGCCGAGCGTCCCAGCCACTCCGGCAGAGCCGACCGGTCGCCGGCACCCAGCGCGAGCAGCATGGCGTCCGCCGGGGACGGCACGAACGGCTGACGCAGCAGCGGCATACCCGCCTGCTCGGGCGTCCGGGCAGCCTTGCGGTGATTGTCCTCGGCACACGAGGCCACCGTGTTCAGCCAGGTGTCCTGTCCCCCCTGGGCCCGCGGCACCACATGGTCCACGGTGCTCGCCCGTCGACCGCAGTACGCGCACCGGTGCTGGTCCCGTATGAGCACACCCCTTCTGGACCACGGAGCGTGTCTTCGGAACGGCACCCGCACGTAACGGCAGAGCCTGATCACCCGGGGCACCGGAATGTCCACGGCGGCACCGCGCATACGGAGCCCGGGATGCGACTGCTCGACGACGGCCTTGTCCTGCAGGATCAGGACCACCGCACGGTTGAGAGTCACTGTCGACAGCGGCTCGAAGCTCGCGTTCAGTACAAGTGTGTCCCGCATCCCGCCCACCTCCCGTGTGCCGCCCGTCTGTCGGCGGGCCCGGAACAACTCTGTCCGGGCGGACCGTGATGGACAACGCAATAAAAAGTGCCCTGCCCTGGTCTCTCCAAGACCAGGGCAGGGCAAACGGGAGGCGAACATTCAGCTTGCGGGGGCGGTGTACTCCCCGATCAGCTGCGCGCGCCCCAGCGTGTGGAACCGAAGATTGAACCCGACCACGGCGGGTGACGCGTCACTGTCCGGCCCGAGCTTCTCGGTGTCCACCGCGTACACGGTGAAGACATAGCGGTGGTTCTCACCGGAGGGAGGCGCGGCTCCGCCGAACTCCTTCGCGCCGTAGTCGTTGCGGGCCTGGGCGGCGCCCTCGGGCAGCCCCTCGAACGCCCCGCTACCCGCACCGGCAGGAAGCTCCGTCACGGACGCAGGGATGTCGAACAGCACCCAGTGCCAGAACCCGCTGCCCGTCGGCGCGTCCGGGTCGAAGCACGTCACCGCGAAGCTCTTCGTCCCGGCGGGGAAGCCCTCCCACCGCAGGTGCGGCGAGGTGTTGCCCGCCGCGAACACCTGGGCGTCCGCCAGCACGGCGCCCGGTGCGAGGTCCGTGCTCACCACGGTGAACGGGGGGACCTCCGGATGGAAGTCGTGCGGCAGCGGCGCCCTCTTCGGCTCGGTCACGTCAGCACCTCTCCTGATCGGCTCTGCGATGTCTTGCCACCGACCCTAGGGGTTGTCAGAGCCAGTTGCGCTGGCCGCCGACCTGGGCGAGCCACTGGTTGAGGTACGCGGACCAGTCCGTGCCCTGGTAGTCGTTCAGACCCACCTTGAACGCACGGTAGGAGTCGCTGCCCTCGCTGAAGAGCCCCGGCTTCTTGTCCATCTCCAGGACGACGTCCATCTCGCGGTCGTCCGCGACGAACGTCAGCTCCACCTGGTTCAGCCCCCGGTACTGCTGCGGCGGGAAGAACTCGATCTCCTGGTAGAAGGGCAGACGCTGGCGGGTACCGCGGATGTGGCCGCGCTCCATGTCCGCGCTGCGGAAGCCGAAGCCCAGCTGCCCGAATGCGTCCAGGATGGCCTGCTGAGCCGGCAACGGGTGCACGTTGATCGGGTCGAGGTCACCCGAGTCGAGGGCGCGGGCGATCTCCAGCTCCGTCGTCACCCCGATGTTCATGCCGCGCAGATGCTGCCCGGCGAACATGGTGATCGGCGTCTCCCAGGGAATCTCCAGGCCGAACGGCACGACGTGAACCGCGCCCGCCTTCACCTCGAAGGCGCCGCCGAGGCGCAGCTTGGTGAACTCGATGTCCTGCTTGGTCTCCTGGTCGGTGCCCTCGACCTCGACCCGCGCCTGCAGGCCCACCGAGAGGCCCTCGATCTGCTGGTCCACGGATCCGCCCTGGATCCGCACCTCTCCCTGGACGACCCCTCCGGGGACGACGTTGAGTTCGGTGAGTTCGGTCTCGACCGAAGCACCGCCGGCACCCATGCTCGCGAGCAGCCGCTTGAAGCCCATGTTTTCCTCCTTGGTCCTTCCCCTACATACGCGCCCTGACCGTAGCCGGTTCCCGTGGCGCCGAGCCCAGTACCCTCGGACGTCATGAACGAGGGCATGAACCGCACGCCGGTCACGCGGCACTTCTTCGACGGGCCCGTCCTGGAACCGGCGCCCGGAATCCCGGGCCGCGGACCGGTCCGTGACAGCTACGAGGGGCACCTCGACCCGGGGCTGACGGAGGGCGAGGCGTACGCGGGCGAGATCGCCCCCCGCTCCTGCGCCTTCCGTGGCCGGCCCACCCGCGGCAGCGGGCTGTCCGGTAGGCCGGCGCACCGTCACGTCCGGTCGACGAACGGAATGTCGAGCCGGTCAGCATGAACGTCCTGGATCTAGCCCGTCCCGCTGAAGAGGTCGCCCCCGAGCTGCTCGGCGCCGTCCTCACCCACGCGACGCCCGAGGGAACCGTGAGCATCACCGTCACGGAGACCGAGGCCTACGCCGGTACGGCCGACCCCGCCTCCCACGCCTATCGGGGCAGGACACCCCGAAACGCCGTCATGTTCGGACCCGCGGGACAGCTGTACGTCTACCGGTCCCACGGTCTCCACTGGTGCGCCAACGTCGTCACCGGAACGGACGGTGTCGCTTCGGCCGTCCTCATCCGGGCAGGCAGGGTCGTCGAAGGGGAAGAACTGGCACGCAAGCGCCGAGGGGCGAAGGTCGAGACCCCGCGCCTCGCGCGCGGCCCGGGAAACTTCTGCCAGGCGCTCGGCATCACGTCGGAGCACAACGGCGCAGCCCTGCTGACGGGTGCCTCGGTCGTGCTGTCCCAGGGCGAGCCGGTACCCGGTGCGCTCATCCGGGTCGGCCCTCGGGTGGGCGTGAGCAGAGCCCACGACTGGCAGCACCGTTTCCACCTCGCCGGAGATCCAACGGTCTCGGCGTACCGACTGAGCCCGAGAGCCAAGCCGGCCGGCGGAGCCTGAGCCGTTGAGCTACTGCTCCCTGCTCCCTGTTCCCGGCTCGTCGGCTAGCCTGCGCGGCACCGGGTGCGGGGACTCAGAAACACCGACGTGCCTGGTTGCCCACTCCACTGTCGACCAGATGCCGGACGGAGCTGACGTGGCCGCGGACAGACGTGGGGCGCCGCCAGTCCAGCAACGCTCTCCACTCGACCAGCCACGCAGCGGCTCGCGCAGGGACGTCGGCGGCAACGGCCCACCAGTCCTGACGCTTCCGGATCGGCGGCGAGCTCACGGTCAGGGCGTGCGGTGCCCAGGTGCCGCGCCACCACGCAACTTGACTCACCCCCGCTGTTTCCCTAATGTAGTCCGAGCCGCTTGAACGGATGCAGTGTTCATGGCGCGGTCCGTCGGACCGGGTCGAAGCATCGTGAGAGGGCCAACCACTACCTACGATTCACCCCTGGCGGGTGCAATTTCGGCATGCCGGAATCTGCCCGATCGGCTCGATTATGAGTCACCGAGGAAATCGGTTAACGTAGTGAACACGCCGAAAGGGAAACGCGAAAGCGAAGAACTGGAAAGCGAAAAAGCAGTGACCCGCTTCGGCCGGGAATCGGACACGAAAGAGTCTGATAGAGTCGGAAACGCAAGAACGAAGGGAAGCGCCCGGAGGGCCCCGGTGAAACGGGAC
>NZ_JAFBGA010000002.1 GCF_016909575.1 Streptomyces sp. HB132 | reverse complement strand
GTCCCGTTTCACCGGGGCCCTCCGGGCGCTTCCCTTCGTTCTTGCGTTTCCGACTCTATCAGACTCTTTCGTGTCCGATTCCCGGCCGAAGCGGGATGCTGCTTTTTCGCTTTCCAGTTCTTCGCTTTCGCGTTTCCCTTTCCGGCGAGTCCGACTCTATCAGATCCTTTCGGGCCTGATTCCCAGTCAGTGGGGTTCGTCCTCCCGGCCCTTGGGCCGTTCCGACGTCCCGAACTCTAGCGGATCTTCCCGGCGACTCATAATCGAGTCGGTGAATTGAATTTCGGCATGCCGAAATTCTCTCCGGTGGGAGATCGTTCTGAGTTTTGTTGCCGCATTCGCGGCGGGATCGGTCGCCGCCGGACCGTACCGGCTCCGTGACAACTCGAAGTACCTTACGGACGCGGGGACGACGTGTCAACTCCACCTCTCGTCCCCCGATCCGACCTCAGTCGAGGTCGGTGAGCCGACCGCCGGCGTCGGGCTGTTCGTGCTCCACGCGTCGCAGCAGCCGGATCAGGATCTCGCCGAGCGCTCCCCGTTCGTCGCCCGAGAGGTCCTGGAGGAGATCCTCCTCGAAGGTGGTGGCCATCCGCATCGCCTCGAGCCACTTCGTGCGGCCCTCGTCGGTCAGTTCCACGATGACCCGTACCCGGTTGTTCTCGTCCCGGTCCCGGGTGACCAGACCCTCACCGGCCATGCGGTCGATGCGGTGGGTCATGGCGGCGGGAGTGAGCCCGAGCCGCTTGGCGAGCTCGCCCGGCCCCAGCCGGTACGGGGCTCCGGACAGCACCAGGGTCTTGAGGACCTCCCACTCGGCGTTACTGATGCCGAGCGCGGCGACCTGTCTGCCGTACGCGACGTTCATCCTGCGGTTCAGCCGGCCCAGCGCGGAGACGATCTGCTCGACCTGCGGGTCGAGGTCCCGGAATTCGCGCTGATAGGCGGCGATCTGCTCGTCGAGGCTCGACTCCTGGAGCTCGGGCTGCTCGGTGGTGTCAGACATGGCGGGCAGTATCGCACGCCCCTCATCGCCATCGAAGTCCTTCGGGGTGAAGAGTTCACACTTTAATTTTAGTGCTAAAGTCTACGAGTCTGTGTTCTTGAAGTTGAGTCTTGAGGTAGGTGAGTGTGACCAGGGAGATGGGTGCAGCGCTGCGGCGGATCCAGCTGGGGAGCGCGTTGAGCGCGTTCGGCCTCGGATTCACCGTCCCGTATCTGTACGTCTACGTGGCACAGGTACGGGATCTTGGTGCCGGTACGGCAGGTGTCGTGCTGGCTGTCTTCGCCATGGCGGCGCTCGCGGTGCTGCCGTTCACCGGCCGTGCCATCGACCGGCGCGGCCCGTTGCCCGTGCTGATCGTCGCAGCCCTCGCGGCGGCCGTGGGCGCCTGTGCCCTGGGCTTCTCGAATGGCGTGACGTCAGCCGTACTGTCCGCCGCGGTCCTCGGCGCCGGCACCGCGGTCATGCAGCCTGCGCTCGCGACGATGCTGGTGTGGTGCTCCAGCGCCGCCACCCGCACCCGCGCCTTCGCCATGCAGTTCTTCCTTCAGAACCTCGGGCTCGGCATCGGTGGCCTGGTCGGCGGGCAGCTGGTGGACGTCAACCGTCCGTCGAGCTTCACCCTGCTGTTCCTCATCGAGGCAGGCATGTTCCTGGTGCTCGGTGCGGTCGCTGCCACGGTTCGTATGCCGCGTGCGCCCTCCCTCCCGCACACTGTGCCCGCCGACGGCACGGCACCCAAGGCCGGGCTGCGCGTGCTGCTCTCGCACCGGGCCATGGTGCAGCTGTGCGTCCTGGGCTTCGTGATCTTCTTCGCCTGCTACGGACAGTTCGAGTCCGGGCTCGCCGCCTACGGCACCGAGGCCGCCGGAATCGATCCGTCGACCCTGGGTATCGCGCTGGCAGCCAACACGGCGGTCATCGTCGTCGCGCAGTTCGTCGTGCTGCGCCTCGTGGAGCGCCGCAGCCGCAGCCGCGTCATCGCGTGGGTCGGTGTGATCTGGGCCTTCGCCTGGATCGTGGCCGGGTACGCGGGTCTCGGACACGGCAGCCAGACCATGGCCACGGCCGCGATGATCTCGACGTACGCCCTGTTCGGGCTCGGCGAGGCGATGCTGTCGCCGACGGTGGCGCCGCTCGTCGCCGATCTGGCACCGGAGGCCATGGTCGGTCAGTACAACTCGGCGTTCGCCCTGGTGAAGCAGCTCGCGCTGGCCGTCGGGCCCGCCGTGGGCGGCCCCATGGGGGCATCTCTGCACGGGCCGTACATCGTGACCTTCGTACTGTTCTCGCTCGGCATCACCGTGCTGGCGCTCAAGCTGGGCCGTCAGCTCACTCCCGTACAGGACCGGCCCTCGCTCGCGGCGGTGCCGTCCCGGGTGGTCGCCGTGTCACTGCCGGAGAGCGAGCCGGTCGTCGCTCCCGCCGGCGTGCACCTGGACACCGCCGTGCAGGGAGAGACCGCCCTGCGCTGACCCAGCGCCGTGTGCCGGGTCGGCGTCAGCCGGGGAGCGCGAATTCGCACCAGACCGCCTTGCCCCCGCCGGGGGTACGGCGGCTTCCCCATGACGTGGCGATGGTCGCGACGATGGTGATGCCGCGTCCCGCCTCGTCGGCGGGCTCGGCGCGACGGCGGCGCGGCAGGTGGTCGTCGCCGTCCGTCACCTCGATGATCAGGCGGCGGTCGGTCCGGCGCAGGCCGAGACGCATGGGCGGCGTTCCGTGCTGGAGGGAGTTCGCGACGAGCTCGCTCACGGCAAGGACCCCCAGGTCACAGAGCTCCATGGGAAAGCGCCAGGACGCCAGGACGCCCGTGGCGAAGGCGCGTGCCCTGGGGGCGGCCTCGATGCCCCCGAGCAGTTCGAGCGAGGCGTTGTGGAAGAGCTCCGCGCTCGGTCCCGTCCGCGCGGGGTGCTGGACCACGAGGACCGCCACGTCGTCGTCGTGCTCGGCGGTGACACCCAGGGAACGGATGAGCCGGTCGCAGACCACCTGGGGCGACCCCTTGGCACCGGCGAGGGCGCGCGCCAGGGAGGCGACACCCTCGTCGATGTCCTCGCTGCGGCGTTCCACCAGGCCGTCCGTGTAGAGGACGGCGGTGGAGCCGGGCGGCAGGGGGATCGTCCCTGAGGTGTGGACCCAGCCGCCCGTGCCGAGCGGCGGTCCGGTCGGTTCCTCCGCACGGTGGACGGTGCCGTTTTCGTCGCACACGAGGATCGGGAGGTGCCCTGCGGAGGCGTAGACGAGGTGCCCCTCGTTGGGGTCGTGGACGGCGTAGGCGCAGGTGGCGATCTGGCTGGCGTCGATCTCGGCGGCGAGGACGTCGAGGAGCTGGAGCACCTCGTGCGGCGGAAGGTCGAGGCGGGCGTAGGCCCGGACCGCCGTGCGCAGCTGGCCCATGACGGCTGCGGCCCGCACGCCGCGCCCCATCACGTCGCCGATGACGAGCGCGGTCCGCCCGGCGCCCAGGGTGATGACGTCGTACCAGTCACCGCCGACCGCCGCGTCCGTGCCGCCCGGCTGATAGGTGGCGGCGATGCGCAGGTCGTCCGGCTGCTCCAGGTCCTGCGGGAGCAGGGAGCGC
Organism: Streptomyces sp. HB132; assembly: GCF_016909575.1. Lineage (GTDB taxonomy): Bacteria > Actinomycetota > Actinomycetes > Streptomycetales > Streptomycetaceae > Streptomyces. The sequence goes on along the minus strand of NZ_JAFBGA010000002.1, from coordinate 743,743 downwards.
TGGAGCGTGACGGCTGTCTCGCGGTGGCGGCGTTCGCTGGCCCTGAGGCGTTCGGCCGCTTCGGCGTGGTCGGTGACATCGGTGGCGTAGACGAGGACGCCGGCTTCCCCGTCGGGTCCGTCCGGGTCGCCGGTGGCCACGGGGGTGCAGGTCACCGTGTACGAGCTGCCGGCCTGCACCTTGCGGGACTTGACCGTACGCGGGGTGCCGCTGCGCAGGACCTGCCCGATGAGGGGCAGCAGGCTGAGCTCGGTGAGCTCGGGCATGACCTCGGCCGCGGGCGCACCGCAGGGGCGTGGGCCGAAGGCGGACGTGTAGGCCGCGTTGACGTAGGTGATGCGGTGTTCGGGGCCGTGGAGCAGTGCGACGGGGGCGGGGAGCCGGCCCAGCAGCTCGCGGGCCGACAGGGCGTCCAGGGAGGGGCCGTGCACAGGGGCGGCGGATTCGGAGGTGTCGTCCGGCGGGGTGACCGGCGTCTTCGGCCGTACGGACTCGGCGCGGGCGGCGGGTACGGAACTGTGGTCGTCGTCCCGCGCGGCGGCTCGACGTTGTGTTCCGGGAAAGCGGGCGCTCCAGCGCGTGAAGTTCACGGAATTTCTGGCCTCGTGTGTCGGTCGGGTCCGCTCGGGCGAGCTGCTTCTACTGCTGGTCCTGTGGTCGGTCCCCCGCCCGGCCCTGATGCCGGGCCGGGGTGCCGGAACCGGGCTGTCGGGAACGCGCGGCCGGACCTGTCCGTGCTGTCGGTTCGTAGCTGTCGGTCACTTTAGGTGACCGCCTGCCGGATCACTCTGCGCAGGTGTGGGCCCACCTATGGTCACACGTCCAGTGTGACCGACCGTACTGACAGTTGGCGTACGGCGGTGGGTCCGGCCGCTGAACGACAGCGGTTCTCCGGGGCGTTGGCGGCGCGGCGGAGAACCGCGGATCAGCCGGACGTCTCCGGCGGCCTGTCGTTCTTCGGCGGTGTGTCGTCGGGGGGCTTCGGGTGCGCGTGTCCTCTCGCGGCGAGGGCGAACTCGGCGCGCGGGTGTTCGAGCGAGCCGAGGGAGACGATCTCCCGTTTGAAGAGTCCGGCCAGGGTCCACTCGGCAAGGACGCGCGCCTTCCGGTTGAACGTGGGGACGCGGCTGAGGTGGTACACGCGGTGCATCAGCCAGGCGGGATATCCCTTGAGCTTGCGCCCGTAGACGTGCGCGACTCCCTTGTGCAGGCCGAGCGAGGCGACGGAACCGGCGTAGGAGTGCCGGTAGTCCTCGGCCGGACGGCCGGCGAGCGTGGCCACGATGTTGTCGGCGAGGACCTTTGCCTGACGGACCGCGTGCTGGGCGTTCGGCGCGGTCTCCGTGCCCGGCTCCGACGAGGTGAGGTCAGGGACGGCCGCCGCGTCACCCGCGGCCCAGGCGTGCTCGGCTCCGTCGACGGAGAGCGTGGCGGTGCAGCGGATCCGGCCGCGTTCCGTGAGGGGGAGGTCGGTGGCGGCGAGGATCGGCGCGGGCTTCACACCCGCGGTCCACACCAGGGTGCGGGTCGGGAAGCGCGAGCCGTCGCTGAGCACGGCGACCCTGCCCTCGCAGCTGTCCAGCCGGGTGTCGAGCCGTACGTCGATGTTGCGGCCCCGCAGTTCCCTGACGGCGTACCTGCCCATCGCCTCTCCGACCTCGGGCAGGATGCGCCCGGTCGCCTCGACCAGGATCCATCTCAGGTCCGAGGGCTTGATGTTGTGGTAGTACCGCGAGGTGTAGCGGGCCATGTCCTCCAGCTCCGCGAGTGCCTCCACGCCCGCGTACCCGCCGCCGACGAAGACGAAGGTGAGGGCCGCGTCGCGGATGGCGGGGTCCCGGGTGGCGGAGGCGATGTCCATCTGCTCGATGACGTGGTTGCGGAGGCCGATGGCCTCCTCGACGGTCTTGAAGCCGATTCCGAAGTCCGCGAGGCCCGGAACCGGCAGGGTGCGTGACACGGATCCGGGCGCGAGGACGAGTTCGTCGTACGGGATCTCCAGGGCACCGGTGCCGTCCTCGCCGGTGGCGAGCGTCGTGACCGTCACTGTGCGCTTGGCGTGGTCGACGCGCTCCGCCTCGCCGATGACGATCGTGCAGTTCTTCAGGACCCTGCGCAGCGGCACGACGACATGGCGCGGAGAGATCGAACCTGCCGCGGCTTCGGGCAGGAACGGCTGATAGGTCATGTAGGGGTCGGGCGTGACCACCACGATCTCGGCCTCACCGCTTCTCAGTCTCTGCCGGAGCTTCCGCTGGAGACGCAACGCGGTGTACATCCCGACGTAGCCGCCGCCGACGACGAGAATGCGTGCACTGGGCCGGGTGCCGGGGGGTGTCCTCCGGGAATCTGGTGCCATCACCATCCCATGACGCAACGGAGTCCGGAGTTTGTCCACAGGCCCGGCAAATTGTGTGACCGGAGCTCTCCGATCACCCGGCGGCCCCCGGCCACCGTCCGATTCCGGAGCTGTGCAGGTCAGATGCGGCGCGAAGGTGTGCCCGAAGGGGTCGATCCGGGGTCCGACCGGTCCTTGCTCCGATCGGGGGGCGCTCCGTGCGGAACTACCCCCTTCTGAATTGACCCGGGCTCAACTATGTTCGTACCCCGTCGGGGTGTCGGATTCGGACCAAGGTCCACACGCCGGCGGACACGGCGGGGAAGTCTCCGGGGGGAGACGTCATAACCGGGGGAAGTTATGCACATTCAGGATTTGCATGGGCCGAGCACTGTCACCTCGTCCGCTGAGGACCATGGGCGGCTGAGCCCCGTGGGCGCGGTCGGGACGGTCGCGGGACCGACGGGCGGCACTGCGCGCTCGGCGCCGCTCCGCGTCGACGCACAGCGCAATCTCGAACACGTCCTGCGCGCCGCGCGTGAGGTGTTCGGGGAGTTGGGTTACGGCGCGCCGATGGAGGACGTGGCACGCAGGGCACGGGTGGGCGTCGGTACGGTCTACCGGCGTTTCCCGAGCAAGGACGTGCTGGTGCGCCGGATAGCCGAGGAGGAGACGGCGCGGCTGACCGATCAGGCGCGCACGGCTCTCGGCCAGGAGGACGAGCCGTGGGCGGCGCTCTCCCGCTTCCTGCGGACCTCGGTGGCATCCGGCGCGGGGCGGCTGCTCCCGCCGCAGGTGCTGCGCGTGGGGGCGGAGCAGGACGAGCAGGCCGCGTCGGAGGGCCCCGGCACGGCCGGCGGCGAGTCGCGCGTCCCGCACCAGAGGCAGGGAGTGGGCGAGCCCGGTCTCCGGGTGGTCGGCCCGCATTCCGCGGGCGAGGAGGGGATCGAGGACGAGCCGGGGGTGGCCGAGCTGCTCGAGGTCGTGGGCAGGCTGGTCGACCGGGCTCGTGAGTCGGGCGAGCTGCGAGGCGATGTGACGGTGGCCGATGTGCTGCTGGTCATCGCCACGGCGGCACCGGCTCTGCCTGATCCCGCCCATCAGGCCGCCGCTTCGGCCCGGTTGCTGGACATCCTGCTGGAGGGTCTTCGCTCCCGCCCGGCGTAAGCGCGCCCCGCGTGGCCCACACGGCGCAGGTCCCACGCCGAATGCCGCGCGCTCGTGGTGCGCGGGCCGGGCAGCCGTCGTGTGCGCACAGCCGTCGGCCGGCTGCGGGGGTCCGGTGGGACGGGGCTCCCGTCGGCCGGGCACCTGCGCCCGGGGGGCATTGCTCCTTCCCCGTCGTTGCGATGTCACGCCCCACGGGCACGGGAAGACACCCCGGACGAGTGGTTGCTGCCGCTCGGGGTTCGTGGCGGCGTTGCCCTGTGGCACTCTTGCCCCGGTTATTCGGGTCCGAGGGTGTATACGGGGGCTTCCGCGATGAGCGGTGACGCGCAGCAGGAAGAACCGTCCGAGGGTGCCGCCGCAGCGGGCAAGGGCGGCACGGAGACCGACGGCCCGCCGGCCTCGCGGATGCCGGGCAGGACGTCGCCGTCGGGCCGTTCCGGGGCCGACCTGCCGATCGGCTCCGCCGAAGGCGCCGCGGAGCCCGCGCGGCCGGACGGCCCGGACGGGGGCGGCACCGTGCTGCCCGGTCCCTGGCCGTCGAGGTCCGGCGCCGACGACAGGGCTCAGCCGGAGCCCGCCACCGCGTACGCGGTCCCCCTGCAGCGTGAGGGGCGCGCGGGGTCCGGCGATCTCGGTCCGTCGGACGCGCAGTTGATCCAGGGCATGCGTACGGGGGACGACGGGGCGTACGAGGAGCTCTTCCGGCGTCACTCGGCAGCGGTGCGCCGCTATGCGCGTACCTGCTGCCGGGACGCCCACACGGCCGACGACCTGACGGCCGAGGTGTTCGCCCGGACGCTGCAGGCCGTACGCGGCGGGAAGGGGCCGGAGGAAGCCGTCCGGGCCTATCTCATGACGGCTGTCCGGCATGTCGCCGCCGCGTGGACCAGGAGCGCGAAGCGCGAGCATCTGGTCGACGACTTCGCGGTGTTCGCCGCGCAGGCCACTCGCGCCGCCGAGCTGTCGGAGGCCGACACCCTCGACCTGGGCGCCGACGTGCTCGCCATGCACGAGGCGGACCGGTCGATGGCCATGCAGGCGTTCCGCAGCCTGCCGGAACGCTGGCAGGCCGTGTTGTGGCACACCACCGTGGAGGAGGAGTCGCCCCGTGAGGTCGCCCCGCTGTTCGGACTGACGGCCAATGCCACGGCGGTCCTGGCCGTCCGGGCCCGAGAAGGGCTCAAGCAGGCCTATCTGCAGGCCCATGTGAGCCGGTCGCTGACGGCCGGGGGTGACTGCGCGCAGTACGCCGACCGGCTCGGCGCCCATGCCCGGGGCGGTCTGCGCACCCGGGCCGAGCGCGGACTGCGCAAGCACCTGGACGAATGCGCGAAGTGCCGGATCGCCGCCGGTGAGCTGGACCGTGTGAACGCCGGTATTCCGGCCCTCCTCCCGATCGCGGTCATCGGCTGGTTCGCCGCGGGCTACTCGCTCAAGGCCGCAGGCATCGTGGCGGGTGGCGCGGCGGGTGCGGCCGGCGCCGGAGCCGCCGCGGCGGCCACGGGGGGCGCGTCCTCCGGGGGAGGCACGGCAGGCGGGGCAGCGGCGTCGGAGGGGATCGGAGGCCCGATGAAGGCCGGCATCGCCGCCGCGGTGGCTGTGGCGGCGGCTGCCGGACTCGTGTGGGCGCTGGTCGGGGACGACCGGCCGGCGCCGGAGCAGAAACCGGTGGCCAAGCCGCCGGCCGCGGCGCCCGCCACCCCCACGCCGCCTCCCCCACCCGAGCCGCAGCCGGTACCGGAGCCCGAGCCGCCGGCCCCGCCCGAGCCCGGAGCACCGCCCGCCCCGGAGCCGACTCCGCCCCCCGCGCCGGTCCCGACACCTCCTCCCACTCCCACGCCGCCCCCACCGGAGGAGCCGGCGCCGACGCCCACCCCGACCCCGACCCCGGAACCTCCCGCGCCGAAGGAGCCGCCACCACCCGCGCCGGAGATCTACCAGGTGAACGAGCTCGAGTACTCCGTCACCGGTGACCACACCGGTCCCGAGGTGCTGCTCGACGGCAGCACCGGTGTGTTCTGGCAGCGCCGGGGACTGTCGATCGCCTCCACGACGTACGACCACGGGGTGACCGCCCCCTCCAGCTCGTCGGTCACCGTCCAGCTCAACCGGCCGTGCACCCGCTACGAGGCGATGGCGGGGGTCGACGACCTGACCCTGGGGCTCGGCGCCGTGCGTTTCTCGGTGTACGACGGAGAGGGGGCGCGGCTGTGGCGGTCCCCGGTGGTGCGGGGTGGTGAGCCCGCCGTACCGGTGAGCGTCGGCATCGAGGGCCGGAAGGCTGTCCGGCTCGTGGTGGAGCCGTGGGGACGGCTCGGCGGGGTCGCGCTGGCCGACTGGGCGCGCTCCCGGATCAGTTGCCGCTGAGCGCCCCTGCGGCACCGGCGAGGAGGCCGGGGCCAACCTGAGGCGCACGACCGCACGCGGACAGCACGCGCCGCCGCGGGCCCCTATGCCTGCAGGGTTCGGCGGGCCGGGACGACGCCTCCGGCCACCGCGCGCTGCCGTGGGGCCGCCGTGCCGGTCCAGCAGGTGCCTCGGCGGGTGACCAGACGGCGGAGCCACAGTTCCGTGGACGCGAGCTCGGCGAGGCCGTCCAGCGGGAGGGGTTCGCCCTCGGACGCCGCACGCAGCGCCTTGCGCACGACGCGGGCCTCGATCAGGCCCGCGTCGGCGAGCAGCGGGGCGTCGAAGAGGGCGATCAGGTCGGGAAGGGCGGTACGCAGTCCGATCCGTCCGGCCGCGGTCGAGGTGGCCTGGGACGGGGTGCCCCAGCCGGGCGGCAGGTCGTGGATGCCGGCGCCGGCGAGGACCCTGCGCAGGATCGCGGCGCGGGCGCCCGGCTGGACCCGGAGCGATTCCGGGAGGGCGCGGGCGGCGCGCACGACCTGGTTGTCGAGGTAGGGGGCGTGCAGCCGCTGGCTGCGGATCTCGGAGGCCTGTTCCAGGATCCGCTGGTCGGCAGCGTGCCGGGCCAGCGCGGCGCGGGCCCTGGCCTCCCCCGGGCGCTGGACCGATGCGGGCCGGATCGCCGCCTCCTGGAGACGAACCGATACTTCCGCGAGTGCCTCCCCCGTGAGCCAGCGGGCGGCCGGACCGGGTCGTGACCAGGCGAGGGAGGCGAGCGAGGCGTCGGCCGGGGTGTCGAGGCCGGGGGCGTCACGATTGGCCTCGGGCAGCAGGGACGCCGCCGTCTCGAGCCCGGTGCGGTACGACGTGCGGGCCAGTCTGCGGGCGGCCCGGTAGACGGCCAGCGGGACGAACAGGGAGTGCGTGGAGGGCCCTTCGGCCCTGGCGAGCGCGGCGACGGGCCGCAGGAGGTGGCGTCTGCGCCGGTCCATGAGGAGGTCGGCCAGCCGTGCGGGGTGCGCGTCCAGGACCTGGCGGGCGCCGTGTCCGACGAAGTGGTCCGCGCTGCCCGCGGCCAGCCGGCGGCGGTGGCGTTCGGCGACGACGAGGGAGGGGGCGGGTTCGTCCGTGAGCGGGCCGCTCTCCAGTGAGGCGTACGGGAGGGCCTCATCGCCCGCCGCCACGACCACGTGGTGCAGGCGGGGATCGGCCGCGATCACACGGGCACGCTCCAGCTCGTCCTCGCGGTCCTGCGCCGAGAGCCCGTGCGCCGTACGGCTCTGTACGGAGAGGTCGTTGAAGGTGACGGCCAGGAGGCGTTCGCCCGCCCCCGTGCCATGGCCCAGCACGGTACCCGGCAGCCCGGGCAGTCCGGCGGCCAGCAGCGCGAGGGTGGCGGAGGCACTGCCACCGGAGAGGTCCGACCCGATGCCGGGGACGGGCGCCCCACGGGCCGCGCGGCGTTCGGCGGGCCCCATGCCCGGGACGGGTCCGGGGTCGGGGGGCAGGGTCTCGGGGGCGTGGCGCGGAGCTGTGAGCCGTGCGCGTACGGCCTCGACGAGCGCGTCCCGTACGCCTTCGACGGCGCTCACCGGGTCGGTCTGCGCCGCTGCCACAGCGAGGGAGGCCACCGCCTCGTACCCGGTGATCTCGCGCGATCCCTCCCGGAGGATCAGCGCGTGGCCGGGCGGGATCCGCTTCACCCCGGCGTACGGTGTGCCGTCGCCCAGCGCCTCCGGGGTCTCGGGGCAGGCCAGCAGCGCGGCGAGATGGCCGATGTCCAGCTGCGCCTCGATGAGGTCGGCGAGCGGGAGGGCGGCGGTGGCGTAGGCGGTGCCGTTGGCCCAGGGCGTGTGGAAGACGGGCCGCGCTCCGGCGAGGTCTCCGGCGACGGTGATGCGGCGGCCGATCTGGACGACGGCCGTGTAACTGCCGGACCAGGCGGTGAGATGGCGCAGCGCACCGCCTCGGGCGGCCAGCAGTCCGACGCGGAGCTGTTCGTCGGTGGCCCCGCAGCAGCCGAGGACCGCGAGGCGGGTGACCGGCGCTCCCACCGGGGTAGCGACCGTGACGACGCGGATCTCGTCGGGGCGCCAGTCGCCCACGGCCCACAGCGGATCCGGGTCCCCCCACAGGAGTTGGGATCCCACCGGGTGGACGGTTCGCCCCTCGCTCTGGTGGCCGACGGCGCCCACGGTGCCGAAGCTCGCGGCGATACTGCTCCACCCCACCAACCAACGCATCGCCGCCTCCACAGGCTGTGGACGAACCGGCGTACCAGGACACGGGAACGCCGTTGCGGGACATGCTGCCACGACAACGGCGCCCGGGAGGGGGTACGGGCGGCGCACAACGGATGCGCATGCGCCCCTGGCAAAAGCCTGGCCACGGCTCCGGGGTGCCCTCACAACGGAATTGGATCATCCGGGAGTTGTGGCAGCCGGCGCCGCCGGCGGCCCCCGGACCGGCCGGGCCACGGAACAGGCGCAATCAGGCCATAGCCGGGCGGCTGCGCAACACCCCGTCCGACCGGCGCTATTCAGCCATTCTCCGCTCGCTGCGGAACCGCGCGTTTCGTCCACGGCAACTCAGCGGCACAGCCCCCGCGCACCCCTGCAAGAAGCGGTGGGCAGGACCCCGGCAGGACGACGTGGGCCCCGACCGGACCCGCCGGAGTGCGGCAACGTGCGGGCCGGCGCATCCCCCCGGTGCGCCGGACCACACGTCGCCGTCTCCGATCCCCGCCCGTGCGGCGCACGGTCCGGGAGGTGTTCGTCACCTCCCGGACCGGTTCGCCGCCCGCGGGGATTGGGGCGGCGGTCTCCCCCAGCCCACCGAGTCCAGTTCGGCGGGCCGACCCACGCAGGGCCCATCGAAGCGTTTGCCGCACCGGTCGGGCCAGAGCGCACGGCCGGGCGCACGGCCACACGTCAGGAGCACGGCTCCCACGCTCCGCGCCGCACGGACAACATTCCCGCCATACGGAGGTCTGCCCCTTAACGGTGGGGATGCGGCGAACTACGCTGGGTTTACCGATGTTCTCAGCAGAGCGGCATATTCCACGGGGCCTGGCCAAATGCGTGTGCGGCCGGAGTGCCCGGGACCGGACCTGGGGAGAACACGGTACGAATGCCGCGCGCCTGACGGTGACGCGGCGGCCGTCTGTGTGTCGAGGGGTGACGCATGTCCAGGGAACAACGCGGGCCGAACGAGAAGCTCGGCACGGTTCTCGCCCTCGCGGGAATCAGCAACGCCGGGCTGGCCCGGCGGGTCAACGACCTCGGGGCGCAGCGCGGTCTGACCCTTCGTTACGACAAGACGTCGGTGGCCCGCTGGGTCGCGAAGGGCATGGTGCCGCAGGGCGCGGCGCCGCATCTCATCGCGGCGGCGATAGGGGCCAAACTCGGCCGTCCCGTCCCGCTGCACGAGATCGGGCTCGCCGACGCCGATCCGGCGCCCGAGGTCGGTCTGGCGTTCCCCCGCGACGTGGCGGAGGCGGTGCGGTCGGCGACGGATCTGTACCGGCTGGATCTGGCGGGCCGCCGGGGCGGCGGCGGGATCTGGCAGTCGCTGGCGGGTTCCTTCGCGGTGAGCGCCTATGCGACCCCCGCGTCCCGCTGGCTCATAACTCCCGCCGATCCGTCGGTCGCGCGGGACCCGACGGCGGCCCACGCCGCGATCCTCGCCCCCGAGGGCGCACCCGGGGCTCACGCCGCGGCACAGGCCGGGGTGCCGGTCCAGCCGGGCCCGGACACCGCGGGCTCCGCCGCGCTCGACGGGCCGCTGCTGCGCGTCGGCCACAGCGACGTGACCAAACTGCGCGAGGCCGCCCAGGACGCGCGCCGCTGGGACTCCAAGTACGGCGGCGGCGACTGGCGTTCCTCCATGGTCCCGGAGTGCTTACGGGTCGACGCCGCTCCACTCCTCCTGGGTTCGTACAGCGACGAGGTGGGACGGGCTCTCTTCGGCGCGTCCGCTGAGCTGACCAGGCTCGCCGGGTGGATGGCCTTCGACACCGGCCAGCAGGAGGCAGCCCAGCGCTACTACATCCAGGCGCTGCGCCTGGCCCGGGCCGCCGCGGACGTTCCGCTGGGCGGTTACGTCCTGGCGTCGATGTCCCTGCAGGCGACCTACCGCGGCTTCGCCGACGAGGGCGTGGACCTCGCGCAGGCCGCGGTCGAACGCAACCGCGGGCTCGCCACCGCGCGGACCATGAGCTTCTTCCGGCTCGTGGAGGCGCGCGCCCATGCCAAGGCCGGCGACGCACCGGCCGCGGGGGCCGCGCTCCGGGCCGCCGAGAGCTGGCTGGAGCGCTCCCGGGCCGGTGACTCGGACCCGGCGTGGCTCGGCTTCTACTCCTACGACAGGTTCGCCGCCGACGCCGCCGAGTGCTACCGCGACCTCAAGGCGCCCCGCCAGGTGCGGCGCTTCACCGAGCAGGCCCTGTCGAGGCCCACCGACGAGTTCGTCCGCTCCCACGGACTGCGGCTCGTCGTCTCCGCGGTCGCCGAACTGGAGTCCGGCAACCTCGACGCGGCCTGCGCGGCGGGGACGCGGGCGGTCGAGGTGGCGGGCCGCATCTCCTCGGCGCGCACCACCGAGTACGTACGCGACCTGCTGCACCGCCTGGAGCCGTACGGGGACGAGCCCCGCGTGGCCGAGCTACGGGAACGCGCCAGGCCGCTCCTGGTCGCCCCCGCCTGATCCTGAGGACGGGCCCGGGGACCACCGGCAGGCGCCGGGGTCACCGGTACGTCCCGGTTTCGAGCGGTCCGGGGGCGAAACATCTCGCCACGCACACGCCGACCCTGGTTTGAGCCCGTTGTCAGTGGGTCAGTGCACTATCGGGGTGGGAGGTGGCGTGATGACGACGCACGCGGCGTACGACTGCGATGTGCTGGTGATCGGTGGCGGGATCGTCGGTCTGTCGACCGCGTACGCGGTGACGCGCGCCGCACCGGGCACCCGGGTCACGGTGCTGGAGAAGGAGTGGGGCCCGGCGCGGCACCAGACCGGGCGCAACAGCGGGGTGATCCACAGCGGCATCTACTACCCGCCCGGCTCGCTCAAGGCGCGCTACGCGGTGCGGGGCGCGGCCGAGCTGGTGGACTTCTGCGCGGAGCACGGGATCGCCCACGCGGTGACGGGCAAGCTGATCGTCGCCACCGGCCAGGACGAGCTGCCCCGGCTGCACGCCCTGGTGCAGCGGGGCCGGGCCCACGGCCTGCCGGTGCGGGAGCTCGGACCCGCACAGATCTCGGAGTACGAACCGCGGGTGCGTGGCGTTGCGGCGATCCGGGTCGGGACGACGGGGGTGTGCGACTTCACCGCGGTGACCGTACGGTTCGCCGCCGAGGTGAGCGCCTCGGGCGGACAGATCCGCTACGGCGCGGAGGTCGTCGCCGTCGACCGGCGCCCCTGGGGCGTCGCGGTGCGCACGTCCGACGGCCAGGTGGTCAGAGCCCGCGTACTGGTCAACTGCGCGGGCCTGCACAGCGACCGGGTGGCGCTGCTCGCGGGTGACGACCCGGGGGCGCGCATCGTGCCGTTCCGCGGGGAGTACTACGAGCTGGCCAGGCCCGAGCTGGTGCGCGGGCTCGTCTATCCGGTGCCCGATCCGGCGTTCCCCTTCCTCGGGGTACATCTGACCCGGGGCGTCGACGGCACGGTGCACGTCGGCCCGAACGCCGTGCCGGCACTGGCCCGCGAGGGCTACGGCCGGGCGGTCGTCCGCCCGCGCGAGCTGGCCGCCACCCTGGCCTGGCCCGGTTCCTGGCGGATCGCCCGGCGGCACTGGCGGTACGGGGCCGGCGAGGTGCACAGATCACTGTCGAAGAGCGCGTTCACCCGGGCCGTCCAGCGGCTGCTGCCAGAGGTGACGGAGGACGATCTGCGGCCCTCCCCGGCCGGGGTCAGGGCACAGGCGGTCCTTCGGGACGGCACGCTGGTGGACGACTTCCTGATCAGGGACGCCCCGCACACCGTGCACGTGCTGAACGCCCCGTCCCCCGCGGCCACCGCGTCACTGCCCATCGGGAGGGAGGTGGCGCGACGGGCTCTGCTGCGGGCTCGCGCGACGGGGTGGACGCCTCCCGCCGTAGAATCGGGTCATTGTGTCTGAACCTGTGAACCCCACCCCAGAGACGCCCGGCCCCGCCCCCGAGACGCCCGGCGTCCCGCCGGAGACCGCGCCCGCCACCGCCCCGGAGACGGCCCCGGACGGGGACGCGGACGCGGAGGCGAGGCGTGCAGCGTCGTTCGAGCGCCAGCGGAGACTGCGCCAGGAGCCCCGCTTCCCCGGCGGTCCGGCGGCCGACCCGGCGGGCTCGCACCACGAGCGACGGATCCGCAGCTTCCAGCCGCGCCGCAGCCGGGTGACCACCGGGCAGGAGGACGCCCTCCAGCGCCTGTGGCCCACGTGGGGCCTGGACATCGACGGCCGCAGCGTCCTCGATCTCCCCACACTGTTCGACGGCCTCCCGGTGGTCCTGGAGATCGGCTTCGGTATGGGCGAGGCGACCGCGCAGATGGCGGCCGACGACCCGGTCACCGGAATCCTGGCCGTCGACGTGCACACCCCCGGCCAGGGCAATCTGCTGGGTCTCGCGGAGCGGGCGGGGCTGTCCAACGTCCGTGTCGCCAACGGTGACGCGATCATCCTGCTCCGCGAGATGCTGGAGCCGGACGCGCTGGACGGACTCCGGGTCTTCTTCCCCGACCCGTGGCCCAAGAAGCGGCATCACAAGCGGCGGCTGATCCAGCCGGAGTTCCTCGACCTGGTGGCGCGGCGGTTGAAGCCGGGCGCGGTCGTCCACTGCGCGACGGACTGGGAGCCGTACGCGGAGCAGATGCTGGACGTCCTGACGGCACACCCCCTGTTCGAGAACACCCGGGCGGACGGCGGCTACGCACCCCGGCCCGCCTTCCGGCCCCTGACCCGCTTCGAGGGCCAGGGCCTGGACAAGGGACATGTCGTGCACGACGTGCTGTTCACCCGTCGCTGATCAGCCAACACCCGGCCTCCCGCGCGCCGTGACGTGGCCAGGTGTCGGTGGTCCTCGTTAGGGTCGTCGAATGTCCGAGGGGTCCGTACAGCACCAGCAGCCGGCCGTACCGGTTCTCGAGGAGCAACGGCTCGACGAGTTCCTGGGCGCCGTACCGGAGCGGGGTCAGTGGCGTTACCGGCCCCGCCGCGTCGGCATGGTCTGGCGCAGCAAGGCGTTCCGCGCCGGTGCGGTGATCACGGTGCTCGCACTCTGCGGTCTGGTGATCCTGGCCCTGGTGCGACAGCAGACGGGCACCGAGGGCTTCCTGGTGGGGCTGGGGCTGGCCGTCCTGCCCGTGCCGCTGCTGATGGCGGCGTTCCGCTGGCTCGACCGCGTCGAGCCGGGCCCCTGGCGCAATCTGCTCTTCGCCTTCTCCTGGGGTGCGTGCGCGGCCGCGCTCGTGGCGATCCTCGCCAACTCCTTCGCGACCCGCTGGATAGCCACGGCCACCGCGGATCCGGCGAGCGCCGACACCCTCGGGGCCACCCTCGTCGCCCCGGTCGTCGAGGAGAGCGCGAAGGCCGTCGCGGTCCTGCTGATCTTCCTCTTCCGCAGACGGCAGTTCGGCGGAATGGTCGACGGCATCGTGGTCGCGGGCTTCACCGCGACGGGCTTCGCGTTCACCGAGAACATCCTCTACCTGGGCAATGCCTTCGGCGAGGACCAGCATCTCGGGACCACGGGCCTCGCCTCCGTGACGGCGGGGACGTTCTTCGTGCGCGTGGTGATGTCGCCGTTCGCGCACCCCCTGTTCACGGTGCTCTCCGGCATCGGCTTCGGCATCGCGGCGCTGGGCGGGTCCCGTCACCGGATCCGCCGGGTCGTCCTGCCGCTGCTCGGGCTCGTCCTCGCCATGGGCATGCACGCCCTGTGGAACGGCTCGTCGTCCTTCGGGCCGTACGGCTTCTACGCGGTGTACGGCGCGTTCATGGTGCCGTGCTTCGGGCTGGTGACCTGGCTGGCGATCTGGTCGCGCCAGCGGGAACTGCGCACGCTCTCCACGGAGCTCCCGGTGTACGCGGCGGCCGGCTGGCTCACACCCGCCGAGCCTCTCGCGCTGGCCTCGATGCGTGCGCGGGGCATGGCCCGCGACATGGCCAGGCACTGGAACAGTCACCCGGAGCGCGCCCGGGGCCGGGCCGCGGCGCGGGCCGTCGCGGAGTACGAGTCGTTCGCGACGTCCCTGGCCATGCTGCGCCGGAGGGCCCGGCACGACGGTGCGGGCCCGGACTTCGCCCTGCGCGAGCAGGAGTTGCTGCACCACCTCTGGCAGCGCCGGGACGTCGCGGGCCCGGCCCTGACGTACGCGGCCCACGCGACGGGCCGGCTGCGCGCCCCCCGGCCACCCGCGCCGCCCCCGTTCCCCCGTCAGTTCTCCCACGGCGGCCCGCCTCAGCAGCATCTCCCCGCCCCGCACCGGCACTACGGCGGCCACAACCCGTACATGGAGGACGGCGGGCACCGGACACCGTCCGCGTAGAGCACGTCAGACGGACGCCCCCGGTCAGGCGAGCCGTCTCCTGCCCGGTCAGGCGGACGCCCCGGTCAGGCCGACGCCTCGGTCAGCTCGGCCAGCTCCTGCTCGGTCAGGCGGAGGTCGGCCACCGCGACCAGTGCGGGGAGCTGTTCGACCGTACGCGCGGAGGCGATCGGGGCGGTCACGGTCGGACGGGAGGCCAGCCAGGCCAGGGCGACCGTGGCGATCTCGGCGTCGTGCTCCTGGGCGATCCTGTCGAGCGCCGTGAGCACGTCGCGGCCGCGCTCGGTTTCCAGGTGCTTGCCCGCGCCCTCGGCCCGCGCGCTCTCGACCGGGGTCCCCGGACGGTACTTGCCGGTGAGGAAGCCGGAGGCGAGGGCGAAGTACGGGACGGCGGCGAGACCGGCACCGGCCGCCGTGTCCTGGAGCGCTCCCTCGTAGGTGTCCCGCGAGACGAGGTTGTAGTGCGGCTGCAGTGCGACGTAGCGGGCCAGACCCTCGCGCTCGGAGAAGTCCAGAGATGCCTGGAGCCGCTCGGGGCTGATGTTGGAGGCGGCGACCTCCCGCACGGTGCCGGCCTTCACCAGCTGGTCCAGCGCGGTCACGATCTCCTCGACGGGGACGCTCTCGTCGTCGAAGTGCGTGTAGTAGAGGTCGATGTGGTCGGTACCGAGCCGGCGCAGCGACGCCTCGGCCGCTTCCTTGATCGTGGTGGGCGAGAGCCCCTTGTACGCGGGGTGGGCGCCGACCTTGGTGGCGATGACGACGTCGTCGCGGCGGGAGCGGGCCGCCAGCCACTTACCGATGAGGGTCTCCGACTCACCGCCCTCGTTGCCCGGGATCCAGGCGGAGTAGGAGTCGGCGGTGTCGACGAAGTTGCCGCCGGCCGCCACGTACGCGTCGAGGACGGCGAAGGTCCGGTCCTCGTCGGCCGTCCAGCCGAAGACGTTGCCGCCGAGAGCGAGGGGGAAGACCTGAAGGCTCGAGGAACCGAGCGGGCGCAGAGATGTCATACCCAGGGACAACCCGTCCACTGAGGCGACTATTCCGGTTTCGTGCCGACCACCCCGGGGCCCGGCACCGCGGGGGGGGGGGGGCCGGGGAGTGCGCGGCCCCGGACGGACCGGCGGCCCTGGCGTCGGGGGGTCGTGCGTCAGGGCCGCCGGGGTTCGGGTGCGCCGAATACCGGCAGCGGGGTCTTCCGCCCGTACCTCTCCGGTGCGGACGGAAGACCCGGGGCCTCAGATGGTGAGGCCCTTGCCGCGGAGCCAGCTCATGGGGTCGATGCCCGTGCCGTCCGCGGTGTGGATCTCCAGGTGCAGGTGCGCACCGGTCACGTTGCCGGTCGCGCCGACGCGGCCGATGGTCTGGCCGGTGGTCACCTTCTGACCGGCGCTCACGTCCATCGAGGACTGGTGGCAGTACCAGACCTCGGTGCCGTCGTCGAGTTCCAGGACCGTGCGGTAGCCGTACGACCCGGAGTAGCCGGCCGACTTCACCGTGCCGCTGTGGACGGCCTTGACCGGGGTGCCGGTCGGCGCCGCGAAGTCCAGCCCGGTGTGGTGGCCGGAGGACCACATCGGACCGGCCTGGCCGAAGGACGAGCTGATGTAGTAGGAGGAGGTCGGGACGGCGTAGCTGGCGGCGAGCTTGGCGAGACGCTCGGCCTCGGCCTTCTTCTTCGCCGCCTCTTCCGCCGCCTTCTTCTCCGCGGCGGCATCGGCTTCGGCCTGGCTCTGCTTCTTGGCCGCCTGGGACGCGGCCGCTTCGACAGCCGCCTTCTCCTGCGCGGCCCTGGCCTCGGCCTCGGCTCCGGCCTGCTGCTGCTCGGCCTGCTGGAGGATGCGGGCGCGCAGCGCCTCGCCGGCGTCGGTGCTGCCCTGCTCCGCCTCGGCGGCGGTGATCCCGGCGGTGGTGAGCGGGGAGGACGCGGCGACCGTCTCGTGGTCCGAGCCGGAGTCGCCGGACATGAACGCGCCCACGCCGGGAAGGGACTTGGCATCGGGAAGATTGTCCGCGATGGAATCGGGGAGAGAGATGGAGACCGGCGGCTTGCTCTGCGCGGTGGCCATACCACCCGCGCCGACGGCCGCGATGACGCCGACGCCGAGGACGGTGGAGCTACGGGCGAGGCCGCGCTGCTTGGCTACGCGGTGCCGGCCGCGTACGGGGCGGATGGACTCCTCGGTGGGGTTCCATTCCTCCCAAGTCCTGCCCTCATCACCGAAGCTGTCGGTCCTGAAGGATGACGGTGCCTCGGGGGCAGGCTGATTCGACGCCACGTGGGCGCTCTCCTTTCCTTCCTTCTCGCCTACCGGGTTAGCTGACGGGTTCGGAGCAGGAAGGTCTCCTACGGACCCCTTCGCCTCTCGCGAGACACAGGTGTCCGATTCACCCCATGTAGGTGGTTCCCCGGTTCCCTTGCGGAATTCGGCGCTGCGCACGGTGCCGTCTCTTGCGACGACAGGTACAACCGCGCTGCGTTATCGAACGTTAATAGACACCCGGCTCCGAATCCAAGCCGTTCCGACAGATCGTTCATGGCCCTGGCCTGGACTTTAAGGGTTCAATCGGGCGCAAACGGGCGACTTGAGCAGCCCTTGGCCAGCCATCAGTTTCTGACGGTACGTCAAATGTTATGCGGAGCGGGGTCCTTCGACTACCGACGGTCGCGACGGGTCATTCACTGTCCCGTCGCACGATCTTCACTGTCGTCCGCCGCTCCTGCTGCCCCCGCGCGGGACGGCCGATCGCGAGCAGCGCCAGGTCGTCCGTCGACCGGCCCCCTGTGTGCAGCCGTACGTCGTCGGTCAGCGCGGACAGCAGTTCCTCGGGCCCCGGGAAGAGCCGGCCGCTCAGCCGGGCCGCCGGGTCGTAGAAGACGCCCTTCGCGTCCCGCGCCTCGGAGAGCCCGTCGGTGAACGCCAGGAACATCGCCCCGGCCGGCAGCGTCCACTCGTCCGAGCGGTCCGGCCGGGCGCCCAGTCCCATCCCGAGCGGCAAGGCGGGCACCGTCGGCGCCAGTACCTCCAGCGCCCCGTCCGCATGCAGCACGAGCGGCTCGGGGTGACCTCGGTTGACGACCCGCAGCACGTCCGAGCCGACCGGGATCTCCGCGAGAACAGCGGTGACGAACCCCTCCATCGAGTCGAAGCCGCCCCGGCGCGACCCCTCACGGGCCAGCGCACGTTCCAGCCGCTGGGCCACTCCCTCCAGAGACATCTCCTGCTCGGCGGCCTCCCGGAACGCCCCGATGACGACCGCCACCGCCCCCACCGCGTCCAGCCCCTTGCCCCGTACGTCCCCGACGACCAGACGCACCCCGTGGGGGGTGTCCGCGACGGCGAAGAGGTCGCCGCCGACGAACTCGTCCGCCTGGGCCGCCTCGTACCGCGCCGCGACCAGCAGACCGCCGATCCGGTCGTCCGGGGTCGGGAGCACCGCGCGCATCGCCGTCTCCGCGATGACCCTGGCCGAGGCCAGTTGCTCGTTCCCGCGGCGCACGACGCTGTTGATGACGAGGGAGAGCGCGGCGACGGTGACCAGGGTGAGCAGGTCGGTGACCGGCACGACCTTGGCAAGCACGCCGTCCGAGATCCGGATGGCGAGGACGAGGAGGACCGCGACCACCCCGACGCGGACGGTCCCGGCCGGCGAGAAGAAGGGCGCGGCGATCAGCGGGGCGGCGGCGAAGAACGGAACAGCCGTGACCTCCGGCGGCGTCACGAGGTCGAAGACCACACCGGCACAGATCATCAGAGCGGGCAGCACACGCACGAAACGCCGGGAACGGGCGTTCCCGGCAGCGCTCCTCCGCCGTCCGCCGTCCCGCTTCCCCACCTGTGCACTCCTGCCCGGTCCACCCACGGCTGCGGACGGTACCGCGCCCCACCCAGGCTGGCCGGAGCCGCGCCGAGCGGCGACTCGTCATCGGCCAAAGGGAGGAGCGCGTCGTAGCCCCGCGCTCCGGAGGTCAGTCGGAGAGCCGGTGCTGCGCGTAGATCGTCAGTGCATCCCGTACGAAGACGGCGGTTCCGTCTCCGTAGCGATCGTAGTTCCTGCGGAAGCGGGGATCGGCGACGTACATCTCCCCGTGGCCTGTCACATACGCGCGGGTGGTCTCCACGGTCACCGACAGCCATGCGCAGTGCCGCCGCGCGATGTCCTGCGCCTCCTCGCCGCCGGCCTCCAGGCCGGCGGCCACGGCCCGCCCGTAGTCCCGGGCGATGGCGTCGTGCACGCCCCGGAAGCGGACGCGCTCCGCCTCGCTCAGTCCGCCCCACCACCGGCCGCTCCGCGCGTACGCCTCCCGGCCCCAGCGCTCGGCGACCTCCTGCTCGTGCGCCGTGTGGTCGAAGCCGTCGCACACTTCCTCGGCCATCGGTCCCTCCCCTTTTCGGCCCTGCGCACAGTGGTCCGGACCCGTCCGCACCCGTTCCGCACCCGGGCGATCATGTGGCGGCAGCCGTTGACACCCGCGCGGCTACGCGAGGGGAACGGCGTCTCCATGGTGCCGGAGGGCGCGGCCCGCGGTGCCGGCTCGTCGGCGATCTCCTGGACGGACCACCCCATGAAGCGAACGCCGGTCCCCACGTGACGTCGAGGTCAGGCCCGGCGACGGGCATACGACAGAGGCCCGGATCCTCAAAAGGATCCGGGCCTCTGTCTTTCAGTAGCGGGGACAGGATTTGAACCTGCGACCTCTGGGTTATGAGCCCAGCGAGCTACCGAGCTGCTCCACCCCGCGTCGTTGTGATTGCAACTCTAGCCCATTCAGGACGGTGCTCCGACCACTTTTGCCACCACCCCGCACCCCCAGGCGTTCACGGCATCCCCTTCGGCAGTGACGCGATACGCCAACGCGGTTGGCGCACAACGAAGTTGTCAGGCACAGAGTCGTACTCACGGGTTCGTCGGCGCGCCCGACAACGCCTCGGAGCCGGTGCCCACGTCCCCCGCGGAGGACATCGCGGCCGCACCACAGGAGTGACCCCGTTCGGCCTCGCGCCCCGGACCGGTCAGGTGCGCGGCCCCCGCGTTCCGCGATTGCGCGGTCTCCGGAGCGGCGGGACGCTGGACGGACAAGGCTTTCGGTGTTCGGTCCCGTCTGCGCGGCATCCCAGGGGTGCCGGTGTCGGCCGGCCCACCCGCTGCGATGGTGCCAGGGGAGGCCGAGCGCACGCGCGCTAGGAGACGATCATGGACGGCGCCCTGCTGGAGACGATGAGGACCGCTCTGCGCGGCCCGGTCATCGGCCCGGACGACCAGGAGTACGGGCAGGCCCGTACGGTCTACAACGGCATGATCGACAAGAAGCCGGCCGCGGTGGTCAAGTGCCGCGACACGGCGGACGTCATGGCTGCCGTCGACTTCGTCCGCGAGCACGGCCTGGACGTGGCCGTCCTGGGCGGCGGGCACAGCGGTCCGGGTCTCGGCCTCTCCGACGGCGCCGTCACGCTCGACCTGTCCCCCATGAACGGCGTGCGGGTCGACCCCGCCACGCAGACCGCCCAGGCGGACGGCGGGGCGACTCTGGGGGACTTCGACCACGCCACGCACGCGTTCGGCCTCGCCACCCCGGCGGGCATCATGTCCACGACCGGCATCGGCGGTCTCACCCTCGGTGGCGGGCACGGTTATCTCACCCGCAAGTACGGCCTGTCGGTGGACAATCTGGTCTCCGCGGACGTGGTCCTGGCCGACGGCAGCTTCGTCTCCACCAACCCGAGTGAGCACGCCGATCTGTTCTGGGCGCTGCGCGGCGGCGGCGGGAACTTCGGCATCGTCACGTCGTTCGACTTCGAGCTGCATCCCGTGGACACGGTGGGGGTCGGGATCACCCTGTGGCCCCTGGAACTCTTCCACGACGTCATGCGCTGGTACCGCGACTTCCTGCCGCAGGCCCCGGACGACCTGTACGGCTTCTTCGCCTCGCTGACCGTCCCGCCCGGCCCGCCCTTCCCCGAGGAGATCCACGGGCGGAAGATGTGCGGTGTCATCTGGTCCTCGACCGCGGACCCGGAATCCCTGGGTGAGACCCTCGCCGTGGTCGACGAACCGGGTCCGCCCGCCTTCCACTTCACGACGCCCATGCCCTACCCGGCCCTGCAGAGCATGTTCGACGGGCTGATGCCGGCCGGACTCCAGTGGTACTGGCGCGGGGACTTCTTCGACCGGATCACGGACGACGCCGCCGACGTGCACGCCGCCTTCGCCGAGAAGCTGCCCACCGGCCTGTCGACCATGCACATGTATCCGGTCGACGGCGCCGCCTCCCGGGTCGGGCCCGACGACACCGCCTGGGCCTACCGCGACGCCGTCTGGTCCGGGGTCATCGCCGGCATCGACCCCGACCCTGCCAACGCGGCGGCGCTGCGGGAGTGGGCGGTCACTTACTGGGAGGCGCTGCACCCGCACTCCATGGGCGGCGGATACGTGAACTTCATCGGCACCGACGAGTCCCAGGACCGAGTCCGGGCGACCTACCGGGGGCACTACGACCGGCTCGCGGAGGCCAAGCGGACCTACGACCCGCACAACCTCTTCCACGCAAACCAGAACATCGAACCCGCACCGCCGCACTGACCATCACGCCGGGCCCGCAATTCCGAGGGAAAGCCGTGCCGGGAGGGTTACAGTCTGCATGCACAGTTCTGCAACGCGCCGCACGATGATCCGGACGCCCCCGGAACGGCGCGACACCGGCGGCGGCACCTCGTAGCCGTACCGGTCGGGACCAGTCCGGCATCCAGAGGCTCGGTCACGGGGCTCTCACCACACACCTACGTACAGGACACCTGAGATGACCGACATGTCTGTCCGCACGATCCAGCGGCCCACCGACGGCCCGTCCGCGATCGTCACCGCCGACATGGGCACCGCGGCTCCGCGTCCCACCCCGCAGTACGCCAACCTGTTCATCGAGCCCGACCTGCCGCCGTTCACCGAGGACGCCGAATGACCGGGACGCCCGCGATCCGCCCCTGATGGCCTGCTTCGGGTGACCGGCACGGCCGCACGGTCGTTGGAAGGCCATGCGCATCC
The DNA here is from genome assembly GCF_016909575.1 of Streptomyces sp. HB132. GTDB lineage: Bacteria > Actinomycetota > Actinomycetes > Streptomycetales > Streptomycetaceae > Streptomyces. Next base: position 722,319 of record NZ_JAFBGA010000002.1, on the reverse strand, counting down.
GTATCGGTGTGGTCGTCCTCGCAGTGGTCCTGCTGATCACCGCGTTCATCTCGAACATCCCGTCCCAGGCCGAGACGGAGCTGGCCTGCCGCCGGGCCCTCGACAACACGTCGACGTGGACCAACCGGCCGGACATCTGCCTGGACGTGTCCGCGGAGACCTACCGGACGTTCCTCCTGATGTACGAGCTGCGGGAAGAGGGCCTGGACTGAGCGGGCGGTGCCCGGCCGCCGGGGGTCCGTCGGGACGCGCCCGGCCACCGGGCCCCGGGAGGCGTGGAGCGGCGCCGCCGCTCCCCCGGGGCGGGGCGGCGGTTCGTCAGCCCTGCTGTTCCTTCCACTCCGCCTGGGCCGCGTCGAGGTCCTCGGCGAATGTGTCCAGGAAGTCCTCGGCGCTCATCTTTCCGAGCAGCACCTTCTGGAAGCCCGACTCGCTGTCGGCCTTGGACAGGGTGTTCCAGTCCGGCAGGTAGTAGGGGAGCTGGACGATCTTGGTGTTGCCGGAGAACAGCGCCTCGGCACCGAGCTTGGTGGTCTCGGCCTTGTCGAGCCAGGGGTCCTCGGCGGCCTCCTTGTTGGCCGGGATCAGGCCCGCGGACTCGCTGAACTTGGAGTTCGAGGCGTGGGAGGCCGCGAACTCGATGAACTTCCAGGCCGCCGCCTTGTTCTCGGACGACTTGAGCAGGCCGAGGCCGGAGACCGGGTTGGAGACCATCACCCGGGTGCCGTCCGCCAGTTCGGGCTGAGGGATGCCGCGGAACTTTTCGACTCCGAGCGAGCTCACATGGTCCTGGTAGGAACCCAGGTTGTGGTTGAGCATGGCGATGCCGCCGGAGTCGAACTGCGCGACCATCTTGGTGAAGTCGTTGTTGAGGTCGGCCTCCGGGGTGGCCTTCTTGTACAGACCGACGTACTTCTCGAGCGCCGCGACGTTCTTGGGGTCGTTGACCGTGGTCTTCGTCCCGGATTCGTCCCAGAAGGACTCGATGCCCGACTGCCCGTACATCGAGTCCAGCGCCTGGGCGATGGAGCCCGGGCCGCCGCGGATGGTGTAGCCGAACTGGTTCTTCTTCTTGTCCGTCAGCTTCGCCGCGGCCGCGTAGAACTCGTCCCACGTGTTCGGCTCGCCCAGCCCGGCCTTCTCGAACAGGTCCGTCCGGTAGTAGAGGACGCCGTTGGTGGCGGAGATCGGCACCGTGTACGTCTCGTCCCGGCCGGCGGCGCTCCTCACGTTCTCGACCATCGCCTCGTTGAGCTTGCCCTTGAGCGAGCTCGACCCGATCCGGTCGTCCAGCGGTTCGAGCGCGTCCTGGGCGGTGATCCCGGCGACCATCGCGGCACCCACACCGCCGACGTCCGGCAGACCGCCGCCCTGGATGGCCGTGTCGTACTTGGACTGCGCCTCGGTGGAGGCGATGCCCACGTACTGCACCTCGACGTCCGGGTTGGCCTTCTCGAAGTCGGCGATGATCTCCTTCCAGATCGCCGTACGGACACCGCCGTTCTCGTCCCAGAAAACGATCTTCCCGGTGCCGGAGCCCTCGGCGCCCTTCGCGCCGGTGGCGGCGCTGCCGTCGTCACCGCAGGCGGTGGCGGTGAGGGCCAGGGCCGAGACCAGCGATATCGCGGCGGCGAGACGGCTGTTTCGGGGCTTGATCATGGTCGGCTCTCTTCTCTGGGTGCTCACCGGCGGGCGCCGGGCAACGGGGTGCGTCGTCGTGTGAAGCCGTGGGGGTCGGCGTGGCACAGGAGTCCGGCGTCCTGCGGAGCCGGGGTGGGCGGAGCGGGCTGGGTGTCCGATCGCCACCCCGCCCCGTCGCGTCCCGTGACGGGGGCCGAGTGACGCGGCCCCTTCCGTTCTTCGGCGAACGGGCCGTTCAGCGCCTCCCGCGACGGCCGGGGCAGCAGGGGCGAGGGCTCGGGGCTGGCTGCATACGGCGCTCGGCTCTCATATCACGTCTCATATATGACATACGAAGGGCAACGCGAAGAACGTAAGTCGGCCCACAGCCACGGTCAATGCCCGTGCACGAGAAAGTTCCGGCGCCCGGACACAGCAGCGCCCCGGCCGGTCCGACCGGTCGGGGCGCTGCTGCTGTCGTACGGGACGTGCCCGGTGGTCGTGGTCAGGCTTCGACCGTCACCTTGCCGGCCGTGGCGGGACCGGTCCTGTCGCCGTCCGCGGCGGGACGGACGAGGCCCGGGATGAAGGCGGCCACGGCGGCGGCGACGAGGGCGACACCGCAGCCGATCATCAGACCGACACGGAAGCCGTCCTCGGAGGCGAGCGAGTAGCCGCCGAGGTTCATGGTCATCTGGGCCAGCACCACACCGATGACGGCCGAGCCGATGGTGGTGCCCAGCGAACGCATCAGGGTGTTGAAGCCGTTCGCGGCGGCGGTCTCGGAGAGCGGGACCGAGCTCATGATCAGGGCGGGCATAGCGCCGTAGGCGAGGCCCACGCCGCTGTTGATGACGATACCGACGACCATCAGACCCCAGGCGGAGCCCATGAGGAACAGGGAGATGCCGTAGCCGAGCGAGATGACGAGCGCGCCCAGGACAAGAGCGATCTTGGGGCCGCGCGCGTTGATCAGCTTCCCGCCGAGCGGCGAGACGATCATCATCATCACTCCGCCGGGGGCCATCCAGAGGCCCGCGGCCAGCATCGACTGCCCGAGCCCGTACCCCGTGGCCTCGGGGAACTGCAGCAGCTGGGGGGCGATCAGCATGAAGGAGTACATGCCCACGCCGACCAGGATCGACGAGACGTTGGTCAGCAGGACGCGCGGGCGCGCGGTGGTGCGCAGGTCGACCAGCGGGTCGCGGGTACGCAGTTCGTAGAACCCCCAGGCGCCGAGGGCCAGGACCGCGACGGCGAACAGGCCGAGCGTGGTGCCCGAACCCCAGCCCCAGTCGGCACCCTTGGAGATCGCCAGCAGGAGCGACACCAGGCCGATGGCGAGCCCGATCGCGCCGGGAGCGTCGAAACGCTGCCCCTTGGCAGGGGCCGGGATGTCGGGGACGAAGGCCCGGATGAGCACGGCGATCATCAGCGCGAGGACGGCGGAACCCCAGAACAGCACGCGCCAGCTGGTGTATTCGGCGACCGCGGCGGAGATCGGCAGACCGAGGGCGCCGCCGATGCCCATGGAGGCGCTGACCAGGGCGATCGAGCCGCTGAGCTTCTCGGCGGGGACCACGTCACGCAGCAGCGCGATGCCCAGCGGCACCATGCCCATCCCCATGCCCTGGAGGCCGCGCCCGACGATCATCGGGACCACGGAGGAGGCCAGCGCACACACGACGGAGCCGACGACGAGCGGGACCGCACACGCCAGCAGCATCCGGCGCTTGCCGAGGAGGTCGCCGAGGCGGCCGGTCACCGGCACGCAGACTCCGGCGACCAGGAGGGTGACGGTGACCACCCACGCCGCGTTCGAGGACGAGGTGTCCAGGATTCGCGGCAGCTCCGCGATGAGCGGCGTCACCAGCGTCTGCATGACCGCCGCGACGGTCCCGGCGAGTGCCAGCGTCGTGATCACGCCGCCTGCGCGTGCTGTGGGCTTGGGGGCGTCCATGTCTTGGATCCTCGGCTATCTGTTCGGTGGGAAGCTTTGGCATCGTACATTTCTATTGCATCATGCACACCTTGTGGTCCATGCACTTTCTCGTAAACTTACGATGAAGTCACCACGCACGAACGGCTCCACCACGGCCCTCACCACAGCCATCACGACGGCACGACGACACACCGGCCCCGCCCGGCAGGAAGCAGGAGGTGCCCGCGCATGGACAGGGCAACGCAAGAGGTCGAGTACGAGCAGATGCTGCTCAGCCGCCACGGCCTGCTGACCCACAGAAAGGGGCGCCGCAAGGACGGCCTCCTGGAACGCAGCGCGTACGTCCTGCTCAGCCGCATCCGCGTCCAGGGCCCCATGTCGGTCGGTGAGCTCAGCGAAGCCTTCGACCTCGACGTCTCGACCCTCAACCGGCAGACCGCCGCGGTCCTGCGCGAGGGCTTCGTGGAGCGGATCCCCGACCCCGACGGGGGCATGGCCCGCAAGTTCCGCATCACCGAGGAGGGCGCGCGGACCCTCGACACGGAACGCGAGGGCATGGTCAGTTCCCTGGAACGCGTCATGGCCGACTGGCCCGACGAGGACATCTCCGCCTTCGCCGGCTACCTGCGGCGCTTCAACTCCGACATCGAGCGCATCGGCGGCCGCCCCTGGCCGCGGCCCTGAGCCCGGCACACGGGGGAAGCGGCGCCCTCCCGGGCAAGGGCCGGGCGCCCGGATCAGCCACTCTCCGTCAGGCCCGGCGGGCGTCGGCGGCGAGGCGATCGGCGAACGCGACGACGAGGTCACGCAGCTCGTCGGGGCCCTCGACGACGAACGGCCGGTCGATCGACGCCAGCACCGGCGGCAACCAGTCCAGGCGTTCCGCCCGCAGCAGGACGCGCCACCAGCGCTCGGGCGCCGGGTCCTCGGCCGACGGGTCCTCGTACTCCTTCATCTCCTCCAGGACCGCGACGGCGGCGGGAAGACGGGCGCGGATCTGCTCGACGGTCCCGTGGATCCGCAGGGTCACCTCGTGCCGGTACTCGGCCGTGGCGAACCCGGTCAGCACACGCCGGGCAGGATCGATGTCCACGGGCACGTCGAAGGTCCCGGGCAGCGTCCGCGCGTCCGTGATCCGGTCGAGCCGGAAGGTCCGGTCCTCGCCGGTCCGGGTGTCCGGGCCGGTGACGTACCACCGGCCCGCATGGGCGACGATCCCGTACGCGTGCAGGGTGCGCTCGGTTCGCCGGCCGTCCCCGCCGGTGTATCTCATCGAGACCGGCCTGCGGTGGCGTACCGCGTCGGCGAGGGTGAGCAGGACGCCTGCGTCCGGGGCGGCGAACCCGCCGGGCCGATCCGTGAAGGCGAGCGAGTCCAGGAGCGCGTCGAGCCGGGCGGCCAGGTGCCTGGGCAGCACCCGCCGGATCTTGGCCGACGCCGTCTCGCTCGCTGTCTCCCCGGCCGTCGTCAACCCCGCACGGCGGCCCGCGACCAGGCCCAGCAGCACGGCCAGTGCCTCGTCGTCGCTGAGCATGAGCGGCGGCAGGCGGTGTCCGGGGCCGAGCCGGTACCCGCCGTAACGGCCGCGCACCGACTCCACGGGCACGTCGAGGTCGATCAACTGGTCCACGTACCGCCGGACGGTACGCCCGTCGACACCGAGCCGGCCGGCGAGTTCGGCGACCGTCCGGGTGCCGCCCGACTGCAGCAGCTCGAGGAGGGTCAGCACGCGGCCGGTGGGGCGAAGCATGTTCAGAGCCTACGGCGAATACAGGGCGGATTCTGTCCACTATCGGCTCTAGCCTTCGACGAACACCCCTTCAGCACCGCCGAGGAGAGCACCATGGACTTCGTCTCGATCCGCGTCATCACCGGCGACGTACCCCGCCTCGTGGACTTCTACGAGCGCGCCACGGGCGTGCGGGCCACGTGGGGAGGCGAGGACTTCGCCGAGCTCAGGACCCCCACCGCCACCCTCGCGATCGCGAGCACCCGCACCGTCCCACTGTTCGCCCCGGGCTCCGCACGTCCGGCCGACAACCACAGTGTGATCACCGAGTTCCTCGTCGATGACGTGGACCGCGTGCACAGGGATCTGACCGGCCTCGTCACCGAATTCGTCGCCGAGCCCACCACGATGCCCTGGGGCAACCGCTCACTGCTGCTCCGCGACCCGGACGGCAACCTCGTCAACTTCTTCACACCTGTCACCCCCGAGGCCGTCGCGAAGTTCGGCCGCTGAGACCGCGTCCGACAGCTCATCCGGGAGCCGCGCCCCGACGTCGGAGCGACAGCCCGTCAGATCGCCGCGGTCAGCACGACGACTCCCGGTCCGTGGAGGTCCTCAAGTGCCACCCGCCGGCCGGAGACGGCCAGGAGCAGGGACAACGCGGGCCCGCTCACCTCCGGGCCTTCACCGGTCGCGAAGTCGTCGTCAGCAGCGGCCAGCCGGATACGGGACACGAGCTCCTTGGCCCCGCCGAAGGAGGCGGGAGTCCGGGTCTGCAGACGAAGTGACCTGACGACGGCCTCGCTCGCGTAGCAGTGCGCGAGTCCCAGCGGCCGACGGATGTCCTCGCCGTGCACGACCTCCTCGACGAGCCGGCTGTCGAGGGGCGCCGGCGGTGTCGACCTGCGCGACGCCACCCGCCGAAGCCGCTCGAGCGTCTCCTGCGGGGAGGCGCCCCGTTCACGCTCGACACCGCGGGTGTTCTGACCGTCGAAGTCGAAGCGCGCCCGGACGAGGCCGGCCAGGAAGCCCAGTCGCGTCGTCCGCGCGGTGTCGACCAGGTGGGCGACCACGTCGTGCACGGTCCACCCCGCGCAGAGCGACGGCTCCTCCCACCGCCGGTCGTCCAGACTCTCGAGGTCAGCGATGAGGGCCGCACGCTCGGCGTGGACCATCGACCAGACATCTCCCACGACTACCTCCATCGCCGATCACAGCACCCGCAGGAGAAGACTCGCGGCGCCCGGGGAACTCATCGGCTCCGTCCAGGAAGGCCCTGGGGAACGACGGCACTCAGCCCTCGATGCCGAGTCGGTCATCACTATACGAACTTAGGTATGAGTACTCATGCCGCAGCCGGCGACCCGACGGCATCGTGTGTCACACCGGCCAACACGGTTCCCTCACATCGGAGTTAGAGATGACTGCCTCGTCGCGTCCCCTGTCCCAGTCCCTTCGCCGCTCCCTGGTGAACCCCGCCGCCCTGGGCTATCTGGCCGTCGTGGCCGCCGTCGGCGTATGGGTCGGGGTGGACGCGCTTCTCGTCGAGCAGGTGGACGGCAGTTTCGCCGGGGTCTGGCTGTTCATCGTGACCGCCCCGGCCTCCCTGCTGTTCTCGGCCCTTCCCGGTGCACTGCCGTTCGCCGGCGTCGCCGTCGGTGCCGTCGTCCAGGCGCTGGCGATCGGGGCCGCGTACCGCTGGGCTCACGGTCGGACCTCGCGGCGCACCGCCGTTGCCGGCGCCTGAGGAAGCGCCATCGACCGACGGCCGGCGCGCCGGGACAGTGCGCCTCCGCGAACGGGACCGCATGCGAGTTTCACCTTTCGGCCCCGCGTACGGGGGAGGACGGCGGCAGGGAGAGTGCAGGGCATGGCGATGTGCAAGAAGTGCGGTGCGCGGAAACGCCGTTGGCCCCGCTCCTGCTCCCGGTGCCGTTCCAGGTCGTCGGATCGGGAGGACCCTGAGGAGGCGGCCATGGAGGCCGCCGAACTGGCCGTGGAAATGGGACTGCTCGGGTGGATCGGGCGGGGCGTCATGGCCGGTGTGCGGCTGGTACTGCGCACGATCGGCTGACCGCTGCGGCGCGAGATGCGTACCGCGCGTCCGGGGGCACGGCTCCCGGTGCGTACCTCCGAACTGCGCGTGGCGGTCCGGAACCACTCACCGTGAAGGCGTAGGCGCGGCTGATCGCACGGCGGGCACGGCGCACACGACTGAGCGCCCCTCCCGGCCGAAGCCGGGGAAGGGCGCTCAGTGCCAGGTCGGAGAGGGTGTACCCCCGCCTGTGATCGGTAGGCCGTGTGGGACTCGAACCCACAACCAACGGATTAAAAGTCCCGGCAGGATACTGCCGGAGCGTCCATCGGACACGCCACTGATCTAGAAATTCCTGGTCAGAGACCCGCGGTTGATGTCCGGTACAGATCTGACCCCGTCGTGCCAGCCCGTCCGCTCACGCATCGCTCACGCATCGGAGCTCAAGGAAGGCACGTCCTGACCTGCCGCTCAGCAGGGGCGGGAGGGGTTCTTGAACGGTGCTGCTCCTCCAGTGAAGCAACCACGACTGCAACCACGGGTCCTGCCGCTTACGCCCAGTGCCAGGCGTCAGCACTCCCTCGATGACCATGGACCCCGTATCCTCGCCGTTTCGGTGGGCTGAGGCGGCTGCCTTGATCACCAGCTGTTCGGTGGTCGGGGCGATTCTGTTATCTGGGCATGGTGGAGTCCCGGCTCAATGGTCGGCCTCTCTGGGTACTTCGGCAAGGCAGCGGAAAGCCATGGCCGGTTCGAGTCTCCAGGGCCAGGTCACAGAGCTCCGCAGGCGGGGGCGGCGTCCATCGAGGTAAGGCGGGCAGCAGCGGGTAGCGAAGTTTCTTGGGTTCAACGACGGCGACTTCGCCATTCAGCAGGAGGACGCGGGCCCAGGCGAGGAGATCGATCGCCGTGAGGCTGGGCTCAAGCCAGGTGGCACTGACGTCGAGATGGCGGGAAGGGGAGCGGCCGAAGCCAGTGTTCTTGCCGCACCGGAAAGCTGCCCGACCACCCCGTAACAGGGCATCAGGAGGAGCGCAGCAGTGCGATCAGAGCGGGATCGGGGTTGTATTTCCCCGCTGCGTGGTGGCGGAGGGCAACGTCCAGCCGGGTCAGCTCGGCACGAGTCGTGGCGGCACCGGTGAACAATAAGAGGATTCGCGCCGCGCGGGGATGACCCTTAACGCGGAACGGCTTAGGCACCTGCGCCACTGGGTTCCAGTTGTCACCCCAAGTAGCCTTGACCTCCCAATAGACCCTATCGATGCCGGGATGCCGGAAAGGGGCCAGGGTCACCGACTGGACGTCTCCCCAAAGGCCCCGCCAATTCCAATGTAGATGGACATAATTCAGACCTTGCCCAGTGACCTCGATTACGACTTCGCGTGGATGCCGGGTAGCCCATAAGCACAAGACAGAGCCCGGGATAAAGAAAACCAGACCCGGCACTACGAGCGATTCCCAGAGTCCGTCATCTCCGGATAGTAGATAATATAAAATGGTTCCGATACTGATTAGTAGACCTAACCCAATAAGGATCTTTCCGCCATCGGAATACCCCCAGGTGGGATGTGATACGCGCGCGTCCACGGCTGGGGTGGGTTCCGCAGCGGTCTGGGCGGGAGACGTTGCCGTGGTGGCTTCATGTCGCTGCATTGGGCGTGTGGGTGCCGGAAGGCTTGCGCCGTTCAAACGGTCGAGCAGCTTGCCCGGGGTCGGACGCCGCTCGGCCGACTTTTCCAGGCAGGCGGCGAGCACTTCCTGGAGCCCTTCTGGAACCCCATTCAGGCTGGGGGTGTCGTGAACCACGCGGTACAGCATGGCGGGGATGCTCTCTGCGTCGAAGGGGCCTTTGCCTGTTGCCGCGAAGACCAGCACGGTACCCAGCGAGAAGATGTCGCTAGATGGCCCGACGCGGCCTCCCGAAGCTTGTTCGGGGGACATGAAACCAGGGCTGCCGATGATGAGACCGGTGTCGGTAAGGGTGGTGAGACCCTGCACTGCCTTGGAGATTCCGAAGTCGATCACCCGTGGCCCGTCGTCTGTGGCCAGGATGTTCGACGGTTTGAGGTCACGGTGCACCAGGCCGGCACGGTGAATAGTCTCCAGAGCCTCAGCTAGGCCGACAGTGAGCGAGACTAGCTCGTCCACACCGTACGGCCCGTATTCGTTTACGTGTTCGGCGAGGTTTGGCGCGGCGATGTAGTCGGTAGCGACCCAGGGGGTGGCGGCGTCGGGGTCCGCGTCAACGATGGGCGCGGTCCAGAATCCACCGACGGCTCGCGCGGCTTCTATTTCGCGGCGGAACCGCTCGCGAAAGCCAGGGTCTGCCGCGATCTCGGGACGTACGACCTTCACCGCCACACGCCGTCTCCCGCGCGACTGGGCCAGGTAGACCTTCCCCATACCGCCTTCGCCCAGGCTGCCAGTAAGCCGGTACGGTCCTATTGCTGCAGGGTCCTCGGGCGCTAAGTCACGCATGCGAGCCCCTCGCTGCCGCGACGCCGCCGCAGCCGCGAGAGCCGGGCAGGGACCATTTCAGGGTGCGGGTCATCGTTGCTCTCCTGCCGAGCACTTGGTGATCTCAGGATTAGACGGAGCCGGGCATCTGCGGCCGATCTTCCCACGATCCAGGGCTAGCAGTGGCCCCTTTTGACAAGTCCGGATTGTCCCTTTACTCACACACGCGCCGCGTGGCCCCGGCGGGCCACACCACGTCTACCGCCAGCCCGGCCTGACGGGCTTGGCCAACGGTGTCGGCGGTTCCGCCGCCCTTGCCTGAAGGAGGTGTGCCGTCCCACACCGCGACGAGGCGATCCGCGCGGCGCAGCAGCTCGGCGTTCGCCGCCTCGTAGGCAGCCCGGTTCGCCTTCGTATGCGGCAGGGTTACGACGTCCTCGGCGGCCTCGACCAAGTGGTCGAAGACGGCGGCGTGGGCTGGCTTCACCTTCGTGGCGCGGTAGTCCGCGGAGGGGATCACGGCGATCAGGCGGCCTCCGATCGCGGTCACCTCTTCCGCGAAGAGGCTGTCTGCCCCCGCGGCGATGCACGACACCCCGGTCAGGTCGTCGCTGTACTTGGCAAGCAGGTCTCGCAGCGCGGCCCGTACCAGGGGCACGGTCTCGTCGGTCAGGTCCATGTGCCCGGTCACGGCAAGTGTTGTCATGCGCCCGTTCCTCAGCTCGACAGCAGGTCGCGGATACTATCCCGTGCCTCACGCACCGGACGCGAAGTGCTGTGTCCCACGGTGTAGGGATACAGCTGCCCGAGCTGTGCACGGACACGCCCCGACTGCGTACCTCGCGCGGCCTGCACCGCCAGGACAGTTTCAGCGGCCGCGCCTTGGACGTCACCGACAAGGAACTGGCACTCCGCCAGACCGATGCGGTCGAGCGCGTGGGAGCGCCCGGCTTCGGGACCCCGGGATGCCAGGGCGGCCCGGATTTGGCCCGCGGCCTGAGCGGCGTGGCGGCGCGGGTCAGTGCGGGAGAGGTCAAGGAGCCGTCCCCCGGTGACGCCCGCAAGTTCCGCCTCGTCAAAGTAGGCGATCCAGTACGGCTCGTCGCCATCCGCGCCGGCGTTGGATAGGACCTCGGCGGCCTTGGCGGTGGCCCGGTGGAATCCGGCGGTGCGGCCCTGCGCGGCGTATGCCCACGCCTCGCGAGTGTGGAGCATGGCGCGGACCCGGGGGCCGATCGCGTCGCGGGCACCCTCCTGGGCGAGGTGGATCAGCTGGAGTGCGTCGTCGGCCCGGTCGCGGTAGAGCATCTGTCGGGCCATGCCGGCCAGCACGTTGGCCCCGAAGGCAACGTCTCCTCCGGCGTGGGCGGCACGAAGGGCGAGACGGTAGTAGTCCTGCGCCCGCCTGTGCAGGCCGGAGTCCCACGCCATGGTGGCGGCGGTGCCGGCCAGTTGCGCCATCACGCGGTACAGGCGGTCTGTGACTGCTGGGGCCTGGTGGTCGTCAAGGGCGCCGGATACCTCGGCGAGCTGGCCGATGACCGCCTTCCTCCGCAGGCCGCCGCCGTACTGGTGGTCCCACTGGCGGAAGGCCCGCGCGGTGGTCTCCAGTTCTTCGACTTCCCGCATCCCGAGCCGGCCTGGGCGGCGTTCCCCTTGGACGGTGGCGGCCGGTACGAGCCAGCCTTCGAGGCTGTCGAGGAGGGCAGCGCCGGTTACCGCGGCACCGGCGAGGGCGCGAGTGAGGGCGCGTCGGTCCATCACGAGATCACTCCTGGTGAGGTGGGCAGCCAGGTTCACGGTGGCGTCGGGCCGCCACGGGATCTCGTCTGTGTCTGGCCGGGCACCTGACGTTTCTGGCTGGTCCTGCTGTGCTGTCGTGTGTTCGCCCTCCCAGGGGCGTGGCGCGAGCCCGAGCAGGCTGCCCGGGATGCGAAGGCCGTCGGCGATCCGGCAGACGACGTCGAACGAGGTGACGCGCTGGGCCCCGCTGATGATCGTGGAAACCTTGCCGGGGGTGAGCTGGCAGGCGGACGCGATGCGGTTCTGGGAGAGGCCGCCCCACTTCTTGATCAGGGTGAAGACAGCGGCGAAGTCGTGCTCGATGAGCGCTGCCCGGACGTCTGCTCTGTCGAGCACGTCGGGGGCGAGCAGGCCGGGGGTGGTGGCATCCATGGGCTGACTTCCGTTGCGATCCTATGCAGGCGCAGGCGCCTTACTGGAGCGCCAACGAGTGTATTACCGCTTCGGTAACCCCCGCCGGTCATCCCGCAGTTACCGCGCCAGGACGACGCTTTGGTGGCGACGGAAACCGCAAGCGACGCGGAGAGACCCATGGCGATGACGATGAAGGTGTACGAGGTGAACCGCGACGGCGGGATCCGGGTGCTGCAACCGGAAGCTGAGGTGGTCCCCCTCGAACGACCCGAGACCACCGACAGGTTCCCGGCCTGCGAGTGCCCACGGTGCAAGGGACGGCCGTGACCGCCACCCGGGAACTTCCCTCACTCGAAACCCTCACGTGGGGCCAGTCCGCCGGCCGGGCCTGCGTCTGGTGCAAGCGGCTGCTCACGACCGGAGCCGTAAGCGCCGGCACCATCCGATGCCGCGACGGCGCCCACGTCCTCGACACCGAGGTCTGGGCCTGCCCCGAGTGCGACGCCGGAGAAACCCCGCACACTTCCGCCCGGCCTACCGGCCAGGCGGGACCGCCCCGGCACAGGGGCACGTCCACCACAGGAGGAAGCACATGACCATCGCGTTGGAGCGTCCCGTGGGCACCACCGACCCGGCGACCCTCGTCGATCCCGAGATGTTGGAGCGGCTCGCCGCCCGCATCACCAAGGATCAGCCCGGCACCGACCTGCCCACCGCCCGCCGCATCGTCGGCCAGGCCGCAGCCTTCCTCGCCGCGAGTGCGGCCCTGCCCGACGCCGCGCTGTCGCCGAGCAAAGCCGTGGACGTCGGCTGGCACACGTGGATCCTCCACACCGTCGACTACTCCGCGTTCTGCGACCGCATCGCCGGACGGTTCATCCACCACGTCCCCACGCGGGAAGGCGAGAGCGTCGAAGGCGGGTCCGCAGCGACCCGGCAGCGCACCCTCGACGCCATGGCGGCCGCAGGGTTCCGGATCGACCACGATTTGTGGCCCGATGCCGCCATGATGGGCGAGTGCTCCCAGTGCCACGCGGGTTGCACCGACAGCCCGAACGGCGGCAAGAAGTCTGCGTAGTACCACCCCTATAGCCGGCCGCCCGGTGCACAACCGGGCGGCCGGCCCCATGAACGGAGCCGCAGTGACCGAAACCAAGGCGTGGGACACGTACTCGCAGCAGAAGCCGGAGCGGCGCCCGGTGAACGCGGCGGGCGAGACGACCTGGTTCAACTGGACGCAGTACCCCGACCATGGCCCCGGCGCCGAGGTCCTCGGCGTCCGCCCCGGCTCGGCCGTCCTCGAACTGGGCTGCGGCAAGGGCGGCAACCTCGCCCACCTCACGACCCTCGGCGCCCACGCGGTAGGGGTCGACGTCTCGCTCGCCCAGATCAAGGCGGCCGGCGCCCGCTGGTCCGACATGCAGATGACGCTGCACCGCACCGAGGCGACCCGCTTCCTCGATGAGACCGGAGCCAGCTTCGACTCCGTGTTCTCCGTGTTCGGCGCCATCTGGTTCACCGACCCCGCGGTCCTACTGCCCGCGATCCGCCGTCGTCTGCGCCCCGGTGGTGTCCTCGCCTTCTCGCAGCGGCCCCCGATCGAGGGCTGCTACGGGTGCCAGGCGTCGTACATCAACCGCTCCGAGGACCAGGACCCGCTCGTCGTGAAGCGCTGGGACTACGAACCCGACCGGTGGGTGGAGCTCCTCACCGAGCACGGTTTCACTGCTGCGACCGCTCGGGTCCTGCCCGCGCCACCCGGGCCGAGGAAGGTCGGCACGCTCCTCGTTCGCGCCCGTGGGTAGGGTTCCACCCACCGCCCGCTGCCGCGGTCTACGCTGCGCCGTATGACTGGGATTGACTGGGGCGACGCCCCGACCTGGATAGCGGGCGGGTTTGCAGCCGTCGCGGCGTTCTACACACGAAGCACGTTGAAGAGTCAGCAGAGCCAGATCGCCGAACAGCGAGAGTTCATCGCCCAGCAGTCCGCGAATCTCGCATTGGAACGGCAGTCTCTCACCGCAGACCTTGCCGACCGGCGTTCGTCCCAAGCCCGTCAGGTACGCCTCTCGGAACAAGCCCATGGGGCCGAGTTGAACGATGAGACTGGTCAGCTTGAGAACGCGAACCAGTGGTCCGTCACCGTGGTCAATGGCAGCGATGCCCCCCTGTATGACCTCTCCGTCACCTTCGGCGAGCAGCCGGCCACGTGGGTTGAGAGTCCCGGCCGGGCTGGAGGGCAGCCTCTGCGGATTTTGGCTCGGTCCAAGAGCGCCGAGTTCTCTTCACCGTTGTTCAGAGACACGGAACTGGGGAGCTCCCGAGCAGTGCTGCAGTTCAAGGATGATGACGGAATCGCCTGGAAACTCCACGCCAATGAGCGCCTGGAGAAGGTCGCCAGCTGAGGCGTTGGCGTCTGCTGGCGGGGCCTCTGGGCATCGGACTCTCGTTGCCGGCTCAGCGGCGTGGGCGACCCGGCCGGCTGGTGGGTGCTGTAGTTGTCATAGGCGGCTGGATGCTGGGAGACGGGGCGCTGAAGGCTGACGCGGTGGTGCTCCGTAGGCGGGCTGCTTCGGCGCGGCGGTTGGGTGCGGGGTTGCGGCTGGTGTGCTGGATGCGGGTGATCAGGACGCGGGCGGGCCTGTGGGCGGTGCCGAGTTCACGGCGGGCGGCAGCTTCTTTGAGGAGTTGGTGGGGTTTGTGGCCGCCGGCTTCGGCTTCGGCGAGGACCGTGGCGAGCGCGGGCCAGCCGGGGTCGGAGAGGATCCGCTCGGCGTGTTCGGGGACGGCTGCGCGTACGTCGTTGGCCAGGATGCGACGGATCTCCTCCTTGGAGGGGCGGACTGCCAGTTCGGTGAGTGTCGGACTGAGCGCGTCGTCGGCTGCCGACTGCAGGTGTTGGACGGCTTGGCGGGCGGCGTCGGCTTGGTGGGCGTGCTCCTTGGCCTCGTGCCAGCGTGCAGCGAGGATGGCGGCCCAGAGGAGTGCGGCGGTCAGGGCGGCGAGGGCGCTGCCGTCGGGCCCGGTGTCAGTGTTGACGATGTCGCGGGCCGCAGACCGCAGGGCGTGGGCGGCGCGGTCTTCGGCACGGATCTGAGAGCGCTGGGCACGGGCGAAGGTCCGGCTGGCCGCATGTAGTTGCGCACGGATATCTGCGGGGGCTTTCTGGGCGGTGGCTTCGATGAGTTCGCCCAGGGCAGTGATGTGCGCCTGCGCTCGTGCGTCCCCACCATCATCGGCGCTCGTGCCGGTCATCTCTGTGTGGAGGGTGTTGAGGGCTTCGGTGGCCTGGTGCCAGGCGGTGGCGGGTCGGTTGCGCCGGGCGGTGGGGTGTTCCTCGGGGGTGCTGGTCTCCAGGCGGGCCTTCAGCTTGGGCAGGGACAGGTCGGGGGCGATCTTCCCGCCGGGGTGGTAGATCTGCTCGCCGTCCTTGTTCAGGTCGCCGGGACGGCCAACGGCATAGCCCAGGAGATCTCCAGAGGGGCCGCGGCGGCGCTTGACCAGGATGTCGTCGGCTTCGAGATAGGCGAGGAGTTCCTCAGTGCTGGTGGCGTGCGGGATAGCGGCGCGGACACGGTCCTGGAGCCACTCGCGGCTGGTCTGCTCCCAGCCGAGGCGCTCGGACTTGTGCATCTCGGCCTGGGTGGGGCGTCGGGTGCCGGTGCGGTCGCCCTTCTTCAGGCGGCGCAGCCCGTAGTCCTTCTCGATCTCCCGGCAGGCGTCGCCAACGCGGATGCCGCTGTCGTGGAGCTTGGGACGACGGCCGTCTTCGCGAACGGTGGTCGCGAGGATGTGGACGTGGTCATCCGCATGGCGTACGGCGATCCACCGGCACGCCAGATCGTCGCCTTCGGGGGCGATGCCGGCTGCCTGCACGATGCGCTGGGCGATCTCGCCCCACTCGGTGTCGGAGAGGTAGCGGTCTTCGGGTGCGGCACGGACGGGGCAGTGCCAGACATGGTCGGTGACAGGCTTGCCGAACTCGCTGTTGCGCAGGCGTACAGGCTCGTCGAGGTGGTGGCCGAGTTCGGTCAGGGTGGCGTGTTCGTCGCGGCCGGGGTCGGGCATGCCGAGCATGGCGAAAGCGGCGATGAGGTGCGGGTCGAGGTGTTCGTCGTGTCGGCCGGGACCGTAGAGGTAGGCGAGCAGACCACGGGTGTTGGACCCGGCCGGTTTGATGGCTGCGATCACGCTGACTGTTTCTCCCTCGGGTCCGTGGGCTGACGCAGGGCCTCGGCGATCAGGGTGAGCAGGCGGTGGAGTTCGTCGAGGCGCTGGCGAATGTCAGGCGGGGTGAGGTCACTGTTGAGCGCGCGGGCGATCTGATTGACGTTGCTACCGATGCGGTTGAGGGCGCGCAGGACCTGGGCACGGAACATGTGGGTGCGGCGTCGGTCCTCGGACAGGGGGAGGTTCGCGGTGAATCGGCCGTCGACGAAGGCGAGGACAACGTCGGCGGCGAAGCCGGATTCGCCCTTGTAGCCGTGCTCGGCTGCGGCCTCCTGCAGGCTGGTGCGCTCGTCGTCGGTGAAGCGCAAGGGGCCGACGCGCTCAAGGCGCGCGTCGCCGGTGAACCGGCGAATCATTGGCTGGACACTCTGCACGGGGGGTTCCCCGACGACGGGGAGGTCAGTAGGCGTCGGGCGGAGGATCGCTTGCTGGGCGGCGTGAAGCGTGTCCGGGTCGGGGCCTTCCTCGGCCCCGGCCACGTGGTCCGGCGCCCCCTGGCGCTGGGCCGTCTCCGCCACCCCCGGGGCGGAGACCCCCGAAGATCGGCCATGAGTCGGACTCGGGGTACTACTGGCTCCGCCAGGAGCCGTCCGTCCGAACGCCTGCCGCAGACGTTCTGTCAACGTAGGCGGCTTCGTTGGCGGTATCGGCTCCTTGGAGTGGTGCGGGTCATGCGTCACGTGCGGGTCTCCAGGTAGAGGCGGGAGGGCAGATGGGCTTTCGGGACGGTCCGTGAGCTGTGTGCGGTCATACGAATCTGTCCGCAGGTATGGATGAGTGAGCGGCGCGCGGGTCGGCGTACCGCTTGGTCGGGTGACCGGAACGGGTTCCGGTCACCCAACATGGGCCGGTCAGCCGCTGGCCGGACCGCTTTCCGCAGAGGCTTTGATTTCCTTCCGGAGGACGCCCATCACCTCGGTCAGCCGTTCACTGGAAATCGGAAGGCCCTTGTCCTCAACTGCCTTCCGGACGGTGGCCCGGGTGAGTTTTCCCTGCTCGGTACCAGCGGTCCTGCCGATCTCCACGAGTTCCCTAAGTGGGGCGCCAGGCGGGCGGCCGCCTCGGGGCTTGCTCTCCGGAACCTCCGCAGGAAGTTCCGGAGACCCATCGGACGCGGCCACCGGTGGCTCCGTGACGGGGTCGAGTTGTGCTGGCTCCGCTGGCTTTCCGGCGGACCGGAGAGGTGCAGTGACCGACGCCCTCACCACCTGCCCGGAACCTGCGGGCGAGGGCCGCTCTACGTGCTGGTGGACCTGTCGCATCAGTACGGCGAAGGCCACCATCGCGGCTGCCGGGGGAACCGCGGCCACCACGTAGTCAAGGAACGGGGTATCGCCGGTATCACGCGTGCCACTGACCCCAGCAACGTTCAGCGCTATGGAGCCGACCGATCCGATTACGGTCACAGCGATAGCCCACCGGTCGGTGACCCGGCGCAGGCCCGCCCGGAGCATGAGCAGCTCGCCCGCGACGATGAACGCGTCCAGGGTGGCGGGCCACGCCCAGCGGCGGACCGGTGAACCTCCCAGCCCGTGCTGCCCGGCGACGCCGGCCAAGTGCGCGTAGGAAAGACAGAACGCTCCGGCGGTCAGGGCGACGATGACGATGCCGGCTGCGAGAAGCGCGTAGCGCTCGGCATCGCCCCGGGGCGATATTGGCCGTCCTTCGCCCGTCCGGCCGTCGGACGGCTGATGATGCGGGGGTGAAATGCGAGGGGTGGGCAAGCGGGTGCTCCTGAGGTGGTGGTGTGGTGCGTCTTTGGCGTCTTGGCCGTTGCAAGTGCAGGTCAGGGCCGTACGGCAGCAGCTCCGGCTATCCGTCTCGGCGGGTGCAGCCAGCGTCAGCTATGCCTCAACAGGGCTCAGGCAGTTCGCCGCGCCTGAGCCAGGTCCGGAGTGGCCACCTCCCGAGCAGGGGACGGCGGCCTTTGCGTCTTCCGTCTCACCGACCAAGGCCGTGACCTGCACTGATACGGCATGGACGCGAGAGACGGGGCAAGACGGATCCGGACAGCGTCTTGGGCGGCCACGCCGGTGGTCGTGATCGCGTTGCCGTCTTGGCCCCGGTCGCCGTCTCGGCCTCAGGCCGTTTGACCTGTGAGATCACGGCAAGGACGGCAGGGACGGCAACCAGGGCGGCGGGCCTCAGCCCTTGTCGGGGGCGGGGCGGGGGTCGACGGGGTGAACGGTGGGGCAGTACCGCCGCCAGCTGTCGAGGAACTTGTTGCGCGTGTAGCCCTTGCGTTGTGTTCCGTCGGCCATCCGGACGTTGCCCGGCCTGACGTCGAAGTCCCGCAGCAGCCTGCCTAGATCACGGGCGTTCAACCCGCCGCGACCCCACTCCGCCCACGGGCCTTCGGGGTCCTGGCGCAGGTGGTGGAGGAGGTCTTCGGTGGACAGGCTGTCCACCTCGCGCTGCGCGGCGAAGATCCGGCGGATGTCGGCGAGGATCCGTGCGCCGCCGGGGTGGTCGTCCTCGGCTGCCACTTCGGCGGCGACCATCCGCGCGCATGCCACTCGGGCCCGGCGCGGCCAGGGACCCCCGGCCAGCTCGGCGACGATCACCAGGGGCTCCCAGGTGTCGGCAGCGCGGTCCTCGACCGGCATATCCGGTTCCAGGATTGCTGCCTCCTCCAGAAGCGGCCTGACCCACGCGTTGATCCGGTCTCGCAGGTCGTGCAGGGCGGGGATGTCACGGCGCGAGCGGAAGGGCTTCACCTTCTCCCCCTCCGCCCGCCGACGCATCCGGATCACGACCGACCGGTCCATGACCGTGTCAGGCAGGTCGCCGATCCCTGCGATGGCCGCCATGGCGAAGGTGGCGAACTTGTGTGGGGTGTGGTCGTTACCGACGACCCGCGTCACGTAACGCCCTCGCTGATGACCGGCGTTGAGCAGGCCACGCGTCTCTTCGTTCCGCTCCGCCTGCTTCGGCGTACCGAAGATGGTGTCCGCCTCGTCCACCAGAAGCGTCGGTGGCTCCTCCTCGGTGATCGAGCGAAAGATCGCCGCAGGCGTGGTGTTGATCGTCAGCATCGGCTCGTAGACCGTCTCGGTCAGCACGTCCAGGAGCCGCGACTTACCGCACCGCTTGGCCGGACCCACCACCGCCAGGCGCGGCGCGTGTTGCCACGCGGGCTGGAGGTGTGTGGCTACCACCCACAACGTGATCGCATCCAGCGCCTCCGCTGACGGCGGGATCACGAACTGGGCTATCTGGGTATGCAATGCATCCAGCAGCGCGGAGCCCTGCGTCGACTCCGCATCAGGCATGCTCTCCAGCCCACTCGACGCTTGCGCCTCAGCGGTGCCAGGCGCGGGCACATCGCCGGTCAAGCCCGGAGCGGCATGGTCAGGCTGCGCGGCGCACAGGTGGGCACCAGGCCGACCAGGGATTGCGGTGGGGGGCCAGCTCGTCTTGGCGGGCTCGGAATAGCCTTTGGGGTTCTCGGGTTCCACTGGGCAGCTCCTCGTCTGGCGGTGGCGGGCTCGCCCGCCCATTCCGCCGGGTCGGTTCTCATCGGATCGCTGGGGAGCTATGGGGCCTCCGGCGTTGCACCGCCGGGGGCTCTCCCCCCTTCCCGCAGGCACTGGGGTACCGCGAGGGAACACGGACAGTACGGTCACGCCCGTCCACAGTCCAGCGTCTCTGTGTCAGCTCAGCGCAGAACCCTTTGCTACGCTTCCGGCCTCTCATGCGGCCAGACCCAACAGGATCAGCAGATCCGCGGTCACGACCCGATAGGCATTGCCCAGCCGCAGGACCTTGCACGGGTACGCGCCACGCTTCGCCAGTTCGTACCCCTTGCTCCGCCCGAGCCCCAGGGCACGGTTGCTGGTTTCGAGGTCAACGGCCACGGGCAGGGCAAGCAGGTCCTCACGACTCATCCCCTTCGGCGACCCCTCTGTGCCGTTTTCGCGCATGCGCCATCCCTTTCGGTACAGCCGTCGGCGAACGTGGCCATCACGTCCGGCTCCAGGCGTCTACCAATCAGGATCCACAAGCTAATGTGTCTGTATGACACAACGCCGTGTGGATGATGATGCGGACGACTTCCCGGAGTGGGTGGACCGGGTCCAGGCGAACGTGGCCGGCGAAGTCCGCCGCAGACGAAAGGAGATGGGGTGGAGCGCGCAGGAGCTGGCCGACCGGTGCGAGCAGCTCGGGCACCCGATCCCGCGCAACGTGATCGCCAACATGGAGTCCGGCCGCCGGGCCGGCCTGCCGCTGGTGGACGTCCTGGTGCTGGCCGCTGCCCTGGAGACGTACCCGGCCTGCCTCATCTTCCCGGTCGGCTACGTCGACCAGACCCAGGAACTCCCCTTCGAGCGGCTCGTGCCGACTTGGGACGCCCTGCGACGCTTCACCGGCGAGCAGGAGGTGCTGGGGCACGATGCCGGCCTAGTGCCCGACTTCGAGGCGCACGCCAGCCTCGTAGGGACGGCCCTGGCTGCACTCGACGAAGAAGAGCGGGCCCGCTTCGCGGCCAGGACGGCAACGAGCCGCGCCCAGCAGGAAGAGGCCGAACGCAGGCGGACCGCGTACGCCGACCAAGCCGTCTCGGCCAAGTACAAGCTCCGGTACCTCCGTCGCGAGCTCCGCGAAGACGGAGCCATTCCACCCGATCTCCCGCCCGCACTCCACGACGTCGACCCGCCCGAATGGGTCCCCGATACCACCACGGAGGAACGCCCTTGAAGGGATCCACCCACCGCCGCTGCTACTGCCGAGACGCCGAGACCGGCAAGCCGCTCGGCAAGAAGTGCCCCAAGCTCGCCAGCCGCAAGCATGGCTCCTACTCCATACGCCAGGAGCTCCCGCCCCGAGCCGACGGAACCCGCCGCTCCTTCAACCGCGCCGGCTACGAGACGTTGAAGGCCGCGCAAAGCGATCTGGACCACGTACGGGCCCTCATCGCCATCGCGGACTCGGACGATGATCACGATCTCGACCGGATCGCGGAGTTGCTCGAACAGGTCGCCGATGAGAAGGCTCCCCTGCCCGACATCGAGGACACCCGCAGGCGGTTCAGGGCGGGCTTGGACCTGATCGGACGGCGCACGGTGGGTGAGTGGCTCGATCAGTGGCTTGCTGCGAAGAAGTCACGAAAGACGACACTCAACGGGTACGCCTCTCATATCCGCGTCCACCTGAAGCCCCGCATCGGCCATGTCCGCCTCGACCGTCTCAACGTCGGCCACCTGGTTGAGATGTACGACGGCATAGCCGACGCCAACGAGGTGATCCAGGCGGAGAACCTCGAACGGCGCGAGCAGATCGCCAGGTGCAAGCCCAGCAGGCCGGGCCGTCCCGTCGCAGCCGAGCGGGCACTGCTCGCCGTCGAACGGGCGAAGCTTGCCGAGATGAAGCCGTTCCGGAAGATCACCGGCCCAGCCACGCAACAGAGCATCCGGCGCACACTGCGAGCTGCCCTGAACGCGGCAATAGCCCAGCAGTACATCACCTTCAACCCGGCTTCCCACGTCGAGCTGGAGTCCGGCAAGCGCCCGAAGCCGCTCCTCTGGACTGAGCAGCGGGTGGAGCGCTGGCGCGCCACCGGTGAGCTGCCTTCGCCGGTGATGGTCTGGACACCGTCGCAGCTCGGAACGTTCCTGGACGCAGCCGAATCCGACCGGCTCTATGTGCTCTTCCACCTCGTGGGTACCCGCGGTCTTCGTAGGGGCGAGGCTGTTGGCCAGAACTGGACCGATGTCGACCTGGACGCCGGCCTCATCACGCCGGCCAAGGAGATCGTGGTCGACGGCTGGGATCCGTACGAATCCGCCCCCAAGACGGACGGCAGCGCCGGGACGATCGCCCTGGACAGCGTCAACGTCGCTCTCCTGCGAGAGCACCACAAGGCCATGCTGGAAGCACGGGAGAAGTGGGACACCGCGTGGAAGGAGACCGGCAAGGTCTTCACTCGCGAGGACGGCTCCTGGCTGCACCCGGAGACGGTCTCCGAGACGTTCAGGCGCATCCTCGCCACCACGGATCTGCCGCCCATCACCCTGCGCGATCTACGCCACGTCGCGGCCACCCTCACCCATGGCGGGGGCGGCGACCTGCACACGATCAAGGAGACGCTGCGCCACTCCACGATCACGCTGACCTCGGACACGTACACGAGCCTGCTGCCCGAAGTCGATCGCGCCGCCGCTGAAGCCGCTTCAGCGTTGATTCCTCGGGCACGTATGCCCGTTCGCGAAGAGACCCGATGATCGGGGGCATCAAGGCCACTGAAGTGCCGGATTCACCTGCGGAAGCGGGCGGCGGGGTAGCGCTCGACGACATGCCGGGCGACCGCGTCGACACTGGGACAGGCGTACCGCTCCAGGGACCGTACGGACGCGTGGCGGGAGCGGGCCAGCAACATCGGCGTCGAGGTGCCGTCCTCGGTGTTGTGCGTGAGCGCACTGTGACGAAGTCGGTGAAGCGTCCACACCTGCAGGGATGCGAGCGGCCCGGGATCCTGCCCTGAGGGCACGACGCCAATGACGCGGGGCCGCAACGCTTCCACGGTGCGGCCCCTGGCCTTGGTGCTCAGCGGGAGATCAGAACGGTGAGCCCCATCCCGAGGTGGAGAGCAGCGAACACGACTGGAACCCACTGCTCGATCCGCGTGAGCGGCGTATAGCCGCGGCTCGGCAGCGCGGTGCCCCACTCGGCCGACGAGTAAGCCAAGGCAGGCAGCCGGAGTTCCAGTTCGGCGACGACCGCCCACTTGGCGGAACCGAGCCTGCGGTACGAGCGAGCCTGTGCCCACCACACGACACACTGGCAGAGCGCGGCCACCACGACACATACAACACCGACCGCCGGGGCCTCGCGCACCCCCGAGGCGGCAGCCGCACCGAACAGGGTGAGCAAGAGCCCGTTCACGGTGAGGAAGAACGTGTTCGCCACGTTCCTGCGGGCACTCGCCCGGTCCGCCGACTCCACGTATACCTTGTACTGCTCCAGCACGGCTGTGCGGTAGCGGGACGCCGAATCGTCGGCGAACTCTTCCGCGAGCACCGCGGAGTTCCACAGGGCGGTCCTGAGATCCGTCCGCCGGGAGCGGGGAGCGGGGAGGGCGCCCCCCGCCATGGTGCCGTGCACGGTGGTCATGCCGCCTGCCCCTCGGACATGCCGGTCTCGGACGCAGGCGTCCCTGGCTCCGGGGCCGCAGCGGCGGCTGTCCAGGCGTGTGTGGGAACCTCCCGCAGGCGGACCTCGACCCGCTCCGGGTCACGCGGGGACGGCCCGGCCGAGACCACCTCGACCCGCAGCCGGTCGCCCTTGGCGACCGCGCCTGCGTTGAACCGCTCGCGAAGTTCGGACGTCATCCGAGAGATGTGCAGAAAGGCCGGCTGCCCGATATCGCTCCAGCCGTCCAGGTCAACCAGCACGAAGCCCCGCTCGTTGACCGGTTTGGTCACCGTTCCCTCGCACTGGTCCCCCGGTCGCGGGAGCAGGAGTGGCAGGTGCCGTCCGGCGTTCGCGGGGGCAAGCGCCGTCCGGGGCAGTCCGCCGGCAGTCGGCACCCGGTCGGCGAGAGTCACCTCGATGCGCTGCCCTGCCGGGTCCACACGGTGTACCCGTACGCGTACCTCCGACCCGTGGTCGAGTCCGGCTGCCTCCGCAGCGGCTGTGGAGAGCCTGGACTTCCCGCCATCCTCCAGCTCCACGAAACAGCCACCCCGGTTGATCTGAGTGACCTTGGCCCGTACCAGCGCTCCGCGCTGGTAAGCCATTTCGAACGACGGCCAGGGATTGGTCTTTCCGTGACGCTGCGAGAAACGCGTGCCGTTCTCGTCCGTGACGAAAATTCCACGGACCCTGCTGTGCTCCCGGAACCGCTTCGCCATGTCATCCGGAAGGGTTTCCAGGTAATCCATGTCAGTCCGCCGCATGACTCCTGTGCGCAGTTCGTTCTGCACATCCCGGACATAGATGTGGTCGGCCGCTGTCCACACCACCTCGGCGATGGCCTCCACGTTGCGGACGCCCGTACGGGGGCGCAGGTCCATTTCCGGCGTTCCCTGCTTGCGGGCCTCCTCGATCGCGAGCCGCAGCGCCTCCTGCATGTCCGGCAGCCCGTTCATGTCACAGCGGTATTTGATGGCCCGCACCTGACCGATGATGTTGGTCGGCACTACGGCGCCCTCGTGGTGGATCACCACTGCCTGCTTGTGCAGGCACATTGCCCAGCCCAGCTCCATGGCGACCGATGTGGACGGGAAGGAGAGGTCGATGACCACCACGCCGGCCCGGTCGACGCCGTTCCATGCCGCGGACAGCGGACTCTCCGTCGTTCCCGGGATACGGTCCGCGCGCTCGGGCGTCAGCCCCATCGACCGCACCGTTTCGGCGAAGTACCGTTCGTAGAGCACATCAAAGTCCGCCACCTCATCGTTCGGCAGGGTGCGCTCCCCGTACGGCATGGCGAAGAAGACCAACTCGTCGTCCACGGCCGGCCCGCGAGTCAACATTTCCGTCAGTTCCATTTCGTTCCTTCCTTGAAGTGATCTATTTGTGATGCCCGACATCGGCCCCAGCATCGGGGAGTTGATCCGAAGTCGGCTGTACACCACCTTCCAGGAAGGCGAAGGGAATCAGCGAGGCACTGAATTGCCGTACGCGTTACAAAGTTTTGCAATCCGGTATACGAAGGTTTCCCTCCCTCCGGTGATGCCCGTCGGCGACAATCGTGCGCATGCCTTCAGAGGAAGCGACACTCTCGATACGCGACCGGGTGTTCGGCAAGGGCGCTCTCGTCCCCGGCCATCGACCCGAACTCCACACCACCCAGCACGCGGTCATGATCAGGCGCGCCCTTCACGGCTTCTACCGGCGGATGGCGATCAGCAGGCTCATCGTCGTCCCACTGTGGGCAGGCGCCCTGATCATCGAAGTGCTCACCGGCCCCACCAGCCGGCCGCAGGACAGTACGCGTCTTCTCGGCACCCTGGTTCTCGTGACCGGGGTCCTGTCCACCCTGGGTGCGGTTGCAGCGTGGAGTCACCACCACGAAGGCGTACTGGACTGGATGGACGACCGGCGTGCCCTGCATCGCTTCTCCGGCTATCTGCGACGCACGGCCAGGGACAGGCAGGTGAGCGTGGACGTGCCCGGCTTGACCGAGGGCGCGGGAGTCCTCGCCATGTCCTCACTCACCGCCTGGACGGCGCCGCAGGCCCATCAGACAGTGCCGGTCCTGTGGTCCGTCGCATTCACGCTTCTGCTCCTGTACTTCCCGTTCTCCCAGTACGTCATCGACCCGTCCTGGTATCAGCCCGCGCTTGCCCGACGGGCCGACCACGCCTGGATCCGCTTCCTGCTCCCCCTCGCCCTGGCCGGAACGGGGTTCGCGCTGTACCGGGTGTGTGCACCGGTGTCGGCGCCGGGACCCGACAGTGCGATCGTGATCGCGGGGCTAATGCTCCGTCTCTACGTGGACGTGAGCCTGGTGAACGCGCTGCTGAGTGCGCTTCCAGATGCACTGCGCGATCAACGCAAAGACCTGTCCGACGCGGTGTCAAGCGTGGTGCACAGCAAGATTAAGAACGAGTTGCGCATCCTCGGTACATACCTGGAACTGGACTCCCAATCCCCGGCGGCACAGGCAAGCTGGCACAGCCTGGTACATCAGGTCGAGACCTTGCGCTGCCACCCGTTCCGCGAGGGCGACTCTCTCGACCTCGATGAGATCATCGAAGGCGTCCGGTCGACATCCCGTGCCCTTGCAGCCGACAGCTCGGCAATCGAGCTGTCGGCGCAGAGCGAGGGCACGGAGGGGGCGCCGCTACGCCCCACCGACCTGAATCTGCTAGAGATCATCCTCAGCGACCTGTGCGCCAACAGCGTCCGCGAGGCCAATCGACTCGGCCGATCCGCCTACGGCATCCGGATCTCCATCAGCACGACCCTGGAGGGCCGACGCCGCAGGGTGACCGCGACGGTGGAGGACGACGGAAGCGGCTTCGACGGCACCTCGTCGATGAGCCGGCAGGGGGCCAGCCTCGCCGTGCTGGACCGGAGGCTGAAGCGGCGTGGCGGTGGGATCGAGGTGAGCCGAGTACCCGACGGCGGGGCCCGGGTACGCGCAACCTGGCTCGCTCTATGAGCATCAACTCATCGATGGATACAGCCTTGCTGACGTCTCACCGGACCTCTGAAACACTGGCGTCCCACACATCGCCAGTCGGAGGTAGCTCTCCTTGACCAATACACTTCATCAGCTCGAAGAGAGTAAGCCCGTTCGACACATCTTAATCGCCGATGACCTGGGCACGATCGAGTACAGCATTGAGGGGATGCTTAACAAGCATCCCGCCGTCACGTCAGGACGTCTGACGTTCGAGACCGCTCAGGTGACCAACCCTAACGACATTCCCGCCACCGTCGAGCTGGCGTGGGATATGGGGGTCACATACGACCTGGCGCTCGTCGACCTCGATTTCGGATCCCGCCGGGCCGGCGGTTCCCAGAGCCACGGGCTGACAGCACTGCGGCTACTGGCCGAGGCCACGCCTCACACAACGACGGCGCTCTACACGGCGGACGTCGAAGGAAACCGAGAGCTGATGCTTCGCGCCGCCTTCGAACTCTCCCCCCACAAACCAAGCACCTGGATCAGCAAGTCTTTGGAGCCCCCGAGGCAAGCGGAAGCTATCTGCGACCTCCTGGACGGACGCGATCCGCCTCTCGGTGCGCATCTGCGCCCGTACTACAACCGTCCAGAGCATCTGAAGCTGCATACGGTGTGCGGGACACGGACACAGCTGCGACTCTGGCAGGCCCTTGCCCTGGGACTGGAGAACCGTGTCCAGATTGCCGCACAGGCGGGTGCGAGCCCCAGCACGCTCGATAAGTTCGTGGCCCACGCACGGGCATTCATACTCGACTGCATGCCACCACCCGCGTCTCCGGAGGGCGCGCGGGCGGCCATTCCGGCTGCCCGTTCCGCGAATCTGGCACTGGCCGTGCGCTTCGCCTACACTAACCGCGCATTCTTCGACGATCCGGAGCTGGAGCAGTTCGTCGTTCGCTGACCATCTCTGTTCGTCACGGCGTCGCGTTCAAGCCCTCCAGCCCAGTCACGCCGAGACCGCAGGCCACCAGGCAGGTGCACTTGGAAGGGGCTCTGGCTGACGCGCTAGTGGCGGCCGTCGGTCAAAGCGGCGACAGCGGTGGGCGATGCGGCGGCGGTCGCCTCGCTCAAGTCCCCCCAACCTCTGACCGCTCTCGCCTGTCAGCGGGGCGGGTTGCGCCGGGCTGCGGGATCGCGTTCGGC
The DNA here is from genome assembly GCF_016909575.1 of Streptomyces sp. HB132. Taxonomy (GTDB): domain Bacteria; phylum Actinomycetota; class Actinomycetes; order Streptomycetales; family Streptomycetaceae; genus Streptomyces. The sequence goes on along the minus strand of NZ_JAFBGA010000002.1, from coordinate 694,871 downwards.
GACGTGCCGGGCGACCGTGTCCACACCGGGACGGGTGTACCGCTCCGGGAGCGGCCGGAAGCGTGGCGGGAGCGGGCCAGCAGCATCGGGGTGGGGGTACCATCCTCGGCGTCGTGGCTGAACGCGGAGTGCCGCAGCCGGTGCAGCGTCCAGCCGTCCAGGGGCGAGGCCGAATCAACGTGTCTGCTGATCTGCTCGGACGGGTCGCAGCAAAGTCTGCGGAGAGTGGGCGCCTCCAGACACCCATCACTGCTGTCGGACTGATTGCCCCAGAGAAGCGGCTCGGATTCCGGCTGCACCCCCTCCTCGCCGCACTGTGTCAGCGGGTGGGCGACGGGGGCTTCGGCCCTGCGGAGTCCCTGCTGTCGCTCACACCCGCACCTCAGTCCGACGACGAGTCGACGGTGGCGGACAGCTATCTCGATTGCATTCCGCCTGCCGACGCGGACACCTGGTGATCCTGGACCAAGGGCGTCGTGCCGATCCTGGACTGGGGCTGCGCCATGGTCGCCGGGGTCGACTGCCCGAGCCAGGGCGGGACCGTCTTGCTCTTCGAACCGAACGCGATCCACGATCAGGAACTGTCTGGCACCTGGTTCGTAGACGCGGGCTGTCTCGCCGAGTGGCTGGAAGCCTGGCTGGCCGGCACCAGCTGGTACGAAGAGGAGGCCGTCGGCGAAGGCTTGTACATGCCTCTCTGGGCGGACGCCGCCTCGCGCTTGTAGCCGCGGGACCCTGCCTCGTGCTCCCAGATACGCCTTCGTCCGGCCCTGCTTCGGGCCGTCCGCTCACGCATCGCTCACGCAAGAGCCCCGGGACGACGAAGCGCCCCGACCGGATGAAGCCGGTCGAGGCGCTAAGTAGCAGGTCAGAAGGGGTGCCCCTTCCCTGCGATCGGTAGGCCGTGTGGGACTCGAACCCACAACCAACGGATTAAAAGTCCGCTGCTCTGACCAATTGAGCTAACGGCCCCTGATGGATCACCCCCGAGCATAGCTTCCCCGGGCCCGGCAGCCGATCGGGTATCGGGTGCCGGGCCCTGTCGTGCCCGGGAGCGCCCGGTCAGTCGGAGGATTCGGCCGTGTTCGTGCGCTTGTGATCCGGGTCGGCCGGCTTGAGGAACCAGTGGCGGGCCGAGACCAGCCACCAGACGGCGGCGAAGCCGAGCACCACCAGGACCGCCAGGGGAGCGTAGTTGAAGCTCTCCCAGGTGATCGGGGACACCTGGGGCAGCATGAACAGCACCGTGATCACCCCGACCCAGGTCACCGCGACGATCCCGATGGGCCGGGACCATCGGCCCAGGTGCCAGGGGCCCCGGACGAAGTCCTCGCCCCGCAGCAGTCTGAGCAGGGTCGGGATGACGTAGGCGATGTACAGGCCGATCACCGCGATGGACGTGACGGCGGCGTACGCGGTGACGTTGATCAGGTACGGGAGGCCGAGGGCCAGTGCGCCGAGCGCGGCCAGCCAGACCGCCGCGACAGGGGTGCGGGTGCGGGGGCTGACCGTGTGCCAGACGCGCGAGAAGGGCAGCGCCCCGTCGCGCGAGAAGGCGTAGATCATGCGGCTGTTCGCGGTCACCGACGCCATCCCGCAGAACAACTGCGCGCCGATCACGACGAGCAGCAGGAGCTTGCCCGTGGTGGCGCCCAGCGCGTCCAGGAGGATCTGGGCGGGCGGTGCTCCCGTCGGGGAGTTCAGGGCGCCGTCGTAGGACTGGATGGCGAAGGTGAAGCCCAGCAGGAGCACGAAGCCGGCGATCCAGGACGTCCAGATGGACTGCACGATGCCACGCGGGCCCGCCACGGCCGCGTCGTGGGTCTCCTCCGTCATGTGGGCGGAGGCGTCGTACCCGGTGAAGGTGTACTGCGCCATCAGCAGGCCGATCATCACGACGTAGAAGCCGCTTCCCCAGCCGGTGTTGTTGACGAACTCGGTGAAGACGTACGACGCCGACTGGTGCGAGTCGGGCACGAAGGTGAGCGCGCCCACGATGACGGCGACCCCGACCACGTGCCACCACACGCTGACGTTGTTGAGGACGGCGACGATTCCCACGCCGAAGGTGTTCAGGAGGCCGTGCAGGACCAGGATCGCGGCGAAGAGCAGGATCGTACGGCCGGGTGTGACCTCGAAGCCGAACTGGAGGTTCAGGTAGGCCCCGAGGAAGGACGCCGCCCCGAAGTCGATGCCGGCGGTGACGGCCACCTGGCCCAGCACGTTGAACCAGCCGGCGAACCAGGCCCACGCCGCGGCCGAGCGTGGCGGAGCGAGCCGGTGGGCCCAGAAGTACAGACCCGCGGACGTCGGGTACGCCGAACAGATCTCGGCCATCGCCAGCCCGACGAACAGCGTCATCAGCCCGACGCCGACCCAACCCCACGTGATGACGGCGGGTCCGCCGGTGTTCATGCCGAACAGATACAGCGTCAGGCAGCCGGAGAGCACCGAGATGATCGTGAACGAGACGGCGTAGTTGGAGAAGGCGGACATCCGGCGGGCGAGCACCTGGGTGTATCCGAGTTCGGCCAGCCGTTCCTCGTCGGAGGACGCGGCCGGAGGTGCCTCGAGGGCGTCGGGTGGCGGCTCGGCGGCCACCGCTTCGTCGTTTGTCATGCCCCCAGCGATGCCCTCGCAGGGTCGCCGGAAACGCCTCGGGGCCCGCACGACACCGAAGTGTCGTGCGGGCCCCGAGGAGCGTTCAGTCGGTCAGCCGGACTCAGCCGTTGCGCTTCCAGCGCGGCTTGTCGTCACGGCGGCCGAAGGTGCCGGTGCCGGTACCCGTGCCGGTGCCACCGCGGTGGTCGTCGCGGCGGCCGGTCGGGCGGTCGCCGCCACCGGAGCGGAAGCCACCCGAGGGGCGGTCGTCACGACGGTCGCGGTTGAACGGGCGATCGCTGCCGCCGGAGCGGAAGCCGCCCGAGGGGCGGTCGTCACGACGCTCGCGGTTGAACGACGGACGGTCGTTGTCACGACGCTCGAACGAACGGCCACCACGGTCGCCGCCGCGGTCGTCACGACGCTCGCCACCGGAACGGAAGCCACCGGACGGACGGTCGTCACGACGCTCGCCGCCGGAGCGGAAGCCGCCCGAGGGGCGGTCGTCACGACGCTCGCGGTTGAACGACGGACGGTCGTTGTCACGACGCTCGAACGAACGGCCACCACGGTCGCCGCCGCGGTCGTCACGACGCTCGCCACCGGAACGGAAGCCACCGGACGGACGGTCGCTGCTGCCGCGGAACGACGGACGGTCGTTGCTGCCGCGGTAACCGCTGCCGCCGGCGGGGCGTCCACTGCGCTCGCCGGTACGGTCGTTGCCGCCGCGGTAACCGCCACGGTCGTTGCCACCGCGGTCGTCACGGCGGCTGAAGTTGCCCCGGTCGTCGCGACGGTCGTCACGCGCGGCCGGCTGCTCGGGTACGGACACGGCTGCGACGAGCGCGGCCTCGGCCTCGGCGGCCACCTCGGCCACCGCCGCCTCCGGGTCGTCGCCCCGCTCGCGGGCGGCACGGGCGACCAGGCGGTCGGCCTCCTCGCGCAGCTCGACGGCACGGCGCTGGACGCGCTCCAGCTGCTTGGTGAGGTCGGCGGCCTCGCGCTCGGCCTGCTTGGCCGCGTTGTTCGCGGAGTCGGCCTGGACCTCGGTCAGCGACCGCGCTCCGGTGATCTCGGCGACCTCGGGCTCGAAGACGCCGGCGCCCTGGACGATGTGACGCGAGGCGTCGACGCCCGCGTCCTCCATGAGGCGGAAGATCTGGCGACGCTGGTGCGGAAGCGCCAGCGACACGACGACACCGGACTTGCCGGCACGGGCGGTACGGCCCGAGCGGTGCAGGTAGTCCTTGTGGTCGCCGGCCGGGTCCACGTTGAGGACGAGGTCGATGCCGTCGACGTGGATGCCGCGGGCGGCGACGTCGGTGGCGACGAGGGCGTTGACGTAGCCCTTCTTGAAGTCCTCGAGGACGCGGGTACGGGCGCCCTGCGTCATGCCGCCGTGCAGCGCGTCGGCCTTCACACCGGACTCGATGAGCTGCTCGGCGATGCGGTCGGCGCCCAGCTGGGTGCGGACGAAGATGATCGTGCGGCCCTTGCGGGCGGCGATCGCGGCCGTGACCGGCGCCTTGTCCTTCGGCTTCACGACGAGGACGTGGTGCGACATGGTCGAGACGTTGCCCTGGGCGCTGTCGACCTCGTGGGTGACCGGGTTGCTCAGGTAGCGCTTGACGAGCGTGCCGATCTCGTTCTCCATCGTGGCGGAGAAGAGCATGCGCTGGCCGCCACCGGGGATCTGGTCGAGCAGCTCGGTGACCTCGGGCAGGAAGCCCAGGTCCGACATCTGGTCGGCCTCGTCGAGGACCGCGACCTGGACGTTGGCCAGGGAGCAGGCGCCACGGTTGATGATGTCGCGCAGCCGGCCCGGGGTGGCGACGAGGACGTCGACACCGCGCTCCAGCGCGTAGATCTGGTTGCCCATCGACGTACCGCCGCAGACGACCTTCATCTTCAGGCCGAGCACGTCGCCGTAGGGCTGCAGTGCGTCCGCGACCTGCATCGCGAGCTCACGGGTAGGCGTGAGGATGATCGCGCGGGGCTTCTTCTTCTCGGTGTGCCCACCGGCCAGCGCGGCCAGGGTCGGCAGACCGAAGGAGAGCGTCTTGCCCGAGCCGGTGCGGCCACGGCCGAGGATGTCCTTGCCGGCCAGGGCGTCCGGGATGGTCGCGGCCTGGATCGGGAAGGGGGCCGTCACACCGTTCTGCGCGAGCTTGCGGACGATGCCCTCGGGCAGCCCGAGCGACGCGAACGTGATGCCGGGCTCGGCGTCCTCGGCGGCCTCCTCGGAGAGGGTTTCCTCGGCGACCTCCGCGACGGAGATCTCCTCGACGGGGCTCTCGGCGACCGCGGGCTCCGCGGCGGGGGTCTCGTCGGCTGCCTCGGGAGCCTGGGCCACCACGGCCTCGGCGGCCTGCACGACCTCGATGTTCTCGACGTCGTTCTCGGGCATGACGGTGTGGTCAGAACTGGAAATTGACATGCGAAATGCGAAACCTTCCGGAGTCTCGGCACGCGCCCGTAACTCCGTGTTTTCGCAATTTCGACCGCCTCAATGCGGTCCAGCCACGGCAAGGGAGAGTACGCGCCACACGGCGCTCTTCTGTGTCGGCGCCGGGCATAGGATCAAACGATCTACTACCATACGCACCCTCCCCCCATTCGTGCAAACCGGGGTCGCCGCGAACCGGCTCACACCGGCGCGACCTGCGGTGACACCCGGGGAGTGGGCCGCTTCCCGGCGCGCTCCGGGACCCCCGTCGCGTGCGTGCGCAACTGGGCCGCGGGCGACGCGGAGGGCGGATCCGACGGCGGCGAGGGCTCCGGATCGGGCGAGGGCGGGGGCTCCTCGGGGGTGACCGGCGGAGCCGGCGGCTCACCCGGGCCGGGGGCACTGGGCTCCGCGGTCGGCAGCGGGCCGCCCCGGGTCGGTTCCGGGCTGCCGGGGCCGCCGGGCACCGGCCGGGCGTCCTCGGGACCCGCCGAGTGGGCGCGGCCGGAGGACTTGGCGTCCGGCTCACGGGAGGCACCCCGGTCGGTCTGCGTCTCGGCACGGCCACCGCCGCCGGAGCCTGACCCGCCGGTACCGGACACGGTGCCGCCGTCCGGCATGACCGACGCGCCCTTCCGGTCGGCGGACCTCGAGGGTGAAGGCTTCCCGGCGTCGTCCCCGACGCTCACACAGCCTGTGGACGCGGCGATCGTCAGCGCGGTGACGGCTGCCCAGCGGACGCGGGCGGACAACTGGCGCACGGGGTGGCACCTCCGGGGAGGGGAGAGACAGCGGGACGGGAGAGCGATGTGTCCAACTCCCCTGCCCCCGCCGGGGACACGCCCGGACACAACACCCGCACAGGCACCGCCGGGCGGGACGCCACCGCACGGAACCTCAGAAGCCCCCCGCCAGTTCCGCCCCCAGGAACACCGCCCCGAGCCCCACCAGCAGGGACGCCAGCGCATTGGCCCCCGCCAGGAAGCCCCGGCCCGCCTCGGCCAGCCGCAGGGTCTCGTACGAGAACGTCGAGTACGTCGTCAGCGCCCCGCACAGGCCCGTACCGAGGAGGGCGTGGACGGGGGAGGACACCATGGCCCCTGTGAGCACCCCGAGCAGCAGGCTGCCCGCCGCGTTGACCGTGAAGGTCCCCCACGGGAAGACGTACGGCAGCCCCGCGCCGTGCCGGGCCTGCACCGCACGGTCCGTCAGATAGCGCAGCGGCGCCCCGACGGCGCCCCCGAGCGCGACCAGCAGCCAGGTCACGACGTCCGCCCCCGCCCGTCCAGCAGGGCCCGGGTGGACGCGGCCGCCGCCCACACGGCGCCGAGCGCCGCGACGGCCGTCGCGGCCGCGTAGGCCACGGCCGTCGCCACCTCCTGACGCACCAGCAGCTTCGACACGTCGGCGGCGTACGTCGAGAACGTGGTGAACCCGCCGAGCACCCCGACCCCCAGGAACGGCCGCACCAGCGGATGCGCGGCCCCGTCCCGTTCCGCGAGCAGCACCATCAGCACCCCGATCAGGGCACAGCCCGTCACGTTGACCCCGAAGACGGACCAGGGGAAGGCCCCGTCGGCGACCGGCCAGGCCAGGGACGCCGCGTAACGCGCCGTGGCCCCCAGGGCGCCGCCCGCCGCGATCACCCCCAGGACCCGCCACCGGCCTGAGCCCGCGGTCTCGGCGCGCTGCGCCGGTACGGAGAGATCGACGTCCGGGTCGACTGCGGGCCGGGCCGGCCAGGGCTCCTGGGTGCTCACCCGTACCCCAGCTCGTGCAGCCGCTCGTCGTCGATGCCGAAGTGGTGGGCGATCTCGTGGACCACGGTGATCTCCGTCTCGGCGACCACGTCCTCCCGGGTCTCGCACATCCGGAGCGTCGGCCCCCGGTAGATGGTGATCCGGTCCGGCAGCACCCCCGCGTACCACTCGCCGCGCTCGGTGAGCGGTGTGCCCTCGTAGAGGCCCAGCAGCTCCCTGTCCTCCGGATCCTCGGGTTCCTCCTCCACGAACACCGCGACGTTGTCCATCAGCCGCATCAGCTCCGGCGGGACCCGGTCAAGGGCCAGGCTCACCAGCTCTTCGAACTCCTCGCGCGTCATCTCCAGCACACGGCCATTGTCACGTACCGGGAAGAGCGACGTGTGGGGAGCGTGCACCCGGGCGCAGTCCCCGGGGCCACCCGCCCGGCCCACACGTCCGCGACCCGCCCGCATGCCCGGCACCCGATCGGGGCATACGGGCCCAATGGCACGCCCGTTCCACGCCGCAGCAGCCCGTGTCCGCCGCCTCCGCTCCCGCTCCAGCGCCACCGCCCCCACCGGCGGGCTCACCCCCGCCACGCACCCCTGGAAGCGCGCGCTCGGCCTGCTCGCCGTGGTCGTACTGGGCGCCTGGCTCGGCCTGCTGGTCGTCGGCAGCGTGCGTACGCCGGTGGGGCCCGTGGACACCACCATGACCCTGCGGCCGTCGGTGAGCGGCGGCACCAAGATCAACGTGTCGCCGCTCGGAGCGCTGGAGCTGGACTCCCACCGCGCACCGGTCCGCCTGGACGTGGACGTGGACCAACTGGACCCGGAGCGCTCGCAGGCCCTGGTCAAGCACCCCGAGCGCCTCTCCGGTCTGCAGGACGAGGTGACCGACGACGTCGCCTCCGGCACCCGGGAGCTCGCCGTCCGTTCCTGCGTGGCCGTGGTGTCCGGCGCCACCGCGCTCGGCCTCGTCGTCTACCGGCGCCCGCGCCGCGCCCTGGCCGCCGGGGGCCTCGCCCTGGCACTGCTGGCCGCCTCGGGCGTCAGCGCGTACGCGACGTGGAACCCGAAGTCCGTCCTGGAGCCGAAATTCTCCGGGCTGCTCTCCAGCGCCCCGTCGGTCGTCGGCGACGCCCGCTCGATCGTCACCGAGTTCGACGTCTACCAGCAGGAACTGGCCCGGCTCGTCACCAACGTGACCAAGCTGTACGACGCCACGTCCACGCTGCCCGTGTACCAGCCGGACCCGGGGACCATCCGGGTCCTGCACGTCTCGGACATCCATCTCAACCCCGCCGCCTGGCACATCATCAGCTCGCTGGTCGAGCAGTACGAGATCGACGTGATCATCGACTCGGGCGACACGATGGACCACGGCACCGCCGCGGAGAACGGATTCCTGGACCCCGTCCGTGATCTCGGGGCGCCGTACGTGTGGGTCAGGGGCAACCACGACTCGAAGCAGACCCAGGCCCATCTGGAGAAGACGAAGAACGTGCACGTCCTCGACGAGGGCGACGCGGTGGACGTGGCCGGGCTGAGGATCGCCGGCACCGGGGACCCCCAGTTCACCCCGGACCGCTCGCGCCCCACCGGCGGCAAGGCCTCCGAACAGCTCGCGGGGATGCGCCTCGCCTCGGCACTGCGCGACCAGGAGCGGGCGGGGACCCCGGTGGACATCGCGGTGGCGCACGACCCGGACGCGGCACGGAAGACCGACGGAACGGTTCCGCTGGTCCTGGCGGGTCATGTGCACCACCGGGTGAACGAACTGCTGCCGTTGGGTACGCGGCTGAAGGTCGAGGGCTCCACGGGCGGCGGCGGACTGCGCGCCGTGCAGAACCAGAAGCCCGAGAAGGTGCGCGCCTCGGTCCTGTACCTGGACCGACCCACCCAACATCTGCAGGCCTGGGACGAGATCACCCTCGGCGGTCTCGGCCTCACGACGGCCGAGGTCGGCCGCCACCTCCCGGAGGAGAACCTGAAGACCACGTCCCCCTCCCCGAGCGTCTCGACGACCTCCCCGTAAACCGTTTTGGCGATACCTCCCCGCATCCCATATGCTTCTCACGTCCCCGACGCGCTGGAAAGCGCGCAGGTGGGCCCTTAGCCCTCATCGTCTAGTGGCCCAGGACGCCGCCCTTTCAAGGCGGTAGCACGGGTTCGAATCCCGTTGGGGGCACGCTTTACCGTGTGCGAGACTTGTCTCGCACACTAGCTAGGTCCTGTGGAGCAGTTTGGAGTGCTCGCCACCCTGTCAAGGTGGAGGCCGCGGGTTCAAATCCCGTCAGGACCGCTGCAGCCCGTACGAGCTGCGTGGCTGGGTAGCTCAGTTGGTACGAGCGATCGCCTGAAAAGCGATAGGTCGCCGGTTCGATCCCGGCCCCAGCCACCACCCGAAAGCCCCGTCCCCCGGACGGGGCTTTCGCCGTTGAGGCCCCACCGTCAGCGGTCACGCCGGCGCCGCACCGCCTGCACGGCCGGCCCGAGCAGCGCCACCGCCACCAGCACTGTCAGAGCCGCCGAGTCCGGCACCCGTTCGCCGAGCCGCCGGGCCCACTGCTCGACGGCGAACGAGTCGTCCACGTCCAGGAGTCCGGGCAGCGCGGTCGCCCCGTCGTACACCAGGAAGAGCGCGCCCAACGCGATGAAGAAGAGGCCGGAGAGCAGCGAGGTGCTGTGCAGCTCGAAGCGGCCGGCGCGCAGCGGCCTGCCGCGCAGCCAGGCCCGGTGGCCGAGGTCGAAGCGTTCCCAGAGCAGGGCGAGGACGAACAGCGGGACGGCCATGCCCAGCGCGTAGACGGCCAGCAGCAGTCCGCCGTAGACGGGGCTGCCGCTGACGGCGGCCACCGTGAGGACGCTGCCGAGGATCGGGCCGGCGCAGAAGCCCGCCAGCCCGTAGACCGCGCCGAGGGCGTAGACGGAGAGGGCGGTCGTGGGCCGGATGCGGCCGCTGAGGGCGGCGATCCGGCGGGAGGCGAAGCCGAGGCCCACGATCTGCGCGAGGCCGAGCCCGATGATCAGCCAGCCCGCACCGAGGACGAGCGCGTCACGGTGCCCGTGGAAGAGCCGGCCCGCGTAGGAACCCGCGGCTCCGAGCGGGACGAGGGTCGTGGCGAGACCGGCGTAGAAGATGCCCGTGCGCGCAAGGAGCCGTGAGGTCGAGTCGACCGAGTACGCGAAGAAGGCAGGGAGCAGCAGGGCGCTGCACGGGCTGACGAGGGCCAGCAGCCCACCGAGCAGAGCCGCGAAGTAGCCGATGTCCGGGGTCACTCGGCGGGTTTCCCGGCGCTTCCGACATTCGCTTCCTCCGCCGCCGCGTCCTCGATGGCCTGGGTGAACACGGCCATGGGCTGGGCTCCGGCCAGGGGGCGGCCGTTGATGAGGAAGGACGGGGTGGAGGTCGCCCCGATCCCGTATGCCTGTTCCCGGTCCTCGCGGACCGCTTCGCTCGCCGCAGCGCTCTCCGTGTCCCGCGCGAAGCGGTCGAGGTCCTTCACGCCGGCCTGCCGGGCGAGGGCCCTGAGGCGGTCCTTGCCGAAGCCCTTCTCCTTGGCGTCCTTCGCGTAGGCGGCCCGGTGGAAGGGCCAGAAGCGGTCCTGCCGTCCCGCCGCCCAGGAGGCGCGGGCGGCTGCCTCGGACGTCTCGCCGAAGATCGGGAAGTTGCGCCACTCGATGCGCAGGGTGCCGTCGTCGACGTACCTCCTGATCAGTTCGGGTTCGGTGTCCCGGGCGAACTTCCCGCAGTACCCGCACTGGAAGTCGGCGTATTCGATGAGGACGACGGGGGCGTCGGTGCGGCCCTGCGCCAGCTTGTCGCCGGCGTCACGACGGGCGAGTTCCGCCAGCTCCCTGTAGACGTCGGAGTCCGCTCCGGCGGTCGTGGCGGAGGCCGGTGTGTCGGAGGCGGGCCCGTCCGGGGCGGTCGCCCGGTAGGACACGAATCCGAGCAGCCCGGCGGCGAGGACGACGACGAGGCCGAGAAGCGCCGGCTTCTTCGCGGAGGACGGCTTCTTCGCGGACGGCGACGGGCGAGGGGGCGGGGGCATTCGGCGCTCCGTGCGAGTGCGGGGGGGGGGGAACGAGCGGGATCCGCGGGAGTACGAGTGGGATCCGCCGTGTGCGGACAACGGGTCATCAGTTGCCCGGAATGGTACGTGCTGTGACCGCCCGCCCCCGCTCCGTCACCGGGTCGGTCGCGCAGGCCCCTCGGGAGCGGGTGTGACACGGCCCGGACGAAATACGTTCGCCACTCCTCACGCCCGGGTGAGATCCTGGGGTCCGTATGTCTACTTCCTTCGCCGATCTCCAGTCCCAGCTCGGGCAGCTCTCGCTCCGCGACGCGCACCGGCTCGGCCGTCGCCTCGAGGGTGCCCGCCGCATCCGCAAGCCCGAGGCCCGCCAGTCCGTGCTGGACGAGATCTCCGCCGAGGCCGGAAAGGCATCCGATCGGCTCGCGGGACGCGCCGCGCGGATGCCCGCCCTCTCGTACCCGGAGCAGCTTCCGGTCAGCCAGAAGAAGGACGAGATCCTGGAGGCGATACGCGACCACCAGGTCGTGATCGTCGCCGGTGAGACCGGCTCGGGCAAGACCACGCAGATCCCGAAGATCTGCATGGAGCTGGGTCGTGGCGTCCGGGGCATGATCGGGCACACCCAGCCCCGCCGGATCGCGGCCCGCACCGTCGCCGAACGCGTCGCGGACGAGCTGAAGACCCCGCTCGGCGAAGCGGTCGGCTGGAAGGTGCGCTTCACCGACCAGGTGAACCCGGACGCGACCTTCGTGAAGCTGATGACGGACGGCATCCTGCTGGCCGAGATCCAGACGGACCGCGAGCTCCTCGCCTACGACACGATCATCATCGACGAGGCCCACGAGCGGTCGCTGAACATCGATTTCCTGCTGGGCTATCTGGCCAGGCTCCTGCCCAAGCGCCCCGACCTGAAGGTCGTCATCACCTCGGCGACCATCGACCCGGAGCGCTTCGCCCAGCACTTCGGCAAGGCGCCCATCGTGGAGGTCAGCGGGCGTACGTATCCGGTGGAGGTCCGCTACCGCCCACTCCTCGAGGAGGGCGGCGACGACTCCGACCGGGATCAGATCACCGCGATCTGCGACGCGGTGGACGAACTCTCGGGGGAGGCGCCGGGGGACGTCCTGGTCTTCCTCTCCGGGGAGCGGGAGATCCGCGACACCGCGGACGCCCTGAACAAGCGCAACCTCAGACACACCGAGGTCCTCCCCCTCTACGCGCGCCTGTCGCACGCCGAGCAGCACCGGGTTTTCCAGCGCCATACCGGTCGCAGGATCGTCCTGGCGACGAACGTCGCGGAGACCTCGCTGACCGTCCCCGGCATCAAGTACGTGATCGACCCGGGCAACGCCCGCATCTCCCGCTACAGCCACCGCACCAAGGTCCAGCGGCTGCCGATCGAGCGGGTCTCGCAGGCCAGCGCCAACCAGCGCAAGGGCCGCTGCGGCCGTACGTCGGACGGCATCTGCATCCGGCTGTACTCCGAGGACGACTTCCTGACCCGCCCGGAGTTCACCGACCCGGAGATCCTGCGGACCAACCTCGCCTCCGTCATCCTCCAGATGACCGCGGCAGGCCTCGGCGACATCGAGAAGTTCCCCTTCATCGACCCGCCGGACCACCGCAACATCCGCGACGGCGTCCAGCTGCTGCAGGAGCTCGGCGCCCTCGACCCGGCGGAGAAGGACCCGAAGAAGCGCCTCACCCCGCTGGGCCGCAAGCTCTCCCAGCTGCCCGTCGACCCGCGTCTTGCCCGCATGGTCATCGAGGCCGAACGCAACGGCTGCGCCCGCGAGGTCATGGTCATCGCGGCGGCACTCTCCATCCAGGACCCGCGCGAGCGGCCCTCGGAGAAGCAGACGCAGGCCGACCAGAACCACGCCCGCTTCAAGGACGAGACGTCGGACTTCCTGGCGTTCCTGAACCTGTGGCGCTACATCCGTGAGCAGCAGAAGGAGCGCGGCTCCTCCAGCTTCCGCCGGATGTGCAAGCAGGAGTACCTGAACTTCCTGCGGATCCGTGAGTGGCAGGACATCTACGCGCAGCTGCGCAGCGTCGCCAAGCAGATGGGCATCGAGGTCAAGGACACCGATGCTCCCGAGCAGTCGGTGCACACCTCCCTGCTCGCCGGACTCCTGTCGCACATCGGTCTGAAGGACACCGAGAAGAACGAGTACGTGGGCGCCCGCAGCGCGAAGTTCGCGATCTTCCCGGGCTCCGCGCTGTTCAAGAAGCAGCCGCGCTTCGTGATGTCGGCCGAGCTGGTCGAGACCTCCCGCCTGTGGGCGCGGGTCAACGCGAAGGTCGAGCCGGAGTGGATCGAGCCACTCGCCCAGCACCTCCTGAAGCGCACCTACAGCGAGCCGCACTGGGAGAAGGACCAGGCGGCGGTGATGGCGTACGAACGGGTCACGCTCTACGGGGTACCCATCGTCGCCCAGCGCAAGATCAATTTCGGCCGCATCGACCAGGAGGCGTCCCGCGATCTGTTCATCCGCAACGCCCTGGTCGAGGGGGACTGGCGCACTCACCACCAGTTCTTCAACGACAACCGCAAACTGCTCGGCGAGGTCGAGGAGTTGGAGCACCGCGCCCGACGCCGCGACATCCTCGTGGACGACGAGACGCTCTTCGACTTCTACGATCAGCGGATCCCCGAGCACATCGTCTCCGGCGCCCACTTCGACTCCTGGTGGAAGCACAAGCGCCGCGACGAGCCGGACGCGCTCGACTTCGAGCGCTCGATGCTCATCAACGAGAAGGCCGGGGCCGTCACCAAGGACGACTACCCGGACTCCTGGCGGCAGGGGAAGCTCAAATTCCGGGTGACCTACCAGTTCGAGCCCGGAGCCGACGCCGACGGTGTCACCGTCCACATCCCACTCCAGGTGCTCAACCAGGTCACCTCGGAGGGCTTCGACTGGCAGATCCCGGGACTCCGCGAAGAGGTGGTCACCGAGCTCATCCGATCGCTGCCGAAGCCCATCCGCCGGCACTACGTCCCGGCCCCGAACTACGCCACCAAGTTCCTGGACCGGGCCGTCCCGCTCCAGGAGCCGCTGCCGCTGACGCTCGCCCGCGAGCTCCAGCGCATGGTCGGCGTCCCGGTCACGGCGGACGACTTCGACCTGTCGCGGATCCCGGACCATCTGAAGATCACCTTCCGGATCACCGACGAACGGCGCCGCAAGGTCGCGGAGGACAAGGACCTGGAGGCACTGAAGCTCCAACTGCGCCCGAAGGCCCGTCAGGCCCTCTCCAAGGCCGCGGCGGCCACCGCGGGCCCCTCGGGCGAGTCCATCGAGCGTTCGGGTCTCACGGACTGGACGATCGGCGCCCTCGACCGGATCTTCGAGACCCGGAGGGCCGGGCAGCCGGTGAAGGCCTACCCGGCCCTCGTCGACCAGGGCGCGACCGTAGCCGTGCGGCTCTTCGACACGGAGGCCGAACAGCAGCAGGCGATGTGGCGGGGCACCCGGAGGCTGATCCTGCTGAACATCCCGGTGAACCCGGCCAAGTTCGCCTCCGACAAGCTCACCAACCAGCAGAAGCTGGCGCTGTCCCGCAATCCGCACGGCTCCATCCAGGCGCTGTTCGACGACTGCGCGACGGCCGCGGCCGACCGCCTCATCGCCGCGCACGGCGGCCCCGCCTGGGACGAGGCGTCGTTCCGGAAGCTGTACGACAAGGTCCGCGCCGACCTCGTGGACCTCACCGTCCGCACGATCGGCCAGGTGCAGCAGATCCTGGCCGCCTGGCAGGCCTGTGAGCGACGGCTGAAGTCGACGAACAGTCTGGTCCTGATCAACAACGTGACGGACGTACGGGATCACCTGGCCCGCCTCGTGCCGCCGGGGTTCGTCACCGCGACCGGGCTGCGCAGGCTGCCCGACCTGATGCGCTACCTGGTCGCCGAGGACCGCCGGCTCCAGCAGATGCCGACGAACGTCCAGCGCGACACCACGCGCATGGAGAAGGTCCACGAGATGCAGGACGAGTACGCCTGGCTGCTCGAACAACTGCCCCAGGGGCGGCCCGTGCCCCAGGAGGTCCTGGACATCAGCTGGATGATCGAGGAGCTGCGCGTGAGCTACTTCGCGCACGCGCTCGGCACCGCCCAGCCCGTCTCGGACAAGCGGATCGTGAAGGCCATCGACGCCGCCGCTCCCTGAACCCGCCCCGCACGGTGCCGTAATGGCACCCCCACGGTGAGTGAGTTCGACCTGGCACTCGGACCTCCTGTACAGTCTGTCTTCGCAGCAGGCCGCAAGGCAGGCAGCGAAAACAAGGTCCTGTGGAGCAGTTTGGAGTGCTCGCCACCCTGTCAAGGTGGAGGCCGCGGGTTCAAATCCCGTCAGGACCGCAGTAGCCGGAAGCCCGGATCCTCTGGATCCGGGCTTCCGTGCGTCTTGACTCCGGCTCCCGGCGCGGGTAACCCCGTAGGACGGAGTCCGTCCCTGTTCCCTCGCGGGGCGGCCGGGTCCACCGGGAGGCCGCACGCATGCCTGCGCCCACGGAAAGGCACGAGACCCGCGCGCTGCTGCGCGCCCATCTGGCGGCCGCGTCCGGCTACCGCCACCTCACACCGAACTGTCCGATCTGCCATCGGCTGCTGAGGCTCGCCATGGAGCCCCTGACGGCCCCACAGGCGCCGTACGCGCCCGGGGGCACCGACGGGTCGAGCGAGCCGCCGACAGGCCCCGGGGCCGCCACCGACACCCCTGCGGGCGACGCCGGGGCGTCACACCGTGCGGCCGGGCCGACGACGGACGGCGACGGGGCCGGCGTGGACCGCGCCCGCGACCACCCGCACGGTCACTCCGGGGACGAAAGTCCTTCCGCGACATGACCATCTGCTGCAGCCGAGCACCCCCTCGCAGTGGCAGGCTCGTAGTTGGCAAGGGTTCGCCGGTGTGACGGGAGTCACGGAAACAGTTTTCCGCAGGGGGGATCTTACGCCCTCCCTACAACTGGCGAATTTAATATGTGCAATTGCACTGCCCCGGAAGCACATCCCGGACCGTTCCACCCGAGCCGGCCCACGGCACCCGGGACCCGGGCGAACAGTCCCGAACAGGGCCGCACACCGTCACACGCCGACTCTTCACAAACCGACCCGTCGGCAGGTTCAGGCAGCCGATCAGGCCATTCGGGCAGCCGCGGGCACCTCGGGGCGCGCCGATGAGGGCACCCTCAAAGACGCCTCCGGACAGGCCTTCCGGGCCTGTCCGGGCACAAAAAAGATCGCGCTGGACCCGGCGGAGTCCAACGCGATCGAACGACGTACCCGCATGTCACAGGTTCGGCGCCCGTTGGGGCGGGCGCCCGTCGTGTGGTGCTATGAGTGGGACCACCGGGGGCTGGGGGACCCTTCAGTGCCCAGTTGTGGCTGCGGCGACAGGGGTGTGTCAGGCCTCGCTGCGCTGCTGCGGAATACCCGCAAGCAGTGCGCGGACCTCTGCCTCGCGGTACCGGCGATGTCCACCGAGCGTGCGGATGGACGTGAGCTTGCCCGCCTTTGCCCAGCGAGTGACCGTCTTCGGGTCCACGCGGAACATCGTGGCAACCTCAGCCGGGGTCAGCAGCGGCTCGGCATCAGGGGTGCGAGCGGTCATGAGCGGCCTCCTCGGGAGAACCGAACAATCTCGGTTCTTTCCTCTAAATTCTGCACCTTGACCCGCGTTGCCCGGAATGGCGGACGCAGGCCGAGTCGGTTATAGGACGAACGGCTTGTCCTCGGCACTACAACTACACCATCAGTCCAGCCACGTCGGCCAAACCGATGGAATTGCCCTCCCAGGTGTTCATCAGCGACGGAAGCCGATGGACCATGCCATAGCGGACAGTCACCCGTCAGTAACGATCAGTCACAGGACAACCAGGAGTCGTCAGAAGTCATCAGACCCCCCATAGCGTGCAATGCTGAGCATTCCACCCATAGTTGGGTGGACAGAGTCCTCCCCGAACTCCTTGTCCTATTTTGGCATGAGGAGTAGGGAAGGGCGCAAGGGCCCCGTAAGTGCTGTCCGTCACGCTTGAGGCATAGGCCCGGTTCGGGACGTAGGTCCCGGACCTAGCGAGCGGCATCCTGCCTCACATGTCACACGCATCACATCCGGCGCCGGTTCACGGCCCGTCAAGTCCCCTCAGGACATCCTCGTTCACCCCCGCCGCCCCTCTCGGTGCCTTCAGATGTCGGACACCTCACAGGATGTCTCTTCCCTCGCGAAAGCTCCTCTATGCGAGGGTGCGCTCCAATTCACACCGATTCAGGCTAGTTGGAGGATTGTAGGTCACGCACCGCCCGCCAGCGGTCGGCGAGGCGCCCGTACGCGACACCCGCAGCGTCGTTGTCACCGGAGCGCAGGGCCTCGATGCCCGCGGCCACGTCCGCGGCCGACCGGTCCGCGGCGAGCTGCTCGGCGCTCAGTGCGTGGACCAGGCCGCCGTAGTCCAGCTCGACCATGCCGCGCGGATGGAACTCCTCCAGCCAGCGCCCCACCTCGACGAGCCCCTCGGTCAGCGGCCCCTCGTCGACGGTCTCCCGAAGCGTCCGCAGCGCCCTCGCCAGCCGGCGTCTCGCCTGCACCATCGGGGTCCGGTAGCGCAGCAGCCGGCCCCCGTCGGCACCGGCGACGTACTCCCGCTCCTCGTCGGCGAACAGGACGAACCAGCGCACCGGCACATGCCACACCGTGGTCCGGATCCAGGGCCGGGCGTCCGGATTCCGCTCGGCCCACCGCTCGTGATCCGCCGCCGCCTGCCCCCGCACCACCGGCGGCAGTACCGCGTCCAGCACGGTGGCCGGAAACAGACCCCCCAGTTCGCTCATGGCCAGCCAGCCCCGCATCCGGGTCCGCCAAGGACAGACGCAGACCACCCCGTCGACCAGGGCGACGAAGGCGTCCGCGCTCTCGTGCACCGGCACCGCCACCGGAGGGGTCGGAACCAGGTCCGCCAGCGAGCGGCGCAGTTCGTCCTGGGCCGTGGGGAGCTCGGAGCGCTGCGCGTAACGCGTCCAGTGCCCCCGCTCGGGTTCGCGGAAGGCGGCCAGCGGTTCGTACACCCGCAGGTAGGACGCGTAAGGGACGAGCACCGAAGACACCACCGACATGCGGCAGATCGTGTCACGCCGGTACTCCACAGGGGGGTGATACCGGTCG
Organism: Streptomyces sp. HB132; assembly: GCF_016909575.1. GTDB lineage: Bacteria > Actinomycetota > Actinomycetes > Streptomycetales > Streptomycetaceae > Streptomyces. The sequence continues at coordinate 676,877 of NZ_JAFBGA010000002.1, read as the reverse complement.
GGGGAACAGATCCACGTGTCATGAGGACTTACGCTCTTGCCCAGTCGGACCGGCCGGTGCCGGGCCGTCCGGGACCCTCCCCACCTTCAGGAGGGTTCTCCGCCGCTTCGTACTTGGGAGTCACCACAGTGACCGATGTGACCGGCGTACCTGTCGTACCCGTAGACGTACTGCACACCCTGTTCCACTCGGATCAGGGTGGCCACGAGCAGGTCGTGATCTGCCAGGACCGCGCCAGCGGCCTCAAGGCCGTCATCGCCCTCCACTCCACCGCCCTGGGCCCGGCCCTCGGCGGAACCCGCTTCTATCCGTACGCCTCCGAGGAGGAGGCCGTCGCGGACGCGCTGAACCTGTCGCGCGGCATGTCGTACAAGAACGCCCTGGCCGGCCTCGACCACGGTGGCGGCAAGGCCGTCATCATCGGCGATCCGGACCGGATCAAGTCCGAGGAACTGCTCCTGGCTTACGGGCGGTTCGTCGCCTCCCTGGGCGGGCGCTACGTGACCGCCTGTGACGTCGGGACCTACGTCGCCGACATGGACGTCGTCGCCCGGGAGTGCCGCTGGACCACCGGCCGCTCCCCCGAGAACGGCGGCGCGGGAGACTCCTCCGTCCTCACCTCCTTCGGTGTCTTCCAGGGCATGAGGGCCTCGGCGCAGCACCTGTGGGGCGACCCCACGCTGCGCGGCCGCAAGGTGGGCGTCGCGGGCGTCGGCAAGGTCGGCCGCCACCTGGTGGAGCACCTGCTGAGCGACGGCGCCGAAGTCGTCGTGACGGACGTGCGCGAGGAGTCCGTGCGCGCCATCACCGCTCTGCACCCCGAGATCTCGGTGGCGGTCGACACGGACGCGCTGATCCGCACCGAGGGGCTCGACATCTACGCTCCGTGCGCGCTCGGCGGCGCCCTGAACGACGAGAGCGTTCCCGCGCTCACCGCCAAGGTGGTCTGCGGCGCGGCCAACAACCAGCTCGCGCACACGGGCGTCGAGAAGGACCTGGCGGACCGGTCGATCCTGTACGCCCCGGACTACGTGGTGAACGCTGGTGGTGTGATCCAGGTCGCCGACGAGCTGCACGGTTTCGACTTCGACCGGTGCAAGGCCAAGGCCACGAGGATCTTCGACACCACGCTGGCCATATTCGCACGTGCGAAGGCGGATGGGATCCCGCCGGCTGCGGCGGCCGACCGGATCGCGGAACAGCGGATGGCGGACGCCCGCCGTCACTGACACGTCACCGCGGGGACGAGGAGCCGTCACCGGGCTGTGCGGGTGAGCCCGGTGACGGAGGCCCCGCCCCAGGGGGGCGGGGAGGCGGCCGAAGGGACTCGTGGGGACCGGGGAGACAAGACTCACTCCGGTCGGCGGGTCGGCCGTCCACAAGAGGTTAAAGTCATGTGTGACCAGCGAGGACGGGCTCCTCCACGGTCCTGCGCGAAGGCGGGTGGTGCGGGCGGCGTACCGTATGGCCGAGGAAGCAGGTACGGTTAAAGCCACGGGCGCGGTCTCTCTGCTGAGAGTCCGTCCTGAAACATGAACGCGTGTCAAGACTCTGGGGCCGTCGAGCCCCGTCACCGAGGGGGTCGAGCCATGGGGCGCGGCCGGGCAAAGGCCAAGCAGACAAAGGTCGCCCGCCAGCTGAAGTACAGCAGCGGCGGAACGGACCTGTCGCGTCTGGCCAATGAGCTGGGCGCATCGCCTTCGAGTCAGCCACCGAACGCCGAGCCGTTCGAGGACGACGACGAGGAAGATGACCCGTACGCACAGTACGCGGATCTGTACAACGACGACGAGGACGCGGACGAGGACGGCCAGTCCGGTCCGTCGTCACAGCGCCGCGGCGCTTGACCTCGCGCTGACACATGAACCCGGTCCGGGCCTGCCCGGACCGGGTTCTGTGCTGTCCCGGTGCGGAAGGAGCGAGCGTGCTCGCGGTCGGCCCGCGAGGTGGAGCCGCCCGTCGGTCCGGTGGTGGTCCGGACCGACGGTGACGACGTCCTACCTCGCGTAGCTGCCCGTCAGCTCTGCACCCGTGGCGTGATCGGCGCGCTCGGTGATCTCGCCGGCGACCCAGGAGTCGACGCCCCGGTCGGCCAGCGTGGTCAGAGCGGCGTCCACCGAGTCCGCAGGCACGACCGCGATCATGCCGACACCCATGTTGAGCGTCTTCTCGAGCTCCAGCCGCTCGACCTGCCCGGCCTTGCCGACCAGGTCGAAGACGGCACCGGGCGCCCAGGTGGAGCGGTCGACCGTGGCGTGCAGCGCGTCCGGGATCACCCGGGCCAGGTTGTTGGCCAGGCCACCGCCGGTGACGTGGCTGAAGGCGTGCACCTCGGTCGTACGGGTCAGCGCCAGGCAGTCCAGGGAGTAGATCCTGGTCGGCTCCAGGAGCTCCTCGCCGAGCGTCCTGCCGAACTCCTCGACCTGGCGGTCCAGGGTCCAGCCGGCCCGGTCGAAGACCACGTGGCGCACGAGCGAGTACCCGTTCGAGTGAAGTCCGGACGACGCCATCGCGATCACGGCGTCCCCCTTACGGATACGGTCAGCGCCCAGCAGTCGGTCGGCCTCGACCACACCCGTACCGGCACCCGCGACGTCGAAGTCGTCCGGGCCCAGCAGCCCCGGGTGCTCGGCCGTCTCGCCGCCGACCAAGGCGCAGCCGGCCAGGACACAGCCCTCGGCGATGCCCTTCACGATGGCCGCGACACGCTCGGGATGCACCTTGCCGACACAGATGTAGTCGGTCATGAACAGCGGCTCGGCACCGCAGACGACCAGGTCGTCGACGACCATGCCGACGAGGTCGTGACCGATGGTGTCGTACACGCCCATCTTCCGGGCCAGGTCGACCTTCGTGCCGACGCCGTCGGTGGCGGAGGCGAGTAGCGGGCGCTCGTAGCGCAGAAGCGCCGAGGCGTCGAAGAGGCCGGCGAATCCGCCGAGGCCGCCGAGGCCCGCCACCTCGGGGCGCTGTGTCTTCTTCACCCACTCCTTCATCAGCTCGACGGCGCGGTCACCGGCTTCGATGTCGACGCCCGCCGCAGCGTAGGAAGCACCAGTTGTCTCAGACATTGCCCGGGATCTTTCGTGTCGGAATGCGGGGCTGGAGGGGAGAGCGCGGGCCGGTCCGGGTCACGGACGACGCAGCGCGTCGGCCGCCGCGGTCGCGGCGGGCCCGGCGGCCAGCTCGGTCTCCAGCAGCTGCTTGCCGAGCAGTTCCGGGTCCGGCAGCTCCATCGGGTATTCACCGTCGAAACAGGCGCGGCAGAGGTTCGGCTTGTCGATCGTGGTGGCCTCGATCATCGAGTCGATCGAGATGTAGGACAGCGAGTCGGCACCCATGGAGGTGGCGATCTCGTCGACCGACATGCCGTTGGCGATCAGCTCGGCGCGCGTCGCGAAGTCGATGCCGAAGAAGCACGGCCACTTCACGGGCGGGGAGGAGATCCGGATGTGGATCTCGGCGGCACCCGCCTCGCGGAGCATCCGCACCAGGGCTCGCTGGGTGTTGCCGCGGACGATCGAGTCGTCGACGACCACCAGGCGCTTGCCCTTGATGACTTCCTTGAGCGGGTTGAGCTTGAGCCGGATACCCAGCTGGCGGATGGTCTGCGAAGGCTGGATGAACGTCCGGCCGACGTAGGCGTTCTTGACGAGGCCTGCCCCGAACGGAATTCCGCTCGCCTCGGCGTAGCCGATGGCCGCGGGGGTTCCCGATTCCGGCGTCGCTATGACCAGATCCGCCTCGGCGGGTGCCTCGGCCGCCAGCTTCCGGCCCATCTCGACCCGGGAGAGGTAGACGTTCCGTCCCGCGATGTCGGTGTCGGGTCGGGCCAGGTAGACGTACTCGAAGACACAGCCCTTGGGCTTCGCTTCTGCGAAGCGCGAGGTGCGCAGGCCGTTCTCGTCGATGGCGACGAGCTCGCCCGGCTCGATCTCGCGGACGAAGCTGGCACCGCAGATGTCGAGGGCGGCGGACTCGGAGGCCACCACCCAGCCACGCTCCAGCCGGCCGAGGACCAGCGGGCGGATGCCCTGCGGGTCACGGGCGGCGTAGAGGGTGTGCTCGTCCATGAAGACCAGCGAGAAGGCGCCCTTGACCTCGGGAAGCACCTTTGCGGCGGCCTCCTCGATGGTGAGCGGCTTGTCGTCGTCGTCTCTCTGGCCGGCGAGCAGCGCGGTCACCAGGTCGGTGTCGTTCGTCGCCGCGACCTGGGTGGCACGGCCGTCCTTGCGGGGAAGGTCGGCGACCATCTCCGCGAGCCGGGCCGTGTTGACCAGGTTGCCGTTATGACCCAGGGCGATCGAGCCGTGCGCGGTGGCACGGAACGTCGGCTGCGCGTTCTCCCACACCGAGGCACCGGTGGTGGAGTAGCGGGCATGACCGACCGCGATGTGGCCCTGGAGGGATCCCAGAGACGTTTCGTCGAAGACCTGCGAGACCAGTCCCATGTCCTTGAAGACCAGGATCTGGGACCCGTTGCTCACTGCGATGCCCGCGGACTCCTGTCCACGGTGCTGCAGGGCATACAGTCCGAAATAGGTGAGCTTGGCGACCTCTTCGCCCGGAGCCCAGACACCGAAGACGCCGCAAGCGTCCTGGGGGCCCTTTTCTCCGGGGAGCAGGTCGTGGTTGAGTCGTCCATCACCACGAGGCACGCCACCGAGTGTAGGCGAGATCGACCACCGGTCCGAATCTGGGGACCACACCGCGGACGCCGGCGAGGGGACGACGGGGCACTCACCCATGAGGGTTCGGGTCGGCACCGGACAGTCACTCACCGTCACCCCGGCAATGTCTTCGACCTACCCCGGGGGACGCCTCAGGCGGCCGACGCAAGGGATGGGCGCTGGTTACCGGCCGGTCGGGTGGCGGTCCGGCGCATCGCCGGGATCGCTCCGCCCGTGGCACTCGGTGAGCCACTACGGCCGCCGGTGCAGGCGTCGGCCGAGCGCCCGTTCCGTGGCGAGCCTCACACCGGAGGACGCCGCCCCGGGGGCGCGTGAGCCCTCCGGAGAGTCCGCGACGGGCGGTTCGGGCAGACCGCCGCCCCGGTCCCGGCACCGAGGAAGACCCGCGACCGGACCGGGGCACAGCGGACGGAAAAGGGCATCGCGGACGAGACCGACCGGGGCGCGGGGGGCCATCGACGGTGCCTTCCGGATCCCGGCGGCCGGCCGACCCGGCGAGGTCGTGCTTGGGCGGGTCAGCCCTTGGCCGCAGGGGCGGTGGCGTCGAGCGCCTTGCCGTTGGCGGCCTCGATCGACAGGGAGCGGTGATCGATCTCGTACGTGGTCCTCCCCTCCAGCACGCCGAGCAGTGCGCGCTCCAGCTCCATCTCGGGGCCCGCGCACATCTTCCGGGTGGAGGCGAGCGGCTCGAAGGTGAGCGTCGAGCCCGAGACCGCCGCCTTGCCGTGGAAGGAGTTGCAGCCGAGGTTTCCCTCCACCGAGCCGTCCTCGGCGAAGGTGAGATGAGCCTTCTTCTCCGTGCCGGCGGGAAGGGAGGAGGCGGATTTGCCGGACACGAGTCCGGTGACCTTCCAACTGGTGCCGGTGAGCGGGGCCGGGGGCTCGGAGGTGAGGGCGATGGAATCGCCCTGCGCGGTGGTCAGGGTCAGATTCTTCTCCTCTCCCCGGCCCGCCACGGCGGCCTTCAGTTCGCCGCGGAATGCCTCGCCCATCGCGTTCTCGAACTCCTGGACGTCCTTCGCGCACGCCATCCCGGTGGACGTGTTCTGTCCGACGGTGACCTTGTCGCCGTCGAGGCGGACGTCTGCGGTGAAGCGGTTGCAGCCCAGATTGCCCGTGGCCTTCCCCGCGGAGTCGATGGAGACGTGCGCGCCGGCGGGAGCGGTCGTCTTCTTCCCGCCGACGGTCAGGGAGGACACGCTCCAGTGGACGCCGCTGAGGGGCACGTCCGTCCGCACGGTGCCGCTGCCGTCTCCGGATCCTGATCCGGAGCCCGACTCCGTACCGCAGGCGGCGAGGGTGAAGAGGGCCAGGACGCTGACAGCCATACGTTGTTTGTACATGGCCATGGGACGGGTCGACCGGTCGATCCGGTTCCCCTCAGCCCGTCAGCGGGAGCAGCGGGGCGAGGTCGGCCCGCTCGCCGCTGGCGCTGACCTGCGCCGATTCCAGCGCCTGCGTCCACGGCGTACGGCCGGTGGCCAGCCGGATCCAGGTGAGCGGGTCGGTCTCCACGACATTGGGCGGCGTACCCCGGGTGTGCTTGGGACCGCCGATGCACTGGACGACGGCGAAGGGCGGGACTCGCACCTCCACGGAGCCGCCGGGCGCCTTGTCCGCGAGAGCGTCGGCCAGCAGGCGCGTGCAGGCTGCCAGCGCCTGGCGGTCGTACGGGATGTCCAGACCGGTCGCCCGGTGCAGGTCGTCGGTGTGGACGACGAGTTCGAATGTGCGGGTGACCAGGAAATCACCCAGCCGCATCGTCCCCGCCCGGGTCGTCACCAGCCGGTCCCCGGCGTCGGCCGGCACCAGCTCGTCGAACCGGGCCGCCGTCTCCGCGTACAGCACGTCGAGGTCGGGTCGGGCCGCGGCCAGGGCCTTGGCGTCGTCCGCGATCCCCTTCGCCCCCGCCGCTGTGGAGAACGGCCACTCCAGCAGGGTGAGCTGGGGCTTGGGGCCGGGCGGCTCCGGCAGTTCCAGTTCCTGGCTGGCCCGCTCCGGCACCGCCGTCATGTGCGCCGCGAGTTCCCGTACGGTCCACTCCCCCAGGCCGGGCAGAGCGAGCTGCCCGGGTGTCAGGGCACGGACGGCGGCCTGTACGTGGGCGAACTGGGCCAGGACCGCGGTCCTGGTCCGGGGGAAGTCGTAGGCGCGGGGGCGCTTCTTGGCCGGTGGCATGGGGGCGACACTAACCGGCGGGTCCGACAGCGCCCGCGCGGACCGGACCGGCTCAACTCCGCTCGAAGTCCGCCGCGTCGGGGACGACGACGTCGGTGCAGCCGCGACGGCCGGTCGCATCGTCGACGTACGCCCGGAAGAGCGTCTCCAGTCGGTCGGCGGCTATGCGGTCGTACGGGTAGCCCGCCCACAGCACGTGCAGGGCGGGCCGGCCCCCGCAGACGGAGGACGCCCACCAGGTCCCGGCGGAGTCGGTGCCCGCGGTGCCCGGGGTGAGCTCGGTCTGATCACCGACGCGGCCGGTCCGCAGCCCTCGCGTGCCGTCGCCGACGTACGTATCGGTCTTCACCCACCAGGGGAGGTACTTCAGCACGTCCTCGAGCGTCTGGGGGTAGCCCGAGGACTTCACGAAGCCGGGGTAGATCCTGCGGGTCTCGCTCTCCCCGACCGCCAGCACACAGGCATCGCGGTCGCTCGCCCTTCCCGCCGGAGCGGACAGCGCCAGGTCCGGGAGCCGGCCACGCTCCTGGGTGGCGAGGAAGCGCCGGTACCAGGCACAGGTGCCACCCGTGGTCGCCACGGCGCCGAGCTCCTTCCCGGGCTCGGGGAGCGTGGCCGGAAGCCGCGGCAGGTCGGCCCGGCACCCCGTCCGTCCGGCAGCGCGGTCCGCCGCCTGGCGGGCCAGGCCGGCGAGCGCGCGTCGGTCCTCGGCCGTGACGCGCTCGCCGTACTGGGCGACGGCGGAAGCCTCTATGGAGGAGACCTCGCCGCCCTTCGCGCAGACCGCGCGCGCCGTCACCTTGTACTCGTCGTACTCGCCGAGTCCGCCGTCGCCCAGCGGGTGCGGGAGGGCGTGGTTCACGACGGGGCCGGGTGCGGGCTCCTCGTTGCCGTACGGGCGGCGGAACGGCTCGTCCTCCCATTCGTCGATCTCGGTCCAGTCGTGCACGATCTCCTCGGCACCCGGCTCGGACGAGTACCGGACCACGGCCATCGAGAAGTGCCCGTAGGCCGTGCCCGGATCGCCGACGCGGTGGACGAGACAGCCGCTGGACAGCTCGCCGAGGTCGGTCTCGTACCGGTCGGAGAGCTCGACCCGGTCGGTACCGCCGTTGAGCCCCAGGACCGGGTCCGGATCGATCAGGCCGCCGCACCCAGCCGTGATGCGCTCGCGGCTCTCCCCCCGGTCACGGAGCTCGATGAACTCCATGGCGAAGGCCCAGCCGCTGAGCCCGATACCGGCGACGGCCAGCACGCACAGCAGCATGTTGCAGGCGTTGCCCCAGGGCCCGTGGTCGGGCCATCCCCGGTCGCCACCGTTCCGTCGCACATTGCCGCGCTCGTCCACCGTCGCCCCCCGTACGGTCCCACGTTCGACGATCGTCAAGCTATCAGCCGGTACCGGCAGTCCCCTCGGCCGTGAACGCCTCACCGTTGGCCGGTACGCCGACGCCCCGCCAGGTGAAGGGGACACCGCGCGCCACGTCGAAGTCCGGGTGGTCCATCAGCTGGAAGTGCACGTGCGGCTCGGTGGAGTTGCCGGAGTTCCCGCAGCGGGCGAGCACCTGCCCCTCCAGGACCGTGTCCCCCGTTCCCACCTGGAGGGAGCCGCGCCGTACATGTGCGTACGCGGCGTACGTCCCGTCGCCGAGGTCGAGCACGATGTGGTTGCCGACGATCCTGCGGGCGCCGGCCATGTCGCGCACGAATGCCTCGACCAGCATCAGATACGCCAGCGCCGGACCGGAGGTACGGCTGAGGTGGTCGCGCTGAGTGTCGCTCGCGTGCACCACGGTCCCGTCCGCCACCGCGATCAGCGGGGCGTCGAAGGCCGGGAAGTCACGGTTGGGCCGGGCGACCGGCCACAGCCACCGGAAGGGTGGGCGGTCTCCTTCTGCGGGCTCGGCGACGACGTCGATCGCGTACGTCTGCCCGTAGCCGTGGGTGCCGTGACTGGGCACCTTGTCGGCCGGGCTGTTGAGCGCGGTCCAGCGCCCGGTCACCGGCGGCCCCACCTCGAGGGCCGGTCGGCCCTTCGCCCGGCCCTCAGGACTGCGGCGGCCCACCAGCATGCCGATGAGGATCGCGGCCGCCGCGGGTACGAAGACCAGCCAGAACGGGACCAGCGGCTCGGCGAGGACGTCGACCAGCACCAGTGCCACGAACGCGAGCCAGCAGCAGCGGTAGAGGAGCATCGCTGCTTTGCGTACGGACATGGGGTCCCCCTCGGTCTCGGCGTGCGGGTCTCACGGCCGGGCGGCCGTGAGGACCACCAGCAGCGGCACGACCCGGGTGCCGGGCACCTCGTAGCGCCCGCGGCCCGTCGTGTGCAGCCAGCCCGCGCCGGTCAGCATGCGCAGGTGGTGGTAGATCTGACCGGTCGTGCCCGTCTCGTCCAGCTCGGCCAGCTCGGCCGCCGTACGCCGGCCGCCGAGGATCTCGCGCAGCAGTCGCAGCCGGACGGGGTGGCCGAGTGCGGCCAGGGGCTCGGCGGCTTCCGCCCAGTCCGGGCGGTCCTCGTCGGAACCCAGGAGCCCCGCGGTGAGCGCGCCGTACTGCCACTCGTGCCGCTCACCGGCCGGCAGCTTCACCGCGCCGGTGAACAGCACCCCGCCGTCGGCCGCGGCGTCCCCGACCTGTTCGAGCTGGTCCTTCAGCCCGTCCAGCGCCCAGAAGTCACCGTCGCCGAGAGCGGGCGACGCACTGTCCGCAGCCCGCTCCAGCACCGCCAGCCGACGTTCCAGCTCGGCGACGCGTTCCTCGAGCCCCATAGCCACAACCTTACGTAGTTACGTAATTTCCATCAAGGGGAACGCCGAAGCCCCCGTCCGGTCGACCCGGACGGGGGCTTCGGCGGTACAGGCAGAACCTAGGCGAACAGACCCTTGAGGGTCCCCTCGTGCGCCGTCCGCAACTCGCTCAGCGGGATGCTGAACTCGCCCTGGATCTCGATCTCGTCGCCGTCCACGACACCGATCCGGGCCACGGGCAGACCCCGTGCACCGCACATGTCGGTGAAGCGGAGCTCCTCGCTGCGCGGAATCGAGACGACCGCACGCCCCGCCGACTCCGAGAACAGGAAGGTGAAGGCGTCCAGACCGTCCGGCACGACCAGCCGGGCACCCTTCCCGCCGCGCAGGCAGGACTCGGTGACCGCCTGGATCAGGCCGCCGTCGGAGAGGTCGTGCGCCGCGTCGACCATGCCGTCGCGGGAGGCCGAGATCAGGATCTCACCGAGCAGCTTCTCGCGGCCCAGGTCGACCTTCGGCGGCAGGCCGCCGAGGTGCTGGTGGACGACCTCGGACCAGGCCGAGCCACCGAACTCCTCGTTCGTGTCACCCAGCAGGTAGAGCAGCTGCCCCTCTTCGGCGAAGGCGACCGGCGTACGCCGGTTCACGTCGTCGATCACACCGAGGACGGCCACGACCGGCGTCGGGTGGATCGCCGTCTCACCGGTCTGGTTGTACAGCGACACGTTGCCGCCCGTGACCGGGGTGCCCAGCTCCAGGCAGCCGTCGGCCAGGCCACGGGTGGCCTCGGCGAACTGCCACATGACGTCCGGGTCCTCGGGCGAACCGAAGTTCAGGCAGTCCGAGATGGCGAGCGGCTTGGCACCGGACGCGGCGACGTTTCGGTACGACTCCGCCAGCGCGAGCTGTGCGCCCGTGTAGGGGTCGAGCTTCGCGTAGCGGCCGTTGCCGTCCGTCGCCATGGCCACACCCAGGTTCGACTTCTCGTCGATCCGGATCATGCCGGCGTCCTCGGGCATCGCCAGCACGGTGTTGCCCTGCACGAAACGGTCGTACTGGTCGGTGATCCAGGACTTGGAGGCCTGGTTCGGGGAGGCGACCAGGGCGAGGACCTGCTCGCGCAGTTCCGCGCCGTTCGCCGGACGGGCCAGCTTGCCGGCGTCGTCGGCCTGCAGCGCGTCCTGCCAGGAGGGCCGCGCGAACGGCCGGTTGTACGTCGGGCCCTCGTGGGCCACGGACCGGGGCGGTACGTCCACGATCTGCTCGCCGTGCCAGAAGATCTCCAGCTGCGACCCCTCCGTCACCTCACCGATGACGGTGGCGATGACGTCCCACTTCTCGCAGATCTCCAGGAAGCGGTCCACGTGCTGCGGCTCGACGATCGCGCACATGCGCTCCTGCGACTCGCTCATGAGGATCTCCTCGGGCGAGAGGGAGGAGTCGCGCAGCGGGACGGTGTCCAGCTCGACGCGCATACCGCCGGAGCCCGCGGAGGCCAGCTCGCTCGTGGCGCAGGAGAGCCCGGCGCCGCCGAGGTCCTGGATGCCCGCGACGAGCTTCTCCTTGAAGATCTCCAGGGTGCACTCGATGAGGAGCTTCTCCTGGAACGGGTCGCCGACCTGAACGGCGGGGCGCTTGGTGGGCTTGGTGTCGTCGAAGGTCTCCGAGGCCAGCACGGAGACGCCGCCGATGCCGTCGCCGCCGGTGCGGGCGCCGTAGAGGATCACCTTGTTGCCGGGACCGGAGGCCTGGGCCAGGTGGATGTCCTCGTGCTTCATCACGCCGATACACCCGGCGTTGACGAGCGGGTTGCCCTGGTAGCAGGCGTCGAAGACGACCTCGCCGCCGATGTTCGGCAGGCCGAGGCAGTTTCCGTAGCCGCCGATGCCCGCGACGATGCCCGGCAGCACCCGGCGGGTGTCGGGGTGGTCGGCCGCACCGAAGCGCAGCGGGTCCACGACCGCGACCGGACGGGCACCCATGGCGAGGATGTCGCGGACGATGCCGCCGACGCCGGTGGCCGCGCCCTGGTAGGGCTCGATGTACGAGGGGTGGTTGTGCGACTCGACCTTGAAGGTGACCGCGTAGCCCTGACCGACGTCGACCACACCGGCGTTCTCGCCGATGCCGACGAGCATCGCGTCGTTCTCGGGGACCTTCTCGCCGAACTGCTTGAGGTGGACCTTGCTGCTCTTGTAGGAGCAGTGCTCGGACCACATCACGGAGTACATGGCGAGCTCGGCGCCGGTGGGGCGGCGGCCCAGGATCTCGCGGATCCGGGTGTACTCGTCCTCCTTGAGGCCGAGTTCCTTCCAGGGCTGTCCGGCGTCCGGGGTTTCGGCCGCGTGCTTGACCGTGTCCAGGCTCATGCGTTGACCAGCTTCTTGATGATCGAGGTGAAAAAACCCAGGCCGTCGGTGCGACCGGTGCCGATCAGCGGCTCGACGGCGTGCTCCGGGTGCGGCATCAGACCGACGATGTTGCCCGCGGCGTTGGTGATGCCCGCGATGTCGCGCAGCGAACCGTTCGGGTTGACGTCGGCGTAGCGGAAGGCGACGCGGCCCTCGGCCTCCAGCGCGTCGAGCGTGCGCTCGTCGGCGGTGTACCGGCCGTCCACGTTCTTCAGCGGTACGGAGATCTCCTGGCCCGCGGTGTAGTCCGAGGTCCAGGCGGTCTCCGCGTTCTCCACCCGCAGCTTCTGGTCGCGGCAGATGAAGTGGAGGTGGTTGTTGCGCAGCATCGCGCCGGGCAACAGGTGCGCCTCGGTCAGGATCTGGAATCCGTTGCAGATGCCGAGGACCGGCATGCCGCCCTTCGCCTGCTCGATGACGGTCTCCATCACCGGCGAGAAACGCGAGATGGCACCGGCGCGCAGATAGTCGCCGTAACTGAATCCGCCCGCCAGGATGACCGCGTCGACCTGGTGGAGGTCCTTGTCGCGGTGCCAGAGGGATACGGGTTCGGCGCCGGCGATCCGCACGGCCCGGAGGCTGTCCTGGTCGTCGAGCGTGCCGGGAAAAGTGACGACGCCGATACGGGTGGTCACTTCTCCTCCTCCACCTTGACGGTGAAGTCCTCGATGACGGTGTTGGCGAGGAAGGTTTCGGCCAGCTCGTTGATACGGGCGAGGGCGGCGTCGTCGACCGGCCCCTCGACCTCGAGTTCGAAACGCTTTCCCTGACGAACGTCCGCGATTCCGTCGAAGCCGAGACGGGGCAGTGCGCGCTGCACAGCCTGTCCCTGCGGGTCGAGGATCTCCGGCTTGAGCATGACGTCGACTACGACGCGTGCCACTGGCACTCCCGGTGGTGTGGTGCGGCTGTGTCTCCGAGGGGTTCCCCAGATCCCCGCGGGTCCACTCAGCGTACCCGTCCAGAAATTCTACGCGGGTAGATATCAACGCGGCCTGATCACGGCCAGATATCGGAGGCAAGAACGCCGGTGAAAAGTCCTGGGAAGAAAGAATCTTCACCCGGATTGCACGAGGACACGCGGAGGCAACACGCGGATGCAATTGCCCGGGCTTCACAATGCGGCCCTCACCGCTGTACAAATGAATACCCGGGAAAGCATGGTTGCCCCGGAACAGTCGACAGCAGTCGATCCGCATCCGCCCAGCCGCCGGAAGGCCGGCATCCGTGCATGTCAGCCGCGCCGGTGCCGCAGGAAAGGACCGATATCCGTGGCTCAGCGCGTAGTGGTCACGCTCTCCGACGACATCGACGGGGGAGAAGCGGCGGAAACGGTCACCTTCTCCCTGGACGGTAAGTCGTACGAGATCGACCTGAATCCCGCCAATGCAAAGAAACTGCGTAAGGCGCTGGCTCCGTACGTGGCGGCGGGCCGAAAGCAGACAAAAACCGGCAAGCGAGGCAGGGCTCCGGTGTCGTACCACCACACTTCGCTCGCCCCGGACCCCGCGGCCGTGCGCGCCTGGGCCCGCTCGCACCGCATGGAGGTGCCGGCCCGCGGCCGGATCCCCAAGAAGGTCTACGAGGCGTTCGACGCGGCCAGTTGAGGGCAGCGCCCGGAATGTTCCATTCCGGGCCGGCGCCGGCCTGCCCCCCCGCGGGACACCCCGGGGAGCCGACTTGCACAACACCCCTGCAGGTCGGCTAGAGTCTGGAGCACGCCGAAGGGCAAGGCCGAAAAGCCGAGTCCCACGCAGCGTGCGGGTGTAGTTCAGTAGTAGAACATCCCCCTTCCAGGGGGAAGGCGCAGTGTGCAATTCCTGTCACCCGCTCTGCACTGCCTTACCGGATCACTCAGTGGATCAGGTAGAGTGGTGAGCGCTCCACCGGTGAAAGCCGAGTGGCAGCAATGCGGACGTAGCTCAGTTGGTAGAGCGCAACCTTGCCAAGGTTGAGGTCGCCAGTTCGAACCTGGTCGTCCGCTCTTGATTCAAAGGCCCTGGTCGATATCGACCGGGGCCTTTGGCGTTTCCGGTTATCGGCGCATGGCGCGCTTCATGGGCGTCGAAGAAACCGGAACGGCCGTCCAGGCGCCATCGGGGCGGTGGTGACGGCATCGGGGCAGTGTGATCCGGATCTCTCCCCCTCCGCGTCTCCCGGCTCTCTCCGCGTCTCCCGGCTGACTCCTCGGGCCGCTCGGAGGCCGACGGAGCCGGCACGGCCTGCCCGTGAGGCGACTGGTGCGGGGCCGGTGATGTTGGCCCGGACGAATCTCCCGGTGTTTGCTGGGCAGCGGTGGTTCCGACGGGATCCGAGTGGCTGCGCCCCGACGGGGCCGAGGGGGATGCGTGCTGTGTGGATAGGGGCGCAGGTGCGGCGCTGGAAGGGCCGCAACGGCTTCGACAAGATCGATCTTTACACGCGCGGCACCCTGCACTCCCTGGTCTGGATGTCGATCGTGCCCCAGGCGCTGCTCTCGGTCACCGGGCCCGTGCGCGAGTCCGGCGCGCCTTTCGCGCTGATATCCGGAACGGTCATGGTGGCGATCGCCCAGGGATTCGTTTCGACCCCTCTGGTGGCCCGGTCCATGGCGGCCTACCTGGGGCAGGGAACCGTCGACCGGCCGTTGCCCGCGCTCGGGGCAGTTCTGATGCTCGCGAACACCGCGGGCCTCCTCGGACTCGGTGCGTACACCGGACCCGAGGAGTTTCCCGAGCTGCCGGTGGCCCTGTCCGCCGCGGCCCTGCCGTTCACGACCTCGCTCGTCCTGATCGCGCCCATGTGGGTGTCCGCCGTGGCCCTGGCATGTCTGTCGGTGGGTGTGAGCGGCGGTACTTCGCTGGCCGGCGGAGGCGGGCCATTCGCGCTCCAGACCTTCCTCGGAGTGGGCTTCGGCGTCGGACTGCTCGCCGTGACCGCCCGGCTGTCCGCCTGGACTCTCGGCGTGATGTCGCAACTCCGCGAAGCCCAGGACGTGAAAACCCGGTTGGCGGTCGCCGAGGAGCGACTGCGGTTCGGACGGGACATGCACGACGTCCTGGGCCGGAATCTGGCGGTGATCGCGCTGAAGAGCGAACTCGCTGTCGAGCTGGCACAACGCGGGAAGCCCTCGGCCATGGACCAGATGGTCGAGGTGCAGCGCATCGCCCGCACCTCCCAGCAGGAGGTCCGGGACGTCGTACGGGGATACCGGGAAGCCGACCTCCGTACGGAACTGCTGGGGGCCCAGGGGGTCTTGCGGGCGGCCGGAATCGAGTGTGCGGTCCACGGCGACGGCGGGCTGCTGCCCGCCCAGGTGCAGTCGGCGCTCGGCTGGGCGGTGCGCGAGGCAGCAACCAACGTGCTGCGGCACGGCGATCCCCGGCGGTGTGACATCCGGCTGGAGACGGTGCGGGACGGGATCCGGCTTGTGGTGGAGAACGACGGCGTGACGCCGGACAGGGCCGGGACCACCGGCGGCGGCTCAGGGCTCCACGGGCTCCGGGAACGGCTGGCCGCGGTCGGCGGTTCGCTGGAGGCGGGGCCGGTCGGCGACGGGCGGTTCCATCTGACCGCCGCTGTCCCGCTGCCCGCGCGGCAGAGCGCCGCACCCTCCGCGCCCGCCGCGCCCGCCGCACCCGCCGCACCCGCCGCGCCCTCCGCGCCGGCGAACGGATGACGCCCGCCCGAATCCCTCGTCCTGGCCCCGGAGGCCCCGGCAGCGGCGGTGTGAAGACCGCCACATCGCTGCGGGCGGCGCAGCCCGGCCCCCTGACCGTGACCGTGCCGAGTCACGGCTCCCGGGAGCCTGGGGCGGATCCCGGTGCGGGCGTCCCGGGCGTTCGTTCCCCCGAGCGGTCGGCGACCGGGGTCGTCCGTACCGTGCGCGCGGGAGACGCTCCGTGGAAACGGAGTTGGTGGCCGCTACGGCCTTCGACCGGAGACTCCCCGTTGACCTCGCGGAAGGCGGGTCCCGAACCCGCAGCGGGCAGGGCGCCGGTCGCGGAGATCGCGGCGCGGACGTCCTCGGCCCCAGGGACCGTGCGTGGCTGCCTCCCGGTGGCGTACTCAGGACTCGAAGCCGAAAACCGTCGTGCGGCAGCGCGTCTCGACCACGAGAGAGGTTGGGTATAGTAGGCACCGCGCCACGGCGCATGCGAACGTAGCTCAGCTGGTAGAGCGCAACCTTGCCAAGGTTGAGGTCGCGAGTTCGAACCTCGTCGTTCGCTCCACACAAGAAGGCCCCGGTCCTCGTGACCGGGGCCTTCTTCCGTCAGCTCCCCTCGACCGGCCACTTGAGGCCGGTGAGAAGCTCGTACGCCTCCAGGTACTTGGCGCGGGTCGCTTCGACGATCTCCTGAGGCAGCGGCGGGGGCGGCTGCTCGCCGTGACGGTCCCAGCCGGAGGCCGGCGAGGTCAGCCAGTCACGCACGAACTGCTTGTCGTAGGACGGCTGCGCCTTCCCGGGCTCCCATGCCTCGGCAGGCCAGAAACGGGAGGAGTCCGGCGTCAGCACCTCGTCCGCGAGGATCAGCTCCTCTCCCCCGTCCGCGGTCGGCGCGAAGCCGAACTCGAACTTCGTGTCGGCGAGGATGATCCCGCGCTCACGGGCGATGTCCCGGGCACGGCCGTAGACGTCGAGCGTCGTCCGGCGGAGCGCCGCCGCCGTCTCGGGGCCGACCTCCCGGGCGACCTCCTCGTACGACACGTTCTCGTCGTGCTCTCCGACCGCGGCCTTCGTGGCCGGGGTGAAGATCGGTGCCGGGAGCTCGGAGCCGTCGACGAGGCCCTCGGGCAGCGCGAGACCGCAGACCGTGCGGGTCGCGTCGTACTCGGTCAGGCCGGAGCCGGTCAGGTATCCGCGCGCCACGCACTCGACCTGGACCATCCGCAGCGAGCGGCAGATCAGGGTCCGGCCGGCCCAGTCGGCGGGCGCACCGGCGGGAAGCTCCGCCGACAGCACATGGTTGGGGACCAGGTCGGCAAGCTGGTCGAACCACCACAGCGACAGCTGGGTGAGCACACGGCCCTTGTCCGGAATCTCGCTGGGCAGGACCCAGTCGTACGCGGACATACGGTCGCTGGCGACCATCACGAGGTCACCCGCCTCGTTCCGGTACAGGTCGCGCACCTTGCCGGTGTGCAGGTGGGTGAGCCCCGGCACCTGCACGGGCTCGGGCTTTTCTACGAAACCGGACACGCTGCCTCCGCGTAGGTTGATCCAGGAGTCGTTCCGATTGTCCCGCATGCGAAGGAGCCGCGCCGCCAGGGGTCGCACCGTGGGACGAGGAGCCGGATCCCGCGGCGGGTCCGCGGACCGGCGCGGTCGTCGTCCTCGTCGGTGTCCTCACCCGGCGGGGCGGACCGCCGGGTGAGGACACGGCAACAGCATTGTGGAACCGCACGGTCGGGAAGCCGCACGGGCTCACGTCCGCAGCGGTGGATGAACCGCTCCGGGTTCGGCACCCAGGATTCAGTCCCGCTTGCAGATCCGGTCGAGCAGATTCGCCGTGGCCCGCTGGATCCGGGGGTCGACATGGCCGGGGCGGTCCAGCGCGGGGGACCAGGCGAAGGTGCCCGAGGCGAAGACGAGCGCGCCGGACGGGGCGCGGTACAGCGAGGTCTCCTGGTGCCGGGTGGCCCCGTCACCGTCCGTGTACGGGGAATGCGCGAGCAGCATGCGGCTCTCGTGATCGGGCAGCGCGGTGCGCGGGAAGTAGCGGTCGGCCTCGCCTGCGACCAGGCCGTCGATCTCATCGCCCTCCGCCGCCCCGGTGGCTTCCCACAGCCAGTGGCCGGCGTTCCGCACCACCAGCGGATGGGGGTCGGGGACCCGGCCCGCGTACTGGATGCCGAGCAGTTGCTGCTCCGGGCGGTCGATCTCACGCCACAACGCGGACTTCCCCGGGCCCCGGCGCTTGCGGCAGGTGAGCAGGCGGTCCGGGCTCCCCGAGGGGGACGGGCCGAGGCCGACCTGCCAGTACATGGTGTTCGCCGAGAGGAAGACGAGTGAGGTGCCGGAGTCCCGGGCGAGCTCAGCCGTGCGGCGCATCGGCACCGACCAGTACTCGTCGTGGCCGGGGAAGACCAGGCCACGGTAGCGACTGGGGTCCACACGGCCGGCGTGCAGGTCGCGCGCGTCGGCGTACGCGAGGTCGTAGCCGTAGCGTTCGGCCCAGCGGATGAAGTCGTAGGCGTGGCCGACGTGGAGAGGGAGGCCCGCGCCCGCGTACGGGCGGTCGAAGGAGATGGTGACGGCGGCGTCCTCCTCGCCCAGCAGCCTGCCTCGCTC
Organism: Streptomyces sp. HB132; assembly: GCF_016909575.1. GTDB lineage: Bacteria > Actinomycetota > Actinomycetes > Streptomycetales > Streptomycetaceae > Streptomyces. The sequence goes on along the minus strand of NZ_JAFBGA010000002.1, from coordinate 658,576 downwards.
GTCCCAGGCGTGATAGAGGCTCGCGCCCGTCCGGCCGTCCTCCGGATAGAGGTTGTACGCCTGCCAGGTGACGTCGGGCAGCAGGAGCAGCAGATCCGCCGGATGTTCGTCCCGGACCGTGAAGGGGACGTGCGAGCGGTGGCCGTCGGCCGTGGTGAGCACGGCGACGTATGCGCCGACCGACCAGTAGCTGGGGATCTGCAGCCTCCAGGAGAGCCACCAGTGGTGGCAGGAGACGGTCCGCTCGGCGGTCATCGGTGCCGGCTGGACGATGCCGGACAGACGGGGGCTGGTGGTGATCTTGGCGGCTCCGTCGCCCGCGTAGTGCCCGATGCGGTAGACGTCGACGGAGAACTGCTGAGGCGGGTCCACGGTGATGTGGAAGTCGATCGCCTCGCCGGGTGCCGCGGCACCGGGAGACACGAAGCCCTTGATCTGCTGCCGGACGTCGTCGGCGGTGCGCGTCCCGCCGCCCGTTCCACCGCGGCCGAGCTCGGGGGCCGCGTACCAGGGGACGACCTGGCCCGTGTCGTCGAAGTAGTGCTCGCTGCCGCGCAGCCAGGGCAGCGGGCCCTGCCCGAAGGGGTCGCTCACGGCATGCGCGAGGGCACCCGATTCCCACCGCCGGATCTGCTCCGCCCCCATACCGCACCCCTCCCTCGCCCCCCGGCACCTGCGATGCGCCGGACGCCGACGCCACCCCCAGCACATCACATTAAGCACGCACTCCGTCACCGTTCGTCGCGAATCAACGCGCACGGAACCGGATTCTCCGTGCATCACCGGAACATTCCGCCCATTTCGCCATTCATGTGGACGGACGGTCGTACATTCGGCGGATCGTCGGCCGCGCTCTCAGCCCAGGCGCACCGGTTTGTCGGTGCGCACTCCCACCGAGGTGAGCCAGGAGAGCAGCGGCTCCGAGTCACCGTCCTCGACCAGCGTGAGGACGGGCGCGCCGAGGTCCGACCTGCGGCCGCCGTCGACCAGCAGCGCGGGGCCGTCGAGCCAGTCCAGCCCGGGCGCCGCCCCCGCCGTGTCCACGGCCGCGCAGCAGACCATCGCCACGACGTGGTCGGCGAGCAGCTCCGTGCCCGTACGTGGCGGCTGGAGGGGGAAGAGCGGGGGCGGCACGGGTCCCCAGAGGTCGAGGTGGTCACCGCCCACGCTCTCCTGCGCGGTACCGCCACCGGAGGAGGCGCGGGGCCGCGGCGTCGCCTTCTCCTCGTCGCGGGCCACGGCTGCACCTATCCCGGCCGCGAGTGCCTCGCTGTCCGCGCCGGGTGTGGCGAGGTGGTCGATCACACGCGCCAGCGTGGGTACCGCGGAGCCGTCGGCCGCCGCCGCACCCGGTGCGCCCACGGAGACGTTGACGGCCACCCCCATCGCGTCGAGCACCCGGTGCAGGCGGGCGGCCTCGGTACGCCACTTCCGGTCCACGACCTCCTCCGGATACTGCTGCCAGTCGACGGGGGACCAGCCGGGTCCGGGCTCCGCGGGCCCACCGTGGAAGAGCCGGGCGGCCAGCAGCGAAGCCGCCTCGTCGGCGGCGCCCGGCTCCTCGATCAGATCGCAGGCGGGGCGCTCCCCCAGCCGGGAGGTGAAGCCCTCGGCCAACCGGTCGCGCCGGGAGAGCTCCGTGAGCGCGGAGACGACCCCGGCGTCGAGCCGGGAGGGCCAGCGCCCCATCCGCCAGGCGGGCAGCGCGACGCGGGTCAGCAGCCGGTCCCAGCCGGCGTAGGCGAGGCCCACCTGCTCCTGGGCGGCGATCCGCAGCCCGTAGTCCACCTCATGCGCACGTCCCGAGGCCGAGGCGGCGACGCAACGCTCCATCTCCGACGCGTGATCGCGGCAGCCGCGCAGCAGCATTCCGGCGATCCGCCCCACGAAGGCAGCGGGAAGCCCGCGCACACGGCCCCGACCGGGCAGGGAGGCATCGGCGACCGCCGCGTCCAGCCCGCGGACGAAACGCCGGGCAGCGGCTATGTCGGGGTGCGCGGCCGGGCCCGTGCCCGCGACGACCGGGGCGAGAACCGCTCGCAGTTCGGCGACCCTCATCCACCACAGGAAGGGGGAGCCGATCACCAGCACCGGCGCTGCGGGGACCCGTCTCCCACGCCGGATCCCCGCGCGACCCCCGAGGGCCTTCACTCCCGGCTGCGCGGCGGGGTGCGTACGGTCCTCCAGCCAGCTGTCGCAGTCAGGGGTCAGCGCCACGGCCGACGGCACCGGGACGTCGAGCCGGTCGGCGAGGTCACGCACCAGCCGGTAGAGATCGGGGGCAGCGGTCTCGGTGAGGGGCACGGTCGGACTGACCGCGGGCCGTGCGCGGGCCACCGCGACGGCGACCCCCGCGGCGAGCAGCAGGACCACGACGGCGCAGGCCGTCACGGCCCAGCTGACCGTGGACCACACCCCTGCGATGCGCCCCTGGGCGCTCGCGACGAGCAGCACCACGGCGGCGGCCGCAGGCAGGATCGCCAGGGCCGTGGCCCTGCCACGGATGCGCAGCAGAGCGACGGCCCTGGCCCGCGCTGCGTGCGCACCCAGCTCCTCAACCGAACCGGTACCGGACACGACTGGACGTCACCCCCTCTGCCCCCGCGACGGTGTTGGTCACTCCCCCACTGTGGCACCCGCCACCGACATCGCAATGCCGGTGAGCCAAGTGCCGGAATGCCTGCGCCGCACCCTAGTTGGGGCCTCGGCGGGCGTCATCCGGATGGCCGAGCCGTCACCCGATGGAATGGCTTTGGGCAAAGCTGCTGACGAGTCTGCGCCCACCGGTTCAGTGATACCGCGGCCCCGGACGGGTGCACGGGCAGAACCCGCACGCCCTGCGTACGCGGAGGTGCCGGACACGCCTGTGCCCGGCACCTCCCTGGAGGGCCGGGCACGGGGACGAAGAGGTTTCAGGCTTCTTCGGCGGCCTTGCGGGCGATGTCCGTACGGTGCTGGGAGCCGTCGAGCCGGATCCGGCCCACGGCGGTGTAGGCACGCTCGCGGGCCTGTGCGAGGTCCTTGCCGCTCGCCGTGACGGAGAGCACGCGGCCTCCGGCGCTGACGACCGCGTCGCCGTCCTGCCGGGTGCCGGCGTGCAGGACGAACGCGTGCGGCGCATCCTTCGCCACGACATCCGCGAGGCCCTCGATGGGGTCCCCCGTCCGAGGCGTTCCCGGGTAGTTGTGCGAGGCGATGACCACGGTGACCGCGGCGTCCTCGCGCCAGGTCAGCGGGGGCAGCACGTCCAGGGTTCCGTTGGCGGACCCGAGCAGGATCCCTGCCAGCGGTGTCTTCAGCCGGGCCAGGACCACCTGCGTCTCGGGGTCGCCGAAGCGGGCGTTGAACTCGATGACCCGTACGCCGCGCAAGGTGATCGCGAGGCCCGCGTAGAGCAGCCCGGAGAACGGGGTACCACGGCGCCGGAGCTCGTCGACGGTCGGCTGCAGGACGGTCCGCATGACCTCGTCGACCAGCTTCGGGTCGGCCCACGGGAGCGGGGAGTACGCCCCCATGCCGCCGGTGTTCGGGCCCTCGTCGCCGTCCAGGGCACGCTTGAAGTCCTGGGCGGGCTGGAGCGGCAGCACCGTCACGCCGTCGGTGATCGCGAAGAGGCTCACCTCGGGGCCGTCGAGGAACTCCTCGATGACCACGCGGTCGCAGGCCAGGGCGTGGGTACGCGCGGCCTCGACGTCGTCCGTGACGACGACGCCCTTTCCGGCCGCGAGGCCGTCGTCCTTCACGACGTACGGAGCGCCGAAGGCGTCCAGGGCCTCGTCGATCTCTTCGGGCGTCGTGCAGACGTAGCTGCGGGCGGTCGGGACGTTGGCACCGGCCATGACGTCCTTGGCGAACGCCTTGGAGCCCTCCAGCCGGGCGGCCTCGCCCGAGGGGCCGAAGCAGGGGATGCCGGCCGCACGCACGGCGTCGGCGACGCCGGCGACGAGCGGCGCCTCCGGGCCGACGACCACCAGCTCGGCGCCCAGCTCGGTGGCGAGGCGCGCGACGGCATCGCCGTCGAGTGCGTCGACCGGGTGCAGTTCGGCCACCTCTGCGATTCCGGCGTTGCCGGGGGCGCAGTACAGAGCGGTGACATCGGGGTCGAGGGAGAGAGAGCGGCACAGGGCGTGTTCGCGGGCGCCGCCGCCGATGACGAGGACCTTCACGGGGTGCAGCCTAGCCGCCGGGGGCCGGGGGTCTCGACGGGCGCCGGTCCGCGGACAGCCCGTGGACCGGGATCCGGGGTCGCGGAGTCCGCTCCTCGTCGTCGACCCGCCATCCGCCGGTGGCCCGGACACCCACCGCTCTGTGCCGCGCCCCGTCAGCGGGCCGGTGGCCCGCTACTCGTTGGTGAACTCCTCGACGACCGTGGCGCCCAGCTCCCGGACGATCAGGTCGTGCCCGGAGAGCGCGGAGTCGACCAGATCGGGATCATCCGCCTCGGCGGTGTCGTCCTCGGGCGCGACCGACCGAGGCGGCTCGGGGGCCGCCCGGTCGTAGGAGGACGGCTCGGGCCGCCCGGGCTGCTGCTGCGGGGGCTGCTGCGCGGGCGGCGGAGTCTGCTGCGCGGGGGCGGGCTGCCGGGACTCGTACGACGGAGCCGGCGGCGCGGGCGGAGGCTGGTACGGGGCGGCAGGAGGCCGGCCGCCGCCCCCGCCGCCCTGCGGGGGCTGTCCGCCACCGCCCGACGGGTCGACGACCGCGTCGACCCGCCACTTGGCGTTGAACTGCTCGGCGAGAGCCTGCTTGAGCACCTCCTCGCTGCCACTGCTCGAGAAGGTGTCGCGAGCCCCGGCGTTGAGGAAGCCGATCTGCAGGGTGCTGCCGTCGAAGCCGGTGACCTGGGCGTTCTGGCTGAGGAGGATCCAGGTGAACCGCCGGCGGTTCTTCACGGCGTCGAGGATGTCCGGCCACATGTTCCTCACCTGGGCGGCGCCCTGCACCATGTCCTGACCGCCGGCCGCGGGTGCCTGAGCGGCGGGAGCCGGGGCAGCCGGGACAGGGGCGGCCGCAGGCACGGGAGCCTGCGGCACGCCGCCACCGGGTGCGGAGGCGGTCGGCCAGCCACCGGGCCTCCGCGCCGGTTCCGCACCGCCCGCACCGCCCGCGCCACTCCCGGCACCGGCCGCCGAGGGCCAGGCCCCGGGGCGCTGGCCTACGGGCGCCTGGGGTTGATGGGCTTGGGGCTGGGCCTGCCGGCCTTGAGGCTGGGGGGGCTGGGCATGGGCCTGCGGCTGCTGGGCCCGGGGGGCTTCCTGCGGTGCGGCCGGCTGGGACTGCTGGTACTCGGGGGCAGCAGCCGCCTCCGCAGCCCGGGCCGCGGCGGGGCCTCCGGCACCTCCCGCGCTTACGGCGGGCATCCCGACACCCGCTCCGTGGGCCTCCCGCCCCGGTGCGTACCCCAGGGCGGGGCCGGGCCCGGCCGCGGCGAAGGACGCGCCGCGCTCCAGCCGGTCCAGCCGGGCCTGGAGCGAACGCTCGTCGTCGAAGGCGGCGGGCAGCAGCACCCGGGCACAGATCAGCTCCACCTGGAGCCGGGGCGAGGTCGCCCCGCGCATCTCGGTGAGCCCTTCGTTGACCAGATCGGCCGCGCGACTCAGCTCCGCGGCGCCGAAGACGGACGCCTGGGCCTGCATCCGTTCCACCACGTCGGCGGGGGCGTCGATCAGCCCCTTGTCCCCGGCATCCGGCACGGCGGCCAGGATCACCAGGTCACGCAGCCGCTCGAGCAGGTCCGCGACGAAGCGCCGGGGGTCGTTGCCGCCCTCGACCACCCGGTCCACGACCTCGAAGGCCGCCGCCCCGTCACCCGCCGCGAAGGCGTCCACGACGGAGTCCAGCAGGGACCCGTCCGTATAGCCGAGGAGCGAGGTCGCCATGGCGTATGTCACACCGTCGTCGCCGGCGCCGGCCAGCAGCTGGTCCATGACGGACATCGAGTCACGCACGGATCCCGCGCCGGCGCGCACCACGAGCGGAAGCACACCGTCCTCGACGGCGCTGTTCTCCTTGCCGCACACCTCGGCGAGGTACCCGCGCAGCGTCCCGGGCGGAACCAGCCGGAAGGGGTAGTGGTGCGTACGCGACCGGATCGTGCCGATGACCTTCTCGGGCTCGGTGGTCGCGAAGATGAACTTGAGATGCTCCGGCGGCTCCTCGACCACCTTCAGCAGGGCGTTGAACCCTGCCGGGGTGACCATGTGCGCCTCGTCGATGATGTAGATCTTGTACCGACTCGACGCGGGCCCGAAGAAAGCCTTCTCCCGCAGGTCACGGGCGTCGTCCACGCCCCCGTGCGACGCGGCGTCGATCTCGATCACGTCGATCGAACCGGGCCCGTTGCGCGCGAGGTCCTGGCAGGACTGGCACTCCCCGCAGGGTGTGGGTGTGGGGCCCTGCTCGCAGTTCAGGCAGCGGGCGAGGATGCGCGCGCTGGTCGTCTTTCCGCAGCCGCGTGGCCCACTGAAGAGGTACGCGTGATTGACCCGGTTGTTCCGCAGGGCCTGCTGCAACGGGTCAGTGACATGCTCCTGACCGATGACCTCGGCGAAGGACTCGGGGCGATAGCGGCGGTACAGCGCAAGGGACGACACACATACGAGGTTATCGGGGCGCACCGACAACTGGTCCCGCCCCGGACCGGGCGCCCGGCGGGAGACCACACCCCGGACACGCAAGGGCCCCCCACGCACCCGCCAGAGCCAACCTACCCTTGCTGCCTTCCGGCCCTGGGGGAGTTCAGTCAGATAGCGCCACGTGAGGGGCTGACGCCCACCTTAGCCGATCCCATCCCCCTGCCGTCCACCCGCTCCCCCACCCCACCCCTCCCGGAGGACGGTCCGGAACGATCTCCGGGGAACGTGTTCGCGAGCACCCTCCAACGTCTTGTATTGTTTGCCGCGGAGGATTCGCCTAGTGGCCTAGGGCGCACGCTTGGAAAGCGTGTTGGGGGCAACCCCTCACGAGTTCGAATCTCGTATCCTCCGCCATTGCTCTCACCGGGCAATACGTCGAAGGGCCCCACCGCTTGCGGTGGGGCCCTTCGACGTTGCTGGTCTCAGTTCTAGTCTCATTCCTTTCCGACATAAGAGACATTTCATTGCGTCGACTTGCCGTCGCCGGGTCGGGTCACAGGACATCGCCTTCACTCAGAAGCGGGTTTCTGCCGACTCAGGACGCAGGCGTCCCCCGCGATCCGCCATTCTGGCTTTGTGCAGGACCGATTCCGGTCGGAGACCACCGGCACTCGTCTCTGTGAGGTGTCCCCATCGGCAAGCCCAGCGGATCAACTCTGGCCACGTGGCTGAGTGATCTGGAAGTCGACCGGCTCGAGCGGGTCCTGGCAGCTCGCCCGGATGCCGTGTCACCGCCGGAACCACGATCGTTCGGCGAACTCGCGGACCGCCTTCAGCGCCCGGCGTCGGTGGCCCCGGTGCTGCCCGGACTCGCGCTGCCACACCTGCAGGTAGCCGAGGCACTGGCGGCATCGGGGCCCGTTCCATGTGCCGCCCTGGCCGATCTGCTGGATGCGACCGGAACGGAGAGCACTCGCTGGCTGGACGCGGCCTTGGAGGCGCTGGCCGACCGCGCACTCGTCTGGCCGGACGGCGAAGGGCTGCTGCGCATGGCGGCGCCGTTGCGGCAGGCGTGGGACTCGCCGCTGGGGCTGGACGCTCCGCTCACCCGGCTACTGGCGGACACGACCTCCGAGGAACTGCGCCGCATGCTGGTGGCCCTGGGCATCCCGTCGCCCGGCACCACCAAGAAGCATCGGCTGACCGCCTTGCTGGAACACCACAGCAATCCGGAGCGGGTGGCCGCGGTTATCACTTCGGCACCTGCGTCCACCCGGAAGCTGCTTGAGCGGCGAGCGTCTCACCAGCGTGAACAGGCTCAATCACCGACGCGTTTGATCACGTTCAGGGCCCCGTCGGCCGACTCCGAGGCGGGTGCGCACTGGGCACTGGAGCGGGGACTGCTGGTCCAGGACCGGTACTCCGGGTACGGATCCACACGCATGCCCGCCGAGGTGGCGCTCGCACTGCGCGGAGTCGGCTGGCACGCCCCCTTCGATCCCGTCCCGCCCGCCGTGCGGACGGCGTCCGTCACCTCGGCGGAAGTGGACCGGGAGGCGGCGGCAGCCGCCACGGCGTTCGCCGCACATGCCGCGTCGGTTCTGGCGACGTGCTCCGCTGCTCCACCGGTCCTGCTGAAGTCCGGCGGGGTCGGAGCACGTGAACTGTCCCGGATCAGCAAGGCGGCGCAGTGCGACGACATCGTCGTACGTCTTGTTCTGGAGACGGCGCACGAAGCCGGGCTGCTGGCCCAGGACGGCGACCGGGTCGCGGCAACGGACGGATACGACACCTGGGCGGAACGCGAACCGGCGGAGCAGCTCACCGCCCTTCTCCACGCCTGGCGGACGCTGCCGCTGACTCCGGCCCAGGCCCGCGACGAGGACGGCAAGGTACTGCCCGCGCTCGCCGGAACACCGCCCTGCGGCGGCTGTATACAGGCCCGAGAGGGGCTCCTCGCCGCCGCAGCGGAGTTCCCAGCGCACCGGGGAGTGCACAGCCCCGCGGAACTGGGGCCGATGGTTGCCTGGCACCGCCCGCTCGCCGAGCAACTCCCCCAGGACACAACGCCCTTCGCTACCGCAATCCGGGAAGCGGAACTGCTCGGGGTCGTCGCCCGCGGCTGCCTGTCCCCCCTCGGTGCCGCTCTGCGGGCCGACGACACCGAAGCCGCCGAAACGCTCGCCGCTGCCTGTGAGCGGCTGCTGCCGGCAGCCACCAGGGCAGCCTGTTTCGGCGCGGACCTCACCGCCGTTGTCACCGGCACACCGTCCGCCCGCCTCGCCGCACTGCTGGACACCGTCGCGGACAAGGAAGTCGGTGGCACGGCATCGGTGTGGCGGTTCAGCCCCACAACCGTTCGCCGTGCCCTGGACACGGGCCGCACGGCGGATGCCATCGCGGCCGACCTGGGCGCCGTCGCGGTCGGCGCCCTGCCCCAGCCGCTGTTGTACCTGATCAACGACTCCGCACGCACTCACGGCCGTGTGCGCATCGCCCCCGCTTCCTGTGTGATCCATGGTGAAGAAGCCGCCCTCCTCGCCGAACTCGTCACTCACAGAAAGCTCGCCGCCCTCGGCCTACGCGTGTTGGCACCGACCGTGCTGGTCAGCCGGACCCCACTCGACAAGACCCTCGCCGCGCTCCGGGCCGCCGGCTACGCACCCGTCGCCGAGAGGGCCGACGGAACCGTACGCGTCGAGAAGACCCGGCGTCGGCGTGCCGCCGCCCCGGTGCCAGTCCCACCACTCACAGGACAGCGGCAGCGATCCGTCCCGACGGTGACTCGGATGACTCCGGTAACCGTCGACCTGAGCACGCTGGCCGCCAGGCTGCGGGCCGCCCCGCCGGCACTCCCGGCTCCCGACCCGTTCGGCACCGGGGTCCCCTACGGCACGGACACCGAGGAGATCGTCGCCGCGTACGCGAAGAACCTGGCGTACAGCGATGTCCGCCAGCTCGCCCATGCCGTCGACGTCGGCACAGCCATCACGGTCGAGTACGTCGCCGCCTCGGGAAACCGGACCGTACGTATCCTCAGCGAGCTCGTGCTCGACCCGCCCTACCTGTCCGCCTGGTGCCACCTGCGCGACGACGAACGGGTCTTCACCCTCTCCCGCATCCACGGCATCATGCCCGGGTAGCCGGGATCCGTGCCGTGGCTCGGTGTTCGGCCGGTCACTGCGGCCATGCGCCACGCCCCGCCACCAGGCACGGCGACGAGCCGCCCTTACGATCGCCGACCATGGACTGGGTCGAGCGCACCGCGCAGTTGAGGCAGTGGACCAGGAGCGGGGCGCGGGCTCCGCACAAGCCGTTGCTGTTCCTGTACGCGCTCAGCCGGTTCCAGCAGGACGCCGACGACGAGCTGCGGTACAGCACGGTGGAGCAGGACCTGCGGCGGCTGCTCGCCGAGTACGGTCCTGGGAACCGGACGACGCCCGCCTATCCCTTCCATCATCTGGTGAGTGACGGCGTGTGGGAGGTGCGCACCGAGCGCGGTCCGGGCAGCCCCGGGACCGGGGTCAGGGAGCTGCGCGCAACCGGCGCCGCTGGGCGGCTGACGCCGGAGCTACGGGCGGCGCTGCGGCGGGATCCGCCCCTGCTCGGCCGAATGACACGCGTACTCCTCGATCTGAACTTCCCGCCCTCCCTCCACGGCGAGCTGTGCGAAGCCGTCGGCCTGGAACTGGAGGAGGCCGAGACCGGACTGGTCTCGGCCAAGCGCAGGCAGCGGGACCGGCGTATGCGGGAGATGGTCCTGACGGCTTACGAGTACCAGTGCGCCTTCTGCGGGTACGACGGCAGGATCGGCGCGGTGCCGGTCGGGCTTGAGGCCGCCCATGTCCGCTGGTGGGCGTTCGACGGACCGGACGACCTCGACAACGGGCTGTGCCTGTGCTCGCTGCACCACAAGCTGTTCGACAAAGGCGTACTCGGTCTCGGCGAGGGCCGTGGCGAGGGCCACCGCATCCTGGTCTCACAGAGCTTCGTCGGCCGCAGCACCGCCGCCCGCGAGCACGTCATCACACTCGCCGGCCGTCCGGTCATCGGCCCCCAGTCGGGCGTCCGCCCCATCGCCGCCGCCCATCGTTCCTGGCACACCAGTCAGGTCTTCCAAGGCAGCCCACGTCCCGCCGCGACCGCCTGAACGCCGACCTGGCGGTCACGCAAGCAGGTGGACCCCGCAGTACGTCGGCCATCACGCTTGGGGTGGTAGCTCCAGGCGGAGCAGGCCCCCCGAGCGGCACCGATCCACTGCGCGGCTCACAGGGTCCCGATCACCGGGACTGTCACTGCGGACGGCGAGCCCTCTCCACCGAGCGGGAAACTCACACCGAGATGACCTCGACGCCCTGATCCAGCCCCTTGAAGTCATCGGCGTTCCGCGTGAAGAGCGGGAGGCCCTGGGCGGCAGCGGTAGCGGCGATCATCAGATCCATGCGTCGGGGACGAGGATTGCGATTCGCCTTGACCGTGAGGGCGACCAGCGTCCCGAACCGGCGGGCAGCCTCCCGGTCGAAGGGAACGGCTGCGAATTCCGCTTCCACGTCGGCCAGGCGTTGCGCTCGCGCCATCATCTCCGCCGGGTCCTTCGTCATTGCCACGCCCTGCGCCAACTCCGCCAGGACGACCGAGGAGACAGCCGCCTCCACGGGCAGGAGGCTCGAGTCGATCAGGGGCAGATCGATGACGACGCACGTGTCCAAGAGTCCGCGCTGCACTCTGTCTGTCATGTGCGGTCCCACGGATTGCCGTCGCCATCGATATCGATGCGGTCCTCGGAGCCAAAAAATTCGTCCGCTTCCGTACGCATCCGGGCGGCGTCGCTCCGGGGCGCGTGGCGCCACTTCCGCTGGAGTTCCTCCACCGGGACGAAGCGACGCCTACTGCTGAGCGGGCGCACCTCCGCGATCTCGGCGCCGTTTCGGGTGACGTGGTACGTCTCACCCGCCTCCACGTCGTCGAGCACAGCCTTGGAGCGCGCGGCGAGCTCCCGCTGAGTGATGGTCTTCATGAAACCAGCGTATCGCGGCGTAATGCATTGTGCTACGGGGTGGCCGTACGGACGAGGGCACCGACAGCTCACTACCCGACCCGGTCAAGGCCTTACCGAAGGACCGCTTCCCACGAGCACGGCCAAGAGCGCTGCGAGCGGGACCAGGAAGTGGTCCCGCCGACGCCTGGTCTCAGTCCTGGTCTCATTCATCCTCGTCCAGCCGTGTCCGGACCGGGCCACTCCGAACGCCCCGCCTCAGGTCAGGACGGGTACGACCCCCAACGGACCCCCGTACAAACATTTGGAAAGCGTGTTGGGGGCAACCCCTCACGAGTTCGAATCTCGTATCCTCCGCCATTGCTCTCACCGGGCAATACGTCGAAGGCCCCCGCTGCTCTTGGGTTCTAACGGTCCTCGCAACACCCGCGATCTGTGGGAGTTGCGAGGACCGTGGCCGTTGAGTGTGCTGATCTTGCAGGGCTGCGGGAGCGCTTCCTTGAGCGGCTGGATGTCGTGGGGAACGTGACCGTGGTGGCGCGTGAGCTGGGGGTGAACCCGAACACTGCATTCGGCTGGGCCCGGAAGGCCGGACTGAGTTCGCAGCGTCGGCGGCACCCAGGGCGCGAGAAGTACGAGCGGCTCCGGGCCGCCGGTGTCGCACGCCGGGTTGCAGCCCGGCAGGTCGGTGTGAACGAGCGCACGGCCAAGGACTGGGACTGGGGCGTCAAGAAGAGCCGCAACGGCCGAATCTATGCCGACGGGCGTCGTGTCGACTACGCGGCCGGGACCGTCACGATGTGCGGTGTGACCACAGCACCGGTGGGCCTGAGCGCCCTGGAGAAGCAGCTCCACCCCCGATTCCTGACCCTGGCCGAGCGCGAGAAGATCCGCGATCTGCGCGCGGCGGGGAAGTCGCTGAGGGCGATCGGACGGGCCCTGGGACGGCCGGCGAGCACGGTCAAACGGGAGATCGACGCCAACTCGGGCAGCGAGGGCTACCAGCCCTACGCCGCCTACCGCGCCGCCGCAGCGCGCAGACCCCGGCCCAAGGAACGCAAACTGCTGCGCGAGGGACGGCTGCGCCGCTTCGTCCAGGACGGACTGCGCAGTCGATGGTCACCGGAGCAGATCTGCCACGCTCTACGCAAGGAGTGTCCCGACGACGAGAGCATGCGGGTGAGCGTGGAGACGGTCTACCAGGCGCTGTATTTCCAGGCCCGCGGCGGCCTGAAGCGGGAAGTGCAGGCCGCGATCCGCTCCGGGCGAACCCGCCGCAAGCCCCGCCGGGACCCTGAGCGGCGCATGCCCCGGTTCATCGACCCGATGGTGATGATCAGCGACCGTCCCGCCGCCGTCGAGGACCGGGCCGTGCCCGGTCACTGGGAAGGCGACCTGATCATCGGTGCGGGCGGGCGCTCCGCGATCGCCACCCTGGTCGAGCGGGCCACCCGCTACACCATGCTGGTCCACCTGCCGGGCGGAGCCCACGACGCCGAGACCGTCCGCGACGGCCTCGTCACCACGGTCCAGACCCTGCCCGCCCACCTGCGCGGCTCCCTCACCTGGGACCAGGGCAGCGAGATGGCACGCCACAAGCAGTTCAGCGTGGCCACCGGCATGCCCGTCTACTTCTGCGACCCCGCCAGCCCTTGGCAGCGCGGCTCGAACGAGAACACCAACGGACTCCTGCGCCAGTACTTCCCCAAGGGCACCGACCTGAGCGCCCACAGCCCCGAAGACCTCGAACACGTCGCCCAGGAACTCAACGGCCGCCCACGCAAAACGCTCGGCTGGGATACCCCAGCCGAGCGCCTACGTGATCTACTCACCACCTGAAACCAAGTGGTGTTGCGACGACCCCTGGAACCCAAGAGCTGCCGGGGGCCTTCGACGTTCAGTGGTTGCGGTTGCGCTCCGGTCGTCCTGGAGTCAGAGCCGCCGTCCTGATGGTGACGCCGGGCAGTACCGCACCGGACCCGCTACTCCCAGAACCTGCGCGACCGGAACCGTTGCCGAGAACCGCGCACCTGCGGTGTCGCGGTGATCGGGCTGTCCGAGGTTCTACGCGTCGGAGAGCAGTGGATCGTAGGAGGTCGAACGCTGACGCCCTGACATGAAGGAGAGGAAGTCCCGCACGAATGCGCTTCGGGAGTAACGCCCTCCGGCGTCCACCACGGATCGCCCGAAGCCTTTCCTGAACAGGACGCGGTACTCCTCGGCATCGATGAACTGATCGCCGTCCGCGTCGGTGACACCGAAGAGAACCTCGGCGACCCTGATCAGCGCCGGTCCTGCCAGGGACGGGGCTGCGGCCGCGTACTCCTCCTCGCTCACCCTGCCGTCACCGTCACTGTCCAGAGCCGCCTGAAGTTCCCTCCACCACGCGGCGAACGCGTCGTACAGCCGGGTCTCCTCCGGCTCGTCCAGGTCGAGACGGGAGCAGAGTTCCCGTGCCATGGCGGCGAGATCGGGCCAGTCCAGATAGCCGTCCCCGGTCTGGTCCAGCACCTCGGTGAAGAAGACGCGGGCACTGCGCCGGTTCTCGGTCCCGCCCGTACTGTCCTGCTGGGCCGGTACCGGTGTGATCAGCCGGATGAGCGCGCCGGCCCGTTTCACCCGGGCGCGCAAAGTGGTGAGCGCCTCGGCACAGGGGCCGTCGCCTTCCGGCGACAGCTGGAGCAGACTGACGAAGTTCTCCGTCCGGATCCAGTTGTCGGGAAGGGCGCGGGCCAGGCGGGCGGTCACGTAAGCACCCTGCATCAGGGTCTGGGCACCGGGAACCTCCGGCAGCCCCGCCCGGCGGCGGAAAACCTCGGGAAGGGAGGCAACGGTGATGGTGCCGATGACGGGCCCCGCCAGCGCGCGTCCGGTCGCCCAGACCGTGGGCAGACCTGCGAACAGCGGCGGTGCCGGTAGATGTTCGAAGAGCTTGAACAGGATGATGCGCAGCGCCTCTGTGTTCTGCAGTTCCTCCGCGACCATGCGGTCGTAGTACTTCCAGAACTCGTGCAAGGTGGGCGGGAGGTGGCCCGCCTCGTCCCCCAAGGCGGCGAGGAAGGCCTGGAACTCGGCGTAGAGCCGCTCCATGGTGATCTGGTCCAGGGGCTGCCCGCTCAATCGGCACATGGTGACGGAGCTCTCGAAGAGCGTCGCGACCACCCACGCCCGCACCTCGGGGTCCATGGCGTCGTAGGGCCGGTTCCTCGCGTCCGTGCCGCTCAGTCGCGTGTGCAGGCGGTTGAGCCGTGCCGCCTCCCGCTGCCGTGTGTGCTCGTCGGCTCCGAACATGCGCTGCAGGCTCACAAGAGTGTTGCTCAGCCGCCGCCACGGATGCACTACGAAGGAGGAGTTGTCGGCCAGTGCCGCGCCGATCTGCGGGTGGGCGGCCTCCAGCACCGTGGCCCTGACGACGGCCAGCGCCCAGCGGGGATCGTTGAAGAAACAGTGGAACTGCGATCCAGGGCCGAACAGGGATTCGGTCGGCGTTCCGGAGGCCTCCCGGCCGGGATCTCCGGACGGGCCTGTGGGCTCGGGGTCGTCGTACGGGCCCGTTGCGTCGGGGCCGGTCCTCGTGAAGCGGCTGCTGTCCGTGTCCTTCACCTGTGAGGCTCTCCATTCGCTTGCGGCGTCACGCCGCCGAAGCGGCGGTCGCGGCTTCGGTAGTCGTGCAGGCACTCCAGAAAGTGCGACGCACGGAAATCGGGCCACAGCACCGACGGGAAGATCCACTCGGCGTAGGCCACCTGCCAGAGCATGAAGTTGGAGATGCGCTGTTCGCCGGAGGTACGGATGACGAGGTCCACGTCAGGCGTATCGGGGACGGGCAGATGCGCGGCGAAGCGCGCTTGGTCGACGGCGTCGGCGGACACCCCGGCGCGGATGAGGGACCGCGCCGCGGAGACAATGTCCTGGCGCCCGCCGTGGTCGAACGCCACGGTCAGCGTCATGCCCCGATTGTTCTCGGTAAGTGTCATCAGGTCGGTGAACTCCTGGGCCAGGCGAACGGGGATCCTCGGATCCTCGGCTCCCAGGAATCGGCAGCGGATCCCGCGTGCGTACAGCAGAGGCGCGTGTTTGCGCACCACGCGGCTCACCAGACGCATGAGGAAGTCGATCTCCTCGCCCGGCCGTCGCCAGTTCTCGGTGGAGAAGGCGTACAGGCTGAGCCACTCGACCCCCGCCGACCGCGCAGCCTCGATGACGTCGATCACCGTCGTCTCCGCCGCCCGGTGCCCTGACGTACGTGGCAAGGAGCGCTGCTGCGCCCACCTGCCGTTCCCGTCCATCACGCACGCGACGTGGCGAGGCACCGGGCGCCGCCGCTCCTCCTCACCGGGCAGGCGGCGTGGTTGTACGGGAACCGCCGGTATGGCGGGGCCGGCCGACTGTGTGCCGACGCTGCCGGCCGGCTTACCCGTCGCATGCGCCTGACTGGATGGCCCTGCTCCGATGGATGTCATTGAAGCGCCCCCTTCGACTCGCGTCCGCAGGCTCCGCCGGGGCCGGGGCCCCGGTTGCGCACTGGCCGGAGCATCCCCCCTGCTGCTCCTCACCAGCAGAGTGCCGGTGTCCGGCCCACGGCGCATCGTGTTGCCCGCATATTCACCCGTAGCACGTCAGTCGGAGGGCACCGGCGCGTGGGAACGCTCCCCGCCACCCCGGACCGAGTGGGCGGCCTTCCCGCTCCGAGGGCGGTTTCATCGCCGCGAACGAGAACGACGACCCGGTAGTGCCGGCGCCAGGAGCGGGCATCGTCCCGGCGAGCGAAGCAGCCGCTCCACCTGTTCCGAGCGGCACCAGCTGATCACGGGGATGCGCCCTCCTTGAACCCGGCGCCGGACCGGCTCCGGCCCGCTGCGGCGCTCCCTGGGCTGACGAGGTGCACTACGCATGAAGTCCCGATCAACTCTGGCGACCTGGCTGAGCAGCCTCGACAGCTCTCGACCGGCACGCGTGCTCGTGACACGGAAGGAGTTGGCGGACCGTCTTCAGCGCCCGGGATCGGTGGCGCTGGCCCTGCCACGGCGGCGTACGGCCCCGAGGAAGTGCTCAGCGCCTGGCGTAAGGCATGAGCGGGGATGGCCTGCCGTGGTTGCGGTTCTGGCTGCATTCACCGACGTACAGCACCGTTCAGAATCCCACCAGCACCGCGTGCACCGCGCGTCAGAACCTTCCCGTACGCCCCAGAACTCCCAGGTGAACATTTGGAAAACGTGTTGGGGGCAACCCCTCACGAGTTCGAATCTCGTATCCTCCGCCATTGCTCTCACCGGGTAATACGTCGAAGGGCCCCGCAGCTTGCTGCGGGGCCCTTCGACGTTGCTGGTCTCAGTTCTGGTCTCATTCATTTCCGATATTCAATACATTTCAGGCATGCGGCGAACGTCCCCTCGTTCGGGTCCTGGGCGTCGGCTACACGGCGACGAGGCGCACTCTGTCGCCGCAGAGCTTCGTCATGTCGTCAATGTCCGAGGTGAGCATGACGACCGGGCGGCGCTGACGCAGCGCCATCTCGGCCACGGCAGCGTCGATGGCGTACTTGTGACCATGAAGCCCAGCATTGATCAGCATGGCTGAGGCGGCCTTGGCCTCCTCGTCACCGATGTGCACGATTCGCACGCCGGACAGGACCCAGGCGAGCCTCGCCTTATCTGTCCGGCGATACACCGCTTCGATGATGGTGAGTGCACTGATGACCACCTCCATGCCCCGCTTGCGGGCTTCCGCGATGAGGGCGACGACGGGCTCGTGATCACTGACAAACTTTGACAAACCCTCGCAGTCGAGAACGAGGGTGCCTTCGTGGCTCAGCTTGCGGCGGGCCACTGCCCCTCCTCAGCGAACACCTCGTCGAAGACCCGGCGTGCACGCTCCTGCTCGCGCTCGGAGATCGCCCCCTGACGGCGTTCGTAGTCGGCCAGGTACTCATCCAGGATCTGACCGCGCAGCTCGCGCTCCACCGCTTCGGTGATGAACGCGGAAAACTCACGCTTGCCGACCCGTCGGCGAATCGCCTCCGCCGTCCCCTCGGGAAGGGAGAGACTGACCCTGGTCGCTGGCCCTTCGCCGACGCTGTAAGGAATCTCGCTCATGGAACAGACATTATCAAACAAGTAGGAATTTGGGCCCCGGGTGCAGAATCCGCCGAACGCCGCGAGCCACCCATCCGGCACCTCGTGGTCTCAGTTCTGGCCTCATTCGCCTACGTTCAGCCGCGTCCGGACGTCGCTGAACAATCCACTCCACCCCAGGTCAGGACGCCCCTACCCCTCCCCGAACCCGCAAACGAACATGTGGAAAGCGTGCTGGGGGCAACCCCTCACGAGTTCGAATCTCGTATCCTCCGCCATTGCTCTCACCGGGCAATACGCCGAAGGGCCCCGCAGCTTGCTGCGGGGCCCTTCGACGTTGCTGGTTGTAGTTCCGGCCTCGTCCAGCAGACATCACCGGCCAAGCGCCGCGACGAGCCACCACTGGGATCGTCGACCACGCACCGGGTCGAGCGCGCCTCGCGGTCGAGGCAGTGGACGAGGAAGCGGGACGCGGGCTCCGCACAGGCCGATGACCTACACCACCGTCCACGCCGCGGGGCAGGGCATCGACGCAGGCAGGAAGAACGTCGGCAGGCAGCCGAGCATCACCATCGGCACGCCCGGCCTTCCCCTCGCCGCGCTGGTCACGGTGTCTGGCGGGCGGGACTCCGTTGCGGCACCGCCCTGCTCGACCAGGTCGCACCGGCCACCCGGGCCTCCGCAACGTGCGGGGCGCCGGCGGTTACCGTCGGCACCTCGTCGAGCACGCCGCCACTCGGTATCGGCATGGAGGTCACCGCCCGCGAACCTGGGAGCAGGGGCCTTCACCCCGATCCCCCGGTGGGTGGGTGGTCGGGTTGCCGCCGCTATCGGCCCGACAGACGTGGTGCCGGCCGGCAGGAACGGTAAGGCGCATGCGCGTGGCTTCAGTTGGCCCAGACGACTGGGCTGTTCCTGTACGCGTCGCCCTCGTCGAACCTGGCGCCGGTGACGGGCGCTCCCGTCGTGGCGCTGAGCGCGCAGGTCTCGTACGAAGCGCCCTCGGTCTTGAACTCGGCGGGCGCGGTCTCGTTGTCGCATGTGCCCGGGATGCCGCCCATCAGTATGACGCCGGTGCCGCCGCCGCCTTCCAGCACGCCGTCCAGCTTCAGTGACGCGTACGACAGGTCGGTGCCGCCGACGTTCTCGACCTTCATCTTGATGAAGTAGGGCGTCATTCCCTTCGCCTTCTCGCCGAAGGCGGCCATGTCGGCCTCGGTGCCCTTCTCGATCGCCGTGACGGTCAGGGCGATGGTGCCTTTCTTGTCGCTCGTGTACTCGAACGGCAGGACGGCCCTGTCGCCGACCTAGAGCTTGGTCCCCGGCTCTGCGACGTCTCCCCCGGCCGGCGTGCCACCACCGTCCTTGCCGCTGTCGTCGGCAGCCGGGGTCTCACTGCTCGGCGTGGGCGAAGCCGACACCGAGGGCGAATCCTGCGCCGTCGGCCCCTCCTCATCGCCGCCGCAGGCCGAGAGTGCGCATCCCATGATGGCCAGAGAGGCCGCAAAAACTATCCGTCGCTTGTGCACTGTTTCCTCGCCGATATGAAGGCCGCCCCCTATGGAATCTTTGAACTTTCTCCTGGCCCGAGAATTGACCGACAACGCAGCCAGGCATGTCATGATGATTTTCTGGCGGCGTCCCGTCGTCGACTCACACCGAGCACATTCCGGGATGCGGCGGGCGCATCCCGGAATGAATACCCCGTGGTACGACTCAGGGATCTTCCTCCCAGCAGCCGCCTTTCAGGCCAGGCCCCTCGCGGCGGTGTCGTCTTTCCGCCGCGGCCTGAGAATCCACTGCGAGTCGACACCGCCTCTCGGGCAGGCCGGGCAACGTCATCGGATACGGCTCGGCCGGTTGCGTCAGAGCGTGGACGGGTTGCTGCAGGAGTTCAGCAGCGCACCACGGTCGTAATAGTGGGGCCACCGCATCTTCCCTCGCGTCTGGGGACCGTAGGCGCCGTCCGCGCTCCCTGCGAGGTTCAGCTTGTTGATCTGCAGCCACCTCACCGCCTCGACCACGCCGGTGCCGTAGACGCCGTCGACGCCACCGGAGTTGTGGATCTTCGTGGAGGCCCAGGTGCCGGGGTAGCAGATGGTGATGGCCTGCTGAAGAGCCTCGACTGCCGAGGAAGAACCCTCGTAGTAGCTCAGGTAGCAGGAGATCCCATTGCCTGAACGGGCCGGAATCTTGTAGTCGTTCTTCCCGCCGAGAGTGGGAACGTCACGCCACGAGGTGGTGTTGCAGGGCCCATAGGCGGCGTGGGCCGGGGTGGTCATCGCCGGGCTCGCCGTCAGGCCGGCGGCCATAAGGAGAGACAGCGCCCCCAGCACTCCGATGCGCATGTGGGGGGACATGGATACTCGTTGCACGATTCAATCCTTCTGGTCCGTGGTTTCGTTTCGGAGACGAATTCCTTCACGAACCTCTGATGAGGGTTCGTGAATGTCTCAGGGCCACCGTCAGCTTTCTGTCCGGCGTCTTGGGAAAACTCCTCTGAGGTGGCGTGACCGGCGACCTTCTCCGGCCGGCTCGGCAACAGACTGCGGGAGCGGCACGGCGGTCGGCTACAACTGCCGCGGAAGTGACCCCGTCCCGGGACGTCCCGCCTTCCGGCCTGCGGAGACGCCGACCGCCATGTCCGTGCGACGGGACAACGGCGCACGCCCGGTTCCGCACCTTGGCGGAGGCCCGCCAGGCTGTCGCGGCAAATCTGTGTCGCCCGTAACGACTGATGCAGAATGAGAGCGACGCATGGAGGCCGCGCCTGCGGTCCGGAACGTGATGGGAAAAGCGTGCCCCGCTGGAAGGAACTGCCCGCGCAACTGCCCCCGCCCGCACGTCAGCTGATCGTCCGGCTGCGCGGGCTGAAGGACCGGAGCGGGCTCAGCTCGCGGCAACTGGCCGCGCGGACCGGGTACAGCGCGAAGTCGTGGCAGAGATACCTGAACGGTAGGTCCCTGCCGCCGCAGGAGGCCGTGGCGGCGATGTCCCGGGTCGGCGGTGAGGATCCGGTCCGCCTGCTGGCACTGCGCGAGATCGCCGCCCAGCACTGGCTGGAGGGACGGCCGGTCGCGGCCCCGGCGTCCGAGAGCCCGGCCGCGGACCCGGCGTCCGAGCCGGCCTCGGCCCCGGCTCAGGTCCCCGGGGAGCGGCAGCCGTACGGGCGCCACCTGCGCGCCGCGCTGACCGCGGCGACCGTGGTCACCGTCCTGTCCGTCTCTGTGGCCCTCCTGCTGGCCGTGCGGCTCACCGAGGCCCGCACCCAGCTCGCCCACCAGCACGACGACGCGGTCGCGACCGCGCCGGCCACCGTGTCGGAGACCCTGGTCCCGGTCATCTACACCTGCCGCCTGGAGAGACGCGACGGCCGCTGGCAAGCGGGCCTGAGCCCGACCGCGGACGTGCTCCTCTCCAACACCCAGCTCGGCCTCGAAGTGGCCGAGGCCCAGTGCCTGCTACGCCGGGCGGGTACCGTTCCGGGGGACATCGACGGCATCTTCGGCCCGAAGACGCGACGAGCGGTCGAGCACCTGCAGAAGAGGAACGGGCTGATCGTGAACGGAGTCATCGACCCGCCCACCTGGAATGCACTGCGGGAGGCAGATCCGACGTGACCCCGGAACATACCCGGCTGGTCGCGGGGTTGCGGGACCTGCGGGCCGACGCGGGGCTGAGCCTGGCCGCGCTGGCGGAGCGGACGGCTTACAGCAAGTCCTCGTGGGAGCGCTACCTCAACGGCAAGGCCCTGCCTCCGCGCCAGGCCGTAGAGGAACTGTGCCGTCTCGCGCACCAGCCGCAGGGCCGGCTGCTGGCCCTCTGGGAGATCGCCGAGTTGCGCTGGAGCGGACGCGCGATGGCCACCCCCCAGCCCGCCCCTCCCTCTTCGGGGGACGGTCCGCCGCCACCGATCGTGGAGACAGCCACGGCCGAAGGGCCTCGGCGACGCCTTGGACGGACCAGGCTCCTGGTGCTGCTGGCGTCGGCCTACAGCGTGATCGTCGGTGGTGTCGGCGTCGTGCTGCTCCTCCTGCTGCCGGACTCCGAGGCGCCCAGGGACGAACCGTCGCCCTCTTCCGTCCCCTTCTCCTTCGCTCCGTTGTGCCACGGCGCCGCCTGCGAAGGGCGGGATCCGATGCGCTTGATCTGTGGCATCGACCCCGACACTCTCGCCGCGCACCGCACAGCCACCGGCGCCCACATCGAGCTTCGCCACAGCGAGAAGTGCGGTGCGAGCTGGGTACGAGCCTGGGGGGCCGAGATCGGAGACCAGGTGGACGTGACGGCGGACGGACCGACCCACACCGTGCGCATCGGGAACGCGGAGGATGCGGCGACCTTCGTCTACACCGAGATGACCGAGGTCACTTTCGGCGGCGCCGTCCGGGCCTGCTTCCGGCCGACGTCGGCCGACGGCGAGCGGGAGTGCTTCGAGGCCCGGGTGACCGAACCTCCCGCCAAGCCCCGGGCCCTCTCGCCCTCGGTCCATTCGGGCTCCGGCAGAGGGCAGGCCCGACCGACGCACGTCAGCGAGCGGCGGCTCGATGACGGCGCCGTTGCAGGTGGCCTTCTGCTGCGGTCCTCGTAGCTGGAGGCGCTGTGGTGCCGCCGTGAGTAGCCCCTTTCGCCGGCACCAGCCGATTCGAGAAAGGGAGCACGAAATGATTCAACCGGGTAGAGGTCGCCAGATCCTTCTCTTCGGCCTCCTCGCTGCACTCTGCGGCGCGCTCCTCCTGGTGCTTTCCTCAGGGACTTCGCCTGCTCTGGAACTCGGAGTACTGCTCGTTGCCGGCGGGGTGATCTGTGCGCCCGTGAGTCTGATCAGCAGGAACAAGGGGAAGGGAAAGGAATAGAAAGGCCTTCGGGCAGAAGCCATGCTGCTGTTTTCTCTCGGTGGGGTAGTTCCACTCAGAGTTGTGCGAGCAGTTGGAAACGGGCTTGACCGGTCTGTGGCGATCCCTGTTGGTTTCGGCCTGCCGGCGGCGTGACCGCCGGATGGTGATCGCTGCTCGATGGTTCAAGCGCGATCCGTAGTCCGTCCCTGGAAAGTGGCCCGAGGCTCGGGCCCACCGGACTCTTCAGTTCCTCCGAACGTCGAAGGTCCCGCAGCGAAACAGGCGTCAGAAGGAGGCATGTCGTCGTACGTGGCCGAGGCCCTGTGCTCCAGGCACGGGCAGCCTCCTCGACCCGCGGTGAGGAGCGAGAGATCGAGGCCCTGCGGGTTCTCGTCGTTCTTCAGCAATTCGTGCGCCGGAGCATCGGCCTGGTCGCCGGATCCTCGTTCAGGCAGCCGGACCGGCGGCACGTCATGAGCAACTCTGCTTCGGCCAGCAGGCCGTGTTCCGGCCGACAGTTCCCGAAGTCGGTGGTCCCCGTCGCCCGGACATGGCGCTCCTCCGTGCGGTCATGCGCGCCGGTGTGTGGAGTGCGCATCGCTGTGTGTCGCGTCTCGAGCGGCTCGGAGGCCGTTCAGGGACGGCCGATGCACTGATATCCACGTCCAGGTATCCCTGAGACCTCGCGGACAAACTGGTCTGCGAGGCACCGGAGTGTCAGTGTCGGTCCGATGAAGGGCGTCCACGTTTCGGTGGTGCCGGCACGGGTGGCCCCACCGCCTTCACCGCCTCCGCCGTCGGCATGTCCTCCCTGCTTCTCACTCGTCGGCCGTCGTGTCGATAGCCTTGGGCAAATCGAAGTCGGGGGAGGGTGCATGGCCGGGTTGAGCAGGCTCGACGGCAAGCGGGCTCTGGTGATCGGTGGTGGTGGGGCCGGGATAGGCCGGAGCATCGTCCGTGCCTGTGCGGCCGCCGGGGCGGCCGTGGTGGTGGTCGACGTGGATGGCGCACGGGCAGCCGAGGCGGCGGACGAGTTGCGTGCGGCCGGACATGTCGCGCATGCGCTGAGCGCCGACGTCCGCTCCCTCGAGCAGCTCGAAGCCATGATCACAGGCGCGGCCGAACGGCTCGGCGGACTGGACGTGCTGGTCACTGTGGTCGGTGGGCAAGTGGCGTTCGTACCCGCGGTCAAGCTGCATGAGATGGCCGACGAGGACTGGGACACCGTCTACGACGTGAACCTGCGCTACGTGGTTCGCGCGGTGCGGCACGTCCTGCGGCTGTTCCTGGAACAGGGCACCGGCGGGAACATCGTCAGCGTCGGCTCGGTCACCGGATTCATGGCCGCACCGAAGCAGGCCGGTTACGGCGCCGCCAAGGCCGGCCTGTACAGCCTGGCGCGGACGGTCGCGGCCGAGTACGCGGCCGACGACATCCGGATGAACATCGTGGCAGGTGGGGCGATCAACACCGCCGTCAACGCCAACTCCTCCGGCGAATGGGTCCCCGAGATCCCGGCGGGCCGCTTCGGCACGTCGGAGGAGATGGCTGCCGCGGCCGTCTACCTGGCCTCGGACGACGCGCGCTACATCACCGGTCAGCAGATCGTGCTGGACGGCGGCGTCTCGGTCCGCGGCCCCTTTCCCGAATAGGCGGACGGGGCGCCCCGGGCCTCCGGCAGCCCTCGGATCACCGGTGTTGCTGACCGCCTCGCAGGGGTCGTGCCTCGAAAGCGTGTGGGAGCCGGACCCTCACGGGTTCGGATCTCGCATCCTCCGCCATCGCTCGCACCGGGCGATACGTCGAAGGGCCCACCGTTCGCGGTGGGCCCTTCGGCCGCACGTCGGGGTCGCAGGCTTGCTCTCGGCTCGTCCCTGCCGGTCGCACACAGGCCCAGCTCCCGGGAGTCGCGCCGTCAGCCCGTCACGTGGTGGAGCTCAGGCCCCACGTCTGCAGGGCGTAGGAGCGTCCCTTCTCCTCCCCCTTGATCAGGGGAACGTCGAGCAGGCTGAAGCCCGCCTTGACGGCCACGCCCACGCTGGCGGCGTTCTCGGCCTCCAGTTCCAGAATGACCTGGTCCACGCCCAGCTGCTCGAAGGCGTACGCGGCCATCACCCGGACCGCGCGTGAGGCCAGTGCCTGGCCGCGGTGTGCCGGGCCGACCGCGTAGCCGATCTCCATGCCCTCGGGAGCGCGCCGCAGCATGACCTCGCCGAGTGGTGCGCGGCCGTCCGTGGTGATGGCGAGCAGGACGGCCGTGCCCTCCGCCCGCAGCTGCCGGTCCCGGTCGAGCCGTACGCGAGCGGCCGCTTCGTCGAAGGGGGAGACGATCGGTGTCCAGTACGCGATGTCCGCGTGGTCGAACAGATCCGGCATCGCGACCAGGTCCGCTTCGGTCCAGTCGCGCAGGACGAGGCCCTCCCCCGTGAGTTCGATCCGATCTGGAAAAGGCGACGTGGTGCTGCTCATGCTGGAGACCTCCCTGGCCTGTTCAGAACGACGCAGGATAACCGGGGGCAGCCGTCGGATCGCCAGAATTCGAGGGGCCCCTCGCGATGGCACGCCTGGCCCGTGCGAGCGGGGCACGAGCCCTGGGAGATGTGTCGCCGTCGTGCGGCCCCGAGCCCCGGTCGCCACGCACCGCCTCGGACTCGATCGGCCGGGCCGCGCGTACGACGAGCCGGCCGTCGGCCGCGTGCTGACGGCGCGGGTCGCCCGGCACGGGGCGGCCGACGGTTTCGGCCGCGGATGCCGGCGACCGGCCTCGTCGGCCGCAGTTACGGGCGCGCAGGGCTCAGCGCAGTTCCTGGATGCGGATCTGGTTGCCCGCGGGGTCACGGAAGGCGCAGTCGCGCACGCCGTACGGCTGCTCGGTCGGCTCCTGGATGACATCCGCGTCGCCGGCCTGCAGCCTCTCGAAGGTCCCGTCGAGGTCCTTGGTGGCCAGGAGGATCCATCCGTAGGTGCCCTTGGCCATCATCTCGACGACGGTGCGGCGCTCGTCCTCGGTGATGCCCGGGTCGGCGGCCGGAGGTGCCAGGAGGATGGACGTGCCGGGGCTGCCGGCGGGGCCGACCGTGATCCAGCGCATCCTGCCGGTTCCGACGTCGCTGCGGACCTCGAAACCCAGGGTGTCGCGGTAGAAGGCCAGCGAGGCGTCCGGGTCGTCGTGCGGGAGGACGCTCGTGTGAATGGTGATGTCCATGGCCGTCACGCTAGTGGCGGTTCGACGGGGCGCGCTTCTCGATTCCTGATCGGTCTGGTCACCTGCTTCGCCACGCAGGGCGGCACTCCGGCCGCTCCACTCGCCGCCTGGCGCCTGTACGCGCTCGGCGGCATGCCGACGAGTTCCGTGAAGCGTGTGCTGAAGGTGCCCAGCGACGAGCAGCCGACCTCGAAGCAGACCTCCGTGACGCTCAGGTCGCCACGCCGCAGGAGCGCCATCGCACGCTCGATCCGCCGCGTCATCAGATAGCCGTACGGCGACTCGCCGTAGGCGAGCCGGAACTGGCGGCTGAGGTGCCCGGCCGACATGCTCACGCCCCGGGCGAGCGCCTCGACGTCCAGCGGCCGCGCGTACTCCCGGTCCATCCGGTCGCGTACGCGGCGCAGCAGCGCCAGGTCGCGCAGATGCTGCGCCTCGGTGGGTCTGCTCGTCACGTGCGCGATCGTGCCACGCCGGCCCGGACTTGCCCAGTGTGTCCAGCCCGGCGGGTGGGCGCGCCGAGGAGGGAGGCCGGGCGCACCTCAGCCCGGTGTCTTCTCCCACCGGAAGCCGTCCGGGTCGGTGAAGGGGCCGTTGTCGCAGCCGATCGCGAGCCCGTGGGGTCCGGTCCCCTCGGGAGAGACCCCGGCGTCCTTGGCGAGGGCCTTACGGCCGTAGAGCGCCAGCTTGACGGGGCTCGACGGCATCTCGAAATCCACGTACTTGCGGCCGAAGCTCTTCCCCACGGTGAAGCCTCGGGCGACGTAGAACTTCTTGCCGGCGAGTACGTCCTCCACCCCGAGAAGCAGCACGATCTGGTCGATCTCCAGGGTGGCCGGCCCCTTGTCCTTCTTCGCGGAGGTCGCCACCTTCCAGAGCGCCCCGTCGGGGGCCCGCACGACACCGCCGTAGCCCCAGAGCGACTTCGTCGCCGGCTTCACCGTGGTGGCACCGGCAGCCACGGCCGCGTCGATCAGGCCGTTGACGGCGGAGGGCTGGGACACCACGAGCGACAGCGTGAACCCGCGGAAGCCGGTCGGCAGCGTCGTCGAGGCCCGGGCGCTCACCTGCGCGTCCAGGCCGAAGGCGGCTGCGTAGAAGCGGTCGGCGGCGTTGGGGTCTGCCGCGTCGAGGATGACGGATGTGATGGAAGCCATGGGAAGACGCTAAGTCCGGCCCCACAGCGAGCGCTTCTCGATTCCTGATCGATCCGGCCATTCGGCGCAGGGTCCGGACGTCATTCGCGTGATCGCGTCCGCGTGCACGCGGCCCGGGCCGGGCCCTGCCGGGCGCCCGTCGCCCCCGACGTCGTCCTCGTGACGGTAGCGCCGGGTCCGGTGCGGGACCGGGAGTCCCGGTCGGCGCGCGGGACCGGATCGGCTCTCCCTTCCGCCGATCAGGCGGTCAGGAGTCCTTGTCCGCGAGCCAGTTGCCGATACCGGCCATGGCCTGGGGCCCGTAGTCGGACTCGACGTCGTGGGCCACGTCCGCGATCGTGACCGCGGCCAGCGCCGCCCGCCAGGCCGCCTCCGCGGCCCCCATCGTGCGGGCGATCGCGCAGGGGGTGACACAGGCGGCAGCGGGAGTCGCCATGGGGCCTCGCTGCCGGATCTCCGTGCAGACGAAGGCGGGCGCGGGACCGTCGACGGCCTGGACGACGTCGAGGACGGTGATCGTCTCGGGGGCCCGGGTCAGGGCGTAGCCACCGGACTTGCCCTGGGTGGAGTGGATCAACCCGGCCCGTGACAGCGCCTGGAGCTGCTTCGCGAGGTAACTGCCGGAGACATCGTGCAGTTCGGCCAGCCGCGCGGCGGGGACCGGCTCGCGGCTGGCCGTGAGCACGGTGCAGCAGTGCAACGCCCACTCGACTCCGCCCGACATCTTCACCACTTCACAGTACCTCCCCATGCCCGGACACTCTCTGTCCGAGTATTGTCCCGGACAAGAAATATCCGAGTTTCCGGAGTAGGGTGATCGAGGTCGGATAATTCCGGCAAATCGCCCTCGTTCGCGCATGGGAAGGTACGACATGAAGATCGCAGTGCTCGGCGGAACCGGACTCATCGGTTCACAGGTGGTGCAGGACCTCAAGGCGGCCGGACACGAGGCGGTGCCGCACTCGCAGTCCACCGGCGTCGACCTCCTCACCGGGGAGGGCCTGTCGGCCGCCCTGGAGGGGGCCGACGTCGTCGTCAACGTGACCAACTCACCCACCTTCGACGAGGCGTCGCTCGACTTCTTCCGGAAGACGATGGACAACCTCCTCGCGGCCGCACGTGAACAGGGCGTCGGACACGCGGTGGCTCTCTCCATCGTCGGTGTGGAACAGGTGCCCCAGCTCGACTACTACCGCGCAAAGGTGCTCCAGGAGGACCTGCTCAAGGCCGGGCCCGTCCCGTACTCGATCGTCCGCGCCACGCAGTTCTTCGAGTTCATGGACGCGGTGCTGTCCTGGAGCGCCGACGAGAAGACCGTCCGGCTGCCCGCCACCCCGATCCAGCCGATCGCCGCAGCGGACGTGGCGGCGACAGTGGCGGAGGTCGCCGCGGGCCGTCCCCTCCAGGGCACCCTCGACGTCGCGGGTGCCGATGTCTTCACGCTCGACGAACTCGGCGGCATCACCCTCGCCGCACACGGTGACGAGCGCACCGTCGTCACGGACGGTACGGCGGGTATGTTCGCGGCCGTCCAGGGCGACGCGATCATCGCCGGACCCGCGGCACGCATCGCCCCGACCCGCTACCGCGACTGGCTGGCCGCCTGACCGCACCGGCCTGCGGCCTGACATGCCGTCTCGGCCCGGCACGCGACCAGCCGGCAGCGACCGGCGTGGGACCGGCCGGACCCGCCGCCGCCCCGGGTGCCGGCCTCAGAGATCGAAGGTGAGCCCCCGGCTCACCCGGTTCGCCGACGACAGCAGGCTCTCCCTGACCTGGCGGGTGCGGTACATCCGGTCCGCCCGGAAGGAGACCCCGAGCGAGCCGAGCTTGTCGCCCTTGTGGACGGGCACCGCGATGCACGTGGTGCCGAGGTCGTACTCCTCCCGGTCCATCACCACCGGTGCGGGCCTCGATGATTCGAGCTGCCGGATCAGCTCGTCCCGGTGCGTGATCGTACGAGGCGTGAGGTCGGCGAGTGCATGCCGCGCCAGGTAGTCGCGGCGTGCCTCGCCGTCCAGTTCGCGCAGCACGCACTTTCCGAGGGCCGTGGCGTGCCCGGCCTCCTCGAACCCCACCCAGAGGTCGACCCGGGGAGCCTGCGGGCCGTCGACTATCTCGGCGATCCGGATCTCACCCTCCTCGTAGAAGGTGAGGTAGGCGGCGGCGGACAGGTCGTCCCGCAGTGCCGCCAGCGCGGGGCGCACGAGATCGACCGCGCCGGGCCCGGAGTCCCCGTCACCCAGCCGGTCGCTCAGGATCAGGCCACCGTCGTCGAGCACGCGGAGGTAACCGTCGTCCGTGAGGGCCCGCACCGCTTCCAGGGCCGCCTCCAGGGGCAGCCCCGCCTCGCGCGCCAGCTGCTTCACGGGCGCGCCGCCCGCATGGGCCGCTACGGCTTCCAGCATGCGAAAGGCGTGCTGGACAGCGGCCATGGGCGTGTGGTCCGCCGGATCACCCATGCACCAAGCCTGAACCCTCGGCGGAGAGGCGGCAAGGCAGGGCCGCGGGGCACCCGGCCGGGTGCTGCTCCGGCCGGTGCCCCGCCTCAGTCCTCGCCCTCCAGGTCGCCTTCCGTCTCCAGGAAGACCTTGCGCAGTGCGTCGAGGACCGCCGGATCGGGCTTCGCCCACATGCCCCGGGACTCGGCCTCCAGGAGGCGCTCCGCGATGCCGTGGAGGGCCCACGGGTTGGCCTGCTGGAGGAACTCGCGGTTCGTCGGGTCCAGGACGTACGTCTCGGTGAGCTTGTCGTACATCCAGTCCGCGACCACGCCCGTCGTCGCGTCGTACCCGAAGAGGTAGTCGACCGTCGCGGCCAGCTCGAAGGCCCCCTTGTAGCCGTGGCGGCGCATCGCCTCGATCCACTTGGGGTTGACCACCCGGGCGCGGAAGACCCGGGACGTCTCCTCGACCAGCGTGCGGGTGCGCACCGTCTCGGGGCGGGTCGAGTCCCCGATGTACGCCTCGGGGGCGGTGCCCTTCAGCGCGCGCACGGTCGCGACCATGCCGCCGTGGTACTGGAAGTAGTCGTCCGAGTCCGCGATGTCGTGCTCACGGGTGTCGGTGTTCTTCGCCGCCACCGCGATCCGCTTGTACGCGGTCTCCATCTCGTCCCGCGCCGGACGACCGTCCAGCTCACGGCCGTAGGCGTAGCCGCCCCACACCGTGTAGACCTCGGCGAGGTCGGCGTCGGTGCGCCAGTCACGCGAGTCGATGAGCTGGAGCAGCCCGGCCCCGTACGTACCGGGCCGGGAGCCGAAGATCCGGGTGGTGGCACGCCGCTCGTCACCGTGTTCGGCGAGATCGGCCTGCGTGTGGGCGCGCACGAAGTTCCGCTCGGCCGGCTCGTCCAGCGAGGCCGCCAGGCGTACGGCGTCGTCGAGGAGGCCGATGGTGTGCGGGAAGGCGTCGCGGAAGAAGCCGGAGATGCGCAGCGTGACGTCGATACGGGGCCGCCCCAGCTCCTCGTACGGGATCGCCTCCAGACCGGTGACCCGCCGCGAGGCGTCGTCCCAGACGGGGCGGACGCCGAGCAGGGCGAACGCCTCGGCGATGTCGTCACCGGCGGTGCGCATCGCGCTGGTGCCCCACAGGGACAGGCCGACGGAGGTGGGCCAGTCGCCGTTGTCCGCGCGGTAGCGCTCCAGGAGCGAGTCCGCGAGGGCCTGGCCGGTCTCCCAGGCGAGGCGGGACGGGACGGCCTTCGGGTCGACGGAGTAGAAGTTCCGTCCGGTCGGCAGGACGTTCACCAGGCCGCGGAGCGGGGACCCGGACGGGCCGGCGGGGACGAAGCCGCCGTTCAGCGCGTGGACCGCGTGGTCCAGCTCGTCGGTCGTCGCGGCGAGGCGGGGGACGACCTCGCGGGCGGCGAAGTCGAGGATGTCGGCGACCGCCTGCGGGTGCCCGGCGGCCACACCGGCGACGGCGGCCGGGTCCCAGTCCGCGTCGTCCATCGCCTGGACGAGCGCGCGCGCCTTCTCCTCGGTCTCGTCGGCGGCGGTGCGGGTGGCGGCGGACTCGTCGAGGCCGAGTGCCTCGCGCAGACCGGGCAGCGAGGCCGTGCCGCCCCAGATCTGCCGGGCGCGCAGGACCGCGAGGACCAGGTTGACGCGGTCCTTGCCGGCCGGGGCGCCGCCCAGGACGTGCAGGCCGTCGCGGATCTGGACGTCCTTGATCTCACAGAGCCAGCCGTCGAGATGCATGATGAACTCGTCGAAGCCCTCGTCCTCGGGCCGGTTCTCCAGGCCCAGGTCGTGGTCGAGCTTCGCCGCCTGGATGAGGGTCCAGATCTGGGCGCGTACCGCCGGGAGCTTCGCCGGGTCCATCGCGGCGATCTGGGCGTGCTCGTCCAGGAGTTGTTCGAGGCGGGCGATGTCGCCGTAGCTGTCGGCGCGCGCCATCGGCGGCACGAGGTGGTCCACGAGGGTGGCGTGCACGCGGCGCTTGGCCTGGGTGCCCTCCCCGGGGTCGTTGACCAGGAACGGGTAGACCAGCGGCAGGTCGCCGAGCGCGGCGTCGGGACCGCAGGCGGCGGAGAGCCCGGCGTTCTTGCCGGGCAGCCACTCCAGGTTGCCGTGCTTGCCGAGGTGGATCATCGCGTCGGCGCCGAAGCCGTTGTCGTCGGCGGACGCGGCGATCCAGCGGTACGCGGCCAGGTAGTGGTGCGAGGGCGGGAGATCGGGGTCGTGGTAGATCGCGATCGGGTTCTCGCCGAAGCCGCGCGGCGGCTGGATGAGGATGAGCAGGTTGCCGCGGCGAAGGGCGGCGAGCACGATGTCGCCCTCGGGGTTGCGGGACCGGTCGAGGAACATCTCGCCGGGTGCCGGGCCCCAGTGCTCCTCCACGGCCTCGCGCAGTTCGGAGGGCAGCGTGGCGAACCAGCGGCGGTAGTCGGCGGCGGGGATCCTGACCGGGTTGCGGGCCAGTTGCTCCTCGGTGAGCCACTCCTGGTCGTGACCACCGGCCTCGATGAGCGCGTAGATCAGCTCGTCGCCGTCGCCGGAGACCAGGCCAGGGATCTCCTCCTCGGGGCCGAAGTCGTAGCCCTCCTCGCGGAGCCTGCGCAGCAGGGCGACGGCGCTGGCGGGGGTGTCGAGGCCGACCGCGTTGCCGATGCGGGAGTGCTTGGTCGGGTAGGCCGACAGGACCAGCGCGATCCGCTTCTCGGCCGCCGGGATGTGGCGGAGCCGCGCGTGGCGTACGGCGATCCCGGCGACCCTGGCGGCGCGCTCGGTGTCGGCGACGTACGCGGGCAGACCGTCCTCGTCGATCTCCTTGAAGGAGAACGGCACGGTGATCAGACGCCCGTCGAACTCCGGCACCGCGATCTGGGTGGCCGCGTCGAGCGGGGAGACGCCCTCGTCGTTCTCCTCCCAGGCGGCACGTGGGCTGGTGAGGCAGAGCGCCTGGAGGACCGGGACGTCGGGGCCGGTGAGGGCGCCCGCGTCCCAGGACTCGTCGTCCCCGCCGGCCGACGCGGTCGCGGGCTTGGTGCCACCGGCCGCGAGGACGGTGGTCACTATGGCGTCCGCTGCACGGAGTTCGTCGATGAGTTCCGGTTCGGGCGACCGGAGCGAGGCGACGTACAGCGGGAGGGGGCGGGCGCCCGCGTCCTCCACGGCCGCGCAGAGCGCCTCGACGAACGCGGTGTTCCCGCTCATGTGGTGGGCGCGGTAGTAGAGCACCGCGACGGTCGGGCCGGTGACGTCACGGGCGGTCCGCTCCAGCGGGCCCCACGCAGGGGCTGGGGCGGGCGGCTCGAAGCCGTGGCCGGTGAGCAGCACGGTGTCGGAGAGGAAGCGGGCCAGCTGCTCCAGGTTGGCGGGTCCGCCGTGCGCGAGGTAGGCATGCGCCTCCGCCGCGATGCCGATGGGCACGGTCGACGCGGCCATCAGCTGGGCGTCGGGGGCCTGTTCCCCGGTCAGTACGACGACGGGCCTGCCGGTGGCCAGCACCTGGTCCAGACCCTCCTGCCAGGCACGGACACCGCCGAGGAGGCGTACGACGACGAGGTCGGCCCCCTCCAGCAGCTGCGGGAGGTCGTCGAGGGCGAGCCGGGAGGGGTTGGCGTAGCGGTAGCTGACCGGTCCCTGCGCGGCACGGGCGCTGAGCAGGTCGGTGTCGGACGTCGACAGGAGCAGGATCATGCGGCGTCAGCCCTCCTCGGGGTGTCCACGCCCCGGGCAGTGTCGGATCGGCTGCTCGGGCGGGACCGAGAGCCTGGGAAAGGGAGTTCCTGACTCGCACGGCCGGTGGGCCGGGCTCACAGTGGCGGGACCGCGCCGGAATCTCACCGGGCTTCCTCCCATGTCGCCGTACGGCGATGGCGGACCGAACGGACCGCCGCTAGGCATAGTAGGCGGGAGGAGGGGGGTCCTGACCAGACGGCCCCCGTCCGGGCCTGGGCGGCAGCGGGTGTCCCGTAGGTCACAGTGACCGTAGGGCTGCGCCACGGTCACGGTCGGTATGCTCGCCGCCATGTCCGCCTCCCCCCTTACGTCCCGGTCGCCGGGCGACGCGTGTGCCCGGAGCAGCGGTGACGCCTGCCCCGGCGCGCTGCGTCTGCACCGCGCGGACGACGGTGCGCTGGCGCGGATCCGCATACCCGGCGGGGTGCTGACACCCCGTCAGGCGGATGCGCTGGGGAAGGCCGCCGAGCGCTTCGGTGACGGTGAGCTGCATCTCACCTCCCGCGGGAACGTGCAGCTGCGCGGGCTCACCCCGGACTGCGGTGCCGAGCTGGCCGGGCTGCTGGACGAGGCCGGGCTGCTCCCCTCCGAACGTCATGAACGCGTGCGCAACGTCGTCGCGTCCCCGCTCTCCGGGCTCGACGGCCTCGGGTCCGTCGACGTCGGACCGTGGCTGACCGGCCTCGACCGTCTCCTGTGCGAAAGCGCGGGCGCGACGGCGCTCTCCGGACGTTTCCTGTTCGCCCTCGACGACGGCCGCGGCGATGTGGACGCCCTCGGAGCCGACCTCACCCTGCTGGGCCACGACGACGGCGACGCCCTGCTGCGCGTCGGGCACGTCGACGAGGTACTCCGCCTCCCCGCCGCCGAGGGCCCCCGCGCCGCGCTGACCGCCGCCGAAGCCTTCCTCGACTCCGCCCGGGAGACCGGCGCCTGGCGGGTGAAGGACCTGCCGGACGCCGACGCCGCCGCACTGCCCGCCGAGGTCCTCCGTCGGCTGCGGCGGACGGGCACCACCGTCACGACGGGCCGCCGCCCCCGCCCCCTCGAAGTCCTGCCGCCTGCCCACGGCCCCGTCGTGGGCGGCCACCGCGAGTCCGCCCTGTCCGTCGGTGTACCGCTGGGACGGCTGGTCCCGGCCCAGTGGCGGCTGTTGCTGTCGGGCGCCGGGAAACTGCGCCTCACCCCGTGGCGCGGCATCGTCGTCACCGGCATCGGCCCCGGCCGGACGGAGGGCCTGTCGGCGGGCCTCGCCGAGGCCGGCCTGATCACCGGGCCCGGCTCCCCGTGGGCCGGGGTGGGCGCCTGCATCGGCCGGCCCGGCTGCGCGAAATCGCTGGCCGACGTGCGGACCGAGGCTGGGGCCGCCGTCGGACCTGCCGGACGGCTCCCTGTGTACTGGTCCGGGTGCGAACGCCGCTGCGGCCATCCGCACGGGGAGTGGATCGACGTGGTCGCCACCCCGGGCGGACACCGGATCTCCCACGTCCGGGGCGACCTGGCCACCGCGACGACGACGGTACGGGACGACCCGGCGGCGCTGGCCGCCGCCGTGGCGACGGCCCGGGGCGCACGCACCTGACCACCACGTATGACCCCCTGTCCGGCCCCCTCTCCGACCTGTTCGGCGAGGAAGACGAAGAAAGCGACGGCACTGTGCACCAGTACGAGAAGGACGGACCGGCGATCTACCGCCAGTCCTTCGCCACCATCCGCGCGGAGGCGGATCTGGCAGGGCTGCCCGCCGACGTGAGCCAGGTCGCCGTCCGCATGATCCACGCCTGCGGCATGGTCGACCTCGTACGCGATCTCGCCTTCTCGCCGAACGCGGTGGCCGACGCCCGCGCGGCCCTGCGCTCCGGCGCACCGATCCTGTGCGACGTGGCCATGGTCGCCAGCGGCGTCACCCGCAAGCGGCTGCCCGCGGACAACGAGGTGATCTGCACCCTCTCCGACCCGGCCGTCCCCGGGCTGGCCGCGGAGCTGGGCACCACCCGCAGCGCGGCCGCCCTGGAGCTGTGGCGGGACCGGATGGAAGGCGCGGTCGTCGCCGTCGGCAACGCGCCCACCGCCCTCTTCCGGCTGCTGGAGATGATCGAGGAGGGTGCCCCGCGCCCCGCCGCCGTCATCGGAGTGCCCGTCGGTTTCATCGGGGCCGCCGAGTCCAAGGAGGCCCTGGCCGCTCATCCGTCCGGGCTGGAGCACCTCGTCGTACGGGGCAGGCGCGGCGGCAGTGCCATCGCCGCCGCCGCTCTCAACGCGATCGCCAGCGAGGAGGAGTGAGCGTGCCCGAGCAGCAGCACACAGGCGGCGCGGGACGGCTGTACGGCGTCGGTCTCGGCCCGGGCGACCCGGCCCTGATGACCGTGCGGGCGGTGCAGATCATCGGCGAGGCCGATGTCGTCGCGTACCACTCCGCCCGGCACGGACGCTCCATCGCCCGCTCGATCGCGGCGCAGTACATCCGCGCCGACCACATCGAGGAGGCGCTGGTCTACCCCGTCACGACGGAGACCACGGACCACCCCGGCGGCTACCGCGGCGCGCTGGACGAGTTCTACACCGAGGCCGCGGCCCGCCTCGCGGTCCACCTCGACGCGGGACGCACCGTCGCCGTGCTGGCCGAGGGCGACCCGCTCTTCTACGGCTCGTACCAGCACATGCACAAGCGGCTCGCGGACCGGTACGACACCGAGGTCATCCCGGGCGTCACCTCGGTCAGTGCCGCCGCGGCCCGCCTCGGCACCCCGCTCGTCGAGGCCGAGGAGGTCCTGACGATCCTGCCGGGCACCCTGCCGGAGGAGGAGCTGACCGCACGTCTGGCGGCCACGGACTCCGCCGTGGTGATGAAGCTGGGCCGGACGTTCCCGGCCGTGCGCCGGGCGTTCGAAGCCTCCGGGCGGCTCCCCGAGGCACGCTACGTCGAGCGCGCCACCATGGCCGGTGAGCGGACCGGCGACCTCGCGGACACCGACGCGGGCTCCGTGCCGTACTTCGCCGTCGCCGTGCTGCCGAGCCGGATCGACGCGCCCCGTCCCGAGCGGAGCCCCGGTTCCGGCGAGGTCGTCGTGGTCGGCACCGGGCCGGCCGGACCGCTGTGGCTGACGCCCGAGACCCGTGGGGCGCTGGCCGCAGCCGACGACGTGGTCGGCTACACGACGTACCTGGACCGGGTGCCCGTCCGTCCCGGCCAGCGGCGCCACGGGTCCGACAACAAGGTGGAGTCCGAGCGCGCGGAGTTCGCCCTCGACCTGGCGCGCCGCGGACACCGTGTCGCCGTGGTGTCCGGAGGCGACCCCGGGGTCTTCGCGATGGCCACCGCGGTCCTGGAAGTGGCCTCGCAGGACGCGTACGCGGACGTCGCCGTGCGGGTGCTGCCCGGGGTGACCGCGGCCAACGCCGCCGCGGCCAGGGCCGGTGCGCCACTGGGCCACGACTACGCCACCATCTCGCTCTCGGACCGGCTCAAGCCCTGGGAGGTCGTCGCCGGACGGCTGCGCGCGGCGGCCACGGCCGACCTCGTCATGGCGCTGTACAACCCGGGCTCACGCAGTCGGACATGGCAGGTCGGCAAGGCCCGCGACCTGCTGCTGGAGCACCGCTCCCCGGACACGCCCGTGGTGCTCGGCCGTGACGTCGGAGGTCCCGCGGAGAGCGTGCGCACGGTTCGGCTGGGTGACCTGGACCCGGCCGAGGTCGACATGCGGACGATCCTCATCGTCGGCTCCTCGCAGACCCGGTGGGTGCACCGGGGTGGCGGCCGTCAGATCGTCTGGACGCCACGCCGCTACCCGGAGGACTGACCAGGAAGCCGTTCCGGCGACGGGCCGGTGCCGGGTGACGACCCGGCCCGTTGTCGGACCCTCCTGCCACTATGGCGATCATGAGTGATCCGGTACGCCATATGCCTCCCCTGAACGCCGACGAGCGGACCTCCCTGGAGAGCTGGCTCGACTTCTACCGCGTCACGCTCGCCCAGAAGTGCGACGGCCTGACGGAGGACCAGCTCCGCGAGCCGTCCGCCGCCCCGTCGCAGCTCACGCTGCTGGGGCTCGTCCAGCACGCGGCCGAGGTGGAGCGGAACTGGTTCCGCCGTGTCCTCGCCCAGGAGGATGCCCCACCGATCCACGACGCCGGGGCCGACCCGGAGGGCAGGGACGGCGGGTTCAACCTGGCCGAGGACGCGACGTACGCGCAGGCGCGTGCCGTGTGGCAGTCGGAGATCGGCCGGGCCAGGGCGCACTGCGCGGCCCGCGCGCTCGACGCCACCGTGCCGTTCGGCGGTGGCGGCCAGGTCACCCTGCGCTGGATCTACACGCACATGATCGGCGAGTACGCCCGCCACTGCGGCCACGCCGACCTCCTTCGGGAACGCGTCGACGGCCGTACGGGAGTCTGAGCGGGGCGGCAGGCCGACGGGCACGTCGGGTCACGAGGTCTCAGCGCTCACGCGCTCGTGAGGTTCCGCAGCAGGGCGAGCGCCTCCTGCGGAGTCCCCGCCACCGGAACGCCCGGCGGGACCGGAGGACGTCCGACCACGACCACGGGGATCCCCGCCTCGCGGGCGGCCGTGAGCTTGGGGGCGGTCGCGTCACCGCCGCTGTCCTTCGTGACGAGGACATCGATGCGATGGATCCGGATCAGCTCCCGCTCGCCCTCCAGGGAGAACGGCCCCCGGTCCAGCAGGACCTCCATCCGCGCCGGATGCGGAGCCTCGGGGGCGTCCACCGAGCGCATCAGGAACCACAGCGCGTCCAGTGCGGCGAACGCCGCCAGGCCCATGCGCCCGGTGGTGAGGAAGACGCGCGACCCCAGCCCGGGCAGCAGCTCCGCCGCACCGTCGAGGGAGTCGGTGAGGTGCCACCGGTCGCCCTCGACGGGCACCCAGCCGGGCCGTCGGAGGGCCAGCAGGGGAACATGGACAGCGGCGGCGGCCGA
This sequence comes from Streptomyces sp. HB132, assembly GCF_016909575.1. Classification (GTDB taxonomy): domain Bacteria; phylum Actinomycetota; class Actinomycetes; order Streptomycetales; family Streptomycetaceae; genus Streptomyces. The sequence goes on along the minus strand of NZ_JAFBGA010000002.1, from coordinate 620,603 downwards.
GGCCGCGTTGAAACTGATCGTTCCGGCGAAGGGATGGGTGGCGTCGATGACCGCATCCACATGGTGTGCGCGGAGCCACCCGGCCATGCCCTCGGCTCCGCCGAAGCCTCCGACACGCACCTCGCCGGGCGGCAGCTTCGGCCGGGCGACGCGGCCGGCGAGCGAGCTGGTCACCCGGAACCCGCCCGCGGCCACCAGGGACTCCGCCGTTCGACGGGCCTCCGTCGTGCCGCCGAGGACGAGTACGTGCAGGGGCATCCGATCGGTCCATCCATGAGCAGTGAGGCGCAGGGCGGGCGCGCCGCCCAACTCAAGCACACCGGTCTGCGGCCGGGATGGACGACCGGGGCCTGTGCGACGGCGGCGACCACGGCCGCGTACACCGCGCTGCTGACCGGCGAGTTCCCCGACCCGGTGACCATCACCCTGCCCAAGGGCCAGACCCCCGCATTCGCCCTCGCGGTGGAAGAGCTCGGCGAGGGGCAGGCCACGGCAGGCGTGGTCAAGGACGCGGGCGACGATCCCGACGTCACCCACGGCGCCCTGGTGCGGTCCACCGTACGGCTGCTGCCGGCAGGGTCCGGAGTGGTGTTCCGAGCGGGGTCCGGCGTGGGAACGGTGACGCTTCCCGGGCTGCCGCTGGAGGTCGGGGAGCCCGCGATCAACCCCGTCCCCCGTCAGATGATGCGGGACCACATCGCCCGGGTGGCGGCGGAACACGGTGGCACCGGCGACGTCGAGATCACGGTCTCGGTGGACGACGGCGAGGAGATCGCACGTTTCACGTGGAACATTCGCCTGGGCATCCTGGGCGGAATCTCGATCCTGGGCACCACCGGCATCGTGGTGCCCTACTCCTGCTCGGCCTGGATCGACTCGATCCGCCGCGGGGTGGACGTGGCCCGGGCAGCCGGGCACCGGCATGTCGCGGGGTGCACCGGCTCGACCTCGGAGAAGACGGTGGTGGCCGAGTACGGGCTGCCGGAGATCGCCCTGCTGGACATGGGGGACTTCGCGGGAGCGGTACTGAAGTACGTACGCCGGCATCCGGTGGAGCGGCTGACCATCTGCGGCGGTTTCGCCAAGCTGTCCAAGCTGGCGGCCGGTCATCTGGACCTGCACTCGGGCCGCTCCCAGGTCGACAAGCCGTTCCTGGCTCGACTGGCACGTCAGGGCGGCGCGAGCGAGGCACTGGCGGCTGAGATCGAGGTCGCCAACACCGGCCTCGCGGCACTGCAGTCGTGCATGGCGGCGGGCGTGCCACTGGGCGACCTCGTGGCGGTCGCGGCCCGGGACCAGGCCCTGTCGGTGCTCCGGGAAGCTCCGGTCGCGGTGGACGTCATCTGCATCGACCGGGCGGGCGCCGTCGTGGGACGCAGCGAGGCGCGCTGAACGGAGGGCGGGACGGCACGCCCGTCCCGCCCCCGCCCGTCAGCAGGTGTGGCGGTCCCGCTCCGGGGAGTACAGGTGGCTGTCGCGGAACTGCTCCGCACCCAGGGTCCGGCCGACCATGATCACCGCTGTTCGGATCACCCCAGCGGCCTTCACCTGCTCGGCGATGGAATCCAGGGTGCCGCGCAGGATGATCTCGTCCGGGCGCGAGGCCATGGCGACCACGGCGGAGGGGCAGTCGGCCCCGTAGTGCGGCAGCAGCTCGTCGACCACCCGGTCGACGTACCGCGCGGCGAGGTGCAGCACGATCAGGGCGCCACTGCGGCCCAGCGTGGCGAGGTCCTCGCCCTCGGGCATCGCGGTGGCCCGCTGGGCGATCCGGGTGAGGATCACGGTCTGGCCGACCGTGGGCACCGTCAGCTCCCGCTTGAGCGCCGCGGCGGCCGCGGCGAACGCGGGTACCCCGGGCACCACTTCGTAGGGCACCCCCGCCTCGTCGAGCCGCCTCATCTGCTCGTTCACGGCGCTGAAGACCGACGGGTCGCCCGAGTGCAGCCGGGCCACGTCGTGGCCCTCCCCGTGGGCCCGCAGCAGCTCGGCGGTGATCTGGTCGATGTCCAGCAGTGCCGTGTCCACGAGACGGGCGTCCGGCGGGCATTCGGCGAGCAGTTCACGCGGTACCAGGCTGCCCGCGTAGAGGCATACGGGACTGGCGGCGAGCACACGGGCGCCGCGCACCGTGATCAGGTCGGCGGCACCGGGGCCCGCGCCGATGAAGTACACGGTCATCTGTCGTCTCCTGGAGCGTGCGAGGTTTTCTGAACGGACCACTGGGTGACCGGCATGGCCTGCCGCCAGCCGGTGAACCCGCCGACGGGCACGGCGTGGGCCACCGCGAGACGGACCAGGTCACCGCCGAGCCGCTTGTACCAATCGGTGAGCAGCGCCTCCGACTCCAGCGTCACCGTGTTGGCGACCAGCCGGCCGCCCGGTGGCAGCGCCTCCCAGCAGGTGTCGAGCAGCCCCGGCGCGGTGAGCCCTCCGCCGATGAACACGGCGTCCGGCACGGGCAGTCCGGCCAGGACGTCCGGTGCGCGGCCGGTCACCACACGCAGCCCGGGAACTCCGAGCCGGTCCGCGTTGCGGGCGATGCGGCGTGCCCGTTCGGGATCGCGTTCCACGCTGACGGCGCGGCAGGACGGGTGGGTCCGCATCCACTCCGCCGCGATCGAACCGGAACCGCCGCCGACGTCCCACAGGAGTTCGCCCGGGGCGGGCGCGAGTACCCCGAGCGTGGCCGCCCGGACATGGCGCTTGGTGAGCTGGCCGTCGTGTTCGTACGCCGCGTCGGGCAGCCCGGGTACGGCACCCAGGCGCAAGGCGTCCGGGGTGCTCCGGCAGTCCACCGCGATGATGTTGAGCGGGTCCCCGGGCTGATGCGCCCAGGCGTCGGCGGTGCCGTCAAGGCAGTCCTCGTCCGTGCCGCCGAGCTGTTCGAGCACCCGCATCCGGCTGGGTCCGAAGCCGTGGTCCCGCAGCAGGGCGGCCACCGCGGCGGGTGTGGTGGCGTCCGCGGACAGCACCAGCAGCCGACGCCCGTGGTGCAGCGCTCCGGCCAGCCGGGCCGTGGGACGGCCGACGAGGGTGACGGTCGCGGTGTCCTCCACCGGCCAGCCGAGCCGGGCGCAGGCGTACGACACCGAGGACGGGTGCGGCAGCACGCGGAGCGCGCCGGGACCCAACTCCTCGGTGAGCGCCCGGCCGATGCCGTAGAACATGGGGTCGCCGCTGGCCAGCACAGCGGTCCTGCTCCTCGCGTGATCGGCGAGCAGACCGCGTACGGCGGGCCGCAGAGGTGAGGGCCAGGACACACGCCGGCCCCCGCACTCCGGCGGGAGCAGCCCCAGCTGGCGCTCACCACCGATCAGGAGCTCGGCGTCCAGGAGCACCGCGCGCGCGGTCTCCGGCAGGCCCGCCCAGCCGTCGGCACCGATCCCCACGACACTCACGGCGGGCGCGGGCGCAGGGACGGCGGGCAGGGGTGATGCGGGGGACACGGCCGGCACCTCGGGGTTGGTCGGACAACGCAGCCGAACTCTACGGGGACCGCTTCCCGGCCTGCGCGGCGGAGTGATTTCGGAAATCCTCCCGCGTGGTGTCGAGAACCGGCCACGGGCCTCGACGTCCCCTGTGGAAGTCGCCCACGAGGGGCGGCGAGCAGGAGCCGAGGAGGGAAACCATGAAGTACCTCGTGATGGTCCAGGGTTCGCAGGCCGACTACGCGGCCATGAGCGGCGAGTCGTCCGACGGGAGCCCGGCCTGGAGCAAGAAGGACATGCAGGAGATGTTCGCCTTCATGGAGGGCATCAACAACGATCTGGCCAAGTCCGGCGAGATGGTCGACGCCAACGGCCTGGTCGAGCCCGCCAGGACCCGCGCGGTGCTGCCGGGCTCCGACGGCCGGCCGGTGATCACGGACGGCCCGTACGGGGAGACGAAGGAGCAGCTCGCCGGGTACTGGGTGCTCGACTGCGAGAGTCTGGAGAGGGTCACCGAGATCGCCGCGCGCGTCGCCCGGTGTCCGCAGCCCGAGGGCGCGCCCGTCTACCCGGTGCTGATCCGGCCGATCGACGACGGAGACTGCGAGCCCGCGGGCGCCACCGACTAGGACGCGGGTCCTCCTCGGTGCACGGGTGAGAGGGGACGTGTGAACGGCGGACCGACCGGAATCGAGGATCTGCTGCGCCACCACGCGCCGCAGGTCCTCGGCGCGCTCGTACGCCGCTACGGCCACTTCGACACGGCGGAGGACGCCGTACAGGAAGCGCTGATCGCCGCCTACCGGCAGTGGCCGGCCGAAGGGCTGCCGGACAATCCGCGCGGCTGGCTCATCCGGACCGCCTCCAGGCGGCTGACGGACCAGCTGCGCAGGGACACCGCTCGGCAGCGCCGTGAGGAGACGGCCGCCGCCCTCACCCCCCGTGACGCGTTCACGGCCCCGCCGCCCGGGGAGAGCCGTGCACCGGCCGCCGACGACACGCTCACCCTGCTCTTCCTCTGCTGCCGCCCCGAGCTGTCCCCCGCCGCGCAGATCGCGCTGACCCTGCGCGCGGTCGGCGGTCTGACGACGGCCGAGATCGCCCGGGCCCATCTGGTGCCGGAGGCGACGATGGCGCAGAGAATCAGCCGGGCCAAGCACAAGGTGCGGGGCGTGCCGTTCCGGCGGCCGGGCCCCGACGACCACGACAGCAGGCTGGCCGCGGTGCTGCAGGTGCTCTACCTGATCTTCAACGAGGGGTACACCGCGACGTCCGGCAGCGATCTGCACCGCGCCGACCTGGCCGGGGAGGCGATCCGGCTGACCCGTGCCGTGCGCGGGCTCCTGCCCCGGGACGGGCGGGTGACCGGGCTGCTGGCACTGATGCTGCTCACCGAGGCGCGCAGCGGCGCCCGCAGCGGACCGCACGGCGAGCTGGTCCCGCTGGACGAGCAGGACCGCGCCCTCTGGGACGGGGCGGCGATCGGCGAGGGCACGGCGCTGGTGGAGGAGGCCCTGTCCCAGGGCCCCGCCGGGGCGTACCAGCTGCAGGCGGCCATCGCCGCACTGCACGACGAGGCGGCCCGCGCCGAGGACACCGACTGGCCGCAGATCCTCGCCCTGTACGACCTGCTCGTGCGTCGTGGGCCGGACCCGATGGCGGAACTCGGCCGGGCGGTGGCTCTCGCCATGGTGGAGGGCCCCCGGGCCGGGCTGGACGCCGTGACGGCCCTGGAGGACCGGCTGGCGGGCCACCACCGGCTGGATGCCGTACGAGCCCATCTGCTGGACGAGGCCGGGGACACCGGACCGGCCCGCTCCGCCTACCTGCGGGCGGCGGACCACACGCTCAGCGCACCCGAGGCCCACTATCTGCGGATGCGGGCGGCCCGGCTGCCGCCGCCGCCCGCCGGATAGGCGGGGGCACCGCACGCCGGCCACCGAGTCGCCGATTCCGGGCACTCTCGCGATCATCGGTTGCATGACCAAGAGTGGGAACGGCAAGGCCCGCAGCGTGCGGATCGCCCAGGAGCCCGCCGCGGACGCGCTGCTGGCCCGCAGCCCGCTGGCCGCCCTCGTCGGCATGCTGCTGGACCAGCAGGTCCCGATGGAATGGGCGTTCACCGGCCCGTTCACGCTGGCTCAGCGCCTGGGGTCGGACGACCTGGACGCCCGCGAGATCGCCGCGTACGACCCGGAGGCCTTCACCGGCCTGTTCATCGAGAAGCCCGCCCTGCACCGCTACCCGGGTGCCATGGGAAAGCGGGTGCAGCAGCTCTGCCGGTACCTGGTGGCCGAGTACGACGGGCGCGCCGAAGCCGTCTGGGAGGACGCCTCCACCGGGGCGGAACTGCTGGAACGGCTCAACGCGCTGCCCGGATTCGGCACCCAGAAGGCGCAGATCTTCCTAGCCCTGCTGGGCAAGCAGTTCGACGTACGCCCGCCCGGCTGGCGGGAGGCCGCCGGGGCGTACGGGGAACAGGGCTCGCACCGCTCGGTGGCCGACATCACCGGGCCCGACTCGCTCGCCGAGGTCCGGGCGTACAAGCAGCAGGCGAAGGCGGCGGCCAAGGCTGCGGGGCGGTCCAAGTGATCACGGACGGACCCGGCGGACGGCCGGGAACCTGCACCCGCACGAGCAGCGGCGGGCCACGCGGCCGGTCAGGAACTGCCTCAGCTGTTCACAGACGGTGGCGGGCTCGCTAGCTTTCCTGCACATCCGTTCAGACCGGAAGGACTCCTGTGCACGCAACACGTCGCAGAGCCATGGCTGTTGTGGCCGCCACCGCCCTGGCCGCACCGCTTCTCCTCGCCGCGTCCCCGCACCACGGACACTCCCCGCACGACCCGTCGAAGAACGCCTCCGAGCTCGCGCGGAAGCTGGTCGACCGCTCGTCCGCCAAGGACGCGTTCCGGCACCTGGAACGCTTCCAGGCGATAGCCGACGCGGCGGACGGCCACCGCGCGGCCGGCTCGCCCGGCCACGACGCCTCCGCCGCCTACGTCCACCAGCTGCTCCGCAAGGCCGGTTACCGCGTCGGCTACCAGACATTCGACTTCGTCTACACCGAGACCCTCGCCGAGAAACTCTCCGTGGTCTCCCCCACACCCCGCGACGTCGGCATCAAGGCGATGACCTACACCCCCTCCACACCGGAGGGCGGCATCACCGCGGCTCTCGTCGCCGTCCCCGCCGACGACACCACCGGCTGCGAGGCAGCCGACTACGCCTCGGCCGATTTCACCGGAACGATCGCCCTCATCAAGCGGGGCGGCTGCTCGTTCGCCGAGAAGCAGGCCGCCGCCTCCGTGGCCGGCGCCGCGGGCGCGGTGGTCTACAACAACACCGAAGGAGTCCTCTCCGGGACCCTGGGCGACGTCGGATCGGGGAAGATCCCCACCGGCGGACTCACCCTGGCCGAGGGCGAGAAGCTCGTCGCGGACCTGGCCGAGGGCGAGGTGAAGGTCGCCTTCGAGGTCCGTGAGCTCCAGGAGGAGCGCACCACCCGCAACGTCGTGGCCGAGACCCGCGGAGGGAACGCGGCGAAGGCGGTCATGCTCGGCGCACACCTCGACTCGGTCTCCGACGGCCCGGGCATCAACGACAACGCCTCCGGATCGGCCGGCCTCCTCGAAGTCGCCCTGGAACTGGCGAAGACACACCGTGACCCCACCAACAAGGTGCGCTTCGCCTGGTGGTCGGCCGAGGAGAACGGCCTGCTGGGCTCCGAGGCGTACGTCGCGAAACTCTCCCCGGCACAGCGCGAGAAGACGGCGCTCTACCTCAACTTCGACATGATCGCCTCCCCCAACGGCGCGCAGTTCGTCTTCGACGGCGACAACTCCGACGGCGTCGGCGAAGGCCCGGGCCCAGAGGGCTCGGCCCAACTGGAGCACGACATCAACGCGTTCCTGGACCGCGAGGACAAGCCGCACACCGGCACGGACTTCAACGGACGCTCCGACTACGGGCCGTTCATCGAGGCCGGCATCCCGGCGGGCGGCACCGACACGGGCGCGGAGGGCATCAAGACGGCCGCGCAGGCCGCGACGTACGGCGGTACGGCCGGTGTCGCCTACGACCCCTGCTACCACGCGGCCTGCGACGACCTGGACAACGTCGACATGGGGCACTTCGACACCAACATCGATGTGATCGCCCACGCGGTGGGCACCTACGCCCATGACCTGGGCTCCCTGACCCGCCCGGTCCCGGCCGCCTCCGACACCGGCGAGCGCCGCAGCGGCGGCCTGCGCGAGGGCCACGCGCACGGCGTCCCCGAGTAGCGCGCCGCCGCCGCGCGGGCGGATGGGCGTCGAGCCAGCCCCCGCCCGCGCAGCGACGCACCGGGCGTCGTGGGACCGCCGGCGCCCCGGACACCGGCCTGTCATCGCGCGGCCACCCGGGCGGCCTCACGGAGACGCCCCCGCGCACATGCCGGACCGGCGGCACTTCACGGCTTTTGCGATGTTTCCAACGACACGGCAGTCCTGTTCCCTGGCTGCGCCCGGAGGCCCTTGCCCGGTAGGCTTTCCGTGTGATCTTCAAGCGCATCGGAAATGGGCGGCCATATCCCGACCACGGCCGGGAAAGCACCCGACAGTGGGCGGATGTGGCGCCGCGTCCGGTCCGCCTGGACCAGTTGGTGACCACCAAGGGGCAGCTGGACCTCGAAACCCTGCTCGCCGAGGACTCCACGTTCTACGGCGACCTGTTCGCCCACGTCGTGAAGTGGCAGGGCGACCTCTACCTCGAGGACGGCCTGCACCGCGCCGTGCGCGCCGCACTGCAGCAGCGCCAGGTCCTGCACGCCCGCGTACTCGAGATGGGCTGAGCCCCCGCCACTCCCACCCGTGGAGTATTTCGGGCCTTTCGGGTGCTTTTATGCACGTACGGGTGCCATAGGTTGATCGTTTAGTAGGCATCATCACCAGGTCGCACTACGCTGCGCCCATGAGCATGCTGACCCCTCCCGGCATGGGCGGAAAGTACCGCATCACGGGTAACACCTACCCCCGTATGCGCCGCCCCCGTCATCGCCGCAAACTGGCCCTCTCGGCCGCGGCCGCCGTGGTGGCCCTCGGGCTGGCCGGTTGGGGCACACTCCAGATCGTCGACGTCTTCACCGGCGGTGACGGGCAGGCCAACGCGGCCGACCGCCCGAAGGTCTGCCCCACGCCGAGTGCGACGACGGCGGCCAAGGCATTGCCGAAACCGGCGGCCATCAAGGTCAACATCTACAACGCCACGCCTCGCAGCGGACTGGCCAAGGCCGCCGCGGACGAGCTCAAGAAGCGCGGCTTCGTCATCGGCAAGGTGGACAACGCCCCGGCCTCGTACGACAAGAAGGTGCCCGGCACCGGGATGCTGCTCGGCGGCCCGACGGCCATGAACGGCTCGTTCCCGGTGCTCGGCACTCAGCTGCCGGGGGCCGCGCAGAAGACCGACGCCCGCAGGACGGCGGACGTCGATCTGATCATCGGTACGAAGTTCAAGGCGTTCAGCACCCCCGCGGCGGCCGCATCGGCGCTCACGGCCCTGACGAAGCCGTCCCCGGCACCGTCCTCCTGCTGACGCGGCCGGCCGGTCCGGCCGGCCGAACCCGCCCAGGTCAGTCGGCGGTGCCGTACATCCGGTCACCGGCGTCGCCGAGCCCCGGCACGATGTAGCCGTTCTCGTTGAGCCGCTCGTCGACCGAAGCCGTGACCACCGTGACCGGCGTGCCGGCGAGCTCGCGCTCCATCACCTCGACGCCCTCGGGCGCGGCGAGGAGCACGACCGCGGTGACGTCGTCCGCCCCGCGCTTGATCAGCTCCCGGATGGCCGCGACGAGCGTGCCGCCCGTGGCCAGCATCGGGTCCAGGACGTAGACCTGACGGCCGGAGAGGTCCTCGGGCATACGCGTGGCGTACGTCTCCGCCTGAAGCGTCTCCTCGTTGCGGATCATGCCGAGGAAGCCGACCTCGGCGGTCGGGAGCAGTCGCACCATGCCGTCCAGCATGCCGAGACCGGCGCGCAGGATCGGGACGACCAGGGGGCGCGGGTACGACAGCTTCACACCGGTCGTGGGCGTCACCGGGGTCTCGATGTCGACCTGCTCGGTCCGCACATCCCTGGTGGCCTCGTACGCGAGGAGGGTGACCAGCTCATCGGCGAGCCGCCGGAAGGTCGGGGAGTCGGTGCGCTTGTCGCGCAGCGTGGTGAGTTTGTGCGCGACCAGCGGGTGGTCGACGACGTGGATCCGCATGCCGTCAACAGTAACCGGGCCCCGGACGGGCTTCCCGCCGGTCCGCACTGGCATCAGTCACCAGTTCGGGGGGAAGGTGGGGGATACGGACCCAGGCTTGGGGTGGTGTGTCGAGTGCCCGACGGTGAGCGGCGGAGTCAGCGGCAGGCCGGACGCGACGTGCGCGACCTGCCCGACGCTCAGGAGAGCGTGCCCGACACGCAGGAGAGTGACGCGGCGCGCCGGAGGCGCAGGGCCCAATTCCTCCGTGAGCTCCACGAGGCGAAGCAGTTGCGGGACCGGGTCCAACCGCGCCGCGCCCGCGCAGCCCGTATGCGCCAACAGATGCGGATGCGTACGTTCCGCTGGTGAGGCGGTTCCCTGAACGATCGGCAGGGCCGCCGCGGGGGCCGTAAGAACACCATCGGCGGACACGCACTCGGGTAACTGATGCCGACGCAACGGCCGAAGAGGTCTCGCGGCGCGCTCGTTTCTGCCACGATGCCGATTGGGCGGGGCCCAGAGCAGCCGGATGAACGTCTGCCCTCCCGTCGGACCGATTCGCCTAAGACCAGTGGGAGAGTCACGGTGTACTTCGCCGCACTGCTCGCGCGCACCGAAGACGGGTGGGAAGCGAGCGACACGGAGCTCGACGATGTGGAAACCCTGTCCGACCTGACGGATCTGGCTCGTGAGGCCTCGGTGGACGAGGACACGGTCATCGTCTACATCGAGCAGGAGGGCGCCTGGTTCGGCGTCGTCCGGGTGGACGGTGAGGAGGACCCCCGTATCTACGTCTCGGACGCGTCCGCCGCCGCCCGCTCCTCGTACGGGGAGATCCTGCTCACCGATGAACTGCTCGGCCGCGAACCGGGGGCCGAGGACGAGATCGCCGCACTCGAGGAGCTCGTCGGCCTCGACGGTACGGAGGACGGAGATCCGGACGAGGGCCCGAGGGACGGCGCCGACACCGATGCCACCGAACCCGATCCGGACCACGACCCCGACGCCGTACCGGCGGGGCCGCTCGGCGAAGTCGGGGTCCTCGCCGACCTCGGCCTGTCCGAGAAGGTTCTGCTGACCCTGCGCACCGACGCTCTGGTGGAGATCGCGGACGCGCTCGGAGCGGCCGAGGTGCTGGAGGCCGTCCGTTAGGGTCCGCGGGTGAACGCACGACCGCCCACACCCCAGTCACCGCCTTCCCCCGATCCCGTACGGGACCCGTGGCAGGCACCCATGCGCCGGGCCCTGGACGAGGCCGCGCAGGCGGCGTCGGCCGGCGATGTGCCGGTCGGCGCCGTCGTACTGGGCCCTGACGGAGCGCTGCTCGCCGTCGGCCACAACGAGCGCGAGGCGACCCACGACCCGACGGCCCACGCCGAGGTGCTCGCCCTGCGCCGGGCCGCCGCCGCCCTCGGCTCCTGGCGGCTGACCGGCTGCACGCTGGTCGTCACCCTGGAGCCCTGCACGATGTGCGCGGGCGCGCTCGTCCAGTCGCGGATCGGCCGGGTGGTCTACGGGGCACGGGACGAGAAGGCCGGTGCCGCCGGTTCGCTCTGGGACGTCGTACGTGACCGCAGGCTCAACCATCGCCCCGAGGTGATCCACGGCGTCCTCGAGGACCTCTGCGCGGACCTGCTGACGGCGTTCTTCCGGGAACGCTGAGGCCCTGTCCGGGCGCTCCGGCCCGTCTGCGGGATACGGATTTCGAACCAGGGCCCGGCATGGTCTAAGCTCTCTCTCGGTAGCGTGTCCGAGCGGCCGAAGGAGCTCGCCTCGAAAGCGAGTGTGGGGAAACTCACCGAGGGTTCAAATCCCTCCGCTACCGCAGATGGATGAAGGGGCAGACCCGAAAGGGTCTGCCCCTTCTCTGCGTTCCGGGCCGGTCCGCGGTCTGTTCGGACCAGCGGCAAATAATTTTGCAGGATGTGCATCTTTGCCTACTATGCACGATGTGGCGAAGACGACGACATCCGTACCCGGGCTGCGGGAGCGCAAGAAGCAGGCCACGCGCCGGGCCATCGCCGAAGCGGCCGTGCGGCTCGCCGCCGAACACGGTGTCGAGAACGTCACCGTCGAAGCGATCAGTGAGGCTGCCGGGGTCTCACCCAGGACGTTCTTCAACTACTTCCCCAGCCATGACGACGCGTTCGTCATGGTCGACGACGAGGTGGGCGAGCGGATCAGGGAGTCCGTGCGCCGTGCCCCCGCGGACCGGCCGCCGCTCGACGTCGTACGAGACGCCCTCGTCGCCGAACTCGACGGATTCGAGGCACGCAAGGAGCTGTGGACCCTGCAGTGCAAGGTGCTCCAGCGCTCGCCCCACCTCATCCACCGCGGTCTGAAGGCGCACGTGGCGGAAGAGCGGGCCCTCGCCGTCGCCATCACCGACTGGCTCGACGCCACCCGCCCCGGCGCGACCGGGCCGCCCGGGGCCGACGTCTTCCCCCAGCTCCTCGCCGCCGTCACCCAGACCGCCCTGCGGGTCGCCATCGAGCACTGGTGCGACCGCCCTGGCGAGACCGTGCTGGCGGAGGTCTTCAGGGACGTCTTCGCCCAGTTGTCGCAAGGCCTCCCCCGGCCGTAGGCGCAACCCCCGCGCACCACCGATCCTGTTGCTGCTCCAGTACCGAAGAAGGACACCGTGACCGCTACCGAGGCGCCTGAGCAGGCGCCCACCTCCATGTCGAACAAGCAGATACTCCAAGCGATGTCCGGCCTGATGGCAGGCATGTTCGTCGCCATCCTCGCGGGTACGGTCGTCGCCAACGCCCTGCCGAGGATCATCGCCGACCTCGGCGCGAGCCAGTCCTCGTACACCTGGGTCGTGACCTCCGAGCTGCTCGCCATGACGGCCACCGTGCCGCTGTGGGGCAAGCTCGCCGACCTGTTCAACCAGAAGCTGCTGCTCCAGCTCTCGCTCGGCATGTTCGTGGTCGGCTCCCTCGTGGCCGGCTTCTCGCAGGACGTCGTGACACTGATCATCAGCCGCGTCATCCAGGGCATCGGCGCCGGTGGTCTGACGGCGCTGGCCCAGATCGTCATGGCCGCCATCATCCCGCCGCGCCGGCTCGGCAAGTACGCCGGGATCTTCGGTGCGGTCTTCGCCGTGGGCACGGTCGCCGGTCCGCTGATCGGTGGTGTCCTCGTGGACACCTCGTGGCTCGGCTGGCGCTGGTGCTTCTTCATCGGCGTACCGTTCGCACTGGCCGGGATCGTGCTGCTCCAGCGCACCCTGAAGCTGCCGACCGTGCGCCGTCAGGTCAGGATCGACTGGCTGGGTGCCTTCCTGATCGTGGCCGGCGTCTGCGCGCTGCTCATCTGGACGTCCCTCGCGGGCAACAGCTTCGACTGGGCATCCTGGCAGACGGTCGTTCTGGTGACCGTCGGCGTGCTGCTCCTGGTGGCGGCGGTCTTCGTCGAGTCCAGGGCCGCGGAGCCGATCATCCCGCTGGACATCTTCCGCAACCGCACGGTGACGCTCACGACCCTGGCGAGCTTCTTCGTCGGTATCGCGATGTTCGCCGGGACCGTGTTCCTCTCCCAGTACTTCCAGATCTCTCTGGGCAAGACCCCGACCGTCGCGGGGCTCATGAGCCTTCCGCTGATCGGCGGTCTGCTGGTGTCCTCGACGGTCGCCGGACAGATCATCTCCGCGACGGGCAAGTGGAAGGTCTACCTCGTCTCGGGCGCCGTCGTGATGACGGCCGGCCTCGGTCTGCTCTCGACCATCGACGCCGACACGCACTTCGGTCTGCTCAGCGTCTACATGGCGTTCATGGGCATCGGCGTCGGCATGCTGATGCAGAACCTCGTGCTCGCCGCGCAGAACGACGTTCCCGCGCACGAACTCGGTGCCGCCACCTCCGTGCTGTCCTTCTTCCGCAGCCTCGGTGGCACCATCGGCACCAGCGTGCTCGGCGCGATCCTCGCCAACCGGGTGGCCAGTGAGATGACCAAGGGCCTCGCGGAGAACGGGATCCCGGCGACCGGCGGCGGCCACGGCAGCGCCGTGCCCGACATGACCAAGCTGCCCGAGCCGATGAAGAACATCGTCGAGCACGCGTACGGCGTCGCGACCGGCGACCTCTTCCTCATCGCCACCCCGTTCGCCTTCCTGGGACTCGTCGCGGTGCTCTTCATCAAGGAGAAGCCCCTCAAGACGACGAGCGGCATGGAACGCCTCGCCGCCGAGGACGCCGCCGTGGTCACGGCCGTGACCGTCCCGTCGCCGCGCAACGGTGCCGCAGCCGGCGTCGAGGACGCCGCTCCCGGCCCGGTCGGCCTGAAGAAGGACTGACCCGCACGGACGGACGACCGAAGGGCCCGGCGATGCGCCGGGCCCTTCGGTCGTCAGGTCGGGGGAAGCGGCATCGGGGGGACAAGCCGCTTCCCCCGGTGAGAACGGGCGCCGTAGGCCCTCGCCGCGGTCGGGGGGAAGTCACGCGGTGGGGACCTCGTGGAGGTCCCGTTCCTCGGCCCGCGCAATCCTGCCTGCGCGACGGGCCCGCTCCCCATCCTCCTCCCCGGCGTATGCCGCGGCCGCTGACAAAGGGCCCGAATCAGCAGGTCCTTCGACCCTAAAAGCGTCATCAGTGATCGGAAACGGCCAGCCTGTACGGCCATGTGTACGGCTAGACTCACCCGACTGCACAGGTGATCGAAGGGGAGGGACCGGGGCCGTGGCGCAAGCAAGGAAGATCGCGCTCTACATGATTGTGGTCTTCGTGCTGTACACGATCATCACCTCTCCCAAGCGGAGCGCCGACCTCGTCCAAATAGGGTTCGAGGGTATTTCGAGCGCCGCCGAGAGCGTCGGAGACTTCATGTCCGAGCTCGTGAACTAGGGGAACCCCATGATCCGCCACCTGGTCCTGTTCAAGCTGAACGAAGGCGTCGAGCGCGACGACCCGCGGGTCGTCGCGGGCGCGGAGGCCTTCCGGGAGCTCGGCGGGAAGATCCCCGAGCTGACGTTCTGGGAGTGCGCCTGGAACGTGACCGACCGGCCGATCGCCTACGACTTCGCCATCAACTCGGCGGTCGCCGACGAGGACGCGCTCAAGCGGTACATCGAGCACCCCGAGCACCAGGCGGCGGCCGGCCAGTGGCGCGCGTTCGCCACTTGGGTGATCGCCGACTACCCCTTCTGACTCTTTCGGGCCTCCGGTCCCGCCGGCCCCTCCCGTACAGGAGAGGGGCTTTTCGGCATGTTTAAACCAAATACCCTTCAACACGACTCCATGCGGTGCTTGCACACAGTGGACATGTCTTGTGATGCTATGACCGCTTTTGACGGATGAGTTGACCGTAGTTGACCGCAAAGGGGTGGCGACACCGTGCCGGCCAGTACAGCGCCTCAAGTCCCGCCCCAGAACGTCCAGACGGACGACGTCCAGACCGAGACACCCGACCCCGCGGCGCCCACCAGAACCCGGGGCGCGGACACCAGGGCACTGACCCAGGTGCTGTTCGGGAGGCTCAAGGACCTCGACCCCGGCACCGCGGAGCACCACAGGGTGCGCACCGCGCTGATCGAGGCGAACCTGCCGCTCGTGCGGTACGCGGCGGCCCGCTTCCGGAGCCGCAACGAGCCGATGGAGGACGTGGTCCAGGTCGGCACCATCGGCCTGATCAACGCCATCGACCGCTTCGACCCGGAGCGCGGCGTGCAGTTCCCCACGTTCGCCATGCCCACCGTGGTCGGCGAGATCAAACGCTACTTCCGGGACAACGTACGGACCGTGCACGTCCCGCGGCGGCTGCACGAACTCTGGGTCCAGGTCACCGGGGCCACGGAGGACCTGACGACCGCACACGGGCGTTCACCGACCACCGCCGAGATCGCCGAGCTCCTGAAGATCTCCGAGGACGAGGTGCTCGCCTGCATCGAGGCGGGCCGCTCGTACCACGCGACCTCACTGGAGGCCGCCCAGGAGGGTGACGGGCTGCCAGGACTGCTCGACCGGCTCGGCTACGAGGACCCGGCGCTCGCCGGGGTCGAGCACCGCGACCTGGTGCGGCACCTGCTCGTACAGCTGCCCGAGCGCGAACAGCGGATCCTGCTGCTGCGCTACTACAACAACCTGACGCAGTCACAGATCAGCGCCGAACTGGGCGTCTCCCAGATGCATGTGTCAAGGCTTCTGGCCAGAAGTTTCGCCCGACTTCGATCAGCAAACAGGATCGAAGCGTAACCGGAACGGGTAGACCCCTGGAAGGCCGGATCGGGGGGCGTAAAAGCCTCACACCCCCTGTTTCCTGCGCAGTTTCGGCGCTGACTTGTCGACATGTCACTACAGCGTGTTGCCGACATGTGACATTCTGCTGGAACCGCGTTTGCCGCAGCCCCACCTCCGGTATTCAGGTGGAGGCTGCGTTCCTCCGATGGTCGTGGCCACCGCGACCGTCCGCGACCTCAAGGGGGTGGCATGTCCACAGAACAGGGCAGCTCGAAGGTGCTCACGCTCACGAAGAGCGCGCCGGCACCCGCCGTGCTCACCAGCTCGCCGGAAGCCATCGACACCCGCACTCTGTCCCGCTCCCTGTTCCTGCGGCTCGCCGCGCTGGGTCCCGCCTCGGGCCCCGACGGAACGGACACCCCGGAGCGGGCCTATGTGCGGGACACACTCATCGAGCTCAACCTCCCGCTGGTGCGGTACGCGGCGGCGCGGTTCCGGAGCCGCAACGAACCCATGGAGGACATCGTCCAGGTGGGGACGATCGGCCTGATCAAGGCGATCGACCGCTTCGACTGCGAACGGGGCGTGGAGTTCCCCACGTTCGCGATGCCGACCGTCGTGGGGGAGATCAAGCGCTTCTTCCGCGACACCTCGTGGTCGGTGCGGGTCCCGCGCCGTCTCCAGGAGCTGCGGCTCGCCCTCACCAAGACCAGCGACGAGCTCGCCCAGAAGCTCGACCGCTCGCCGACGGTGCCGGAGCTGGCCAAGGCGCTCGGGGTCTCCGAGGAGGACGTGGTCGACGGCCTGGCCGTGGGCAACGCCTACACGGCCTCCTCGCTGGACTCACCGTCCCCCGAGGACGACGGCGGCGAGGGCTCGCTGGCGGACCGCCTGGGGTACGAGGACGCGGCACTGGAAGGCGTCGAGTACCGCGAGTCCCTGAAGCCGCTGCTGGCCAAGCTCGCCCCGCGCGAGCGGCAGATCATCATGCTGCGCTTCTTCGCCAACATGACGCAGTCGCAGATCGGTGAGGAGGTCGGCATCTCGCAGATGCACGTCTCCCGGCTGCTGACCCGGACGCTCACCCAGCTCAGGGAAGGGCTCATCGCCGACTGACCCCTCGGCGGGTCCGTACGGCGGCCACACCAGGGCTCACCGGCCGCCGGGGCAGGGCGGCACGACCGCCTCCCCGGCGGCCTCGCCCTGTCCGGGACGGTGTACGCCGCGCGGAAAAGCGAACGCTCCCGCGTCGACGTGTCGGCGCGGGAGCGGTGCGGGAAGGCGGCGCCCACGCGCACGTGGACGCCGGGCAGACCTCCGGGCCCCGACAGGGGCGACGGGGCCGGCCGGGGCGGGAACGGTCAGCCGAGCGCGAGCCAGGCGACCCCGCCGAGGACGAGGACCACCGCGACGATCGCGAAGATCACCCCGGTCTTCGGGCCGGACGAGGTCACGGCAGGCTGCTGCCTGCCCTGCGGCTCGCCGTCGTCGACGAACGCGCGGAACATCTGCGTGCTGCCCGCCGGGTCGTGAGTGCCCTCGGGGCCCGGCTGCGGGGCGTGGGGGTTGTGTGCCATGGCCCAGGACCCTAGCGAACGCAGGCCTTCCGCCCAACCCCCGGGTCCACAGGGGGCGATGCGCCTCCACCCCCCACACCGCCTCTCCACCCGTCCGCCGGAGCGCTCCGCACCGTCTTCACGCGCCCCCTCCCCGCCCTCACCTCGTGACGAGGAACACATCCACCGGGGCTCACCTGCCGTGCGCTGCGGGCTTGACCCGACGCCTACACAGCCTTTGGCGTTCCTTTACTTCTGCAAGTCCCATTTCGTTTGCCTGCGGCAACCAACTGCTTCTATCGTTGCCCTAAGCAACAAGATGACCCCGCGAGACGCATGGAGGGCCAGTGGCAGCACGGAGCCAGTACGAGGAACTGGCCCGGCAGCTCAGCGCCGTCGGAGCCGTCAAACGGGGCCTCGCCCGCATCCTGCCCGCCGAGTGTCCCGGGGGCTCGGCCACCGTGCTGACGCTACTGGCGAAGTACGGCGAGATGCGGATCACCCGGCTTGCCGAGCTCCTGTCCGTGAACATGTCGGTGACCAGCCGTCATGTGACCCACGCGGTGGAGAACGGCTGGGTCGAACGGCTTCCGGACCCGGAGGACAAGCGGTCCCGCATCCTGCGGCTGACCCCCGCGGGCAACGAACTGCTCGACGATCTGACCCGGCGGACAACCGAGATGTTCGCCCACAACCTCATCGACTGGTCCGACGACGAGGTCGGACAGCTCAACACGTTGTTGTCCCGGCTGCGCGACAGCTTCTCCTGCCGCGGCTCCGGAGGGTGCGTCCCCGGAAAGCACAGCGGCGACTGCCGCGTCGGGCACGCCGACGACGCACACACCCGTACACCCCTGTAACAGAAGCAAAGACAAGGAATTCAATGGCTACGACCACACCATCCGGTGTGCGGGGCGGCCACGCCAAGCACGGGGCTGCCGAAGCCCCCTCCGGCGCGCCGATGACACACCGGCAGATCATGGAAGCGCTGACCGGGCTGCTGCTCGGCATGTTCGTCGCGATCCTGTCGTCGACCGTGGTCTCCAACGCCCTGCCGGAGATCATCTCCGACCTCGGTGGCGGCCAGAGTGCCTACACCTGGGTCGTGACGGCCTCGCTCCTGGCCATGACGGCCACCACCCCGCTGTGGGGCAAGCTCGCGGACCTGTTCAGCAAGAAGCTGCTGGTCCAGATCGCCCTGCTCATCTACGTGGGCGGCTCCATAGTCGCCGGCCTGTCGACCAGCAGCGGCATGCTCATCATCTGCCGTGTGGTCCAGGGCATCGGCGTCGGCGGACTCTCCGCCCTCGCCCAGATCGTGATGGCCGCGATGATCTCCCCGCGCGAGCGCGGGCGCTACAGCGGCTACCTCGGCGCGGTCTTCGCCGTCGCCACCGTCGGCGGCCCGCTGCTCGGCGGCGTCATCACCGACACCAGCTGGATGGGCTGGCGCTGGTGCTTCTACGTGGGTGTCCCGTTCGCGATCATCGCCCTGATCGTGCTCCAGAAGACCCTGAAGCTCCCCGTGGTCAAGCGCGAGGGAGTCAAGATCGACTGGTCCGGCGCGTTCTTCATCAGCGCCGCGGTCTCGCTGCTGCTGCTCTGGGTGACCTTCGCGGGCGACAAGTACGACTGGGTCTCCTGGCAGACCTGGACGATGCTCGGCGGCACCGTCGTCCTCGCCGCGCTGTTCCTGCTGATCGAGTCCAAGGCTCGCGAACCGATCATCCCGCTGCGCCTCTTCCGTAACCGCACGATCACGCTGGCCTCGGCGGCCTCGCTGTTCGTCGGCATCGGGATGTTCGCGGGCACCGTCTTCTTCAGCCAGTACTTCCAGCTGGCGCGGGACAAGTCGCCGACGATGTCCGGCGTCATGACCATCCCGATGATCGCCGGACTGTTCCTGTCCTCGACCGTGTCGGGCCAGATCATCACCAAGACGGGCCGCTGGAAGGCCTGGCTCGTTTCCGGTGGCTTCCTGCTCACCGCGGGTCTCGGGTTCCTGGGCACCATCCGGTACGACACCGAGTACTGGCACATCGCGATCTTCATGTTCGTCATGGGCCTCGGCATCGGCATGATGATGCAGAACCTGGTGCTCGCCACGCAGAACCAGGTGGCTCCCGCCGACCTGGGCGCGGCCAGCTCCGTCGTGACGTTCTTCCGTTCCCTCGGTGGTGCGATCGGCGTCTCGGCGCTGGGCGCCGTCCTGGGCAACCGCGTGACCCACTACGTCAAGGACGGCCTCGCCGACCTCGGCCCCGAGGGCGCAGCCTTCGGCCACGGCGGTACGGGCGGCGGGGGCATCCCCGACCTGGACAAGCTCCCCGCCCCGTTCCGCACGGTCATGGAGGTCGCCTACGGCCACGGTGTCGCCGACGTCTTCCTGTACGCCGCGCCCGCCGCGCTGGTCGCCTTCGTCCTGACCCTCTTCATCAAGGAGGTCGCCCTGAAGACGAGGGCCGGCAACGACGACACCCCGGCCGAGGTGTCCGCCGCGACCGAGTCCGTCGAGGCCACCACCAAAACCGCGCTGATCGCCGAGGGAACGGCCGGGGTCACCTCGGTCGACACCTCCGACGAGACACCCGCCACCGGCCTGCCGGCCGTCCAGGGCACGCCCGTACGCGGTGTGGTGCGGGGCGCCGAGGGTGCACCCGTCGCCCGCGCCGCCGTCACGCTGATCTCGCTGGGCGGCCGGCAGCTGGGGCGCTCCGTCGCCCAGGCCGAGGGCGGCTACGTACTGGACGCGCCGGGCGCCGGCAGCTACGTCCTGATCGCCTCCGCCGACGGCTTCCAGCCGCAGGCGTCCACCGTGGTCGTCGGTGACGAGCCGCTGTCCTTCGACATCCTGCTCGCGGGTACGAGCGGTCTCGCCGGGACCGTGCGGACCGCCGAGGGCAGCGCCCCCGTCCGGGGAGCCATGGTCGTCGTGACCGATGTGCGCGGCGACGTGCTGGCCACGGGCGTCTCGGGTGACGCGGGTGACTTCACCTTCGGTGAGCTGATCCCCGGTTCGGTGACCGTCGCCGTCACGGCTGCGGGCTTCCGTCCGCTGGCCCTGCCGGTGGAGGTCGGCGGCCAGGGTGTCACCCGGGTCGACGTGGCCCTGCGGTCCGGTGCGCTGGTCAAGGGCGTCGTCAGGGCCGGCTCCGGCCGGGTGGCGCTGAACGACGCCCGGGTGACGCTGATCGACGCGGCGGGCAACGTGGTCGCCACGTCGACGACCGGGGAGGACGGCGTGTACGCCTTCACCGACCTGGACGCAGGTGAGTACTCCGTGATCGCGACCGGCTACCCGCCGGTGGCCGGCTCGCTGACCGTGAGCGGCGGCGGAGTCGACGGTCACGACATCGAGCTCGCCCACCCGGGCAGCTGAGAACCGGAAGATTCACAAAGACCCCTGGCGGTACAGCGCTTCGAGCGGAGAGGCTGTGGCCGTCGGCGGAAATGGGCCCCGGGGCGGGAACGGCAGGCAGGGGACGGCCTGCCGGTCCCGCCCCGGGGCCCGACTCATCGAGTCGCGGCTTCACGAGTGATTTGAGCAAGGAGAGAACACGGGATGGGACTTCGCGCACAGGTACGCACGCGGGACGGCTGGGCGGTCCAGCACGCGGTCGTGACCGTGACCGACATGACGGGCACCCAGGTGCTCCGGGCCGCAGCCGACGAGAACGGGGCGGTCCGCACCGAGGGCCTGCTGCAGGCCGGCGCGTACACGGTCATCGTCACGGCGGTGGGTTACGCCCCCGCCGCGTCCACCGCACTCGTCACGGCCAGCGGCCGGGTCGAGGCCGGCGCCGTGGTGCTGGCCCGTCAGGGCGGCGTGGAACTTCCGCCTCCGGGCACCTGGTCGCTGGACCCGGTCCACTCCTCGGTGGCGGCGGTCGCACAGCACCTCGGGATCTCCAGCGTGCACGGCCGGTTCACGGAATTCGGCGGCCGCATCCAGATCGCCGAGAACGTCCAGCACTCCCGGGTGGACGCGTTCATCGCCTCCTCCAGCATCGACACGGGCAACGCCATGCGGGACAAGCACCTGCGCTCGGCGGACTTCCTGGACGTGGACACGTTCCCGGAGCTCACCTACCGCTCCCGTGCGCTGACCCCGGCAGGACCCGACCGCTGGACGGTGCACGGCGTGCTCACCATGCACGGCATCGCGCGGGACGTCGACCTCGACCTCAGCTACCTGGGCACCGGCCCCGACCCGTGGGGCGGGGTGCGCGCCGCCTTCCACGCCTCGGCGGAGCTTCGTCGTGACGACTTCGCCATGAACTACAACCAGGTGCTGCAGGCCGGTATCTCCGCGATCGGCACGACCCTGCGGGTGGAACTCGACATCCAGGCGGTCCAGGGCGACTCCGTCCCCGGCTGAGACCGGCCGCAGGCCCTGGGGGGTGCCGGCGTCCCGCCCGGGCGTACGGCGGGACTCCGCGGACACCCCCTAGGGTTGGCCGTATGGCACCCAACATCGCGACCAACACCGCAGTGGAGCTCGGGGAACTGCTGGACTTCGTGCGGCCCAGGCACCGGGCGATCCTGCTCACCACCCGGGCCGACGGCAGGCCCCAGGGCTCGCCGCTCACCTGCGGCGTCGACGACGCCGGACGGATCGTCGTCTCGACATACCCCGAACGGGCCAAGACCCGTAACGCCAAGCGGGACGAGCGGGTGAGCGTGATCGTCCTGTCGGACGACTGGAACGGGCCGTGGGTCCAGGTCGACGGTTCGGCCGAGGTGATCGACTCGCCGGACTCGGTCGAGCCCCTCGTCGAGTACTTCCGCAACATCTCCGGCGAGCACCCGGACTGGGACGAGTACCGGGCGGCGATGCTCAAGCAGGGGAAGTCCATCATCCGGATCACTCCGGAGCGCTGGAGCCCTGTGGCCACCGGGGGCTTCCCCGCCCACCTGGCAGCCGGCAGCTGACCGTACCGATGAAGCCGCCCCACCCGGACTCGCTCGCGCGGGCCCGACTGCTCGCCTCCCCTTCCGTGGGCCCCGCCGTGATCCACGAGCTGGAACGGATCACCGGCCGGCTGGCCGGGCCCGCGCACGCCGAGGAGCCCGACGGGCCGTTCCTGTACGTGGGGGACACGCTGCCCGAAGCGCTGCGGACCACGCGGCTCCTGTGGTTCCACAGCGTCAACGCGGGCACGGACGCGCTGCTCGCCGCAGGGCCCTGGCCCGAAGGGGCCCTGCTGACGCGGACCGTGGGGCGGATGGGCGAGCGGATCGCCCAGTACACGCTGGCCTGGGTCCTCTCCGAGTGCCAGTCCGTGCCGGAGCACACCGCGCAGCACGCCAGGTCCGAGTGGCGCCGCCTCCCGTCCGAGCTCGCCGCCGGGCAGACCGCCGTCGTGCACGGAACGGGTCGCATCGGCTCCGAGGTCGCGGGACTGCTGCGGGCCTGTTCCGTGCGCACGGTCGGGGTGAGTCGCACCCCCCGTGCCGGGGCGGCGGGCTTCGACCGGATGGTCCGGGCCGGGTCGCGGGAGGAGACCTCGGCACTCGCGGACGCCCGGTGGGTGGTTTCCGCACTTCCCCTGACCGGCGCCACTGAGCACTTCTTCGGCGCGGCCAGGTTCGGCGCGATGCGGGGCGCCACCTTCGTCAACGTGGGCCGTGGCGCGACCGTGGACATGGCGGCACTGGAGACCGCACTGCACAGCGGTTCGGTGAGCCGCGCCGTACTCGACGTACTGCCCGACGAACCCGCCGCGCCCGGTGACCGCGTCTGGCGGCTGCCGCGCACGGTGATCACGTCGCACTCGGCGGGCATCACGGCCGAGGAGGACGTCGTCGCCGACTTCGAGGCCTGCTGGGAGGCGGTGGCCGGGGGGCGTACGCCCCCGCTGGCCGTGGACACCCGGCGCGGCTACTGAGGCGACCGGCGCACGCGGTCCAGGGGGGGGGCGCGCCGCTTACGGGTGGCGCGCCGCGCGGGCGCACATCGCCTCGACGCCCGCGATCAGGAGGTCCAGCGCGAACACGAAGTCCCGCTCCCGCATCTCCTCCACCGTGTCCCCGCCGCGCGCGTCCATCAGGCTCTCCGAGGGCTCCATGAGCCGTTGGAACTCGGGGTCCGCGCGGATCGTGCCCATCGCCCGCCGGAAGTACTCGTCCTGGCTGAGTCCGGCCTCCACCGTGCGCTGCACGAAGTGGCCTTCGACCGCCCCGAAGCCGTACACGAACTGGAAGACGGCCGACATCGCCCCCGTGCGGTTCCCGGGCGGCAGTCCGGTGGCCCGGATGACGTCCTGGACGGCGTACGAGAACAGCATCGAGTGCGGTCCGATGTTCAGGAAGCCGCCGATCAGCGTCGACACCCAGGGGTGGCGGACCAGCATCCTGCGGTAGCTGGTGGCCAGTTCACGGAGCCGGTCCCGCCAGTCGGCGTCCTCGGGTGCGGCCGGGATCTCGCCGAAGACCGTGTCCAGGGCGAGTTCCAGCAGGTCGTCCTTGGTGTCGACGTACCAGTAGAGGGACATCGCCGTGACGTCGAGCTCGGCTGCGAGGCGCCGCATGGAGAACTTCGCGAGGCCGTCGGCGTCCAGCAGCCTGACGGTCGCCGCCGTGATCCTGTCGCGGTCGAGGCCGGCCGGCTGATCCGCCTTGCGGGTGCGCGAGGGTGTCCGCCGGTCCAGCCACACACTGACCCGGGACGGGTTGTTCACACGGTCTGCCGCGGACCCCATGGCGCACGCTCCTCGTCTTGCGGTGGCACTCCTGCGTACCGGCACCCCCGTCCGATGCTATGCCCGTCACCTGGGCCTCTCAGGACTTCTCCGTTCGCTCCGCCCTCCGCAGCAGGACCGCGGCCAGCAGTCCGCCGGCCAGGACGGCTGCCGCGCCGACCAGTTGGCTGGTCCCCAGACCCGAGGCGAAGGCGTCGGTGATGCGCTCGCGGTCCGCCGCTCCGTCCGCGGCGGCGAGCGCGGCGGGCAGTGAGGCGGCCCCGACGGCACCCGGAACGAGCGCGGCGAAGCGGGAGTTGAGTACGGCGCCGAGCACGGCGACCCCGAGCCCGTTGCCGAACTCGGCGAGTGTGCCGTTCACCCCGGCTCCCACACCCGCCTTCTCCGGCGGGATGGCACTCATGATCGCGTTGGCCATCGCGGGCATGGCGAGCGCGACGCCCGCCCCCATCACGACCAGGCCGAGCAGCATCCCGCCGTAGTCCCGCCCGCCGAGCAGGGCGATCGCCCCGAGCCCGGCGGCCAGCAGGCTCATCCCCGTGGCGATGACGGCCGGCGTCCCCATCCTCACCACGAGCCGGGCACCGAGCCCCGTGAGGTTGAGCGCGACGACGGTGAGGGCGAGCGGAGCCGTGCGCAGCCCGGCCTCCAGCGGCTCGTAGCCGAGGACGAACTGGAGGTGCTGGGTCAGGAGGAAGAGCGAACCCGTCATCCCGAAGGCGACGAGGATCGTGCCCGCGACCGCGCCGGTGAACCTCTGGTTGCGGAAGAAGTGCATGTCCAGCATGGGGTGCGGGACATGCAGCTCCCACAGGACGAAACCGGTGAGGACCGCGACCCCGGCGAAGGCGGTCAGCAGCACCGGACCGGACCCCCAGCCGTGCTCCGGGCCGGAGATGATCGCGTACACGACGGAGGTCATGCCGAGGGTGGACAGCAGCGCGCCCACCAGGTCGGGGCGGTCGCCGCTGGGGTTCTTCGTCTCCGGTACGAGCCTGAGGACCGCGATGAGGCCGATGACCGCCACGGGGATGTTGATCAGGAAGATCGCGCCCCACCAGAAGTGGTTGAGCATCGCCCCGCCGATCAGCGGACCGGCCGCGAAGCCCAGGGAGTTGACGGTGGACCAGATGCCGATCGCCTTGACGCGCTCGGTGTCGTCGAAGATCTGCACCACCACCGCGAGGGTGGTCGTCATCAGCAGGGCTCCTCCGACGCCCATGCCCGCGCGGGCGGCGATCAGCTGTCCGGAGGACTGGGCGAGACCCGCTGCCAGCGAACCGACGCCGAACAGCGCGAGACCCGTGACCAGCATCTTCTTTCGGCCGTAGCGGTCGGCGGAACTGCCCGCGGTGAGCACGAGGCCTGCCTGGACCAGCGCGTAGGCGTTGATCATCCACTGCACGTCCGCGGTGGAGGCGTGGAGATCGGCGGTGAGGGAGGGGATCGCGACGTTCAGGACGGTGTTGTCGAGCAGCACGGTGAGCTGGGCGAGGCAGATGACTCCGAGGATCAGCCAGCGCCGGGCGTGGCCGGTCCGGGGTGCGAGGTCGTTCTCCTCGGCGGCGGTCGCCGTCATGCGAACTCCTGGTTCCGGTGCACTCGTACGGTGTGTGGAGCGGGTCGCCATACAGCGTATGGCACTTCCTGTACGCCGTACAACGCAATAGCGGAACCGCTCCCCGGCACGGCAGGGCGGTGGCCCCGGAGCCGTACCGCTCCGGGGCCACCGCCCTGCCGTGCGCTCTGTCGCCGCCGCCCCTACGCCGACGCTCCGTCCCCGCGGTTCAGCTCTTCGGCCGGGTGAGGTCGTAGAAGGTCGCGCTCCCCGCGGTGACCTCCTTGAAGTTCTCCTCCACCCACGCCGAGATCTGTGACGAGGTGCCCTCGCCGCCCATGCCGCCGCCCGTACCGCCGGAGACGAGGTAGTGGATCCTGCCGTCCTCCACGTACTCCTTGAACTGCGCGAGCGTCGGGGACGGGTCGCTGCCGTTGAATCCGCCGATCGCCATCACCGGGGCACCGGTGGCGAGCTGGTAACTCGCGGCGTTCTGCGAACCGACGGCCGCGGCGGTCCAGGTGTAGGCGTCGGCATCCTGCTTCAGCAGCGTCTCGGCCTCGGAGTCGACCGAGGCTCCGCCGAGCAGACCGCCCATGCCGCCGCCACCGCCCTCACCGGCGCCGCCGGGCATACCGCCCTGCTGACCGCCGGGAGCCCGGCCCTGGCCCTGTTGACCCTGGCCAGGTGTCCCGCCGCCCGGGAAGCCGCCGGCCTGCGCGTTGCCCTGCGTGTTGCCCGGTGCCTGACCGCCGCCCTGCCGCGTGCCCTGGCCGGGGGGCCGCATACCGCCGCCCTCACCACCGCCGGGACCGCCGCCCCGGCCCCCGCCGGGCCCGCCGGGCCCGCCCATGCTCGAGCCAGACGGACCCGCGGTGACGATCGAGCCCTGGTGCCCGGTGTTCAGCGTGCTGACCGTGTACGCCGCCGGGCCGGCCAGCGAGGCGGCGAGACCGAGGCCCACCACGCCGAGCACCAGCACCCGGCCCAGTCGCGCCGCGCACAGCAGCCCCAGCGCGCCGACGAGACCGCCGATCAACACGGCCCAGCGCAGCCACGGAAAGTAGTCCGGCGTGCGCCCCAGCAGGACGTACGACCATACGGCCGTCACCGCGACGGTCGCTCCGAGCGTCGCGCCCGCCCACCACCTGCCCCGTTCCTCCCAGAGGACCGTTACGCCCATGCCCGCCAGCGCCGCGACGTAGGGCGCCAGGGCCACCGTGTAGTACTGGTGGAAGATGCCGGCCATGAAGCTGAAGACGAAGGCCGTCATCAGCAGCGGCCCGCCCCAGGCGAGGAACGCGGCACGGGCCGTGTCGGTCCGCTTCGCCCGCCAGGTCAGCCAGATGCCCGCGGCCAGCAGGATCAGCGCGGCGGGCAGCAGCCACGAGATCTGGCCGCCGATCTCGGAGTTGAACATCCGGCCGACACCGGTCTCACCCCAGCCGCCGCCCTGGCCCCCACCGCCGACGCTTCCGGTCTCCTCGCCGTTGATCCGGCCGAGTCCGTTGTAGCCGAAGGTGAGTTCCAGGAACGAGTTGTTCTGCGATCCGCCGATGTACGGGCGCGAGGAGGCGGGCCACAGCTCGACCATCGCCACCCACCAGCCGCCGGACACGGTCAGCGCCACCGCGGCCAGCCCCAGCTGGCCGAACCGCTTCCGTACGGGGACCGGCGCGAACACCGCGTACAGCACGGCGAGGGGCGGCAGGATCAGGAAGGCCTGCAGCGTCTTCGAGAGGAACGCGAGGCCCACCGCCACGCCGGCCCAGACCAGCCACTTCGTCCGGCCGCCCTCCAGGGCACGCAGGACGCAGTAGACGGTGACGGTCATCAGGAGCGCGAGCAGCGCGTCCGGATTGTTGAAGCGGAACATCAGCGCGGCCACCGGCGTCAGCGCGAAGACCGCCATCGTGATCAGCCCGGCGGCTGCGCTGAAGCGCCGGCGCACGGCCGCGTACAGGACGCCTGCCGTGGCGACGCCCATCAGCACCTGGGGCGCGAGGATCGCCCAGGAGCTCAGGCCGAAGATCCGCACCGACAGGGCCATCGGCCAGAGCGTGGCCGGGGGCTTGTCGACGGTGATCGCGTTGGCGGAGTCCAGCGAGCCGAAGAAGAAGGCCTTCCAGCTCTGGCTCCCGGCCTGAACCGCCGCGGAGTAGAACGAGTTGGCGTACCCGGAAGCGCTCAGGTTCCACAGGTACGCGAACGCGATGACCAGCAGCAGACCGAGGAAGGCGGGCCTGGCCCAGCGCGGGTCCTCGGGCCTGCCCCGGCGGATGCGCCGCGCCAACGGCTCCCGCCCGCACGCGGCGTGCGCGGGCGCACCCGGGGTGTCGGGCGGGGCCTGGTGGTGGTCCGGGTGCGTGGCGGCGGCGGTCATCGGACGTTCCTCAGTTCGTGTGCGGCACCCGTGCGGGGGTCCTGGTGATCGGTGCGCCGGTCGGGGAAGACCCAGGCGCGGAAGAGCAGAAACCGCAGCACCGTCGCCGCGAGGTTGGCCGCGATCAGCACGGCGAGTTCCGTGCCGTGCGACGCCGATCCGGACGCCGTGCCCAGCGCGGCGAGCGAACCGCTGGTGAGGGCGAGCCCGATCGCGAAGACGACGAGCCCCTGCGCCTGGTGGCGCACGGCGCCGCCCCGGCCGCGTACCCCGAAGGTGAGCCTCCGGTTCGCCGCCGTGTTGGCGACGGCGGACACGAGGAGGGCCGCCGCGTTGGCGAGCTGCGGGCCGACGCCCCATCGGAAGAGGGAGTACAGGGCGAGGTAGACGAGGGTGGACAGTGCGCCCACGACACAGAAGCCGACCAGTTGCCGGGCGAGTCCGCGCGGCACCCCGGGCACGGCCCGGTCGCGCGGATCGTCGCCGAAGGGCCGTGCGAGCCGGTCCAGGGGCAGCGCCCCGGTGGCCAGGGCCCGGCCCACCCGCCAGACCCCCTTGAGGTCCTCGGTCGCGGTCCTCACGATGTGCACGGTGGAGTCGGGGTCGTCGACCCAGTCGACCGGCACCTCGTGGATCCGCAGCCCGGCCCGCTCGGCGAGCACCAGCATCTCGGTGTCGAAGAACCAGCCGGTGTCCTCGACCATGGGCAGCAGCCGCTGCGCGACCTCTCGCCGTATGGCCTTGAAGCCGCACTGTGCGTCACTGAACCGCGCGGCCAGCGAGGACCGCAGGATCAGGTTGTAGGCCCGCGAGATGAACTCCCGCTTCGAGCCCCGCACCACCCGCGAACTGCGGGCCAGCCGTGAGCCGATGGCGAGGTCGGAGTGCCCGGAGATCAGCGGGGCGACCAGCGGGAGCAGGGCGTTCAGGTCGGTCGAGAGGTCCACGTCCATGTAGGCGAGGACCGGGGAGTCGGAGTGGGACCAGACCGTTCGCAGCGCCCGCCCCCGGCCCTTCTCCTCCAGCCGGTACGACCGCACCTCGGGAATGAGGTCCGCGAGCCGCGCCGCCACCTGGGGCGTACGGTCGGTGCTCGCGTTGTCCGCCACGGTGATCCGGAAACCGTAGGGGAACGTCCGCGCCAGGTGGTCGTGCAGGCGCAGCACACACGTTTCGAGGTCCTTCTCCTCGTTGAACACGGGGATCACCACATCGAGTACGGGAGCGCCGACCGCTGCGGCCACGAGATGGTCCCGGGCCGGCAGGGTGCTCCAGGGAGTGTCGGTTCGCATGACATCGACACTCGCCAACCGCGCTGTCACATCCGTGTGCTGAGCCTGTGGTCCGCCTGTGAGTGCGTCACGGGAGCGTGGGGGACGGGAGCAGGAGCGCCGGACCGCGCCGGACGATCGCCGCCGGGGGTGTGGTCCGCACCGGCCGGGGAGGTGCTCCCGGCTCCGGTGCTCCCGGCTCCGTTCTCCCGGTCTCCCGCGTGCACCGCGTCCGCCGGCAGGTGGACGGCGAACACCGTGTCGCCCGGCACCGACCGCACCTCGGCCACGCCGCCGTGCGCGGCCACGACGGCTTGAACGATGGCGAGGCCGAGCCCCGTCGACCCGGCGTGCCGGGAGCGCGAGGCGTCGCCACGGGCGAACCTCTCGAAGACACGCGGCTGCAGGTCGGCCGGGATGCCGGGCCCGTTGTCCTGGACCTCCAGCGTCACCCAGGGGACCTCCCTGCTCGCCTGCCGCACGCGGACCGTGACGGTTGTTCCAGACGGTGTGTGCGTACGGGCGTTCGCCAGCAGGTTGACCAGAACCTGCTGGAACCTCGTCGGATCGGCGCGCACCGTCGCGGGCACTTCGGGGAGCTCGAGCCGCCAGTGATGCGTGGCCCCCGGGGCACCGCCGGGGGTGCGGTCCGCGGCGCGGGCGTCGCTCACCGCGTCGATGACCAGTGGCGAGAGGTCGGTGCTCTCGTACGAGAGCGGCCGTCCGGCGTCGAGACGTGCCAGGAGGAGCAGGTCCTCGACCATGCCCGTCATCCGCTCCGCCTCGGACTCGATCCGTCCCAGGGCGTGCCGGGTGTCGGGTCCGGCGTTCTCCCGGCCCCGGCGGGTCAGTTCGGCGTACCCGCGGATCGAGGCGAGCGGTGTGCGCAGCTCGTGGCTGGCGTCCGCGACGAACTGCCGAACCCGCGTCTCGCTCTTCTGCCGCGCCTCCAGGGCCGAACCGACGTGTCCGAGCATCCGGTTGAGGGCCGCGCCGACCTGGCCGACCTCGGTACGCGGATCCGCCTCGGCCTCCGGGACCCGTTCGAGCAGGGCTACCTCGCCGCTGTGCAGCGGGAGTTCGGAGACCCGGGTCGCGGTGGCCGCCACCCTGCGCAGCGGTCGCAGGGCGACGCCGACCATGGCGGCGCCCGCGATCCCGGCGGCGATGAGCCCGGCGCCGGTGACGCAGACCTCGACGAGGACGAGAGTGGTGACGGCCTTGTCCACCTCCGCCGTGGGGATGCCGACCAGGACGGACGTACCGCCGCTCGCCGGGACGACCTGCACGCGGTGACTGCCGAGCCCCGGAAGGTCGACGTCATGGGGTTCGCCGTCCGGGGTCACCCCCGAGGCTTCGAGGGCCTCCTCCTGCGCGTCCGACAACTCCTCGGTGCTCTGCCGGGCGTTCGGACCGTTCATCACCTTCGAGGCGGTGACGGAACCGTCGGTCACCACGGCACCGAACGTGTCGGGGCCGCCCCTGCCGACGAAGTCCAGCGGATCCTGGCTCTCCGGGCCACCCGGTGTGATCTTGCCTCCGCCTGGTGGACGGCCCTCGGCCAGTCTGGTGATGTCGCGCAGCTGGCCGTCCAGCTTCCCGTACATGTAGCTCTGGAACGCGATCGCGGTGACCGAACCGATCACGGCGGCGACGACCGCGATGAGCGTGACCGCGTACACGACGAGCCGGGTCCGCAGCGTCCAGGGGCGGTGTGCGCTCCTCCTGCTCACGCGGCTACTCCCCGGGCTTGATCAGGTACCCGGCCCCGCGACGGGTGTGGATCATCGGGGTGCGCCCCGCGTCGATCTTCTTGCGCAGGTAGGAGATGTACAGCTCGACGACGTTGGCCTGGCCGCCGAAGTCGTAGTTCCAGACCCGGTCGAGTATCTGTGCCTTGCTCAGCACCCGGCGCGGGTTGCGCATCAGGAAACGCAGCAGCTCGAACTCGGTCGCCGTGAGGTGGATCGAGTGGTCGCCCCGGCTCACCTCGTGGCTGTCCTCGTCCAGCACCAGATCACCCACGACGAGCGTCGACTCACTGCGGACCGCCGCCGTGCCGGAGCGGCGGATCAGTCCGCGCAGCCGCGCCACGACCTCCTCCAGGCTGAACGGCTTGGTGACGTAGTCGTCGCCGCCCGCCGTGAGCCCGGCGATCCGGTCCTCCACCGCGTCACGCGCGGTCAGGAACAGCACCGGTACGTCGGAGATCTCGCGCCGCAGCCGGCCCAGCACGGCCAGCCCGTCCATGTCGGGGAGCATCACGTCGAGGATCACCGCGTCGGGGCGGAAGTCGCGTGCCGTACGGACGGCGCCCGCACCGTCCCCGGCACTGCGCACCTCCCACCCCTCGTAGCGCAGGGCCATCGAGAGCAGCTCGGCGAGCGGAGCCTCGTCGTCCACGACCAGTACGCGGACGGGGCTGTGGTCGGGCCTGAGGAGTTCTGTACGCCCCTGGGGCGAGGTCGTCGTCATGGCCTCAAGCCTGTGAGACGGCCGTGAGAATGAGCTTTCGCCTACCTGTGAATTTCCTGAGAAACGCGTCGGAGGGCCCTCATGCCTGGCGGAACAGCTCGCTCGCGTTCCCGTGGCAGACCGCCCGCAGCCACGTGTCGCCCAGGCCGAGCCGTTCCAGGGCGTGCAGCTGATGGGCGTACGGATACGGGATGTTCGGAAAGTCCGTGCCGAGCAGTATCCGGTCCCCCAGATCGGCGAGGCGACCGCGCTCACCCGCCGGGAACGGTGCGAGGCCCTCGGTGAAGTCCGTGAACGTCATCGTCGTGTCGAGCCGCACCCCGGGGTAGGCCGCCGCCAACTCCAGGAACTCCCCGTACTCCGGCATCCCCATGTGCGCCACCACCAGCTTCAGCCGGGGATGGCGGGACAGCAGCCGTCCGATCGGTTCGGGGCCCGTGTACGCGCCGGGAGCCGGCCCGGAACCGCAGTGCGTCACCACCGGGACACCTGCCTCCGCCAAGAGCCCCCACACGGGCTCCAGCAGCGGATCGTTCGGGTCGTAGCCACCCACCTGGAGATGGGCCTTGAAGACACGCGCGCCTGCCTCGACCGCCTCGCGCACATACCGCTCCGCGCCCTCCTCCGGGAAGAACGTCGCGGTGTGCAGACAGTCGGGCACCCGGGCCGCGAACGCCTCGGCCCAGCCGTTGAGCCATCCCGCCATGCCGGGCTTGTGCGGGTAGAGCATCGAGGTGAACCGGAGCACGCCGAACGAGCGGAGCAACGCGAGGCGCTCGTCCTCGTCCCGCCGGTAGGTGATCGGCCACTCCAGCCCGGTCAGCGGTCCCGCGGCGTCGAAGTACGCCCACACCTTGCTGAGCACCCGCTCCGGCATGAAGTGCGTGTGGACGTCGATGATCCCGGGCAGCCCGAGCCGCTGCCAGAACCGCACGACGTCGTCACGGTCACGGTCGTCGCTGCTCATCCGCCCCACCTGCCTCGCGTCACCCGGAACGATCTCCGGTGACGATGTCAGAACAGCCCGTCCTGCACCCCACCGGCCCCCACGGCCGCGACCGGCACGCTCAGCCCCGCCCGCGCGTCGGCGCCCACCAGGTCCCAGCCGGTGACCAGCCGCGTGTCCAGCACGACGATCCCGTTGTCGGCGGTCTCCAGATGCAGGTCGGGCCCGGCCGCCGCCACCAGTCTCCCGGCCACCGCACCGCCGCCCACCAGCTCCGTCACCACGCCCGCCGCGGGCCCCGCTCCGTCGAGCCCGAACACCCCGGCGTGGTCGACCGCCTCGAACGGCAGCCGCTCCAGCGCCTCGGGCCACCCGGCGCCCTCCAGCGCCGCCGCCCGCCCGTACAGCGCTTCGATCTCGGCGGCCCGTTCCGCCGGCCCAGGCAGCACGTCCCGCGCGGCACGCTTGCGCCCGTACGGGATCCGGTCGGGCACCCCGAGCGCCGAGCGCAGCAGTTCCTCCGTACGCCGCGCGGCCATCAGCGGCCCACGCCCCAGCCAGCTGAAGACCACGGCACCCTGCTCCCGCAGCCGGGCGGCCTCCCGTGCCTCACCGGTGATCCCGACCTTGACCATGCCCGGACCGAACCAGGCCAGATAGACGCGGTACGTCCGCGGGTCGTCGGCGATCGTGTCGGCGGCCACCGAGTGCGCCCGGTCCAGCCGCGCGCACTCCGCGCACCGCGCCCCCGTGCTCCGTGCGGGCACCGCAGCCGCGACCGGGCACGGGTTCCCGCGCGCGCCCAGGCAGGTCCGCTCCGCCCCGGCCCGGAACCCGAGCTCCCTGCCGTACGCGAGGACGCTCGCCCGCCCCCGCCCGGACCCGTCGCTCCGCGCCCAGCCGAGCACGGGCTCACCGTGGGGCCAGCGCAGCCCGGTACACCGCCAGCCACCCATGCCGCCCCTCTCAGCTCGCGCCACGAGACGCGTGGAGACCCTAACGGACGAGGACTTCCGGCCGACGCCACGCCATCACAGACGCGGCCACGTCGCGGGGCGAACTTTTTCTAGAATGAATTTCCAGAAAAAGCCTCCAGCCCGGTCGGGCGCCCGCACCGCGCACCGCGCACCGCGCGGCCGGTCACCCGCCACGAGGGCTAGGATCCGGGCCATGGCTCCGACCATGAACGACATGGAGCGGTTCGAGGCCTCCATGCCCCGCCTGAAGGCCATCGCCTACCGCTTCCTCGGCTCCGCGAGCGATGCCGAGGACGCCGTCCAGGACACGTACCTGCGCTGGCAGGCCGCCGACACCGGCCGCATCGAGGTCCCCGAGGCCTGGCTGACCAAGGTCCTGACCAACCTGTGCCTCAACCAGCTCACCTCGGCCCGCGCCCGGCGCGAGACCTATGTGGGCCAGTGGCTGCCCGAGCCCCTGCTCGCCGGGGACCCGATGCTCGGCCCCGCCGACACCGCTGAGCAGCGCGAGTCCGTGTCGTACGCGGTCCTCACCCTCATGGAACGCCTCACACCGAACGAGCGGGTCGTGTACGTGCTGCGGGAGGCCTTCGACTACCCGCACCGGAGGATCGCGGAGATCCTCGACATCACAGAGGCCGCCTGCCAGCAGATCTTCCACCGCGCCAAGAAGCACGTCGCGGAGGGCAGGACCCGCACCGAGATCGACGAGACCGCCGCCCGCCGGATCGTCGCCGAGTTCCTCACGGCCGCCGCCGGCGGCCGGACAGAGCCCCTCCTACGGCTGCTCACCGATGACGCCGTCTCGATCGGCGACGGCGGCGGAAAGGTACCGGCCCGCGCCACACCGTTCGAGGGCGCACTCGCGGTGGCCAGGTTCATGCGGGGCATGTTCACGCCCGGAAAGGCCAAGCGGGCCCTCGTGGGGGGCTCCCCCTCGGTCTACGCCGCGTCCGCCAACAACACCCCCGCCCTCGTGGTGGTCTTCGACGGCCGGGTCATCGCCGTCATGTGCCTGGAGATCACCGCCGACGGCATCGCCGCGTTCCGCAGCCAGGTCAACCCCGACAAGCTCGAGCGCGCGACTCGGCAGTGGGCGACCTCCGATCACGGGGAACCCCTGCTCATCCCCTTCTGACCACGACGTGACGTGCTTCACATCGTGGCTCTGTCAGGAAACGGGGACCTGTCCGGTTCAAGTGGCGAACCCGCGAGACAGGAGCAGGAAAATGAAGCACCGCATCATCGTCCTCGGAGCCGGATACACGGGAGCCGTAGCCGCCGGCCGCCTCGCCAGGCGCCTCCACCGCGAGGACGTCTCGATCACCCTCGTCAACGCCGAACCCGACTTCGTCGAGCGTGTGCGGATGCACCAGCTGGCGGTCGGCCAGGACCTCGAACCGCGGACCTTCGCGGAGATGTTCGCCGGCACCGGCGTCGAACTGAAGCTCGCGAAGGTCACCGGCGTCGACGTCGACCGCAGGACCGTCACCGTCAGCGCCCCCGGCGCGACCGACACAGAGGACCTGGAGTACGACAGCCTCGTGTACGCCCTCGGCAGCGGCTGGAACACCCAGGGCGTCCCCGGCACCGACGAGCACGCCCACGACATCACCGGGCGTCCCGGAGCGCTCCGCCTGCGCGAGCGTCTCGCCGGTCTGGACGCTGGTCAACCCGTGGTCGTCGTGGGCGGCGGCCTCACGGGCCTGGAGGCAGCGACCGAGATCGCCGAGGCCCGCCCGGACCTCGATGTCGCCCTCGTCGCCCGCGGCACGCTCGGCGACTGGCTCTCACCCAGAGGCCGCGGGCACGTGCGGAAGGTGTTCGCCGGGCTCGGCATCACCGTGCACGAACACACGGCAGTCACCGCCGTCGAGGCGGGACACGTCACCACGGCCGACGGCGAGAACATCCCGGCCGCGGCCACCGTGTGGACGACCGGCTTCGCGGTCCACCCGATCGCACGGGCGACCACCCTGGAAGTCACCGGCACGGGCCAGATCGTGGTCGACGGAACCATGCGCTCGCCCTCGCACCCGGACGTCTACGCCATCGGCGACGCCGCCATGGCGATGGGCCCCGGAGACAAGCCGCTACGGATGTCGTGCGCCTCAGGCGGCTTCACCGCGCTGCAGGCCTCCGACGCCATCGCGGCACGCCTGACCGGCGCGAAGCTTCCGACCGTGCCGATCCGCTACTTCAACCAGTGCATCTCCCTGGGACGCAGGGAAGGCCTGATCCAGTACGTCACCGCCGACGACCGCGCCGTCCGTGCGGCCCTGACCGGACGGCTCGCCGCCGTCTACAAGGAGCTGGTCTGCAAAGGCGCGGCCTGGGGGGTCGGCAACCCGACGTTCGGACTTCCGGTCCGGCGCCGCCGCGTGGTGCGGGAGCGAGCCGGAGCGACTGCGCCCGCCAAGGAGTCGGCCTGACCCGGCCGGCCCCGAGGCTCCGTCGCCCCGCGGTCGAAGTGAGCCGGCCCGGCCGTCCCGGCCCTGGCCATCGGGCGTGATGCCCCCTCACCCGTCAGCCTCACTCGGCCGGTTCCCCGGAGAGGAGCGGTACAGGTACCGCCACGGCGAAGGCGGAAAACGCGAGAGGCCCCCAGGATTTCTCCTGGGGGCCTCTGGCCTGCTGTGCACTCGGCAGGATTCGAACCTGCAACCTTCTGATCCGTAGTCAGATGCTCTATCCGTTAAGCTACGAGTGCGTGTCCTCGGCCTGGGCCTCGGTCCCGCTTCCCGGTTTTTTTCTCCCCGGTCGGCGTTGCGAGAACAACATTACATGACCTGTGCCGTGACGCGAAATCCATTAGCCAAACCGGGTCTGAGCTGCGAAAACGCCACTCTGGAGCAAGTTCGCGCAGCCAGGGAAGACCGAAGCCCCGTGCCGGGGGCACGGGGCTTCGGGATCCTGCGGAGGCGGAGGGATTTGAACCCTCGATGGGCTTTAAGACCCAAACCGCATTAGCAGTGCGGCGCCATAGACCGGACTAGGCGACGCCTCCAGCACACCTCGCGCAAGCGCGAGTGGTGCGTGCAGATGATGACACAGTCGAGCGCGCTGTCACCAATCGCCGCCCACGGTACTAGGCAGGTGGGCGGCGAGGCAAAGCGCCCTGCGGCGAGTGCTCCGGCCACCAGGCACCGCCAGTCCTCCCCTGCGCACCCGGCCGGGCACGGTTCCGGGCTTCCACCTCGTCCTCAGCCGACCACGCCGCGCGGGCTTCCACCGCAGACCCGGTCAGACGTTCGGAAGCCGCTTTTCCGGTCGGCCCCCCATGAGTTGCGCAACGTGCGGGCGTAAGGAGCGTTAGAGAGAACGAGGGCTCCGCCCTCCGCCCCGACACCCATGTCCCCGGCGCGCTCGCCCTCACCCGGCGCGCACCGGAACAGGCCGGCGCGCTCCAGGGCGCGCCAGAACAACAGGAGCCCCGCATGCTGCGCCGTCTCACCCTCACCGCCGTCGCGTCCCTCGCCGCGCTGTCCGCCGCCGCGCCCTTCGCCACGGCCGCGTCCCCCCTCGTACCGCTGCCCCCTCTCCCCCTGCTCCAGGGGGACTGGCCGGCGGCGCAGGACGCGAGGACCCGGCTCACCGTGACGGTCTCGGAGTCCGGGAACCCGGCGGCCGACGGGACCTTCGAGCTGGAGTGCGGCCCGGCGGGCGGCAGCCACCCCGCCGCGCAGCGTGCCTGCGACCTGCTGGACGAGGCCGCGGAGGCGGGGGACAACCCCTTCGTGGCCACGGACCGCAACGCCATGTGCACCCAGCAGGCCGGCGGACCGGCCGCAGCCCGGGTGCAGGGCACCTGGCAGGGGACCGACATCGACGCCCGGTTCAGCCGGGCCAACGGCTGCGAGATCTCTCGGTGGAACGATCTGGTGCCGGTGCTCCCCTCCGCGAGGTAACCGGTTCGGCCGCGGCGTGCGCCGGGACTCTGCCCGGGTGGGACGGCGCACCCGGGGGCGCGCGCAGGCCGCCTCCGGCGCCCGTTCAACCACGCTCCAGGGGCACTTCGGGCCGTCTGCGAACCCCTGTCGCGGCGCATCGACGCACGTCAGAGGGGGCGCTCACGCTCACGACATGGGCCCCCGGCGTACACCGTGTGCACAGAACCTTGGTGAGAGCTCCCCCTCATCCGCCGCCCGCCACGCGCTCCCTGCCTTTAGACTCCTCCAGTGACAGCCTGAGGCCCGAGGGGCAGGATGGGGCCCGCTGTCGGCAAGGTGCGGTATTCAGGGAGGAAGCGTCTCGTGAGCAGCAGGCCATCCCGAGGCGCTGCTCGCCTCGCAGCCATCCTCGACGCCCTCCCGGACGGGCTCCTGCTCGTCAACTGCAACGGCACGGTCGTCAACGCCAACACCATCGCGCTCGAGATGTTCGAGACCCCGGGCACCGCTCTCGTGGGACGTGGACTGCTCGATCTGCTTCCCGAGTTCGACTCGCGGCTGATCCCGGGGTCGATGCGCACGCCGGACGCCGCGGACGAGCAGGGCAGGACGAAGCCGACGCGGATGATCGCGCGCCGGACGGACGGCACCGACTATCCCGTCGAGGTCACCAGTGCCTCCCTGGACAGCGGTCAGGCCGGATACAACGACATCCACTCCAGCTTCACCGGCGACGAGCTGCTCATGCTCGTCGTACGGGATCTCTCCGGCACGGTCGACACGGAGGCCGAGCTGGCCCGTTCGCAGCGCCAGACCGAGATGATCCTGCGGGCCGCCTCGGAGGGTGTCGTCGGCACCGACACGGACGGCCGGGTCGTCCTGGTCAATCCCGCCGCCGCACAGATCCTCGGTTTCCGCGCCAGCGACCTCGGCGGCCAGGAGCTGCACCCGCTGATCCTGCACTCCCGCGCGGAGGGCGGCCCGTTCCCGTACGAGGAGTCGCCGCTCGCCGACACCCTGAGGTCCGGCCGCAAGCACCGGGTGCGCGGGCAGGTGCTCTGGTCCAAGAGCGGTGCCCAGGTGCCGGTGGACCTGACGACCGCGCCGGTGCGCGACGGGGACCAGCTGGTCGGCGCCGTCATGACGTTCACCGACCGCAGGCCGTTCGAGGAACTGACACAGCAGCACACCGGTGAGGTCTCCGGGCTGGCCGAACGGCACGCCGCCGAGATCGCCGAGCTCACGGAGAGCCACCGGAGCGAGGTCGCCGCGCTCACCGAGAACCACCGTGCGGAGGTCGCCGAGCTCACCGAACAGCACGCGGCCGAGAGCGCGGACCGGACCGAGCGGTACGCCTCCGAGCTGGAGGAGCAGAGGGAGCGCCTCACCGGCCTCGACGCGCGGCACACCCAGCTGACGGCCGTGCTGGGCGAGTCCTTGCGTGGGCCGCTGGAGGAACTGCGCGGCGAACTCTCGGCCCTCGCGGCGGACCCGGCCGGTCAGCTCTGGCCCGAGGCCAACCAGATCCTGCACCACCTGGCTGCCGGCTACGCGCGCATGACGACGCTCGTCGACAACGTGCTGAGCTACCAGCGCCTGGACACCGGCGCCGAGGATCTCGTCAAGCAGCCGGTGCTGCTCGACGCCGTGGTGACCGCGGGCATCGACGGCGCGGTCGAGCTGATCGGCCCCGGGCGTGCGCAGTTCGCGGTGCACGCACCGCCGATCGAGGCCGAGGTCGATGCGAGCCGGCTGATCACGGCACTCGCCCACCTCGTCGCCGACGTGGCCGGTGTCGACTCGACCGGCAAGGCCCGGCCGGTGCCCGGCGGCGGTTACGTCGACTCCACGGTCGTCGTGGCCGCGGCGCAGCGCGGTGACGTCGTACGCATCGAGGTGCGTGGGCCGTTCGCCGGGGGCGACCCGGTGCATGTGCCGATCGTCCGCGGGATCGTACGCGCGCACGGCGGTGTGCTCCAGACCCACGAGATGCCCGGCATGAGCGGCAGCGCGTACGTCCTGGAGGTGCCGCTCGGCACGGGCTCCGGGACCGTCGCGCCCCAGCCGCTCCCGGTGGCCGAGGGAACCGCCGTACCGGTGGCCGAGGAGATCGCCGTACCGGGGGCCGAGGAGGTCGCCGTACCGGAGCCCGCTCCCCAGGGCGGCCGCCGCCGCGCGCGCCGGGCGTCGACGGACGCGTTCCTGGACGGCCCCGCCGACGCGGAGGCGGACGCTCCGGAGTCCGGCGACACCGCGGCGGCGGAGCCGACCGGACGGCGCCGGGCACGCCGTGATTCCACACCCCCGCAGGAAAAGCAGCAGGAGGAGGAGCTGACCCAGCCTCAGCGGAGCGAGGGCTCCGGTCGCAGGCGCGGCCGGCCCAGCCCCGCGGAGTCGGGCGCGACAGCCCCGGCGGAGCAGCCCCGGCAGGCGCTGGCGCTCCCCGCGGCGGCCTCCGCCCCCTCGGAGGGATCCGTGGTCACGGCGGCCGAGGGTGCGCAGGGGGGTGGCGGACGCCCTCAGCGCGGACAGACGGTGCCGCCCCAGGGCGTTCCGCAGAACGCCTCCGGACGGACCGGTCAGCAGGGCGGCGGCCGGCCCGCGCTGCCCGCCCTCGCCTCACCCGAGGCTCCGGGTCAGCAGGCGCAGCAGCCCGGAGGGCGACGGGCCCGCCGGGCTCTCGCCGCGGCGCAGGAACGCGCCGCGGCGGCCGAGCCCACGGGGCCGCGTACGGCCTTCGCGCTGCCGCCCGCGGCGGCGGACCGGATCCCGCCGGTGGCTCCGGGTTCACCTGTCGTGGCACCGTCCGCGGGCAGCCCGGCCGCATCCGCCCCGCAACCCGTCCCCGCACCGGCCCCGCCCCGGCCCGTGCCCTCGGGCGCGCAGCCGGTCACGGCCGGGGACGATTCGCTGCCCGAGCGCCACGACGCCGTACGGACCGTGCCGGACGCGGATCACACCCCGCCGCAACCGCACCCCGCGCCGTCCGGCCGCCGACGGGCACGGCCCTCGGATGCTCCGGAGCCGGTGGCCCGCCCGGGCCACCCCGTTCCGGGCCAGCCGCTGCCCGCCGTTCCTCCGCAGCCCGACTGGGCGCAGAGCGGTGGCCCGGCGCAGGAACAGGCCGCACCGGCTCATGAGGACGACACGGATCCGGCCGGTGACGGGCCCTGGGCCGGATCGGCCGGCACCACCCACACCACGGGCACCATCGCCGCTCCGGCCGGCCCCGCGTCCGCGCCGGCTTCCGCCTCCGCGCCGGAGCCGCACCCGGCCGACACCGACGCGCCGGCACCCGTCCCTGACGCACGGCGCCAGCCGTTGCCCGCCGAGGCGCCCATGCCGGCATCCTCGGACTCGACCCAGGGCCGCGCGTTCAGCGTGCGGACGCTGGGTCAGGGCGTGCCCTTCGCGCAACACCTCGCGCACCAGCAGAACCAGACGCTCGGGGGTGCCGGCCGGCGCCGTAAGCTCACTGCCCCGCCCGAGGCCGAGCACCCGGCCCCGCCCGCCATGGCTCCCGCGCCTCCGCAGCCCGCTCCGGTCCCCGCGCCTCCGCAGCCCACGGCGCAGGCGCAGGGAAACACGGTGCAGGGCAGCGGGTCCGGCCGGCTGATGTCTGCTCCCGCGTCCGAGGGCCGTTCGTACGCGATAGGGGCCCCCGACGAGGGAGCCGAGGGGCCTGAGCCGCTGGACGGGCCCGGGGGCGCCGTAGAGGTGGCCAACCGGCCGCAGCCGCAGCCCGTCGACGACGAACTGCCTCCGGAGCCGCTGGACAACCCGCGCCGGCTGCTCGTCTGGCCGGCGCCGGACGTCTCGACGCAGCAGGCCCTCAGCGACCGCGGCTACCGTCCGGTGATCGTGCACTCCCGCGAGGAGGTCGATGCCCAGATCGCGGCGTTCCCCGCCGCGCTGTTCGTCGACCCGCTGACCGGGCCGATCACCCGTACGGCGCTGCAGTCGCTGCGTCAGGCGGCGGTTGCGGCAGAGGTCCCGGTGCTGGTGACGGCCGGTCTGGGGCAGGCGACCAGGGAAGCGGCCTACGGTGCCGACCCGGCCGTGCTCCTCAAGGCGCTCGCCCCGCGCGACAGCGACCAGCATCCGCCGAGGGTGCTGGTGATCGAGGAACACGAGGAGATCGCCCTGGCGCTGACGGAGACGCTGGAGCGGCGCGGCATGCAGGTGGCACGGGCGGCGGGTGACAGCGAGGCGGTCGACCTCGCCACCCGGATGCGTCCGAATCTGGTGGTGATGGACCTGATGCAGGTACGCCGCCGCCGCGCCGGAATCATCGACTGGCTCCGTGCGAACGGCTCGCTGAACCACACGCCGCTGGTCGTCTACACCTCGGCAGGCATGGAGGAGGCGGACCTTCCGAGGCTCGCTTCCGGCGAGACGGTGCTCTTCCTCGCCGAGCGCTCGACGAGCGACGAGGTGCAGTCCCGGATCGTGGATCTGCTGGCGAAGATAGGGACGAACTGACGCTCCCCGACGAAGGGGGCGGGCGCCTACGACGAGGGCGGTACGGGTGTTCCCGTACCGCCCTCGTCGTGTGCCGCCCGAACCCAGCCCTCGGACGCCCTGCCCGGCCGCCGTCGGCACGGGGCAGGGCCCCTCCGGGGCGTCGCGGCTCAGAGCTGTGTGATGTCCAGCTCGCCGTCGGCGTACTGCCTGCGGATCACCTTCTTGTCGAACTTGCCCACGCTCGTCTTCGGCACCGCCGGGACGATCGTCCAGCGCTCGGGCAGCTGCCACTTGGCGACGGACTGGGCGAGGAAGGTCCTGAGCGCCGCGTAGTCGGCGGTGGCGCCCTCCTTGAGGACGACGGTCGCGAGGGGACGCTCGCCCCACTTCTCGTCGGGGACCGCGACGACCGCGGCCTCGGCCACATCCGGGTGCGCCATGATCGCGTTCTCCAGGTCGACACTGGAGATCCACTCACCGCCGGACTTGATGACGTCCTTGGCACGGTCGGTCAGCGTGAGGTACCCCTCCCCGCTGATCACGCCGACGTCCCCCGTCCGCAGCCAGCCGTCCTCGCTGAACTTGTCCTCGGGACGCAGGTCCTCGCCGTGCGCACCGCCGTAGTACGCACCGGCGATCCAGGGGCCGCGGACCTCCAGCTCCCCCGCCGACTCGTTGTCCCACGGCAGGTGTTCGCCTCCGGGGCCGGTCAGCCGCGCCTCGACACCGGCCGGGAAGCGGCCCTGGGTGATGCGGTACGGCCACTCCTGCTCCTCGGTCAGCCCTGCGGGCGGGTTGGACATGGTGCCGAGCGGCGACGTCTCCGTCATGCCCCAGGCGTGACAGAGGCGGACACCTAGCTTGTCGTACGCCTCCATCAGGGAGGGCGGACAGGCGGCGCCGCCGATGGTGACACTGGCCATGGAGGAGAGGTCGCGCGGGTTGGCGGTGACCTCGGCCAGCAGCCCCTGCCAGATCGTGGGGACGGCGGCGGCGTGCGTCGGGCGCTCCTTCTC
The DNA here is from genome assembly GCF_016909575.1 of Streptomyces sp. HB132. Taxonomy (GTDB): domain Bacteria; phylum Actinomycetota; class Actinomycetes; order Streptomycetales; family Streptomycetaceae; genus Streptomyces. Next base: position 577,530 of record NZ_JAFBGA010000002.1, on the reverse strand, counting down.
GATCATGTCGGCGAGCGGGGCCGGCTGCAGGAAGCGATCGGGCATGAGCATGTTGACGCCGGTCATGAACGTCGCGTGCGGCAGCCCCCACGCGTTCACGTGGAACTGCGGCACCACGACAAGGGTCGTGTCCTTGTCGGTCAGACCCATCGACTCGGCCATGTTGACCTGCATGGAGTGCAGGTAGATGGAGCGGTGGGAGTAGACGACGCCCTTGGGGTCCCCGGTGGTCCCGGACGTGTAACACATGGCCGCCGCCTGGCGTTCGTCCAGCTCGGGCCAGGCGTAGGAGGTGGGACGGCCCGCGATCAGCTCCTCGTACTCGTGCACCCGGGGCGTGATGCCGTCGAGCGCGGAGCGGTCGCCGGGGCCTGCCACCACCACGTGCTCGACGGAGGGCAGGTGGGGAAGCAGCGGTGCCAGCAGCGGGAGCAGGGAACCGTTGACGAGGACGACCTTGTCGTCGGCGTGGTTGACGATCCAGACCAGCTGCTCGGCGGGGAGCCGTAGGTTGAGCGTGTGCAGTACGGCGCCCATGGAGGGAATCGCCAGATACGCCTCGACGTGCTCGGCGTTGTTCCACATGAGGGTCGCGACGCGCTGGTCGCCCACGACGCCCAACTCGTCACGCAGAGCGTGCGCCAGCTGCGAGGCGCGCCCGCCGATCTCGGCGAAAGTGCGCCGTTGCGGCTCCGGCTCGCCGGTCCAGGTCGTCACCTGCGACTTCCCGTGGATGGTCATCCCATGGGTCAGGATGCGGGTCACAGTCAGCGGTACGTCCTGCATGGTGCTCAGCACGGCGTCCTCCCGGTGGGCGCTACGCGGCAGTAAGGGTGCGTTGATTCTGCTCACATACCAAGCGGTATGTCACTACTCCCGGGAGTACGAATCGATGTCGGCCGGCAGATCCGGGCGCAGGACGGACTGAGGGGCGACTGCGGGGCGGTGCCCGAAGGGGCCTGGTCACCGGGCTCCCGGGGCCGGGCCGCCGGTAGCGGGGGCCTCGGTCACCGGACCGGGGTGAGCTCCGGATCCTCGCGGAGCTTCCCGAGCGCACGCGACACCGCGCTCTTGACCGTCCCGACGGTCACCCCCAGCACCTCGGCAGTCTGGACCTCGCTGAGGTCTTCGTAGTACCTCAGGACGACCATCGCACGCTGCCGGTCCGGGAGCTTGAGCACGGCCCGCCACATCGCGTCGTGCAGCGACTGCCGCTCGGCCGGGTCCGGCGCGGGCGGGGCCTCCTTCTCGGGGAGCTCCCCGCAGGCGAACTCGTCGACCTTGCGCTTGCGCCACTGCGAGGTCCGGGTGTTCACCAGTGCGCGGCGGACGTACCCGTCCAGCGCCCGGTGGTCCTCGATCCGCTCCCAGGCGACGTAGGTCTTGGTGAGGGCGGTCTGCAGCAGGTCCTCGGCGTCGCTCGGATTCGCGGTGAGTGACCGCGCGGTGCGCAGCAGCACGGGGCCCCTGGCCCGCACGTACGACGAGAACGACGGATAACGGCGGTGTCCGGCGGTGGCAGCGACCGCCCTGGAGGCGCCGGTGCAGACTGGCGTGGTCATTCCTCCACGCTAGGAGCGGGCGCGGACGAGGGGATCGGCCCCAGGTCCCGAAGCCACGTCCGCCTCAGGTTGTAGGCGCCCGGCGGGGCCGACCTCCTGAAGGTGGAGGAACAGCGCACCCGCCTCAGGGTCCGCACCTCAGGGCCCCGCTCCGGGAAACAACCCGGCACGGCGCGGGAGCGGCCCGCGCGGGAGCGGCCGTGGCCACCGCCGCACGGGCCCACCCCTCTCAGCTCACCAGAGCGGTGTGAAGTTGACCGCGATGATGTCCGTGGACTGGTCGATCACCGTGAAGGCCGATCCGGTCACCTGGGCGGAGTTGCTGTGGTTGGACGCGCCGAGACCGACGGCCTGCTGCTGCGACGTGGACGAATTGCCGGAGTTGTTCCCACCGACACCACCGGACCCGATGGTCGCCACCGCCGCGTTCGATCCGTCCTTCGCGAACGAACCGTTGTCGGCCATCGCGACCCCTCCGAACAAGGCGGCGGCAAGAGGCAGAGCGGCGACGACGGCGAGGGCGCGAGCGGTACGGATACTTGCCATGTCAATTTCCTCCAGGAACCGAAGATGCGGCTTGGTACGGCTGGTTCCGAAGCAGTTGGCCGACCGCCTCGGTGCTGGTCACGACGTCGCGGGAGCAAAACTTCCCCTCGCATCCCCGGCGAACCGCCCATGCTGCGCGATTCCCTCGCACGTATGACGAACCCCCGGTAAACCCCGCAGAGAAGGGGCACTCCACCCCGAGCAGACCTCCCCCCTTCCCTTTCTCGAACATCTGTACGAAAATAGCTCCATGGCCACCACCGACAGGCAGACCGCCACCCTGGCCCTGGCCCACGCGCTCTCCGCCGCCGAACGCGGGCTCCCCGTCTTCCCGCTGTCCGCCACCAAGCTCCCCGCCCTGCGCTCACCTCACCGCGACGAGAGGGCGCCCGTGCACTGCCGGGGCGCCTGCGGGCTGCCCGGTCACGGGGTCCACGACGCCACCACCGACCCGGCCGCGGTCCGCGCCCTCTTCGCCGCAGCACCCAGGGCAACCGGCTACGGCATCGCCTGCGGCCGACCGCCGCACCGTCTGATCGGCATCGATCTGGACATCGACACCGATCACGGCAACGACTCCGTGGCCGCGCTCCAACACCTGGCCCTCCAGCACCTGTTCACCATCCCCGCCACCGTCACGGTGCTCACGCCCAGCGGAGGCCGACACCTCTGGCTGACCGGCCCGTCCGGCGCCTCCGTGTCCAACTCCGCAGGCCGCCTCGCTCCCGGAATCGACGTGCGCGGGGCGGGCGGCTACCTCGTCGGCCCCGGATCGGTCACGACCCACGGCCGTTACCGGCTCGCCCCCGGTACGGCCCACCTGATACCGGCTCCCTGCCCCCGCGGCCTCCTGCGCCTGCTGACGCCCCGGCAACACCCCGCCCACCCCGCCGGCCGGACGCCCCCCGCCCGGCAGGGTCAGGGACTGGTCCAGTTCGTACGGGAGGCACACGAGGGCCAGCGCAACACCCGCCTGTTCTGGGCCGCCTGTCGCGCGTACGAACACGGCTTCGGCGACGACCTCGCGGAGGCGCTCACCGACGCGGCGATGCGCACCGGCCTCACCGAACAGGAGGCCCGCGCCGCGATCGCCTCCGCGGCACGCCTGACCACCCCGCGCCGGACACCCTGACCCCGCGCTCCTCGTCGCCCCTTCCCTCGGTGGGGCATGACGGAGTCTCCCGTGGAGCAGCTCCGGCGTGGACCCGACGAAGGTGGGCCACGGCCTCACAGCACTTCTCCGCTTCTACGCAAGGCTCACGAAAAGGTCAGCAGCTCCGGGGGACGATCTGATTGAGAAGGGGCTGAGTCGGCGGCCGAGTTCGAGAAGCCGACCCGCAGAGGGCCGTTTCGACCTGGCCGTATGGACCGCACACCGCTCGGCGGATAACCTCGGGCGCTTTACGGGCGACGCTGACGATAACGACGCCCGCGCCGGACAGCCGATCGGGGGCCGTGAGAAGCGGTGGATGCCGGGAAAACCAGAAGGATGGTGTTGTCAGCAGGGTGTTCACATCGGGCTGGTGACGATGGCCCCACACCGATCCCGTGACACATTCCCGCTGAGAATACTCGGAGACGCAGCGGCCTGGAGCAGAACTGTTTTCGTGAAGGCCCCTACTGATATCGGCGGGGCCTTCACTCATCTCCGGGTTGCCGCGGCTGGAGGGTGGCTGCCACACGTCCGGGCGGCCTTAGTCAGCAGAGGAGTTCCCCAAGATTCGCCTCGTATTCCTGCATTTCTTCTGCCGTGGTGCCCGCCTCCTTCAGGCTCCGCATCACCGCCGCCGTGTCACCACACAGCCTGAGACGCTGCTGCTTGACATGAGACTCGCCCCCTTCGGCCGGCAACTGTTCCCACATCCGTTTGGTGTCCTCATTCTTCTCGCGCGTATAGGAGAACTCGACCCACTCTCTCTCCCGATCCGTCAGACGGGAAGTTTCGATCGGACCACTCCCTCCACATGAGACTGTCACAAGAACACATGCCGCTACGAGATATATGTACGCCTTCTTCACAAATTCCCCCTCTGTAGACCAGCAGGGTCGCATGTTATCGCACGCCCATATCACCCATTCGAATATGTGCCCCTCAAGGACACACCGGAAAACAAGTCGTGGATTCCAGTTGTCGGATTCGTCTTTCTGGTTCGAGGAGATTCGAGGAGACCAGAGAGGGTCGAGGCGCCGAAGAGAAGCGCCCTCATTTGCTCGGCCAGGTTCTCATCCACGCACAGCGAGACACCTGTCTACGTACACCTGGCTAAGCCGAAGCCCGAAGGCCTCGCCGGTCCGAATGCCCCGCCGGTCCGAATTCCCGCAGAGGCGAGGAGCTCGATGGGGAGATCACTCGGTGCGGAGCCCCCTGAACGATGCGCCGGGCTTCCAGCAGAGTCGGAATGTGCGGCTAAGTCTGTAGCCGAGATGTCCGCCGGTGCGAGCCGCGGTTGAGGCAGTCGGTACCGTGCAGCTCTCGGAGCGAACAACGGCAAGGGGCAGCATGGGCAAGAACGGGCTGCATCAAGACTTCCGGGTTGGCGACGTTCTACGAGTGAGCTGCCCGCCGGCGCAGGGCCGAGTGGTCGACGTGTTCCCATTCGACGTCGCCGTCGAGTGGCCATGGGCCCAGATCGATCCACAGTCTCAGTTCAGGTGGAACGGCCAGAGGGCCTTCGCGACGGACCCCGACTCCCCGGACTGGACCACGAGTCTGTTCAAAACCGACCCTGAGCCATGGAAACTGCACGCCGGTGACAGCTGCCTCGTGGGCATGCCCGAGACGCTGGTGCGGATCACCGGTATCCACCGCTGCGAGCCTCCACAGGATGTGGGCTGGCTCCCCCGCCCTCACACGATGCTCGGCGTAGTGCCGGCCGACTACCCCGGCGAGGCTCTTTCCGAGGACGACGTGGACACGATCTACCTCGATTCAGCGGCACCCGTGACGATCGAGCTGGTGTCTCGGGGCTGACCCGGACGTGCCCTTCACGTGCCGGATCACGCGGGATCTGACCGGGACCCGCGGAGCAGATGACCCAGAAGACGCGAACGGCCCCTGACCGGAATCGCTGGTCAGGGGCCGTTCTGCTGCGGTGGGTGTGGGATTTGAACCCACGGTGACTCGCGCCACGACGGTTTTCAAGACCGTTCCCTTAGGCCGCTCGGGCAACCCACCCCGCGTCGGCGCCGCGCCCCGGTGGCCCGGGGACGGCTCGATGCGTGGAACAGCCTAGCCGGTCAGCTGTCGCCCTTGCGCTCGCCCAGGGTGAGTTCGGCTGTCGCCGTCTTGCCGTCGCGCTTGTAGGTGAGCGTCACCTTGTCACCCGGCTTGTGGGTCCAGATCTCGCCGATCAGCGTCGGGCCGCTCTCGACCACCGTGTCGTTGAACTTGGTGATCACGTCGCCCGCCTTCAGCCCTGCATCGGCCGCAGGGCCGTCCGGAGTGACGGCGGGGGTGCCGCCCGCGCCCTCTTCCGAGATCACCGCGCCGCCCGTCTTCTCCTCCATCGTCACCGTCGCACCGATCACCGGGTAGACGGGCTGGCCCGTCCTGATCAGCTGCTCGGCGACGTTCTTCGCCTGGTTGACCGGGATGGCGAAGCCCAGGCCGATGGAGCCCGCCTGGGACTGGCCGACGCCGCCGCCGCTGGTGGACTGGATGGCCGAGTTGATGCCGATGACGGCACCGCCCGCGTCCAACAGCGGTCCGCCCGAGTTGCCCGGGTTGATCGAGGCGTCGGTCTGCAGGGCGCTCATGTAGGAGTTCTTGTTGCTGGAGCCGTCACCGGAGGCGACCGGGCGGTCCTTCGCGCTGATGATGCCGGTGGTGACCGTGTTGGACAGACCGAACGGTGCGCCGATCGCGATCGTGGAGTCACCCACCGCGACCTTGTCGGAGTCGCCGAGGGCGAGCGGGGTCAGTCCGTCCGGAGCGTTCTTCAGCTTCAGCACGGCCACGTCGTAGCCCTGGGCCCGGCCGACCACCTCGGCGTCGTACTTCTTGCCGTTGGAGAACGTCGCGGTCAGCTGGCCGCTGTCCGCCGCGGAAGCCACCACGTGGTTGTTCGTGAGGATGTGGCCTTCCTTGTCGTACACGAAGCCGGTGCCCGTACCGCCCTCGCCGTCACCGGACTGCGCGTCGATGGTGACCACGCTGGGCAGCGCGCTCGCCGCCACACCCGCGACCGTGCCCGCCTCGCGCTTGAAGTCCTTCGGACTGTTGGAGGCCGCGACGGTGGTCGACCCGGACGAGGAGCCGGAGTCGTTGCTGTCGGCGGCCCAGTAGCCGAGGGCCCCGCCGACGCCGCCCGCCACCAGCGCGGCCACCGCCACTGCGGCGACCAGACCGCTCGCCCGGCGCTTGCGCGGAGGCTCGGGATCGGAGGGCACCGGGGCTCCCCAGGTCGGAGAGGAGCCGCCGCCGTCCGCGTACGAGGGGACCGCCGGAGGGGGCGGCGGCCATCCGGCCGAGCCGGCCGGGGGCTGCTGCGGCGACGGCGGCGTGTACGGGTGCTGCTCGTGGGCGGCGGCCGGGGCGGCGCCGTCATGGTGCGCCCGGCCGGTGCCGTCGTGGTGTGTGGCCGCCGGAACCTGGGCCGTCGGCGCGTCCGCGGGAGCGGCGGGCGGTGCCTCCGGCGCGGGCGGACCTCCCTGTGGGGTGCCCTCGGGAGCGGCAGCCGGCACGGGAGGTGCGGACGGAACAGACGGTGCGGACGGAACCGCGTTGCCCTCGTTGCCCTCGTTCTCGGTGCTCACAGCTCTTTACTCCTCGGTTCCACTCGGCGTTCGGCAAGAGATCCGCTGTGCAGTGTCTGCAGTCAGCTTTTCCCACAGCACGTCAGGCCACTGTAAGCAGGACCTGTGCATCCGCACACCATTCCTTACATCAGGCAAAACGGTCCTACGCAACAAGCTGTCCGCCCCGGGCGTCTCCCGGTGACACGATGACGCGGTGACCCACGCACGCCTACCCTCGCACCGGCCTCCCATCCAGGTCATCGCCCACCGCGGGGCGTCGGACGACGCCCCCGAGCACACCCTGGCCGCGTACCGCAAAGCCATCGAGGACGGGGCCGACGCCCTGGAATGCGATGTGCGTCTCACCGCGGACGGTCAGCTGGTCTGTGTCCACGACCGCAGGGTGAACCGCACGTCGAACGGCCGGGGAGCGGTCTCCGCCCTGGAACTGGCCGATCTCGCCACCCTCGACTTCGGTTCCTGGAAGGACCACGAGGAGTCGCCGGACTGGGACCCCGTGCCGGGTGAGCTCACGTCCGTACTCACCCTGGAACGGCTCCTCGAACTGGCCCACGACGTCCGGGCGGCCGGTCGACCGCTCCAGTTGGCCATCGAGACCAAACACCCCACGCGCTGGGCAGGACAGGTCGAGGAGCGCCTGCTCCACCTGCTCAAACGGTTCGGTCTCGACACTCCGCCGCCGGAGGGTCCGTCGCCGGTGCGCGTCATGAGCTTCTCCGCGCGGTCCCTCTACCGCGTCCGGGCCGCCGCCCCCACCCTGCCCACCGTCTTCCTGATGCAGTTCGTCTCGCCGCGACTACGCGACGGGCGGCTCCCGGCCGGGTCCCGGATCGCCGGTCCGGGGATGCGGATCGTACGCAACAACCCCGGGTACATCGAGCGACTGCACCGTGCGGGGCACCGGGTGCACGTATGGACGGTGAACGAGCCGGCGGACGTCGAGCTCTGTGTACGCCTCGGGGTGGAAGCAATCATTACCAACCGCCCGAAACAGGTTCTGTCGCAACTCGGTCGCTCTTAATATCAGTTACAGGGGGTGCACCGGCGCATTCACTCCGCAATCGATCGTTACGAGTGCATCACTGACAGGGCTTTGGCCGGTTTCCGGCGCAGTCCAGGAGGGCATCCAATCCGTGGCGTGGGGCAAAGGAGGTCTCGGGGGTGGCGTTTGTGGTGGCACAGGAAGTGCCGACGTCGTCGAGCATGGCCGTACCCCATGGCCCTGCGGGCGTGGGGCAGGCGCGACACCGTATGCGCGAACAACTGCGCAGCAACGGAGTCTCGGACACCGTGGTCGACGACGCCGTGCTGATCCTTTCCGAACTCCTCAGTAATGCCTGCCGGCACGGCAGGCCGCTGGGGCAGCACTCGGAGGTGGGTGACGGCGACATCCGCGCCGCATGGCGTGTGGACAGAAGAGGCGACCTGACCGTGGAGGTCACCGACGGCGGCGGGCCGACGAGGCCGGTCCCGTCCACCCCGTCCGTCACCGCGCGTGGCGGGCGTGGGCTCAACATCATCAGCGCCCTCGCCCGGGAGTGGGGCGTCCGGGACGACACCGTCGGTGAGGTCACCGTCTGGGCGCTGGTCTCCGCGGACCACGGGCACGGCGGCTTCACGACCGCGGGTCCCGCCCCCGCGAGGTCCGCCCGCCGCGAACGGCCCGGGCTGAACGGACTGGACGGGCTCCGCGGTATGAGTGGATTCGGCTCGCTCGACGGACTGGAGCTCACCGACGTGCTCAACGCCTTCGACGACGCGGGCTGAGAGCGCCACGGGCACGCGGCACGACGGAGCGGGCCGCGAGGGCGCCGAGGCAGGTGTGCACCGGCGATGGCGGGGACGGCTAGGCTCGCGCCCGAGACCGCACTGTCGCAATCGGGAGACGCCCACCATGGCCAAGAAGCGCCCTCAGACCAAGGCCGGGAAGCCGCAGCTCAAGGACGGTGAGATTCCGGTCGTAGGGGCCCGCGAGCCCTGCCCGTGCGGTTCGGGCCGCCGTTACAAGGCGTGTCACGGACGCGCCGCCGCCCACGCGGTGACCGAGCTGGTCCAGCGCCCCTTCGAGGGAATCGCCGGGGAGTGCGACTGGGTCGCCCTGCGGGAGCTGGTCCCGGCCGCCACCGTCGAGCTGACGTTGAAGGGCGGACTTCCCGAGGGCGTGCCGTCCGTGTCGCTCGCGACCGTGCTGCCGATGGCCTGGCCCGCGCTGCGCCGCGACGACGGTTCCGTCCTGCTCGCCCTGCAGAACGACACCTCGTCGGGCGACCTCAGCCGCGATCTCGCGGACACCCTGCAGCGTGCGTTGGAGGCCGACCCCGGTTCGCCGGTCGCCGCCCGCCGGGTGCCCGCCGACGGCCCGCGCCTGCAGGACGTCCTCGACCCCGCGGCCGTCTTCGAGCCGGTCGTGCACTCCGGATTCGAGTTCTGGGTCCCTGACGCGGAGAACGCCGCGGCGGAGGTGTCCGCCTCCCTCGAGCGCGCCAACGCGGCGGCCATCCCCACCACCCGGCTCTCCGGCGTGGACGCGGCCTACTGGTGCGAGACTCCGGAGAAGAACCACCTGCGCTGGGTCATGCCGCACCCGGAGGAGCAGCTCCTCGACGCGCTCGCCCGGCTGCACGCGGCGGGCACCTCCTCGCTCGGCGAAGGAACCCGGCTGGTGGGCTCGTTCCGCGCCCACGGGCTGATGGTCCCCGTCTGGGACCTGCCGAGCGCGATGGGGGCCGAGGAGTGCGAGAAGCCCGCGGCGCAGTTCGCGGAGCGGCTCGCGGAAGCCCTCGCGTCGGACGCTCCGCTGACGGGCGAGGAGCGCCGGGCGCGCGGTGGGCTCACCAACCGCCAAGTGACGCTCAGCTGACAGTGACGAGCGCCGACGCGCGACGGTGACTCCCGTCACAACTCCCCGTACTCGTCGGTAAATCACTGTCCGAATAGGCGAGATCGAATTTGCTAACGGCAGATCTCTTGTTACGGTTCTGGAAGTCCGGTCGCTGGTGCATCCCCCGTCGCCAGCGGCCGGACGCCCCCGTTTCCGGGCCCGTACGGCCGGGAGGCGCACGCCGGAGCACTCGGCGCGTCGGCGGCCTGCGGCGACAGCCCGGCCCCACGCCGACGCCTCACCCTCGCGCATCCCTCCCGCCACTGGTCCGCGCCCGTCCGCACCCCTTGCATCCCTGCGTAAGGCACGGGTTCCGCCATGCTCCGGGGCCCGGCGCACGCCGGGCCTCAGGACGCACCGGGCGTTCGCTTTCGGACAGAAAATCGAGAGGCCCGCCGCGCCGGGAATGGGCTCACAGCACCTGGAGACATTCACTCCGGCATCACCGCGCACACCGATTCCACGAACTGCGAATAGGCAGTCGGAAAGCCTGGACCCATGGTTTTTCCCAGGATGCAATTGCACCTGCCCGGTACGCGCCTGATCGCACGGTATACGGGCGGCCCCACTTCCCGTGGACGAGTGAGCCGCAACCCCACGTAACCGCGCGCGGTGCGTAGCCGGCCGCTCAGTACGTGAGGCGGCTGCCGCCGTCCGGGGCGCCGTTGCTCGCCTCGACGAGCGCGTCCAGGACCGACTCCACATCGGGGAGCCACGGCGTGGCGTTCCCGTCCGCCGGCGCGCGCTCCCAGCGCACCTGACCCGCATCCGCCTCATACGGCGGCAGAAGGAGATAGCCGCCCTCGCCGTGGAACCGCAGCGAGCTGGGCACCCGGTCCTGGGCGTGCAGCAGTTCGCCGAGCCGCTCCAGGGAGTAGGGGGCGACCAGCAGCGACCACCTGGTGGGTGTGGCCACCACGGGGCCGAGCCTCAGCCCCATGCCGTCGAGCGCGGTGAGCGCCCGGGATCCCGCGACGGCAGGGAGACTCAGAGCGCAGGGCGCCCGGCCGCCGGTGGCCAGGACGACGGGGGCGGTGGGCCGGTTGGTCCACCACCAGCGCACCATGCGTTCGTCGGTGGTCGCCGCGAGGAGACCGGGGTCGAGGGGATGTGCGCCGGGCACGGCGCACTCGGGGTCGTGACACGCGCAGCCGGGGCCGCGCTCGCCACGGACGGCTCCCGCCGCGAGCCCCGCTCCGGGGAGCACGGGCCATTTCCGCAGGGTGGCACAGGTCAGCGCCGCGTCGAGCTGGGCGGAGCTTCCCTTGCGCCGGGGCCTGCGTCGCCTTCCGAGGATCTCGCGCATGAGCGCTCGTTCCTTTCCGTTGAACGCCGAGGTCCACATCACACACGCACCCGTTACGCCACGTGTGTGTCTCTTCGCTGTACGTGCTCGCTCATCAGGTCTGCGGTACGGACGGGTAGTCGGTATCGCGCGTGAGCCGAGCAGAGCAGAGTGGAACCGAACAGAGTGGGGCTGAGCCGAACCGTGTTGAACCGAGCCGAGTTCAGTCAAAACATCGCGCGGTCGGCGTGCGCGTCGCGCGTGCCGTCCCTTGTGCAACCCCGCAACTCGGGGGTGGGCGGGCGTCCGTCACCAGTGAGGACGCCCGGGCTCGCTGTCGGGTTCCGGGGCGATCACAACCGCCCCCGGTCATCCACGATTACGTACCCAGCATGCCCGGGATGACGCTCCCTCCGGCATTTCACCCCGAGGGCGCCCCCTGTCGAGCGCACCCAGTCGACCGCAAAATGCGGCCCGGGGGTGCATTTTCCGGCCAAGTTAACTGCCTCATGGACACCATAAATACCGTGAGGACAATACTGGACATGACCTCAGTTGTGCGTGTACATGTGGGTGCGTGTACATGTGGTTGCACCGATAGCGGCGCGGAACGACATGGGGGTTTGCGATGCTATTCGACACAACGCACCTGTCGGTAAGCCGACTGCCATGAGCGCCCCCCACCCTCCGAAAGTGGCTGGAATCGATCCCATGGTTCCTGTTTCAACGCACACTGCAGCGCCTGCGGACGGCCCTCCCTTCGCGCCGGGAGCCTTCATCCAGGACCGGCTGGCCGGCTGGGTCTCCGACCTCACCACGCTCCACGAACTCACCGAACGGCTGGCCGCGACCAGCACCCTGGACAGCGCCCTTCGCGAACTCCTGGGCGCCGGGGCGGCCCTGGTCGGAGCCGGACGGGGGCTCCTCGTCCTCGAACCTGCCGACGGCGGCGGGCCATCCCGCACGATCGGGCTCGGCCTCGCCCACGCCGAGCTGGGCCACATCGAGACGGTGCCCCGCAGCGCGACCGCGTACGGCCGTTTCCTGGACGGCTTTCCGGATTCCGACAGCCCCCGGGCCAGCCCCGACATCCTCGGCAACACCGGCCTGGACCCCCGCTGCCGCGAGGTCGCCGCCCGGCTCGGATACGCCGCGAGCTACGCACAGCCCCTCGCCACCGAAAGCGCAGGCCGGCTGGGGGTGGCCGTCTGGCTGTACGACGAACCGGCCGAACCGCTGGAACGCCAGTGCCATCTCGTCGGGGTGTACGCCCGCTACGCCGCCGAGCACCTGGCCCGCCTGCGCGAGCTGGAACGCGCCAGGTCGGAGGCCGCGGCCATCGCCGAGGAACTCCTCCCCGACCGACTGCCCAGGATCCCGGGAGTGCGGCTGGCGGCCCGGCGCCGGGCCGGGCCCGCCGGCGGCGGTGACTGGTACGACGCGCTGGCCCTGCCCGACGACGCGCTCGGCCTGGCCGTCGGCTCGGTCGGCGGCTCCGGACCCGCCGCCCTTGCCGCGACGGGCCGGCTCCGCGCCGGTCTGCGCGCCTACGCCGTGATGGAGGGAGAGGACCCCGTCGCCGTGCTCTCCGATCTCGAACTGCTGCTGAGGCTGACCGAACCGGCCGGCGCGGCGACCGCTCTCTTCGCGTACTGCGAGCCCGGCCGGCGCACGATCCTGCTCGCCGGTGCCGGGCACACCCCACCGCTCGTGACCGGCGAGCGGCGCACGGAATTCGTGGAGACGACCGTCTCCGTCCCGCTGGGCATGCTCTCCTGCTGGGAGGCGCCGAGCGTGGAGTTCACGCTCCGCCCCGGCGAGACCGTGCTGTTCTACACCGACGGACTGCTGCGCCTCACCGGAGACACCACGGACCGGGCGTTCGCGCGGCTGCACTCGGCGGCAGCCGGTGTACCGAAGGTCCTGCGCCAGGACCCCGGAGCCGTCGCGGACCACATCCTGAGGGCCGTCCTGCCCGACGGCGCGGCCCGCGGCGACGGCGCCGAGGACGTCGCCCTGCTGGCCGCGCGCTTCGACTGAGCCGGCCGACGGCAGCGACGCGGGCCGCGTCGGAACCGTCACGGGTCTTCCCGCACCGGGCCCCCTTCCGTACGCCCGTACGATGAGAGGGCCCAGTGTCGTACAAGGAGGACATAACGTGTCTGAGGAGCTCGCCCCGGAGACCCCGGAAACAGCAGAAGCAGAGCCGGTCAAGCAGCGGAAGAACGGCCTGTACCCGGGCATTTCCGATGAGCTCGCCGAGAACATGGCATCAGGCTGGGCCGATACCGAGCTGCACGGCCTGGAGCCGATCGCCCAGGCCTCGCACACCGCCGCCCGCCGCGCCGCGCTCTCCGCGCGCTTCCCCGGCGAGCGGCTCGTCGTTCCCGCGGGCAACCTGAAGACCCGCTCCAACGACACGGAGTACGCCTTCCGCGCCTCCACCGAGTACGCGTACCTCACCGGCGATCTGACACAGGACAGCGTCCTGGTGCTCGAGCCGGCCGACGACGGGCACGAGGCGACGGTCTACCTGCTGCCCCGCTCCAACCGTGAGGACGGCGAGTTCTGGCTGGACGGCCAGGGCGAGCTCTGGGTCGGCCGCCGCCACTCCCTCACCGAGGCGGAGCAGCTGCTGGGCATCCCGGCGAAGGACGTCCGCGAGCTCCCGGCCGCGCTGACCGAGGCGACCGGCCCTGTGCGCAACGTCCGCGGACACGACGCGGGCATCGAGGCCGCTCTCACCGACAAGGTCACCGCGGAACGCGACGAAGAGCTGCGCGTCTTCCTCTCCGAGGCCCGCCTGGTCAAGGACGCCTTCGAGGTCGCCGAGCTCCAGAAGGCCTGCGACGCCACGGCGCGCGGCTTCGAGGACGTCGTGAAGGTCCTCGACAAGGCCGAGGCCACGAGTGAGCGCTACATCGAGGGCACCTTCTTCCTGCGCGCACGCGTCGACGGCAACGACATCGGCTACGGCTCGATCTGCGCGGCAGGCCCGCACGCCACCACGCTGCACTGGGTCCGCAACGACGGCGCGGTCCGCTCCGGCGAGCTCCTGCTGCTCGACGCGGGCGTGGAGACCAACGAGCTCTACACCGCCGACGTGACGCGGACACTTCCCATCAACGGAACGTTCTCGCCGCTGCAGCGGAAGATCTACGACGCGGTGTACGAGGCCCAGGAGGCGGGCATCGCGGCCGTGAAGCCCGGCGCCGCCTTCCGCGACTTCCACGACGCGGCGCAGCGGGTGCTCGCCGAGAAGCTGGTCGAGTGGGGCCTGCTGGGCGACCTGTCCGTGGAGAAGGTCCTGGAGCTGGGCCTGCAGCGCCGCTGGACGCTGCACGGCACCGGTCACATGCTCGGCATGGACGTCCACGACTGCGCCGTCGCACGCACCGAGTCGTACGTCGACGGCACCCTGGAGCCGGGAGTCTGCCTGACGGTCGAACCGGGACTCTACTTCCAGGCCGACGACCTGACCGTGCCCGAGGAGTACCGGGGGATCGGCGTCCGTATCGAGGACGACATCCTCGTGACCGAGGACGGCAACCGGAACCTGTCCGCCGCGCTGCCGCGCCGGTCCGACGAGGTCGAGGCCTGGATGGCCCGGCTCAAGGGCTGACCCGGCAGACCGCGCCACGCGCGGCCGGAGGGCGCGCTGCTCAGGACACCATGAGCAGCGCGCCCTCCCGCCATTTCAGGACCTTGTCGAAGCTGACCACCGCACCGCGTCCCGGCCGGTTGCCGAAGTGGACGTGGTCGGCGAGCTCCTCGATCAGGCAGAGCCCGCGGCCGCTCTCAGCCATGGCCGGAGGGTGCGCGGCGGTGCGCGTGTGCGAAGGATCGCCCGCCGGGTGAGCGGCGGACGGGTGCGGGTCCGGCGGATACCCGACGGATGACGGTGCGGCGGTGCGAAGCGTGCGCCGGGCGGAGAATCCGGGGCCCGAGTCGGCGACTTCGATACGGCACTTCTCGCCGTCCAGATAGGCGGTGACCCGGTACTGCCCGCAGGCTTGTCCGGACGATCCGTCTCCGGCGGAGGCGGGACCGGCGCCATGGACCTCGTCCGCGTCCCGTCGGGCACCGCCGTGCTCGACGGCGTTCGCACAGGCTTCGCTGAGTGCGACGGAGAGGTCGTAGGAGATGTCCGGGTCCACCCCCGCGGTCTCCATGGTGCCGAGCAGGAAACGACGGGCGAGCGGAACGCTCGCGGCTTCGCGCCGCAAATGGAGTGACCACCACATGCTCATGCTCCAGCCTCCTGGCTGCGGCTCGACATACCGTTACGTATTGCCGCAACGGACGCTCCGTAAGCACGGATCCGCTGTGACAGCGCTCATTCGGCGGATGCGGATATTCCGCTCGCCGGTGTATGACGGGCCCGGAACAGGTACCCGGAGCATCCGGGCAACGGCCTCGGAGCAGCCATGAACAGGTGCAACACCCCCTGATCACCACCTGATGGGGACGGATGCCGACCTTCCGGACCTGCCGTACCGGGACCGGGGGCACAGTGGGATGATGACCCGGCCATGTCTATGCCTGTCGCACGCGCCGGAGCCGGTATGCGGCTTTTGAGGACCGCGGTGTTCACCGCGGTCTGCGTCGTGCTCGCAGCCGCCGGGCATGGCCTTGCCGCCGGCGCGGGTGTGCCCTGGTGGACCCTGCTGGCCGGCTTCGCCGGAGTCTTCGTCGTCGCGGCGGCGCTCGCCGGACGTGAGCGGACCCTCCTCCCGATCAGCGCCGCCCTCGTGGGCGGGCAGTTGGCCCTGCACGTCCTCTTCGGACTCGGGCGGCACACCGCGGCCACCGCGACGGGATCGGGTGACGACTCCCTGATCCGCTTCGCCGCCGGGCTGGTGTGCGGTGCCGGACCCGCGCAGCTGAGCGCCGGTGAGGCGCACCGCATCGTGACGACCGCGGGACTGGACCCCGCCACCGTGGCCCAGGGACACACACACCTCGCGTCCGGCGCGACGGCCGCTCCGGACGTCGCCTCCGGCGCGGACCCGACGGCGCTGGCCACGATGATGTCCGGCCTGCCCAGCCTGCCCATGTTCCTGGGGCACCTGCTGGCCGCACTCGTCACCGGCTGGCTGCTTCGCCGGGGCGAGATCGCGCTGTTCCGGCTCGCCAGGATCTCGGCGCAGGGCGGCCTCCGGCTCGCGGCCGTGGCCAGGC
Source organism: Streptomyces sp. HB132 (assembly GCF_016909575.1). Classification (GTDB taxonomy): domain Bacteria; phylum Actinomycetota; class Actinomycetes; order Streptomycetales; family Streptomycetaceae; genus Streptomyces. The sequence continues at coordinate 561,317 of NZ_JAFBGA010000002.1, read as the reverse complement.
TGCGCGCACTGCGTGCCGCGATGGCACTCGTACGCGCCCTGCGTGCGGGCCTTCCGGGGCGGCCCACGACCGGGCCGCGTCCTCTCCGCAGCGCCGTCGACGCTCCCGCTCCGGCCGCCGGGGACCCTCTGCAGCACATGGTGATCAGGCGCGGGCCGCCGCCCGTATACGTACGCGCAGCCTGACGCGACCCCTCCGCCGGGAACACGGTGACGAGGTGGTCGTGATGCCGACGTGCCTCCGCGCGCCGGACCACCTTTCCCTCATGACCTGTGGAGTGATCCCTGCCATGAACGTTTCCCGTATCGCCCTCGCCGGCGGCGTCGCCGCGTCCACCGTCCTGCTGCTCGCCGGTACCGCCTCCGCGCACGTCAGCGTGCAGCCGCAGGGCGAGGCCGCCAAGGGTGGCTACGCGACCGTCAACTTCAAGGTCCCCAACGAGCGCGACGACGCCTCCACCGTGAAGCTCGAGGTCAACTTCCCCACGGACCACCCGCTCGCGTCCGTCAGCCCGCAACCGGTGGCCGGCTGGAAGATCGACGTCACCAAGAGCAAGCTGGCCGAGCCGCTCGACGTGCACGGCAAGAAGATCAACGAAGCCGTCTCCAAGGTCACCTGGACCGCGGAGGGTGACGGCATCGAGGCGGGCTACTTCCAGCAGTTCCCGCTCTCCGTCGGCCAGCTGCCCGAGGACGCCGACCAGCTCGTCTTCAAGGCGCTCCAGACGTACAGCAACAAGGAAGTCGTCCGCTGGATCGAGGAGCCCACCGAGGGCGGCGAAGAGCCCGAGAGCCCTGCCCCCGTGCTCGCGCTGACCGCCCCGTCGGCCGGCGCACACGGTGCAGCCGCCCCGGATCACAAGGACAGCGAGGCGGCGGAGACGAAGCAGACGACGGCGTCGTCGGACGACGCCTCCTCCTCCGGCACGGACAGCACGGCCCGCGTCCTCGGGATCGTCGGCATCGTCGTCGGTGTGGCGGGGGTCGCGTTCGGCGTCCTCGCGGGCCGTCGCCGCAGCGTCTGACGCCACCGACTCCACCACCCGCATTCCACAGATCAGGAATCAGCTCTCCATGCACAGCAAGAAGACGGTGCTGGCCGCGGCGTTCGCCGCCGTGGCCGCACTGACCCTGTCGGCCTGCGGCAGCAGCGGCGACCAGGCGGACGATCCGGTCGCCGAGGTCTCCTCCGGGACCGGGTCCGAGCCGGCCACCGTGCTCGACCAGCCCTTCACCAAGCCCGACCTCGTCCTCACCGACACACACGGCAAGAAGTACGACCTGCGCGAGCAGACCCAGGGCAAGCCGACTCTCATCTACTTCGGCTACACCAACTGCCCCGACGTGTGCCCGCTGACCATGAGCAACATCGCCGTCGCCAAGCGGGCACTGCCCAAGGCCGACCAGGACGAGCTCCAGGTCGTCTTCGTCACGACGGACCCCGAACGGGACACCCCGGCGTCCCTGGGCAGCTGGCTCGAGGCTCAGGATCCCGACTTCACCGGCCTCACCGGCGACTTCCCGACCATCCAGGCGGGAGCACGGCAGATCGGCATCGGCATCGACCCTCCGAAGAAGGAGAAGGACGGCACGGTCGTCTCGATGCACGGCGCCCAGGTCATCGCGTTCTCCCCGAAGACCGACAAGGGGTACGTGCTCTACAGCGAGGACACCACGGCCGAGGACTACACCGAGGACCTCCCGGAGCTCGTCAAGGGGGAGACCCCGTGAACCGCCGCACGGCCATCGCGGGCGCCCTCGCCCTCACGACAGGCATGGCGCTGACGGCATGTACGTCGGAAAGCGTGCCGCAGCTGGAGGTGACCGGTGCCTTCATGCCGCAGCCCGTCAGCGACATGGCAGCCGGTTTCCTGCTCGTGAAGAACAGCGGCGACACCACCGACCGGCTCACCTCGGTGACCAGTTCCCTGTCGGACAACGTGTCCATCCACGAGACGAAGGACCGGACGATGCGGATGGTCACGTCGTTCGAGGTGCCCGCCGGCGGCGCGCTCGACCTCGAACGCGGCGGCAACCACATCATGTTCACGGACCTGAAGAAGCGGCCCAGACAGGGAGAGACGGTCTCCGTAGAACTGCACTTCGAGAAAGCCGAACCCATCACGGTCGACATCCCCGTGAAGGAGACCACCTACAGCCCGAAGAAGCAGTGAGGTACTGACACCCATGACAGCCACCGCCCCGCGCTTCGGGCCCTCCCCGACACGACGGCCGCTCGCCGCGGTCGCGCTCCTCGCCGCGCTGATCAGCCTGCTGTTCGGTCTGGTGCTGGCCGGCGCGAGCCCCGCGTCCGCGCACGCCGCTCTCACGGGGAGCGACCCGCAGGACGGGGCGGTGGTCGCCACCGCTCCGCAGGACGTCACGCTGACCTTCTCCGAGCAGATCGCCATGGGCGACGACTCCATCCGGGTCCTCGACCCGAGCGGCGAGCGGGCTGACGACGGCGCTCCCCGTGATCTGACGAGCGGGGGCACCGTGCGATACGGCGTCCAGCTCCGCAGCGGTCTGCCCGACGGCACGTACACCGTGGCCTGGCAGGCGGTGTCCGCCGACAGCCATCCGGTCTCCGGAGCCTTCACCTTCTCCGTCGGCGCCCCCTCGGAAACCACCGTGGCGCTGCCCTCGGACGACGCCGGCGGCGGAATCGTGGGCGCGCTCTACGGCATCGCCCGCTACGCCGCGTACGCCGGATTCATCCTGCTCGCGGGCGGGTCGGCCTTCGTACTCGCCTGCTGGCAGCGCGGGGCCGGGGCGCGCCCGCTGCAACGGCTCGTCGTACGCGGCTGGATCACGCTGACCGCTGCGACGCTCGTGATGCTGCTCCTGCGCAGCCCCTACACCGGCTCCGGCAAGCTCGCGGATGCCTTCGACCTCGACGGTCTCCAGGCCGTGCTCGACACCAAGCCGGGGGCCGCGCTGGTCTCCCGGCTGCTCCTCCTGGGCGCCTCCGCGCTCTTCATCGCGGTCCTCTTCGGGGCGTACGCCAAGCGCGAGGACGAGAAGGAGAAGCAGGACCTCACCTTCGGACTCGCCGCAGGCGGAGCGGTCATCGCCACGGGGATCGCCGGTACGTGGGCCCTGGCCGAGCACGCCTCCACGGGTATACAGCCCGGCATCGCCATGCCCGTCGACGTGCTCCACCTCCTCGCCGTCGCCGGCTGGCTGGGCGGACTCGCCGCACTGCTGGTCGCCCTGTACCGGACGCCGGACATCACGAGCGGTGCGGTACGACGGTTCTCACGCGTGGCGTTCGGCAGTGTGCTCGTACTCGCCGCGACCGGGCTCTACCAGTCCTGGCGCCAGGTCGGTTCATGGTCCGCGCTGACCGGGACCCGGTACGGGCAGGTGCTGCTCGTCAAGGTGGCACTCGTCGCCGTGCTCGTCGGGGTCGCGTGGATATCCAGGCGGTGGACGGGGCGGTGGACGGGGCGGCTGACGGAGCTCACCGAGTCCGCCGACGAGACAGCTCCGGCTGTGGATTCGGCCGAGACGACGGAAGCGATGGAGCCGGCCTCCTCGGTGGCCCCGGCCAGGGCGGCCGAGGAGAAGCAGACGCCGGAGCGCGCCGCCCAGCTCGCCCGCCAGCGCGCCGCTCTGACGGCGACGAAGGAGAAGCGCGCCCGCGACTCCGACCCGGGCCGCTCCGGTCTTCGCCGTTCCGTGCTGGTGGAGACGGGTATCGCCGTGGTGCTGCTCGTCGTCACGACGATCCTGACGTCCACCGAGCCCGGCCGCACCGAGGAGGAGGCCGCCCGGGGCGGCACCACGCCGGCGGCCGCGCCGGTGACCGGCGGCCGGCTGAATCTGAGCCTTCCCTTCGACACCGGCGGCCAGAACGGCAAGGGGACGGTGCGCTTGGACATCTCGCCCGGCGGGACCGGCTCGAACAACGTGCACGTCTGGATCGACGGGATCGACGAACGCCCTCTGGACGTCCCCGAGGTGAAGCTCGCCTTCACCCTGGAGTCCAAGGACATCGGCCCGCTGCCCGTCGTCCCCGACCGCCTGACCGAGGGGCACTGGACGTCGAGCGGCGTACAGATCCCGATGGCGGGTGACTGGACGGTCGCCGTGACGGTGCGTACGTCGGACATCGACCAGACAACCATCGAGAAGAACGTGAAGATCGGCTGAGCAGGGTGAGCAAGAAGAAGCACGACCTCAGGGATAACGGCATCCCCGCCGCCGCCCACCGCGAAGCCGCCGCCCCCGGCGGCGGGAGTGTCGTCTCCCGGCGGCGGCTCATCGGCGGCGCGGGAGCGGCCGGTGCGGCAGGCCTCGTCCTGGGCGCGGCGGGTGGTGCGGGTGGCTACGCCGCGACGCGCGGCTCGGCCCCGACGCCCCTGGCCTCGGTCGGATCGACGGAGGCGATGTTTCACGGGAAACATCAGGCGGGGATCACCACTCCGCTTCAGGCCCGCGGGCACCTGGTGGCCTTCGACCTGGCGCCCGGCGCGGGGCGCGGCCAGGCAGCCGCCCTGATGCGCCGCTGGTCGGCCGCCGCGGAAAGGCTGATGTCCGGTGAGCCGTCGGACAGCCGGGGGCACGACACCGGGGTGGCCCTGGACGCCGGGCCCTCGTCCCTGACCGTCACCTTCGGTTTCGGACGCACCTTCTTCACCCGCACAGGGCTGACAGGCAGCCGGCCGCCCGCCCTGGACCCGCTGCCGGCCTTCTCCTCCGACCAGCTCGACGCCAGGCGGTCCGACGGCGACCTCTGGGTGCAGATCGGCGCCGACGACGCGCTCGTCGCCTTCCACGCGCTGCGCGCCCTGCAGAAGGAAGCCGGGTCGACGGCCCGGGTGCGGTGGCAGATGAACGGCTTCAACCGCACCCCGGGCGCGACGGGCCGGCCGATGACCGCACGCAACCTGATGGGCCAGGTCGACGGCACGAACAACCCGAAACCCGCCGAGGACGACTTCGAGGAGCGGATCTTCGTGCCCGCCGGCGGCTCGTCGGCGTACGCCTGGATGGCAGGAGGTTCCTACGCCGTCGTCCGGCGGATCCGGATGCTCCTGGACGACTGGGAGGAACTCACGGTCGAGCGGCAGGAGCAGGTCATAGGGCGGCGCAAGTCGGACGGTGCCCCGCTCAGCGGCGGCTCGGAGGGCAGCGCGATGGATCTGGACAAGATGGGGCCGGACGGCAAGCTGCTGATCCCCGGCAACGCCCACGCCCGGATCTCCTCCCCCGACAGGAACGGCGGTGCCGCGATGCTGCGCCGCCCCTTCTCGTACCACGACGGCATCTCCGACGACGGCACTCCGGACGCCGGGCTGCTCTTCGTCTGCTGGCAGGCCGATCCGTTCAAGGGGTTCATCCCGGTGCAGCGCAAGCTCGACCGCGGGGACGCGCTCTCACCCTTCATCCGGCACGAGGCGAGCGGCCTCTACGCCGTGCCAGGCGGGGCCGCCTCCGGGGAGTACGTGGGACAGCGCCTGCTGGAGGCGTAGGGCACCGGCCCTCTCCGTCGGGCTATTAGGGTGACCGTATGTCAGCCACGCGCTACGCCTACCTCGGTCCAGAAGGCACCTTCACCGAGGTCGCCCTCCGCACTCTCCCCGAAGCCGCCACCCGCGAGCTCGTCCCGATGGTCTCGGTACCGGCCGCGCTGGACGCGGTGCGCAGCGGGGAGGCCGCGGCAGCACTCGTCCCCATCGAGAACTCCGTGGAGGGCGGGATCAGCACGACGCTCGACGAGCTGGCCTCGGGTGCTCCGTTGATGATCTACCGCGAAGTGCTGCTCTCCATCACGTTCGCGCTGCTGGTGCGCCCCGGGACGAAGCTGGCCGACGTCAAGACCGTCACGGCCCATCCGGCCGCACAGCCGCAGGTACGCAACTGGATGGCCGCCCATCTGCCCCGAGCGGTGTGGGAGTCGGCGGCCTCCAACGCGGACGGTGCGCGGCTGGTGCAGGAGGGGCGCTACGACGCCGCTTTCGCCGGAGAGTTCGCCGCAGCAACCTACGGGCTGGAACCACTGGTGACGGAGATCCACGACGCGGAGAACGCCCAGACCCGCTTCGTGCTGGTGGGACGCCCGGCCAGGCCGTCCGCACCTACGGGAGCCGACAAGACCTCCGTCGTCATCTGGCTCGGCGACGACCGTCCGGGTGCCCTCCTCGAACTGCTCCAGGAGTTCGCCGTCCGCGGGGTCAACCTGATGCTGATCCAGTCCCGGCCCACCGGGGAGGGCATCGGCAACTACTGCTTCGCCGTGGACGCGGAGGGGCACATCGCGGACCGCCGGGTCGGCGAGGCGCTGATGGGGCTGAAGCGGATCTGCCCGAATGTGCGGTTCCTCGGTTCGTACCCGCGCGCGGGGGTGACACCCGAAGAGGTGAGCGCTCTGCGCATCGGGACGTCCGACACGGACTTCACCGAGGCGTCCGACTGGCTGGCCCGCAGCCAGGACGGCCGGGTCTGAGGTCTGCGGAGAGGGGCCGGCATTTTCATCGTCCGGTCCTACCTGCAGATTCTCGTTCCACAGAGTTATCCACAGGGCACCTCTCGGGGCTGGGGACAAGTCGACACCACAACGCGACATGGTCGACAAATCGCCCCAGTGACCGCAGAGCCCTCATGGGACGACAGGCCAGCTGTGCCGACCGAATTCCGTTGATCAACTCATCAAGATGGGCAATACCCACCCGAACGAGTGCGCGGATCGGGTTTGAGTCGGGTATCTGCGCCCCGGCATGCCGCTTTCGGAACGATCTCGTCCGGCATCCACAGATCTTCCTCACAGCCTGTGGATAACTAATTGAATCAATGGACCCCTGTGGACAACACGCCCGCCCTGGGCCCCCAACTCCCCTCACCCGCACCGGCGATGCGTCAAGGAGCGGGAGCGTTTGCTCCTTTTCGATACGCCGAGCCCCTTTTATCGGCGATCTTCCCCGTCGGCAGGCCCACGGATTCCTTCAGGGTTATCGATTCCGGCAATTCGGGCAAAGCGCCACGCTCGTCGATATCGGTTCGAGTGACGGATCTGCGCACCGGTAGCCTTGAGGGGTGATTGACCTTCGCCTGCTCCGTGAGGACCCCGACCGTGTTCGCGCCTCCCAGCGCGCCCGTGGAGAGGACGTCGCGCTCGTCGACGCCCTTCTCTCCGCCGATGAGCTGCGCAGGTCGTCCGGCGTCCGCTTCGACGAACTCCGCTCCGAGCAGAAGTCGCTCGGCAAGCTGATCCCCAAGGCCACCCCCGAGGAGCGCGCCGAGCTCCTCAAGAAGGCCGATCAGCTGAAGGCCGGGGTCAAGGCGGCCGACGCCGCACAGGACGAGGCCGACGCCGAGGCCAAGCGACTGCTCCTGCAGCTCGGCAACATCGTCCACGAGGACGTACCGGTCGGCGGCGAGGAGGACTTCGTCGTCCTGGAGACGCACGGCACCATCCGTGACTTCGGCGCGGAGGGCTTCGAGCCCAAGGACCACCTGGAGCTCGGCGAGGCCCTGGGCGCCATCGACATGGAGCGCGGCGCCAAGGTCTCCGGATCACGCTTCTACTACCTGACCGGCATCGGCGCGCTCCTCGAGCTGGCCCTGGTCAACGCCGCGATCGCGCAGGCGACCGAGGCCGGCTTCGTCCCCATGCTGACCCCGGCGCTGGTCCGCCCCCGCGCGATGGAGGGCACGGGCTTCCTCGGCCAGGCCGCGGAGAACGTGTACCACCTGGAGAAGGACGAGCTCTACCTCGTCGGCACCTCGGAAGTCCCCCTCGCGGCGTACCACATGGACGAGATCATCGACGCCGAGAAGCTGCCCCTGCGGTACGCCGGCTACTCGCCCTGCTTCCGCCGCGAGGCGGGCACCTACGGCAAGGACACCCGGGGCATCTTCCGTGTGCACCAGTTCGACAAGGTCGAGATGTTCTCGTACGTCGACCCCGCGGACGCCGAAGCCGAGCACCGCAGGCTCCTGGACTGGGAGAAGCAGTGGCTCACGGCCCTCGAGCTGCCGTTCCAGGTGATCGATGTCGCCACCGGTGACCTGGGGGCTTCGGCCTCGCGGAAGTTCGACTGCGAGGCGTGGATCCCGACCCAGGGCAAGTACCGCGAGCTGACCTCCGCGTCGAACTGCGACGGCTTCCAGGCCCGCCGGCTCTCCGTGCGTATGCGGGACGGCAAGAAGGTCCAGCCGCTGGCAACGCTGAACGGCACCCTCTGCGCCGTACCGCGCACAATCGTGGCGATCCTGGAGAATCACCAGCTGCCCGACGGTTCGGTGCGCGTGCCCGAGCTCCTCCGTCCGTACCTGGGCGGGCGCGAGCTGCTGGAGCCGGTCGCCAAGTGACGTTTCCCTACAAGCTCGTCGCGACCGATCTCGACGGCACCCTGCTGCGTGACGACCACACGGTCTCCGACCGCACCCGGGAGGCGCTGGCCGCGGCCACCGCGGCCGGCGCCGCGCACATCGTCGTCACAGGACGAGCGGTTCCGTGGACCCGGCACATCCTGGACGACCTGGGATACGAGGGCCTCGCGGTGTGCGGTCAGGGCGCGCAGGTCTACCACGCGGGCGAGCACAAGCTGCTGACCTCCCTCACCCTGGACCGGCAGCTGGCCGGGCTCGCACTCTCCAAGATCGAGGCCGAGGTCGGCCCGCTCGCCCTGGCCGCGAGCCGGGACGGGCTCGACGGCGAGGTGCTGGTCGGGCCAGGTTACCGGGTCCAGGAAGGCCCCCTCCCCGCCCTCTACATGGACGACCCCGCCGAGATGTGGACCGCTCCGCTGAACAAGGTCTACATCCAGCACCCTGAGCTCGACGACGACGCCCTCGCGAAAGCGGCGCAGCAGGCCGTCGGCAGCCTGGTGAACGTCGTCATGGCGGGCCCGGGGGTCGTGGAGATCCTGCCCCTGGGGCTGAGCAAGGCGACCGGCCTTTCGCTGGCCGCACGCCGTCTGGGTCTCAGGGCGGCGGACACGCTGGCCTTCGGTGACATGCCGAACGACATCCCCATGTTCGGATGGGCGCAGCACGGCGTCGCCATGGCCAACGCGCACGAGGACCTGAAGGCCGTGGCGCACGAGATCACCGCGTCGAACGAGCACGACGGCATCGCGGTCGTGCTGGAGGAACTGCTCCGGACGGCCCCGCGCGCCTGATGCGGGCCGTTCCGGCGTCGGCCGCCGACCATCGCCGTGGTGCGGAAGATGCGCGGATCGCGCGCGCCGGGGCGCCCCGGAGACGGCTCGGCAGGCCGCGCCCTGCCGACCTTCCAGGAGGTGGCCGCGCGACGCGCCGCCGAAGGCCCACCCGAGGGCCTGCCGCAGCGCCGCCGGGCAGCTGATGAGGCTACCGCGATGGCGGCTGCGGACCGCCGTGCGGGCAACGCGACGGACTCGTACCACCGGTCAACGCCGCGGCCCTCTCCCGGTCTTCACGGACGCCGCCGTTCGCGCCGTGCCCTTCACCGTGCCGAGGCCTTCGCCCGGGAGCACCCATTTTCCGCGGGCGGCCCCGGGTGGGGTCTCAGCCTGTGCGGCGGCTCATCTCCCTCAGGCTCTCAGCGAGGTCATCCATGCGCGCATCGAGCCGGACGACATCCTGCGAGACGTCGGTGAGCCGGAGGCTGATGGCACCGACGAGCTGATGCGTGACGTCGAGCTTCCTGTCGAGGGAGTCCAGCCGTTGCGACATCCGCACCAGCACGGGGCCGAGCTCCTGAAGTGCGTTTCCCACACCGAGGAGGCAGTCCTCGATACGGGTGACACGCCGTTCGAGGGAGACGTACGACGTCCGGAGATCCTCCTCGACGTCGAGGAGCCGGGTCCGGACGCTACGAGCGATGTCGCTGTCGCGAAGAAGCATGGCGACGTTGAGGACGGTCCTGCGGGTGTAGAGCGTAAGCTGCGTGGCCGCCTGTGGATAACTCTCGCCCAGCTCACCGCCCCATAGGGACACCATGTCCCCATGGAAGGCGCGCAGCTCAGCGCCGCGCAGCAGCCTGAGCCCGTTCTCCGCCACCTCGGTTCGGTGCCGCTGCGTCACTTTCTTGACGACCTCTGTGGATACTTCGAAGTAACGGGCCACCTCCTCCGTGCGGAGGTGAATTCCATCGGGGAGCATGACAAGGCTCTTGACCTTGTCCAGAGCTTCGACGCGCCCCATCCGCTCGGCCCGGAGAGCGCGGGATTCGAGCAGGGCGACTTCGGTGGGCATGGGTGTGCCTTTCGTGCGCGGGAACGGCAAGGACGGCCCTGTCCCCGGGCTGCGGGGGTGGAGGGCGCTCACGGTTGCCACTTGCTCGATGACCGGCCGGCGGGCACTGCCCCACCGATGCCGGCATTCCCCGAATTCACGAAAGCTCGACGCCACGGATTCCAGTTGCCTCCACGCGCCCTGTACAACGAGCCGATAAGCGCACCGTCACGCGGGCCGCTCGCGCACGTGGAGCAACCCCCGCCCGAGGGGCGGGGGTTGCACGGCGTCGGTTCTCACTCCTCGCCGGCGAGCTTCAGCGCCCGCAGCTTCTGACCCGCATACCAGGTGGCCACGACCGTGACACCGGCCAGCAGGACGGTCGCGAGCGGCAGGCCCACGTCCGAGGTGACCATGCCCTCTCCGGCGACCTTCTCGGCGACCGACAGGGACCACTGCTGCACGCTGAGCGTCCTGGCCCCCGGCACCAGACTGCCGAAGAGCGCCTCCCACACCAGCGCGTAGACCAGGCCGAAGACCACCGCGTGCCTGCTGACCGTTCCGAGCAGCAGGAACAGCGCGCTGTACGCGATCGAGGCGACCAGGGCCGCGATCGTGTACGCCACGGCGATCTGGCCGCCGTTGCCGTTGAGGATGAAGCCCGCGATCAGCGTGGGCAGCGCCGAGAAGAGCATCGTCACCGCGATGGCGACGATCAGCTTGGTGAAGATGATCGTGGGCCGCTTCACCGGCTTGGCCAGCAGATAGACGATCGAGCCGTCATCGATCTCGGGCCCGATGGCACCGGTGCCCGCGATGACACCGATGAGCGGGACCATCGTGGCGATGGCGAACCCGCCCAGCACGCCGGAGGCCACACCGTCGTCGGCACCGGCGAAGGCCCGCACCGCGACGGCGATGGCCACCAGCAGCACCGGCAGGACGAACAGGATGGCGGCCCGGCGCCGGCCGAGCAGGGCCCGGTAGGTGAGCCGGGCGACTGTGGGGTCGTACATGACGCTTCACAGCTCCTTTCAGGCCACTACTCAGGCCGCTACGAGATAGGAAAAGACCGATTCGAGGGACTCGTCGGACGGGGAGACGGTGAGCAACCGGATGCCGTGTTCGCGGGCGACCTTCGGCAGCAGCGTGGTGAAGCGTCCGAAGTCGACCGCCTGGACGCGCAGCGCCCGATCCGTCACGTCGACCTCGATCCCCGCCGTCGAGGGATCCGCGATGAGCGCCGCGGCGAGTGCACGGTCGTCGCTGGACCGGACGAGGTAGCGGTGCGGCCGGTCCGTCATCAGCCGGCGGATCTTCCGGAAGTCACCGGACGCGGCGTGGCGGCCCGCCACGATCACCTCGATGTGCGAGGCGAGCTGCTCGACCTCCTCCAGGATGTGGGAGGAGAAGAGCACCGTGCGGCCTTCCGCGCCCATCCGGCGCAGCAGCTCCATGAGCTGCATCCGCTGCCGCGGGTCCATGCCGTTGAACGGCTCGTCGAGGAGCAGCACCGAGGGGTCGTGGACCAGCGCGGACGCCATCTTCACCCGCTGGCGCATGCCCTTGCTGTACGTCGAGATCTTGCGGTCCTGCGCGTACTCCATCTCGACCGTGGCCAGGGCCTTGTGCGCGGCCGCGTCGCCCAGTCCGTGCAGCTCGGCGTTGGCGACGACGAACTCGCGGCCGGTCAGGAAGTCGTACATGCCCTCCCTCTCCGGCACGATCCCGATCGCCCGGTAGACCGCTTCGTTGCGCCAGATCTGTGTGCCGTCGAGCGTGACCCTGCCGGTCGACGGCGCCAGGAACCCGGCCATCATGTTGATCAGCGTGGACTTGCCGGCTCCGTTGGGGCCGAGCAGCCCGGTGACTCCGGGCCCCACGGTCATGCTCACGTCGTTGACGGCGACCACGTTGCCGAACCAGCGGGAGGTGTGGTCGATCTCGATGGTGGTCACAGCCCGACCCTCCGGTAGCGGCGCATCAGTACGGCGTACGAGCCGGCGACGAGCGCGAGAACAACGATCAGGTAGACCACGCCGGCGGCGGCTCCGGGTCCTCCACCCCCCGGGAAGGCGGAGGAGGCACCGAGGAACGCGGTCTGCACCCCGTCGATCAGCGTGATCGGAGAGAACAGCCCCAGCCACGTGACGGCATCGGCCGAGTCCGTCTGCCAGGCGATGGCCTGGACCGTGGACACCGCGCCGTAGGTGATGGTCAGTACGGCGATCACCGCGGCGACCCCGAAGCCACGTCGCGGTGTCAGAGCGGCGACGACCAGACCCAGCCCGGCGAAGAGCACGGAGAGCAGTGCCACGGAGACCAGCCCCTGCCCGAAGCCCTTGGTCTGGTCGGCGAAGTCGAACTTCGCGAGCAACGAGCCCGCGTAGAGGATGACGAGGGGCAGCCCGGTGAGGATGAGCAGGGCCGACGCCATGGCCGCGAACTTCGCGAGCACGTAGTCGACCCGCTCGATCGGGCGCGAGAAGTACAGGGGCACGCTCTTGAAGCGGAGGTCCCTGGACACGGACTGCGGGGCCTGGGAGGCGATGAAGAGCCCGATCACGGCCTGCAGGTAGATGGCGAAGTCCGTGTACTTGATCGGGAGCTTCGTCATGTTGGGGGTGGCGATGGCGACCGCGACGAGGATCAGCGCCACGAGGCACATCACCCCGCACAGGAGCATCGGCAGCACCTTGGACTTGGCGGACCTGCCCAGCCCGAACGAGCCCCGCAGGGACTGCGAGTAGAGCGAGCGCCGGGCGTAGGCCCGGCCCAGCCGGACACCGTCGTAGGAGCGGTATCCGATGTTGTGGATGCGGGAGCTGTCGCTCCCGGCCACGGTTCCGGTCTCAGTGCTCATCCTGACCGCTCCCCTTCTCCTGTCCGACACCGGCTGCCGCGGCCGGAGCCGCCTGGGGCGCCTCCTGGGCGCGGAAGACCTCGGCGATGCGGTGACGTCGCTGTTCCATCCGGATAAGCCCCAGCCCGAGCTCGGCGACGCTGTCGCGGACCAGGTCGTAGGTCTCTTCGCCCGTAGCCTCCACCAGGAGGATGTGACCCGCGCCCGGCAGCCCTTCGGCGTCGAGTCCGTCATGCCCCACGAGCTTCGTCCCGGCTCCGGTGAGGACCTTGCGCAGGGCGTCCGTGCCGTCGGGGTGGGTGTCGCTGTCGGTCACCTCGACCGCCAGCGTCGTGGTGGTCTTCGTGAAGTCGCTGGTCGAGCTGGAACGCAGCAGCGCGCCCCCGTCGATGACGACGACGTGGTCGCAGGTCCGCTCGAGTTCTCCCAGGAGGTGGGAGGTGACCAGCACGGAGATGCCGAAATCGGTGTGGACGCGGCGGATCAGACCGAGCATCTCGTCACGGCCGACCGGGTCCAGCCCGTTGGTCGGCTCGTCGAGAAGGACCAACTTCGGGTCGTGGACCAGAGCCTGGGCCAGCTTGACCCGTTGCTTCATTCCGGTCGAGTAACCGCCGATCGGGCGGTAGCGCTCCTCGTAGAGACCGACGTGCCGCAGGGTGTCCGCGGTGCGCTCACGCGCCGCGGTCGGCGGCAGTCCGGACATCCGCGCCATGTGGACGACGAACTCGGTCGCCGAGACGTCGGGCGGCAGGCAGTCGTGTTCGGGCATGTACCCGACCCGTTCCCGGATCGCGGCGCCTTCGGTGGCGACATCGAGCCCGAGCACCGCGGCCCGGCCTTCGGTGGCGGGGGACAGACCCAGCAGGATCTTGATCAACGTGGACTTGCCGGCCCCGTTGGAACCCACCAGGCCGGTTACGCCCGGTCCGATGTCCAAGGAGAGCCGGTCAAGCGCGGTCACCCTCGGGAACCGCTTGCTCAGGCTTTCGGTTGCGATCACAGTCACGTCTTCGAAGGTAATGGCGCGCACCGACAGGAGTCGTCAGACCAGACGGTTGTATCGACGTCCGACTCGAGGCGTACGGGCCCGTAGGGGGACCCCACGAGGGAGGAGGCCCGCGGCGCACGACCGGTGGGGCGCCGCCCGGGGCGCGGGCCGCGACGCCGGCCCGTCCGGCGTGCGGGGGCCGACCGTCCGAACGTCCCGCGCAGGCTTGTCCACATGGCGTTGTCCACAGGTGCGGGCCATCCCTTGACGCGGCCGCGGGTCGGTTGCCACATTCAGCGGTGCCACGTTACGGACGCGTACCGCGACGCCGGCACTGGACGAGGAGGCGGCGTGGAGCTGCGAAGCGCGCGTGAGCGCTGGGTACGTACGGGCGGGATCGAGCTGTGTGTGGCCGAGTTGGGCGATGCGACACAGCCGACGATCGTGCTGGTGCACGGCTATCCGGACAGCAAGGAGGTCTGGTCCGAGGTCGCCGGACGACTGGCGGAGCGGTGGCATGTGGTTCTCTACGACGTCCGCGGACACGGCAGGTCGACGGCACCCGCGCCGCTGCGCGGCGGCTTCACGCTGGAGAAGCTGACCGACGACTTCCTCGCCGTCGTGGACGCCGTGAGCCCGGACCGGCCGGTCCATGTGGTCGGCCACGACTGGGGGTCGGTCCAGTCCTGGGAATTCGCGACGGTCGAGCGCACCAAGGGCCGCATCGCCTCGTTCACCTCGATGTCAGGCCCGTCCCTCGACCATTTCGGGCACTGGATCAAAGGACGGCTGTCCCACCCGAGCCCGCGTCGCGTGGGACAGCTGCTCGGCCAGGGCGCCAAGTCCTGGTACGTGTACGCCCTGCACACGCCGGTTCTGCCCGAGATGGCCTGGCGCGGCGTACTCGGCAGGCAGTGGCCACGCATCCTGCGGCTGATGGAAAAGGTGCCCGCGGACGGGTATCCGACGACGTCCCTCCCTCAGGACGCGGCGCACGGAGCCTGGCTCTACCGTGACAACGTCCGGGCCCGCCTGCGTCGGCCTCGCCCGGACGCGCGTGCTCATGTGCCGGTGCAGTTGATCACACCGACCGGCGACGCCTTCCTGTCTCCGTCGCTCTACGACGAACTGGAGCAGTGGGTGCCCCGGCTGGTACGCCGCGCTCTGCCGGCGAAGCACTGGGTCCCGCGCACCAGGCCGGATCAGCTGGCCGCCTGGATCAGCGAGTTCGTCGAAGGGGGCGAAACCGGCGGAGCGGATGATCCCACTGCGACCGGCGTATCCGGCGCAACGGTCGAAGGCGCCCACGCGCAGCGTTTCGGCGGCCGGTTGGTGCTGGTGACGGGTGCCGCAGCAGGCATCGGGCGCGCCACGGCGCTGGCGTTCGCGGAGGCGGGAGCGCGGGTCGTTGCCGTGGACCGCGACGCGGAGGGCGTTGCCCGGACGGCGGGGACCGCACGACTGATCGGCGCACCCACCGCGTGGGGCGAGGTGGTGGACGTCGGAGACGAACAGGCCATGGAGAAGCTCGCGGAGAAGGTGGCCGCCGAGTTGGGCGTCGTGGACGTCCTGGTCAACAACGCCGGTATCGGACTTGCGGGTTCCTTCCTCGACACGACGAGCGAGGACTGGCGGAATGTTCTCGACGTCAATCTGTGGGGAGTCATCCACGGCTGTCGTGTCTTCGGCAGGCAGATGGCAGACCGGGGCCAGGGCGGCCACATCGTCAACGTCGCTTCCGCGGCCGCCTATCAGCCGTCACGCGCCCTGCCCGCCTACAGCACGTCCAAGGCGGCTGTGCTGATGCTCAGCGAGTGCCTGCGCGCGGAACTGGCCCACCGGTCGATCGGGGTCAGCGCGATATGCCCGGGCCTCATCAACACCGGGATCACCGGGACGGCACACTTCGCCGGGGCCGACGAGACGGAGGAGCAGCGCCTTCGCGGACGGGCTGCCCAGCTCTACGGACGTCGCAACTATCCTGCGGGAAAGGTCGCTCGGGCGATTCTCGACGCCGTGGTGCACAACCGGGCGGTGGTGCCGGTGACACCTGAGGCTCATGGTGCGCGGCTGCTGTCGCGGATCAGTCCTCGGATTCTACGAGGCGTCGCTCGACTGAGGCTGCCGCTCTGAACGGTGCCGCGGCGGCGCCCTTCCTTTACGTCAACACAACGTCCCAGACAGCGGGTTGATTCGGCCGTGCAGCGGGCGGCGCCAACACGGCTGCGGCGCAGCGGACTTCGCCACAGCCCTTCCTGTGCACGACCCTTGGGTGACGGACAGTTTTCGCAAATACGCAAGTTGGCTCAAGCGAGAGCTACTTGCGCAAAGCGCTTAATCGGCACACTAGTTGTCCACAGAATGGCCAACACCTCTGTGGATAAGTTGAGTTGGCTGTGGATCAAACCTGCCGTCGGCAACGAGTCTCCAAAGCCTGGTCAAAATTGGCATGCACGGGAGGACGCGACGCGCGCACTCTGGCGGGATGAACGAACAACGCACCGTCAAGGTGTCCAAGTACCTTTCGAAGCATCTGCGGCACGAACCCGCCAGGATCGGGCTCAGTCTCGACCCCAATGGGTGGGTGCCAGTCGACGAGTTGCTGCGCGCCTGCGCACGGCACGCGTTCCCGATCACCCGAGGCGAGCTCGACCACGTCGTGGCGACCAACGACAAGCGTCGCTTCGCAGTGGAGGGCGGACGGATCCGAGCGAACCAAGGGCACTCCGTGACCGTGGACCTCGACCTGCCCCGGGCCGAGCCGCCCGCGTACCTCTACCACGGCACCGTGGCGCGTGTGCTGGACGCCATCCGCACCGAGGGGCTCCGGCCCATGAGCCGTCACCATGTCCACCTCTCGGCCGACCGCGAGACCGCGGTCCGGGTGGGCGCCCGGCGCGGCGCGCCGGTCGTCCTCGCCGTCGACGCGGGCGCCATGCACCGGGCGGGTCACCACTTCCACGTCAGCGCCAACGGGGTATGGCTCACCGACTCCGTGCCGGCGCTCTACCTCCGCCTGCGCGAATGACGCGCCTCAGCGATCAGCGCTCCATGCCACCGAGGCCCGCACGCAGGTCGTCGAGGTTCATGACGGGCCGCAGGTCGATCCTGGAACCCGCCTGGAACAGCGGCTCCAGGAGCGGGGGCATCCGGGCGGAGTCCTGCATGTCGAACACCATCAGGCAGCCGCGCTGACCGTTCTGGACGGTGAAGTACGCCGCTTCCGGCTTGAGCCGCTCGACGATCTCCTCGATCATCTTGGACATCGTCCCGTCGGCTGCCGCCCTGTTCGCCGTCTCGGTGTCCATCTGTGCGGTGAGCAGCATCCTCATGACGACTCATTCCTTCCGGGAACCACGCCCGGTGCCGTGCACACGCGCGGGCGGGGCCGGCCGGGTTCCTCTCCAGCGTCGCCCCGGCTCCGCACCCCGGCAACCACTGCCACCCGCTCCCGGCAGCGATCCGCACGTGGTTCCCACCGTTTCGGGTGGTCGGCGATGCCACGGCGTCGTCGCCGTAGAGTCGTGGCCATGACCTCCTCCCGTCGACTGAGCACAGTGATCCTGCCCATCCACCGCTGGCACGACGGCGGCCGACCGCTGTGGGTACGCGCCGAGGAGCTGGGATTCCACGCCGCGTACACCTACGACCACCTGGCCTGGCGGACGTTCCGCGACGGCCCGTGGTTCGGAGCCGTACCGACGCTGACGGCAGCGGCCGCCGCGACCGAGCGGCTGCGCCTGGGCACGCTCGTCACCTCACCCAACTTCCGGCACCCGGTGACGCTCGCCAAGGACCTCATCACCCTGGACGACGTCTCCGACGGACGGATCACGCTCGGCATCGGTGCCGGCGGCAGCGGCTTCGACGCCACCACACTGCGCGGGAGTGCCGAGGAGCCGTGGACCCCACGTGAACGCGCCGACCACTTCGACGAGTTCGTCCCTCTGCTCGACCGGCTGCTGCGGGAGCCCTCAGTGACGCAGGAGGGCCGGTTCTACGCCGCGAACGAGGCCCGGAACATCCCCGGCTGTGTACAGCGCCCGCGGCTGCCCTTCGCGGTCGCCGCGACCGGACCACGCGGACTCGGGCTCGCCGCGCGGTACGGCCAGGGGTGGGTGACCACGGGTGATCCGAAATTGTTCGGGACCGGCAGCCCCGAGGAGTCCGTGGCAGCCATCCGCGGCCAGATCGCCCGGCTCGGTGCGGCCTGCGAGAAGATCGGCCGGGATGTGTCGGAGCTGGACAAGATCCTGCTCACCGGCTTCACCCCCGGCCGCCCCCTGCAGTCGCTCGACGCGTTCGTGGACTTCGCGGGAACGCACTTCGACCTCGGTTTCACCGAGATCGTCGTCCACTGGCCCGTGCCGGACTCCGACTTCGCCCAGGACCAGGACGTGTTCGAACGTATCGCCACCGAGGCACTGGCCCAGCTGAGCTGACCTCCGTCCGGCTCCCGTGGGCGGCCGGGACAGGCCCCGACCCCGCGTCCGACGACCCTTGCGAGGACGGGCCGCCGCTCCGGGTGCACCGTTTCCGGCCCGGCGGCGCGCCCGGGGCGCCGTCGGCATATGCCTCTGTCAGGTTCCGCAGCTCAGGGGCGCGCTTACTCAAATGGGCGCCCCTCTGCACGCCCGTGCGACTCCGTACGGGAGAATGAGCGGGTGACCTCAGCTACCGACTCGCCCCTGCCTGCCGTGACCCGGCTGATCGCCACCGATCTGGACGGCACGCTCCTGCGCGACGACAAGACCTTGTCGGACCGTACGATCGCCGCCCTGGCAGCCGCCGAAGAGGCCGGAATCGAAGTCTTCTTCGTCACGGGAAGGCCCGCCCGCTGGATGGACGTCGTCAGCCCGTACGTACAGGGCCACGGCATGGCGATCTGCGCGAACGGGGCCGCTGTCGCCGATCTCCGCGACGGCCGGCTGCTCAGTGTCCATCCACTGGACCGCGAGATCGCCCTGGGCGTGGTCGATGCTCTGCGCGAAGCCGCCCCCGGAGTGTCGTTCGCCGTCGAGCTGGCCACCGGCATCCACTACGAACCCGCCTACCCCCCGTTCCACATGGACCCGGGCGCCACGGTCGCCGTCGCGGAGAAGCTCCTGTACGAGGAGGCTCCGGGCACCGGTACGCCGGTCCTCAAGGTCCTCGCCCACCACCCCGAACTGGCCCCCGACGCCTTCCTCGCGCTGGCCCGCGAAATCGCGGGACACCAGGCCTCGTTCACCCGGTCCAGCCCCACCGCGCTCCTGGAGATCAGTGGCCTCGGGGTTTCCAAGGCCCGCACGCTGGCAGCCTGCTGCGCGGAGCGCGGGATCGCTCCGGACGAGGTGGTCGCGTTCGGGGACATGCCCAACGACGTGGAGATGCTGAGCTGGGCCGGTGCCTCGTTCGCCATGGGGAACGCCCACCCGGCCGCTGTGACCGCCGCGTCCGGAGTGACGCTCACGAACGACGAGGACGGTGTCGCGGTCGTCATCGAGCGGATCCTCACCGCCCGCCGAACCACACGCTGAAGCGGCCGCTGAACCACACGCCGAAGCGGCCGCCGAACCACCGGCCGAGGCCGCTCACCGAGGCCGCCTGACGAGGCCCTTCATGGGCCGCTCACCCGAAGCGCACTGTGAGCCGACGCGTCCTGGGGCCCACCGTGCCGTCAGAGCGGGACCTGCCACGTCACCGTCGTACCGCTGTCGCCCTCGCCGTCCCCCGGCCCGAACCAGCTCTCGCCGCCCAGCGACTCGGCCCGCCTGGCGAGGTTGCGCAGTCCGCTGCGCCGCCCGCCGTCGGGGATGCCCACCCCGTCGTCCGTGACCGTCAGCCGCACCGCGTCGCGCCCGTCGGGCAGTACAGCGGTCGCGTCCACCCTCACCTCGACGCGTGACGCTCCGGCGTGACGGAACGTGTTGGACAGCGCCTCGCGCAGAGCCGCGATGAGATTCTTGCCCGGGAGCTCCCCCACCAGTGAGTCGACGGGGCCGAGGAATCGGTGCGAGGGCATGAACCCCAGCGGCACCGCCGCCATGTTGATCTCCCGCAGCACTCGGGTCCGCAGCCCGGCGGGCGCCTCCTCCGGTTCGTGCTGCAGCGCGAAGATGGCCGTACGGATCTCCTGGATGGTCACGTCCAGTTCGTCGACGGCCCGCCCGATGCCGTCCTGCACCGCGGGAACCGGAGAGCGCCGCTGAGCACCCTCCAGCATGATCCCGGTGGCGAACAGACGCTGGATGACGAGGTCGTGGAGGTCGCGGGCGATGCGGTCCCGGTCCTCGTACACGGCCAGCCTCTCCCGGTCGCGCTGGGCCTCGGCCAGTTTCAGGGCCAGTGCGGCCTGGGCGGCGAAGTGGGTGGCGAGCAGCCTCTCCGCCCGGGTGAACGGCCTGCCGCCCCGGGCCCGGGGGATGGAGAGCGCCCCCAGCACCCGGCCACCGCTGCGGAGGGGGAGCAGCACGTGCGGGCCGAACTGACCGGCCAGCCTGGTGATCATGCGGGGGTCGGCCACCGGGTCCTCCAGGTACACCTCCTCGCCCCTCAGCAGCGCAGCGACCACGGGGCTCTTCGGCGGAATGATCACTCCGAGGGAGGCGGACGGTTTGTCCCCGGCGACGGCGACGATCTCAAGACCTCCCCCTGCGGCCGGAAGCAGCACGATGCCGGCCGCGGCGTCGGCGAGGCGGCGCGCCTGTTCGGCGACGACGGCGAGCGCCTCGTCGGCGTCCCCGCCCGAGAGCAGGGCGGTGGTGACAGCCACCGAGCCCTCGATCCACTGTTCCCGCTGCCGGGCCGCCTCGTAGGTCCGAGCGTGGCCGATGGCGATCCCGGCCTCCGTGGCCAGCACGCGCAGAATGTGCAGCTCGTCATCGCCGAATGCGCCGTGGCCCTGCTTCTCCGTCACGTAGAGATTGCCGAAGATCCTGCCCTGGACCCGGATCGGGACCCCGAGGAAGGTGCGCATACGCGGATGCGCGGCCGGGAATCCCGCGAAACGCGGATCGGCCTCCAGATCCTCCAGCCGAATGGGAACCCCGTCCTTGATCAGTGCGCCCAGGAGCCCGGTGTGCCCGTCGGGCGGGCGGCCGATCGCCCGGGCGGTCTCCTCCGATACCCCATGAGTGATGAAGTCGCTGAGGCTCTCACCGGGATTCTCGACGACGCCGATGGCCGCATAGCGGGCGTGGGCGAGCTCCGCCGCGGTCTCACAGATGCGCTCGAGGGTCGAGTGGAGTTCCAGACCCGTACCGACGGACCTCGTCGCTTTCAGCAGTTGCGGAACGCGTGCGGTCAACTCCGCGGAAAGGCCTCGCAGGCTTCCGGCGGTCTGCTGCGCGGCTCCGGGCGAGTACTTCGGATCCTGCTGAGGCATGACCTGAGCCTAATAAATACCTAATGTTCCGGAAAGTCGGATTTCAAGTCGGCCCCTGTCCTCAGGCCCGTGCGGACGCCGCCGCGGCCGGACGCATCTGATCCTGCTCGGTGCCCACCGGGTCCTGCTCACGCTCGAGCATCCGACGCAGCGGACCGTCCTGGGCGGCGAGCGCGGCGTACGGGCCCTGCTGCACGACCCGGCCCGCGTCCAGCACCAGGATCTCGTCCACCGCTTCGAGTCCGGCCAGGCGATGGGTGATCAGCAGGGTCGTACGCCCCTGAGTGGCCACCAGCAGATCAGCGGTCAGCGCGTCCGCCGTCGCCAGATCGAGGTGCTCCGCGGGCTCGTCGAGGACGAGTACGGGGAAGTCGGCGAGGAGCGCACGGGCGAGCGCCAGGCGCTGCCTCTGACCACCCGACAGCCGGGCCCCGTGTTCACCCACCAGCGTGTCGAGGCCGTCCGGAAGTGACTGGACCCAGTCCAGAAGCCGGGCGCCCGCAAGTGCCTCCCTCAGCAGATCGTCCGTCGCACCGGTGCGGGCGAGCCGCAGATTCTCGCGGATGGAGCTGTCGAAGACGTGGGCGTCCTGGGCGCACAGCCCGACGAAGGTGCGGACCGTGTCCCCGTCCAGCACGGAAGCTTCGACACCTCCGAGACGGTACGTCCCTTCACGAGGATCCAGGAAGCGGAGGAGGACCTGTGCCAGCGTGGTCTTGCCCGAGCCGGACGGTCCCACGACAGCCACGCGCTTGCCGGCGTGCAGTGTCAGACCGACGGAGTGCAGGGCATCGCGTTCCGCGCCCTCGTACCGGGCCGACAGACCTCGCACGTCGAGCGGGAAGGGCGAAGCCGGCGCCTCGGCCGGTGCGGCAGGCTCCTCTACCGGTACAGGGGCGTCCAGCACCTCGAAGACCCGGTCGGCGCTCCGCTCGACCCGCCGGCGGTACTGCACCGCGAGCGGCAGCCCCGTCACCGCCTCGAACGCGGCGAGGGGGGTGAGCACGACGACGGCGAGCTCGATACCCGCCAGCCGTGCGTCGTACACGGCGGGCAGCGCGACGATCGCCGCACCCACGACGGTCAGCCCGCAGATCAGGGCGGACAGCCCCCCGCCGAGCGCCGTCGCGGACGCGGCGCGCGAGGCGATGCGGGTGAGGAGGGCGTCCGCCGTGCGCACCTGTTCCCTGCGCGACGGCAGTGCGCCGGCGACAGCCAGCTCGGCCGTCCCGCCCAGAAGGTCGGCGACCCGGACGGCCAGCGCGGCCCTCGCGGGGGCCAGTTGGCGCTCGGCACGACGGGAGCACGCTCCGCTCAGCCACGGCACGCCCACACCCGCGAGAAGCAGCCCTGCGGCCAGGACAGCACCTGCCTCCGGAAGCATCCAGCCGGTGAAGGCGACCGACCCCGCCCCCACCGCGAGGGCGGTTCCCACGGGCAGCAGCCAGCGCAGCCAGTAGTCCTGCAGGGCGTCGACGTCGGAGACGAGCCGGGACAGCAGGTCGCCCCGCCGCGTGGCCCGAAGACCGGCGGGCGCTATGCGCTCCAGCCCTCGATAGACGGACACCCGGAGCTCGGCGAGCATCCTCAGCACAGCGTCGTGGGACACCAGCCGCTCCGCGTAGCGGAAGACGGCCCGGCCGATACCGAACGCCCGGGTCGCGGTGACCGCGACCATCAGATACAGCACCGGCGGCTGCTCGGAAGCGCGTGAGATCAGCCATCCGGAGACGGCCATGAGTCCGACCGAGGACCCCACGGCGAGACTGCCCAGCAACAGGGCCAACCCCAGCTTCCCGTGCTGGGAACCGGCGGCCTCCCGGACCCGCGTGAGCACGCGGCCGCCGGCCCTCGGGACGGTGTCCTTGAGCAGCGCGGGCTCCCCCGCACCCAGCCCCTCGGGGCTGTCCGGGACACGCGGAGCGACAGGCCCAGGGGCCGCCCCACCGTCCGGCTCCTCACTTTGGGGCGGCGCATCGCGCGTACCCGGCTCGAGCGCCACCACCCGGTCCGCGACCGAGAGCAGCGCCGGCCGGTGCACGACCAGCAGCACCGTTCGTCCCGCGGCCAGCCTTCGCACCGCCTCGACGATGCCGGCCTCCGTCTCGCCGTCCAGGCTCGCCGTTGGCTCGTCCAGCAGCAGCACAGGCCGGTCGGCGAGGAAGGCCCGCGCCAGCGCCAGCCGCTGCCGCTGCCCCGCGGAGAGTCCCGCACCGTCCTCGCCCAGTACGGTCCCGGCGCCGCCCGGCAACGCGTCGACGAACTCCAGCGCCCCTGCGTCCCGGAGCGCGGCCATGACCGCCGCATCGTCCGCGTCCGGGCGGGCCAGTCGAACGTTCTCCGCGATCGTCCCGGCGAAGAGGTGCGGACGCTGCGGCACCCAGGCGATCTGCTCACGCCAACGTTCGGGGGAGAGGTCGGACAGAGGGGTTCCGCCGACCCTTACCCGCCCCTCGTCGGGCGTGGTGAACCCCAGCACCACACCGAGGAGCGTGGACTTACCGATTCCGCTGGGGCCGACCAAGGCCACCGTTTCCCCCGGCTCCACCACGAGGGATGCGGCAGCCAGGGAAAGCTCGGTCCGGCCCGGGTGCCGCACCGCCACTCCCTCCAGTTCCAGCCGCAGCGACTGTGGCACCTCCTGGGTGCCGTCGGCCGCCGGCTCGGTCTCCAGTACGGCGAAGATCTCCTCGGCTGCCGAGAGTCCCTCGGCAGCCGCGTGGTACTGCGCGCCGACCTGGCGGATGGGCAGATAGGCCTCCGGCGCCAGGATGAGGACCACCAGTCCCGTGTAGAGGTCGAGTTCTCCGTGGACGAGCCGCATTCCGATCGTCACCGCCACCAGGGCCACGGAGAGAGTCGCCAGCAGTTCCAGGGCGAAGGAGGAGAGGAAGGCGATCCGGAGGGTCTTCAGCGTGGCCCGGCGGTACTCCGAGGTGATACTGCGGATCGATTCGGCCTGGGCCTTGGCCCGCCCGAAGACCTTCAGCGTCGGCAGCCCGGCGACCACGTCGAGAAAGTGCCCTGAGAGCCGTGACAGCAACTTCCACTGCCGGTCCATCCGGGACTGGGTGGCCCATCCGATCAGAATCATGAAGAGCGGAATCAGCGGCAGCGTCACGACGATGATCGCCGCCGAGACCCAGTCCTCGGTGACGATCCGGGCCAGCACCGCCACCGGAACGACGACTGCGAGTCCGAGCTGCGGGAGATAGCGCGAGAAGTAGTCGTCAAGGGCGTCGACGCCCCGGGTGGCCAGGGCGATCAGCGACCCGGTGCGCTGCCCGCTCAGCCAGTCCGGCCCCAGTTCGGAGGCCCGTTCCATGAGGCGGCCGCGCAGTTCGGACTTGACCGCGGAGCTGGCCCGGTAGGCGGCCAGTTCGGTGAGCCAGGCCACGAACCCCCGTCCCAGAGCGACAGCGGCGAGCAGGAGCAGTGGGGTGCGGAGCCCGGCAACGGTCAGCCCGTTCTCGAATCCGCCCACCACCACTTCGGCGACGAGCATGGCCTGGGCGATGACCAGTGCGGCTCCGACCACGCCCAGTGCCACCACGGCCGCCAGGAAGAACCGGGTGGCTCGGGCGTACCGGAGCAGACGAGGGTCGATCGGTTTCACGTGAAACAGCTCCCCAGGGTGTCAGGGCGACTAGTGCGTATCGGCGATGTGCTGCGTACCGATGCGCTTGCGGAACACCCAGTACGTCCACCCCTGGTACAGCAGCACCACCGGCGTGGCGATGCCGGCGCACCAGGTCATGATCTTGAGGGTGTACGGGCTGGAGGAGGCGTTGGAGACCGTGAGGTTCCAGGCGTCGTCCAGCGAAGACGGCATGACGTTCGGGAAGAGCGTCAGGAAGAGCATCGCGACCGCCGCAGCGATGGTCACCCCGGAGAAGGCGAAGGACCAGCCCTCACGTCCCGCCGCGATGGCGCCGATTGCCAGGACCAGCGACAGGACAGCGATGATCATCGCTGCCAGACTCCAGCGGTTGCCGTTGTCCGCCTGGGTCCAGAGGAGGAAGCCCAGCGCGAGCACCGCGGTGACCAGGCCCAGCTTCAGGGCCAGCCCGCGCGCACGCTTCCTGATGTCACCGACGGTCTTGAGCGCGGCGAACACCGCTCCGTGGAAGGTGAAGAGGAAGAGCGTGACCAGCCCACCCAGGATGGCGTACGGGTTGAGCAGGTCCCAGAGGTTGCCGACGTACTCCATGTCGGCATCGATCTTCACGCCGCGGACGATGTTCCCGAAGGCCACGCCCCAGAGAACGGCCGGGATCAGCGAGGTCCAGAAGATCGCGTGCTCCCAGTTGGTCTGCCAGCGCTCCTCGGGCCGCTTCGCCCGGTACTCGAACGCCACCCCCCGCACGATCAGGCAGAGCAGGATGACCAGCAGAGGCAGGTAGAAACCGGAGAACAAGGTGGCGTACCACTCGGGGAAGGCCGCGAAGGTCGCACCGCCCGCGCTGAGCAGCCACACCTCGTTCCCGTCCCAGACCGGCCCGATCGTGTTGATCAGGACGCGGCGCTCCTTGCGGTCCCGGGCCAGCAGCTTGGTGAGGACCCCGATTCCGAAGTCGAATCCCTCCAGGAAGAAGTAGCCGGTCCACAGGACGGCGATGAGCACGAACCAGACGTCGTGGAGTTCCATCTCTCAGCTCCGCTTGATCTCAGTAGGAGAAGGCCATCGGCCGGTCGGCGTCCTCGTCGTGGCCGCCGATCCGGGTGGGCGGGTTGAGGTCGGCCTCGGTGAGCTCGGGCGGACCCGCCTTGACGTACTTCAGGAGGAGCTTGACCTCGATGACGGCGAGCACCGCGTAGAGCGCCGTGAAGCCGATCATGGAGGTGAGGACCTCCCCCTGCGAGACCCCCGGTGAGACCGCGTCGCGGGTCTGGAACACCCCGTACACCACCCAGGGCTGCCGCCCCATCTCGGTGAAGATCCAGCCCCAGGAATTGGCGATCAGGGGGAAGAGCATGGTCCACAGGGCTGTGATCCAGTAGAGCTTGGCGAGCTTCGGGCTCAGCGCCTTGTTCCTGAACAGCACCAGGTTCGGCACCTCGTCCTCGTCCGTGCGCAACGCCGGTGGCAGCAGGAACTTCCGCCGCGTCAGCCACAGCCCGAGCAGACCGAGCCCGAACGACGCCATGCCGAAGCCGATCATCCAGCGGAAGCTCCAGAAGGCGACCGGGATGTTGGGCCGGTAGTCACCGGGCCCGTAGGTCTCCTGCAGTTCCTTGTTGATGTCGTTGATGCCAGGAACGTAGGAGGTGAAGGTGTTGTCCGCGAGGAACGAGAGCACTCCGGGTATGGAGACCTCCACGTCGTTGTGCCCCTCGGCGACATCCCCGACCGCGAAGAGCGAGAAGGGGGCACCGTCCTCGCCCTCCCACAGCGCCTCCGCCGCGGCCATCTTCATCGGCTGCTGCTTGAACATCACCTTGCCGAGGGTGTCTCCGCTGACCGCGGTGAGCATCCCTGCCGCCACCACCGTGACCAGCCCGACCCTCAGCGAGGTGCGCATCACCCGGATGTGCTTCTTGCGGGCCAGGTGGAAGGCGGAGATGCCGACCATGAAGGCGCCGCCGACGAGGAAGGCCGCCGTGATGGTGTGGAAGAACTGGGTGAGCGCGGTGTCCTGGGTGAGCACCTTCCAGAAGTCGGTGAGCTCGGCACGGCCGCGTTCCTCGTTGATCCGGTAACCGACCGGGTGCTGCATCCAGGAGTTGGCGGCCAGGATGAAGAACGTCGAGAGGATCGTGCCTATGGACACCATCCATATGCAGGCGAGATGGATCTTCTTCGGCAGCTTGTCCCAGCCGAAGATCCACAGGCCGATGAAGGTGGACTCGAAGAAGAACGCGATCAGCGCCTCGAAGGCGAGCGGGGCGCCGAAGACGTCACCGACGAACCGCGAGTAGTCGGACCAGTTCATCCCGAACTGGAACTCCTGGACGATGCCGGTGACCACGCCCATGGCGATGTTGATCAGAAACAGCTTGCCCCAGAACTTGGTCGCCCTGAGGTACTTCTCGTTGTCCGTGCGCACCCAGGCGGTCTGCAGGCCGGCCGTGAGCGCGGCGAGAGAGATCGTCAGAGGGACGAACAGGAAGTGGTAGACGGTGGTGATGCCGAACTGCCATCGCGCCAGAGTCTCTGGTGCCAGAGCCAGGTCCACGACTCTTCTCCTTACGTCGCCGTGATCACAGCCGCAGAGTGCCCGGTCAATCCACCCGATCAAGGGAGGAAACGGGGCGCGCTTGTGAACGCGTTCACATTCACAAGCATTATGGCGCACATGTCTTCGAAGGTTTCGAGTGGGGGGTGCTTTCCGGCCGATCCTGCCGACCCGCCCGAAACCGGACAGGCGTCACAGGCGCAGTCCCGGTTCGAAAAGAGCGGTGGCCCCGGACCTCGGTGATCGAGGTCCGGGGCCACCGGTGGTCCGTCGGCCGCGCCGCTACTTCTCCTGGTGGAAGGACTCCGCCACCTTCAGGAACACGTCGTTGGCCTCCGCCTCCCCGATCGTGACCCGCACGCCCTCACCGGCGAAGGGCCGCACGACCACACCCGCCCGCTCGCAGACCCCGGCGAAATCGAACGTGCGGCCCCCGAGCCGCAGCCACACGAAGTTCGCCTGGGACTCGGGGACGGTCCAGCCCTGCCGCACCAGCCCGTCGTACACCCGGGCACGCTCACCGACCAGCGATCCCACCCGCCCCAGCAGCTCGTCCTCGGCACGCAGCGAGGCGACGGCCGCGTCCTGGGCGACCTGGCTGACGCCGAAGGGCACGGCCGTCTTGCGCAGGGCCGCCGCCACGGGCTCGTGCGCCACCGCGAAGCCGACCCGCAGCCCCGCGAGGCCGTACGCCTTGGAGAAGGTCCGGAGCACCGCGACATTGGGCCGGTCACGGTAGATCTCGATGCCGTCCGGCACATCGGCGTCGCGGATGAACTCCTTGTACGCCTCGTCGAGCACGACCAGGACATCCTCCGGGACACGGTCCAGGAACCGCTCCAGCTCCGCCCGGCGCACGACGGTTCCGGTCGGGTTGTTCGGATTGCAGACGAAGATCATCCGAGTACGGTCGGTGACCGCCCCGGCCATGGCGTCGAGGTCGTGCACCTCGCCGGCGGTCAGCGGCACCTTGACCGACGTCGCACCGCTGATCTGCGTGATGATCGGGTACGCCTCGAACGACCGCCAGGCGTAGATGACCTCGTCACCCGGACCCGAGGTGGCCTGCAGCAACTGCTGGGCGACACCGACCGAGCCCGTACCCGTGGCCAGGTGGGAAACAGGCACACCGAACCGCTCGGCCAGCTCGTTCATCAGACCGGTGCAGGCCATGTCCGGATACCGGTTGAACGCCGCGGCCGCGGAGAGCACCGACTCCATGACGCCGGGCAACGGGGGATACGGGTTCTCGTTGGAGGACAGCTTGAAGGCGACCGGTCCCTCCGCGGACGCCGGCTTGCCCGGCACATACGCAGGAACGCCGTCCAGCTCGGCACGCAGCTTGGGGCTCTTCTCGCTCACCGCAGGTCCTCCTCGACCATCCGTACACATCAATACTGCTCACCTTATGAGGATTGGGCACCTGTGCGAATGGCCAGGATCCGGAATTGACCTCTCCGGCATGAGACGCCGACCACGCGTCGCTCCGGCAGACGTCGACCGGCCCGGAGAGGGGGAGCGTCACGCGTCCCTCCGCGCGCCGGTCGCTCACGCCGTGGCGCGCATCCCTCGAAAAGGTGAGTTGAGACCTCTTCGAGACATGGACCATTCAGCAGGTTCGCACGCGTCGATGCATGACACATCGACCCTGGCACCCTCAACACCCTTTATTCTCAAGGCATTTAGCTCCTCCTGACCATGCAGAAACGTGCCTGCCGACGTGTGCATATGCGACCGGCCCTACCCACCGCCGGAGCCCTACTATCGGCTCGCCATGACAGCAGCAGGGAAGCACCAGGTGAGCCGGACAGAGACGCCCCGGCGAAGCGGCCGACAAGGACGGGCGGGGATCCGGGACGTAGCAGCGGCGGCCGGAGTCTCCATCACGACCGTGTCCGACGCTCTCAACGGCAAGGGCAGGCTCCCGGATGCCACCCGCAGCCACGTCCGCGAGGTCGCCGAACGACTGGGCTACCGCCCTTCCGCGGCGGCCCGAACCCTCCGTACCGGCAAGTCCGGGCTCATCGGCCTGACCGTGACCACGTACGGGGATGAACCTTTCACCTTCACCGAGTTCGCGTACTTCGCGGAGATGGCCAGAGCCGCCACATCGGCCGCGCTCGCCCGCGGCTACGCCCTCGTGATCCTCCCCGCCACCTCGCGCCACGACGTCTGGTCGAACGTCGCGCTGGACGGAACGGTCGTCATCGACCCCTCCGACCAGGACCCGGTGGTGACCGAACTCGTCCGCCAGGGTCTGCCCGTCGTCTCCGACGGGCGCCCGGCGGGCACCCTTCCGGTCACCGCCTGGGTCGACAACGACCACCGGGCGGCCGTCCTCGACCTCCTGGACCACCTCGCGGCCGCGGGAGCCCGCCGTATCGGGCTGCTGACCGGCACGACCACCGACACGTACACCCGCCTCTCCACCACCGCCTATCTCCACTGGTGCGAGCGGGTCGGCCAGGATCCCGTCTACGAGTCCTATCCCGCCCACGACCCCTGCGCGGGCGCCGTGGCCGCGGACCGCCTGCTCGCCCGTCCCGACCGCCCCGACGCCGTCTACGGGCTCTTCGACCCCAACGGGACAGATCTGCTCGCCGCCGCACGGCGCTACGGTCTGCGTGTCCCCGAGGACCTGCTGCTGGTCTGCTGCAGCGAATCCACCGTGTACGCGTCGACCGAACCCCCCATCACCACACTCTCGCTGAAGCCCCGAAGGATCGGTACGGCGGTCGTCCAACTCCTCATCGACGCCATCGAAGGGGTCGAACACGACGGGCCGGTGGAGCAGGTCATACCGACTGAGCTCATCGTCCGGACGTCCTCCCAGCGGCGTCCACCACGCACCACGGTCAGCGCTCCGCGATCCCCCGCCGGGGATTGATCGGATTAATCCGGACCAAACGGCCGATGAACCGGGTGCGCGCGAGGATTCACCACCCCTGGTGCGTCACACAGCACGATCCGCATTCCTATGATGGGCGCACGACACCGCGGACCACCTCTACCAGGCAGGGCCCGTCAGGTGTACGGAGGCGCGACGGTGGTGGAGGGGTCGATGACTCAGGGGGCCGGTCAGGAACCCGTAGTGCGGACTGCGACGTTGCGTGACTTCCGCGTACCGCCGTATGCGCAGATGCCGATGAACGCGCCCTTGCCGCACCCGGGCAACGTCGCGGTGGGCCACGAGCCCCCGGAGGGGTACACACCCACCGAGCGCGATCTGCCCGTGATCAACCGCGGCGACACCGTCCAGGTGCAGGCCGTCCCGGAGACCCGTCCCACCGGCGAGTCCGGCCCAGGTCCGCTGTACGTCGTCGGCGACGTCCACGGCTACCTGGACGAACTCCTGGCCGCTCTCGGTGCGCAGGGCCTCGTCGACGCGGACGGCCGGTGGGCGGCCGACAACGCCAGGCTCTGGTTCCTCGGCGACTTCACCGACCGCGGTCCGGACGGCATCGGCGTCATCGATCTCGTCATGCGCCTCTCCGCGGAGGCAGCGGCGGCCGGCGGCTACTGCAAGGCCCTCATGGGCAACCACGAACTGCTGCTGCTCGGCGCGAAGAGGTTCGGCGGCACCCCGGTGAACTCCGGTGCCGGGACCGCGACGTTCCAGGCCGCCTGGCTGCTCAACGGCGGCCAGAAGACGGACATGGAGCGGCTCCAGGACGTCCATCTCCAGTGGATGGCCCGGCTCGACGCGGTCGTCGAGGAGGACGGGCATCTGCTCATGCACTCCGACACGACTGCTTACCTCGACTACGGATCGACCATCGAGGACGTCAACGACACGGTGCACGCCATTCTGACGCGGAACGACGCCGATGAGTGCTGGGACCTCTTCCGCAAACTCACCAAGCGGTTCGCCTTCCGCGACGAGGGCGGTGCGGAGGCCGTCCGCGAACTGATGGCGACGTACGGCGGCCGGCGCGTCGTCCACGGACACAGCCCCATTCCGTACCTGCTCGGCGAGGTCGGATCGGAGGAGGGCGAGGACGCGGCACGGCCCGTGGTGGACGGACCACACGTCTACGCGGACGGCCTCGCCATCGCCATGGACGGCGGAGTGACCATGGCCGGAAAGCTGTTGGTCGTCCAGCTTCCCCTGCGTGACTGACGGTCGCCGGGGAGGAACCCCCACACCCCGGTACCGTCGGCGGACGCACCTATTTCCGTAAACCCCCTGTCACCCTGTGCCGTAGGCGCTCTACCATCGGCGTATCAGTAGCAGGCTCTCCTCCGTTTCACCCGATCATCCGGTCCACACGGTCGATCAGGCCCTACGGAGCATCGGGGGATGCACATGAAAAGCGCTCCGCACCTGCTGGCCGAGGACCGCCCCGAATATGAGCGGATCCTTGCCGACGCACTGCGTCATGCTCACGAACGACCGGATCTGGACGGAGTCGGCGACCGGCTCAACGCGGAACAACTCCGGACGATGGCTCTCGACGCCACGTCCCTGATCACCGCGGCGGCCGCCACCGAGTACGACCACTACGTGAAGGTCCGCGGCGAGCTGCGCGGGCCGGACGACCCGGGCGCTCAGGGATCCGTCCTCGGACCCGCCGCGGACGAAGCCGACCCCACGGGCGCCGGTACGCTCGCGGTGCTCGCTGTCCTGGCTCCGGTCCTCGCGGGTACGGCGGCTCTGATATTCCTGCTCGTCGGCTACCCCTTGATGGCTCTCAGCCCCGCCCCGGCGTTCGCCAGGACCATGGTCGCCGCCGGCTGGTTCTTCGCTGCCGTGGCCGCCGCGGCCATCCTCGTCGCCGCCGTGGGGCTCCTGGTCACCGCCCTGCGCAACGGCGCCACCGCGCTGCCCGCCGTGGACGAGGAGGAGGAACTGCCGGAGGACGTGGCGCGCGCCCGGGAGGCATGGCGCCACGCCCTGCTGGAACGCGGCATCCTGCCCTTCCTCCGGGACGCGCTGGCAGACCCGACCGCTGGGCCCGCCGCTGGGACACCGCACCACTCGGCCCGCAGGATCCCGAAGATCGGCTACAGCAGGCCGGACTTCTCAGGGCCGGGGGACGGGCCCTCCGCCGGGCCCCGTCCGACCTTCACCAGCCCCGACTTCACCAGCCCGGACTTCGGCGGCCCCGAACACCAGCCGGAGTGATCCGGCCGCCGCACGGCTTCGACCGCGTGGTCCTGAGCGGGCTCGGTGCCGGGGCGGCGGTGTTCCTGAGCGGGCTCGGTGCCGGGGCCGCCCACTTCGCCTGCTTGCCCTGTCGCCTGCCCGACCGGTCCGGTCCCGGAGAAGAGGCGGCGTCGTCCCGGTCTCGGCCTCTTCACTCCTGTGCTCCGGCCGGATGCCGTGGGCGATCCTCATCCAGGGCCGCCCCACTCACGACACAGCCCGGCAGGTCCCGTTCAGAGGATGCCTGCCCGGCGCGCCGCGGTCGTCCAGCTCGGGAACTCGGACAGAAGCCGGTCGTAGAGCTCCTGGTCGGGGACCGTGCTGATGTCGTCGACAGCGAAGAAGCCGACATTGTCGACGCGCCGTCCCGGCAGGGAGTCGAACCGTTCCAGCACTCCGTAGTCGGACCGGCCCAGGCCGACGAACTGCCAGAAGATCGGCTCCTCCACCGCTGCGCGCAGCTCCCGCTCGATCTCGGCGTTGCGGTAGACACCACCGTCGGAGAAGAACAGCACCAAGGTGGGGGCGGTCGTGGGATTCTGGGCGACGTGGGAACGCACCTCCGCGATGACCCGCTGCTCCTCGTTCTGGATGCCCACGGCCCGCATGTCGACCTGCCCGGCTTCCAGCCCCCTCGGCCTCTTGTTGCGACGGAAGAGACCCACTTGTCCGACCCGTACGTGCAGGCGCAGCCAATCCGGGAGTTCACCGAGTCGGAGGTCGGGCAGACGGGCCGGCTGAGAGGCGAACGTCCATGCCTGCATCTCACCGTCGTCGTCGAGCTGCGCGGCGATCGCGGCCATCCGCTCCACCACGTCGGCCACGACGCCCCGCGTGTACAGGAAGCTCATGGAGCCCGATGCGTCCAGCACCAGGACGACACGCGCGACGACCCCCTCCGCGCCCTGTTTGCGCAGGCTGACCGCCACCTGTTCCTTGCGCAGCGACAGGCGCTTGCGCATGTCAACGGGAAGATGCTCCTCGCCCTTGCCGAGGCGCGGGCCCCCGGACGACACGCTCGATGCCGGTACGGCGGGCGGAACCATTGCCGTGGGCGCGGGCGCCGGCGGCGCGGCGTCGGAGGACGGCTCGTCGACCGAGATGCCGAACTCCGTGGCCAGACCGGCGAGCCCTGCGGCGTAACCCTGGCCCACCGCCCGGAACTTCCACTGCCCCTGCCTCAGGTACAGCTCGCCGCAGATGAACGCCGTCTCGGTGCCGGCCGTCATGGCGAAGTGCGCCACCTCGCTCCCCGAAGCCGCGTCGAGGAGTCTCAGCGTCAGCCCGGGCACCTGACCGAAGGTTCCGCCGTCGGCCGAGGCGCACAACGCGACGCGCTCGACCTCGGGGTCGAGTGAGCGGAGGTCCACTGCCACGGTGTCACTGGTGACACCGGCGGCGCTCTGCTTCCCCAGGTGCGCCACGGCTTCGGACGTATGCCGCGGCTGGTTGTAGAAGACGAAGTCGCCGTCGTCACGGACCCGGCCGGTCGAGGTCAGCAGCAATGCCGAAGCATCGACGTCGGGCACGCCCGGTCCATGGGACCAGACGAGCTCGACGCGCAGGGCCGAAGACTCCACGGATACGTTGGCACCCTTGCTGAGGGATCTCGTCGTCATGGCCCCAGTCTGCCGAGAACATGGACCTCATGGCTGGTTCTTGCCGGTCTTCGCCGCCCCGGTGGTGGGCGAGGCGCCGGGACGGCAGAGCCCCGCCCACCGGCTCAGTCCGCCAGCGGCAGGTAGACCCGGTTGCCGGCTGCGGCGAATTCCTTGGACTTTTCAAGCATCCCGGCCTCGATCTCCTCCGAGGTGGCATCCGCGTCGCCGCCGAACTGCTCGGAGATGCTTCTGCTGATCTTCATCGAGCAGAACTTGGGACCGCACATCGAGCAGAAGTGCGCCGTCTTGGCCGGTTCGGCCGGGAGGGTCTCGTCGTGGAACTCCCGTGCGGTGTCGGGGTCGAGCGCCAGGTTGAACTGGTCCTCCCAGCGGAACTCGAACCGCGCGTCCGACAGCGCGTCGTCCCACTCCTGAGCCCCGGGATGCCCCTTGGCGAGGTCCGCCGCGTGGGCGGCGATCTTGTACGTGATGACACCGGTCTTCACGTCGTCACGGTTCGGCAGCCCCAAGTGCTCCTTGGGCGTGACGTAACAGAGCATCGCCGTACCCCACCACGCGATCATCGCGGCGCCGATGCCCGAGGTGATGTGGTCGTACGCGGGAGCCACGTCCGTGGTGAGGGGGCCGAGCGTGTAGAACGGCGCCTCCTCGCAGATCTCCTGCTGCAGGTCGATGTTCTCCTTGATCTTGTGCATCGGGACGTGCCCCGGGCCCTCGATCATCGTCTGGACGCCGAACCGCTTGGCGACGGTGTTGAGCTCGCCGAGCGTGCGGAGTTCGGCGAACTGCGCCGCGTCATTGGCGTCGGCGATGGAACCGGGGCGCAGCCCGTCACCGAGCGAGTACGTCACGTCGTACGCCGCGAGGATCTCGCAGAGCTCCTCGAAGTGCTCGTACAGGAACGACTCCTTGTGGTGCGCCAGGCACCAGGCCGCCATGATGGACCCACCGCGCGAGACGATTCCGGTCTTACGCCGGGCCGTCAGCGGAACGTACGGCAGCCGGACACCGGCGTGCACCGTCATGTAGTCGACGCCCTGCTCGGCCTGTTCGATGACGGTGTCCTTGTAGATCTCCCACGTCAGCTCCTCGGCCCGGCCGTCGACCTTCTCCAGCGCCTGGTAGAGGGGGACGGTGCCGATCGGCACGGGGGAGTTGCGCAGGACCCACTCGCGGGTGGTGTGGATGTTGCGGCCGGTGGAGAGGTCCATGACCGTGTCGGCCCCCCACTTGGTGGCCCAGGTCATCTTGTCCACCTCCTCCTCGATGGAGGAGGTGACCGCGGAGTTGCCGATGTTGGCGTTCACCTTCACCAGGAAGCGCTTGCCGATGATCATCGGCTCGATCTCCGGGTGGTTGACGTTCGCCGGCAGGACCGCCCGGCCCGCCGCGATCTCCTCGCGCACGACCTCCGGTTCGACGTTCTCCCTGATCGCGACGTACTCCATCTCCGGGGTGATCTCCCCCCGCCGGGCGTAAGCGAGTTGTGTGACGGGCCGGCCGTCACGGCTGCGACGGGGTTGCCGCGGGCGGCCCGGGAAGACGGCGTCGAGGTTGCGCAGACCTTCCCCCGGCTCTCCCCTCCGCCCGTGCAGGGGAGACGCCGTTCGCGGCGAGGGGCGCCTGAGTCCGTCGTCCTCGGGGCGCGCGGGACGCCCCGCGTACTCCTCGGTGTCCCCGCGGGCGGTGATCCAGCCCGCACGGAGCGGGTCGAGCCCTCGGCTCACATCGGTGTCGGTGGCGGGATCGGTGTACGGCCCGGACGTGTCGTACAACGTCACGTCCTTGCCGTTGGTCAGGTGCACCTGACGGACCGGCACCCGGAGGTCAGGACGTGAGCCCTGGACGTACCCCTTGTGCCAGCCGATGGACCTTCCCGGCTCTTCGCTCCCCGCACCGTCGCCGTTCGCGGAGTCCACGGCGTCAGCCGTGTCCGCGTTTCCCGCCGGTGACGGCGCGTTCTGTGCATTCTGCGTCGAGGCAGGCGTGCGTGCGTCCGCTGTGGTCATGAGACCTACTCCCTACGCCGGCATTACCCGGTAACAGGTTCGGCGGTCGGCGCAGCGTGTCCCGTATGGATATACGGAGGTCAGCGCCCTCTCAGCCCGGTGCTCCGAGCTCCCGCGTGTACAAATGCGCCTCCACGCTAACCTCCCCTCTGGCGTGCTGGCCAGAGGGCCTCCACCGTTCTTGGGATGATCGGCGGGTGACGTCCCCCGGAAGCGCCCCCGAACCCCACGGCCACGCATCAGGCAGCACGCCGAGTCATGCCCATGGCCATACCCACAGCCACGGCCCGGCCGCGCCGGTGTCCAAGCATCTGCGCAAGGTCATCGCGGCCGTGGTGATCCCCTTCGCGACCGCGGTCCTGGTCGGCCTCGTGGCGTTCTGGCCCGGTGGAGCTCCCGCCCATGAGCGCACCGGCGTCGGATTCGACCGGCAGACCCAGGACGGACAGGTGACGAAGGTCGTTTCGGTCGACTGCGCCGACGTCAACGCCTCCCAGGTGCCGGCGACCGGCGACACCTCCACGCCCTCCGGACGGGAGGCCGTCAACGAGCAGTCGGGTCAGTGCAAGAAGGCGACGGTCGAAGTGACGACCGGTAAGGACAAGGGGCGTACGTTCGTCGAGGTCGTCCAGCCCGATGCACCACGGCAGTTGCACGAGGGCCAGGGGGTGGTCGTGGCGTACGCACCCGACGCACCCCGGGATCTGCAGTACTCGGTCACCGATGTGGACCGCACCGTGCCGATGGCGCTGCTCGCGGGCATCTTCGCGCTCGCGGTGGTCGCGGTCGGCAGGCTGCGCGGGCTGATGGCACTGATCGCTCTCGCCGTCTCCTTCGGCGTTCTGACCCTCTTCATCCTTCCGGCGATCCTGCAGGGATCGAATCCGCTGGTCGTCGCGGTGATCGGGGCCAGCGCGATCATGTTGATCGCCCTCTACACCTGCCACGGGCTGACGGCCCGCACCTC
Source organism: Streptomyces sp. HB132 (assembly GCF_016909575.1). GTDB lineage: Bacteria > Actinomycetota > Actinomycetes > Streptomycetales > Streptomycetaceae > Streptomyces. Next base: position 524,014 of record NZ_JAFBGA010000002.1, on the reverse strand, counting down.
GGTGGCCGTCATCGGCACGCTCATCTCGTTGCTGCTGATCGGGCTGCTGGGCTCGCTCTTCATCGGGTGGGCTGGTCTGACCGGGAACACGGACGACAACACCGGCCTCATCCACGGGCTGTACCCGGACATCGATATGAGCGGTCTGCTGCTGGCCGGTGTGATCATCGGATCGCTCGGGGTGCTCGACGACGTGACCGTCACCCAGACGTCAGCGGTCTGGGAGCTGCACCAGGCCGACCCGAAGATGGGCGTGCGCGGGCTCTACCGCGCGGGCATCCGGATCGGGCGCGACCACATCGCCTCGGTGGTCAACACGCTCGTACTCGCCTACGCGGGCGCGGCGCTGCCCCTGCTGCTGCTCTTCTCCATCGCGCAGAGCAGCGTCGGCACGGTGGCCAACAGCGAACTGGTCGCCGAGGAGATCGTCCGGACCCTGGTCGGATCGATCGGACTGGTCGCCTCGGTGCCGGTGACGACGGCGCTAGCGGCCCTGGTGGTCTCCGCGGACCGCACGGGGCTCGGCGCGGAAGCCGGAGCTCCTGCACCCGCACGGACCGGGAGGGGCCGACGCCGCAAGGCGTGAGACCGGCCACCGGACGCATGACCCCGGGTCGTCGGCGTTCGCTGCTCAGCCGGACCTCCGGGTTCAGCCGGCGTTCTGTTCCTTGGCGAGGATGCGGCCCAGCGCCTCTTCCAGATTTCCGTCGAAGTCACCCAGCGTGTGCTCCTGCCCCAGTGGCACCAGCTTGTCCGTCCGGTCGAGGAATGCGACTAGAGGCGCCGTGCCGGCCCTGAAGAGCGCGCGGTCCGCACCGACCTGCAGGCGGATGTGGACGTCCGACAGCCCTTCGGGCTCGATCGGCCCGATGTGCACATCGCCGTCACCACTGGGGCTGTTGAGGCCGTCGAGCAGCAGCTCACGGCCGAATGCCCAGGTGACGGGGGCGTCACCCGGCAGGTGGAAGGTCATTCGGATCGCGTACGGATCGCTGACCTCGTACCGGAGCTCCACCGGAATACGGAAGGAGAGCTCCTCGGAGACGAGGAAGCTCATCATGACCTCTGCTTGAACCGACTCGCGCATCGTTCAACCCCGCAGTAGATGAAACTGGCCAGGAATGATCCCCCATGGCCCTATTGACGCCATCGTGGTGCACGCGATAGCAGATCACAAGGAGTGATTTTTCAGATACTGATAGAGAACACGAACGAGCGCAAGAGGGTGGTCACTTCGCAGCGTAGTTGTTCGACTGCGGGGAGCAACCGTTCTTCTTGGTGCAGAGGGAGAGAAACAGCCATGGCCGCAACGGCTGAGCCGACCGTGATCGGAATGGCCGCACAGACAGTTCCCATTGCGTACTCCTGCCGTTCGATGACAGGTTCCGTACGTTTCATCGATCTCAGGCGGTCCAGGAGCGCCTGACGATCCCTTACGGAGTATCGCGTCAGCGGCCGGACGGGGTGCCGGTCCAGATGATCCTCGCGCGCACGCTCGTCCAGCTGCCCGAGAAGACACTGCCCGAGGGCGTGGGCATGGCCCGTCTCGCGGAACGAGGCCCACTCGCGCACCGCGGGAACGGCGGGGATCTCGGCGACGGCGACCATCTCGATCTCGCCATCCTTGTACAGGGCGCAGTAGACCGGGGCGCCGATGACGTCCGCCCAGTGCGCGAGCGAGTCGACGATGACACCGGGACGCGGAGTCGCGGGGCCGCCACCGAGCCGCTCGGCCGCGGCTCCGAACAGGAAGACGCCGTTCTCCCTGCGCAGATACCCCTCATGGGTCAGGGTGCGCAGCAGGTGGTAGGCGGTGGGGAGGGGCAACCCGGCCTCCCGGGCGAGTTGCTTGGCCGGCGCGCCGTCACGATGGGTGCCCACAGCCTCCATAAGTCTCAACGCCCGCTGAACCGAACCGATCAACGTCGGGACAGTGGTGCTCGATGCCGTGGTCACAGGTCACCCCCAGGCATGGTGACGGGCTCTCAGCCCTCCCGCGGGGGCCGCCCCCACGGGCCCGCCGCGAGCCTGGGGTCCGGAGACCGGACGGTCGCACAAACCACTGGGCAGGATGGTGACGGACCGTCATTTCCCAGCTGGCGGCAGCGGTACGCCACTGTATCCGTACGTAGAGTCACGAGTGAGGTTTCGTCGTGGACTTAGCTCAGCTGGGCTAATCGCCGAAGCCGGGACCCGTCACGCGGACCCGGCGCATCGCCACGCGATCGGGAGTCAGCTCACCGACGTCAACGGTCGCCGCGCTCGGACGAGGACATGAACTTCCGCACCACGAAGATCAGACCACCCACGAGGACGACGAATACGAGCACCTTGAACAGCAGGCCGATGACGAAGCCGACCACGCTGGCGATCAGGCCGCCGAACAGGACGATCGCGATGAGAGGCACCGCGACCCACTTCACCCACCAGGGCATCCCCGCGAAAATCTCCCGCACAGCCATCGCCATTACCTCGTCTCTGTGAGTACCTGCTCCGATGCTAGATGCGCGGAGGCGGCCCGCGGAGGCCGGGAGCCCTTGAAGTCCCCTGAGCGATCCCCTAGGGAACAGCGAGCCCCCGGGCGGGCTCGGGCACCGGACTGGACGTCGGGAACGCCCTTCTCAGCCCTCCGGCGGGGAGAAGATCACCATGACCCGCAGGTCCTCCGTGACGTGGTGGAACTTGTGGGCGGTCCCCGCCGGTACGAACACGACGCTCCCCCGGCCCACCTGCGTGGTCTCCATACCGACCGTGATCGAGGCCCGGCCGCTGACGACCAGGTACACCTCGTCCTGCTTGTGCGGCTGCTGGGGATCCAGTGCACCGGCGTCCAGGGCGTACAGGCCCACGGACATCGTGCGTTCCCGGATGAACTGCAGATAGGCGCCGTCATTGGCGGCGCGTTCCGCCTCCAGCTCGTCCAGTCTGAATGCCTTCATCGTCAGTCCGCCCCTCGCGCCCGTGCTCGTCCGTCCCGGCGGTGTCCGCCACCGATCATGTCTGCCACGATCAGACACATGAAGAATTTCGTAGTCAAGACGCTCGCCAACGCCGGTGCGCTTGCCGTAGCCATCTGGTTGCTCCAGGACATCACGCTGACCGGTGACAACACCGGGCGCAAGGTGCTCACCCTGATCGTGGTGGCGCTGCTGTTCGGCCTGGTGAACATCGTCGTCAAGCCCGTCGTGAAGCTGCTCACCCTGCCCCTGTTCATCCTGACGCTCGGGCTGATAACGCTCGTGGTCAACGCGCTGATGCTGATGCTCACCTCCTGGCTGGCCGGTGTCGTCGATCTGAACTTCCATGTCGACGGCTTCTGGACCGCGGTCCTGGGCGGCCTGATCATCTCGGTCGTCTCCTGGGCCCTGAACGTCGTGCTCCCCGACGAGGACTGAACCGTCCACCGATGACACAGTGCACAGCGGACCGGTGAACGCCGGGGAGAGATGAGGTAGTGAGAATGAGCACCACAGGCGACGGGACACGAGCGGTGCGAGCCGGGCTGCCCGAGCCCGAGCAGTACGAGCCCACGCTTCCCGGCCCGGTCTTCGCCGCGCACTTCCATCTGTCCGGCGAGCCGGTCGGCCCCTACACCTACGGCCGGGAGACGAATCCGACCTGGACCCACCTGGAGCGAGCCATCGGCGAACTGGAGGCGCCGGGGGAGGGGGTCGGCACCACGGTCTTCGCCTCCGGAATGGCGGCCGTCTCGGCCGTGCTGCTGTCCCAGGCGCGTACGGGCGACGTCGTGGTACTGCCGGACGACGGCTATCAGGCACTTCCCCTGGTACGTGAGCAGCTGGAGGCGTACGGCGTCGAAGTGCGGACCGCACCGACCGGCGGCGATGCACAGTTGGCCCTTCTCGACGGGGCGAAGCTGCTGTGGATCGAGACGCCCTCCAACCCCGGACTCGACGTCTGCGACGTGCGCAGGCTGGTCGAGGCCGCTCATGCCGCGGGCGTACTGGTCGCCGTCGACAACACCCTGGCGACGCCCCTCGGCCAGCGCCCACTCGAGCTCGGGGCGGACTTCTCGGTGGCCAGCGACACGAAGGGCATGACCGGGCACGGGGACATCCTTCTCGGCCATGTGAGCTGCCGTGACCCGCAGCTCACAGCCGGAGTACGCCGTTGGCGCAAGGTGGTCGGCGCCATCCCCGGCCCCATGGAAGCCTGGCTCGCGCACCGGTCGCTGGCCACGCTGCAACTGCGCGTCGACCGCCAGTGCACGACCGCGCTGGCTCTCGCGGAAGCCCTGGCCGAGCGGGCGGACGTGGCGGGTCTCCGGTATCCGGGGCTCCCCGGCGACCCTTCGTACGCGACCGCCGTCCGGCAGATGCGGCGCTTCGGGTCCGTGGTCTCGTTCGTGCTGGCGGACGAGGACACCGCGGAACGCTTCCTGGCCGCACTGCGGCTGGTCGACGACGCGACGAGCTTCGGCGGCGTGCGCTCCACGGCTGAGCGCAGGGCGCGCTGGGGTGGAGACGCGGTGCCGGAGGGCTTCGTGCGGTTCTCGGTCGGCGCAGAGGACCCCGAGGACCTGCTGGCAGACGTGCAGCGCGCGCTGGACGAGTCCGTGCGCTGAACGGCCCCTCGCAGTCCGGTCAGGACCGGTCCGGGACGAGCGCCCCCCGTCCACCGGGACGGTCCTGACCGGGCGGGCGGGCGGTCCGAGCCTCCCCCCTCATGGCTCGGACCACCCCGGTTCCTGCACTGAGAACCGCCTGAGCAAGGCTAATTGACTGTGCGTCAGTGTCCAATCACAGTAGCGACAGCGGCCTATCGACATATTTATGGTTGGAGCAGTCGTGAGGGGCGGTGCGGGACGGCGCGGCGTCCGCGAGGTGAAGGGGGCGGACCATGGACCTGGCCCTGCTGCGCACGTTCGTCACGGTGCACCGGGCCGGTTCGTTCACCCGTGCCGCCGCGCTGCTCGGACTGTCCCAGCCCGCCGTCACCTCACAGATACGCGCCCTGGAACGGCAACTGGGCCGGCCGCTGTTTCTGCGCAGGGCCCGGGGGGTGACCCCGACCACTGCCGGCGACGACCTCGCCCACCGTGCCGCCCCTCACCTGGACGCGCTGGTCGACATCGTCGAGGCAGGGATCGACGACGTCTCGGGGGCGAGGACACTGCACCTGGCGGGGCCCCCCGAGTTCACCTCCCTACGAGCGCTTCCGGCTCTCACTCCGCTGGTCTCCCAAGGGCTCGCCCTGCGCAGCACCTTCGCCGTGAACGCCGAGGACACCCTGGCAGGACTGGCGGCCGGACATCATGATCTGGCCATCACCACCACCCGTCCGCGCGGTGGACCGCTGACGTCGACCACCCTCTGCGACGAAGAGCACGTACTGGTCGCGGCGCCACGCTGGGCAGGACGACTGGGGCCGGGGACTCTGCGGCACAAGGGCTCCGTACTGCTGGAACAGTTGCCGGTGGTCGAGGTCCACGAGAGCCTGCCTCTGGTCAGCCGCTACTGGGCCACGGTCTTCGACAGCCGTCCCGCCGCCTCCGCCGCCGTGATCGCACCGGATCTACGAGCGGTTCTGGAGAGCACGGCAGCGGGCGCCGGCCTCGCCGTGCTGCCCCGTTACCTCTGTGAGAACGCGCTGGAGCGAGGAGAAGTCGTAGCGCTGCTGGACCCTCCGATACCGCCCCTGCGCACGTACTTCCTCAATGCCAGGGCCGGCACACTCGGCCTGCCGCACATTGCGCGGGCGCACGAATGGCTGGTGCGTGCTGCTGTGGACTGGTGACCGGTCGGCCGACAGGAGTTTCAGACCCGCTTTCCTGGGCCACTCTCTTGCCATGACCGAACGTCCCGTGGTCAAGCGCACAGCCCGCGCCGTCCTGCTCGACGGCGATGACCTCATCCTGATCAAGCGCACCAAGCCAGGTGTTGACCCGTACTGGCTGACACCGGGCGGTGGGGTCGAGCCGGAGGACGCCACCGTCGTCGAGGCACTGCACCGCGAGGTCGACGAGGAGCTCGGCGCCAAGGTCCTCGATGTCGTGCCCTGCTTCGTCGATACCGTCGAGCACATCGCCGGCGGCGGAGTCAAAGGCGTGAAGGTGCAGCACTTCTTCGTCTGCCGACTGGCTTCGATGGACCTCTCACGCCGTCACGGGCCGGAGATCGATGAACCCTGTGGGGAGTACGAGATCGTTCGCGTCCCCTTCAGCCGTATGGGAATCGCGGCGGTGCATCTCGTGCCGCTTTCGCTGCGGCACTACCTGGACGCCAACATCGAGGGGATCCGGGCGATGCACGCCCCCGATCTGGGCTGACGCCCCGGATCACAGCCCGCTCGGCGCGGCGCGGGCCGCCGTGTTTCACGTGAAACCACTCGACCGCTCTGTCGGCTGATCCGAGGTGCGACCGACGGGGCTCCGGCTGCCGCACTCTTGATGGCCACGGCCTTGTGCGGCTTCATCACCGCGGTACCGACACCGAGGCCGGGTGGACCGCGCCTTGGAGGTTGCCACTCGCGGCGGGGTCGGGAGAGCCCGGGACACCCGGCCGTCCATCGTTGACGGTCCGGCGCTCGATCGCACCGGAAAGCACCGCCAGGAGCAATGCCGAGGCTGCGAGCGCGGCGCCGACCCAGTTGGGTGCGGTGTACCCGAACCCGGCCGCGATGACCATGCCGCCGAGCCACGCCGAGAGCGCATTCCCGAGATTGAAGGCCCCGATGTTGACCGCCGAGGCCAGGGTGGGCGCACCGGCAGCCTGGTCGAGGACTCTCTTCTGAAGCGGCGGGACGGTGGCGAAGCCGAGGGCCCCGATGAGCACGATGGTCACCGCGGCAGCGATCTTGTGGTGCGCGGTCAGCGTGAAGAGGGCCAGGACCGCGGCGAGCGCGCCGAGTGAGACATACAGCATCGGCATCAGACGGCGATCGGCGAACTTGCCGCCGAGCAGGTTCCCGCCGACCATGCCGAGCCCGAAGAGAACGAGCAGCCAGGTGACCGATGACGTCGCGAAACCGGCGGTCTCGGTCATCATCGGGGTGATGTAGGTGATCGCCGCAAAGACTCCACCGAACCCCAGAACCGTCATAGCCATGGCGAGCAGCACCTGAACGTTGCGGAACGCCGCCAGTTCGTGGCGGATCCTGACGCCTTCAGGTTTCGGCTGCTCCGGAACGAGCTTGGCCACACCGAGAAGCCCCAGGACACCGAGCCCGGCGACGAGGAGGAATGTGACGCGCCAGCCGAAGTTCTGGCCGATCGAGGTCCCCAGTGGGACCCCCACGACGTTGGCAACGGTGAGCCCCGTGAACATCATGGCGATGGCACCCGCCTTCTTCTCCGGAGCGACCAGATCCGCAGCCACGACCGATCCGATGCCGAAGAAGGCTCCATGGGCGAGTGAGGCGATCACCCGTCCGGCAAGCATCACACCGAAGACGGGGGCGAGGGCAGAGATCACGTTCCCCACGATGAACAGCCCCATCAAGAACATCAGCATGCGTTTTCTGGTCACCCGGGTGCCCAGGACGGTCATCAGCGGGGCACCGAAAACCACACCCAGGGCATATCCCGTGACCAGGAACCCAGCGGCGGGGATCGTGACCTGGAAGTCCGCCGCGACATCGGGGAGCAATCCCATGATCACGAACTCGGTGGTGCCGATACCGAATGCCCCTATGGCGAGGGCGAGGAGCGCGAGCGGCATGAGTGTCACTTCCTGACGATTGCGTGTGCGCCTTACAAGCGTCCACAATAATTGCAGACGCCGCCTATTTGCAAGCGCCGACTATTGCAGTCGTGCCCTATCCTGGAGGCAAGCAGCAGCTCCCGCACGGAGGAGAGACCCATGACAGCGGCAGATCCCGCACTGACGGCCCTCGCGCAGAGCTGGTGCGCCCTCTCCTTGCTCCACGGCAAGATCGAAGCCCGTATCGAGCGGGCCCTGCAGTCCCGGCACAGCCTGAGCGCGCGCGAGTTCTCCCTGCTCGACGTCCTGAGCCGCCAGCACAGCGGCACGGGCGGCCACCTGCAGATGAAGCAGGTGGCGGATGCCGTGGTCCTCAGCCAGAGCGCCACCACCAGGCTGGTCACCCGGCTCGAGGACCGTGGACTGCTGACCCGGTATCTGTGCGACACGGACCGACGAGGCATCTACACGGACGTCACCGAGGCAGGCCTCGCGCTACTGAACGAGGCAAGGCCGACGAACGACACCGCACTCCGGGCCGCTCTCGACGAAGCTGCGGAGAACCCGGAGCTCACCCCACTGGTCCGCACGGTCGAGGCGCTCAAGGTCCCTGCCTGAGACAGCGGTTCTGCGTAGTCTGCCGATCATGAGCGATCTCGACATACGTCCCGCAACACTCGCCGACATCCCCGCACTCGTGGCCATGCTCGCCGATGATCCTCTGGGTGCCGAGCGCGAGTCCCCGGACGACCTCGGCCCCTATCAGGCCGCGTTCCGGCGACTTGCCGACGACCCCAACCAGCATCTGGTCGTAGCCGTGCGCGAGGGCCGTGTCGTGGGGACCCTCCAGCTCACGATCGTTCCCGGACTCTCCCGACGTGGTGCGACCCGTTCCGTCATCGAGGGTGTCCGCGTCCACGCCGACGAGCGCGGTAGCGGCCTCGGCACCCAGCTGATCCAGTGGGCGGTCGACGAGTCCAGGCGTCAGGACTGCCAGTTGGCGCAGCTGACGTCGGACGCCACCCGTACCGACGCCCACCGTTTCTATGAACGGCTCGGCTTCACCTCGAGCCACGTGGGGTTCAAACTCGCTCTGTGAACCACGCGGGTTCCGGCCAACTCGCCACTCCGGGAGGCATTACGTGTACCGCGTCAGCGACGAGCAGCGCAGGATCAGGCTCGGACGGCGGCACCTCCTGGCTCCGTCCGTACGGGCCGCCTCTGCGGTCGCGGTGGCCGACGCCGTCGTCGCCCTGCATGCGACCGACCCCGCCACGGTCTATCTCTCCATCTGCGCCCGACTGTCCGAGCCCGGAGTCGGAGCAGTCGAGGACGCGCTGTACGAGGACGTCTCACTGGTACGGCTGCTGTCCATGCGAAACACGTTGTTCACGGTGTCCGCGGACGTCGCGCCTGCCGTCGACGCGTCGAGCGCACGGCCCGTAGCGGCCAAGGAACGTCAGAAGCTCCTCCGACATCTGCGTGAGGACGGCAACGGGCTGGACGAGCGATGGCTCGCCGATACCGAGCGGCAGACGCTCGCTGCTCTCGCCGCTCGGGGCCGTGCCACGGGCAGCGAGCTCTCGGCCGCCGTACCCGCCCTGCGCACGAAGATCACCGTGTTTCCCGGGACGAAGCAGGAGACAGTGCAGGGAGTGGCTTCCCGGGTGATCCGGGTGCTGGCCGCTGATGGCCGCATACGCCGGGACCGGCCCCGCGGTTCATGGACCTCCAGCCAGTTCCGCTGGACGACGGCCGAACCGTGGCCCGCGTCGGATCCCGGCGAGGCCAGGGCAGAGGTGGCCGGACGATGGCTCCGGTCCTACGGCCCGGCGACCGAAGGCGATCTGAAGTGGTGGACCGGCTGGGGTATCCGTGAAACGCGTACGGCCCTGGCCGCGGCCGGCGCCGAGGAGGTCCTGCTCGACAGCGGAGCCGTCGGCTGGGCCGCCCCGGGCGATCACACCACGGAACCTTCTCCGGAGCCCTGGGCGGCCCTGCTCCCCGCCCTGGACCCGAGCGCGATGGGCTGGGCCGATCGCGGTTTCCAACTGCCAGCCGATCATCGTGCCGCGCTCTTCGACCGTGCCGGCAACATCGGCCCCACGGTGTGGTGGAACGGCGGGATCGTGGGTGGCTGGGCCCAGCGCCCGGATGGCGAGCCGGTTTGGCGTCTGCTGTCCGACGTCGGTCGTGAGGCTTCGCTGCTCATCGAGGCAGAGGCTGCCCGGCTGTCGGCGTGGACGGGCGACGTCCGGGTGACTCCGCGCTTCCGCACGCCCCTGGAACGCGAGCTGGCGGGCTGATCGATTCACCCCGATGAGCACGGCCGTAGCTGGGACGGCCTGTCGCGTTTCACGTGAAACGCCGCCCGAGCACCTCAGGTGGTCAGCCCTCGCCAGCCGCCCTCGTCCACGCCACCGGGAATGCCGGCACCACGGTCGTAGGGCTCCCGCGTGAAGACGAACGATCCGAGGTCGAGGTGGTCCACCGAGCCGTCGTCGGCGCGTACGACGCGGAGCGTCTCCCCCGCGTAGTAACCGTTCAGACCCGTCCAGGTCCCGTCGGGGCATGCTCGGAACCGGGCCGCGCGACCCACTCCCCGCAGCGGCTGGAACTCGAGCTCCCTGTCCGCGAGCAGCCTCAGGCCGTGGACCTGCGTACCCCAGTACCAGGGCCCGGTCAGGGCCAGCAGTTCTTCGTCGACCTCGGGCAGCGGGCGCCATGCCTCCGGGATCCTGGGCTCCGCCTCGGCAACGATGTGCAAGAGGTCGGCGGCGACCGTAGCCGTCAGCGGACCGGAGGTGGCATTCGTGAGCACCACGGCCGCCACATCGTCTTCGATGCTGAACAACAGTGTGGCCAGGAAGCCCGGCAACGACCCCGAGTGACCGAGCAACGTGCGATTCCCACGCCGTACGGCCTGAAGACCGAGGCCGTACGTGCCGGCCCAGTCACCCGCCTCGGGCGGGGCAGCGGGAGCACGCATCTCCGCCACCGAGGACGCACGCAGGACCCGTTCGTCCCCGTGTGCCAGGAAGGCCGCGAAGCGGAGAAGATCGGTGGTGGTCGACCAGAGCTGACCGGCCGGCGCCATCACCCCGAGGTCCTCAGCCGGCTCGGGCAGCATGACGTCGGCCCACGGGTGTACCGCCCAGCCGCCCGCATGCGGGGCATCCGCCTCGGGAGTCGTACGGTCCATCCCCAGGGGCTCCAGAATCTCGCGACGCAGCACCTCGGCCCAGGAGTCACCACGCAGCCTCTCCACGAGCGAGCCGAGCAGCGTGTAACCAGGGTTCGAGTAGTGGTGCCCGTGGCCGGCCGGGTGGATCACCGGCCGCTCGCCGAGTACGTCCGCCAGCCCCACGCGGGTGGCACCCGGCGTCCTCTCCCACCAGGGCGCGGGCGTCTCGGCCTTCAGTCCCCCGCTGTGGCCCAGCAGCTGAAAAATGGTCACGCCCCCCACGTCCGTGCCTGGAAGGTGCTTTCCCAGAGGATCACTCAGATCCAGGAGCCCCTCGTCACGAAGGCGCAGTACCAGCACGGCGGTGAACGTCTTGGTGATGGAGCCGACCCTGTACTGCGTATCGCCATCGGGCTCATGGCCGTCCACGCAACCGCGTGCACCGCTCCAGGCGATCCCGCCGTCCCGCTGCACCGCGGCTACGAGGGAAGGGGAACGGCCTTGGGACTGCGCGGTGGCGACGCGGTGCAGCAAAGCACGCCGGGTGCTGGGAAGCAGGGCTTCGGAAGAGGTCATGCCCAAGGATGACCCGTGCGTTGTCGGCCTGACGAACCCATTGCGCATCGCTCGGCCCCGCCGGCGCATTGGTCCCACCTGGACGGGAAATGCCCGCGCGAGCGGGCAGATGCAGACCGGAGCCCAGCACAGCCAACCGCCCGGTGCCCGCCGCGGGCTCACCGGACAGTCAGAAGCTCCAGCTGTAGAAGCCACCACCCGTGCTCACCGCGCACGTCGCAAGCCGGGACACCCCCTGCAGGACCGCCAGTAGATCATCGTCGGTCATCTCGTCCCCGTCGGCAGCCCTGAGCCTCGCGGTCCAGCGATCTGCCGGCTCCTCCAGTTCGGTGAAGCCGGCGTCGGCCGACGCCAGGGTCAACCGCGGCGGAAGAACGAACCCCTCTACGCCATCGTTCAAGGGGGCAACGACCCACTCCGGTCAAGACTCGACCAGGCCCCGGCCGCGCGTCGCAGCGGCACTCTCGTCGTCGGAGGCGAGGAAGAACACTATGTCGTGGCCATCCCAGCATGTTGGCAGCCGGCCGAACTGCGCCGGAGGCGGATTTCGCGAGAGATCATGGGGTTCCAGATTCGTCTGGACCGTCCGTGCGAGCAGGCGTTCACCTGCGTCCTTCGGGCTGCCGCCGAGGGATCTTCTGCGGCTGGTACTCGGTTGCCCACCGGGCACTCGGAGCTGAGCCGCCGGCAGCCCGCGTGACTCGATCTCGCACATCCCACCGCTTCCCGAGCGGTGCCTGGCGTGTGGAGCCGGTGGGCCGTCACCGGCGCAGACCGGCCCCATGGGCGCTGGAAACCCCCAGCCGCGTTGTAGGTTCTCAGCTGCTGTGTCATGCGGCAGCGCGACGACCTGGACGTTTTCAGGCTGTCTCACGTCATGTCGCCTGCCTGCGGTCTCAGTTTCGTGTCATTTCCTCAAGCGGGTGCAGAAGGCCGAACGGCTCCTCAGTCCTGGTCCGCGTCGTCTGCTGTGTGAGGAAGCAGGGGGAACAGTCGGGTGATGAGGGCCACCGGTCGAGCGCCGTCGGGTCGGGCCAGGGGACGTTGTTCGCGGTCCTGGTAGGGCGCGAGCGCCCGTCGGATCACGTTCGCGACTCGGCTCATCTCTTCGGGTGTCAGGTAGGCGACGGCGCTGAAGGCTTCGTCGTGGCGCCATTCGGACGGCGCTTCATCCCGCTGAGTCAGCCATCGCTGCCAGCTCTCGTCCTCCAGCCCACGGGTCAAGTCGCCGAACTGCTCCTCCGCCATGGGACCGTCGGCAGCGGGGGTCCTCAGCCGCCATGGACGTGCGCGGCCGCCTTGGTGAGGGGCTTCTTCGATATATCCGTGGCGTGCGAGCTGGCGTAGGTGGAACGAGCAGAGGCCTGAGCTGTAGTCCAGCCGGGAGGCGGCTTCGGTGGCTGTGACGGTGCCGACTTGGGCGAGCAGGTTCAGCAGGGCTGTGCGGACGTCGTGCTCACGCAATTCTTCGCCGGTGCCGGCTGCCTGGTCGTCTGGGGTGTTGACATCATCTTCAGTCACTTTGCAAAGTCTGCTACTTTGCAAAGCTATTGGCAAGCAGTAGCTCTGCTGAGGGCATCAGCTGCGGTGATCTCCGTGGCATCTGTGGCATGAGCAAAAGGAGACAGTCATGTCTGTTGGTGACGAGCGATCCCGTTCCGCCGATCGACGAGTCCGCGTGCAAGGCCACCCGGTGGACACCTATCCGGCTCTGCCACCGGAGGCGGGACGGGGCTCGGTTCGCAGAGTCACGGTGGTCGGTGAAGAGGTGTTGAGCCGTCCGTGCCGGGAGGTGACCGAGTTTGGGACTCCGGAGTTGTCGGCGTTAATCGACGACATGTTCCTGACCATGTATGTGGCCGACGGCGCCGGCCTTGCTGCCAACCAGGTTGGCGTTGACCTGCGGCTGTTCGTGTATGACTGCCCGGACGACTATGGAATCCGACATGTCGGTCACATCATCAACCCCGTCCTGGACCTGCTCGATCCCGGGAGTCGGCGGCTGGTTGACGAATCCGAGGGCTGCCTGTCCGTGCCCGGTGCCACCTTGACGGTTCCCCGCACCGATCGTGCTGTCGCCCGTGGGGTTGACAAGGACGGCAACCCTCTCGTCGTCGAGGGGCTGGGGTACTTCGCCCGATGTCTGCAGCACGAGACCGATCACCTCACGGGCCACACGTATCTTGATCGACTCTCCAAGCGGGACCGCAAGGACGCGTTGCGGCAGATGGAAGACCGCAGAGAGGAGGTCTTCACCCAACGCGCGATCAAGGCCGCCAGTCTGGGCCGAAAAGACGCTTGACGGCAGCGACCTGCGAATCTCAGCTCGGTATTGGATCCGACTTCGGTCGACACCGACCGTGAGATTCCGACACGAGATTTGAGACCCTACACACGCGTGGGTCAGGTCTGCGCCATGTCCACGAAGCGTGAGTAGTGGCCCTGGAACGCCACGGTAATCGTCGCCGTCGGACCGTTTCGGTGCTTGGCCACGATCAGGTCCGCCTCGCCGGCGCGCGGGGACTCCTTCTCGTACGCGTCCTCGCGGTGCAGCAGGATCACCATGTCGGCGTCCTGCTCGATGGAGCCGGACTCACGCAGGTCGGAGACCATCGGCTTCTTGTCCGTGCGCTGTTCAGGTCCGCGGTTCAGCTGGGACAGGGCGATGACGGGAAGCTCCAGCTCCTTGGCGAGGAGCTTGAGGTTTCGGGACATGTCCGAAACCTCCTGCTGACGGCTCTCCGCCCGTTTGGCCCCTCCGGACTGCATCAGCTGCAGATAGTCGATCACCACGAGCTTCAGGTCGTTGCGCTGCTTGAGGCGACGGCACTTCGCACGGATCTCCATCATCGAGAGGTTCGGGGAGTCGTCGATGTAGAGCGGAGCAGCGGAGACATCCGGCATGCGACGGGCGAGTCGTGTCCAGTCCTCGTCGGTCATGGTGCCGGAGCGCATGTGGTGGAGTGCCACCCGGGCCTCGGCGGACAGCAGGCGCATCGCGATCTCGTTGCGCCCCATTTCGAGCGAGAAGATCACACTCGGCAGATTGCCCTTGATCGAACAGGCACGGGCGAAGTCCAGCGCGAGAGTGGACTTACCCATGGCCGGACGGGCCGCGATGACAATCATCTGACCCGGGTGCAGGCCGTTGGTGAGGGCGTCGAGGTCCGTGAATCCGGTCGGTACACCGGTCATCTCGCCGCTGCGGGAACCGATGGCCTCGATCTCGTCGAGGGCACCTTCCATGATGTCGCCGAGCGGCAGGTAGTCCTCGCTGGTGCGCTGCTCCGTGACGGCGTAGATCTCGGCCTGCGCCGAGTTGACGATCTCGTCGACGTCGCCGTCGGCGGCGTATCCCATCTGCGTGATCTTCGTGCCCGCCTCGACAAGACGCCTGAGCACGGCCCGCTCATGAACGATCTCCGCGTAGTACGAGGCGTTGGCCGCCGTCGGCACGGACTGCACCAGCGTGTGCAGATACGGAGCCCCGCCGACCTTGGTGATCTCGCCGCGCTTGACCAGCTCGGCCGCCACCGTGATCGGGTCGGCCGGCTCGCCCTTGGCGTAGAGGTCGAGAATCGCCGTGTAGACGGTCTCGTGCGCGGGGCGGTAGAAGTCATGGCCCTTGATGATCTCCACGACGTCCGCGATGGCGTCCTTCGAGAGCAACATGCCGCCGAGGACTGACTGCTCGGCGTCGAGATCCTGCGGAGGCACCCGCTCGAAGCCGGCCGCCCCACCGTCCCAGCCGCTCTCCCGGCCCCGTTCGTGCTGTTCGTCGCGGCCCTTGCCCTCTCCGCGTCGCTGACGGGAAACGGGCAGACGGTCACCGGGACCGACATCGGCCCAGGGATCGTCCAAAGGCTCGGGAATGCTCACCGGGCCACCTCCTCCCGTCCGCTTAGCGGACCTAGCCGTGCCACTCTTTCTTACGGCACGGCACCGACAAACAAGACGCCCGACTCCGGTTCCGGCGCGTCAAGTTCTGGAGACTTCCAAGCCGGAACGGAGTGCGGGCGCCGCACCACGGTAGGCCGGTCCGCACCGTCAGCCAATCTGGTTATCCACAGGGCTTGTGGATGACGGACCAGATGCTGTGGAGAACCCGCCGGATCCTGTGCACGGACCGGGGGACAGCACTGTGGACAAACTCATACCCAGACACAAAAGACCCCTCTGAGCTGGCATTTCTCGATCCACGGGCTGTGGGAGAGAAAAACTTTTGCCCTCATCTCAAGATCAAGGGGAACAGCCCCGCACCGGACTCCACAACGCGAACAAAGTAAGGACCAGAAGCACATTGCATCCGTTACCTGTGGAAGATTAGATTGGCCTCCATGACCCAGGCGCCCACGGCTCAGCCGTCCTCCCGCCGCCGGCACGACCGCGAGATCATCGCACTCGCCGTTCCGGCGTTCGGCGCGCTCGTTGCCGAGCCTCTTTTCGTCATGGTCGACAGTGCCATCGTCGGCCACCTCGGCACTCCGCAACTGGCCGGCCTGGCGGTCGCCGCGGCCCTGCTGACAACCGCGGTGAGCGTCTTCGTCTTCCTGGCCTACGCCACCACCGCCGCGGTGGCCCGCCAGGTCGGCGCAGGTGATCTGTCGTCCGCCATCCGCCAGGGCATGGACGGCATATGGCTCGCCCTGCTGATCGGTGCCGCCGTCGTCGCTGTGACGCTCCCTCTGACACCCCTGCTGGTCGAACTTCTCGGGACATCCGACACCGCGACCCCGTACGCCACGACCTACCTGCGGATCTCCAGCTTCGGCATTCCCGCGATGCTCGTGGTGCTCGCGGCGACGGGAGTGCTACGCGGCCTTCAGGACACCCGGACACCGCTCTACGTCGCCATCGGTGGATTCGCGGCCAACGGAGCCCTCAATGCCGGGCTCGTCTACGGAGCCGGGCTGGGGGTCGCCGGATCTGCATGGGGCACCGTCATCGCGCAGTGGGGGATGGCGCTCGCGTATCTGATCGTCGTGGTCCGCGGGGCGCGTCGACATGGAGCATCGCTGCGTCCCGACACCGCGGGCATCCGGGCCAGCGCCCAGGCAGGCGCGCCCTTGCTGGTTCGCACGCTCTCGCTGAGAGCAGTCCTCATGATCGCCACCGCCGTCGCCGCCCGGCTCGGCGACACGGATCTCGCCGCCCACCAGATCATCCTGTCCCTCTGGAGCCTTACGGCATTCGCGCTCGACGCGATCGCCATCGCGGGTCAGGCCATCATCGGCCGCTATCTGGGCGCGGACGACGCCAAGGGCGCCCGCGAGGCATGTCGCCGAATGGTTCAGTGGGGGATCGTCTCCGGGGTGGTGCTCGGAGCAGTGATCGTGCTTGCCAGGCCGCTGTTCGTCCCGCTGTTCACGGGCGACTCATCCGTGCAGGACACTCTGCTGCCCGCGCTCCTCGTCGTCGCACTCTCCCAGCCGATCTCCGGTGTGGTCTTCGTTCTCGACGGGGTGCTGATGGGGGCAGGCGACGGGCGCTACCTGGCCTGGGCCATGGTGGTGACGCTGGCCGTCTTCGCCCCGGCTGCCGTCCTCGTCCCCACTTTCGGAGGGGGCCTCACCGCTCTCTGGGGGGCGATGACGCTGATGATGACCGTCCGCCTGGTGACGCTCTGGATACGCATGAGGTCGGGCCGCTGGATCGTGACCGGAGCCGTGCGCTGAGGCTCCGCCCGACCTGGCATCACCGGGTCGTCGACGGACAGACCGGCAGGCAGGGAAGCAGGGAAGCGTTTCACGTGAAACGACGAAGGGCCGCACCCGGAGGTGCGACCCTTCACCTAGCTCTGCTGAGCTGTGCCCTTAGGCAGCAACGACCTCGATACCGAGCTTCGCGGCAACCTCGGGGTGCAGACGGACAGACACCTGGTGTCCGCCCAGCGTCTTGATCGGCGAACCGAGCTCGACGCGACGCTTGTCGACGTCCGGACCACCGGCAGACTTGATCGCCGAGGCGATGTCAGCCGGGGTGACGGAACCGAAGAGACGACCGGCGTCGCCGGAGCGAACAGCCAGACGGACCTTCACGGCCTCGAGCTTGGTCTTGATCTCGTTGGCCTGCTCGATCGTCGCGATCTCGTGGATCTTGCGGGCGCGGCGGATCTGCGCCACGTCCTTCTCGCCACCCTTGGTCCAGCGAATGGCGAAGCCACGCGGAACCAGGTAGTTACGGGCGTACCCGTCCTTGACGTCCACGACGTCGCCGGCGGCACCGAGGCCAGTGACCTCGTGGGTGAGGATGATCTTCATGATTCGGTCACCCTTCCCTTATCGCGCGGTGGACGTGTAGGGCAGCAGCGCCATCTCACGGCTGTTCTTGACTGCCGTGGCGACGTCACGCTGGTGCTGCGTGCAGTTGCCGGTGACGCGGCGGGCACGGATCTTGCCACGGTCGGAAATGAACTTCCGCAGCATGTTCGTGTCCTTGTAGTCCACGTACTGGGTCTTGTCCTTGCAGAATGCGCAGACCTTCTTCTTAGGCTTGCGCACAGGCGGCTTCGCCATGGTGTTTCTCCTGTGTGATCAAGAAGTGGGGTACGAGCCGCCCTAGAAGGGAGGCTCGTCCGAGTAGCCGCCGCCAGAGTTGCCGGAGCCGCCGGAGCCGCCGGAGTTTCCGCCCCAGCCACCCCCGCCGCCCTGCTGGCCCCCGCCCTGCTGGCCACCGGCCGGAGCGTTGGTGGCCCACGGGTCGTCGGCGGGAGCACCGCCGCCGCCCTGCTGGCCACCGCCACCGGGACCGCCGCCCCAGTTGCCGCCGCCCTGCTGGCCACCGCCGTATCCACCCTGGCCGCCGCCCTGGCCACCCCGACCTGTGGTCTTGGTGACCTTGGCCGTGGCGTTCTTCAGGCTGGGGCCGACTTCCTCGACGTCCAGCTCGTAGACCGTGCGCTTGACGCCCTCACGGTCCTCGTAGGACCGCTGCTTCAGCCGGCCCTGCACGACGACGCGCATGCCTCGCTGGAGCGACTCCGCGACGTTCTCCGCCGCCTGACGCCAGACCGAGCAGGTGAGGAACAGGCCTTCGCCGTCCTTCCACTCATTGGTCTGCCGGTCGAAGATGCGGGGAGTGGACGCGACACGGAACTTCGCGACCGCCGCACCGGACGGGGTGAAGCGCAGCTCGGGGTCGTCGACGAGATTGCCGACGACCGTGATGACGGTCTCGCCTGCCATGGGTGAACCTCTCGGCGGGGATTGCTTCTGGCTGCTTGCTACTCGAACCCGATTACCGCTGAGCTAGATGCTCAGTGGATCTCGGGACGGAGGACCTTGGTCCGGAGGACCGACTCGTTCAGGTTCATCTGTCGGTCGAGCTCCTTGACGACCGCAGGCTCGGCCTGCAGGTCGATGACCGAGTAGATGCCCTCAGGCTTCTTCTTGATCTCGTAAGAGAGACGACGACGGCCCCAGGTGTCGACCTTCTCAACCTTTCCGTTGCCCTCACGGACGACGGAGAGGAAGTTCTCGATCAGCGGGGAGACTGCTCGCTCCTCGAGATCGGGGTCGAGGATGACCATCACCTCGTAGTGACGCATGTGGAACCCACCTCCTTTGGACTCAGCGGCCACGGTCGTTCCGTGGCAGGAGGGTCGTGATGCGTAAGCAACAGTGTCTCCGAGTAAAACAGCCGCCACTGACAACGCCCGTCTTCGAGAGTCGAGGAGGGGGGCCGCAAGTGCTGGCTCGAGGCAGACACCGGTGCAGACCGTACAGAGTACCCGCAGACCGGCTTCCGGTTGAAATCCGGTGTTCAGGGCGCACAATCAAGACAGATGCGGTGTGAGAGGCGCTACATTGCGCCGCCCTTCCCCGCCAGGAGGTGCTCCATGGCACAGACAGTCCGACCTGCCGGCAGCCGGCCCGCTCACCGCCGGACACCCGACACCCGCCCGGCCACCGGATCCCTCTTCGCTACGGACGGCCGGCCGCATCCATTCCAGGAAGCCCTGATGGCGGTGACCGGGGTCCTCGGCGTCCTCGCGTTCGTGACGGCGATGTTCCACAGCCTGCACCTGATCAGCTCGTGGGCCGGGCTGATCGGCATTCTGACCGGGGCCTACGGGCAGTACATCTCCAGGACCACCTGGCAGCGGTTCGGTCTGATCATGGGACTGGGCGCGTCCGCCGTCGGCTTTTTCCTCGGCATGGCAAACGGCGGCCTGTTCGGCGGCGTCGTCACCTGACCGGCAGATCCGTGTCCGGCCCGGCAGGCCGGATCCAGCGGCGCCCAGCCAGGCGGTCCCACTCAGGTGGCGACCGGTCCGGTCCAGACGGGCCAGACCGGGCGCCTCTCGGTCACAGTAGGCTTCGGCGCGAGAGCCGGAGCCCCTGACCGATGGGGACACACCTGCCGAGGAGCGCCCCGCATGAGCCTGACCCTGAGGACCATCAGCCGAGAGCAGCATCTGGCGTACATCCAGAATCTGCCGTCGGCCAGTCACTGCCAGGTCCCGGCGTGGGCTGATGTGAAAACCGAATGGCGCTCGGAGAACCTGGGATGGTTCGACAAGAGCGGCGAGATGGTCGGCGCCGGTCTGGTGCTGTACCGCCAGCTGCCCAAGATCAAGCGGTATCTGGCCTACCTCCCCGAGGGGCCGGTCATCAACTGGTACGCGCCGAATCTGGACGACTGGCTCCAGCCGATGCTCGCCCACCTGAAGCAGCAGGGTGCCTTCTCGGTGAAGATGGGCCCCCCGGTGGTCATCCGGCGCTGGGACTCGGCCGCCATCAAGTCGGGGATCCAGGATCCCGATGTGAAGCGGCTGCGTGACGTCGAGGCCAGCCAGATCGAACCGCGCGCCTTCGAGGTCTCGGACCGGCTGCGGAAGATGGGCTGGCAGCAGGGCGAGGACGGCGGCGCCGGCTTCGGAGACGTCCAGCCCCGCTACGTCTTCCAGGTGCCGCTGGCCAACCGCTCCCTCGAGGACGTGCTCAAGGGCTTCAACCAGCTCTGGCGGCGCAACATCAAGAAGGCCGACAAGGCCGGTGTCGAGGTGGTCCAGGGCGGCTACGAGGACCTCGCCGAATGGCAGCGGCTCTACGAGATCACCGCCGTGCGCGACCATTTCCGGCCGCGTCCGCTCTCGTACTTCCAGCGCATGTGGTCGGTGCTCAACTCCGAGGACCCCAACCGCATGCGGCTGTACTTCGCCCGGCACAACGGTGTGAACCTGTCCGCGGCGACGATGCTCGTCGTAGGCGGGCACGTCTGGTACTCCTACGGCGCCTCGGACAACATCGGACGCGAGGTCCGGCCCTCCAACGCCATGCAGTGGCGGATGCTCCGCGACTCGTATGCGATGGGTGCGACCGTTTACGACCTGCGAGGCATCAGCGACTCGCTGGACGAGACCGACCACCTCTTCGGGCTGATCCAGTTCAAGGTCGGCACCGGCGGCGAGGCCGTCGAGTACGTCGGGGAATGGGACTTCCCCCTCAACAAGCTGCTGCACAAGGCACTCGATATGTACATGTCCCGCCGCTGACCGCATCCCTGCCCCCGTCTACCAGTTCCTCTTCTCTCTCACTTACACCGCAGCCACCAGAAAGGTTCCGGGCCGGCCATGGCGCTCTCCCTCTACGTCGACACCGCGCGCTGGCGGGCGCACCAGAAGTCCGTCCTGGACCAGTTCCCCGGTCTCGTCCCCGTGTGCAAGGGCAACGGATACGGCTTCGGCCACGAGCGGCTGGCCGACGAGGCGATCCGCTTCGGCTCCGACACACTGGCCGTCGGGACCACCTACGAGGCCGCCCGCATCAAGGACTGGTTCAGCGGCGACCTGCTGGTGCTCACGCCCTTCCGCCGGGGTGAGGAGCCGGTACCACTGCCCGACCGTGTTATCCGTTCCGTGTCCTCCGTGGACGGTGTGCACGCCCTGGTGGGCGCGCGCGTGGTCATCGAGTGCATGAGCTCGATGAAGCGCCACGGGGTGAAGGAGGAGGAGCTCGGGCAGCTGCACGCGGCCATCGAGGACGTGCGCCTCGAAGGTTTCGCACTGCACCTGCCGCTCGACCGTACGGACGGTTCCGACGCGGTCGAGGAGGTCATCGGCTGGATGGACCGTCTGCGCGCCGCCCGACTGCCGCTGCACACGATGTTCGTCAGCCATCTGCGGGCCGAGGAACTGGCGCGGCTACGGCAGCAGTTCCCGCAGACCCTCTTCCGCGCGCGCATCGGCACGCGGCTCTGGCTCGGCGACCACGAGGCGACGGAGTACCGCGGTGCGGTACTCGACGTCACGCGCGTCGTGAAGGGCGACCGTTTCGGCTACCGCCAGCAGAAAGTCGCGTCCGACGGGTGGCTGGTGGTCGTCGCGGGAGGGACCTCCCACGGAGTCGGCCTTGAGGCGCCCAAGGCGCTGCACGGTGTGATGCCGCGCGCCAAGGGTGTCGCCCGCGCCGGGCTGGCCACGGTCAACCGCAACCTGTCGCCGTTCGTCTGGTCGGGAAAACAGCGCTGGTTCGCCGAACCGCCGCACATGCAGGTATCGATCCTGTTCGTCCCTTCCGACGCGCAGGAACCGAAGGTCGGCGACGAACTGGTGGCACATCTGCGCCACACCACCACGCAGTTCGACCGCCTCGTGGACCGGTAGCCCCGGCCCCTCCTCAGTCGGATACCGCCCTGCCTGGGGTGCCCCACTCCACCCGCGGTCCTTCGACCGCGGGTGCCTCGTGCCGGGCCGGCTGAGAACGCACCCGCAGGAGCGGCGCCGAACGGTCCGGCGCCCCGTCGAGCACCCCGCCCGACGGATCGTCGGACCCGTCGCGCCGTACGGGATCCCGATCCGGCCTCAGGATGTCCCTGACGATCAAGGCGCACAGGTAGAGCGTCCCCAGCAGATGCAGGGCGATCGCGACCTGATAGCCCTCCTGCGGAAGCCCTTGGTGCTTGTCGCCGCTCGTCGTGTACGCGAGGTAGAACCAGATCCCCAGGAAGTACATGACCTCGCAGGCCTGCCAGATCAGGAAGTCCCGCCAGCGGGGCCTGGCCAGCGCGGCCAGGGGGATCAGCCAGAGAACGTACTGCGGTGAGTAGACCTTGTTCGTCAGGATGAAGGCCGCCACCACGAGAAAGGCCAGCTGGGCGAAGCGCGGCCGGCGCCGGGCGGTCAGCCCGAGCCCTGCGATCCCCGCGCACAGCACGATCATCAGCAGTACCGAGGCCGTGTTCACCGTGCCGACGTCGATGGGCCGGCCGGTGCGCTGGGTGATGATCAGCCAGAACGAGCCGTAGTCGATCTGCCGTTCCTGGCTGAACGTGTAGAACTTCTTCCACCCCTCCGGGGCGTACGCCATCACCGGAAGGTTCACCAGCAGCCAGGCCGCCGCCGCACCGAGGAACGCCGAGCCGTACTCGCGCCACCTCCCGGCCCGCCAGCACAGCACCAGCAGAGGCCCGAGGAGCAGCACGGGGTAGAGCTTGGCGGCGGTCGCGAGGCCGATGAGGACGCCGAAGAAGAGGTTTCTGCCGCGGGACCACATGAGCATCGCACCGGCGGTCAGCGCGACGGCCAGCAGATCCCAGTTGATCGTCGCGGTGAGCGCGAGCGCGGGGGCGAGCGCGACCAGGAGGCCGTCCCAAGGGCGGCGCCGGTGCGTACGGGCGACACACACCGCGAGGATCACGGCGCAGATCATGAGCATGCCCGCGTTGACCATCCAGTACATCTGCTCGCGCTGCTGCACGGGGTCCGAGGAGGGGGTCAGCGTCAGCCAGGACGCGACCTGCATGAAGAGGCCGGTCAGGACGGGGTACTCGAGGTACGCCATGTCACCGGTGAGGCGGTCGACGTACGGCACCAGGCCGTCGGCGAAGCCCCGCCCGACGTAGAGGTGCGGGATGTCGGAGTAGCACGCGTGCGTGTACTGCGAGCTGGTGCCGCGGAACCATGCCCAGTCGTAACAGGGGATCTTCTGCACCATGCCGAGCGCGAACATCCCGATCGTCACGAGCACGATGACGCGCACCGGTGTCAGCGGTCCCGATCCGAACCGTGCCCAGCGGCCCGCCGGGCCGCCGATCAGCTCGCTGCCCGCCGCGGCGATCTCGTCCTGTCGTGTGGGCGGTACGACGGAGGGCTGCTGGTGCACGCTCGTGTCCTCTGCGCTTGGCATGCCGCACATCCTGCCGTACGGCGCTGTGTGCGGGCGTGGCCCGTGTCCGGGACACACGAAGGGCCGTCGACACCCGGAAGGTGTCGACGGCCCTCATACGCGCTCCGGCGGTCCCCCTGACGGGGTCCCCGGGGGGGCGCGCCGGTATCACCGCGCCCCCGAACGAGTGCTATCCGCCGCCGCCGAAGATCCCGCCGCGGCCGTTCTCCTCGCCGGTGGTCGTCCCGTCGGTCGTTCCGTCGGTCGTTCCGGTATCCGTCCCGCCGTCCGTGGTTCCCGCGTCCGTCCCCCCGTCGGTGGCCCCGTCCGTGGTCCCACCGTTGGAGTTGCCGTTGGTGGTCCCACCGTTCCCGTTGTTCTTGCACTCCCAGTCGAGCGGCGCACAGGTCTCACTCGGCGTGGGAGACGGGGACGACGGAGTGGGAGTCGGCGTCGGGGGCTCCTCGCTGCTCTCGGACGGCGACGGTGTCGGGCTCGGCGTCGGGCTGGGGCTGACCGCGCCGCCGCCGAAGAGCGCTTCACCGTACGGCTCCGCCTTCGGGAACCTCACGACCTTCGTGCCCTTGACCGCTTCCGCCATGTAGTCGTGCCAGATCTGCGCGGGGAACGAGGCACCGTGGATGGATTTCTCGCCGCCCGTGCCGTACATCTCGAGGAACTCGCGGTCCTTGTTCGTCTCGTCGTCGTCCATCCGGAACATGCTGACGGCCGTCGACAGCTGCGGGGTGTAGCCGACGAACCAGGCCGACTTGTTGCCGTCCGTGGTGCCCGTCTTGCCGGCCACATCGCGTCCGGGGAGCTGGGCGGGCGTGCCCGTTCCGTTCTCGACGACGTTCTTCAGCACGTCGGTCACGTTGTCCGCGATGATGCTCGGAAACGCCGGTTTGGTCACCGTATCGTGCTGATAGATGACACTGCCCTGGTGCTTGACCTCGGTGACCGAGAAGGGCTCCCGCTGCTTTCCACTGGTGGCGAAGGTGGCGTAGGAACCGGCCATCCGGATGGCGCTCGGCGAGGACGTACCGATGGAGAACGAGGGGACGTTCGAGTTCGCCATGTAGCTGTCGTCGCGCAACCCGGCGTCGACGGCTGCCTGCTTCACCTTGTCGGTGCCGACATCCATCCCGAGCTGGACGTAGGGGGAGTTGGCGGACTCCTGCATGGCGTACCGGAGGTTGATGTCTCCGTAGCTCTTGTCGCCGTCGTTGGTCTGGAGCCACTCGTTGCCGTCGTCGTTGAGCCAGACCTTGCCGTTGTACTGGTTGATCCTCAGCTCGTTGTCACCGTTGTAGATGCTCTTCGGCGAAACGAGTTTGCGCTCCGACTCGCCCTGATCGGGGCCGCCCTCAGGATCCCGTTTCCCGTACTGCATCGCAGCTGCCAGCACGAAGGGCTTGAACGTCGAACCGACCTGCGCACCGGTCGCGTCGGCGTTGTTGGTGTAGTGCTCCGTCGCGTCCTGGCCGCCGTACGTGGCGACGATGGCACCCGTCGCGGTGTCCACCGACGCACCGCCGAACTCCACGTGCGTGTCCTTGTCGGGACGCTTGTCGGGGTCGATCTTGGCGGCGTACACCTTCTTGATCGACTTCTCGAGCTGGTCGACCTGCTTCTTCTTGAAGGTCGTGTGGATCTCGTAGCCGCCCCGGGCCAGTTCCTTCTCGGTGACGCCCTGGTCGTTGTGCGCGAGGAAGTACTTCGTGGCGAGGTCGACCAGGTATCCGGTCTGACCGCCCAGCTTGGCGTCCTTCTTCGGCTGAATCGGCATGGGGAACTCGTCGAACGTCGCGCGCTTGTCCGCGCTCAGCCGGCCGTCCTTGACCTCCTCGTCGAGAATCCACTTCCAGCGCGCCTTGGCCCGCCTGGTGTTCTCCTTGGCCGAGGCCTTCACCTGATCCACATCGGGGGCACCCGCGGGGTCGTAGTAGCTCGCGCCCTTGAGCAGGGTCGCCAGGAAGGCGCACTCGCTCTCGTCCAGTTCGGTGGCGTCCTTGTCGTAGTACGCACGTGCCGCCGCCTGGAGTCCGGAGGCACCCCGGCCGTAGTAGGAGACGTTGAGGTAGCCCGCCATGACGTCCTTCTTCTTCACCGTCTCGCCGACTTTGAGGGTGATGAAGAGTTCCTTGACCTTGCGGCTCAGCGTCTGCTCCTGAGAGAGCATGGAGTTCTTGACGTACTGCTGGGTGATCGTCGAACCGCCCTGGGTGTCGCCGCCCTTGGCCATGTTGTAGAAGGCGCGGGCGATACCCATGGGGTCGATGCCCCTGTCGGTGTCGAACGACTTGTTCTCCGCCGAGATGACGGCGTTCCGCATCGCTTCGGGGATCTGGGCGTACTCGATCTCCTGGCGGTTGACGGACCCACCCGTGGCGACCATCTGCGTATCGTCGGCCCAGTAGTAGACGTTGTTCTGTGCCTTGGCCAGCTTGTTGACCTCGGGCGGCACCACCAACGCGTACGCGATGCCGGCCGCCCCCATCATGAGCCCCAGGAATCCCAGGCACAGACCGGAGACCAGCCTCCACGACGGAACCCACCGGCGGAAGCCGTACTTACCGGTCCGCGGGTAGTCGATGAAGCGCTTCTTGCCGGAGCCCTCGGGGCTCCGGCCCTCGTGGCCACTGTTGTCGCCACCTCCCCGCCGTCTGCCGCCGCGCTGGGCGGCACGACGGGCCTCGGCACGGCCGCCGTACGACGGTTCCTCATCGTGCATCACTGACGATGAATCTGACGTTGCTCTGCGTGACGCATCGGTGCGGCGTCCAGCAGGCTGTGCGGCTCGTCTGGCCGCTGCGCGCCCGCCACCTTGAGGTTGCGGCGCTTTGCGACGGTGCTCGCTCATCGAACGACTACTCCTCGGGCAGGCGAGAGCGCCTGGAAGCGGCAGTTGAGATCCGGTCCCCCCGAATTACGGCCGAGCCCTGCGGGAGGCTCACCCACAGTGCATCCGGCAGTCCGCGATAACTGACGCGCGGTGGCGCCTCACGGTTCCCGGTGGTCTGCATGCCGCACAGACTACGCACGGTCAAAAACCTCTGTGGACCGAACTTCACCCCAAATTACGCAAGTCGCTCCCTATGAATCGGGGATGTGACGCCGCTCACGAAACACCCCCTTGTCGAACATTGCGAGTCGATCTATCGTGCTGATGTATCGAGTCGATACATCAGCACGACATAAGGTGGGTCTCAAGGCCCGCGGAGGCAGCATCGAGCTCAAGAGGAGGCGAAGGTGAGCAGACGCTCCGGCATCCTCGAATTCGCCGTACTCGGCTTGCTCCGCGAGTCCCCCATGCACGGGTACGAGCTGCGCAAGCGCCTCAACACCTCGCTGGGAATCTTCCGCGCCTTCAGCTACGGAACCCTCTACCCCTGCCTCAAGACGCTGGTCGCCAACGGCTGGTTGATCGAGGAGCCGGGAAGCATTCCGGTTGCACCACCGGCCACGGGCCGTGGGGTCGCTGCCTCTTCCTCGCTGGCCGGACGCCGCGCCAAGATCGTCTACCGGTTGACGGCAGAAGGTAAGGAGCACTTCGAGGAGCTGCTCTCGCACACCGGTCCGGACTCCTGGGAGGACGAGCACTTCGCGGCTCGTTTCGCCTTCTTCGGGCAGACCGAGCGCGAGGTGCGGATGCGCGTACTCGAAGGACGCCGCAGCAGGCTGGAGGAGCGCCTCGAGAAGATGCGCGCCTCCCTCGCCCGCACGCGCGAACGGCTCGACGACTACACGCTCGAGCTGCAGCGACACGGCATGGAGTCCGTGGAGCGCGAAGTTCGGTGGCTGAACGAGCTCATCGAGAGCGAGCGGTCGGGACGGGATCGGCGACGATCCTCACCCGAGAGCTCCTCTCAGTACGACACGGACACATCAGGAGAGACGGGCGGCCTGCCCCGGCACCGGGACGACACCCGGCCGGATCCGTCCGACGACACCAAGTGACATCCCCGCAGATCCGCAAGGCGTCATCGGGGAACACCAAGAACACACAGGGAGCAATCGGCATGGGTTCGGTTCGCGTAGCCATCGTCGGCGTGGGCAACTGCGCCGCCTCACTGGTGCAGGGCGTCGAGTACTACAAGGACGCCGATCCGGCCGGCAAGGTGCCCGGTCTGATGCACGTCCAGTTCGGCGACTACCACGTGAGTGACGTCGAGTTCGTCGCCGCCTTCGACGTCGACGCGAAGAAGGTCGGCCTCGACCTCGCGGACGCCATCGGCGCCAGCGAGAACAACACCATCAAGCTCGCCGACGTGCCGAACACCGGCGTGACCGTTCAGCGCGGGCACACCCACGACGGCCTGGGCAAGTACTACCGCGAGACCATCGAGGAGTCCGTCGACGCCCCCGTCGACATCGTCCAGACCCTCAAGGACAAGCAGGTCGACGTCCTGGTCTGCTACCTGCCCGTCGGGTCCGAGGTGGCTGCGAAGTTCTACGCGCAGTGCGCCATCGACGCCAAGGTCGCGTTCGTCAACGCCCTTCCCGTGTTCATCGCCGGCACCAAGGAGTGGGCCGACAAGTTCACCGAAGCCGGGGTCCCGATCGTCGGCGACGACATCAAGTCCCAGGTCGGCGCCACCATCACGCACCGCGTGATGGCGAAGCTCTTCGAGGACCGGGGTGTCATCCTGGACCGCACGATGCAGCTGAACGTCGGCGGGAACATGGACTTCAAGAACATGCTCGAGCGTGAGCGCCTGGAGTCCAAGAAGATCTCGAAGACGCAGGCCGTCACCTCGCAGATCCGCGACCGCGAGCTCGGTGCGGACAACGTCCACATCGGCCCGTCGGACTACGTTGCCTGGCTGGACGACCGCAAGTGGGCGTACGTCCGCCTTGAGGGCCGCGCATTCGGTGACGTTCCGCTGAACCTGGAGTACAAGCTCGAGGTCTGGGACTCCCCCAACTCCGCCGGGGTCATCATCGACGCCGTGCGCGCCGCGAAGATCGCCAAGGACCGCGGTATCGGCGGCCCGATCCTCTCGGCCTCCTCGTACTTCATGAAGTCCCCGCCGGTCCAGTACTTCGACGACGAGGCCCGCGAGAACGTCGAGAAGTTCATCAACGGCGACGTCGAGCGCTGACCCAGCCGTTCACTGACTCAGTGGTGCTTCTTCATGTGGGGGGTCCCCGGGCAATGCGCCCGGGGACCCCCCACCTGTGTGACCCTTGCACACATGCCTGTCGTGCGTGATCTGGGCGTACTCCTGCGCCTTCGGAACTTCCGTCGCCTGCTCGCTGTACGGCTTCTCTCCCAGTCGGCCGACGGCGTCTACCAGGTAGCGCTCGCCACCTATGTCGTCTTCTCACCGGAGAACCAGGCAACGCCGGCCGCCATCGCCTCCGCCATGGCCGTGCTGCTGCTCCCGTACTCGCTGATCGGCCCGTTCGCCGGAGTTCTGCTCGACCGCTGGCCCCGCCGCCAGGTCTTCCTGTACGGCAACCTGTTGCGTGCGACGCTGGCCTGCTGCACGGCTCTGCTGCTTCTGAGCCCCGTTCCGGACTGGCTGTTCTATGCCTCCGCCCTCTGCGTCACCGCCGTCAACCGCTTCGTACTGGCTGGACTTTCCGCAGCCCTGCCTCGCGTCGTCGACACCGAACGGCTCGTCCTTGCCAACTCCCTCTCCCCGACAGCCGGCACCCTGGCCGCCACCGCGGGCGGGGGCCTCGCGCTGGCCATCCGGCTCCTGACGGACGGATCCGACGCCATCGTGGTCCTGCTGGGGGCGGCCCTCTACCTCCTCTCGGCAGTGGTCTCCCTGGCCTTCCCCCGCACGCTGCTCGGACCGGACAGGAACCTGGACCATGTGCCCTTGCGGGAGGCGCTCAACGCGACCGCACGAGGACTCGTCGCCGGTTTGCGCCATCTGGCCGAACGGAAAGACGCCGCATACGCGCTGGCCGCCATGACGGTCCTCCGCTTCTGCTACGGAGCGCTGACCGTGATGGTGCTGATGCTGTGCCGTTACGCCTGGTCCGACGACGAGTCGGACGGTCTGACCCTCCTCGGCCTCGCGCTGGGCGCATCCGCCGCCGGCTACTTCGTGGCGGCCCTGATGTCCCCGTGGGCCGTCGGACGCTACGGGCGGTACGGCTGGCTGGCCGGCTGCGCCGGGGCAGCCGCCCTCCTGGAACCGGCGTTGGGACTACCGTTCGCTCTTGCCCCGATGCTGGCCGCAGCCTTCATCCTCGGTCTCGTGACCCAGGGGGCGAAGATCGCGACGGATACCGAGGTGCAGACTTCGGTGGACGACGCCTACCGCGGACGTGTCTTCTCGATCTATGACGTGCTGTTCAACGTCGCCTTCGTCGCAGCCGCAGCAATGTCCGTCCTCGCGCTTCCCCCTGACGGCCGGTCTGTCGTCGTGGTGCTCACCGTCGCCGTGCTCTACGCCACCGTCTCGGTTCTCATGCTTCACCGGCGACGCGCGAGTATCGCCACGCGACAGGCCCGCACCAAGGGATGAGCGACGTTGTTTCACGTGAAACAACGTCGCTCCCTCGGTGCCACTCCTGGTCGGCACCCGCTTGTCCGTCATGTTTCACGTGAAACATGACGAGTTCCGCAAGCTTCGAGAGCGGTTCGGCCGCAGTCGGCGTCACCCTGTGCCACCCACCATTCCTTGAGGGCCGCGACAGCGGCATCGTGCTCCAGCGGGCCGTTCTCCAGCCGCAGCTCCAGCAGGAACGAGTAGGCCTTGCCGATCACAGGACCGGGCCCTACGTCCAGGATCCGCATGATCTCGTTGCCGTCCAGGTCGGGGCGGATCGCTTCCAGCTCCTCCTGCTCCTGCAGTTGCCCGATGCGCTCTTCAAGACCGTCGTAGGTTCGGGACAGGGCGTTCGCCTTGCGCTTGTTCCGCGTCGTGCAATCGGAGCGGGTCAACTTGTGCAGGCGGTCGAGCAGAGGCCCCGCGTCCCGTACGTACCTGCGCACCGCGGAGTCCGTCCACTCCCCGTCGCCGTATCCGTGGAAGCGCAGATGCAGCTCCACCAGCTTCGAGACGTCCTTGACCATGTCATTGGAGTACTTGAGCTCGACCATCCGCTTCTTGACCATCTTGGCTCCCACCACCTCGTGGTGGTGGAACGAGACCCGGCCGTCCTTCTCGAAGCGCCGCGTCCTCGGCTTCCCGATGTCGTGGAGCAGGGCCGCGAGACGCAGCACGAGGTCCGGCCCGCCCTCCTCCAGGTCGATGGCCTGCTCGAGGACGGTCAGAGAGTGCTCATAGACGTCCTTGTGACGGTGATGCTCGTCACTTTCCAGGCGTAGTGCAGGGAGCTCGGGGAGCACCTGGTCGGCGAGGCCCGTGTCCACGAGCAGCCCCAGCCCCTTACGGGGGTGACCGGAGAGCAGCAGCTTGTTGAGTTCTTCCCTGACCCGCTCGGCCGAGACGATCTCGATACGCCCTGCCATGTCCGTCATTGCCTTCACGACATCCGGGGCCACCTCGAAGTCCAACTGCGCGGCGAAGCGGGCCGCGCGCAGCATGCGCAGCGGATCGTCGGAGAACGACGCCTCGGGCGTGCCCGGAGTGCGCAGCACACGCTGGGCAAGGTCATCGAGGCCGCCGTGCGGGTCGATGAACTCTTTCTGCGGCAGAGCGACGGCCATGGCGTTCACAGTGAAGTCTCGGCGTACGAGGTCTTCCTCGATCGAGTCTCCGTAGGAGACCTCGGGTTTGCGTGAGGTCCTGTCGTACGCCTCCGACCGGTACGTCGTGACCTCGATCTGGTATCCGTCCTTCTGCGAGCCCACGGTGCCGAACGCGATTCCGACCTCCCAGACCGAGTCGGCCCATGGGCGGACGATCTTGAGTACGTCCTCCGGGCGGGCGTCGGTCGTGAAGTCGAGGTCGTTCCCGAGCCTGCCGAGCAACGCATCGCGGACCGATCCGCCGACGAGAGCGAGGCCGAATCCGGCTTCCTGGAATCGGACGGCGAGGTCATCGGCGACGGGGGACACCCGCAGCAGTTCGCTGACTGCGCGGTGCTGCACCTGGCTCAGTGCACGGGGGCTGTCTTCGTTGGCGTTCGGCACAACAGAAAAGGGTACGTGCCTGGACCGGCCCGGGCGTCATCGCTTCCTGCGGCCCTGCGAGACTCTCCCGATCATGTGGCAAGGTCCCCGGCACTCAGGTGTCGGGCACATCGTTACCATGCGGGGAAGCAGAGACCGGCAGGGCCGGCACCAGCCTGACGACGACGAGGGACGGATACGCGTGGCCGAGGCGGCAGACTTTCAGGGGATGAATCCCTCCCCTGCCCGCCGGTGGCTCCGGCGCACAGCCTCCTTGATCGTCGGGGCACCGCTGATCGCCGGCCTCCTGGCCGGGCCCGTGGCGGCCTCTGCCGGGGCCGCAGAGGCCGCGACGAAGGCTCCGACCGGCTCGCGCACCGTCGACGTGTCCCTGGACACCCTGGCTCCCAGCGCGCCTGTGGAAGGCGACACACTCACGGTCTCGGGCACCTTGACCAACAAGGGGAAGCAGACGGTCACGGACGCCGAGGTCGACCTGCGCGTCGGACCGAGGCTGTCCGGCAGGGGAGCCGTCGACGAGGCCGCCAAGCGCACCGGGTACCTGCCCGGCAGCGACCCCCTCAAGCTCGGCGGCGAGTACGCCCTGAAGGTCCCGAAGCTCGCCTCCGGAGTCAGCCAGGACTTCACCCTCGCCGTGCCGGTGGACAAGCTGGACCTGGACGCCGAGGGCGTGTACCAGCTCGGAGTGTCCCTCACGGGCCGGACCAGCGACTACGCCTACGACCAGGTGCTCGGCATCCAGCGGACCTTCCTGCCGTGGCAGCAGGAGGACACCGAGAGCAAGACGAAGCTCACGTTCCTCTGGCCGCTGATCGCGTCGGCTCACATCACCGCAGAGACGGGCTCCGACGAACAACAGACCCCCGTGTTCGCCAATGACGATCTTGCCCTCGAACTCGCGCCGGGCGGCCGTCTGGAACAGCTGGTCTCACTGGGGCGCCAGCTACCCGTGACGTGGGTGGTCGACCCCGATCTGCTGGCCTCCGTCGATGCGATGACGAAGAACTACCGCGTCAAATCCGGTGACACCACAGTCGCGGGGACGAATCAGAGCATCGCCAAGAAGTGGCTCGCGGACCTGCAAGCGGCCGCGGAGGACGGGAAGGTGGTGGCACTGCCGTTCGCCGACCCCGATCTGGCGTCCATCGCCCACCGCGGAAAGAACGTCTCGGGAGCCCTCAGCCATCTGCAGACAGCGACCGAGGTCGCAGGCCTGACCGTGGAGACCATCCTTCACGTGAAGCCGTCCACCGACTTCGCCTGGCCGGTGGACGGTGCGATCGATCCCTCGGTCGTCGACGTCGCCACCTCAGCGGGCGCGCACAAGGTGATCGCCCGCAGCGACAGCCTCGAGGAGTCCGGCGGGCTGCCCTACACACCGACCTCGGCCCGGCCGATCGGTGGTGGCACCACCGCCGTCGTCTCCGACTACCGGCTCTCCACCGCGTTCACCGGCGACATGGCCTCGGCCGGTGCGTCGACACTCGCCGTACAGAGATTTCTGGCCCAGACGCTGGCGGTGACGGAGCAGGCCCCCGACACCGAGCGCAGCATCGTCGTCGCCCCGCAGCGGATGCCCACCGCCGCGCAGGCACAGACCATGGCGCGCGCTCTGCAGGCACTCAACGCGGAGCGCTGGACGCAGCCCCTCGGCCTGACCGCGGCAGCTGAGCAGAAGCCCGACGCCCAGGCCACCACCGAGGTGCCCGGGGCCTCCCGGTACCCGAAGAAGCTGCGGAGCCAGGAGCTGCCCACACAGGCGTTCCAGGACATCAGGACGACACAGGAATCACTCAACAGCTTCCAGGTCATCCTCACGCAGCCCGACCGGGTGGTGACCCCCTTCGGGAACGCGATCAACCGCTCCGTGTCGACGTCATGGCGCGGCAAGCCGCTGGAGGCCCAGCGGTACCGTGATGCTGTCCGCACCTACCTACGGGGTCTCACCAACGAGGTCCAGCTGATCGCGAAGTCGGACTTGACCCTCTCCGGACGCAGCGCCACGATCCCCGTGACCGTGCAGAACAAGCTGGTCCAGGGTGTGGATCACCTCGTCCTCCGCCTGACGTCGGGCAATGCCACGCGGCTCAAACTCAACGACGGCGGATCGGTGGCCGAACTGCCTGTCGAGATCGCCGGCGGGCACAGCCAGTCGGTGAAATTCGACGCCTCGGCCAACGCCAACGGACAGGCCCAGGTCAAGGCGCGGCTGTTCACCGCGGACGGCGCGCCGTACGGCGAAGAGATGACCTTCACCGTGAAGGTCTCGGAAGTCACACCGACGGTGCTCCTGGTGATCGCCGGCGGACTGCTGCTGCTCGTCCTCGCGGGCATCAGGATGTACACCCACCGCAAGCGCGCGGTTGCGGGAGGCGCGGCGGGAAGCGACGGCGGTGAACCCGAGCAGCCGAGTGACCCGACGCCGGACACCGGTCCGGAAAGCGGGGACCCATCGGGCCCGGGTGAGAAAGTGGACCGTTGAGCGATGTCTGTCGGGGCCTGTCGGCCGGGGACAATGAGGTGGGGTTTCGATGAACGCGCCGTACGACGGTGACCGCGGCCAAGGCGCGGGCGGAGCTGGATCGTCCGGTGGTCAGCCTGAGCCACCAGGCGCCGGCCAGGACGGGGAGGCACCCGACCCCTACCTGCAGCACGCGTACGACCACGATCCGTACCGCGCCCAGGACCTGGCCGCGCAGGATCCGGTGGCCGAGGCGCTGTACGACCGCGCCTCACATCCGCCGCCTCCTCCCGGCACCTATCAGGAGCCGCAGGCCCTCTACCAGCAGCCTCCCGCGGCCCAGCACGCCCCGGACCCCCGCTTGTGGGCCCAGACACCGCCACCAGAGCCCTCAGGCCCCTCCCGGCACCTTCCATACGGCGACAACGCCGCGACCACTCAGTACGTGGGAGTGGACGACCTGGTCACGCAGGCCTCCGGCGACCGTGGGGAACAGGACGCCTTCGCTCACCTCTTCCGCGACCAGGAAGGCTCGGGTCGGCCTCCCGGGCCTCCGGCCGAGCCCGAAGCGGCTCCGGCACCCGTGCCACCGAAGTCCGGCGGCCGTGCCTCCGGGATACTGAAGTCCAGCGCACTGATGGCGGCGGGCACCCTGGTGTCGAGGCTCACCGGATTCGTCCGCAGCCTCGTGATCACCGCGGCACTGGGTGCGGCGATGCTGGGTGACAGCTTCACCATCGCGTACACCCTGCCGACGATGATCTACATCCTCACCGTGGGCGGCGGGCTGAACTCGGTCTTCGTTCCGCAGCTCGTCCGGTCCATGAAGGACGACGAGGACGGCGGGGAGGCGTACGCCAACCGTCTGCTGACGCTCGTCATGGTCGTACTCGGTCTGATCGTCGCTGTGGCCGTCTTCGCCGCACCGCTACTCATCCGCATGATGTCCCTGCCCATCGCGAACGAACCGGCAGCCAACAGCGTCGCTGTCACCTTCGCCCGCTACTGCCTGCCGACCATCTTCTTCATGGGCGTCCACGTGGTGATGGGCCAGATCCTCAACGCCCGCGAGAAGTTCGGCGCGATGATGTGGACCCCGGTCCTCAACAACATCGTCATGATCTTCACCTTCGGACTGTTCATCTGGGTCTACGGCACCTCGGCCGAATCCCGGATGGGTGTCGAGACGATCCCGGCGGAAGGGGTGCGGCTCCTGGGCATCGGCACGCTGCTCGGTCTGGTGGTCCAGGCCCTGGCCATGATCCCCTACCTCCGCGAGGCAGGATTCCGCTTCCGTCCACGCTTCGACTGGAAGGGCCACGGGCTCGGGAAGACCATAAAGCTCGCCAAGTGGACGGTCCTGTTCGTCCTGGCCAACCAGGCGGGCGTGCTGGTGGTGACCCAGCTGGCGACCTCCGCGGGCAAGCTGGCGGACAAGAACGGCTCGGGCTTCCTCGCCTACTCCAACGCCCAGCTGATCTGGGGCATGCCCCAGGCCATCATCACCGTCTCCGTCATGGCAGCCCTGCTGCCTCGCATCTCTCGCGCCGCGCATGACAACGACCCCGGGGCCGTCCGCGACGACATCTCGCAAGGTCTGCGCAACTCGGCCGTGGCCATCGTGCCGGTCGCGTTCACCTTCCTCGCGCTCGGCCTGCCGATGTGCACTCTGCTCTACGCCTCCAGCGGCACCGAGGCGGCACGATCCATGGGCTTCATCCTCATGGCGTTCGGCCTCGGCCTCATCCCGTACTCCGTGCAGTACGTCGTGCTGCGTGGCTTCTACGCGTACGAGGACACCCGCACCCCCTTCTACAACACGGTCATCGTCGCGGCCGTCAACGCCGCGGCCTCCGCTTTCTGCTACGTGATTCTTCCGGCCCAGTGGGCAGTCGTGGGGATGGCGGCCTCCTACGGGCTGGCGTACGCGGTCGGCGTCGGGATCGCCTGGCGACGACTGAGCAACCGGCTCGGCGGGGACCTCGACGGCGCCCGCGTGGTGCGCACCTACGCCCGTCTCTGTCTGGCCGCTGTCCCGGCGGCCGTGGTCGGCGGCGGCGTGGGCTTCGCCCTCCTCGAGGCCCTCGGTGACGGCGCCGGCGGCTCCGTTGTCGCACTGGTCTGTGGCAGCGTCGTCCTGATCGGCATCTTCTTCGTCGCGGCGAAGAAAATGCGCATCGAAGAGCTCAACGGCATGGTCGGCATGGTCCGGGGACGGCTCGGACGCTGAGACACGCTCCGTGCCGCACAACCATCGCTGGACACCGCGTGTCGTGCATAGCGTCGGAGTGTGGGCACAATTGGCATGACTGTGCAGAGCTGGCTGGCATCGCGCAACGGATGGGGAGGCAGGAACGACGGTGGCGGAACGTAGCACGGCTGCTGTCGACGTGGCCGACAACAGCGGCGACGAGCCGCTGACCGCCAAGGCGGACGCGGCCTCGACCGACGGGACGGCAGAAACCCAGGACGCAGAGGGCGCGAACTCGACGGACACGGCGAGCGGGCGGGACGGCTCGGCCGCCGCGCCGGCGTCGCCCGATCTGCACAGCGGCCACAAGCTGGCCAGACGCTACCGCCTCGAGGAGTGCGTCACTCGGCTGGACGGATTCAGCAGCTGGCGTGCCGTGGACGAGAAGCTGCGCCGCGCGGTGGGGGTTCATCTTCTGCCCGCCGACCATCCGCGCGCTCGCTCGGTGCTGGCCGCGGCCCGCTCCTCCGCGCTCCTCGGTGACCCCCGTTTCGTTCAGGTCCTGGACGCTGTGGAGGAGGGCAACCTCGTCTACGTCGTCCATGAATGGCTCCCCGACGCCACCGAACTCACGGCGCTGCTGGCAGCCGGTCCCATGGACGCCCACGACGCGTACCAGCTCGTGAGCCAGATCTCCCAGGCCATGGCCGCTGCCCATCGCGAAGGGCTCGCGCACCTGCGTCTCACCCCCGGCGCCGTACTGCGCAGCTCAACGGGGCAGTACCGGATTCGCGGGCTCGCGGTGAACGCCGCGCTGCGCGGCATCACCGCCGACCAGCCGCTGCGTACGGACACCGAGGCCATCGGCGCGCTCCTCTATGCAGCACTGACCCGGCGCTGGCCCTACGAGAGCGACGCGTACGGGCTTTCAGGGCTCCCCAAGGACCTCGGTCTGATCCCTCCGGACCAGGTGAGGGCCGGCGTCCACCGGGGCCTGTCCGAACTCGCCATGCGTGCGCTCGCCAACGACGGCGCCACCGCCTCGCGACAGGAACAGCCGTGCACCACCCCTGATGAGCTTGCGAAGGCCGTGGCGGCCATGCCGCGCATCCTGCCCCCGGAGCCGACCTTCACGGCACCGCCCGAGTATCAGCGCACGACCTACCAGCAGGGCACCTACGGACGCCCGTCGGCGCGTCCGTCGTCCGCCGCTCAACCTGTCATCGCGGTTCCTCCGCCTCCTTTGCAGAGCCGTACCGGCAAGGCACTCAAGTGGGCCGTCTCCGCGCTGCTCATCGCGGCTCTGGGCCTCGGCAGCTGGCAACTGGCGGAAACGGTGCTCGACCGGAGCAGCGACTCCGGAGAGCCGACCCCCATGCAGACCACCGACGACGACGGCGACGACAAGAATGCCGTCGCACCCAGCAAGCCCCTGACTGTCGTGGGAGCCCAGGACTACGATCCATTGGCTGACGGGTCCGAGAAGCCTGCCACGATAAAGAACGTCTACGACGGGGACAAGAACTCCTACTGGAGCACCGACGGCTACTACAGCGCCGAATTCGGCGGGCTCAAGAAGGGTGTCGGGGTCGTTCTCGACCTCGGCGAGGTTCAGCAGGTGGGCACGGTCGATGTGTCCTTCCTGGGCGGTAGCACCTCCGTCGAGCTGAGGACCACCAAAGACTCGTCCGTTCCCCAGATGCCCGACGGCTTCACCAAGGTTGCGCAAGGATCCGGAACAAACGTGTCCCTCAAACCCGACAAGCAGGTGAAGGCGCGATACCTTCTGGTCTGGCTGACCAAGTTGCCGTTGAGTGATGGCGGGAACTACCGAGGAAAGATCTCGGACATCAAGGTCACCAGCTGACGGCATCAGGGGAGGGGGCTCACTGTTGGACGACGCCAGTTTCGCCGACACAAGCGATCAGGATCTCCTGGCACAACACGTCGCCGGCGTCCCGGATGCC
Organism: Streptomyces sp. HB132; assembly: GCF_016909575.1. Taxonomy (GTDB): domain Bacteria; phylum Actinomycetota; class Actinomycetes; order Streptomycetales; family Streptomycetaceae; genus Streptomyces. Next base: position 485,805 of record NZ_JAFBGA010000002.1, on the reverse strand, counting down.
TTCGGTGAGCTCGTACGGCGGCACCGTGGCCGCCTCTGGGCGGTGGCTCTTCGCACGCTGGGTGACCGCGAGGAGGCCGCCGACGCGGTGCAGGACGCCCTGGTATCCGCGTTCCGCGCTGCCCACACCTTCCGTGGCCAGTCCGCCGTCACCACGTGGCTGCACAGGATCACGGTGAACGCCTGCCTGGACCGTGCTCGCAAGGCGGCTTCGCGTAAGGCCACGCCGGTCGACGACACCGAGCGGCTCGATCAGCTCATGGAGCCTCATGAATCCGCCGAGGCGCCCGCTGTGCGGCAGGACCTGCAACGCGAGCTCCTGGCGGCACTGGCCACCCTGCCCGCCGAACAACGCGCCGCCCTCGTCCTCGTGGATATGCAGGCTTTTCCCGTCGCGGAGGCCGCGCGCATCCTCGATGTTCCGACCGGGACCGTGAAGAGCCGTTGTGCGAGGGGAAGAGCCAGGCTCCTCCCCTTGGTGAGCCATCTGCGCAGCAACAGGGGGGCCGGTAAGGACGACTCCATGCAAGGGAACCGGACACAGGGGCCATCCGTCCCACCTGCGTCAGGACCAAGAAACGCAGGCGACGCCGACCCTGCTGCTGTGAAGGGTGGAGGTGGGTTGGCATGACATCCACAGCTGACGCAGCTCAGCACCCGGACGTGTCGGAGATCTCCGACCTCACCGAAGGTCTCCTTCCGCCGTCCCGCGAGGCGGCACTCCGCCAGCACATCGACACCTGTGCGGACTGCGGTGCCATCCATGCCTCCCTCGAAGAGATCCGCTCGCTTCTGGGGACGGTCCTTCCCCGCAGTGAGCACATGCCTGAGGACGTCAGCGCCCGGATCGACGCGGCGCTGGCTTCGGAGGCAGCGTCTGCAGCCAGGAAGCCGGACGCCGACATCCGTGTTTCACGTGAAACACATGACCCGCAGTCCGAGGGCACGCCCGTGCCCCGGCCCGCCGGTCGTCCTCGCGGCGCCACCGGCCCCGGCCGGAGTACCTCACGGCGTCGGCGGCGCACAGTGATCCTTGGCACCGCATTCGGGGCCGCGGCCGTGGGCATGAGCGTCTTCCTGCTCCAGTCTCTTCAACCGTCCCAGGACTCGGCCGGCTCGACGGCAGACCGGGGGGTCAGCGCCGCGGAGAAGAGCGGAGGGAACTTTTCGGAAGGCACGCTCGAAGGCCGTGTCCATTCGCTTCTCAGCGAGACGTCGGCTTCCGCCACTCCGGACTATGAACCGGACAAGCCGTCCATGAACACCAAGTCGTCCCCGGGAGACGTGTCCCCCAGGGACGCGTCCCCCCACACCCCTCTGCGTGCACAGGCCGTGGAAGTTCCGCCGTGCATCGAGCAGGGCATCGGCCGGAACGTACCTGCCCTGGCCATGGAAAAGGGCAATTACGAAGGGGTAGCCGCTTTCCTCGTCGTCCTGCCCCATGCAACCGACTCCAGCCTCGTCCAGGCCTATGTTGTCGACGCCTCATGTGTCGATTCCACGCCGAAGACAAAAGGGCAGTTGCTGCGCTCACACTCCTACACACGCTCCTGAGCACCCCGACGGAAGCCGGCCCGGCATCGCGGGAATGCATGCCCCGTAGGATCCGTTGGGTGGGGTGAGAGTCGTGGAACCGACCCCAGTAGGCAGTAGGCAGTCCGCAGAGACGAGGAAGAACCCGTGAGCGACGTCCGTAATGTGATCATCATCGGCTCCGGGCCGGCTGGTTACACCGCCGCCCTGTACACCGCTCGCGCGTCGCTGAAGCCGCTGGTGTTCGAGGGAGCGGTCACCGCTGGGGGTGCGCTGATGAACACCACCGACGTGGAGAACTTCCCGGGCTTCCAGGACGGAATCATGGGCCCGGAGCTCATGGACAACATGCGCGCCCAGGCGGAGCGCTTCGGCGCGGAGCTCATCCCGGACGACGTGGTGTCGGTGGACCTCTCCGGAGACGTCAAGACCGTGACGGACACCGCAGGGACGGTACACCGTGCCAAGTCCGTCATCGTCACCACAGGATCCCAGCACCGCAAGCTCGGCCTGCCGAACGAGGACGCCCTCTCAGGGCGGGGTGTCTCCTGGTGTGCCACCTGCGACGGCTTCTTCTTCAAGGACCAGGACATCGCCGTGATCGGCGGTGGCGACACAGCCATGGAAGAGGCGACCTTCCTCTCCCGGTTCGCCAAGTCCGTCACCATCGTCCACCGCCGCGACTCCCTCCGGGCCTCGAAGGCCATGCAGGATCGCGCCTTCGCCGACCCGAAGATCAAGTTCGCGTGGGACAGCGAGGTGGCCACAGTCCACGGGGATCAGAAGCTCTCCAGCCTCACCCTGCGCAACACCAAGACGGGCGAGACCTCGGAGCTCGCCGTCACGGGCCTCTTCATCGCTGTCGGCCACGACCCCCGTACAGAGCTCTTCAAGGGCCAGCTCGACCTGGACGACGAGGGCTACCTCAAGGTCGAAGCGCCCTCGACGCGCACCAACCTGAAGGGTGTCTTCGGCGCAGGCGACGTCGTCGACCACACCTATCGTCAGGCCATCACAGCCGCCGGGACCGGTTGCTCAGCAGCTCTCGACGCAGAGCGATTCCTGGCAGCGCTCTCCGACGAGCAGCTCCCCGAGCCGGAGAAGACCCCGGCAGTCTGACTACTTCCCCAACCCACACCCCCGCGAAGTTAAGGAGGCCGCCGTGGCCGGCGCCCTGAAGAACGTGACCGACGACTCCTTCGATGAGGACGTCCTGAAGAACACGAAGCCCGTACTGGTGGACTTCTGGGCTGCCTGGTGCGGTCCTTGCCGCCAGATCGCGCCTTCGCTGGAGGCCATCGCGGCCGAGTACGGCGACGACATCGAGATCGTCAAGCTCAACATCGACGAGAACCCGGCCACTGCGGCAAAGTACGGCGTGATGTCGATCCCCACGCTCAACGTCTACCAGGGTGGCGAGGTCGCCAAGACCATCGTCGGTGCCAAGCCGAAGGCCGCGATCCTCCGCGACCTCGAGGGCTTCATCGTCCAGAAGTAGCCGCTGAGTGTTTCACGTGAAACGGAAACGGGCCTACCCCACGGGGTAGGCCCGTTTCTCTTCGTGCTCCCACGAAGCAGGGCGCCGTGGTCAGTCAGAGAGGCCGCAGCACCGGTTCCTTCTGCACGGCGCCCAGCAGCCTGTCCAGTGCCAGTTCGACGTCCTCCTTCCAGGAGAGCGTCGTACGCAGCTCGAGCCTCAGCCGTGGATGCGCGGGATGTGGACGCACCGTCTTGAAGCCGACTGCGAGGAGATGGTCGGCCGGCAGCACACAGGCCGGCTCCTTCCATCGCGCATCGCCGAAGGCCTCGATCGCTTTGAAGCCGCGTCGCAGCAAGTCCTTGGCCACTGTCTGCACCATCACGCGGCCCAGCCCTTGTCCTTGAAACCCCGGCACGATCAGCGCGGTCATCAGCTGCACGGCATCAGGGGATATGGGACTGGTCGGAAACGCCGTGGAACGGGGCACGTACGCAGGCGGCGCGTAGAGAACGAAACCGACCGCGACATCATCCACATAGACGACCCGACCGCAGGAGCCCCACTCCAACAGCACCGCGGAAATCCAGGACTCTTTCTCGAGTTCGGGCCGACCGGCCTTTACTGCAGCTTGCCCGCTGACCGGATCAAGTTCCCAGAAGACACACGATCGGCAGCGCCTGGGGAGATCCGGAAGGTTGTCCAGTGTGAGCGGTACGAGCCTTCGCCCCATGTAGGCGGTTCCTCACTTCCTTCGCCCGCCGCATCACGCGCGGCTGCCAGCGCACTCCGTTCTCGGAACAGGCTGCCGACGAACCCGCCGACAGCACCAAGCCCCAACCCGACTGACACCAGGTGGCTGCGATTCACTGATCGCACGGCCGCCGCCTCCTCTGGGGTGGATCACGGTGGTGGATACGCCATACCAGAACGCATCGTATCCACCCAGAGGTGGTGGGGACACCGAGAGACAGCAAAGGGCGGGACGAGTTCCGGAAAGTTCTCCGTAACTCGTCCCGCCCTGTGTCGTCCAGCCGGCTCAGGCTTCGTCGCCCTCAGCCTGGTCCTCTTCGCTACTGCGTTCCAGGACGCGTCCCTCACCTGGAGCAAGGCTTCCGAGAATGCGGTCCAGATCCTCCATCGAGGCGAACTCGACGACGATCTTTCCCTTCTTCTGCCCGAGATCGACCTTCACCCGCGTCTCGAATCGATCGGAAAGGCGCGAAGCGAGATCGGTCAGAGCCGGTGCGACGCGGCCGCCGGCCCTGGGACCCCTGGGCTTCGCGGAACTCGTGGGCTCGGATCCGAGCAGATTCACGATCTCCTCGACCGCACGCACCGACAGCCCTTCGGCCACGATGCGGTGAGCCAGCCGGTCCTGTTCATCGGAGTCGTCCACCGACAACAAGGCCCTCGCATGACCGGCCGAGAGAACTCCTGCCGCAACCCGTCGCTGGACCGGCGGAGAGAGCCGCAGCAGACGGAGGGTGTTCGACACCTGCGGGCGGGACCGGCCGATCCGGTCCGCGAGCTGATCGTGGGTGCACTTGAAGTCCTTCAGCAACTGGTCGTACGCCGCCGCCTCCTCCAAGGGATTCAGCTGCGCCCTGTGAAGGTTCTCCAGAAGCGCGTCGAGAAGGAGCTTCTCGTCATCCGTCGCACGGACGATGGCCGGGATGCGCTCCAGACCGGCTTCGCCGCATGCCCTCCAGCGGCGCTCACCCATGATGAGCTCGTAACGGTCCTCGGCGACCTTGCGCACGACGACGGGCTGGAGGAGACCGACCTCCTTGATGGAGGTGACCAGCTCTGCCAGAGCATCCTCATCGAAGACCTCACGAGGCTGCCGGGGGTTGGGCGTGATCGACGCGAGGGGGATCTCAGCGAAGTACGCCCCTACGGAATCGGTCTCCTCGGCGATGTGCTCCCGTTCTCTCATCGGAGAACTCGGCTCCGGGACCAATGCGCCGGAGGGGAGCGCTGCCAACTTCGCTGCGGCCACCCCACGCTCAGCGGTCATTACGGGTGATGTGCCCGCCGCACCCGCCCCGGACGCGGGGCTCGGGACCTGCTTCTCCTGCGGAGCTGGGGGGATCAGTGCTCCGAGTCCACGCCCCAGCCCTCTACGACGCTCGCTCACTGCATGCCCTCCGAATGACTCTGCTGGCTGTTCTGAACGCCCGGACGGCCAACCTCGCCCGAGGGAGCGTGCTGGGCCTCGTAGTGCACTCCTACGCCTCTCAGCGCGATCTCACGCGCAGCCTCGAGGTAGGAAAGGGAACCGCTGGAGCCCGGATCGTACGTCAGGACGGTCTGCCCGTAGCTCGGCGCCTCCGAGATGCGCACAGACCGCGGAATGCTGGTCCGCAACACTTCCTTGCCGAAGTGAGTGCGCACTTCCTCAGCGACCTGCGAGGCGAGCCTGGTCCTGCCGTCGTACATGGTGAGCAGGATCGTCGACACGTGAAGGTCCGGGTTCAGATGCCCCCGGACCAGGTCGACGTTGCGAAGCAGCTGACCGAGGCCTTCCAGCGCGTAGTACTCACACTGAATCGGGATGAGCACCTCCGCCCCGGCCACAAGCGCGTTGACCGTCAGCAGGCCGAGCGAAGGCGGGCAGTCGATGAGGATGTAGTCCAGCGGCTGGTCATACGCCTGGATGGCTCGCTGCAACCGACTCTCCCGCGCGACCAGCGAAACCAGCTCGATCTCCGCACCGGCGAGATCGATGGTCGCCGGCGCGCAGAAGAGACCTTCGACGTCCGGGACGGGCTGAACTACCTCGGAGAGCGGCATGCCCTCCACCAGAACGTCGTAGATCGAGGGGACCTCTGCGTGATGGTCGATCCCCAGAGCAGTGGAGGCGTTCCCCTGCGGGTCGAGGTCCACCACCAGCACGCGTGCACCATGCAGCGCGAGCGACGCGGCGAGATTGACCGTCGACGTCGTCTTGCCCACGCCGCCCTTCTGGTTGGCTACGACCATGACGCGTGTCCGGTCTGGTCGCGGCAACCCCTCGCCGGCGCGGCCGAGGGCTTCAACCGCCAGCTGAGCGGCACGACCGATAGGTGTGTCGTCCATCGGTGGTGGTGTTTCACGTGAAACACCATCCCCCATGGACTCGGTACGGGGACCGGGGACCGGATCGGTCATCGGTCCCGCGATGTTGGCGTCGGACCGCAAGGATTCACTCTCCTCGACTTCAGGCTCGCAATGAACAGAGCCTGCCATGCTTTCGGGGTCGCGAACCAGCGAGGCCGACTGTTCTGTGGATGAATCCGGTTCTGTGGGCAACTTCGTAGCCCGCACGGGCTTGCGGTCGCGCGGCGTGGCAGCCGCACGACCGCGGCCGATGATTCCCTGCAGCAGAGAGCGACGTTTCACGTGAAACACGATGCCTCCGCAGCCCAGCAGGGTGCTCCCGACACTCCGCAGGCGGCGCATATGGCTGCATGCATGGAGCATCAGAATAGAAACTCACAAATGCGCCCTTGTGTGACAGAAGGGCTGGCAGAGCTGTCGCCCAGCTGACGACTACCGTCGCCTGCGCGTCCGGCCGACCCTGGCGGCCTTGGCCCGCTTTGCGGCGAACCTCACACCGCCCGGACTCTCCCCGACCACCACACGCACCACCGTGGACGCAGGATCGACCAGTCCCTCACCGACGTGCAACACCTCGGTTTCGACCACACCGAGCTTGCTCAAGGCGGCACGAGCTCCCTGGATCTCTTCCTCAGCGGTGCCACCCTTGAGTGCGAGCATCTCGCCGTAAGGACGGAGCAGAGGGACCCCCCATCCGGCGAGCCGGTCCAGCGGGGCAACTGCTCGGGCTGTCACCACATGAACGGGCTGAAGTGTCCCGAGCACCTCTTCGGCCCGGCCGCGGACGACGGTCACATGATCCAGTCCCAGCAGTTCCACGACCTCCTGGAGAAAGTTCGTGCGCCGCAGCAGCGGCTCGAGCAACGTGATCTTCAGGTCGGGCCGTACCAACGCCAGTGGAATACCGGGAAGCCCCGCCCCCGACCCCACATCGCACACGGTCACGCCTTCGGGAACCACTTCGGAGAGCACCGCACAGTTCAGCAGGTGCCGTTCCCACAGGCGGGGCACCTCGCGAGGACCGATCAGTCCACGCTTGACGCCCGCGTCCGCAAGCAGCTCCGCATACCTGACAGCCTCCGGAAAGAACTCACCGAATACCGCCTGGGCCTCCTGGGGCGCCTGAGGGAGCTCTGCTTCCTCCGTCACGGGGACCGTCCTTCCGTACCGCATTAGCACGCTGACTATCAGGCTGACAAAGATCGGCCCCGCCTGCGAACAGACGGGGCCGACAGTACAAGGATCCGGTCAGGCCGGGAGTACGACGACGAAGCGCTGCGGCTCCTCGCCCTCGGACTCACTGCGCAGACCCGCTGCCGCGATCGCGTCATGCACGACCTTGCGCTCGAACGGCGTCATCGGCTCCAGCTTCACCGGTTCGCCGGAGCTCTTGACCTCGTCGGCGGCCTTGGCCCCGAGAGCCGCGAGAACCTCACGCTTCTTGGCTCGGAAACCGCCGATGTCCAGCATCAGACGGCTGCGGTCACCGGTCTCACGGTTGACGGCCAGACGCGTCAGTTCCTGGAGCGCCTCCAACACCTCACCGTCGCGTCCCACGAGCTTCTGCAGGTCACGCGCCGACTCACTGATGATCGAGACCGCTGCCCGGTCCGCCTCCACGTCCATGTCGATGTCGCCGTCGAGGTCGGCGATGTCGAGCAGGCCTTCGAGGTAGTCAGCCGCGATCTCCCCCTCCTGCTCGAGGCGGGTCAGAGTGTCGCTGCCCTCAGCGGCCGTGGTGGTGGTGCCTTCCGTCACGGATGGACTCCTTCTTACTTCTTGGACGGGTGCTTGGGCCGCTGCGGGCCCTTGCGCTGTCCGGACTTGGCTTGGCGTGAGGAGCCGGATGCGGCGGGCTTGTCCGCCGGCTTCGGCGTATCGTCCCGCTTCTCCAGCGAGGTCTTGGATTCCGAGCCGGTGGAGCCGGAACCCTTCGACGTCCCGGGATGCGTGGCAGCGGTGTGGCGCTTCGACTTGGTCTGGCGCTTGGGCTGCTGCCGCTTGGCCGCGGCACCGCCCTCGGCCTCCAGGACGGCGGCTTCGCTCTTCGCGACGGTCCCGTCCTCCTGAGCGGCGAGACCCAGCTTGCTCAGACCGGTGATGAACTTGCGCTCGATGTCGTTGCGGTCGGTTCCCTTCGCAACGATTCGCTTGACGGTGTTGCGCCGCGTCCTGCCACGAACCTCGCCGTGCGAGGTGACGCTCTTCAGGACACGGCCGAGGTACTGGTCCTGCGCCTTGCTGCCGGGCGTCGGGTTCTGGTTGATCACATACATCTGCTGACCCATGGTCCAGACGTTCGTGGTCAGCCAGTACACGAGGACACCGACGGGGAAGTTGATACCCATGACGGCGAAGATGACCGGGAAGATGTACATCAGCATCTTCTGCTGCTGCATGTACGGGGTCTTGACCGTCAGGTCGACGTTCTTCGTCATCAGCTGGCGCTGCGTGAAGAACTGCGACGCGGACATCATCACGATCATGATCGCGGTCACGACACGGACGTCGGTCAGCGAGGCGCCGAGCGCCTGGACCTTCTCTTCGCTGTCCATGAACTTCGCGGCCAGCGGGGCACCGAAGATGTGTGCCTGACGGGCGCTGTCCAGCAGAGGCTGGTCGATGACACCGATCGTCTTGCCCGAGGCGATGGCCGAGAGCACGTGGTACAGGGCAAAGAAGAACGGGGACTGCGCCAGGATGGGAAGGCACGAGGAGAGCGGGTTGGTGCCCGTCTCCTTGTACAGCTTCATCATCTCTTCGGACTGACGCTGTTTGTCGTTCTTGTAACGCTCCTGGATCGCCTTCATCTTCGGCTGGAGCACCTGCATGTTCCGGGTGGACTTGATCTGCTTCACGAAAAGCGGGATCAGGCAGATCCGGATCAGGACCACCAGGGACACGATGGACAGGCCCCAGGCCCACCCCGTGTCATCGCCGAAGAGCGCTCCGTACAGCTTGTGGAACTGGACGATGACCCACGAAACGGGTGTGGTGATAAAGCTGAACAGACTGGCAATCGTGTCCACTAATCAGGCTCCTTGAGCTTTGGGCGAGGTCTCTGTGGCCGGGCTCAGGGGTTCGGAGACCGACCCCCCGGAAGGCACATCGGCGGCGGAGTCCCCGCCCTTGCCGCCACGCACACAGTTGCGCAGCATTTCGTGCCAACGCGGACGTTTGCGTGGCGGTACGTAGTCCACGCCGCCGGGTGACCACGGATTGCAACGCAGGATGCGCCATGCGGTCAGCGCTGTTCCCTTGATCGCACCGTGCCGGTCGATCGCCGTATATCCATAGTGGGAACACGACGGGTAGTAACGGCAGACAGGCCCGAGAAGCGGGCTGATCGTCCACTGATACAGCTTGATGAGAGCCAGCAGCGGGTACTTCATCGCGCGCCCCCTCCCAGCAGCCGCTGAAGAGCGGCGTCCAGGTCTCGGGCCAGCTGTGCATGGTCGGCGTCACCCGATCCGGGCAGCGCTCGTACGACAACAAGGCTACCGGGGGGCAGCTGAGCAAGCCGATCGCGGACCAGATGGCGAAGCTTCCGCTTCACCGAGGTGCGAACGACCGCTCCACCCACTGCTTTGCTGACAACGAAACCCGCACGTGGCGGGGGAGTGCTCTCCCCTGTCACGTGCGGGTCCGTAACACCGCTGCGTAGATGTACGACGAGTAGCGGGCGTCCGGCCCGGCGTCCCCGGCGTACAGCGGCCGCGAAGTCCTCGCGCCGCCTCAGCCGATTCTCGGTAGGCAGCACGTCATGACCTGACCGCGATCAGGCGGACAGGTTGGCGCGACCCTTGCCACGGCGGTTCGCGAGAATCGCGCGGCCGGCACGGGTACGCATGCGCAGTCGGAAGCCATGGGTCTTGGCGCGACGACGATTGTTCGGCTGGAAGGTGCGCTTGCTCACTCGGGGGCTCCAGAAATGATTCGTGTGTTGGCGGGACATCGCCTGGCTGTCACCGTGCGCCCACGAGGAACTCGCGTAAACGCCTTAGTGCACCGCTTCACAATCACTGATCGTGATCTTTGCCCATCGGAGGCAGGCGGCAGCAGCCATCGACAACTCGACCTGGTCACGGTACGCGCGGCTGCGCCATCCGGTCAAACCAGCTTCGCATGACCCGCTTCTGTACACAGCCTGTGGACAACGACTTGAACCGTGCGGGTCGGCCTGACTACCGTGGCTGAACTCCGGTTCTTTTCCTTCCCACCTGCCGGGCCTCACCCGACCCGACCCATCCCGTCCCGAGAAGCACACATTCGTGGGACATGCGAGAGAGCGTGCCTTGTGGCTGACGTACCTGCCGATCTTGCCGCAGTGTGGCCACGAGTGCTGGAACAACTCCTCGGGGAGGGCCAGCAGGGCATCGAGCCGAAGGACAAGCAGTGGATCGAGCGCTGCCAGCCCCTCGCGCTCGTCGCTGACACAGCGCTGCTGGCCGTACCCAACGAGTGGGGCAAGCGTGTCCTCGAGGGTCGCCTCGCACCGCTGATCAGCGAGACGCTCACCCGTGAGTGCGGTCGTCCGATCCGGATCGCGATCACCGTCGACGACTCCGCGGGGGAGCCACCCGCTCCTCCCGCGCCCCCGATGCACCAGCCCCACCAAGGGCAGCAGTCCCATCGCTACCAGGGTCCGCAGCACGACGAACCCTCGCGCGGCGACGGGTACGACAGCTACGGCTCCAGGCCCTCCGACGACGGCATGCCCACCGCCCGCCCGGCTTACCCGGGCTACCAGCAGCACCGCCCCGAGCCCGGCGCCTGGCCCCGCACCCAGGAGGACCTCTCCTGGCAGCCCCGCCACGGCGGGTACCAGGACCGCGACCCGTACGCGAGCCCACGCCCCCAGCAGCCGCAGCACGACTACCGCGCGCAGCCGCCCGAGCACCAGGGTTACGAGCAGCAGCGGGACCGTCACGATCTGCAGGACCAGCCGCCCCAGCACCGCCAAGGTGGCCACGGGACCGGCAGGGCCGGCGGCGGCCCCATGGGCACGCAGTCAGCGCCCCCGCCGGGGACCGGTGAGCCCCACGCCCGGCTGAACCCGAAGTACCTCTTCGACACCTTCGTCATCGGGGCGTCCAACCGCTTCGCACACGCGGCGGCCGTAGCGGTCGCCGAGGCCCCCGCGAAGGCGTACAACCCTCTCTTCATCTATGGGGAGTCAGGGCTCGGCAAGACCCATCTCCTGCACGCCATCGGGCATTACGCTCGAAGCCTCTATCCGGGCACCCGGGTGCGGTACGTGAGCTCCGAGGAGTTCACCAACGAGTTCATCAACTCGATCCGCGACGGCAAGGGCGACACCTTCCGCAAGCGCTACCGGGACGTGGACATCCTGCTGGTCGACGACATCCAGTTCCTGGCGAGCAAGGAGTCGACGCAGGAGGAGTTCTTCCACACCTTCAACACGCTCCACAACGCCAACAAGCAGATCGTGCTGTCCTCGGACCGTCCTCCCAAGCAGCTGGTGACCCTCGAGGACCGGCTGCGCAACCGGTTCGAGTGGGGGCTCACCACAGACGTGCAGCCGCCGGAGCTGGAGACGCGTATCGCGATCCTGCGCAAGAAGGCCGTGCAGGAGCAGCTCAACGCCCCTCCGGAGGTACTGGAGTTCATCGCCTCCCGCATCTCGCGCAACATCCGTGAGCTGGAGGGCGCTCTCATCCGCGTGACCGCCTTCGCGAGCCTGAACCGCCAGCCGGTGGATCTGGGTCTGACCGAGATCGTGCTCAAGGACCTGATCCCCGGCGGCGAGGACTCGGCTCCGGAGATCACCGCGCCGGCCATCATGGCGGCGACCGCGGACTACTTCGGTCTCACCGTGGAGGATCTCTGCGGGTCCTCCCGCAGCCGAGTCCTCGTGACCGCTCGCCAGATCGCGATGTATCTGTGCCGCGAGCTGACGGATCTGTCCCTGCCCAAGATCGGTGCCCAGTTCGGCGGGCGCGACCACACCACCGTGATGCACGCCGACCGGAAGATCCGTGCCCTGATGGCGGAGCGGCGCTCGATCTACAACCAGGTCACCGAGCTCACCAACCGCATCAAGAACGGCTGACAGGCCGGAAGGCCCGGCCTACCGCGAACCCAGGGGCGCCCTGGGGAGGACCGCACGACGTCCTCCCCGGGGCGCCTTTTGGTGTCAAGGGGGCCCGCGGCTGTCGTCGGAAGGCGTCCGTGAGGCCTCCGAGAGCGGCCTCCTGCCGCGGCTACGGGTGGTCCCGGGAGGCATCCATGGCCGCTCCGAGGGCCCGTTCCTGCCCGGGCCGATGGCCTGAGTGCCAGCTGCGCGCCTACGAAGTGTTCGAATACGGTCCGCAGAGGGGCTCTTCTCCACAGAAGAGCGGGAAAACCGGCGTCCACAGCCTGGGGACTGGGAAGTTGTCCATATTGCGTCCACAGGGCCTGCAGCCGATACTCCATCAGGCCAGGTCAGGAGCCTGGGGATTTGTGGTCAACCGTGATCCACAGCCTGTGGACAGAAATTTCGTCCACAGGGCCTCGATGATGTTGTCCACCGGCGGCCCACAGGCGAGCCCCTGTTGTCCCCAGCTTCTCCACACCCCTGTCCACTGTTCGGCAACCCAACACCCGCTTTCACCGCCGAGAGTGAAAGGCGTCACACGAGGATGCCGGGTTGGGCTGTGGGGAACGTGGGTAAAGCTGGGGACAGGCCTGGGGAGAAGTCGCTCCGCCCTGTGCATCGGGTGTGCAGAACTTTCGTGTGTCCACAGAAACGCCTGGTTGTCCACCGGTGCCACCCACAGGGTCGGTGGACAAAAAACAGCCGCTGAGCTGCGAAAACGGCGTTATCCACGGTTTCCACAGGGCCTACTACTACTACCACTCAGAGTTAGCCAGGAATCCGCTTCGAAGTGGGGCCTGTGCACAACTCGAGCGGCGACCTCGGCGAACCTCTCGGTGCGACTTGACCCCGAGCAGCAACGAGTGTCGGTGCCGTACGTCAGACTGGACCCCGGTGGTTCCCCAGCCCCTCGGCAGGGAGCCCCGGTCAACCGACGAAGGCCAGTAGGGCGAGCGAGCAAAAGCAGGAGGCGGTTCCGGTGAAGATCCGGGTGGAGCGCGATGTACTCGCGGAGGCGGTGGCCTGGGTGGCCCGCAGCCTCCCGGCCCGTCCGCCGGCGCCCGTTCTCGCGGGCCTTCTGCTGAAGGCTGAGGACGGGGCCCTCAGCTTCTCGAGCTTCGACTACGAGGTCTCGGCCAAGGTCTCGGTGGACGCGGAGATCGAGGAGGACGGCACGGTGCTCGTCTCCGGCCGGCTGCTCGCCGACATCTGCCGTGCCCTGCCGAACCGTCCGGTGGAGATCTCCACAGACGGTGTGCGGGCCACGGTGGTCTGCGGCTCCTCGCGGTTCACACTCCACACCCTGCCTGTGGAGGAGTACCCGGCACTTCCGCAGATGCCGACGGCCACGGGCACCGTCCCCGGTGAGGTCTTCGCCTCCGCGGCGGCCCAGGTCGCCATCGCGGCTGGCCGCGACGACACCCTGCCCGTCCTGACCGGCGTCCGGATCGAGATCGAGGGCGACACCGTCACCCTCGCCTCGACCGACCGCTACCGCTTCGCGGTCCGTGAGTTCCTCTGGAAGCCGGAGAACCCCGACGCCTCGGCCGTGGCCCTGGTGCCCGCCAAGACGCTCCTGGACACCGCCAAGGCACTGACCAGCGGTGACACGGTGACGCTGGCGCTGTCCGGGTCGGGGGCCGGCGAAGGACTGATCGGATTCGAGGGCGCGGGCCGGCGTACGACGACGCGGCTGCTCGAGGGTGATCTGCCGAAGTACCGGACGCTCTTCCCCACCGAGTTCAACTCGGTGGCGGTCATCGAGACCGCCCCGTTCGTCGAGGCCGTCAAGCGTGTGGCCCTCGTCGCCGAGCGCAACACCCCGGTGCGGCTCAGCTTCGAGCAGGGCGTGCTGATCCTGGAGGCCGGCTCCAGCGACGACGCACAGGCTGTGGAGCGGGTCGACGCCGTGCTCGAGGGCGATGACATCTCCATCGCCTTCAACCCGACCTTCCTGCTGGACGGGCTCAGCGCGATCGACTCCCCGGTCGCCCAGCTCTCCTTCACGACCTCGACCAAGCCCGCGCTGCTCAGTGGCCGACCGGCCGTCGACGCCGAGGCGGACGACGCGTACAAGTACCTGATCATGCCGGTCCGCCTCTCCGGCTGATCCGGGGTCGCTCCCGTCATCGCAGCTTCGGGTGGGCAGGCTCAGCGCAGAGCGTGCCCACCGGGCTGCACCCCGCCGTGCCGTCCCGGCCGGGCGTAGGCTCGGTCCCGGGTACGAATCGGCACAACGCTTAAGGAATCTCTGATGGAGCTCGGTCTCGTCGGCCTCGGCAAGATGGGCGGCAACATGCGCGAGCGCATCCGCCGCGCAGGCCACACCGTCATCGGTTACGACCGCAACCCGGACGTCGCCGACGTCCACAGCCTCGAAGAGCTCGTGGGCAAGCTCAAGGGTCCGCGCGTCGTGTGGGTGATGGTCCCGGCGGGTGCCGCGACCCAGTCCACCGTCGACGAGCTGGCCGAGCTGCTCTCCCCGGGCGATGTGGTCGTGGACGGCGGGAACTCGCGCTGGACCGATGACGAGAAGCACGCGGTCGAGCTGGGGATCAAGGGAATCGGCTTCGTCGACTGCGGCGTGTCCGGCGGTGTCTGGGGCCTGGAGAACGGCTACGCCCTGATGTACGGCGGCGACACGGCCGATGTGGAGAAGGTCCAGCCGATCTTCGACGCGCTCAAGCCCGAGGGCGAGTTCGGTTCCGTCCACGCGGGCAAGGTCGGCGCCGGCCACTTCGCCAAGATGGTCCACAACGGCATCGAGTACGCCATGATGCAGGCCTACGCCGAGGGCTGGGAGCTCCTGGAGAAGGTCGACTCGGTCACGGACGTGCGCGAGGTCTTCCGTTCCTGGCAGGAGGGCACGGTCATCCGTTCCTGGCTGCTCGACCTGGCGGTCAACGCGCTGGACGACGACGAGCACCTCGATCAGCTCCGCGGCTTCGCGGCGGACTCGGGTGAGGGCCGGTGGACGGTCGAGGCCGCCATCGACAACGCGGTGCCGCTGCCCGCGATCACCGCGTCCCTGTTCGCGCGCTTCGCCTCACGGCAGGACGACTCCCCGCAGATGAAGATGATCGCCGCGCTGCGCAACCAGTTCGGCGGCCACGCGGTGGAGAACAAGAAGTAGCCGTCGCCAGCAGGCGGTACAGCAGCACACAGCGGAGCAGTCGGAAAGGTCGGCGACCATGCACGTCACGCATCTCTCGCTGGCCGACTTCCGCTCGTACGCCCGGGTCGAGGTGCCTCTCGATCCGGGCGTCACCGCGTTCGTGGGGCCCAACGGCCAGGGCAAGACCAATCTGGTGGAGGCGGTCGGCTATCTCGCCACGCTCGGCAGCCACCGGGTGTCCTCTGATGCTCCCCTGGTCCGGATGGGCGCGGAGCGCGCCGTCGTGCGTGCCGCGGTCACCCAGGGCGAGCGTTCCCAGCTGATCGAGCTCGAGCTCAATCCGGGCCGTGCCAATCGAGCACGCATCAACAGGTCCTCGCAGGTCAGACCACGTGACGTCCTGGGGATAGTACGGACGGTGCTTTTCGCTCCCGAGGACCTTGCCCTGGTGAAGGGTGACCCCGGCGAGCGTCGGCGCTTTCTGGACGAGCTGATCACGGCCCGCTCCCCCCGGATGGCCGGAGTCCGCTCCGACTACGAACGGGTGCTGAAGCAGCGCAACACCCTGCTGAAGTCCGCGGCCATGGCCCGCAGGCACGGAGGCAGGTCGATGGACCTGTCCACGCTCGACGTCTGGGACCAGCACCTGGGCCGAGTGGGGGCGGAGCTGCTGGCCCAGCGGCTGGACCTGATCGCGACCCTGCAGCCGCTGGCGGACAAGGCGTACGGTGACGTCGCCCCTGGCGGTGGACCCGTGACGCTGGAGTACCGCAGCTCGGTCGGCGCCGACGTGGAGCCCGCGCGAACGCGCGAGGAGTTGTACGAGCAGGTGATGGCGGCCCTGGCCGAGGCACGCAAGCAGGAGATCGAGCGCGGTGTGACCCTGGTCGGCCCGCACCGCGACGACCTGGTGCTGGGACTGCGCGGAATGCCGGCGAAGGGGTACGCGAGCCACGGCGAGTCCTGGTCGTACGCGCTGGCGCTGCGGCTGGCCTCGTACGACCTGCTGCGCACCGAGGGCAACGAGCCGGTGCTGGTGCTCGACGACGTGTTCGCCGAGCTGGACGCGCGCCGTCGTGAGCGGCTGGCGGAGCTCGTGGCCCCCGGCGAACAGGTGCTGGTGACTGCGGCTGTGGACGACGACGTCCCGGGAGTGCTGGCCGGGGCGCGGTACGCGGTGTCCGCGGGGGCGGTGGAGCGGCTGTGAGCGGTCCGGACGAGCAGAGCGAACCCCCGCGGGGCCCGGCGAAGCAGCCCGAGGTGTCGGGCGTCGATCTGGCGCGCGTGGCCCTCCGCGCGGCGAAGGAGCAGGCCCGTGCCCGGGGCGCGGCGGCGCAGCAGAAGAGCCAGGCGAGGCGGGGCGGCGGTCTGCGGTCCGGCGCCCGGTCCGACGGCCGTGATCCGCTGGCACTGGGATCGGCGATCAACCGGCTCATCATGGAGCGGGGCTGGGAGACTCCGGCGGCGGTCGGCGGCGTCATGGGCCGCTGGCCGCAGATCGTCGGGGGCGATCTGGCCAATCACTGTGTGCCGGTGCGCTACGACGAGGATCCGGCCGAGCGGGTTCTGACCGTGCAGTGTGATTCGACGGCGTGGGCGACGCAGCTCCGGCTGCTGGCGCCGCAACTGGTGGCCCGGCTGAACACGGACCTGGGCCAGGGCACCGTGCGGATGATCAGAGTGCTGGGCCCGGGGGGTCCGCAGCGCAGATTCGGCCCACTTCGTGCTCCGGGGAGCAAGGGTCCCGGCGACACCTACGGCTGAGCTGGGATCTCCGTTTCCGGAGCCTTTGGTTCCCGGCCTGCGACGAGACTGCCCGACGGGCGGATGATCCGCTTCTGTGACGGTTCGCCCACAGCCCGGTGTTTCCGGTCTGTGCGGCTATGTGGTGATTCAAGTCGTCCGAGGAGCGGGGGGCGTCCCTCACCGTAGTGGAAGGTTGACAGCCCGAAGCGCGCAATGCCCTCGTGAGCCTCCCGGGGCCCCTTCCTGAATATGGGGAGTCGTCAGCCGCTCATTCAGGGCGGCACATGCGTACTCAGGCACCGGCAAACCCCCATTCATGTCAGCGCTACCGGTAGACTGATGGACAATCCCGCTTCCTCGCGGGAGTCGTCGATACAAGCCGAACGACGCAGCCGCTCCCGCCTGCCGGAGAACGGCCTGTGCTGTGCCAGAAAGGGCGCTTCGTGGCCGATTCCGGCAACCCCAACGAGAACATCCCGTCCACAGCCGGTGAGCCCGGCGAGGTCACCGCGTCGTACGACGCCAGCGCGATCACCGTGCTCGAAGGCCTGGACGCGGTCCGCAAGCGACCCGGTATGTACATCGGGTCGACCGGTGAGCGCGGTCTCCACCACCTCGTGCAAGAGGTTGTCGACAACTCGGTCGACGAGGCCATGGCCGGGCACGCGGACACCATCGACGTCACGATCCTCGCGGACGGCGGGGTGCGCGTGGTGGACAACGGCCGCGGTATCCCGGTCGGCATCGTGCCGTCCGAGGGCAAACCGGCCGTCGAGGTCGTCCTCACCGTGCTGCACGCCGGCGGCAAGTTCGGCGGCGGCGGCTACGCCGTCTCCGGTGGTCTGCACGGCGTCGGCGTGTCCGTCGTCAACGCCCTGTCCACGCGGGTCGCCGTGGAGGTCAAGACGGACGGCTACCGCTGGACCCAGGACTACAAGCTCGGTGTTCCGACCGCTCCACTGGCCCGTCACGAGGCCACGGAGGAGACAGGGACGACCGTCACCTTCTGGGCCGACGGAGATGTCTTCGAGACCACCGAATACTCCTTCGAGACGCTCTCGCGGCGCTTCCAGGAGATGGCGTTCCTCAACAAGGGACTCACCCTCAAGCTGACCGACGAGCGTGAGGCGGCGAAGGCCACGGCCGGCGCGGACAGCGCCGAGGCCGTCGACGTCCCTGAGGAAGAGGCGACCCGGACGGTCACGTACCACTACGAGGACGGCATCGTCGACTTCGTCAAGTACCTCAACTCCCGCAAGGGCGACCTGATCCACCAGTCAGTGATCGACATCGAGGCCGAGGACAAGGAGCGACTCCTCTCGGCCGAGATCGCCATGCAGTGGAACACGCAGTACACCGAGGGCGTCTACTCCTTCGCCAACGCGATCCACACGCATGAGGGCGGTACGCACGAGGAGGGTTTCCGCGCGGCGCTGACCTCGCTGGTCAACCGTTACGCGCGCGACAAGAAGCTGCTGCGCGAGAAGGACGACAACCTCACGGGTGAGGACGTCCGCGAGGGCCTCACGGCGATCATCTCGGTCAAGCTGGGCGAGCCGCAGTTCGAGGGGCAGACGAAGACCAAGCTGGGCAACACCGAGGCGAAGACCTTCGTCCAGAAGGTCGTCCACGAGCAGTTGACGGACTGGTTCGACCGGAACCCCAACGAGGCCGCCGACATCATCCGCAAGGGCATCGCGGCGTCCACGGCCCGGGTCGCGGCGCGCAAGGCCCGTGACCTGACCCGGCGCAAGGGGCTCCTGGAGAGCGCCTCGCTGCCCGGCAAGCTCAGTGACTGCCAGTCGAACGACCCGACGAAGTGCGAGATCTTCATCGTCGAGGGTGACTCCGCCGGTGGTTCGGCGAAGTCCGGCCGTAACCCGATGTACCAGGCCATCCTGCCGATCCGGGGCAAGATCCTGAACGTCGAGAAGGCCCGCATCGACAAGATCCTGCAGAACACCGAGGTCCAGGCGCTGATCTCGGCCTTCGGCACCGGGGTCCACGAGGACTTCGACATCGAGAAGCTCCGCTATCACAAGATCATTCTGATGGCGGACGCCGACGTCGACGGCCAGCACATCAACACCCTGCTGCTGACCTTCCTGTTCCGCTTCATGCGTCCGCTGGTCGAGTCCGGGCACGTCTACCTCTCGCGTCCGCCGCTCTACAAGATCAAGTGGGGCCGGGACGACTTCGAGTACGCGTACTCGGACCGTGAGCGCGACGCTCTGGTGGCGCTCGGCAAGCAGAACGGCAAGCGGATCAAGGAAGACTCGATCCAGCGGTTCAAGGGTCTCGGCGAGATGAACGCCGAGGAGCTGCGCGTCACCACGATGGACATCGACCACCGTGTGCTGGGCCAGGTCACGCTGGACGACGCGGCGCAGGCCGACGACCTGTTCTCCGTGCTGATGGGCGAGGACGTCGAGGCGCGGCGCTCGTTCATCCAGCGCAACGCCAAGGACGTCCGCTTCCTCGACATCTGAGTCGGCCGTACAAGCAAGCCGCAGCGCGAAAGGACTTTGACCAGCAATGGCCGACGAGAACACCCCTGTGATGCCCCAAGAGGAGCCCGCCGTCCCGGGCGTGGGCATGCGTGTCGAGCCCGTGGGGCTCGAGACGGAGATGCAGCGCTCCTACCTCGACTACGCGATGTCCGTCATCGTGTCGCGAGCACTGCCCGACGTGCGGGACGGTCTGAAGCCCGTCCACCGCCGGGTGCTGTACGCGATGTACGACGGTGGCTACCGGCCCGAGAAGGGCTTCTACAAGTGCGCCCGCGTCGTCGGTGACGTCATGGGCACGTACCACCCGCACGGCGACTCCTCGATCTACGACGCGCTCGTGCGACTGGCGCAGCACTGGTCGATGCGCATGCCGCTCGTGGACTCCAACGGCAACTTCGGTTCCCCGGGCAACGACCCGGCCGCCGCCATGCGGTACACCGAGTGCAAGATGATGCCGCTGTCCATGGAGATGGTCCGGGACATCGACGAGGAGACCGTCGACTTCAAGGACAACTACGACGGCCGCAACCAGGAGCCGGTCGTCCTGCCGGCCCGGTTCCCGAACCTGCTGATCAACGGCTCGGCGGGCATCGCGGTGGGCATGGCCACCAACATTCCGCCGCACAACCTGCGCGAGGTCGCAGCCGGTGCGCAGTGGTACCTGGAGAACCCGCAGGCCTCGCCCGAGGAGCTCCTGGACGCGCTGCTGGAGCGGATCAAGGGCCCGGACTTCCCGACGGGCGCGCTCGTCGTCGGCCGCAAGGGCATCGAGGAGGCGTACCGCACCGGACGCGGCTCCATCACGATGCGCGCGGTGGTGGCGGTCGAGGAGATCCAGGGCCGGCAGTGCCTGGTCGTCACGGAGCTTCCGTACCAGACGAACCCCGACAACCTGGCTCAGAAGATCGCCGACCTGGTGAAGGACGGCAAGGTCGGCGGCATCGCGGACGTCCGTGACGAGACCTCCTCGCGCACGGGCCAGCGACTGGTCGTCGTGCTGAAGCGTGACGCGGTCGCCAAGGTCGTGCTGAACAACCTCTACAAGCACACCGATCTGCAGTCGAACTTCGGCGCGAACATGCTGGCGCTCGTCGACGGGGTTCCGCGCACGCTGTCGATCGACGCGTTCATCCGCCACTGGGTGACGCACCAGATCGAGGTCATCGTCCGGCGCACGAAGTTCCGGCTGCGCAAGGCCGAGGAGCGGGCGCACATCCTGCGAGGCCTGCTCAAGGCGCTGAACGCGATCGAAGAGGTCATCGCGCTCATCCGCCGCAGCAACACGGTCGAGATCGCGCGCGAGGGCCTGATGGGCCTGCTGGAGATCGACGAGATCCAGGCGAACGCGATCCTGGAGATGCAGCTGCGCCGCCTGGCCGCGCTGGAGCACCAGAAGATTACTGCTGAGCACGACGAGCTCCAGGCGAAGATCAACGAATACAACGAGATCCTGGCCTCCCCCGCGAAGCAGCGGGAGATCGTCAGCGAGGAACTGGCCGCGATCGTCGACAAGTTCGGCGACGACCGGCGCTCCAAGCTGGTGCCCTTCGACGGTGACATGTCCATCGAGGACCTCATCGCCGAGGAGGACATCGTCGTCACGATCTCCCGTGGCGGCTACGTCAAGCGCACCAAGACGGACGACTACCGTTCGCAGAAGCGCGGCGGCAAGGGCGTGCGTGGCACGAAGCTCAGGGAAGACGACATCGTCGACCACTTCTTCGTGTCGACGACGCACCACTGGCTGCTGTTCTTCACCAACAAGGGCCGGGTCTACCGGGCCAAGGCGTACGAGCTGCCGGACGCCGGCCGGGACGCGCGTGGCCAGCACGTCGCGAACCTCCTGGCGTTCCAGCCGGACGAGCAGATCGCGCAGATCCTGGCGATCCGTGACTACGAGGCCGCGCCCTACCTGGTCCTGGCGACCAAGGGCGGTCTGGTGAAGAAGACCTCGCTCAAGGACTACGACTCACCTCGCTCCGGCGGCGTCATCGCGATCAACCTCCGGGAGACGGAGAGCGGCGCGGACGACGAGCTGATCGGTGCGGAGCTGGTGTCGGCCGAGGACGATCTGCTGCTCATCAGCAGGAAGGCCCAGTCGATCAGGTTCACCGCGACGGACGACGCGCTGCGCCCCATGGGCCGTGCCACCTCCGGCGTGAAGGGCATGAGTTTCCGGGCGGGCGACGAACTGCTCTCGATGAATGTTGTCCGGCCCGGTACGTTCGTGTTCACTGCCACCGACGGCGGGTACGCGAAGCGGACCGCCGTCGACGAGTACCGCGTCCAGGGTCGTGGTGGTCTGGGCATCAAGGCCGCCAAGATCGTCGAGGACCGCGGGTCCCTCGTCGGCGCGCTGGTGGTGGAGGAGGCGGACGAGATCCTCGCCATCACGCTCGGCGGCGGCGTGATCCGTACGCGAGTCAATGAAGTCAGGGAGACGGGCCGTGACACCATGGGCGTCCAACTGATCAATCTGGGCAAGCGCGATGCCGTCGTCGGTATCGCGCGCAACGCCGAGGCCGGTCGCGAGGCCGAAGAGGTCGACGGGACAGATGAGGCCGAAGGCGCCACGGTCGAGGCCCATGCCGAGAACGTGGTCGAGGGCACAGCCGAGGGCACGGCGCCCTCGGCCGGGGAGCATGAGGAGTAGAGCGTGAGTGGAGCCACGGGCGCCGGTTCGGCCGCTTCCGGAGCAGGCGCGAACGGCGTCCGTGGCCCTGCCACGGACTCCCAAGGGGGCACTGTGACGGACACTCGGGGACCTCAGCCGCAGTACGAGGGGTACGCGACCGGGCCGTTGCCCGGCGAGCGGGAGCCCGCAACGGGCCAGGCGGGGCCCTACCACCCGCCCCAGGCGTACCAGTCGCCTGCGGGCGGTACGCAGGGCGGAGGCATGAAGGGCGGCGTACAGGGCGCCGACGGCGCGCAGGCGACCCGGCTGCCCCGTACAGGGGCGCGGACCACTCCGCGTACCCGCAAGGCGCGTCTGCGGGTGGCGAAGGCCGACCCGTGGTCGGTGATGAAGGTCAGCTTCCTGCTCTCCATCGCCCTCGGCATCTGCACGGTGGTCGCGGCCGCCGTCCTGTGGATGGTGATGGACGCGATGGGGGTCTTCTCCACCGTGGGCGGCACGATCAGTGAGGCCACCGGTTCCAACGAGAGCAACGGCTTCGATCTGCAGTCGTTCCTCTCGCTGCCCCGTGTACTCATCTTCACCTCGGTCATCGCGGTGATCGATGTGGTGCTGGCCACTGCGCTGGCGACGCTGGGCGCGTTCATCTACAACCTGTCGGCCGGCTTCGTGGGTGGCGTGGAGCTCACGCTCGCCGAGGACGAGTAGGACGCCGGGTATCGATTTTGGGACTGGCCCCGACGTGCGCTAATCTTCAGAAGTCAGCGCAGCAGCGCGGCGGGGCTATAGCTCAGTTGGTTAGAGCGCATCCCTGATAAGGATGAGGCCACAGGTTCAAATCCTGTTAGCCCCACCAGCACGAAGGCCCCTCACCGGAAACGGTGGGGGGCCTTCGGCATGTACGGCTCGACGACACACGTCAGCGACTACGTCCGGCTGCGGTCCGATGGCCCGACCGACGACAGGCCCGTCCTCACGTGCGACGCCTTGCCTTCGCCCACGCGGTGCGTACAGCGGTTCTCCCCGACGGGGGCCGGCCGGGCCGAAGCGCTGCGTGGGTTCATTCCCCAGGATGTGACGGCCACCCACGAGGAGACCGGCTTCGGGTCAAGCCGACTTCGGTATCGGCTCCGTGGACCATTCGGCGGGGGCTTCCGGCTTGAGCCGGGAGATGCCGCCGGATCGAGGCGAGCGAGCGCGGACGGGCGTGGGGCCGGGCCCTGTGCCGACCCCACGGGTCCGACGCATGTCGGCCCGCCGGTACGAGGGCCCCACCGGAACGGAGCGGCGAGGCCGCCTGGGCATGGAGCGCATGGAAAAGGCCCCCGCCGGTGTGAACCGGACCAGGGGCCTGGGTGGTGTTCGCGACGTCCTCAGGGTGGCAGCGGGGCCGAGTCCCCGGCAGGTGTGGCGCTGTGGGCGGTGCGGGAACTGCTCGAGGCCTGAGCGGCGTCGGTGGTGTCCGCGGACAGTTGGCGGGTGGCCGGTGAGGAGCCGTGCGCCTCGGCGCGGATGCGCTGCTTCATCGTGGGTGGCAGTGCCCTGTCACGCGGAAGGGTCCATCGGACGGACGGGGAGGGCGCGGTTGCCGGATTGGCGCCCGTGTGCTCGTGGCTCGTGACGGTCGGCTCCGCGGCCGCGGCCTGGGCGGTGGCGAGGCCCAGCGACGCGAGAAGCGCGAAGAAGGCGGTGACGAAGGCGGTCCAGATGCTCTTGACCCTGAAGGTGCTCATGGCCCCTCGCTTTCAGGTGGTCCGGTTTGCTTACCTTTCCGATGATGTGGATCCGGCCCGTGGAAACCGGGACCGACGCCCCCGGTGCGCCGATCTTCTGATGAACACCACTCTTATGGTTCAACCGGCTCGCAGGAGCTGCTCCGGGGGTTGTGCGAGGTCCCGGCGGGGTGCGGAACGGGTGGCGGCAGGGTTCCGGGCAGGTCACCGATCGGTATCGGCCGGTGTGTATAGTCGGGCGCCAGAAGTCCCCTTACGTCAAGGAAAGACGAGGTCGCGCGGTGAAGAAGCTTCTCCTGGTCGCACTGGCCGCCATCGGCGGGCTCCTCGTGTACCGCCAGATCCAGGCGGATCGCGCCGAGCAGGATCTGTGGACGGAGGCGACCGACTCCGTGCCCGCAGGTTCAGGTGTGTGAGACGGAACAGTCTGCTAGAAGCCCCGGCCGCCGAGCGGTCGGGGCTTTCTGCTGTCCGGGGTCCGCTGTTGCCGGACCGTGACGGACGCCCTCTTGAGTTCACTCAAGCAAATCACTAGCTTGCAAGAGCAAAGTATTCGTGATCTGCGGGTGGCCGAGGGGGATTCGTGAGCGCAGGGTCGAGGGCGGGGACACGCAGCAGCAGTAGGGCGAGGGCTGGGATCGTTGCCGGTGGAGCGCTGGTGGCGCTGCTGGCGGGGGTGTTGCCCGCGGCGGCGTCCGTACCGGCGGCGTCCGGCGCCGGTACGGACGCCCCGGGCGGAGGCAGCCTCGTCATGGTGCTCGACTCCTCGGGTTCCATGAGCGACGACGACGGCACGGGCAGAACCCGGATGGAGACCGCACGTACGGCCGTGGGGACCGTGGTCGACGCGCTGCCCGAAGGGCATCCGACGGGTCTGCGGGTGTACGGGGCCGACCGGGCGCGGGGCTGCACGGACACCCGTCTCGTGCGTCCGGTGGGCTTGCTGGACCGGGCTGCCGTGAAGAAGGCGGTCGCGGGCGTGCAGCCGCGGGGCGACACCCCGATCGGACTGTCCCTGCGGAAGGCCGCCGAGGACCTTCCCGCGCCCTCGGACGGCGCCGTCGGGACGCGGACGATCCTTCTGATCTCCGACGGTGAGGACAACTGCGGTACGCCGAGCCCCTGTGAGGTCGCGGAGCGGCTCGGCGGGCAGGGTGCCGGGCTGCGGATCGACACCGTGGGCTTCCAGGTCGAGGGTGCGGCCCGGAAGCAGCTCGAGTGCGTCGCGGCGGCGGGCAACGGGCGTTACTACGACGCACCGGACGCGGACGCGCTCGCCCGCCAGCTGCAGAGGTCCGCGCAACTCTCCGTCGACGGATACCGGTTGCAGGGCGAAAGGATCGAGGGAGCTGCCACTGCGGCCAAGGCTCCCACCATGGCTCCCGGGCAGTACCTGGACACCATCGGGCCCGGCGAGAAGCGGTACTACGCCGTGGATCTCGACGCGGCCTCCACGGCGGACTTCGCGGCCACGGCGGTCCCGCAGCCCGGTGCGGCAGTGGACAGCCTCGACGCCCTGAGTACCGGTCTGGCGTACGGCGACGGCGGGACCACCTGCGAGTCGGCCACCGCGCGTTTCCTCCAGCAGGAGGGTGCGACTCCGCTGACCTCGGCCGTGTCCCGTATCCGTTCGGAGGACGGGAACCGCAGCTGCGACGAGGCGGGCCGCTACCGGCTGGTGGTCGAGCGGCAGAGCAAGGCGGGCTCCGACAGCGCCCGCTGGCCCCTGGAGCTGCTGTACGGCGTGGAGACGCCGCTGTCCGACGGAGTCACCCCCGCGCAGTCCCGGCCCGAGTACGGGAAGGGCGGAAAGGACGCAGCGCTGCCGACCGGGGATCCACGTGATGTGAGGGGCGGCACCGGCTTCAACGACGCCACGGAACTCGCCGGGGGCGTGTGGCGGGACAGGATCCTGCCGTCGCAGACCCTCTGGTACAAGGTGCCGGCCGGGTGGGGCCAGCAGGTGCGGTACGACGTCGAGTTCGCCAACGAGCCCACGGTGGACGGCTTCGCCGCCTACTCGTACGGCGGGACGCAGTTGTTCACTCCGGCGCGCTGCCCGGTCGGCAGCGGGAGCGAGTTCCGCTCGACCACGATGTACGGCGGGCGGCCCGCGGCGCTGCGGATGGGCTCCGTCCCGGTCGCGTGGACCAACCGCTACGAGTCCCGTCCCGCTGTCCGGCCCGTGCATGCGGGCGGCGACTTCTACATCGCGGTGACCCTGGGGGCCAAGGCGGCCGAGATCGCCGAGAACCCGCGCATCGGCGTGGTGCTGAGGGTGGCGGTCCTGGGTGAGGAACTGGCGGGCCCCGAGCACGGGGCCTCCGTACTGGCGGAGAAGCCCGGCGGTACCGAGGTGGGCGAGGACGGCGATACGGAGGGGGCCGCAGACAGCGGTGGTCCGGGCGGGGCAGGATGGACCGGCATCGCGGCCGCCGCAGGAGTGGGCGCCGTTGCCGTTCCGACCGTCGGCGTCCTGCTCGTACGCAGTCGGCGCAGGACGGGTACGCAGACGACGAGGGGAAGCGCGTGAACAGGCAGCGCAACAGGGTCCGCGTGGCGCTGGCGGCGATCGCGGCGGGGTGCGCGGTGGCGACGCTGCCGGGCCAGGCGCACGCGGCCGACGGCTCCGCGGCGTACACCTTCGACCCTGCCGCGACATCGGTCCAGGGCGCGGAGACGAACGCCGACGCCGAGGAGCTGAAGGCAGGTTCGGTCTACAGGAGTTCCATCAGGAACGGACAGAAGCTCTATTACCGTCTGGAGCTCGACGACACGACCGATGCGTACGTCTCGGCCGTTGCCGTGCCGAAGAAGGGTGGAAAGGTCGCCTACGGGGACGGCATCACGATCAGCATCAGGGATCTCGACGACACCCGGTGCGGCTTTGGGGACGCGGACTTCGGGTCGGCCGAGTTCCCGCGCCCGATCGCCGCGTACGCCCAGCGGATCGTGGAGAAGGGCAGCACCACGTGTTCGGCGGGCGACACCTACAACGTCCTGATCGAGCGTGAGAGCAAGGCGACTTCGTCCCCCGACGCCTGGGACCTGGAGCTGCGCTACGAGACCGAGCCGGTGCTCGAGGACAAGGAGACGCTGCCGACCGAGGCACCGGAGAACTGGCCCTCCGCCTCCCCCGCGCCGCCCACCGGGAAGCAGGAGCGGTCCGGTGGCAGCGGTTTCCACGACGCCACCGGCCTGGAGTCCGGTGAGTGGGTGGACGCCATCGCGCCGGGACAGACCCGCTTCTACCGGGTGCCCGTGGACTGGGGCCAGCAGATCTTCGCCACGGCCGCGCTGAGCAACAGCGGCAAGTCGACGGAGTACCTCGGCAACGCCCTGGCGCTGGCACTGGACAACCCGGCACACGGTCATGTGGACGACGCGACGCTGTCGTACTCCGGGGCACCCAGCTCGGTGGCCCTGGACCCACTGCCCCCGGTGGCGTACGAGAACCGCTACGACTCGGCGGCGGACATCAGCGCCATGCGCTTCGCGGGCTGGTACTACCTGTCGGTGACGCTTTCGCCGGAGGTCGCCGAGCATTACGGCGACAAGGCACTCGGGCTGACCCTCAAGATCAAGGTCACCAACGACAGCAAGGCCTCGCCCTACCGGGGGGACGCCGGGGTCTTCGGAGTCACGGACGACGACAGGGACATGGCCAGGAGCGGACTGAGCGCTCCTGATGCCGGTGCGAGCGACACGATGAGGACGGTGGCCGCGGCGGGCATCGGTGCGGGGTCCGTCCTGGTTCTGGGGCTGGGGGCGTGGACCCTGCTGGCCAGGCGTCGGGCCGCCCCCGTCACCGTGTCGTCGGGCGCGGGCGGACAGCCGCCCCCCGGTGGCCCGCCGCAGGCCTGGTAGGACGCTCCTCAGGACCGGGTGAGTGCCCAGATCCCCACCGCGAAGCAGATCAGCGCCAAGACCAGTACCGGGACCGCCACCTTCGGGGGCGGTCCCGGCCTCTTCACGGTGGACGCCTGCCGGGCGGGTGGCGCGATGTCCTGGGGAGCCTGCCCGTTCGGGGCGGTGTACGGGCGTGTGGGTGCCGCCCCGTACGACACGGGGCCCGTGGCGGCCCGGGCGGCGTCGGCGGTGTAGGGGGACGGAACCGGCTGCGCCTGCGCGGGGTTCGGCACGGGCGCCGGGCGCTGTGGGGGCGGAGCAAGGTGGAAGCTGCCCGTTTCCGACATCGACGGAGGTGCCGCGTGAGGCTGTTGTACCGGCGCGCTCCGCTGCTGCAGGTACGGCTGCTGGGCCGCGCCCTGCGGTCCGTACGGCTGCTGCGGTGGCTGCGGAGTGGGCGGTGCGCCGCCGACGGGCTGTGCGGGTGTCTGAGGCCCGTTGCCGGGTGTCGCGGGGCGGGAGCCCTCGGGGCCCTCGGGGCCGTATCCCGTGGGCAGAGGGCCGATCTGGTCGAACACCTCCACCGGCTCGTCGTCCGGGCCGGCTTCCGGCAGCATCTCGACTGCCGCCGTCAGCGCCTTGCGCGCACCCGTGGCCGTACGGAAACGTGCGTGCGGATCCGGCTGCAACAGGCCAGCGAGGACCTGCCACAAGGGCTCCGGAACGCCCTGGGGGGCGCCCGGGATCCCGTGCGCGGCGAAGTGCTCGATCAAGGCCTTGGAGTCCGGCTTCCGCCCCTGGAGCAGATAGAGCGCGACGAGACCGACGGCGAACAGGTCCGCCGGGAAGTCGGGTTCGGCTCCCATCATCTGCTCGGGCGCGAAGTAACCGGGCGTGCCCACCACGTAGTTGGTCTCCGTGAGCCGTGGCTCGCCCTTACGCATCGAGATGCCGAAGTCGGAGAGCCGCAGGTGCGGCCGGCCCGCGCCGGTGGCCTCCATCAGGATGTTGGCCGGTTTGATGTCACGGTGAACGACCCCCTCGGCGTGCACCGTGGAAAGTCCGGACAGCAGCTGATCGAGCAGGAGGCAGACGAACCGCGGGGGCAGCGGGCCGTAGTCGCCGATGACGTGCGCCAGCGAACCGCCGCTGACCAGGTCCATGGTGAACAGGACCTTGTCGTCGTCGGCGGCCCAGCTGGCCGGGGCGAGCACGTGCGGATGCTCGATCCGCAATGCCTGTTCGCGGACGAAGCGCAGCAGCGTGTGCGCATCGCTCTGCTGCAGGACCTTCGCCGCCACATACCGGCGGCGCCGGTGGTCCCACGCGCGCCAGACGGCCCCGACCCCACCGCGTCCGATCGGATCGACCAGCTCGTACCGACCAGCGAAGACCTCACCCATTGCGCTGCGCCGCTCCCGTTCCCGTTTCGGTTCGTGCCCCCGGCCGCCCGGCTACTGCCACGGCTCCGCCGCCCCGGGGCGGCCCCGGGGCCTGGGTTTCGCCCTAGCTCTGGTGACCTTCGTAGTGCGCGACCGCGTCCGCGGTGCGTCCCGCTCCGTACACCCGGAGGAACTCTGCCAGCTCGGGGTGGGCGGGGGCGAGGGAGTCAGCCGCTTCAATGATCTCGCCGGCCGCCGAGACCGACCGCAACAGCGACTGGATCTCGCGGACCACACGCCGCACGGTGGGGGCGCCACCGGTGGTGGAGGTCTGACCGCTGTTCGTCAGCACCGAGCCGCCCTGCGACTTCTTGATCTCCTCCATCCGGTCCGTGGCCTCTCCCGCGCTGGCACTGCCGTCCGCCACCTGGCCGGCGAGCTCCTGGAGTGCCTGGACCCGCTGGACGACCGCCGGATTACCGATCTTGGCCCGCTGGCCGCTCATCAGCTGGGAGAGCATGGGGGCGGACAGCCCGAGCACCGCCGCGAGACGTGCCTGATTGAGGCCGAGGTCATCTATCAGCCTGCGGAAGAGCGCCCCCAGCGGCTCTCCGTACCAGCTGCGCTGGAGCTCCCGGGCTCTAGCCGTCGCCTCTTGCTGCGCTGCGTCCATTTGCGTCTCCCCTTCGCTGCGGCTTCGCTGCTGCGAACCTTGTCGTGCATCTTACGGAGAGCCGTTGCGGGCCGGGAGCCCCAATCCTTTTGCAGGATTCGGGGGGTCACCCGGTACTCTGTTCTGCGACGGACGTCGCGGCGTAGTTATGCCCGAGGTGTCCGCTTTTCGGGGCCTTAGCTCAGTTGGTAGAGCGCTGCCTTTGCAAGGCAGATGTCAGGAGTTCGAATCTCCTAGGCTCCACTTCCAGTGCCCTCCGAACCGCAGTACGCGGGGCGGGGGGCGTTTTTCATGTCCACGTGGGATTCGCGCCTACGGGCTCGGGGGCCGTGCGGTCCCGGGGGTCAGGTGTCCTGGCGACCCCGCAGTTCCTCCACGGCGGTCCGGGCCGCAGCGCCGATCACCGCGTCGGCGCGCGGCAGCTTGGCGTCGGACCGGGCGGCCTGGGTGAAGACCACGGCGGTGTAGGTGCTGCCGTCGGCGAGTTCGATGACGCCCGCCTCGTGGCGCATGGAACCGAAGCTGCCCGTCTTCCCGTAGACGGTGACGCCGTCGTAGGGGAAGCCGGAGGCGAGCCGGTGCGTCCACGGCTGCCTGCGCATCACGTCGCGCATGAAGGCGCAGCGCTCGTCGGACGCGGCCTGTCCGGTCCAGATCGCTCGCAGAAGCAGGGCCATGTCCGACGGTGTGGTGGAGGCCTTGAACGCCGGGTCGTACACCCCCGGGGGCACGACGGTGTCGTTGTCCGCCACGTGTGCCAGGGCGGCGTCCAAGGAGGCGGCGCCCGTTTCGGCGACCAGTCGGCTGAACGTGGTGACGACTCCCCCGTGGACATGGGTGTCGGGCATGCCCAGGTCCCTGCACATGGCGTCGACCACGTCCGGGCCTACAACCCGGAGAACGGCGTCGGCCGAGGTGTTGTCGGAGATCGTCATCATCAGGACCACCATGTCGCGCAGCGACAGGGTGACGGGATCGTGCAGGACCGAGATGCCGGTCGGTCCCGGCACACGCTCGTCGGGTGTCAGCGTCAGCCTGCGACTCGGGTCGATCAGCCCCGCGTCCACGAGGCGGCAGAAGGCGACCATCACAGGCACCTTGTAGACCGACGCCATGGGCACACGCTCGTCGGGATCGATGGTCACCCGGGCCGACGGGCGGCCCAGTTCCGCCACGTGCAGCCAGCCTCGGACGCCCGCGTCGTCGAACATGCCCCGGATGACCCGCTCAGCACTGCCGCCGTTCCTGTTCTCGCTCACTTCGCCACCATCCCGGTCAGGGCGTCCTCGATCAGTCGCACGGTCTCAGCGGTCTCCTTCGAACCAGGACGCCGAGGGTCCCAGGCCACTCGGAGGCGCAGGGGGAGCGGGGGGTCCGTCGGCGTCCGCCGCTCGACCTCCGTCGCCGTCAGCGTGGAGTCCGCCGTGATCAGCACCGCCTGACCTGCAGCCACCAGAGCGAGTCCGGCGCGTTCGTCGGACACCGTCACGGTCTCCACCCTGCGGCCCCGGCCGGCCAGGGTGTCGACGAAGAGGTCGTGGGCCGCGGGCGCCTCGGCGCGGGGCCGCACGGCGACGGGCAGACGTGACGTGAGGGCGTCCCCGGCGTTGCCACGCCCGGCGGGGGTGAGGATCCAGGTCGGCAGCAGGATCACCCGACCCGCGGAAAGACCGTGCAGCACGGAGGGATGGCGGATCACGGCGATGTCGAGCCGGCCGGCCACGAGATCCTTGAGAAGCGCCGCGGACGACGCCGTCACGACGTCGATCCGTGCGTGCCCGCCGGCGCGGACCGGCGAGGCCGCCACGTCGGCCGCGAAGTTCGTCGGGACCTCCGGAGTCAGCCCGAGCCGCAGGCGTCTGCCGTCCGCGTGCTCGCGGGCGCCGGTCTCGCGAAGTTCCGCGAGTGCGGCCAGCGCTCTGCGGGCGTGCGGCAGGAGCAGCGTCCCCTCCACGGTGAGGGAGACGCCCCTCTCGCGGTCGAACAGGCGGACTCCGAGCAGGCCCTCCAGCCGACGCAGGCCCTGCGACAGTGGCGGCTGGGTGATGCCCACTCGCTGAGCGGCGGTCCCGAAGTGCTCCTCCTCCGCCAGCGCGATGAAGATTTCCAGATGCCGTTCCGTCAGCACTTTTCCTCCTGTAGTGCGGCGATACAGCTTGCGAATCAGCGTGATGCCGAGAGCGTATTCGACATGAGGAAGGTGTGCGGGCTTGACTCCCAACGGGGTGGGGATTCCGGCCGGCTTCTTGGGGCCGTAGCCAGGCGCACGTCGAGCGTATGCACCCCCGATGACGCCGGGGGACCGCTTCCGGCGAGCTGACCGGGCCCGGCCCGGAACGGAGATCACTGTGGCGCGTACCTACAGCCGGAACAGTTCCACCTCGTCGCGGGCACGGCCGCGACGCATGCGGCGACCGCTCGGCATCGCGGTGGCCCTCCTCCTGCTGGCGGGAGGAGGCTATGCCGCCTTCGGCCTCGTGGGCGGCGACGGTCACGAAGAAGACGCGGAAGTCGCGTCGGCCCGGGAGCCCTTGACGGCCTTCCTCGCCGCGTGGGCGAAGCACGACGCCGCGGCGGCGGCCGGCTACACCGACACACCTGACGGGGCGCAATCGCTCCTCACGTCCGTACTGACCAACCTCAAGCCGTCCAAGACCACCATCGACGACGGTGAGGGCCGGAGACAGGGGGAGGGGAAAGCGCGCTTTCCCTTCACCGTGACCATGCAGATACCGGGTGCGGGCGCCGTCACCTGGCGCTCCCACGCACAGGTGAGCGACACCTCGGGGACGTGGAAGGTCGAGTTCACTTCGCCGATGATCCATCCGGAACTGTCGTCGGGGCAGACACTCGCACTCAAGAGCGCCGGCAGCAGGGCACAGGTCCTCGATGCCGAGGGAGACCCGCTCCGAGCGGAAAGCCTCGTCGGAACCGTCGACCCGGTCAGCGGCAAGGGCGCGTCAGGCCTGGAGGCTCGCTACGACGACGTCCTGTCCGGGGGCAGGAAGGCGAGCAGGTCACTGGTGGTCGCCGACCGGCAGAGCGGCCGCGCGGTCAAGGATCTCGCCGAGACAGCGGCGGCCGAAGGCCGACCGGTGCACACCACCATCGACCCGCGCGTCCAGAAGGCCGCAGCAGATGCTCTGACCGGGTCCGACGTACACGCGGCCATCGTCGCCATCGATCCGCGGAACGGCCACGTTCTTGCGGCGGCCAACCGGCCCGGCGGTTTCAACCGGGCCCTCGAGGGGCGCTATCCGCCCGGCTCCGTCTTCAAGGTCGTCACCGCGGCGGCGCTCCTGGAAGGTGGCATGACTGCGGGGACACCCGCACCCTGCCCGAAGTTCGCTCGGGTCGACGGACAGCGTTTCGAGAACCAGAAGCAGTTCGAGCTGCCGACCGGGTCGACCTTCGCCGACGCCTTCACACAGTCCTGCAACACCTACTTCGTCGACGCCCGGGACCGGCTCTCCGACACCGACCTGCGCGACACCGCCCAGGCCTTCGGGATCGGAGGCAAATGGGACGTGGGCACGACCACGTACGACGGCAGCGTCCCCGTCACGACGAGCGACAACGACAAAGCCGCCGCCACCATCGGCCAGGCACGCGTCCAGGCGTCTCCGCTCGTGATGGCGTCTGTCGCGGCCACCGTCAAAAGTGGGACGTTCAACCAGCCCGTGCTGGTGCCGGACGCTGTGAAGGAGAGACACCGGGCCCCGTCGGAACTGGACGCCGGTGTCGCCCGTGAACTTCGTGAACTGATGCGCGCCACCGTGACCTCCGGGTCCGCCCACGCGCTCAAGAACCTGTCCGGTCGGCCTCACGCGAAGACCGGGACCGCCGAGTTCGGCAGCGGTACACCGCCTCGTACCCACGCCTGGATGATCGGGTTCCAGGGTGACTCCGACCTCGCTTGGGCGGTTCTCCTCGAGGACGGTGGTTCCGGCGGCGCCGACGCCGGTCCGGTCGCCCAGCGGTTTCTCAGCAACCTGGCCCGTTGAACAACGGCCGGCCGGGCCAGCACGCCGACCTCGGAAGGGAAAACCCGTACCTCCATGAGCACCCGAACCCCTGTCTCCCGCCGTGCCACATTCCTCACGCTGGCGGGCATCGCCACCCTGCTCCCCGGGTGCAGCGGCAACTCCCCGGCCACATCCGGCCCGCCGCCGTCCACTTCCACGCCTTCGGGCCCGACGCCTGCCGAGCCCCGTGCCGAGCGCGCGTTCGTGGCGCTGGAGCGGAAGTACGACGCGAGGCTCGGCGTCTACGCACTCGACACCGGCAGTGGCCGGACCGTCGCCCACCGGGCCGACGAACGCTTCGCCTACGCCTCCACGTGCAAGGCACTGCTCGCCGGCGTCATGCTGGACAAGAACTCGCTCCGCCAGCTGGACCGGCTCGTGCGCTACAGCCGTGACGACCTCATCAGCAACTCGCCGATCACCGAGCGGCACGTCGCCACCGGACTGAGCCTCCGCGAACTGTGTGATGCCGCCGTCCGCTACAGCGACAACGCTGCGGCCAACCTCCTCTTCCGCGAGATCGGAGGCCCTCGCGGGCTGCAGGAGGCCCTGCGCGGGCTCGGTGACGATGTCACCCGCTGCGACCGCTACGAGGTCGCGCTCAGCGACGCGGTGCCCGGTGATGTCCGTGACACCAGCACACCGCGCGCTCTCGTCGACAACCTCCGCGCCTACGTCCTCGGCAGCACGCTTCCCACGGACAAGCGCGCCGTGCTGACCGATTGGCTCAAGCGAAACACGACGGGCGACCACACGATTCGCGCCGGCACCCCCGACGGCTGGCAGGTGGGGGACAAGACCGGCACGGGCGGCTACGGCACCCGTAACGACATCGCGGTTGTCTGGCCGCCCGACGCCGCTCCCCTTGCCCTCGCCGTCCTCTCCCGCCGCGACAGCAAGGACGCCGAGCCCGATGACGCACTCCTCGCCCGCGCGGCCGAGGTCGCTTTCGAGGCGCTGTCCGAGCGAAACACGCGGTGATGTGGCTGCCTCGCCGCGTCGCCGGTGTCTCCGCAGGCCCCTTCCCTGTTTCACGTGAAACAGGGAAGGGGCGCCGGAGAGACCGTGAGGTCTCTCCGGCGCCCCTTCCTGCCGTCCCCGTCGGGACCGGGACGGCAAAGGTTCTCTCAGGCGCGCCCGTCGTTGTCGCCCTGCGCCCGGTCCGATCGGCCTTCGGCGTCGTCCTGCTTGGCACGGACCTCCGGATCGAGCACGTCCTGACCGCTGCCGTCGACCGATGTCAGGGGCGCGCGGTCGTCCCCCACCTCGGTGGGTGCCGGCGGCTCGACCAGCCAGTCCGGGTTGGCCTGCTTGTCCCACCACTTCCAGGCGGCGAGAGCCCCACCTGTCACGAGGCCGAGCACGAGGAGTCCCTTGGCCGCTCGCCCGGCCTTGGCCCGCCGCTCGTGCTTTCTGACGAGCTTCTGGATCTCCTTGGCCGTCACCTGGCCACGGAGCGCAGCCAGTGCGGCAGTGCTGCGGGCCGTGGCCTCCTCGGCGACGGGCCGGCTCGCCGCCACCGCGTACTCGACACGCGGCACGGTGTAGTCCGCCGCGGTACGGGCGGCGCTGCGCGTCCGAGTGGCGGCCCTGTGCGCGGCCTCGTCGACCTTGGGAGGCACATGGGTCAGCGCCTGTTCGATACGTGGGGCGAGGTGCGCGCCGTACTGGACGCGGGCCTGCGCGGCTGCCTTCGACATCTTGGGCGCGAGCAGTGCGCGGGCCTCCTGCGC
Organism: Streptomyces sp. HB132; assembly: GCF_016909575.1. Classification (GTDB taxonomy): domain Bacteria; phylum Actinomycetota; class Actinomycetes; order Streptomycetales; family Streptomycetaceae; genus Streptomyces. Next base: position 450,193 of record NZ_JAFBGA010000002.1, on the reverse strand, counting down.
GTAGTGCGCGGCCTGTTCCTTGGCCGTGTCGGCGTATGGCGCCACCACTTCCGCGGCGTGCTGCGCGCTGTCCTTCGCCGAGTAGGTTGCGGCGCGCACGCTGTCGATGCGGGTCACGGGATCCTCCTCCTTGGTGGCGGGTAGGTACTCCGCCTATCCACCCAATTCGAAATCATGCCCGCTGAGGCCATGAGTGCCATGCGGGACGGGCATCCGGGTCATGAACGTCATTCTCGGGCAATGTTGTGCAAGGGGAGCGTGTCGACGACGATGCCACGCTTCGTGTCGGAGCGCTCCGTGCCGTCGGGCACCTGGCCGCATTTATCCCGAAGGAAGTGTGGGGAAGGTGCAGGAAGGCGGGCAACAAGGTGAGCGCCGCATGTGACCGGGCGATGGCCGGGCGGAGGAGGAGGCGCTGCATGCAAGGATCGGTGGTCATCAGCGAAGACTTAAGGAAGGCAGATCGTGGCCGAGCAGCTTTACGCCACTTTGAAGACCAACCAGGGCGACATCGAGATCCGGCTTCTGCCGAACCACGCGCCCAAGACGGTCAAGAACTTCGTGGAGCTCGCCAAGGGCGAGCGTGAGTGGACCAACCCCGAGACCGGCAGGAAGTCCACGGACAAGCTGTACGACGGAACTGTCTTCCACCGCGTCATCGAGGGTTTCATGATCCAGGGAGGCGACCCGCTGGGCAACGGCACGGGCGGCCCCGGATACGAGTTCGCTGACGAGTTCCACCCCGACCTCGCGTTCAACAAGCCGTACCTGCTTGCCATGGCCAACGCAGGCCCGGGCACCAACGGATCGCAGTTCTTCGTCACCGTGTCGCCCACCGCTTGGCTGACCGGGAAGCACACGATCTTCGGCGAGGTCGTCGACGAGGCGGGTAAGAAGGTCGTGGACGCCATCGCCGGAGCCCCGGCCAACCCCCGTACCGACCGTCCTCTGCAGGACGTGGTGATCGAGTCGGTCGTCATCGAGACCCGCTGACCCGTTGTCACCCCGGGCGGCCGGGCTCCGGGCCGTCGGCGTCCGAGGCCGGTCACCCGGCCGGGCGCCGGACCTGACGGGCCGCTGCCGCGTACGGCCCGCAGTCCCCGCCGGCCCGCTGTCCCTACGGGAACCAACCGCCCTGCTCGTCCGTACTGTTACATAACGGGCGAGCGGGGCGGCCGCATGTGTGCTGCCTCCACGGACGAGGACCGAAGGGCCGTGACCGATGGACCAGCAGCCGCCGGCAGAGCAGGAAAGGTCCGCGGCCGCGGACGGTTCGCTCACGTGTTACCGGCATCCGGGCAGGGAGACGGGTATCCGCTGCACGCGGTGCGAGCGGCCGATCTGTACGGACTGCATGATCGAAGCCTCGGTGGGCTTCCACTGCCCGGAATGCGTCCGTGAGGGGTCCGGCACGGGCCACCACCGGGTGGCGAATCGGCCGCGGACCCTGGCGGGCGGCAGTGTCGCCGCCGACCCCAGGCTGGTCACCAAGATCCTGCTCGGCATCAATCTCGCCGTCTTCGTCGCTGTCCTGATCGCCAAGCAGTCCGGGTATCCGCTGCTCGACGACCTGCTGCTGTTCGGCCGTGCCTACTCGGGCGATCCGTCGGGCGATCCGTCGGGCGGTCTCGAAGGCGTAGCGGAGGGCCAGTGGTACCGGCTGGTGACATCGATGTTCCTGCACCAGGAGGTGTGGCACATCGCTTTCAACATGCTGGGGCTGTGGTGGCTCGGTGGGCCCCTGGAAGCCGCGCTGGGCCGGGGCCGCTACCTGGCGCTCTATCTGCTCTCCGGGCTGGCGGGCAGCGCGCTCACCTACTGGATCGCCGACCCCGCGCAGGGCTCGCTCGGCGCCTCGGGCGCCGTCTTCGGCCTGCTGGGTGCCACTGCCGTGCTGATGCGCCGGATGAACTACGACATGCGGCCGGTGATCGCGCTCCTCGTGGTGAACCTGATCTTCACGTTCAACCCCTGGGGTGCGATCGCCTGGCAGGCGCATGTCGGTGGCTTGGTCGCCGGTGCGCTGATGGCGATCGCCATGGTCCACGCGCCGCGCGAGCACCGGAATCTCGTGCAGTACGGCGCCTGTGCGCTGGTCCTCGTAGTGGTCGTCCTGGCCGTCGTTCTCAGGACGGCTGCCCTCACCTGAGCGGGCTTGATCGCTCAAGGCGGCCAGTTGTCCACAGAGTGTGCCGGATCTTGTGCATGACGTGGGGAACAGGTGTGCCCCTTGTCGCTGAACCGGGTTCTACCAGCCAGGACAAGGGGCTTGCCTTCTCGCGATGCGTAAGTGTGTAGTCACACCGGCGTCAACTTCGAGAGAGGTTATCCACAGATCGTCTGACCTTTTCCCCTGCCTGTGGATAACTCTGTGGGTAACTTCAGGGCAGAGCTACTTCCACTGTGTGGAGACGCCGAAGCCGCCGGCGATGAAGCCGAAGCCCACCACGATGTTCCAGTTGCCGAGGGCGTCGATCGGCAGGTCGCCCTCGGTGACGTAGAAGACCACGATCCAGGCCAGGCCGATGAGGAAGAGCGCCAGCATCACCGGCGCCACCCAACTGCGGTTGGTCAGCTTTATGCTCGTCGACTGCTTCGCCGGCGGAGGCGTGAAGTCTGCCTTCTTGCGGATACGTGACTTCGGCACGAGGGACTCTCCTGTCGATGCGCTGCGTGACCGCGCAGGGATCTGTGGCTGGCGCCGGGGCGCGAGGGGGAATGCTGCCTCCCCGGGGCGTCCGTTAGCGTAGTGCTTCCGTGGCGCCTAAGGAGATAAGGGTACGTTGAGCAATTCTGCCGACTCTCCCCGAGGCCGGGCCGGGCGCATGTCCCGATGGCCGGTCCAGGGCCTCACCGCTGCCGTTTTCGCGCTGGCCGGGCTGATCTTCGTCACCAGTGCCAACACGGCCAAGGGGACCGATATCCGTACGGACTCCTCTCTGCTGAAGCTCTCCGACCTCATTCAGCAGCGCAGCGAGAACAACGCGGAGCTGGACGAGTCGACCGCTGCCGTACGCGCGGACATCGACACACTCGCCCGGCGTGACGACGGGAGCACCCGCGCCGAGGACGCCGAGCTGGACGCGCTGGAGAAGGCGGCAGGCACCACGGAGGTCACCGGCGAGGCGCTCTCCGTCACGCTGAACGACGCACCGCCGAACGCCACAGCCAACCCGGGATACCCCGAGCCGCAGCCCAACGACCTGGTCATCCACCAGCAGGATCTGCAGGCCGTCGTCAACGCCCTCTGGGAGGGCGGCGCCCGCGGCATCCGGGTCATGGACCAGCGGTTGATCTCCACGAGCGCGGTGCGCTGCGTGGGCAACACGCTGATCCTGCAGGGCCGCGTCTACTCCCCTCCGTACAAGGTCACCGCCGTCGGCGACCGGGGGCGGCTGAGGCAGGCGCTCGACGGCTCCACGGCGATCCAGAACTACCAGCTGTACGTGAAGGCGTACGGGCTGGGATGGAAGGTCGAAGAGGACGACGAGCTGACGCTTCCCGGCTATTCGGGCACCGTGGACCTCCACTACGCACAGCCTGTGGAGTAGCTCTCGTGAGGTCCCGGGCCGTGAGCCCTCGTGAGGCACGCGCAGGACGGTGAGAGCCACCCGGCGGGCGGCTTTCCACAGCTGACACACGTCTGTGCCCCGGCCGTTTAGTCTGGTGCCGTACCGAATGGAGGCGACAGCATGTACGGCTGGATCTGGCGGCATCTGCCGGGCAACGTGTGGGTGCGGGGCTTCATCTCGCTCGTGCTGGCCCTGGCCGTTGTCTACGCGCTCTTCCAGTACGTCTTCCCCTGGGCGGAGCCGCTGCTCCCGTTCGGTGACGTGACGGTGGACGGCGAGAGCACCAGCGGAGCGGGAGCCGGTCAGTGAGCGCACGCATTCTCGTCGTCGACAACTACGACAGCTTTGTGTTCAACCTCGTCCAGTACCTCTACCAACTCGGCGCCGAGTGCGAAGTGGTTCGGAACGACGCGGTGACCACGGCGCATGCCGACGACGGCTTCGACGGGGTCCTGCTGTCGCCCGGACCGGGCACCCCCGAACAGGCCGGTGTCTGCATCGAGATGGTGCACCGCTGCGCGCGGAGCGGAGTTCCTGTCTTCGGCGTCTGTCTGGGGATGCAGTCGATGGCCGTGGCGTACGGCGGTGTCGTGGACAGGGCGCCGGAGCTGCTGCACGGCAAGACCTCCCCCGTGCAGCACGAGGGCAAGGGCGTGTTCGCCGGTCTGCCCTCCCCGTTCACGGCGACGCGCTACCACTCGCTCGCCGCCGAGCCGACGACGGTCCCGCCCGAGCTCGAGGTCACCGCACGTACGGCCGACGGCATCATCATGGGGCTCCGCCACCGTGAACACGCCGTGGAGGGCGTGCAGTTCCACCCGGAGTCGGTGCTGACGGAGCACGGTCACCTGATGCTCGCCAACTGGCTCGAGCACTGCGGTGACCGGGGCGCCGTCGGGAGATCGGCGGGGCTCGCCCCGGTGGTGGGCAAGGCCGCCGCGTGACCTCACTCCGCCACCAGGCCGGGCAGGACGGCTCGTACGCGCAGGGAGCGTACGAGCCCGACGGCACGTTCGAGGCGGCGGTGGAGCAGCTCGCGGATCCGTTGAACGATCCGCTGCCGGGGCAGCACACCTCGCCCTGGCTCCGGGCGGAGCACGCGCAGGAAGCCGACGGCGAGGCGCCGCAGATGCCCCAGGCGGCGGCTCAGGGGCCCGTGGAGCCCCCGGGCGAGTGGTACGACCCGGAGGGGTACCAGAGGGACTGGTACGGGCACCAGGGGCCGGAATCGGCTCCCGCCGCGAACACCGTCCAGGGGACCGCGGTGATACCCGGTCCGGCCACGCCCGCCCCGGTGCCGGCCGTGCCCGGGCCCGAGCCGGTTCCCGCACCACCTGAACCGGTTCGCGTGCCGCAGGCCGACGAGGCCGGTCCGGTGCTGCACGACGAGACCGTGGCACTGCGGACCACCGATACGAGGCGTGCGGCGCGGCTTTCCGCAACCGGATCCTCCGATCCTGCCGCCGAAACGCCTCCGACAGGAGGCCGGGCCGAGCGCAGGCGTGCGGCCAAAGGGCGCGGAGGCCGGCGGGGTGAGCCCCGGCGCACCGGCGGTGCCGATCCGGCGGGACCGGCGGCGCCGATGTCCCGCCTGGAGGCCCGGCGTGCGGCCCGTGCCGCAAAGGACAGCCCCGCCGTCGTGGCCAGCCGGGTCGTCGGTGAAGTGTTCATCACCTTCGGCGTGCTGATGCTCCTGTTCGTCACGTACCAGCTGTGGTGGACCAACGTCCGTGCCGACCAGATCGCCGGCCGGGAGACGAGCAAGATCCAGGACGACTGGGCGAACGGAGAGCGCAGCCCGGGTGTCTTCGAACCGGGTCAGGGATTCGCCATCATGCACATCCCCAAGCTGGACGTGGTCGCGCCGATCGCCGAGGGCATCAGCAAGGAGAAGGTCCTCGACCGCGGCATGATCGGTCACTACGGCGAGGGCAAACTGAAGACCGCGATGCCTTCGGCGGAGCAGGGGAACTTCGCGGTGGCCGGGCACCGCAACACCCACGGCGAGCCCTTCCGCTACGTCAACAAGCTGAAGCCGGGCGACCCGATCGTCGTCGAGACGCAGGACGCCTACTACACGTACGAGATGGCCAGCATCCTTCCGCAGACGTCACCGTCCAACGTGGCGGTGATCGACGAGGTCCCGCCGGGGTCCGGCTTCACCGGTCCGGGACGGTACATCACGCTGACCACGTGCACCCCCGAGTTCACGAGTACGTACCGAATGATCGTGTGGGGCAAAATGGTCGACGAACGGCCGCGCAGCAAGGGGAAGCCCGACGCGCTCGTCGGCTGAACCATCATCACGACAGGGACGGGTGCGGTGGCAGCGAGGACCGAGCACGATGAGCGCACCGACGAGCCGGTTGCCCCGGTGCGACGCAGGAGCCGCCATCCCGTCGCGACGGCGGTGAGCCTCTTCGGCGAACTGCTCATCACCGCGGGGCTGGTGCTGGGCCTGTTCGTCGTCTATTCGCTGTGGTGGACCAACGTGCTCGCCGACCGTGAGTCGGACAAGCAGGGCAACACCGTCCGTGACCGCTGGGCGGGCGGCCCCGGAGTCCTGGACACCAGGGACGGCATCGGCTTCCTCCACGTCCCTGCCATGAAGAACGGTGAGGTGCTCGTCAAGAAGGGCACCGACACCGGGACGCTCAACAACGGCATCGCCGGCTACTACACGGACCCCGTGAAGTCGGCCCTCCCCTCGGACGCGCAGGGCAACTTCGCGCTCGCCGCGCACCGGGACGGGCACGGCGCCAAGTTCCACAACATCGACAAGGTGAGGAAGGGCGACGCGGTCGTCTTCGAGACCAAGGACACCTGGTACGTCTACAAGGTCTACGCGGAACTGCCCGAGACGTCGAAGTTCAACGTCGACGCGATCGCTCCGGTTCCCAAGGAGTCGGGCGTGAAGAAGGCCGGCCGGTACATCACGCTGACCACGTGCACCCCCGTGTACACGTCGAAGTACCGCTACATCGTGTGGGGTGAGCTGGTGCGGACCGAGAAGGTGGACAGGGACCGCACCAAGCCGGCTGAGCTTCGCTAGGCACGGACGACGGAAAGGCGAAGGGCCCCGGTCACCGCTGAGGTGACCGGGGCCCTTCGCCTTCCCTGCGGCGCCGGGTCAGCCGTCCGAGCCGTTACGGCCGCCGAAGAGGTTGCCGTCCATGCCGCCGAGAGTGGTGAGAGTGACCGTGCTCCCCTTGTCGACCTGGGAGTTGGCCCCGGGGTCGGCCTGCATCACCGGGGCGTTCGGCTTGTCCGACGAGTTCGGCGCGAGTGCGACCACGAGACCCAGGCCCTCGAGCGTGCCCTTCACGTCCTGGTACCGCTTTCCGATGATGTCACCCGGGATGGTGACCTGCTCCGGCTGGGCCGGACCCTTGGAGACCTTCAGAACGATCTGGGTGTCCTTGGACTGCTTGCTGTTCGGCGCCGGGGTCTGTTCGACCACGGTGTCGGCGGGCTGATCCGAGTCGACGTCCGTCCTGGAGACGTTCTCGAAGCCGACGCCCTTCAGCTGGGCTTCGGCGTCCGCGTAGGACCTGCCGACCACACCCGGCACGTTCTGGGTCGCCTCCTTGGCCACGGTGATCGTGACCTCGGAGTCCTTCTCGGCCTTCGAACCGGCCTCGGGATCCTGCTTGGTGACTCGGCCCGGGGTCGCGTCGGACTCCACCGCGACGACCTTGACCGTGAAGCCCTCGTCCTCCAGCTTCTTGCGGGCGCTGTCCTCGGACTTCTCCAGGACGTCCGGGACCTCGACCTTGGGGGCGCCGGTGGAGACGACCACGGTCACGGTCTCGCCCTTCTCCATCTGCGCGTCCTCGGAGGGCTTCTGGCTGCAGATCTGGCCCTTCTCCTGGGCCTCGCAGGGCTCCTTGGAACCGACCTTCAGGACGACCTCGGAGTTGTCCGCGAGCTTCTGCGCCTGGTCGACCGTCGAACCGATCATGTTCGGCACGTCGAACTTGCCGTCGCCGCTCTCCGTGTCGGTGAAGACCGCACGGCCGATCAGGATCGCGCCGATGAGCACCAGGATGCCCGCCACGACCAGAAGGATCGTCGAGGTGTTGTTCTTCTTCTGACGCCGGCGGTCGGGGCGGTCGTCGTAGCCGTAGCCGCCGTCGTCCGGGTTGACCGGGGGCAGCATCGACGTCTGGGCACCGTTCGAGTCGGCCGCGCGCAGTGCCGTCGTGGGCTGGTCGTTGTTGTAGGCGTTGTAGCCGCCGTAGCCCGCCGCGCCCATGGCCGCCGTGGCTGCGACCGGTTGACCGTCGAGGCAGGCCTCGATGTCGGCGCGCATCTCGTCGGCCGACTGATAGCGGTAGTCGGGGTCCTTGGTCAGGGCCTTCAGGACGATGGCGTCCATCTCGGGCGTGATCTCGGAGTCGAAGTTGCTCGGAGGCTGCGGCTCCTCGCGCACGTGCTGGTACGCGACGGCGACGGGCGAGTCGCCCACGAACGGCGGGCGGACCGCGAGCAGCTCGTAGAGCAGGCAGCCGGTGGAGTACAGGTCGGAGCGCGCGTCGACCTGCTCGCCCTTGGCCTGTTCCGGGGAGAGGTACTGGGCGGTGCCGATGACCGCGGCGGTCTGCGTCATCGTCATGCCCGAGTCACCCATGGCGCGGGCGATACCGAAGTCCATGACCTTGACCTGGCCGGTGCGCGTCAGCATGACGTTCGCCGGCTTGATGTCACGGTGGACGATCTGGGCGCGGTGCGAGTACTCCAGGGCCTGGAGGATCCCGACCGTCATCTCGAGGGTCCGCTCAGGCAGCAGCTTGCGGCCGGAGTGCAGGAGCTCCCTGAGGGTCGACCCGTCCACGTACTCCATCACGATGTACGGGATGGAGACCCCGTCGACGTAGTCCTCGCCGGTGTCGTAGACGGCGACGATCGCGGGGTGGTTGAGCGAGGCGGCCGACTGGGCTTCACGGCGGAACCGTGCCTGGAAGGACGGGTCGCGGGCGAGGTCGGCCCGCAGCGTCTTCACAGCGACGGTGCGGCCGAGCCGGGTGTCATGCGCGAGGTAGACCTCGGCCATGCCACCACGGCCGAGCACCGAGCCCAGCTCGTACCGGCCGCCGAGGCGACGCGGCTCTTCCATAACTGATCCAGCCCTCTCCGTCAGTCCCGACCGCACCCGTGTGTGGTCCGGCGGTGCGCTGTTCGCGCATACGCTACCGGGCACGCCCGGCGTGATCGGCCCGCACCCGTCAGCCGATATCCGACCGGTATCCCAATGTGCTGGTGTGGACAGAAGTTGTGAAGGGTGTCACTACTTTCCGTCGAGTACCGCCTTCATCACGCTCTTGGCGATCGGGGCGGCCAGGCCGCCACCGGAGATGTCGTCCCTGTTGGCGTTGCCGTCCTCGACCACCACGGCGACGGCGACCGGGGAGCCGCTGTCGGTCTTGGCGTACGAGATGAACCAGGCGTACGGCTTCTCGCTATTGTTGAGGCCGTGCTGAGCGGTGCCGGTCTTACCTCCGACAGTGACGCCGTCGATCTGCGCGTTGGTTCCCGTGCCGTCCTCGACCACGGTCTCCATCATCTGCTGCACCTTCTGGGCGTTCTCCGCCGAGAGCGGCCGGCTGAGCTGCTCCTTCTCGTGCGTGTAGATGACGTCCAGATTGGGTGCCTGGCGCTGGGCGACCATGTACGGCTGCATGAGCTTGCCGTCGTTGGCGATCGCGGAGGCCACCATGGCCATCTGGAGCGGGGTGGCGCGGTTGGAGGCCTGGCCGATGCCCGCCATGGCGTTCTGCGGCTGGTTGTCCTTCGGGTAGATGCTGGCGTCGGCCCGGACCGGAGTGAAGACTTCCTTGTTGAAGCCGAACTTGTCGGACTGCTCGATCATCTTCTCGTTGCCGAGGTCGTTGCTCATCTTGCCGAAGACGGTGTTGCAGGAGTAGCGCAGGGCTTCCCGGAGCGATGCGTTCTCGCAGGGGATGTCGCCCTCGTTCTGCAGCAGGTTGGTCGACAGGGGGAGCCGCCAGGGCAGCGGGGATTCCGTCTCCTCGTCGATGTCGGTGTACAGGCCGTTCTCCAGTGCCGCGGCGGCCGTGACGACCTTGAACGTCGAGCCGGGCGGGTAGGTCTCCCGCAGGGCCCGGTTGAGCATCGGCTTGTCCTTGTCGGTCAGGAGCTTCTGCCGCGCGTCGGAGTCCTTCATGGAGTTGCCCGCGAAGACCGAGGGATCGTACGAGGGCGTGCTGGCCAGTGCCAGGACGGCGCCGGTTCGGGGGTCGATGGCGGCGACGGCACCCTTCTTGGCGCCCAGTCCCTTGAAGGCGGCCTTCTGGGCGGCGCTGTTGAGGGTGGTCACGATGTTGCCGCCGGTCTTCTTCTCACCGGTGAACATCGACAGGGTGCGGTCGAAGAACAGCTGGTCGCTGTTGCCGGTGAGGATGCCGTCCTCGATGCTCTCCAGCTGCGAGGAGTCGAAGGCCTGGGAGGAGTAGCCGGTGACGGGCGCCCACATGGGGCCGTCCTTCCAGACGCGCTTGTACTTGTAGTCGCCGTCCGTGGTCTCGACGGAGCCGGTGACGGGCTCGCCGTCGACGATGATGTTGCCGCGCTCGTGGGCGTAGCGCTCGATCTGGACGCGGCGGTTGTGCTCGTTCGCGTTGAGCTCGTCGGCGCGGACGTACTGGATGTAGTTGGTGCGGATCAGCAGGGCCAGAACGAGGATCCCGCAGAACATCGCGATCCTGCGCAGAGGCTTGTTCATGGTCGGACCACCTGGGTCATCTCGGCGTCCGGGGACGGTGCGGGGGCCGGGGCGGGGCGTCGGGCCGTGTCACTGATTCTGATCAGGATGCCGATCAGCGCCCAGTTGGCGATGACGGACGAACCACCGGCCGCCATGAACGGCATGGTCATACCCGTCAGGGGGATGAGCCCCATGACACCGCCGGCGACGACGAAGACCTGGATGGCGAAGGAGCCGGAGAGGCCGATCGCGAGGAGCTTGCCGAAGGGGTCCCGGGCGGCGAGCGCCGTCCGGACACCGCGCTCGACGATCAGACCGTAGATGAGCAGGACGGCCATCATGCCGGCCAGCCCGAGCTCCTCGCCGACGGTGGCGAGGATGAAGTCGGAGTTGGCGGCGAAGCCGATCAGGTCGGAGTTGCCCTGCCCGAGACCGGTTCCGAGGGTGCCTCCGGAACCGAAGGCCATGAGCGACTTGGCCATCTGCTCGCTGGCCATCTCCGTGCCCCAGCCCGCGAACGGGTCGAGCCAGGCGGTGACGCGGTCCTGGACGTGCGGCTCGAAGGTGGCCACACCGACGGCGCCGGCTGCGGACATCAGCAGGCCGAAGACGATCCAACTGGTGCGCTCGGTGGCGACATACAGCATGACGACGAACATGCCGAAGAACAGCAGAGAGGATCCGAGGTCGGTCTCGAAGACGAGGATCAGGATCGAGAAGGCCCAGACCATGAGGATCGGGCCCAGGTCGCGCCCGCGGGGCAGGTAGAGGCCCATGAACCGGCGACTGGCCAGGGCCAACGCATCGCGTTTGACCATGAGGTAGCCGGCGAAGAACACCGCAATGATGATCTTCGCGAACTCCCCGGGCTGGATCGTTCCGACGCCAGGGATCTTGATCCAGATCTTGGCGCCGTTCACAGCGGGGAAGAACATCGGAAGGATCAGCAGGACCAGCGCCACCAGCATGGAGATGTAGGTGTAGCGCTGCAGGATGCGGTGGTCCTTGAGGACGATCAGGACGATGACCAGAAACGCCACACCCACAGCCGAGAACAGCAGCTGCTTGGAAGCCGCGGCGACGAAGTCCCGGGTGGCCTGGAACCGTTCCGACTGGTCGAGCCGCCAGATGATGGCCAGCCCCAGCCCGTTCAGCAGGGTTGCCAGCGGAAGCAGCAGCGGGTCCGCGTACGGAGCGAATCTCCGCACCGCGAGATGTGCCACTCCGCCGAGCAGGGCGAGGCCCAGGCCGTAGCCGAGCATGCCGGCGGGCAGTTCGCCGTTGAGGGCAAGGCCCACGTTGGCGTACGCGAACACCGAGATGAGTACGGCGAAGGCAACCAGCGCCAACTCGGTGTTGCGGCGGCTCGGCGCGTCGATCGCGCCGATGGTGGTCGTGTTGGTGACAACGCTCATGTGCTGAAGGCCCCCTACGGCTTACTGCTTACCGCACTGCAGGGCCAGCTTCTTCTCTTCCTCCGAGAGGCTGGGGCCGGGAGTGGGAGTCGCGGTCTTGGTCCCCTTGGGGGGAGTCGTGGCGGACGTGCTGTCGGAGGCGGTGCCGGCCTCGCCCTGGTCCTTGGCGGCATTACTGTCCGCGGCGGCGTTGATGTCCGCCTCGGCGGCGCGGCGCTGCGCGTCCTTCTTGCAGGCGGAGGCCTGCGCGTCGAGCTCGCTGATCTTCTTGCGGGCTTCGGCGAGGTTGCCCTGGGAGATGGTCGCCTCGACCTTCTTGCGCCAGTAAGGCGGGAGGTACTTGAGTTCGATCTTGGTGTCCTCCTCGACCTTCGAGAGGGACACCCAGGCGAGATCCTGACTGATCCCGCGGTACAGCGCGACGTTGTCGTCCTTCGTGCCCACGTAGAACTGGGTCTGGGTCCAACGGTATCCGCCGTAGACGCCACCCCCGATCACGGCCAGGGCGAGCACGATGTAGAACGACCGCTTCAACCACCTGCGGCGACCGCGGGGCTTGACGAAGTCCTCGTCGGAGTACGAGTCGAAGGCGCTGTCCGGACCGGAGGCGTATCCCACGTCGTCGCCGCTGCCGGGGGGGCCGAAGCCGCCGGCCGGCGGCGGCACGGACCGGCCGAGGCCGGCCGCACGTCCTGCCGGTGTCTCCATGGCCCGGCCGTCGTTCGCTTGGGCGGCCTGGTTCTCGGCGACCGCGCCGACGATGACCGGGGTGTCGTTGAGCTGGCCGGCCAGGGTGTCGTTGCTGTCGACGTCCAGGACGTCGGCGACGATGCAGGTGATGTTGTCCGGGCCGCCACCGCGCAGAGCGAGCTGGATGAGGTCCTGGATGGTCTCCTGCGGGCCCTGGTAGCTGGCCAGGGTCTCCTCCATCGTCTGGTGGGAGACGACGCCCGAGAGTCCGTCCGAGCAGATCAGATAGCGGTCACCGGCTCGGACCTCCCGCACGGAGAGGTCGGGCTCCACGTGGTCGCCGCTGCCCAGCGCCCGCATCAGCAGGGAGCGCTGGGGGTGGGTGGTGGCCTCTTCCTCGGTGATCCTGCCCTCGTCGACGAGACGCTGCACCCAGGTGTGGTCCTGCGTGATCTGCGTCAGGACGCCGTCACGCAGGAGGTAGGCGCGGGAGTCCCCGACGTGGACGAGCCCGAGACGCTGACCGGTCCAGAGCAGGGCGGTGAGCGTGGTGCCCATGCCCTCCAGCTGGGGGTCCTCCTCGACCATGACGCGCAGCTGGTCGTTGGCCCGCTGCACCGCCGTACCGAGCGAGGTGAGGATGTCGGAGCCCGGGACGTCGTCATCGAGCTGGACGAGGGTGGAGATCACCTCGGAGCTGGCGACCTCGCCGGCCGCCTGTCCGCCCATGCCGTCGGCGATGGCGAGGAGGCGGGGACCGGCGTAGCCGGAGTCCTCGTTGCCTTCCCGGATCATGCCCTTGTGCGATCCGGCGGCGAAGCGCAGGGACAAGCTCATGCGCACCTCGCCCGTCGGTTCGGGGTACAGCCGGTCTCGAGCCACACTGCCCACCCTCCGGTCGGGAGCCGCGCCGGGTCCGTCGTGAGGACCGCCGCGGCTCGCTCGCTCCGCTCGCTCATTGTCGTACTACTTCCGCAGCTCGATGACGGTCTTGCCGATGCGGATCGGCGCGCCCAGCGAAACAGGTGTCGGGGTGGTGAGCCGGGTCCGGTCGAGATAGGTGCCGTTGGTGGACCCGAGATCCTCGACGATCCACTGGCCGTCACGGTCCGGATAGATCCTGGCATGCCTGCTGGACGCGTAGTCGTCATCCAGCACGATCGTTGAGTCGTGTGCCCGGCCCAGGGTGATGGTCTGGCCCTGGAGGGCGACGGTGGTGCCGGTGAGCGTGCCTTCGGAGACGACCAGCTTCGTGGGAGCCCCACGGCGCTGGCGCCCGGACTGCTGGCGCTGCTGAGGCGGCGCCGCTTGCTGTTGGCGCCCCTGCTGCGGGCGCGTGTCACCGGCAGTGCGGCGTGAGCCGCGCTGCGTGACGCGCGTACCGAACAGGTCGCTGCGAATGACCTGAACGGCCACGATTACGAATAGCCACAGAACAGCCAGGAAACCTAGCCGCATGACCGTCAGGGTCAGCTCTGACATTGCCCCCGCTTCACCCTTCGGCTTGCCGGTAAACGATGGTGGTGCTGCCCACGACGATCCGCGAGCCGTCGCGGAGCGTAGCGCGGGTTGTGTGCTGCCCGTCTACCACGATGCCGTTGGTAGACCCGAGATCCTGGATCGTCGAGGGCGTTCCGGTCCGGATCTCACAGTGCCGGCGCGATACGCCGGGGTCGTCGATCCGCACGTCGGCGTCGGTGCTTCGTCCCATCACCAACGTCGGGCGGGAGATCTGATGGCGGGTGCCGTTGATCTCGATCCAGCGCCTCACCCGGGCGTCGGGCGCGGGGCCGGACGCGGTCGGCGGACGCCAGTCGCTGGAGGGGCCTCCGGAGCGCCCGGCACCCGGCGGCGGGGCCGCGGGCATGGGCGGGGCGGAAGCAGGCGGGTAGCCGTAACCACCCTGCCCCTGGGGGGCGGGCCGGTTCGGCTGGGAAGCAGGGCCCTGCTGGCCCTGCTGTGACGAACTCGACGCCAAGGTCCTGCTGCGTACGCGGTAGAGACCCGTGTCCAGGTCGTCCGCCTTCTCCAGGTGGACCTTGATCGGTCCCATGAAGGTGTACCGCTGCTGCTTGGCGTAGTCACGTACGAGGCCGGACAGCTCGTCGCCGAGCTGGCCGGAGTACGGGCTGAGCCGTTCGTAGTCCGGTGTGCTGAGCTCGACGATGAAGTCGTTGGGCACGACCGTCCGCTCGCGGTTCCAGATCGAGGCGTTGTTGTCGCACTCACGCTGGAGTGCTCCCGCGATCTCGACCGGCTGCACCTCGGACTTGAACACCTTGGCGAAGGTGCCGTTGACCAGACCTTCGAGACGCTGCTCGAAACGCTTCATGACTCCCATGGGGCACCTCCTCCGTCGTCGTCATCCCTGTACTGCCTACTGATCGTATCCACGCGTGGGGAAATCGGCTGGTTCCCCTTGTCTGCAGAGTGGATGAGTGTCACCTCTCACACGGATCGTAGAGGTGGCCTCCTGACAGTGTCCCGCACTCCGGGTGCACTCAGGAGGAGTGGGGCCGCGCTTTCCGCGTTCCCGGTTCCCCCCGTGGGTCCGGGGAAACAACGGATGTGAATCCACCCTGTCCAGCGTGCTAATCTTCCGGATGTCGCCAGGCGCTCACACCACACGGTGAGAGAGTCTGAAAACACCACTCATGCGCGAGTGGCGGAACGGCAGACGCGCTGGCTTCAGGTGCCAGTGTCCTTAGGGACGTGGGGGTTCAAATCCCCCCTCGCGCACAACGGACAGTCGCTTGCGACTGTCGGGTTGGTTCGACAGAACCCCCGCACCGGAGAGATTCGGTGCGGGGGTTCTTCGTGTTGTTGATCCCTGTGGGTGGGTGGGTGGCGTGGCTCTTCCGGTCCCGCCTGGTCCTGTCCGGTCCCGCCTGGTCCCGTCCGGCCTTTCGGGAACGGGCCCGGGCCGGCTGGCTCGGGCCCGTTCCCGAAAGGCGCGGGACGAGTCGGGCGGGCGCTGTGATGCAGAACGTACTGATGCAGAACTGTGGCCGGAGGGGGACTGCTGTTTCACGTGAAACGTCGGATCCGTACCGAAGGGGTGTTTCGTGCGGTCCCCGCTGGGGACTGCTGCGTCGCTCAGGTGGCGAGGCGCGCCGCCAGGGCCTTGGCCTTCTCCGCCGCGTCGGTGAACGCCTGAGTCCGGGACGCGTCCGCGAGGGGAATCAGCTCGGCCATCTCGGGCTTCGAGTGGGCCAGGGTCAACTCCGGGACGATGAAGTCGACTTCCGCCCCGAGCATGCCTGACAGCACCTTATCCAGGTAGTTCTGGACGAACTCGAAGCCCTCGCGTGGCGTGCCGGGGGCGTACGAACCGCCGCGGCTGGCCACGACGGTGATGGGGGTGCCGGACACGGGACCGTCAGGGCCCGCGTTGTGGCCGACGATGATCACTTGGTCCAGCCACGCCTTCAGGGTGGACGGGATGGAGAAGTTGTACATCGGGGCGCCGATGAGTACGGCGTCCGCTGCGGCCAGTTCGGCGGCCAGGTGCCCGCGCAGCGTGTCCTCCGCGCCGGCTGCCGCGGCCGAGGCGTCCAGGTGGGGCAGGGGGTCGGCTGCGAGGTCTCGGTAGACGACTTTGCCGTCGGGGTGCTGCTCGCGCCAGGACGCGACGAAGGCGGCGGTGACGGCACGGGATGTGGAGTTCTGGGGAAAGACGGCGGAGTCGAGGTGGAGGAGCGTGGCCATGGGGATCTCCGTGAAGGGCGAGTCGCGGCGGCTCGGCTCGGGCCCACGGAAGCAGCGGGCACGGAGTCCGGAGCCACGAGGTGGTTTTCCGTACGTAGCTATTACTAACATAGTCGCTTACTTTTAATAAGTACCCAACGTCGACGCAGTACGCTGGGGTCATGGCGGATCACGGTGAGCAGGCCTGTCGGCGGGTTGATGCGAGTATCAGCCGCGTCTTCGAGCTGCTCGGGAAGCGCTGGACGGGCCCGATCGTCTCCGTGCTGATGCGGCAGCCGGTGCACTTCGCGGATCTGCGCCGGGCGGTCCCTGGGATCAGTGAGCGAATGCTCTCGGACCGGCTTTCCGAGCTGGGGGCGGCTGGGCTCGTGGTGCGTGAGGTCGACGAAGGCCCCCCGCTGCGGGTGGCGTACCGGCTGACGGCCGCCGGCGCCGCCATGGAGCCCGCGCTCAAGGAACTCGGACAGTGGGCGGATACCTACCTGGCGGGCCCGGGGAACTGCTGACCGGCGGTCGCCCGGGGCGGCCCCCGCGGGGGCAGTCGTCCCTGGCCCGGGTGTGTGGCCCCCCAGGGTGCGGGTGTGTGAGTGCCTACAGCGGCGGGGTTCCTTCGCCTGCCGAGTTGTAGCGCAGGAGGTACTCCGCGAACCGCTCGAGGTCGTTCGAGGTCCATGTGCCGAGGCGTTCCCGGTAGGCGGCTCGTCGACTGGCCTGCGTCGAGGCGAGAGCCTGGGTGCCGGCGGCCGTGGGGTGCAGCACCTGGATGCGCTGGTCTTCAGGGTCCGGATGGCGCTCGACCAGGCCCAGCTTCTCCAGTGTCGCGATCTGTCGGCTGACCGTCGACTTGTCCAGCATGTAGTGAGCCGCCAGATCGGTCGCGCGGCAGCCGTGCCGGTAGTCGATGTGGGCGAGCAGTGTGTACGAGACCAGCGGTAGGTCCGGGTGGAGCCGGGCCGCTGCCGAGCGCGCGCGGCGTGCGAAAGCGGTGAGCTCGCGCTGGATGACGTCCAGCGACTCCTCGCGTTCCCGGGGGGCGTCTGCCACGTGATTCACCTTCTCGAACTTAGTTGTATGCTACAACGAGAGTGAAAGTTGTAAAAGCCAACCACTGGAGGAGTGGCCGAATGTCCGCAGGTCCGATCTCCGCCCCCGGCCCGACCGCCGGCGCGCTGCGCCATGTGCTCAGTCATCTCGTTACGCCGTTGCTGATGTGTATCGGCATGGGGCTCGCCTATCTGGGGGCCTTCCACGCTCCGGAGCCGCACGACCTGAGGGTGGACGTCGTCGGCTCGGGAGCGAGCGCGCAGGTGCTTGCACAGTCCTTGCAGGACAAGGGGGACGGTGCATTGAGTGTGCGTACGGTAGCGGACCGGGACATCGCGGTGAACCATCTGCGGACGCAGCAGAGTTACGGTGCCTATGTGCCGGGCAGCCGCCCCGAGCTCATCGTGGCCAAGGCCTCGTCGGACACCAGCGCGACGGTCGTCCAGAGGGTCTTCACCGAGGTCGCCGCCGAGCAGGGCGCACCCCTCCAGGTGACGGACGTGGCGCCCACCGCGGACGGCGATCCGACCGGACAGGGGATCTTCTTCCTGCTGGTGGCGGTCAGTATCGGGTCCTACGCGTCGGTCGCGGTGATCGGTGGTGCGGGTGCGGTGCTGGCGCTGCGCCTCAGGGCCGGGCTCGCGATCGGCACGTCGTTGGTGGTGAGCGTGATCGGCGCCGCCTTCGCCGGGCCGGTGTTCGGGCTGGTGGACCATGGGCTCGGCGGGCTCTGGGCGATGGCGTGGCTCTATTCGGCGGGCATCCTGCTGATCGGGGTGGGCCTGCACACCTTCCTCAAGCGGTGGACCACGCTCGGGGTGATGCTGCTCTTCGTGATGCTCAACTTCACGAGTTCCGGAGGCATCTTCCGGCCTGAACTCCAGCCCGGCTTCTTCGGATCGCTGCACTCCTTCTGGAACGGCGCGGGCTTCGTCGAAGGCGTTCGCAGCCACGTGTACTTCGGCGGTCATGCCCTGAGCGGGCACCTTCTGGTGCTGGCTCTGTGGTTCGTGGCCGGACTGGTCGTCTTGGGTGTGGCGGGACTGGCCGAGGCGGGGCGGCGTCGGGCGTCCGAGGAGAAGGCGCGTGAGGTGGCGGCCGCGCGGGCTGCGGCCGGCGCCGAGGAGGAGATGGAAGAGGCCGTCGGGGTGTGACCTCCAACAGGTGCCCGCGGGCCATGGTGCCGAGCATGGGCACCTCTCCGGCTTCGAGGAGAGCCGGAGGGCATGGTGGCCCGCGCGGTTCCGGGGGCGTGCGTGCCGGGTGGCGCGGCTGTGCCTGTCCGTGCGGTGCCTGTACGTGGGTTTCGGTCCGTGGCGGTGTGCCGGGGCTCGGCCGTGTGGTGCGCTCCGGCTGGTGGATCCGCCTGGCTGGTCCGGCGTGGGACCCCGATCCGGCAGGGGGTGTCCACAGGCCGGCTTCCGGGCTGTCCACAGGGGCAGACGGCTGTCACGCAACGGTTGTACCGTCGTCCGCAGTTGATGTTGGTCGGACGGACCGGTTGTGAGCGAGGACGGGGGCGACTCCATGGGCGAAGTCGAGGAGACCGAGGCTGCGGTGCCGGTACAGCGGTCTGCGGGAGACGCGCGCATTCCGGTTGTTCCCGGGTTCGCGCGCCGGACGGCAGGCGGGGTGCGCACGTCCGGATCAGGGACCGTGTCCCCGAAGGCGGCCGGCAAAGCACTGCGGCTCGACGTGCCCCGTTCCGCGCACAGTTCCCTGGCGCTGCCCGCCGGACGGCCGGACGCGATACAGGCGGTCGAGGAGTCGAACCGGGATCGAGTGCCTGGCCTGACGCCCATACGGGTCGGGCGGATGTCGGCAACCCCGTTCGCGTTTCTCCGCGGCTCGGCAGGACTGATGGCACACGACCTGACGGGAACGCCGGTCACGGGCATCGGGGCCCAGCTATGTGGTGACGCGCACGCGGCCAACTTCGGCTTGTACGGCGATGCTCGGGGAAACCTGGTCATCGATCTCAACGACTTCGACGAGACGGTGTTCGGGCCGTGGGAGTGGGATCTCAAGCGGCTCACCACGTCGCTGGTGCTCGCGGGCCGGGAGGCCGGCGCGGACGAGGACACCTGCCGGCAGGGCGCGTACGACACCGTGGGCGCGTACCGGCGCACGATGCGTCTTCTGGCCCGGTTGCCCGCACTCGACGCGTGGAACGCCATCGCCGACGAGGAGCTCGTCTCGCACACCGACGCCCGGGATCTGCTCGGCACGCTGGAGCGGGTCTCCGCCAAGGCCCGTAACAACACGAGTGCCCGATTCGCCGCCAGGTCCACGGAGGAGTGCGAGGACGGCGGTCGCCGCTTCGTCGACGCATCGCCTGTGCTCCGCCGGGTGCCTGACGCGGAGGCGGCGGCCGTGGCGGCGGGACTCGAGGGCTATCTGGGGACGATCTCGGAGGACAGGGTTCCGCTGCTGGCCCGCTACGCGATCCACGATGTGGCGTTCCGGGTGGTCGGCACGGGAAGCGTGGGAACCCGGTCGTACGTGGTGCTCCTGCTCGACCACCGTGGCGAGCCGCTGGTCCTGCAGGTGAAGGAGGCCCGTCCCTCCGTGCTCTCCCCCTACCTCCCACAGGCCGGGTTCGAGGTACCTG
This sequence comes from Streptomyces sp. HB132, assembly GCF_016909575.1. Taxonomy (GTDB): domain Bacteria; phylum Actinomycetota; class Actinomycetes; order Streptomycetales; family Streptomycetaceae; genus Streptomyces. Next base: position 430,429 of record NZ_JAFBGA010000002.1, on the reverse strand, counting down.
GCGTGGAGCACGAGGGGCGCCGGGTGGTTCTCGGGCAGAAACGGATGCAGGTCGTCAGCGACATATTGCTCGGTTGGGCCGAGGTCGACGGCAGGTCCTACCAGGTGCGTCAGTTCAGGAATCGCAAGGGCAGCGTGGATCCGGCCGCGCTCGCGGCGGATCAGGTGGACGACTACGGGCGGATGACCGGGGCCCTGCTGGCCCGAGCCCATGCGCACAGCGCGGACCCCCGGCTGCTCGCGGGCTACTGCGGGAAGAACGCCGAGCTCGACGATGCTGTGGCCGATTTCGCCGTGACGTACGCGGACCGCACGGAGGCGGATCACGCTGAACTCGTGCGGGCTGTCCGGGCCGGGCGAATAGCCGCCGAGCCAGGCGTCTGAGCGCGTCCTGCGGCCACCGTGTGTGTTCGGGGCACGGGCCGTGGCCATACGCTGGACGGGTGACCCACGAAGCCGCCGGGGTGCCGACCACCCGGAACGACGAAGACCGGCAGAACCAGGACCGGCAGGACGAGCCGCAGCACGCGCAGGACGCGTCGCAGGGTGACGATCCGCGAGCCGATCCGGACGTGCCGCCGGTGGCGGAACCCGCCACCGGCGACACGGCTGGTGATCCTGCCGACAGTACGGGCGGTGCGGCGGGTGCCGACGCGAAGGCGGGTGAGGGCGGCGCTCCCCGGCCGGAGGAGCGGCTCGCGAAGGCCGTAAGGGTGGCTGAGCAGGCGCTGATCGAGTTCGAGATCGCGGTGGAGACGTTCCGGGTCGAGGTGGAGAACTTCTCCCGGCTCCACCACCAGAAGCTCGGCCCCATGTACGCACGCCTTGACGAGCTCGATGCGCAGATCGCGGAGGCTCGGGCCGCGAAGACGGGCGATCCGGAGGATCTCCGCAAGGCCCAGGAGGCGCGGGCCATTGTGATGCCGATGCCTGGAGTCGACGAGCTCTTCCACGACTGGATGGACTCGGACGGGCTCTCACCGGAGGCCTCGGCGATGCTGACCGAGCAGCCCGTCCGGCCGCCGAAGCGGGTCAGGCCGGGCGAGGAGGCGCGCAAGCTCTACCGGGAGCTGGCCCGAAAGGCTCATCCGGATCTGGCACCGGACGAGAACGAGCGGGCACGACGCGATGAATTCATCGCGCGGGTGAACGCGGCCTACGGACGCGGCGACGTCGCGTTGCTGAAGGAGCTGGCCGCCGAGTGGGAGTCGGGGCCTGTGGCGCCGGAGCTGCGACTCAGCGAGAGCGAGGAGCTCTACGCGCGGCTGGAGTGGCTCAGCCGCCGTAAAGAACTGCTGACGGTTCTTGCTCAGGAGCTGGAGGAGAGTGCGATCGGTTCGATGCTGAGGATGGCGCCGGAGGACCCCGACCGGCTTCTCGACGACATCGGCGAGAAGCTCCTCGCGGAGGTGTCCCAGCGTGAGGACGAGCTCGCTGGGCTGGTGCAGTAGCGTTCCGGATGACCCTGGCGCGTACGTACGAGAGAAGGCATTCCCATGAATTTCGCTCCGCTGCCCTCGGTGGACGCTGTCGCGGTTCCGTCGGACGGATTCGTGCTGGACGTCCGCGAGGACGACGAGTGGGCAGCCGGGCACGTCGAGGGCGCGCTGCACATTCCCATGAGTGACTTCGTGGGCCGCTTCGGTGAACTGACCGAAGCGGCCGACGACGGTCGGCGCGTGCATGTGATGTGCCGCGTCGGGGGCCGGTCCGCTCAGGTCACCCAGTACCTGGTGCAGCAGGGCATCGACGCCGTGAACGTCGAGGGCGGCATGCTGGCCTGGGACGGCGCCGAGCGTCCGATGGTCACGGACAACGGGAGCGCGGCCTTCGTCCTCTGACGGGCCTCTTCGGAGCCGTCCTCGCCGCCGTGCGGGGCCGGCTCCATCGCAACCGCCGCCGCACGGAACCGACGCGACGTCGTTCCCATGAGGGGTTCTTCGGCAGCGGGCGGCCTCGCCCCGCAGCTGCCTCAGGGATGCCTCCACAGCTGCCGTGTGTCTCTGCCGGCGCCTGTCGGACCGGCTTGAGCCAGCGGCCTGCTGCGCGCTTCTCCTGTCCGTTCACCTACGCGGACAGGCCGGCACCGGCGTACGTGTGTCGTGCCCGGCGCACAGGCACCGACGGGTGCCCGTGCGCCGGGCACGAGTGGTTCTTCTGGCGGGGCGGGCGCCTTGCGGTCGTCAGCGGTCGAAGTCGATTTCGACTTCGGGGGTGACGGCGTGGGACTGGCAGGCCAGGACGAAACCGGCCCCGGTCTCCTCCGGTTCGAGTGCGAAATTGCGGTCCATCCGGACTTCGCCGGAGACGAGGAAGGCCCGGCAGGTCCCGCACACTCCTCCCTTGCAGGCATACGGAGCGTCCGAGCGGCTTCGCAGCACCGTGTCCAGCAGTGATTCGCCGTCCTGGACCGGCCAGCTCCCCGACCGCCCGTCGAGGGTCGCCGTGAGCCGGCTCTCCGACGGTGCGGCGACCCGGGTCGCCGTCGGCGTGGCTGTCCCCTCGTCGGCTACGTGGAAGATTTCCTGGTGGACGCGTGACCGGTCGGCGCCGAGTGCGCGCAGCGCGCCTTCCGCCGCCCGCACCAGGCCGAGCGGCCCGCAGAGGAACCAGCCGTCCACGTCGGCTACCGGCAACAACGCGGGCAGCAGCCCGGTGAGCCGCTCGTGGTCCAGCCGACCCGAGGGGAGACCGGCGGCCTGTTCCTCCCGGGACAGCGCCGTCACCAGCTGGAAGCGGTCCGGATAGCGGTCCTTGAGGTCCGCCACCTCGTCGAGGAACATCGTCGACGAGGCCGTCCGGTCGCTGCGGATCAGACAGAAGCGCGCCAAGGGTTCTCGCGCCAGCAGTGTCGACGCCATCGACAGCACCGGCGTGATGCCGCTGCCACCGACGATCGCCGCGAAATGGCCGGGGCGCGGGGCGAGGACGAACCGGCCCATCGGAGCCATCGCCTCCACCTGGTCCCCGACGGCCAGCTCCTTGAGGGCGTATGTCGAGAACGCCCCTCCGTCGACCATGCGGATGCCGACCCGCAGCACAGGGTCACCCGGTTGCTCGGCGGCAGGTGCGCAAATCGAGTACGACCGCCGGATCTCCTCGCCACCGACGCTGTAGCGCACATTCAGGTGCTGGCCGGGAGTGTGGCGGAAGGTCTCGCGTAGTTCGGACGGCACGGCGAAGGTGACGGCCACCGCGTCGTCCGTGATCCGCTCGATCATGCTGACCCGGAGCAGATGGAACATCTACAACTCCTTGAAGTGGTCGAACGGTTCGCGGCAGGTCACACATCGACGCAGCGCCTTGCACGCCGTGGAGGAGAACCGGCTCAGCAACTCCGTGTCCGTCGATCCGCAGTGCGGACAGCGCACCGAGAGTGTCAGGGGCACCGGCCCGCCCGGATCGGTTCGCGGACGTGGTGGTGCTATGCCGAACTCGGCGAGCTTGCGGCGCCCTTCGTCGCTGATGTCGTCCGTCGACCAGGCCGGGGCCAGGACCGTGACCACGGACACCTCGGCGACGCCGTGGTCGAGCAGCACACGCTCGATGTCGGCCGACATCGTTTCGATGGCGGGGCATCCTGTGTAGGTCGGAGTGAGACGCACCGTGACCTTGTCCGGCCCGTCCACCCGTACTCCCCGGAGCACCCCGAGCTCGTCCAGGGTGAGCACCGGCAGTTCCGGGTCGGGCACGGAGCCCGCCAGCCGGTGGAGCTCCGCTTCCAGCTGGGTCTCGGTGGTCACCATGATGCCCCCGGGTGGCTGCGGTGCAGGTGCTGCATCTCTGCGAGCATCCGCCCGAACGGTTCCGTGTGCAGGCCCTGCCGGCCCGCTCCGGCAGCCCACGCCCCGGACTGCGGCCCTGACGGGACCGCCAGGGTGGCCCGCTCCACCACGGAGGTGACTGCTGCGAGCCAGCCGTCGCGCAGGGCTGGCCGGTCGATGTCGATTCCTTCGACGGGCTCGAACAGCTCTCCGGTGAACCGCCACAGCGCGTCCAGTGCGAGCTGCATGCGCTCATGGCTTTCCGTGGTGCCGTCACCGAGTCGCAGGACCCACTGCTCTGCATGATCCCGGTGATAGGCGACTTCCTTGACGGCCTTGGCCGCGAGATCCGCGAACTCACCCTCGCCCGCGGCCAGCTCCTCGTACAGCAGATGCTGGTAGACGGAGAAGTACAGCTGACGGGCCATGGTGTGGGCGAAGTCGCCGTTCGGCTGCTCGACCAGTTGGACGTTGCGGAAGGCCCGCTCCTCGCGGAGGTAGGCCAGCTGGTCCTCGTCCCCCACGAACGAGAGCAGCATCCTGGCCTGCCCCAGCAGGTCCAGGGCGATGTTGGCCAGAGCCACATCCTCCTCCAGCACGGGGGCGTGGCCCGCCCACTCCCCCAGCCGGTGCGAGAGCACCAGCGCGTCGTCGCCCAGGGCGAGAGCCGCGGTCACAGGTGCTTCACCCCTTCCGGGATGTCGTAGAACGTGGGGTGGCGGTAGGGCTTGTCGCCTGCGGGTTCGAAGAACGAGTCCTTCTCGTCAGGCGAGGAGGCCGTGATCTCCGTCGAGGGGACCACCCAGAGGGATACGCCTTCCGAGCGGCGCGTGTACAGATCGCGCGCGTTACGCAGGGCCATTTCGGCGTCCGGTGCGTGCAGGCTGCCCGCGTGGGTGTGGGACAGCCCGCGCCGGGAACGCACGAACACCTCCCACAGGGGCCAGTCGGTCGAGCTGCTCATGCGGTCGCCTCCACGGGCTGGGCGGTTGCTCCGGCGGTGCCGGACCGTGCCGAGTGCTTGTCTGCGTATGCTGCTGCCGCGTCGCGGACCCAGGCGCCCTCTTCGTGTGCCTTCCGGCGCTGGGTGAGCCGCTGTTCGTTGCAAGGGCCGTTGCCCTTGAGGACCTCCTGGAACTCCGTCCAGTCGATCTCCCCGTAGTCGTGCTGCCCGAGCTCCTCGTTCCACCGGATGTCGGGGTCGGGGAGGGTGAGGCCCAGCGCCTGTGCCTGAGGGACGCAGATGTCGACGAAACGCCGGCGCAGCTCGTCGTTGGAGTGCCGTTTGATCTTCCAGGCCATCGACTGCGCCGAGTGCGCCGAGGCGTCGTCGGGCGGACCGAACATCATCAGGGAGGGCCACCACCAGCGGTTCACCGCGTCCTGCGCCATCTCGTGCTGGGCGGGGGTGCCGTGGCTGAGGGCGAGCAGCAGCTCGTAACCCTGTCGCTGGTGGAAGGACTCCTCCTTGCAGATGCGGACCATCGCACGCGCGTACGGGCCGTAGGAGCAACGGCAGAGAGGCACCTGGTTGGTGATCGCGGCGCCGTCGACGAGCCAGCCGATCGCGCCCACGTCCGCCCAGGTCAGCGTCGGGTAGTTGAAGATGGAGGAATAGCGCTGGCGACCTGCGTGCAGTTTGTCGAGCAGTTCCTCGCGGCTGGTGCCGAGCGTCTCCGCGGCGCTGTAGAGATAGAGGCCGTGCCCGGCCTCGTCCTGCACCTTCGCCATCAGGATGGCCTTGCGGCGCAGCGAGGGCGCCCTGGAGATCCAGTTGGCCTCCGGCTGCATGCCGATGATCTCGGAATGGGCGTGCTGGGCCATCTGGCGGACCAGCGAGGCCCGGTACGCCTCCGGCATCCAGTCACGGGGCTCGATCCGGTCGTCCGCCGCCACCGCGGCGTCGAATGCCGCGAGGTGCGCCGCTTCCGCTTCCTCCGCCGTGCCTGCTGTCCCCTGCGTCGTCTGGTCCGCAGTCACTGCCGCCATCCCGGGCTCCCTACCGACCGATCGTTCGGTCCATGGACTTCAATGGTGAGCCGGAGGCCCGTAGGGTGTCAACCCTGTGGATAACTGAGTGGTGATCGACGGTGATCGGGGCAGGATGGACGCGGACCACGGTGGGCGCAGGGGAACCGAGACGAAGCTCGCCTGGCCCGGTGTGACTGACCGCCCGGAAGCGGACGAGGGCCCGGAGTCCGCACCTGCGGGGATACCGGGGGCCGAGGCGGAACACTCCCGAGAACCGGTCGCCGCGGAGTGTTCGGACCATGGCTCCGCGCCGGCCGGACGCGGTCCGGACGGCGGTGTGGCCGCGCTCTCTCTTCCATATCAGATCGTGGCGGCGATCGCGGCGTCCCTCATAGGGCTGCTGGCCTGCGCACACGTGGCCATGATCTTTCTGCACGTCGCGCCGTCCAACACGCTGACGAAGCAGCACGGCGAGGTGGTTGACGACTGGGTCTTCCCGGAGTTCGAGCAGAACTGGAAGCTCTTCGCGCCCAATCCGCTCCAGCAGAACATCTCCGTACACGTACGGGCGGAGTTGGAGGACAACGGTGCGGACGGCAGCAGCATCACCCGCTGGATCAATCTCTCGCGTGAGGACGGCGAGGCGATACGCGGAAACGTCCTCCCCAGTCACGTCGACCAGAACGAGCTTCGCCGTGCCTGGGACTTCTACACCGGCTCCCACGACAGCGAGAACCGCCCCAACGGCCTGAGGGGCGAGCTGTCCGAGCGCTACATCCGCCGCATCGTCATGCTGCGCCTCGCCGAGCACGGTTACGGCGGAGCCGTCGAGCGGATCCAGGTCCGGTCCGCCGTGCGTTCCGTCGCGGCCCCGGAGTGGAGCAACGAGAAGATCAGCACGAAGGCGGAGTACAGGGAACTCCCATGGTGGACCGTGACGCCCTCCGACCTCCCCGGGACGGCGTCGGCGGACCAGGCTTCGCAGCTCCGGAAGGCGGAGAAGTGAGCGCCCCGGCCCCGATTCAGGAGCGCGCCGGTACCGTCGGCCGCTCGCTCGGCCGCGCCGGGCGGCGCGTCACCGCCTCCCCCCTCGGTGCCTACCAGAGCGCCGTCGTCCGGATCGGTGTGTCCGCCACCTACCTCCTGTTCCTGCTGCGGGAGTTGCCGCACCGCCACGAGCTGTACGGGCCCGACGGCCCGTGGAGCTGGGACATGGCGCGCCGCCTCATCAGCAACAACGACTCCTTCACCGTCCTGATGTGGTCGGACGGCACGGTCTGGTTCGAGACCGTGTACGTGATCACCCTGCTATCGGCCGCGCTGCTGATGACCGGCTGGCGGACCAGGGCCTCATCCGTTCTGTTCATGGCCGGTGTGCTCTCCCTGCAGAACCGCAGCATCTTCATGGGCGACGGCGGCGACAACGTCATCCACCTGATGGCCGTCTATCTGGTGCTGACGCGCTGCGCGCGGGTCTGGTCGCTGGACGCGCGCCGTCTGTCGCGGAGCGCCCTGTGCCGTGCGGAGGGAGACCGGCCACCCCGTGACGTCGTCGGGCCGGTCCTGTGGGCGGTGCTCGGCTGTGTTCTGCTGCCCGCCACCCTCATGGGAGGCCTCGGCGGCACATGGTGGCTGCCGTCCCTCCTGTGGGTGCTGTGGCTGGGGAACGGCGCCTGGTGGGCCCTGAACCGGTACGCGCCGGATCACGAGCTGCGCGCACTCTTCGATGTCCTGGCCAACCTGGCCCACAACGCCGCTCTTCTCGTGATCATGGCCGAGGTGTGTCTCGTCTACGCGACCGCAGGCTGGTACAAGATCCAGGGCTCCCGCTGGCAGGACGGCACCGCGATCTACTACCCGCTCAAGCTGGATTACTTCGCCCCGTGGCCGGGCCTCTCAGGGCTGCTGGCCTCCAGCGCCCTGGCGGTCATGGTGTTGACGTACGCCACGGTCATCGTGCAGGTCGCCTTCCCGTTCACGCTGTTCAACCGGCGGGTCAAGAACGTCCTGCTGGTTCTCATGATCGGTGAGCACGCCGGGATCGCCGTGCTGCTGGGGCTGCCCTTCTTCTCCATGGCGATGATCGCCGCGGACGCCGTCTTCCTTCCGACGGTCTTCCTGGTGTGGCTGGGACAGAAGGGCTGGCTCGTCCGGCAGCGCCTGATCTCCCGGGCGGCGGGCGGACTGCGGCTCCCCGGGCAGCGTCGGGCGGTGCCGGACGACGAGGAGGCCCCGCGCGGCGGCGGTGGCAGTGGCCATACGCTCGTCGGGTGACCAGCGAGACCGGAAGTACAGAAGAGCCCCAGGTGGAAGCGGCGCCCGATCCGTCCGCGGAACCGATCCAGTACGACGACGGGTACGGCGCCGTGATCGGCGTCGGGCCGCACCCGCTGCCCTGGCCCGAGGGGGAGCGCTACGACCCGGAGCTCCTCGCCCACGGTGACCGGCGCAATGTGGGTGACGCCTACAGGTACTGGACGAGGGAGGCGATCGTCGCCGATCTCGACCTCCGGCGCCACGACTTCCATGTGGCGGTGGAGAACTGGGGCCATGACTTCAACATCGGTTCGGTGGTACGCACCGCCAACGCCTTCCTCGCGAAGGAGATCCACATCGTGGGGCGGCGGCGCTGGAACCGGCGGGGTGCCATGGTCACCGACCGCTACCAGCACGTGCGGCACCACCCTGACACGGCGGACCTGACCGCCTGGGCCGCGGCCGAGGGGCTGCCGATCATCGGGATCGACAATCTTCCGGGGGCCGTGCCGCTGGAGCGGACGGAGCTGCCACGGCGGTGCGTGCTGCTGTTCGGGCAGGAGGGCCCGGGACTGACGGAGGAGGCGCGCAGGCACGCTTCGACGGTGTGCTCGATCGCTCAGTTCGGCTCGACGCGCTCGATCAACGCCGGCGCGGCGGCGGCCATCGCCATGCACGCCTGGGTGCAGCGGTACGCGGATATCCCGGACCCACGCGGCGGCTGACCGGTGGAGCGGATCTCCGCTCCACCGGACGCCCACGGACCACCCGACCCCGGGCCTTGCGCGTGAAGCGCGTTCAGGCCTGGCGGCGGACCTCCACCACCCGGAAACGGTTGGACACGAAAGCCCCGTCGCAGAGTGCCGCGTTGGCCGCCGGATTGCCTCCCGAACCGTGGAAGTCCGAGAAGGCCGCCGTCTGGTTGACGAACACACCGCCGGTGAGATTCAGCGAGAGCTGAGCCGATTCGTCGAAACAGACGTCCTCCACCGCGCGTTCCACCTCGGGGGAGGTGGTGTACGCACCGACGGTCATGGCGCCCTTCTCGCGGATCGTGCGGCGCAGCAGGTCCAATGCGTCATCGGTCGAGTCGACGGCGACCGCGAACGAGACCGGGCCGAAGCACTCCGAAAGATAGGCCGCCCCGTCGTCGGGCTTCGTCCCGTCGAGCTTCACGAGGACCGGGGTGCGGACCACGGCGTCGGGGAAGTCGGGGTTGGCCACCGGTCGGGAGGCGAGCGCGACGTCGCCCAGGGCCGCGGCTCCTTCCAGCCGTGCCTTCACGTCCGGGTTCACCAGGGCGCCGAGCAGTCCGTTGGCCCGGGCGTCGTCACCGAGGAGCCCCTTCACCGCCTCGGCGAGATCCGCCACCACGTCCTCGTAGGACTTGGCGCCCGCGTCGGTCGTGATGCCGTCGCGCGGGATGAGCAGATTCTGAGGAGTGGTGCACATCTGACCGCTGTAGAGGGAGAGCGAGAAGGCCAGGTTGGAGAGCATGCCCCGGTAGTCGTCGGTGGAGTCCAGGACGATCGTGTTGACCCCGGCTTTCTCCGTGTAGACCTGTGCCTGACGGGCGTTGGCCTCCAGCCAGTCACCGAAGGCGGTGGAACCCGTGTAGTCGATGATCTTGATTTCGGGCCGTACCGCGAGGTCCTTGGCGATGCCCTCGCCGGGCCGCTCCGTCGCCAGGGCGACGAGGTTCGGGTCGAAGCCCGCCTCGGCCAGCACCTCGCGCGCCAGCTGAACGGTGAGCGCCAGGGGGAGAACGGCCCGCGGGTGCGGCTTGACCAGAACGGCGTTGCCGGTCGCCAGGGAGGCGAAGAGACCCGGATAGCCGTTCCACGTGGGGAAGGTGTTGCAGCCGATCAGCAGGGAGACGCCGCGTCCTGCCGCCGTGAACGACTTGTGCAGCCGCAGCGGGTCACGCTTGCCCTGGGGCTTCGACCAGTCGGCGCTGTGCGGCGTGCGCGTCTGCTCCGCGTACGCGTAGGCCACGGCCTCCAGGCCGCGGTCCTGGGCGTGCGGTCCGCCCGCCTGGAAGGCCATCACGAAAGCCTGTCCGCTGGTGTGCATCACGGCGTGGGCCAGCTCGTGCGTACGGGCGCTGATCCGGGCGAGGATCTCCAGACAGACAAGAGCCCGCGCCTCGGGCCCCGCCGCCCGCCAGGAGGCCATTGCTGCGCCCATGACGGGAAGCAGGACGTCCGGGTCCGCGTGCGGATACTCGACGCCGAGCTCCGGCCCGTAGGGCGAGACTTCTCCGCCCGTCCAGCCGTCGGTGCCGGGCTGGCCGAGCTCCAGCCGGGTGTTGAGCACGGCGTCGAACGCCGCCTTGCCCTCGGCCGCGCCGAGGCTGCCGGGGAGGCCTCCCTCGCCGTAGGCCTTCGGGTGCTCGGGATGCGGTGACCAGTAGGCGCGCGTACGGATCGCGTCGAGGGCCTGGTCGAGCGTCGGGCGGTGGATCTCGGACAGCTTCTCGGGGGAAAGCTCGGCGGCCATGACGGACCAACTCCTCGTCGAGCCGGGCAGGGATGTGCTGACGGAGTTAGAGTAACCGAACGATCGGTCGGGACAAGGGGTCCCGGAAACCTGTGGACAAGTCATGGGGGAGGATCGCGGTCATGACCACGGCCAAGCGGGACACGTACACCCCGGAGACACTCCTGACGGTTGCCGTCCGTGTCTTCAACGAGCGCGGCTACGACGGCACGTCGATGGAGCACCTGTCCAGGGCGGCCGGCATCTCCAAGTCATCCATCTACCACCACGTGGCGGGCAAGGAGGAGCTTCTCAGGCGAGCGGTGAGCCGGGCGCTCGACGGACTCTTCGGCATTCTCGACGAGACCGGGGCGATACACGGGCGCGCGATCGGCAGGGTCGAGTACGTCACGCGCCGTACGGTCGAGGTGCTCATGGAGGAGTTGCCGTACGTGACGCTGCTGCTGCGCGTGCGAGGCAACACGACAACGGAGCGCTGGGCTCTGGAGCGCCGACGGGAATTCGATCAGCGGGTGTCCGAGCTGCTGAAGGCCGCCGTGGCGGAGGGAGACCTCCGGGCGGACGTGGACATACGCCTGGCGACCCGGCTGCTGTTCGGCATGGTGAACTCGCTGGTCGAGTGGTACCGCCCGCAGCCGGGAGGGTCCCCCGAGACGGAGCAGCTCGCCGACACCGTCGTCCAGCTGGCCTTCGAGGGCATGCGGGCCGGCTGACCGGGCCTGGTCCCGATCGAGGGACCTAGGCGATCTCGGCCGGGCGGTCCGGGCGCGGGCCGAGGTCCGTCTCCTCGAACACCAGCAGGGTGCGGGTGGACAGCACCTCGGGTATTGCCTGGATGCGGGTCAGGACCAGCTCGCGCAGAGCCTGGTTGTCCGGCGTGTGCACGAGGAGCAGGACGTCGAAGTCGCCGCTGACCAGTGCGATGTGGGTGGCGCCCGGAAGCGCTTGGAGCTGTTCGCGGACAGTGCGCCACGAGTTCTGGACGATCTTGAGCGTGATGTACGCGGAGGCCGCCTGACCCGCCCTCTCGTGATTCACGCGTGCGCTGAAGCCGCGGATCACGCCGTCCTCGACGAGTCTGTTGATGCGGGCGTACGCGTTGGCTCGCGAGACGTGGACGCGTTCAGCGACGGCCCGTATCGAGGCGCGGCCGTCCGTGCGGAGGATGCGCAGGATGGCACGGTCCGTGGAATCCAGCGGCCGTGCGGGCGGAATGCGGCCCGGGTCTCCGCCCTCGTCGGCCATTTGTTCAGCTGTCATCTGCCCGCGCCTCCCTGTTGTGGACGACCTGCCCCTATCCCAGGCTGTGGAGAACCGTTTGTCCACAGGCTGGAGGTGCCTGTAGCCAAATTGCGCCGACGACCGAACAATCGGTAGGTGAGGCACACCACACCGTGCCCTGCCCACGCCCCGCCATTCCTGCGGATTTCGACACCCCTCGATGTATCTCGATGCCAGGAGGTGCTTGTCATGACGGTCCAGGAGCTGCCCGGCGCAGCCGCCTACAGGCCCACGCCGCCCCCGGCCTGGAAGCCGCTCACCGATCCCGCGCCGCTGCTCCCGGATCCGGAGCCGCTCCGCGTGCTCGGTACGGACGCGGCGGCCGGTGCCGATCCCGAGCTGCTGTTGAGGCTCTACGCCGAGCTGGTTCGCGGTCGCCGGTACAACGCTCAGGCCACCGCACTGACCAAGCAGGGCAGGCTCGCGGTGTATCCGTCGAGCACCGGTCAGGAGGCCTGTGAGATCGCGGCGGCGCTCGTGCTGGAGGACCGTGACTGGCTCTTTCCCAGCTATCGCGACACCCTCGCCGCGGTGGCCCGTGGCCTGGACCCCGTGGAGGCGCTGACGCTGCTGCGAGGGGACCGGCACACCGGTTACGACCCGCGTGAGCACCGCATCGCCCCGCTGTGCACGCCGCTGGCCACCCAGTTGCCGCATGCCGTGGGCCTTGCGCACGCGGCCCGGCTCAAGGGGGACGACGTGGTCGCCCTCGCGATGGTCGGCGACGGCGGGACGAGTGAGGGCGACTTCCACGAGGCGTTGAACTTCGCTGCCGTCTGGCGGGCGCCGGTCGTGTTCCTCGTCCAGAACAACGGCTTCGCGATCTCGGTGCCTCTGGCCAAGCAGACCGCGGCGCCGTCCCTCGCCCACAAGGCCGTCGGATACGGGATGCCAGGTCGCCTGGTCGACGGTAACGACGCGGCCGCGGTGCACCAGGTGCTGAGCGAAGCTGTGGCCCGGGCCAGGCGGGGGGAGGGGCCGACGCTCGTCGAGGCGGTCACCTACCGGATGGACGCCCACACCAACGCCGACGACGCCACCCGATACCGCGGCGACAGCGAGGTGGAGGCGTGGCGCGCGCACGACCCGATCGTGCTTCTCGAGCGGGAGCTGACCGGGCGCGGGCTGCTGGACGAGGACGGCATCAAGACGGTGCGGGAGGCGGCGGAACGTATGGCGGAGAGGCTGCGGGAGCAGATGAACGCCGATCCGGTGCTCGACCCCATGGACCTCTTCGCCCATGTCTACGAGGAGCAGACCGGGCAGTTGCGGGAGCAGGCGGCACGGCTGCGGGGCGAGCTGGACGCCGAGCACGGCCCGCACGACGAGAGCGGCGCGGAGGAGGGGCGATGAGCACCGTCACGGCGACGGCCGGTGGGAGGACCGGCCGGGCCAAGCCGGCCACGATGGCACAGGCCCTGGGGCGGGCGTTGCGCGACTCGATGGCCGAGGACCCGACGGTGCACGTCCTCGGTGAGGACGTCGGGACACTCGGTGGCGTCTTCCGCGTCACCGACGGCTTGGCGAAGGAGTTCGGCGACGAGCGCTGCACGGACACGCCACTGGCCGAGGCGGGGATCCTCGGCGCGGCCGTGGGCATGGCGATGTACGGGCTGCGGCCCGTGGTGGAGATGCAGTTCGACGCCTTCGCGTATCCAGCGTTCGAGCAGCTGGTCAGCCACGTCGCCAAGATGCGGAACCGAACGGGGGGCGCCATGCCGCTCCCGATCACGGTGCGCGTGCCGTACGGCGGTGGGATCGGAGGGGTCGAGCACCACAGCGACTCCTCGGAGGCTTACTACATGGCGACGCCCGGCCTGCACGTGGTCATGCCCGCCACGGTCGACGACGCGTACGGGCTGTTGAGGGAGTCGATCGCCTCAGACGATCCGGTGGTCTTCCTGGAACCGAAGAGGCTCTACTGGTCCAAGGCCGACTGGTCACCGGATGCGCCGGCCCCGGTCGAGCCCATCGGGCGTGCCGTGGTCCGGCGCTCCGGGCGCAGCGCAACCTTGATCACCTACGGACCGTCGCTTCCGGTGTGCCTGGAGGCGGCCGAGGCGGCGACGGCCGAGGGATGGGACCTCGAAGTGGTCGACCTGCGCTCGCTGGTTCCCTTCGACGACGAGACCGTCGCCGCGTCGGTCCGCCGCACGGGCCGCGCGGTGGTCGTCCACGAGTCGTCCGGTTTCGGCGGCCCGGGCGGTGAGATCGCGGCTCGCGTCACGGAGCGGTGCTTCCATCATCTGGAGGCACCGGTCCTGCGCGTCGCCGGGTTCGACATTCCCTATCCGCCGCCGATGCAGGAGCGGCACCATCTGCCGGGTGTGGACCGTGTGCTCGACGCGGTCGCCCGTCTTCAGTGGGAGGCCGAGAGCTGATGGCGAAGGTGCTCGAATTCAAGCTGCCGGACCTGGGCGAGGGGCTGACCGAGGCCGAGATCGTGCGCTGGCTGGTTGAGGTCGGCGACGTCGTGGCAGTCGACCAGCCCGTCGTCGAGGTCGAGACGGCCAAGGCCATGGTTGAGGTCCCCTGCCCGTACGGGGGTGTGGTGACGGCGCGATACGGCGAGGAAGGCCTGGAGCTTCCGGTCGGCGCACCGCTGTTGACCGTTGCTGTCGGATCGGCGGAGCCGGTGACGGGGCACGCGGCTTCCGGCGGGTCCGCGGGCGGCGGCGCGGAGGACGAGTCGTCCGGCAACGTGCTGGTCGGTTACGGCACGGGCGCACCGGCGGCGCGCAGACGCCGGGTCAGGCCCGCTCCTGTCTCGGCCACCACCGCGGCACCGGTCTCAGCCGCGAATCCGGTCTCGGATCCGGATCCGGGCGCGACCGTGGCATCGGTCGCGACTGCGGCACGGGCCACGAGCGCCGTTCCGGACTCGGCTGCGGCACCGGTCTCGGCCAAGACGTCGGCCAGGGCATCGGCGCTCGGCGTGGAGGAGCCGCAGGGACCTGTCGCCGTCATCTCCCCACTGGTCCGGAAACTGGCGCGGCAGCACGGGCTGGACCTCCGGCACGTCGTCGGTACAGGGCGGGACGGACTGATCCTGCGTACCGATGTGGAGTACGCGATCAAGGCCGCGGACGAGGCGCCCGCGGACGCAGTCCCGCAGGCCGGGCCGGAGCCCGTCCCGTCTGCCGAGCGGATCCCGCTGCGCGGGGTCCGGGGCGCGGTCGCCGAGAAGCTGTCGCGCAGTCGGCGTGAGATCCCGGATGCCACCTGCTGGGTCGATGCCGACGCCACCGAGCTGATGGCGGCGCGGTCCGCGATGAACGCGGCCGGCGGTCCTGCCGCGGGGCCGAAGGTGTCGGTGCTCGCCCTGCTGGCTCGAATCTGCACGGCGGCTCTGGCGCGGTTCCCCGAGCTCAACTCGACCGTGGACGCCGACGCGCGGGAGATCGTTCGGCTGCCCGGAGTCCACCTGGGCTTCGCCGCACAGACGGAGCGTGGCCTGGTCGTTCCGGTGGTCCGGGACGCCCATACGCGGAACGCGGAGTCGATCGGGGCGGAGATCGCCCGGCTGACGGAGGCGGCCCGCGACGGGAAGCTGACCCCGGCGCAGCTCACCGGGGGGACGTTCACCCTGAACAACTACGGCGTGTTCGGTGTCGACGGGTCGACTCCGATCATCAACCATCCGGAAGCGGCCATGCTCGGAGTCGGACGGATCATGCCCAAGCCCTGGGTGCACGAGGGTGAGCTGGCGGTCCGCCACGTCGTACAGCTCTCGCTCACCTTCGATCACCGGGTCTGCGACGGCGGCACGGCGGGAGGCTTCCTGAGGTTCGTGGCCGACTGTGTGGAACAGCCGGTGATGCTGCTGCGCACGCTGTAGTGGGATCGTCCTGGATCGGCCCCGTCCCGTGGTTCTCGTGACTTCGGTCCCCGGGGGACCGTCCTGGGCGGGTGGCCCGCATACTCGGGGGCATGACCGCGTATGACGCCATCGTTCTTGCCGGAGGGGCTGCGAAACGCCTCGGGGGAGCCGACAAGCCAGGGCTTCGCGTGGGCGGCCGTGCACTGCTCGACAGGGTGCTCGCCGTCTGCGCCGAAGCCGGGCACACCGTGGTGGTGGGCGGGCGCAGACCCACCGTGCGCCCCGTCACCTGGGCGCGGGAAGTGCCTGCGGGCGGAGGCCCCTTGGCCGCGCTCGGGGCGGGCGTACGTCACACGGATGCGGAGAGCGTCCTGGTGCTCTCAGCGGATCTGCCGTTCCTGGGGGAGGAGACCGTGCGCGCGTTGCTCGCCGCAGCGGATTCGGACGCCCGCGAGGGCGCTCTGTGTACGGATCCGGACGGCCGGGACCAGCCGCTGGTCGCCGTCTACCGTGCCGAGCCCCTGCGCCGTGAGCTCGCCCTTCTCGCCACCGAGTACGGCAGCCTCGCCGGTCTCCCGCTGCGGTTGCTGACGGCCGAGCTGGATCTTGCACGCGTGCAGGCCGGTCCGCTCGCCTCGTTCGACTGCGACACCTGGGAAGACATTGCTGCCGCCAGGACGCGGATCAGGGAGCATGGGACCGTGCTGGACGAATGGATCACCGCAGTCAAGAACGAACTGGGCATCGAACTCGACGTCGACACCGACGTCCTGCTCGACCTCGCCCGTGATGCCGCGCACGGTGTCGCCCGGCCGGCCGCGCCGCTGACCACCTTCCTGGTGGGGTACGCGGCGGCGATGGCCAGCAGCGGCAAGAGCCCGGAGGCCGCGGCTGAGGCGGTGGCCGAAGTCTCTCGCAAGGCCACTGCCCTCGCGCTCCGGTGGGAGGAGGAAACGGAGGCGGGCAGCGGTCCCGGTGCGCCATGACCGCGCCCCGAGGCGAAGCGCGGGCGGCCGAAGAGAAACGGGCGGCCGAAGAGGCGCGGGCGGCCGAGGAGGAACGGGCGGCCGAGGAGGAACGGGCCGTCGAACAGGCACTGGCCCTCGTCGGACGTCAGCCGCCGGCGGGGCATGCCCCGCGGGATCCGTCCGGCATGGCGACTTCGGCTTCCTCGCCGACGCCGACAGAGCCGGACACGCACACCACCCCCACCCCCGGCTCCCGCACTCCAGGCTCCCCGCCATCGGGTTTCCCCACCCCCGGCTCCCGCACTCCAGGCTCCCCGCCACCGGGTTCCCCTGACCCGGCCTCGGGTGGGCCGGGCGGCCCGGCACCTGCGGGCCCTTCCAGCCGACACGGTGCCTCGTCGGCTCGACGTGACCCCTCCTCTTCGGGCGCCCACCGGGTAAGGGCCACCGCCTGGGCGGACGCACATGCCCTGGCCGAGCGTCTCGGTCGTGCTGCTCCGCTGGGCGCCCACCGGCTCCCTCTGGACCGGGCTCTCGGGCATGTCCTGGTCGAGGCCGTTGTCGCGCTCACCGATCTGCCGCCGTTCGACACCTCGGCGATGGACGGCTGGGCTGTCGCGGGGCCGGGCCCCTGGGCAGTGCGGGAGGGCGAAGGGCTGCTCGCCGGGCGCGGTGCGTCGGAACCGCTGCCGGACGGTCAAGCCCTCCGGATCGCAACCGGCGCACGCCTACCGGCGGATGCCACCGCCGTCATCCGCAGCGAGCACGCACGCTACGACGAGGCCAAGGGTCTGCTGCACGCCACCCGTGAAGTCCTCCCCGGCCAGGACATTCGGCCCCGGGGCCAGGAATGCCGGTCCGGTGACGAACTCCTCCCCGTGGGAACCGTGGTGACTCCGCCCGTTCTCGGACTGGCGGCTGCCGCGGGTTACGACGCCCTCGTGGCCGCACCGCGCCCCCGCGTGGACGTCTTCGTCCTCGGTGACGAGCTCCTCACCGCGGGGCTCCCACGGGAAGGGCTGATCAGGGACGCGCTCGGCCCCATGCTGGCCCCTTGGCTCCGCGCTCTGGGGGCTGAGGTCGCCGAGCCCAGGCGCCTCGGCGATGACGCCGAGGCGCTCCGTCAAGCTCTCATCTCGTCCGATGCCGATCTCATCCTCACCACGGGTGGGACGGCATCCGGCCCGGTGGACCATGTCCACCCGGTCCTCGCCGGCATCGGAGCCGAGCTGCTGGTCGACGGGGTGGCTGTGCGTCCCGGTCATCCGATGCTGCTGGCGCGACTCGCCGCGGGTGGCCCTTGCCTCGTGGGCCTGCCCGGCAACCCCCTCGCTGCGGTGTCCGGGCTGCTGACGCTGGCCGAGCCCCTGCTGCGGGGACTCGCAGGCAGGCCCGCCCAGGACCGCTACGGCGCACCCGTCCACGAAGAGGTGCACGGGCACCCGCATGACACCCGGCTGATCCCCGTGGTCCATCGCGAGGAAGGCGTCGTGCCCCTCCATTACAACGGCCCCGCCATGCTCCGGGGGATGGCCGCCGCGGACGGGCTGGCCGTGGTGCCGCCCGGCGGGGTACGGTCCGGCACCGAGGTGGAGATCCTCGATCTACCGTGGGCCTCGGCATCGCCGTGGACGGAAGGGTGTTTCACGTGAAACTTCCCGGCCACGACGCAATGGCCAGGCGTGCGGACGAACATGTCGTCCCGACCCGGGTACTTCTGCCCCGTCGGGTGGTCGACAGGCCGCTGCGTCAGGTCGCCAAGCGATTGGCGATGGCTCTCACGGTGCTGGCCGCCACGGTGTTCATCGTCTGGGCCGACCGGAGCGGGTACCACGACAACGCCGACAACAAGGTCGACTTCCTCGACGCCGTCTACTACGCCACAGTCACGCTGTCGACGACCGGCTACGGCGACATCGTCCCGTACAGCGACCCTGCCCGGCTCGTGAACGTGGTGCTGGTGACCCCGCTGCGCGTGCTCTTCCTGATCATCCTGGTCGGTACCACCCTTGAGGTCCTGACGGAACGGACCCGGGAGGACTTTCGGCTGAACCGTTGGAGAAGCAACTTGCGTGAACACACCGTGGTCGTCGGGTTCGGCACGAAGGGCCGATCGGCGATCCAGACGCTCTGTGCCACCGGCCTGAAGAAGGACCAGATCGTCATCGTCGACCCGGCCGGCAAGGTGATCGAAGCCGCCAACGCCGAAGGATTCGTCGGTGTGCTGGGTGACGCGACGCGCAGCGATGTGCTGTTGCGAGCCGAACTTCAGAAGGCTCGTCAGATCATCATCGCCACCCAGCGCGATGACACCGCCGTACTTGTCGCCTTGACCGCGCGTCAGCTCAATCGGGGCGCGAAGATCGTGGCGGCCGTGCGCGAGGAGGAGAACGCGCCACTGCTGCGGCAGTCCGGCGCCGATGCCGTGATCACCAGTGCGAGCGCTGCGGGCCGTCTGCTCGGGCTGTCCGTCCTCAGTCCCAGTGCCGGCACGGTGATGGAGGACCTGATCCAGCAGGGCAGCGGACTCGACCTGGTCGAACGGCCGGTGATAAAGGCCGAGGTGGGCAGGAACGTCCGGGAGACCGACGACCTGGTGGTCAGTGTTCTGCGTGGCCACCGGCTCCTCGGTTACGACGATCCGGCGGCCAGTCCCCTGCAACTGACTGACCGGGTGATCACGATCGTGCGGGCCTCACCGCTGCACACCTCGCCGACGAGCCATCCCCAGCAGCCCAACCAGCGGTCCTGAGGACAGGACCAGGGCTCAGCGCAGCAACCGGGCGCGGCGCAGCCAGGTCAGCCCGCGTCCGGGACGGTGTACGGAGTAGCCTCGCGGCCATGTATGCGATCACGATCCCCGAACCCGGCGGCCCCGAAGCGCTCGTATGGGCCGAGGTCCCCGATCCCGTACCAGGCGAGGGCGAAGTTCTCGTCGAGGTCGTGTCCAGCGCTGTCAACAGGGCCGATGTCCTCCAGCGGCAGGGCTTCTACAACCCTCCCCCCGGTGCCTCCCCCTACCCCGGTCTGGAGTGCGCCGGCCGCGTCGCGGCACTCGGCCCCGGGGTGACCGGGTGGTCCGTGGGCGACGAGGTGTGCGGACTGCTCGCGGGCGGCGGATACGCCGAGAAGGTCGCTGTGCCGGCCGGGCAGTTGCTGCCCGTGCCCGACGGCGTGGACCTGACGCAGGCCGCAGCGCTGCCCGAAGTGACCGCGACGGTCTGGTCCAACGTCTTCATGGTTGCCCACCTGCGCCCCGGTGAGACCCTTCTGGTCCACGGCGGGTCCAGCGGGATCGGCACGATGGCGATCCAGCTCGCCAAGGCCGTCGGCGCGCGCGTCGCGGTGACCGCGGGAGGCCCCGAGAAGCTGGCGCGTTGTCAGGAACTCGGCGCCGACTTCCTCATCGACTACCGCGAGCAGGACTTCGTCGAAGAGCTCCGCAAGGCGACGGACGGTGCGGGGGCGGACGTGATCCTCGACATCGTCGGGGCGAAGTACCTGGACCGGAACGTACGGGCACTGGCGGTGAACGGCCGTCTCGCCATCATCGGCCTCCAGGGCGGAGCCAAGGGAGAGCTGAACCTGGGTGCCCTGCTGAGCAAGCGGGCCGCAGTCACGGCGACCTCGCTGCGCGCGCGGCCACTCGCGGAGAAGGCCGCGATCATCGCGGCGGTGCGTGAGCACGTGTGGCCGCTGCTCGCCGACGGCGTCGTCCGGCCCGTCGTGGACCGAACGATGCCGATGGCGGAGGCGGCCGAGGCCCACCGGCTGATGGAGTCCAGCAGCCACATCGGCAAGATCCTCCTGGCGGCGCAGACGGGCTGACGTTGCCGGCGCCGCACGTCGAGCAGCGATGCGAGCCGGCGCCGCACGCCGGCAGGGCTGTCTCGAGTACGTGTCACACGTCGGAGCAGGCCTGACGCGAGCAGGCGCCGCGCGTCGGCGGGCAGACACGAGTCGGCGCCACGTCGAGACGGCCTGAGGCGTGGGCCGCGTTCAACGACCACGGACAAACGCTGCGGGCCCGGCACACATCGCGACATCGCGTGTGCCGGGCCCCGGTGCGTACCGCGGTCGGTGGAGGACGGGTGCTACAGATACGGGCCGGAACGCGCCGGGCCGTGCGGATCGACGCCACCTTCCTCGTCCTCATGGCCGACGCCCGGAGGAAGGGCGCGGCGCATGGACTCGAGCTGCGCACGGGCCGCCATCTGCTGCGCGAACAGCGCCGTCTGAATGCCGTGGAAGAGGCCCTCCAGCCAGCCGACCAGCTGGGCCTGCGCGATCCGCAGCTCAGCTTCGGAGGGGACGGACTCCTCGGTGAAGGGCAGCGAGAGTCGCTCCAGCTCCTCCACGAGTTCCGGCGCCAGACCGTCCTCGAGCTCCTTCACCGAGCTCGCGTGGATCTCCTTCAGCCTGACCCGGCTCGCCTCGTCGAGAGGAGCCGCCCTGACCTCTTCCAGAAGCTGTTTGATCATGCTGCCGATGCGCATGACCTTCGCGGGCTGCTCGACCATCTCCGTCACCGGGACCTCGCGCGACTCGTCGTCACCGCCACCACCGCCGATGGCCATTCCGTCCTGCCCCACCACGAGGACTTGGGGGTGCTCCTGCGACCGTTCATTCCTCGGCATCTCCATGACGCCATTGTCTCGCACACAGCCCTCACCACATGGTGGTGCCCCCGGAAAAGGATGATCACCCCCGTCCCGAGCGCCGGGATGTCAGGGCGCGGCACCGAGGACGCGGCACCGAGGGCCGAGCACCGAGGGCACCGGCCACCAGGGGACGCGAAGTCGGCCAGGTCAGTGCGCCCGGCGCATGCGGAACGCCAGAAACGCCAGCCCCAGCCCGACCAGGGCGATGCCGCTGCCCAGCGAAGCGTCTCGCACATGCCGCAGAGCGGGCTCGTCAAGCGCCTGCCGCTGCCGTTGCCGTGCCGCCTCACCCGGCTCCGGAAACGCCTCGGGTGGCGGTGTGAACGCGGGTACCTCGACAGGATCCGGATCCGGCGGCATCTGGTCCGCCGCGGTCTCGTCCGCCGCGGTGTCGGCTCCCGCCGTTTCGGAGTCGGAGACCTTCAGCGGGGCGAGCGACCGTCCGGGCCGCGCCCTGCCCTCCCCGGCCTGCCGCCCGGCCAGGGGCGACTCCTCGGAGGACGAGCTCGCGGTGGGGGTGGGAGAGCCCGCGGGTTCCGCTGCTACGAGGTGGCCCGGCTGGGCGGACGTCGTCGCTCCGCCGTCTCCGTGTGCCCACGTGGTGGGTCCGAATGCCACGCCGACCACCATCACCAGGCAGGCGACGCACCGTGACGACCGTGGAGCCAGGAGTCCTGGAGGCATGAGATCAGCGTCACACGCCCAGATATGTCCGGCATCCCGAAGGCGCTCGCGAGCCGTATCTCATCCGTGTGCCGGATCAGTCCTGTCGAAAACAGCAGACGCGGACAACGCAAGCGAAAGCGAACCATGGAAGCGGACACCGCAAGCGAAAGCGAAAGCGAACCATGGAAGCGAACGACGCGATCGAACGACGGAAGCGGACACCGCAAGCGGACAGCTGAAGGAGCGGCCGATCAGGCCGGGTCCCCCGTCGCGATCCGCAGTTCGAAGTGGGCGCCCCGCTCGGGCACGGCTGTGCCCGTGGTCGGGAACTGATCGATGACCTGGTCCTCGGCGTAGGTGTTGCCCTCCACCTCGATGACCTTGACCGTCCAGCCTGCCGCGTCCGCACAGGACTTTGCGGAGATGATGTCCTTGTAGACGAAGTTCGGGGCCTGGACCTTGGCCGGGTCGTTCGAGTCCTCCGTGGGATCGGTGCACTCGTCCTCGTCCATCGTCCGGTTCCGCTCCGGGGGCTTGTGCTCGTCGGCGGCGGAGGACTCGCTGGAGCCCGGGTCGCCGCCCTTGCCGTTCTCCGAGTTGCCGTCCATGTTCAGGAAGGCGACCAGACCACCGATCGCGACCAGGGCGACCACGATCGACCCCACGACGACCGGCATGTTGCGCTTGGAGCCGCCGTTGCCACCGGAGCCGGCCGCCGTCTGCGGGGACATCGTGTACGGCTGGGGGGACTGCTGCCCCAGGTGCGCAGGAGTCCCGTACGGCTGAGAGGCCTGCGGGTAGCCGTAGCCCGGCGTGGGAGTCGGGGCCGGGGCGCCGTAGGGGCCCGGCTGGTGGTGCTGCGGCTGGTACGGCGTCTGCACGCTGTGCGGTGGCGCGGTGGCCTGGTCGACGGGCGGGAAGACCGCCGAGCCGACGCCCGAGCCGCTGTTCGCCGGAGTGCCGCCGCCGATGATCACGGGAGCGCCTGCGGGGCCGTTCGCGCTCAGCACGCGCGCGATCTCGTCCTGCATCGCTGCGGCGCTCGGGAAGCGCTCGTTCGGGTTCTTCTTCAGCGCCCGGGCGACCAGGGCGTCCATCGCGGGCGTGACCGAGCGGTTGATGCTCGACGGGGCGACAGGCTCCTCCTGCACATGCGCGTACGCGATGGCGAGCGGCGAGTCCGCATCGAACGGGATGCGGCCCGTGAGCAGCTGGAAGAGCATGATGCCGACCGAGTACAGGTCGGAGCGCGCGTCGACGCCGCGGCCGAGCGCCTGCTCGGGGGAGAGGTACTGCGGGGTGCCGACGACCATGCCGGTCTGCGTCATCGACGTCACGCCCGACTGCATGGCCCGGGCGATGCCGAAGTCCATCACCTTGACGACGCCGCGCTTGGTCATCATCACGTTGCCGGGCTTGATGTCGCGGTGGACCAGGCCCATCTCGTGGCTGGTCTCCAGGGCGGCCAGCACATCGGCCGTCACCTTGAGTGCCTTGTCCGCCGGCATCGCGCCGTGCTGCTGGATGTCCGACTGGAGCACGGAGCCGAGCGGCTGCCCCTCGACGTACTCCATGACGATGTACGGCATCAGCGCGCCGCCGAGCTCGTCCTCGCCCGTGTCGAACACCGAGACGATGTTGGTGTGCTGCAGCTTGGCGACGGCCTGTGCCTCGCGCCGGAACCGCTCGCGGAAGGACTGCTCACGCCCCAGCTCCGTGTGCAGCGTCTTGATGGCGACCTGCCGGTCCAGGGCGGAGTCGTACGCGAGGTAGACGGACGCCATGCCGCCTTCGCCGAGCAGGTCGCGCAGCTGGTAGCGGCCGCCGGCCACGGAACCGCCCGCGTAGCGCCCCTGTGCGCCGTCGTGGCTCATGACTTGCATCCCCCTCGGCGCCCGACGGACGCGATCATCCCTGTTATCGGCCAGTCTGCCCGAGGGGTACGACACGTCAAGCCAGGTGCCCGTTCCGTGACCCTACGCACAAGAAGCGTCTCGGAAGCGTTACAGGAAGCGCATGCAATTTGCGTGTACGGCGCGCGAGCCGATTGGATGGCCCGTCACTCTGAAAACCGGTGTGTCCCACAGAGGCTGTAGCGTGACGTGGCAATGCAGCAAAGCACCGTGAGAACCCGCGGACGCGCGGACAGAAACGACGGCGAGGACTGATGGCACCCGATTCCGAAGCAAACGGCGGCGGAGTCTCGGATGGCACCGACTCCTGGGGTGTCGGCGGTGTGGTCGGAGACGGCCGTTACCGCATGACCCACCGGCTCGGCCGCGGCGGCATGGCCGAGGTCTACGCCGCGGAGGACGTCCGTCTGGGACGCACGGTGGCAGTGAAGCTGCTCCGTTCCGATCTTGCCGAGGACCCGGTCTCCAAGGCCCGCTTCACGCGTGAGGCGCAGTCGGTCGCAGGGCTCAACCACCACGCGATCGTCGCCGTGTACGACTCGGGCGAGGACGTCGTGGGCGGCGCCACCGTGCCCTACATCGTCATGGAGCTCGTCGAGGGCAACACCATCCGTGACCTGCTGCTCGAGGCCGAGGCCCCGCCGCCCGAGCAGGCGCTCATCATCGTCTCGGGGGTCCTGGAAGCCCTGGCGTACTCCCACCAGCACGGCATCGTGCACCGCGACATCAAGCCGGCGAACGTGATCATCACGCACTCCGGCGCGGTGAAGGTGATGGACTTCGGTATCGCCCGCGCGCTGCACGGCGCCCAGTCGACGATGACCCAGACCGGCATGGTCATGGGGACGCCGCAGTACCTCTCCCCCGAGCAGGCGCTCGGGAAGGCGGTCGACCACCGCTCCGACCTGTACGCCACCGGCTGTCTGCTCTACGAGCTGCTCGCCCTGCGGCCTCCGTTCACGGGAGAGACCCCCCTCTCCGTCGTCTACCAGCACGTCCAGGACATGCCGGTCCCGCCCTCCCAGACCTCCGGCGGTGTCCCGCCGGAGCTGGACGGGCTCGTCATGCGCTCCCTCGCGAAGGATCCGGACGACCGGTTCCAGAGCGCCGAGGAGATGCGCGGCCTCGTCCAGTACAGCCTTCAGATGCTGCAGGTCCAGGGCGGTCACACGGGTACGTGGAACACCGGCCCGGTCGACGCGCACGACGGCGGCACGGCGGCGATGAACGTCGGCGGCAGTACGGCTGCCATGGGGCGCCCCATGCACGGGGACACTTCGCAGGGCCCGATCCTGCCGCCCATGAACCCGGACGACGGCGCGTACGCCGGCGGTCATCACAACGGCGGCGGCCGCGGCAAGATGTGGCTGTTCGTCCTGCTCGCTCTGATCGCGATCGGGGTGGGCGTCGCCTTCGCCATCCAGGCGTCGGGCGGCGACGAGACCAAGAAGCCCCCGGCCAAGCCCTCCACCTCCTCCTCCCCGTCGTCGACCCCGTCCACTTCGGAGCCGACGGACGAGGAGACGGAGGAGACGGAGGACCCGGGCGATTCCACGGGCGGCCAGACGTGGCCCACCGACGAGCCCACGTACACGCCGTCGGACGACCCGACCGAGCCGACGAAGGAACCCTCGGAGACGCCCTCGTCGACGGACCCGGCCACGGGAGGAACGTCCGACGGCGGTACGACGACGGACGGCGGAACCGGTGCCGACGGTGGAACCACCGACGGAGCCACCGACGAGGGCACCACCGGTGAAGACTCGGGAGGGACGACGGACGGCACCACGGCCGGCGGCACCCCCGCAGGCACCGCGGCGGGCGCCGCCGCGGGAGCGACGGGCACCACCGCCGGCTAGGTACGCCGGACCACTCCCGTGGGACGCTCGGCGTCACTACGGCGGTGCGGGCGAGGGCCTCACCCCGTGAAGGCCTCGCCGACCGCCTCGTAACGGCGCGTCCACCACACCGCCAGGGCCGACACCGCAGGGAACTGCGGGTCGGCCCTGCGGTCGTGCAGGCGGTAGCGCCAGCGCAGTATCCAGAAGTCGTTGAGGCGCTCCCACCAGACCCGGTGCACCGCCGCCGCCAGCTCGGCCGCCCCGGCGCCCGCCGACCGGCGGTAGGCGCGGGCGTACGCCCGCACCTTCTCCAGCGCCAGCTCCCCGTCCGGCCGGACGAAGAAGATCGCCGCGGCCCGTACGGCCTCCTCCGCGCGCGGCTGCACGCCGAGCCTGTCCCAGTCCACGATCGCGACAGGGTCGGCGCCCCGGTAGAGCAGATTGAGCGGGTGGAAGTCGCCGTGCACCCATCCTCTCGCCGAGCCCTCGGGCGTGGGCGGACGGCGGTGCGCGTGCTGTTCCAGCAGGGCGCGGCGCTCGACGAGACGGTGCACGGCGAGCTCGTCGAACGCGTCGCGCGGGCCCAGCCGCCGGGCCTCCGTCAGCAACTCGTCGATCAGCGTGAACGTATCGGCGGGATCCGGGCTCCGGCCTCGGACCGGAGGCGGCGGATCCGACTCCATCACCTGCTCCAGACCCATGTGCACGGTACCGAGGAGGGCGCCGAGCCGACGCGACTGGGCGGTCGTCAGCTGGGCGCCGTCCCGATGGAGGCCGTCCACCCAGCGGTGCAGGGCGTAGTGCTGCCCGTCGATCACCGTGACCGTGTCACCCTGTGTGTCCGCGAGGGGAGGGGCGACCGGCACACCGAGCGAGTGCAACTGCTGGGTCGCCCGGTGCTGCCGGACGATCGTGGCGTGGTCGCCGCTGGCATCGTCGAGGTGGTGCTTGTCGAGGTGGTGCTTGAGGAAGTACGAACCGCGGGTGGTCGACACGCGATAACCGTGGTTGAGCAGGCCCTTGTTGAGCGGTTCGCAGGCTAGGGGCACACCGGCGTCAGGGTAGCGGCGCAGCACCTCGCCGACCGGAGGGACAGGTGGGAGGGTCACAGATGAGCGCAGCACTCGCCACATGTTAGGTGACGCTACGTGTCTGCCCTTACGGGCTTGCGTCGAAGGCCAGAGTGTGCATATGGGCGATGCGTGGATCGAGCCTCAGATACACGGGGTCGAAGTGTTCGCCGTTCACCTCAGCCGGGCCGGTTCCGAAGCGTTCCCGGTGGTCGGGGGCCGGATGCACGATCTCGACCGGACCGGTGAACTGCACCGACCAGAGGTCTTCCACGCCCCCTGACGCGGGGGTGCTGAAGTTGTCCGCCCCGTAGGCGACGACGCTCCCGTCGCAGGACTCGTGGAAGCCGAGCCCCCTGTGCATCCGCAGGACGACCCGGCCCTCGATCACCAGGTGCCGGGCCACCGCCAGGAACGGCAGGGCTCGCATGCTCATGGCCATGCGGCCGTACCGGACGCTGCCGAGCAGCTCGACGGCGCGGAGCCTGTCCGTGACGGAACCGGGAGAACCCGCAGGACCCGAAGGGCCGGAGGAGCCGGACCCCGTCGCGGTTCCGGTGTCGGAGGGGCGGGAAGAAAACATGCCACCACTCTCCGGCACGGGTAGGGGCGGTGTAAGGGTCCGCAGCCCCCGGCGGGTCAGGACCTAAGTCCCCCGGGGCCGCCGTCGGGCGGACCCGGGGCCCGCCCCGCCCGCTCAGCGCTTCTCGGCCTGGAGTCTCGCCACGTACGCGGCCGCCTGGGAGCGCCGTTCCATGCCCAGCTTGGAGAGCAGGCTGGAGACGTAGTTCTTGATGGTCTTCTCGGCGAGGTGCAGCCGCTCACCGATCACCCGGTTGGTCAGCCCCTCGCCGATCAGATCGAGGATCCTGCGCTCCTGGTCGGTCAGCCCCGAGAGCCGGTCGTCGGACTTGCCGTCCTTGCCCTCGCGCAGCCGTTCCAGCACGCGGGCGGTGGCTGCGGGGTCCAGCAGGGATTTGCCGGCCGCCACGTCGCGCACCGCGCTGAGCAGCTCGTTGCCGCGGATGGCCTTCAGTACGTAGCCCGAGGCGCCCGCCATGATCGCGTCGAAGAGGGCCTCGTCATCGGCGTACGAAGTGAGCATCAGGCACTTGATGCTCTCGTCCCGGGAACGGACCTCGCGGCAGACCTCCACCCCGCTGCCGTCCGGCAGCCGCACGTCAAGGACGGCGACGTCGGGCCTGGTCGCCGGGATCCGTGCGAGCGCGTCCGCGGCGGTGCCGGCCTCGCCGACGACCTCGATGCCCTCCTCCGCGGCCAGCAGTTCGTGAACCCCACGCCGGACGACTTCGTGATCATCGAGTAGGAATACCGTGATTTTTCCTTCTTCGCGCACATTCGCAGTCTCACACACTCCCTGGTCCTCTGCCCTTCCCTGCGGCTGCCGGCCGGGATAACGTGCCGTTGTTCCGGCCGCCTGCCAGGCTGTTACCAGTGCTGTGACCAGCGGGAGTTCGCGTTTTTCGCGATTTACTTGGAAATCCAAGCAAAATTGCAGGTCACAAGGTGTTTCGCAGTTGTGCGATGCACTGGGTAACGTGCTTATGACAGGACGCTCGCCGGGGCACCTGTCACGCCTGTTCCCGGCCGAGCGGCACCCACCCCGTGCACGGGTCCGGACACAGGCGAGCCGCACTGGCTTCCCGGCCATCCCGGGGGCCGGACCGACGGAGGAGCACGCACGTGACCGTGGAGAGCACTGCCGCGCGCAAACCGCGACGCAGCAGCAAGCGGACCAGCGCCGCGAAGACGCCCGCGAAGACGCAGGAGGGTTCCGGCCCCGAGCTGGTACAGCTGCTGACGCCCGAGGGCGAGCGCGTCGAGCACCCGGACTTCGAGATCGACCTGAGCCCGGACGAGCTCCGCGGCCTCTACCGGGACATGGTCCTGACCCGGCGCTTCGACGCCGAGGCCACGGCGCTGCAGCGCCAGGGCGAGCTGGGCCTCTGGGCCTCGCTGCTGGGCCAGGAGGCCGCGCAGATCGGCTCCGGCCGGGCGCTGCGCGACGACGACTACGTCTTCCCGACCTACCGGGAGCACGGCGTCGCCTGGTGCCGGGGTGTCGACCCGACCAATCTGCTCGGGATGTTCCGCGGTGTGAACCACGGTGGCTGGGACCCGAACACCAACAACTTCCACCTGTACACGATCGTCATCGGATCGCAGACGCTGCACGCCACCGGCTACGCCATGGGCGTCGCCAAGGACGGCGCGGACTCCGCCGTGATCGCGTACTTCGGTGACGGTGCCTCCAGCCAGGGCGATGTCGCCGAGGCGTTCACCTTCTCCGCCGTCTACAACGCCCCCGTCGTCTTCTTCTGCCAGAACAACCAGTGGGCGATCTCCGAGCCGACCGAGAAGCAGACGCGTGTGCCGCTCTACCAGCGCGCACAGGGCTTCGGTTTCCCAGGCGTCAGGGTCGACGGCAACGACGTACTTGCCTGCCTGGCCGTCACCAGGTCGGCACTGGAGCGTGCGCGCCGGGGCGAGGGGCCCACCCTCGTCGAGGCGTTCACGTACCGGATGGGTGCCCACACCACCTCGGACGACCCGACCAAGTACCGGGCCGACGAGGAGCGGGCCGCCTGGGAGGCCAAGGACCCGATCCTGCGGCTGCGCGCCTATCTGGAGAAGCAGGGCCTCGCCGACGCGGCGTACTTCACCGCGCTGGAGGAGGAGAGCGAGACCCTCGGCAAGCGGGTGCGTGAAGTCGTGCGGGCCATGCCCGAACCGGACCGGCTGGCGATCTTCGACCACGCCTACGCCGACGGCAATCCGCTCGTCGACGAGGAGCGCGCCCAGTTCGCCGCCTACCAGGCATCGTTCGCCGAGGAGGGCAACTAGCCATGGCCGCTGAGAAGATGTCCATCGCGAAGGCGCTCAACGAGTCGCTGCGCAAGGCTCTGGAGACCGACCCCAAGGTCCTGATCATGGGTGAGGACGTCGGCAAGCTCGGCGGGGTCTTCCGGATCACGGACGGGCTGCAGAAGGACTTCGGCGAGGACCGGGTCATCGACACCCCGCTCGCCGAGTCCGGCATCGTCGGCACGGCGATCGGCCTCGCCCTGCGCGGCTACCGCCCGGTGGTCGAGATCCAGTTCGACGGCTTCGTCTTCCCCGCGTACGACCAGATCGTCACGCAGCTCGCCAAGATGCACGCCCGTTCGCTCGGCAAGATCAAACTGCCGGTCGTCGTCCGGATCCCGTACGGCGGCGGCATCGGTGCCGTCGAGCACCACAGCGAGTCGCCCGAGGCGCTGTTCGCGCACGTGGCCGGCCTGAAGGTCGTCTCGCCGTCCAACGCGAGCGATGCCTACTGGATGATGCAGCAGGCCGTCCAGAGCGACGATCCGATCATCTTCTTCGAGCCCAAGCGGCGTTACTGGGACAAGGGGGAGCTCGACACCGAGTCCATCCCCGGCCCGCTCCACAAGGCCGCCGTGGCCCGTGAGGGCGGCGACCTCACGCTGGTCGCGTACGGCCCGATGGTGAAGGTCTGTCTGGAGGCCGCCGCCGCGGCGCAGGAGGAGGGCAAGTCGATCGAGGTCCTGGACCTGCGGTCGATGTCCCCGATCGACTTCGACGCCGTGCAGGCGTCGGTCGAGAAGACGGGCCGGCTCGTGGTGGTCCACGAGGCGCCCGTGTTCTACGGCTCGGGGGCCGAGATCGCGGCCCGGATCACGGAGCGCTGCTTCTACCATCTCGAAGCGCCGGTGCTGAGGGTCGGCGGCTATCACGCCCCCTACCCGCCGGCCAGGCTCGAGGACGAGTACCTTCCGGGTCTCGACCGGGTGCTCGACGCCGTCGACCGCTCGCTGGCGTACTGAGGAGAGGGTCGTGACGACGATGACCGAAACGTCTGCTCGTTTCCGTGAGTTCAAGATGCCCGACGTGGGCGAAGGGCTGACCGAGGCGGAGATCCTCAAGTGGTTCGTCCAGCCCGGCGACACCGTCACCGACGGCCAGGTCGTGTGCGAGGTCGAGACGGCCAAGGCCGCCGTGGAGCTGCCGATCCCGTTCGACGGGGTGGTGCACGAGCTGCGCTTCCCCGAGGGCACGACCGTCGACGTCGGCGAGGTGATCATCGCGGTGGACGTGGCACCGGGCACTGACGACGCGCCGGCCGCCGAGACCGCCCCGGCGGTCGTCCAGCAGCCCGTCGAGGAGGCCGAGCCGGAGGCGCCCAAGGGCCGCCAGCCGGTGCTCGTCGGCTATGGCGTGGCCGAGTCCTCCACCAAGCGGCGTGCCCGCAGGGGCGCCGAGATCCCCGGTCCCGCCGCCGCCGCGGTCCAGGCCGAGATCAACGGCCACGGCGCGAAGGCCGCGGAGAGCCGTCCGCTCGCCAAGCCGCCGGTGCGCAAGCTGGCGAAGGACCTGGGCATCGACCTGGCCACGGTGATTCCGACCGGCGAGGGCGGTGTCATCACCCGCGAGGACGTGCACGCGGCCGCCGCGCCGGCTCCCGCCGAGGCCGCCCCCGCACCTGACGGGGCGAGCGCCGAGGCCCCCGCACCGGGAGTGGTTCCGCAGGCCCCGGCGGGCCGGGAGACCCGCATCCCGGTCAAGGGTGTGCGCAAGGCCATCGCGCAGGCCATGGTCGGCAGCGCCTTCACCGCGCCGCACGTCACCGAGTTCGTGACCGTCGACGTGACGCGCACGATGAAGCTGGTGGCGGAGCTCAAGGAAGACAAGGACATGGCGGGAGTCCGGGTCAATCCGCTCCTGATCATCGCCAAGGCGCTCCTGGTCGCGATCAAGCGCAACCCGGGGGTCAACGCAGCCTGGGACGAGGCCAACCAGGAGATCGTGCAGAAGCACTACGTCAACCTGGGTATCGCGGCCGCCACCCCGCGCGGTCTGATCGTGCCGAACATCAAGGACGCGCACGACAAGGCCCTGCCGGAGCTGGCGGCGGCACTGGGCGAGCTGGTCTCCACGGCGCGCGAGGGCAGGACGTCCCCCGCTGCCATGGCGGGCGGCACGGTGACCATCACGAACGTCGGCGTCTTCGGAGTCGACACGGGTACGCCGATCCTCAACCCGGGCGAGTCCGCGATCCTCGCGGTCGGGACGATCAAGCTCCAGCCGTGGGTCCACAAGGGCAAGGTGAAGCCCCGTCAGGTGACCACGCTGGCACTCTCCTTCGACCACCGGCTGGTCGACGGCGAGCTCGGCTCGAAGGTGCTCGCGGACGTCGCGGCGATCCTGGAGCAGCCGAAGCGCCTGATCACCTGGGGCTGAGGTCTGGCCCGCCCATGGGCAGCAGAGAAGAGGGGCCCGGCCGCGCAATGCGGCCAGGCCCCTCTTCGCATGCTCGTCGCTCGTTCCCCCACGCGCTCCGGGCGCGTGCGGGTGGGCTACTTCTTGAAGCCGTAGTCCAGGAGCTTCTTCGCGTCGGCCGTCCTGGTGGTCGCGGACGACGAGGTGAGAACGGTCCCGATGACCGTCTTGCCGCTGCGGGTCGCGGCGAAGACCAGGCAGTACTTGGCCGACGGGCCCGATCCGGTCTTCACACCGATCATGCCTGTGTAGCTGCCCAGCATGGCGTTGGTGTTGGACCACGACATGTAGCGGTAGCCGCCGGACTTGGTGGTGACCTTCTGCTTCGTCGACTTCGTCTTCACGATCGTGCGGAACGTCGAGCTCTTCATCGCGCTACTGGCGATCTTCGTGAGGTCGCGCGGCGTGGAGTAGTTCGAGCCGCTGCCGATGCCGTCGAACGAGTCGAAGTGCGTGTTCTTCAGCCCCATGTCCTTCGCGGAGGCGTTCATCTTGCCGATGAAGGACTTCACCCGGGCCGCGCGCGTGGAACCGGAGCCGAACTTGTCGGCCAGTGCGTACGCGGCGTCGCAGCCCGACGGCAGCATCAGGCCGTACAGGAGCTGACGCACCGTGACCTTGTCGCCGACGATCAGCCGGGCGGACGAGGCGGTCTTCGAGACGATGTAGTCGCTGTACGCCTTCTGGACGGTGACCTTGGCGTCGAGGTTCAGGTTCTTCTGCGCCAGCACCACCTTGGCGGTCATGATCTTCGTCGTGGAGCCGGTGGAGCGGCGGGTGTCCGCGGCTTTTCCGTAGAGCGTCTTCGCGGTGCCGTTGTTCATCACGAAGCCGCCCTTGGCGGTGATCGTGGGCGTCGGGGGTGTCGCTGCCTGCGCCGTGGAGGCGAACGCGCTGCCCGCGAGGACCGCACCCGCGGTGAGGCTGACGGTGGCGGCAACGCTGGCGCGGTTAAGTGCCTTAAGGCCGATTTTCAAGTCGAACGCTCCAAATACACCCGAAATGCGGCTACATGAGGGTGCCGCTCGGTGGTGAGACTCGCGAGGAGGCCGGATGGATGTGCTCCCGCACGGGTGAATCGTTGCGGGGCGGACGGATCATATGAAGCGCTGCGGTGCCGGGGTGCGGCGGGGGTGCCGAACGGCGCGCACACCGGGCGCGTGGTGCTGTGGGCACACCCGGTCCGGATTCCGGTGGGGCCCGCATCGCGCACCCGGTCCGGATCGCGGACGAGCGAGCGGACGTACTCATCTTGTATCTATGCTGTGTGCATGCCCGTCGCACCCACCACCTCACCCACCACCCGCAAGGTCGATCCGAAGCCGCCGCCCGCGGCCGAGCGTGTCTACACCCACATCAAGGAAGCGGTCCTCGACCGCCGGTACGAGGGCGGCACGTTCCTCACCGAGGGCGACCTGGCCGAGGCCGTGGGCGTATCCCGGACCCCGGTGCGGGAAGCGCTGCTGCGGCTCGAGGTCGAAGGGCTGATCAAGCTCTACCCGAAGAAGGGCGCGCTGGTGCTCGCGGTCTCCGCGCAGGAGATCGCCGACGTGGTGGAGACGCGGCTGCTCGTGGAGGAGTTCGCCGCACGCAAGGCCGTGCCCGCACCGGCACAGCTGATCTCACGCCTCGAACAGCTCCTGGAGGAGCAGCGGGAGCTCGCCGAGGCGGGCGATCTGGCCGCGGTGTCCGTCAAGGACCGCTGCTTCCACGCCGAGATCGTGAAGAACGCGGGCAACGAGATCCTCTCGCGTCTCTACGACCAGCTGCGTGACCGGCAGCTGCGGATGGGTGTCGCCGTGATGGAGGCGCACCCCGGCCGGATCGCCGCCAACATCACCGAGCACGCTGAGCTGCTGGAAGCCATCAGGGCCGGGGACGCCGAGGGCGCCGCGCAGGTCGTCCGGCGCCACGTCAGCCGCGTCAGGGTGCTGGTCCGGGGTGATGACCGATGACCTCCGCGGCCCCCACCCTCTCCCTGCCCGGGGACCCGCCCGGCGGCCGGCGTGCCGCATGGGTCTGGGGCATCGGAGTCGCCGTCTACTTCGTCGCGATCATCTTCCGGACGAGCCTCGGCGTCGCCGGACTCGACGCAGCCGACCGGTTCGACGTCAACGCCTCGGCCCTGTCGACGTTCTCCATCCTGCAACTGCTCGTCTACGCCGGTATGCAGATACCCGTGGGCCTGATGGTCGACCGGCTCGGCACCAAGAGGGTCCTCACCATCGGCGTGGTGCTCTTCACGCTGGGGCAGCTGGGCTTCGCGCTCTCCCCCTCGTACGGCATGGCGCTCGCCTCCCGCGCGCTGCTCGGCTGTGGCGACGCGATGACGTTCATCAGCGTGCTGCGGCTCGGCGCCCGGTGGTTCCCGGCCCGTCGCGGGCCGCTGATCGGGCAGGTGGCCGCGCTCTTCGGGATGGCGGGCAACCTCGTCTCGACCCTCTTCATCGCCCGCGCGCTGCACGGGTTCGGGTGGACCGCGACCTTCGTCGGCAGCTCGCTGGCGGGCGTGCTGGTGCTGGTCCTGCTGCTGCTCTTCCTCAAGGACCACCCCGAGGGCCATGAGCCGCCCCCCGCCGAGCACGCCGGAGCGGCGTACGTGCGCAAGCAGATCGCGGCTTCCTGGCGGGAGCCCGGTACCCGCCTGGGCATGTGGGTGCACTTCACCACGCAGTTCCCCGCCATGGTCTTCCTGCTGCTGTGGGGCATGCCGTTCCTGGTCGAGGCGCAGGGGCTCAGCAGGGGTACGGCCGGTGAGCTGCTCACCCTGGTGGTGCTGTCCAACATGGTGGTCGGGCTCGTCTACGGGCAGGTCATCGCCCGCCACCACGCGGCGCGCGCCCCCCTGGCCCTGGGCACGGTCGCGATGACCGCGCTGCTCTGGGCGTCCACGATCTTCTACCCCGGCGACCACGCGCCGATGTGGCTGCTGGTCACCCTGTGCCTGGTGCTCGGCTCCTGCGGACCGGCCTCGATGATCGGCTTCGACTTCGGCCGGCCGGCCAACCCGCCGGAACGCCAGGGCACCGCTTCCGGCATCGTCAACATGGGCGGATTCGTCGCCTCGATGACGACGCTGTTCGCGGTCGGTGTCCTGCTGGACGCGACCGGCGACAACTACCGCATCGCGTTCGCCTCCGTGTTCGTCCTGGAGGCCCTCGGCGTCGTGCAGATCCTGCGGCTCTACGCAGGCGCCACGCACAGGGAACGCGACCACCACGTCGTCAGCCGGGTGGAAGCCGTACACGTGCCCGTCTGACGTTTCTCCCGGTGCGGCGGGGCGCCCGTCCCCGTCCGTCGCCGGACGGGCGCCCCGGTCGTCGCGCTACGGCGTCACGGCGAAGTGGCGCAGGATCTCGGCCGCCAGGTCCCGGTCGCCGTCGATCTTGATCCGGTCCTCGACGGCCTGCGCCCGGACGCGTCCGCAGGCGAGCCGGTAGTACGTCTCCCAGTCCATCGACAGGGTCACCGCGGGGCCCAGGGACGGCGCACCGTCGACCGTGCCGCGGCCCTCGGCGTCGACCCTGACCGTCCGCAGGAACTCCAGCGGGCCGTGCACGTCGAGGACGACAGCCGAACCGGCCGGTGCGCCCGCGTCCTTGGCGACCACCTTCGCCAGGCCGATCAGCAGTGTGTCCCGGACGATCAGGGCGCCGGGGGAATCCAGATTGCCGGGCTGCCCCAGAGTCGCACGCAGATCCTGCTCGTGCACCCAGACGTCGAAGGCCCGCATGCGCAGTGCCAGTTCCAGCGTCTGCTCGGCGCCGAGCGGCGCCCGCACCATGGTCTCGGGGGAGCGCGACTCGTTGCGCAGCTGACGCATGCGCCGGATCAGCGTGTACTCCAGCTCCGAGGTCATCTCCGGCGCGGTGTGGTGGCGCCGTACGTCGACCTGCATCTCCATGTAGCGCTGCTGGTCGTTCTGCACGTGGTACAGGTCGCGAGGCAGCGTGTGGATCGGACGGGGGTCGCCGAGCTGTTCGCATTCCATGCCGATGACGTGCGAGATGACGTCGCGCACCGACCAGCCCGGGCAGGGTGTCCGGCGGTTCCACTCCCCCTCGGCGAGCGGCTTGACCAGCTCGGATATGGACTCGACGGAGTGGGTCCAGGCATCGGCATAGGTCTGGAGGCTGGGATGGACGGTCACGGGACCCCTCGTGCGGTTCTGCGGTGCATGGGCTGGAGAGCAGGAGTGCCGACGGGTGGGCCGGCACCGAGGTGCTGTCTGCGGGCTGCGTGGGAGGTTCGCTCGCTAAGTTACGCTGCGAGCAGGCACCCCGGCAGTGCTTTCGTGTGACGATCGTAGGCCCGCGTTGACGGCTCCCATGCCAGGACGGTGGTAGTGTGCACGCCTCCCTCATCCAGATCGCAATAAACCCGGATGAATCGGTCAATTCCCGTAGAGAGCGCGTGGCTTCGCTGGTCGCGTCCCAGCGAGGTGCGGACCTCGTGGTCCTCCCCGAGCTCTGGCCGGTCGGCGCCTTCGCCTACACCGTGTTCGCCGATGAGGCCGAACCACTGCAGGGGCCCACGCACGACATCATGGCGAAGGCGGCGGCCGAGGCCGGTGTCTGGCTGCACGCCGGGTCCTTCGTCGAGCGCGCCGAGGACGGTGCCCTCTACAACACGTCGCTGGTGTTCTCGCCCGAGGGTGAGAGGGCCGCCGCGTACCGCAAGATCCACCGTTTCGGCTTCGACAAGGGCGAGGCCGTGCTGATGGGGGCCGGTGAGGAACTCGTCACCGTCGCCCTGCCGGAGACCGTGCTCGGCCTCGCGACCTGCTACGACCTGCGCTTCCCCGAGCAGTTCCGGGGCCTCGTCGACGCGGGGGCCGAAACGCTGGTCGTCTCGGCCGGCTGGCCCGAGCGCCGTCGTTCGCACTGGACGCTGCTGGCGCAGGCCCGCGCCGTCGAGAACCAGGCCTACGTCCTGGCGGTGGGGTGCTCGGGCACCCACGGGGGGGTCGAACAGGCGGGCCGCAGCATCGTCGTCGACCCGTGGGGCGAGGTGCTCGCCGAGGCCGGGGCGGACGAAGAGGTGCTCACCGTGGAGTTCGACCCGGCCAGGGTCGCCGCCACCCGCGACCAGTTCCCGGCCCTCAAGGACCGCCGCCTGGGCCTCGCCCGGCGACGCCTGGCCTGAGGTCGTACGACGCGTCCCGGTGGCCCGGTTTCACGTGAAACCGGGCCACCGGGACGCGTTCGTCCCTCAGTCCTCGCCGTTCTCCTTGTCCGCCAGGACGATCACGCACACCGCCACCGCGAGGAGCAGGGGCACGTCGGCGTCCTCCCGCACGATGTCGACGCCGTAGGTGTCGCGGACGGTCAGCCAGCGCCGGGAGATCTGGGCGAGCAGCTCGCCGTCGTAGTCGATGGCGAACTCGCGGTCCAGGATCTTGCCGCTGACGTCCAGCTCCGTGCCGTCCACCAGGGTCACCCGGTAGTGGTTGCGCAGCAGTGACAGCCGCTTCCGTTTGACCTTGGCGAGCTCGTCGCCGTCGCGTTCGATGAGCATGGTGTCGCGGAGGCTGATCATCTTCTGGCGGATCTCCACCAGCACCCGGCCGTCGGTGTCCTTCAGCTCGAAGGTGTCCCGGAGCCGCATGGCCTTGCCGTCGACGAGGAAGAGCTTCCGCCCGTCCGCGTCCTCGATCCAGTAGTCGTCACCGATGCCGAACACGCGCTCACGTACGAGAAGTCTCATGGATCACAGGTTCCCCGACGTTCTGCCGGAATGCGGGCAGGCCACGGTGCTGTTGACTGGTGGCATGACAGCACGTGCACGTGTCCGCGCCCCCGAACTGATCGGCAAGGGCGGCTGGCTCAATACAGGCGACCGGCAGTACACCCTGGCTGACCTGCGGGGACGCATCGTCATCCTGGACTTTTGGACATTCTGCTGCGTGAACTGTCTGCACGTGCTCGACGAGCTGCGTGAGCTGGAGGAGAAGCACCGCGACACCGTGGTGATCATCGGTGTGCACTCGCCGAAGTTCGTGCACGAGGCGGAGCACCGGGCGGTGGTCGACGCCGTCGAGCGGTACGAGGTGCACCACCCCGTCCTGGACGACCCCGAACTCGCCACCTGGAAGCAGTACGCCGTCCGGGCCTGGCCCACGCTCGTCGTCGTGGATCCCGAGGGTTATGTCGTCGCGCAGCACGCCGGTGAGGGGCACGCGCACGCCATCGAGAAGCTGGTCGAGGAGCTGGAGTCCGAGCACGCGGCGAAGGGCACTCTGCGTCGCGGCGACGGTCCGTACGTCGCTCCGGAGCCGGTCGCCACGCACCTGCGGTTCCCGGGCAAGGCGCTCGCCCTGCCCGACGGCGGGTTCCTGGTCTCGGACACCACCCGGCACCGCCTGGTGGAGCTGGACGCCGACGGCGAGACCGTACGGGGCCACTTCGGCGCCGGTGAGCGGGGATTCGCGGACGGGGGCCGCCAGGAGGCCCGGTTCAGCGAGCCGCAGGGCCTCGCCGTCCTGCCCGACGGCCGGATCGCCGTCGCGGACACGGTCAACCACGCGATCAGGGCGCTCGACCTCGCGACGGGTGTGACGTTGACGCTCGCCGGGACCGGTCGGCAGTGGTGGCAGGGCTCCGCCACCAGCGGGCCGGCCACGGAGGTGGACCTGTCGTCGCCGTGGGACATCGCCTGGTTCGGCGACCGGCTGTGGATCGCGATGGCCGGCGTGCACCAGCTGTGGACGTACGACCCCGAGCAGGGCACGGTGCGGGTCGCCGCGGGAACGACCAACGAGGGCCTGGTCGACGGGCCCGCGGACGAGGCCTGGTTCGCGCAGCCGTCCGGCCTGGCCGCGGCCGGCGAACGGCTCTGGGTCGCAGACTCCGAGACCTCCGCACTGCGCTACGTGGACCTGGAGGGCGCGGTCCACACCGCCGTCGGTACCGGCCTCTTCGACTTCGGCCACCGCGACGGCCCCGCCGGGCAGGCACTCCTCCAGCACCCGCTGGGCGTCACCGCGCTGCCGGACGGATCCGTCGCCGTGAGCGACACCTACAACCACGCGCTGCGGCGCTACGACCCGGAGAGCGGTGAGGTCACCACACTGGCCACGGACCTGCGGGAGCCCAGCGACGCGGTGCTGGTGGACGGCGACCTGGTCGTCGTCGAGTCCGCACGCCACCGGCTGACCCGGCTGAGGCTTCCCGAGGAGGCCGTGCGGGTCGCGGACCGTGCCCATCGCACCCAGCGGGCGGCCACCGAGGTCGCGGCCGGCACGCTGCGGCTGGACGTGGTCTTCCAGGCCCCCGCCGGTCAGAAGCTGGACACCCGGTACGGCCCCTCCACCCGGCTGCTCGTCTCCTCCACCCCGCCGGAGCTGCTGGCCGGGGGATCGGGGCCGGGCACGGACCTGAGCCGTGATCTGGTCCTGGCGGACGGGGTCACCGAGGGCGTCCTGCACGTGTCCGCGATGGCGGCTTCCTGCGACGACGACCCGGCGAACGAGTACCCGGCCTGCCACGTGCACCAGCAGGACTGGGGTGTCCCCGTGAGCATCACCGCCTCAGGGACGTCCAGGCTCCCGCTGGTGCTGGCGGGGATGGACGAGCAGGGCTGACGGGCTCAGAAGTCGTCGGCGCCGTTGCGCAGCTCGGGCGTCCAGTAGCCGGTCGCCCACTTCGCCGGGTCCACGGCGATGCCCTCGGCGCCGGGCGCCTTCACGATGGCCATTCCGGCGTTGCCCTGGAGCGTCACGGAGAAGTCCTTCACGGTCTCGACGTCCTCGTCCATACCGCCGTCCGACAGCCTCACGGCCGCGTACGCGGGAGCACCGGCGGCGAGGACGACCGGGCCCGCGGGCTTGCTCCTGTCGACCGCCGGGACGGTGCCACGGGCGTTCTCCAGGAACCGGATCTCGGGGAAGCCCTGCATCAGGCAGCTGTGGCCCGAGGTGTTCTTCGCCGTCAGGACGATGTGGGTGTAGGGCGGGCCGTCCTGGACCTCGGCGCTGATCGCCAGGCCCTTGGTGGTGCAGGCCGCCACGTCGCCGCCGGTCTTCGTGCCGCCCGCGGTCTTCGCGGTGCTGGTGTTCTTCGCGGTGCCGGTGGTCTTCGCGGTAGCCGCGTCGCCGGTGTCCTGCTTCGCACCGTCCTTCTCCGAGGAGCCCGCGTTCTGCGCGGGCTCCACGCCGGCGGCCGCCGCCGTGGAGCCGCTCCCCGCCGGGCCGGCGGACTTCGTGCCGGTGCCGTCGTCACCGCAGGCGGTGAGGGAGAGGGCGAGTACGGCGGTGGCCGTGGTGGCGAGGACGGTGGTGCGGGTGCGGAAGGTACGCATGGAGACTCCCCCGGAGTGAGGACGAGGCGGTCGGCCGGTCGGGACCGAAGCGCCGGTGAGCTGCTGACATCCCTGAGTCTGGAGTGCGCCGCTCACGTTCCGCTGCTGTCCCGCTGCCGTCCCGCTGACGTCTCTCCCTCCGGCCCCGCGCGGCCCTCCGGGATCGCCTCCGCCCGGGGACAGGGCCCGAACAGAGCCGGCGCGGTGCCGGATCAGACGGAGTCGGTGAGCCGGGCGAGTGCCTGGGCGTGCCGTGTCCGGTACTCCGCACGCGCCGACACCCGCAGCAGGGCCTCCAGCGCCCGTACGGCGCCCTCGTCGTAACCAGCGCGTTCCGCTTCCTCGGCCGCCCTGTCCAGCAGCTGGACGCCTTCCTCCTCCTCGCCGAGCGCCAGCCGCGCCTCACCGGCGACGGCCAGCAGCAGGGAGCGGCGGGCCGCCTCCTCGT
Organism: Streptomyces sp. HB132; assembly: GCF_016909575.1. Lineage (GTDB taxonomy): Bacteria > Actinomycetota > Actinomycetes > Streptomycetales > Streptomycetaceae > Streptomyces. The sequence continues at coordinate 389,673 of NZ_JAFBGA010000002.1, read as the reverse complement.
GCTCGGGCCCCAGGGCCAGCGCCGTGTGCGCGGATTCGAGTGCGTCCCCGGGGCGGAAGGCGGCGAGCTGCATCCTGGCCAGGTGCTGGAGGGCGAGCATCTCCGTGTGCCGGTCCTTCTCCTCGCGCGCCAGCGCGACGGCCCGGGAGCAGCCCTCCAGCGCCTTGTCGAGCTCACCCTGGCCGGCCTGGACGACGGCCAGGTTGATCAGGGCCGTCGCCTCGCCCAGCCGGTCGCCGGCCCGCCGCGCAAGGCCCGGCGAGCGCTCCAGGAGGGTGAGGGCCTCGGCGGTTCTGCCCTCTTCGGTCAGCACCCAGCCCAGCAGATTCAGCACCCTCGACTCGGCGTACGGGTCCCTCTCCGCGCGGGCGGAGTCGAGCGCCAGCTCGAGCAGCGGCGCCCAGCTGTCCCGCACCCGCCACACCACCTGCGGCCACTGGAGCAGGATGATCCGCCAGGCCCGGTCGTGGAGGCGGGCGCTCCGGGCCGCCACGGCCGCCCGTGCCAGGTCGTCGCGTTCGGCTGCCAGCCAGCGCATCGCCGCGGTCCGGTCGGCGAAGTCCCTCACGGCGGCGGGCCGGTGATGGTCCTCCGGCAGGACGAAGCAGGGCTCACCGCCGGGCTCGGCCGTGTCGGCGGCGGCGAGTGCGGTGGCGACGTAGTGGTCGAGGACGCTGACCAGCGCCTCGGGCCCGGACGCCGGGTCGAGGCCCCGGGCGTACAGGCGCACCAGGTCGTGCAGCACCCAGCGTCCCGGCGCGGTCTCGGTGACGAGGTGTGCGGAGCCGAGACGCTCCAGGGCCGCCGTGGCGGCGACGGGATCGGTCCCCGCGAGAGCGGCGCAGGTGTACGGGTCGAAGTGGCCGCCGGGATGGTGGCCGAGCCGGGCCAACTGCCGCGCGGCGTCCGCCGGGAGCTGTTGGACGGTCAGCCGCAGAGCGGCAGAGACACCGGTGTCGTCCACGTCGAGGAACATCAGCCGGCTGCGCTCGTCGGCCAGCTCGTCGGCCAGACCGGCGAGCGTCCACTGCGGGCGTCCGGCCAGCCGGGCCGCCGTGACGCGCAGGGCGAGTGGCAGCCCTCCACAGAGTTCGGCGAGCCGGAGGGCCGCCACGGGCTCGGCGAGGATCCTCTCCTCACCGAGCACCCCGGCGAGCAGAGCCGTACCGTCCTGGGGTTCGAGGGTGTCGAGAGGGACGGGCCGGGCGGCGTCCGAGGCGATGAGGCCCTCCAGCCGGTGGCGGCTGGTGACGAGGGTGACGCAGTCGCTACCGCCCGGGAGCAGGGGCCGGACGGTGGCGGAGTCCCGGGCGTTGTCGAGGACCACGAGCAGCCGGCGCCGGTCGGTCAGGGACCGGAAGAGCGCGGCCGCCGCGGTCACGGACTCCGGGACGCGGCGTGGTGCGACGCCGAGGGCCAGCAGGAACTCACGCAGGACGTCGATGAGAGCGGGTTCGCCCGTCTCGCTGAAGCCGCGCAGATCGGCGAAGAGCCGCCCGTCCGGGAAGGCGGCGGGGTTGTGGTGCGCCCACTGGAGGGCCAGTGACGTCTTGCCCACCCCCGCCGGGCCGGTGACCAGGCAGACGGGTGCCTCACCCGCTGCCGCCCGGGTGAGCGCCGCCAGCTCGGCGTTGCGGCCGTGGAAGCCACGAGGGGCGCGGGGCAGCAGATCGGTGGGGTGCGGAACCAGCGAGGGACCGTGCGCGGCGGCGATACGGGGGCCGGGGGCCGGGGCCCCAGTGGTGCCGGGCACCTCCGGACCGCCCCCGGACCGCTCCGGGTCACGCGTGGCCGCACCAGGGCCGCCTGCCGGGGACGCGCCGGGCCGGGGATCGCCGCGCAGGATCAGCGCGTACGCGTCGGCGAGCTCGTGTCCGGGGTCGATGCCCAGCTCGTCGGCGAGCAGCCGCCTCGTGCGGTGGAACCAGTCCAGGGCCTCCGACTGGCGTCCCGCCCGGTACAGCGCCAGTATCAGGGCCGCCGCCAGCGACTCCCGCATCGGGTGCGCGACCGCTTCCGACCGCAGCACGGATGCGGCCCGGTGGTGCTCGCCGAGATTCCCGTAGGCCCGGGCCAGCTCCTCGACGGTCGCCAGCCGCGACTCCTCCAGCGTGTGTGCCGCGGCCTGGAGCGGCCCTTCGGTGAAGGCTCCGCCGAGCGCGGGTCCCTGCCACAGGGACAGGGCGTCGTCGAGCATGCGCACGGTGTCGTCGGCGCCGCGCTGCTGCCGTGCCAGCATCAGCAGTTCCTCGAACCGCTGGTAGTCCAGCAGGGTTTCCGGGACACGGAGCACGTAGGCGTCGTCGAGTGTGAGCAGCTCCACCCCGTACGCCTCCGCCTCCGCGCCGGCCAGGAGTGCGCGGAGGCGTGAGACGTGCCCCTGGATGACGCCACGGGCGCGCCGCGGGGGTGCCTCGCCCCACAGGCAGTCCGTCAGCCGGGCGACCGGCACGGGGGTGTTGGCCGACAACAGCAGGGCGGCGAGCAGGCCGCGCCTCTTGGCGGGCCCGAGCGGCAGTGGCCCGGTGCGGGTGTCGACGGAGACCGTGCCGAGCAGCCGGAACTCCACGAGCGGCATTCCTTCCGGGCAGGACGCACCCGGGCGGGGGCACGGACAGGTACCCAGAATATCGGGCCCACGCCGGGCCGACGCGCGGTCACGGACGGCCCGCGGGCGGGAGTCCGACCCGCCGTCAGATCACCGGTAGCGGCGCTCGTCCTCCGATACGACGGTGGTGGTGGGCGGCACGACCATGCGGCGGCGACGCGCGATGCTCACGTAGACGAAGACCCCGACGAGGCCGACGAGCATCATGATCCAGCCGACCAGGTCGACGTTGACGGTATCCATCTCCCAGTCGGTCGCGAACGCCAGAATCGCCCCGGCACCTATCAGGAGAATGCATCCTCCGAGTCCCATGATTTCCGCCTCCTCGACGGCCCGGTGAATCCGGGCCGGTGTACGGGTCGCGTACCCGGCCCGGCAACAACCATGTCCGCGCGGGCGGTTGGGACGGTGGTGGGATCAGCCGGCGAGGAACGCCGCGAGCGCGTTGGCCAGGAGATACGGGTCGTCGGCGCCGCAGAGTTCGCGTGCGCTGTGCATCGAGAGGATCGCCACACCGATGTCGACGGTCCGGATGCCGTGCCGCGCCGCGGTGATGGGGCCGATCGTCGTGCCGCACGGCATCGAGTTGTTGGAGACGAACGTCTGCCAGGGGACGCCCGCCTTCTCGCAGGCGGCGGCGAACACGGCACGTCCGCCGCCGTCGGTCGCGTAGCGCATGTTGACGTTGACCTTGAGGATCGGCCCGCCGTTGGCCACCGGGTGGTGCGTCGGGTCGTGCCGCTCGGCGTAGTTGGGGTGGACGGCGTGGCCGGTGTCCGAGGAGAGGCAGACGGTCCCGGCGAAGGCCCGGGCGCGGTCCTCCAACGAACCGCCGCGGGCGAACACGGAGCGCTCCAGCACCGTGCCGAGCAGCGGGCCGTCGGCACCGGTGTCGGACTGCGAGCCGTTCTCCTCGTGGTCGAAGGCGGCCAGCACGGGGATGTACGGGATCTCGGCGTCCGGCTGCGTGCTCACGGCCGCGAGTGCGGCCGTCGCGGCGTGCACGGAGAGCAGGTTGTCCATGCGGGGGCCGGCGAGCAGCTCACGGTCCCGGCCCAGGTAGGCCGGAGGTTCGACGGGGTGCGGCATGAGGTCCCAGCCGGTGATCTCCGCGGGGTCGAGGCCCGCCTCCTCGGCGACGAAGCGGATGAGGTCGCCCTCCTCGACCTCACCGAGCCCCCAGATCGGCTGCATGTGCTTCTGGCGGTCGAGCTTCAGACCGTCGGGGTTGGCCGACCGGTCCAGGTGCACGGCCAGCTGGGGGACCCTCAGCAGGGGCCGGTCGATGTCGATCAGCCGGTGCGTGCCGTCGCGCAGGGACAGGCGGCCGGCGAGACCGAGGTCCCGGTCGAGCCAGGTGTTCAGGAGCGTCCCGCCGTAGATCTCGACGGCGATCTGGCGCCAGCCGTAGGCACCCGTGTCGGGCAGCGGCTTGACCCGCAGGTTGGGGGAGTCCGTGTGGGCCCCCACGATGCGGAACGGGGTGTGGGCGCCGGCGCCCTCCGGCACGTACCAGGCCACGATCGCACCACCCCGCAGGACGTACTTCCCGCCCTCGGAGCCGTCCCACGCGTCCGTCTCCTCGACCTGCCGGAATCCGGCCTTCTCCAGGCGCGCGGCGGCCGCGGCGACGGCGTGGTACGGGGAGGGCGCGGCCATCAGGAAGGCCATCAGATCGTCGGTGTGCCCGCGGTCGAAGCGGAGGGGAGAGCTCATGTTCCTCACTGTAACGACGGCGGACAGGGGCGATTCACTGTGTGCGGCGGCCCCCCGCGGTCCGTGTCCGGAAAGTTGCCCACGACCACGACGAAGCCGCCGCCCGGAGGGATCCGGGCGGCGGCTTCGTCGTGGTCGGGCCGAGGGGGCTAGAAAGCGGCCTCGTCCAGCTCCATCAGCGAGTTGTCGACGGTCTCGGCCAGCGCGCGCTCCGCGGAGACACCCGGGAGGATGTTCGTGGCGAAGAACTTCGCCGCGGCGATCTTGCCCTGGTAGAAGGCCGCGTCCTTGGCGGAAGCGTTGCGCAGCTTCTCGGAGGCCACGACCGCGCCCTTGAGCAGCAGGTAGCCGACGACGACATCGCCGGAGGCCATCAGCAGGCGGGTGGTGTTGAGGCCCACCTTGTAGATGTTCTTGACGTCCTCGCCGGTCGCGGTGAGGTCGGTGATCATCGTGCCGACGATCGCCTCCAGGTCCACCGCGGCCTTGGCGAGGTTGTCCAGCGAGCCGGACAGCTCCTCGTCGCCCTGGGCGCCCGCGAGGAACTTCTTGATCTCCTCGGAGAGGGCGTTCAGCGAGGCGCCCTGGTCGCGGACGATCTTCCGGAAGAAGAAGTCCTGGCCCTGGATCGCCGTGGTGCCCTCGTACAGGGTGTCGATCTTGGCGTCGCGGATGTACTGCTCGACCGGGTACTCCTGGAGGTAGCCGGAGCCGCCGAAGGTCTGGAGCGACTGGGCGAGCTGCTCGTAGGACTTCTCGGAGCCGTAGCCCTTCACGATCGGGAGCAGCAGGTCGTTGAGGCCGTTGAGCGCCTTGGCGTCCCCGCCCGCGGCTTCCTCGGCCTGGATCGCGTCCTGGACCGAGGCGGTGTACAGCACGAGGGAGCGCATGCCCTCGGCGTACGCCTTCTGCGTCATGAGGGAGCGGCGCACGTCGGGGTGGTGCGTGATGGTGACCTTGGGGGCCGTCTTGTCCATGAACTGCGACAGGTCGGTGCCCTGGACGCGCTCCTTGGCGTACTCCAGCGCGTTGAGGTAACCCGTGGACAGGGCCGCGATGGCCTTCGTGCCGACCATCATGCGGGCGAACTCGATGATGCGGAACATCTGGCGGATGCCGTCGTGCTTGTCGCCGATGAGCCAGCCCTTGGCGGGGTGCTGGTCGCCGAAGGTCATCTCGCAGGTGTTCGACGCCTTGAGGCCCATCTTGTGCTCGACGTTCGTCGCGTACACGCCGTTGCGCCCGGCGAGCTCGCCCGTGGTCCAGTCGAAGTGGAACTTCGGGACCATGAAGAGCGAGAGGCCCTTCGTGCCCGGTCCGGCACCCTCGGGGCGTGCCAGCACGTAGTGGATGATGTTCTCGGACATGTCGTGCTCGCCCGAGGTGATGAAGCGCTTCACACCCTCGATGTGCCAGGAGCCGTCCTCCTGCTCGACCGCCTTGGTGCGGCCGGCGCCGACGTCCGAACCGGCGTCCGGCTCGGTCAGCACCATGGTCGAGCCCCACTGCTTCTCGACGGCGATCTCGGCGATCTTCTTCTGCGCCTCGTTGCCCTCGTCGAAGAGGATGCCGGCGAAGGCGGGGCCGGAGGAGTACATCCAGACGGCCGGGTTGGCGCCGAGCAGCAGCTCCGCGTAGCCCCAGATCAGGGAGCGCGGGGAGGTCGTGCCGCCGATCTCCTCGGGGAGGCCCAGGCGCCAGTACTCGGAGTCCATGAACGCCTGGTACGACTTCTTGAAGGAAGCCGGGACCGGCGCGGTGTTGGTCTCGGGGTCGAAGACCGGCGGGTTGCGGTCGGCGTCGGCGTACGAGTCGGCGAGCTCGTTCTCCGCGAGGCGGGTGACCTCGTCGAGGATGCTCTTCGCGGTGTCGACGTCCATCTCCGCGAACGGACCGGTGCCGTACAGCTTGTCGCGCCCGAGGACCTCGAAGAGGTTGAACTCGATGTCGCGGAGATTCGACTTGTAGTGCCCCATGGGAAGGCTCCGTAATCAATAGCAGTGGCGCGGCAGCGCCCCGTGGAGGAGTGAGGTTCGGGCGACGGACGGCCTGGCGTGGGTATATCACCTGACCCCCACGATGATGCTACCCGTCAGTAATAAGACGCAACCCCTCAAGGCACAGATGTGTCCGATTACTCTTTGCCGCATGTATGGCTACGACCAGAACCCGGGTGCACAGCAGCAGATGGGCGGCGGCTACGGCGAGCAGCCGTTGTACCCCGAGCCCTCGCCGCCGTCCCTGGCCGACGCGGTACGGGCCTTCACGACCGGTTCGCTGTCCGCGGAGGACTTCCAGCAGATCTTCGCCACGGCGAAGGTCTACTGCCCGCGCGGTGACAATCCCGGCTTCCTGGCCCTCCACAACACCCAGCAGCCGGTGATTCCCATGTTCACCACGCTCAAGGAGCTGCGGAGCTACGCGGGCAAGGAGTCCAAGTACTTCGTGATCACCGGGGCCGAGGTGATCGACCTGCTCCCGACCGGCTACGGCTTCGTCCTGGACATGGAGGGCGAACACCGCATGGTCTTCGACGCCAAGGCGGTCGAGCAGATGGTGGACTTCGCGATGCGCCGCATGTACGGCTGAGGAGCGTCCGCCGCCCGAGGCTGCGCGAGGGCCCGCACCGTCCGGTGCGGGCCCTCGTTGCTGTCCGGGGGCACCGGGAATGGATGCCGCCTTGCGGGATGTTCACCGTTCAACTAAATTGGGATCAGAAGACTCCCGGAGGTGGCTCCCATGCCCGCAGTGACCGTCGAAAACCCGTTGACCCTGCCGAAGGTCGCGGTCCAGGCCGAGGCCGTGGCCCGTCCCGTGCTGACCGTCACGACCGCACCGAGCGGTTTCGAGGGCGAGGGGTTCCCGGTGCGGCGCGCCTTCGCCGGGATCAACTACCGGCACCTCGACCCGTTCATCATGATGGACCAGATGGGTGAGGTGGAGTACGCCGCGGGCGAGCCGAAGGGGACTCCCTGGCACCCGCACCGCGGCTTCGAGACCGTCACGTACATCATCGACGGAAGCTTCATCCACCAGGACAGCAACGGTGGCGGTGGCTCCATCGAGAACGGCGACACCCAGTGGATGACGGCCGGCTCCGGCCTTCTCCACATCGAGACGCCGCCCGAGGCCCTCGTCATGTCCGGCGGCCTCTTCCACGGCCTCCAGCTCTGGGTGAACCTGCCCAAGTCCGACAAGATGATGGCGCCGCGCTACCAGGACATCCGTGGCGGTCAGGTGCAGCTCCTCGCCTCCCCGGACGGCGGCGCGCTGCTGCGCGTCATCGCCGGTGAGCTCGACGGCCACGAGGGCCCGGGCATCACGCACACCCCGATCACGATGGTGCACGCGACGGTCCGGCCGGGGGCCGAGGTCACACTGCCCTGGCGCGAGGACTTCAACGGCCTCGCGTACGTCCTCGCCGGGCGCGGCAGTGTCGGTGTGGAGCGCCGCCCCGTCCACACCGGCCAGACCGCCGTCTTCGGCAAGGGGTCCTCGCTGACCGTCCGCGCCGACGAGGCGCAGGACGGCCACACGCCGGACCTGGAGGTCGTGCTGCTCGGCGGGCGTCCGATCCGTGAGCCCATGGCGCACTACGGACCGTTCGTCATGAACACCCAGGACGAGCTGAAGCAGGCCTTCGAGGACTTCCAGAAGGGCCTGCCGGGCACCGTTCCCGCCGTGCACGGGATGTAGCGGAGCTTCGGCGCGGACGGCTGCCGCACGTAGCGGCAGCCGTCCCTCCGGGGGCGGTGGCCGAGGTGGCGGACGCCGTCCGCGCCGCCGATGCGGATCACCACCCCGTCCGTGCCCCGGCAGGGGCGTACGGCGCCGGAGCGGTGCCGGTTCCGCGCAACCGCGCCGTTCTGCGGAGGTGTTGGCCGCGGTGACGTCACGTCGGGCCCGCACCGTGCGGGACCGACGCGTCCAGGGGATCCCCGGACGGCGGGGCGCGTTCTCCCGGCGGGCAGACGTGTGTGACGTGGCGTCCGGCGGGCGGCGTCACCCGTACGCCCCTGGGGAAGGGACACCACTCCCGGCCCGTGATCGGGTGGGAGGGTGCCTACCCGCAAGCCCCTCCTGCCCGACGTGGCGCGGCGGACGGCCGCCTGGTGCGGCGTCCTGCTCCTGGCCGCCGGTGTCGCGGCGGTGGCCATCTGGCTGTGCGTCGCACTCAAGACGGCCGTCACCCCCGTCCTGCTGGCGCTGCTCGGCACGGCGCTGCTCGGGCCCGTCCAGCGCTGGCTGACCGCCCACAGGGTGAACCGGTCCGTGGCGGCCGGGCTCACCTGCGCCGCGCTCGTCGCGGTGGTCGGGGGCGCCGGCTACATCGTCGTCACCGCGCTCGTCAACAGCGGCGACCAGATCGTGGACTCGCTGAAGGACACCGCGCAGTGGGTCATCGACCACTTCGACATCGCGGGCGTCGCCGATGTGGACGATCTCGCGGACAACGCCAAGAACCTCGTCGGAAAGTTCGGCGCCAGTGCGGCGGGCGGACTGCTCAGCGGGATCAGCCTCATCGGGTCGCTCGTGGCCACGAGCGTGCTGGCGCTGCTGCTGACCTTCTTCTTCCTCCGCGACTCCGACCGGGCCGCGAATCTCGCCCACAGCATCGCCCCGCGCGGCACGGGTGACCTCGTGGAAGCCATGGGGCGCAGGGCCTTCGAGGCTGTCGAGGGGTTCATGCGCGGGACCACCTTCATCGCCCTGATCGACGCGCTGTGCATCACGGTGGGCCTGCTGATCCTGCGGGTGCCGGGTGCGGCCGGACTCGGTGCGCTGGTGTTCGTCGGCGCCTACATCCCCTACCTGGGGGCGTTCCTCTCCGGCGCCGTCGCCGTGCTCGTCGCGCTCGCGGACCGGGGCTTCGTCATCGCGCTCTGGGTGCTGGGGGTGGTGCTCGCCGTGCAGGTGCTGGAGGGCCATGTGCTGCAGCCCGTCATCCAGAGCCGGACCGTCCAGATGCACCCCGCCATGATCATGATCGCGCTGACCGCGGGTGCGAGCGTCGCGGGGCTGCTGGGCATGCTGCTGGCGGTGCCTCTGTGCGCCGCGGCCTTCGGGGTGATCGGAGAACTCCGCAAGGGGTACGGGGCCGGCGACGACGGGCCCGCTGTTCCCGGGAGTTCATGAGCCGGCGAAGACGCTCGGCTCCGCCGACTCGTACAGCTCGAACCAGATCGACTTCCCCTCGCCCCTCGGGTCCACCCCCCACGCGTCGGCGAGCATCTCCATCAGCAACAGCCCCCGGCCGCTGGACGCCATCTCCCCCGGCCGCCGCTTGTGCGGCAGCTCGTCGCTGGCGTCGGCCACCTCGACGCGCAGCCGCCGCTCGCCCCGCTCACCCGTCACCTCCGCCACGAGCAGCGCGTCCCCGTCCGTGTGCACGAGCACGTTCGTGGACATCTCGGAGACCATCAGCTCCGCGGAGTCGACCTGCTCCGCGTCCGCCCAGTCGTGCAGCAGCTCCCGCAGCTGCTGCCGGGCGGCCGCGACGCGCTCGGGCTCCGCCTGGGCGATGGTCATGGCCGAGCGCCGCCCCGGGGTCCTGCGGGTGCGCAGTCCGTCGCGGCGCAGCAGCAGCACCGCGATGTCGTCCTCCCGGCGGTCCACCAGCGGTCCGGTCGTGTAGTGCGAGCCCGGACCGTGCACCGCCTGTACGAGGGCGTCGGCGAGCTCCTCCAGATCCTCGGCGGGCTTCTCCAGGACGGGCTTCAGCCTGGTCCATCCCGTGGCCATGTCGTGTCCGCCGGTCTCGATGAGCCCGTCCGTGCACAGCATGATCGTCTCGCCTGGCCCCAGGACGACGCGGGTCGTCGGGTAGTCGGCGTCCTTCTCCACGCCCAGGGGCAGCCCTCCGGCCGTCTGCCGGATCACCGCGGTGCCGTCGACGCTGACGACCACGGGGTCGGGGTGGCCCGCCCGTGCGACGTCGAGGGTCCCGGTCTCGGGGTCGGCCTCCGCGTAGAGGCAGGTCGCGAAGCGCGTCGCGTCGGACGGCTCCTCGCCGTCGGCCAGGTCGTACGTCTCCGTCAGCCCCGACAGGAAGCGGGAGGCGCGGGAGAGCACGGCGTCCGGCCGGTGCCCCTCGGAGGCGTACGCGCGCAGCGCGATCCGCAGCTGGCCCATCAGGCCCGCCGCCCGCACGTCGTGGCCCTGGACGTCGCCGATGACGAGGGCGATACGGCCGTTGGGGAGCGGGATCGCGTCGTACCAGTCGCCGCCGACCTGGAGTCCGCCTCCCGTCGGGATGTAGCGGGCGGCGACCGCCAGCCCGGGCACCCCGGGTCCCAGGGACGGTCTCATCGCCCTCTGGAGGCCCAGCGACAGCTCACGCTCGGTCTCGGCGGCACCGGCGCGGGTCAGGGCCTGGGCGAGCATCCTGGCCACCGTCGTCAGCACGGAGCGCTCGTCGGGCGAGAAGGCCACGCTGTGCCGGAACCCGGCCATCCAGGCGCCCATGGTGATTCCCGACGAGATCAGCGGCAGGAACGCCCAGGAGCGGCGGCCGAAGTCACGCGCGAGGGGCCAGGTCGCCGGGAAGCGCTGCCGGTACTCCTCGGGCGACGCCAGATAGATGGCCTGCCCGGTGCGTACGACCTCGGCGGCCGGATAGTCCGTCCGCAGGGGCATGTCGGTGAACGGCTTCTCGTCCCCGACGTTGTGCCCGTGGTGCCCGACGACCGTCAGCCGTTCTCCCGAGACCCCGAAGACGGCGAGCCCGTCGGGCGAGAAGCCGGGCATGGAGAGTGAACCGGCGACCCGCAGCACCTCCTCGGTGGACCCCGCCTCGGCCAGCGCCCGCCCGGCGTCCAGCAGGAACGCTTCGCGCGAACGTCGCCAGTCGCCCGTGAGAGGGGTCTGCGCCGCCGAAGCGTCCGGGGGCTGTGCGACCTCCTGGAGGATGCCCATCAGTACGTACTGGTGGCGGCCGGGCGAGTCGACCGGGACCGGCTTCGACCGGCTTCGCACCGTCCGCACCACCACGCCGTGCTCGTCCACGATCCGCAGGCGCGCCTCGGCGACGGTGTCCTCGGCGACGGCGAAGTTCACCACGCCGTCGATCTCGTTCCAGTCGGCGGGGTGGAAGCGGGGACGCACCTCGTCGCCGGGGCGTACGACGGGCTCGGCGGGCAGTCCCAGCAGCCGGGCCGCCTCGGCGTCGAGCGAGACCGTGCCCGCGGAGCTGTCCCAGCTCCACAGCCCCGTCCCGATCGCAGCCAGGATCTCCTCGGTACGCATTGCCCCACTTTAGGAAGATGTTCTCGACGGTCGCCACCGAGGGACGGCCTCCGGAGGCCGTCCTCCGGAGGCCGCCGGGCACGTCGCGGAAGACCGTGCGGCAACAATGGCAATGAAGCGGTGCGTCCACGGGCGGTAGCCTGGGGTGTCAATCCACCCCGAACCGCGAAGACTGGATGAACGACGATGCATCGGTACAGGTCCCACACCTGCGGCGAGCTCCGCGCCTCTGACGTCGGCTCCGACGTCCGGCTGAGCGGCTGGCTGCACAATCGCCGAGACCTGGGTGGCATCCTCTTCATCGATCTGCGCGACCACTACGGTCTGGTGCAGCTCGTCGCCCGCCCCGGCACCCCCGGCAACGAGGCGCTGTCGAAGCTGACCAAGGAGACCGTCGTCCGGATCGACGGCAAGGTCTCGGCGCGTGGCGCCGACAACGTCAACCCGGAGCTCCCGACCGGTGAGATCGAGATCGAGGTCACCGAGGTCGAGGTGCTGGGCGAGGCCGCCCCGCTGCCCTTCACCATCAACGCGGAGGACGGGGTCAACGAGGAGCGGCGCCTCGAGTACCGCTTCCTCGACCTGCGCCGCGAGCGCATGCACCGCAACATCATGCTGCGTTCGTCCGTCATCGCCTCCATCCGTTCCAAGATGGTGGCCCTCGGATTCAACGAGATGGCGACCCCGATCCTCGCCGCGACGTCCCCCGAGGGCGCCCGCGACTTCGTGGTCCCGTCCCGCCTGAACCCGGGCAAGTTCTACGCCCTTCCGCAGGCGCCGCAGCAGTTCAAGCAGCTGCTGATGATCTCCGGCTTCGACCGCTACTTCCAGATCGCGCCGTGCTTCCGCGACGAGGACGCACGCGCCGACCGCTCGCCGGGCGAGTTCTACCAGCTCGACGTCGAGATGTCGTTCGTCGAGCAGGAGGACGTCTTCCGGCCGATCGAGAAGCTCATGACCGAGCTCTTCGAGGAGTTCGGCAACGGCCGCCACGTGACCTCGCCCTTCCCGCGCATCCCGTTCCGTGAGTCGATGCTGAAGTACGGCAACGACAAGCCGGACCTGCGGGCCCAGCTGGAGCTCGTGGACATCTCCGACATCTTCGCGGACTCGGAGTTCAAGGCCTTCGCCGGCAAGCACGTCCGCGCCCTCCCGGTGCCGGACACCGCGGGCCAGTCCCGGAAGTTCTTCGACGGCCTCGGTGCGTACGCGGTCGAGCACGGCGCCAAGGGCCTCGCCTGGGTCCGCGTCGGCGAGGACGGCACGCTGGCGGGTCCGATCGCCAAGTTCCTCACCGAGACGGACACCAAGACCCTCACCGAGCGTCTTTCCCTCGTCCCCGGCCACGCCGTCTTCTTCGGCGCGGGCGAGTTCGACGAGGTCTCCAAGATCATGTCCGTCGTCCGCGTCGAGGCCGCCAAGCGCGCCGGCCACTTCGAGGAGGGCGTCTTCCGCTTCTGCTGGATCGTCGACTTCCCGATGTACGAGAAGGACGAGGACACCGGGAAGATCGACTTCTCGCACAACCCGTTCTCCATGCCCCAGGGCGGCATGAAGGACCTGGAGGAGAAGGACCCGCTCGACATCCTGGCGTGGCAGTACGACATCGTCTGCAACGGCATCGAGCTGTCCTCCGGCGCCATCCGTAACCACGAGCCCGAGGTCATGCTGAAGGCCTTCGCGATCGCCGGTTACGAGGCGGAGACCGTCGAGAGGGAGTTCGCGGGCATGCTGCGCGCGTTCCGCCTCGGCGCCCCGCCGCACGGTGGCATCGCCCCGGGCGTTGACCGCATCGTGATGCTGCTGGCCGACGAGCCCAACATCCGCGAGACGATCGCCTTCCCGCTCAACGGCAACGCCCAGGACCTGATGATGGGCGCCCCGAGCGAGCTCGACGAGACCCGCCTGCGCGAGCTGAACATCCAGCTCCGCAAGCCCGTCGCGACGACGAAGGACAAGGCGGAGGCCAAGGACTCCGTGGCGAGGGACACCGGCGCGAAGTAGGCGTCGGCGGTTCCGCTCCGGTTCCACGTGAAACAGTCCCCGGCCACCCGGCCGGGGACTGTTTCACTTCCCGGCGCTGCCGGTGGCGATGTCATGCGCACAGGAACGCACAGCTGACACCCATGTTCCTGCCAGCTGGGCTCCCTAACCTCTCGCGTCATGACAGAGAACCAGGGACCCGCGCACAAGAAGGACTTGACCCGACGCCGGGTGATCCTCGCCGGTGGGGCGGTCGTGGCAGCCGCGACGGTCGGGGCCGGGGTCGCCGCCACCGCCTCGGCCGACGAGGAGAGCAGCGCTGCGGCCGGCGAGGCGTGCTACCGGCTGACCTCGGAAACCACCGAGGGCCCGTACTACATCGACGCCGACAGGATCCGGAAGGACATCACGGAGGACAAGGAGGGCATCCCGCTGACCCTGCGTCTGAAGGTGATCGACTCCGACACCTGCAAGCCGCTGAAGAGGGCGGCCGTCGACATCTGGCACTGCGACGCCCTGGGGATCTACTCCGGCTACGAAAGCATGAGCCAGGGCGGCCCCGGCGGCGGCACCCCGCCGAGCGGAACCCCCACGGACGCACCGACCGGAACCCCCACCGGGACACCGCCTTCCGGTGGCCCGGGCGGCGGCGGGGGCCACAGCGAACCCACCGATGAGGAGCGCTATCTGCGGGGTACCCAACTCACCGACCAGCACGGGTACGTGGAGTTCACGACGCTCTTCCCCGGCTGGTACCAGGGCCGCGCCGTGCACATCCACACCAAGGTGCACGTCGGGGGCAAGATGACCGACGCCGGGTACGAGGGCGGGCACACCTGCCACACCGGCCAGTTCTTCTTCGCCGAGTCGGCGGTCCTCGACTCCGCCGAGGAAGAGCCGTACTCGACGAGCACCACCACCCGGACGACCCTGACCGAGGACACCGTCTACGACCGGAGCGGTGTGACGGGCGGGCTGCTGAAACTCTCGTACCGCAAGGGAAAGATGGCACGTGGCGTGGTCGGGTCGATCACCATGGGTGTCGACCCGGACGGCACCCACGACGGCACCGGCCTCTAGGGATACGGAAGCCCCCGGGGCAGGGCCCGGAACCGCGGCGTACCAGCGCGACGGTTCCGGGCTCTTCCTGCGTACGGGTGGACCATGTGGGACTTTGCGGACCTCGGGCACCCGAACCGGGTACATCCCGATGGCCCCCGGTTCCGGTCCGGCTCCGTCGGGCCCGGCAAGGACTGGCACGGGAAGTGCTCGTCCGCCCTCACCGAGGAGTTCCGCACCGTGTCCGTCACGCGTCGCCCGTACGCCCTGCTCGTCGTCCTGTTCCTGCTCGTCATCGGCTGTTCCGCAGGAGCGGTGCAGACTACCGACCCGGCCGGGCCCCGCGCTGCGGCAGGCCCCGGTGCCTCGGCCGGGCAGCCTTGGTCCGTGGAACCACTCCGCCATCCTGCGGAGATTCCGGATCTCGGTCCGCAGACCCGGGCGCAGATCCCTGCGGAGGCCCGGCAAGCCGTCGTGGTGACCGGGCAGGGCCCCGATTCGAACCGCTCCGAGGTGGTGCTCTACGACCTCGACGACCCCGCCCTCGGCTGGAGACCCGGGGCAGGCCCCTGGCCCGCCCACAACGGCATGGAGGGCTGGACGGACCACCATCTCGCGGACGACCTCAGGTCCCCCGCGGGGGTCTTCGGCCTCACCGACGCGGGCGGACGACTGCCCGACCCGGGCGCGCTGCTCCCGTACGACGAACAGTCCCGCTTCGCGGTGAGCGGCGAGGGCTTCCTGGGGGAGCCGCTCGAAGGCTCCTTCGACTACGTCGTCGCCATCAACTACAACCGCACCCCCGGCACCAGTCCGCTGGACCGTACCCGGCCGCTCGGCGCGGAGCGGGGCGGCGGCATCTGGATCCACGTGGACCACGGCGGCCCCACCCAGGGGTGCGTCTCGCTGACCGAGGACCGGATGCGCGAACTCCTGCTCACCCTGGATCCCGCCAAGTACCCCGTGATCGTGATGGGGGACGCCGCATCCCTGGCCCGGTGAACCGGGGAAATCGCACCGGGACGAGCCAGGAGCCCGGGCCCCGTTGTCTCCGGGGCCCGGGCTCCTGCGCCGTGTGCGCCGCTTACGCGGGCTTCTCCTCCAGGCGGGGGAACAGCACCGCACCCTTCGTCACCGTGGAGCCGACGGGCAGCCGGCCCCAGTCGCCCGCGTCCTGCACCCGCTGGTCGGCCAGGGCGCCCAGGGACGCCTCGGCGCCCAGGGAGTCCCACAGCTTCTGCGAGGTGTCCGGCATCACCGCGTTGAGCAGGACCGCGACGCCGCGCAGCGACTCGGCCGCCGTGTACAGGATGGTCGCCAGCCGGGCCTGGCCCTCGGGCGAGGTGTCCTTGGCGACCTTCCACGGCTCCTGCTCCGTGATGTAGCCGTTGACCTGCTTCACGAAGTCGAAGACCGCCAGGATGCCGCCCTGGAAGTCCAGCTCCTCGCCGATCTTCTGATCGGCGGAGGCGACCGCCCGGGCCAGGCCCTCCTGGACCGCGCGCTCGGCGTCACCGGCCGCCGTGGCCTCCGGGAGCGCGCCGCCGAAGTACTTGCCGACCATGGCCGCGACGCGCGAGGCGAGGTTGCCGTAGTCGTTGGCCAGCTCCGAGGTGTAGCGGGCGCTGAAGTCCTCCCAGGAGAAGGAGCCGTCGCTGCCGTACGCGATGGCCCGCAGGAAGTACCAGCGGTACGCGTCCACGCCGAAGTGCGAGGTCAGGTCCTGCGGCTTGATGCCGGTCAGGTTCGACTTGGACATCTTCTCGCCGCCGACCATCAGCCAGCCGTTGGCGACGACCTTGCCGGGGACCGGCAGGCCCTGCGCCATCAGCATCGCCGGCCAGATGACCGAGTGGAAGCGCAGGATGTCCTTGCCGATCAGGTGCACGTCCGCCGGGAAGGTGCCGTCGAACTTCTCCTGGTTGGCGCCGTAGCCGACCGCCGTCGCGTAGTTGAGCAGCGCGTCGATCCACACGTAGATGACGTGCTTCGGGTCCCACGGCACCGGGACGCCCCAGTCGAACGTGGAGCGCGAGATCGACAGGTCCTGCAGACCCTGCTTCACGAAGTTCACGATCTCGTTGCGGGCCGACTCGGGCTGGATGAAGCCCGGGTTGGCCGCGTAGAACTCCATGAGCTTCGGGCCGTACTCGCTCAGCTTGAAGAAGTAGTTCTCCTCCTTGAGGAGCTCCACCGGCTTCTTGTGGATCGGGCACAGCTTCGTGCCGTCCTCGGACTCGATCAGGTCGCCGGGGAGCTTGTACTCCTCGCAGCCGACGCAGTACGGGCCTTCGTACCCGCCCTTGTAGATCTGGTCCTTGTCGAACAGGTCCTGCACGAACTCCTGCACACGGTCGGTGTGCCGCTTCTCCGTCGTGCGGATGAAGTCGTCGTTCGCGATGTCGAGGTGCTCCCAGAGGGGCTTCCAGGACTCCTCGACGAGCTTGTCGCACCAGGCCTGGGGGGTGACGTTGTTCGCCTCGGCCGTGCGCATGATCTTCTGACCGTGCTCGTCCGTGCCGGTGAGGTACCACACCTTCTCGCCGCGCTGGCGGTGCCAGCGGGTGAGCACGTCGCCTGCGACGGTCGTGTAGGCGTGGCCCAGGTGAGGAGCGTCGTTGACGTAGTAGATGGGGGTCGATACGTAGAAACTCTTCACGCCGTCGCCCCCTTGCTTCTCGGATCCAGTGGCCGCCATGGTCGAAATCCTAACGGTCCGTGGAAGATCCACTCACATCGACAAGGACCGCCCCGGCCGCGGAGAGCTTTGCGAAACATGCCTTCCCGTACCAAAGACGCATCCTGGGAGGAGTGGGCACGCGTGCACGAGGCAGGGGACAACACGATGCGGGTACTGGTCGCCGAGGACGAGGAGATCCTGGCGGAGCTGGTGGCGACCGGGCTGCGGCGGGCGGGATTCGCCGTCGACACCGTGTACAGCGGGGACGCGGCGCTCGCCTATCTGGGGCTGCACGACTACGACGTCGTCGTCCTGGACCGTGACCTGCCCCGGGTGCACGGCGACGACGTGGCCCGCAGGCTCGTCTCCGCCGGGTCGCGCACCAGGATCCTGATGCTCACCGCCTCCGGAACCACGGAGGACCGGGTGGAAGGGCTCGACCTCGGAGCCGACGACTACGTGAGCAAACCCTTCGAATTCCCAGAACTGGTGTCCCGCGTGCGCGCCCTGCGACGGCGCAGCGCCCGGCCCGTGCCGCCGCAGCTGGAGAGGCACGGCATCCGGCTCGACAGTGTGCGCCGGGCCGCCACCCGGGACGGGCGGGACCTGGACCTGTCGCCGAAGGAGTTCACCGTGCTGCAGCTGCTGCTGGAGGCCGACGGCGGCACGGTCAGCGCGGAGGAGCTGCTGGAGCGGGCCTGGGACGCCAACGCCGACCCGTTCACGGGCGCTGTGCGCGTCTGCATGAGCAAGCTGCGCGCCAAGCTGGGGGAACCGGCGCTGATCCGCACCGTGCAGGGCGTCGGGTACGCCCTGTGAACCGGCTGCTGAGGCTGGTGCGGGCGACCGGGCCCGAGCAGGTCCGGCACTCGACGATCCGGATGCGGATCGCCCTCGTGTACGGAGGGGTCTTCCTCATCCTCGGTACGGCGCTGCTCGCCACGGTCAATCTGGCCTCGCGTGCCGGTACGGACTCGCAGGCACGCGCCATCGCCACGTCCGCCGCGGTCGCCCAGCCGGGCTTCGCGGTCAACGGCCCCCTGCACCGGCGTGGGCTCGTCGGCCCGCCCACGGTCTACGACGTCACCGACGACGTCAGCGATGCGGCGAGCCGGGAACTCCTGTACTGGTCGGTCGCCGCGCTGCTCGTCATGACGGGGTGCGCGGTCGGCGTCGGCTGGTGGACGGCGGGGCGGGTGCTGCGGCCCGTGCACGCCATGACCGCGAAGGCGCGGCGGCTCTCCGAACACACCCTGCACGAGCGGATCGCCTCCAGTGGTCCCGACGACGAGCTGAAGGAGCTGGGGGAGACGCTGGACTCGCTGCTGGCGCGGCTGGAGAAGGCGTTCGACAGCCAGCGGCGGTTCATCGCCAACGCCTCGCACGAGCTGCGGACCCCACTGGCCACCCAGCGGGCCGCGATCCAGGTGGGCCTCGACGATCCGTCGCCGCAGGACCTCGCACGGACCCGGCAGACGCTTCTGGACAACAACCGGCGCAGCGAACGGCTCATCGAGGGCCTGCTGGTGCTGGCGCGCAGCGAAGGTGGGCTGGCGCAGAGCGAGCGCACGGCGGTCGACCTGGCTCGGGTGGTCGCGGAGGAGGCCGCCCGGCCCCTGTCGGCGGCGGAACGGGTGTCGGCGTCCGGCCCGGAGATCACGGTCGCGTCCGGCCCCTGCCTCGTCCGCGGGAACCGGCAGCTGCTCGCGCAGCTGGTGGCGAATCTGCTGTCCAACGCGGTGCGGTACAACGTGCCCGGCGGGCGGGTGGAGGTGTCACTGTCGGCGGACGGGGTCCTGGTGGTCCGTAACACCGGACCCGTGGTGGCCGAGGGGGACATCGCCGGGTTCTTCCAGCCGTTCCGGCGCGGTGAGGGGCGGGACCGGATGGGACAGGGCTCGGGGCTCGGCCTGTCGATCGTGCGTTCCATCGCGGTGGCCCACGGCGGTACGGCCACGGCGGCACCCGGCCCGGAGGGCGGGCTCGCCGTGACCGTACAACTGCCGGTGGATCAGTCCTCCGCGACGAATCCTCGAGCGGTGGCCCAGGTGGGGAGTCCGGCGAGTACCTCGCGGTAGAACGTCGCGTCCGGCACCTCGCGCGGGGCGGGGCCCGCGTGGAAGAAGCCGGCGTTCTCGACGTCCAGCCTGCGCAGGAAGTCGAACGCCTTCGCGTCCTCGTCGCCGAACGCGACGAACTGGAAGAACAGCGGCAGCCGTGCCGCGTCCGCCAGTGCCTGCTTGGCCGCCACCTTGGCGTCCGGGGCGCCGTCCGTCTGGAAGACCACCAGGGCCGGGCCCGTGGCACCGGACTTCTCGTAGTGCGCGACGATCTCCTCGACGGCCCGGTGGTAGTTCGTACGGCCCAGGCGGCCGAGGCCCGCGTTCAGCTCGTCGATCCGGCCGTCGTGGGCGGTGAGGTCGATCGCCCCGGTGCCGTCGATGTCGGTCGAGAAGAAGACGACGGGCACGGTCGCGGTCGCGTCGAGGTGCGCGGCCAGCGCCAGGGTGCGGTCGCCCAGGTGCTGGGCGCTGCCGTCCTTGTAGAACGGCCGCATGGACCCGGACCGGTCGAGCACCAGATACACGGTGGCACGCAGCCCGGTCAGCCCGTGGGCCTTGAGCCCGGCCTCAGCGGCCTTGTACGGCGCGACGAGCCCGGGCGCCGCCGCCTTGACCCGGGCGAGGGTGACGGCGGGCTTCCCGGTGGGGGCGGCAGCCTCGGGGGTGGGGGCGGGTGCGGCGACCGGCTCGGCGACGGTGGCGACCGGCTCGGCGACGGGCTGGGCGGTGGCCGCCGGTTCGGGTGCGGTGACCGGCTCGGGAGCCGCCACCGGCTCGGCGACGGGCTCGGCTGTGGCGGGCTCGGGCGCGGCCGGCGGTTCTGCCTTCTGTGCCTTCGGCACGGCTTCCGGCTCGGACGCGGCGACCGGCTCCGGCACGGCTTCCGGCTCGGACGCGGCGACCGGCTCCGGCACGGCTTCCGGCTCGGACGCGGCGGCGGGCTCGGCGGCGGGCTCGGTCTTCGGCTCGGCTGCCGCCTCGGCGACAGGCGTCTCAGCAGCAGGCGCGTCGGCAGCGGACGCGTCAGTGACGGAGGCCTCGGCAGCGGGCGCGTCGGTCGTGTCCTCGACAGGCGTTCCGTCAGCAGGCGCCTCAGTGGTGGCAGGCTCCTCGACCGCAGGTGACGCCTCCGGCGCTACGCCGGAGGCCGGAGCTGTCTCGGCCGCGGCCTCCGCCTCTTCCCCCGCGGGCCCGGCCTTCTCCGTCACCGGTTCGACCGCCACGACAGGTGCCGCGACGGACGCCGTCCCGGCCTCCGGCTCCGGGTCCATGTCGATCGTGATCGGTGCCACGACGACCGGTTCGGGCTCGGCGGCGGACTCGGCGGCCGTGTCGCTCCCGGCGCCCGCGGTGTCCGCAGCCGCCTCCGGGTCCGACCCCTGGGCCGGAACCCTCGGCGCGGGCGTGGCGCTCGACGTGTCCGCGGAGGCCGCGGTCGTCTTGTCGAATGCCGCAGCCACCAGGTCCGACGCCTGGCCGCTGTCGTGCTCGGCGCCGGCCGAGCGGTCCGAGGAGGCCGGGGCCGGTACCGAGGCCTTCGCGGGCTCGGCCGCCGAGGTGGCGGTCTCCGGCTCCGTCTCCGTGGGCTGGGTGCGCTCGGCCTGGGGCGGGACGGTGGCCGTGGTCGGCTCGTCCTGCTCCGTCCGGCCGAACACCTTACGCAGCAAGCTCCGAATGCCCATGGGCGAGGCCTTTCGCATGAGTTGGTTGCAATAAATGTCCGTACTGCGGGAATTGATCCCTGGCCAGGGCGGATACGTAAGGTTAGCGGCCGGATCCGGCCGTTCGGTGGCGCGGCCCGCCCCTGTGTCAACCGAGCTCCAACCGAGTCGTCACCGAGTCCTGGACGGCGGCCCGGACGGCCGGGAGCGCATCGGTGTCCCGGACTTCACCCTCTGTTCACCGGCCGTCCCACGTACGGCGTGGATACGCACCTACCGTCACGCGTGACACACAGACGGAGGGACGAAAACGTGCGCGATCTGCTGCCGCTCATCGGCTCGCACCCGGGCGGGCGCTCTGCGCTGACCTGCCGCTACCGCTGCGGTGACGCCTGCTTCCAGGAGGTCCCCAACACCAGCGACAACGAGTACGCCGGCGACATCATCGCCGGTGCCCTGTCACGCCGTTCGCTGATGCGCGCCGCCGCCGTGGTCACCGTGGCCACCGCCGCCGGGACCGCCGCTCTCGCCGGCCCGACGGCGCCGGCCGCCGAGGCGGCGCCGCTCGCCGGCCGTCCCGGCGGAAAGCCGAAGCCCACCCCTTCGGGCGCCCGGGGCCTGCGCTTCACCGCCGTGGCGCCCAACAAGGACGACCGGGTCACGATCCCCGACGGCTACGGCCAGAACGTGGTCATCCGCTGGGGCGAACCGATTCTGCGCGGCGCTCCCGCCTTCGACCCGGACAAGCAGTCCGCCAAGGCGCAGGCGGGCCAGTTCGGTTACAACAACGACTTCCTCTCCCTGCTCC
Organism: Streptomyces sp. HB132; assembly: GCF_016909575.1. Classification (GTDB taxonomy): domain Bacteria; phylum Actinomycetota; class Actinomycetes; order Streptomycetales; family Streptomycetaceae; genus Streptomyces. Next base: position 367,850 of record NZ_JAFBGA010000002.1, on the reverse strand, counting down.
CCCTCCGCGGTGAGCGCGGCCGTCAGGTGCTGGTCGCCAACCACGAGTACACGGACGAGATCCTGATGTTCCGTGGATACGATCCGGCCAGTCCGACCCGTGAGCAGGTCGAGATCGCCTGGGCGGCGCACGGACTCTCCGTGGTGGTCGTCCAGGAGGAGAACCGCACCGGCAAACTCGCGCCGGTCAGCCGCCACCCGCTGAACCGCCGTCTCACCGCGACCAGCGAATTCCGCGTCACCGGCCCGGCCGCCGGCAGCCCGTTGCTCCGCACCTCCGCGGACCGCACCGGCCGCAAGGTGCTCGGGACGCTGAACAACTGCGCCGGCGGCACCACGCCGTGGGGCACCACGCTGCACGGCGAGGAGAACTTCAACCAGTACTTCGCCAACGGTTCGAGCGACACCGACAAGCGGTACGGCATCGGCACGGCCGCGACCGAGCGCAAGTGGGAGCGGTTCGACAAGCGCTTCGACCTGGCACAGGAGCCCAACGAGGCGCACCGCTTCGGCTGGGTCGTCGAGCTGGACCCGTACGACCCCGACTCGACGCCCCGCAAGCGGACCGCGCTCGGCCGGTTCAAGCACGAGGCCGCGCAGCCCCGGCTGACCGCCGACGGGCGCCCGGTGGTCTACATGGGCGACGACGAACGGTTCGACTACTTCTACAAGTTCGTCTCCAGCAAGCGGATGAGGAAGGGGAACTCGAGGGCGGACAGGGAGCACAACCTGACGCTGCTGGACGAGGGGACGCTGTACGTCGCCAAGCTGACCGGCGACTCCCCGGCCGCGGAGCTCGACGGCACGGGCAAGCTCCCCTCGGACGGCGAGTTCGACGGCAGCGGCGTCTGGATCCCGCTCGCCACGGGCACCACCTCGCACGTCCCGGGCATGACGGCCGAGGAGGTGTACGTCTTCACCCGGCTGGCCGGTGACAAGGTCGGCGCGACGAAGATGGACCGCCCCGAGGACGTCGAGCCCTCGCCGCGCACCGGCCGGGTCTACGTCGCCCTGACGAACAACACCGACCGCGGCAAGGCGGGCAAGGCCGGCGCGGACGAGGCGAACCCGCGCAACGCCAACAAGCACGGCCAGATCCTGGAGCTCGCGGAGCACTGGGACGACCCGGCGGGCGACGGGTTCGCCTGGCGGCTCTTCCTCGTCGCGGGGGACCCGGAGGACCCGGCGACGTACTTCTCCGGCTTCCCCAAGGAGAAGGTCAGCCCCATCTCCTGCCCGGACAACGTGGCCTTCGACGACCACGGCAATCTGTGGATCTCCACGGACGGCAACCAGCTCGGCTCGCACGACGGACTGTTCGGCGTGGCGACGCAGGGCGAACGACGCGGGGAGCTCCGGCAGTTCCTGACCGTCCCGACCGGGGCGGAGACCTGTGGCCCGGTGATTCAGGACCGCCGCGTGCTCGTCGCCGTGCAGCACCCCGGCGAGGTCGACGGCGCCTCCGTCGAGAAGCCGGCCAGCACCTGGCCCGACGGGCCGGGCAGGATCGTCCGCCCCTCGGTCGTCGCCGTCTGGCGCAAGGACGGCGGCGACATCGGCGTCTGAACCGGAAGCCCTCCTGCGGCCTGTGTCCGTGCGGTGCGTGCCCGATGGGCGTCCGATGGGCGTCGTCCGGATGTGCCCGGGGGGAACCGCCGCGCGGCGCCGGCGTGACCGGCCGGTGTGTCTGACGATGGATCAGGCATGCCGGCCGATCCGTCCGCGCACCCACGAGGGCCCCGGTACGACGCGGCTCGTCGGCAACCCGAAGATCCTGGAGAGCTCGTTCGGCCCCGAGGACCTGTACCTCGCGCAGGGGCGGGGCGGCGGGGTCGCCCCGTAGCTGTGGTCGCTCAGCGAGCACGCGCCCGGCAGGTGCGGGGCGTGCAAGCGGGAGCTGTACGCCTACGACATGGGCGACGTCATGTGCGGTGCCTTCGGCTCCTGAGACCCCGAAGGCACCGCATCGGACGAAGACCGCCCGGCGACGGGGGGACGGTCTAAAGTCGTACGCATGGTTTCCGGTGAGGCGCCTCAGGCGGAGGGAAGCGTCCGGGTCGACGCCTGGATCTGGGCGGTCCGGCTGACGAAGACCCGGTCGCAGGCGGCCGCCGCCTGCCGCGCGGGGCACGTGCGGGTCAACGGCGATCGGGCGAAGCCCGCCCAGGCCCTGCGTACGGGCGACGAGGTGCGGCTGCGGCATGGGGGCCGGGACCGGATCGTCGTCGTTTCCAGAATCGTGAAGAAGCGGGTGGGGCCCCCGGTGGCGGCCGAGTGCTTCGTCGACAACAGCCCGCCCCCGCCGCCACGGGAGGCGGTTCTCCAGGTCCCGGTCCGCGACCGGGGCGCGGGCCGCCCGACGAAGCGCGACCGCCGTGAGATGGAACGCCTCCAGGGCGCGCGCACCCCTCACGATCCGGACGCGCGGCCCTGACCTGACTCTCCGAGGGCGGGGGCGCCGAGCGCCCTCGTCCGCCGGCTGCCGACCGTGCGCACGTCATGGAGCGCGGCGGGCTCGTCGTCTCCGCGCCCCGGTCGGTCAGGAGCCCCTCCCGGTCGTCGTTCAGATGGTGAAGACGGTCTTGCCGCGCGCCCCGCCGGCGCGGTTCTGGACGAGTGCCTGCGGCGCCTTCTCCAGGGGGAGTTCCATGTCGATGGGCACGGTCAGCTCCCCGCTCGCCACCGCCGAGGCCAGTTCGTCCAGCAGCGCGGCGGTCGGTGCGAGCCGGAAGTCCGCCCAGGCGATGCCCCCGGGCGCCGCGACACCCCGCGTGGTGACGGCGACACCGCCGTCGCGCACCAGTGCGGTGTACGCGGCGAACGAGGCGGTGTCCGTGGAGACGAGGTCGACGAGCGCGTCGACGCCGTCCGGGTACAGGTCCCGCACGGCGGCCTCCAGCGCTGCGGAGCCGGAGGCCGTATCGACGGTGGCGATGGCTCCGAGGGCCCTCATCCGCCGTCCCTCGTCGCCCCGCACGGCGGCGACGACCGCTGTCCCGCGGGCAGCCGCGAGCTGGGTCAGGAAGCTGCCGACACCGCCCGTCGCCCCGACGACCAACAGGGTCAGCCCGCTGCGTACGGCCGTGCTCGAAAGGATCTGTGCGGCCGTCGAACCGGCCGTGGGGAGAGCCGCGGCGACCTGGAGCGGCAGGCCGGACGGGACCAGGGCGATCGGGGAGTCCTGGGGGACGCACACGTATTCGCCGTACGCCCCGCAGCGCCCGAGGGGCGGTGCCGTCACCCGGCCGAACACGGGGTCACCGACCCGGAAGGTGTTGTCGCCACTGCCGATCATGTCCACGCGGCCCGCGAAATCGGTGCCCAGGACGAGCGGGAACACATGCGGGACGGCCTCGTCCCGGACGCCGTCCCCGGTCTGCCAGTCGAGCGGGTTGAGCGCCGCGTACTCGACCTTCACCCGTACCTCGCCCGTCGCGGGGCCGGGCTTCGGCACCTCGACGAGACAGGGTTCCGCACCGAACGTGCTGACGGCGATGGCTCGCATCGGCAGACCTCTCGCTTGCCCCCTGCTCTCACGCATCCCACTGTCGCCCGGCCCACCCACCCGCGCACGTCGGGCCCCGGGCGCGGAATCAGCCGTGGTGGGGGCGCCCGGCCCGGCCGTGCCCGGGCGCCAGGGCCCGGCCCACCAGGCCGCCGACCGCCAGGACCGCCCCCACGAGGAGCACGATCCACACGGTCGTCCGCAGCGAGGCGGTCAGCGCGTCGTAGACCGCGGCGGCCCCCGCCCGGTCCGTTCCGGGCACCTGGTCGAGGACCCGGGCTCGGCCGACGGCGACGGCGATCCGCAGCAGGGCCGTGCCGAGCAGCAGCCCGGCGCCTGCCACGGCCGCGGCCGTCAGGCAGGCCCGCAGACCACCGCGCAGGAGCGTGAGACCCAGCACGAGGACGAGCAGCAGAACCGTCCCGACCGCCGGCCAGATGCTGCAGTACCGCAGCCACCGGAACGAGGACCGCAGGTCGTCGGCGCGGTCGGGGGACAGCACGGTGATCGAGGTCTCCCGGACCGGGATCCGGTCGGCGAACGGAACTCCGTTGCCGACCAGCTCCTTCTTGACCTCAGCGATCACCGGCGCCAGGTCGATGGTCACCGCCTGCCCGTCGTCCCCGTGCAGTGCGGCGGTCACCTCCCGGTGCGCCGCCCGGTTCGCGCTGTCCCAGGCCCGCCGGAAGGCCTCGGTCGTCGTGAACGACAGCGCGGTCTCGTGCAGGAACTGCCCGACGGTCTCCTGGAGCGGCCCGACGTCGATGTTCTTCATCGCCTCGTCCGTGACCAGTGTGGCCACGGTGCTCCGGACATCCGGATCGGAGGCCAGCGGGGACACGGCTGCGAGATAGCGGTCCGTGTCGTCGAGTTCGAGATCGACCCAGGCCGAGAGCGCGCTCACCGGGACCAGCACGGTGAGCAGGACGAGCAGTACCGCCGACAGAGCCGCTGAGAGATAGGTCCGCACAGGCACCAGCCAATCCCGTACGGCATCGGCGCGCTCCGGGCCGTACGCCGTTCGAGTTGCCGGGCGGCCCGCTCGGGTGTGCGCTGGAGGAACACGGGGACGGGGGCGACGGAAGGAGTTGTGCGCCATGGCCACACACGCAACGATGCCGACGCGCCGCCGCACGCAGGCGCGCACCCCGGTCCGGCGGGGGCACGGTGTGCTCGCCTCGGCGACGCCCCTGGTGCTGGGCGTGATCGTCGGCTTCTGGGCCTTCTTCATCAAACGGGACGGTGGAGCGACCACCGCCGGCCAGATCTGGCTCGGTGTGGTCTCCGGTGTGGTGTTCGCCGCGCTCTGCTACGCACTCGTGCGGATCAGGTGGTCCCTGCCGCGTGAGCTGCGCGCCGGGGCGTTCGGCGTGCTGACCGGGGGCGCGATCGGCTTCCTCTACAGCCTGCACGACAACAGCGTGCTGTCCTCGTCCCTGATCGGGCTGGTGCTCGCCGCGGGGACGGCCGCGACGATGTTCTACGTCTACTACACCCGCGAGGACTGACCCGGCCGTCCTCCGGGACCTGGCAGGGGTTGCGGCCGCCGTGTTCCGATCCGGCGGTCGCAGCCGTGTTCCGTCGCGTCGGCGGTCTCCGTGACGGTCTTCGGCGCGGTGACGACGAGGCTGTACAACCGGAGGTGACGCCGGCGGCCCGACCCCCCGGCCGCGGCACCGGGCTCCGCGGTGGTTGACCTTCCCCGCGGGGGAAGCCCCAGCATCGGCGGGGCCGGGCGCATCCGTCCGGCGCGAGGAGGCCGTGGTGGGAGACGAAGGCGGGGCGCCGGGGCGCGCGGGGCTGGTGACGATCGGGGAGTTTGCCCGGCTGTCCCGGCTCCCCGCGAAGGCCCTGCGCCGCTACGACGAACTGGGACTGCTCCGCCCCGCACTGGTGGATCCGGTCAACGGATACCGCTACTACGACCGGACGCAGGCGGAGGCGGCACGACTGGTGGCATGGCTGCGCCGGATCGGCATGCCGCTCGCCCGGATCGCCGAGGTGGTGGCGCTGGACGACGGCGCGGCCGCCGCGGAGGTCCGTGCCTACTGGGCGGGGGTGGAGGCCGAGACGGCCGCCCGCCGGGAGCTCGCGGTCTTCCTCGCCGGGCATCTTTCCGAGAAGGAGAACACCGCGATGTCGAACGGCAACGAGACGGGCCGGGGGCCGGCCACCCTGGGAATCCGCTACGCGGCACTGGCCCACCCGGGTGCGGTGCGCACCGCTCAGCAGGACACGGCGTACGCGGGAGCGCGGCTCCTCGCCGTGGCGGACGGCTTCGGGGCGGGCGGCGCCGGGGCGAGTGCGGCGGCGGTCGACGCGCTGAAACCGGCCGCGCGGGGGGCGGTGAACGCCGCGGACCTGCTCGGCGCCCTGCACGACGCGGCGGAGTCCGCGGCGCGGGCGGTACGCGACGCCGTGGGAGGCGACAGGGCCCCGGCCGAGTCCGGGACCACGCTCACGGCGCTGGTGTGGACCGGTGAGCGGCTGGGTCTGGTGCACATCGGGGACTCCCGGGCCTATGTGCTGCGTGGCGGCGAGCTGTTCCGAATCACGCACGACCACACCCTGGTGCAGTCGATGATCGACGACGGCTCGCTGACCGAGGAGGAGGCGTCGTCGCACCCGCAGCGCGCGATGCTGCTCAGGGCCCTGGCGGGCGGTGCCCCGGCACAGCCGGCCCGCCCGGACGTAGGGCTGCACGACACGCTTCCGGGGGATCGCTACCTGCTCTGCTCGGACGGGCTGTCGGCGGTCGTGGACGAGGCCGACGTGACCCGCACGGTCATCGCGGCGGACGGCCCGGACGCGGCTGTGCGCGCTCTGGTCGCCCTGGCAGGTGACGCGGGCGGCCCGGACAACGTGGCCTGTGTCGTGGCCGACGTCGTCGCGCTCTGACATCGCGCCCCGCCGGAGCCGGGCCCGGACCGGAAGGGGGGGGCGGAGACAGGCTCTGGAGGAGCCATGACGGCAACGACATGGAACGACACGCCCGTTGCGATCCGGACCGACGAGGCGGAGCTGCGCAGGAAGGCGATCGGTGGTGACCTGAGTGGTGCCTCGATTCCGCTCGTCAAGGGCGCGGACATGGGCCCGGCGCTCAAGGGACTCCCCGACGACATGTGCCCCTGCCCGCACCGGGGTTACCTGCTCAAGGGCCGGCTGAAGCTGCGGACCGGCGCGGACCCGGCGGCGTACGGGGTCTACGAGGAGGGCCAGGCGTTCCACTGGCCGCCCGGTCACGTCCCCGAGGCCTGGAGGACTGCGAGTTCGTGGACTTCTCACCGACGACGGAGTTCGACCGGGTGATCAGCCACATCACGTCCCGGGGCTGACGCACCACGAACGGGCGGGACCTCGTGCGAGGGGCCCGCCCGTTCGTGTGCGGCAAGGACGAGGGCCCGGGGTCCGGGGCGGGCCGGCTCAGTCGCGTACGACGGTGACCGGGCAGGTGGCGTGCTGGGTGACGTGCAGGCTGACCGAGCCGAGGAGGGTCGCCTTGAGGCCGCTGTAGCCTCGGGCGCCGACGACCAGCAGGTTCGCGCCGCGGGAGCGTTCCAGCAGCGACAGGGCGGGATTACCGATCACGACGATCTTCTCCACCGCCGCCGCGCCCTCGACGCCGAGGGCCTCCTCCAGTGCCTCGTCGAGCGCGACGGTCGCCACCGCCTGCGGGTCGAAGTCCTCAGGCAGGCCTGGCATCAGGGACCCCCAGCTGGTCGCGGGGTACTCCCAGCTGTTGACGGCCTCGACGGTGTCGCCGGTCAGTTCGGCCTGGCGTACGGCCCAGCGCAGCGCCTTGATCGACGCGTCCGATCCGTCGACGCCCACGACGATCCTGCCCATGTCTGCCTCCAGTGTGTTGGAACATGTACGGCATACAGGGATCAACTGTATCCAAGCAGGACATCGGCGGGGCCGGGTGGCCCCGCCGATGTGGTCAGCCGACCCGGAGGTCCGCGAGCTGCTGGGCGAACGGGACGAGGGCGTCCTCACCGTCGTCGAGGGTGGGGGCCCGGGTGGCGCCCGAGACCGTCCGCCCCGTGACGGCGGAGGCGAGCTCGCCGCCCGCACGCCGGATGCGGGAGGGCAGCCCCTCGGTGTACTCGTCCCCCTGTGAACCCCAGTCCTCCGACGCCGCGTACACGGACGTCGGCAGGACGACGGCCCTCAGGTAGGCGAAGAGCGGGCGCATGGCGTGCTCCAGGACCAGCGAGTGCCGGGGCGTGCCGCCGGTCGCCGCGATCACGACGGGCTTGCCGGTCAGCGCGGTGTTGTCGACCAGGTCGAAGAAGGACTTGAACAGCCCGCTGTACGAGGCGGTGAAGACGGGTGTCACCGCGATCAGGCCGTCCGCCCCGGTCACGGCGTCGAGCGCCTTCCTCAGGCCGGCCGACGGGAAGCCGGTGACCAGGTGGTTGGCGATGTCGACGGCCAGGTCACGCAGCTCGACCACCTCGACCTCGACGCGCCGGTCCTGCCCGGCCGCCAGCGCCTCGCGGGCGGCCCCGGCGAGGCGGTCGGCCAGCAGCCGGGTGGACGACGGGCTGCTGAGCCCGGCCGCGACGGCAACGATCTTCAGGGGAGCGGTGTCGAACACGGTACTCAGACCTCCTTCGGGGCGGCGGCGGCGCGGGCGGCGGCGACCGCGGGGTGGACCGGGGCGTCCGGCACTCCGGCCGGGCGCAGGTTGGCGAACTCCTTGCGCAGCACGGGCACGACCTCCTCGCCCAGGATGTCGAGCTGCTCCAGGACCGTCTTGAGCGGCAGTCCCGCGTGGTCCATCAGGAACAGCTGGCGCTGGTAGTCCCCGACGTCCTCCCGGAAGGACAGGGTCCGCTCGATGACCTCCTGCGGGGAGCCGACGGTCAGCGGCGTCTGCTGGGTGAAGTCCTCCAGCGAGGGCCCGTGGCCGTAGACCGGTGCGTTGTCGAAGTACGGGCGGAACTCCCGTACCGCGTCCTGCGAGTTCTTGGCCATGAACACCTGGCCGCCGAGGCCGACGACGGCCTGCTCGGCGGTGCCGTGCCCGTAGTGGGCATAGCGGCGCCGGTAGAGGTCGACCATCTTCCTGGTGTGCTCCATGGGCCAGAAGATGTTGTTGTGGAAGAACCCGTCGCCGTAGTAGGCGGCCTGTTCGGCGATCTCGGGGGAGCGGATGGAGCCGTGCCAGACGAACGGCGGGACGCCGTCCAGCGGGCGCGGGGTCGCGGTGAAGGACTGCAGCGGGGTACGGAACTTGCCCTCCCAGTCGACGACGTCCTCGCGCCACAGCTTGTGCAGCAGCGCGTAGTTCTCGACGGCGAGCGGGATGCCCTGGCGGATGTCCTTGCCGAACCAGGGGTAGACCGGCCCGGTGTTGCCGCGGCCCATCATCAGGTCGACACGGCCGTCGGCCAGGTGCTGGAGCGTGGCGTAGTCCTCGGCGATCTTCACCGGGTCGTTGGTGGTGATCAGCGTGGTGGAGGTGGAGAGGATCAGGTTCTGGGTGCGGGCGGCGATGTAGCCGAGCGTGGTCGTCGGCGAGGACGGGACGAACGGCGGGTTGTGGTGCTCACCGGTCGCGAAGACGTCCAGGCCCACTTCCTCGGCCTTGAGCGCGATCGCGAGGGTCGCCTTGATCCGCTCGTTCTCGCTCGGTGTCGTACCGGTCGTGGGGTCGGTGGTGACGTCCCCGACGGTGAAGATCCCGAACTGCATGGCGCCCGCCTCCAGAAGTGTCGTGCCGTTGAGCAGGTGGTTGAACGTTGAACTATGTGAACACGCCCTACAACGGAGCGCCCCGCTTCCCTATTCCGCCCACCCCGGAGGGCCCGCCCCGAAAGATTCCGTGCCGGAGAACCGGTGCGCGTTACACTCGTCGCCATGACCTCCGTACCGTGCCGGAACCGGTGGCGCTCCTCCTAGGAGCGGCCACCTCCATCTGCACGGAACAAGGGCCGTTCGATCTTCGGACGGCCCTCACCTGTGCCCCGGTGCCCCCCGACGGGCCGTCCTCCACGCATACACCGCAGCGAGGAGAGCCCCGTGACCCTGACCACCGACCTGCCCGTCGGTCCCGCCGAGCGCCGCAGCGCCGAACTGGAGGAGCAGCTCGCTCTGGACCCCGGCCGCTTCCGCGTCCTCACCGGGGACCGGCCGACCGGGGCCCTGCACCTCGGCCACTACTTCGGCACCCTCCACAACCGGGTACGCCTCCAGGACCTCGGCGTGGACGTCTTCGTGCTCATCGCCGACTACCAGGTCCTCACCGACCGGGACGTCGCCGAGCGGCTCGACGAGTACGTGGAGGGGCTGCTCCTCGACTACCTCGCCATCGGGATCGACCCCGCCCGAACGACGGTCTTCAACCACAGCGCGGTCCCCGCCCTCAACCAGCTGCTGCTGCCGTTCCTGTCCCTCGTCTCCGTCGCCGAGCTCGGCCGCAACCCCACCGTGAAGGACGAGATCGCCCACTCCCGGCAGTCCGCCGTCAGCGGCCTCATGTACACCTACCCGGTGCACCAGGCCGCCGACATCCTGTTCTGCAAGGGCAACCTCGTGCCCGTCGGCCAGGACCAGCTGCCGCACCTGGAGATCACCCGTACCGTCGCCCGGCGCTTCAACGACCGGTACGGAGACGTCTTCCCCGAACCCGACGCGCTGCTCTCCGCCGCGCCCCTGCTGCTCGGCACCGACGCCACCAAGATGAGCAAGAGCCGCGGCAACTCCATCGCCCTCGGCGCCGACGCCGACGAGACGGCCCGGCTGATCAGGGGCGCCACCACCGACGCCGACCGGCACATCACCTACGACCCCGAGTCGCGGCCCGGGGTGTCCAGCCTGGTGCTGCTGGCCGCGCTCTGCCTGGGCCGCGACCCGTACGAGGTCGCCGAGGAGATCGGGAACAGCGGCGCGGCCGGTCTGAAGCGGACCGTGACGGAGGCCGTCAACGCGGCGATGGCCCCGATCCGCGCCCGGCGCGCGGAGTACGCGAAGGACATGGGGCACGTGCGTGACGTGCTGCGCGCCGGCAACGAGCGGGCGAACGCCGTGGCCGAGGCGACCCTCCGGGAGGTGCGGGAAGCGATGGGCATGTTCCGCTAGCCGCTCGGGGCCGGCGCCGCCCGCCCGGCGCCGGTCCGTCCGGCCCGGTGGCGGATGCCCGGGCCCGCTGAGGGGTGCCGTGGCTCAGCGGCGTGCCGCCGAGTGCTGCCTGCGCAGCAGTTCGGCCAGCCCGCGCCGGGTCGCGGCGATCACCACCCGGTCGTCCCGCCGCAGCACATACCCCGGGTGGATGTCCCAGACCAGCCCGGATGGCCGGTCCTGGGCTCCCGGCCCCTCGGGGTCGAGGGGGTCGTACGGCGGTACGGCGGCCAGGTCCGGGAGGCGGTCGGCCGGCGGGGTGGCGTCCAGGGCCAGGACCCGCCAGGCGCCCGCCCGGAACGCCTGGTCGACGGTCCGCCCCTCCAACTGAGGGTGTCCCGCCACCTCCAGTGCCGCGAAGAGCATCACCTTGCGCTCCACCGGGACCGCGCCCAGGATCTGCCGGCCCATCATGGCGACCGCGAACGACGGCGCCGCCAGATGGGACACGGAGCGGGAACGGGTCAGGGCGCCCGGGTGGGCCGTGCGCAGGGTGCGGTAGACGGCGGTGGCGAACTCGTCGTCGTACAGGCGCAGGGCCACCCGCAGGTCCGGCTTCACCGAGCGGGCGTACAGCGCGGCTTCGAGGTTCGTCGTGTCGATGCTCGTGAGGGCGAGCAGGGCGCGGGCCCGGCGGATCTTGGCCGCCTCCAGGACGCCCTCCTGGGTCACGTCGCCCAGGACCGTCGGTACGTGCAGGCTGCGCGCCAGCGGGATGCCGCGCGCCTCCGGGTCCTCCTCGACGACCACCACGGGGATGTCCAGCTCACGGAGCCGCACCAGGACCCTTGTGCCGATCTTGCCGAGCCCCAGCAGGACCACATGGCCGGACAGGCCGCGCGGCGGGCGGCGCAGCGAGGAGGCGGTGCGCAGTGTGCCGAACGCCTCCAGGACCGCGGCGACCAGCAGGGGCAGCAGCAGGAGTCCGGCCAGGCCGGAGAGCAGCTGGATGACCTGGCGGGAATCCGAGTCGGTGTCCTCGACCGCCGGGTCGCCCATCGCCAGCAGGTCCAGCATGGTCAGGTAGGCGGCGTGCAGCGGGCTGTCGCCCGTCGTGATCACCGAGGCGACGGCCAGGGCGACGACGGCGGCCGCGACGCCCAGCGCCGACCAGCGCAGCCGCCGTGAGAAGACCTGGCCGAGCGGTGCTCCCCTGCCTCCCATGCGGGTGGGCGCCCGGTCGGGTCCGGCCTGGCTGATGGCCTCCAGGACGATCGTGCCCCGGCCCGTGGCGGCGTTCACGGTCGCCAGGTCGGGCAGGAGCTGGGGGCCCTCGTCGCCGCTGCTGTCCGAGCCCTCGGTGCCCGCCGGGTCCTGGCTGGTGGAGGAGAGCAGGGCCAGGGTGCACAGCCCGGGGTCGGCGAGTTCACCCGGCCGGGGCGGGGTGCGTTCGACGGCGCGAAGGAGCAGGCCCTCGGCCTGGATGACCTTGCTGCTGCCGGTCAGCGCGGTGGCCGCCAGGGCGGGGGCCGCGGTGTCGGCGTCCGACAGGACGGTGGTGGAGGCGTCCATCGCGGCCGCGTCGAGACCGGGCATGGAGACGGCGGCCGCCTGGTCGAGCAGCGTCTCCAGGTGCTGTCCGAGCTTGCGGTTGTAGAGCCGGATGACGAGGCGCAGGCGCGGATTGAGACGGCGGGCCGTCAGGGCGGCGCGGATGTTGAGCTCGTCGTCGTCGTAGACGAGCGCGAGCGCGGCGGCCCGGTCGACGCCCGCCTCCGCCAGTACGTCGTCGGAGGGCTCGCGGGCCTCCATGATGCGGACGGCCTCGACCCCGGCGTTCGTGTCGCCGCCGCCGTTGGCCGTCCCGTTGCGGCTCATCGCCGCCGACATCCGCCCGAACAGGGCACCGGCGCGGGCACGTTGGGTCAGCGGCAGGTCGGGCCCGGTGGTGTCGGGCCCCGGCGGGACCAGGAGGGTGACCCGCTCCCCGTACACGTAACGCAGCTCCACGGCGAGCCGGCGGGCGAGGGTGTCGTCGCCGCAGACCACCATGTGGCTGTTGCTCGGGGGGCGTTGGGGCTGTTGAGGAAGTGATGACACGTAACCCAGCATGCCTTGGTCCCTCCGGTTCAGTCGGGCGTGTCGGTGATCATCGCGTGTCGGGTGCGTGCATCCGCGTCCGGGTGGCGTGGGCCTGCGGCCCGCTCGATGGCCGCCTCGACCGCCGCGATCCGGTCCGCGAGCAGTCCGAGCGCCCCGACGGCACGGGCGGCGGGGTCGCCATCGGGTCCGCCGAGGGCCTGGGCGCGTACGTAGGCGGAGTTGACCGCCGCCCGGCGCTCAGCCTGCGCGGGGGTGAGCGTGCCCCGCAGGGCGGCCAGTGCCAGCAGGTTGGACTCGGCGCCCGTGGTGAGCGTCTGGGCCTCGCCCGCGTAGTGGTCGTCGATGACGGCGGCGAGCTCGGCGTCGTTCATGACGGGCACGATCCGTTCCGCGATCTTGTTCATGTCACGGTACGAGCCCTGCAGGCGGAACGGCGGTTCGGTGCGCGCCGAGTCGGACTGTGCGGCCGACGCGATGTACGCCGCGTTCACCGCGAGGACGGTGTCCCGGGCGGTCAGCAGATGCCGCAGGACGCCGAGGACGCGGTCGAGTTCGGCGGGAGCGTAGGAGTGTTCCAGTCGGCCGGCGGAGGCCGGGGGACCCGTGCCCGAGGCGAGGCGGACGAGCAGGTCGAGGTCGCTCCGGGAGCGGGCCGCGAGCGGGGCCAGCACCGGGTTGGCGGCCAGCGCGTTCTCGACGAAGCTCAGGGCGAAGACCTCGTCCCTGCCGCTCAGGACCTCGCCGAGGTTCCAGACGTCCGCCCGGTTGGCGAGCATGTCCGGGATCCGGAAGCGGTCGCCGGACTCGGTGTACGGATTGCCCGCCATCACCACGGCGAACCTCTTCCCTCGCAGGTCGTAGCTGCGCGGCTCGCCGTCCCGCACGCCCTCGACCCGGCGGGTGGCGTCACAGAGCGGAATGAACTTCTGGAGCAGCTCGGGTGAGGTGTGCTGGATGTCGTCCAGATACAGAACGGTGTTGTTGCCGGACTCCAGCGCGAAGTTGATCTTCTCGACCTCCTGGCGCGCGGTCGCGCTGCGGGCCTGCGCCGGGTCGAGGGACGTCACGTCATGGCCGAGGTTGGGCCCGCTGACCTTGACGAGGACCATGCCGAGCCGTTCGGCGACGTACTCCATGAGCGTCGTCTTGCCGTAGCCGGGCGGCGACACGAGGAGCAGCAGCCCCTGCGAGTCGGTGCGCCGGTCCGCGTCGGCCGTGCCGAGCTGCTTGGCGAGGCTGTCTCCGATGAGTGGCAGGTACACCTCGTCGAGCAGCCGGTTGCGGACGAACGCGGGCATGACGCGCGGCCGGTGGTCGTCCAGCCGGAGCCGGGTGCGCTCCGCGGCGACCAGCGTGGTGCGCAGCCGCTGGTAGGCACGGAAGCCGGGCACGGTACCGGTCCGGAACGCGGCCGTACGGGCGAGGAGTTCGTCCAGCCGCACCGGCAGCTTTCCCCCGGCGGTACGCGGGTGGTCGCCGAGGAGCCCTTCGACCGTGGCGGTGAGGGGGCCCTCGCAGTCGTACCGCTCCAGCTCCGGGCACAGCTCAACGGCGACGGCCTCCGTGAGGTCCCCGTCGTCCGCGTCGGAGCCGCTCGCGGCGGCGTAGGAGGTGAGCCAGCCCTCCACGAGCCGTCGCCGGGCCGGGAGGTCCGCGGAGAGGGCGGCCAGATCCTCGTCGTACGCCGAGGTGCCCACCGCACGACGGAACTTGTCCAGGAACGTGCGGACCGGGGCGCTCGTGACGAACCCGGCGGGGCCACCGGTCAGCTCCTCGAAGAGGTACTCGGCGACGTCGTCCCGCGCTCCCATCGCCGCCGCCCACTCCCCCTGGAGCACGGCGACGGCGGGGGCGGGACCGAAGGTGTCGCGGGCGCGCGCCAGCGACCGGGCCTGACGCCGCCAGGACGTGCGCAGGGCATCGTCGGCCTCGTGCGCCCAGAAGAGCTGCGCCGCCGCGCGCACCGGGGGCGGGAAGCGCAGCAGGCCCGCGCCGGAGCGGAGCCGCAACAGGGCGGTGAGGATCGCGGTGGCGTCCTCGTCGTGCACACCGCGCCGGTAGCCCTCGTCGTACGCGGACGCCGCCGCTTCCCGTACGAGCGCGGCGAGGTCCGGCACGTCGCCCAGGGCGTCGGCGCCGTGCTCGTCGAGGAGCCGGGCGGCCAGGTGCTCGGCGCGGTAGACGGCCGCCGTCTCGGAGGGCAGCAGCTGGTCCCAGTAGGGGCGGGTCGCCGCGAACTCCGGGTCGGTGACGGGGGCCCGGTAGTCCGTGCCGGTCAGCGCGAAGGCCAGCCGGTCACCGGACGGGACCAGGGTCAGGTCGAACGGCTGGGTGTTCACCGCGAACCGGTGCCGGCCCAGCCGGATCACCGACCCGCCGTCCGCGTACAGCTCACCCCGGTCACGCAGGGCCCGCCCCGCCTCCTGCCGGGCCGCCTTCAGCCGTCCCTCCAGCTCCTCCGCGCGGACCGGGTCGCCGAGCGCGCGCAGCTCGTCGGCGGTGCGGCGGACCTTGGCGACCATGGGGTCGGAGGCGAAGTACGTGTGGACGGCGTCCAGGTCCTCCAGCCCCGCCAGCCGCCGGGAGACCGTCTCCATGACCCGGGCCGCGGAGTCCGCGAGCCGCTCCGCACGCCGGGCGCGGGCATCCTGAAGCATCTCCTTGCGGCCCGAGAACGCCTCGTACACTTCCGTGCGGCGCTCGGCCAGCCTGGCCAGGAAGTCGTCGGACTCCGCGAAGCGTGATTCCAGGTCCTCCAGCCGGAGCATCACCCGGGACAGCTGCTCGTCGCAGGCACCGGGGGAGTCCGCCGAGGCGAGCGCCCCCGTGACGGCCTGCCCGAGCAGGGCGAACTCGGCGGCGAACTCGGCCAGCCCCTCCCGGGCCACCAGCTCCCTGCGCCTGGCGCCCAGGGCCGCGCGGGCGCGGTTGGCACCCCCCAGGACCTCGGCGATCCGCTCCAGGACCGACGTACGCACGGTCGCGTCACCCATGTCCAGGCCGGTGACGACGTCCGTGACCGTCCCGAGGCCGTCCGTGATCTCCGTCAGCCGGTCCCCGGCCGAGGAGGCGTCGGCGACGGTGTCCAGTCCTGCGGCGTCTTCGGTGATCCGCGCGAGGTCCTCGTGGTAACCGGCGAACGCGTCTTCGCGGGCGAGGAAGGCGACCGCCCGCTGGGCGGCCGATGCCAGATCCCGTTCGGTCTCCTCGCGGAGCGCGGCGACACGGTCCGTGTCGGCGTACCGCATCTCGGCGAGCGTGGCCAGATGGCCGTGTGCGCGGCGCAGTTCGGTGAGCCGGCCGACCCAGGCGGCGGCCGAGCGCGGGGCCTCGCCGCGGATGCGACGGACCAGGGCGGTCAGCCCGGTGGCCGCCTCGTCGAGCGCTTCGGCGGCCTGCCCGGTCAGCTCCTGGACCGATTCGAACTCGGCCAGGACCTGCACCGCGGTGGCCCGCAGCGCGTCCAGCGGCTCGGCGAGCGCGCCCAGCCCCGGGTCGGTGAGCCAGTGGTAGCGGTCGCCCGCCCGGCCGCAGTCGGCGACGAGCCGGTCGTACACGGCGGCCGTCGGTGGCATGTCCCGTACGCCGTGCGCCAGGGCCAGGCAGTCGGAGATCCCGCGCACCAGGTCGGCGTTGCCGGTGCGGGCGAGCGGGCCCGTTCCGGCGGGGCGGGAGGCGGCGTGGGTGTCGGACACGTAGGGGGTCGCCCAGCGCTGCAGCGGATGGACCCGCCCAGGCCCGTCGGCACCGTCCTTGAGCAGTACCAGGGTGCCGTCGTCGAGGAGGGCGTGGCCCCGGCCGGCCAGTGGGGTGGCGACCTCCTGGCGGATCAGGTTGTAGGGGAGCAGCAGGGTGCGGCTTCCGTCCCGGGACCGGAAGACGTACAGCACGTCCTCGCCGTTCGGGGAGCGGACCGCGTCCTCGAAGACGGGGTCGCCGAGCTCCCCGGCGGTGTCGAAGGTCCTGGCCGTGCCGGTCGTGAGGTAGTAACCGCCGGGAAAGATGATCCCCTGGTCCTCGGGCAGTCGGCGGCAGGACGGGCCGATCGCGTCGAGGCGCAGCACCGTGGACAGCAGCGTGTTGAAGACCAGGTGACGCCAGGCCTCCTCCTTGTACGGGCGGACCCGCAGCAGGATCAGCGGCCCGGCCACCGCGTACTCGACGGCGGCGTCCGCCAGGGACTGCAGCGGCTCGTCGACGGGCTCCTCGTAGATCCCGTCGGGCGACTCGGTGCCGCCGGAGGTCCTGACGGTGAGGGTGCCTCCCAGCGTGTCCAGGAAGACCGTGTCCAGGACGGCGATGTGCGGGTGCCGGCCGGGCACATGGGCGTCGCGCCCCACGGGGATCCAGTCGAAGTCGTGCGACGACGGGAAGACGTGGTCGCGGTCGCCCCGGGCGTCCAGGAAGGCCCCGGGCGCACCGTCGGGGCCCAGCGCCCAGCGCAGGACACGGATGTCCTCGGCGGTCTCGCCGGTACGGAAGACGGCGAGCAGCCGGCCGTTGACGCGCCGCAGCCGGAGCAGCCGGGCGTCGCGGTAGTAGCGGTGCAGGCCGGCGAACTCCCGAACGAAGGCCTCGTCGTCCAGGAGACCGGCCTCCGCTTCCTCGAGGCCCGGCTCGCGGAGGGCGAGCACGTCACCGACCCCGGCGTCGGCTCGCGCACCCGGACCACGCTCGAAGCCGAACAGCAGGCGTCCTCCCACGGCGACCAGGTCGCGGGCCACCGAGGCGTGCTCCGTGTGCACCTGTTCGGTGGCGAGCAGGCGCAGCCCGGTGGAGCCGAACTCCTCGGTCCGCCTGCCGTTGAGCTCCTCGGCCCGCCGGACCAGCTCGTCGGCCTGCTCGCGGAGCCTTCGCCGGAGCACCTCGTAGGCATCCGCATCGGCATCGGTGAGGGTGATGTCGCGGTCCATGCGTAAGGCTCCCTACGAGATGACGTTCAACAAGCCGGGCCGCCCGCCGCCGGCGGCCCCCTCCTCATGGCGGTCCCGCCCCGGCGGCCGGAGGCAGACCCGCCGGGGCCCCTCCGGCGGGCCGAGGACCTCCTCACCCACCGGACGGGCACCGGCCCCCTCAGACGACGGCGGTCCCGTTGTGCGAGGCCGTCGTGTTCGCCGGCAGCGCCCCCGTACCGCTCGTCGCGGGTGCCGCCGGCGCGTCCGCCGAGGCCGCTCCCGCGGTGGGGGTGACCGTCATCCCCGCCAGCCCCAGCTCCTCCGCCGCGGCGAGCAGCTGCTCGACCTGCCCCGAGGCAGCCCCCGACGACCGCATCAGCTGCATCAGGAGCGCCGACACCGTCAGGTTCTGCACGTCCCCCGTGGACACGGAACCCAGCACCCGTGTCAGGTCGTCCGTGAACGACCCACGCCCGTCGAGCCACGGCCCGGCCAGTGCCTGCGCGGTCTTCGAGTTCTTCACGAACCCGTCCACGCTCCGGCCCAGGGAGACCGACGACACCAGCCGGTCGAAGAAGACGGAGTCGCCCCCGACGATGTCGATGTCCGCGTTCTCCAGTCCCGTCGCCAGGACCGTCGCCTGCGCCTCGGCCACCTGCCGCTGGACGTCGAACTCCGCGAGCCGGATCTCCTTCTCCGCGTCCAGCCGCAGCCGGTACTCCTCGTGCCCACGGGACGCCTCGTCGAGCGCGGCCATCGCCGCGGCCTTCTCGGTGAGACCGGCCGCCTCCGCCTTCAGCTTCTCGCCGATCACGGCGGCGTCGGCCGTCGCCTGCGCCTGCGTGCCCTCGGCGGCTGCCAGCGCCTTGAGGCGCGCGCCCTCCGCCTCGGCCCGGAGCCGGGCCTCGGTCGCCTGGGCCTCCGCCAGGCCGGCCTTCTCGATGACCTCGGCCTCCGCGTCCCTGACCTGGACCTCGGCCAGTCCGGCCGCGGCACTCTCCGCCTGGACGCCTTCCGCGAGCCGCAGCTTCGCCTGCGCGTCGAGGTCGGCGGTCTTCAGCCGGGCGTCCGCGAGCGTCAGCTGCTCGGCCGCCAGGTGGACCGCCGCGGCTTCCGCGGCCTCGGCCGCCTTGATGTCCTTGACCAGCTTCTCCTGGGCCTCCGCCTCCGCCGCGATGATCACGGACCTGCGGGTGCGCTCCGACTCCTCGACGGCCCGCAGCGTCAGGATGGACTCCTCCTGCTCGGCGACCGTACGGTCCACCGCGATCCGCTCCCGGATCACGTCCGCCACCTCACGGCGCTCGGCCTCGACCTCCTTCGTCGCGGCGATCCGGTTCAGCTCGGTCTCGCGCTCGCGCCCGATGACCTCCAGGAGCCGGTCCTTCTCGATGCGCTCGTTCTCCACCGCGATGACCCGCTCACGGTTCTTCTGCGCGACGGCGACCTCGCGGGCCTGGTTCTCGCGCTGGATGCCGAGCTGCTCCTCGGTACGGATGAACGCGCCCTGCGAACCGAGCCGTTCCTCCTCCTGCACCCGGGCGGTGGCCGACTCCTCCCGGGCCCGCAGCGTCTCCACCTCGCGGCGCTGCTTGATCTCCGCCTCGGCCTGACGCCGCTCCAGTTCCAGGATGGTCTCGCGGGCGTCGACGTCCTGGCGGGTGATCTCCTTCTGCTCCGTGCGCTGGAACTCGTTGGTCCGCACGTGCTCGATCGACGTCAGTTCGGTGATCTTCCGGATGCCCTGCGCGTCCAGGATGTTCGCGCCGTCGAGCTGCGCCATCGGCGTCTGCTCGAGGAAGTCGATCGCGGCGTCGTCGAGGTGGTAGCCGTTCAGGTCGGTCCCGATGACCCGGATGATCCGGTCCCGGAACTCCTCACGCTTGGTGTAGAGGTCGACGAAGTCGAGCTGCTTTCCCACGGTCTTGAGCGCCTCGGAGAACTTCGCGGCGAAGAACTCCTGGATGGCGGCCTTGTCGCTCGCCCGCTCGGTGCCGATGGCCTGCGCGACCTTGATGACGTCCTCGACGGTCTTGTTGACCCGGACGAAGAACGTGATGTGGATGTCGGCGCGGATGTTGTCCTGGCAGATCAGGCCCTCGCGCCCGGTACGGCGGATCTCGATGGTCTTCACCGAGATGTCCATGGTCTCGGCCTTGTGCAGCACGGGCAGGACGACCGCGCCCGTGAAGGTGACGTCGACCTTCTTGGTCTTGGAGATGATCAGCGCCTTCCCCTGCTCGACCTTGCGGAAGAGGCGGGTGATGACGAAGACCAGGGCGATGGTGACGAGCAGGACAACGGCGACGAGCACGCCGATGCCCAAGGAGATGGCTTCCATGACAGTCCTTGACGGCTGGTGGGACGTACGAAGAAGAGGGCGCGCCCGAGTGACGGCGCGCGGAACCACGGGCCCGGGGCCCGGGGGGTGGGAAAGCGGGTCAGACGGCCTTGCGCGGCAGCGGGCGCGGGGCGAGCGCCGCGTCGTACGGCGAGACCCAGAAGAACTCGCCGTCGGCGTCGTAGGCGTAGAGGAGCCCCGTACTGCCGTAGGTGAACGCGTCACCCGGAGCGGACTGCCTCAGCGGCTGCCGGACCTGCACGATCGCGGTCGATCCGTCGACGGCCGCGACCTCGGCCTGCCCGAAGTCGGCACCGACGGATCCCGTACGGATCGTGCACACCTGACCCACGAAGTCCTCCCGCGATGGAGGAGGTTCTGCGGGGAAGTACCTGCGGAACCGGCGTACGAGCATGCGGATCACCCCCCAGGCGATCAGGAACGCCCCGGCCAGGACGGTGAGGTGGAGAACGGCCCGCAGGGTGCCGGTGGCTCCGCTCCGGAGCACCAGGACGGAGCCGGTCAGGCAGGCGAACCAGGAGACGACGACGAACAGCGACACCGACACGGAGACGGGCACCCCGCCGAAGCCGACGGCTCCGGTGTCCAGGTCGGAGTCGAACGAGTCGTGTCCGGCCGCTCCGGCGAGCACCAGCAGCCAGAAGCAGACGACGACCACCAGGGCCGCGCCGAGGACGACGGCGGGGAACGTGACCGCCGCGGAGAGGAATTCGCTCATCCGGTCCTGCCCCCGTCCCACCTGACGCCCTGCGCTTCGGGAGCCCGGGCGACGGCTGGGCGGGGCGCCGGCGCTGCGACACCGCGAACGGTCCGCAGCAGCCGGTTCCTTTCCCCCGTGATCCCCCGTGACCCCCGTGCTTCCCCCGTGTGTTGCTGAGGTGATCGTGCCAGTCGGGGCGGCTCGGGCGCATTGCCGGAATCCGGCAGGCTTCGCCGGTCCCGTCTGCCGGGCACCGGCACAGGTCCTCGTGCGTTGGTGAGGTGACAGTCGATTCGAGCGCGGAGGAGTGTGCGGTGGCGGAGCCCGAGATCCCCGAGAGGTTCCTGAGGGGCTATACCCGCATCCTGTCCGAGGTCGCGGAGACGGGCCGACGGCTCACGAGGGACGAGCTGGAGACGCGGCGCACCCTCGGCCGCGAGGCCGCGGAGGCCGGACATCAGCTGCGGGCCCTGGTGCGGCGCCATCTCTCGGAGACCCGCACCGCCTGGCCGCGCACCGCGTGGGACGCGTCGGCCGGCGACGCCGTGCTGGGCGCCGTGGAGCAGGCGGTCGACGCCTTCGCGGAAGGCTACGAGCGGGCGCAGCGCCTCACCGTGCGGCGGGAGGAGGCGGCGCGGCGGGAGTTCATCGACGACCTGCTGTACGGGCGCAGTGACCTGGGCAGGCTCGCGGAGCGCGCCACCCGGTTCGGGCTGCGGCTCTCTCGTGCCCATGCCGTCGCGGTGGCGGCGGGCCCCGAGGCGTACACCGAGTCCGACACCGTGCCCCGCAGTGTGGAGGCGGCGCTGCTCGCGCGTTTCAGCGGCCGGAAGATCCTGCTCACGACGAAGGACGGGCGGCTCGTCTGCATAGCCCCCGGCAGCCAGCCCGACGTTCTGCGGTACTTCGCCAAGCAGGCCCACGCCGCGACGGACGGGCACCAGGTCGCGGTCGGCCGCCCGCACCGCGGTCCTGGCGGAGTGGTCCACTCGTACGACGAGGCGCTCGAAGCCCTCGATCTCGCCGAGCGCATGAAGCTCGACGACCCGGTGCTGTACGCAGCCGACCTGCTGGTCTATCCCGTGCTGACCAGGGACCGGCAGGCGATGGCCGATCTGGTGCGCAGCGAGCTGGGCCCGCTCAGGGAGGCGAGGGGCGGCGCGGAGCCCCTCCTGCGGACACTGTCCGTGTACTTCGACGCGGGATGTGTCGCCGCCGAGACGGCCCGCCGGCTGTCGTTGAGCGTGCGCGCGCTGACGTACCGGCTCGAGCGGATACACCAGCTGACCGGCTCCGACCCGTCCGATCCGGCGCACCGCTACGCGCTGCAGACGGCGGTGATCGGCGCCCGGCTGATGGACTGGCCGGCGACGCAGCTCTGACACCACCCGACCGCCCGCGACGCCCACCGAGGAGGGGGCCGTACGGCGAAGTCCCGCCGTGCGCCCGGCGGGCGTCGCGGGGCGGGCGGGACTTCGCGGACAGCTTCTACAGGTCGAACTCGTGCGGCGGCAGGTCGAGCGCGAAGCACGCCTCGCGCACGACGGCCTGCTCCGACTTGTCGAAGTCACCGTCCGCGCCACCGATCACGATGCCGATCTGGATGACGGCACGCGCCTCGGAGGGCTTCTTCTTCGCCTTGGCGATCTCCTGGAGGACGCTGACCTTGCCGAAGGCGAAGTCCGCGGTCAGCTTGTTCACGTAGTCGTTGAAGCGACGCTGAAGATCGTCCGCGGGGAAGTTCTGCAGCACGTCGTTGGTGGCGATCAGCGAGGCGACGCGCTGCCGCTCGGACGGGTCGATGGTGCCGTCCGCCGCGGAGACCAGGGCGCACATGGCCATGCTCGCGTCCCGGAACGCCCCGCTCTTCAGGTCGTTCTTCTTCGCCTCCAGCTGCGTCTGCATCGTCGACGCGGATTCCTTGATCCGATCCCAAAGGGCCATGACGTCTCCATACGTTGCGTTGCCTGTGGTGCGGGAACCAGTCGAACTCTACAGCTGTGTAGAAGAAGCGTGGGCGGCCGCGGGCAGCACGGCGGCCGACGGGCCCGTGACGCGGCCACTCAGTAGGATGCGGCGGATGAACAGGCCCACAGGTACGGACGACGGCGGGACCCGGGACGGCCCACGGCTGCCCAGGCGCGGCCAGGGACAGCTGGAGTCCCAGGTCCTGGCCGTGCTGCGCTCGGCCGGCGGACCCGCGACGGCCGGCTGGGTGCAGGAGCACCTCGACGGGGACCTGGCCTACACCACGGTCATCACGATCCTCTCCCGCCTCTACGCGAAGAAGGCCGTGACCCGCACCCGGCAGGGCCGTTCCTACGCGTGGACCCCGGCCTCCGACGAGGCGGGCCTCGCCGCCCTGCGGATGCGCCGTGTCCTGGACGGTGAGGACGACAGGGAGGCGGTCCTGGCCCGCTTCGTCTCCGCGCTGTCCCCGGGCGACGAGGCCCGGCTGCGCGCACTGCTCTCCCGCGCGGCGGACGGCCCGGACGACGGTTCCGGGAGCCCCCGCGACGACGGCCGCCCCGACGACGCCACCGCTCAGGAAGGCTGAGAGCCACCACGATGGGCGTCTTCGTCTACCTGCCACTCGTCCTGCCGCTGACCGCACTGCCGATGGCCCGCCTCGCCGAACAGCACCTGCACCCCAGGAGCGCCACCCGGCTGCTGGCCGCCGTGGGCTCGACGCTGGCCTTGTGCAGCACGCTGTGCCTGGCCCTGCTCATGGTCGTGGGCACCGCCCAGCTCCCCGGGAATCCGCTGCCCGACGGCTGGTCGGACCCTGAGGTGCGCGCCGCGGTCCCGTACGAGGAGAAGGCGGGCCTGATCGCGATCGGCGTCCTGGGAGCGGTGCTGGTGGCCTGGGGAGGCACTCTGCTGAGGCACACCAGGACCCGCGCCCGCGCCGCTCGCGCCCTGCCCCCGTCCCCCGGTGACGGGGCGGCGGACGGCCTCACGCTGGTCCCGTCCCCCGACCCGTACGCGTACGCCCTGCCGGGGCGGCGCGGGCGCGACGGCCGGGTCGTCGTGTCCACCGCGATGATGGACTGCCTGGACGCCCGCGAGCGCCGCGCGCTCGTCGCCCATGAACGCGCGCACCTGGCCGGACGTCACCACCGCTATCTGCTGGTGACGCAACTGGCGGCGCGCGCCAACCCGTTCCTCCTGCCCCTGCGCACGGCGGTGGCGTACAGCACCGAACGCTGGGCCGACGAGGAAGCGGCGTACGAGGTCGGCAGCCGCCGGGCCGTGGCCACGGCGGTCGGCAAGGCGGCGTTGTTCTCGCACCGCCCGCCGGGTCCCGCCGTGCTCCCCGCCTTCGCGGCCGCCGGCCCGGTGCCGCGCCGGGTGGCCGCGCTGCTCGACCCCGAACCCTCGGCCGTGCTCTGGCCACCGGCCTCCGCGCATCTGGCCCTGGCGGCGGTGACCGCGACGGTGGGGACGGCGGCCTCGGCGCTGTCGTCGCTCAACGCGACGGTGACGCTCGTCGGCATCCTCCACGCGGCCACCCCGCTCTGACCCGTCGGCGACCGCCCGTCAGCCGGAGTCGCGGGAGTCGCGCCCGGCATGCTCCGGAGTGAGGTCGTCGTGCGACGGCATCGGCTGGTCGGCCGCGACGGCCGGCTTCTTCCGCTTGCCCGCGAGCAGCGCCTGCAGCTTCGAGGCGACCGGCTCCGTCCACCGGGCGGTGAGCGGACCGACGATCACCAGGATCAGTACGTACGCCGTCGCGATGGGCCCGATGCGCGGTTCGGTCGCCACGGCGAGACCCGCGATGACGATGGAGAACTCGCCGCGCGCGACCAGTGTGCCGCCCGCACGCCAACGGCCCCGCGGTCCGATCCCGGCCCGCCGGGAGGCGTACCAGCCGGTGCCGATCTTCGTGAAGACCGTGACGACCGCCAGCAGCGCCGCCGGAAGCAGCACGGGCGGGATCTCCGCCGGGTCGGTGGACAGCCCGAAGAACACGAAGAACACCGCGGCGAACAGGTCCCGCAGCGGCGTCAGCAGCTTGCGCGCGCCCTCCGCGACCTCGCCGGACAGGGCGATGCCCACGAGGAACGCGCCGACGGCCGCCGAGACCTGCAGCTGCTGGGCCACCCCGGCCACCAGGACGGTCAGTCCGAGGACGACGAGCAGCAGCATCTCCGGGTTGTCGGAGGACACCGCGCGACTGATGAGCCTGCCGTGGCGCAGCGCCAGGTACAGCACGAATCCGACGGTGCCGAGCGCGATCAGCAGGGCGATGCTGCCGCCGGCCAGACCGACACCGGCCAGCATCGCGGTGAGCAGCGGCAGGTAGACGGCCATGGCCAGGTCCTCGATGACGAGGACACCGAGGATGACGGGCGTCTCGCGGTTACCGAGCCTGCCCATGTCGGTCATCACCTTGGCGATCACGCCGGACGACGAGATCCAGGTGACCCCGGCGAGCGCGACGGCTCCCACGGGCCCCCACCCGAGCATCAGGCCGGCGGCGGCGCCGGGTGTCGCGTTGAGCACGAAGTCGACGGCCCCGGACGGGTACTGCGTCTTGAGACTGGTGACGAGCTCGGACGCGCTGTACTCCAGCCCGAGCAGGAGCAGCAGGAGGATGACGCCGATCTCCGCCCCGATGGCGGTGAACTCCTCACTGGCGCCGAGCGGCAGCAGCCCGCCCTCCCCGAACGCGAGACCCGCCAGCAGGTACAGGGGGATCGGCGAGAGGCCTATCCGCCCGGCGAACCTGCCGATGATGCCGAGCCCCAGGATGACGGAGCCCAGCTCCACCAGCAGTGCAGTCGTGTCGTGCACGGTCAGCCCTCCGCAATGATCTCGGAGAGCGTGTCGACGCCCTCACGCGTTCCTACAACGACGAGCGTGTCCCCGATGGCCAGCCGGAAGTCCGGACCCGGCGACGGGTGTGCGCTGTGCGTACGCAGCACGGCCACGATCGAGGCCCCCGTCCGCGTCCGCGCCCGGGTGTCCCCGAGCAGTCGGCCGCCGTAGGGGGAGCGGGTCCCGAGCGGAATGTGCTCGGTGACCAGGTCGATGCCCTCGGTCCGTACGGCGTCGATCGGCGCAGCGTCGATGAGATGCGCCAGCCCCGTGGCCTCGGTGGTGGTCAGGGGCACGGAGAGCACGCACGAATCTGGGTCGTCCTTCTCGTAGAAGCCCAGGAACCGCCGCCCGTCGTGATGCACGACGACGGAGATGTGCTGCCCCGATTCGGTGGTGTAGTCGTACTGCACGCCGACTCCTGGCAGCGATGTGCGGTGGGTTCCCATGGCTTCCTCCGAGGAGCACGCGACGGCGGTGCGACGCTTTTGATCATCTCTTTAGTCGCCCATTACCTTATCCGGCCGCGAAAATCCGCGAGGAGGGCTTCCGCGTGCGGAGACGCGGAAGCGGCGCTGCTCCTGTCAGGGGCGGCCGGAACGGACCGACCGTGACAGGAGCAGCGCCGCCTCGTGACGGGCCGGGCTACCGGGCGAACTGTGCGCAGACCGTCTTCCCGGCTCCGGGGCCGGGGGTGATGGTCAGGGCCTCGGTGAGACGGTTGATCATGTGCCACCCGAAGCCACCCGTGGCGCCGTCCAGGTCGGGGGTCCGCCCGCGCGGACGTGCCGGACTGGGGTCGCTGACCGCGGCGGTCACGGTGCCGGGTCCGGCGGACAGGCGAAGGGTGAACCGGCCTCCGCCGTGGCGCAGCGCGTTGGTGGCGAGTTCGGAGACCACGAGCACGAGGGTGTCGGCCAGGTCCGGGTCCGGCGCGGGGGAGAGGCGGTCGGTGAACGTGCGGGCCGCTTTGCGGGCCCAGTGGATGCTGTCTGTGCTGTCGCCCCGTACCACGGTCCGCGCGGGGGCCGTCGAGGTACTGGGGATCATCGTGTCGCTCATGCGCTTGCACCCCACCATGCTCGGTTGATCCGCTTTCTCCTGGACGGTTCGCCTGCCCACTCGAACGGCCTTTACTACTCCGGCACGCGATCCGGTGGAGATTTCGAACGGTTGGCGCAGCAGAACAGCGCCGTCCCGACGCACAGAAAATCTGTCGTGGCGGGAGTAGACATCCGCGCTCTCCAGGATTAACGTCTTCCTCGTGGCCAGAGCAGAGAAGGTCCGGCAGGGAAGAACCGCCGGTCGGCCACACGCAGTTCGCAGGACGGTGCGGTGGTGGAGTTCCGAAGCCAGTGGTCGAAGGACGGTGACGGGACTGGCGACCGGACCGGGTGGCCCGCGGTGATCAGGGGCCGCCATCAGCAGTGCACGGCCAGCAAGTGACACAGAGGGAAGAACGGAGGAGTTGACCACCATCAGGATCGCCCGGGCGGAGGAATCCGAGCCGGGTACCGCAGGACATCGATAGGCAGGTGGTCTCCGGTCACGCATACGCGATCCCCGCACCCCCGACCCCTTCGAGGGCGGCCGTGCGGACACAGAAGGCCGGCGCGGTGAACGGCCGGCAGATGGTGTAGCAGTTTCCTTCGGGGCCTTGGTGCCGTACGGCACCAAGGCCCCTCCAGTGCGTTTCGAGAGAGGTTAGATGCCCGCAGACGATTCCTTCCGCCGTCTGGACGACGACGATTTCCCTGCCTACACCATGGGCCGCGCCGCAGCGATGCTCGGCACCACACCCGCGTTCCTGCGCGCACTCGGCGAGGAGCGCCTGATCACCCCGCTGCGCTCGGAGGGCGGACACCGCCGGTACTCCCGCTACCAGCTGAAGATCGCCGCACGTGCCCGTGAGCTCGTCGACCAGGGCGTGGCCGTCGGCGCTGCCTGCCGCATCGTCATCCTCGAGGACCAGCTCGAAGAGGCCCAGCGCATCAACGAGGAACTGCGCAACTCACCGTCCGGGTCCTCTTCCGCCCGGGCGGGTGCCTGAACGGGCGCGAGTGCCGCGAGGCGCCCACGCCCCCGTGCTTCCGGGTCCGTCGGACACCGCCCCGGCCCCTGTGCCGCCCACCCCGCCGGGGCCGACGGCCGCGCCGCCGTCCATTCGGCGGGATCGGACATGCGAGTGCCCGGCCGGTCAGGGAACACCGGCCGGGCACGTGAGGACGGGCGAGCGGTCAGTCCTTGATCTCGATCTTCTCGCCGTCGGCCGCGGGGGCGGGTACCACCGGCGCGGAGCCGCCCGCCTTGCCCTGCAGATTCCGGAGCAGCGAGCCCAGGTCGACGCCCGTGGTGGAGTTGAGGAGCTCCAGGCCCTGGGCCACGTTGTCGGTCACGGTGCGGGACAGCTGGCTGGCGCCGTCCGTCGAGATGACCGTCATCTTGTCGATGGCGCTCAGCGGCTCGGACGCCTTGGCGACGACCTGCGGGAGCACCTCCACCAGCATCTGGAGGACGGCCGCGTCGCCGTACTGCGCGAAGGCGTCGGCCTTCTTCTGCATGGCCTCGGCCTCGGCGGAACCCTTCGCGGCGATGGCGGCGGCCTCGGACTCGCCCTCGATGCGTACGGCGTCGGCGAGGGCCGAACGGTGGAGCTTCTCACCCTGACCGGTCAGGCGGGAACGCTCCGCGTCGGCCTCCGCCTCCTTGACCTGGGCGATGCGGCGGGCCTCGGCCTCCTGCTCCGCGCGGTAGCGGGCGGCGTCGGCGGGCTTGCGGACCTTGGTGTCGAGCTCGCGGTCGGTCAGGGCGGCCTGGCGCTCGGCCACCTTCTCCTGCTCGGTGAGGACTTCCTGCTGGCGGGCCGCCTCGGCGAGCGGGCCCGCGGCGTTCGCCTTGGCCGCGGCGGCCTCGGTCTCGGCCTTGATCTCGGCCTGCTTGAGGTAGAACGTCCGCTCAGCGATGGCGATCTCCTCGGCCGCCTTCAGCCGGGCCTGCTCGGAGGCGCGCCGGGCGATCGCCTCGGCGATGTCGGCCTCCTGCTTGGCGCGGGCGGCCTCGGGCCGGCCGAGGTCCTCGAGGTACGAGCCCTCGGTGGTGATGTCCTGGATCTGGAAGGCGTCCAGGATCAGGCCCTGGCCGGACAGGCTGGCCTCCGCCTCCTCGGCGACCTGCCCGGCGAACGCGGCGCGGTCACGGATGATGTCCTCGACGGACATGCGGCCGACGATGGCGCGGAGCGCTCCGGAGAGCACTTCCTGGGTGAAGCCGACGATGCCGTTCTGCTGCTGGAGGAAGCGCTGGGCCGCCGCGCGGATCGCGTCCTCGCTGCCGCCGACCTTGACGATCGCGACGCCTTCGAGGTTGGACTTCACGCCGCGCAGTGTGACGGCGCCGCGCACGGCGACGGGAATGTGCCGGCTGGAGAGGTCCAGGGTGAACTTCTGCTGGACGAAGGGCACGACGAAGACGCCGCCACCCACGACGACCTTCTGGCCGCTGTTGTCGATGCTGGTGCGGCCGGTCACCGGATCGGTGGACTTCTTGCCGCGGCGCCCCGTGATGATGAAGGCCTGGCTGGGGCCCGCGACCTTGTACCGGGTGATCACGGCGAGGGCCAGGAGCACGAGAAGTACGACAATGCCGATGACGGCGATCACTACTGGACTCATGAGAGGTGTCCCCCCTGCCCTCCCGACGGGACGGCAGTGTGTTCGGTTGTACGGGTTTCGGACAGGCGTATGGCTCGGTGTGGTCAGCGCTCGACGGGGCGGACCGTGACCGAGGTGGTCGAAAGCGTGGCCTCCACCCAGATCTCGGCGCCGCGTTCGACCGGAACGGCGCTCTTCGCGGAGAACTTCACGGTCTGGCCCGCGAGACGCAGGAGGACCTCGCCGTAACCGTCGGCCGGAATCGGGGTGACGACGGACCCCGAGGTGCCGACGAGGTCGTCGCCGCGCGGTGTGGCCGTGGTCTGATCGCGCATCAGGGCCTGGCTGAACTTCCATGTCAGCCAGGCCGCCACGAAGCCGGCCAGGGTGCCGGCCACGAGTGCCACAGGGAGGCCGGCCCCGGTGGTGCCGAGGACGATCGCACCCCCGAAGCCGAGCATGGACAGGAAGCCGGCGATGACGGGCAGTGAGAGCAGGCCGTCGAAGAAGCCGTTCAGCAGCCCACCCAGTGCGTCGCCGAGGAGCCCTTCGAGGATTCCGTCGAAGACCAGGGAGAGGGTGAGGAGCACGATTCCCGCAATGCCGAGACCCAGAAGAACGGTCACGTGATCACTCCCCCGGTGTGTGCTGTCCCCCGACAGGTTTCCGTCGAACTGCCTGAATGGTCCCATGGCGGACCGCGCATGGACACTGCCGGAGTCCGGCAGTCTTCACGGAGTTCGGATGCCGGAAAGCTGCTGGGCGAGCGTGTCGAGGGACTGGAAGGTGGCGCCGAGCAGGGCGACGTGCTTCCACCGCAGCACACCGTCCGGCCCGATCAGGAAGACGGAACGGCGCACGCCGATGCCGGGCGCGGCGACCCCGTAGGCCCGGGCGGTCTCCCGGCCCGCGTCGGCGAGCAGGGGCATCCGCAGGCCGAAGCCGCGGGCGAAGGACTCGTGGCTGTCCACATCCTGTGGGCTGATTCCCCAGACCTCGGCGTCGAGGCCCTCGAAGGTCTCGAATCCCGAGGAGTAGGAGCAGAGCTGCTTGGTGCACACGGCCGTGTTGTCACCCGGGTAGAAGGCGAGCACGACGGCCCGGCCCCGCGCGGCCGAGAGCGTGTGGTCGCGCCGCTCGAAGGTGTCGTCGGTGAGAGTGCCGCCGGGCAGGGTGAAGTCCGGTGCGGGCCGGCCGATCTGTGGTCCTGACGCCATGTCGAAGGCTCCTCGGGTCGCGTACGGGAAGGGTCTGTGCCTCGTACAGTGAACGGCACTTTCCACGCATCGACACGTTCGGCCCATCCGTACGTCGTCCGGCACCGAACATGGGGTGAGTGCGAGGGCATCGGCCCCGCACCCCCGGATCCGGAGGTACGTGTGGCCGAAAGACCGCCCTCGGCAGCGGTGCTCATCCTCCACGGCGGCTACGAGACGGGCCTGGCGGCGCCGGCGCCCGGGGTCCTGAACCTGCCCGGGCTGCGGATGCTGCCGGTCTCGCGCGTGGTGTCCCGTGCGGTGCGCGGCGACCCCGGGGTGCGGGTGCAGCGTGTCCGCTACACCCACCGAGGCTGGAACGGAACCCGCGAGGACCCGCTGCACGACGTCCTGCGGGTGCTGGACGGCCTGCGGCGCGAGGCGGGCGAGATCCCGGTGGTCCTCCTCGGCCACTCCATGGGCGCCCGCGCCGCCCTCCACGCGGCCGGGCACCCGCTGGTCCGCTCGGTGGTGGGCCTCGCCCCGTGGTGCCCGCCCGGTGATCCGGTGACCCAGCTGGCGGGCCGCGACGTCGTTCTGCTGCACAGCACCGAGGACCGGGTGACCAGCCCCCTGGCGTCCCAGTCGCTGACGGCCAGGGCGCGACGTGCGGGTGCCCGCACCTGCCTGGTGACGATTCCGGGCAGCGACCACGCGATGATCCGCCGGGCACCGGCCTGGCATCACCTGGCGGGGCTGCTGGTGACGGGACTGCTGGGGCTGGCTCCGGTCCCGAAACGGGTCGAGGCGGCGTTCGGGCTGCCGCGGGGGGCGGCGGCCTCCGAGGGGACGCTGTCACTGGACGGTCTCGGCGCCGGGGGGCCGGGCGCACGGAGATGCGTGGCGGAGCGGGGCGGCGGACGATGAGGGTCCGGGTGCCCGGTGGCCTGTGAGGACCGGCCGCGCCGCACTCCCGCGGGGCACGCACCCTCTGGAGGCTCCGTTGCAGGCCGAAGAGCAGGACGACCCGGTACCCGTCGACGTGGCGGTGCTCGCGGGGCTGATCGGCAGCAGCCCGGCCGGGATCGCGGTCTTCGACACGGAGCTGCGCTACCTGTACGTGAACACGGCACTGGAACGGCTCAACGGCCTTCCGGCCGCCGCGCACCTGGGCCGGACCGTCGCAGAGGTGCTGCCCGAGGTCGACATCAGGCTCGACGTCATGCGCCAGGTGCTGGCCGACGGCCGGCCCCGTGAGATCACGACCACCGGGCAGACCTGGGCGGATTCCGTCATGACACGGCGGTTCTGGCGCGGTGCCTGCCACCGCCTGGAAGCGGGCGAGCGGCCACTGGGACTTGTCGTGATCATCCAGGAGGTCACGGCCACCCATGACGAGCGGGCGGAACTGCTGAGGGCGAGGAGCTATCTGACACTCCTGGACAACGCAGCCGTCAGCGTGGGGACGACGCTCGACCTGGAGACCACCTGCCAGGAACTCGCGGACTTCGTGGTGCCCGTGATGGCCGACGTCGCCGTCGTGGAGATGATCCGCGAGGACGACGGGCACGACCGTCGCGAGCCGCCGCCCGGAGCGATGCGGCTGCGACGGGCCGGTGTGGCCGCCGTCCCGGAGCTCGCCGACGAGATCGCCCGGTTCGGCGGGCCGGGAACGGACATCGACTACCAGGAGGACGCGTCCGTGCCCCGCTGCCTGGCCGCCGACGCCCCGGTGATCGAGAACCTGTGGGGCGACGAGCAGATCGGCCGCGCGGCACCCACCCCCGAGCGGGTCGCCGCCTACCGCTCCAACGGTCTGCACTCGGTGGTCGTCGTACCGCTCACCGCCCGAGGGCACCCGCTGGGAGCGCTCAGCCTGCTGCGGGCCGGCGACTCGCCGCCCTTCACCGAGGGGCTGGACGTCGTCGTCGCCCGGACCCTCGCGGGCCGCGCCGCGGTCGATGTGGACCATGCCAACCGCTACGCGCACGAACACCACGTCGCCCGGGAACTCCAGCGGTCCCTGCTGTCCGAGCCGCGGGTGCCCAACCCGGGCATCGAGATCGCCTCCCTGTACCTTCCCGCGGGCGAGGGCGCGGTGGTGGGCGGTGACTGGTTCGACGCCATCCCCCTCAAGGGTGGACGGCACATGAAGGTGATGGGCGACGTGATGGGCCACGGGGTGGAGGCGGCCGTGGCCATGAGCAACTACCGCTCGATGCTCCGCATCATGGCCGACGACGACCAGCCGCCGCACCGCGTTCTGGAGCGGCTCGACAGGGCGGTCGAACAGTCCGGCCTCGACCGTGCCGCGACCTGCCTGGTCGCGGTCGTCGACCGGCGGCGGGGTGTCTGCGAGGTGGCCAGCGCGGGCCATCCGCCGCCGGTGTTCCTCGATCCCGGGGCCGCCGGGGCGCGGGTGGCGCGACTGCCGGTGGGGCCGCCCCTGGGCACGGGCTTCGGCGGCTACCGGACGACGGTGGTGCCTTGTGGTCCCGGGACGGTCCTGTTCATGTACACCGACGGGCTGGTGGAGCGCCGGGGCGAGGACATCGACGTGTCGATCGCGAGGCTCGCGCAACTCACGATGCCGCCGAGCGGGAGGCTGCAGGACCTGCTCGACGAGATCGTGGACCGGTTCGCCGACACGGCGGAGGACGACATCGCGGTGCTCGTCTCGCGCAGCCGCGTCTACTGACCGCCCTCCGCGCGGGAGCGCCGCGCGGAGCGTCCGCGCAGCCGGCGCAGGACGATCAGGGCCGACGTGATCAGGGGCAGGAGTCCCGCCACGGTGTCCGCGGTGGTCAGCCTGTCCCGGGTGCCGCGCGTCCGGCGCATCTGCTTGAGGGTCCGTACGACGGCGATCGCGCTGCTTCCCAGACTCAGGAGCAGGCCCGCCTTGGAGCTCGAGGTCTTCCTGGGCATTCGTCCGCCTCCGGGTCACATCGCTGTGCGGTCCCCTCGTCCACGTAACCGGCTCCGGGGCGGGTCCGCAATCGGGGGCCCTCCGGGTCTCCGGGGCGGTTGCCCGCACGCGTGGTCCGGGCGGATCCCGTGGCTCAGGCGAAGAGGAAGCCGGCCGCCGTCGCGGCCCCCACGGCCGCACCCGCGGCCGTCTGGGCCACCGAGTGGTAGCGCAGGGCCACCCGCGACCAGCACACGGCGAGGGCGGCGGCGCCGGCGCACAGCCACCACAGGGAGTGCGTGACGGTGAGCAGGGCGACCACGGCCGACGCGACCGCCGAGTCGACCGAGATCTTCCAGATCGTGTTGACCGCCAGGAGCACCGTCGTCATGACCCACAGGGAGATCATCGCGATCAGGATGCCGGGGGGTGCACCGCCGAGAACCATGATCAGCGCACCGGTGCCCAGCGAACCCAGGATCACCAGGAAGATCGGCGCCCGCTGGGTCCTGTCCACCACGTGCCGGTCGCCCCAGGTGCCGCGCCCGCGCTCCCACTCGATGTAGCCGGCGGGGACGAGGCCGGCGCAGAGGGCGCCGAGGAAGCCCCAGGGGAGCCCGGTCCAGTCCCCGGCGGAGGCCAGTCCGATGCCGAGCATGCCGACGAGCAGCACATTGCGGGGCTGCAGGACGTCCGTGACCGTGCGGGCCGTCGTCGTGGTCCTGTCCGTGCCGCTCATGCTGTGTGTGCTCCGGGTCGCGGGCCGCGCGACCCGGGCGGTTCCGGGGGCCGCGCATCAACGTAGCCCTTCACGACGGGGGATGCGTGAAGGGCTACCCGTGCAGTATGACCTTTCGCGGGTCCGCGGACAACTGACCGGTCGGTCAGCCCTGTTGGGGTTGCCGTGCGATTACGGAGGGCTCCCGCCGGGGCGCCGCGCGACAGTTCGCCGGGGCGCCGCGCGACAGTGGGCGCCGTGCGTGCGACGCCGGAGACCGGGGAAAGCTGTTTTGGCGGCAATAGACATGTCCTATCCGTACGCCTAGGCTTTCTTGTGCAGCCAGGCCATATCGGTGGTCCGGTGCGCAGCAGAAGAGGTGCAGATGCCCCCGGAATCCCCGTCGCAAGCTTCGGACCGTCTCGACGACGACGACTACCCCGCGTACACGATGGGGCGGGCCGCCGAGATGATCGGTGCGACGCCAGGCTTCCTCAGGGCCATCGGTGAGGCCCGCCTGATCACCCCGCTGCGCTCCGAGGGGGGCCACCGCCGTTACTCGCGTTACCAGCTGCGCATCGCGGCCCGCGCCCGGGAGCTGGTGGACGCCGGCACGCCGATCGACTCGGCCTGCCGCATCGTGATCCTGGAGGACCAGCTCGAGGAGGCCCTGCGCCTCAACGAGCAACTGCGCCGGCCGGCGTCGGACCGGGGCGGCACGGATTCCTGACCGGGGTGCGGGTGCATATCTGTTTCGGCGGGCACAGAAATACGCGCTATGAGCGGTGAGGGTTTATGCCGTGCGTGACGGAGTGAAGCCGTAGTGATATGGCGTACAGCTCGCTCGGACCCGAATCGTGCTACTGTTGATCTCAGTTGCAGTTGTGGTTCCCAAAACTTCAAGTGCACTCACCGTCAGCACTTCGGTGGGCGCACTTTTGTATTTCCGGTCTTTTCCGGACGGGGCAATCATTTGCGGCGACGTCGGGCTCGCACAGTGTGGGCCCACGGGCAACGCCCCGAAGGAGATTAGACATGGCTACCGGTACCGTTAAGTGGTTCAACTCGGAAAAGGGCTTCGGCTTCATCGAGCAGGAGGGTGGCGGCGCTGACGTGTTCGCCCACTACTCGAACATCGCCGCCCAGGGCTTCCGCGAGCTCCAGGAAGGCCAGAAGGTGAACTTCGACGTCACGCAGGGCCAGAAGGGCCCGCAGGCGGAGAACATCACCCCCGCCTGATCACACAGGCGTACGGCGCAGCTGGGGCCCGCACCTTCGGGTGCGGGCCCCAGCTCGTTGCGTTTTCCCGGCCGCTGCCAGGGGCGTCGCACCGAGTGGGTAATTCCCGGTGCGTGCGCGAGGCGCGGTGCGTCACTGCAGTCATATGGAGTGCCGAATCCTGCTGGTTCATCCGGCGGACGCATTCCGTTATTCGATATTTCACCGGCTCGTTCTTGCGATTCTTGATTCCTGGCGCCGTACATGGCTGCAGCCGCCCGGAAGAATCCCTCGATACGTGCCATTCGAGGGAAAGGTTCTCCATTGAACCGCGATCGCACATCTCGCACGAACGACCGATTCTCCAGGACGCGCTCCGGGGGGTCCGCCGGCAGCCGTACCGCCAACGGGTTCCGCTCGGCGGGATCCGGCCGACAGGGCGCCCCGGGCTCGCAGGGCCGCTCCGGTGGACCGAAGCGCTCCGGCGGCTACGGCCGCCGCTCCTCCGCCGTCACGGGTGAGTTCGCCCTGCCGGTGACCATCACCCCCGCCCTGCCCGCCGCGGAGTCCTTCGCGGACCTGGACATGCCCGCGCCCCTGCTGGCGGCGCTGGCCTCCGAAGGCATGTCGGTGCCGTTCCCGATCCAGGCGGCCACCCTGCCGAACTCGCTCGCCGGACGGGACGTCCTCGGCCGAGGACGCACCGGATCGGGCAAGACGCTCGCCTTCGGCCTGGCCCTGCTGGCCCGCACGGCGGGCAACCGCGCCGACGCGCGCCGTCCGCTCGCACTGGTCCTCGTCCCCACCCGGGAACTGGCCCAGCAGGTCACCGACGCGCTCACCCCGTACGCCCGGTCCCTCAGGCTCCGGCTGGCCACGGTCGTCGGCGGCATGTCGATCGGCCGCCAGGCCAGCGCGCTGCGCGGCGGCGCCGAAGTCGTGGTCGCCACCCCGGGCCGGCTCAAGGACCTCATCGAGCGCGGCGACTGCAAGCTCGACCGGGTCGCCATCACCGTCCTCGACGAGGCCGACCAGATGGCCGACATGGGCTTCATGCCGCAGGTCACCGAGCTGCTGGACCAGGTCGGCCCCGACGGCCAGCGGATGCTGTTCTCGGCCACCCTGGACCGCAACGTGGACCTGCTGGTCCGCCGCTACCTGAACGACCCGGTCGTCCACTCGGTGGACCCCGCCGCCGGCGCGGTGACGACGATGGAGCACCACGTGCTCTACGTCCAGGGCGCCGACAAGTACGCGACGACGACCGAGATCGCCGCCCGCGACGGCCGGGTGATCATGTTCCTGGACACCAAGCACGCGGTGGACAAGCTCACCGACCACCTCCTGCACAGCGGTGTGCGGGCGGCCGCGCTGCACGGCGGGAAGTCGCAGCCGCAGCGGACCCGCACCCTGGACCGGTTCAAGACCGGTCATGTCACGGTGCTGGTCGCCACGAACGTCGCCGCCCGGGGCATCCACGTCGACAACCTCGACCTGGTCGTCAACGTCGACCCGCCCAGCGACCACAAGGACTACCTGCACCGCGGCGGGCGTACCGCGCGCGCCGGGGAGTCCGGCAGCGTCGTCACGCTCGTGCTGCCCAACCAGCGCCGCGAGATGACCCGGCTGATGGCCGACGCCGGTATCACGCCGCAGGTCGCCCAGGTCCGCTCCGGCGAGGCGGAGCTCAACCGCATCACCGGAGCCCAGGCACCGTCTGGTGTGCCCGTCACGATCACCTCACCGGTCTCGGAACGCCCCAAGGGCAGCGGTTCCGGGCCTCGCGGCCGGCGAGGTGCGCGCCCCGGCCAGGGCCGCCGCTCGAACGCCAACACCGCTACGCCGCAGGCGCGTGCCGCCGCAGCGCAGCGCCGGACCAACAAGGCCGCGTAGTCGTCCGGCCGGAACTCCGGCCGACCGTTTCCCGCATTCACCGCGACCATCCTGTTGAGGCACCATGCGCTGTGTCATCGCCCGTTTCCCCTTCGACCTCTTCAAGAACGAGGTCGAGGACTCCATGAAGGGCGTCAAGCCCGAGCCCGTCACCGGTGACGCTGTGGTCATCAGCCGCCGTGTCTATCCCGTCAAGCAGGTCGGCGAGATCATCACCCGCCAGGACCGCAGGGACTTCACCGCCGGCGAGGTGACCAGGGCGCTGTCGCGTCTCGGCTTCACCTGCCGCCCGGCGGAGGCGCCCGCGCCCGCGGTGCCCCTCACTCCGCTGGAGAACGCGTCCGCCCTGCTCGGGACGCCCGGCGACGCCTGAGGCGTCGTGCTTCCGCGCACCGCACCCCCCGAGGCCTCCGGGCCCGGGGGGTGCGGTGCGTCCGGGCCCTGGCCCGCTCAGGGCGTCAGGACCAGCTTCCCCGTGGTCCGGCGTGCGAGCAGGTCCTCATGGGCGCGCCGGGCATCGGCGAGCGGGTAGCTGCCGCCGGGCACGGGCTTGAGACGGCCCGCGGCGACCAGGGCGAAGAGCTCCTTGAGGGGACCGCTCACCGCGCCCGGAGCGGCGAGGGCCGGGCGCAGCCAGAATCCGACGACGGATGCGTTGAGCCGGCCCAGCCGGCCCGGATCGACCGGGGTGAAGCCGGTGCGGGCGGCGTTGCCGTAGGTCACCAGGCGGCCGTACGACGCCAGGGAGTCCAGAGCCCGGTCGAAGAGGTCCCCGCCGGCGGCGTCCAGGACGACGTCCGCCTTCTCCGCGAGGGGGTAGCTGATCACCGCGTCCGCGCCCAGGTCCAGGACGAGTCGTTCCTTGGCGGGGGTGGAGACCTGCGCGAGTACCCGGCCCGCTCCGAACTCCCGGGCCAGCTGGACGGCGAGGCTGCCGACACCGCCCGCCGCGGAGTGCACGACGACGGTCTCGCCCCGCTGCAGGCGGGCCGACGACCGAAGCAGGTGCCAGGCCGTCAGCCCCTGCATCATCAGGGCGAGTGCCTGGGCGGCACCGAGTTCCTCCGGGATCTCCAGGACGGCGGACTCCTTGGCGGTCACCTGTTCCGCGTACCCGTGCGAGACCCGGGCCAGTACCCGCCTGCCGTCCGGGGTGCGGCCCACGACCTCACTGCCCGGGACGTACGGCAGGGCGTCGGCGCCGAGGTAGGAGCCGTCCACCTGATGGGTGTCCGCGAAGTTCACCCCTGCGGCCTCGACGGTGAGGAGCACCTCTCCGGGGCCGGGCACGGGGGCGGGCAGTTCCACGGTGCGGAGCACTTCTGGACCACCGAAGCGGTCGAACTGGACAGCGAGCATGCCGCACGGTATCGCAGGGGGCCCTCCGGGCCGGTCGTGGAGCCTGTGATCCGCTGCCGGTATTTCCTGAGGAGACTCGCCAAAACAGTACAAACGGTTTGTTATTGCGGTGACCCTGTGTCGGGGTCCGGGGGCATGGAACGGGCAGTCCCCGCCGTAACGCCCGGCCTCCCGTACGCACCGGAGCGGTGGCGGGCCGGAGGAGGACCGGGCGGTACGGAATCGCCCATGGCCGCGGCCAGGACGGCCTGCGAGACTGCGGCCATGAGCGATCTTCTCCACGACAGAGTCGTCCTGATCACCGGGGCGAGCAGCGGAATCGGTGCGGCGGCGGCGCGGGTGTTCTCCGAGGAGGGCGCGACGGTCGTCCTGGCGGCGCGCAGGGAGGACCGACTGGCGTCGCTGGTGGCCGAACTGCGCGACAAGGGCGCCCAGGCGTCGTACGTCGTCTGTGATGTCACGGTGGCGCAGGACGCCGCCCGAGCCGTCGGCTTCGCGGTCGACACCTACGGGCGGCTGGACTCGGCCTTCAACAACGCGGGACTCGGAGGCGACCGAACTCCCCTGCACCTCATGGGTGATGACGTCTACGACGCGGTCATGGACGTCAACGTGCGCGGCGTCTGGAACTGCCTCCGGCACGAGATCGCGGCCATGCTGACGAACGCGGGCAACTGCTCCATCGTGAACAACAGCAGTGTGGGCGGCCTGGTGGCCATACCGGCGGCCGCGCCCTACATAGCGGCCAAGCACGCCGTCGTGGGCTTCACCAGGGCCGCTGCGGACGAGTACGCCCAACAGGGCATCAGGGTCAACGCGGTGGCGCCGGGCACGACCCGCAGTGAGATCACGGCCGACTGGTTCGGGCGCAACCCGGGCCTGGAGGAGATGGTCAACAGCCTTACGCCGCAAGGGCGTACGGCTGAGCCGGAGGAGATCGCGAACGCGGCTGCCTGGCTCCTCAGCGACCGCTGTCCCTTCCTCACCGGCACCGTCATGCCGGTGGACGGCGGCTTCGTCAACCAGTAGGCCGTCAGCCGCAGGGTCCGCTCAGCCGGCCCCGGAAGACCGTTTCTCCTTCCTGCGTCGCCGTGACCACGACGGAGGTCTCTCCGGGGGCGGCCGGCAGGGTCTCGGCCTCGATCCAGCAGGGGCGGTCGAACTCGGCGTACCGCTCGAACGCGCTGGTGACGCTGGTCGGCTCGAAGGGCGCGGGGTACAGCGCGGCGTTCGCGGCCTGATGCGCCGCTTCCATGAGGGCGAGCCCCGGGACGTGGTCCACCGGGTGGTCGTAGAGCACCGCGTTGTCCACGTCGTTGCGCAACTGCCAGTGCCGTGGGTGGTCACCGGCCGACAGGACCACGTCGACGGGCGTGCTCCGGCCGACGGTGCGGGGTTCGACCGGAGCGGGCAACGGCCACGCGTTCCAGTCGACGTCGAAGTGCTCGCCGCGAAGCCGGCGGTAGACGCGCGTCGAGAGCCAGCCGAACTCGGAATCCGCGCGGGCCACCAAGCGGCCGTCCCGGAGGATGCGGAAGTCCATGTCCAGTGAACTGACCCTGTTCCCACGCACCTTGGCATTCTTTACGGTGACCTCGACAGTAAGGTCGCAGGGCGCGTCGGCGGGTACTGCGAAGCCGGGCGCGACCGTGAAGTCGAAGTAGCTCAGCACGGTGTGATCGGAAAGGGGTGCGCCGTACGCCGCATGCGCGATGGTCAGACCGCTCTGCCGGACGGTCTGTGTGAGCATCCGCATGTCGTAGGCCGGACCGCCGGCGGGCGCCGGCCACCTCGCGGAGAGCGAGAACTCGCCATCTTCCTCGCGCTGCCAGGACGTGAGGAGAACCATGTCGGAACGTCCCAGGTGGACGTACTCCTTGCGGATGCCGTTCCGTCCCTCGGCCGCGGAGAGCGGGGGGTACGGAACAGCGGGTATGTCGGGCACGGCCCTCCCGGACATGGCGCAAAATAGGTGTTACGGCGCTGATATGATACCGGCTCACCGGTACTTTTTGAAGTAGCGTTATGCACGTTCAAAGGGGAGCGCGAGTTGGCACGACAGCAACGGGCGATCCGCACGCGCCGGATCTTTCTGCAAGCCGCCGCCGAGGTCTTCGACGAGCACGGCTACGACGCGGCCACCATCGCCGCGATCCTCGACCGGGCCGGTCTCACACGGGGTGCGCTGTACTTCCACTTCACCTCGAAGGAAGAGCTGGCCCGCGGTGTCCTCCAGGAGGCGGTGACCTCGGACGGGGTCACTCCGCAGACCTTCAAGCTGCAGGAGTGGGTGGACATGGCGCTCCTGCTCGCCTACCGGCTGCCCCGGGAGCCCCTTCTCAGCGCCTCGATCCGGCTGTCCGTCGACCCACGGGCGCGCAGCCTCTTCGGTACCCGCTGGCCGGACTGGATCGCCATCGGGACGGAGATGCTGACCGAGGCCAAGGAGCGCGGTGAGCTCCTTCCGCACGTCGATCCGGAGGCCACGTCCCGGCTGGTCGTCGGGGCGTGGACCGGGGTTCAGCTGGTGACCGAGTCCATGGCCGAGCCGCCGGACCTGGTCGCCGAGATATCGGCGCTCTTCGAGCTCATCCTCCCCAACAACGCGGTCCCCGGCGTGCTGGCCCGGCTCGACACGTCCCCGCACCGCGCGGCACGGATCATGGAGCAGCAGGCGGTCGCCGCTTCCTGACCGCTCGGAGGGTGATGTGCGACGCGGTGCCGCATGTCACCCGATCGGACGCG
The DNA here is from genome assembly GCF_016909575.1 of Streptomyces sp. HB132. Taxonomy (GTDB): domain Bacteria; phylum Actinomycetota; class Actinomycetes; order Streptomycetales; family Streptomycetaceae; genus Streptomyces. The sequence continues at coordinate 326,716 of NZ_JAFBGA010000002.1, read as the reverse complement.
GGTTCCTGCGACGTGGCTGGTCAGCGCGCATGGTGGCCCTATGTGGCTTCGCCGAACCGCCGTGTGCGCCATGGTCGTGCCGCTGGCCTTCCTGGTCTTCAGGGACGCGCCGGTGCGGCTGGGCGCACCCGAGAACGCCACCGCGAAGCAGGCCGCTCCGGCCGGGGCCCCGCGGCCCGCGATCGTCAGCCGGGCGCAGTGGCACGCGGACGAGAGCATGGTGAAGGAGGACGCGGTGTACACGGGGACGGTGAAGGCCGTCTTCGTCCATCACACCGGGCACACCAACCGGTACGACTGCGCCGACGCCCCCAAGATGCTCCGGGCCATGGAGGAGATGCACGTCCGGGGCGAGGGCTGGGACGACATCGGCTACAACTTCGTCGTCGACCGCTGCGGGACGATATACGAGGGACGGGCGGGCGGCGTCGGGCGCTCCGTGCGAGGGGCCCACACCACCGGGTTCAACGCGCACAGCGTCGGCATCGCGGCCCTCGGCACCTTCGGCCCCGGCGTGCCGGTGCCCAAGGCGCTCATCGAGGGGATCGCGAAGGTGGGCGCGTGGAAACTGGACCGCGCCGTCGACCCACAGGGGTTCGTGCGGATGGTCTCGACGAACGACGACAGCGTGTACGAGCGCGGCGAGGTCGTCCACCTCCACGCCGTGGCCGGTCACCGCGACACCTTCCAGACGTACTGCCCCGGCGAAGCGCTCTACGCGGCACTGCCCGCCGTCCGGGCCGAGATGGCCGGACTGCGGGACGTGAAGCGGTAGCGGCCCTCAGCGCGCGACGTACTGGGTGAGGACGGCCTGCACCTCGTAGATGTCGACGCCCTTGGTGAACGTCTTCTGGATCGGGGTGGCGGAGCCCGAGAGCCAGATCTTGAGCTCGGCGTCAAGGTCGAAGGTGCCCGCCGTCTCCACCGCGAAGTGCGTGATGCTCCGGTACGGGACGGAGTGGTACTCCACCTTCTTGCCGGTGATTCCCTGCTTGTCGATGAGGACGAGCCTGCGGTCGGTGAAGAGGATCGTGTCGCGGATCAGCAGATACGCGGCGTGCACCTGCTCTCCCTGCCCGAGAAGCCGCGCGTAGTCACGCTGCGCGGCAGCCGGATCGACGGTGTGCGCGTTACCGAACAGTGCCATGAGATGCCCCCCACCCGAGTGAATGTGCGGGCGTTGAACGCGTCAAAGCCCAAGGAAAAGCATATCGGCGGCTTATCTGTTCGTGCCCTTGCACACCATCCGGAGCACAGCGGAGGAATACCGTCATGCCGGCATCACCCCTCGCCAAGCGGCCCGTCGAATCGGTGCTCGCACTTCTGCTCGTTCTCCTGAGCGTGCTGGGCCTCTCCGGCCGCAGCGCCGCGGACTCCCCGGCCCAGGCCCCCGCCCAGGCGGCGCCGGCCCCGGCCGTCCCGGTCCGGGCCGCCATCGCGCCGACCGTCACCGCGCCGACCGTCACGGCCGGTACGGACTGGGACCGCATCGCCGAGTGCGAGAGCAGCGGCCGCTGGAACATCAACACCGGCAACGGCTACCACGGCGGACTGCAGTTCGCCCCCTCCACCTGGCGGGCGTACGGCGGCGGGCAGTACGCACCCCGTGCCGACCTCGCCACCCGGTCCGAGCAGATCGCGGTCGGTGAACGCGTCGCCCGCTCCCAGGGAATGGGTGCCTGGCCCACCTGCGGTCGCCTCGGTGCGTCGGGCTCGTCCTCCTCGTCGTCCGCCCCGTCCGGCAACGGCGACCGGAACGACACCGCACAGCCGGCCCCGCAGCGGGAGTCGTCCGGCACCTCCGGCAGCGCGTCGTCCGGCAGTGCCGCGTCCGGCAGCGCGTCGTCCGGTGACGAAACGGGCAGCGCGAGCGCCGACGGGAACGGCAGCGGGTACGACAGCACGTCCGACAGCGGCGTCGCCCAGCACTCCGAGGACCTGGCCGACGCGGAGACATACGTCGTCGAGAAGGGCGACTGCCTCTCGGTGATCGCGGAGCGAGCGGACGTGGCCGGCGGCTGGCACGCGCTGTACGAACTGAACCGTGAGGTCCTCGACCAGGGACCGCACCTCGTCTTCCCCGGTCAGCGCATCCGCCTGGACGCCTGAGCCGTGGCACCCACCGCGAGGGACACGTGTCCCCCGGACGAGGCCGGCCCCGCCGTTCGGATCAGATCCGACCGCGAACGTCCCTCACCGGCCGACGGAGCCCAGGTCCCGGGCGGCGCCGGACGATGCGCCGGACTCCGCCTCGTAGCTGTGGCACTCAGGGTTGTGACACGGTCCGGGTCCCCAGTGCGGGACGTAGATGCCGAGGGTCTTGTGCCGCGCCAGCGTGGTCGCGACGGGCTGCTTGCAGGCCGGACACACGTACTCCGCCTGTCTGTCGCTCTGAAGCTTGGTTCTGGCCATGGTTTTACGGTAGCTCCGAAGGGGACGTAGAGACACCTTTGCGACTTTTTACCGTGGTCGCCGCGAGAGCCTGCCGTCGGAGCGGCGGATCCGCCCCGGTGGCCACAAGGAGCGGTCCGGACGGGAACCTGGTGCCATGGAACGGGGGACGCCTCGACGAAGGGACCACCCGGTCATGGCACGCGCACCGTCACCGGCCTCAGTCCTGCTCTCCGTACACGCCGTGGTCTTCGACACGGACGGCGTGATCACCGACTCCGCCCCCGCGCACGCCTCGGCCTGGAAGGTCGCGTTCGATGCCTGTCTGGACACCCATGAAGGGCAGCGGCCCTTCGACGGGACGGAGGACTACCGGCGCTACGTCGACGGCCGGTCGCGCATGGACGGCGCCGCCGCCTTCCTCGCGTCCAGGGGGCTCGACCTTCCCGAAGGCAGCCCCGACGACTCCCCGGGCACGGGGACGGTGTGGGCCGTCGCCGCGCGCAAGGACGAGGCGTTCACCCGGAGCCTGCGCACCCGACCGATCGCGGTCTGGCCCGGGACGGTCCGCCTCCTGCACGTGCTGCACGACGCCCGTGTGCCGTTCGCCGCGGCGTCGGCCTCCCGGCACGCGACCGAGCTGCTGGCCGCGGCGGGTCTCCTCGACCTGTTCACGGCGGTCGTCGACGGGAACGAGGCACGCCGCCTGGACCTGCCGGGCAAACCGGACCCGGCACTGTTCACCGAGACGGCCCGGCGCCTGGGGGTCCCGCCCGGGGACACCGCCGTCGTGGAGGACGCGCTGGCAGGGGTGGAGGCCGGCCGGCGGGGTGGGTTCGGGCTGGTCGTCGGCGTGGACCGGTCGGACAGCCCCGAGGGCGCCGCAGATCTGCGCCGTCACGGTGCCGACCTCGTGGTGGCCGACCCGGGGGACCTGCTCATCAACGGGGAGGACTGATGGCGCGCGGCTGGATCTGGGCGTACGAGGGATACGACCCGGAGAAGGAGCGGCTGCGTGAAGCACTGTGCACCCTGGGCAACGGCTACTTCGCCACCCGGGGCGCCGCGCCCGAGACACCCGCGGGCGAGGCGCACTACCCGGGTACGTATGTGGCCGGCTGCTACAACCGGCTGACCTCCTCCGTCCAGGGCCGCCGGGTCGAGAACGAGGACATGGTCAACCTTCCCGACTGGCTGCCGCTGCGCTTCCGCATCCATCCCGCCGGCGCCCGCCCCGGCCCGTGGCTCACCCCCGACCACGACCACCTCGTGGACCACCGGCAGTCGCTCGACCTGCGTGCCGGGACGCTGTCCCGGCACTCGGTGTACGAGGACCGCAAGGGCCGGCGGCTGACGGTCGGGCAGGAGCGCCTGGTGCACATGGGCGATCCTCATCTCGCCGCGCTGCACACCGTGTTCACCGCCGAGGGCTGGTCGGGGGAGCTGGAGGTGGAGTCGGGGATCGACGGCGACGTGCGCAACGCGGGAGTCGCGCGCTACCGGGAGCTCGCCAACCGCCACCTCGCCGGGTGGGAGACCGGCGCGGAGCCGGAGCAGGCGGTGTGGCTGCGCTGCCGCACCGTGGAGTCGGACATCGGTGTCGCGCTGGCCGCCCGCACCGTCGCCTCCTGCGGTCCGGAACGCAACGGCGAGCACCGGGCCGAAGCCCGGCAGGAGCCGCGCGCGGTCCACCAGACGCTGCTGCTCCCGCTGTCCCCGGACTCCGACGCGGTCGTCGACAAGACGGTCGCCCTCTTCACCTCCCGGGACCCGGCGATCGGCAGTCCGCTGCGGGCCGCCGTGTCCGCGGTCGAAGGCGCTCCGCCGTACGCCCGGCTGCTGGCCTCGCACCGCCGGGCCTGGGCGGATCTGTGGCAGCAGGTCAAGCTCGAGGTGCCGGGCGAGCCCGGACGCATCCTGCGGCTGCACCTCTTCCACGTGCTCCAGACCCTTTCCCCGCACACCGCGGAACTCGACGTCGGCGTGCCCGCCAGGGGGCTGCACGGGGAGGCGTACCGGGGGCACGTCTTCTGGGACGAGCTGTTCGTCCTGCCCTTCCTGAACCTGCATCTTCCCGAGATCTCCAGGGGGTTGCTCGACTACCGCCACCGGCGGCTGCCCGCTGCCTGCGCCGCCGCGCGCGCGGCGGGCAGGGCCGGGGCGATGTATCCGTGGCAGAGCGCCGACGAGGGGCGCGAGGAGACCCAGGAGGTGCATCTCAACCCCCGCTCAGGGCATTGGCTGCCCGACCGGTCACGGCTGCAGCACCATGTCGGGACGGCGGTGGCGTACAACGTGTGGCAGTACTGCCAGGCGACCGGCGACACGGAGTACCTCTACTCCAAGGGCGCCGAGATGCTGATGCAGATCGCCCGCTTCTGGGCGGACAGCGCCGAGTGGGACGAGACCGTCGGCCGCTACCGCATCCGGGGTGTTGTCGGGCCCGACGAGTACCACGACGCCTATCCGGACTCCGACGCGGCGGGGCTGGACGACAACACGTACACGAACGTGACGGCGGCCTGGGTGCTCGCACGGGCCGGTGAGCTCTGTCGCGACCTGCCCCCGAGCCGCCGCCGCCAGCTCCTCGAACTGATCCGGCTGGACCCGGCGGAACTGGACCGCTGGGACGACGTCTCCCGACGGCTGCACGTGCCCCACCACCGCGGTGTCATCAGCCAGTTCGACCGGTACGGGGATCTGGCGGAGCTGGACTGGGAGGGGTACCGGGGGCGGTACGGGGACATCCGGCGCCTCGACCGGATCCTGGAGGCGGAGGGCGACACCGTCAACCGTTACCAGGCGTCGAAGCAGGCCGACGTGCTGATGCTCGGCTACCTCTTCTCGCCCAAGGAACTCGCCGCCCTGTTCCGGCGGTTGGGTCACGAACTCGACGACGAGACCTGGCGGACCACCGTCGACTACTACGTGGGGCGCACGAGCCACGGCTCCACGCTCAGCTCCCTCGTCCACGCCTGGGTGCTGGCCCGGGTGCACCGCGACGACGCATGGGCGTACTGCGAGGAGGCGCTGATCGGCGACGTGGCGGACATCCAGGGCGGTACGACCGAGGAAGGGATCCACCTCGGGGCCATGGCGGGCACCCTCGACTTCGTACAGCGCGGGATGACCGGCCTGGAGACACGTGGCGACGCCCTGTGGCTCGCGCCGGCCACGCTGCCCCAGCTCTCGAAGTTCCGGATGCGGCTGCGGTTCCGCCGGCACTGGGACGTCGACCTGCGCCTGCGGGCCGAGCGTCTGCGGATCGCCGTGCCGGACTCGGAGCGCCCGGGCGTAAGGGTCAGGCTGGACGGCAGCGCGTACGTCGTCGACCCGGGTACGGCGCGGTGGCTGGAGCTGCCGACCGACATGCCCGGAGGTTCGTGAACGGCCCCGCCGCCACGGCCGGTCGGTGCGGCCGGTCCGTGCGGGCCGGTTCAGCGGGCCCGGGGCAGGCGGGGTGGTTCAGGCGGGCCGGGAGGACACGAGCACGCCGACCCTGTCGATGCGGTGCTCAGGATTGTGGTGGGCGTCGCGCCAGAGGTTCCCGGCAGCGTCGTCCTCGGGAGTCGCGCAGGAGGAGAGGGTGATCATCGCGCGGGTCGGCTCCTCACCGGGTTCGCCCGGCACCTCGGCACGCTGTTCGGCGAGCGAGCGCTCGGACCGGAAGGATGTCTGCCGGTTCTCGGTGATCCGGTACTCGTAGACCGTGCCGCCCTCCGTGACGAGGACCGCGTCGCCCTTCTCCAGCGCGGGCAGCTCACGGAGCGGGCCGCCGGCGGAGAGCCGGTGGGCCGTCACGAGGTAGTTCCCGATCTCACCCGGCCCGACGCCGCCGTGTTCGCCGTACGGGCTTGCGGCCACCCCGCGGTCCTGGATGCGGGTCCCCGGCCCGTCGTCCGTCGTCCCCTCGTACGGAACGACGCGCAGGTCCGTCACTCCGATCGACGGGATGGTGAGCTCCGCGGTCTCCGTACGGGGGGCGGTCCGGTCGGACGGCGGTCCGGTGGACCGGCCCGCGGGTGCCGCCACCGCCGCCGCGGCGACCGGGGGAGGCCCGGTGGCCGCCGCCACGGCCGGGCCGCCGGCCGCGAGCAGGACGACGGCGACGCCCGCGAGGGCCCGGGGAACGTCTCGGAGGACATGGGGACGGTGCATGGCGTGATCCGGATCGGTGGCCGGTGGTGTCCGGGGCGGGTCCTGGCGTCGACCCGCACCCTTCCAGTACACCACCGGCTACACGATCGCGTCGGGTGCGCCCAGCAGCTCGCGCACCTCCTCGGCTCCCAGCTCCGTCAGTTCCTCCCCCACGAGCAGCCAGCGGGTGATGCCGACCGACTCGAGGAACGCCAGATCGTGCCCGGCGATCAGCAGCGCGCCCTCGTAGGCCCCGAGCGCGCTCGTCAGCTGCCGCACACTGGCCAGGTCCAGGTTGTTGGTCGGCTCGTCCAGCATCAGCAGCTGCGGTGCCGGTGTGGCGAGCATCGTCGCGGCGAGGGCGGCGCGGAAGCGTTCACCACCCGACAGCGTGCCGGCCGGCTGCTCGGCGCGCGCTCCCTTGAACAGGAAGCGGGCCAGCTGCGCCCGGATCTCGTTGTCGGTGGTCCCGGGCGCCGTCCGGGCCACGTTCGCGGCGACGCTCAGCCCGTCGTCCAGCACGTCGAGGCGCTGCGGCAGGAAGCGCAGCGGCACATGGGTCCGGGCCTCGCCGCACGCAGGCGCGAGCTCCCCGGTGAGGGTGCGCAGCAGTGTCGTCTTGCCCGCCCCGTTGCGGCCGACGAGTGCGACGCGTTCCGGCCCCTGGACGTGGAGCGAGCCCTCCCGCAGCCTGCCGAAGCGGGGGGTGAGCCCCTGCACGCTCAGCACCGTACGGCCCGCCGGAACGGCGGTGTGCGGGAGCCGCACCCGGATCTCGGCGTCGTCCCTGACCGCCTCCGACGCGGTGTCCAGCCGCTCCCGCGCGTCCTGGAGCCGGTCCTCGTGCAGCCCGCGGAGCTTGCCCGCCGCCTCCTGGGAGGACCTCTTGTGCGCCCCGGCGACGATCCTCGGCGCACGCCGCTCGGCGTCCATCTTCTTGTTGTGCCGCTGGCGGCGGGCGACCTTGGTACGCGCCTCCTCCAGCTCGCGCTTCTGACGGCGTACGTCGGACTCGGCGGCCCGCACCATGCGTCCGGCCGCTTCCTGCTGGGTGGCCAGGGCCTCCTCGTAGGCCGACCAGCCGCCGCCGTACCAGCTCACCGAACCGGCGCGCAGATCGGCGATGCGGTCCACCCGTTCCAGCAGGTCACGGTCGTGGCTGACGACGACGAGCACGCCGGAGCGCCAGGACTCGACGGCTTCGTACAGCCGGCGGCGCGCGAACACGTCGAGGTTGTTGGTCGGCTCGTCGAGGAGCAGGACGTCGGGGCGCTCCAGCAGCAGTGCCGCCAGCCGCAGCAGCACCGTCTCGCCGCCGGACAGCTGACCCACGGTGCGGTCGAGGCCGATGTCGCCGAGGCCGAGCGACCCCAGGGTCGCCAGGGCCCGTTCCTCGACGTCCCAGTCGTCGCCGACCGTCTCGAAGTGCTCATCGGCGACGTCGCCGGCCTCGATCGCGCGCAGCGCCGTACGCCGCTCGGTGATGCCGAGGGCGTCCTCGACGCGGCGGTCCGTGTCGAGGGTGATGTTCTGCGGGAGGTGGGCGAGGTGTCCGCCGACGGCCACCGAGCCCGCGGACGGCTTCAGCACGCCGGCCAGCAGCCGCAGCAGGGTGGACTTGCCCGATCCGTTGGTCCCGACGAGCCCGGTGCGGCCCCGGCCGATGCTGAGGGACAGCCCGTCGAAGACCTCGGTGCCGTCCGGCCACCGGAAGGACAGGGCGGAGCAGCTGAGGGACGCGGCGGGGGTGGTGGGATGGGTCATGTGGTCCTCGCAGTCGCAAGCGTGTGAACAGGGGCTTCGTGTGCGAGCACCACGCGGCGACCGGCCGGGAGAGGAGAGGGGTGCGGTCCTCCGGACGACGGGGGACGGTTCATGCACCGAGGTCGCATCCACGCGGTGGGTCACGCGGCGGCAGGAGAGCCGACAGGGCGTGACGGGCTACGGCAGGGGCCGTACCGCGCGATGATCGCGGACCTCAGATGCGCAACGTCCACCTCTATCGGAGACGACAGGACCTGAAAACCCTACCCCGGACCCGGCACGGGGGCGCCTGATTTCTCCGGACCGGTCGCCGCGCCGGAGGACGCCGAGGGGGCACGCCAGGATGCTCACCCGCCGTGCCCCCGGCCCCGCGCCCGGTCAGCGCAGGGTCTTCAGCATCTCCGCCCCGAACGGCGTGATGTCCTCCGTGCGCCCGCGCAGGGTCTTCGCCGCCCACTCGGGGTCGGCGATCAGCGCACGGCCGACGGCGACCATGTCGAACTCGTCACGCTCCATCCGGTTCAGCAACTGGTCGATGCCGGTGACCGAGGAGCTGTTGCCCTGGAAGGCGCCGAAGAAGTCGCCGTCCAGACCGACCGAGCCGACGGTGACCGTCGGCCTGCCGCTGATCTTCTTCACCCACCCGGCGAGGTTCAGGTCGGAGTCGTCGAACTCCGGCAGCCAGTAGCGGCGGGTGGAGGCGTGGAACACGTCGACACCGGCCTCGGCCAGCGGCGTGAGGAGGGTGTCGAGTTCCTCGGGCGTCCCGGCCAGCTTCGCCTCGTAGGCGTCCATCTTCCACTGGGACATGCGGAAGAAGAGGGGGAAGGAGTCGGAGACGGCCGCGCGGCACGCCGCCACGATCTCCGCCGCGAAACGGGTGCGGGCGACGATGCCGCCGCCGTACGCGTCGGTGCGGCGGTTACTGCCCGACCAGAGGAACTGGTCGATCAAGTAGCCGTGTGCCCCGTGCAGTTCCACCCCGTCGAAGCCGAGGCGCTCCGCGGCGGCCGCCGCGTCCGCGAACGCGGCTATGACGTCGTCGAGGTCCTTCTGCGTCATCGCGCGGCCCTTGGGCTCGCCGGACAGGGACACGCCCGACGGGCCGACCGGCTCGGCGTCGGCCACGGGCGGTGCGCCCTCGGCGCGCGTGACACCGACGTGCCACAGCTGCGGAACGATCGCCCCGCCCTCCCGGTGCACGGAGTCCACGACTCCCGCCCAGCCCGCGAGCGCGTCCTCGCCGTGGAAGAGCGGGACCCGGTCGCTGGTGCCCGCGGAGGCGTGGTCGACGTAGGTGCCCTCGGTGATGATCAGTCCCACGCCGCCGGCGGCGCGGCGGGCGTAGTAGTCCGCGACGTCCTGGCCCGGGACGCCGTTCGGAGAGAACTGCCGGGTCATGGGCGCCATGGCGATCCGGTTCCGGGAGGTCAGTCCGCGGACCGAGAAGGGGCGCGAGAGAGCGTCTGTCGCACGGCGGGCGTTCTCGTCTGTCACTGCGTGTCCTGTTCGTCGCGTGGGGGCAGATCCATCCCTCGCCAACATGCGCACCCGGCTCCGGCATCCCGACGCCGGACCCGATGTGGCCAAGATCTCCCCGACCGGTCGGCCGACGGCCCGCAGGATCCGACGCCGGGTCGGGGCCGCGCCTGGGCGGGCTCCGCGGCAGACGGGGCCACGGAGGAGGATGTCGCAGCCGAACTCGAAAGTGCGGCGGGCCGGTTCTCCGACAGCAGCCGGTGGCGGCCCGCCGATTCCTCCGGAGGTGCGCATGAGCACGACGACACACGCCGACACCAATGACGCCGGGCCGTACGGCCCCCTCGTCGGGGCCGGCCCGCAGGCCGGGCTCGGGGAGGGCGTGGTCCTCCTCGACGCCTCCGTCGGCGCCCACCGGGGTGCGGCCGTGCGCATCCCCGGGGCCCGTCCCTTCGACCTCGACGGAGAGCTGTCCGACCACGCCTCCGCCGTGCCGCACACCATGCCCGGTACCGAGGAGTTCACCGAGGCGCTGCGGGCGCTCGGCGTGCACGACACCGACACGGTCGTCGTCTACGACGCGCAGGGCGTCTACTCCAGCGCCCGTGCCTGGTGGATGCTGCGCGCCATGGGCTTCGACAGGGTCGCCGTCCTCGACGGCGGTCTGCCCGCCTGGATCGCGGCGGGCCGTCCGGTCGAGCCGTCGCCCGCCGCGTACGACGGGCCACGCGGCACCTTCACCGCCCGGCCCCGGCGAGGTCTGGTCGTGGACGCCGGCGCTGTCACCGCCGCCCTCGCCGACCCGGCCGCCGCCGTCCTCGACGCCCGCACCGCGGAGCGTTACGCCGGTACGGCGCCCGAGCCGCGCCCAGGTCTGCGAGGTGGTCACATGCCGGGTTCCGTCAGCCTCCCCTTCGGAAGGCTCCAGCGGGACGGCGGTGTGATGCGGCCGGCTCACGAGCTGCGCACGGTGTTCGAGGCGGTGGTGGGGGGCCGCGAGCGGCTGTACTTCAGCTGCGGCTCCGGGGTCACCGCCTGCGTCCTCGCGCTGGGGGCCGCCTTGGCCGGCTATCGCGACCTCGCCGTGTACGACGGTTCGTGGAGCGAATGGGGCCTGCCATCCGACCGCCCGGTGGCCACCGGCGAGGCCCCCGGGGCATTCGGCCCACGGTGACCGGAGGGGGTCACGGCGGGCAGCTCACCGACCGAGGGCGGAGCTGCCGCACGGGCGGCAACCACACTGCCCGCAGCGGACGTCGGCATCTCGGCCACGTCCGTTCGGCACCTGGCTGCGGGTCGGCTCGTCCCCGGCACCCCCGTACGGTGACGGGCCGGAGGTCCGGGCGGTGACCGTACGCTCAGAACACCGGCAGGGCGACGAGCGACCCCCTGTTGAGCAGGAACACCCGATTGCCCGCGCCTGCCGCGTGCCAGGGCCCTTCCGAGTCGGGTTCGTACGTCCACATGAGGTCGCCGTCCGATTCGCTGCCGGGGTTGTTCCCGAAGGCCGACACGCCTGACGAGGTGCCCCCCTCGACGATCCAGAGGGTGTGTCCCTGGACGACCGGTGGTGTGCGGGACGGGACTGTGCCGTCCGGCCACGAGATGAGTCCGCTGTCCGTACCGGACGCCTTGTCGACCCTGTAGAGGCGGCCGTCGTCGATGGCGGCGATGTGGTCGTCGGTCGTCACGGGAGAGCCCCACCCGTCCTGATCGGGGTTCAACGACTGCGAAGACGCCGACCAGACCTCGTCCCCGGTCTCCAGGTCGAGCGCCAGGAGTGACTTCCCGCCGACGTAGACGAATCGGCCCTCGACGGCGGGGGTCAGCGCCGTCCCGGCATGGCCGCCCAGCTGCCAGGCCGCCTCGCCGTTCGCCGAGTCGAGGGCGAAGTAGGACCCGTCCGCCGTGCAGACGACCAGCCGGCCGGGCGCGGCGGCGGCCACGGACGCCGGGTCGACGACGACGCCCGCGGGGGCGCCCGCGGTCCAGCGGACCTCGCGGTCCTCGGTGCCGACGGCAGCCACCTCGTCGTCCTTCGTCAGGACGTACACGAGCTCCGCGTCGGGTGCTGTGGCCAGCAGCCGTCGCGCGCTCGCCGGGACGCTCCACTTCTGCTCACCGGTGGACGCGTCGAAGGCGAGGACGTTGCCGTCGGCGTCGGCCGCGACGAACTCCCCGGCCGTCAGCCGCAGGAAGCCCGCGGACGGGGACACCTGCGGAAGCTTCCACTTCTGCCGGCCGTCGGTCACCCGGTGCGCCGTGAGTCCTCCCGACAGTCCGGCGACCATGACGACGTCCCGCACGGGCAACAGCACGGACGCGCTCGGAGCGGCGGCCTTCAGCGGCCCCCACAGCGGCGTCGGCGGTGCCCCGCGCTCGTACTCGTCGGGAGTCAGCAGCTTCGCCGGCGCGGCGTCCGCGGCTTCGGGCAGACCGGGCCCCCTGTTCAGCCACCAGGCCGTCGCGCCTCCACCCACTGCCAGTACCGCTCCGCCTGCGGCGAACGAGGCGAGGAGGCGCCGCCGTGACGGCCTCGCCTCCGGAACCACGGTGTTCGGCAGCGTGGTGAACCGCTGTGCCCGCGTTTCGTACTCCTTGATCTGCCTGCCGACAACTCCGCTCCTCCACAACCGGTTCGCGCCACGAGGGGCTGCGAACGCCTGGATGACCGCGGAGGGGTGGGGACGGTGTGCGGCCTCCTTGGCCAGGCAGGGTGCGATGAGGGGGCGGAGCGCCTGCGGCACGTCCTGGAGGGCGGGGCTTCCGTGCACCACCTCGTACTGCACGGCCGCGACGTGCGTACCTCCGTACGCCTGCCTGCCGCTTGCCGCGTACACCAGGACCGCACCGAGGGAGAACACGTCGGCCGACGGGCCGACGCGCTGCCCCAGAATCTGCTCCGGTGCCCCGTATCCGGGGGTGGCGGGTGCCTGGCCCGTGGTGGTCAGGGTGAGGCCGTGCTCGGGGCGTGCGATGCCGAAGTCGATGATGCGGGGACCGGACGAAGTGAGCACGATGTTCGCCGGCTTGAGGTCGCGGTGGACCAGCCCCACCGCGTGGATCTCCCGCAGGGTCGATGCCAGGGCCCCTGCCAGCGCGCGTACGCCGGCGTCGTCCAGCGGCCCGTGCTCCGTGATCGCCTGCTCCAGGGTCGGCCCCGACAGGTACTCGGTGGCGATCCAGGGCCGTCCGCCCTCGGTCTGCGAGCCCACGACGCGTGCCACGCCGCTGCTGGTCACCGCCTGTGCGGTCTGTGCCTCGCGCAGGAACCGCCGGGCGAGGTCGCGGTCGTGCGCGAGTTCGGGACGCAGCACCTTGACGGCGGCGAGGCGGCCTGAGCTGTCGTGACCCACGTACACCTTGCCCATGCCGCCCTCGCCGAGTACTCCGGCGATGCGGTACGGCCCCAGCCGGATCGGGTCGCCGAAACCGAGAGGTTGCATGGTGTGAGCCGAGCCCTTCGTGGTGATGGGTGGAGCCTAGGAGGAGGCATGGTCCGACGGCTCCAGCGGAAGGGCCACCGTGGGTCCTTCGCCGATGCCGACGAGCAGCCCGCCGGTGATCACGGCGCTGAACTTGTCGAGACTTTCGGGGTGCAGCCAGGCGGTCTCACGGGTCCGGAGATCGATCGCGCGCAGCCCCGCCCTGGAGTGCTTGTAGACGTGCGTGTCGCCGACAGTGGGCGCCACCTTCAGCTCGTGCCCGGACGCGACGGGGCTCTTCTCCCGCCACAGGAGCTCGCCGGTGTCCGCGCCGATGGCCACGAGAGTCCGGTCTCCGTCCGCTTCCACCGCGTAGACGACTCCGTCCTTCACCGCCGGGGGACCGTACGCGGTCTGCTTCGCCCCCTGGTAGCTCCACGCCTCCTTGCCGTCGGTCATGCGCCATGCCCGCACCGCGTCCGAGGCGGTGTAGAGGTGCTTGGCGTCCGCGGCGACGGGACTGCGGGCGGCATCCACGGCGTCCAGACCGAGGGGCGCCCGCCAGACGACGGTCCCTGTGCGCGTGTCGCAGACGAGCGCGTCGACCCCGCCGGATTCCGTACGGAAGAAGAGGACCAGGCTCGAGCCGGCCGTTCGCACACCGGTCACCCAGGGGAACTCCTCGGGGAAGGCCGCGTCCAGGACCAGTTCGGTGCGCCGCTTGCCGGTCGAGAGCGAGAAGGAGGCGATGATCCAGCCCCGCTCGGGCCCGACGCCGCTCGACTCTGCGGTGTCCTCCTTGCGCACCCGTGCCGTGAGCAGCCACGCGACGTCACCGACGACGGCGAGCAGCTGGTTGCCCACCAGTTTCCCGTTGTACGCCTTGTCGGTGACGACCGGATCCATCAGGGCGCCGTCCTCGATGTCGATCTGCGCGATGCGCAGCCCTTCCCCGGGGTCCAGGGAGTAGTCCACCGCGAAGACCCTGGATCCGTCCGTGGCGACGTCCCAGGAACTGAGCACCTGGTTGCCGGACCACAGGTTGCGTCCGCTCGACGTCTCGACGGCGCTCACCCCGTCGTCGGTGGTGACGATCAACTTGTCGCCGACCACCATCGGACGCCCCAGCCTGTCGGCTGCCGCCGTCACGATGTTCCTCCGCCACAGAGGTGCGGGTGCGCCGCCCGAGCCGGCGGACGTCGGTGCGTCCGGGCCCCGGTCCCGCGTCGCCGCCCACACGCCTGCGCCGATCGCCGTCGTGGCCAGCAGGGAGCCGCCGCTGATGCTGAGGAGCTTGCGGCGGCTCAACCCGGGCGGGGTGGTGGCCAGGACGGTCTCGGCGGCTGAGTGATCGACGGGAGCGGGAAGCCGCTCAGGCCGGTACTGCCAGACCTCCGAAGCCCGCCTGGCTATGTCGGCCAGGAGAGCGTCGGGCAGGTGGTCGGCGAAGTGGCCCTGGCCGTCGTGGAGTTGTGTGACGAGATCGTGAGTGGTGGGCCGTCCGGCCGGATCCTTGGACAGACAGGGGCCGAGGACCGCGGCCAAACCCTGGGGAAGGCCCGTGAGGTCCGGGTCGGCGTAGCGCACCCGGTAGAGCAGGTCCGCGGGCTGCCCGGTGCCGAACGGCCCGTGGCCGGTGGCGGCGTAGAGCAGGACCCCCGCGAGGGCGAACACGTCGCCCGCGGACGTGTGTTCCTGTCCGACGGCCTGCTCGGGGGACATGAAGGCGGGGGTACCGGCGGCCGACCCGGCACGGGTGAGGCGGTCGTCACCGGACGCGCGGGCGATGCCGAAGTCGATGATCTTCGGGCCGTAGGCGGTGACCATCACGTTCGAGGGCTTCAGGTCGCGGTGGACGACATCGGAGGTGTGGAGTTGCGCGAGGGCCCCGGCGAGTGCGGCGCCCAGGGCGCGGACGGACTCCTGGGGCAGGGGGCCGCAGAGTTCGACGGCGTCGTCGAGGGGCGGACCGAGGACGTATTCGGTGGCCAGCCAGGGGGAGGGCGCAAGGGGGTCGGCGTCGACGACGACGGCGCCGTGGTGGCCGCCGATGATGCGTGCCGCGTCCGTCTCCAGGCGGAAGCGGGTGCGTGCCGCCGGGTCGTTCGCGATGGACGGGTGCATGGTCTTCAGGGCGACGGTGCGCCCACCCGCCGAACGGGCCAGGTAGACGGTTCCCATGCCGCCGTGGCCCAGCCGTGCGAGCAGCCGGAAGCCGGTCGGGCCGGCCGGATCGTCATGGGTCAGAGGGGAGAGCATCGCGTCAGATCCTGGCCGTCGGTGGGAGCGGAGTACGGACTTCCGCGGCGAGGACCTCCGCGGACTGGCGCGCGACGGCCGCGACCACCCGGCTCGGCAGCCAGCCAGGGCCGAGCAGCACACCGGCCGAGTCCAGGACCGTTGCCGTGGGGGTGGACGCCACTTGGGCCAACGCGCCCACCAGTTCGGACGCGGTCGGCCGGGCGGCGGCGTCGCGCGTCAGGCAACGCGCGACCGACGACCGCAGTGAGGCGGGGAGTTCCGTGGCGTCGGGGACGGTGTGACCGGTCGCCGCGTATGCCAGGACCGCGCCCAGCCCGTAGACGTCGCCGGGGGGCCTGGGCCGCCCGCCCGACGCCTGCTCGGGGGGCAGGCTGCCCGGCTCCAGCCCGGGCAGGCCGGTGCGCTGCTCACCGTCCGGGGCAGCCGTGCGGACCGCGCCGAAGCAGCTCAGACGCGGTCCGTTCCAGGCGAGGAGCACCGAGGCGGGGGACAGGCCGGCGTGCACGATGCCGACGGCGTGCGCGCCGGCAAGGGTCTCGGCCAGGGCCGCGCCCAGGGCGCGGACCGTCCGCTCGGGCAGCGGGCCGCCGTGTACGGCGAGAGCCACCGGGAGCGGGAGCAGGGGAAGGTACGGAGAGGCGTACCAGGGAGCCTCGGACGGGGAGGCCAACTCGGCGACGGGCAGCACCCACGGGCCCATGAGCCGGCGGCCCGCGTCGGCCTCGACGAGGAAGCGCTCCGGATCGGCGCCGTCGAGCGGTGCGCTGATGAGTACCGTGCGATCACCGTCCGCGCTGCGTCCGACGAACCGGCGCTCAGGCACCGGGGGTTGGCCGGGACCGCTCGCATCGATGCGGGTGATGAGGTGGTACGGGCCGATCCGTCGCACCCCGTCCGGGCGCGAGCGTTCCGTGTGCACTCGTTCCATATGCGAATCCCCCCACCCGTGACAGCCGCCAGACGAGACTACCGGCGCGACGGCGGGGGCGGTCGGGAGGGTTGCGACGGGGCCTCAGGAGCGGATCGCCGAGTGGGGACGGAGCCGGAGCGCGCCTCTCGGGCGGTGGCGCCCGCAACGGGCCGTGGCGCCCGCGACGGGCCGTGGGACGGTCGCCGCGGGCTGTACGTGCCCAGGTGTGCCACCCGTCGTCCAGTCGTCCCGCCGTCCAGTGGGCACGTTCTGCGAGAGTCCGCCGGTGTCGGTCTGCCGGTCTGCCGGACCGGGAGGTTCGCGAGGATGTCGCTCAGGGCAGCGGGGCGGACGCGTCGAAGCGGTCAGCACCGTCGATGCCACCACGCCAACTCCGGTTCTGACGCCGGGTCGTGGTGCGTGCGCTCCAGCAACACCGCGTCCAGGCGCTCGATCTTCGCCCGCAGTTCGGTGGCAGCGCGGGGCGGAAGCATCAGCAGAGCCTCCGCCAGCTTGTCCCGTGCCCAACCCTCACCGCAGCAGGGGCAGGTGAACTCCGCCTCCGGCCGACTCCAGCGGCGCTCGGTGCCATGGACACGCACGGACCATACGCTCAGTGCCACTGACACGATGCCCGGAGACAAGCGCTCCCGTTCGAGCACGCGGACGGCGGCATTCGCCGCCCCCGACAGGCCCGGGACATCGCGATACCGCACCCAAGGGCTTCCCCGGCCGCGTTCGCGCGGTCGAAGTGAAGCCGGTGATCTACGCGGCACGGTCCCTTCGGATGCAAGTCATGGGTGCATGTTCCCACAGGCCGGGGGCCGCCGGGGCAGGGTTTCGCGCGATCGAGGGAACCTTGCTCGCCGGGGGCCGGCCACCGCGTGGGCAGCCTTCCGACCGGCGCCCCGCCCCCGTGTCCGAACACAGGGGCGCCGCCTGAGCGATCCGACGGCTCTCTCGGCTCCGAGAGGCGTAACCGCGCAACGGGAACGGCGAGCGAGTCAGTATCTGCGCCGGCACGCTGACTGCCGCGTACGTATTCGGCAGTGGTTGCCCCGTCGACGAGAGTTCTTTCGGCCCCGTGACGCATGTGATGTCCGCCCGCCCCGTGAGGAAAGACCCTTCCGGAGCCGCGGGGTCAGAGGTGTCGAGTACACCGGCGGCTGCAGAACCGTGTGGGCGGATCTCAGGAGTGAAAGGTGACGCGACAGGTTTGCGACCCGCAGAATGGCTGGATCGATACGATCGCCCGCCACCGGGCGGAATGGCGGGTTTGCCGCTGCCGCGACCTCGGCGCCTTCCTGGCGCGCTTCATTCCTGCCAAAGAATTCATCTTCGAGTAGCGGGGGAGGGATATCAGACGGATTCGGCTTGATCTCGGGAATGTCCGGCTCGGGCGCACCGGATTCCTGGTGCACCCCTTCACCCCGTCGCGGGCGTACCGGGCCGATGAACCTCCTCGCGCGGCCGACCTGGGCGATCGTCATCAGGAGTGCCCGGATGGGCGGCGTTCCCATCGTGGACTCGTCCGGGTCCAGCCACTTCGCGGCCTGACCCGGACGGAGGGTAAGCGGCAGTTTTTGTTCCTTGTTCGTGACGAAGGCGTCCTCCAGATTTTCCCCATTTTCGTGGCGGAAGAATGGGGCTGGGGGAGCGTGCGCAAGGCTCTGGCCGTTCGTTTTCCGTGATAGAGTTCAGATGGAATTATCGGCGCCACGAAAAAAGGGGAATGGCGTGAACACCGAGAAGGTTACGGCTCGACGTCTCACGGGCGGAGAGGTATCGGAGTTGGGCCTCCAGGACAGTATTTTCGTCTCGGCGGAGACGGATGACCTTCCTCTCGACTGCTACGCACCGGCTTTCCTTACTGAGCCGGGTAAGAATTTCGAAGGAGGGTCCTTCGTCGCGAGGACGATCTTCGGTACGGAAATTCATGTTCTCCCCGACAACGCCGAAGAGTCCGGGATCTGGGTCGCCGACAAGGCAGGCGAAGAGATCGAGGTTCTCCAGAGTGCGGGCGTCCTCCTGAACCTCGCCCTTTTCGTGCCGAACGGGAACAAGGAATCCCTGGAGGCCCTGTACTCCGCCGCGCGCGATGCGTTCGGCGCGGGGATCGTTCAGCGCTGGAGCGAGGAAACCGTCGCCGTGCCGGACGTCAAGGTCGACCTCTACGAGGAGCCGGCCCGGGGGCGGAAGAACACGAGCAGCCAGAACCGGGACCGCCGCGCCATGGACATCTACCCGACCCGAGTGCGGTTCCTGGAGCCCAGCGATGGCTGGAGGTTCGTTGTCGAACCGCACAAGGAGATGGTCGATGAGACACCGACGATCTGACCTGATGGCAGGTTAGGTCTCGATCCGTCGTGGGAGCCCGTCAGCTTGCTGACGGGCTCTTCTGCGTTCACGGCAGCGTGGGCAGGCCACCGGCCCGAACGCCGTCCGCGTGAGCCCGCGGGCTGTCGGCGCCGGGTGAGGACCAACTGGACTCCTTCATGGTGCCGTTCAGGCGGATCCGCAGCCGTGGACCATCGGCCGTTCGGCCGGTCAGGCAGTCGACGCCGAGCGCGGTGGACCGGGACGCTGTCGCCTACCTCGTCACCCGGTGGCCCGGACCGAGGTCGGGACTGTCCGAACGGCCGGCGGATCTCGTCGGTCACGGTCGAGCAGACCGGGTGGGCGACGACCTCCGGCCCTGCTCGCGGGGCCGCGGACGGAGGCGCCGCAGCCCCTCCGTCGGAGTCCGTGCGGATCGTCGTGCGCCGCCCTGAGCGGTACTTCTTCGAGTCGGTTGCCTCCTCGCGTGTCGCGGATCGCCTGTGTTTGTCGTCCGCTCCCTGCGGGTTCGTCCGCGGTCGGTAACAGGGGAATCGCGCAGGGGTGTTCGTGTGACTTCATGGGGGCACGGCATCGGGCGGGGCAGCGAAGGGGCAGGCAGACATGGCAAGGCACAAGGGAAGGGGATGGCACGGTCGGCTTCTCGCGGCGGGGCTCGGGGTGACGGCACTGGCCGCTGCCACCTCGGTGTGGACCGCGCAGGCCGACCCCGCCGGAGGACGGCAGCCGCAAGCACGTGTCTCAGCGCCGGATGCCCGCTCGCAGGGTCAGGTGGCGGCGGACATCGCGCACGCCTCGGACCGCGGGGCCCGGGGCGTCAACATCACCATCGACGACGGACCGGACCCGGTCTGGACGCCGCAGGTGCTGCAACTGCTGGAGGACAGCGGCGTGAAGGCCACGTTCTGCATGGTGGGCACGCAGGCGCAGGCTCATCCGGACCTGGTCAAGAAGGTCGTGGCGGCCGGGCACCGGCTGTGCAACCACACGGTCTCGCACGACACCACGATGGACACCCGGTCCGAGGAGTACCAGTCCCAGCAGATCCTGGAGGCCGAACGCATGATCACCAAGGCGTCCGGAGGCGTACGGCCTCAGTACTACCGGGCCCCGGGCGGTGCCTTCACCCCGTACAGCCGTCAGCTCGCCGCATCCCGGGGGATGCGGCCGTTGGGCTGGAACGTCGATTCCAAGGACTTCGAACATCCCGGCGTGGACACCATGGTCGCCACCGTCAAGAGCGAGATCGCCAACGGGCCGACCGTCCTCTTCCACGACGCCGGAGGAGACCGCTCCCAGACCCTGGCCGCTCTGCGCGAGGTGCTGCCCTGGCTGAGGCAACAGGGGTACTCCTTCGGCTTCCCCGTGCGGTGAGTGAGACCCGTCGGGCGACGACGAGGCCGGCTACCGGCGTCGGCCGCGCGCCCTCTCCTGCGACAGGGCGGCCGGCGGAACGGTCGGAGGCGGATCTCTTCACCGGCGGCGACGCCGCGGTGGCCGCCGCCCCGGCCGTCGCCTCCCGGCACATGGGTGTTCGTTGCGGTAGCCGCCCCTCGCTGCTGCACGGCGGGGGTGCACCAGGCTTGCCGAGAGGCCGTCGCCCGGCTTCGATCCAGGCATGACCAACGGCGCGACGGTCAGTCTTGTCGACGATCAGATTCTCAGCCACCAGATCCTCCGCGGCGTCATGATCCTGCGGGATCGTCCGGGCCGCTCGCTCCACGAGGCTCTGGACGCCTTCGTCGCCCGGTACGAAGTGCTGAGGGCGGAGCGGCCAGAGGCCTTCGCGTGCGGTCATGACGAGTACTGGGCCAACTTCTACTCCTGAGACTCCGTCGGCCCGGTGCGCGCGGCCCCCAGCTTCTACGGACCTCCCCGTCGATGACCTGGTACGCCCGGGCCTCCGGCCTTGTCGCGATGCCCCACGAGGAGCCGGGCACGTGAGCCGACAGGAGGGCTCGAGCCGGCAGGACGCACCTCCGGAGTGGAGCCGACCGGGTCTACGGAGGGTCGCCCTGACCGCCCTGACCGCCCTGACCGCCCTGACCGCCCTGACCGCCCTGACCGGCGCGTGGTGGCGCGCGCTTCTCGGGATCGTGCGCTGCCCCGAAATCCACTGTGCGGATCTCCTCCGCAGTGCTGGGATGGGGCGCATGAGTCTCTTGCCGGCCGAGGCAGCCGAGGTGGCCGAGGTCGTCGTGCGTGTCGTTGTCCGTGATCTGACGCCCGCTGACCTGCCGGCCTGTTCGTGGTCCGGTTCGGCGACCCATCTGGTCAAGGTGGCGCGTGAGTTGGAGCGTGCGCAAGCCGGCGAGGTGGACTACCTGGCGGTCTGCACCCCGGTGGGTCTTCCGGTGGCGATCGGCGGCGTCGACTACCAGGTCACGGAAGGCGCGGGCACGCTGTGGCAGCTCGGGGTGCTCCCGGCCCTCCAGTCGTGCGGTCTGGGCGCCGTACTCGTAGGCGCTGCGGAGGACCGCATCAGGGCCCGCGGTCTGCGACGTGCGGAGCTCGGGGCGGAGGAGAGCAATCCGCGCGCCCGGGCGCTGTACGAACGCCTGGGGTACGTGGCCTACGGCAGCCGACCCGACGCCTGGGACGTGGAGGCGGCGGACGGTTCACTGCGCCGGTACGAGACCATGTGCACGCTCATGCGCAAGGACTTGTCTCGCTGAACGCCTCGGCATGAGGTTCAGGGCCGTCTCAAGTACGTCGCCGTGGACGCGAGGTGGAGCAGCCCGGGATGGAGGCCGGTTCGAAGCCCGTAGCGGATGCGCGGTGGTTCGAACCGGTGGAACCGGAGAAGGGCCGCTCCAAGGCCACCGCGTCCTGCCCGGACCCGAGCCGCGCGGGACGCCGCGGCGGTCGGTCTCGGGGTCATCCCTCGTGCGGACAAGAGACGTCGGTCGGTACTTGTCGGTTGCTGCGAGAACGGGGCACGGACCTCCCGGTCGCTCTTCACACACGACTGTCCGGCGCAGTGTGCGGTGATTGCTCAGGGAGAAGCCGGACGCCCAGCAGCACGTCGGGCTCCGCGCAGTCGCGGTACCGGGTGGGGGCGTCAGCCGGATCGGTGCTCCGGTGATGGCGCTGATCCAGTTGCTGTGCTCGATCGGAGGTCCGCGGATTCCCGCACGAAGCAGGCGCAGGAGTCCGTCACTGTGTGTGCCCTAGTCCTCCCCGGTGCGGTGAGGAAGCTGGCGGAGGGTGGAGATGACGATTGACCGGCCACCGTGCGCAGGCCGTGAAGCGGGCGACGAGGACCGTACGCGTGGCCCGAGCCCGGGAATCACCCCAGACCTCGGGCGGATGCGGCCTTGGATCTGGGGTGACGGTCGTTGACTCACGGTCTCGGTGAGGCCCCTGGAGACCGCTGTCATCCGGTCCCACCGGAGCGTCGTGACACGGCCCCGTCATATTGAATCGGGTGCCGTCGGCCCGGTCGGGGAACTCGGCGCGGCCCACGTGGACGCGCCCGCTCCTCGGAGTGGGACGGCGAGACAGGACCGTGGTGTCCCGGGACCGGGCGGGCCGGGGGTCAGCGCAGTCCGGCGAAGAGATCGTTCTCGGGTACGGCCGCGCCGGTGGAGTCCTTGACGCGTACGAAGGTCTCCGTACCCATGAACTCGCCGAACCTCTCCTTGCCCATCCTGAGGAAGAAGATGTTCTCGCCCTGACTGGCGTGCGCGGCCAGCGCATCGAACTTCTGATCGCTGAAGGCGGCGGTGTCCACCCATGTGGTGATCTCGTCGTCGGGGAGGCCGATCTCGGCCATCGCGGCGGCCTCGGCGGGATCCGGCTCCGGCATGTCCTCCTGGAACTCGCGCATGGTCTCCCCGAACCGCTGCATCATCGAGCGGGGCATCGTCGTCCAGTACACCTTCGGTGTCAGAGCGGTCATCTCCAGCGCCGCCATCGTGATGCGGTTGGCCTGGATGTGATCGGGGTGACCGTAGAAGCCGTTCTCGTCGTAGGTGACGATCACGTCGGGTCGGTAATGCCCGATGAGTTCCGCGAGTCGGGCGGCGCCTTCCTCGACGGGGGTCTGCCAGAAGGCTCCGGGTGCGTCGTTGCTCGGCCAGCCCATCATTCCGGAGTCGGCATAGTCCAGCATCTCCAGGTCGCTGATCTTCAGGACGTCGCAGCTCGCCTCGAGTTCCCGCCGGCGCATCGAGGCGACGGCCGCCGGGTCATGCCCGGGATCGCCCGGCTTGGTGCCCGCCGTCCCGTCGCCGCAACCGCCGTCGGTACAGGTCACGAGAACCGTGCGGATGCCTTCCGCGGCGTACCGCGCGAGCACTCCTCCGGTTCCGGTGGCCTCGTCGTCGGGGTGGGCGTGTACTGCCATGAGCGTCAAGGGCCGGTCAGTCATGAAAAACAGTCCTCCTGCGGAACTACGTATCGGTCCGGACGCGCGGCGGGCACACCGCGATCCTGGGGACCGGGCCCTGGTGGGGGACGACCTTGCGGTAGCCGTGTTCCCCGCCCGTGCGGCGCCGGTCCTTCGATCGATGCAACCGTGCGAGCCGGACCACCTGTTCCCGGTGCGACCGCTCGGCCTTCCGCGCGTCGGCGTTCTCAGGGGCACGGGCGCCGGCGATGGGCGGGGTCCGCCACGGTGCGTGCCTCGGGTCGTCCCTGAAAGCCCTCCGAGGCGCTGCTCCTCGAAGCGGGCCGGTGGCTCGGAGAGGGACGATGCGAACCTGCCTGCCGCGGAGCTTGGCCATGTCGTCACTGTCCGAGGTCAGCAGGGCAACCGCCTTCGGCTGCCGCGGGAGCAGTCCTCCACGGAAAACTCCGCGACCGCCGCGTCCACGACGTCCTCAAGATCCGGGATGTACGGGCGGACGTCGGGCAGCGGTGTGCAGAAGGTGACGTTGGAGGTCAGTAGCGCCTCGTCGGTGTCGGCGAAGGAGAACGAGACGTAGGACTTCACCGCCGTGTCGCCGAAGTGATCCCGCGCGCCCCGCAGACAGGCGGCGGCGTAGGCCAGGCACCTCCGTACGAGGAGGGGTGCGCGTTCGTCAGGCGCGGCGGGCAGGTCGTAATCCGTCATTCCCCTGCCGTTGACCGTGGTCTCCTCCGCTAGCCGGTCGGAGCAGTGCGGAACGTACTCCGGGAGCAGGCCGGTCAGCACCCGCCCGCCGGCGGGTGTCGACGACCAACCTCGCTCCACGACTTCACGGAACATGGGAGGAATGTCCTGAGAGCTCAGTCCTGTGGTGTCCGTCCCCTGCAGGAGTGCCCTCATCCGAGCATTGCTTCGCATGTCCAGCCCTCACCGAGCGGTGTCAGCGCGTAGGTCACCGCTCTGCCGACCATACTGTGGACTGCTGGAGAGTGGGGCCGTCGACCCGGTCCGCGCCCGCTGTGTAGGCGGCCCAGAGCAGTTCCTGGCAGCCGAAGAAGGATTCCCCCCGGCTGTCCACCCAGATGTGGACGCGGGACGGTCCGGCCGGTGTGGCGTCCCACCACTCCCAGCCCCGGGAGTCCTCATCGGGGTCGAAGCGGTACAGCCAGTCCTGCAACTCCCACGGCCGGCCTCCCCTCGTGTGCTCCACGTATCCGTCACGGCCGGTCCTGGCGAACTGCGGGGCGCGTTGCTCGTCCCCCGAGCTGATGGCCCCGAACCAGTCCGGAACGTCGTCGACCGGCAGACTCCCCTGCTCGAAATCCGCGGTGCCCCGCAGTCGGACAGCAGGCGCAAGGGCGGAACGCAGACGCTGCTCGTACTCTGCGGCGTCGCCTGAGGCGTGAACGACGAAGAGAGAGAGGACGGGCGGGGTGTAGTCGGCGCCGGGGCGGTGACGGAGTCGATGGAGTTCGGTGGGCAGGCTGTCGTCCATGTGCGTCACTGTTCGGAGTCCCATCCGTGCATCACTCCGCCTGCCGCATCAGTTGAACCACGGCGTGCCTCAACTCTTCGTCCGAAAGGTCATCGGGCCCGGTGGATTCCGGGTCGATGGAGTAGTCCTCCAACAAGGAGAAGACGCGGTCGAGGAGCGTGCCCAACGGATCGCGGACCCGTTCGCCCTGCTGCTGCGAGTGCCGTCGTGCGACCAACCAGCCGGCAGCGAAATCCGCCGCCGTGCACCGGTTCTCCGCCACATCGCGCATGAGCGTGAGCTGCCGGGCTGTGGCGGTGCCCGCAGGAACGTCACCCGGGCGCTTCCAAGCGATGTGAGCAGGGGGGAAAGACCGGGCTGCCGACTTCGGACCGGGCCATTTCCCCGCTGCGGCCCGCGCGTAGCGGCCGAAGCGGGCCCGGCCTTGATCCACCCCTTCCGGGACCGCTCCCGCGAGGAACGCTGATGTACCGGCGACCAGTGCGTAACCGGGGGAGGGGAAGAGGATCGCTCCCGTGAGGTCCGCAGTGAAGAGGAGGAGAGGCGGGGGCATCCCGAGGAGGCGGGGACCGTCCGACGCCGGACGGTCGGCGCAGGCAGCCGAACCGTTCCGGGGATCGACGGCCGGACCGGCGCCGACCCCCGCTGTCCGGCACCCGTCGGCGAGGCGCCGGACGAGTGAGCGGTCGGTGCGGTTTCCTGTCGGCACCGGGACGATCCTCTTGTCTCCCTGCGCGAGCCATTTCTCGTTGTAACGTGTATGTCCATCGAGGACGCTCATGGCGTCCCCGGTTCCGCCCCGTGCGCCGTTCACCACAGGAACGCCTTGTCGTTGATTCTTCGGATTTGTTTGTCAAGAAGTCGGAACCCGGGCCGGAATTTATCGTCATACGTGTGCGGCATTATCATCTCCTGGGTCATGCGGTTGATGAACCCACATTTACTTTGCACGGGTCACCAGCTGCGTTCGGTCAGCGACTGCGAATGGGTCAGGATCGCCGCCCGCTCGTGTTCGTACACCGCGACGGCAAGCGGGTCCCCGTCGTAGTAGTCGTCCCAGAAACCGGGCTCGTTCCAAGGTTGCGGGCACAGGGAGAAGGAGCCGGATTCAAGCTGAAAGTATTGCCAGGTCGGCGGTAGGGAGTGGGAAGTTACGGTGAAGACTCGAGTGTCGAAAAGTGCGGACTGTCTCAGCCCGTGATCAATGAATTCGACGCGAAAGGAGGTGGCCATCCCGAAACGAGCGGAAATTTCGAGCACCACGTATTCGTGCCCATCGGTGAGTGCGGTGATCCCCTGTGCAATTTTGGGGTCCGTGGTGGTGCTGGTGTTCAAGCGGGCGCGCATGTGAATTACCTTCTGTTCATGATTTCCGTGGCAGTGATCCTGGACCCGCCCCGCTTCGGAGGTCGCCAGGTCGCTGTCGCGGTTCGGCGTGTGGGGCGCCCCTGGGAGCCGCCGACCGCGTCGGCGATCACCCGGGCCCGCAAGCGATTGGTCCGCGACGTGCTGTGGGAGACGTTCTACCGGGTGGCTGTTCCCGTCGCCACCAGCGAGATCCGGGGCGCCTGGCCGCGCGGATGGCGGCCGTCGACGGATTCGATCTTGCGCTCGCCGCCGTTCGATTCCCGTCCGGAGCGGCGGGGGTGATGGACGCCCGGTTGGCGAAGAGCGGGTGACGAGAATCGAACTCGCGCTCTGAGCTTGGGAATCAGCGGTTCGTGGGCAACCGGAGGTGCTCTGACCTGCGCTTTCCCGTTGGACGGGATGGTTGGCTACGGTCCCAGGGAGCGTACCTGACCGCTGTTGTCCGCTCCGCTGGGCATGGATGGGGCACGTAACAGGTCTCCTGTCGAAGTCCACGGTCACCGAAGTCTCCAGTCGGCAGGATGCCCTGGGAGACGCTCCCCCCTCACAGCCGGTCCCACTCGGGGCGCGGTCCTGGAGGGCAGCGGTCGCGTCGTGGGTGTCCGCCTGCCTCGTTCGGGTGGAATCCCCCTTTGTCGGGGATCGGTGCTGGTCACACGGGGTGAAAGGGTCGCGTGGCTCGTTCCCCGGCCCCGGGTGGGAGGCGTTGACGGGGATGTGAGTACTTCAAGCGCCGCACCGATACTGTCCGCCGCTCTCGTCGCCCCTGCTCCTCCTGTCGTGCACGACTCGGGCTCGGACACCACGCCCGGCGTCATAGTCGTCGGCTCCTGCACCATCCTGGTCGTCCGCCTTGCCGGAGAGATCGACCACTTCAGCGCCGCCCCGCTGCGGGGACTGCCGGCCTCAGCAGCCGACGACGGCTGCACCGGGCTCGTCCTGGACACCTCCCGGGTCACCTTCTGCGACTCCGCTTCCTGACCGTCCTCGACTGGTGGCCCCAGCAGGGAGACCCCGCCTCAGACTCGCGAGCCGCTCCCGGGCCGTTCAGCACCTTCTGAACGCCGCTGCACCGACGGCAGCGGGCCCATGCCGGCTCTGTGACGGCGGCAGGCCGGTCGTGACGTTCGTACTCCTGACCTGCGTCCCCATGCTCGAAGCGGTTCTCCTTGCGCACGGGGAACCGCGCGAACCAGGGCACCGCCGTCCCGCCCCACCTCCGCGACCCGCACCTCGCAGGACTCTGATCCACTGCCGCCTGGCGCCCCCGCTGCTCTGCGCCATGCAACAGACGACGGAAGGGGTTGGGTCCCGCGACAGCGCGCGGCCCCCAAACGGCGGATCTCCCGGCTGGCGCTGACTGGCGTCGCGAGGGGCGACGGGCGCCGACGTACCGGCCGGTGCCACGTCCGAGGCGCCGGGTGCGCGGGCCTGGCGGCGGTCGTCACAACGGCCCCGGCGCATTTACTGCGTCGGGGCCGCCCTTCCGGATCGTCACACGTGAGCGTGCTTGATCCGTGTTCAATCGTACGACTTCTCGGCCGGGCGGGCCGGGAGGCGAGAGCGGGCAGCCGGGGTAGTCCGGCTCAGCCGCGCTCATGTTCTTCGGCCTCCATACATACGGCAAATTCCCTGGTGGGTGAGGGAGGCCATCGCGGGTGTGTTATCCGGTGCTCAGTCGACGGTGATCAGGCCCTCGCCGACGAGGTAGGTGCAGGCGGCGGCCAGGTCTTCCTCCGGGACGCGCCAGTCGTCGCGCAGCTTCCGCCCCGTCATGCCGAGGAGCCGGTTGCCTTCGGTGGCTTCGTAGAGGGCGGTCAGGGCCCGTTCGCGATGGAGCTGTCGCTCGCGGAGTGTCGCCATGACCAGGTCCTTTCGTCGCATGAAGGTCCGATGCCGCTCAGACTTCGTCGACGTGGGCGCCGGTGAGAGGGGACGATCTGCTGGTGGTGAGCCAGGCGCGGGCGGGCTCTGCGCCGGTTTCGGTGTCGACGGTGAGGTGGAGGCGGGTGCCGCCGTCGAGGACGGGGTAGCTGCGCTGTTCCGTCCCGGCGAACGAGCGGCGGATCACCTCGGCGACCGCGCGGGCGGCTTCGGGGGTGGCGGCGACGATGCGGATCTCGGCCTGTCCGGCCGAGGGCAGGAGGGTGTCGGTGCGGTACAAGGGGCGTGGTCCCGTCACGGGCGAGCGAGAGGCCGGCGGGTGGGTTGTCCCGGGTGTGTTCTTCGGCAGCGGAATCATCCGCGCGCCGACGACCGGGTGCCGGAGGGGCGGCAGGCCGGCCCCTCCGTCCGTCTCCCAGGCGTCCTCGCTGCTGCGGGCGTCGCGCATACGGCGGCCGGTCGCGGCTTCGTCGGACATCAGGAAACCGGCGGTGAGGACGCTGCCGGGGATGGCGGCCGCCGTCATGAGCCGGGTGGCTGCGGCGGGTTCGGTCTCGGGTGGAATCACCAGCAGGTCGACGCGGCCGACGGTGTAGGAGAGCAGGATCATCTTGTCGGGATCCTGTTCGGTGAACCAGCCGACGTGCACGGTGTGCCCGGTGGCAGGAACCTTGTGCGGGACGACGGGCCAGCGGGTGGGGTTCACCGTGACCCGTGTGATGCGTCCGAAGCGCTCTCCAAGCGCGTCGACCAGGGGCGGAAGCTCAGCGGCGAGGTCACGCGAGCGAGGCCACCAGGCGCCGTCCAGGAGACCGGCGGGTGTGGTCTGCGGCGTCAGCGAAAGGCGCGCCGAATGTGGGGGTGCGAGGGTGGTGGTCATGATCGCGGACCCGTCTCCGGGCCGCCCTGCAGAGCGGCCCAGTGTCTTGATCGCCGGAAACGACGTCCGCGTGGGAGCGGGTGTTCGAGTTACTCCCGGTGCGTTCAGCCTACTCCGCGCCGGGGGCGGACGAGCGGTCTCCGTCCAGCCGTTTTCCCGGGCCGGGAGCATCCGCCCGGTCGGCGGTCGCGGGCGTGACCGCGGGCACGCGCGTACCGTGAGACGACAGCGGTGTCTCGCCGGCCATGAGGTGCCGGCAGCCACGCGCGGACAGGGCGGACCACCATGGGTGGTCCGGCAGCTCCTTTCCGCCGAAGCTCCTGCCGGACGAGATCCACAGAGCGGTCAAGCCCCGGCACGGAGCTGCTCCGGCGGCAGACCGCGCGGTGCCTCGAAGGCGTTCTCGTCGGTGGGTCGTGGCCCCGTTCCCGGGACGTCGCGACCGACCTGTCCGACCTGATCGAGGTGCTCACCTCGCACCTCGGTCCCATCACGCGCGTCGGCCTGGACACGCACGCCCGGGAGGGTCCTTCATCACCCTTGGCGACAAGGACCACTTCGCCCTGAGGTCGGTGTAGCCGTTCTTGGTCTGCAGGTGGCGGCGGCCAGGGCCGCGAGCCTGCGCAGGAGGCGGAGCCCGTCGTCGTCGACCGCGTCCAGGACGCCGGCCTGGTCGCCGCCGTCCAGCAGCGGGACGTGGACCCGCACTCCGTCGGCCAGCGGCATCTCGACCGCACGCGAGGTGAGGAAGCACCGACC
Organism: Streptomyces sp. HB132; assembly: GCF_016909575.1. Classification (GTDB taxonomy): domain Bacteria; phylum Actinomycetota; class Actinomycetes; order Streptomycetales; family Streptomycetaceae; genus Streptomyces. The sequence continues at coordinate 297,274 of NZ_JAFBGA010000002.1, read as the reverse complement.
GGCCGCCGAACCGTCGATCGGCACGGGATCGCCGTCCTCCAGTCCGTCGCCGGCGCGGGGGACCAGATTCCGCTGCCCATAGTCCTGGAGCAGGATCCGCACATCGCGGCCCCCCATCCGGGCGACCGCGTCGGCGAGGGTCGGCCCCACCCCGTCGGGCGGCAGCCCGTGGGCGTGGTCCAGGAGCCCGCCCAGCAGCATCTCTGCGAAGCGCTCCGAGCGGTCGGGGGCCCGGTCGTCCTCGTGGCGTCCGAAGGTCATCCGGGGCCGCCACGTGCGCCCGCCGGCTCCGGCTGCCCGGTCATGTTCCTCGGCGTGGGGCCGGTGCCCCGCGAGGGCCGGCTGGCGGTCAGTCAGGACCGGCCCGGCGGTGCGGGTGGTGTCGACGGTGAGATGGAGGCGGGTGTCCCTGCCCGGGATGGGGCAGCCGCGCTGCTCCCCGCCGGCGAGACGGTGGCGCAGGATGTCGGCCACTCTGCGGGCGGCGTCCGGGGAGGCGGAGACGATCCGGATTTCGGCGTACCCCGGCGGCGACGGGGCTTCGGCTTTTGGCTCTTTGCGTTTAGGACGGCACCGTCCTTCCCGCCCCCCTCCCCGCGCGACCGAAGTCAGACGGTACGCCTCCGTACGCTCACGGTACGTCCGAAGCCCCGTCGCCGGTCGGTTCCCCATCGGAGGGCTGCGCGCCCGCACGTCCTCCGGAGTACGGTGAAAGTGCGGGGCCGTCGCCCCGCCCGCCGGTCCGGCGTCCGATGTGGCGCCGCCCCGGGCGGAAGCGGCACCACCCGTGGACGGGCGGACCACCGATGACCGACACAAACGTCTCCCCGCACCATGTCCCCACGCCCCCGCGCCTCCTGCCGGACGAGACCCACCGGTCGGTCGGGCCGGGCACCGCGCTGCTCCGGATGGAGACGACGGGATCCCGGCAGAGCCTTTTGGACGGCGCGTGGTGGCCGCGCTCGCGTAACGTCGAGCGGGAGATCCCGCCGCTGATCACCGCCCTGACCGAGTACCTCGGGCCCATCGCGCGGATCGGCCTGGACGCCTCCGCCTGGAAAGGCATCCCGACCCGTCTCGTCGTCGACGACCGGGTCGTGCACCTCGACTCCTTCCCCGTCGGCGACGACACCGTCCTGATCACCCGCGGTGACAACGACCACTTCTCCCTGATGGTCGTCCCGCCGGACACGCCACCGGAGGCCGCCCGCACGGCCATGGCCCGCGCCGTAGACGCCGACAACGCCAGTCAGGCCGCCGAGATCCTCCTCGCCGGGCCGCCTCCGTCGGCGGGCCCGCCGACGGAGCCGACCTGATCAGATAGGGGCAAGGCTCAGACGAAGCCGGAGCCACCGCGGTCCGTCGCGAGGGGGAACAGACGCAGAGTGCCCGTGATCTCGAACAGGCGTCGGATCTGGAAGGGAAGCGGCCCGACGAGGACGAGCCCGGCGGGTCCGCGACGCCCCTCGAAAAGTGCGTGCAGGAAGGTGGAGTCCCCAAAGCCCACCTGGGAGACATCGAGCAGGACCCGCTCGGCGCCGTCCCGACGGGCATCGCCGAGCGCCTCGCGCAGGCAAGCGACAGTGTCGGAGTCGAACTCGCCCGCCGTGCGGAGAAACCACGTCGCGTATGTCTCGTTGCCCGCACGCTCGACGCTCGACGCATGCGTATCCCTTTACGGCGCGGTAGACGCGCCGCGCGGAGTGAAGGGAGACACGCGCCTCGCTGCTTGGGATCCGTGGGTTGCTCGCTGCCATCACAATCTGACCGCATTGAGCGCGCCGGGGGGCGGGCAAGGGGCCCGGATCACGGACTATGCGTCCCGCCGGCGGACCCGGGTGCCGCCCGAGGTGGTGCGCCGCGTGCCCTCTGGGCTGGGCATTTTCGCGAGATAGGGAGGGCGTGGCAGGTCATGAGAGGTCTAGACAACGACAAGGCCCCAGGTCGATGACCTGGGGCCTTGTTCAGGAGCGGGTGACGAGAATCGAACTCGCGCTCTGAGCTTGGGAATCAACGGTTCTTGGGCTGCCAGAGGGGACCTGAACTGGGGTTTTGCGGCGGGCAGGTGGATGGGCCCCTGTCTCTGCGAGCCGTATCTGACCGCTGTTGTCCGCCCTGCTGGGCACGGATGGGGCACGTCGACTGTGGGGGCATCAGTCTGAGGTTCTGTGCTGGAGCGGGTGACGGAAATTGGAACGGGAGCCACCTGTGCGGCAGACGCTCCGGTAGCGCAGACGTCAGGCCCAGAAGGCTTCGGTGACGACGATCTGGGGATCGGGGTGGCGCCGCATGAAGGTGTAGATGAGCCAGCCGCGTCCGCCGGCCAGGTCCACGATGTGGGGGCCGCCGGGGCTTGTGGAGGCCAGAGGTCGGACGGTCATCCAGTGCGGGAGCGAGGCATCGGCGTCGATCCCCCGGAAGTACGGGTCTTCGGCCGTGATCAGTTCCGCACGGGCACTCATGATCAGGTCATTGCCTTCGGCGGGCATGTTCTGGAAGTCGTGCTGCGCCTGCTTCGTCCAGTCCATTTGCCAAGGCGGCCGGAGTGGTCCGTCGATCACTCTCCGGGCTTCCTCTCAGCGGCTTCGTGCCGGAGGCGGCTGTACTCCTCCAGGAGTCGGAGGGACTCCTCGGGGTCCTCGGACTTGGCGGCGCGGGCTTCGAGGTCGCGAAGGTGCGAGTCGAGGACGGGATTCCGCGCGACGGCGTACTGCGTCCACCACAGGCGCATGAAGGCGGGCACGGGCGTGATGTTGAAGGCGTCGCCGATGACGCGCTTCCAGTGCGCCTCAAAGTCCGGGAGGAGGTGCGGAGTGTGTTCCTGGATCGCCAACCGAAGTGCTTGAGGCGTGTGTTCGGGCATGGGCGGCAACCGAAGGGGTTCCCCCTCGTACCCATCGAAGTGGAGTGCGTGGGCGGGCATGGTTCGTGCTCCTTGGTGTGGGGGTGGGTCAGGCCGCCTCGTGTCGGTCCCCGTGTGGCTGGCGCCCGCGGGCCATCTGCTCGAACCACTCGGCCGGCACCAGGTAGGCGACCGTCTTCCCCTTGCGGGTGATGGCGGCGGCCTCGCCGGCGATCCGGGTCCGGTCCAGGATCTCGCCCATCCCCTTGCGCAGGTCGATGGTGGTGTACGTCTTCGTCTCCATATGCTGAAGCATATAGCAACTATCATAGTTGACATACGTTCCCGTGGGGTGCGACGGCTGGAGGAAGCCACGGGCACGTCGGAGACAGAGAGGGCTCGGGGTGCCTGATCGGGCTTATGGCAACAAAGAAGTCCCCGGCCGCTGGCCTGGGGCTTTTTCGTGGAGCGGGTGACGAGAATCGAACTCGCGCTCTGAGCTTGGGAATCAACGGTTCTTGAACGGTTGTAGTGGTCCTGACCTGCATGTCTGTCTGGAGCGGTCAAGGGTGGCGTGGTCTCTGGGTGCCGTGCTTGACCGCTGTTGTCCGCTCCGAAGGGCACGGATGGGGCACGGCGCCAGAAGCGGGCAATCCTTGGCGCAAACCACATTCCTGTTGAGCGGTCGGCACCCGTGGGGCCATCAGTCCTCGTGCGGAGCCTCAAGCTCGTGGAGCCGTTCCCCGCCTCTGGGTCGCAGGGGCCATTATGCGTTCCTTCGCTCAGAGATCGTCCGCTGTTCCGTCGATCGCCGGCCCGCAACCGTCGGGGAGGTTGGAGACGATCAGGGCCACCGCCTCCTCCACCGATTCGGGTTCTCCCAGAAGAGCGCCGTCCGACTGCCGATGGACTACGAAGCCACCGCCCGCGCGACGGAGCAGCGTACCCACATCCTTGGTCCATGGGTAACGGGTACACCTGCTGAAGCGCAGGGCGCCGTGACTGACCTTCGGGAACAGTTCTCGAAGGCGGGGTTCGGCGTATGCGGCGTGGAGCATGGCGGAGTCGATCAGATCATCCCCCAGGTTGAAGAGGCTCATCCATGCCGCCGCGACGATCTCTGCGGGTTGGGTGTGGTCTTCCTTTTCTGTCATCTGTTACTTCATTCCTAACGCGGCTTAGGAGGTTGTATCTCGGGGATATCCGGCTTCGGGACCTTGATTTCCTCGCTACCTGAGTACCAACGTATTTCCTCCCAGGGGCGCCCGAGTGGATCGGGCTCGTTGAACATCACATCCGACTCGTACATGCGCACACCGCGCGCAACGACGCTCATCTCCCAAGCGGTCCCCATACCGTCGTCCGGCCATTGATGTCGGTCGGGGCCGAACGGTTCACCATTCCGGGCGGCGGTTTGGAACGCGTCCACGATGGTCTCTGGGGTGTTCCAGTTGCCTGTTTCGCCCCTGCTGTTCGGCATCCCGTCGAGGGTTATGGACAGGGTGGTGTCACGGTCGACCACCGCACTCATGACGTTCGTCATCCAGACCGGCCGGCCCCCCTCGACCTCGTCGTAAGGCTTGCCATTGTAGGTGTGGGCTCCCGGATCACCGTTGGCGCGCAGGTGCTCGGCCAGTGAGTTCGAGGCCCGGGCCGGGTCTTGGTTCACCCCCAGCACCACACTGTGCTGGTGCTCCTTACTGAGTAGATGCGGGCACGTCGCCAGCCCCAGCGGGTCGATCCACCGGATCGGGTTGTCGACGTAGGTGACCGTGTTCGGGGCCGGGACCAGGCCGAGAGGGTCCGGGGAGAGGTAGCGGCCCGATTCGGGGTCGTAGTGGCGGTGGCGGTTGTAGTGGAGGCCTGATTCCGGGTCGAAGTACTGGCCCGGGAAGCGCAGCGGGGTGTAGGCGTCGGCGCTGCGGTTCCATGAGGTGGTTCCCCACAGGGCGGCGTGGGTGTGCCACGCGACCTTGCCTTGCTCGTCGATGAGTTCGCGTGGTGTGCCGATGAGGTCGGTGATGATCGCGAAGAAGCGGAGGTCGACCTCCGCCCGGTTGAGGAGGCGGCGCTCCACCTGGGTGATGGGCTTCACTCCGTCGTGGTCCCAGGTGAGGGCGACGGAGTCCGTGGAGCCCGTGATGGTGGTGGTCTGTTCGCAGAGGGTGTCGCTGTCCCAGGTGAAGGTCACTTCCTCGGTGACCGTCGTCCCGTCCGTCGACAGGCGCTGTTTCGTCGTGCGGCGTCCCAGGGCGTCGTAGTGGTAGCGCCAGCGCGTGCCGTCCGGTGCGGTGACGGAGACCAGGCGGTCCTCGGCGTCCCAGCCGTAGTGCCAGGTGTCGGGCTTGCGTGAGAGGCGGGCCTTCTGGCGCAGGGTCACGCGCCCTTGGGCGTCGTGTTCGTAGCGGACGCGTCCCGCGCGGGTGATGCGGGTGCCGGAGTACTCGCGTGGACCGGTGGCGTCGCCCGCGCCGGGCCAGGTCGCGGAGGTCTGGTTTCCGGCCTCGTCGTAGGCGTACCGCTCCGACCAGTTCTCCGTTGTGACGCCCGTGACCCGGCCGTCACGAGTCACTTCCAGCTGCTTGTGCCCGCCGGTCAGTTCATCGGCCGAGGTGAGGTGGCCGTCGGCGCGGTATGTGTACGAGCGGCGCTGGAGGATTCGGTCGCCCGGTGCGCGGACGTGCTGGTCGGTGAGGCGGCCCGCAAGGTCGTAGTCGTGCTCTACGGTCAGTGCGTCGCCGATCCGGCGGGTCGTTTCGCGGCCCGTCTCGTCGAAGGCGAAGACGACCTGATGGCCCGAGGCGTTCAGCTCGGCCTGCAGACCGGCTGGGAAGGACCAGGTGCTGACCGCCCCGGAGGGGGTGACCCGGCGAGTACGGCGCCCGCTTTCGTCGTAGGTGTTGGTCAATGTGCGGCCGTCGCAGGTCTCGCTCAGGACTCTGCCCGAGCTGTCGCGTACGTACGTCAGCTCGGTGTCCGGGCCTGTCGCCGAGGCGAGACGGCCGTGGATGTCGTAGGTGAATCGCGTGACCGCGCCGTCGGCGTCCTTGGCGGTGACGCGGCCCGCCGTGTCGCGCTTGTAGCGGACCGTCTGGCCCGCGGCGTTCGTGCGGGAGGTGAGCTGTCCGCAGGCGTCGTGTGTGTAGCGGAGCGAGCAGCCGTCGAAGTCGGTCTCCGAGCTGAGGCGGCCTGCCGGGTCGTAGGTGTAGTCCCAGTTCAGACCCTGAGGATTGGTGACACGGGAGATGCGCAGCTCGGTGTCGTGCGTGAACTCCTGGCGCACTCCGTCAGGTGTGGTGCGGGCGGAGACCAGATCGAAGTGGGTGTACTCGAAGCGGGTCTCGCCCCCCGCCGCGTCGCTGTGGACGAGGCAGTTGCCCTCGCCGTCGTACGTCCAGGACTGCTGTGCGCCGTCCGGGTCAGTACGTCGGGCGAGTTTGCCTTCGACGGTCCATTCCAGCTCGGTGATGCGGCCCTGGGGATCGGTGATGGTTATCGCGCGTCCGAAGGCGTCGCGGGTGTAGCGGGTGACCGCGCCGAGCGGGCCGCGGATGGCCAGGGGGAGGCCGGCCGCGTCGCAGCGCAGCCGGTCCAGCGCGCCCAAGGAGTCGTCGACGCCGGTGAGGTGGCCGTTCGGGCCGTGGGAGAGGCGAGTGGTGGACCCGTCCGGCCGGGTGAAGAGCGTCGGGTTGCCCCGGTCGTCGTACTCCTGGCGTGAGGTGTCGCCGTCCGGACCGGTGACAGCGGCGAGCTGGTTCAGCTCGTTGTACTCGACCGTGGCCGAGCTGCCGTCGGGGTGCTCGATGCGGGTGGGATTCCCGTGGTCGTCGTAGGTATAGGTGGTGGTCCGGCCGAGCGGATCCGTCCGGGAGAGGAGCCGGTCGTAGCGGTCGAAGGTGCGGTGGGTGACACCGCCCAGCGGATCTGCCTCGGCGACGGCCTGCAGCCGTTCGTTGAACTGGTGGACCTTGGTTGCGCCGAGGGAGTCCGTGTACCGGGTGACGCGGTCGCCCGTCTCCGGGTGGGTGTCGTACGCGAACGTGGACGACAGGTAGCCGTCCGGGCCGACCGTACGGACCACCCGGCCCGCGTCGTCGTACACGTAGCGGAACGTGGAGCCGTTGCGGTCGGTCCAGGAGGTGATCCGGGCGTCCGGGTCGTACGTGAAGCGCAGCGGCAGCCCGGAGGAATTGACCACGCCGTCGAGGTTGCCCGGAGCGTCGTAGTAGTAGCGCATGACGGTGACTGGGCCGTCCGGGGTGCGCAGCGCCAGTTCGCGCACCCGGGCGTCCTCGATGACCAGGGCGACCCGGTAGCCCTCGGAGTGGACGACCGCTGTGGGGCTGCCGTCGCCGAGGCGGGCGAAGCTGATGCGGTTGTGGTTGCGGTCCTCGATCTCCCTGAGCCAGTAGGCCGGGGACGCGTTGTACGGGCCGCCCTGGAAGGAGCGGGTCAGGCCCGAGTGCGGGTCGGTGACAAGGTAAGTGGTCTGCCCGTTGTGCTGGCCCCCGTGCAGCAGGGGCAGCCGAGCGCCCTCCACGGGCATGACGCCGCCGGTGTCGTCGGGCAGCGGCAGCCGCGGATAGATGAGAAGCGAGCCGTCCTCGCGGGCCCAGACCGCACCGGCGCCGAGCGCGTCGAGCTCGATCCGTTCGTCCAGTGTGGATGCCCAGCTCCGGCCGAACCACTTACCGTACCGGTAGGCGGAGAGGTGCGTGCGACGGAGGACGAGAGGAAGGGTCCCCGGCAGTGACAGGTCGGTCTGGGGCAGGGTCATCTCACCGGTGGCGACGTCTACCGGGTCGTTCTCGCAGGTCTTCTTCTCCAGCGAAATGCTGTTGCGCCGAGGATCGTCCTTCGCGGTGTTCAGAGCGTCAGGCTTGGTGCGGGTGGAGTCGCGGCGTTCCTCGGGGCGGGGGTCAGTGGCGTCGCCCTTATCGCGAACCTTGCCCGGGGGGCCGATCCCGTCCTTGATGTCGAGGTCGATCTTCTTCTGGATGGTGGAGATCTCTTTGACCGCCTTCGGCAGTGATTCGCCGAGGTGATCTCCCATCGCTTTGTTCGCCTTGCCGAGGGCTTTCATCGCCTTGTCGATCACCGGGTCGAGCGCGCCGGCTATGTCGTCCTTGCCCCGGGTCCGGCTGTGGTGGGACTTCGCAGTGGCCAACTTGCCCGCGGTCTTGCCGTGCATGTCGATGCTGACCAGGTGCAGCTTCGTGCCCGCGCGGTCGTGCTCCGAGTGCTCGATATGAACACCCCTGCCGGACACAGGACCGGGCGCCGTGCCGGCGGAAGCGAGCTGCAGGGAGTCCTTGGCGCCCGCCACGCCCTCCTTGAAGCCCTCTTTGCCCGACTGGCCGACCTGGTTCATGTCGACGCCGTTCTGGAGCCCCATCGCGTTGGCGCCGATCTGCACCACCAGGTCCGCGGCCATGTTCTCCAGGGCGGCGACGGCGGGCTCGGTCATCGCGGAGACGATGTAGCCGACGACCTCTTCCATGCACTCCTTGATGACGCGGCGGATGGCCTGCTGGGCGACGGCGATCGCCGCTCCACCGATGAGCATGGACAACCCACCGGTCACCGGTATCAGCGCCATGGAGATGCCCGCCTTGCCGGCCAGGACACCCAGGTGGACAAGCGCCGCGTACTTCATGGCCTCGATCGCCATCGCCGCGTTGTCGAGAGCACCCGCGATCGTCCGGGCGGCGCCGGCGATGTCCTTGATGTGCTTGTCCTTGACCTTGCCCCAGTGGCCGTTGAGCGCATCAAGGGCCTCACCGTGGCCGGACGACAGCAGACGCTGCACATGCTGGTTGGCGAGGAAGCCGTCGTCCTCCACGTCATCTGCGAACTCACGCAGCGAGACGGCCATGTCCCGATAGGCGTCCTCGTCGACGTTCGGCCAGCTGATGCCGATGACGTCGAGCATGGTGTCGGCCCAGTCGGGCACAGTCACGGCCACAGCGCGAATTCCCCCCGTACGAAACTGTGTTCGCGGAATGCGTAAGCGAACAGGATGTCATTCCGGCGCTGTGGGGCCAAGGTCGTTCTTGGCCTACCCACACCAGCGGGTGGTGCGGCGGTGTCGCCGTCTCGGCGAAGCGGACCACGCCTTCGAGGGGACCGGGCGCCCAAGAGCGGCTGCCTGCGATTTTCGCGAGGGACTGCCGGGATGGCTTCGGGCCGAGCCGCCTGCCCGAGTGACCCCCGGCGGGGTGGTGGACGAGCGGCGACGAGGGCCCGAAAAGTGGCCTCACGGTGCACTCGCTAATGGCCATGGCACTCATCGGCCGTTCTGTGGGGCTCCGGGGAGCAACGGGCTGATGGCTCACGTTCCGCGGTCTTCGCGAGACCAGTCGCGCCCTGCTGGTCAGTGCTATCTCGCGGAACACGGTGTACCGACGGCCTGGGCGACCCCGCGCACGCCGCCGCGCGAAGGCCGACGAAAAACCCTCTGGTGCGGATCTGGTGCGCGATCCCTGGACTGGTCTAGACAACAAAGAAGCCCCCGGCCGCTGGCCTGGGGCTTTTTCATGGAGCGGGTGACGAGAATCGAACTCGCGCTCTGAGCTTGGGAATCAACGGTTCTTACGTTGTTGGAGGGGCTCTGACCTGCGATTTCGGAACGGGCAGGTGGATGGCTCCCGGTCTCTGGCAGCTGTATCTGACCGCTGTTGTCCGCTCTGCTGGGCAAGGATGGGGCACGAGAGCTGGCAGTGCGACGCGTGCTCCGGGCGGGCCGACTGGTCAGAGGGGGACGATGCGGACTTGGTTGCCGCAGAACTTGGTCATGTCATCGCTGTCGGAGGTCAGCAGGGCGACGGGTTTCGGCTGGCGGAGCGCGACCTCGGCGACCGTGGCGTCGATGGCGTACTTGTGCCCGTGCAGCCCGGCGGCTTTGAGGAGCTCAGCCGCCGCTTTCGCCGCTTGCTCGGTGACGGGCTCCACCTTGATGCGGGAGAGGGCCCAGTTCAGGCGGGGCATGTTGGTGCGGGAGTGGGTGGCTTCCACGATGGTGTTGGCCCCGATCACGAGGTCGGCTCCCATGTCGTGGAAGACCTGAAGCATCGCGAGGAGCTTGCGGTCCTGCGCGATCCAGGCAGAGAGTCCTTCCGAGTCCAGGACAACGGTTTCGATGCGCTCGCTCACGCGGCATCCGCGCCCGTGGAGGTGCCGGCGGAGCCGAAGATCTTCGCGCGGGCCTCGGCGAGCTCCTCGTCGCTGAAGCCGCCGTGCTCTTCCTCGTGACGGCGGAGGTCGTCGCCCAGAAGCTGGTGCCTGATCTGGCGGGCCACGGCTTCCGCCACGTACCCGGAGACGTTGTCCGTGAGCTTGCGGAGCTCCGCCACCTGATCGCTGGGGAGCGTGACGGTGATGCGAGTCGTTGAGGACATACGTCAAGCATACTGGAGTATGCGTGCAGGCTTGGCGTTGCGGGACCGATCCTTCTGGTCAAGGCTTCGCGACCGGAGGGTGCGGTTTCCGGCGCTGGGAGTACGAGCCCGCCGACCACGTGCGAATCGGTCAGAAGGGTGGTTCGAGATAGCTGCGGTCATCACCGTGCGGTCCCCAGTCCCAGGACTCCTCCAGGAAAGGCTCGGAGTCGGGGGCGTCGTGGCCCCACGCTTCGAGAGCCCTCCGGGCAACACGCCGGTTGGGGTCGTCGCCGCTGGTGTCCAGGATGGCGCGCGCGTGCACGGCGAGGTGATCGCGGTGTCCGGCGAGCGCGGGGTGCTCGGCGAGGATGAGCGCGGCGATAACGGCGGCTTCGCGCACGTCCTCGTGGCTGTCTCGAAGGAAGGGCGAGACCGCCTGGTAGAGCATCGGGCGCAGGTCCCGGAAGGACGCCACGATGGTGCCGGGGGCCAGGAAGCCAGGGGAGTACTGCTCCGTGCGGCCCACAATCTCGTCGGAGGCGTCGTAGGCCGTGGAAGCCAACCAGTTCAACAGCGCCGCGCGAATGGGGACGTTGCGATAGGGCCGGGGGGTCATAGCTGCCGGGTGGGTGAGGATGCCGGCGACATACAGGGCGGCGGGGGCAGTGGCTTCGTAGATGGTGTTCTGGTGGCCGACCATCTCACGTAGTCCTGACAGAGCGTTGACCTGGACCCTGGGGTCGGGCGTCAGCAGCCGTGCGAGGACCTCGGGGAGGTCCTCACCGTTCCCAAAAGGCGTCTCGAGCGAACCCCAATCAGTCTCCGACAGGACTACCTGGTACGGCGGCAATTCGGGCTCGCGCGGTGCGCCGCCGTTGGAACAGCTGTGGTTCACAGGCAAAACCTAGACCAGACGGCGGATGCAATTCTCATGGTCTAGGGCGGTGCGGGCGGACCTCTTGGCCGAAGAGGCTGAACTGTGTCGAAGGGGCATCGATCTGAACAATCTCGCGGTCTGTGCCAGGCAGGCCGCGGAGCTGACCACGGTCAGGGGTGCTGAAGGGACCACCACGTCGGAAGCGGCATGCGGTTCGTCGTTCTGCTGGTCGTTCTCGCCTGGAGCGACAGCGCGAGGTCGCGGCTGGCATGGACCAGCTCGTGCGGGCCCGGCGTGAAGAGGCGGATGACCAGGCATCTGGCACGGATATGGCACGCGATACCTGAACTGGTCCAGACAACAAAGAAGCCCCCGGCCGTTGGCCCGGGGCTTTTTCGTGGAGCGGGTGACGAGAATCGAACTCGCGCTCTGAGCTTGGGAAGCTCATGTTCTACCATTAAACTACACCCGCGAAGCGCGCCGATGACCAGCTGCGCATCGCCCACACTGTACCCCATCGCAGGCCCCCGGCGTGTCCGCCGTGGGGTCCGTGTGTCGTTCCGGAGTGTGGATGCGGCTGCGGGTGGGGGGAGTTGGGGGCGTAGCGTGGGTGGACGGAGTGCCGCCTGGAGTGGCGTCCTGTTCATCCCCTAATGTGGCGGTCTCGTCCATGGTTGGTTGGGGAAGGGACTTGATGGAGTCGATGGAGCGCACCGTCGTCCGCTGTGCCGAAGGGCACGTTTTTGCTACCTCGTCGTTCCCGATGCAGCAGCTCGGGTCCGAGCGGATCGGCCCCGGGCGGCTCATCCGCTGTCCGCGTTGTGCGCGGTTGAGGCAGGCCGTGCCTGTGGCGTTCGAGGAGCGCTAGAGGAGTGTCAGGGGTGTGAGGCAGGCGCGCGGGGCGGTCCGGTTGGGGTCGGCTCGCGCGTTCTGCGTATCCTCGGTGCGTGCTTCTCTCAGATAAGGACCTCCGGGCCGAGATCGACGCCGGGCGGGTTCGCATTGACCCGTTCGACGCTTCGATGGTGCAGCCCTCGAGCATCGATGTGCGGCTCGACCGCTACTTCCGGGTGTTCGAGAACCACCGCTATCCGCATATCGATCCCGCCGTCGAACAGGTGGACCTGACCCGTCAGGTCGAGCCGGACGGTGACGAGGCGTTCATCCTCCACCCCGGGGAGTTCGTCCTGGCCTCGACGTACGAGGTCATCTCGCTCCCCGACGACCTGGCGTCGCGGCTGGAGGGGAAGAGCTCGCTCGGGCGGCTCGGGCTGGTGACCCATTCCACCGCCGGCTTCATCGACCCCGGTTTCTCGGGGCACGTCACTCTGGAGCTGTCCAATCTGGCGACGTTGCCGATAAAGCTCTGGCCGGGAATGAAGATCGGGCAGCTGTGCATGTTCCGGCTGACCTCGTCCTCCGAATTCCCCTACGGATCCGATCGCTACGGATCGCGGTATCAGGGCCAGCGAGGGCCGACCGCCTCGCGTTCCTACATGAATTTCCATCGGACTCAGGTGTGATACGGCATGGCTGGTGAGATGCGGGAGAATCTGACGTACGAGGTCTTCGGGACCGCCGTGCGTGAGCTGGCGCAGGCGGTGGCCGACGACGGCTTCGAGCCCGACGTCGTGCTGAGCATCGCGCGGGGCGGGGTCTTCGTCGCGGGCGGTCTGGCGTACGCGTTGGACTGCAAGAACATTCATCTGGTGAACGTCGAGTTCTACACCGGGGTCGGAACCACGCTCGAGATGCCGGTCATGCTGGCGCCCGTTCCGAACGCCATCGACTTCACGCAGAAGAAGGTCCTCATCGCCGACGACGTCGCCGACACGGGCAAGACGCTGAAGCTGGTCCGGGACTTCTGCATCGATCACGTGGCCGAGGTGCGCAGCGCGGTCATCTACGAGAAGCCGCAGTCGCTCGTGAAGTGCGAGTACGTGTGGAAGAAGACCGATCAGTGGATCAACTTCCCGTGGAGCGTGGAGAAGCCGGTCGTCCGTCGGGACGGGCAGGTTCTCGACTCGTGAGCGCCTGCCGGAGCGCATAGCACCCGCGCGGAAAAGGGGCTCCCGGTGCCTGGCACCGGGAGCCCCTTTCCTTTTCGTACGGTCGTCAGATCGTGCCGAGCTTGATGATCGAGAGCAGCGCGATCAGCTGGATCGCCGAGGCGCCCAGTGCCTTGGGCCACGGCAGGTCGTGCGACTTGCTCACCATCGAGGTGAACAGTGCGCCGGCGGCCAGCCAGGTGATCCAGCCGAGGATCTGCACCAGGGAGTTCTCGCCGCCGAGGAACAGGGCGAAGATCAGGCGGGGTGCGTCCGTGATCGACATGATGAGCATCGAGAGGCCCACGGTCGGCTGCCAGGAACCCGTACCGCCCAGCTGGCGGGCCAGGGTGTGGGTGACCGCGCCGAGGACCAGGCCGCCGATGACGAAGCCGACGCCGGTGAGGATGACGTACGGGGCGGCCGTGGAGACCTCCGCGTGGATCGCCTCGTCGCGTGCCTGGTCGAAGCCGAAGAGCGCGAGCAGGCCGTAGACGAACGTGACGACGATCGCGGGGCCCCAGACGGGGTAGTCGCGCATCTGCCAGAACGTCGGACCCGGCCGCATCACGATGCCGCCCAGCAGCTGCTTCCAGTGCAGTCTGGGGCCCGCGGGCTGCGCGGGGGCCTGTCCTGCCTGGTAGGTGTTGCCGTCGCCGTAGGGGTCCTCGTGGATGCTGAACGCCTGGGTGTGCCCCGGGGCGTTGGCATACGGGTCCTGCTGCGACGGCTGGTGGTGCGGTTCGCCGAAGTACTCCGGTTCGCCGTGTCCGCCTGCCTGCCCGTTCCCACCCCCGTGTCCGTTGCCGCCGTGCCCGCCGCCGTACGGGGCGCCCTGGGGGCCTGCGTACGGTGCGCCGTTGCCTCCCGCGGGGGGCCACGACTGCCGGCCGTAGGGCGGCGATGGTGCCTGCGCGCCGTACGGCTGTTGCTGCTGCGGGTGTTGCTGCGGTGTGCGGTTGTCCCGGCCGCGTCCGATCCTGAATCCAGCCACACATCGAACGTACCTGGTCCGCGCTGGTGCGGGGTGTGGGCCGGGGGAACAGGGGTGCCTTTGCGGCCTAGCTGTGACATCCCCTAGGGGGGCCCTGGGGGGCCTGCGGTACCCCGGGGTCGCCCACAGCCACCCCGTACACGCACGGAAGCGGCCGGTCCTGCCCCCGAGGCAGGTCCGGCCGCTTCCGTGGAGGAGACGGCTACTTGACGGGCGCCGGTTCCGGCTGGTCGGCCGTCTCGGTGTCGTCCGCCGGGCCGGCGGGTGTCTTCACCGACTCCAGCAACAGCTGGGAGACGTCGACGACCTGCACCGACTCCTTCGCCTGACCGTCGTTCTTCTTGCCGTTGACCGAGTCGGTCAGCATGACGAGGCAGAACGGGCACGCGGTGGAGACGATGTCCGGGTTGAGCGAGAGGGCTTCGTCGACGCGCTCGTTGTTGATGCGCTTGCCGATCCGCTCCTCCATCCACATCCTGGCGCCACCGGCACCGCAGCAGAAGCCGCGCTCCTTGTGGCGGTGCATCTCCTCGTTCCGCAGACCGGGGACCTTGGCGATGATCTCGCGCGGGGGCGTGTAGATCTTGTTGTGGCGGCCCAGGTAGCAGGGGTCGTGGTACGTGATCAGGCCCTCGACCGGGGTCACCGGGACGAGCTTGCCCTCGTCCACCAGGTGCTGGAGCAGCTGCGTGTGGTGGATGACCTCGTACTCGCCGCCGAGCTGCGGGTACTCGTTCGCGATGGTGTTGAAGCAGTGCGGGCAGGTGGCGACGATCTTCTTCGTCGCCTTGGCCTTCTTGGTCGAGTCGTCCACGCGGCCGTCCTCGTCGAGGGACTCGCCGAACGCCATGTTCAGCATCGCGACGTTCTCCTGGCCGAGCTGCTGGAACAGCGGCTCGTTGCCGAGGCGGCGGGCCGAGTCACCGGTGCACTTCTCGTCGCCGCCCATGATCGCGAACTTGACGCCCGCGATGTGGAGGAGCTCCGCGAAGGCCTTGGTGGTCTTCTTGGCGCGGTCCTCGAGGGCGCCCGCGCAGCCGACCCAGTACAGGTAGTCGATCTCGCCGAGGTCCTCGACGTCCTTGCCGACGATCGGGACCTCGAAGTCGACCTCCTTGGTCCACTCGACGCGCTGCTTCTTGGCGAGCCCCCAGGGGTTGCCCTTCTTCTCCAGGTTCTTGAGCATCGTGCCCGCCTCGGACGGGAACGCGGACTCGATCATCACCTGGTAGCGGCGCATGTCGACGATGTGGTCGATGTGCTCGATGTCGACCGGGCACTGCTCCACGCACGCACCGCAGGTGGTGCAGGACCACAGCACGTCGGGGTCGATGACCCCGTTCTCCTCGAGCGTGCCGATGAGGGGGCGCTCGGCCTCCGCGAGGGCGGCCGCCGGGACGTCCTCGAGCTGTTCCTCGGTGGCCTTCTCGTTGCCCTCCATGTCCTTGCCGCCGCCGGCCAGCAGGTACGGCGCCTTGGCGTGCGCGTGGTCGCGCAGGGACATGATCAGGAGCTTCGGGGAGAGCGGCTTGCCGGTGTTCCAGGCGGGGCACTGCGACTGGCAGCGACCGCACTCGGTGCACGTGGAGAAGTCGAGGATGCCCTTCCAGGAGAACTGCTCGACCTGGGAGACACCGAAGGTGTCGTCCTCGCCCGGGTCCTCCCAGTCGATCTCCTTGCCGCCCGTGGTCATCGGCTGGAGCGCGCCGAGTGCGACCGCACCGTCGGCGTTGCGCTTGAACCAGATGTTCGGGAAGCCGAGGAACCTGTGCCAGGCGACACCCATGTTGGTGTTGAGCGAGACCGTGATCATCCAGATCAGCGAGACGCCGATCTTCACCATCGCGGTGAAGTAGATGAGGTTCTGGAGCGTGCCGAGCGCGATGCCCTTGAAGGCGAGCACCAGCGGATACGAGACGAAGTACGCGGCCTCGTAGCCCTCGACGTGGTGGATCGCGCCTTCGAGTCCGCGCAGGGTCAGGATCGCGAGGCCGATGACGAGGATGACGTACTCGACGAAGTACGCCTGCCAGGCCTTGGAGCCCGCGAAACGGGACTTGCGGCCCGCGCGGGAGGGCAGGTTCAGCAGCCGGATCGCCATCAGCGTGACGATGCCGAGCACGGTCATGATGCCGATGAACTCGATGTACAGCTCGAACGGCAGCCAGCTGCCGACGATCGGCAGCACCCAGTCGGCCTGGAAGAGCTGTCCGTACGCCTGGAGCAGCGTCGGCGGCAGGGTCAGGAAGCCGATGGCGACGAACCAGTGCGCGAAGCCCACGATCCCCCACCGGTTCATCCGGGTGTGGCCGAGGAACTCCTTGACCAGAGTGATCGTGCGCTGCTTGGGGTCGTCGGTGCGGCTGCCTGCCGGCACCGGTTGTCCGAGACGGACGAACCGGTAGATCTGCGCGACGGCTCGGGCGATGAGCGCAACGCCGACGACGGTCAGCACCAGCGACACGATGATCGCGGCGAGTTGCATTTGGGGGCTCCTCGGGCCTGCGAGGGTGGGATCCAGCGCGTACAAGCAATTACTAAGCAGTAACTTAATCAGTCTGTGCTGACACTATCCACTTACTCCGCCACGCTGTAGCCGGGCAGACGGTGATCTGTGTCGCTCAGGTGAGCCTTCCCCGGGTACCGCGGTCCGTGCGCCGCCCCGCGGAGGTGGATGCGTACGGACTGCGCCAGGATCACCAGGTCGAGCCCCGTTCCATGATGCTCTGCGTAGTGAGCGTCCAGGAGGGCGGGTTCGTCCCAGGGCATTCCTGAGCGGGCCCGCACCTGGGCCAGACCGGTGAGGCCGGGCCGGACGCTCTGCCGCCAGTGCCCGGCGGCGCGTCCCAGGAGGGCGGCCTCGTCCGGGGTGAGAGGTGCCGGGCCGACCAGGGAGAGCTCTCCCCGTACGACGTGGGGCAGCCGGGACAGCAGGTCGAGCCGGAACCGCCGGGTGCGCAGCGAGCGCAGCTCGAACGGGTGGCCGCCGAGGCCGATCCGGGTCTCCCGGCGCAGCGCGCGGGCCAGGCCGCGGGGCGGGTGGAGGGCGAGGACCAGGGTGGCGAGTGCGAGCGCGGGTGCCGTCAGCGCCAGGAGCGCCGAGCCCAGCACCAGGTCCAGGGTCCGCTTGGCGGACGCGGCCGCCAGGGCTCCCGCGACGCGCTCGGCCGTCGCGGCCGCCGGAGTCGCGGCGCTCCGGGGTTGCCGGCTCCGGGGCCTCCAGCTCGGGGACGCCGCGGTGGCGCGGCCGGCCGGTCCCGGCGTGGCGGAGCGTCGTTTCCTTCGTGCCGCAGTCTGCTTCGCGTTCCGCATTGCACCTGCCCGGAGTCGATGAAGGGACGGTATGACCGTCTCGATGCAGTTTGTGACAGAACGATCCCACGGTGCCATGGTGGGTGGGGTGTGTGTGGCGCTCAGTGCAGGGCAGGTGTCGCGGGCCGGGGGTGCTCCGGCGGGTTTCGCCGGTTACCCGAACGCGAAAACTTCCTGTTCAGGACAGGTGTGAGCACATAAATTGAGCGTAAGTGGCTCAGGTCCTTTGACTCCGGGGTGGGTGTCATGCATCCTTGAGTCAGATCCACTCAAGTAGTCAGTTGGAGGAATTGAAATGGCACGTGCGGTCGGCATCGACCTGGGCACGACTAACTCCGTCGTCAGCGTTCTCGAAGGCGGCGAGCCCACCGTCATCACCAACGCCGAAGGCGCCAGGACCACGCCGTCCGTCGTCGCCTTCGCCAAGAACGGCGAGGTGCTCGTCGGCGAGGTCGCCAAGCGCCAGGCGGTCACCAACGTCGACAGGACGATCCGTTCGGTCAAGCGCCACATGGGCACTGACTGGAAGATCGAGATCGACGGCAAGAACTTCAACCCGCAGCAGATGAGCGCCTTCATCCTGCAGAAGCTGAAGCGCGACGCCGAGTCCTACCTGGGCGAGAAGGTCGCCGACGCGGTGATCACCGTTCCGGCCTACTTCAACGACTCCGAGCGTCAGGCGACGAAGGAGGCCGGTGAGATCGCGGGCCTCAACGTCCTGCGCATCGTCAACGAGCCGACCGCCGCCGCCCTGGCGTACGGCCTCGACAAGGACGACCAGACGATCCTCGTCTTCGACCTCGGTGGCGGCACCTTCGACGTGTCGCTCCTGGAGATCGGCGACGGCGTCGTCGAGGTGAAGGCCACCAACGGTGACAACCACCTCGGTGGTGACGACTGGGACCAGCGTGTCGTCGACTACCTGGTGAAGCAGTTCGCCAACGGGCACGGCGTGGACCTGTCCAAGGACAAGATGGCTCTCCAGCGTCTCCGCGAGGCCGCGGAGAAGGCGAAGATCGAGCTCTCGTCCTCGACCGAGACCACGATCAACCTGCCCTACATCACGGCGTCCGCCGAGGGCCCGCTGCACCTGGACGAGAAGCTCACGCGCTCGCAGTTCCAGCAGCTGACCGCGGACCTCCTGGACCGCTGCAAGAACCCGTTCCACAACGTCATCAAGGACGCGGGCATCCAGCTCTCCGAGATCGACCACGTCGTTCTCGTCGGTGGCTCGACCCGTATGCCGGCCGTCGCCGAGCTCGTCAAGGAGCTCACGGGCGGCCAGGACGCCAACAAGGGTGTGAACCCGGACGAGGTCGTCGCCATCGGCGCCTCGCTCCAGGCCGGTGTCCTCAAGGGCGAGGTCAAGGACGTCCTGCTCCTCGACGTGACCCCGCTGTCCCTCGGTATCGAGACCAAGGGAGGGATCATGACGAAGCTCATCGAGCGCAACACCACGATCCCGACCAAGCGTTCCGAGATCTTCACGACGGCCGAGGACAACCAGCCGTCCGTGCAGATCCAGGTCTACCAGGGCGAGCGAGAGATCGCGGCGTACAACAAGAAGCTCGGGATGTTCGAGCTCACCGGTCTGCCGCCGGCCCCGCGCGGTGTGCCGCAGATCGAGGTCGCCTTCGACATCGACGCCAACGGCATCATGCACGTCGCCGCCAAGGACCTCGGCACCGGCAAGGAGCAGAAGATGACCGTCACCGGTGGCTCCTCGCTGCCGAAGGACGAGGTCAACCGGATGCGTGAAGAGGCCGAGCAGTACGCGGACGAGGACCACCGCCGTCGCGAGGCCGCCGAGTCGCGCAACCAGGGCGAGCAGCTCGTCTACCAGACGGAGAAGTTCCTCAAGGACAACGAGGACAAGGTCCCCGGCGACGTGAAGACGGAGGTGGAGACCGCGCTCACCGAGCTGAAGGAGAAGCTCAAGGGCGAGGACACCGCCGAGATCCGCACGGCCACCGAGAAGGTCGCCGCCGTCTCCCAGAAGCTGGGCCAGGCGATGTACGCCAACACCCAGGGTGAGGGTGCGACGCCGGGTGCCGACGCGCCGGGCGACGGCCAGGCCAAGGCCGACGACGACGTCGTCGACGCCGAGATCGTGGACGACGAGAAGGACACGAAGGGCGGTGCGGCGTGACCGAGGAGACTCCGGGCTTCGACGAGAAGCCTGACGTCCCCTCCGGCGCCAACTCCGACGACGCCGAGCCGGAGGCCGCCACCCCTTCCGAGGAGGAGGTGGCGTCCCCGGCCGGGGACGTACAGCAGACAGCGGCACTGACTGCCCAGCTGGACCAGGTCCGTACCGCGCTCAGTGAGCGCACGGCCGACCTCCAGCGGCTCCAGGCCGAGTACCAGAACTACCGTCGCCGCGTCGAGCGTGACCGGGTCATGGTCAAGGAGGTCGCGGCCGCAGGTCTTCTGACCGAACTGCTGCCCGTGCTCGACGACGTCGGCCGGGCCCGCGAACACGGCGAGCTCGTCGGTGGGTTCAAGTCGGTGGCCGAATCGCTGGAGACGGTCGTCGCGAAGCTGGGCCTCCAGCAGTTCGGCAAGGAGGGCGAGCCCTTCGACCCGACGATCCACGAGGCCCTGATGCACAGCTACGCGCCGGACGTCACCGAGACGACCTGCGTGGCGATCCTGCAGCCCGGGTACCGCATCGGGGAGCGCACGATCCGCCCCGCGCGGGTGGCCGTGGCCGAGCCGCAGCCGGGTGCCACGCCCGCTGCGGCGAAGGAAGAGAAGGCAGACGACGAGGAGAGCGGTGGCACCGAAGAGGTCTGACATCGCGTCCGACCACTGCGGTGAACACCGACGGGGCGTGCGGCCGGCCACAGGGCCGGCCGCACGGCCGATCGTCCGGAAGGAGGGACGTCGATGAGCACGAAGGACTTCGTCGAGAAGGACTACTACAAGGTTCTCGGCGTCCCCAAGGACGCCACCGACGCCGAGGTCAAGAAGGCGTACCGGAAGCTCGCCCGCGAGTACCACCCGGACGCCAACAAGGGTGACGCCAAGGCGGAGGAGCGTTTCAAGGAGATCTCCGAGGCGAACGACGTCCTCGGTGACCCCAAGAAGCGCAAGGAGTACGACGAGGCACGCGCCCTCTTCGGCAACGGAGGCTTCCGGGCTGGTCCCGGCGGTGCGGGCGGCAACTTCAACTTCGACCTGGGCGACCTCTTCGGAGGCGCCCCGGGTGGCGGCCAGGGCGCCGGCGCCGGTGGGTTCGGCGGTGGCGGCGGCGGTGGCGGCCTGGGCGATGTCTTCGGCGGCTTGTTCAACCGCGGCGGTGCGGGCACACGCGTCCAGCCGCGGCGCGGCCAGGACATCGAGTCCGAGGTCACGCTCAGCTTCACCGAGGCGGTCGACGGAGCCACGGTCCCGCTGCGGATGTCCAGCCAGGCACCCTGCAAGGCGTGTTCGGGCACCGGCGACAAGAACGGCACTCCGAGGGTCTGCCCGACGTGTGTCGGCACCGGTCAGGTCTCGCGCGGTACCGGCGGCGGGTTCTCGCTGACCGATCCCTGCGTGGACTGCAAGGGCCGGGGCCTCATCGCCCAGGATCCCTGCGACGTCTGCAAGGGCAGCGGCCGGGCGAAGTCCGCCCGCACGATGCAGGTCAGGATCCCCGCGGGGGTGTCGGACGGCCAGCGGATCCGGCTGCGCGGCAAGGGCAGTCCGGGCGAGCGGGGCGGCCCGGCCGGCGACCTGTACGTCGTGGTCCACGTCGACGCCCACCCGGTCTTCGGCCGCAAGGGCGACAACCTCACCGTCACCGTGCCCGTCACCTTCCCGGAGGCGGCGCTCGGCGGCGAGGTGAAGGTGCCCACGCTCGGCGGGCCTGCGGTCACTCTGAAACTCCCGGCCGGCACGCCCAACGGACGTACGATGCGGGCCCGGGGCAAGGGAGCCGTACGCAAGGACGGCACCCGCGGCGACCTCCTCGTCACCGTCGAGGTCGCGGTGCCCACGGATCTCGGCACGGAGGCGCAGGACGCGCTGGAGGCGTACCGGAAGGCGACCGCGGGGGAGGACCCGCGGGCGGAGCTGTTCCAGGCTGCGAAGGGAGCTTGAGATGGACGGCCGTCGACGTAATCCGTACCAGCTGACCGACGAATCACCGGTGTACGTGATCTCGATCGCGGCCCAGCTCTCGGGCCTGCACCCGCAGACGCTGCGCCAGTACGACCGCCTCGGCCTGGTCTCGCCCGACCGCACGGCCGGGCGTGGCCGACGCTACTCGGCCCGTGACATCGAACTGCTGCGCACGGTGCAGCAGTTGTCGCAGGACGAGGGCATCAACCTCGCGGGCATCAAGCGCATCATCGAGCTGGAGAACCAGGTCGCCGCGCTGCAGCAGCGCGTGGCCGAGCTCTCCGCGGCGGTGGACGGCGCGGCGGTGGCCATGCAGCAGCGCGAGGCCCAGGTGCACGCCTCCTACCGGCGTGACCTGGTGCCGTACCAGGACGTGCAGCAGGCCGGCGCGCTCGTGGTCTGGCGGCCGAAGAGGCCCAAGGACTGAGCCGGCAGGAGGAAGGGCCCGTCCCCGAGTCTCATGACTCGGGGACGGGCCCTTCCCGCGTGGACGTGGCGTCCACGATGCCGGACCGCGCGATGAGGACTCCGAGGTGGGTGCGGCTGGTGGCGCCCAGGGCCTGCATGAGCTTGGCGATGTGGGAGCGGCAGGTGCGGACGCTGATCCCCAGCTTGCGCGCCACCACGTCGTCCACGTGACCCTCGCCGAGCAGCCGGGCGATGCTCTGCTGGACGGCCGTGAACCGGGCGCCGGGCGTGGCCGTGGGCAGTGGCTGCGCGAAGGGGGTGGCCTGGGCCCAGAGCACCTCGTAGACCTGGATCAAATAGGCCACGAGGGCGGGGTGACGTATGCGCAGAGCCGTTCTGCGGTCCGGTGCCGCGGGGATGAACGCGACGGTGCGGTCGAAGATGATCAGCCGCTCCACGGTCTGTTCCGTGGTGCGGACCTGGAGGTCCTCGGGGGAGATCTGGTCCAGGTAGTCCCGGATCGTCGTGCTGTAGCGCGCCGGGTGCTGGTAGATGTGCCGTAGCCGGGCTCCTCGGCCGATCGCCGTCCTGGCGTTGTCGACTCCCCGCGCCATCCCGTTCTGGGGGCGGTCGCTGCCCGGCTGGGCCGTCAGGACCTGATGGCTGACGACGGCCGTCTCCTCGAGCAGGGCCGCCTCGATCGCCGACTTCCCTTCCAGCACGGTGATCGCCAGATCGGGGTCGGCGCTTGCGACCGAGGCCAGGGGGGTGAGCGAGCGGCTGAGCGCGGCCGCGAGTTGTATGCGCTCGTCCAGTTCGCGGGTGAGCGGCTGCAGCAGGTGCGCCAGTGCGGCAGACGGCTGGACGGGGCGCATCCAGTCGGCGTCGCCCGGTTCGGGCCGGACGAGGCCCATGTCGATCAGGCAGGGGGCGTCCGCGAGGCCCGCGCGGGCAACGCGCCCCACGACCACTGCCTCCTCGTAGAGTCGCAGGCCGGTGGCGCAGAGCTCTCTCGGACCGTGCGAATGCGCCTGCTTTGCCTCGTGAATGGCGATTTGACGACCCCTCAATTCATGCAGTGCAACAAGATGACCGTGGCGCACACCTGGCCGCGGGGGGAGGGTGGAGTTGTCGGGAGGGCGGCGTGCCCACCCGGCGCTTCCCGGGCGTGACCGTGCCCTCTCCAAGGCCATGCGGTCGCGCCCGGAGCCCCGGGTTGGGACGTTCGGGGTCTCGCGCGGTCAGGAGTCCTGGTCCAGGATTCCCGACCGCGCGATCAGGAAGCCGAGCTGAGCGCGGCTCGTGCTGCCGAGGGTGGCGGACAGCTTCGCGACGTGCGCCCGGCAGGTACGGACGTTCATGCCGAGGCGGCGGGCGATCGAGTCGTCCACGTGTCCTTCGACGAGGAGTTGGGCGATGGAGCGCTGAACACCGCTGATGCCCTTGGTCGGTGGGTCGTAGCCGACCTCGCCGAGCAGAGGGGACGCGCGGCTCCACAGCTGCTCGAAGACCTTCACCAGGTAGTTGACGAGACCGGGGTGGCGGAGTTCGAGTGCGACCTGGTCGTCCTTCTGGGCGGGGATGAAGGCCACGGTCCGGTCGAAGACGATGAGGCGCTCGATGAGCTCCTCCAGGGTGCGGATCTCGACCTTGTCGTTGGCCAGGCGGGCCGCGTACGCCAGTGTCCCCTGGCTGTGGCGGACGGTGTGCTGGTACAGCGTGCGCATGCTGACGCCCCGGCCGACGACCGACAGGGCGCGTTCCAGCCCTTCGCTGAGGCGGTCCTCGCCACGGTCTCCGCCCGGCTGGACGGTGAGCACCTCCGTGCGGCACTCGGCGGTGGCGAGGTCAAGCGCCGCGTTGATCCGGTTGCCGCCCTCCAGCACCGTGATGGCGTGGGTGGTCGGCGGGTCCTGGGCGCTGATGTCCATGAACGGCTCGAAGGACTCCGCCAGCTCGACGGAGCGCCGCCGGCGTTCCTTGATCTCCCGTTCCAGGGGGTGCAGGCGCTGGGCCAGCGCGGCGGACGGGGGGACGGGCCTGAGCCACGTCGTGTCGTCCGGATCGGGGTGCAGGAGGGCGAAGTCCATCAGGCAGGGTGCGGGGCCGACCTCCGTGCGGGAAATCCGGCCGGAACGCAGGGCGCTGGCGTAGAGGCGTTTTCCCTCCTCGCACAGGTCGGTGACCCCGTGAGCATGTGTCCCCATTGTGTTACTTGTAGGCATATCTCCACCCCCCATGTTCCTGAACATGCAGGAACATGATGCATCGTCCCAGTGGCGTTGTGGGGCCTCGGTGAGACATCGTCGTGGATGCGGGGGAGAGGAATCCACAAGTGAGGACGAAGCCGACTATGGATATGCGAAAGCTTCGCTTGGTGCTTGCTAGCGCTTTCGCCGCGGCCCTGGCCTTTGGCGTGGCGGGCGGCGTGGCCGGCAGCGCATCCGGGCCCGGTGAGATCAGCTGGTCGGAGCAGGCGGCGGGGGCGGGTGAGATCAGCTGGTCCGTTCGAGCGGCAGCGGCTTCGCCCGGTGAGATCAGCTGGGGTATGCCTGCGGCGGCCTCGGACGAGATCAGCTGGAGTGCGCCGACGGGCGCAGCAGGCGCATGACCACCCCACCGGACGACCGCACCTTCCGGCGGGAGATGGCTACGGCCTACCGCTCAGGGTGGCATTTCATCGATCTGCTCACGGCGCTCACCCGCCAGGGCGATTCGTTGATGGTCACCCTGTTCGGAGAGCCGATCGTCGTCGTCATGGAAACGGATGACGACATCCGGGCCTACCGCTGTCTTCGCCGGCCCCGCGGGGCGCCGCAGCCGGTCCGCTGTGCCGTGAGGTACGGCATGATTTTCGTGAATCTCGATCAGCGTGACCACGAGCTGTTCGAACAAGAAGCCATTTCCGCCACCCCCCGCAGTGCCTGAACGATTCCCCCGTCGTTCCATGTCGTTCGGGCACTTCCCCCACACAGCGGCGCCATCGTGACCTGAACACGATGGCGCCGTTGTGCTGTCCGGGAATCGCTCGAATTCCCGGGTGAACTCCCCCGGCTGGAATTCCCGGCTGTACTGCCCGGCTGAACCCCCCGGATGAATTACCCGCTCGAATTCCTCGGTCGAACCGATCAGGCATTCCCGAGTGCCCGGTCGACGGCGATCTCGATGACGACGCGCTCCGGGTTCTCCCTCGGGGTGCGCTCGTAGCGCTCCGCGTAGCGGCGCACCGCGTCCTGGACCTCGCCGGGCTCCGTACGGATCACCGCCCGGCCCTCCAGGGTCGCCCATCGGCGCCCCTGCATCTGGCAGACCGCGACCCGCGCCCCCTCCGGGCCCGCCGCCAGGACGTTGGCGACCTTCCTCGTACCCCCGCCGGTGATGATGCGGGCGAGCCGCGTCTTCGGGTCGTACGTCACACCGACGGGCACCACGTGCGGTGTGCCGTCCGGGCGGAGCGTGGTCAGGGTGCACACGTGGCGCTCCCGCCAGAAGGCGAGGTACTCGGGGCCGGGGTTGCGTACGTCAGGCATGGGGTCAGCCTAGAGACACGGGGATTCCAGGGCGCGTGGGGGCGCCGCGACGGCCTTGAGTGGAATAGACTCAACTTTGTACCCGTTGTTCGAGTCATATTCCGTGAAGTACCAGCACGAGGAGGAGACAGCGCCCGTGGACGCCGAGCTGACCAACAAGAGCCGGGACGCCCTCAACGCGGCCACCAGCAGGGCCGTCAAGGACGGACATCCGGACCTGACCCCCGGGCATCTGCTGCTTGCGCTGCTCGCGGGCGAGGACAACGCGAACATCATCGACCTGCTGGCCGTGACGGAGGCCGACCAGGTGGCCGTGCGCGAGGAGACCGAACGGCTCCTCGGCTCACTGCCCAGCGTCACCGGGTCGACCGTCGCACCACCGCAGCCGAGCCGCGACCTGCTCGCCGTCCTGGCCGACGCCGACCGGCGCGCCAAGGAACTCGGCGACGACTACCTCTCCACGGAGCACCTGCTGATCGCCGTCGCCGCGAAGGGCGGTCGTGCCGGTGAGATCCTCGACGGACAGGGAGCCGGCGCGGAGAAGCTGCTGGACGCATTCGAGAAGAGCAGGGGAGGGCGCCGGGTGACCACTCCCGACCCCGAGGGCCAGTACAAGGCGCTGGAGAAGTTCGGCACCGATTTCACGGCCGCCGCCCGCGAGGGCAAGCTGGACCCGGTCATCGGCCGTGACCAGGAGATCCGCCGCGTCGTGCAGGTGCTCTCGCGCCGTACGAAGAACAACCCCGTGCTCATCGGCGAGCCCGGCGTCGGCAAGACGGCCGTCGTCGAGGGCCTCGCCCAGCGCATCGTCAAGGGCGACGTGCCCGAGTCCCTGCGCAACAAGAAGCTCGTCTCGCTGGACCTCGGTGCGATGGTCGCCGGTGCCAAGTACCGCGGTGAGTTCGAGGAACGCCTCAAGACCGTCCTCTCCGAGATCAAGGAGAGCGACGGGCAGATCATCACCTTCATCGACGAGCTGCACACCGTCGTCGGCGCGGGCGCCGGCGGCGACTCGGCGATGGACGCGGGCAACATGCTCAAGCCGATGCTCGCCCGCGGTGAGCTCCGCATGGTCGGCGCCACCACACTGGACGAGTACCGCGAGCGCATCGAGAAGGACCCCGCCCTGGAGCGCCGCTTCCAGCAGGTCCTGGTCGCCGAGCCGTCCGTCGAGGACACCATCGCGATCCTGCGTGGCCTCAAGGGGCGCTACGAGGCGCACCACAAGGTCCAGATCGCCGACTCCTCGCTGGTGGCCGCGGCCACGCTCTCGGACCGCTACATCACGTCCCGCTTCCTGCCGGACAAGGCCATCGACCTCGTCGACGAGGCAGCCTCCCGGCTCCGTATGGAGATCGACTCCTCACCGCTGGAGATCGACGAGCTCCAGCGTTCCGTGGACCGGCTGCACATGGAGGAGCTCGCGCTCAAGAACGAGACCGACGCGGGCTCGAAGCAGCGCTTGGAGAAGATCCGCCGCGACCTCGCCGACAAGGAGGAGGAACTGCGCGGTCTCACCGCCCGCTGGGAGAAGGAGAAGCAGGGCCTGAACCGCGTCGGTGAGCTCAAGGAGCGCCTCGACGAGCTGCGCGGTCAGGCCGAGCGCGCCCAGCGCGACGGCGACTTCGACACCGCGTCCAAGCTGCTGTACGGCGAGATCCCCGGCCTGGAGCGCGAGCTCGCCGAGGCGGACGAGGCCGAGCAGGAGGCCGCCCAGGACAAGGACACCATGGTCAAGGAGGAGGTCGGCCCGGACGACATCGCCGACGTCGTCGGCGCCTGGACCGGCATCCCGGCCGGACGCCTCCTGGAGGGCGAGACCCAGAAGCTGCTGCGGATGGAGTCCGAGCTGGGCAGGCGGCTGATCGGCCAGACAGAGGCCGTGCGGGCCGTGTCGGACGCCGTTCGCCGCACCCGCGCCGGGATCGCCGACCCCGACCGGCCCACCGGGTCGTTCCTCTTCCTCGGCCCGACCGGTGTCGGCAAGACGGAGCTGGCCAAGGCGCTCGCGGACTTCCTGTTCGACGACGAGCGGGCCATGATCCGCATCGACATGAGCGAGTACGGCGAGAAGCACAGCGTGGCGCGGCTCGTCGGCGCCCCGCCCGGCTACGTCGGCTACGAGGAGGGCGGCCAGCTCACGGAGGCGGTACGCCGCCGCCCGTACAGCGTGGTGCTGCTCGACGAGGTCGAGAAGGCCCACCCCGAGGTCTTCGACGTCCTGCTCCAGGTGCTCGACGACGGACGGCTCACCGACGGGCAGGGGCGGACGGTGGACTTCCGCAACACCATCCTGGTCCTGACGTCGAACCTCGGCAGCCAGTTCCTGGTGGACCCCCTGACCGATCCCGAGGTGAAGAAGGAGCGGGTGCTGGAGACCGTACGGGCCTCGTTCAAGCCGGAGTTCCTCAACCGGCTCGACGACCTGGTCGTGTTCTCCGCCCTGTCCGGGGACGAGCTGGCGCACATCGCGGGGCTCCAGGTGGCTCGTCTGGCCGGCCGTCTGGCCGACCGCCGGATCCACCTCGACGTCACCCCCGACGCGCTGGCCTGGCTGGCGGAGGAAGGCAACGACCCGGCGTACGGCGCCCGGCCGCTGCGCCGTCTCATCCAGACCGCGATCGGAGACCGGCTCGCGAAGGAGATCCTCGCGGGCGAGGTCAAGGACGGCGACACGGTCCGGGTGGACCGGTCCGGTGACGGGCTCACCGTGGAGGCCGCGACGGTGACGAAGAGCCTCTGAGGACCCTCCCGTGTCCCCGGCCGGCCCCAGGGTCCGGCCGGGGACACATGTGTGTGGGCCCCGGCCCCTTTGATGGGTGCATCCAGCACGCACCGCCGGAGGGGCGGCCTGTGAAATCGAGCCGAAAATTCGCATTCCGTGGCCGGATGGTGGATGCGATAAGGTCCGGACCTTGTATTTGTGCCGGGGCGATACATTTCGGCACCCTCGGTGGAAGCCGGAGTGGTACTTGTGGGGGCGAGCGTGTTCCGCGCAATATCAGGACACTCCGGACCCATTTCTTTGACGACGGGGAAGGCTGTCGCGCATTCCGGGGCCGGTAAGGTGCGCGCATGACGGAGCGGATACCCGGCGAGGCGAATGCGGAGCCGAAGGATTGCAGAAGTGAAAGTCTTATTCGCCTGAGTGAATTCCGTACGCTTTGGACGGCATATGCCCAGTCGGTGCTGGGCGACCAACTGGCGCGGGTGGCGCTGTCCCTGCTGGTCTACGAACGTACCGAGTCGGCGGGCTGGACCGCCGCGACCTACGCCCTGACGAGCCTGCCCGCCCTGCTGTCCGGGGTGCTCCTCTCCGGCCTCGCCGACCGTTTCCCCCGGCGCACCGTCATGATCGGATGCGACCTGGTGCGCGCCGTCCTCGTCGGACTGATGGCCCTGCCCGGTACCCCCTTGCCGCTGCTGGCCGGGCTCCTGGTGCTGGCACAGCTCGCCGAGGCGCCGTTCGGGGCGTCGCAGGGCGCCCTGATGCCGGCCGTCCTGGGGGAGCGCCTGTACGAGCGGGGGCAGCGGGTCATGCTGATCACGCACCAGGCGGGGCAGCTGATCGGATTCGCGGCGGGCGGGGTGCTCGTCGTGTGGCTCGGCAGCCACGTCTCCTTGGGGCTGAACGCGTTGACGTTCCTGATCTCCGCGGCACTGATCAGGCTGGGCGTGAAGGCGCGGCCGGTCGACCCGGGCGCCGACGCGCGGCCGAAGCGGATGCACACCCAGGTGGGCAGGGCGGCCGCACTGATCTGGTCGGACCCCAGGCTGCGGTCGCTGGTCGCGCTCGGCTGGCTGGCGGGCTTCATCGTGCTGCCGGAGGGGCTGGCGGCCCCCTTCGCGGAGGAGGCCGGCGGAAGCGCCGCGTCCGTGGGTCTCCTGCTCGCCGCGCATCCGGCCGGAATGGTTCTGGGCGCGGCTCTCCTGGGGCGTCCGGGCTTCGGCGTCGAGCGCCGCCGCCGGCTGCTCGGACCACTGGCGGTCGGCGCGAACCTTCCGCTGGTCGTCTACTGGGCCGGCCCCGGCGTCGGGCCGGCGCTGCTGGTGCTGCTGGTGTCGGGCCTCTGCTCCGCCTACCAGATCACCGCGGGGGCGACCTTCGTCCTGCTCACCCCGGCCGACCAGCGCGGTCAGGCACTGGGACTCGCCAGGTCGGGGCTGACCGCCGTGCAGGGGATCGGTGTCGCAGCGGGCGGCCTGGCGGCCGAGCTGTCGGGGTCCTCCGCCCGGACGATCGGGGGCGCGGGACTCGTCGGCACGCTCTGTGCGGTCCTCGTCGCGATCTCCTGGTCGCGGGCCAGGGGAACGAGCGCGGGAACGATTCCCCTGAGCGCGTAGGACTACCGGCCGCGATCGCGGCTAGGGTCGAAGCCAGGAAACCACGTGCGATCCACAGGAGTACCCAGCGATGTCTATCGACCCGTCCTCGATCCCCAACTTCGGGGGCCAGCCCGAACCGCAGGCGACAGGACCCGAGGGCCCCGTTGTCCCCGACCAGGACCTCGTCAAGCAGCTTCTCGAGCAGATGGAGCTGAAGTTCGTCGTCGACGACGAGGGCGACCTCGCCGCGCCGTGGGAAGACTTCCGGACGTACTTCATGTTCCGCGGCGAGGAGGAGCAGCAGGTCTTCTCGGTCCGGACCTTCTACGACCGCCCCCACGCCCTGGACCAGCGCGCCGTTCTGCTCGACGCGATCGACGACTGGAACCGCCGCACCCTGTGGCCCAAGGTCTACACGCACGCCCACGAGGGCGAGGAGGGCACCGCGGCCTCCGTACGGCTGGTCGGTGAGGCGCAGATGCTCATCGGCACCGGTGTCAGCCTGGAGCACTTCGTCTCCTCGACGGTCAGCTGGGTGCGGGCCTCCATCGAGTTCGACAAGTGGCTCGTCGACCGCCTGGGCCTGGAGCCCGCCGAGAAGAAGGACGAGGGCGGCGAGCCCACGGACGCCTGATCCGCGGGACGTACGACAGGGGCCCGGTTCGGGGTGCGCGGCCGGTCAGGCCGGCGTCCCGAACCGGGCCCCTGCCGTGCCCGTCAGGCCGCCCGCAGGCTCTTCAGCCGGGTGACCGCCTCGGTGAGCACCTCCGTGCGCTTGCAGAACGCGAAGCGCACGAAGGGCGCGCCCTGCTCGCGGTGGTCGTAGAAGACCGCGTTCGGTACGGCGACGACCCCGCAGCGTTCAGGTAGCGCCCGGCAGAACGCGAGGCCGTCCTTCTCGTCGCCGAGCGGGCGGATGTCGGTGGTGACGAAGTACGTACCCGCGGGCTCGTAGACCTCGAAACCGGCCTCGGCGAGGCCCGCGCCGAGCAGGTCGCGCTTCGCGCGCAGGTCGGTGCGCAGCGCGTCGAAGAAGCTGTCGGGCAGCCGCAGGGCCTCGGCGACGGCGTACTGCAAGGGGCCGCCTGAGACGTACGTCAGGAACTGCTTCGCCGAGCGGACCGCGGTGACCAGTTCCGGGCTCGCGGTGATCCAGCCGACCTTCCACCCGGTGAACGAGAAGGTCTTGCCCGCACTGCTGATGGTGACCGTGCGCTCCCGCATGCCGGGGAAAGACGCCAGGGGGATGTGCTCGCCCTCGAAGACGAGGTGCTCGTAGACCTCGTCGGTGACGACCAGGAGGTCCCGCTCGCACGCGAGCGCGGCGACGGCCGCCAGCTCGTCCCGGGTCAGGACGGTGCCGGTCGGGTTGTGCGGGGTGTTGAGCAGGATCAGCCGGGTGCGGGGCGTGACCGCGGCGCGCAGCTCGTCGAGATCGAGCCGGTAGGCGCCCTCGTGGGGCCGGAGCGTGACGGGGACGCGGGTACCGCCCGCCATGGCGATGCAGGCGGCGTACGAGTCGTAGTACGGCTCCAGGGCGATCACCTCGTCGCCGGGTTCCAGGAGGGCCAGCAGGGAGGCGGCGATCGCCTCGGTGGCGCCCGTGGTCACCAGGACCTCGGCGTCGGGGTCGTACTCCAGTCCGTAGCGGCGCCGCTGGTGCTCCGCGACCGCGGAGCGCAGCTCCGGGACGCCGGGGCCCGGTGGGTACTGGTTGCCGTGGCCGGCGCGCAGCGCGCGGACCGCGGCCTCGCGGATCTCCTCGGGGCCGTCGGTGTCGGGGAATCCCTGGCCGAGGTTGATCGATCCGGTCCGTACGGCCAGCGCCGACATCTCCGCGAAGATCGTCGTGCCGAACTCGGTGAGGCGGCGGTTGAGCAGCGGTCGTCCCTGTGTCATGGGCGCCATCCTGTGCCCAAGCTCTGGAGTTGCTCAAGTCCGCTTTCGCTCGGGTCGGGCTTGGGAATCCAACGGGCAGTCGAGAAGCGGGACCTCGCTTCGGGGGACAGAAGGATGTGAGGTCGATGGAGTTGTTCGTCTACATCGTGTTCGCGGTGCTCGTGGTGGTGGGGATCGCCGCCCTCCGCTCGGGGTCGGGCGGCCGCAAGAAGCCGGTCGCGGGACGCCGCGCGCGTCGCGGTTCGGGCAGCGATGGGGGAGGCGGCGGTGGCAGTTGGTGGGCCGGCGACTCCGGCGGCGGTGCCTCCAGCGGGCACTCCTGCGGGGGCGGCGGGCATTCCTGCGGAGGCGGTGGCCACTCCTGCGGGGGTGGCGGCGGCTGCGGGGGCGGCGGTAGCTGAGACGGGTCGGCCCGCCCCTGTCGGGTGCGTGCCTGTGGTGTCCGGCGGGGATCAACTCCCACCGGACACCTTTTCGTTGGGTGCGCCGGGAACAGGTGAACCGTCCTGCCCCCTGAGGGATGGAAACCACGGCAAGTTGGGTAAAAACGCTGTGAGCGCGACGTAGTTCGTGCTTGCATCGTTGTGAAGAACATTCAGCCCCCGGGCACCAGTTGGGCCGGATCGGGCTCCCTCCCCCCACGTGCGTCGCACGGGGGTACCCCCTGCCCCGGTGTCCCTGTGCGTTTAGCGGAGCCGATCCATGCTCACGACCCTCCAGACCGCCTATTCCGATACCCGAGCCGCCGACCTGGCCTGGACGCTGGGGCGGGAGCCGCTGCCCGCCCTGGCCGTACTCGACCTCGAACTAGGGGGCGCGAACGTGCAGTTGCGGCTGCTCGGCGCCTCCCATCAGGTCCTGCTGGAGGAGGAGCGCCGTACGTGCTCCGAGACCGTCGCCTGTCTGCCGGGCAGCAGCACCCCGCTGCCGCTCGGTGTCGCCGAGAGCCTCGGCGACTGGGACTACGAATTCGCGGCGCGCGTCGAGACGCTCTCCGAGGGCTCCTTCGCGGGGCGCGCCCAGGAGTTGCTCGCTCTGGTGTCCGACCATCCGCACGGGCTGGCGGGGACGTTCCCCGGCAGTCCCTACGCCTTCACCGCGATGCTCGCGCATCGGACGGAGGGCCAGGTCGGCTGGCGCACCTGGCACGCCTATCCCCAGGAGGGGCAGCTGGTCGTGACCCGGACGCGGGTGGGGGTGCGAGTCCCGGCGGCGGTGTCGTGAGGACGTGGACCGGGTGCGTCCGGGGTGGTGCGCGGCCGGCCGGGCGCGCGTCGGGCGCGTCACTTGCACCCGTGTGGGTGACAAACAGCGACCTTTCCGTCACGTAGCGTTCGTTTCATGATCGACCAGCAGATGCCGTTGCGAGGGGGCGCGACGAGTCTCTCCGTACGGCCGAGGACCGGCCGGTTCCTCGTGCTCACCGTGGTCTTCATCTGCGCCGCGTGCGGTCTGGTGTACGAGCTGGAGCTGGTGGCGCTGGCCTCGTACCTGATCGGGGACTCGGTCACACAGGCCTCGGTCGTGCTCTCCGTGATGGTGTTCGCGATGGGAATCGGGTCGCTGCTCGCGAAACGTCTACGCGGACGCGCCGCCGTGGGATTCGGGCTCATCGAGGCCGCACTCGCCCTCGTCGGCGGCACATCGGCACTCATCCTGTACGCGTCCTTCGCCTGGCTCGGGGAGTCACGCCACGCGCTGGTCGGCTTCTCGCTCGCCATCGGGATCCTGATCGGCGCGGAGATCCCCCTGCTGATGACACTGATCCAGCGGGTCGACCGGCAGGACGCGGGCGGCGCGGTCGCGGACCTGTTCGCCGCCGACTACGTGGGGGCACTGGTCGGCGGACTCGCCTTCCCGTTCCTGCTGCTGCCGATGATGGGCCAGCTGACCGGGGCGCTGTTCACCGGCGCTGTCAACGCGGCGGCGGGCGGGGCCCTGGTGCTGTGGGTGTTCCGCCGCGACCTGTGCCGGCGGTCGCGCTGGCTGCTGATCGGCGTCAACGCCCTGGTGATCGCCCTGCTGGCCACGGCCTCCGTCCTGGTCGACGACTTCGAGCGGGCGGCGCGGCGTGCGGTGTACGGGGACGAGGTGCGGGTCGCCGTGCAGACGGACGTGCAGGAGGTCGTCCTCACGGGTTCGGGGCGTGGCCCGCTCGACCTCTACCTGGACGGCCGGCTCCGGGTCAGTTCCCGGGACGAGTACCGCTACCACGAGGCGCTCGTGCACCCGGCGATGAAGGGGGCCCACCGGCGGGTGCTGATCCTGGGCGGGGGCGACGGACTGGCGGCCCGCGAGGTGCTGCGCTACCCGGACGTCACATCCGTCGTGGTGGTCGAGCTCGATCCGGCCGTCACCCGGCTGGCCCGCACGGACCCGGCGCTGTCCGGGCTGAACGGGCAGGCCTACGAGGACCCCCGCCTGACGACGGTCGCCGAGGACGCCTTCACCTGGCTGCGGGCCACGCACGACCACTACGACGTGGTGATCTCGGACCTCCCCGACCCGGGGATCACAGCGAGCACGAAGCTCTACGCGGCGGAGTTCTACGGGCTGATCGCCGGGGCGCTGGAGCCGGGCGGCCGGCTGGTGGTGCACGCGGGGTCGCCGGGCAGCAGGCCGTCGACGTTCTGGACGGTGGAGGCGTCGGTGCGGGCGGGCGGCCTGATGACCCGGCCGTACCGCGTCGACGGGCGTCTCACCGGATTCGCGGCGGGACCGGACCGGGTCACGGGACGGGCGGAGTCACCTCGGGACTGGGGGTTCGTGCTGGCGGCCAGGCAGGCGGTGGGACGGCTCGGCATGGACCCGGGGGCGCCCGCCCTGCGGACGCTGGGTGAGCCCGACCTCCTCGCGGGCCGGCGCCCGGCGGAGCGGACCCTGCGGCACGGGGTGCCGCCGTCCACGCTGATCCACCCGAGGTACCGGGAGGAACCGTGAGCGCGGCGGGGTGGGTGCGGTCCGCACGGTGTGCGGGGTGTGGAAGCGCTGACGGGACGGCCGGGGCTGAGTAGGCTCGGTCGGTATGGAGTATGAGGTGTTCGTTCCGGTTCCGGTCCCGTCCCTGCGGCGGACGCTGGCCGATCCCGCCCGCGTCGCACGCTGCGTGCCGGGACTCCAGCAGGATGCCGACATGTCGGCGGGCCCGCTGGCGGGCCGGCTGAAGTTCCGCGCCGACGGCCACACGATCACCTACCGCGGGGCGCTGACGCTGCGGCCCACCGGCGGGGGTGACTCCTTCTCCGTGACAGGGGAGGGGGTGGAGGCGCGGGGCGCGGGTTCGGCGAAGCTGGCGCTGACCATCGGCCTCACCGAGACGGACGGTGGAACGACGATCGGATTCGCCGGCACGGCGAGCGGCGACGGCCGCTTCGCGGACATGGACGCGTCCGCGGCACTCGCTGCGGCGCAGCGCTTGCTGGACCGTTTCACGCAGCAACTGGTGACGGAGTCCCTGGCCACGCGGGACGACGCGGCGCCGGGGGCCCAGGGGCAGGGGACTCCGCTCGCCGATGAGTCCGCGGAGGAGCCGTCTGCCGATGCGGAGTCCGCCGGTTCGCCGTCTCCCGATGCGCCGTCCACCGATGCGCCGTCCGCCGGTTCGCCGTCCATGAACGGCAAGGAGTCCGTGTTCGACGCGCCCGTGCCGCCGCCGTCACTCGATCCGTCCGCGGAACTGGAGTTCACCGTGCCCGACGAGCCTCCAGCCGAGGCCGCACACGCCCGCCGCACCATGATCGGCCGCAGCACGGAGGAGGTCGACCACGCGCCGCCGCGCGGCCGGTACGCCCCCGTGCCGTCGCCCGAGTCGGGTGCCGTGGGCATCACACTGCGCTGGGCGGCCCCGGCGGCCGCCCTGGCGATCGCGTCGGCCGTGGTGGTGGGCAGGGCTCTGCGGCGCAGGAGGCCGTAGGGAGCCGCCCCGCGCCAGTAGTGTCGGGGGGTGAGCAGAGTTGTGAAGAACGCCCGGCTGACCGCCGGCGACGTCGAATTGACCGTTGACCCCGTCCACGGCTGCCGGATCAGCAGCCTGCGGATCGCGGGCACCGAACTGCTGCGCCAGGGTGAGCGGTACGGCTGCTTCCCGATGGTGCCGTGGTGCGGCCGCACCGAGAACGGCCTGTTCCGTAACGGCGGCGAGCCGCATCAGATGCCGCTGAACGCCCCGCCGCACGCCATCCACGGCACCGGACGGGACACCTCCTGGCAGTCCGCCCGGCAGGGCGAGTCGGAAGCGGCCTTCTTCTACGACCTGGCCGACCCATGGCCGTACGAGGGCCGGGTCACGCAGTCCTTCGAGCTGACCGAGGAATCGCTGACGCTGAGCCTCGGCATCGAGACGTACGGCGACTCCTTCCCGGCACAGGCCGGGTGGCACCCCTGGTTCCTCCGCAACCTCGGAGAGCAGGACGTGCGGATCGCCTTCGACGCGGCCTGGCAGGAGGAGCGGGGCGACAACCACCTCCCGACCGGGAGCCGGATCGATCCCCTCCCCGGCCCCTGGGACGACTGCTTCGGTATGCCCGAGGGCGTCGACGTCCGGCTCACCTGGCCCGAACAGCTGGAGCTGACGGTCAGGAGCCGCGACGAATGGGTGGTGATCTACGACGAGCAGGCGGAAGCGGTCTGTGTGGAGCCGCAGTCCGGGCCGCCGAACGGGCTGAACACGGCTCCCCGTCTGGTCACCCCGATCGAGCCCCTGGAGATCACGACGACCTGGAGCTGGGTACGGCTCTGACCTCCTGCGTCAGCCCTTACCCTCGTTGACATGACTGACGTACGCGCTGAGCTGCTCCAGCAGATCAAGGACAAGGCCGTGGTGCACGGCAAAGTGACCCTCTCCTCGGGTCTGGAAGCCGACTGGTACATCGACCTGCGCCGGATCACGCTGGACGGGAAGGCCGCGCCACTGGTCGGTCAGGCGATGCTCGACGCCACCGCCGAGCTGGACTACGACTGCGTCGGCGGCCTGACGCTGGGTGCCGACCCGGTGGCCACCTCGATGCTGCACGCCTCCGCGGCTCGCGGGACGAGTCTGGACGCGTTCGTCGTCCGCAAGGCGCAGAAGGCCCACGGGATGCAGCGCCGCATCGAGGGCACGGACGTCAAGGGCCGTCGCTGCCTCGTCGTCGAGGACACCTCGACGACCGGTGGCTCTCCGCTGACCGCGGTGGAAGCGGTGCGCGAGGCCGGCGGCGAGGTCGTGGCCGTCGCCGTGATCGTGGAGCGCGGTGCCGCTCCGGCGATCGCCGAGGCCGGTCTGCCGTACGTCCAGGTCTACTCCGCGGCCGACCTCGACCTGTCCTGACCTGGGGCTTCCCCGCGGTGTCCCCCGTTTCACGTGAAACGGGGGCACCCAGCGCTGTCCCGTAGCCGACCGGCAGCGTGGAGCCGGAGCGAGAGTCTGGGAAGATGAGGGCGACGATGACGTCGCCCCCAGGTCAGGGACCAAGCCTGAACACCCGCACATCCCAAGGAGCGGACAGATGCCCATCGCAACCCCCGAGGTCTACGCCGAGATGCTCGACCGGGCGAAGGCAGGCAAGTTCGCCTACCCGGCCATCAATGTGACGTCGACCCAGACCCTGCACGCTGCACTGCGCGGCTTCGCGGAGGCGGAGAGCGACGGCATCGTCCAGATCTCCACCGGTGGTGCCGAATTCCTGGGCGGCCAGTACAACAAGGACATGGTGACGGGCGCCGTAGCCCTCGCCGAGTTCGCGCACATCGTCGCCGCCAAGTACGACATCACGGTCGCGCTGCACACCGACCACTGCCCCAAGGACAAGCTGGACGGCTACGTACGTCCGCTGCTCGACGTCTCCGCGGAGCGCGTCGCCAAGGGTCTGAACCCGCTGTTCCAGTCGCACATGTGGGACGGTTCCGCGGAGACCCTCGCCGACAACCTGGCCATCGGCCAGGAGCTGCTGGCCAAGGCCGCCGCCGCCAAGATCATCCTCGAGGTCGAGATCACTCCGACCGGTGGCGAGGAGGACGGCGTCACGCACGAGATCAACGACGAGCTGTACACCACCGTCGACGACGCGCTGCGTACGGCCGAGGCGCTCGGCCTGGGCGAGAAGGGCCGCTACCTGCTGGCAGCGTCCTTCGGCAACGTCCACGGTGTCTACAAGCCGGGCAACGTCGTCCTGCGTCCGGAGCTCCTCAAGGACCTGCAGGAGGGCGTCTCCTCCAAGTACGGCAAGCCCGCCGGCAGCCAGCCGTTCGACTTCGTCTTCCACGGCGGGTCGGGCTCCACGGCCGAGGAGATCGCCACCGCGCTGGAGAACGGCGTCGTGAA
Organism: Streptomyces sp. HB132; assembly: GCF_016909575.1. GTDB lineage: Bacteria > Actinomycetota > Actinomycetes > Streptomycetales > Streptomycetaceae > Streptomyces. The sequence goes on along the minus strand of NZ_JAFBGA010000002.1, from coordinate 259,251 downwards.
GATGAACCTCGACACCGACACCCAGTACGCCTTCACCCGCCCGATCGTGGACCACGTGTTCCGCAACTACGACGGCGTGCTGAAGGTCGACGGCGAGGTCGGCAACAAGAAGGTCTACGACCCCCGCAGCTGGGGCAAGTCCGCCGAGGGGGGCATGGCCGTGCGCGTCACCGAAGCCTGTGCCAACCTGCGCTCCGCGGGCACCAGGCTGAAGTAGGCACGTACGTCCCTGATGTACGAGCGGGCCCGGCCTCCCTTCTGGGGGCCGGGCCCGTTCCATGTCCGAGAGAGTGGGGATCCGCGTGAGTGAGTCCGTGCAGTACGACTTCGACACCGTCATCGACCGCAGGGGCACCTGGTGCGTCCAGTGGGACGACGTCGCCGACCGGTTCGGGGTGGACGGGCTGCTGCCCTTCACCATCTCCGACATGGACTTCGCGACCGCACCCGAGGTGCTGGCAGCGCTGCGGACCCGCATCGACCACGGGGTCCTCGGCTACACCACCTGGCAGCACGACGACTTCCGGTCGGCCGTCGCGCACTGGTACGAGACCCGGTACGGCACCGCGATCGACACCGCCGCCCTGGTCTACGGCCCGTCCGTGCTCAGCCAGCTGTCGCAGTTGCTGCAGATGTGGACGGCCGAGGGCGAGGGCGTGGTCGTCCACACGCCGACGTACGACGGCTTCCGCAAGGCGGTCCTCGGGCTCGGGCGGGAGCTGCGCGGTGTGCCGGTGGGTGACATGACCGCCCTGGAACGGGAGCTGGCGCGGACCGACGCGAAGGTCCTGGTGCTGTGTTCGCCGCACAACCCGACCGGGCGGGTGTGGACGGAGACCGAGCTCCGTGAGACGGCTGCGCTGGCGCGGCGGTACGGGGTGGCCGTGATCAGCGACGAGATCCACGCGGACTTCGTCCATGACGGGTACACGCACATTCCGTACGTACGGGTCGCGGGTGAGGAGGGCGGTCGGGCCGACGGGCGCTGGGCGGTCATCACGTCCGCGTCGAAGTCCTTCAACTTTCCGGCGCTGACCGGTTCGTACGGGCTCGTCGGAAACCCGGAGGACCGGGCGGAGTACCTGCGCAGGATGGAGACGGCCGAGGGACTCGCCTCGCCCGCGGTGCTGTCGCTGACCGCGCACATCGCGGCGTACCGGGAGGGCGGGGCATGGCTGGACGCCGTTCGCGCCTACACCGCCGGAAACCTGGCGATGGTCGGGGAGCGGCTGAACGCGGAGTTTCCCGAGTCGGCGTGGAAGCCGCCGCAGGCCGGCTATCTGGCCTGGATCGACCTGCGTCCACTGGGTGTGGACGAGGAGGCTCTGCAGCGGGTGCTGATCGAGCGGGAGAGGGTCGCGATCATGCCGGGCTCGGTGTACGGCGCGCCGGGCTTCCTGCGGCTGAACGTGGGGTGTGCGCGGAGCAAGGCGGAGGCGGGGGTCTCGGCGCTGGTTCGGGGGCTGAGGGCGCTGGTGTAGGCGGGCTCCCCCGATTTCCTGCCGGCCCCCGCGGGCGGACCCGCGGAGAGCCGAGGCGAGACCGCTCGTGCCGGCTGTTCAGCGTCTGTGGCCCGAAGGACCTGGGGGCGAAGGACCGGCCATGGATATCCGCCTGCCGCGAGCGCCGGGGCTTACCCCCTTCGTCCGGGCGGGACGGGGGAGGGGCGCACGACGGCCGGGGTGCGGTGAATGGCCGGTCGGACCGGCAGCGGTGATGCTGCCTGTATGACAGACGCGAACGGCGCGGACCGGGGCGGGATCCGGGTTGCCTCTCCCGTGGGGCGGTGGGTCGTCCTGACCACCGTGCTCGGGTCGGGCATGGCCCTGCTCGACTCCACGGTGATCAACGTGGCCCTCCCCCGCATCGGCCAGGACCTCGGCACCGACTTGGCCGCCCTGCAGTGGACCGTCAACGCCTACATGCTCACCCTGGCGGGGCTGATCCTGCTCGGGGGTGCGCTCGGGGACCGGTTCGGGCGGCGACGGGTCTTCCTCGTCGGGGTGGTCTGGTTCGCCGTGGCCTCGCTGCTGTGCGGGATCGCGCCGAACGCCGGGGTGCTGGTCGCCGCGCGGGCGTTGCAGGGGGTCGGTGGCGCGCTGCTCACCCCCGGTTCGCTGGCGATCATCCAGGCGAGCTTCCACCCCGACGACCGGGCTCGTGCCGTGGGGCTCTGGTCAGGGTTCGGCGGGGTCGGGGCGGCCGTCGGGCCGTTCCTCGGCGGGTGGCTGGTGGACGGGCCGGGGTGGCGGTGGGTGTTCCTGCTCAACCTGCCGCTCGCCGCCGTCTGCGTGCCCGTGGCACTGCGCCACGTGCCGGAGTCCCGCGACCCCGACGCCCACGGCCGGTTCGACGTGCTCGGCGCGGCCCTCGCGGCGCTCTCGCTCGCCCTGGTCACCTACGCGCTGATCGAGGTCCCGGAACAGGGCGCGTCCGCCATGGTGATCGGCGCGGCGGTCGGCGGTGTGGCTCTCGGCGCGGCCTTCGTGCGGGTGGAGCGGCACCGGGCCGATCCCATGGTCCCGCCGTCGATCTTCTCCTCGCGGCAGTTCACGTCCGTCAACATCGTCACGTTCTGTGTGTACGCGGCGCTCGGCGGGTTCTTCTTCCTGTCCGCGATCCAGCTCCAGGTGGTCGCCGGATACTCGGCGCTCGGCGCGGGCACCGCGCTTCTGCCCACGACGGTCCTCATGCTGCTGTTCTCCGCGTCGGCGGGCGACCTCGGGCGGCGTATCGGGCCGCGCATCCCGCTCACCGTGGGCCCGCTGCTGGCGGCGGCCGGGATGCTCCTGATGCTGAGGGTCGGCCCCGGCGCCTCCTATCCGCTGGACGTCCTGCCGGCCGTGCTGGTGCTGGGACTCGGCATGGTCACTCTCGTGGCCCCCCTCACCGCGACCGTCCTGGCCGCCGTGGAAACCGGCCGGGCGGGCCTCGCCAGTGGCATCAACAACGCGGCGGCGCGGGCCGCCGGGCTGCTCGCGGTCGCCGCGCTCCCGCTGCTGGCCGGGATGGGCCCCGAGGCGTACCGCGACGCGGGGGAGTTCGCCTCGACGTTCCGGCGGGCCATGCCGATGTGCGCCGGTCTGCTGGTGGCGGGTTCGGTGATCGCCTGGTGGGCCGTACGGGCGACTCCGGCGGCCCGGCCCGAACCCAGGCCGGCGTGCTCGACGCACTGCGGTGTCACCGCCCCGCCCTTGGAGCCGGAACCCGGGTCCGGGCACACTTGAGCCATGTCCATCCACGAGAACCTGCTCGGCGGCCCTGCCCCGACCCACCTGCCCGACGACCCGGAGCCGCGCGAGCTGCTCGCAGCCGGCACGGCGCCCGCCGATGTCGCGGCGAAGTACCCCATGTCCTCGCTGGCCTGGGCGCAGCTCGCCGACGAGGCGTACGAGGGCGGCCGGGTCGTCGAGTCGTACGCGTACGCGCGCACCGGCTACCACCGCGGCCTCGACGCCCTGCGCCGCGCGGGCTGGAAGGGCCACGGCCCCGTCCCGTTCGAGCACGAGCCGAACCGCGGCTTCCTGCGGGCCCTGCACGCCCTCGCGCGCGCCGCGCAGGCGATCGGTGAGGAGGCGGAGTACGAGCGCTGCTCGACGTTCCTGCGCGACTCCTCGCAGACCGCCGCAGACATCCTGAGCTGAGGCGGGCCCCGCCCTCCGGGCCCCGCGGGCAGCAGCCCGCGGGGCCCGACGCGTTCCGCGGAAGGCCGTTAGGATGCCGAGCAGGGGACCGGAGCTCCACCACCTCAGAGGAAGGGGCGGACCGCTACCCGGAAGCTCGTGTCGAGGAGACAGAAATGTCGACCATCAACCCCGACCCCGAAGCCACCGGTGCGGACACCCCGCACCTGGACTTCGCGGGAACGACTCCGTACGAGGACTACGTCCAGGCGGATGTCCTGACCCACCTCCAGCACCTTCGCTCGGACGATCCCGGCGAGATGGTCTTCCTGGTCACCACCCAGGTCATGGAGTTGTGGTTCACGGTCATCGTCCACGAGTGGGAGACGGCGGCGCACGCCCTGCGCGAGGACCGCATACCGGTCGCCCGCGACGCACTGAAGCGCTCGCTGCGGGAGCTGGAGGCGCTGAACGCCTCCTGGAAGCCGTTGGCCGGCCTCACCCCCGCCCAGTTCAACTCCTACCGGGGCTCCCTCGGCGAAGGATCCGGTTTCCAGTCGGCGATGTACCGCCGGATGGAGTTCCTGCTGGGCGACAAGTCCGCCTCCATGCTCGTGCCGCACCGCGGCGCTCCCCGCGTCCACGCCGAGCTGGAGAAGGCACTCCACGAGCCCGGGCTGTACGACGAGACGCTCGCCCTGCTGGCCCGCCGTGGGTACGCGGTGCCCCGGTCGGTGCTCGAGAGGGACCTGTCGCGGAAGTACGAGCCGTCCCCCGCGGTCGAGGCCGTCTGGGCGGAGATCTACGCCGACACGGACCAGAACGCCGAGCTCGTACGGCTCGGCGAGGTCCTGACCGATGTCGGCGAGCTGGTGTGGCGCTGGCGCAACGACCATCTGACCGCCACCCGGCGGGCGATGGGTTCGAAGACGGGCACCGGCGGATCGGCCGGTGTCGCCTGGCTGGAGAAGCGGGCCACCAAGAGCGTGTTCCCCGAGCTGTGGACGGCGCGCAGCCATGTCTGACTTCCAGGAGCGCGCCGAGGCGCTCGACGCGGCCGACGGACTGGCCGGGCTGCGCGAACTGTTCACCCTCGACGACACCGTCTACCTCGACGGCAACTCGCTGGGCGCTCTGCCCCGCCACGTCCCCGCGCGGATGCAGGACGTCATCACCCGTGAGTGGGGCGCGCTGCGCATCCGCTCCTGGGACGAGAGCGGCTGGTGGAGCGCGCCCGAGCGGATCGGCGACCGGATCGCCCCACTGGTCGGGGCGGGCGCCGGACAGATCGTTGTGGGCGACTCCACCAGCGTGAACGTCTTCAAGGCGGTCGTCGCGGCGACCCGCCTCGCCGGCGAGGGGCGCGACGAGATCCTCGTCGACGCGACGACGTTCCCCACGGACGGGTACATCGCCGGTTCGGCGGCCCGGATGACGGGCCACCGTGTCGTCCCGGTCGCCCCGTCCGACGTACCGGCCGCGCTCGGGCCCCGCACGGCGGCCGTCCTGCTCAATCACGTCGACTACCGCACGGGCAGGCTCCACGACCTCTCCGGCCTCACCGCGGCCGTACACGACGCGGGCGCGCTCGCCGTCTGGGACCTGTGCCACACTGCGGGCGCCCTGCCGGTCGGTCTCGACGCGCACGGCGTAGACCTGGCCGTCGGCTGCACGTACAAGTACCTCAACGGCGGCCCGGGTTCGCCGGCCTACCTGTATGTCGCCGAGCGCCACCAGGCCGCCTTCGACTCCCCGCTGCCCGGATGGACGTCGCACGCGGACCCGTTCGGGATGACCCCCGGATACGTGCCCGCGGACGGCTCCGTACGGGGCCGGGTCGGCACCCCGGACATCCTGTCCATGCTGGCGCTGGAAGCGGCGCTGGACGTGTGGGAGGGCGTAGCGGTGGAGGCCGTGCGCGCCAAGTCCCTGGCGCTGACGGACTTCTTCCTGGAGTGCGTCGCCGCGTACGTGCCCGGGGGCCGGGTCACGCCGGTCACCCCCGCGGCCCACGCGGAGCGCGGCAGCCAGGTCTCGCTGCGGTGCGAGAACGCGGACGAGACGGAAGCGGTGATGCGCGCGCTCGTCGAACGCGGTGTGGTCGGTGATCTGCGCCGCCCGGACGTCCTGCGCTTCGGCTTCACCCCGCTCTACGTCCGTTTCGCCGACGCCGAGCGGGCGGCGCGGATCCTCGCCGAGGTGCTGGCGGCCTGAGCGTCCGCCGCCGTACGGGCCCGCGCTCCGGGCCCGTACGGCGGCGGTCCTTCGTACTGGTACCGTCCCCGCAGGTCAGTCCAGTTGGGCACGGCCAGGACGGTTGGAGCAGCATGTCGGATTCTGCCGCGCGTGATCGCGACGCAGCCGAGACCGAGTCGGCGTTCGCACATCCGGTGGTCGCGCCCGACGGGTCCGCGGCCTACGGGAGCCATCCCGACCAGGTGATCGACTTCTTCGCGCCGCGGGACGGCCGGACCGGGACTCCGCTCGTCGTGCTCCTGCACGGCGGGGCCTGGCGGGCGCCGTACGACCGGCAGCACGTCTCTCCCTTCGCGGACTTCCTCGCGCGGCGCGGGTTCGCCGTTGCCAGCGTCGAGTACCGGCGCGGTGTTGGGATCCCGCGGCAGGGTTCGGCCGGCCCGCTCGCGGGGCGCTGGCCCGAGACCTTCGACGACGTGGCGGCGGCGATGGACGCCCTGCCGGCGCTGGCGGCCGGGAAGCTTCCGGGGGCGGACCTGCGCAAGACCGTGGTCACCGGTCACTCGGCGGGCGGGCAGCTCGCCCTGTGGGCGGCAGCCCGGCACGTGCTGCCGGAGGGTTCGCCGTGGCGGCTGCCCGCCGCGCCGCCGCTGCGCGGGGTGGTCGCCCTGGCGCCGATCGGGGACTTCGCGAGCGCGGTGGAGCTGGACGTCTGCTCGGGCGCGCTGCACCAGCTCCTGGGCGGCGCCGACGACTTCGAGGCGCGGAGCGCACACGTCGACCCGGCTCTGTTGCTGCCGACCGGCATCGCGACGGCCGTCGTCCAGGGCGTGGAGGACACCACGGTTCCGCAGGCCGTCACCGAGGCGTTCGTGGACGCCGCGGCGAAGGCCGGCGAGATGGTGGGACTTACGCTGCTGGACGGGGTCGGCCATTTCCCGCTGATCGATCCTGCGGCGGACGCCTGCGCGGTGGTGGCCGAGGAGATCGCCCAGCTGGCCTGGTAGTACTTGCGACGGACGGCGAAGGATCCGCATCACTGCTGACGACCGGGGCGGGTGCGGCCCCTACCGTGGAAGCGTGACCGAGACCAAGACCCACAGCCCGGAGCGCCGGGTGGCCGCAGCGGCGATAGCCAACCTGCGGCAGGACCTGTTCCAGAACGTGTTCGACTACCGCCCGCTGGGCCCGCTGGGCACGGACGGGCCCGTCATCCGACGCCTCCCGAAGCCCCTCCACAAGGGCGCCGTCTGGTTCCCGCACGCGGTGGTGGGCATGGTCGCGCTGATCTCGCTGCTGGAGGGCGTCTTCGCGGCGAACACCTACTCCCCGTTCGGCATCGCGACCCTCATCACCGCGTTCCTCCCGGCCGGAACACTGCTGATGACGCTGGTCCGCCCCGTCCTCGCGTTCTGGGTGTCGATCGTGTCGACCCCGGTGGTGGCGATCGTGGGCGACGGCGACTGGCCCTGGCAGCCGAGCGCGTTCGCCTGCCACCTGGGGGTGCTGGTCGTGGTCGCGGCGAGGACACGGCCGCGTACCGCCGCCTGGATGTGGCTGATCACCCTGCTCGTCGGGAGCTTCCTGGGGAACATGGGCCCCGGCTTCTCCAACACCGCGCCGATGGCCGTCACCTCCGCCTTCGCCCTGCTGCTCGTCGCCATGGTGCAGGTACGCCGTGAGGCACAGCACGAGGTCACCGTGCAGCGCACCGTCACCGCCGTCGAGCGCGACCGGCGGACGCTGCTGGAGGAGCGCACCACCATTGCGCGTGAGCTGCACGACGTCGTCGCGCACCACATGTCGGTCGTCGCGATCCAGGCGGAAGCGGCCCCGTACCGGGTGGAGAACCCGCCGCCCGAGCTCGAACAGGCCTTCGTCACCATCCGGGAGAACGCCGTGGCCGCGCTCACCGAGTTGCGCAGGGTGCTCGGCGTCGTACGCGCGGAGGACTACGAGGCGCCGGACGCCCCGCAGCCCACCCTCGCCGAGATCGACCGACTGCTGGACAACGTCCGGGAGACGGGACTGGAGACGGAGAAGACGGTCACCGGTGCGGTGCGGGTGCTGCCGCAGGGCGTCGAGTTGTCGGCGTACCGGATCGTCCAGGAGGCGCTGAGCAACACCCTCCGCCACGCACCGGGCGCCACTGCCAAGGTGGAGATCGGCTATGTGCTGGGCGGGCTCGGGGTGCGGATCGTCAACGGCCCCGCGCGAGGGCTGGTCAAGCCGTCGCCGGGCGCCGGACACGGAATCACGGGGATGCGGGAGCGGGTCGCGATGCTGAACGGCGAGATGACGGCCGGGGCCACCGGGGACGGCGGCTACGAGGTCGCCGTGTTCCTCCCCGTACCCGCGGAGCAGGAGCGGGCCGAGGCCGGTGAGGGAGCGTGAGCGAGGCGTCCATCCCGTCCATCCGGGTCCTGATCGTCGACGACCAGGCGATGGTCCGTGAGGGTTTCTCGGTGCTGCTCAACGCGATGCCCGGCATCGAGGTCGTCGGTGAGGCCGTCGACGGCAGGCAGGCCGTCACCCAGGTCGCGGCCCTGCGGCCCGACGTGGTGCTGATGGACATCCGCATGCCGGAGCTCAACGGCATCGAGGCGACCCGTGAGATCGTCGCGGCCGACGCGGACGCCAAGGTGCTCGTCCTGACCACGTTCGATCTCGACGAGTACGTGTACCAGGCGCTGCGCGCCGGCGCCTCGGGCTTCCTGCTGAAGGACGCGTCGGCCCGGCAGCTCGCCGACGGTGTGCGCGTGGTGGCTTCGGGCGAGGCGCTGCTCGCCCCGACGGTGACCCGGCGGCTGATCACCGAGTTCTCGAAGATCGCCGAAGCTCCGAGGCCGCCCGCGATGGCCAGGATCGGCGACCTCACCGAGCGGGAGACGGAGGTGCTCGTACTGATCGCCCAGGGACTGTCGAACCTCGAGATCGCCTCGCACCTGGTGGTCGCCGAGTCGACGATCAAGACGCACGTCAGCCGCATCCTGGTGAAGCTGGGGCTGCGGGACCGCACCCAGGCGGCCGTGTTCGCCTACGAGGCGCGGCTGGTCACGCCCGGGTAGCGTCTGCCCATGCACGTGTCCTTCGACCCCTGGTCCCCGGCGTTCGTCGCCGACCCGTACCCCGCCTACGCCGCGCTCCGCGCCACCGGCAGGGCGCACTACTTCGAGCCGACGCGGCAGTGGCTGATCCCGCACTACTCCGACGTGTCCGGGCTGCTGCGCGACCGGCGGCTGGGGCGGACCTATCTGCACCGCTTCAGCCACGACGAGTTCGGCGTCACCGCCCCGCCCGCCGCCCACGAGCCGTTCCACACGCTCAACGGGCACGGGATCCTCGACCTGGAGGCCCCGGACCACACCCGGATCCGGCGGCTGGTCGCCAAGGCGTTCACCCCCCGCAGGGTCGAGGCGCTCGTCCCGACCGTGGAGCGGCTGGCCGCCGGGCTCGTCGACGACTTCGTCGCGGCGGGTGGCGGTGATCTGCTGAGCGCGGTCGCGGAGCCGCTGCCGGTGGCCGTCATCGCCGAGATGCTGGGTGTCCCGGAGGCCGACCGGGGGCTGCTGCGGCCGTGGTCGGCGGCGATCTGCGGGATGTTCGAGCTGAACCCGCCGGAGGAGATGGCGCGGGCCGCGGTCCAGGCGTCGGTCGAGTTCTCCGCCTATCTGCGCCAACTGATCGCCGCCCGGCGCGCGGACCCGGGGGCGGATCTGATCTCCGGGCTCATCGCCGCCCACGACGAGGAGGACCGGCTGACCGAGCAGGAGATCATCTCCACCTGCGTCCTGCTGCTCAACGCCGGCCACGAGGCCACCGTCAACGCCACGGTCAACAGTTGGTGGATGCTCTTCCGGCACCCGGAGCAACTGGCGTCCCTGCGCGACGACCACGGCCTGCTGCCGACCGCCGTGGAGGAACTGCTGCGCTACGACACCCCGGTGCCCATGTTCGCGCGCTGGGTCCTGGACGACATCGAGATCGACGGCACGGTCATTCCGCGCGGTTCGCAGGTCGCGCTGCTCTTCGCGTCGGCCAACCGTGACCCGGAGCGCTTCGCCGACGCGGAGACCCTGGACCTCGCGCGCCGCGACAACCCGCACATCTCGTTCGGCGCGGGCATCCACTACTGCCTGGGCGCACCCCTGGCGCGTATCGAACTGGCCGCATCCTTCCGGGAGTTGCTGCGCAAGGCGCCGAGGATGCGGCTGACGGCGGAGCCGGAGTGGAATCCGGGGTACGTGATCCGGGGGCTGCGCGAGCTACGCGTCGAGATCTGACACGGGGGCGTCGGACAGCCGTACGTGGTCCGGGTCGTGCGGGTTCGCCCAGGTGTGCAGGCCCCATGCGGACAGTACGAGTACGCCCGCCGTGCACACCGCCGCGACGAGGGCCCGGTGACGCAGGGGGCCGTGCCCGTGCAGCAGACGCATGGTCAGCAGCCAGACGGCCGGGGGGACCAGGAGCCCGGCGAGCAGGACGAGGGGCAGCTCCGTCCACAGGACGGAGAGGTCCCTGCCCTGCCCCTCGAAGCCGCCGGCCATGTGCCGCCGGGTACGCCCCGAGGAACCCCAGACGTACAGGGCCGTGGCGGCCCCGAGTGCCGCCGTCGCACATCCTCCGTACCCTGCCGCGTCACGCTGCTCCATGATCCTCAGGACGAGCGCGCGCCCGCGGCCGGTTCCCGACTTCGTCTCCAGGCCCCGGCGCCGGAGGCCCGCCGGCCCGATGCGGTCCGGTACCGAGGCGAAGGGCCCGGCAACAAGGTTTCACAAATCTATGAAGTCAGGGAAGCGTATGAAGTCGGGCCGTGACCGGATCGGAGGGGGCGGCGGAAGACATGACCGGCGGGAAGGGCGAGCCCGGGGCGGAGGGGGCCGGCCGCGACGAGGACGCGGTGTCGCGCTTCGTCGAGCGCTTCGCGGCCGAGATGACCGAGATGACCGAGGCCGGGATGCAGCGGATGGCCGCCCGCGTCTTCGCTCCGCTCCTCGCCGCCGACGACGCCTCCATGACCTCGGCGGAGCTCGGCAGACAGCTCAGGATCGGCCCGGCCGCAGTGTCGGGGGCGATCAACTACCTCAGCCAGGTCCGCATGGTCGGCCGCGAACGGGACCCGGGTTCACGCCGGGACCGCTACCGCCTGCACGACGAGATCTGGTACGCCACCTTCGCCGACCGCGACGGTGCTGACCCGGTGGGAGCGCACCCCGCGGGACGGCGCACGCTCCCTGGGTGAGGGCACCCCGGCCGGCGCCCGGCTCAGGGAGACGGCCGAGTTCTTCGAGTTCATGCAGGCAGAACTGGTCGGCGTCCTGGACCGGTGGCGGGAGAGCCGCACGACGTCCGGCTGAGGCCGTGCGTGCCGGGCTCAGCCACCCGCCGTCGGGAGCACCAGCCCCCAGGCGTCCGCGTGCACGGTCCAGGTGCGGGTCCTGACGGGACCCGCCACCTGTATGTCCGCGCGGTAGCGGAAGTCGGGCCCGGAGACCGTGACCGCCTTGGCCTCGGCCGCGCGCGTCTCACCGGAGGCCGTGCGGACCACCACGTCCGCGAGGCCTCCGCCTCCCTGGGCGGCCACCGAGAGCCCTTCGACCGGCTGGTCGAGGTCGTTCAGCAGGACCCCGTCCGCCTCCACCCGCAGCCGGTGGGCCCGTGCGGGGCCGGAGGGCGAGGCAGGGGCGGGCCTCACCAGCGAGGCGACGAGGGTGCGGCAGGTGTCCCAGACCGTGTGTGGCGGGCCGGTGGAGGGCGCGGCGGCCGGGATGCGGAGCTCGCCGAGGACCACTCCGTCGCTGTCGTCGACGAGGAGGTCCAGCCGCCTGCGGGCCCCGTCGAGCGCGGTGCGCGCCGCCGCGACCGCTCCCCGGGGCACGCCGAGGGCGTAGCTCAGCTCCAGCGTGTGCGCCGCGCCGACCGGGATCAGGGACAGGACGCTGTCGGCCAGCTCCCGCTCACGGTGGAGCTGGGACACCGCGCGCAGCAGCGCGTGGTCGTCGCCGACGACCACCGGACGTCTGGAGCCCCGCCTGGACAGGGCCCTGGCGAACTCGTCGGGGCCGTCCGCGAAGCAGATCTTGGCGTGCGCTCCGGCGCTCAGCACGTCCTTCGCGATGCGCACGGACTCGCCGTCGTAGCGGCGGGCAAGGGGGTCGATGAGCACGAGTAGCTGGTGGTCGCCGTCGCCGGGGGGCTCTGCAGCCGACACCTCGGTCCTTCCTCGGGTAGCATCTTGGTGCAAGAGCCCCTTGCGCTATTGCGCCAGGGGCTTCGTCTATTCCGGGGCACCCGGTTCGACGGCTCAGGCTTTGCCGTACATCGTCGTACGGCAGGTACGACCTTTACGTACGCCCCCTGACCTTGGACATGCCCCGCCCGGAAGGGGTGTACGCCTGTGCCCGCACTTGTGCTGCTCGGTGCTCAGTGGGGTGACGAGGGCAAGGGGAAGGCCACCGACCTCCTCGGTGGATCCGTTGACTATGTGGTGCGTTACCAGGGCGGCAACAATGCCGGCCACACGGTTGTCGTAGGCGACCAGAAGTACGCACTGCATCTCCTCCCCTCCGGAATCCTGTCGCCGGGGTGTACCCCGGTCATCGGTAACGGTGTCGTCGTGGACCCGGCGGTCCTGCTCTCCGAGCTGAGCGGTCTGAACGAGCGAGGCGTCGATACGTCCAAGCTCCTGATCAGCGGCAACGCTCATTTGATCACTCCGTACAACGTCACCGTCGACAAGGTGACGGAACGCTTCCTCGGTAAGCGGAAGATCGGCACGACCGGCCGGGGCATCGGCCCGACCTACGCCGACAAGATCAACCGGGTGGGCATCCGCGTCCAGGACCTCTACGACGAGTCGATCCTGGAGCAGAAGGTCGAGGCGGCGCTGGAGCAGAAGAACCAGCTCCTCGCCAAGGTCTTCAACCGGCGCGCGATCGAGGCCGGCAAGATCGTGGAGGAGATGCTCCAGTACGCGGAGCAGATCAAGCCGTACGTCGCCGACACGACGCTGATCCTGAACGACGCCATCGACGAGGGCAAGGTCGTCCTCTTCGAGGGCGGCCAGGGCACTCTGCTGGACGTCGACCACGGCACCTATCCCTTCGTCACCTCGTCGAACCCGACCGCGGGCGGCGCCTGCACCGGATCCGGCGTGGGCCCGACGAAGATCAGCCGGGTCATCGGCATCCTCAAGGCCTACACCACCCGCGTCGGTGCCGGCCCCTTCCCGACGGAACTTCTCGACGAGGACGGCGAGGCGCTGCGCCGGATCGGCGGGGAGCGCGGTGTCACCACCGGCCGTGACCGCCGCTGCGGCTGGTTCGACGCCCCGATCGCGCGGTACGCGACCCGGGTCAACGGCCTCACCGACTTCTTCCTCACCAAGCTGGACGTGCTGACCGGCTGGGAGCGGATCCCGGTGTGCGTGGCGTACGAGATCGACGGCAAGCGCGTCGAGGAGCTGCCCTACAGCCAGACCGACTTCCACCACGCGAAGCCGGTCTACGAGATGCTGCCGGGCTGGTCCGAGGACATCACGAAGGCCAAGACCTTCGGTGACCTGCCGAAGAACGCGCAGGCGTACGTGAAGGCGCTGGAGGAGATGTCCGGCGCGCCGATCTCCGCGATCGGTGTCGGCCCCGGCCGCACCGAGACCATCGAGATCAACTCCTTCCTGTAGGACGTCGCGCGTGAGGCCCCCGGCAGCAGCTGCCGGGGGCCTCACGCGTGTGGTCGTCGGGCGTCAGCCGGCGCGCCGGTAGGTGGACGGCGCGTCCTCCTCCTCGTCGGAGTCCGTCCAGGAGAGCGACAGACCGTCGGCGCCCTTCATCTGGACCGTGCGGGTCCCGGCGCCCTCGCACTTGTCCTCCGGCTCGGCCGCCGTCACGGCCTGCGGGCCGAGGCGCAGTTCCTTGCTGTTCGCGTAGACGAGGACGCTCTCCTTCTCGCAGTGGTACGAGGGCCCGTCGCTGGTGTACTTGGCGACGACCTCTCCGTATGCGCCCTGACTCAGCTCCAGCGTGGAGCTGTCGGGGGACGGTGAGCCGCCCGTCTCCACGTACTGCCACTTCCCGAGGAACTCGGCGGGGACGGGAGTGGCGTTCTCGACGCTCTTGGTCAGCACCGCGGTCTCACCGTCGTCGTCCGTCCAGATGAGCGTGCCGTCGCCGGCCGCTCGGATCGTCTGCCGGCCGCCGTCGGAGCAGGCTTCCTCGGGGATGCTGCTGAGCGCCCTGGACTCCAGCACCATCAGGTTGTCGAAGGAGACCAGCTTGGCGGCGCCGTTGCACAGCGCGTCGTCGAACGAGTTGAACGTCGTGGCGACATCGGCGCCCACCCCGCCCTGGGTGATGGTGATACGGCGGAAGGAGGACGGCTGCTGCTCGCTGTCCTTGCCCGCGCCCTCCCAGGTCCCCAGATACTCCTTGCCGACCACGCCCTCGACGGCGGCGGACGGGTCAGCGGACGCCTGCGAGGGGGAGGCACCGTCCGTGGCCCGGTCCGTGGAAGGCTTCTCGCTCGGCGCCGAGGAGCCGGGCGAGCCCGCGTTCGACCCCTTGCCGTCCGAACCGTCCGAACTGTCGCGCATGGCCGCGTAGGTGATCCCGCCGGCGAGCAGGGCGACGGCGGCGACCGCCGCGGTGACGATCAGCGCGGTGCGTCGCGGCTTCCCGCCGTCGGGCCGGGTACCGGCCTGTGGGCCCGGGTCCGCGAGGGGCGCGCCGAAGACGCCCAGCTGCGCGGGTGCGGCGGGCGGGGTCGGTACGGAGGCCGCCGGAGTGGGAGCCGACGCCGGTGGAGGTGTCGGGTCCGGGCCGGTGAGCGGCGCCGTGGGAGGCGTCGCGGAGGCGCCTCCGGCCGCCCGCGCCGGGGGTGCGGCCGGAGGCGGCGGCGTGGGCGCCGCGGACGGCCGGGGGGTCGGCGGGCCCGCCGGGAGCGGTGGCGTGGACCCGGTCGGCCGGGGCGCCGACGTCGGCGGCGGGGGCGTCGCGCCCGGGGGCGGCCCGGCGGGCCGGGCCGGGGCCCGCTGCCCCGGTCCGTCGGAGTCCAGCAGCTCGGCGGCCTTGCGGCCGAGCTCGGCGATCAGCCCGCCCGGCAGCCACGGCTCCGTGTCCTGGGACACCTCGTCCGTACGCGCCACGACCTCCGCCGGAGTCGGGCGGTCGGCAGGGTCCTTCGCCAGGCAGGCGCCCACCAGTTCGGTCAGCCCGGCCGGGAGGCCGGCCAGGTCGGGCTGCTCCTGGGCGATCCGGTACATCACCGCGTGCATGCCGCTCTCGGAGGCCCCGAACGGATGCCGGCGCGTACCGGCGAACGCCAGCACCGATCCCAGGGAGAAGACGTCGCTGACGGGCGTGAGCGCCTCGCCGCGTACCTGCTCCGGGGACATGTAGCCGGGAGACCCGATCACCGCGCCGGTCCGGGTCAGCTTGCCGTCGGCGGTCACCGCGTCCAGCGCCCGGGCGATCCCGAAGTCGATGACGCGCGGCCCGTCGATGGTGACCAGGACGTTGGCGGGCTTGAGGTCACGGTGGATCAGCCCGGCGGTGTGGACCGCGGTCAGTGCCTGGGCGAGCCGGTGGGCCAGGATGCGTACCGAGCGCTCCGGCAGCGGCTCGGTCCGTCCTGCGAGCACCGCGTGCAGGGACGGGCCGGGGACGTACGCGGTGGCGACCCAGGGCGCCGGGGCGTCGGTGTCCGCGTCCAGCACGGCCGCGGTCCACAGACCGCCGACCCGGCGGGCCGCCGCGATCTCCTGCGCGAAGCGTCGGCGGAACTCGGGTTCCGTGGCGAGTTCGGAGCGTACGAGCTTCACGGCGACGGTCCGCCCGCCTGCCGAACGCGCCAGGTACACCTCACCCATGCCCCCTGCGCCCAGGCGGGCGAGGAGTCGGTAGGGACCGATGTGTGACGGGTCGTCATGTGTCAGCTGATCCACCATCGGATCCTCGCACAGAGGACTGTGCCCGGGGCGGGGGCAGCACGCTGTGGTGCAGTTCCGTTACGCGGCGTCGGGCGTGACCGCCACGGGCGCGTGGGCCCGGCGTCCGGTACCGCGGGTCCGTGTCCTTCCGCGGGTTCAGTCCTGCCCGCAGAGCCGCATCCCCTTCGGGGTCGCGCAGGGCAGGTGGCCGTTGGCGCGCATGATCTCCTCGCCGTAGTCGTCCAGGTAGTTCAGGAAGCCGGCGACCAGGGAGTTCGCGGGAGGCGACCCGTAGGTGTACGCGTACTCGATCTCCCGGTACGGGTAGCTGCTGGTGGCGATCGAGTCCACCGAGGGGGCGGTTCCGTCGATGGACACGCGGTGCGCCCCGTCGGGTACCTCGCCGCCCCGCAGTTCGGTGTAGCCGATCGCCCCGTCCAGTTCGGCGACCTCGGCCAGGACCTGGTCCGTGCCGTCGAGTTCGCAGCGGAGTACCGGGGCGTCGGCGTAGTCCTTGGTGACGCAGTCGCGGGAGGACGTGGCGAGTTCGCTGGCGTCGAGCACGCGTCGCTGGAAGACCTCGCGGGTGCCGGAGTTGGCGTCCCGGCTGACGAGCCGGATCTCCAGGTCGGGGCCGCCGGCGATCTGGTTCCAGTTGCGGATCTCGCCGCGGTGGATGCGTCTGATCTGGTCCAGGGTGAGGTCGTTCACCGGCACGGTGTCGTTGACGACGAGGGAGAACAGCGAGATCGCGACCCGTTTCTCGCGCAGTTGCGTGAGAGCGGCCGGTCCGGGGCCGTCGGACAGGGCGATCATGGCGGGGGAACCGGTGGAGCCTGCCTCGCCGCCCAGTGCGTCGAGCTTCCGCACCCCGGCGTTGCTGCCATGGACGTCCAGGCGGATCGTGGCGCCCTCGCACTCGTCCTCGTACTTCTCCTTCAGCTCCTCCAGGACCGGCTTGAAGGCGGTGGAGCCGGTGACCGTGAGGGTGCCGGTGGCGCAGTCCATCGGGGGCGGGGAGTCGTCCCGTACGACGATGATGCCGGCGAGCGTGACGACGCAGGCGGTGAGGGCCACGGTGATGATCCGGGCGGCGGGACCGAACAGCGGAGGCTTCTCGTCGGGGCGGGCGGCCTTGTTCCTTGCCACGACGCCGTCCCTGATTCCGCCGGTGATCTTGATCGGGCCGCCCACGTGCGAACCGGTGAGCAGGACCAGCAGCTTGAAGTGCTCGTTGCGGTTCAGGGGGACGCGTGGCAGTCGGATGACCGAGCCGCCGTGCCGCATGCCGGCGGCCGGGGTGAAGTGGTCCATCAGATGCTCGGCGTCCGGCGAGTGCGTCACGGCGATCCCGCGCACCGTTCGCCCGGTGAACTCCGCCGTCAGACCCTGGAGTTCGCCTCGCCCTGTGTAGTCGTCGTCGCCGATCGACTGCGATCCGTCGTTCTCGATGCGCAGCAGGACGAGGGTGGCGTCGGCCATGTCCGGGGTCTCGTCGAAGAGTCCGAGCCGCACGTTGGCCCGGCCATGGCTGACCTCGCTGCCGATGGGGGTGTCCATCTGCACGCGGTACCCGATGCGCTTGCGGCGCGGGACCCGGCGTTCGTACCAGAGCACGCCCGCCGAGGTGAGGACGCCCAGGCCGGCGGTGAGCACGGCGACGACGTTCTCCGGGCTGAACCACTCCATGTTCCTCGCGCTCCCCCGTGGGTGAGTGTGCCGGACGGCGTCACCGTACGACCGGGGAGCGTGGGGTGGGGGAGCGTGCGGATTCCTTCCGGCGAAGTTCGCTTTGCGTTCAACAAGCTTGTGCGGAAAGGGAATTGGCAGCTGGCCCGATGGGCCGAGTTCTGGTCTAGACCTTGACAGGTCCAGACCATCGACGCTTGAGTGGCCGTAACCCCCCATGGCGGCGCACGCTCGGCGCGGGCGTCGCGACGAAGGAGTGATCACGTGGCCAAACGTGTCATGAGCCTGATCGCCGCGCTGGGCGCGGTCATCACGATGTTCGTCGTCCTTCCCGCCTCCACGGCGTCGGCCGCCGCCTGTGCACCGGCCTGGAACGCCTCCTCCGTCTACGTGGGCGGAGGATCGGCCTCGTACAACGGGCACAACTGGTCCGCGAAGTGGTGGACCCAGAACGAGCGGCCCGGCACGGCCGACGTCTGGGCCGACCGGGGCAGCTGCGGGTCCGGCGGTACGGACGAGCCGAACCCCTCGGGCTTCGTCGTGAGCGAGTCGCAGTTCAACCAGATGTTCCCGAGCCGGAACTCCTTCTACACGTACGGCGGCCTCACCGCGGCGCTGAGCGCCTACCCCGGCTTCGCCAACACCGGCAGCGACACGGTCAAGAAGCAGGAGGCGGCGGCGTTCCTCGCCAACGTCAGCCACGAGACCGGCGGTCTGGTGCACATCGTCGAGCAGAACACCGCGAACTACCCGCACTACTGCGACACGAGCCAGTCGTACGGCTGCCCGGCCGGACAGGCCGCCTACTACGGCCGAGGCCCGATCCAGCTGAGCTGGAACTTCAACTACAAGGCCGCCGGTGACGCGCTCGGCATCGACCTGCTCGGCAACCCCTGGCAGGTCGAGCAGAACGCGGCCGTGGCCTGGAAGACCGGCCTCTGGTACTGGAACACCCAGTCCGGCCCCGGCACCATGACGCCCCACAACGCCATCGTGAACGGCGCCGGATTCGGCGAGACCATCCGGTCCATCAACGGCAGCATCGAGTGCAACGGCGGCAACCCCGCCCAGGTGCAGAGCCGCATCGACAAGTACAAGGCGTTCGTCCAGATCCTCGGCACCACGCCCGGCTCGAACCTGAGCTGCTGAGCCCGGCCCCACCCCGGGGAGAGGGGGCGCGCCCGGCTGCGGCCGGACGCGCCCCCGTTTCGCGCGTCCGGCCGCTGCCCGGCGCCTCCGCCGGGCCCCGGCGTGTCCGGCACCTGGCGCCTCCCCCGGGCCCGGATCGTCCCCGATTCGTGCTCCGGCACGGGGGTTGGCAGGATCACCCACCATGGACACGGACAGCACCGGAAACCCGCCCACGACCACCGCGGACCGCCTCGCCCGGATCGACGACGTCCTGACGCTGCCCTTCCCCGCGGGGGAGGAGAGCGAGGACAGCGGTGCGCGCAGCAGCGGACCCGGACACCACCTGCTGATCCTGCGGGCGAGCCAGGACTTCTGGGACGACCGTTCCCCCGAGGTCGTCGAGCCCGCGGAGCAGGAGATCGAGGTCGAGTTCAGCGCTCTGGCGACCGCGCTGAGCGAGCGGTGGGGCGAGCCGGAGACCGTCGACCTCTGGCCCTTCCTGGAGCGGGACGACGACGCGGGAGCCGCCCCGGAACCGATCGGGCAGCTCTGCAACCTGGCGGGCAGCATGCAGGTCTGGCGTGTGCCCGGGGGCGCGCGGTGGCTGGGTCTCGCCGTCGGACAGGCCGACCCCGAATTCCCCATCTGGCTGCTGGCCGCGGTCGGGGTGTCGGCGACCCTCCCGGGGTGAGACGCGGGCCCTGGACGTGGGTGGTCAGAGCAGTGACGGCTTCACCGACATCAGCAGGTGCTGGTGGGTGGGCGTGCCCGTGCCCTCCCCGCCGGTGATCATCGCGCGCTGTCCCGGCCCCATCATCCTCATCCTCACCGTCGCGTCCTCGAAGGAGGACAAGGCGTCCGTCAGATAAGCCGGGTTGAAGGCCACCGTCATCTCCGCGGCACCGTCGAAGGCAGCGGGAATCCGCTGCGAGGCCACGTCGTCCTCGAACCCCGCCTGCAGCAGTGCGGAGCCGTCCGGCCCGGGGAAGAAGGTCATCTGCAGCGGGCTCCCGCCGTCCGCGACCACGGAGACCCGCTTGACGGCCTCCACCAGACGCGCCCGGTCCAGCACCGCGACCGCGGGGTCCCCCAGTGCGAACAGCTTGTCGTGACGCGGCAGTCTGCCGTCCAGCAGCCGCACCGTCGTGCGCGTCCCGGCGTGCTCGAAGCCGGCCGAGCCCCCGTCCACGGAGACGTCGACCTGTCCGGACCTGCCGAGCGACCTGGCGATCTCGGTCAGCCGGCGGGCCGACACGACGACGTCGGCCGCCACGTCCGGCGACTTCGCCTCGAACGGCAGCGTGCGCACCGCGAAGCGGTACCGGTCCGTGGCCGCCAGCGTCATCGTGGAGCCGTCCAGGCCGAGACGGATACCGGTGAGTGTCGGCAGTGTGTCGTCCCGTCCCGCGGCCACCGCCACCTGGGCGACCGCCGCCCCGAACTCCCCGGCGTCCACCGTCCCGCACACGTCCGGCAGCGGCGGCAGCGCCGGGTAGTCGTCGAGGGGAAGGACCGAGAGACCGAAGCGGGAGCCGTCTCCGGTGACCGTGAGGCGCGAGCCCTCCACCACGCACTCCACGGAGCCCTCGGGCAGCACCTTGCAGATGTCGAGCAGCCGCCGCCCCATGACCAGCACCTTCCCCGGCCGGACGGTGTGCGTCTCCGTCTCGACGCGCGCGGAGGCCTCGAAGTCGAGCCCGGACACCCGGAGCCGGCCCGAGTCCGCGTCGAGGAGGAGCCCGCCGAGGACGGGAACGGGCGAGCGAGCGGGCAGCACCCGGGCGGCCCGCGAGACGGCATCGGTCAGTGCGCCACGTTCCATGCGGAATTCCACGGCAGGGCCCCTCGTGCGGTGTGCGACCTGGTCGGGAACCACGCTAGGCGGCGCCACTGACAGTCGCAGCGGACCGGCGACAGCGACCACCCCCGTGAGCCGCTGCCGCCGTGCCGCCCGGGCGCCTCTCGCATGCCCTCCGGCCCCCGGATCCGGGACGTTCCGACGCCCCCCGACGTCTCCCGTACGTCCCGGAGCACGCAGGGGACTTTAGGGGGAGGGGTGCCGCGCGGGGAGATTCAACTCGCACAGTGGGGCGCGCGACGGGTATCGGACCGCACAGCCTGGCCGGTACTCTGCACTCCGGTTCCGGGAGGGAGCGGAGGACACGTGCGTGCGCGGGAACGGGCCGACGACCTGCTTCTGATGTACCGGCTGGCACGTACCGGCGGGTCGCCCGAACTGCTGCGCGGGCTGGCCCGCCGGGCGAAGGGCTGGGCCGGGATCCTGGACCGGGAAGGCACCCTGCTCCAGGCGGTGGCCGGGAACGCGCGGTGGCCGGCGCACGAAGCCGCGGGCCTCGCCGCCGCCGCGGCGCGGGAGCTGACGGCCCGGGGTGCCGGCTCGTACTCCCTCGACGCCGCGGAGTACGCCGCGCTGCTGCTCCCGCTCGACCGGACGACGGACGACCAGGGGCCGGTGCTCGCAGTCGTGGCACCGAGGCCGATGCCCGACGGGCTGAGCACCCTGATGGCCGACGCGATGATGCCCCTGTCCCTGGCCTGGGCGTCGGAGAGCGTCGAGCGAAGACGGCGGCGGGTGGACCTCGCGGAGTCGAGGGGCCGGGAGGCGGTGCTGCACCTGCTGATGACCGGTCAGCTCTCCATCGCCCGCCAGGTGGCGGGCGCGCTGAGGCCGAAGCTCCCCGACCCCGTACGCGTATGTGTCGTCGAGTGCTCCGGCGGGCAGCGGGACGAGGTGGCCCGGATCTGCGCGGATGCCTCCGGCGGCCGGACCTGGATCGTGCGCTGCCCGGTCTACGCCCGCCATCTGATCCTGATCACCCCGGCGGACGACGACGTGGGGACAAAGGGGCACTCGGGCGGCCACACGCTCGGGCCCGCCGTCGCCGCTCTGGTGGACGACTGCGTCGTCGGTGTCAGCGAGCAAGTGCGGCTGCCCGACACCGCGACCGCCTACCAACAGGCATTCCACGCCCTGGCCGTGGCCCGTGGGCTCCCCGGACGCCATGCGGGATTCGGCGCCACCCCGGAGCCCGCGCTGGTCGTCGGCGCCGCCGGCGTGCGGTGGGCCGACGAACTGCTCGCGCCCCTGCTCTCCCATCGGCCGCGCCGTTCGCGGGACCCGGGCAGCCAGGAGCTCTCGGCGACCGTCGCGTCCTGGCTGGCGTTCTCCTCCCACGCCACCCGCCACCTGAAGATCCACCGCAATACCCTGGCCGCCCGTCTGAAGCTCGTCGGGGAGCTCCTCGGCCTGGACCTGAACCGGGTCTCGGACCAGGCGGCCGTCGACCTCGCGCTCCGGATCAGGGCCGCTCCGGCGCCGTGCGGCCCCAGCCCCGGGGACCCCGCGGCGGGGCCCGGAGACCTCGAGGCCGTCCTGCGCGCCCCCGGCGTCCAGGACTGGGCCGTCCAGCAGCTGCGGCTCCTCGATCAGGCCGGCCCCACGGGTGAGGAGACCCTGCGGACATGGCTGCGCTGCGAGGCGCAACTGAGCCCGGCCGCAGCTGAACTGGGCATCTCCGTCCCCGGCGCGCGCAAGCGGCTCACCCGGCTGGAGGCCTTGTTGAGCCGGTCGCTGCTCCGGACGCCGAGTGCGCGGTACGACCTGTGGCTGGCGTTCCGGGCGGTGGACCTCGCGGCGTGAGCCGCTCAGCCGGACTTCGTGTACGTCAGGCTCTTGCCGGTGGCCGTGATCTCGCGTTGCAGGCTTCCGTCGGGCAGCAGGGTGAGGACGGTTGGCTCTCCGGGAGTGCAGGACGACATCGGTTCGCCTTCGGCGACCCGAGAGGGCCCGATGCGGACCGATCCGCCGAAGGCGGGCTCACTCTCCAGGTCGGCCCGGAACACGCAGCGGTACGAGCCACCCGTGTCGAGCGGACCCTCGGCGGTGAGCGACAGCACGGCCTCGCCCACCTCGCCCTGCCGGACGACGAGCCGGCGGGTGGAGGCTCCCGAGTCGCCGTCGATGCTCCCGGACCACTCGCCCAGGAATCCGGAAGGGACGGAGCCGTCGGAGCCCGTGCCGTCCGGGTGCGCACCGGAGGGGGAGGCGTCGCGGGCCGTGGACCCCCCGGTGCCGCCCTCCCCGTTCCGCATGAAGGAGTAGACCGCCCAGCAGGCCCCCACCGCGACGACCAGCGCGACGGCGACCAGCAGCACGGTGAAGACCGTTCCGCGGCGGGGCTCGGGTGCCGGCGCGGCGAAGCCGGACCGCGGGCCGTGCGGGGGCGTGGGCCCGTAGCCGTATCCGTAGGTGGGGGCGGGCCGTTGGGGGTAGCCGTACGACGCCGGTGGCCGGGTCCGCCGCGCCGTCGGCGGGGTGGGGCCCCCTGGCGTGGGGTGCCCGTGCGCGGCGGCGGGCCGCGACGGCGCGGGAGGAGCGGGGCGTGCGGACGCGGGCGGCACGGGTGCGGGCGGCGCCGCCAGGGGGCCCTCCGCCGGGCGGCCCTCCGCCGGGCGGCCCTCCTCCGGGTCCTCGGAATCCAGCAGCTCCACCGCGTGCCTGCCGAGCTCGGCGATCAGAGCGCCCGGCAGCCACGGCTCCGCCGTGTCCGTGTCGCCCAGCCGCTCCAGGAGGGTGTCCGTGGAGGGCCGCGCGGCCGGGTCCTTCGCCAGGCAGTCCCGGATCAGGTCGACCAGGTCGGCGGGTACGCCGGTGAGGTCCGGGTCCTCCTGTGCGATCCGGAACATCAGGGCGTGCATCCCGCGGTCCGCCGCGCCGAACGGCAACCGGCCGGTCGCCGCGTACGCCAACACCGAGCCGAGGCAGAACACGTCGCACGCCGTCGTCACGCGGTCGCCCCGAACCTGCTCCGGAGACATGAAGCCGGGGGAGCCGATCACGGCACCGGTGCGCGTGAGGCCGCCGTCGGTGGCGGTCTCCAGGGCCCGCGCGATGCCGAAGTCGATGACCCGCGGTCCGTCGATGGTCACCAGGACGTTGGACGGTTTCAGGTCACGGTGGATCAGCCCGGCGCCGTGGATGTCCTGGAGCGCCCCGGCGAGCCCGGCTCCCAGACCGCGCACGGAGCGTTCCGGGAGCGGACCGTGCGCACCCGAGTCCGCCACCGGGGCACCCGGACGGCCCGAGACGATGCGGTCGAGGGAGGGGCCGGCGACGTAACCGGTGGCCACCCACGGCACCGGGGCGTCCACTCCGGCGTCGAGCACCGGCGCGGTCCAGGCACCGCCGACCTTCCGGGCGGCCTGCACCTCCGCCCGGAAACGGTCGCGGAAATGCTGCTGAGCGGCGAGCTCGGGGCGGACCAGCTTGATGGCGACGGTGCGGCCCCGGTCCGAGCGGGCCAGGAACACCTGGCCCATCCCGCCGGCGCCCAGACGCCCCAACAGGCGGTAGTTGCCGATGCGTTGCGGGTCGCCGGAGCCCAGCTTCTCCATGGTGCGCTTCCTCCCCCTTGCGGCCCTGGCGGGACCGTGGGTCGAGGATAGCGGCGGGCGTGCCGAGGAGGCCGATCTCAGCCCCCTGAGGTTCCCGGTGGCGCTCCGGCCGGGGACGCCAGGGTGTCCATGGCGGCCGAGAGCCGCTCCAGCACCCGTACGGTCCGCGCGAACTCCTCCTCGCCCAGCGCCCCGGCCAGCCGCGCCGCGAACTCCGCGTGTGCGGGGTCGATCCGGCTCACCGCGGCACGGCCCTGCGCGGTGGGCCGGAGCAGCTTGGCACGCCGGTGGGCCGGATTCGCGACGTACTCGGCCAGGCCCCCGTCCACCAGGAGGTCGGCGATCCGCTGCACGCTCTGCCGGGTGATCCCCATCGCGCGGGCGATCCCCGACACGGGAAGCGGTTCGGTCAGCACCGCGCCGAGGACCTGCCACCGGGCCGCGGTGAGGCCGGCGGGGCCGGCCAACTCCTCGGCGACGGAAAGGAACTGGCCGTTGAGGCGGAACACTCCCAGCGCGGCACGGCTGAAGCGGGCGGGGTTCCCGTCGTGCGCGGGGTTGGTCTCACTCATCCCTCGAGCACCTCGTAGGCGCTCGCGTCCGAGTCGTGGAAGAGCCGGTACCAGGCATCCAGCTTCTCGGGCCCGAACACCCCGAGGAGTCCGAGGATCTCGCGTGCGAAGGCGACCGGTTCGGTCGGCCCCGCCGTGACGAGAGCGCCGCGCGGGGTGCGCGTACCGCTGTCCGCCGCCGCGTCGGCGTACGTACCGGCGTCCGTCACCGCGTCGGCGTCCTCGTAGTGCGCGCCGCCCGCGTATCCCGTGGCCGCGAGATAGAACGAGACGGCGCTCGTGTGGCGGCGGTCGTCGAGGAGCCCTTCGCGGGCCAGCCCGGCGGTCGCCCCGCAGATCGCCGACACGGGGACACCGGCGTCCAGGAACGTCCGCGCCGCGCGGGCGAAGGGAGAGAGGGCGTCGCCGGTGTCCCAGAGGGAGGCGCCGGTGAGGATCAGCAGTTCGCTGTCCTCGGGGCGCAGTGCGGCCAGTGCGAGATCGGGCCGGATGGTCGATCCGCCCATGGTGGTGACCGGCTCGGCGGTCGGGCCGACGGTCCGCACGGTATGGCCGTGCCGGGTGAGCTGGGTCGTGGCGTAGCCCGGTTCCCAGTCGGCGAAGGTGTCGTAGACGGCGAGGTGGACGGTCGTGCCGGTCATGATGACCTCCGGTGGCGAAGCACGGAACCCTATGACAGAAGGCTGTCATCAGGACAGCATGCTGTCAACTGGTCGGCGTGGTGCGGACGGGAGCCCGACACCTTGCCGAGCCGGGCGGCCCATGGCGTACAGAGTGGCCATGGAGGACGGCCTCGCCGCCGCATACGCTCGCCGCATGAGCCCCGATGCCCCTCGCACCCCGTATGCCGACCCCGCAGCGGGCGCGGCCGTGAAGGCCGCCGACCGTGCGCACGTGTTCCACTCCTGGTCCGCCCAGGGCCTGATCGACCCGCTCGCCGTCGCCGGCGCCGAGGGGGCGTACTTCTGGGACTACGACGGCAACCGCTATCTGGACTTCACCAGCGGTCTCGTCTTCACCAACATCGGCTACCAGCACCCCGTCGTCGTCGCCGCGATCCAGGAACAGGCCGGGAAACTCGTCACGTTCGCCCCGGCGTTCGCCGTCGAGGCGCGTTCCGAGGCCGCCCGGCTGATCGCCGAGCGCACCCCCGGCGACCTGGACAAGATCTTCTTCACCAACGGCGGCGCCGAGGCCGTCGAGAACGCCGTCCGCATGGCCCGGCTGCACACCGGACGCCACAAGGTGCTCTCCGCCTACCGCTCGTACCACGGAGGCACCGCCACCGCGATCAACCTGACCGGCGACCCGCGCCGCTGGGCGTCCGACAACGGCTCGGCGGGCGTCGTCCGCTTCTGGGCGCCGTTCCTCTACCGCTCCCCGTTCCACGCGGGGTCCGAGGCCGAGGAGTGCGCTCGCGCACTCCAGCACCTCGAGGACACCCTGGCGTTCGAGGGCCCCGCGACCGTCGCGGCCGTGGTCCTGGAGACGATCCCGGGCACGGCGGGCATCATGACGCCGCCGCCCGGCTACCTCGCGGGGGTCCGCGAGATCTGCGACCGGTACGGGATCGTCTTCGTGCTGGACGAGGTGATGGCCGGGTTCGGACGTACCGGGAAGTGGTTCGCCGCCGACCACCACGACGTCGTGCCCGACCTGATGACGTTCGCGAAGGGCGTCAACTCCGGTTACGTGCCGCTCGGCGGTGTCGCCATCAGCGCCGAGATCGCAGCGACCTTCGAGACCCGCCCCTACCCCGGCGGGCTCACCTACTCCGGGCACCCGCTGGCCTGCGCCGCGGCCGTCGCCACGATCAAGGTCATGGAGGAGGAGAAGACCGTCGAGAGCGCCGCGCACCTCGGCGAGCACGTGCTCGGCCCCGGTCTGCGGGAACTCGCCGGCCGCCACCCGTCGGTCGGCGAGGTGCGGGGGCTCGGCGCGTTCTGGGCGCTGGAGCTGGTGCGTGACCGGGAGACGCGCGAGCCGCTCGTCCCGTACAACGCGACCGGCGAGGCCAACGCCCCGATGGCGGCCTTCGGTGCCGCCTGCAGGAAGAACGGCCTCTGGCCCTTCATCAACATGAACCGCACCCATGTCGTCCCCGCCTGCAACATCACCGAGGCGGAGGCGAAGGAAGGTCTCGCGGCCCTCGACACGGCCCTCTCGGTCGCCGACGAGTACACCGTCTAGGCGGTACCCGACACGACGCCCTCCCCCGTGCCCGGAACCGGTCACTTGCCCTGGCTTATGGTGACCCAAGCCGAGAACGGGAGGGGGCGTCATGGGTGCGAGCGGAGGCGTGACCCGCAGTACGCTGCGGCAGCAGATCGCCGACGCGCTGCGTGACGAGGTCCTCGCGGGGCGTATGCAGCCACGGGTGGAGTTCACCGTCAAGCAGATCGCCGAGCAGTACGGGGTGTCCGCGACGCCCGTCCGTGAAGCGCTCTTCGACCTCTCCGCGCAGGGGCTGCTCGAGTCCGACCAGCACCGCGGCTTCCGGGTCCGTGAGTTCACCGTCGCCGACTACCGTTCGATGGTGCAGGCGCGCGCCCTGGTCATAGACGGGGTGTTCCGCGGGATCTTCGACGGGACCGGCTCCGCGCCCGCCGTGCTCGCGGCCCACCGGCCCGCGCTCGTCTCCGTGCGCCGCAGGGCCGAGGAGGCCACCCGGGCCGCGCGCGGCGGCGACCTCGACATCCTCATCGGCTACGACCTGCGGTTCTGGCGGGAGCTCGGCGCGGTCATCGGCAACACCTACATCAGTGACTTCCTGCAGCGGCTCCGGATGCAGGCGTGGGTCTTCGCCGTTCCCTACCTCCGGGGGGACTCCGACGTGTGCGACTGGCTGTGGAACGGCCACCAGGACCTGGTGGAGGCGATCACGGCCGCCGACGGACCCGCCGTGCGCGCGGTGCTGGACGCCTACTACGCGCACGGGCTGAGCTGGGCGGACCGGCTGGCCGCCGACGACCCCCCGCACCCGGGCCACAGCTGAGCGCGCACCGGCCCGAGGACACCCCGCGCCCTGTGCGAGGGGCCCCGGCCGCATTACGCTGTCCCGACCATCACGAACCCGTTGGAGAGCGAGACTTCGTGGCCTGTGACCTGTGGCTGGTCCCCCTCGTCGATGTGCTGTGCCACAGCCCCGACAACCCCTTCGCCGAAGAGATCGCCGTCTACGACAAGGCGTTGACCGAGGCGGGGCTGCCGCCCGTGCCCGTCTACGCCTACATGCCAGGACTCACCGGGGACGTCGCCCCGGTCGCGGGCTTCGACTACGACGCCCTGCACTTCCTGCGCCGCGCCTACCTGCTCCAGCTGAGCGGGCTGGCCGTCACGCCCGTCGACGAACTGGGCGGGGACTACGAGCAGTTGCTGGAGATGTTCGAGCAGAGCGCGCAGGAGTCGCACCTGGTCTGGCACTACGACCACGCCGGGGCGTACGTCCCGGTGGACTTCCCCCACCCGCTCTCCGACGACCAGCTCCTGGAGGGTGGCGGCCCGCTGGGTTCCGCCCACGGCCTGCTGCGGGAGCTGGAGTTCGTCGCCCCGTCCATCGGCATCGACCCGGCCAACCCGCCGGCCACCCCGGTTCCGCCGGCCGGCCCGACCTCCCTGGAGGAACCGGCCGCCCCCGCCCCGTACGACGAGAGCCCCTTCGCCCGGGAACGGCATGTCTGGCTGGGCCTGCACGCGGCGGCCACCCGCAGCCTCGCGCAGGGATCGATGATCATTTTCAGCTGACGGGCGGCACCGGCCGCCGGTGACGACCCGCTCTCCGGATTCAGCGGGGTGGCTCCGGCGGCCGCTGGCGCGGCATGTTGGGCCGGGCCACGGGCATGGTGAGCCGGCCGGGCGCGGCCCCCGGCTCGGGTCGGCCTCCGGGCCCGCCCGACACCAGCGACTGCATCCCCATGGGCGCGGGCCCGGCCCGGAACTCCACCATCCAGTCGGCCGTCTCCATGCGGACGAGCTCCGTGATGTCCTCCGAGAACCGGCGCAGCACCCCCAGGCACCGCTCCGCGGCCTCGCTGGCGGTGCCCTCCGTCGGCCCCAGCACCTCACGGACGCACTCGGAGGACCAGTCGAACTGCAGCACCTGCAGGCGCCGCTGCACGGCCTGTGCCGTCGCGAGGTTCCTTATCCAGCCGGAGGTCAGCCCGAAGTACCGGTCGCACGCCATGCACGCGGCGCCCAGCAGCAGCGCCAGGTAGCCCCAGCCGGCGGAACCGTGCAGTTCCCCGGTCACGTCGAGCAGGGGCAGGGCCGCGCCCGAGACCACTCCCGCCGCCGTGCCGAGCCGGAGCAGCCTGGCGGTACGCCGCTTCCGGACCCGGTCACGCAGATACCAGTCGGCGGTCTCCATGGCGCCCGCCTCGACCCAGCGGTAGAGCTCGTCGAGCCGTTCCGCGGGTTCACCCCAGTCGCCGAGGGGGAAGGCGCGGCCGGTCAGGTCCCGGGGGCCCGAACCGTAGCGCGAACCGGACTGATCAGTTCCGGTGCCTGCACCGGATCCCGCACCGGACTCCTTGCGGGGCGGCCCTTCGGGCTGCATCTCCGGCTGACTCACCGGGGCACTCCTCTGCACTCTGCGTCCGGCGCGTGTCGACGCGGACCGGCGTGGTTCCTGATCTGGAAGGGCGGAGTCCGGCATATGACCGGGGCCCCATCGGGTAACTCTGCGTCACCTTCGCCCTGCGTACAGGTACGGCAACGCATGCTCTTCCTACCGCCGAATGGTGGGCCGCGGGGTCGAAATCGCGGTATTCCCGCGTGGGTATGGCCTCTGGTCAGGTATAGGAGGCCGGCAGGTACTTTTCAGAACTCACCCGAAAGAGTTGGTCCCCAGCGGGTGGGGCGCCGCGTCCGGCGAACACGTAGGCTCGGCATACCCGAACAATCCGTCGTCGAAGTGCCAGGAGTGACCGTGATTCCCGGTGGTGGCCAGCCCAACATGCAGCAGCTGCTCCAGCAGGCCCAGAAGATGCAGCAGGATCTTGCCGTGGCCCAGGAGGAGCTTGCCAGGACAGAGGTCGAGGGACAGGCGGGCGGTGGTCTCGTGAAGGCCACCGTGACCGGGTCCGGCGAGCTCCGTGGCCTGGTGATCGACCCGGGCGCGGTGGACCCGGAGGACACCGAGACGCTCGCCGACCTCGTGGTCGCGGCGGTCCAGGCGGCGAACGAGAACGCGCAGGCGCTCCAGCAGGAGAAGCTCGGCCCGCTGGCCCAGGGCCTGGGCGGCATGCCCGGTCTCCCGTTCTGACCCCTGTGGCTACCCGGGCGTACCGGATACGGTGCGAGCAGGAAGAAGGAGAGGCGTTCCGTTGTACGAAGGCGTGGTTCAGGAGCTGATCGACGAGCTGGGCAGGCTGCCGGGCGTCGGTCCCAAGAGCGCGCAGCGGATCGCCTTCCACATCCTGCAGGCCGAGCCCACCGACGTACGCCGTCTGGCCCATGCCCTCCTGGAGGTCAAGGACAAGGTCCGCTTCTGCGAGATCTGCGGCAACGTCGCCCAGCAGGAGCAGTGCGGCATCTGCCGTGACGCCCGGCGCGACCGCACGGTGATCTGTGTGGTCGAGGAGCCCAAGGATGTCGTCGCGATCGAGCGGACCCGTGAGTTCCGGGGGCGCTACCACGTGCTCGGCGGCGCGATCAGCCCGATCGAGGGCGTCGGCCCCGACGACCTGCGCATCCGGGAGCTGCTGGCCCGGCTCGCGGACGGTTCCATCACGGAGCTGATCCTGGCGACCGACCCCAATCTCGAGGGCGAGGCCACGGCGACCTACCTCGCCCGGATGGTCAAGCCGATGGGCCTGCGGGTCACGCGGCTGGCCAGCGGACTGCCCGTCGGCGGCGACCTGGAGTACGCGGACGAGGTCACCCTCGGGCGCGCGTTCGAGGGGAGGCGCCTTCTCGATGTGTGACCCGGCGCCTGACTGCGGCTTTATATGGGGCGGCGATATGTTCTACCCACCGCTCGCGACCGTGCCCACGGGAGGTCCCCTCGATGTCTGACGCCACGCTGAACTCCGTCACGCAGGATCCGGACGATTTCGCCGTCCAGATCGCGGATCAGATCAAGACGTTCATCGTCGCGGTCACCGAGGTGTCCAAGGCCGATGAGCCCGAAGAGGCCGTCCCGGTCCTGCTGCTCCAGGTCTCCCAGCTCCTGCTGGCCGGCGGGAGACTCGGTGCCTACGAGGACATCCTCCCGGACGAGCGCTACGAACCGGACCTGGGCGCCGAACCGGACGCCGACGGGCTGCGCGAGCGCTTCGCGGAGCTCCTGGAGCCCATCGACGTCTACTCCGAGGTCTTCGACCCGTACGAGCCCCGCAAGCCCCCCGTGCCCCACCGCATCTCCGACGACCTGGCCGACCTGGTCACGGACCTGGGCCACGGCCTCGCGCACTACGAGGCGGACCGCACGGCGGAGGCCATGTGGTGGTGGCAGTTCTCGTACTTCTCCAACTGGGGCTCCACCGCCTCGGCGGCCCTGCGCGCGCTCCAGTCGCTGATCGCCCACATCCGGCTGAACCAGCCGCTCCAGGAGCTCGACGGCCTGGACACGGACCAGGACCCCGGTGACGGCGACCTGGCCGAGGAGGCGGGGCGTGTGATGGCCGAGGAGATCGCGGGACCGCTGGGTCTGCGGCCGGTCCTGTAGCTCGCCCCCCGGGGTGTGCGGGCCGTGCCCGCCGAGCTTCCGGTGACCGCTGCGGACCCGCCGTGCCCGCTGTGTCCTGGGACACAAAGAGGCGTGCCGTGAGGGGATCCGGGCAGCAGCTTCGTACGAGCAGTTCGGGACGGCCTACGTACCAGGTGGTGGGCGGGACATCTCACCATCCGGTACCGACAGGTCGATTCCGGGCTGCTCGTTAAACTGAGCCGACCGCACCATTATTGAGCGAGGAGCGCACGTGGGCCTTGTCGTGCAGAAGTACGGAGGCTCCTCCGTAGCCGATGCCGAAGGCATCAAGCGTGTTGCCAAGCGAGTCGTCGACGCCAAGAAGAACGGCAACCAGGTGGTTGTCGTGGTGTCCGCGATGGGCGACACGACGGACGAGTTGATCGATCTCGCCGAGCAGGTATCCCCGATGCCTGCCGGGCGTGAGTTCGACATGCTGCTGACCGCCGGAGAGCGGATCTCCATGGCCCTGCTGGCGATGGCGATCAAAAACCTGGGCCACGAGGCCCAGTCGTTCACGGGAAGCCAGGCCGGTGTCATCACCGACTCGGTCCACAACAAAGCGCGCATCATCGATGTCACGCCCGGGCGCATCCGGACCTCGATCGACGAGGGCAACATCGCCATCGTCGCCGGGTTCCAGGGTGTGAGCCAGGAGGGCAAGAACATCACGACCCTCGGGCGTGGCGGCTCCGACACGACCGCCGTCGCACTGGCCGCCGCGCTGGACGCGGAGGTCTGTGAGATCTACACCGATGTGGACGGTGTCTTCACCGCCGACCCCCGGGTCGTGAAGAAGGCCCGGAAGATCGACTGGATCTCCTTCGAGGACATGCTGGAGCTGGCGGCGTCCGGCTCCAAGGTGCTGCTGCACCGCTGCGTCGAGTACGCACGCCGTTACAACATCCCGATCCACGTCCGCTCGTCCTTCTCCGGACTGCGCGGCACCTGGGTCAGCAACGAGCCGCAAGGGGACCAGCAGGTGGAGCACGCCATCATCTCCGGAGTCGCCCACGACGTCTCCGAGGCCAAGGTCACGGTCGTCGGTGTCCCCGACAAGCCGGGCGAGGCCGCAGCGATCTTCCGCGCCATCGCCGATGCCGAGATCAACATGGACATGGTGGTGCAGAACGTCTCAGCCGCCTCGACCGGTCTCACGGACATCACCTTCACCCTGCCCAAGGCCGAGGGCCGCAAGGCCATCGACGCCCTGGAGCGCAGCCGCGCCGGCATAGGGTTCGAGTCGCTGCGCTACGACGACCAGATCGCGAAGATCTCCCTCGTCGGCGCGGGCATGAAGACCAACCCCGGGGTCACCGCGGGCTTCTTCGAGGCGCTGTCCGACGTCGGCGTGAACATCGAGCTGATCTCGACGTCCGAGATCCGCATCTCGGTGGTCACCCGTGTCGACGACGTCAACGAGGCCGTGCGCGCCGTGCACACCGCCTTCGGTCTCGACAGCGACTCCGACGAGGCGGTCGTCTACGGAGGCACCGGCCGATGACGGGACGCCGCCCCTCGCTCGCGGTCGTGGGTGCGACCGGGGTGATCGGCGGCGTCATGCTCCAGATCCTTTCGGAGCATGCGGACATCTGGGGCGAGGTCAGACTGATCGCCTCCCCGCGGGCGGCCGGTGCCCAGCTGGTCGTACGTGGTGAGGAGACAGAGGTCCTCCCGCTCTCCGAGGACGTGTTCGACGGGGTGGACGTGGCCCTGTTCCTGGCGTCGGACGAGGTGTCCGCCCAGTGGGGACCGGTCGCCGCGGCCCGGGGCGCCGTGGTCGTGGACGACTCGGCGGCCTTCAGGCTGGACGACGACGTTCCCCTGGTCGTTCCCGAGATCAATCTCCATGCCGCGCGGGTGAGACCGCGCGGCATCGTCGCGTCCCCGAACTGCACGACACTGTCGCTGATCGTCGCCGTCGGTGCGCTGCACGCCGAGTTCGGGCTGCGGGAGCTGATCGTCTCGTCCTACCAGGCGGTGAGCGGTGAGGGCCGGGACGGTGTCGCCGTGCTCCGCGAGCAGCTCGCCCTGGTGGCGGGTACGGAGCTGGGCACCCGCCCCGGGGACGTACGGAGGGCGATGGGCGACGGGGACAGGAACCCTTTCGCCGCCCCGGTGGCACTGAACGTGGTGCCCTGGGCCGGGACCGACGCCGGGGACGGCTGGTCGTCCGAGGAACTGGCGATCCGCGGCGAGTGCCGGAAGGTCCTGGGCCTGCCGGGTCTGAAGGTGACCGCGACCTGCGTGTACGTCCCGGTCGTCGCGGCGCACTCGATGTCCGTGCACGCCCGTTTCGAGAACGAGGTCTCCGTGGAGCGGGCGCACGAGGTCCTGGCGACGGCGCCCGGGGTGGTCCTCTTCGACAGTCCGGCCGCCGGGGACTTCCCCACCCCGTCCGACGTCGTGGGCACCGATCCGGCGTGGGTCGGCCGGGTGCGGCAGTCGATGGATGATCCACGTGCCGTCGAGATGTTCATCTGCGCCGACAATCTCCGAAAAGGCGCGGCCCTCAACGTGGCCCAGATCGCGGAGTCGGTGGCCGGGGAATTTCCTCGTACCTGATCGAACCTGTTTTGTAGGATCTGTGTACGCCCTGTGGGTAACTTGCCCGTCTGAACACCTTGAGCTGGGGCGTTGTCATATCCGACGATGATCTCCTGGCCCTCCGCAACCGCTGGGCGGATGCGACGCGTCTATGTTGTCACTTCTTGCGTGGCGGGATGTGTTTTCAGGGCATTTGGGGAAGAGCAGGTACGAATGAGGGCATGTCGCACAGCATCGAACGCGGTGCCGTTCGCGTACAACCCTGACGGGGGGAAGCGTGTCCAACTGGCGTGGCAGAGGTTCTCGACATCACAGTGGTGGGCCCGTTGCGGGGCGCTTCGGTGCGCCCGCTCCGGCGGCCCCGCGCAGCCGGCGGTATGCCGGTGATTGCGCCCATGCCCGCTGCTCGGTCCACCCGGCTGCCTTCGCAGCGCGAGGGCGCTGAGGAGGCGGTGGCGGCAGGAACGACGGTCGACCATCTCACCGAGACCTATCGAGCTCACTACCGCTCGCTGCTGGGTCTCGCCGCGCTCCTGCTGGACGACACCGCGTCCTGCGAGGACGTGGTGCAGGAGGCATTCATCCGGGTGCACTCGGCACGGAACCGGGTGCGCGATCGGGAGAAGACGCTCGCGTATCTCCGCCAGACGGTGGTCAACCTCTCCCGATCCGCGCTGCGTCGGCGCATCCTCGGGATGAAGCTCCTCTCCAAGCCGATGCCGGACATGGCGAGCGCGGAGGAGGGCGCGTACGACCAGCTGGAGCGGGACGCGCTGATCAAGGCGATGAAAGGGCTGCAGCGCCGCCAGCGCGAGGTGCTGGTGCTGCGCTACTTCTCGGACATGACGGAGGCCCAGGTCGCGGAGACGCTGGGGATATCGCTCGGTTCGGTGAAGGCGTACGGCTCCCGGGGCATCGCGGCACTGCGTGTCGTGATGGAGGCGCAGGCATGAGCGGGCCCGAGAACAGGCACGACGATGACCGGACTGGAAATGGAACTGTGAACGACGGGCCGGAGAACATCCCGCACACCGATCCGGAGCAGGACGGTGAACGGAAGCAGGACCTGGGGCAAGGCCAGGACCAAGGCCACGACCGGGACCGGGACCAAGGCCGGGACCGGGGCGCGGTCGACGGGGCGGAGGCCGTCTCGGGACCCGCCGCGTCGGAGTCAGCGGCCTCGGGGCCTGCCGAGTCGGGACGCGTGTCCCCAGGATCCGAGGCCGGGGGAGCGGACTCGGACCGTCCTGAGGTGGGCGCACCTGACCAGGGTGGCCGTGACACGGGCGGTCATGAGGTCTGGGCCGGCGGTGGCGGCACGCTGACCGAACTCTTCCGCGGCGGTGGCGACGGAGCTTCCGGGGGAGACCTGGGAGCCTCCGGCCGCACCGGGGGCGAGAGCGAGGGCATGGACGAGGCCGCGCTGCGCCGCATGCTGCAGGGCGCTGTCGAGGGCCTCGAGCCCTCCGACGGCACCCTCAGTCATCTGCACCGCGCGGTGCCCGCCCGTCGCGCCCGGCGGAGGCAGGGCGTGGTGGGTGCCGCGGCAGCGGCACTGCTGATCGGGACGGCGGTTCCGGCCTTCGTGCACGTGGCGAGTTCGGACGGCTCGGTCACCGCCAACCCCGCCATAGCCGGCCATGGCGAGCAGGCCCAGGGAGGCAGTGGGCAGGACGCGGGCTCGGAGGCCGACGGCGGGAAGACGGCAGGTCCCGCCGACCGCCGGACCGAGGGTGCCGAGGGCGATACCGGCGACTCCACCGCTCCGTCGCGGGGATCGGGCCCGGGCGCCGAGAGGAGCGGGGCCGCGGGCCTCGACGACCCTCCGGGCTCCGACCTGACCGCCACCACGACCTGTGACCCCGGCCAGCTCGGGGTCGCCTCCGCCGACGCGGGCGCGGCCGGCGCGGACGGCACCGTGTACGGGACCTTCAGGATCGCCAATGTCTCCGGCGCCGCCTGCTCGGTGACCAACAACGGCACGGTCGGCTTCCAGGCGGCGGGCGCCGCCGACCCGCTCAAGATCACTGTGGTGCAGCACGTCGCGGGAGACCCCGCGACCGGTCTGCCCGACCCGTCGCTGGAGCCCGGGACCGTGGTCCTGAAACCGACGATGACCTACGAGGTGCGCTTCGCCTGGGTGCCGTCGGACACCTGCCCGACCACCGGCGGTTCGCCGAGTCCGACGCCCACGGACGGCGACGGAGGCGGCGGCGGAGGCGGCGGCGGAGGTGAGGCGGCGGGTACCACCGCGGGGACGACGGACACCGCGGCGCAGTTCGGCAGCGCCGACGGGGGCCCTGCGGACGGCAGCATCGCCGTCACGCACACCCCGGAGGCGGGTGCGCCGACCGCGCAGACGACGATCGCCAACGCGTGTGCGGGCACGATCTACCGCACTGGCGTACTGAACGCGTCCTAGCAGGATTCGGATGGTCGGACGGTGGCACGTCGCGGCCGGATCGGCCGTGCAGGATCCGGTAGGGCGCGATCCGACCGCGCAGGATGGACGTCCCGCGTGCCCCGTCCTCCCTGCCCCGGCCAGCCAGGCCGCCCGGCGGCCCCGAATCCGCGGCCTGGCCGGGTCCGCGACCCGCCCCAATCCGCGACCCACCCGTATCGGCGCACTGTCCGGACTCCGCCCCGCCCCGCCTTGCCCGGATCCGCGGCCTGCCGTATCGGCAACCTGCCCGGATCCGCGACCCGCTCGTGTCAGCAACCTGCCCGAATCCGCGGCCTGGCCGGGCGCCGCAGTGCCGGTCGGTGCCGGTCCGCCGAGGGGCTCCGTCAGTCGGCGTCGGCCGCGAGGCCCAGTTGCACATCGCGTGCGGCTTCCGCCTCGCGGCGCACCAGCCGGAACCACATGAAGAGCACGAAGCCGCCGAAGACGAACCACTCGCCGGTGTAGCCGAGGTTCTGGAAGGCCTTCAGATCGAGTCCGCTGCCCTGCGCCGCCGCCGCGGGCACGGGCTTCATGTCCCCGCCGGCGCCCCCCGCTTCCGGCTCGGGCAGGGTCACCCAGGCGTCGTAGACGTCGTACGGGACGAGGTTCACGAGGGACGCCGCGCTGATCATGCCGAGCTGGCCCTCGGGGAGCCCGCCACTGAGGTCGACGCCGCTGGTGCCGCTGTTCTCGGAGGCCTGCAGATCGCCGGTCACCGTGACCTCGCCGGCCGGTGCCGCAGGGACCTTCGCGCTGCCCGGTGAGCCGGCCAGCCAGCCCCGGACGACGGGCAGCGCCTTCCCGCTGTCGGTTCGCAGCAGGTCCAGCACATAGAAGCCGCTACGGTCGTCCAGCTCGCGTCCGGGGACCAGGAACCGGTCGGCGTACGTACCCGTCGCCACAGCAGGGCGGCCGGACGTCTCCGTGCTCACGGGGAGCAGGGCGTCGAGCGGCTTCGGGGAGCGGGTGCCGGGATCGGGGCGCTTCTCGGCCTCCTCGTGCGACTGCACGCGGTCCTCGAAACGGCCGAGCTGCCACGTACCCATGAACACGCAGAAGGGGATGGCCAGCACGACGAAGAGGTTGATCCCCCACCACCGCGGGGTCAGCAGGAACCGGTACACCCCTCCACGGTACGGTTCCCCGCTCCGGGCCCCCGGAGCGGGGTGCACCATTTATCCGGACCTTATGCCGTCGCCCTCTACGGCCCCGCCCCTATCCGCGGCCTTCCTCGTCTTCCCGGACCTGCGACCTCCCGAGGTGCCGCAGCACGAAGTCCAGCTCCAGTCGCACCTGCTTGATCCGCTCCTCCACGACGAGTGAGCCGTGACCCGCGTCGTAGCGGTAGACCTCGTGGACCGCGCCCCGGGCCGTGAGGCGGTCCACGTAGTTCTCCACCTGGCGGATCGGGCAGCGTGGATCGTTGACGCCGGCGGAGATGTAGACCGGAGCGCGCACGGCGTCCACATAGGTCAGCGGGGAGGACGCCTCGAAGCGCTCGGGAACCTCCTCCGGGGTCCCGCCCAGCAGCGTGCGGTCCATCGCCTTCAGCGCTTCCATCTCGTCGTGATAGGCGGTCACGTAGTCGGCGACCGGGACCGCCGCCAGTCCGAGGGCCCAGGCGTCCGGCTGCGTACCGAGCCCGAGCAGGGTCAGGTAGCCGCCCCATGACCCACCGGACAGCACCAGCCGGTCCGGATCGGCGAGCCCTGACTTCACCGCCCACTCGCGGACGGCCGCCACGTCCTCCAGCTCGATCAACCCGACCCGGTGCTTGAGCGCGTCCGTCCAGGCTCGCCCGTAGCCCGTCGAGCCCCGGTAGTTGACGCGGACGACGGCGAAGCCGTGGTCCACCCACGCGGCGGGCCCCGATGCGAAGGCGTCGCTGTCGTGCCAGGTGGGCCCGCCGTGTATCTCGAAGACCGTGGGGAACGGCCCGTCACCCGTGGCCGGAGTCTGAATCAGTGCGTGGATACGCCCTCCCGGCCCGTCCACCCAGGCGTCCCGCACCGGCACCGAGGCCGGAGCCTTCGCGCCCGGCGGGTCGAGAACGACGGAGCCCGCCGTGGACCGTACAGCGGGCGGCTGGGCGGCGGACGACCACAGATACTCCACCGTGCCGTCAGGGCGGGCCGTGGCACCCGACACCGTCCCGGAGGGGGTCTCGACCCGCACCGGCCCGGCGGCGCCCGGCTCGTAACGCCACAGCTCGCTGCGTGCCTCGAAGCTGTGCTCGATCAGCAGCGCGGATCCGTCCGGATACCATTCGGCTCCCACGTCACCGGGCAGATCGATCGGCAGGTCGGTCTGCGTCCCCGCAACCGGGTCCCAGATCATCGCCTCCCACCGCCCGCGCCGCTGATGCCCGATCAGCAGCCGGGTGTCACCGGCCACTGGCGCGAAGGCCAGCACCGACAGGCCCAGCTCCTTGGTGCCTCCCTCGGTGTCGTCCAGCTCGGCGACCGTCGAACCGTCAGGGCGCACCACCCGCAGTGCGGAGTGCATCGCGTCGCCGTGCTCCGTGTGTTCCAGCGCGATCAGCGTCCCGTCGTGGGAGAGGTCGCCGACCCCGGCGGACTCCCGGTGCCGGTAGATCTCGCTCGGCTCCGCCCCGGCACGCACCAGGTGCACCGTGGTGCCGTCCTCGTCCGTCGAGCGTCCGACCACCGCTGTGCCGTCCCTGCCGATCGCGAGTCCGGCCGGATACGAGGCCTCCAGACCGGGCGCGGCCGGCTCGTCCGGACCGCCGCCGAAAGGCTGCCGCATCCACACGCCGAACTCGTCGCCGTCGGTGTCGGCGAACCACCAGATCGCCTCGCCGTCGGGTGTCAGCACGCCGTCGGTCGTCCCGTTCGGCCGGTCGGTCACCTGGCGCTGCCCGCCGGTCACCCGGTCCCAGGCGTACAGCTCATAGGTGCCGGTGGCGTTGGAGACGAAGAGCGCGCGGTCGGGAGCGTCCTCGGCCCAGTCGGGCAGGGACACCCTTGCAGCGCGGAAACGCTGCTCCCACTGCGGCGGCTCCTGCTCCCGCTCCGGTACGGACGCGTCGTTCTGTGTGTCGCTCATGACCCCATCCAACCCGATGTGGCCACTGTGCCGGGCAGCCTGTGGATAACTGTTCGCACGCACCCCCAGCCTGTGGGTAACTTCTCGGCATGCACTCACCGACCCCCGACGACTGGCAGGAGGCCAATCGCGCCCGCTGGGACGAGCGCGTGGCGATCCACGCGGCCAGTGACTACTACGATCTGGACGCCTTCCTGGCGGGCAAGGACGCCTTGCGCGGCTTCGAGCTCGCGGAGGTCGGTGACGTGACGGGCCGGACACTGCTGCACCTGCAGTGTCACATCGGCCTCGACACCCTTTCGTGGGCGCGCCACGGTGCTGCCCAGGTCGTGGGCCTCGACTTCTCCGAGCCCGCCGTCGAGGCCGCGCGCGGCCTGGCCCGTTCGCTGGAACTGTCGCCCGAGCGGGCCATGTTCGTCGCATCCGATGTGTACGACGCGGCCCAGGCGGTGCCGGACTCCGCGTACGACATCGTCTACACGGGCCTCGGTGCCTTGAACTGGCTCCCGGACGTGCGCCGTTGGGCGGAGGTCGTGGCGTCGCTGGTCGCACCGGGCGGGTTCCTGTACCTGGCGGAGTTCCATCCCGTGACCGACTGCCTGGACGACGAGACCGGCTCGAGGATCGCCTACGACTACTTCAGCAGCGACCCCTGGGTGGACGACTCGCCGGGCACCTACGCCGACTTCGGTGCCACGACCGTCCACAACCGCAGCGTCGAATGGCAGCATCCCGTGGGCGAGGTCGTCTCGGCGTTGGCGGCGGCCGGGCTGCGGATCGACTTCCTGCACGAGCACGACGCGACGCTCTTCGCCCGCTACCCGGCGCTGGTGCGGCATGCGGACGGCTACTACCGTTTCCCGGTCGACCGCCCGCGCATCCCGATGATGTATTCGGTCAAGGCGTCACGGCCCGTCAGCGGCTGAACGGGACGGCGGACGGCCGATTGTCAGTGGCAGGGGCCACACTCGGGGCCATGACTGAAACGGCCGGCGGTGCGGGCGGGGTGTGGGGGGCGGCAGAGGTAAGGGCAGCGGTGGAGGCCTACTGGGCCGCGGCCGACGCCCGCGACTGGGAAGCCTTCTCGGCCACCCTCGCCGACGACGTGGTGTACGACCTGCCGCAGACCCGTGAGCGCGTCATCGGCAAGGAGCGCTACGTCAGGTTCAACCGCGAGTATCCGGGCGACTGGCATGTCCGGACTGAGCGGATCGTGGCCGACGGGGAGGCCCGGCAGGCCGCCGTCCGGACACTGGTGACGGTCGGGCGCGAGGAGATGCACGCCGTCCACTTCTTCACGTTCGACGCGGACGGCAGGATCGCCGGAGTGACGGACTTTTGGCCGGAGCCCTACGAGCCCCCTGCAGGCCGGGATCACCTGGTCGAGCGGTACTGAGTCCGCAGCTCCCCGGAAAGACCCCTCCACGCTTGGCGCCACCGCCCTCCGACAGGCCGGAGGGCGGTGGCACCGCGAGCGGCGGACGGGCCGCTCTACGCGCGTTACGCCGCGGAGCGGAAGGCCGGCAGATAGCCGTTGGACTGCCCGACGGCCTTCGGGTGGTAGGAGTTGGTGACCGGGATGGACACGCTGTGGATCCACGCGTCACCGGAGCAGAGCTCGTGCCCGGTGAACTCGTCGACCACGCTGGAGAAGGTGAACCCCGCATCGGCCGCCCGCTTGGCGAGCACCCCGTTCAGCACGTCCGAGGCGTTGTTGATGGCTCCGCGCTCGGTCTCCGTGAGCCCGGCGATGCAGCTGCCCGACAGCTTGTAGAAGCGCGGGTATCCCAGGACCACCACATGGGCCTGCGGAGCGCGCGAGCGGATTCCCGCGTACAGGGAGTCGAGACTTCCGGGCAGCGAGCTCTGCATCTGGGAGACCGCTGTGTTCACCCGGTTCACGCAGGTGGCCTCGCTCTGCAGGACACACGTCTGCATGACGTCCGCGAACCCGACGTCGTTGCCGCCGGCCGTGAGGCTGACGAGCGTGGTCGACGAGCTCAGCGCGCCCAGCTGGCCGCTGGACACGGAGGACGTGGTCGCACCCGAGCAGGCGACGAACGCGAACGACGACGGAGCGTTCGCGTTCTTCCAGAGATAGGGGTACGCGTTGGTGCTGCGCTTGCAGTCGCCGCTCTCCGAGGTGTAGCTCCCTGCGCCCACTCCGGAGGAGTAGGAGTCACCGAGAGCGACGTAGTTCCCGCCGGCCGCAGATGCTGGTTGGGCGAAGCCGAGTATGGCCACGGCGGCGATCGCGAGGCTGGAGAGAGATGCCCGGAAGGTACGTACTGACATGGCTGCCAGCCCTTCGAAACGTGGGGGATGAGTGGGGAGTTCGTGGGGCGAGCACGTTTGTAGCAGCTTCCGGTACTCGGCGGTAATGGCCGCGGGGAAAGTCGTCTGATATGCCCGAAGGATCGTTCGGCAGACGATGCTCCGCGCGTAGATAAACCTTCAACGGGACCCCGAAATGGTGAAGTTGCAGGACTCCTCGACACTCTTGGTGGCTCCGCTCAGTCACCTCGCCGGGGCGTCCGTCGGTTCGGGTGTGTGAACACTGCCGTCGCCGCGCCGCCTTCACGACTCCCCTCGCACCGCACATGACTGCGGCCGCCAGGAAACCTGGCGGCCGCAGTCATGGGACGGTCGGGGCTAGAGCGTGCGCTCCAGACGGTCCGCCATCAGCTTGCTGAAGCGCGAAGGATCGCTCAGCTCGCCACCGTCCGAGAGAAGCGCCAGTCCGTGGACGAGCTCGGCCGTCTCGGCCAGTTCGGTACCGCCACTCGCTTCGGCGCTCTGCTGGGCGTACGCCTTGTTCAGCCCGCTGATCAGTCCGTGCGACGGGTTGAGTTCGAGGATGCGCTTGATCTGCGGCACCTCCTGGCCCATCGCGCGGTACATGTTCTCCAGCGCCGGGGTGACATCGTGCGTGTCCGAGACGATGCACGCCGGCGAGACGGTCAGCCGTGAAGAGAGGCGCACCTCCTTCACGGTGTCACCGAGCTGCTCCGTCATCCAGGTCAGCAGACCGGCGTACTCCTCCTGCTGCTTCTCACGCTCGGCCTCGACCTCCTTCTTCTCCTCGTCGGTGTCGAGGTCGACCTCGCCCTTGGCGATCGACTGGAGAGGCTTGCCGTCGAACTCGGGAACGGACTGGACCCACACCTCGTCGACGGGGTCGGTGAGCAGGAGGACCTCGAAGCCCTTCGCGCGGAAGGCCTCCATGTGGGGCGAACTCTCCATGGCCGCACGCGACTCGCCGGTCATGTAGTAGATCTGCTCCTGGCCCTCCTTCATCCGCTCCACGTACGAGCGCAGAGTGGTGAGCCCCTCCTCGTCCTGGGTCGAGGCGAAGGAGGAGATCTCGAGGATCGCGTCGCGGTTCTCGAAGTCCTGGAACAGCCCTTCCTTCAGGACCCGGCCGAATTCCTTCCAGAACGTCGCGTACTTCTCGGGGGCGCCGGACCTCAGATCCTTCACCGTCGACAGCACCTTCTTGACAAGACGACGCCGCATCATTTCGATCTGGCGGTCCTGCTGGAGGATCTCACGCGACACATTGAGCGAAAGGTCCTGTGCGTCGACGACACCCTTCACGAAGCGGAGATACGTCGGCATGAGCGCTTCGCAGTCATCCATGATGAATACGCGCTTCACATAGAGCTGAACGCCGCGCTTGTGGTCCTGCATGAACAGGTCCTGCGGTGCGTGGGACGGCAGGAAGAGCAGCGCCTGGTATTCGAAGGTGCCCTCCGCCTGCATGCGAATGGTTTCGAGGGGTTCGGTCCAGTCGTGGCTGATGTGCTTGTACAGCTCGCTGTACTCCTCATCGGTCACGGAGTCCTTCGACCTGGCCCACAGCGCCTTCATCGAGTTGACCGTCTCGGTCCCGGGTTCGGCGCCCTCCTCGCCCTCCGCGGCCATGCGGATCGGCCAGGTGATGAAGTCCGAGTAGCGCTTGACGATTTCCCTGATCTTCCAGGGCGACGTGTAGTCGAAGAGCTTGTCCTCGGTGTCCTCGGGCTTGAGCCGCAGCGTGACCGACGTGCCCTGCGGCGCGTCGTCGACGGACTCGACTGTGTAGGTGCCCTCACCGCTGGACTGCCAGCGCGTGCCCGTGTCCTCGCCCGCGCGCCGGGTCAGCAGGGTGACCTCGTCGGCGACCATGAAACTCGAATAGAACCCGACACCGAACTGCCCGATGAGTTCCTCGGATGC
This sequence comes from Streptomyces sp. HB132, assembly GCF_016909575.1. Classification (GTDB taxonomy): domain Bacteria; phylum Actinomycetota; class Actinomycetes; order Streptomycetales; family Streptomycetaceae; genus Streptomyces. The sequence continues at coordinate 215,738 of NZ_JAFBGA010000002.1, read as the reverse complement.
GGTGGCGTCCTTGGCTTCCTTGAGTTCCTGGAGGAACTTCGCCGTACCGGAATTGGCGATCGTCCCGATCAGTTGCACGACCTCGTCGTGCGACATTCCGATGCCGTTGTCGCGCACGGTCAGTGTGCGCTTCTCCTGGTCGGCTTCGATGGCGATATGGAGGTCGGACGAGTCTGCCTGGAGTGTGTCGTCGCGGAGCGTTTCCAGTCGCAGCTTGTCCAGCGCGTCCGAAGAATTGGAAATGAGCTCACGCAGGAAGACATCCTTGTTCGAGTAAATCGAATGGATCATCATCTGCAGGAGCTGGCGCGCTTCTACCTGGAACTCGAACGTCTCGGCCGGCATGGGTGCGGGTTCCCTTTCCTGGGGTAAGTGATCTGAGCCGCTGTACATCGTAACCAGGCGCCGGGCCGCCCATGTGCCGGTTCGGTCACGGTCGTTGACCGCCCCAGCGCACGGGCGGTGGACACGCGCACCCGCTGCGGGATGCGGATCCGCCCCACCGGGCAGACTGGGGCGCATGGGCGATACGCGAGCGACTTCCGGGACCGCGGGGGGCCTTGGCCTCCCTCCTGTGATCACGTGCCGGGAGCCGGGCAGCTTCGCCCGGGGCGTCATGGCCGAGCGTCATCCGGCGCTGATCGAGCAGGTGCGGGAGGCCTTCCCGTACGGTCCTCGGCAGCACCGCGCCCTGGACGACCTGCTGCACGAGATCGCCCACGGGGTCGTCGAACCGCTCGGCCCGGGCAGCCCCGACCGTGAGCTCTGGCTGGCACGGGGGCCGGAGTACTTCGGGCAGCCTTGGTTCGACGCCCCGTTCCTCTGGGCCGAGAGCTACTTCTACCGCAGGCTCCTGGGGGCCGTCGGCTATCTGGACGAAGGCCCCTGGCAGGGCGTCGACCCCTTCGCCCCCTTCAAGCGCGCCGAGCTGAGCGGCGAGCTGGTCGAGCAGGAACTCCGCTCCCTGGACGACCTCGCGGGCGTCCCCGCAGCGGAGCGGGCGACAGCTCTCCTCCAGGGGTCACTCTGGGGCAACCGTGCCGATCTCGGCTTCCGCGGCCCGGCGGGCGAATCCGCCCCGGCCGAGGCCGTCCCCGGTCTGGTCGCCGACGACAGCGCGGCGCTCTGGGCGCTCCTGCCGCCGGAGTCCCGGACCACCGTCGCCGTCATCGCCGACAACACGGGCCGCGAGCTGATCCCCGACCTCGTCCTCGTCGACCATCTGCTCGACCACGGCCGCGCAGGCCGGGTGCTGCTCTATGTGAAGCCCCGCCCGTACTACGTCTCCGACGCGATGACGGCCGACGTCGTCGACTGCCTGCGCCGTCTGAGCGGCGCTCCCGGAGAGGCGGGCGCGATCGGCAGACGCGTCCAGGAGGCCATGCGGTCCGGTCGGCTCGAAGTGCGTACGCACGCGTTCTTCTGCGCCCCGTTCCCCTACGAGCGGATGCCCGAGGATCTCCGGGCGGAGCTGAGCGCCGTGGCGCTGACCGTCCTCAAGGGGGACCTCAACTACCGGCGGCTGGTCGGCGACCGGCTGTGGCCGGCGACCACGTCGTTCGCCGACCTCACGGCGTACTTCCCGGGGGCCGTCGCCGCGCTGCGCACGCTGAAGTCCGACGTCGTCGTGGGCCTGGCCCCGGGGACCGTCGACGCCCTGGACCGGTCCGGACTCGCGTGGCGCACCAGCGGCACGCACGCCCTGATCCAGGTGCGTGCGGGGCACGACGTGGCAGCCGTCAGCGTGCCACCCCGTGCCGGGTGACGAGATCGTGCCAGCCCTGCTCCAGCCGTTCGACGCGCATGCCACGCTCGCACGTCAGGTGATGCACGAGAGTGGCGTCGACCGAACCCAGCAGGGTATGTGCGACGAGCTCCCGATCGCCCTCCGCACGCGCCTCGCGCAGCAGCATGGCCACATGGCTGAGGCGTAGCCGGTACGCGGGCACGGCGTAGGCGCGCAGCGGGTCGGTGCGGGACGCCAGGATCAGCTCGTGGTGGTCCAGTTCGTGACGCATCACCGCGGGCCCGAAGGCGTGCAGCCGCTCCGCGGCCGGGGCGCCGGGACCCATGGGGGGCGGCCCGGAGAGGAAGGCGGCCTGCAGCAGGGACTCCCGGTGGTCGAGGAGCGCGATGAGCAGACCCGTGCGGTCCTTGAAGCGCCGGAAGACGGTTCCCTTACCGACTCCGGCGGCGGCGGCCACCGACTCCATCGTGAGATTCGCCGCCCCGCAGTGAGCCAGGAGCCGGGATGCGGCGTCCAGCAGGAGCGCCCGGTTGCGTGCCGCGTCCGCCCGCAGTTGCTCGGGTTCGCCGACGGCGGCGAGCGTGAGATCCGCACGCACCTCACCGAAGGCGGCCGGCCCGGGCGGCGGAGGAAGGGAAGCGGTCATGACGCCAGGGTAGCGCCGCGAAGGATAAGTGGACCACGGTCCGTTTAGGTGGTACAACTTTAAACGGACCATGGTCCGCTTACTTCTGCAGTCTCCGTCTCCCAGGAGCTTCCCCCATGTCTGTACGCATCCTCGCCCTCGTCGGCAGCCTCCGCGCCGGCTCCCACAACCGTCAGCTCGCCGAGGCGGCCGTCAAGCACGCGCCCGAGGGTGTCGAGGTCGAGCTGTACGAGGGTCTCGTCGACGTTCCCTTCTACAACGAGGACATCGACGTCGAGGGCGGCGTTCCCGCCGCGGCCGCCCAGCTGCGCGCGGCGGCCGGCCGGTCCGACGCGTTCCTGCTGTTCTCGCCCGAGTACAACGGCACCATGCCGGCTGTGCTGAAGAACGCGATCGACTGGCTGTCCCGCCCGTACGGCGCCGGCGCCCTGACCGCCAAGCCCGTCGCCGTGGTCGGCACCGCCTTCGGACAGTTCGGTGGCGTGTGGGCGCAGGACGAGGCCCGTAAGGCGGCCGGTGTCGCGGGTGGAGCCGTCCTGGCCGAGGCCAAGCTCTCCATCCCCGGCTCAGTGACGCGCTTCGCCGAGCTCCACCCGGCGGACGACGCCGAGGTCGTCACCTCGCTGACCGAGGTGATCCGCCAGGTCGCCGAGGGCGTCACGGCTGCCGTCTGATCCACCTCCGGCGGCGGATGCCGCAATACCGTCCTCGTGCCGCCCGGTACGCCGTGGGCCCGGTCCCTCTCCAGGAGAGGGACCGGGCCCACGGCGCGTCGCGGGTCGCGCTCGGCTCCCGTCGCAGCCGCCGCAATATGCCGACAGGATTGTTGACAATTCTGTCGGCGTGGATTTAGGTTCGACAGGCACTCACTCAGGGGAGCGACGATGCCGAAACAAGCCGGTCCGACCGGTGGGGCGCATGGTGAGCGTCGACGAGGCCGCCATCACCGAGTGCCGCACGGCCCCGGAAGACCTCCGCTCGGCCAGGGCTGCCGTGGCGTCGAGCGACGAGGGGGCTGGACCGGCCCACAGGGATCGGCGAGGCCATCGGCCAGGGCGATCACCCGTGGCGATTCCATCCTCCACTCCGACCTGAACCATGAACCGCATTCAGGGTCGGGGAGTCCACCGGCCAGCAGACGGCCGTATCGCTCCTGGAGCGTCCGAGCGGCCGGCTGGTGCGTCACAGGCTTCCACTCGCCCTGAGGCCCGGGCGCTCCCCGCAGTCCCTGAGTGCACACCTGGCCGTGATCGAAGCGATCGGGGCCGGGGAGCCGCAGCCGGCCGAGACGGCCGTCCGCTCCACCGGGCGAGCGTGATCGAAGCACTTCGCCGGTCACGCGCACCGCCTGATCGGCGCACCGTGTGCACTGTCGCGCCGCGCCGCGCCGGTGGGTACGAAGTCCTGTCCCCAGCAAGGAGAGTCCAGCCATGACGACCGAGACGGCCCGGATCGCGGAGCGGCCGGCATGAGCGGCATCATCGTCACCGGTCCGCCCAGGGCGGATGCGCGGGATGTCGAGGCACTCGCCGGATACGGCGTCGCCACCGTGAGCGAGGCGATGGGACGCACCGGTCTGCTCGGCCCCGGACTGCGCCCGATCCAGGAGGGTGTACGGATCGTGGGCAGAGCGGTGACCGTGCTCAGCCGGCCCGGCGACAACCTCATGATCCACGCGGCGGTCGAGCAGTGCGGCGAGGGCGACGTCCTCGTCTTCACCACCACCTCGCCCTCCACCGACGGCATGTTCGGGGAACTGTTCGCCACCGCACTGCGCAGGCGAGGGGTGCGCGGCATCTTGATCAACGCGGGCATCCGCGATACCCAGGAACTGCGCGACATGGGCTTCGCCGGGTGGGCGAAGGCCGTCTCGGCCCAGGGCACCGTGAAGGCGACCGGCGGTTCGGTCAACGTACCGGTCGTCATCGAGGGCCAACTGGTCCGTCCCGGTGACGTCATCGTCGCCGACGACGACGGCGTGGTGGTCGTGCCCCGCGAACACGCCCGCCGGACCGCCGAGGCGTCCGAGGCGCGGGAGGCCGAAGAGGCCGACGCGCGCCCGGACTTCCTGGAGGGCCGCCTCGGCCTGGACCGGTACGGGCTGCGGGAGAAGCTCGGCAATCCAGGCGTGCGGTACACCTCGTACGAGGACCACGCGCGGGAGGCCGGGGCGTGACCGGGGGACCGGCGGAGGTGCGCTGCCTCCTGATGCGGGGCGGCACGTCGAAGGGCGCCTACTTCCTGGCCGACGACCTGCCGCGGGATGCGGCCGCCCGTGACGGTCTGCTCCTGCGGATCATGGGCAGCCCCGACCCGCGCCAGATCGACGGTCTGGGCGGGGCGCACCCGCTCACCAGCAAGGTCGCGGTCGTCTCCGTACCGGACGACCCGGACGTCGATGTGGACTACCTGTTCCTCCAGGTCGCCGTAGACGCGGCGGAGGTGTCCGACCGTCAGAACTGCGGCAACCTGCTCGCCGGGATCGGCCCCTTCGCCGTGGAACGGGGCCTGGTCACCGCCGTGGACGGGCACACGTCCGTACGCATCAGGATGGTCAACACCGGTGACCTGGCCACGGCGACCTTTCCCACTCCCGGGGGGCGCGTCGACTACACGGGGACTGCACGGATCTCCGGGGTCCCGGGGACCGCCGCGCCGGTGCTGATCGAGTTCGAGCAGGGCGTCGGTCCACTGCTGCCCACCGGCCGGGCCCGCGAGCTCATCGCCGGGACGTCGGTGACCTGCGTCGACAACGGAATGCCGACCGTACTCATCCCGGCCCACGCCCTGGACATCACGGGCTACGAGACTCCGCAGGAGCTCGAGGACGACACCGTCCTCCGCGACCGCATCGAGAGGATCCGGCTGGAAGCGGGTCCTCTCATGGGCCTCGGCGACGTCCAGGACGCGACGGTACCGAAAATCAGCCTGCTGGCCCCGCCCGCCGGTGACGGCGCGGTGACGACCCGTACCTTCATCCCGCACCGCTGCCACACCTCCATAGGCGTCCTGGGAGCGGCCGGCGTCGCCGCCGGGCTGCGCGTCCCGGGCAGCGTCGCCGAGGGCATCGCCCGGCTCCCCGCACACGGGGACCGGCTGCGCATCGAGCACCCCACCGGGTTCCTCGACATCGAGGCCGGTATCGGGACCGGTGCGGACGGTACCCCCACGGCCGGCCGTACCGCCGTGGTGCGTACCGCACGAAAGATCTTCGACGGCACCGTCTTCCCCGGGCCGGAGCGGACAGCTCCGACAGCCTGCGCCTCCTCGCGAGACGCCGCAGGCGACTCCCCCTCTCGATGACGTCGCCTTCGTCGAACTGCCGCCCCGCACCTGGACGGCAGCCGGGGGAGGGACCTGTCCCGCGAGCGCTTCGGCGACGAGGCGATCGTCTCCGAGCCGTTCATCCCGCCGCTCCGCGGTCGGCTTCCGGCTCCCGGGAAACCCCCAGGGCACTGACCTTGTGTTTCGGCTGTCGGCGTGGCGGGATTTGAACCCACGACCTCTTCGTCCCGAAGCGACTCGGGACGCTCGCTGTTCTTGGGCCCGTGGGCGATCTACCTGCGCTGCTCTTCCGCCGACGCCCACAGCTGTTCGCGGCTGTCCATCGCCGTTGTCACGCAGTTGGACACTCACCTTGCCTCGCACGCGGAGCGGTGGCCGCGGGCGGGTATAGGTCGACCACCGGCCACGGCCACCCGGACCGGGTATCCGTCTTGGGCATGGCTTGCTGACCTATGCCGCACGCAACACTGCAACGATGCTGTGGGCCTTCGCGGTGACCGTTTTATCGTGCCGACCGTCGCTTTGTACGTCCGACGCCTGCGCGGTGGGGACACGAGGAATCGAAAATCTCGGCGGTAAGCCTCTCGACTCGACCCATGTCCGGGTGTGCCCTCAGGCAGGCGTTCAAGACGGCCGAAGGGGTAGAAGCGGCCGGCGGGACCCCAAGGTGCTCCGGCGCAGCTTCGTGTCCCTGCCGTCCGACCGTGGTGTCCCGTCGGAGGCGTTCTCTCGCCTCGTCGGCCGCATCGGGACGGCCGTGACTGAAGAGGTCTACCGAGAACAGATCCGCCCTGCGAACCAGACCGGTGCCGTGGTCATGGACGGCATCCAGCACGATCACAAGCGGTAGTCGCGCAGAACTACACGCAGCAACGTCAGAGGGCCCAGTGCAACTAGCGCACTGGGCCCTCTGACCTGCTATTTCAGCTGTCGGGGTGGCGGGATTTGAACCCACGACCTCTTCGTCCCGAATGAGGGTCGGTTACTGATCTTGCCAGCGCGGATGCCGTTTGCCCTGGTCAGAAGCGTGGTCCGGATTGGTCTTGCGCGGTGTGGCAGGGGCTTGGGGAGTGGGTTGGCTCCCAAACGGCTCCCAGGGCAGGGGTGGCCTGCGGGGGCTGCATCCTGTTCCAAGGGGGCGACTCCTCACTGCGGTGCCGGAGCGTATGCTCCGGCACCGTGCTTCCTTCTTGAGCAGCCTGAGTGGAGCGTCATTGGCATGAAGGCGCGCCTTTTAGCGGGTGATCCGCGGCGGGCCCGCCCGCTTGCCACCAGCGCGAACTTCGGCTTCCACGTTATCTGCGCTCCGCCTGGAGTGCGGCAACGCTTTCCCGTGTGTGGGCACTGAGAGTGAGCAGTTGGATGAAGCTTCTGGGAGATGGACCAAGCGTGCCCTGCTCAAACTGACCAGCGCGAGCGTCAATGTCAGCAGGACAATGGCAGCGAGTGGCCCTCCGGGAGCTTTCGCCCACGCAGGTGCAGTGGAGCTGAGGGGGCCGCTGGAGGCCAGCGCTGGGAGACAGGCAAGGAGTCCTGCGCCGCCAACCCAGGCTCGCCGCACCCGGTAGCCAGAGCCTGTCGCGGCAGCGAGGACGGCGAGGATGAAGGCAGCGAGCATGGGCGCGCCAGGTGAGCGGACGTTCCAAGCTGGCTGTAGCCCTGACAGCATGGTCAACCCCAGGGCTCCGAAGAAGGAGACCACGGCGCCAATCGCCAACGCCAGGGTTGCAGCCGTCCTGTGCTGGGGAACCACGATCGTGACTGATGGTGTTGGCTGAGGTTCACCTCGCAGTTCGGCGTCGAGCATCGCAACAAGTTTCCGGTGGCTTCTCCGTCCCTGCCAAGTGAATGCGGCGCTGAGTAACACTGTCGCCGCCGCCAGCGCGTGCCAGCTCCCGATGACCGCCTCGACGAGGGTCGCTCCGTGCGCCATGCGGGGAGTCAGGGAGCCTGCCGCCACCCACAGCATGAGAACTCCTTGGAAGCAGCGCCGTCGATCATGCTGCTTCCGCAGGGCTCGTTCGTATCGGGCCACGGTCTCTGCCCACCGGCCCGCGCCTAAGCTTTGGTGAGTTGAGGACTCGACGTCAGCAAGCAGTTGGGCTGCCAGGTGGCGTGTGAGTAGTCCATCGTCGTCGAAGTACCTCGTGTGATCGCCGAGCGGATGGCCGAGTACCGGCGTGGCCTCCTGCTCCACACCGCGTGGAAGTGTGGGCAACAGCATCCTGCCCACCATGTCGTGCTGGCTGCTGTACTCCTCCCACTCCAGTTGCTGCGGGCCGTTGGACGGTGGCAGGGCAAAGAGCGTCTCCGCCTTGGGGCGGATACGGAACCTGATGGTCAGCCCACACGCGAGCGTTAGCGCCGCACTCACCGCAATCGCCGCCCACCGTTCCCAGGGCATGTCACCCAGAAGGAGAAGGCCGAACTGAACTTGTTTCATCGATTCAGCCACGCTGTCCAGCATCGCTGACGTGAACTCGGGGGACTGTGCGCCCAGCGGCACTACCAGGGCAGGCATCGTCGCCTCCAAGTACATCAGCATGCCCGCTGCGATCTCGGAACTGCTCGGCTCGATAAGCGGCGAAGCCCCCCATGCCAGGCATAGGGACGCGGTGGGCAGCATCCATGCCACTGCCCAAACAAGCGGGCGCCGGAGCTGCTGGAGGAGCCGGATGGGCTTGAGGCCCGATCCGACTCCCACCAGCCGCATCACCTTTGACTGGTTGCGGCCCCCGTCGCGAGTCATGAGCTGGTGGGCCAGGAAGCCTCCCTGCGAGTGAGCGACAATCACAATCTCGTCGCAATGCGCCTGCATCCACCGCAGCCGTTCTTCCAGGAAGTCGAGCAGTTTCTCTCGCTCCTGGCTCCGTGCAGCAGCCATGATCACGTGGTCTGCGACATTCAGCCGCGTACACAGGAGGCCGATCAGAATGGCAGCACAGCCGACGGTCCACCGGGGGTGTTCCGTGAGCAGCTCTTTGAATGCGGCCAGGAGTACGAGCAAAGTCAGGAACCGCCAACCCATGCGGGCGATGTGGCGAAAGTCCGGACTGACGAGGAAGGCGCCTGGCCGCAGTCCGTCGCTGAGGGATCTCAGGAAGGTCCGCCTACACGAGGCCCCGGTGGACTCCCAGATGCTGCGGTCGCGGCGGTCCGGACCTATTAGTAGAAGCACTGCGGGCAGGCTCAACACCACGTAACCCACAGTCAGTAGCCACCGCAGGTACCACGGCGGGCGACGGAAGCGGTCGGCCCACACTGCTTCCGCGATAAGCACCGTTTTAGTCTTCTGGCCGAGAGCGGTGATACGAACAGCAGCGTGGGCAGGGGTGCCCAACGGCCATTCGGCAGTACTTCCTCTGTTCTCTGGTGTCTCGGTCCATGTAACCGATGACGAGCCATGAGCCTTGGCGATCGGGTCCACGATGCCCCGACCCATGTGGTGCAGGACGGAACGTCCCGAGCCGATACCCCGGTGCTGGTTGCCGACTCCGTGGACAACGAGATAGCCGACGCGGGGCGCACTGTTGTTCCGGCTGGGCGCCATGAGACCTGGGGCGGCCTTGTCGCTCACCCCCCTGTGTCCCCTCTTGCTTGCCCGATTTCGGCCATGCCGCTGCCGCGACCGCTTCACTCCGGCTCCTCTCCGTTTGTGGCGCACGGGAGCGATCATGCCGCCTGTCGAGCACTTAAAGCATCCGTACGGATACTCAAAGTGACTGCCTGGGTTTGTCTGGCGGGAGGGTTCAGTGGGGCCGGGTGGAGCGACCGCACGTCCGAACATGATGGCGTCCAACAAGGGGGACTGGTGCCTAGTGGCTTTGGTGTCCCTGCTCCTGAGTTGGAGTCGGCCACAGCCTCGTTCCAGGACGGAACGGTGGAATTCAAGCGGGACAGTCAAGGGGTAGCCAACTATGAAAAAGATCAAAAAGGGTCTACCCAAGCCCGGTTGCGTGGGTATGCACTGGGCTAGTGATCGGCCACATTCGGTAGGGCCGACACGGAGGGGGAGTCGATGGCGATCACGGTGCTGCCGGTGTCCGGTGAGCAAACCGATCTGCTTGGCGCGGTTGTGGCCCTGGGGGACCGATACACCAAGTGGCTGGGGCTGCTCACGCCACCCGCCTATCGAGCGGCTGCCGAGGATGGCGGTCTTCTCGTTGCTGTGGAAGGGAACGAGGTCGTCGGGTATGCACTGTTCGGGCTGCCGAAGCGCAGCACCCATGTGCGCCTTGCGCATCTCTGCGTGCCCGAGGAACACCGAAGCAAGGGCATCGCCCGCTCACTGATTCAGACCATCTGCGAGCGGCACCCGGAGCGGCTGGGGATCAGGGCCAGGTGCCGGCGTGACTACGAACTCAGCGGGATGTGGACCAGCCTGGGCTTTGTACCCCTTGGCGAGGGGCTGGGGCGCGGCAGAGACCAGGAGACCCTGGACACTTGGTGGCTTGACTTGGGGCACCAGGACTTGTTCGCGGACGTCCAGAGCGACGCCCTGGCGGTGGTGACTGTAGACCACAGCGTTTTTGCCGGCCTTCGAGGTAGTGGCACCGCGTCCGATATCGAGGAATCACGTGCTCTTGAAGCCGGATGGCTTGCCGATCTGATTGAGCTCGCGTTCACACCACAGTTGCTTCACGACGTGCGAGATGTCACCGATCGAACCGCGCGGCAACATCAGCGCGCTGGTTTGCCAGGTCTGCGGCAGATCACCCCCGTTCCGGAGGCCGTGGCTGCTCGCCACAAGGAACTTCTGGAAGCGGTCGAGAAGGATCTGCCAGAACTACCGATTGACGCAAAGATGCAGAGCAGGCTGAAATACGTGGCCGAGACGTCCTGCGCCGGGCTTCAGATTCTGGTGACCCGCGACCCGGTGCTGGCTCGGCTGTCCGACACCGCCTGGGCCGTTGCTGGCGTCAAGGTAGTCGTTCCCTCCGTGGTGACTCTCCACGTCGATGAGCTGCGTCAGGCGCAGCTCTACCGGCCCAAGGACCTCTTGGGCACACCGTTCTCGGCAGGCGAGGTGACGCCGGGCGGAGAGGGAGAACTGGTCGCCTTCTTCGACCAAGCGGACAGTGACAACGGATCGGCCTTCGAAGCGCGGCTCAAGGGCTTTGTCAACGATCAGATCCTTTGGCGGCGGGAACTGCTGAGGGATGGCGAGGGGCACCCGGTCGCCCTGTACGTCTGGGCCTTGGACGGGCGAACCCTGAACGTCTCGTTGCTTCGCACCGCGACGCATTCGCTTGAGGAGTCCCTCGCCCGGCAACTGCTCCTGATGCTCAAACGCTTGGGGCGTGATCGCAGGGCTCAGGTCATCCGGATCACGGATCCCTTTCTCTCGCCCGTAGCTCGGGCAGCGGCCGGTGCGGACGGTTTCACCGATCAATCAGGCGACCTCATCGCACTGCTCGTGGATGTCTGTGGGTCTGCCGCTGACGTGTCTGGTGCAGCAATCGGGATCGGGGAGCGCTTGGGGCTTGCCGCACCCGAGCTACATGCCGGACTCCCCGCTGAAGTAGCAAGCATTGCTGAGCGGGCCTGGTGGCCTGCGAAGATCATCGACTCCGAGCTGCCGTCGTTCAGCGTGCCCATTGAGCCACGATGGTCCGCCGACCTGTTCGATTTTCCGACCATGCTGATGCCACGCGACGAGGTGCTCGGCATCAGCCGCGAGCATGTCTACTACCGCTCGCCAGGCCACCGGAGCGAAAGAGTCCCTGCCCGCCTTCTCTGGTACGTGAGCAGGGGCGAGCCGGGGCAGCAGGGGCAGATGGCTATCGGGTGTTCGCGCCTGGACGAGGTGGTGATCGACGAGCCGGACACCCTCTTCTCGCGATTCGAACATCTGGGCGTATATGGTCGTGAGCAAGTCCGCGCGGTGGCCGAACCCTATGGCAAAGCGATGGCGTTGAGATTCTCGGACACTGAACTCTTCCCCGCGCCGGTGTCGCTCGGACGTTTCAAGGCGTTGGCAACGGGTCTGGGGCTACCGTTGCCGCTGTACTCGCTATCCAAGATCAGCAACGCGCTTTTCCAGGCGGTCTACGAAGAGGGGCATCGAAAGACGTGAGCGATCCGGAGCGTGCAATGCTGCTGTCCGTCCACCCTCGGTTCGCTTCGGCGATCCTGGCCGGCAGCAAGACGGTGGAGGTGCGGCGGCAGCGCGTCGCGGCACCCCCCGGCACCCGCGTGCTCCTCTATGCGACAGCGCCGACGATGGCCATCGTGGGAATGGCCAGCATTGCCTCGGTGCAGGTCGCTTCGCCTCGAGATGTGTGGTCGGCCAGTCGTACCCGCGCTGGCATCAGCAGGCGCGAGTACGACGCCTACATGAGCGGTGCGGCACAGGCCAGCGGTCTCACTCTGGAGGGCCCTGTGACGTTCCAAGAACCGGTGCCGTTGAGCGCCCTCAGGGCCGCTGGCCCTTTCCACCCGCCGCAGAGTTACCGGTACCTGAAGCGGGACGATCTGCGGCAGTTGGCCGAAGCGGCGCAGACCGGTGACGATGAGGTCCTGCGCAGTGTGCTGAGCGATGTCGTTTCGGCCTGAGGGTTGCAACGCTTACCACACTGTCCGGCGCTCGGGCTAGGCCAGGTCCTCTACCAGCAGGTCGAGGGTGGCCTCCTCATGAAGCGCGACTCCGAGGGCATTCATGGCAGGAGCGAGGCCCGGGTCCCAGTCCGCATCTACCGGGCTCCCGCCGAGAGGTAGTTGAGGGACCCCCTCCGCCTGGCTGGCTGCGGCGAGGCGTTCGTAGTCCTCGGCGCCCAGGCGCCACGGCAGCGCTTCGTAGCGGCGGATGATCCGGTTGGCCAGCGTGATGCCTGGCCAGTCGAAGTCGCCGTGGTAGGCGAAACGGCAACCGGAGGCAGCCAGGGCGTCGAGGAGTGTAATGACCACCGTGGCGGCGCTGCCGGAGGTGCAGACCAGAGGCTTGGCGCAGGCCGCGTCGGCTGCGGCTTCCACCACGCGCGGATTCTCGCAGATGTGAACGACGGTTCCGGCGGTCAGCTGGAGCTGCATGTCGAGCAGATCGCGCGGTGTCAGGTGGGTCTCGGCGTTATGGGCGGCCCGCTCTCGCAGTGACCTCGCACGCCAGCTCTCGCCGAGGGGGCGTAGGCCGTAGGTCAGCACCGTGCTGGAGACCTCGTCCGGTGTGACGGAGACCAGCCGCCACAATGCGCGTCGGCCGGCTGCGTTGCCAGGGAGTTCTGTGTCATGGGCCAGCGCGATGCCGCGTTGGACGAGGCGGGCGAGCCAGGTGCCGTCGTCCAGGCCGTGCGCCGAACCGGTCGCCGTCGCGGCGAGCTCGCCTCGGCCTCGCGTACCGGTGCGCTTCGGATCGAACAACACAGTGAGTACTTGGACCGCCTGCTGAAGCGTCCGCACTGTCGCTTCGGGCGTCACCCCTCTCGGAACGCCAGTGCGGCGCAGCACATCGGACCACTGCCGAGTCCAAGCCTGCCCGGCGAGCGGAGAGGCGTCGAGAGACGAGGTGAGCGACGACCACACGTGCCGGCGCTGTGCCGCGCCGTCCTCGCGAGCCGCGCGGCGGTCGGTGAGCGGAGGGCCGAGTTCCTGGAGAACCTCCCTGAGCCCGAGCCCCGCGGCCGAGGTGCGCAGGCGTTCGTCGAGCGCGTCGAGCCGCACGGTCACGGCTGTGCCCGTGAGCGGTTTGCCTAGCAGGAGTGACAGGTCGTTCCGTTCCTGGGCGCTCACCGCGGTCAGCCGGACGGAGCCGGTGGACTGCACGCCGTTGCCTTCCAGACGTTTGCGTACCGCACCCCAGAGCCGGGCGAGACCTGGCCCAGCCAGCCAGTCGCGTGTGGCGGCCAGGAGCCCGCTCATACCGATGCCAGACGCCGGTGCCGCCCGTTCCAGGTGTAGTGCAACGTGGCCACCCCGCGCACGTGGGGGTCGCGGAGGCACTCGTAGATGTGCAAGGACGGGACCTCAGTCCAGTTGCCCATCAGACGTTCACTCGTGAGGACGAAGTCGAGATCGAGGTCGACCAGGATGCGGCCCAGCCGCCCATGGGTGGGTTCGTCGACTTTGGCGAAGGCATCGTCCAAGAGAATCAGCCGAGGCGCGTGCGGGGCCGATTCGGCGAGGCTGGTGAAGTGCGCGGCAGCGGCTGCGAAGAGCACGAGGTATGAGAGCACGCGCTGCTCTCCCTGACTCAGGCCGGTGCGGCCGGTCAGTTTCCTTCTGCGCCCTGGGGCGGCGTCCTCGACCACGAAGGTGTGGAAACGGAACCACGCGCGGTAGTCCAGCGCGGTCCGCAGGTGGGCTGTGTAGCCGGCCGATGGGTCGGCAAGGCGGGCGTCCTCGATACGGCGTTGCAGTACCTCGCGCAGCTGCTCGGTCTGCTCGCGCGTTCGGAGGCTCGATGGGCTGCGCAGAAGTTCCACGGCCGCCCGCACGTCAGCGTCCACGTCCTCGTCGAGCTTCCATAGGAGCTCCACGCCGAGACCGTGCGAGGTCCGTACGGTCTTCAGGGTGTCGTTGAGAGCCGCGACCAGATTGGCTGCGGTGATGACCTGCTCGGAGAGGTGATCGCCGAGCTCGCCGGTCAGGAACCGCTGGAACACCTCGCTCTCGCGCTCGGTGAGCCGCCCCCTCGCCTCTGCGGACTGTACGGCCATCCGCTCGCCCACGAGCGCGACGTCGTGCGAACCGTGGTCGTCGAGCAGGCGGCACACCTTGATGCCGTCGCGCTCCTCAAGCTGTGCGTCGTATCCGCCCGCCAGCTGGTCGCGCAGCTCGGTGTGCCGGTTGAGCAGGGTGTTGTCCGACACCTCTCCCCTCGAACGGCTGAGGGCCTGCTCCACCGCGTCGGCCAGTGAGCGCAGCGCGCGCAGGCGGTCGCGGGCGTCTGAACCGGGGTTGTCCGAGACGTGGTCGGGCAGAGAGGACCGTTCCAGCCCCGCTCCGTTGATGACCTCCGGACGGTCGAGAGCCTCGCGGAGGGCGCGGCCGGTGTCGATGACGGTCGTCTCTTGGTCCGCCAGGTCCTCGCGCAGGCGCTTCTCCTCCTCTTCCGCGCGCACGCGCAAATCGCGGAGTTCGCTGTGTGTGCGCTCTGCCGCCGGGATGGCGTTGGCGGTGTTCGCGATGCGTTGCTTGGAGTCCTGCTCGCGGGCGAGGATCTCCTCCTCGGATGATCCGACGGCCGCCTCGCGGGTCCGCAGATCCTGTTGTGCGGTGCGCAGTTGGTGGAGGCGAAGCCGGTAGTTTCCCTCCGCCTCCAGGCGGCCTTCTCGGGCGCGTTCGTACCGCCCATCGTCCGCCTGGCTTCCGCCGAGCCGCCCGACCGTGCCGGTGACTGCTCTGCGCAAGTGACCGATACCGCTGAGCAGGGCCGCCAGTGCAGTGCGTACGCGGTCCAGGGCTGTGGCGTCGGTAGGAAGGTCATGGGCGGTCGCGGTGGCGTCCGCCTCGGTGCGTGCCGACACCGCGAGAGCGCGGGCGTCTTCGGCTAGCCGTGCCGCACGGGTTGCCTTGGCGGTCAGGTCCCGCAGCGCCCTTTCGTCCGAAGCGGTCCTGCTCCAGGCGTCGGAGAGCTGCTGAGCTCGGGGGAAGTCCCGTTCCGTGCGGGTGAGGGCCCGCCGCATGGAATCGGCTGCCGCCAGTTCGGTACGGGCGTCGGTCAGCCGCTGTTCCGTCTGCGTGAGCCGGTCCATTAGCTCGGCGAGGGCCCGCCGTCGGGTTTCGGCGCGTACGGCGGCCCCCACGTACTCGGCGACACTCTTGTGGTGTCGGCCGCGCAGGGCCCCCAGCCGCCAGCTTCCGTCGAAGTGGACCGCGCTGGCAGCGGCACTCTCCGAGGCGGGTACGAGTGCGATGGCGGCCAGCAAGCGCTGCACGTGCTCGGACGTGATGCCGCACTCTGGCTGCGGAACCGAGCGTAGGGCCGACGCGAGAGTTTGTGCTCCCAGCAGCTCAGGGCCGGGCTGGAGGAGCGTGTCCCGGGTGAGGGGGTCGAGAAGAGCCCCGTCCGCGCTGACCCAGGCGTCGAGGATGCCGCTCGCCTCCAGAGCCGCCTCCAGACCGGCCCGGTCGGCGGAGGTCACGTGCTCCGTGAAGTCCACCAACCGGTAGAAGGGCGCTCCACCGGTCGGATTCCTTTCGGCGGTGCGGTGGTACGGGGCCGGAGGCTCGGGGTCCGGACGCCGCTCCCATTCCTGCCTCTCCTTCCTCAGGCGGTCGATCTCCTCATTGAGCCGGCCGACGCCGAGCGCCAGAGCATCGCGGTGCCGGTTGAGGTCATCGGCGTATGGTTCCAGGGCCGCATGAGCCGTCTGCCGAGCGCGGCTGTCAATGTCGGGCGGCAGCGTGCGCTCCGCGAACGGCGCGTCGGAGGAGGTCTCACTGACGGCTTCGGCGAGGACGGCATCCAGCGGTGGACAGGCGGGCCCCGTCGCGGCCCGCGTGCGCTCTACCCACGAGGCGACCTCGCCGGCGTACCCACGGCTCTCCTCGGCGACCTTCTCGCGGCCCTCTTCGAGACGGCCGGCGGCCTCCTCCGCCTCTCCCTCCAGCCGCTCCCGCTCTGTGTCGGCCTGCGCTGCCTTGGTCCGAGCCTCGTCGGCTTGCGAGGAGAGACGGGTCACTTCCTGGACAGTCCGTGTCCGGTTCCGTACGACTGCTTCGGCATTCTCCAGTTGTCCCTGCCAGGATCCCAGCCCTGCCTCTGTCGTGACCGTGTCCACGTGAACCACTGGCCGGTGTCGTACGGTCTGCGGTTCCCCGTCCGGGCTGGTCAGCTCCGTCTGCGTCGCCTGGGAGCGGTCCGTGCGCGGCAGAGCCACCGCGTCGCCGAGATGTCCGGCGGGGAGCCCTGCCTTCTCCGCCTGGGACAGCAGCTCCCGATGTTCGGTGCCCAGTTCGGTGAGCCGACTTCCCAGGTCTTCGACACCCTCGGCCATTCGTTCCGCCGCACCTTCTTCCGCCTCGTGCGTGTTACGCAGGGCGGTGAAGGCGGTCGTGGCCGTGGTGTGCAGGGCTTCCACCGTGGCGCGGCGTTCCGACAGTTCGCGCAGGCTGCGGTAGGCATGGCTGGCGTGCAAAGCCGCAAGTTCTGTCCGGGCGGTCTGTTCTTCCTCGCGGAGAGTTTCCAGCCCCGCTTCCGACTCCTCCTCCCGCATCTTCAGGTCGCCCGTTCGCTGAGCTGCGTCTCCGGCCGTTCGGCGTCGCTGGGATAGGACGTCCAGTTCCCTGCTCACGTCCCGGGCCGATGCGCGCAGGACTCCGGCGAGGTAGCGGCGGTAGTCGGCGAGGAACGTGCGTAGTGCCGTGTCGGTACGTTCCAGGCGGCCGAGTTCGTCCCGTACGGCGTCCAAGTCGTGAAGGTTGCGTGCCACCTTCTCGACCACTTCCTCGTCGAGCCCCGGCAGGGTCTCGCTCAGCAGAACGGCCAGGCCCCCGTGCTCAATGCGGTCCCCGACCGTGGGACGTCGCAGCCGGTGGAGGAGCTGGGTCAGATTTCGGTAGCGCGTCGTGTCAGTGATTCCGAAGAGGTCCCGGGCCACGCGAGCACGGTGGCCGACCGCGCGGTCGGTCGCGTTGTCGGAACCGACGATCTCTTTGAGCTGGTCGACGGGAAGCGGCTTGCCCGCTTCGACCAGGCGCAGGTCCTCACCTACCCGCAGGGGGGTGATGAAGAAGGTCGCCACCGCCTTCTGCGTCGACTTCGAGGCACGGACGGCGGCACCGAGCGTCAGATAGCGGTGGTCGCCGCCCTCGTCCGTACCTCGGAACTCCACCCACAGATAGCCGAGGCGGTTGGTCTGCTCGAACCCGTCCAGCATCAGCCAGGCGAGCGTCGTCCGCCCGGTACCGGTCGCGTCCAGCGCTCGGGAGTCGCCGTCCAGCAGGTACGGGAGCAGCATCTCCAGGGCCTTGGACTTCCCCGCGCCGTTCTTGCCGCGCAGCAGCAGCCGCCCGTCACCGAAGGCGAACTCCTGCTCGTCGTACTGCCAGACGTTCTGGATACCCGCGCGGTGCAGCCGGAAGCGGGTACCTGCTGTCGTCGTCGACGAGCGAGATCGGGGCAGCGGGATGAGGCCCTGTGCGCTGGTGGTCATAGCGGCAACTCCTGCTGCACATCGGTAACTTGGAAGGCCGATCCGGTCGGGCTGGCCGGGCGCACGGTGACGCGGGTGGCATAGCGGGCCGCCGCGGCGAGCAGTACCCAGCCCTCGCCAGCGGGCCGGGCTCCGCGGACGTCGGTCACCTGGCGGCCTTCCGGCAGCTCTTCGGCGTACCCCTCCGGCAGCCCGTCCCCCTCGGCCCGCAGCGGACCGACAGGGGTCAGCAGCCGCATGCGGGACAGCAGGTCCAGCACGGCTTCCCGCAGAGCGTGGAGATCTTCCAGGTAGCCGCGCTGCCAGTTGCTACGGCTTCCGTACTCGGCGACCAGCTCAACCAGCAGCTCATTCACCAGACCGTCCGGAACGGCAACTCCGACGACCAGGACGCCGCCGGTCGCCGGATGTCCGGGATCGGATGGGCGGAGGCGTTCAGCGAGCCGTTCCACCAGCAGCAATGCGGCCTGGGCGACGGTACCCGTGCCGGGAAGATGGAGATCGGTCAGCTCTTCTTCTGGGTCGACCAGCGCCACGCCCTCGGCGCGGATCTCAGTTTCCAGACCGAGGAGTTCGATGAACGCCTGTGCTTCCCGGCGCTGGCGGGTGCGAAGCCAGTCCCGCTCGGCGTCGGTCAGTTCGTCGAGATGGACGACGGGTGTCTCGACGAGCATCCGGCGCACGTAGGTACGAGGTCCTCCGAAGCCAGGGTCCGCCGCTTGCCGGACCAGGTCGGCGCCGTCCCGGGATTGGGCGAGCGGTCCGGCCACGACGACGCGTGCGAGCTCACGGTCCACCGTGATCAAAGCCTCCCCGCCGGCTTCCTGTGTGATGGCAGCTACGTGGCCCTCCGTCTCGATGAGTACACCCCACTCGACCAGCTGGCGCAGAGCCGCGGCCAGGGTCCGTTTTCCGGCTGCCCGGCCCGTCTCCTCCAGCTCGACGTCCGCATCGGCCGCGGCGGCCCGGATGTCGGCGACCAGCTGAGACAGCAGCATCTGTTCGGGCGCGGTTACCAGCACGGATAGAGCCAGCGCGAGGCAGGAGTACGTGTGTGGGGTGAAGGGAGTGCCGGTGGACCGCACAAGCCGATGTCCCGCCCGTGCTCCCAGCCCGGCCTTGAACAGTCGGGCGTAGGAGCTGTCGACCAGAAGGCGGTAGCCGAGTACCTGTTGGAACCGCTTGCCCAGCCAGTCGGCGTGTCTGCGTACCAGCGGGAAGAGATCGGCGTGCGGGCCGTCCGATGTGACCAGCGGATGGGCAAGCAGCAATCGAGCAGCGGTGCGGCGTTCGGCTGCCAGGTCCACGTCGTGGGCGGAGGGGAGGGTCATGACACGTTCACCTCCGCCTCATCGTCGGCGGTGGCCGAGGTCCGGCCGATGACCAGCTCCAGGTCGTCCAGGAGCAGGTCCCCGTCGGCCGAGTGGAGGAGCGTCCGGGCGCCCGCGGTCCGGTGCACGGTGAGCCAGATGGCCAGATCGGCGTCCTCGCTCCATGCCGCGTCCAGGCCGAACCACGATGCCCGCTCCCCGGCCGCACTGGCGCGCCGTTTGAGCTGAGCGTTCCCGAGCGCCGTGGCCAGCAGCTCCAGGAGCAGGTTCAGCGCCGCTGAGGTGAGCCGTACGTCATCGAAACGGCCCGAGGCGCTGCGCAGTTCGTCCGCCGCCGCCTTCCGGCCTGCCGCCCGCTCACGCGCTGCCACCCGGAGGCGCTCTTTCTGCGCGGAGTGGTCCTCCACCGAGGACGTCCGGCCTCGCTGCGCGCGGCTGCCCCTCTCGCGCAGCGCGACCGGGACCTCGACCACCGGACCGGTCCACCAGCTGGTGTAGGCAGGCACCACCTCATCGGTGGAGGGCGGAATCCCCAGGTGGCGGGCACCGTACAGCCCGAAGGCGGCGACGGCGATGTCGTGCGCATCCTGCGGTGCGGCCTCGTCGAACCACCGGGCCAGCCGCAGCAGGTCCCGGCGCCGCGACATCTCCCCGGTGGCCGAGCGCAGCATTCGCTTGGCGTTGGCCAGCAGCGACTGGAGCGCCCGCAGGGTGGCGTCCCGCAGTTGATCGACCTGGCTGCCCTGGCCGGCGGTGTCACTGAACCAGCCGCGCAGCCCCTCCCAGTCCGCGAGCTCGCGCCCCCGGCTGCGCTGTACTCGATTCTCCGAGTGGCCTTCGCCCTGCGGGGTAAGCCCGGCGAGGCCCTGGGCGTGGGCGTCCAGTCGTTCCAACAGGGGCGGAAGATGTGGCCATAGCGTGTCCAGTGCCGCCGAGATCCGGGGCGCTCGGAAGGCCACGTCTTCCGTGATCGCCTCGACGTAGTCCAGGAGCAGTTCCTTGAAGCCCTGGTACTCGGCGCTGTTCAGGTCGTACCGGGCGAGCACCTGGCCGAGGTAGGCGTAGAAGTCCCGGATGGACTCAGCGAACTCGGCGAACTGCACGAACAGCGTGCTGACCCGCTCCAGCCCGTCCTGTGGGGCGATACCGCCCGGCTCGGACACCAGCTCGGCGAGCTCCCGGAGCCCGCGCTCGACCAGGGCCAGCAGCTCATTGCTCACTTCACGGGCGGCGTCGGCCTCGGCCACCACCCCGTCGGCGTCCCGCTGGATGCGTTCGCCGAGCCTCGACAGCTGGTAGCGCGCACGTGAACGCTGGTACTCGGTGATGCTGGACGCCTTCACCGTGTGGCTGCCGCGCAGCAGGTTGCCCCACTTCTCCAGCTGTTCGAGCCGGGCCGTGAGGGTGTCGGCGTCGAGCCGCGCACCTGGTCCGCTGGACTCGCGCAGCTTCGCCATGACGTCGGGGCCGGCCAGGTCCGCCAGGAGCGTCCCGCAAAAGACCCGCATAATCGCGATGTGCTCCAGCCGCTCTGGCGCGCTCAGGTAGGCGTACGCGTCCAGCCGCCTGCGCGTCTCGTCGTCGCCGGGTTCCGGCGGTGCTCCGGGTGCGGGTGCCTCCATGTCTGCGAGGCTACGTGGAGCATTCGACTGCCGTTGGGACATAGCTCGAAATGCTCCCCGTACATGCGGAGGTGACGACCCTGACCCCGATCGCCAACGCTTCAGCGCGAAATGCGGAGGCAGGCGAGACCTGCACCCTTCACTCGGCCTTGGGCGACGTCAACCATGTCTCGAAGTTGCCCAGAAGCTCACCCATGGCACCGAGCGAGGCTGGCGACGACTCGTACTGGACCGACAGGTTGACCTCGTACAGCTTGTAGGCAGGCTCGGCTTCCCGTGCTGCAGCGCACGCGGCTGCCAGCGCCCGGACCGCGCGCTCGCGGGCGCCGGATTCCACTGCCTCCACGAGGTCGGGCCACAGCGTGTCACCGATGTAGTCGATGAGTTCCATGACATGAGCCCCGGCTCGGCCAGCCCTGTCCTTGATTGCTTCCTGCTCGGCATCGGCGTGGTCCTCAGCCCGTTGGGAGTCCCGTTCGTCCAGTACCTCCCAAGAGTGGTCACCCCAGATCTCTTCCCACCGCTGATCCGCCCGTGCCAGCGCGGCCTTGAACGCGCGGTCTAGGTCCTCCTGCGTGAGCCGAGGATGATCCCAGCAATCATCCTCGTCGAACGATGACAGGGGCAGGCTGAGATCGGGTATGGGCTCGTCGTCGCGCAGGGCGGTGAGGAGCAGTACGGCGTCTATCGCCGGAAGGACTGTTTCGACGTCCACCAGCCGTGCCACGGACGCGACGGACTGCTCGACGGCCATGTAGTCGTACTCGGCGATCTGGTTGTCAAGATCGCCATGGAGGTCGAGGAGCTCAGTACCGATGGCCTCGATCTCTTCCATGCGGGTAGCGATCTCGGTGTCGAGTCGTTCCACGATCTTTCGCAGCTCGCGGACGGCCTCGACCTTTTCCTCAAGTTCCGCCACGGCTTTGGCCAGATTGCCCATTTCGTCTCCCCGTTCCGGCTGCCATGATCTGTCTTCGCGAGCACACTAACTACGAAGGTCGCGCGGTCCATCGTCATTCGGTCACGGAGGCGGTTGCCCCGGTGCCGCTGCGTCGGCCCCTCCCGTATACCGCGACACATGTGTGGGGCAGGGGATCTTGCTGGTCTGCGCCCGTATCACTTTGCGCCCGTGGTCGTATGGGGTGGGATGGTGGAGCCGGGATGGGCTTAGTGCGTTGACGACGTTAACGCAACAATGATTGTTTACGCTGTGATTCTCGTGTACGGTCCCCCTGTGGGTGTTCCCGTCTGTCACGATGAGCACGCCCGCCGCATGGGGAAACCGCGTGCCCCCTCGGCGGGGCCGCACGGGGAGGCAGCAGCATGAGTGAAGGTTCAGAGACGGTCGCAGGGCGGTTCCGCCTGCTGAGTTACGTCGACTCGGGAAACATGGGTGAGGTTCACCGTGCCGAGGACCTGGATGAGGCTGAGGACTCTCCTGGCCGCGTCGTCGCCCTCAAGCTCATCCGCCGCCGCCGCTCGGGCACGCTGGTGGAGACCCGCACCGACCCGCAGGCGGTGGAGCGGTTCGCGCGCGAGGTGCGCATCATGCATCTGCTGAGCCACCCCAACCTGCCCCGCACGATCGACGGCGGGGTGGACGAGACCAACGGCGACCTTCCCTTCCTGGTCATGGAATTCCTGGACGGGCATCCACTCGCCGATCTCGTGTCGGAGGAAGGGCAGCTTCCGGTGCCCTGGGTCGCCGCCATCGGTGCACAGATGGCCGACGCTCTGGCCGCCGCTCACGCTGCCGGCGTGGTCCATCGGGACCTCAAGCCCCGCAACGTGATGCTCACCCGCGGTGGCGCCGTCAAAGTCCTCGACTTCGGTATCGGCCGGATTGTCGACGACCCCGACGGCACCAAGCTGACCAGCACGGGAGTGACGGTCGGCACTGCCCGCTACATGGCGCCGGAACAGTTCGAGGGCAGCCTCGTCACCCAGGCCGCCGATCTGTACGCCCTTGGGTGCATGCTGCACGAGATGCTCCTGGGGAACCCGCCCTTCATGGGCAACACCGCCTTCGATTTCCGCGACAAGCACGTCAATCAGGAGCCGACGCCGGTGCGTCTGCTCCGTTCGGATGTGTCGGAGGCGCTGGCCCGCCTTGTAGACCGCCTCCTTGCGAAGAACCCCGCCGATCGCCCGGCCGACGCGGTCGCCGTCCGGGATGCGCTGCTTCCTCTTGTGGCGGAGGGCAGCGCTCTTCCTGTCTGGCAGGACTTCGACCCGGTGAAGTGGCTGCTGCGGCCTGCCAACGAGGCCGCCTCGGTCACCGAGCCGCGGCTTTACGAGCCGACGGCACCGGAGCCCGCGAAGCGTTCCCTGACTGGCTCCGGCATGGATGTCTTCGGTGTGCACGAGCAGCTCATCAAGGACTACCGCTCGTTCACCGAGGGCGGCACCGTGATTCGCGACGAGCGCATCAAGGACTTCGTGAAGAAGGACCTCGACGACAAGTCGCAGTGGCCCAACCCCTGGCTGTCGCTCAACCCCTTCTTCGCCTCCGCCGGAACGGTCGCGGAACTCGCCGCGCAGAAGGTCCTGCACGACGAGTGCGCGAAGATCTTCCAGGCGGGGAAGTCCGAACACTCCACCGTGTGCGACGGCCGCTCCCTCACCCTGCACCGTCACCAGCGCGCGGCGATCGACGCGGCTGCAGCCGGCGTCTCCTACGTCCTGACCACCGGCACGGGCTCCGGCAAGTCCCTCGCCTACATGGTCCCGATTGTCGACCGGGTGCTCAAGGAGCGGCAGCAGGCCGGGCCCGACGCACCCAAGCGGGTGCGGGCCATCATCGTCTACCCGATGAACGCCCTCGCCAACAGCCAGCTCAAGGAGCTGGAGAAGTATCTTCGCAACGGTTATGGCGTGGGCAACGAGCCGGTCACCTTCGCCCGTTACACGGGCCAGGAGGACGACGAGACCCGCAGGAAGATCCGCAAGAATCCGCCAGACATCCTGCTCACCAACTACGTGATGCTGGAACTGATGCTCACCCGGCCCGACGACCGCGACAGCCTCGTGGCCATGGCCGAGGGCCTGCGCTTCCTCGTCTTCGACGAACTGCACACCTACCGCGGCCGGCAGGGTGCGGACGTGGCGCTGCTAATTCGCCGGGTGCGTGACGCCTGTCGCGCCGACGACGTGCAGTGCATCGGCACCTCCGCGACGATGTCCACCGAAGGCAGCCTGGAAAGGCAGAAGACCGTGGTGGCCGACATGGCGACCAAGCTCTTCGGCACGAAGGTCGGGCCCGAGCACATCATCGGCGAGACGCTGGTTCGCGCCATCGGCGAGACTCCGACCGTGGTCCCCGCCGAGCGACTTACAGGAACCGTTGCCCCGAGCGCCTACGCCGACCTCGTCACTGACCCTCTCGCGCGCTGGATCGAGACGTACTTCGGCCTCGGCACCGACGATGCCACGGGGCAGTTGGTGCGCCAGAAGCCGCGGAAGATCGAGGAGGCCGCCGCCGAACTCGCAGGGCAGAGCGGGGTGGCGGAGGACCGGTGCGCGGACGCCCTCCGGGACACGCTGGAAGCGGGCTCGCAGGCGTACCACCCTGTCACCGAACGTCCTCTGTTCGCCTTCCGGCTGCATCAGTTCCTGTCCAAGGGCGACACCGTCTACGTAACCCTGGAGAGCAAGGCCGACCGCTACCCCACCCGCGACTATCAGCGGGTCCGGCCCGGGACCGACGGGCACGTCCTGATGCCGCTCGCCTTCTGTCGCGAGTGCGGTCAGGAGTACTTGACCGTGTGGCGTACGGAGAAGGACGGTGAGATCCGCTACGAACCGCGCCGCGACACTGCCGCTACCGGGGGCCGCGCCGGCGACGGCTACCTCTACGTCGACACGGACCGCTACCCGCACACCAACCCTTGGCCCCGCACCCCAGAAGAGGCCATCGCGGACCGGAGGCTGCCGGAGTCCTGGTTGGAGATCGACGACAGGGAGCAGGAGGTCGTCAAGAAGTCCTACCGGGACCGGATGCCGCGGGCGATTACCGTTGATCCGTACGGCAACGAGTCCAAGGGCGAGCTGCACGCGGCGTTCATCCCCGCCCCGTTCCTCTTCTGCCTGCACTGCTCCGTCTCTTACGAGCAGACCCGCGGCAAGGATTTCGCCAAGCTGGCTACCCTGGACCAGGAAGGCCGCTCCTCCGCGACCTCGCTGATCTCCGCCTCCGTCGTTCGTTCGCTGGACAGCGTGCCGGAAGCGGCGCTTCCCAAGGCGGCACGCAAGCTCCTTACGTTCGTCGACAACCGGCAGGACGCCTCTCTCCAAGCCGGCCACTTCAACGACTTCGTCCAGGTCACCGAATTGCGCGGCGCGCTGTATCGGGCCGCAGTGGACGCAGGCCCGGAAGGCATTCAGCACGAGGACCTGACTTCCCGGGTCGCCAATGCTCTTGCCCTGGACCCCTTCGTGTACACGGGCGAGGACGACCTGCCCCCGCGTCTGGCCGCTGCTGCGGCCAGGACCCTGCGGGACGTGATCGCCTTTCGCCTCTATCTCGACCTGGAGCGCGGCTGGCGCGTCACCATGCCGAACCTGGAGCAGACAGGACTGCTGGAGATCGATTACGCCGACCTCCAGTGGGTCGCCGAGCGCCAGGATCGCTGGGAGCAGGTGCATCCGTCGCTGCGCGAGGCCGACGCCTCTCTGCGTGCCGAGATCATGAAAGCGCTGCTCGACGAGATGCGCCGGTCGCTCGCCATCGACGTGCAGTACTTTCGTGACGATTTCGACTCGCTCCAAAGCGCCAGCGAGGAGCGGCTCGTGGACCCCTGGAGGCTCTCCAAGAGCGATAGCCCCAAGGTGGCCACCGCCTACCCCCAGCCGTCCAGGCCCGGGATGGACCGCGCGGGACTGTTCCTGTCCGCGCGTGGCAAATACGGGAAATATCTGCGTCGCACGCACCGTGGGTTCGACAAGAAGATGGACCCCGCCGATCTCCAGACGGTCATCGAGGATCTGCTGAAGGTCCTCAGAAACGCCGGCCTCGTGACCGAAGTGTCCGTGGCCCCGCAGGGGGCCGGGCGCTTCCGCAAGCCGTCGACGACCGCCACCGGCTACCGGGTGTCGGCCGCCTCCATCATCTGGCGGGCCGGCACGGGCGAAACCGGTGCCCATGATCCCCTCACCCGTACGTACGCCAGTGGCGACGGCCCGCGCGTCAACGCCTTCTTCCGTCAGCTCTACCGTGAGACGGCCGACGGCCTGTCCGGCCTGTTCGCCCGCGAGCACACCGCCCAGGTCGACCCCGAGGATCGACAGAAGCGCGAGGAAGCCTTCAGTAAGGCCGAACTCAAACTGCTCTACTGCTCCCCGACGATGGAGCTCGGCGTTGACATCTCCTCGCTCAACGCCGTCATGATGCGCAACGTCCCTCCCACTCCGGCCAACTACGCCCAGCGCAGCGGCCGTGCCGGGCGCAGCGGCCAGCCCGCCCTCGTCACTACGTACTGTGCCACCGGCAACAGCCACGACCAGTACTACTTCCGCCGCTCGGACCGCATGGTCGCTGGCGCCGTCGCTCCGCCGCGCCTGGACCTGGCCAACGAGGACCTGGTCCGCTCACACCTCCAGGGCATCTGGCTCGCCGAGGCCGGGCTCACGCTGGGCCGGGCGATTCCTCAGGTCCTCGACATCGCCAACGGCGAGAACTCCGGCAGCCCGGCTCCTGGGCTCGCTCTGCTCGACGTGATCCGGGACGCCTCCCACGAGCCCAGCGCGCAGACCCGCACGGTGGACGCCGCCCGGCGCATCCTCGGCCCGCTGCTGCCCCAGTTCGGGGCGACCACCTGGTGGGACGAGCGGTGGATCGAGGATGCCGTGCGCAAGGCGCCGCGCAATTTCGATCGGGCCTTCGATCGCTGGCGCGACCTGTACCGGTCGGCCCTCGTCGACCAGTACGTCCAGAACAAGCGGGTCCTTGACCACACCCTGACCGAGGGAGACCGCCGACAGGCGTTCCGCCGCCGCACGCAGGCCGAGACCCAGCTCAACCTGCTCAAGAACGAGAGCCCGGACAACCGCTCCGTCCTGTCCGACTTCAACCCCTACCGCTACCTGGCGTCCGAGGGCTTCCTGCCCGGCTACTCCTTCCCTCGGCTGCCGCTCGCCGCCTTCATTCCCACCCGGGGCGGACGTCACGGCGACGGCGACTACCTCCAGCGGCCCCGCTTCCTCGCGATCCGCGAGTTCGGCCCCGGCGCGCTCATCTACCACGAGGGCGCCCGCTACCAGGTGACCCGCATCCAGCTGCCGCCCGACTCCTCCGGAGACATCTCTACCAGCGAGGCCCGCCGCTGCGCCCACTGCGGCTACCTCGACGAACCCGAGCAGCGCCGGGACAAGTGCGAGATGTGCGATAAGCCGCTGGGCGCGCCCACCTACGGTCTGCTCCACCTGCACACCGTCTACACCCAGCGCCGGGAGCGCATCTCCTCGGACGAGGAGGAGCGCCGCCGGGCCGGCTACCGGCTGGAGACGTCCTACCGCTTCCGGCGGCACGGTACGCGCCAGGGGCGGCAGGACGCCCGAGTCGCGGACTCCACCGGTCCGCTCGCCACGCTCACCTACGGTGACTCCGCCACCGTCCGCATCACCAACGTCGGCAGGCTGCGCGCCAAGGACAACGAGCCGCCCGGCTACTGGCTCGACCCCGCCGACGGGCGATGGATGAACGAGCGGGATGCTTCCGACGCCTCCGGCGACTCCAGCGAGATGCCCGTCGTCGACGCGGACGGCAAGGACAAGCGCCGCAAGAAACGAGTCATCCCCTTCGTTGAAGACCGCCGCAACATTCTCGTCGTCACCCTCGACGAGCCGCTGCCGGAACCGGTCGCCCTGACGCTCATGTACGCCCTGGAACGCGGCATCGAGACGGCCTTCGAGCTGGAGGACTCCGAACTGACCAGCGAGCTGCTGCCGCCAGCCGACGGCCCGCGGGACCGGCTGCTGTTCACCGAGGCCGCCGAGGGCGGTGCGGGCGTCCTGCGCCGCCTCCAGGCCGAACCGGGGGCGCTGGCCAAGGCTGCCCTGCAGGCGCTGGCCATCTGCCATTTCGACGAGCACGGCGGGGACGACAAGGGTCCGCACCCCGATCGGCCGTGTGCCCGTGGCTGCTACGAGTGCCTGCTGACCTACGGCAACCAGCTCCACCACGGCGTGATCAACCGCCACGATGTCACCGACGTGCTGCTGCGGCTCGCCTCCGCCGAGGCGACGAGCGAGAAGCGCGGCGAGACCACCACGGAACAGCACCTGAGGCTCATGGCAGCGTCCACACCCGTCTCCGCCCCCGTCTATACTCCCGCCTCCGGCACCGGTGAGACCAGTCCGGTCACATCGGTCGAGGCGGAGTTCCTGAACTGGCTCAGGGAGCGCGGCCTCCGACTGCCCGACGAGGCGGGGATCACGGTTTCCGAGGCCGACGCCCGACCCGACTTCGTCTACCGGATGCCCGGGGTCAACCTCGCCGTCTTCGTGGGCGGCGAGGACGACGCGGGGCGGGACGAGGACGCCGAGGACCGGCTGTTTCTCGCCCGGTGGGACGTCATCCGTTTCCCGGAGGGCGGCGACTGGGAAGCCATCGCCGCCGAGCACGCCCCCTACTTCGGCTTCGGCCCGTCCTCATGACGGCACGCCCGAACTGTCCGCCCCGTCCGGCCGTGGAACCGGCTGACACCGTTACGAGGAAGCTCCGATGACGCGCACCTACACCCCCGGCTCCCTGGTCACCGCCCGTGGCCGGGAGTGGGTCGTCCTCCCCGACAGCGACCCCGATCTGCTGGTGCTGCGTCCCCTGGGTGGCTCGGACGACGACATTTCCGCCGTCTTCCCCGCGTTCGAGCAGGTACAGGACGCGCAGTTCGCACCCCCGTCCCCGGCTGACCTCGGCGATCAGCGGGCGGCCGGGCTGCTGCGCTCCGCCCTGAGGATCGGTTTCCGCTCCGGCGCGGGCCCCTTCCGTTCCCTCGCG
The DNA here is from genome assembly GCF_016909575.1 of Streptomyces sp. HB132. Taxonomy (GTDB): domain Bacteria; phylum Actinomycetota; class Actinomycetes; order Streptomycetales; family Streptomycetaceae; genus Streptomyces. The sequence continues at coordinate 187,019 of NZ_JAFBGA010000002.1, read as the reverse complement.
GGCATCGCTGTGGAGCCCCGCGCGTACCAGCTCGTGCCACTCCTAATGGCGCTGCGGCAGCAGACCGTACGGATGCTGATCTCCGACGACGTCGGCATCGGCAAGACCGTCGAGGCGGGCCTGATCGCGAAGGAACTCCTGGCCCAGGGTGAGGCCAAGGGTCTGGCCGTACTCTGTTCGCCCGCCTTGGCCGAGCAGTGGCAGGAGGAGCTGCGCACCAAGTTCGGCATCGACGCAGAGCTCGTTCTTGCCTCCACGGTCTCCCGCCTGGAACGCGGCCTGGACCTCGGCCAGTCCCTGTTCGACCGGTACCCGCACGTCATCATCTCCACGGACTACATCAAGTCCACCCGGCACCGAGACGACTTCGTAGACCACTGCCCCGACCTCGTCATCGTCGACGAGGCCCACACCTGCGTCGCCGCCGACGACACCGTCTCGACCCAGAACCAGCTCCGCTACGAGCTGCTGCGGCGCATCGCGAAGGATACCGAGCGGCATCTGCTGCTGGTCACCGCGACCCCGCACAGCGGCAAGGAGTCCGGTTTCCGGAACCTGCTGGGCCTGGTCCGTCCTGAACTGGCTGACGTGGACCTGGAGACGGACCGTGGACGACGGCTCCTCGCCCAGCACTTCGTGCAGCGCAAGCGCGGCGACGTACGCCAATACCTCACCAAGGAGAGCGGACTCGCCGACGACAGTCTGGCCGAGAAGACCGCGTTCCCCTCCGACCGTAAGTCCAAAGACGAGAAGTACAAGCTGTCGCCCGCCTACCGGGCGCTGCTCGACGACGCCATCGCCTACGCGAGCGAACGTGTCCAGGCGGCCGGTGAGCAGGGGCGGCGCGAGGCGCGCATCGCCTGGTGGTCCGCGATCGCCTTGTTGCGTTCCCTGGTCTCCTCGCCCAGGGCCGCCGCCCAGACCCTCTCAACCCGTTCGGCCGCGGCCGTCGCCGCCAGTGCCGAGGAGGCCGACCGGCTCGCCGCCCCGCTGACCCGCGACTTCGCCGACAGCGACGCCCTAGAGGGTCTGGACGCGGCTCCGGGTGCGGAGACCGAGGGCGCCGGCGCCCGGCTGGCCGACCTCGCCGAGCGGGCCGCCGCTCTGGAGGGCCCGGAGGAGGACCTGAAACTCGCGGCTCTCGTCCGGCACCTCAAGGCGCTGTTGAAGGACGGCTATCACCCGATTGTCTTCTGCCGGTACATCCCGACCGCCGAATACGTCGCCGAGCACTTGGAGAAGAAGCTCGGCTCCAGGACGGTCGTCAAGGCCGTCACTGGAACCCTCTCCCCGCAGCAGCGGCTCACCCGCATCGAGGAGCTGGCGACGCTCGCGGGAGACGACCCGGCCGCCCGCCGCGTTCTCGTCGCCACCGACTGTCTATCCGAGGGCGTCAACCTCCAGCACCACTTCGATGCCGTCGTCCACTACGACCTGGCCTGGAACCCCACCCGCCACGACCAGCGCGAAGGCCGTGTGGACCGGTACGGACAGAAGCGCGACGAGGTCCGCGTCATCACTCTGTACGGCATCGACAACGGCATCGACGGCAAGGTCCTCGAAGTCCTCATCGCCAAGCACCGGCAGATCCGCAAGGACCTCGGCATCTCGGTCTCCGTGCCCGACGAGGCGTCTTCCGGCGTCACCGACGCGATCGTCGAATGGCTCCTCATGCGCGGCCATCAGCCCCAGCAGGAGGGCCTGTTCGGCGTCGAGGCGCTGGAGACCGTGGACGCGAGGGCCGCCGCGCTGGAGAGCGAGTGGAACTCCGCTGCGGAACGCGAGACGACCTCCCGCTCCCGCTTCGCCCAGCGCGCCATCCACCCCGAGGAAGTTGCCCGCGAGGTCGCCGCCATCCGCGACACTTTGGGCCGTGCGGACGAGGTGAGCGGCTTCGTCCGCCACGCACTGGCAGCCCTCGAGGCACACGTCGTCGAAGCCGGCGACGGCTCGGGCGACTTCACCGCCGAGGTCAGTGGAGCCCCCGCCGGACTGCGCGACGCCCTCGCACCCGTCGCGGGCGCCGAGGCGGTCGAGTCTGGGCGGCCCATCCCGTTCCGCACGACGGCGGCCGTGGCCCGGGGCGAAGCCGCCCTCGTTCGTACCGACCCAGTCGTCGGAGCGGTCGCGGCCCACGTCCTCAACGCAGCCCTTGACGCCGAGGCGGCGGGCCGTCGCCCGGCCCGCCGCTGCGGGGTGGTCTCCACGGAAGCCGTGACTGTCCCCACGACTCTGCTCCTGGTCCGCTACCGCTTCCACCTCACCCTGCCCTCCCGGCAGGGAAAACAGAGGATCGTCGCCGAGGACGCCCGCCTTCTCGCCTACCAGGGCTCAGCGAAGAACGCGGTCTGGCTCCCCGAGGAACAGGCCCTGGACCTGCTGTCCGCTGAGGCCGCGGAGAATACGGACGACTACTTCCAGGAACGTACGATGCGCCGCACCCTCGGTCAACTCGAATCAGTACAGGCCCACATGATGGCTTACGGCGACGAACTCGCCACAGAACTGCACGAGTCCCACCGGCGGGTCAGGCGCGCATCCGACGAAATCGTGCAGGGCCTGAAGGTGACCGCCCAGCAGCCCGCCGACATCCTTGGCGTCTACGTCTACCTGCCCCCGATCACCGCAGACGGAGAGGACGCCTGATGTCCGCCACCACCCGCAACCAGGTCTTCTCCGCCGTCCACACCGTCGGCGGCCTGCTCCCCGCCGACATGCTCGTCCGCATCTCGGAGAGCAAGGAGGGCAAGGACGTCCCAGGTTCTGGCCCCGCCGACTACCACGTGATCGGCCCCCGGCGGTCGGTCCGCGACGAGGCCGAGCGCCACTGGGACTACCTCAAGGCCATCTGGCGCGAACTCCGCGAAAAGCTGCCGGTCAGCGCCGAGGCCGACCTGCCCGCCGACCCGACCGGCCTCGCCGTCGACCAGTGGCTCGCACCGCTCTTCAACGAGCTGGGCTTCGGCCGGCTCACCACGGTCGCAGCCGGCGAGTACCGCGCCGACAGTGACCCGGAACGCGTCTTCCCCATCAGCCACCGCTCGCACCACGTGCCCGTCCACATGGCCGCCTGGAACGCCCTGCTCGACAAGCGGCCCGGCGGTGTGGGCACCGTACCCCCGCACTCCCTCCTTCAGGAGTGCCTGAACCGGCGGGAAGCCCACCTGTGGGGCGTCCTCACCAACGGCCGGCAGCTGCGCCTACTGCGCGACTCGAACGCCCTGGCCACCGCCTCGTACGTCGAGTTCGACCTCGAAGCCATCTTTGACGGTGAGTTGTTCAGCGAGTTCATCCTGCTCTACCGGCTGCTGCACGTCTCCCGCTTCGAGACCGGAGAAGCGGGGGTGCCGTCCGCATGCTGGCTGGAGCGGTGGCGTACGGAGGCGATCGCCTCGGGCACCCGGGCGCTCGACCACCACCGCGACGGCGTCCAGCGGGCCATCACCACCCTGGGCACGGGCTTCCTGCGCCACCCGGCCAACACGGACCTGCGGGAGAACCTGGACGCTGACCGCTTCCACGCAGCGCTGCTACGCCTCGCCTACAGGATGATTTTCCTCTTCGTCGCCGAGGACCGCGACGCCCTCCACCACCCCGACACGAGCGACGACGCCCGCAAGCGGTACGCCAAGTACTTCAGCTCCGCCCGTCTGCGCCGCCACGCCCTGCGCCGCCAGGGCACCGCGCACGCCGACCAGTATGCCGCGCTGCGGATCGTCCTGGACGCCCTGGGCCGTGAGGACGGCCGGCCCGAGCTGGGCCTGCCCGGCCTCGGCGGCCTCTTCGACGACATCGGCGCCGACGCCCCTCTGCGGGAGTGCTCCCTATCGAACGCCTCCCTGTTGGAGGCGGTGCGCCACCTCTCCCGCGTACGCGACGAGAAGACCGCGCGCTGGCGACCGGTGGACTACCGCAACATGGGCTCGGAGGAGCTCGGATCCATCTACGAGTCCCTGCTGGAGCTGGTCCCTAAGCACAGCGCCACCGAGCGCTCCTTCGAACTGGTCAACCGGCTCGGCAACGACCGCAAGAAGACCGGCTCCTATTACACCCCCGCCTCGCTCATCGAGACCCTGCTCGACTCCACCCTCGACCCGGTGATAGACGACGCCCAGAAGCGCGGCGAGCAGGCCGCCACGGCGGCGGGGGAGCCGGACCCGTCGGAAGCGATCGTGCGCGAGCTGCTGTCGTTGACGGTCTGCGACCCGGCCTGCGGATCGGGTCACTTCCTCGTCGCGGCGGCCCGCCGCATCGCCAAGCGGGTGGCGGCGGTTCGGGAGAGCAACCCGGAGCCGCCCCCCGTCGCCGTACGCACCGCCCTGCACGAGGTCGTCGCCCGCTGCGTCTACGGTGTGGACCTCAACCCGATGGCGGTCGAATTGGCCAAGGTTTCGCTGTGGTTGGAGGCCCTGGAGCCGGGGAAGGCGCTGGGCTTTCTGGACGCGCACATCAAGCACGGGAACGGCCTGGTGGGCACAACCCCCACGCTGATGCTCGACGGCATCCCGAACAAGGCGTTCAAGGCGGTCGAGGGCGACGACGAGAAGTACGCCAGGTTCCTGGAGAAGCAGAACGACCAGGAGCGGAAGGGCCAGAGCGGACTCTTCGAGGTGGTCGTTGAGACGAAGGTCTCCAACACCGCCTTCGCCTCGGGCCTCCGCCGGATCATCACGGCCCCGTCCGGCAGCCTGCGGGAGGTGCACGCTCAGCAGGCGGCGTACGAGGACTGGCTAAAGAAGAAGGAGTACGTCCACGCCCGACACATCGCCGACGCCTGGTGCGCCGCGTTCATGTGGCGTAAGACGAAGGACGCCCCGGCCCCCGTCACCCAGGAGGTATTCCAGGCCCTGCGGGACCCCGAGGCCCGATCGGCTTCGAAGGCGACCCACGACGAGATCAACGAGCTGCGCGACCTCTACCACTTTTTCCACTGGCACCTGGAGTTCCCGGAGGTCTTCACGGTCTCGGAGCAGGCCGAGGCCGGAGACGCTGTGGACCCGGCCACGGGGTGGGCGGGCGGCTTCTCGTGTGTCGTGGGCAACCCCCCGTGGGACAAGGTCGACTTCAAAGACCAGGAGCACTTCAGCGTAGTCGAGCCTTCGATCGCCAAGCTCTCTGGTGTGGCTCGACGCACGAGAATTGCACAGTGGGCTGGAGAGAACCCAGAGGAAGGTGGGCGCTATCGCATGGCGCGACGACGGGTGAAATCGTCGTTTCTATTCCTGGGACAGTCGGGGGCGTATCCGCTGTGTGGCAGAGGGCTAGCGGTCAAGGGCGTCAATTCGCTCCAAATTGATCATCTGTTTATGGAGAGGTTCGCTTCTATCTCGGCACCCGAGGGGCGCTTCGGTGCTATCCTTCCGACCGCCGTGGCTACAGGGGCGGGCGCGCAATTCCTCTTCCAGGATATGACCCGGCGGGGCGCTGTAAAGCATCTGTACGACTTTGAGAATCGAAAGCCGATTTTCATCGGCGTGCACGCCAGTTATGAATTCTGCCTGCTCTCCTTGGCGGGGCGCAATATTCGCGAATCGGTCGCCAGATTCGCCTTCTCTCTTTCTGATCCTGCGGAACTCGATGACGCGGACCGAGTCTTCTCTCTTAGTCCAGAGGAGATCGCTCTGATCAACCCGAACACGGGAACACTGCCTGTCTTTCGGAGCCGACGGAACGCCGACCTCGCGGTGTCGGTCTATCGTCGAATTCCGGTGCTATGGAATGAGGTTGTTGAGCAGGGCAACCCCTGGGGTCTGACTTCCAAACGCCTCTTTGATATGACCGATGACTCCGACCTATTTCGTACGAGGGAGGAGCTGGAAGCGGAAGGGTGGGGGCTCCAAGGGGGCGTTTTCACCCGGGACGGGAAGCGAATGCTTCCGGTGTATGAAGGTAAGATGGCCCACCTCTTCGACCACCGCTGGAATCGTTACTATGGTACGGGAAACACCGACTATGAGGCGGTTCCTATCTCCGTGAAGGAGGATCCAGAAGGGGCAGCCATCCCACGCTACTGGATTGCGGAAGATGGATTCATCAGTGTCCGCAGAAAGAACAAAAATGTTGAGGTGCCTGGGGTGGACCTGCGCCTCCAGGAGGCGCACTGGAAACACGGATGGCTCCTCGGATGGCGCCGTATTGGTCGCGCGACGGATGAACGCACCGCTATCCCTGCCTTCCTCCCCCGCGTGGCCGTCGGAAACACGTACCCGTTGATGCTCCCAAGTGTCTCGCCGCCCCTCACTGCGGCCCTCACAGCCGCCCAGAGCTCCCTTGTCTTCGACTTTGTGGGCCGCCAGAGTGGTGGCGCTGACATGGCACTCATGACTTGGAAGCAGCTCCCCGTTCCCCATCCTGACGCTCTGGCCCTCCATACCCCTTTCCTGACCCCTCGTGTCCTCGAACTGGTCTGCACCACCCGCGACATGACCCCCCTTGCTCGCGACCTCGGTGACACCGGAGCCCCCTTCCAGTGGGACGAGGCCCGCCGGACTCAGATCCGCGCCGAGCTGGACGCGTACTTCTTCCACCTCTACGAGATCAGTCGCGACGATGCGGACTACATTCTGGAAACTTTCCAGACTGAGCCTAAGGGCGGGCTCAAGCACAACGAGATCGCTAAGTACGGCCACTACCGCACCAAGGATCTCGTCCTCGCCGAGTACGACCTCATGGCCGCAGCCGGCGTAAGCCCGACCATGCCCCTCGTAGACGGCGAGAATTACATCTCCACGCTCACCCCGCCGCCCGGCCGTGGCCCGCGTCACCCCGCCGAGCCTGAGGCAGTTTGACGAATGGTCCGGGCTGGCAGGTTCCACCGCTGCCCGCCGGTCCGGACTCCTACAGCGGGTGATCGGCCGGCCTTGGCGCTTTGGATCATGTTCGCAGGGCCTCGCCGGTGTCCGTGAGGTACGCCGCCTCTTGCCCTGCCACCGCGACTTGCGTTGTTATCGGCGGCGGTGCCGACGCGGAAGTAGTTGGAGCTCTTCGCACCGAAGGGCTCTTTCCGCGTGATGTCGAGCATGGCGTTGCCGCCTGTGCGTGCACCTGGGCCACGCTCGTACACGTCCCGCGAATTCCTTCGGGGCCGGACACTATGCGTGAGCGAGTGGCCTGACACCATACAGCCGTTCCGCCGCCGCCCTCGATGTCGTGGTGCCCGCACGGGCCTCCGGGTGCCGGTCGGTCGAAATGCGGCGGCCGACGGGATCAGCTTTTGTCCCGCCGCCGTTCGTCCGCACACGCGAGCCACAGCACATAGGAGTGCCGCAGCTCGGTGAGAGCTTCCTCGTTCAGTGCCGGGTCGGAGACCGAGACGTTGGCCAGGCGCATGACGATCTCCGTCATGTGTTCGGTGACGACGGCTGAGCGGCGGGCGTGCGCGGCGGCGCGCTGGGCGACGATCCTCTCCCGGGCGGCCATCATGTCGGTCAACGTGCCGTAGCCGGGCTGTTCGGCGTCGTACAGGGAGGGCACCCGAGGCAGCCCGGCTGCTGTGAGCGTGGGTACGGGATCGCGGTCGTCCGCTGGCGTCCGCTCGACCCCTGCTCCAGCGTCCTCCATGCCCAGGATGCGCAGGACGACCTGCCGCTCAGCCTCGGAAACGGCCACCTTGGACGCCAGGGTGTCGAGTTCGTCGAGGATGCCGGGCACGGCACCGGTGTCCCACTCGGTGAGGTGGTCTTCGAGTTCCCGCGCGCGGGTTCCGGGCGAGTGGACCGCCTACGTGGCCACGCCGGGATCCATGCCGTACACGTTTTCGAGTTTCCGAACAGGGCGAAGTCTGTTGACATCGCCAACGTGCACCGTGGAACATCGAGGAGTGAACAGCGCGGCGGTCCCGTCGTGCTCTCCGCCTGATCGTGCAAGGAGCACCGCCATGACCGACGACACCCCTCTGCGTCAGCTGCTCGACGACCGCCTCACTGCGGGCCTCGCCGCGTCCGAACTGGCCCCGGAGGCGGCCGACCTGCTGCGCGGGATGCTTCCCGAGCCGACGCCGGAGAGGACCGGACGCGCCGGGCCCGTGTACCTGCGCTCCATCACGGCGGCGGGCTGGCGGGGGGTCGGTCCCGAGACCACGCTCGACCTTCCGCCCGGACCCGGGCTGACCGTCGTCGCGGGTCGCAACGGCACCGGCAAGTCGAGCTTCGCCGAAGCCGCCGAGATGGCGCTGACGGGCTTCAACGCCCGCTGGGACGGGAGCAACGGCAAGGCTCGTACGGCGGTGTGGAAGGAAGGGTGGCGCAACCTGCACGACTCCACGGTCCCGACCGTCTCCGTACGGCTTACCCTGGACGACACCGGCGACCCGGTCACCGTGCGCCGCACGTGGTACGGGGCGAAGGTGGACGAGGCGCGCACGACGGTGGAGCGGGCGGACGGCACGGAGCAGAAGCTGGAGGAGAGCCTCGACGCCTCGACGCTTTCCCTCTACCGCCCGTTCCTGCCCTACAGCGAGCTGGGCTCGATGGTCGACGGGACGCTCAGCGCCCTGCACAACACCTTGGCCCGGTTCATCGGGCTCGGCCAGCTCGGCGACATCGATGACCGGCTCGCGGCCCGCATCAAGGCGTGTAAGGACGTCGAGAAGCGGCCCGGCGCCCTGAAGACCGCGGCCGTCGACGCCCTGACCGGACTCGACGACCAGCGTGCCGTCGGAGCTGCTCGGGCACTCGGCGGACGTACCCCCGATGCGGACGCCGTCCGCGCCCTGCTCGACCGGGACGCGGTCACCGACTCGGGTGCGGACGGCCGCCTCCGGGCACTCGCTACCCTGACCGGCCCCGACCAGCAGGAGGTCGCCGGGGCGCTGGCCCGGCTGCGGGAGGCGGCTGCCGCAGCCGAGGACGTACGGCACTCCGACGCCGAGGACGCGCGGCGGCTCGCCGGGCTGCTGGAGAGTGCCCTCGAACACCGTCGCCGCTCCCAGAACGCAGACTGCCCCGTCTGTGGCACCGCGGACCGTCTGGACCCGGCCTGGGCGGACGGCGCGCGAGCGGAGATCGAGCGGCTCCAGTCGGAGGCGGCGGGGGCCGAAACGGCCCGCCGGGCGCTCGGCGCCGCGCGGCGTGCCGTCCACGACCTGGTGCAGCCGGTCCCCGACCTGCTGCGGGCGGAGGAGTCGGAATTGGCGGGTCTCTGGCGCGAATGGGCCCTGTGCCGGAGCCTGACCGACCCCGCCGAGCTGGCGAACCGCGTCGAACGCGTGGCCCCGACGCTGGGCGCGGCATGCCGGCAGACCAGCGAGGAGGCCGCCCGCAGGCTCACCGACCGCAACACCGCCTGGCGGCCCGCGGCCGTGCGGCTCGCCGAGTGGCTCGACGCTACGGAGAAGGCCGCGGAGGCGAAGGACCAGCGCAAGGAGGCCGAAGCGGCTCGCTTCTGGCTCAGGACGCAGACGGACGACCTGAGAAAAGTACGGATGGCGAAGTTCGAGAAGCAGTCGCAGGATGTGTGGAACAAGCTCTGCGAGAGCAGCAGCGTGTCGCTCGGGAACATCGAGCTGAAGGGCACGGCCCGGCAGGGGAGTGTGCAGCTCGGCGTCTCCGTGGACGCCCACGAGGCGCCCGCGTACAGCGTGATGAGCCAGGGTGAATTGCACTCGCTCGCCCTGTCGCTGTTCATTCCGCGCGCGACGCACGACGACAGCCCGTTCGGCTTCCTCGTCATCGACGACCCGGTGCAGTCGATGGACACGCAGAAGGTGGAAGGGCTGGCCACCGTCCTGAGTGACTGCGCCCGCCACCGGCAGGTGGTCGTCTTCACCCACGACACCCGGCTGGAGCAGGCCATCTCCCACCTGGGCATCGAGGCGACGATCCTCCACATCTCCCGCGAGAGCGACTCCGTCGTCACCGTCGAGAAGAGGAGCGATCCCGTCAAGCAGGCGTTCCAGGAGGCCCGCGACCTCTCCTACGACCAGCATCTTCCCCAGAGCGTCGCCGACCGGGTGATTCCGGCGATGTGCCGGCACGCACTGGAAGTCGCCTGCATGGAGACCGCGCGCCGTACCCTGCGGGACGACCACGGCCTCGGCCTTGCGGAAATCGATGAGCGTGTCTCCCCGCTGGTGCGCACCAAGGAGCATGTGGCCCTCGCCCTGCTCGGTGACTCTTCCGGGAAGCCGCAGACGGTGGTCGAGAGCCTGTACACCGGGGGATGGGCGCTGATCAACGAGCTCAACGAAGGCTCTCACCTGGGGCTGCCGACCCTGGACGACCGCAAGCAGCTCGTGACGCGTACGGAGAGGCTGGCCGGGGCGATCCGGCGTAGCCGGGGAACGGCCGTGTCGCAGGGCGGTCCCCGATGACGGACAACGCCCGCGAACTCGTCTCCGCGGCCGAGGCCCTCCTGCGGCCTCCGGCGGGTACGCCGGGACCGCTCGGCCCCGGCGTACGGGCCCGCGCCGCCGCCGTGCTGCTGCGCCTCGCCCTCGACCAGCGGCTGGACGACTTCTGGCACAGGGTGGCCCCTGCCATGACGCGCAACGCCAAGCACCGCATGCTGTGCCTGGAGGCGTACACGGACCGGGGGACCGCCCGGCGCTGGCGCCTCACCTGGTCCGCGCTCAGCGGTGTCTGCCACCACCGCGTGCCCGAACTGCCTCCCATGCCCGCCGAGATCCAGGCGCGTCTGCTGGAGGTGAACGCCCTGCTCGACGCACTCGACGGGGCGCCCACAGCCACACCTGCCGTGGTCATCCCGGCTCCGGTCCCCCCGACCGGCCGAACCACGACCCTGGCCGCGACTCCCGCCGTGCCCCCGGCGGGGGACCTGCTGGCGGGCCACTCCGTACCGAAGCCCTGCCCGCCGCCGGGACGGCGGGTCGCACCTCCGGTCGTCGGCGGTCCGTGAACGTACTGGGAGCCGTCCGCGTCGTCTGCGGTTACGACCGGACGAGATCCGGCAGCCAGCCGATGTGGCGCAGTGTCGGCGCGACCCGACTGAGCAGGAAGAACACGACCGGCGTCTCGTCATCGTCCTGCGGGAAGAAGAGAGCGTGCTGAACGGAATCCGTGTCCTGCGGCTCGTCCAGGTCGATGAGCAGCGGGTCCGGCCGCTCGAAGGCCCCGTCGAGCACCACCCCGGGGCGATCGGTCAGCTCACGCAGATCGTCGAGACCACACAGGTCGGCAAAGTCGGCAGTGGTGAACGTCTTCTTGAAGCTTGGGCGGTCGCCGGGGACGGCGACCCAGCCCATGATCCGCAGTTCCTCGTCGTATAGCTCGGACTCCTGGATACCGGCACGCCTCCGGTTGTGCAGGTTGGACAGCGGAGCAGGCATCTCCGGCAGGACGGCGGGCTGGTACAGGACGAGATCACGCTCCCCGTTCTCCCACCGCGTGTCGTGGATCGTCAGACCGGGCCGGCCGGCCAACTGCACCCGCCACACCCCCACCACGCCCCTGGACTGCACACCGGAACACGTGGCCGCGTAGTCCTTCGGCGTCGTGCCGTCCCGTCGCAATGTGAGCTGATCCATGATGGTCACGGCGACTGTGTCCCTCCACCCGTGGGGTGACACACACTGTGCTCCCCTGGCGGGAGATTGTGCGCTTAACTACGCCAAAAAATAGGGTTGTTGGGAAAGGCGGCAATGCCTGTGCCGCCCGGAACGGGGGAGCGGACATGACCGAGACCGAAGACGGGACTCCCGGCTCGGGGGAGCCGCCGCAGTTCCTGCTGCGACTGCCGGGGGCGAGCGGGGTCGATCGGGCGCGCGGGGTGCTGCTGGATGAGGTGGGGACCAACGGGAGCCGGAAGTTCCGCATCCTGGCGGGCTCGCCCGCCCGAGACCGGGAGATGCCGTCCTTCTCCAAGCACTTCTCCGCTACGACCAAAGTGCGCGAGCTGATGAAGAAGACGGACGTGTTGCGCCCGTCCACCCGGTGGCCCGGATGGCTGGAGCTGGCCCAAGACGTCGACTGCGGCTCTCCGTCCTTCGCCGCGGGCGTGCTGGTCGGCGCACCACGCAACGGCTGGGTCGACTGGAAGACGGAAGCGGGGGCGCCGCTCTCGGACTTCATGGAGGGGGTCTGGTCGGGCCCCGCCAGGGCCTGGCTCGTCCGGGGCTCCAACGTATCCGGGGCCGATCTCGTCCAGAAGCTGTGGCTTCCCGAGGAGCGGGTTTCTCTCGCCGCCCCTCGCCTGCGCCAGGGGATCGGCCAGGGGACGAGCAAGGAGCGCCTGCGCGCGGTCGTCGAGGAGGACTGGGGCGCTACGGCCACGTACAACCAGAAGCTGGAACTCGTCGAGGAGCTGCACGCGTTCCTATCCCGGATGAAGCCCGGAGACACCGTGTGCACACTCTCGGGTGGACGGTTCTACGTGGGTGAGATCACCGGCCCTGCCGAGCAGACCGCCTCCGACAACGGCAGGTCCAATCTGCGGCGGCCCGTCGAGTGGCAGAGCACCGGCCACCCGTACGACGTACTGCCCGAGGAGATCCAGCAGCGGCTTTCCGTCCAGCACGACGTCGTGGACCTCACCGCGGTCCAGCCGCTCATCGAAGGGCTCGGCCTCTCCGATGAGGAACTGGCCGACGAGGCGGAGGCGATAGAGCGTGACCCCAGCGGCACGACACCCGCCCTCACCGCCCGACGTGAGCTGGAACTACCCGTGCCGGAACAGCGCCTCGCCGACGAACTGCTGGTGCACGACGTGGCCTGGCTGCGGGAGATCCGCGACCTGCTGTGGGACGAACGGCAGCTGATCCTCTATGGCCCGCCCGGAACCGGCAAGACGTACACGGCCCTCAAGCTGGCCGAATACCTCGGCGGCGGGCCCGAGCAGGTGAAGCTCGTGCAGTTCCACCCCTCTTACGCCTACGAGGACTTCTTTGAGGGGTTCCGCCCTCGCGAGGACCCGGATACAAGGGAAGTCGCCTTCCGCCTCACTGCCGGCCCCTTGCGTGAGCTTGCCGACCTGGCGTCCCGCGAGGGCAACCGGCACATCCCGCACTTCCTGATCATCGACGAGATCAACCGGGCCAACCTGGCCAAGGTTTTCGGCGAGCTGTACTTCCTCCTGGAGTACCGCAACAAGTCGGTACGGCTCACGTACTCCGGCGACGACTTCGCACTCCCGCCGAACCTCTTCGTCATCGGCACGATGAACACCGCCGACCGGTCGATCGCCCTGGTGGACGCGGCGATGCGACGGCGCTTCGCATTCGTCGAGCTGTCACCCCGCACCGAGCCCACCAGCGGCCTGCTACGGCGCTGGCTCGACCGGGAGGGGCTCGACATCCGGGCCGCGGACCTGCTGGACGCGCTCAACTCCCGTATCGAGGAAGCGGAATTCCGTATCGGTCCCTCCTACCTGATGAAGAAGGGGGCCCATCGGCAGGGCGGTCTGGAGCGCACCTGGCGGACCAAGATCCTGCCGCTGCTGGAGGAGCATCATTACGGGGAGTCCTTCGACATCGAGAAGCGCTATGGTCTCGACGCCTTGGCCCGGTCCATCGGCGACGGTGAATCGTACGAGCCCTCGCTGTGACGACTGTCGAGTTGACCGAGTACGGCCCGCCCGTCACCGTTCCTCTCGCGGACGAAGTCGGGCGCTCGCTCGCTGCCTCCAGGATCGTCGAGGCTGCCCCCGATCCCTACCGGTCGGGCTGCTGGCGGCTGCGCGCCGGCGGCAAGGTCGGCGCGGTGGCCCTGAGGTCACCGGGGCACAGTCCTGTCACCCTCCGCATCGCCCCCAAGGTGCCGGTAGCGCGGCTGTTCTTCCTCATCGGCTACGCATCCAACCCCCACATCCACCGGGACGGGGAGGTGAGCGTTGCCGAGCAGGACGAGCTGCTTCCCGCGCTGGCGCAGGGATTCGAGAGGTCTCTCGAACGTGCCCTGCGGCAGGGAGTGCTCCAGGGATACCGGCACACGGAAGAGGCCGCACCGGTCGTCCGAGGACGTATTAGGGAGGCGGATCAGGTCCGGCGGCACCATGGGCGGGCGTTCCCGGTGGAGGTCGCCTACGACGACTACGGGACCGACATCGCGGAGAACCGGCTGCTGCGCGCTGCCGCGGAGCGGCTGCTGACCCTGCCCAGGGCGCCCGACAGGGTACGCCGTCGGCTGCGCCACCACCGTGGCCGGTTGCTGGACGCACAGCCGCTGATCCCCGGCAGTCGTGATCTGCCGCTGTGGAGGGCGAGTCGACTCAACCTCCGCTACCAGCCCGCGCTACGGCTGGCCGAGATGGTGCTGCGCGGCTTGTCCGTCGAGCACTTGAGCGGTCGGATCACTATCGACGGATACCTCTTCGACACGCACAAGATCTTCGAGGACTTCGTATGTACCGCACTGCGCGAGGCGCTGGCGCAATACGGGGGGCGCAGCGCACTTCAGGCGCGGGGCGTACACCTCGATGAGGCCGAGGCTGTTCGGATGCGTCCGGACCTGGTCTGGTACGGCAACCATGGCCTCCCACAAGCTGTCGCGGACGCAAAATACAAAGCGGAGAAGCCCGAAGGATTTCCGGACGCCGACCTTTATCAGATGCTCGCCTACTGCACGGCGCTCGGCCTCTCCGACGGCCACCTCGTCTATGCGAGGGGCTACGAGCCGAGCACGACGCACCGGGTGCGGCACGCGGGAATCCGCATCCACCAGCACGCCTTGGCTTTGGAGCAATCGCCCGATGAACTGCTCGCCTCGATCGCGTCCATCGCCCGTTTGATGGCCGAAGGCGCGGTCACGACGCGGGCAGCTGAGGAACCTGTCAGGCGCCGTCCTCGGGAGGCATAAGTGCCCCGCTGGTGAGGCCGTCACGGGCAAGAGTGCTGGCTTGCTCTGCAAGCCGGGTCACTTCGCCGATGTGCTCCTCGAATTCTTTGAGCGCGCGGAAGGCGGCACCGTAACGGCGCTGTTCCTCCACGGGCATCTGCGGGATGCGCGCCCCCTTGACGTCGAGGCGATAGGAGCCGCTGCTACTCGTTGAACGGCGGTTGTTGGAAGCGCTGCGCAGGAACCCCCGTAGATACTCGGTGTCCAACTGTGCGCTGTTAGAAGTTGGTTCAGCATCGGCGAGGTCGACGAGCCCGGCGCGGGAGAGCTCGGCCAGACTGATCGTCGCGCTGTCCATCGTCCCCGGCCCTTCGCCCGCTGTGAGGGCGGGCAGCAATGCGGTCAACCGATTGAGCCGCTCCTCGATGCCTCGTTGCAAGGCGCGGTACTCAGCAGGGAAGTCCTGTCGGGAAGCGTCCACGTGCGCGCTCGGCGTGAGGTCGACAGAGTCGTTCAGGAGGTCGATCAGCGGTACGTCGGCGACCTGCTCGGCTGTCGGCTCCATGGGGCCGTCGGGCGCGCTGGCGGTGAGGTCAACCATCCGAACCGAAGTCACGCTGCCGGAGACGTCATCCGGGCGGTGCAGCATCCACAGATGTACGGGTTGAGCGTGTGATGCCACCATGCCGGGCGGAAGTGCGACGACATCCGTCAGGATGCCGCGGCGGACGATCTCGGCCCGGATGCGTCTGCCCGCCTTGCGGTAGGCCACGGAAGCGGGCATGACTACCAGTGCCCGGCCGCCGGGAGCAGTATGGGCGTAGCAGTGTTGGAGCCAGGCCAGATCCCCCTCCGCCTTGGAAGGTGTACCCAGTTCCCAACGGGCGTCGAGCAGCAGCTCCTCCCGGCCCCAGTCCGGACCGGCGGCAGGGGGGTCGCACAGGACGAGGTCGGCCCGCAGGTCAGGCCAGCGGTCCTCGCGGAGGGAGTCCCCGGTCTCGATGGCGGTGTCCTGCGATCCGGCGAGCTCGGCTCGCGCCTGGGCTAGTTCCCCAGCCGCTGGATCGATCTCCTGACCCCGACGTATCGGCCCTTCGGCCGGTCCGATGGAGAGGAGGAGCGTCCCGATGCCACAGGCCGGATCGAAGATCACGGAGTCGTCGGGTACTGGCCCCGCGAAGTGGCTTACGGCCTTGACGAGCCGCGACGACGTGACTTGGTCGGAGCCGGCACGTCGCGAGGAGTCCAGGAAACGCTCGACCAACTGGTCGATGGCGTGGGCTGCTGATTCCTTCGCCTCTAGCCTCGCAACCAGCTCAGTCAGGTTGTCGTCCAGCGCGGAAGCGTCATCGCGTGCGAGGAAGCGGGCAACGCCCGCGATGCCTGCAACTATGTCGTCGCCAAAGGCGCCCCGCAGTGCCTGCCACAGACGGACATCGTCCGAAAAGTCTTTACCCTTCTGCTGCTTTGCCAGCCAGGAACGGACCTCGGCCAGCGAGAAGAGGGGCGTGCTCGCTCCGCCGTCGGCGGGTGTCGGGAAGTCGCCGTACCGCCGTCTCCAGTTGGAGACAGCGGCGCGCGTCACCCCCGCCAGCCTGGCAATCTCTGCACCGGTGATCAGTGGTTCGGAAGCCTGGGGAGTCGATTCGTTCATATCTCCACCGTACACGCAATTGCGATTGAATCCGATAGCGCTTGCGTTGGCGACGTCAACAAGACTGTCGCGCGCGCGGTTGCTCGAGCGCTCGGGTCCTCATGACCGCAGGGGCGCCCTTCAGGGAGCCGCCTCGGATCAGGACCGTCAGGGCGATCCCGAGAAACAGAATGAGGTAGATCCTCAGAGGTATCCGGAATCCGTGGCTTGTTCGGGTCCGCGCAGCTCTTGGCGTGCTTGGGCGAGTGCCCTACGCAGCGGACCGGGTTGTGTCAGTGACCTGGGCCCGCGTGGGAAGACGTGCCAGTGCAGCCCAGGCGGCTCCGTGGCTGTGGATGGCGGAACGACGACGTGGCACTTCTGCCCCAGCGGTACCGTTCCCGGTTCCTCCCAGCCGTCGGCCGTACCGGGCGGCACCAGGAAGTACAGGCGGGGCTCCGGACCTCCAGGATCAAGGACGACCGGGCCGACTGGTACACCGCCGTCGTGGAGGAGCTCGATCGCGCGCCGGCCGATGACCTCAACGGCGCGTACTGCGTCCCACCACTGACCCGCTGAGCACAGCTCGGGCCCCTCGCCTATGGGCATCCAACGAGGCGGCAGGGCAGGAAAACGTGGGCTGGCATCGGACATGAGAACGGCCTCCTCGTAACCATCGGTGAGGAGACCATTCCATTCAGTCGGCGCCCGCGAGCGGACAGATTGTCCGCGGGTTCCCTTCGCGAACACCCTTGACGCCGTCTCAGCTTGTGATAACTCCCGCCCAACTGGCGAAACCGGAAAGCTCGTTGGAGGGGTGGGTGCCCGCACGCAGGAGCGCGGCCGTCGTCTCGCGGGCGGACGGGTGGAACCTTGTGTGATTCGGAGCGACCTTCCGCGCGCGGCGAAGGTCCGCGAACGCACCTGTCCTGTCCGCCATCGCCAGTTTCGCGGATGCGACATCGATGAAGTGGTGGCTCGACCTCTCACCCACGGTTGCCGCCGGGGGCATCCATTCCTGGCCCGGCGCGTCGGACCACTCCGTGAGGCGCGCCAGGGCCTGCTCCGTGTCTCCCGTGTCGATCATGGCGTGCACTTCGTGGATACGAATGTTGGTTGGCCCGAAGGACATCTCGTAGGCGAGGGAGTCACGGTTGCCGGCCATCGCGGCCACGGCCTCAGCCTCGCGCAGATAGTCGTCTGCCCGGTCCGGGTTGTTCTCCCTGGATTCCAGGACAGCGAGCTTTAGCAGTAGGGCGCCGTCGACCGCGAGGGCGTCGTTGGTGAAAGAGCGCTCGGGCTGTAGTCGTTCCAGTTCCTGGCGCAGGCCGTGGAGCTTGCGGCGTGCCGAAGCGTAGGCGCCCTGGCGGAGCATTGCGCCGGCGACCAGGTAGCCCGCGGTGAAGTTCATCAGCGGATCACCCGACCGCTCCGCGGCCCAACGCACGCGTTCCAAAGCGGTGTTGGACAGATCGTGGTGCCCCATCTTGTGGGCCAGTGAGTTAACAGCTCGGTAGGCGCGCGCGAGATGCCAGAACGCCTGTGCCTGGTCACCATTGCGGCCACCGAGGGCGAGATGCGTCAGTTCCGTGATGATCGACGGAAGGAGCGGTCCCATGGGTGCGTAGCGCGCATCCCGGCGTAGAGCTGCGATCTGGTCGACCTCGGAGGCAAGTACGGGCAGTGCTCGCGGGGCGATCTCAAGTTCGTCCGGGAGGTCGTAACACAGCATGATCCTGCGGAGTTCGGGCACGACGGCGTGCACTCCGTCCTCGGCCTCCGGCTCACCGTAGTACGGCTGGCCGGTCAGAACCTCCGGGCCGAAATGGAGCGCTTTGGCGAGCGCCAGAGCCAGCGATGGAGAAGCCTTGCGGGCGCCGGACTCGAGCTTCTGGACGTAGCTGGGCGATATCGCGACCTTTTGCGCCAGTTGGGCGGCAGACAGCTTCCGTGTCCGGCGGGCTATACGGAGGCGGTCTCCCAGCGTCAGGTTTTCACTCATCGGTGGATCGATCCCTTCGCGACGGAGCACTCAGTTCAGCGTACGGACAATGTCCAGCCTCGCGGATGCGCTCGCCAACTGTTAACGGCCTCGCCGCCAGCAGGTGAGGGGTCGGACATCAAGCTGCCCGAGTCGCCAAAAGTGTTGAGACCGCCATAAAAGCCGCTTTTGCGTCTACTCGGCAGGGCTGCATACGGGGTCGGCTCATTACCAATGCGCATGCGACTGGTCAAGGCTTATGCGTGAGAAAGCCAGGACAGTCTGTCCGCTCCCTGGTCCTCCTCGCTGCGATTGTTCGTACACAACGCACGCTGCTCGGAGCCCAGTTCCGCAAATAGCCACCCCCCGCTCCCTGCTTGCGCGACGACCAGGAAGTCGTTCGGGAGTGGATGCCCGCTCGGCCAGAAAGTTCGGATCCGCACAGGATCGCCGTCCTACTGATGGAGCTCTGACATGCGCTGTCCGCCGACGAACACTGACCTGGCGACGAGTGGGCTCTCGCCCGGCACCGGAGCAGCATGCGACGCCGTGTCCGACGCTTACCCGCCCTGGGCCCCGGCAGTGGTGGAATCGCGTCCGACGGCCGTGATTCTTGATCTCTTCGGCACGCTCGTCTCGGCCCCTGACTCGTCAGAACGGAGCGCTGCGTCAGCCCAGTTGGCCTGGGCCATGCGCTTGCCAATGGCGATCGCGGAGGCTGCTCTGTGCGGTAGCTGGCAACCGCGACACGACGGTCAGCTGCGTTCCAGTACCGCCGTCGCAACGCACCTCATTGAACGCTGTGGTGCTTCCGCAGCCTGCACGAACGAAGTTGAAGCGGTCCTGGCTCGGCTGGCACGCCAACGGTTGCAGGCCGACAGGACTCTCCTGCAGGCCCTCAAAGAGCTCCGTCAGGGAGGGATCAGGCTCGCCGTCCTCAGCGATGCCTCTCCTGACATTGCCGAGGCGTGGGACCGCAGCGAGCTCGCATCGCATTTCGACGCGGTCGAATTCAGTTGCCGGGCCGGTGCCGTGAAGCCTGATCGTCGCCTCTTCCAGGGGATGCTCGGGAAGCTTGCTGCCGAATCCGGTCAGGTCCTGTACTGCGGAGACGGCGGCGGTGACGAGCTGGCCGGCGCGGAACGAGCCGGGATGCGAGCGTTACGCGTGGCGCGCCGGGGCGGACCGGCCGGTCTGGCGTTCGGCGAGGCTCACTGGTCCGGCAGGACGATTCCCGCCGTGGAGCTCCTCCCCTCATTGCTCGGCGGGTGGGGGGCGCGATGAGCGACACGTACGCGTGGGCTGTCGAGAAGGGCTCCCTCCGGAAGTTACCCACCCCTGACGTCAGGTCTCCCGCCTGCGGCACGACGATCATTGAGACCCGTTACGCCGGGCTGTGCGGGAGCGACGTCGCGAAGCTCAACCACCCGTGGCCGGGACCGTTACCCGAACCCTGGTACCCCGGGCACGAGATCGTCGGGATCGATACGGAGACCGGGAACTGGGCCGCGGTCGACCCGCTGGTGCCCTGTCTCTCGTGCCAATACTGCGATCGGGGCCATGCCCACCTCTGCCCGGGGCTTCGGCGTATCGGATGGGATCTTCCGGGTGGCCTCGCGGACACCGTGAGAGTGCCGCGCGACAGTGTTGTCCCGCTTCCCCATCTACACGACCCCGCGCACGGAGTCCTCGCCGACCCGATGGCGGTGGCTGTCCACGGAGTCCGATGCGGGCTTCGTACGCCCGTGGGGCGGCTTGGCGTCATCGGGGGCGGCGTCGTTGGCGTGTGCACGGCCATCTGTGCGGCCGAGGCGGGGTGGGACGTCCACATGATGGTGAGGGAGCCCTCGCGGGCGTATCACCTGCGGCACACTCTCGACCCGCGCATAACCCTCCATACCGCCGGCCTCCCGCAGTGCGACGCCGTCGTGGACGCCGCGTCCGGCCACAGCGACTCCCCAATACGGCAGGCACTGAACGCCGTCCGTGACGGCGGGACGATCCTCGTACAGAACGCGTACGCCCCACGCGTCGTTCTCTCCGTCCCCCTTCGGGACGTCTTCCGTCACTCGATCACCCTTCGCGGCTCTTTCTCGTACTGCCGCGCGGACGGCCGCGACGACTTCAGGGACGCCATCGACGTCATCGCCAAGGGCGGCGACTGGGCTGCCTTGCTGACCCGGGACCGGTACCCCCTCGGTGAACTGCCCCAGGGGCTTGCGGCCCTGCGAGATGGATCGCGCCATCGCCCCTTCAAGGTCCTGCTCACATCCGGATTCTGATGAAAGGAGCCCACGCCGTGGCGGTCACAGTGCCCTTGCTGGCCCACAAGATCAACTCACCGGCCGATATCGCACCCCAGGACGTCCACGAGGGGATCACCCGCATCCTCGCGTTACCGGAAGGCCCGACGCGCGACGTGATGCTGGGAAGCGTCCTGACGGGGCTGCTCCTGCGGGGGCCGCGCCTGGAGGAGGTGGAGGCCGCGATCAGGGCCGCGACAGACCTGGACCGGAAGGGATGGGACTTTCACCGTCCGCCGTCCGGCGTGCGGTTCGTTGGCTACACCGGCAGCGGAAAGAAGACCTTCAAGACGATCAACCTCAGTACCGCCGCCGCACTGGTGGCGGCTGCCGGCGGAGCACACATCGCGAAACTCGGATCTCGCAGTGCGTCGTCGAAGACTGGGTCGCGCGACTTCATCGACCAGATCGGTGCGACGAGTGACACGGTGTCGCACCGGGAGATGGTCGACATCACGGCGGAGATCGGCTTCGGGTTCTTCTCCATCGAGAACCGTGTACCCGAGTTCGACCGCCGCTACGGAGGCAGGTTCCAGGCGGTACACGCCCTGAGTCTGGCGTTTCCCGCGCTCCTCAGTCCGGTTACCTGTCCCGCCTACGCGTACGGCCTTTCGCACCCTGCGGTGGGTGCCTCCGCCCGGTTGCTCTCCAAGCTTGGATTGCCCGACGTGACGGTCATGAACTCCAGTCTCGGTAGGGCGGCCCAGGTCGACGAACTGCTCCCTGGGAGCCAGGTGCGGGCCTGTCGGATCAACTCCGGCCAAGAGGACCTGATGTTCAACGACGACGTGCGCAGAGGCGCTGCCTCGATGCCGCAGGACCTGACGTCCGTCGCCCAGTACGACGACCCACGGGAGAACGTCGCCGCTGCCATACGCGTCCTGGCCGGGCAGGACAGAAGCCAGGCGCGCAACGCGGTCGCCCTCAATGCGGCACTGCTTTTGGTGATGTCCGAGGCGGCCCCCACCATCCAGTCCGGCATCGACAGGGCCCTCGACCTCATCGACGCCGGCGCGGGACTGGACACGCTTCGGCAGTTCGTACGTCTCACGGGCGGCGCTCCGCACAGGCTGCGTGCACTCATGCACTTGGCCGCTCCGGCCGCTGTCCTGGTCAGCCCGGGGAAGAGGGAGAAGGCTCCATGCTGACGCACGGCGAGCTCGCGATCATCCACCTGGTTCTCAACACCGACTGCAACGCCTGGGACCTTGAGCCGACGAGTGCCTCACCGGGCGTGTGCAGATTCTGCTATCGCGAGCGCAACCGGGTCAGGACCGACGAGGACACCGTCCGCCGCGTTATCGAGCGAGTCCGTTCCGAGTCCGAGGCCCATCGGTGTGTGTTCACCGGCGGTGACCCCGTGATGCCGTACGACAACCACCTGGAGGTCGCCCTCCAGCACGCCCAGGAGGTCGGCTTCGAGACGAACCTCCACACCAATGGGCTGCTCCTGGGCGACCGCTACGCCGGTGTTCGTGACCACGTGACCGTCTACTCCCTGGCGGTCGACGGTCCGGACCCGGAGACGGCCGACTGGTTCCGCGGGAAGGGCTACTTCGAGCGGTTCCAGTCCAATGTCGAGTTCCTCACCGCCGACCAGCGCCGACTCGCGTTCAACACCTTCACCACGGCCGGCTCGATCCAGGAACTGCCCCGCCTCGCGCAGCTCATCGCCAGGGTGGCCCACCGGACTGAGGTCGAGTACTGGCTCATCTCCCAGTACCGCCCCATCGGCCGCGCCAGCACACGCAAGGCGGAGGTCTATGGCTACGAGCGAGACGACTTCGTTCGGGCTGTGGAGGGCGTGCGTGACGTCGTCGAAGGCGTGACGATCTACGCCCAGCCGACGCGAGCTCCGCTGGACCCCTACCCATTCCGAGTCTGGGTCCTCGCGGACGGAACGGTCACAGCGGACCTCGGCAGCGTGTCGGCGCCGCGCAACGCGGCGCTCGGAAACCTCCTGGTCGATGGCTTCGAGCCCTTGGTCCGTCGGGCCTTCGACCTCCGGGAGCAATCACAGTTGGAAGGGATCGCATGAAGTTCGACGCCGCGTACTACGAGAACGTCATCGACCAGCACCACTACGAACGGCTGGGCCTCGGAGCCATCGACTTCCCTCTCGCAGGGATGAGCCCTGACGACCTGCAGACGAAATGGGTGTGCCACACCGGAGCGCGCCAGTTCGCTGAGGCGGTCGCGGCCGACCAGCCCGCCATCGTCACCACCGGGATCGGACTTGGGGGACCGCCCCACGCCGGCACCCTCTTCCAGCTGTTGCGCGCGGTCAAACTGCAGCAGTGCGGCCTCGACGTACAGATCGTGCTGGGGGATCTCGACTCCTTCAACGCGCGACGCAAGCCAATGGACTCGGTGCGGCGACTCGCCGACCAGTACGAGGAGTTCGTCCTGCGCCTCGGGTTCGATGCCGGGCGCGGTGTTCTCCGCAGGCAGGAGGGCGAGACCGACGTCCTGGCGACCGCCTTCCTGCTGTCGCGCTATCTGGAGGACGACGACTTCCACTGGGCGGAGGAGGACCTCGCAGGGCTCTACCGCAACCACGGTGTCTTCGATGACCTCAACTACGGCATGAAGCAGGCCACGCTGCTCATGGCCGCGGATTTCGTGCAGCTTCTCCGCGATGGGCGCCACGTCCTGGTCTCCCTCGGCGTCGACGAGCACAAGTACGTGGCCCTCGCCCGGCGTGGGGCGGAGCGCTGGGGGCTTCCCGCAGAACGGCTGTCCGGCATCTACACCAAGATGATCCCCGGCCTCGGCGGCCTCCCGAAGATGAGCAAAAGCATCCCCGGATCCGGAATCGACGCCTCTATGTATGTCGAGGACATCCGGGCACTGCTCGAGGCGGACACCGACGGCGCGCCCACCGACGACGGCTCGGCGCTGCTCCAGATGTACGCCTGTCTGCCCGAGGTCGACGGACGGGCCTACGACAGTGCCTCAACCGCGCGCCGCTCCGGAGGCACCGAGTGGCACGCCGTGCGCGAGCAGCTCGTCGAGCGGATGCTCCACCTGTTCTCCCACTGGCCCAAGTAAGCAAGGAGCCTTCCCATGCACGCTGACACGGCGATCTCCCGCCAGCCCCTCGGGGGCGCTGATTCCTTCTTCATCCGGAGTGGCTACCGCAGTCGGAACCAGGTGGAGTACTTCCTGGACGAGGCGGACGACGCTATTACCTGGCAGCCCGACGTCTACCCCTACGCCGCCGCCCGGGCGAAGGAACTCGGCCGCGACGTTCTGATCGACATCGGCTGCGGGAGGGCGGGCAAGCTGGCGTCGTTAGCCAGTGAGTACCCGGCATGGACCTTCATCGGAGTGGACTTCGGAGACAACCTCCTCTGGTGCCGAGACAACCACTCCTTCGGGCAGTGGGTCGAGGCGGATCTCGAGTCGACCGAGGGGCTGCCCATCGCCCCCTCACTCGTACGCCGATCCCTAGTGATCTGCTCCGACGTGGTCGAGCATCTGGTGAATCCGATGCCCGTTCTGTCTTTGATCCGCGGCCTGCTGCACGAAGGCAGCGCCGAAGCCGTACTGTCCACGCCGGCTCGCGAGTGCCGTAGCGGTTATGACACTCCCGGCCCGCCCCGTAACCCCAGCCATGTGCGTGAGTGGGCGAGCGACGAGTTCCAGGCGCTGCTTCGCGCGTCGGGGTTCGCGATCCGTCACACCGGCCTCACCAGAAGCGACGACTTCTCCAACGGGCTGTCCACCCAGCTGCTCCTCGTCGGCGCGGAAGGAGCAGAGGGGGGACGACCGTGATGGCACCTCCCCGACGCAAGGGCATGCGAGTGGTGCACCTGCCGGCCCGGACCCCATATGCGTGGAAGCTGCGGAGTCGGGACTTCCACATCCTGAACGAGACGGAGATCCGGGGAGGTGAGACGGTGCCGGCAGCAGTCGGTGCCCAGTGGCTCCTCGAACACCGCCCTCTTAACTGGCTCGATGTCCTGCATCTGCACCACATCGATTTCGAAGACGTCACCACTCTGGAACGCCTGCTCGACGCGTGCCTGGAGGAGGGCGTCAACGTCGTCTGCACGGCCCACGACACGCGTCCCATGGTCGGTAGCGCCGGCGACTTCGTGGACCGGCTGCGGACGCTTCACTCGGCCGAGGTCGGTTGGGTGTGCCTGACAGAGGGCTCCGTCACGAAACTGACGGAGCTGATTGGTGAGTGTCCGGAGGCGGCTGTTATCCCGCACGGGTACGTCGCAGCGCCTGAGTCGCTGGTTGACCTGGAACGGGAGCCGTCCAGCTCGGCAGGCCGGTATCTCATGTTCGGAGCCTCACGAGCCAGCCGCGACCAGCTGTCCACCATGGCGAACTGGAGCCTCGGGACAACTGACCCGCGCGGCACGCTCCAGCTCTTGCTCCGCGCCTTCAGCCCCGCCGACTTCGCCGAGGGCGGCCGTGCCCCGCTACTCCTGGAGACTGCCCGGCGCGATCCTCGAATCCGGCTGACCATGCGTCCCTACCCCACAGACGAGGAGGTGGCCCAAGCCGGGCTGGCGTCGGACGCCCTCCTTCTTCCGTACCTCTGGGGGAGCCATTCCGGGCAGCTGGAGCTGGCATTCGACCTGAACCTGCTTCCGGTCTGTTCCCGCACCGGGCACCTGCCCGAGCAGTACGAGCGGCACAAGGGCATGGTTGAGGAACCTGAATGGTTCGACTGGTCGCACGGACACCCGAACCTGTTCGGCGAGAAATTTCTGACTGCCCTGGAAAACGCGACTGCTCGTCTCAGCCCCGGCTCACGACTTCTTGACCGTGACTTCCTGGAGTACCGAGCTCACGAGCACAAGACGATCCTCGACGACTACGCCCTTGTGTACGGGAGCGGCTTGTGAACTCCCTGCCACGTATTTCGTGCGTGATCTTGTGCCACAACTACGGCAGGTATCTCGACCAGGCCGTAACCAGCTGCTTGGAACAGGAGCCCGGGCGATACATCCTTCACGAAGTCATCGTCATCGACGACGGCTCTACCGATGAGACCGAAGAAGTGTGCCGCCGCCGAAAAGGCGACATCAAAGTAATCCGAAGAAGTCGACAAGGCTTCGGGCGAACCCTGACCGACGCCGCTCTCCTCAGTAGCGGCGACTGGGTGGCTCCGCTCGACGCCGACGACTGGTTCCACCCGGCGAAGCTGCGCACGTGCGCGGAGGCGATGGCATCGGCGAGGGAAGCGCTGTTCATCGAGCACTGGGAGAACGTCGTCGACTCCCTCGGCCACCCGAAGTTGAAAGAACCGCATCCGGGCGGCAACACAAGCACTCTCCTTGTGCACCGAGAGGCGGCCCTCAGCCTCTTGCCGGTGAGCAACGAGATCTTCTTCCATGCCTTGCGCGAGGCCGGCCGAGGTCTCGTTCTCCAGGACCCAGTGACCTTCTACAGGGTCCACCCGCGCAGCATGACTGACCGGAGCACGCCAGGGGTCTCACAGGACTATCGGGCTGAGGTGTGCTTCGCGCTTGCGGACCGGCTCCGTGCGATGCGTGGAAATCCTCCCCCATGGGCTAATGGCCGCCGGCTCGGAAGAATCTCGCGGCATTTTCGAGCACTCGCTTCAAGGCACGGAGTGGAATCCTCGTTACAGCGAGGGGAGCAACTTTCCGCCCTGTTTCTGATTCCAGGGATGCTCAAGGACACCATCTGGGCGCGGGACCCATTAGCTCCGTGGGTCCGGTCGCTTTCCAGTGTCATCATGGGACGGCCGCAGGTTCAGCTCACGACGGGCCAAGGGGAGTCGGCGCATTCTTGATCATTTCAGCCGCACGCCCAGAGCAGCGGTGATAAAATCGCCGCTTCCCATCCCTACTGGCCAGGCCAGTTGTCCGACGCAGGAGCGTATACGCGCCATGAGCCGTTTGAGTGAGTCCGTCACCAGTGTCATGCACATCCTCGATGGAGCGGACCTGGGCGCGGACTATACGGTCTCGCAGCTGCTCGACGAGACAACAGCCCGGCGCTCCCTGGACCTCTCCGACCTCTCCCCCCAGGAGCAGGCCGCGCTGGTCGAGGGGCGCGCCATCAACCTCATTCCGTCGGCGGCGGTACTCGCCGAGAAGATCGAGGCCGCGCGGTCGGAGGGACGTCAGTTCGTCATCAAGTACGGCATCGACCCGACCTCACCCGATGTCCACCTCGGCCACGCGGTGCCGATCATCATCGCCAGCCGGTTGCAGCGCATGGGCCACCACGTCGTCTTCATCATCGGCGACGTGACGGCGAAGATCGGTGACCCTTCGGGACGCTCCTCGGAACGGCCGGCTCTCACCGACGAGGACATCGCCCGCAACCTGAGCACGTACCAGCAGCAGGTCACGCCGTTCATCGACTTCGAGCGTGCCGATCTGCGTTTCAACGGTGAGTGGCTCAACAAGGTCAGCCTGCCGCAGCTCGTCGAGATCCTCGCCCGAGTGCCTGTTTCCATGTCGCTGCAGCGTGAAGACTTCCGCACCCGGCTCGCAGAGGGACAGGGGCTGTCGATCGCCGAGTTCGTCTACTCCGTCGTGATGGCGATGGACTCGGTGGCCATCACGGCTGACGTCGAACTGGGCGGAGTCGACCAGCTGCTGAACCTCCAGATGTGCCGCAAGGTCATGGAGATCTCGGAGCAGACGCCCGAGGTCGTCATCACCACCCCGCTCATCGAGGGGACCGACGGCACAGGCTCCAAGATGAGCAAGAGCAAGGGCAACTACGTGGGTCTGACGGCAACGCCTGATGATGTCTACGGTCGGCTGATGTCCATCCCCGACCACCTGACCGAGCCGTACCTCCAGCTCCTCACCGAGTGGACGGACGACGAGATCCGCGTGGTGACCAAGCGCCTGGAGGAGGGAACCGCGCATCCGATGGCAGTCAAGCGGATCCTCGCGGGTGAGGTCGTAGCCGCTCTCCACGGCCCGCATGTTGCCGCCGCCGCCCGCGCGGAGTTCACGGCCCGCTTCTCCAAGCGGTCCTTCGGGGACACCCAGAACCTCCCCGTCGTATCCATGAAGGAGCACTCCGAGGACACCCTCGGGGCCCTGATCAGCCGCACGCTGGACTTCGCCCCCAGCATCTCCGCCGTGCGCCGTGTCGCTCAGCAGAAGGGCCTGCGCCTTATCCGTGAGGCAGACGGAGAGCAGCAGACCACTCAGCTCACGGAGGCGTCCGTCCAGCAGGCGCTCGGCGCAGTGGTGAGCGAGGTCGGGGCACTCGACGGCGCCGATCTGTACCTCAAGGTGGGTCGCAAGGTGGCCCGCATCGACGCCTGAGACTGAAACCCGGCGCCGGCCCACATTGGTGGGTCGGCGCCGGCCCGTTTGATTTCTGTGCGACACGGTGAGGTCGAGCTGTCCGTGCGCGATGCGCGACCACTCCAGCGCGGGCCTGCCGCCCCATGGCGACCTCGTTCATGGAGTCCCACCGCGTTTGTACCCGACCCACAACCGGCCGCCGACCTGCTCCAGCACTTCGTCCACGGCTACCGCGAGGGACTCAATTCGCCCCTCCAACACTTCACGCAGGCCATCGTGCAGCCGCATGCTGAGCCCCGGCGCCGTGGTCTCAAGACGGCGTGCCAGCCATTTTCCGCCTCCGTTCCAGGATCCGCCGACAGCCAGCGCCAACTCGCCAGTTCGTCTGACCAGTTCGGTGGCAATGAACAGCCGTTCGCTTTGGTCGGTGCTCCCTGCGAGGTCGTCGAGGAGGTCGGTGATCGCGTAGCGGCAGTCGTCGATCTCTTCAGCCGACACCGTGGGCGGTCCCGCGACAGTCAGTTTGCGGGCCTCCGCTGCGAGGTGCGTCCCGACACCATCGGCGTCGAAGAGCAGCAGTCCGTCGGCACACATCCAGAGCAGCGGGGACCGGCGCTTGCGTACTTCCCGCTCGACGAACGTGTGCCACGTCGTTTCGGTGTGCACGAACATTTCCACCGGCCACTCACCGTGCCGGAGGCTTGCCCGATACGGGGCCGGGGATCCGTGGAGGAGCACCACGATGTCGAGGTCCGACATCGCCGTGCGGCGGCCCGTCAAGACGCTGCCTCCCAGGAACGCAGCCCGAGCGTCAGGGTGGTGTTCCTCTACAACGGCACGCGCCGCGTCGATCGCATCCATGCGGCAACTATTCAGCACTCTGCTTGTCGTGCGCACGGGGTTTCTTCGGTGATCCGGCAAGGCTGGCCCCCGGGGTCGGCTGCCGCTGCATTTGGCATGCGCTAGGTCGGAGGGCATGTGCCTGCGGTCGAGAAGGCGGCGGGCGGCCTGGGCCTGGCCATGCCTCGGTCGGCGGTGACATTTGACGCGGCTCACGTTGCTGCCTCACCGAGGGGCGTGGCTGGTGTTGACGGCTTCTATGCGGCGCTTTGGGCGACGTAGGAGCGTCGCGCGCGTCCCAGTTCGCCGGGGGCAGACAAGAAGGAGTCGCGAAAGACTGGCCAACGGGTGCAGAGGGATGTCAACGTAGATGACCTTCCAGAAGCCCAGGTCAGAGAGCTGGTCGGCGTGCCCACGGCTCCCACTAGCCGCGGTTGCTCCGCTCGTCTGTCTGGCTGAGAGCGAGATGCCGCCAGCTGGCTCGGGCGCCTGCCGCTCGAGGTAGCCGTAGCTCTGAACCGCAGGCTCCCGTCCGCTGCCGCGCCGCCCTCGCCGCGTTGCTGGCGGAACGTACACCCGCACCCAGCCCTTGGAGGCGCTCCTGTATCCCGACCCTCTGCTTGACCCGTCGACCCCGAAACGCGGTGCCCTGCCTGCGTACTGGGTCGGCCCCCGGCACCTGGCCGGCGATGACGGACGTCTTTACGATGCTGTCGCTGACACGCTCGCCGGCCTCGGCTGGACGAGCCTCGTGATCGTCCGCGGAAGGCAGGAGCTGAACGAGGCACCGGAGGACCGACAAGTTGTGCGCAGCACGGTCCTCCACATCAGCCCCGACACCCTCCGATGGGCCCAATGGGTGCTGCCGGATGAGCCATTTCACCTGGGTGAACTGCCGATCGCGTGGCAGATTTCCGCCCGGGGGTGCCCAGATAGCCCGCTTGCGAGCTGGTCGGCCTACTTCACCACCGGCATCCCTGGTGAGGTCCTCTCCGACTTTCTCCTCGCGCTCGACGCCGACGAACAGCCCACTACGGCGCTCATGGATCCCGAGCTCGTTATGGACGTTGTCGCGGAGCACGGCTGGCTCCGTGACGCGGACCAGCCCGACTCGGTGGCGATGCACCCCACCTTCACTTCCCGTCTCAGCTTCGGTGAGGTCCCACCGCTCATTCAGGACACCGATCCCCGCGCCCTTAGCGTCAAGGCGGAAGAACCAGGTGCAACAGGTTGGCAGGCGTGGGCTGAACTCGGTGTGCATGCCGGATATTTGTGGGCCGCATCGTTCAGTGCCAGCATGCCCCACAGCCTTGCTGCCGCGTTCGCCTCCTCGCTCAGCTCCACCGCACCGGTACTCCGCCGGGTGCTGCCGGAGAGCACGCGGGACCGGCTCTTGGGTGCCCCGGCTAGTTGAGCAGTACTCCGCGCTATGAAGCAGGGCCTCCCGGTCGGTAGGTCCTGCTCCGCGCTGGTCGATGTCCACCTCGGGAAGGCAGTGGCGACGGCTCGTGTGACTACTTGAGTTCGTGTGTGCATGCCGCAGGCCCGGCCGGTGTTTCCGGCCGGGCCTGCGGGCATGTGCGGGGCCAGGGCTCACGTAGATTGACGGGTGGCCCTGCGGGGGCTGTGCGACGGACGGAGCCCTGAAGCGCCGCCCGTTGGCGTGTAGCCGGTCAGTCCTGTTCGTGTCCGGCGCGGTCTTCGAAGGCATCGTCGGCCTTGAAGATCTCGACCAGGCGGTCGAACTCCGCGTAGTCCTCGTCAGTCATCAGGTCGTAGACGCTGCCCGAGAAGCCATCGGGGACTTGGTATGCGTACTTCATGTACAGGCCGATAAGGGCCTTTTGTACCGTCTGGGGTTCACTCATCCAGTCGCCCATCGACCGCATGTACGCGACTGCGATGTCCATCTCCGCCGGGGTGCAGGTGGTGATCAGATCGCATTCGGCAGTGGTGAACGGGCGCCCATCGTGATGGAAAAGCCGATCGGGCTCGTCGCCGCGGGAGACGTCTAGGTCGGTGATGAGAACGATTACGCGGGGTCGGATGTCGGTCTGGGCCATACAGGGGGTCCTTCCGGAGAGGGGGTTGAGGCATCAACTCTCCGGAAGATCGCCGGTTTGGCTAACCGGCGATCGTCGGCTATGTTGCCCCGCTTGTGGGTCAGCGCCGCCGATCCGGTGAGCGCTGCGGGGGAGGGGTTGCGGCCGGCGAACGGGCTGGGACACCGGAGCGTTGTGTGGCGCTGCGGGCCCTGGCCGCCTGGGCGCGGGGGCTGGGTGTGTGGCGCTGGCTGAGGCGGCGTATGCGCCAGGTCAGTGCTCGGGCGGGGTTGTGGGCGTCCTCCAGGGTGCGCTGGCTCAGTGCCTGGCTGAGGATGGTGGCCGCGTTGTGTCCTGTTGTTTCTGCTTCGGCCAGGACGGTGGCGAGCGCGTCCCAGGCGGGGTCGTTGAGGATGCGCTCGGCGTACTCCGGTACTGCCTGCTGGAGGTGGTGGGCGAGGCGGTGTTTCGTCTGCTGTGCGGGGGCGCGTCGCGCGAGGCCGGCCAGGACTGGCTCGGCGACCTGTTCGTAGGCGGCCCGCAGGTGCAGGAGGGTCCGCTCGGCGGCCTCTGCTTGCTGGGCGTGTTGGCGAGTGCGGTGCCAGTGGGCGGCGAAGGCCACCGCGGTGAATGCGGCGTCCAGGAGCATGGCGAACCCGGCACCGTCTTTGTCCTGGGGGCGGTCGCGCCAGATCGCTTGGATGCTGCGGCGAAGGACCCGGGTGCTGTCGAGGTCGGCGGTGATGCGGGAGCGGGTGGCGCGCTCGAAGAGGACGGCGGCCTGTTGCAGTTCGGCCCTGGCTGCGGTCGGTGCGGTAATCGGCAACAGGTCGAGTGCCGCACCGAGAGCCACCAGCTGGCCTTGGGCGGCGTGGTCGTCGTCGGCGGAGAGGTGGTGGGGAATGCGTTCGGTGGCGGAGGTGGCCTGGTGCCACGGGTTGCACGGCCGGACGGTGACAGGTTCAGGGCTGGTGGTGGTGAGACGTTCGCGGATCCGGGGCAGGGAGAGGTCGGGGGACAGGGTGGATCCTGCGAACCAGACGGGTTCGCCGTTCTCGTTGGTGTTGCCGGGCAGCGCGAAGTTGCAGCCGAGTGCGTCGCCGGACGGCGCACGATTGAGGCGCACGGTCACGCCAGTCGCCTCCAGCAGAGTGAAGAACTCTGCCTCGTCACCTGCGGCGGCGACTGCCCTGCGTACACGTATGCGGAGGACTTCGCGGGCCGTGGTGTCCTGGCCCAGGCGCTTGGCCTTGAAGAGTTCCTTGCTGGTCGGCCGCTTGGCGGCGGTTCCATCGCCCGCCTTCAACCGCCTTAGCCCGTAGTCGACTTCGATCTGCCGGGCTTCCTTCTGCACAGCCCGTTTGTCATGGTCGCGCTGGGGACGGCGGCCGTCCTGGCGCACCAGGGTGGCGGCGATGTGGATGTGATCGTCCGCGTGGCGCACGGCCACCCACCGGCATGCGTTCTCGTCGCCGCCGGGGGCGATGCCGGCGGCGGCCACGATCCTGCGGGCGATGTCCGCCCATTGAGCGTCGGTGAGGTTCGGGTCTTCGGGGGCGGCGCGGATGGGGCAGTGCCAAAAGGTTGTTTGCGGTGCGCGTTCGCCCAGCATCCGCACGGGCTGGTCGAGCTGGGTGGCGAGCTGCCTCTCCACCTCTTTGGGGTCGCGATGCGGGCTGCGGCCAGGGTCGGGGGCGAAGTCGTTCCAGGACGCCACCAGGTGTGGATCGACGTGCTCGTTGGCCTGCCCCTTGCCGAAGAGGTAGCGGATCAGACCGCGGGTGCCGCCCTGACCGAGGATGATCTTGGGTATCACCGTCTCACCGCCCCTCCATCACCCGGGCGACGGCACCATCCAGCGCTTGAACGGATGCCTCGACGCGGTGGAGGATCCGCAGGACGGTGTCGGCTGCGGGCATGTCACCGTCCTTGTTCAGGTGTCCGGTGAGCTGGTTGAGGTTGTTGCCGACCTGGCCGAGCTGCCCGTTGGCGGCGAGCAGCGCCTTTACGGTGGCGCGGTAGTCGGCCACGGCCGCAGTGGGGTCGTCGGCGCGTGCGGCGGCCAGCGAGCTCTCGGCGACGTAGCCGCCGGGTGCCATCTGACTGACGGCGGCAGCGCGCTGGACGAGGTCGAACTCGTGGTCGTTGTAGCGAGGGTGGACGCGGCGCTTGCGCAGCTGTCGATCACGCAGTCGACGGCGCGGCGCGGGCTTGTGCGGGACGAGCGGCGACGGGGCGCGGGTCCCTACCACGGTCGGCACCCCCGGGCCGCCCGATTCCGGTGCCGCCTCGGCGCCGGAAGCCTCCGCCTCCCCTGGGGCGGACGCCGGGTAAGGACTCCTTACCCGACAACTTGCTGCGCTTTGGGCTGGCGTGGCTCGGTTCACGTTCTGATGCTCTGGGCTGTTGGTGCACGAATCCTGCATGGAGAGCAGCTCCTGGTTGAGGGGGGAGGGCGGCGGACCAGGTCGACGTACGGGCAGCAGCCCCGCCTCCCGCTGGTTCGAGCGCAGAGCCGTAGGGGAGGGCCGTGCGTGCCTGGTCAAGCGGCGCGAAGGGGGCGGGGCCGTGGACCAGACGGGGTTGCTGGTCCACGGCCCCCGTGCGGCGTTCAGGGCTGACCGGATATCCGGTCAGCCCGTGGGGACGGCGGTCTCGGAACCCTGCTCTGCGGCCAGGAGGGCCTTGAGTTCGGTGAGCCGGTCCTCGGAGATGGTGAGTTCGGCCCTGCGGATGGCGTTCCGTAGCACGGCGCGGGTCGCTGTTCCGTGCATGGCGATGGCCGCGCGGCCGATCGCGAGCAGTTCGTCCATTTCGGCACCGGGAGGACGTCCGTAGCGTTGCGTCGTGGGGACGTCGCCCTCGTGGGACGGCTCGGTGATCTCGCGAGCGGGGACCGAATCGTGCAGGGGAAGTTGGTTCTGCACGGAACGAGGAGGCAGGGACTCAAGGCGAAGGTTGGAGTCGGCGTGTTCCGTGGCTTCCTCGCTCGTCAAGGCGAAGCCTGCCCCCGATCGGCCGAGCGGGGGAGTGGTCTCGACATGGCGCAGGGTGCCTTCGCTCGGGGTGAAGGCGGTCCAAGGCGATGGCAGTTCGATCGTGGCCAGCGCTGTCGCGTGACGGCGGACGGCAAGCTGGTGCAGCAGCACGTCGCGCTGGCGCTGGTCGCTTCCCACAGAGGCTTGGGCGACGGCGCGGGAAAGCCGTCGCGCGGTTCGCCGGCCTCGCCAGCCGGCGCGCTGCTTCGGGGTTCGCTCCGCAAGGTGCGCGGCTAGGGCGACGGCCCTGCGGGTGGCACGGTCGCGGCTGATCTGCGCGGCGTCACGATCGTGTTCGGCGACCCCAAGGCGCGAGAGGCCGCGTTCGCGTGCTTCGCGACTTATCCGGGCGAGGAGGCTGTGGGACGCCGCCTCGGGCGTGTGGATGCGCAGTTCGATGCCCATGGCCTGATGCCACAGCAGTGCGGCCATGACCGGTCCCACGAAGGCCCGCACCGTCCCGCCGACCACACCTGACTCGGCGTACGCGGGGATCACCTGTACGGCAGTGATCACCCAGGTCAGGACGCCGGGCAGGCCGGGTGCTTGCTTGGGGCCGTGCAGGTTCTGCCGCGCCAGCAGGGCCGAGGCGAAGAGGGCGAGTTCCGCGGCGGCGAACATCGCGGTGCGCTCGGTGGTGCCGCTCATGTCGAGGTAGTCGGCGGCGAACCTCCAGCTGGTGTCGGCGCTGTAGGCGGTACATCCGACCGCGGCCAGTGCGGCGACCCTGACCGCGGGCGTTCCGGACTGTCGCTTGGCGTGGTTTCGGGGAGCGTGTCGGTAGATCAGCCACCTGACCAGCAGCACTGTGCCGATGGCCAGGAGAGCGGCCAGGAGAGCGGCGAGCGCGATAGGTATCGCGTTCCAGTACCCGAGTGCGGGCATGGCAAGTTCCGTCATGCAGGGGTCTCCAAAGGGCCCGCCGCGCCGTGTGGGCAGGCGTGGGCGCGGGCGGGCGGTGTGGTGAACGTGAGCTGGTGAGGGACGGCGCCGTGCGGTCAGGCGGAGAGCTGGCGTCTGCGGTCGGCGCCGGTGAGGACGACGGTGGTGGTCATCTCGGCGAGACGGGAGGCGACGCGGTCGCCGACGGCGTCACGGAGCGCGGAGGTCGGCAGATTGGTTGTGAGGAGGGTGGGGAGCAGGTCGGTGTAGCGGCGGTTGATCAGCCGGTACGTGATCTCCTCGGTCCACTCCGACTGCTTGGCTGCGCCGAGGTCGTCCAGGATCAGCAGCGGGCAGGTGCTGAGGGTGGCGAGGTCGCGCTCGGCGTCGTGGCCGGGGCGTGGGCGCAAGCGGGCGAACAGGTCGGCCGTGGTGGCCGCCTCCCACCGCAGCCGTACCCCGGCGGTCAGCAGCGAGCGCACCGCGCCGTACGCCTGGTGCGTCTTGCCGGTGCCGGTGGGCCCGGCGATCAGCAGGGACGGTCCGAGTGCGATGCCCCGGGTGCCGCTCGGGCCGGGCCGTGCGGCGAGGGCCACTTCGTCGACCCAGGCGGCAACCTGCTGGTGGCCGGCGAGCGCGTGGCGGTAACGGGGCGGGATGCGGGCCGCGGCCAGTTCCAGCGCGGTCACCCGTTCCGAAGGAGCCTCGGCAGGTGACGTAGTTGGATCGATGCCCCGTTCGGCGAGGATCGTGCCGAGGCGGGCGGCGAGGGTGTTCATGCGCTGCGGCTCCCGGCTGGTGATGGCTGTGGTCACAGCTGACCCCCGTAGGCCGCCTCGACGTCAGCGGGTGCCGGATTGGTCCATGCCCGGTGCGGGGCGGCAGCTGCCCGTGGAGCGTTCATGGCCTCGTCGACCAGGCTCGGCAGCAGCCCAGCGGACAGCCCCTTGCTACGCATGCGGTCCATCCCGGCCCTGATGTGGTCGGGGGAGAATCCCTCGCCGAGCAGTTTGCTGACCACCTTGCCGAGGTGGCCGAGGACGTCGCTGGGCGGGCGGTGTTGGCATGCGGCGACGTGCTCGGCGACCAGGTCCTTGGCCGAGACCGAACCCGAGACGGCAGGGGGCGTGGGGGCGCTTGCGCTCCCCACCGGAGGTGATCCTAGATCCAGGATCCTAGGTCCTAGATCCGGACCCTGAGTCCTCAGCGCAGTCTCCCAGCGTTGTGGTGAGGGCTCACTGAAATTGCCCTGACCTGCGGTTTCCCGGTTCACGGAGGGCTCGCTGCGTCCGCGTGACGCACCAGGGCGTCCACCGTGAGGGCTCACGGCCTGTTCAGGGAGGGCTCCGTGAACAGACGAGGTCGTCTCGTCCGACCGGCTGCCCTGGTGGCGCGGGCAGGCCGGGCAGCGGCTGCCGCTGGGCCGGTTGATCTTCTGGTGGCGGGCCCAGGTGGCGATGTGCAGGTACCGCTTGCCGTCGTCGCCTTCGTACCGGCAGATCAGACCCGCACTGTCGAGCTGCGTGAGGTCGTCCTCGACCTCCAGGGGGCCGTGCTCGGGGCGCAGGGACCACAGGGCGCCAGCGATGACGGCAGCCTGGTCGCGGAAGCGGCCGTGGTCGTCCGCCTGCGTAAGCAGGCCGAAGAAGGTCCGCTCGGCATGGACGCTCACCGCGGCGAGCGACTCGGAGATGAAGGCTTCCGGCTTGATGGTACGTATCCGCGCCATGTCTATCGCCCCGCCTTCGCGGGCCGAGCAGGCGAGTTCGGCGACGGGGATGCGACTACGGCCGTGAAGGCAGTAGCTTGTTGGGGCATGCACAGTTCCTCACCCGGTGGCGTTATGACCGCCACCGTCTTGATCGTTCAGGTACAGGCGATATCGGTAGGGACTTCTTGGCCCCCGGCGTTGGCCCGCCGGGGGCTTCTTCATGTGCCCGGAGCCGCAGGGGTTTCCGGGCGCATGGCCAAGACAGCCACATCTTCCCCGCACAAGTCCAGCATTCCGCCGAGAAAGCAAACAGCTGTCGGCGAACGTGTCGTGCGCGGCTTCCTTAAAACGGTAGACCCGAATCGCCGGTTGACCAAGAAGTTGCATAAATCGGGCAGTTGGCAAGCGAATCCATGGGCGGCGCTGGTGAGCGCGCGATGCAAGATGCCCACGTCGAGCACCACGTACGTGCTACCAGCATGACGGCATCAGGTGATTTGGTCATCCGCCAATTCCGGTCTATGTTGCGCCGCTCGCAAGGCGCCTGGGGACCAGATCTGACAAAAAAGATGCGCAACATAGCAGCACATCGCCGGTTACCCAAACCGGCAATGCAGAGCTACAACTGACCCATGCCTGAAAGTCCCTTGGGAATTGGTCCGGCCGGCGTGCTGACCGCCCGCGCCATTACCCGTGCCCGCACAGCACGCGGATTCGCCCAGCGCCAGCTGGCCGAACGGGTCACCGCGCTCGGCCGACCCATGACCATCACGATGCTGTCCCGTATCGAACGCAGACAGCGCCGCTGCGATGTCGACGACCTCGTCGCCATCGCAGTTGCTCTCGGCCTCTCCCCGCTCGCCCTGCTCGCCGAGACGAGTTAGCGGAACGAGCCCCCCAACAGCGCTCCCCGGGTGGGCCAACACCCGGCCGTCGCTGCGCACATGACCTCGCCCGTACCTGAACCACCAAGACCGGCGTATCCGTCTCCGGACGGCCGCGCCAGAGAAGGAACCTCCTTGCGCCGAGAGGCCATTCCCCCTGCCCTGTTGACGTTCCGCCTCCGTACCGCGAAGGAGGCGATCTCGCATGGCTGAGCAGCCAGGCACCGGCGTAGCGCCGCCCCGCCTCTACCGTCCCGAGGACATCGCTGCTGTTCTCGGCTGCTCTGCCTGGTGGGTCAAGGACAGGGCCCGCCGGCGACTGATCCCCTTCACCCGGGTCGGCCGCGCGTACCGCTTCACCGCAGAGCACCTCGCAGAGATCATCCGCCTCCACGAGGAACGGCCCGCACGGGCACACCAGCCCGTCCCAGCTCGGACCGCCGTCAAGGCCGATGCCCAGCAGGCGAACGCGCCGCAGCGTGCCGCGCCCACAACCCGTCTGCGGGCGCGGCCTCCGGTCCGCGCCAGGCAGAGCCAGTTCAGCATCGTCGTCTGACGCGACCGCGTATCAAGGGAGAGGAGGAGCGTGGGTTTCGCGGAGAAGCGTGCGAACTACTGGCGTGGCCGGTACAAGACCGCACCTGGGAAGCACCTCACGGTCGTCGACGAGGGCGGCAAGGCGATCAAGTTCGCCACCAAGGGCGAGGCTCAGCGCGCCGCGAGCGAGGCCGAGAACAAGTACCGGCGCGGCGACTGGCGTGACCCGGCACTCGGCCAGGAGACCTTCGGCGAGTACGCGAGCCGCTGGTACGACACCCAGGACCTGGCCGCATCGACGATGCAGAACTACAAGCGCCACATCGAGGAACACCTGCTTCCCGACTTCGGGGACCAAGCGCTCGCCGGCATCCTGCGCTCGGACGTCGACCGGTGGGAGAAGAAGGAAAGGGCCCTGTACGCGGCCTCCAGCGTCAAGACCTGGCGCTCGACGTTCCACCTGATCTACGAGGACGCGATCGATGAAGGGCTGATCACGTCGAACCCGGCGACCAGGCGGCGTGGGCGGGGCAAGCGCGCGGGCCGCTCCCGTGACCGAGGCCCGGAGAAGGTCGTCACCGATCCGCTCGGCATCCTGTTGATCGCCGAACGAGCAGCACTGCTGTCAGGCCGAGATGACGAGTTCGTCGCCGTAGTCCTCAAGGGATACACGGGCATGCGCTGGGGCGAAATAGTCGGCCTGGAGACCGAGTTCGCTCGACCTGGCTCCGTCCGTGTCGAATGGCAGCTGTACGAACTGGACTCGGGCGAGATGGTGCGCTGCCCGCCCAAGGACGACAGCTATCGCACCCTCGACTCGATGGACTGGCTGTCCGCCCTGGTCGCCAATCACGTCGCCCGCACGAAGCCGACGCCCTGCCCCTGCCACGGTAGGACCTACGTCTTCCGCGGGCAGGGCACGGCTCGTACGGGCGGCCACCACGGTGCGAAACTCGTCGACGTTGCACGCCGTGCCGAAGTCTCCACGGGGACGGTGTCCAACGTTCTCAACCACCCCGATCGCGTCGCCGAGCCGACGCGAATACGGGTGGAGGAGGCCATCACGGACCTCGGGTTCGTACGAGGCGGCGCAGTGGTGGAACCTGCGGCCCACTGGCGCAGGAACGGTTTCGCAACGTGGCTGTTCACCCCAGCGGTATCGGGCTGGTATCCGAAGAAGGCCCCGCAGGAGGCACGACCCGTGCCGCTTCTCGGCGAACCGTGGCCAGGAGTCCCCGCGCGAGGGCGCGGCGCCGGCCAACGGGCCGACGCCTGCTGGCTCCCGATTGCCAAGGGCCTCACCCCTCACGGACTGCGCCACACCCATAGGACCGTGATGGAGGACCTCGGCACCGAGAAGGTCCTCATGGACCAGCGCATGGGGCACATCGACGGCTCCGTCTCGGCGCGCTATGCCCACGTCACCCCTGGCATGCGTAAGCGCCTCATGCTCGGCCTGACCGAGCAGTGGGAAGCAGCACTCGCTGCCCGCCTGGCGATGCGCCCTACCTCGCCCGTGCACGTGCTCGACGACCTCCTGCGTGCACGCAGGTAGCACAGGCCGAGGCGAAGCCTGGGCGGTGAGAGGCACCCGGACTTCGCTGTTCGCAGGGTGGCGCCGGTCCGGAGCGCCTGGCTTGCTGGAAGAGGCTTCTCGGATCATATGAATCACCCTTCGGTCTCGCATGAGGACAAGGGGTGCGCAACCACGGACATACGGGCCCTAATATGAGGACCGCCTCGGCCGTCCGAGACTCGCTTGGCCGCCTGTCTCAGACGGCCGAGCGCGTTTCCGTACGTGCCCGGCCGAGGGATAAAACG
Source organism: Streptomyces sp. HB132 (assembly GCF_016909575.1). Lineage (GTDB taxonomy): Bacteria > Actinomycetota > Actinomycetes > Streptomycetales > Streptomycetaceae > Streptomyces. Next base: position 147,359 of record NZ_JAFBGA010000002.1, on the reverse strand, counting down.
GCTCGCCGGGGAAGCACCCGGGTGCCATACGATTGCGACGGCTTGCAGAGCCGACCTCACTACGCGTGACACGGTTGAGCGACCTGAGCGGTCGCACCTGCTGCACTCTCCCGACCTGGGCCCGCCGTGGCACTGTCACCGGCGCCGTACGAAATGGAGCATCCAAGGATGGCTCGACACCTGGTAACCAGCGCGCTTCCCTACATCAACGGGATCAAGCACCTGGGCAACATGGTCGGGTCGATGCTTCCGGCGGATGTGTACTCCCGGTACCTCCGCCAGCGCGGTCACGACGTCCTGTACATCTGCGCCACCGACGAGCACGGGACACCGGCCGAGCTGGCGGCCAAGGCGGCCGGACTGTCGGTGGCGGAGTTCTGCGCGCAGGCCCACGACGCGCAGAAGGCCGTGTACGACGGCTTCCAGCTGGCCTTCGACTACTTCGGACGCAGCTCTTCTCAGCAGAACGTCGAGATCACGCAGCACTTCGCGCGCCAGCTGCACAAGAACGGCTTCATCGAGGAACGTGCGATCCGCCAGGTGTACTCGCCGGTCGACGGCCGCTTTCTGCCGGACCGGTACGTCGAGGGCACCTGCCCGCACTGCGGCTACGACAAGGCCCGCGGCGACCAGTGCGAGAACTGCACCCGCGTCCTCGACCCGACCGACCTGCTGAACCCCCGTTCGGCGATCAGCGGCTCCACGGAGCTGGAGGTCCGCGAGACCAAGCACCTGTTCCTGCTCCAGTCCAAGCTTCAGCACGAGGTTGAGGCGTGGGTCGCGCGGCACGAGGAGCAGTGGCCGCAGCTGTCCTCCTCCATCGCCCGCAAGTGGCTCACCGAGGGCCTGCACGATCGGGCGATTACCCGTGACCTGGACTGGGGCGTCCCGGTTCCGTCCGACACCTGGCCGGAGCTCGCGGCCGAGGGCAAGGTCTTCTACGTCTGGTTCGACGCCCCGATCGAGTACATCGGTGCGACGAAGGAGTGGTCGGACGCCGGCCCGGATGGCGAGACCCGCGACTGGAAGTCGTGGTGGTACGAGGCTGACGACACCGTGCGCTACACCCAGTTCATGGCCAAGGACAACGTCCCGTTCCACACGGTGATGTTCCCGGCCACGGAGCTCGGTGTCCGCGAGCCGTGGAAGAAGGTCGACGTCGTCAAGGGCTTCAACTGGCTCACGTACTACGGCGGCAAGTTCTCCACCTCCCAGAAGCGGGGCGTCTTCACCGACGCCGCGCTGGAGATGCTGCCGGCTGACTACTGGCGCTACTTCCTGATCGCCAACGCCCCCGAGTCCGACGACTCCTCATTCACCTGGGAGCACTTCGCCGCCACGGTCAACAAGGACCTGGCCGACACTCTGGGCAACTTCGTCAACCGGGTGCTGTCCTTCTCCCGCAAGCGCTTCGGGGACGACGTCCCTGCGGGCAATGCGGCCGGCGAGGCGGAGGCACGGCTGGGCGAGGAGATCGCGCGGCTGCTGGCTGAGTACGAGGAGCACATGGAGGCTCTCCAGTACCGCAAGGCTGGGGCGGCGTTGCGGGCCCTGTGGTCGGCAGGTAACTCCTACCTGGAGGAGAAGGCCCCCTGGCTGGAGATCAAGACCGACCCGGAGGGTGCGGCCCTGACCCTGCGTACGGCGATGAACCTCATCCACCTCTACGCGATCGTCTCCGAGCCGTTCATCCCGGCCTCGGCCGCCGCCATGCGCGGTGCCTTCGCCCTGGATAGCGACACCGCGACCTGGGTGACCGCCGAGCAGGCCAAGTCCCTGGACGCTGTCCCGGCCGGTACAGCCTTCACCGTGCCGCCGGTGCTCTTCGCGAAGATCTCGGAGGAGGACCTGGAGTCCTATCGTGCGCGCTTCGGCGGAGCCGACGTCTGACGGGCCTCTAATGTGCTCGTACCGATCCCGGCTTCATCGGGCGGTACGGGCGCGGAGGCGCCCGTACGGTTCATGGGGCGCCGAGTTGCCGAACCGATCCGATGGTTGCCCTCGTTGAACTCGGCCTACGGCACGTTTCCGAAGCCGGGCAGTCGCTCGAAGCCGAAGTGAACCGGCGCCAGCCCTGACCGACGGGTCGGCGCCGTCCTCTTCCGCCGGAAGCAGTTGGGCCTGCGGCCGACCTTGGGTGCTGTGCTGCGCATGTGCTGCAATGGCCCATGCTCAGGCCACGGCCGGACTGGCCCCATGGCGTTCGTAGAGCCGTTTCACCTGCTTGATCCAGAACTCGAACTTCTCGTCCGAGGAGGCACTCATGGGCAGAAGCTGCAGGTCCTTGGCCAACTGATAGAAACCGGGTCCAGCGTCGTTGGCACCCAGGTAATTCACCAGTGCCGAGAGCATGACAGGAGGGTCGGAGGGTGCGATCTCCCGATCCTGGCCCACGATCCGTCCCAGCAGATGCCCCATGGCCGCCCGCTCATCAGCACGCTCGAAGTCGAATGCACGGCAGCCGGTTCGCCTGGCCAGAGTGACGCTGAGCTCTGTGTATGAGGTGAGCTTGCCAAGTTTCGCGCGTTCGACGAGGAATCCCCGCCCGGCCTCCACCAACATGTCCCACTCGTTGTCTGCGCGGCCGTACCCAGGCATCCCGCCCCCTCCGAGCCAAACCGATCTGTACGCGGAAACGTACAGTGACGCCGCGACTACCGCAATCGCTCATGTGGTGGGGGAACGGCCGCGCTCGCACGGCAGGGATGCCCCGGCCCAGCCGGGGCCGGAGCAGGGGACAATCGCCAGTTGGGCATGTCGTCCCAGCCCCTGAAGCCTCAAGCACTGTCTAGTTCGATGGCCGATGGCTCCCGCTCAGAGGTGAGGTCGTACTCGGAGAACTCCCAGGCGATGATTTTCGCGTCCTCCGGGACCCGGTAGACGAATAGCATTTCATCCTTGAAGCCCGGCTGGAGCTGTTCGTTGCACTCGGGATTGCCCGCGACTTCGTACAGGTCATCGATGGTGTCGTAGCGCCGGTCTTGCTCGTCGAGCAGGTTGTTCACGATGGGCAGCGAACAGGTGAGGTCCATGCTGGCCTTGGTGTCGTTGAACACCACGGTCTCCAGGATCACGTACTTGGCGCCGCCTCCTGCCTTCTTCACCGCGCCGGCCACGTTGATCGACTCGGTCTCCCGGACCTTGGCGACCGTGACGACGGCGCCGCCGTTGCGGGCCTCGTCACCGATCTTGAAGTCGGCCGGTCGACTCGGGGCGGGGGATGTCGTCGCGACGGGTGTGGTGTCAGCGCGGGGGCGGTCGTCCTGCCAGATCGAGGGCGATGGGTCGGCTGAGGCGTGGGGAGTACCTCCTCGGCCTTCGGTAGCGGTATAGACGAGGGCGGCAGCAGTCACCGTCAGCGCGCCGGCCAGGCAGAACGTGGCCGTCTTCCACGGGTTCCTGACGTCCTTGCTGGGACCTGGAAGTCGTTCAGGCATCGGGGGTATTTGGCTGCTCACTGCAGTCCTCTCATGGATGGCCGGGCTCGCCAGGAGGGCCGATCTGTATGACGGCACCGGCCGCACGGAATCCACAGGGCCATCCGGAAGGACTCGGGCTCGCCAGTGGCGCTGACGATAGCAACGCCACAAGGGAGGAGGCGTCATTCGCGCCGCACGCAGGCACACCTCGCCTTCCGGACTGACCGTGGCGCTGTTCTTCCAGCCTGTCGGCGAGTGAATGTGAACTACGGGCAACCCTCGCGCCCAACTGGCGTTGAGAGTAGGGCGAGTTTGCAGGCCCCCCGGAGGACGGGTGAGCAGCGCGGGCCCCCGGTCTTTGAGTTTCGAGTAGGGCCTGCTGCCAGTACTTGGTGCCTTCACCACCCTCGCCGACCCACAGCCTAAGGATGTCCCTCGCACCCTCCACGGACCTCGCCGGACGCGTATTCTGCTTCATGATGTTCCTCCCCAGAAGGCTCGTCGGCGCTAACTAGCGCTTCCAGTCCGGGGGTTGCACCTCTCACCGCAAAGACCCGGCGAATCTGGCCGAGGCCACGGAGGGAAGCTACAAGATTTCCTCGTCCAGCGGCGCAGACTCATGGCCGCGTTCACCCGGGACTGCTCCCAAGCACTCTGATACCGAGGCGACGACATGACTCTCTCTGCTTACGAACTACGCGAGTGGGACCGGCTCCAGGAGCGAAAGGCAGCTGCTCTCAGCAAGCGGGCGAGGATCTTCCTCCCGCCGCAGGCCCGGGAACGCCTCGCTTCGCTGGGAGAGAAGGCTAGGAGCGCCCCGGGCGCCGACAAAGTGGCTGCCGCCTACGGCGGAGCCGCAAAGGGGCTCGGCAAGGCCGTGGGAGGCACCGCGAGCCGGACAGTGAGCGAGAAGCGTGTCGTTGGGCAGTATCGACGTGCCGGACACGACATCGCCGGGTTGGACGAGATTCGTGAGCTCGATTTGCGGGTCCTCGACGAAGTCGCAAGACACAACTTGGTTCGGTACGGCCACGCCCTCTCCGCAGCGGCTACAGGGCTTGGGTCGGCGGCAGTCGTGACAGGGGGAGAGGTGCTCGCCAGCGCCGGAACAATCGCGGGCGCGGGCGCGGGCGCCGCACCTGGAATCGGAACCGTAGCCGGGGCGATGGTTGCCGACACTGCGATGATGCTCAGCCTTGCCACTCGAACGGTCGCCGCCACAGCTCTCTACTACGGCTACCACCCGAACGATCCCGAAGAGGAACTCTTCGTGATGTCCGTGATTGCTCTAGGAATGTCCACGGGTACATCGGCGAAGACGGCCGCCTACGCCGAACTGTCGCAACTCACCCAGTTGCTTGTCAGGAATGCTCCTTGGGCCAAGTTGAACGAGAAGGTCCTCACCAAGATCGCCCAGACCTTCGCGGCGAAGTTCTCGCAGCAGCTGCCGAAGAGGAAGCTCGGGCAGTTCGTGCCCATCGCGGGCATGGCTGTCGGCGCAGGGCTGAGCTACATGCTCATTGATCGGATCGCTGTTTCGGCGCGCGACGCGTATCGCGAGCGCTTGTTGATCGAGAAGTCAGACGGCGACCTGACCGATGGTCCGAACTACGGCGACGCCGGCCTTGCGCAGGATGATGACGCGATCGGCGTGATGGAGTTGCTCCGGGAGGAGGATGCTCTGCCGACGCCTACCCCGTCCGACTTCGAGGAGCAGCCGGACAACTGAGCGCGGTGAATACCGCAGCAGCCGCGCGGCCCTGCCAGTGGTCACCACAGGGCCAGGTAGGGCGCCCTGGTTTGTCGGAGAGAGCCGCAGCCCTTCGTCGGTCAGCCCGGAGGGCGGAATCGACGCTACTGCTTGGTAACCATCAAGAGGTGGGCCGCTCTGCCCCTCACCCGCCCTGCGGCATAAGTCGAAGGACGTGTCCGATCGGAGTAGGGCTCCGCGGTTGGCCTCCAGCGGCCCAGCAGGGAGCCGTTTGGGAGCCGCCTCGCGGACTCGGCTCCCAAACGGCTCCCAAGACGCCCCCGGAAACCACTCAGGGGCCTGATCCACTAAGTGGATCAGGCCCCTGACCTGGTGTTTCAGCTGTCGGGGTGGCGGGATTTGAACCCACGACCTCTTCGTCCCGAACGAAGCGCGCTGCCAAGCTGCGCTACACCCCGATGTCCACCGAGTGTCCCGGCGACATCGATTACTTTAGCCCACTGGCGCCCGGAGGCGAAATCCGGTTTTTGTGCCCGGGCGGATGTCTCAGTCGCGGGGCGTCAGTGTCAGCAGGGTCGCCTCGGGCGGGCAGGCGAAGCGGACCGGGGTGTAGCGGTTAGTGCCGCAGCCCGCCGAGACGTGGAGGTAGGCGCGCCGCTCGCCGACCGTGTGGTCGGAGAGGCCCTTCACGCGGTCCGTGTCCAGGTCGCAGTTGGTGACGAGTGCGCCGTAGAAGGGGATGCAGAGCTGCCCGCCGTGGGTGTGACCGGCCAGGATCAGGGGGTAACCGTCCGCCGTGAAGGCGTCCAGGGAGCGCAGGTACGGGGCGTGGACCACGCCGATCGAGAGGTCCGCGCCAGCCTCGGGGCCACCGGCCACCTCGGCGTAACGGTCCCGCTTGATGTGGGGGTCGTCCAGGCCGGTGAAGGCGATCTCCAGCCCGTCGGCCTTGATCCGGCCCCTGGTGTTGGAGAGGTTCAGCCAGCCGGCTTCGTCGAAGGCGTCCCGCATCGGCTCCCAGGGGTTGTGGACGACGTCGACCGCCGGCGCGTTCCCGTTGAGCCCGTGCTTGCCCTGCGTCTTCTCGAGGAGATAGCGGACCGGATTGCGGAGCTTCGGTCCGTAGTAGTCGTTGGAACCGAAGACGTAGACCCCGGGGAACTCCATCAGCGGGCCGAGCGCGTCGAGCAGCTCGGGCACCGCCTCCGGGTCGGAGAGGTTGTCGCCGGTGTTCACCACGAAGTCCGGGCGCAGACCCGCCAGCGACTGCAGCCAGGCGCGCTTCTTGCGCTGGCCGCTCACCATGTGGACGTCGGAGACCTGGAGTACGCGCAATGGGCGTGCCCCCTGCGGGAGTACGGGAATCGCGATCCGGCGGAGGCGGAAGGAGCGTGCCTCGAATCCGGCCGCGTACACGAGACCGGCGGCACCGACCGCTGCGCCGACTGCCGTGACTTTCAGGGGTACTCCGTAGCGTGCGCGCATGGGCCCATCGTCGCAGAAACGATGCGGTGGGACGAAAACAGGCGGGCGGCGGGTGCCCCGTACCTGTCACAATCGCCGCATGACCACGCTCAAGTCCAAGCTCAAGGAAGACCTCACCACGGCCATGAAGGCGCGTGACGAGCTCACCTCGTCCACCCTCCGGCTCACCCTGACCGCGATCACCAAGGAGGAGGTCAGCGGCAAGACGTCGCGCGAGCTCTCCGACGACGAGGTGCAGAAGGTGATCGCCAAGGAGGCGAAGAAGCGCCGCGAGGCGGCCGAGGCCTTCGCGCAGGGCGGTCGGACGGAGCAGGCCGAGCGGGAGAGGGCCGAGGGCGAGCTGCTCGACGCGTACCTGCCCAAGCAGCTCTCCGACGACGAGCTGAACGCGATCGTCGCGCAGGCCGTCGAGGAGGCGAAGGCCGCCGGCGCCGAGGGACCGCGTGCGATGGGCGCCGTCATGAAGATCGTCAACCCGAAGGTGGCAGGGCTCGCCGAGGGCGGCCGGGTCGCCGCCACGGTGAAGAAGCTGCTCGCGGGCTGATGCCGATGCGTGAAGGAGGGGAGCCCCCGGCCGGGGGCTCCCCTCCTTCACTTCACGACGTCATCGGGTGACCCGGACGGTCAGCGACCGTTCCCGCCACCGCGCCCGCCGTCGTTCCCGCCGATGAAGCCGGGCGGCAGGGTGATACCGCCGATGGGGTCGCCACCGGGCTTGTCGTTGGCGTTCCCGCCGCCCGTGTTCCCACCGCGGCCCTTGCCCTTGTCCTTCTCCTTCTCCTTGGCGCGCGGCACCGAGATCGGGTTGAAGGACGGGGTCTCCGAGGCGTTCAGCGCACCGGTCATCGCTGTCTTCCAGATGGGACCGGGAAGGCAGCCACCACAGACCTTGTCGTAGTACTGGCCGCCGATGGTGATGTTGTACATCGGCACCTTCTTGCCCACGTCCGCACCCACCCACACGGCCGTGGACAGGTTCGGGGTGTAGCCGACGAACCAGGCGTCCACGCGGTCATTGGTGGTACCGGTCTTGCCCGCGTTGTCGCGGTCCGTCAAGCCGGCCTGGGTGCCGGTTCCGTCCTCGACGACGCCCTTGAGCATCTGGTTGATGGTGTCGGCCGTCTTCTCGCTCATCGCCCGCGAGCACGAGGACTTGGGCACGCCGATCTTCTTCCCGTTCGCGTCCGTGATGGCCTCGATGGCGATCGGCGTGCAGAACGTGCCGCGGTTGGCGAACGCCGCGTACGCGGCGGCCATGCCGAGCGGGGTGCTCTCCGTGCCGCCCAGGGTGATCGACGGGTGGCTGTCCGAGAGGGGCTTGCCGTCACCGCGCTCGTAGCCGAGCTTCTTCGCCATGGTGACCGTCTCGCACAGTCCGGCCTGCTGTTCCAGTTTGGCGAAGTAGGTGTTGATCGACTTGCCGAGCGCGCTCGTCATGTCGAAGGCGCCCTTCTCGGACTCCATCTCGTTCTGGAGATCCCAGTTCCCGCTTCCGACAGGCGATCCCGCACAGTTCCGGTAGGAGTTCATCGGCACCGAGATCTTCCAGTCGGAGCTGTAGCTCTGCGCCGGGTTGATGCCCTTCTCCAGTGCCGCGGCGGCGGTGATCGGCTTGAAGGTCGAGCCGACCTGGAAGCCGTAGGTGCTGCCGCCCATCTTGTTGCTGGCGGCGAGGTTCAGAACCGTCTCGTTCTTATTCTGGTCGAGGCCGTAGGGCCTGGACTGGCCCATCGAAAGGATCTTCCCGGTACCGGGCTCGACCTGCACCACTGAGGCGGCGACCTTGTCGTCCTTGTTGACCTTCGAGGTCGCGGCCTCGTCGGCAGCCTTCTGCGCGCGCGGCGAGAGGGTGGTCCTGACGGTCAGGCCGCCGAGGGCCCAGAGCTTCGAGCGCTCCTCCGGGGTCTTTCCGAAGGACGGGTCGGTCAGGACGGTCTTGCGCACGTAGTCGCAGAAGAATCCGGCGCCGCTGACGGCCGTGATGCAACCGCTGTTCGGCTTGCTGACCTTCAGCTGGAGGGGGGCCGCGACGGCTTTGTCGGCCTCGTCCTGCGAGATGCTGCCGACGGCCGCCATGCGCTGGAGCACGATGTTGCGGCGCTTGGTCGCCTCCTCCGCGTCGTTGACCGGGTCGTAGCGGGTCGGCGACTGGACGAGGCCGGCCAGCATTGCCGCCTCCTCCAGTTTCAGGTCCTTGGCCTGCTTGGAGAAGTAGCGCTGCGAGGCCGCCTCGACGCCGTAGGCCTGCTGCCCGAAGAACGTGATGTTGAGGTAGTTCTCCAGGATCTTCTTCTTGCCGAGCTCTTCCTCGACCTGGATCGCGTACTTCAGCTCACGGACCTTGCGGCCCAGGGTCTGCTGGGTGGCCTCGGCGACCTTGTCCGGGTCGTCGCCCGCCTCCTCCACGAAAACGTTCTTCACGTACTGCTGGGTGAGCGTGGAGGCGCCCTGAGAGGCGCCGCCCTCCTGCACGTTGCGGTTCATCGCGCGCAGGATGCCCTTGAGGTCCACCGCACCGTGCTCGTAGAAGCGTGAGTCCTCGATCGCGACGATCGCGTCCTGCATGTACGGCGAGATGTTCTTGAGCGGGACGACGGTCCGGTCGCGCGAGTAGTCCGTCGCGATCAGCCCGCCCTCGTTGTCGAGGATCTTGATCCGCTGGCTCAGCGGCGGGGTCTTGAGGTTCGAGGGGATCTCGTCGAATCCCTCGACCGTTCCCTTGGCTGCGAGCCCCAGTGCGCCGGCGGCCGGCAGTGCGATGCCGGCCAGCACAGCTCCGGAGAGTGCGGCGACACCGAGGAACTTGGCGGCCTGCTGGGTCGTCGTGAGACCCCCGCCTGAGCGCTTCTTTGGCATGGGGGCAGCCTACGTTCTCATTCGCCGGACATGCGTACAGGCGTTGGCCTAAGCTGCTCTCAACTGTCACAGCAGTCCGAATGTGCAACAACCCCCCTGCACAGTCCTCAACGCAATTCGGCCACCTGCCGAGGCGCTCCCGAATTCGCCTCGTGTGTAGCTGAATGTCCGTTGCGGCTTGGGGTTTCTGTCCCGATTCAGTCGGGATGGTCCCGCATGTCCTCCCGTCACTCCTCTGGGTGATCTGCCGCGTACGCATAGTCCGTTCGGGCCATTCAAGATTGGGCCCGAAGGGGGTGTTGTGCTGTCGCCACCTTCCGTAACGTCCTCAACTGGCAACGGTGAATATGCCGCTGTCGCCGTGGGGGAGCCTCGATTCGGGAGAGGACGGCGCCGGGATGGGCTGGGTAACCGACTGGAGTGCGCAGGCAGCCTGCCGCACTACCGATCCGGATGAATTGTTCGTACAAGGGGCAGCGCAGAACAGGGCCAAGGCGGTGTGCACCGGTTGCCCGGTGCGGACCGAATGCCTGGCCGATGCGCTGGACCATCGCGTCGAATTCGGCGTGTGGGGTGGAATGACGGAGCGGGAGCGCCGCGCACTGCTGCGCCGGCGGCCCACCGTCACGTCCTGGCGCCGCCTGCTGGAGACCGCACGCAGTGAGTACGAGCGGTCCACAGGCATGCTGCCGGCAGCGGTGGGTCTGGACGACGACGGACTGCACGACGACGAACTGCACGAGACGTTCGCCGCCGTGGGGTAGCCGCACGGGCCGCCCGGGGCGCCGGGAGGGTCGCTACGAAGCTCCGGCCGGGGCGGAAGCGGAACCGGTCGCGAGCAGTTCTCCCACGGCCCTGAGGCCCGCCAGGTCGTGCACGTCACCGGGGAGTGCGGCCACCTCGGTCACCAGGACCTCGGGGTGGAGCGTGGTGAAGCTGTCGCGGGTGTGCTGCTCGCGTGCCACCACCTGCATCCGCTCGGCGTGCAGTCGCAGCAGACCTGCGGTCAACTGCTCGACGGACACGGCGTCCGTGGCGTTCGTGCCGTGCCTGTCTGCTTCCGTGTGCGTGGGTGGCCCGGACGGGTCAGGGGACTTTCGGCCACGGCCGTGAGGTGCTGGGGTGCCTGGGGTCCGGTCGTGCTCGTGGGGTTCCTGCTGTGGCGGCTCGTGCGTGGAGGGTCCGTTGCTGGGCTCGGGAGGGAGCGGCGACTCCGGGGCTTCGGGAGAGGTGGCGGCCACCGGGTCCGCCGGGTCACCAAGGCCAGCCTTCCCTGCCGTCTGATCCACAATGCCGACGCCTTCAAGATTTTCTGCGGCTGCCAGCGCCCGCTCCTCGGAGAGCCGTGCGGCCTCGCTGCCGTGCACCCGGTTGAGGACCAGGCCGGCCAGCGGCATCTCCTCGGCGGCCAGCCGTTCCACGAAGTACGCGGCCTCCCGCAGTGCGTCCCGCTCCGGCGTCGCCACCACGAGGAACGCCGTGCCGGGCGCCTGGAGCAGTTTGTACGTCGCGTCGGCCCGGGTACGGAATCCGCCGAACATCGAGTCCATCGCCGCGACGAAGGTCTGTACGTCACGCAGGAACTGTCCGCCGAGCAGCTTGCCGAGCGTGCCCGTCATCATCGACATGCCGACATTGAGGAATTTCATCCCGGCCCGTCCGCCGATCTTCGCCGGCGCGATCAGCAGCCGGATGAACTTCCCGTCCAGGAAGGAGCCGAGACGTTTCGGCGCGTCCAGGAAGTCCAGTGCGGAGCGGGACGGCGGGGTGTCGACGATGATCAGATCCCACTCTTCGCGGGCCCGCAGCTGTCCGAGCTTCTCCATCGCCATGTATTCCTGCGTGCCCGCGAACCCGGCCGAAAGCGACTGGTAGAAGGGGTTCTCCAGGATCGCGCGCGCCCGCTCGGCATCCGTGTGCGCCTCGACGGTCTCGTCGAAGGTGCGCTTCATGTCGAGCATCATGGCGTGCAGTTCGCCCTCGCCCGCGATGTCCTCGACCCGGCGCGGGATGTTGTCCAGCCGGTCGATGCCCATGGACTGGGCGAGCCGGCGGGCCGGGTCGATGGTGAGGACGACGACCTTGCGGCCGCGCTCGGCCGCCCGCACCCCTAGCGCCGCCGCGGTCGTGGTCTTGCCGACGCCGCCGGATCCGCAGCACACGACGATACGGATCTCCGGGTCGTCCAGCAGCGCGTCGGTCTCCAGCCCCGGTGCGCCGTCCGTGCTCGGCGTCATGACACCACCCCTCGTCCGGAGCCGCGTCGCTTGCCGCCCCGGGGCGTCTGCCCCGCCGCGTCCGCGGTCTCGTCGCCGACTCCCTGTTTACGGAACTCCTCCGCCAGCTCGTACAGCGCGGACTGGCTCACGCCCTCGCCCATCAGCGGGAGCTCGGCCATGGGCAGCCCCAGGCCGGCCAGCACCGCGCGCTGCTCACGCTCCAGGCCGACCCGCTGGGCGTGCTCGGCGGCCTGCGCGACCAGCGGCCGGACCAGCCCGGCGGAACCTGTCACGCCGGCCCGGGTGAGGGCCTTCGCGATCTCCTTGCGGCGGCCTCCCGACGCCGTACGCAGCGCGTCCTCGTCCAGCAGGTGGGGCCGGACCATGTTGACCACGACCCGGCCCACGGGCAGTTCGGCGGCCCGCAGCTCGGCGATGCCGTCCGCGGTCTCCTGGACCGGCATCTCCTCCAGCAGCGTCACCAGGTGGACCGCGGTCTCGGGGGACTTCAGGACCCGCATCACGGCCTGTGCCTGATTGTGTATCGGGCCGATGCGAGCCAGCCCCGCCACCTCGTCGTTGACGTTGAGGAAGCGGGTGATGCGACCGGTGGGGGGCGCGTCCATGATCACGTAGTCGTAGACGAACGCGCCCTGCTTGTCCTTGCGGCGTACGGCCTCGCAGGCCTTGCCGGTCAGCAGGACGTCCCGGACGCCCGGGGCGATGGTCGTGGCGAAGTCGATGGCGCCGAGTTTCTTCAGCGCCCGGCCCGCACTGCCCAGCTTGTAGAACATCTGGAGGTAGTCCAGGAGCGCGCGCTCGGCGTCGATCGCCAGGGCGTGGACCTCGCCGCCGCCGGGCGCCACGGCGATCCTGCGTTCCTCGTAGGGGAGGGCATCGGACTCGAAGAGCTGGGCGATGCCCTGTCTGCCCTCGACCTCCACGAGGAGAGTGCGCCTGCCCTCGGTCGCGAGGGCGAGCGCGAGTGCGGCGGCGACCGTGGTCTTACCGGTCCCGCCCTTGCCGCTGACGACCTGGAACCTGCTCACGTCTTCGAGCCTAACCAGTCAGCAGGCAGGCTACGCACGGGACCGTGTGTGCCAGGCATTACAGTCGGCTCATGACCAAGTGGGAATACGCGACCGTGCCCCTTCTCGTGCACGCGACCAAGCAGATCCTGGACACCTGGGGCGAGGACGGCTGGGAGCTGGTCCAGGTCGTCCCTGGCCCGAACAACCCCGAGCAGCTGGTGGCCTACCTGAAGCGGGTGAAGCCGTAGTGGCGGGCGCCGTCGAGGCGAGGCTCGCCGAACTCGGCCTGGCGCTCCCGGACGTCGTACCGCCGCTGGCCTCCTACCAGCCGGCCGTGCGGTCCGGGGTGTACGTCTACACCTCCGGCCAGCTCCCGATGGTGGACGGCAAGCTCGCGGTGACCGGCAAGGTCGGCGCCGAGGTGACGCCGGACGAGGCCAAGGAGCTGGCCAAGACCTGCGCGCTGAACGCCCTGGCGGCGGTGAAGTCGGTCGCCGGTGATCTGGACCGGATCGCACGGGTCGTGAAGGTCGTGGGCTTCGTCGCCTCGGCCTCCGACTTCACCGGGCAGCCCGGGGTGATCAACGGTGCGAGCGAGCTGCTGGGCGCCGTCCTCGGCGACAAGGGCGTGCACGCCCGCAGCGCCGTGGGCGTCGCGGTGCTGCCGCTGGACGCACCGGTCGAGGTGGAGGTCCAGGTCGAGCTCGTCGACGCCTGACCCGCGCACCTCCCCGATCCCGCCCGGTCCTGGACCGGGCGGGATCTCGCGTCCGGCACGATCGCTTCGGGTCATGTGCGTAGGGGGCGGACACTGATGTCCGGGCCCCTCGAACATCGGCGCGGTTCCGGATAGCCTCCGGCCATGTCGAACGGTCAGTGGTACCCACCGGAATGGCCCGCCCGGATCCGGGCCCTCGCCAGCGGCGAGCTGACAGCCGTGGCCCCCAGGCGGGCGGCCACGGTGATGCTGCTCCGGGACGCCGTGCCGGGGGAGGGCGCCGCCGGTCCCGCCGTCCACATGCTTCGCCGACGCACCTCCATGGCATTTGCGGGCGGCGCGTACGCCTATCCGGGTGGCGGGGTCGACCCGCGGGACGACGACCACCTCGTGGGCTGGTCGGGACCGTCCCTGGACACCTGGGCCGGCCGCCTGGGCGTGGACACGGCCGCCGAGGCGCAGGCCGTCGTCTGTGCCGCGGTCCGTGAGACGTACGAGGAGGCGGGCGTCCTGCTGGCCGGTCCGACCGCCGACACCGTCGTGAGCGACACCACGGGCGCCGACTGGGAGGCCGACCGCGAGGCGCTCGTGGCCCGGGACCTGTCCTTCGCCGCGTTCCTGGACCGCCGGGGCCTGGTGCTGCGCTCCGACCTGCTGGCCGCGTGGGCGCGCTGGATCACCCCGGCCTTCGAACCGCGACGCTACGACACCTGGTTCTTCGTGGCCGCGCTCCCCGAGGGCCAGCGCACCCGGAACGCCTCCACCGAGGCCGACAGGACGGTGTGGATCCGTCCCGGTGAGGCCGCGGACGGCTACGACAAGGGCGAACTCCTGATGATGCCGCCCACTGTGGCCACTCTGCGGGCGCTGAGGCCGTACGGGACGGCCGCGGAGGCGCTGGCGGCGGCGGATTCCCAGGACCTGGCCCCTGTGCTGGCAGAGGCCCGTATGGAGGGTGACGAGCTGGTGCTGAGCTGGCCGGGGCATGACGAGTTCACCAAGCACATTCCCACGGCTGAGTCCCCTTCCGCCGACGACGGCACGGACGGGACCCTCTCGTGAGCGACGCGGCCGCACTGCCCGGACAGCCCCGCGGCGGTGTGCTCTCCGGGCCCGCCACCACCCGCACGTTCAACGTGCTGGCGCCCAACGCCTCGGCGATGACCCTGGACGGCACGAACACCTGGATCGTGGCGGAACCGGACTCCGACCTCGCGGTCGTGATCGATCCGGGGCCGCTCGACGACGTACATCTGCGGGCCGTCGTCGACACGGTGGAGAGGACGGGCAGGCGCGTCGGCCTCACCCTCCTCACACACGGACACCCGGACCACGCGGAGGGCGCCGCCCGGTTCGCGGAGCTCACGCGGACGAAGGTGCTCGCCCTGGACATGGCGCTGTGCCTGGGCGACGAGGGGCTCACGGCGGGCGACGTGATCACCACAGGAGGGCTCGAGCTCCGTGTCGTCCCCACCCCGGGGCACACGGCGGACTCGCTGTCCTTCCATCTGCCCGCAGACCGGGCCGTACTGACGGGCGACACGATCCTCGGGCGTGGCACCACCCTCGTCGCCCACCCGGACGGCAGGCTCGGCGACTACCTCGACACCCTGCGGCGGCTGCGCTCGCTGACGGTCGACGACGGGGTGCACACGGTGCTCCCCGGGCACGGGCCGGTGCTGGAGGACGCACAGGGCGCCGTCGAGTTCTACCTGGCCCATCGCGCCCACCGTCTGGCCCAGGTCGAGACGGCGGTGGAGACGGGACACCGGACGCCCGCCGGTGTGGTGGCGGCGGTGTACGCGGACGTGGACCGCTCCCTGTGGCCGGCCGCGGAGCTGTCGGTGCGGGCCCAGCTGGAGTACCTGACCGAACACGGCCTTATCTGACCTGGGCCGCTCCTGCTGCGGGTACGGAGAAGGCCCCACCGGAAGGTGAAGCCTTCTCCGCTGCCGCGTACGTGGCCGGGGCGTCAGCGGGACCGCTTGGCCAGCCGCTCCACGTCCAGCAGGATCACGGCGCGCGCCTCGAGGCGCAGCCAGCCGCGGCCCGCGAAGTCCGCGAGTGCCTTGTTGACCGTTTCGCGGGAAGCACCGACAAGCTGGGCCAGCTCTTCCTGGGTCAGGTCGTGCACCACGTGGATGCCCTCCTCCGACTGCACACCGAAGCGGCGCGACAGGTCGAGGAGCGCCCGGGCGACACGGCCCGGCACATCGGAGAAGACCAGGTCGGACATCTGGTCGTTGGTCTTGCGCAGGCGGCGGGCGACGGCGCGCAGCAGCGCGGTGGCCACCTCGGGGCGCGCGTTCAGCCAGGGCTGCAGGTCTCCGTGCCCGAGACCGAGGAGCTTGACCTCGGTGAGCGCGCTCGCGGTCGCGGTGCGCGGTCCCGGGTCGAAGAGCGACAGTTCCCCGATCAGCTCGCCGGGGCCGAGGACGGCCAGCATGTTCTCCCGCCCGTCGGGCGAGGTGCGGTGGAGCTTCACCTTGCCCTCGGTGACCACGTACAGGCGGTCGCCCGGGTCGCCCTCGTGGAACAGCGCGTCGCCGCGCGCGAGGGTCACCTCACTCATCGAGGCGCGGAGCTCCGCGGCCTGCTCGTCATCGAGCGCCGCGAAAAGCGGGGCGCGCCGCAGAACGTCGTCCACGAGTTCTCTCCTTGTCGGCCTGTTCAGGGAAGCGTGGTTTCCATGATGCCGGACGGTAAAACCGTGCGATCGATCACAAACCAGTTTGACGCACGGGCGTGCCGGACCCTACGGCAGGGGGCCGATCGGGCGTGGATGCGCGGTGACCGGGGCGGATGTCAGTCCATGGCTCTAGGCTGGGCGAGTGTCCGGAACGCCGGTGAGAGCGCAGGCCGAGGGGGCTGATGGGGTGTCGGGAGACAGGAATTCCGCTGTGGGCGAACAGGTCGCACGAAGTAAGAAAAAAGCCGCCAATCGTCCGACGGGAGCAGTGTCGGTCAAGCCCGCGAAGCCGGAATCGCATCTCGCCATGGTCCGCCGGGCCCGCCGGATAAACCGCGAGCTCGCCGAGGTCTATCCGTATGCCCACCCCGAGCTGGATTTCCGTAATCCCTTCGAGCTTCTGGTGGCCACGGTCCTCTCGGCCCAGACCACCGACCTGAGGGTCAACCAGACCACTCCGGCGCTGTTCGCCGCCTACCCGACGCCGGAGGACATGGCCGCCGCCGTACCCGAGAGGCTGGAGGAGATCATCCGGCCGACCGGCTTCTTCCGGGCCAAGGCGCGGTCCCTGATGGGGCTGTCCGCCGCCCTGAGGGACGACTTCGGCGGTGAGGTCCCCGGTCGGCTCGCGGATCTCGTGAAACTGCCCGGCGTCGGACGCAAGACGGCCAACGTCGTCCTCGGCAACGCGTTCGGGGTGCCCGGCATCACGGTGGACACCCACTTCGGGCGGCTGGTCCGCCGCTGGAAGTGGACCGAGCAGGAGGATCCGGAGAAGGTCGAGGCGGAGATCGCCGCGATCTTCCCGAAGAGCGAGTGGACGATGCTCTCGCACCGCGTGGTCTTCCACGGCCGCCGCATCTGCCATTCCCGCAAGCCCGCCTGCGGCGCCTGCCCGATCGCCGCCCTCTGTCCCTCCTACGGGGAGGGCGAGACGGATCCCGAGAAGGCGAAGAAGCTCCTGAAGTACGAGATGGGCGGCCACCCCGGCCAGCGCCTGAGCCCACCCCCGGACTACCCGGGCAGCCCCGCCCCGCCGCTCGGAGCCGGGTGAGTGGCCGTCGTACGGCGTCGTTCACCGCGTCGGGGGCCGTGACGTCGCCGGTGTCCGGCGCGGCCGGGGGGCGAGCGGTACCGCCCCTGCTCGCGGCCCGGGGCCGGGCGGAACGAAATGGCCGACGACAGGCGTTGGAACGACGGGGGTGCCCATGACGCACGCACAGAGCACACGGGCCGCGGCCGACGCGGCCGACACCGGGACGGGCGCAACCCACGACAGCGCGCTCACCGTCTCCGCCGACGGCCTGCCCGCCTGGCTGGAGCCCGTGGACCGAGCGGCGCGGACCGTTCAGGCACGGCAGCTCAGCCGCTTCCTGCCGCCGGAGAACGGTGCGGGGCGACAGTCCGCCGTCCTGGTGCTCTTCGGGGAGGGCGAGCGCGGCCCCGAGCTGCTCCTGATGGAGCGGTCCGGCTCCCTGCGTTCCCACCCGGGGCAGCCGTCGTTCCCCGGGGGCTCCCTCGATCCCGAGGACGGCGACCACACGACCACCGGGCCGCTCAGGGCCGCGTTGCGGGAGGCCGAGGAGGAAACCGGTCTCGATCCGGCCGGTGTCCAGCTCTTCGGGGTGCTGCCCCGGCTCTACATCCCGGTGAGCGGTTTCGTCGTCACGCCCGTGCTGGGCTGGTGGAGGACGCCGAGTCCGGTGGGTGTCGTCGATCCGGCCGAGACCGCCAGAGTCTTCACCGCCCCCGTGGCGGATCTCACGGATCCCGCCAACCGCGCTACAGCCGTCCACCCGAGCGGCCACCAAGGGCCCGCATTTCTGGTCGAATCCGCACTGGTGTGGGGATTCACCGCCGGTGTGATCGACAGGATTTTGCACTACGCGGGGTGGGAACGCCCCTGGGACAGGGCCAGACAGGTGCCGCTCGACTGGCGCGCATGACAGGCTGACTCCCGTGCTGCGCTGTTCCGGGCCTCGCCCGGACCCCGTCGAACCGGACGGGCCAGGTGACGAATCTGCGAGGCTATAGACGGTGAACGTGCTGGACATCCTGCTGCTCGTGGGCGCCGTGTGGTTCGCGGTGATCGGTTACCGCCAGGGTTTCGTCGTCGGCATCCTGTCCGTGATCGGCTTCCTGGGCGGCGGCCTCGTGGCCGTCTACCTGCTGCCGACCATCTGGGACCGGGCGACCGACGGATCGGAAGTCTCCTCGACCGCCGCCATCGTCGCGGTCGTGATCGTGATCGTGTGCGCCTCCGTGGGGCAGGCGTTCACCACCCACCTCGGCAACAGACTGCGCCGGTACATCACGTGGTCACCCGCACGTGCTCTGGACGCCACCGGCGGCTCGCTGGTCAACGTGGTGGCCATGCTCCTGGTCGCCTGGCTGATCGGGTCCGCGCTGGCCGGCACGTCACTGCCGACGCTAGGCAAGGAGGTCCGTAGCTCCTCGGTCCTGCTCGGGGTCTCCCGGGTGATGCCCGATCAGGCCTCCAACTGGTTCACGGACTTCTCCTCTGTCCTCGCGCAGAACGGCTTCCCGCAGGTCTTCAGCCCCTTCGCCAACGAGCCCATCACCGAGGTCGAACCTCCGGACCCCGCGCTGGCCGGAAGCCCCGTCGCCACCCGTGCCAAGAAGTCCATCGTCAAGGTCGTCGGCATGGCGCCCGGTTGCGGCAAGGTCCTCGAAGGCACGGGATTCGTCTTCTCCGACCGTCGCGTGATGACCAACGCCCATGTGGTCGGCGGCGTCGACGAACCGACGGTCCAGATCGGGGGCGAGGGGCGGCTCTACGACGCCAAGGTGGTCCTCTACGACTGGCAGCGCGACATCGCGGTACTGGACGTCCCGGACCTGGACGCCCGGCCGCTGCGCTTCATGGACGCCGACCAGGACGCGGGGACCGGTGACGGTGCCATCGTCGCGGGCTTCCCGGAGAACGGCGCCTACGACGTACGCCCCGCCCGCATCCGGGGCCGTATCGACGCCAACGGCCCGGACATCTACCACCGGGGCACCGTGCGCCGCGACGTGTACTCGCTGTTCGCGACCGTCCGCCAGGGCAACTCCGGTGGTCCGCTGCTCACTCCGGACGGCAAGGTGTACGGAGTGGTGTTCGCCAAGTCGCTCGACGACCCGGACACGGGTTACGCGCTGACGGCCGACGAGATCCGCGAGGACATCGAGCTCGGCAAGTCCACGGCCCAGGAGGTCGACAGCGAGGGCTGCGCGCTCTGAGATCCTGCGCCCGGCTCGGCGGCCGGGCGCGGCGCAGGCCGTGAGTACAGGTTGCCGCCCTACGGGGCCACGTGCGGGCCCTGTGGCTCAACGGCCCCCGGAAACCCGGCGCGTGGCGTGTTCTCCGGCGATCTCCGGGTCATCCACGGGGATGGCGCAGCCGCGCCGAGACCCAGCGGGCCCGGCGGTGGAGGATGCGCGGAATGCCCAGTCGAAGATCATGGAAATCGCTCACCTCGCGCACCCGGCTCCGTGAGCCGTCCCCCTCGTGACTGCCCTGACCGGCGGGAGCGGTCGAGCGGCGATTGCGTGCTGTGTCATTGCGTGCTGCGTCATTGAAGTCGCGCGTCCAGCCCATACCCCGACGTCTGCCCCTGACCCAAGGTCCGTAATCGTGCGCGAGTCAGCCAATTGGCTTATGCGGAAGGCAATTGGCTGTTCGTCGGACACCTGTGCCCGCCGCCTACCGATCGGGCTCGGGGTCCTTGAGCCAGTTGATGAGTTCGGCCGAGAAGCCGACCGGATCCTCCTCGTGGGGGAAGTGCCCCAGACCGTCGAAAAGTCGCCACCTGTAAGGCGCCTCGACGTACTCACCGGACCCTGCGGAACTACGGGTGCGGATCGCCGGGTCGAGTGAGCCGTGAAGGTGCAGCGTCGGCACGCGTACCGGGCGCTTCATCCGCCGGTTGAACTGGACGCCGTCCGGACGAGCCAGGGAACGCACCATCCAGCGGTACGGTTCGATCGAGCAGTGCGCCGTCGACGGGATGCACATCGCGCGCCGGTAGACGTCCATGGTCCGGTCATCGGGGAAGTCAGAGGTGCGCGGGCCCGACCAGTCGCGGATCAGACGGCCCACCAGGGCCGCTTCGTCCGCCACGAGCTGACGCTCGGGAACCCACGGCCGCTGGAAGCCCCAGATGTGCGAGCCGGCCCGGGACTGCGCGAGGTCCGAGAGCATCGAGGAGCGCCAGCGACGCGGATGCGGCATGGACGACACCACGAGCCGCCGGACCAGCTTGGGCCGCATCACCGCGGCGGTCCAGGCGAGATAGCCCCCCATGTCATGCCCCACGAGAGCCGCGTCAGGCTCGCCGAGCGAGCGGATGACCCCGGTGACGTCGAGCGCCAGGTTCGCGGGGTCGTAGCCCCGCGGCGTACGGTCGCTTCCGCCGACCCCGCGGAGGTCCATCGCGACCGCCCGGTACCCGGCGTCGGCCAAGGCGGTCAGCTGATGGCGCCAGGTCCACCAGAACTGCGGGAAACCGTGCAGCAGCAGCACCAGCGGCCCGTCGCCGAGCTCGGCGATGTGGAAACGCGCGCCATTGGCCGCCACGTCACGGTGGGTCCACGGTCCGTCGAGGCGGACAGGGCCGCCGGAACCGGCAGCCGGCCCCAGAGGCCCCATCGGGCCGGATGTGCTGAGATCGGGGTCGGTCATGTGGACGAGCGTGTCACAGAGACCGCCTTGTCCTGGACAGGACGGCTCTCGACGGCCGTGTCCGCGAGCGTGCTGCCCTGTGCCTGTTCGATCGCACGCGCGCCGGTGGCGGGGCGGGGATGCGGCTTGACGCCCTGCAGGACCGCCGCGGTCTGCTTGGCCGAAGCGATGGACTTCTCCGGCGGCTTGACCTTCTTGAACTTAGCGAGCCCGAAGAGGGCGAGCAGGATCCCCAGCAGGATGAACGCACCGCCGACGATCAGGAACGACCAGGCGAGACCGAGCCCGAGATTGTGGATCCCGTAGGCCGCGGCGAAGCTCAGCACCGGGATCGCGAACAGGATCAGCACGCCCGTGACGATGAACGCCACGCTCCCGATCACGCCGCGCTTGACGTCCTGACGCACCTCGGCCTTGGCCAGGGCGATCTCGTCGTGCACCAGCGCGGACATCTCGGCTGTGGCCGAAGCGAACAGCTGGCCGAGACTACGGTCGGTGCTGCCCGCATAGTTGCCGGGGTCGCTCATCCCTGACTCCCTCTTCTCTTCCGTACATCCGATGTCAGATCATGCCGGACTGTCCGGCTTGCTGCTCGCTGCCCCCGCCCGTTCGGCAAGGCGGCGGTGCTCGGCAGCCCTTCTCTCGTAGATCGCGGCCATACGCAGGTGGTACTCGGGGTCGTCCTGCTCGTAGACGTCGGGTATGCCCGATGCGTCCGCGTCGAGTTCCTCGGCCTCGTACAGCGTCCTGTATCTGCGTACCCGCAGTTTGAGCAGTACACCGGAGAGTACGGCGGCAATCAGGGAACCTACGAGGACCGCCGCCTTGACCTCGTTGATCATGTCCTCGTCGCCGGCGAAGGCGAGTTCCCCGATGAGCAGCGAAACGGTGAAGCCGATACCGGCAAGCGTGGCCACGGCGAAGACGTCGGCCCAGGCCAGGTCCTTGTTCAGTTCGGCCTTGGTGAAACGGGCCACGAGCCAGGTGCCGCCGAAGACGCCGACGGTCTTGCCGACCACCAGACCGAGCACCACCCCGAGCGTTTCGGGCCGGGTGAAGACGCCTGCCAGGGCGTCGCCCTTGAGAGTGACACCGGCCGAGAACAGAGCGAACAGCGGAACCGCGATGCCGGCGGACAGGGGGCGCACCAGGTGCTCGATGTGCTCGCCCGGGGAACGTGCCTCACCCTCACGCCGGGTGCAGCGCAGCATGAGGCCCATGGCGACGCCGGCGATCGTCGCGTGGACGCCGCTGTTGTACATCAGGCCCCAGATGGCCAGGGCGAGCGGAAGGTAGACGTACCAGCCCCGCACTCCCGTGCGCAGCAGCACGTAGAAGACGACCAGGCCGGCGAAGGCGCCGCCGAGTGCCAGGAAGTCGATGTTCTCGGTGAAGAAGACCGCGATGATGAGGATGGCGAAGAGGTCGTCGACGACCGCGAGCGTCAGCAGGAAGGCCCGAAGAGCTGCCGGGAGCGATGTTCCGATGACCGCGAGGACTGCGAGCGCGAACGCGATGTCGGTGGCGGTGGGGACCGCCCAGCCGGCGAGGGACCCTGAACGGAACACGGCGGTCAGCGCATAGACGAGCGCGGGCACGGCCATGCCGCAGAGCGCGGCGGCGACGGGCAGAGCCGCGGCCCGGGGGTCACGGAGTTCGCCGGCTACCAGCTCACGCTTGAGTTCGACGCCCGCGACGAAGAAGAAGACGGCGAGCAGACCGTCCGCAGCCCAATGGGACACCGAGAGGTGGAGTCCCAGAGCTTCGGGGCCGAAGTGGAAATCGCTCACGGAGGCGTAGGCCGAGCCGAAGGCATTGGCCCAGATCAGCGCGGCAACGGCTGCGGCAAGCAGAAGGACTCCGCCGACCGTCTCGGTGCGCAGCGCCTCGGCGACGTAGTTGCGCTCGGGGAGGGGGAGGCGGCCTAGCACGGTACGGCGGCCGGAAGGGGGGAACGGCGGGGTCACGGGGGAGACCTTCGGGTCGGTTTACGGCAGTGGTGGCATGGCGGACACGCATGCCGACCAGACTTCCCGGCGCCCCTGTGGAGATATCTGTGTAGTTGTCCTCAGTGCTCGTGCCGGCGCACCGGCGTGCACCTGAGTGCGCTGACACGGTCCGCTGACGTGATCACCACTCTACCCGGGCTGTCGCGAACGTATCCGGATCCCATGGCCGCCGCCAGGCGGTGTGTGCCGCAATTCGTCGGTATCCGCCCTGCGGCCGAGTGCCGCTCCGGCTGAACCGCGGGCTGCCGGAATGGCGAACGTGACGCAGGCCGAGCCGTGACCGAGACAACCGGAGGCCCGTTGCGGGGGACGTCCGCACATCCTCGTTGTCGGTCCCCTCCGCTACGGTCGCGACATGACCGACTTCGTACTCACAGCAGGCGCCTGGCTCGGTTCGTGGGCCTGGGCCGATGTCGTCCGGGAGCTTCGGGCGGGCGGGCACGGCGCACACGCGCTGACACTGTCCGGACTCGCGGAGCGGCAGGGAGAGCCCGCAGGGCAGCAGGATCACGTGCGGGACGTCGTGGACGAGGTGGAACGGCTGGGGCTGCGTGAAGTCGTGCTCGTCGGACACAGCTACGCCGGCATCCCTGTCGGGCAGGCGGCCGAGCGGATCGGTGACCGGCTGAAGCGGGTCGTACTCGTCGACTCCGAGGTGCCGACGCACGGGGCGTCGATGTCCTCCGCCTGGTGGCAGGGGCAGGCGGTCTTCGAGGAGGCGCTCGCCGGGAACGGAGGGTTCTGGGCCCCGCTGACCGCCCCCGAATTCGAGGGACAGGGGCTCACCGACGACCAGGTCGCCCGCATCGTCGCCGGCTGCACGCCGCACCCCGGCCGGACGCTCACCGAGCCGGCGGTCCTGGCGCGGCCTCTCGGTGAGCTCCCCGCGACGTACATCAAGTGTCTGCTCGACGGCGCCGAGCCCAACGACACCGTCGCGGAACTGCTGAAGAGCGAGCGCTGGAGGCTGGTCCAGATGGACACCGGGCACTGGCCGATGTTCTCGCAGCCGCGTGAACTCGCCCGGATCCTGGCTCAGGACCACTGACGCGGTGCCGAGACCCTTCGGAGTGGCCCGGTTACGCGCGGCCGGGCGACGGGCTGCCGGGCAGTGAATGCCAGGCCCTGCGTCGGGCATCGTCGCCGGGGGACGTGTCCTGCCCGTGCACAGCGGGACACCGGTACGTAGCTGGGCGCAGGCGGGCGAACAGAAGGGCCGGGCGGGTGTGACCCCGACGCGTTGTCGGAGTCCTCCTGCCCGGCCCTGCCCGCATCACTTGTTCAGATCGTCCATGATGCGCCGCACGCTGTCCGCATCCGTGAGCGTGGTGACATCGCCCAGCTCGCGGTTCTCGGCGACATCGCGCAGGAGACGGCGCATGATCTTGCCGGACCGGGTCTTCGGCAGCTCGGACACCGGCAGGACGCGCTTGGGCTTCGCAATCGGCCCGAGCGTGGTGCCGACGTGGTTGCGCAGCTCGGCGACCAACTCCTCGGAAGCGGTGGCAGTGCCACGCAGGATCACGAAGGCGACGATGGCCTGACCGGTCGTCTCGTCGTTGGCACCCACCACTGCGGCTTCGGCCACCGACGGGTGAGACACGAGAGCCGACTCGACCTCGGTGGTCGAGATGTTGTGCCCGGACACGAGCATGACGTCGTCGACGCGGCCGAGCAGCCAGACGTCGCCGTCCTCGTCCTTCTTGGCCCCGTCGCCCGCGAAGTACTTGCCCTCGAAGCGCGACCAGTAGGTGTCGATGAAACGCTGGTCGTCGCCCCAGATGGTCCGGAGCATCGACGGCCACGGCTCGGTGAGGACGAGATAGCCGCCCCCGCCGTTCGGTACCTCGTTCGCCTCGTCGTCGACCACGGTGGCGTTGATGCCGGGCAGGGCCCGCTGCGCCGACCCGGGCTTGGTCGCCGTGACCCCGGGAAGCGGCGAGATCATCATGGCGCCGGTCTCGGTCTGCCACCAGGTGTCCACGATCGGACAGGCGTCGGCGCCGATGTGCTTGCGATACCACATCCAGGCCTCGGGGTTGATCGGCTCACCGACCGAACCGAGGACACGCAGCGACGACAGATCGAACCCGGCGGGGATGTCCTCTCCCCACTTCATGAACGTGCGGATCGCGGTCGGCGCGGTGTAGAGGATCGTGACCCCGTACTTCTGGACGATCTCCCAGAAGCGTCCCTGATGGGGGCTGTCGGGCGTGCCCTCGTACATGACCTGGGTCGCGCCGTTGGCCAGCGGGCCGTAGACGATGTACGAGTGTCCGGTCACCCAGCCGATGTCGGCGGTGCACCAGTACACGTCCGTCTCGGGCTTGAGGTCGAAGACCGCGTTGTGGGTGTACGCCGTCTGGGTCAGGTAGCCACCGGAGGTGTGAAGGATGCCCTTGGGCTTACCCGTGGTTCCCGAGGTGTAGAGAATGAAGAGCGGGTGCTCCGCGTCGAAGGCCTCAGGGGTGTGCTCGGCCGACTGCCTGCCGGTGATCTCGTGCCACCACACGTCCCGGCCCTCTGTCCAGGCGGTGTCCTGCCCGGTGCGCCGGACCACGAGCACATGCTCGACGCTGTCGATGCGGGAGACGGCGTCGTCCACCGCGGGCTTGAGCGCCGAGGGCTTGCCGCGGCGGTAGCCGCCGTCGGCGGTGATGACGACCTTGGCGTCGGCATCCCGGATGCGCGCGGCGATGGCGTCCGCGGAGAAACCGCCGAAGACCACCGAGTGCGCAGCGCCGATGCGGGCGCAGGCCAGCATCGCTACGGCAGCCTCCGGGATCATCGGCAGGTAGACGGCGACCCGGTCCCCCTTGACGACACCGAGCTCGGTGAGTGCGTTCGCCGCGCGGGAGACCTCGTCCTTCAGCTCCGCGTAGGTGATGGCTCGGCTGTCGCCGGGCTCGCCCTCGAAGTGGATCGCGACCCGGTCGCCGTTGCCCGCCTCGACGTGACGGTCCACGCAGTTGTACGCGACGTTGAGCTTGCCGTCCGCGAACCACTTCGCGAAGGGCGGGTTGCTCCAGTCGAGCGTCTCGGTCGGCTCCGTGGCCCAGGTCAGGCGGCGGGCCTGCTCGGCCCAGAAGCCCAGCCTGTCCGCCTCGGCCTTCTCGTACGCCTCCACTGTCACGTTGGCGTTCGCGGCCAGATCGGCAGGCGGTGCGAACCGCCGCTCCTCCTTGAGCAGATTGGCCAGGCTTTCGTTGCTCACGACATCTCCCATTCCCAGGGTGTCCGTTGTGTCCCGGGGACAGCTCATCAGGCCGTGGGCCAGGTGACAAGTGTCTGCCGGGAATTGGTTTAGACCTGTATCTCGTGAGGAGACACAGGTCCCGCCTCCGCGAGCGGCGCTGCGCGACGCGAGGGCGGGACCACAAGGTCTCACGGACCGCAAAGGTGAGTGGTTCAGGCACCGACCGTGGTGCCGGGGGCCGTGGGCAGTGCTTCGGTGCTTGGCTCCGCACCCCATACCGCGCCGGGCGCGACCCGGGCGAAGACCTCGTCGGGCCCCGTGCCGGAACTGGCGCCCTCGGTCAGCAGATAGGCCTGTGCCTCGCCGACGTGAAAGTACATGCCGTGCAACTGCAGTGTGCCTGCGGCCAGTCGACGTGACACCGATTCATGGGCACGCAGGTGCTCCAACTGCTGCACCACATTGGTCAGGCAGAGTTGTTCCACGGCATCGGTGGGCAGTCGGCCGGCGATGCGAGCCCAGGAGTGGTCGCGGGAACGCATGCGTTCCAGGCTCGGGAGTCCGTGTCGCAGCCAGCGCCACAGAGGGGTCCGGGGCGTCTCCGGGTCGGCCTCGAGCAGAGCCTGCATCGCCCCGCATCCGGAGTGGCCGCAGATCGTGATGGACTCGACCTCCAGCACATCCACCGCGTACTCGATGGCGGCAGCCACGGAGTCGTCGTTGCCCGTTGCACCCCCCGCGTCAGGCGGCGGCACCAGGTTGCCGACGTTCCGCACGGTGAAGAGGTCGCCCGGACCGCTTGCGGTGATCATGCTGGTGACCAGGCGGGAGTCGGCGCAGGTCAAGAACAGCTGCGAAGGTCGCTGCCCCTCGGAGGCCAGCCGGGCCAGCTCCTCCCGGACCAGCGGGGCCGTCGTGCGCTGAAACGAACTGAGGCCGTTGAGGAGTCGATGGGCACCGCGCCGGCGGCTCGGAGAGCTTGCCGGAGCGGCTGGGGCAGCAGCAGCCTTCGACACGATATGCGAGGCAGCGGCGGGGGTGGCCGGTGACCCTTCCTGCCCGCGGTCGTGGCAGTGATGGTTGCGCCACGGGGTCCATGGGCGGCAGCAGGAGTGAGCGGCCGAGGCCGGCTCGGCGATCCGCCCACCGGAGCGTCCCGTGAACTCGATCCGGCCTCCCATCGCGGTCTGCGCCGCGTACCAGTCCTGGATCGTCTCGTACGCCGCGTGGTCCATGAAGAAGCCGTCCAACTCGACGACTGCGTCGACCCCTTGTGGAAGCCTCCCGAGCAGGCGGCTGAGCCGCGGAACGGCCAGGAAGGTCAGCTGGCCGCGGGCGGCCACCAGGTATCGGCCGTCATGCTGCTCCGTCACGGTGATGCGCGTGCGAGCCAGCCGGTGCAGGGCGACGGCCACCGCCACGACGATGCCGATCGCCACTCCTTCGAGGACTCCGGCGAGAAGCACTCCGCTGATCGTCGCGCCGTACACCAGGAACTCCCGGTGTTTGTGGACCTTGCGGATGTGGACGAAGTTGACCATCTGGATGCCGACCACCATCACCAGTGCGCCGAGCGCCGCCAGGGGAATCCACTCCAGGGCCGTGACCAGTAGTACGGCCGCCAGTAGTACCCAGACGCCGTGCAGCACCGTGGAGGCCCGGCTCTCCGCGCCCGCCCGCACATTCGCGGAACTGCGCACGGCGCCCCCGGACACGGGAAGACCTCCGGCCAGTCCGGACACCGCATTGGCGACACCCTGGGCCCGCAACTCACGGTCGAGGTCGGATCGCTTCACGGGCGCGGTCGGCGCCGACCCCTGCCTGGGGCCGGCCGCTGAACGGTCGGCGGCGAGCTTGTCCACGGCGACCGAGGCGAGCAGGGATTCGAGGCTGGCGACGAGCATGACGGTGAACACCGCTGTCGCCAGCGCGGCTACCGGGCCGTGAGGCAGCTCAGGCAGTGCGTGCGAGCGCCATGACGGTAGGTCCACCCTGGCGATGCCGGGGGTGGCCGCAGCGGCGACAGCCGTGGCGATGGCCACTGCGGCAAGTGCGGCGGGAATTCTGCGCAGTGACGCCCCGATCCTGCCGGGCAGGCGCGGCCACACGACGAGAAGAAGGATCGTCAGGGCTCCGATGAGAAGGGCGGCAGGCTCGAGCCGCGCCAGGTGGGAGGGGAGCGACAGGGCGTTTTCCAAGGCGGAGCTCTGCGGAGTGTCGCCGAGCACGATGTGCAGCTGAGCGAGAGCGATCGCCACACCGATGCCCGCGAGAGTGCCGTGGACGATGGCGGGGCTGACCGCAAGGGCGCTGCGGGCCGCTTTCAGCGAGCCCAGCAGAATCTGCAGGAGTCCCGCCCCGACGGTGATCGCGCACGTGGTGCGCCAACCGTAGAGCTGGATCAACTCGGCGGTGACTACGGTCAGTCCGGCGGATGGGCCGCTGACCTGGAGTGGTGTACCGCCCAGCAGTCCGGCGACGATGCCGCCGATCGCTGCGGACACCAGCCCGGCAGCGAGGGGTGCGTCCATGGCGACGGCGAGACCGAGCGACATGGGGACGGCGATCAGGAAGACGGTGATCGATGCGGACAGATCCGCACCCGAGACGCGGAAACGTCCGCGGCGGGGCGGTGGTGGCGGACCGTGTGGGCGCTTGATTCCCGAGGCGCGGGGAGGGCTCGAGCCTCGGGATGAGTGGTCGTTGCGGGTAGGGACGCAGGCAGACATGTTTCCCGTCTCCTCCGGGGCAGCGCGGTCGCGGTATGTGAGTGACGGCGGCCGTGGGTCACGGCGTGCGGCGGTGGGGGTAAAGCGGCGGGATTTCTCAACTCTCCGTAAATGAATCGTAATGGAGAGTAAAGAAGCGTGTCCATGCTTTCGAGCAAATAGCCTAATCAGTCACCCCTTCAAGTGAATAAGCATCTTTTCATTCGGCTTGTCGTACTGATTCCGGCAGAGCTACGTGTGAGGTTGACCGCGCCGTGTCGGGACTTCGACGCACGAATTCTGCAAGGAAGAGGGTGGACGGATGATGGCCGCCGCGAAGCGGATTGCCCTGGGTGCCGTGGTCACGGCGCTGATCGCCGGACTGGCCGGCTGTTCGGGTTCCGGGCCGGGGACTGATGGCCCGGGGGCCGGGGTTGGGAAGAAGACGGCTCCGGGCGCGGAGGGGAACTCTCCAGCGGCGGCGCCGAAAGGGCCGGTGAATCTCATCGGGGACGGCTCCACCGCCTTTACGGGTGTTCAGCCGAATCTCCCCGCGGTCAAGCGTCTGAAGCCTGGTCAGAAGCCACCGCAGTTCGTGGTGTTCTCGTGGGACGGTGCTGGTGAGGACAGTCAGAAGCTCTTCTCGCACTTCCGCGCGGTCGCCAAGAAGTACGACGCCAGAATGACGTACTTCCTCAGCGGCGTGTACCTGTTGCCGGAGGAGAAGAAGGAGCTCTACGACCCGCCCCAGCACGCGGCCGGCCGCTCCGACATCGGGTTCAACGACACCAAGGGTATTCGGCACACCCTGACGGAGCTGCGTGCCGCGTGGCTGGACGGCAACGAGATCGGTACCCACTTCAACGGGCACTTCTGCGGGCCGGACGGGGGCGTCGGCACCTGGTCGGTCGAGGAGTGGAAGAGCGAGATCAGTCAGGCGAAATCGTTCGTGAAGGGCTGGAAGACCAACGCTCCGGCGCTCAAGGGCGAAGCACCCCTGCCCTTCGACTACGACAAGGAGCTGATCGGTGCCCGCACACCCTGCCTCGAGGGGCAGAAGAACATGGTGGAGGCGGCGCGGACCATGGGATTCCGCTACGACTCCAGCGGTGTAGGAAACCAGGTCTGGCCGGCGAAGAAGAACGGCATCTGGGACCTCCCCCTGCAGCTCGTCCCCGTCCCGGGGCGCGCGTTCGAGACGCTCTCGATGGACTACAACTTCATGTTCAACCAGTCCGGTACGACCAAGGGCGACCCGGAGAAGCACGAGTACTGGGGCAACCAGATGCGTGACGGTCTGGTTCAGGCGTTCGGCCGGGCCTACAACGGGAACCGCGCCCCGCTGATCATCGGCAACCACTTCGAGTCCTGGAACGGCGGCACCTACATGCGCGCCATCGAGGAGACCATGAAGACGGTGTGCACACAGCGGGATGTGCAATGCGTTTCGTTCCGCCAGCTCGCCGACTGGCTGGACGCGCAGGACCCGGCGACGCTCGCGAAGCTCGGGACGCTGAAGGTGGGCCAGAAACCCGAACCGGGCTGGGCCGCGTTCCTCGCCGGTAAGGTCCCGGGCAAGCCCGCAGGCAGCCCCGTGCCCGCCAAGCCGGCGGATCAGCCGGCGGGCAAGGGGGCCGACGGGAGCGCGGAGTAGCGACCGTTCATCGGTGCCGCGCCGTCCGACTCTCAGGCCGGCTGAGCGGCGCCCGACTCCGCACAGTGCTCGTGCAGGGCGAAGGAGGGGTCGACCTGGGCAGCCAGGTCGGCGCCCGTCTTCTCGTTTCCCCAGCTTTCCGCGTTCTTCAGATGGAAGTGCACCATCTGGCGCGTGTAGCGCTCCCAGTCGCGCAGCTCGTACGAGTCCTCCGCGACGTTCTGCAGGGCCTGCAGTGCCATCCTGTTGTCCGCCTCCAGCAACTCGAACGGGGCAGGCCGGCCCTTCTCCATGGTCCGGACCCAGTCGGACTGGCCGATGCCGACCAGCAGGTCGTCGCCGACCTCGGCGCGCAGGAAGTCGAGATCGTCCTGGCCCTGCACCTTGTTGCCCACCACCTTCAGCGCGACACCGAAGTCCCGGGCGTATTCCTTGTACTGACGGTAGACGGAGACGCCCTTCCGGGTCGGTTCGGCGACGAGGAAGGTCATGTCGAAGCGGGTGAACAATCCGGAGGCGAACGAATCCGACCCGGCCGTCATGTCGACCACCACGTATTCGTCCAAGCCGTCGACCAGGTGGTTGAGGCAGAGCTCGACCGCCCCGACCTTCGAGTGGTAGCAGGCGACTCCGAGATCGGACTCGGTGAACGGCCCGGTGGCCATCAGCCGGATCTCTCCGTCGTCGAGGCGGACCGTGCGCGCGCAGGCGTCGTAGACCGGGTTGTCCTCGCGAACGCGTAGGAGCCGGGACCCCTCACCGGGCGGCGTGGTCTTGATCATCGTGGCGGCGGATGCGATGCGGGGGTTGCTTCCGCGGAGGTAGTCCTTGATGAGGGGCAGCTGGGCGCCCATGGCGGGCAGTCCGGCGGCCTCGTCCTCGTCCAGGCCGAGGGCGGCCCCGAGGTGCTGGTTGATATCGGCGTCCACCGCGACGACATGGGCTTCATTTGCAGCAAGGTGGCGGATGAAGAGCGAGGACAGCGTGGTCTTGCCGCTGCCGCCCTTCCCCACGAAAGCGATCTTCATATTCACTTAGGGTAGCTGCTCGATCGCTCGCTGCTGTCACTCTTCGTGAAGAAGGCCACTCCCGGGCGGTATCCGTACCGGGGGCGCGTAGCCTCCGTACTTATGAGTAAGACTTCATCGGACCCGCTTTCCGCCCTAGGAGAGCTGCCGGGGGTCCCCGATGCGGTGGACTCCGTGCGCAAGGCCGTGGACCGGGTCTACGGGCACCGGGTCATGCGGCGCCGCAGTAACGAGGTCACCGCGGAGGCGGCCTTGCGTGGAGCGCGCGGGTCGGCGGCGCTCTCAGGTGCCGACTGGAACCTGGAAGAGGTTCGCCGTCGCACCGACTTCAGCGGTGAGGGCGAGGCTCGCACCATCGGTGCCGCCCTGAGGCTCACGGCTGAGGCAGGGCAGCTGCTCTCCATCTGGAGGCAGTCACCGCTCCGCGTCCTTGCGAGGCTGCATCTCGTGGCGGCGGGCGGCGCGACTCCCGACGATGCGGTCGGCAGGCCTCGGCTGGTGGGCGAGTCCGTCGAGGAACCGTTGATCGAGGCGCCTGTCCCCGACGCGGACGAGGTGTCCGGGCGGCTCGAAGGCCTCTCGCGGCTGATCATTGCCGGTGGCGCGGCGTCCGCGCTGGTGACTTCATCGGTGGTGCACGGTGAACTGCTGGCTCTGCGCCCCTTCGGTTCGCACAACGGCTTGGTCGCCCGGACCGCCGAGCGGATCGTGCTGATCAACAGTGGGCTCGACCCCAAGTCGGTCTGCCCCGCCGAGGTCGGTCACGCGGAACAGGGGCGCGCGGCCTACGTTGCCGCGTTCGAGGGGTATCTGTCCGGGAGGCCCGAGGGGATGGCGGCCTGGATCGCCCACTGCGGGCGCTCGGTGGAGCTGGGTGTCAGGGAGTCCACGGCGGTGTGTGAGGCAATGCAGCGCGGCGCCGCCTAGGCAGGCTTTTCCGGGAGCCGGGAGCCGGGAGCCGGGAGCCGGGAGCCGGGAGCTGCTCGGATGCTCTGGCGGATTTCCGCAGAAGTGTGCGGCGGTACCGGTTCCGGTACCGCCGCTGGCATGTCCGCCCAGTTACCAAGCGTCCTCGATGTGTGCCCATCAGGTCAGGTTCTCTGCCCGTTACCTGGTGCGGCTGGCCCGTAATCGACGGGTCGACGTCGCGTGGGTACTCGGCTTTCATGCTCGGTCCGTCTGGCCGTCTGTGCGTGAAAGGTGATCCTCTCGGATGTCCTTGGTCTCGCGGGCCGTTGCATCCTTTGTACTCCTGGGCGAGGGCAAGCGGAAGGCCTGGTCTCACTTCTTTACTTTTTGGTTCAAATAGTATCCCGCCAGGCATTTGGGACTTGGTGTCGTCCGGCGGGTGTTGGTTGAGGTCGAGTGGGTGGCCTGCCGAGGAACGGCACCTCGCCAGGCGGGGCGGTATCAGCCGGCGGTGGCCGTCGCGGTGGCGCGGCGACGGTTGGCGTACCAGACCAGCCCGGCCGTCACGGCAGCCGCGCCCAGGGCGGCTGCGGCGACGAGCGCCGGCCGCGGCGGCATCGAAAAGGCGGGCAGGCGCTGCTTGAGGCGGACGGGCCGGTCGAAGACGAGAATCGGCCATTCCCGCAGGGTGGCCTCACGCCTCAGCGCCCGGTCAGGGTTGACGGCGTGGGGGTGCCCGACCGATTCCAGCATCGGCACGTCGGTGGCCGAGTCGCTGTACGCGTAGCAGCGCGAGAGGTCGTAACCTTCCGATTCGGCGAGAGCTCTGATCGCCTCGGCTTTGGTGGGTCCGTAGGCGTAGTACTCGACCTCGCCGGTGAAGCATCCGTCCTCGCCCACCACCATCCGGGTTGCCACGACCCGGTCGGCGCCGAGTAGTTCACCGATCGGTTCGACGACCTCGGAGCTGGAGGTCGAGACGATGACGACGTCGCGTCCAGCGGTGTGATGCTCTTCGATGAGGGTTGCGGCCTCGTCGTAGATGATCGGGTCGATCAGGTCGTGCAGTGTTTCGGCCACAAGGTCCTTGACCTGCTGGACGTTCCATCCTTTGGAAAGGGCCGAGAGGTACTCGCGCATCCGCTCCATCTGGTCGTGATCGGCACCCCCGGCTAGAAACACGAACTGTGTGTACGCGGTGCGCAGTACGGCGCGGCGGTTGATCAGCCCGCCTTGGTAGAAGGACTTGCTGAAGGTCAGTGTCGACGACTTCGCAATGACTGTCTTGTCCAGGTCGAAGAAGGCTGCCGTGCGCGGCGAGAAGCTATTTTCCACAAAGGTGAGCATAGGGGCCCGCCATTCGGCGTAAAATCCGGTCGGCGGGTTTGCCTGAGAAGGCGCTCGGGTACACCATGGAAGTCACGGATCGTTCGCGACCGTGCTAACCCGGTCCGGCTCCTCCCCCCCCGAGTCGGCCGTGGGGACGACCCCCGCTCTCCCCCCCGGCGGGGGTCGTCGCATGTCCGGACGCCTTTTCGAGTATGAGATCAGGGCGCTCCTGTCCACGCTGGCTTCTCCGCTCCCGTCCTGGCGTCGGCTCGTTCGACCATGCATCGTCACCCTGTGTAGTGGAAGGGGTGTGCTGCGAAAGTCCCCTGGACGAGCTACAGAGATATTCACAACGCTGCGGTTGTCCACAGTTTTTGAGCAAGATCCACATGTTTTTTCGCGTCGCTGCATGTTGATTCCACCCGCGAAGTCCGTGGGTTCCGGAATCGCGCGTCTCGGGAGGGTTCGAGATCGCCGCGAAACCGCACTGAAGGGACATGCGGAGGGGCGTGGATCGTGGCTGGATTTTTCGCGGGCGGAGGTCCGTCGAGCACCGAGGGGCGGCGGGACGGGCCGTCGATCGTGACCGAGGACCCGGACCTGCTGGACGACCTGCTCAGGCTCTGCGCGGCCGCCGGGGCGATGCCTGAGGTGCATCACGGCCCACCGGGAAAAAGGGGTGGCTGGGAGCGTGCCCCGATGGTTCTGGTCGGCGACGACATGGCGCGCAGCTGCCGTGGATTGCCCCGTAGGCCGGGCGTCATGCTCGTCGGGCGGGAGCAGGACGACCCTGATGTATGGCGCCGAGCGGTGGAGATCGGAGCCGAATACGTGCTGAGGCTGCCTGATTCCGAAAGGTGGCTCGTTGACCAGATCGCCGATGCGGTCGAGGGTGTGGGCCGATCCGCGCTCACCGTGGGAGTGATGGGAGGGCGCGGCGGCTCCGGAGCTTCCACGCTGGCCTGTGCGCTTGCCGTGACGGCGGCACGGTCGGGCCGACGGGCCATGCTGATCGACGGAGACCCCCTGGGCGGCGGGATCGACGTGCTGCTCGGCGGGGAGGAGTCCGAGGGCCTGCGGTGGCCGGATTTCGCTCGTTCGAAAGGGCGGGTGGGCGGAGGTGCGCTGGAGGATTCCCTGCCTGCGGTGCACGGGCTGCGAGTGCTCAGCTGGGGTCGCGACGACGAGGTGATCGTGCCGCCGCAAGCCATGCAGTCGGTGCTCGCCGCGGCACGTCGGCTCGGCGGAGTGGTGGTCGTGGATCTGCCGCGGCGGGTCGACGAAAGCGTGGCTGAGGCGCTCGCACAGATGGACGTCGGACTGCTGGTCGTACCCGGGGAGCTCAGAGCGGTCGCGGCCGCGCAGCGTGTGGCGGCTTCTGCCCGCATGGTCCTCGACGATTTGCGCGTGGTCGCCCGGGGCCCCTACACGGCGGGCCTGGACGAGCAGTGGGTGGCACAGGCGCTGGGACTGCCGCTCGTGGGCGACCTGCCTGCGGAGGCCGGTCTGCCTTCGGCTCTGGACAGCGGTGTGCCCCCGGGCGGGAATTCCCGCGGTTCGCTGGCGCGCTTCTGTACCGCCTTCTGGGATCTGGCAGATGCCCCGGCGAGCCGCTCGTCCGGGGCCGCGACCCTGCCGCGCAGGGGGGCGACGTCATGAGCGATGCGTTGCTCGACGCCGTACGCCAACGGCTGGCACGCACCGGTGCGGCGCCCACGCCGGCCGGGGTGGCGGCCGCACTGAGGGAGCAGGGCCGACTGCTCGGCGACGCGGAGGTCCTCGGCGCGGCGGAGGAGCTGCGGGGTGAACTGGTCGGCACAGGAGTGCTGGAGCAGCTGCTGGCAGACCCCGCGGTGACCGATGTACTCGTGTCCGCTCCGGACCGGGTGTGGGTGGACCGCGGCGGCGGACTCGAGCTGACGCGCGTCGCCTTCCAGGACGCGGCGGCCGTCCGGAGGCTGGCTCAGAGGCTTGCCGCAGTCGCGGGGCGCCGACTGGACGATGCCCGGCCGTGGGTGGATGCCCGGCTGCCGGACGGCACGCGTATGCACGCAGTGCTGCCGCCCGTGTCCGTCGGCTCGACATGCCTCTCTCTGCGGGTGGTGCGGCCCAGGGCTTTCACGTTGGCGGAGCTCGTGAAGGCGGGGACCGTCCCGCCCGGCGGCGACCGGCTGCTGAGAGCACTGGTCGAGGCCCGGGTCTCGTATCTGATCAGTGGAGGGACCGGCGCAGGGAAGACGACCCTGCTGTCGAGCCTGCTGGGGGCGGTCGGGCAGCGGGAGCGCATCGTGCTGGCGGAGGATTCGGCGGAGTTGCGCCCGGATCACCCGCACGTGGTGCGCCTGGAGTCGCGTCCCGCGAACCAGGAAGGTGCCGGGCGGGTGACGCTACGGGACCTGGTACGCCAGGCGCTGCGCATGCGTCCTGACCGGCTGGTGGTGGGGGAGGTCCGTGGAGCCGAGGTGACGGAGCTCCTTGCGGCTCTCAACACCGGACACGAAGGCGGGTGCGGCACGGTGCACGCCAATGCGGCCGAGCATGTTCCGGCGCGGCTGGAGGCCCTCGGGACCGCCGCGGGTCTCGACCGCGCCGCTCTGCACAGCCAGTTGGCGGCGGCGCTGTCCGTGGTCGTACACCTCGTACGGGACAGGGGTGGGCAGCGGCGTCTGGCCGAGGTGCATGTCCTCGAGCGGGATTCCGCAGGCCTGGTCGTCACCGTGCCCGCACTGCGCTGGGGAGCCGAGGGCTTCGAGCCGGAGCGGGGCTGGGAGCGGCTCGGGTCGCTGATCGGGGAGTTGTCGTGACGGCGGCGGGCCCCGACGCGCTGACGCAGGTGCTGGCCTTGGCGATGACGGGATGTGCGGGTCTGGCCGGCGGTCTGGCCGTGGCGCGGGACCCCGGGGCGCGGCGAGCTCGGATGCTGATGGCGCGACCGCGGGAGGAGCAGTGGGGGCCTACGGCGTGGGCTATGGTCCGCGAGCTGTTCGACGGCCGACGGGAATGGCTGTGTGCCCCCGTGGCGGCCCTTCTCGCCGTGTTGGGGGAATCGGTGCTCCCGCTTCTCGCCGGCGCTGTGGCGGTTGCGCTGGTGAGGCGCTGGCTGCGGCGGCGGGCGGACTGGGACGAGCGTGAGCGGGCGGCCGACGCGGTGACTGCCCTCTGCGGAGCGGTGGTCGGCGAGTTGCGGGCAGGGCGCGAGCCCGGTCAGGCGCTGCTCGCCGCCACGCGGACCGCGGGCGGCGAGCTCGGAGCAGCCGAATCCGCCGTGCTGGCGGCCGCGAGGTTCGGTGGCGATGTGCCGGGCGCACTGCGGCAGGCATCGGCAGGTCCCGGTCTCGACGGACTCGCGGGGATGGCAGCGTGCTGGCGGGTGGCAGTGAACGGCGGAGCCGGTCTCGCGGCAGGTCTGGCGCGTCTGGAGGGTGCGCTGCGAGGTGAGAGGCGTCAGCGGGAGGAGCTGCGGGCGCAGTTGGCGGGCGCGTGGTCGACCGTCGCGGTCCTTGCTTTGCTGCCGGTGCTCGGCTTGGGAATGGGCGCCGCACTCGGAGCGGATCCGCTGGGGGTGCTGCTGCACAGCCCGGGTGGGCTCACCTGTCTGGTGGCGGGCGGACTGCTCGAGACCGCGGGGCTGTTCTGGGCATCGCGGATCGTGCGGTCGGGGGAGGTGCCGTGAGCGGGGTGCCAGGGGCGGGGGGATCGCTGGGAGTGGCCGGGGCAGCGGGGGCGGCAGTGGGTGCAGCCGTCTATTTCGCCTCCACGCTGACCGTGCGGCGGCACGAGCGCGCGATACGTCGAAGGGGCGCGCTGCTGACCAGGTCCTGCGCGAGCAGGCCGCGGCCGGGGTGGACGCACCTTCGTGCGCAGGACTGGAGCCGCGCTCGGCGGTGGGTGGTGTTCCTGGCAGCCGCGGCGGCGGGCTGGATCCTCGTAGGCGCACCCGCCGGTTGCGGGGTCGGTCTTGCCGTGGTCTACGGACTGCGGCGGTGGCGGCGCTCCGTGAGACGGCGTGGAGGCGCTGTCCAGGAGGCCGAGGCCGCTGTGATCGCCCGGCAGCTGCCCGTGGTCGCGGACCTGTTGGCATCCTGCCTGTCGGCCGGTGCCGGACCGCGGGACGCTGCGGAGGCAGTCGGGGAATCCATGACCGGTCCGGTCGGCGAGCGGCTTGCCCGTACGGCGGCCGAGATCCTCCTCGGGGGTGAACCGGCGCAGGCATGGGGCCGGTTCGGTGAGATACCAGGCGCTGCGCAATTGGCGCGCTGTCTGGAACGTGCCGCATCCACGGGAGCGCCCGCAGCGGAGCCTGTTTCCAGGCTGGCCGACGAAATGCGCGCTGCGCGGACGAGTGCGGCCGTGGCACGTGCTCAGCGTGCGGGTGTGCTGATCACCGCGCCGGTTGGGCTTTGCTTCCTGCCCGCCTTTCTGGCGGTGGGCGTGGCGCCGGTGGTGATCGGACTGGCGAACGGTCTGTTGGACCGCGGCTGAGTGCGTACAGCCGTCCTTCGGGGGGCCGGCTCCGACGGCGGGGGACTGAGGGTGACTGCTGTGACCCGGATGAGGCGCCGGAGAAGAGCTGTGCCGGAGTCCTGGCGGGTCCCCCGGCCGCGGTGCGGCTGGGTTCGAGCGGGAGCCGGACCGGACTCCCGCTGTCCTGCAGCTCCGGCTCGCCGGAAGTACCGCATGGAAGTTCCGAATGAAAACGACGTGGTTTCTGGACATGGGGGTTGTTGTGGGAAGGAAAGTCATGGACCGCTCTCTGAGGGCGCTGTGGGCTCTGCGTCGTGCGTGGGAGAGCGGGTTCGGCAGGCACGCCCGGTGCCGCGGTCTCGACCGAGGAATGACGACTTCGGAGTACGCGGTGGGAACCATTGCCGCCTGCGCCTTCGCGGCGGTGCTCTACAAGGTGGTCACCAGCGGGGCGGTGATGTCGGCGCTGCAGTCGCTGATCAAGGACGCCCTCGATGCGAAGTTCTGAGGTCCCGGGGAGGGGTCTGTCCGGCGACAGAGGAGCGGTGACGGCGGAGGCGGCCATGGCACTCCCTGTGCTGGTGGCGTTCGTCCTCGCACTCGTCTGGGCGCTGGTGGCCGCAGCGGACCAGATCCGCTGTGTGGACGCGGCGCGGGCCGGAGCGCGGGCCGCGGCCCGGTCGGAGCCGGAGGGCGTCGTGCGGGCCACGGCGCAGGATGCGGCGCCTGGCGGGGCTCGCGTCGCCGTAAAACGGGCCGGGGCGCTGTGGCGAGTCCGGGTGGAGGCGCCGACTCCAGGTCCTGGGCCACTGAACCTGACGCTGAGTGCTGAGGCTGTCGCCTTGGCCGAGGACACCGTGGGGACGGAACCGTGAGAAGCATGAGAGGCGCCCCCGGCACCGGGGACCGGGGGCTGGCGACCGTCTGGGTGGCTGTCACGACGACGACGCTCTGCGCGGTGTTCGCCACGGTGCTGGCCCTCGGCCAGGCTGTGTCCGCCCGTCACAGGGCCGGCGGCGCGGCGGATCTGGCGGCGCTTGCCGCAGCCGACCAGGCGCTGCGGGGTGCGGAGGCGGCGTGCGGGGCGGCCGGTGAGGTCGCCGTGGCCCAAGGAGCGGAGATCGTGCGTTGCGGGGTGCGGGGAGAGATCGCCGACGTGACGGCCCGCGCGCGCTTCGGACCGTACGCGCCTGAGGTCAGGTCGAGGGCGGGCCCCCCGGAGACCCGTTGAGCCCTGCGCGGTCGGCGGCGTCGTCATTCGCCGAAGGACAGGTGCGCCTGCAGACCTCAGCGCGCAGGCTTTCCGGCCGGCCCCTCCGCGTCCTGTTACGGGGGCCTACCTCAGGCCGACGGCGCGGTCCTGAGCAGTTCGGTCAGGAGGCGTACGGCGCCCCGTTTGTGCAGTGGTTCGTTGCCGTTGCCGCACTTGGGGGACTGGATGCAGGACGGGCAGCCCGCTTCGCACTCGCATGACGCGATGGCCTGGCGCGTCGCCGTCAGCCAGGTGCCGGCGGTGTGGAAGGCGCGCTCCGCGAAGCCGGCCCCGCCCGGGTGGCCGTCGTAGACGAAAACCGTGGGAAGGAGCGTGTCGGGGTGCAGAGGGACTGAGACACCGCCGATGTCCCAGCGGTCGCAGGTGGCGAAGAGCGGCAGCATGCCGATGGAGGCGTGTTCGGCGGCGTGCAGGGCACCGCCGAGGATCTCCGGGCTGATCCGTGCGGCATCGAGCTGGTCTTCGGTGACCGTCCACCACACGGCGCGGGTGCGCAGGGTGCGGGGTGGCAGGTCGAGTTTGGTCTCTCCCAGGACCTCTCCGGTGATCAGCCTGCGGCGTAGGAACGAGACGACCTGGTTGGTCACCTCGACCGAGCCGAAACAGAGGCGGCCGGCGCCCCAGGGAATCTCGGTGTCGGTCTCCAGCACGGCGATCGCGGTGGTGTCGCGCGCGTTCGTCGAGTAGGGAGGTACGGCTTCCTCCACCAGGGCCACTGAATCCTCCAGGTCCAGTGTCCGGACCAGGTAGGTCCGGCCCTGGTGGAGGTGGACTGCACCTTCGTGCACGGCGGTGTGCGCGGCTGATTCGTCCACGGTTCCCAGCAGCCGCCCGGTGCCTTCCTCGACGATCTGGACGGGACGGCCGCCTCCGCCACGGATGTCGGTGAGATCGGCGGCCCGTTCCCGGCGGGTCCAGTGCCAGCCCGTCGGCCGTCTGCGCAGCAGCTTCGCGGCCTCCAGCTGTGGCAGAAGCTCGGGTACCGCCGGGCCGAAGAGGGCGACGTCCGCCTCCGTGAGGGGGAGCTCCGCGGCCGCGGCACACAGGTGTGGGGCAAGTACGTAAGGGTTGTCCGGGTCCAGAACGGTCGATTCCACGGGCTGCTGGAACAGCGCCTCGGGGTGGTGGACGAGGAAGGTGTCCAGTGGGTCGTCCCGGGCCACCAGGACGGCGAGGGCGCCCTCGCCCGAACGACCCGCGCGGCCGGCCTGCTGCCAGAGGGAGGCGCGGGTGCCCGGGTATCCGGCGATGACCACGGCGTCCAGCCCCGAGACGTCGATGCCGAGC
Organism: Streptomyces sp. HB132; assembly: GCF_016909575.1. Lineage (GTDB taxonomy): Bacteria > Actinomycetota > Actinomycetes > Streptomycetales > Streptomycetaceae > Streptomyces. The sequence continues at coordinate 106,690 of NZ_JAFBGA010000002.1, read as the reverse complement.
TCCAAGGCGGTTGTGGCTGCCAGTCCCAGCAGGTCCCCGGAGTGCAGCGCGCGTTCCAGGGCCCGCCGCTCCTCGGGCAGGTAACCACCGCGGTAGGCGGCGACGCGTCCGGGCAGTGAGCGGTCGACCTCGGCCAGCCGCTCCTTGGCGATGAGGGAGATGAGCTCGGCGCCGCGCCGAGAGCGTACGAAGGCGACCGAACGCACGCCCTGGAGGGTCAGGTCGGTCAGGAGGTCGGCGGTCTCGGCCGTGGCGGAACGGCGTACCGGCGCCCCCTTCTCGCCGTGCAGATCGGTCAGGGGCGGCTCCCAGAGGGCGAATACCAGTTCTCCGCGGGGGGAGGCGTCGTCGGCGACCTCCTTGACGGGGAGGCCCGTGAGGCGGCCTGCGGCGACAGAGGGCTGCGCCGCGGTGGCGGAGGCGAGGAGGAAGACGGGATCGGATCCGTAGCGGGCGCAGAGACGGCGTAGACGGCGGAGCACCTGAGCGACGTGGGAGCCGAAGACGCCCCGGTAGGTGTGGCACTCATCGATGACGACGAAGCGCAGGGAGCGGAGGAAGGAGGCCCAGCGGGGGTGGGACGGGAGGATGCCCCGATGCAGCATGTCGGGGTTCGTCAGGACGTAATTGGCGTACTGACGCACCCATTCGCGTTCTTCGACCGGCGTGTCCCCGTCGTAGACCGCCGGCCGGATCGCGGAGCCGAGGGGCGCCGCGAGCGCCTTCACAGCGCGGCGCTGATCGGCGGCCAGGGCCTTGGTGGGGGCGAGGTACAGGGCGGTGGTACCGCGGCCGTCAGGGGCCTGGGAGCCGTCGAGGAGCGTACTCAGCACGGGGGCGAGGTAGGCGAGCGACTTGCCGGACGCGGTCCCCGTGGCGATCACGACGGACTCGCCGTCCAGGGCGTGCTCGGCTGCGGTGGCCTGGTGCGTCCACGGATGGTCGATTCCGGCCCGGCCGATCGCCGAGACGACTTCTGGCCGGATGCGTTCCGGCCAGAAGGCATGGGTTCCCGCACGCGGGGGCAGGTGCTCCGTATGAGTGATGCGCGCTGCCCGGCCCGCCGCTGCGGCGAGCCGGTCGAGAACCACCGTGGGAGAGGGGCGCGAGCCCGCGCTCTCGGGTGGTCGACTGGGGCGGTGATTCTTGGCCATCGGCACCGAGTGTGTCACTGGCATGACGGACAATGGTCCCAAGGCGTCGTGCATGGCTGCTGGTAAGTGATTGAATGCCATCGCGGCTGGCGATCCGTCCCCTGGCCTCCGTCGGGGAGACCGAGGGGCGACCGCTCGATAGCAAGGTGCTGGAGGATCCGTGGACCTGTCCCTGTCGACTCGCAATGTGTCCGGCCCTGGTGGCGACCGTACGGTCGTCGAGGTCGGTGGCGAGATTGATGTGTATACCGCGCCCAAGCTGCGCGAGCAGTTGGTCGAGTTGGTGAATGACGGCAGCTACCACCTGGTTGTCGACATGGAAGGCGTCGACTTCCTCGACTCCACCGGCCTCGGCGTGCTCGTGGGCGGCCTGAAGCGTGTCCGGGCCCATGAGGGCTCGCTGCGCCTGGTGTGTAACCAGGAGCGCATTCTCAAGATCTTCCGGATCACAGGTCTGACCAAGGTGTTTCCCATTCACACCACGGTCGACGAGGCAGTCGCTGCGACCGACTGACCGTCGGTGCGGGTCGGCAGTTCCCAGGCCGGCAGGCACGCAGTGACAGACCGGCAGGCGGCAGCAGACTGGCCGCCAGGAGCAGGCGGTCGACCATGTGGTCGGCTGTCGGCTTCGTCGGTTCCGGAGGAAGTGTGAGCAGGGGTACCGGGCGCCACGCCCGGGCCCCTGAAATGCACGCCCAAAAGTTCGAGGGGGATGACATGCCAACCGTTGAACTCCGCTTCAGCGCTCAGCCCGAACACGTCAGGACGGCGCGCCTCGTGGCAGCCGCCGTGGCACGCCGGGCCGGCGTTGACGAGGCGGTGCTCGACGAGGTCAGACTTGCGGTCGGCGAGGCGTGCAGCCGCGCCGTGGGGTTGCACCGGAGCCACCACGTCGACGCTCCGGTCACGGTCGTTCTGACCGAGGAGGAGAAGGCGTTCTCCATCGAGGTCGGAGACGGGCTCCCCGCCCCGGGCAGCGGAGCATCGGCGCCGCGAGCGCCCGGAGCTGGAATTCCGGACGTACCGGAGAGCGACGCCGACAGCGAGGACGAGATGGGCCTTGCGGTCATCAGCGGCCTGGTCGACGACGTGGAAGTCCGCACGGGTGCGGACGGTGGAGTGATCCGCATGACCTGGCCGACGACACCGGCCGTAGTGCTTCCCTGACCCACAGCCCCGGTGATCCGTAGCGGCGGGATGCCCACAGCCCCGGTGATCCGTAGCGGCGGGTTGCCCACAGCCCCGGTGATCCGTAGCGGCGGGTTGCCCACAGCCCCGGTGATCCGTAGCGGCGGGTTGCCCACAGCGCTCGGTGATCCGTAGCGGCGGGTTGCCCACAGCGCTCGGTGATCCGTAGCGCCCGGTTGCCCACAGCCCCCGGTGACCGTAGCGGCGGGTTGCCCAAAGCCCCCGGTGATCCGCAGTGGCCGGTACCCACAGCGGCCGACCATGTGCCTCGCCCAGTGCGTTCGGTCCAGCTCCGTGTTCCACGCCGCTCGGCGCCCCAGTCGCGCCGCGCCCGCGCGTCACCCGGTCGTGGCCTCAGCCTTCGTGCCCCGCCCGGCGCCGCGATCCCGCCCGGGCCCTCCCCGGCTCGGATACCGCACCCTTTGCCTCTGGCGAGCCCGTCCCGCTGCCGGCCACACGTCCTCATGCCCTCGCAGCCTCGCGCCAGCGTGCCCTCGCAGCCTCGGCCGGCAGGCGAGGCTGCGTGATCGAGCCCGGTTGAGCAGCGGTTTTTCCTTGCGCTTGATCGGTGATCTCGCTGATTTCGCACATGTCACTCGTCTGCTCCTTTACTGCATTCGGGTCCAAGTGCGATCGAGATCATTTTCCATTGGGTGGACGAATGTCGATTTCATTGGCCATCCACTGTTTTGATCAGGTTCCGCTCCCTACAATCCCTCCACGACTTGAGCGCTCAGCGTCAAGGAGGACGTATGGCGGAGTTCTTCAACACCCCGGAGTTCTTCAACACCCCACTGACAGAACTGACGCACGTTTCCGTACCTTCCGGCCGCTCCACCTCACTCGCAGCCGCGGTACTCACCGATGGCAACCGGCTGATCGTCGCCGTCATCGCGGTCGTCGCGCTGGCCGCGCTGGTCGTGGCCCGGCTGCTCGTACGCCAGGTGCTGGCGGCGGGTGAAGGCACCGAACGCATGAAGGAGATCGCGGCGGCAGTCCAGGAGGGCGCGAATGCCTATCTGGCCCGTCAGCTGCGTACCGTCGGTGTCTTCGCAGTCGTCGTGTTCTTCCTGCTTCTGCTGCTTCCGGCCGACAACTGGTCGCAGCGCACGGGGCGCTCGCTCTTCTTCCTGGTGGGTGCTCTGTTTTCGGCGGCCACCGGATACATCGGTATGCGGCTGGCCGTTCGAAGCAATGTGCGCGTGGCTGCCGCCGCGCGTGAGGCGACTCCCGCCGAGGGGGAACCGGAAAAGGATCTCGCCGCCGTTTCGCACAAAGCGATGAAGATCGCTTTTCGTACGGGTGGTGCGGTCGGCATGATCACGGTGGGCCTCGGCCTGCTGGGTGCCTCGTGCGTGGTGCTCGTCTACGCCGCCGACGCGCCCAAGGTGCTGGAGGGGTTCGGCCTTGGTGCCGCGCTGATCGCCATGTTCATGAGGGTCGGGGGCGGCATCTTCACCAAGGCCGCCGATGTGGGCGCCGACCTCGTGGGCAAGGTGGAGCAGGGCATCCCCGAGGACGATCCGCGCAACGCCGCCACCATCGCCGACAACGTGGGGGACAACGTCGGTGACTGTGCGGGCATGGCCGCGGACCTGTTCGAGTCGTACGCCGTGACACTCGTGGCCGCACTCATCCTGGGCAAGGCCGCCTTCGGGGACGCGGGGCTGGCCTTTCCGTTGATCGTTCCGGCGATCGGGGTGATCACGGCCGTGATCGGGATCTTCGCTGTTGCTCCCAGGCGCGCCGACCGCAGCGGCATGAGTGCCATCAACCGTGGATTCTTCGTCTCCGCCGTGGTCTCGATCGCCCTCGTGGCGGTGGCCGTGTTCGTCCATCTGCCTTCCACGTACGCCGGGCTGGACGGGGTCACCGACGGCTCCGTCACGTCGCACGGTGGTGACCCGCGGGTGTTCGCCCTGGTCGCCGTAGCCATCGGGATCGTGCTCGCTGCCCTGATCCAGCAGCTCACCGGCTACTTCACCGAGACGAGCAGGCGTCCGGTCCGGGACATCGGGAAGTCCTCACTGACCGGCCCGGCGACCGTCGTGCTCGCGGGCGTCTCCATCGGCCTGGAGTCGGCCGTCTACACCGCGCTGCTGATCGGCCTCGGCGTCTACGGGGCTTTCCTGCTCGGCGGTACGTCGATCGTGCTGGCGCTCTTCGCGGTGGCCCTGGCAGGGACCGGTCTCCTCACCACCGTGGGTGTCATCGTCGCCATGGACACCTTCGGTCCGGTCTCCGACAACGCCCAGGGCATCGCCGAGATGTCCGGGGACGTCACGGGTGCGGGAGCCCAGGTCCTCACGGACCTCGACGCCGTCGGCAACACCACCAAGGCCATCACCAAGGGCATCGCGATCGCCACGGCGGTCCTGGCGGCGTCCGCGCTCTTCGGCTCCTACCGGGATGCCATCGCCACGGCGGTCGACGACGTGGGGGCCCGGGCGGGGGAGCTGGGGCTGAGCCTGGACATCTCGCAGCCGAACAACCTGGTCGGTCTGATCCTCGGAGCCGCGGTCGTCTTCCTCTTCTCAGGGCTGGCCATCAGCGCGGTCTCCCGTTCGGCGGGGGCCGTGGTCCACGAGGTCCGGCGGCAGTTCCGGGAGCGTCCCGGGATCATGAACTACACGGAGAAGCCGGAGTACGGGCGCGTCGTCGACATCTGCACCAAGGACGCGCTGCGCGAGCTCGCCACGCCCGGGCTGCTCGCCGTTCTGGCGCCGATCGCGGTGGGATTCACCCTGGGCGTGGGGGCTCTCGGCTCGTACCTCGCGGGTGCGATCGCCACCGGCACCCTGATGGCCGTCTTCCTCGCCAACTCGGGTGGTGCGTGGGACAACGCCAAGAAGCTTGTCGAGGACGGCCACCACGGCGGCAAGGGCAGTGAGGCGCATGCCGCGACAGTCATCGGCGACACGGTCGGGGACCCGTTCAAGGACACGGCCGGCCCGGCCATCAACCCGCTCCTCAAGGTGATGAATCTCGTGGCGCTGCTCATCGCCCCCGCGGTGGTGCAGTTCAGTTACGGCGATGACGCGAGCGCGGCGGTGCGGGCCGCGGTGGCCGCCATCGCCCTCGTCGTCATCGTCGGCGCGGTCCACGTGTCCAAGCGACGGGGGATTGCCGTGGGTGACGGCGGCGGACGGGGTGGTAGTGGCGGTGACGACGGAGGGGACGGCGGGCCCGCCAAGTCCACCGGCTCCGCGGCGCTTTCGTGACGTGCCCGGTCATGGGCGCGTTCGTCCCAAGGTGACACCGGTTCAGTGAGGCGGTGGGCGTCGCGTCCTGACGTGCCGTCCGTCGTCCAGGCGGTCTGGGCGCGCCGCTGCTCACCGGAGGCGGGGCCGTGCCAGTGTCCCTGTGGGCAGGTGAGTTGTATCTCCCTCATTCTCCTTGGTGCAAATGGCTGCAAAGGGATGTATATCGGATACCCTTCGCCTGATTGCCGCCCACTTGGCGTGTAAGTTCCGGGGCCGAGAGCCTTGGAAGGGACCCAATCCGGTGAACAAGAAGCTTGCAGCCGCACTGTCCGGCGGTGCGGTACTCGTGCTGACTCTGTCGGGCTGCAGCGACGACAGCGACAACAAGGTGAACGACTGGGCGAAGAAGTTCTGCGACCAGGTTCAGCCGCAGCTGCAGAAGATCGCGAACGCCAATGCCGCGATCGGACAGCAGACGGATGACCAGAGCAAGCCCGCCGACGTCCAGAAGACCGACTCTGCCGCCTTCCAGCAGATCTCGCAGGCGTACAAGCAGCTGGGCGCGGCCGTGCAGTCCGCGGGCGCACCCCCCGTGGACGGCGGAGAGACCACGCAGAAGGAGGCCGTGAAGGAGCTCAACGCCGCCTCTGTTGCCTACGCGGACCTGAAGACGAAGGTCGACAAGTTCGACACCAAGGACCAGGCGGAGTTCGCCGACAGTCTCAGCGGTCTCGCCGACGAACTGAAAAAGATCAGCAACAACGGTGACCAGGCGCTGAACAAGCTCCAGTCCGGTGAGGTCGGCTCCGCGATGGCGAAGCAGAAGGGCTGCCAGAAGCCGACGGCCTCAGCTCCTCCCGCATCCGCCCCCTCCGCCCCGGCGTCGAAGTCCGCCTCGCCCGCCGCCTCGGCGAGCGAGAAGTCGTAGGGGCGGCAGGGAGGGGAACCCGCAGCGGGCGCGGACCACGCGCAGGTGTGTCTGGGTGAAGTCCTCACCGCCGAAAACCGTGACCGGCGTGAAGCCGTGGCGGAGGGGGCCCTCGCGGACGTCGGAGGGCGTGCGGTCGCGAGGGGTGAGCGCCTCGGGGCAGCCCGGACGCCCCTCGTGGGCGCCGGGCCGCTGCCGTTGTCGGAGCGAGCGGCCACAATGGTGGGGTGAGTACGACCAGCCTCCCCGCATCCGACCGCGCCCCCCGGCTCCGCGAAGCCCTGATCGCCGCCGCCTTCACGGCCGATGGCCTCCTCGAGCGGCTCGGCGCGCCCGCGTACGCCGCGCTCGCCCGCAGTGAGACCGTTCCGGCGCTCCGGGCCACCCGCGGGGATTCCCCGCTCGACACGCTCGTGCGGCTCTTCCTGCTGCAGCGGCCCGTGCCGGTCGCAGCGGCCGGCGCCGCCCTCCCGCTGGAGGAGTGCGTCGGGGACGGCTGGGTGGTCCGCGAGGGGGACACGGCGAGGGCGACGGTGGACATCCGGCCCTACGGCGGTCCCGAGGGGCAGGACTGGTTCATCGTCTCCGACCTGGGGTGCGCGGTCGGCGGGGCCGGCGGCATCGGCTCGCACGAGGAAGGCGTCGTCCTCGGCGTCGGCGGGGCGTCCACCACGCTCGCCGGGGTCACCGTGCGAAGGCCCGTGGCGTCCGCACTCGATCTCGGTACGGGCTCCGGCATCCAGGCCCTGCACGCCGCTCAGCACGCCACTCGGGTCACCGCCACGGACGTCAACCCGCGTGCTCTCGAGTTCACCCGCCTGACCCTCGGCCTGTCCGGAGCGGCCCCCGCGGATCTGCGGGAGGGCTCGCTGTTCGAACCGGTCGGTTCCGAGACGTACGACCTGATCGTGTCCAACCCTCCCTTCGTCATCTCGCCCGGTGCCCGGCTGACGTACCGCGACGGCGGCATGGGTGGCGACGACCTGTGCCGGACCCTCGTGCAGCAGGCCGGGGACCGGCTCAACGAGGGCGGGTACGCGCAGTTCCTCGCCAACTGGCAGCACGTGGAGGGCGAGGAATGGCAGGACCGGGTGCGCTCCTGGGTGCCCGCCGGCTGCGATGCCTGGATCGTGCAGCGTGAGGTGCAGGACGTCACGCAGTACGCCGAGCTCTGGCTGCGCGACAGCGGTGACCACCGCACGGACCCCGCGCTGTACACCGAGCGGTACGAGGCCTGGCTGGACGAGTTCGAGGCCCGCAGCACCAAGGCCGTCGGCTTCGGCTGGATCACGCTCCGGAAGTCCGCCGCGGCAGCCGCGGGGAATCCCTCGCTCGTGGCCGAGGAATGGCCGCACGCGGTGGAGCAGCCCCTCGGTCCTGCCGTCGAGGCCCATTTCGCACGGCAGGACTATCTGCGGGCGCACGACGACGCGGCTTTGCTCGCCGCGCACTTCACCCTTGCCGAGGAGGTCGTGCAGGAGCAGGTCGGGATGCCGGGCGCCGAGGACCCCGAGCATGTGGTGCTGCGTCAGCACCGCGGGATGCGCCGTGCCACCAAGGTCGACGCCGTCGGGGCCGGGTTCGCCGGTGTGTGCGACGGTTCGCTGCCGGCGGGCAGGATTCTGGACGCCATCGCCCAGCTGATGGCCGAGGACCCGGTGCTGCTGCGCGACCGCACCCCGCAGGCGATCCGGCTGTTGGTGGAGGAAGGCTTCCTGGAGCCCCTGCGGTAACGCGGCGCAGCCGTCAACGCTGCCGGGGTCCTGCGATGCCGGCGGCCCTTGCGGCTGCCGACGCCGGTGGTCCGACGATGTCGGCGCGGCGTCGTCCGGTGATGCCGGCAACCCGGACGCAGGCGCGCTCCGTTACCGTTCCCTTGGCCATGTCCTCCTGCGCTCGGAAGCCTTCTGACCAGCGAACCCTCGCCCGGTCGTACACCAACCCCGGTGCGGCTTGCGGATTCCGCTCAGGGCAGTTCCCGGGGCGGCCGCACGGTGTTCATCCCCGGTTCGTGCCGACGACGCCCCGGAGTGGCAGCCTCCCCTCTGCCGAGCCGCCCGCACTGCGCGCGACGGCACCGGAGCCACGGCACGTGAGCCGCGGGAATCGCGGCGGCGTACGAGCGCCTCGGCGGCAGCCGGGGAAGAGCGTGAGGGGTACGGACATGGAAAGTGCCACCGCCGTTTTCGCCGGTGCGGCTTTCGCACTGTTCGGTGCCGCCCTCCTGGTCTGGACGGGGGCGCGCACCATTCAGCGCGCGCCGGTGGCGCTCGGTGTGAGCCCCGTCGCCGCCACCGCTCTCGCCACGCTCTTCGGCGTACTCTTCCTCGTCCTCGGCGTGTGGTGCCTCACCCGCATCTGATCCACTTCTCCGGCAGGTGCGTCGGGCTTCGGGCGGCCGTGACGCGCGGTTCCCCGGCGGGGCCGCGAATCCCGCAGGCGACAGCACCGCGAGGCCCGGACCGGACGGTCCGGGCGGCAGGAATGGCGGAAGTCGGGTTACCGTTCGAGTGGCCGTTGCGGGCTTTTGCCGTTTGACACGGGGGCGGGTTGTACCGTCACACTCCGCAGCGACAGCACCGCAGGCAGCACAGAGCGCTGCCCGGATGCCCACGAGTGCCGACCGGAGAGAAGAGCGAAGTTGTCCCCGACCAGCGAGACCGCAGGCCGCCGACTCGTCATTGTCGAGTCGCCTGCCAAGGCGAAGACGATCAAGGGCTATCTCGGCCCCGGATACGTCGTCGAGGCGAGCGTCGGGCACATCCGCGACCTGCCGAACGGCGCCGCCGAGGTGCCGGACGAGTACACCGGTGAGGTACGCCGCCTCGGCGTGGACGTCGATAACGACTTCCAGCCGATCTACGTCGTCAACGCAGACAAGAAGTCCCAGGTCAGGAAGCTCAAGCAGCTCCTCGCCGAATCCGACGAACTCTTCCTCGCCACCGATGAGGACCGCGAGGGCGAAGCCATCGCGTGGCACCTGCAGGAAGTCCTCAGGCCCAAGGTCCCGGTCCACCGGATGGTCTTCCACGAGATCACCAAGGACGCGATCAGGGCAGCCGTCGCCAATCCGCGCGAGCTCAACCAGCGCATGGTCGACGCCCAGGAGACCCGCCGTATCCTCGACCGCCTCTACGGCTACGAGGTCTCGCCGGTCCTGTGGAAGAAGGTCATGCCGCGGCTGTCCGCGGGCCGTGTCCAGTCCGTCGCCACTCGCCTCGTCGTCGAGCGGGAGCGCGAACGCATCGCCTTCCGTTCCGCCGAGTACTGGGACCTGACCGGCACCTTCGCCACCGGCCGCACCGGTGACATCTCCGACCCCTCGACGCTCACCGCCCGCCTCAGTGCGGTCGACGGGCGCCGTATTGCCCAGGGCCGCGACTTCGGTCCCGACGGGCAGCTCAAGCAGGGCTCCGCCCAGACGCTGCATCTGGACGAGTCGAACGCCCGCGCCCTGGCCGCTGCGCTCGCCGACTCCGCGTTCGCGGTCCGCTCGGTCGAGTCGAAGCCGTACCGCCGCTCGCCGTACGCGCCCTTCCGTACGACGACCCTCCAGCAGGAGGCGAGCCGCAAGCTGGGCTTCGGGGCCAAGGCCACGATGCAGGTGGCGCAGAAGCTGTACGAGAACGGCTTCATCACCTACATGCGTACGGACTCCACGACCCTCTCGGACACCGCGGTCTCCGCGGCCCGGGCGCAGGTCACGCAGCTGTACGGCGCGAACTACCTGCCCGAGAAGCCCCGCACGTACGCCGGAAAGGTCAAGAACGCCCAGGAGGCGCACGAGGCGATCCGCCCCTCCGGCGACCGCTTCCGCACCCCGGCCGAGACGGGCCTCACCGGTGACCAGTTCCGGCTCTACGAGCTGATCTGGAAGCGGACCGTCGCCTCCCAGATGAAGGACGCCACGGGTAACTCGGTCACGGTGAAGATCGGTGGCCGGGCGAGCGACGGCCGGGACGCCGAGTTCTCGGCGTCCGGCAAGACGATCACCTTCCACGGCTTCATGAAGGCGTACGTCGAGGGAGCGGACGACCCGAACGCCGAGCTGGACGACCGTGAGCGCCGTCTGCCGCAGGTCGCCGAGGGCGACGCGCTGACCGCCGACGAGGTCACGGTCGACGGCCACGCGACCAAGCCGCCGGCCCGGTACACCGAGGCCTCGCTGGTCAAGGAGCTCGAAGAGCGCGAGATCGGCCGCCCGTCCACGTACGCCTCGATCATCGGGACGATCCTGGACCGCGGCTACGTGTTCAAGAAGGGCACGGCCCTGGTGCCGTCGTTCCTCTCGTTCGCCGTGGTCAACCTGCTGGAGAAGCACTTCGGCCGGCTCGTCGACTACGACTTCACCGCCCGCATGGAGGACGACCTCGACCGCATCGCGCGGGGCGAGGCCCAGTCCGTGCCGTGGCTGCGCCGCTTCTACTTCGGTGCCGGGGACGACACGACCGGTGCCGGTGCGGCCTCCGACGCGGGCAACGGCGACGGGGACCACCTCGGCGGGCTGAAGGAGCTCGTGACCGACCTGGGCGCGATCGACGCCCGCGAGATCTCCTCGTTCCCCGTCGGCAACGACATCAAGCTTCGCGTCGGCCGCTACGGGCCGTACATCGAGCGTGGTGAGAAGGACTCCGAGGGCCACCAGCGAGCGGACGTGCCGGAGGACCTGGCACCCGACGAGCTGTCCGTGGAGCTCGCGGAGGAGCTGCTGGCCAAGCCGAGCGGCGATTTCGAACTCGGGGCCGACCCCGTCAGCGGTAACCAGATCATCGCGAAGGACGGGCGCTACGGCCCGTACGTCACCGAGGTACTGCCCGAGGGCACGCCGAAGACGGGCAAGAACGCGGTGAAGCCGCGGACCGCCTCGCTCTTCAAGTCCATGTCGCTCGACACGGTGACACTCGCGGACGCGCTCAAGCTGATGTCGCTGCCCCGGGTGGTCGGTGAGGACGCCGAGGGCGTCGAGATCACCGCGCAGAACGGCCGCTACGGGCCGTACCTCAAGAAGGGCACGGACTCGCGCTCCCTGACGTCGGAGGACCAGCTCTTCGACATCACGCTCGAAGAGGCCCTGGCGATCTACGCCCAGCCGAAGCAGCGCGGGCGGGCAGCCGCGAAGCCGCCGCTGAAGGAGCTGGGCACCGACCCGGTGAGCGGTTCCCCGGTGGTCGTGAAGGACGGCCGGTTCGGCGCCTACGTCACCGACGGCGAGACGAACGCGACGCTGCGGACCGACGACAGCGTCGAGGACATCACGCCGGAGCGCGGTTACGAGTTGCTCGCCGAGAAGCGGGCCAAGGGGCCGGCGAAGAAGAAGACGGCGAAGAAGGCTCCGGCCAAGAAGGCCACCGCGAAGAAGGCCACGACGGCCAAGAAGGCCACGGCCAAGAAGGCGACCGCCACCAAGACGACTGCCGCGAAGAAGACGGCCGCCGCCAAGAAGGCGCCTGCGAAGAAGGCGACCGCCACGGCGAAGAAGACGGCTTCCGCTTCGCCCGAGGAGAGCTGACCGCAGACGTCGGCAGTGAGTGGCCACCACCGGGCGTGGGCGGTGAAACGCTGACGGCCGGTCGCTGAGCTGCGAGCCGGCTGTCGGTCGGGGAGCCGCGAAGGGGCGCCCGCGCGGCGCGGCGACGGGCTTGTGGCCCTCCCACGCAGTGGGGCGAAGTGCTGCTCGCCCGGCGCGCAGCGCGGTGACGGCTTGCCGTCCGGTGCCTGTCGCAGGACCGTCCGGAGGCGGCCGTGAGCCGTGGGGGGGGGGGGGGGGGGGCGGGGGGGCCCCCCCCCCCCCCCCGGGGGGGGGGGGGGGCGGGGGCGGGGGGGGGGGGGGGGGGGGGGGGGGGGGGGGGGGGGGGGGGGGGGGGGGGGGCCCCCCGCCCCCCCCCCCCCCCCCCCCCACGGCCGGGCCGCGTTTCCGTTGGGCATATGTTCGGACGCGACCTCCGGGCACCGTGTGGCTCCCGATAGGCTGGGCGGATGACGCGAGCCGAGCAGCCACCGGTCGTGAGCCCCACCTCCGACACACTTGCCGCAGACTCACGCGAGCGCGCCGTACGAGCCCTGTTGCGTGTTCCCCCGCTCCGGCGGTTGTGGAGCGCCCAGCTCGTCGGCAGTATCGGCGATTCACTCGCCCTTCTTGTGCTCGTGCTGTTGTCGCTGCAGGCGGCGGTCCTCGAGGGCTCCTTCGGGGCCGGATACCGCGGGGCGGCCTTTGCCGTCGCCGCCGTGTTCGGCGCCCGGATTCTTTCCACCGTGCTCTTCGGAGCCGTACTCCTGGGGCCTTTGACAGCGCTCATGGCGCCCGCCGGTCCGGTCGACCGGCGCTGGCTGATGATCGGGGCGGACGGGCTGCGGCTCGCTCTGCTGGTCGTCGCGCCCCTGTGGATCGACTGGATGCCGGACAAGGCACTCATGATGATCCTGATCACGGTCTTCGTGACCGGTGCCGGCGAACGGCTGTGGTCGGTGGCCAAGGAGAGCGCGGCCCCCGCGCTGCTCCCCGCCCCGCCCCTCGAAGGCGCCGCCGTGCGCCCGCTGCCGGACCATCTCGACGCCCTGCGCAGGCTCTCCCTGCGGACCAACTTCCTCGCGGTCCCCGCGGCCGCCGCCGTGCTGGTGGTCGCCGCGCTGGTCGGTGAACTGCTCGGTACCGGCTTCGACTGGTTCTCCTTCCACCAGGCCGCCCTCGGCTCCTACCTCGCGGCGGGACTCTTCTCCGCCTCGGTCTCGACCCTTTACTTCCTGGAGATTCCGGCCACCCGGACACCCCGCCCCCGCTCGCCCCTGGAGGGCCTGCGCCGGCCGAGTGCCGGAACGGGCTCCGACAAGGGCCGTACCGGCAGCATTCCGCTGGTCGTCGCGGCGTGCGCCGCGGTTGCCGGGGCCATCGCCGCCGCAGCGGCCGTCTCCGTGCTGCACGCCGCCGATCTCGACGGCGGGCCCGCCACCTTCGCCCTGCTGATCCTGGTCCTGACCGGTGGCACCGCGCTCGGTATCCGTACCGCGCCCAAGGTGCTGCCCGCCCTGTCGCGCCGCCGGCTGCTGGCACTGGCGGTCGCCGTCACCGGGGTCGCGCTCCTCGCGCTCGGCCTGGTGCCCGACACCGCCACCGGTCTGCTGATCGCGCTGCTCGCCGGTTACGCGGCGGGGGTCGCCGCACACATCGGGCATGCGGTCATCGACCAGGAGACCGAGGCTTTCCGCCAGGCCAAGACCACCGAGCACCTCCAGGCCGTCGCCCGGGTGCTCGTCGCGCTCGGCGCGGTGGGCGGTCCGCTGCTCGCCGCCGCCATCGGACGGCACCGTCTCGGGTCCGGTGACTTCGTCTTCGCACACGGTGGAGCGGCCTTCGCGCTGATGCTCATCGGCGCGCTGCTGCTGCCCGTCGCCGTGATCGTCCTCGCGAAGACCGACGACCGCGCCGGCGTCCCGCTGCGCCGTGACCTGCGTGAGGCGATGCGTGGCGGCGACCCCGCGGTCACTCCCGCGGCGAACGGTTTCTTCCTCGTCCTGGAGGGCGGCGACGGAGCCGGCAAGTCCACCCAGGTCGACGCGCTCGCCGACTGGATCCGCGCCAAGGGCCACGAGGTGGTCGTGACCCGCGAGCCGGGTGCCACCCCGATCGGCAAGCGGCTGCGCTCGATCCTCCTGGACGTCTCGTCGGCCGGTCTGTCGAACCGGGCCGAGGCACTGCTGTACGCCGCCGACCGTGCCGAGCACGTCGACTCGGTCGTCCGCCCGGCACTGGAGCGCGGCGCGGTCGTCATCTCCGACCGCTACATCGACTCGTCCGTCGCCTACCAGGGCGCGGGCCGGGACCTCGCACCGACCGAGATCGCCAGGATCTCGCGCTGGGCGACCAGCGGGCTCGTACCGCATCTGACGGTGCTCCTGGACGTCGACCCGCAGACGGCACGGGAACGCTTCACCGAGGCGCCCGACCGGCTGGAGTCCGAGCCGGCCGAATTCCACAACCGCGTGCGGTCCGGCTTCCTGACCCTCGCCGCCGCCGACCCGTCCCGCTACCTGGTGGTGGACGCAGGGCAGGAGCCCGAAGCGATCACCACGGTCGTACGCCACCGGCTCGACCGGCTCCTTCCCCTCTCCGAAGCCGAGATCAAGGCCCAGGAGGAGGCGCGCAGGGCGGCCGAGGAGGAGGCCCGGCGCAAGGCCGAGGAAGAGGCTGCCCGCAAGGCGGAGGAGGAGCGGCTGGAGGCCGAGCGGCAGGCCCAGCTCGCGAAGCTCCGTGCCGAGGAGGAGGAGCGCAGGCGCCGCGAGGAGGAGGAGGCGCGTCAGCGCGAGGCCGAGCGCCAGGCCGAGGAGGCCCGGCAGCGTGCCGAGGAGGCCCGACGCCGTGCCGAGGAGCAGCGGGCCCGCCTCGAGGCCGAGGAGCAGGTGCGTGAGGCCGAGCAGGAGCGGCTGCGCCGGCAGGCCCAGGAGGAGGCGCGGATCCGCAAGGAGGCGGAGGCACTGCGCCTGGAGAAGCAGCGCAAGGCGGAGGAGGCGCTGGTCAGGTCCGAGGAGGCGCGCCGCCGTGCCGAGGCCGAGGCAGCCGCCCGGGCCGAGGAGGCCGCGGCAGCGGCCGCCGCGCAGCGTTCCGAGGAGCGGGGCGACTCCGAGTTCCGGAAGACCGGGCCCTCGGCGCAGGACAACGAACTCACCGTCGCGACACCGGTCGTGAATCCGAACGAGATCACGCAGCCCGTGCCGGTCGCCCGGCCGGACGGCCCCGCGCGCGACGCGGACGAGACGGCTGTACTGCCGCCGGTGCGCGATGCGGACGAGACCGCCGTTCTGCGGCCCGTGCGGGACGAGGATCCGTCCGACCGCGTACCGCCGGGCGTCTTCCGCGACGAGCGTCGGGCTTCCGGTGCCGAGAGCGAGAACGAGCGCACGCGTGAGCTGCCCCAGGTGAGCGACGACCCGCAGGGCGGGCGTGAGGCCCGGGGTTCCGCGGCTGAGGGCGGCCGCGGCGGACGGCCGCGGCCGGACTGGGCGGAGGAGACGCCGCTGGACGATCTGCCGTCCCTGGCCGACGAACTGCTCGGCGGCCACGACGACGATCAGGGCGGCTCCGGACGGAGCGGGCGGGGGCCGCGCCGCTGACGGGCGGAAGGTGGAGGCGGAACGCCGGGATTGTCAGACCCTTCCCGCACAATAGGGAAGCGCTGGGACACCGGCGTTGCGCAGCACACCACCGGAAGGGCGGTGACCATGACCGTATGGGACGACCTGGTCGGACAGGACCGGGTGCAGGAGCAGCTCGGCGCCGCCGCCCGGGACGCCGATGCGCTGGTCACCGCCCAGTCCGAGGGGCGCCCGGTGCCCCCCGGCTCGAAGATGACCCACGCCTGGCTGTTCACCGGCCCGCCGGGCTCCGGCCGGTCCACCGCGGCCCGTGCCTTCGCCGCGGCGCTCCAGTGCACCAGCCCCGACCGGGCCCTGGGAGGGGCTCCCGGCTGCGGCTTCTGCGACGGCTGCCACACGGCGCTGATCGCCACCCACGCCGACGTCGAGGTGATCCGCACGGATCTGCTCTCCATCGGTGTGAAGGAGACCCGTGAACTCGTCCGCCGTGCCCAGCTCTCCCCCGCCGTGGGCCGCTGGCAGGTCATCGTCATGGAGGACGCGGACCGCCTCACCGAGGGCGCGGGAAACGTCCTGCTGAAGGCGGTGGAGGAGCCCGCGCCCCGCACGGTGTGGCTGCTCTGCGCCCCGTCCCTCGAGGACGTTCTGCCCACGATCCGTTCTCGCTGTCGCCACCTCAACCTGCGTACGCCGCCGGTGGACGCAGTGGCCGATGTGCTGACCAGGCGCGACGGCATCGACCCGGAGCGGGCCGCGTTCGCCGCTCGCGCCACACAGGGGCACATCGGCAGGGCGCGCCGTCTGGCCACCGACGAGCGGGCCCGTACCCGCCGCACGGCGGTGCTCAGGCTCCCGCTCCGCGTCCACGACGTCGGTGGCTGCCTCAAGGCGGCCCAGGAACTGATCGACACGGCGACGGACGACGCGAAGCAGGTCGCCGAGGAGATCGACGTCAAGGAGACGGACGACCTGAAGGCGGCGCTCGGCGGTGTGGCCGGGGGCCGGATGCCGCGCGGGACGGCGGGTGCGATGAAGGAGCTGGAGGACAGGCAGAAGCGCCGCAGGACACGTACGCAGCGCGACAGCATCGATCTCGCGCTGAGCGAACTCACCGGTTTCTACCGCGATGTGCTGGCTCTTCAGCTCGGCTCCCGGATCGCCCTCGCCAACACGGATGTCCGGGACGCGCTCGACCGGGTCGCCGAGGCGTCCACGCCGGAGCGGACCTTGCGCCGGATCGAGGCAGTGATCGCCTGCCGCCGCGCCCTCGACCGCAACGTGGCGCCCCTGCTCGCCGTGGAGGCGATGACGGTGGCGCTCCGGGCCGGCTGACGCCCGGTGGCGGAGTCGGGCAGGTGCGGCCCGCTGGCACCGGCGTTCCGGGTGGACTGCGGAGCTGGGTGAATTCACCCGTATGAGCAGGGAATCGGTTGAGTCGTCACGCGGCGGCTACGCTCCGGGGATGGACACCAGGCGCCTGCTCCGTACGTTCGCCATCGGGCTCGGCACTGCCGGCCTGCTCGTCTCCGGCTGCAGCAGTGGAGGCTCGGCCCCGAGCGCGTCGGCGACGGGCTCGGCCGCCCCCGAAGGGCTCGAGCCCTACTACGGACAGAAGCTGAAGTGGCGGGACTGCGGTGTCGAGGGCTTCCAGTGCACCACGATGAAGGCCCCTCTGGACTACGCGAAGCCCGACGACGGGGACGTCAAGCTGTCCGTCTCACGTAAGAAGGCCACCGGGCCCGGAAAGCGGATCGGCTCGCTCCTGGTGAATCCCGGAGGCCCCGGCGGCTCGGCCGTCGACTACCTCCAGGGGTACGCGGCCATCGGCTACCCCGCCCCGGTCCGTGCCCGGTACGACATGGTGTCCATCGATCCACGGGGTGTGGCCCGCAGCGAACCGGTCGAGTGCCTCACCGGCAAGGAGATGGACGCCTACACGCAGGTGGACCAGACCCCGGACGACAGGGGCGAGATCGCCGAGCTGAACAAGTCCTACGCGAAGTTCGCCGACGGCTGCGAGAAGCGGTCCGGCACGATCCTCCCGCACGTCTCCACGGTGGAGACGGCACGTGACATGGACGTCCTGCGCTCCCTGCTCGGCGACGACAAGCTGCACTACGTCGGCGCCTCGTACGGCACGTTCCTCGGCGCGACCTACGCCGAGCTGTTCCCCGCCCGGGCAGGACGTCTCGTCCTGGACGGGGCGATGGACCCGTCGCTCCCCGCGATCGACATCAACCGCGATCAGACCGCCGGCTTCGAGGCCGCGTTCCAGTCCTTCGCCGCGGACTGTGTGAAGCAGACGGACTGCCCGCTCGGCCGCACGTCCACCGCCGACGCGGCGACCGCGCTGAAGAAGCTCTTCAGCGACCTGGACTCCGAGCCCGTGCCGACGGGTGACACCCGGCAGCTGACCGAATCCCTGGCGACCACGGGCGTGATCGCCGCGATGTACGACGAGGCCGCCTGGCCCCAGCTGCGCGAAGCCGTCGCCGCGGCGCGGCGCGGCGACGGCTCCGGCCTCCTCACTTTGGCCGACAGTTATTACGACCGCGGTCCGAGCGGCAAGTACGCCAACCTGATGTTCGCCAACGCCGCCGTGAACTGCCTCGACCTGACCCCCGCCTTCACCGGGCCCGCAGAAGTGGAGAAGGCGCTCCCGGATTTCGAGAAGGCGTCCCCCGTCTTCGGCAGGGGCTTCGCCTGGGCCGCCCTGAACTGCGGCTCCTGGCCCGTGGAAGCCACCGGCACCCCGCACCGCACCGAGGCGGAGGGCGCCGCCCCGATCGTCGTGGTGGGCACCACCCGCGACCCGGCCACTCCCTACAAGTGGGCCGAGTCCCTCGCGGACCAGCTCTCCTCCGGCACCTTGCTCACCTACGAGGGCGACGGTCACACGGCGTACGGCCGGGGCAGCGACTGCATCGACACGGCGATCAACACCTATCTGCTGGAGGGCACGCCGCCCAGGAACGGGAAGAAGTGCACCTGACCTGCGGGTACAGCGGTGGCGGCGGGCGGTGCGGAGCACCCCTGGAAACTGTGTAGACTTGGCGTCGCTGCTGACCGCACCATGGTGCGACAGAGCGTGCCGCCTTAGCTCAGTTGGCCAGAGCAACGCACTCGTAATGCGTAGGTCTCGGGTTCGAATCCCGAAGGCGGCTCGGATGAACCCCAGGACTCACTCGCCGTGACCTGGGGTTTTTCTATGTCCGGGTCCAGACGAGGGGTTCCGTCGGCCGCCGGGGCGGCCGACGGAGGCTCGGTACAGCCGTCGCGTGCTGTCAGAGGGCGGCGATGACGTCGGCGGACGTCATGGGGATCGAGAACATGGGGTAGTCGTAGGTGATCGCGTTCTCGTGTTCCTCCTGGGAGGTGGCGGCGACGCAGTCCGGCAGGGTGACGACCCGGAATCCGTTCTCGTACCCGGTGCGCATCGTCGACTCGACACAGCAGTTGGTGAGGAAGCCTCCGAGGACGATCGTGTCGATTCCCTTGTTCCGCAGGATGAAGTCGAGGTTCGTGCTCGCGAAGGTGTCGAGGCCGCGCTTGCCCTCGATCACGATGTCGCCCTCGGCCGGTGCGAGGTCGTCCACGATCGCGGCGCCCCAGGTGTTCTTGACGAAGGCCGAGCCGTCCACGACCCCCTTGAGGATGCCGTACGGGGTCCGTGAGAGCTCGCCGTAACCGGGGGCGAAGGTGATGGGCGCGTGCATGATGGTGACTCCCGCGGCGCGCGCGGCTTCGACCAGGGCCACGGTGTTCGCGAGCATGCCGGTCTTCTCCATCACCCCGGACACGGCGCTGTTGAGCGCACCGCCCTCGCTGGTGAAGTCGTTCTGGTACTCGATCAGGACGAGTGCGGTCTTCGCCGGGTCGAGGCGGAAGGTCTCGGACATGACGGCTCCTCGGTGAGCTGGGACACATCAACGACAGGAACAGCTTGCCTGAGATGGGGGGCAATCGGCTTCGTCAGGCGTGGCCGTCGTGCGTGGATCCCGGTGTCGTGAGTACCGGACGGTCACGGGCCCTTTATCCGTGGACGATTTCGGGGCCGGCACGGAAACGCTCCATACCTCCGCCGGGAGAGGCTGTGACCACCGTGGCCTGCCGCCGGCACCGCCGGCGCGGGCCGCGTCCTGCCCACGCGACCCGGACCGACCGCGGTCACCTGCCGACGCGTCTTCGGAGCCGCGGCGAGTTCACCGCGTCCCGCACCCGGCCGACGAACGCCGTCAGGGGTGCCGGGAGGGCGGGAGTCGTACGCGTGCGCTGCGCCGTTTCGCCCCGCCACGCGGAACAGCCCATGGGCACCCGGCAGATTGCGAGGGCGGCCCCCGGCGGGGGAGGCCCGGCGTTTCTCGCGGATTCGCTTCAATCAGGTGTCGCCGGGCACGGGAGTGGAGCGCGGGCGGTCACGCCGCCGTTTTACCGGGCCGTGGGGTATCCCGCCACCAGGGATGCGGCGGGCCGACGAGGAACCGCGCGTGTGGACAGCGGGATCGGAGCGGGAGGTTGCGGGGACTGATGACCGGAGGAACGACGACCGAGCGGACGGGCACGGGACGGTTCGCCGCCGTCGCACAGTGGTGGCGGCAGGCCCTCTCCTCCTCAGGGGACGAGCGCGACACCCTGCTGGTCATCGCGAAGAGCACACTCGCCGCCACTCTGGCCTGGCTGATCTCCAACGACGTCCTCGAAGCCCGGTCGCCGGCGTTCGCCCCCTTCTCCGCGGTGCTGATGATGCAGGTGACCGTCTACCGTTCGGTCGTCCAGTCGCTTCGCTACGTCGGAGCCGTCGTCGCCGGGGTCCTGGTGCAGGCCGCTCTCGGCTTCCTCGCCGGCCCCGACCTGCTGACCTTCCTGCTCGTCGCCCTCATCGCCCTGACGATCGGGCGCTGGCACGTCCTCGGTGTCCAGGGACCGCAGGTCGCCACCGCCGCCTTCTTCGCCTTCTCGACCTACACCTCGGCGTCCGGGGACGCCCAGCGGCTGCGCGCCCTCGGAGAGATCGTCCTGCTGGTCCTCATCGGCAGTGCGATCGGGACAGCCGTCAACGTCCTCGTGGCCCCGCCGCTGCGTCACCGCAGCGCCGAGTACGGCATCCGCAGCCTCGCCCACACCCTCCACGGTCTGCTCGCCGACATACATCCCGTGCTCGCCGAGGGGGTGCCCGACGAGGACACCACGGGCAGGTGGCGGGCCCGCGCGGCACGCACCGGGGAGATGATCGGGCAGGCGAGGTCGGGGCTCCGGACCGCCAAGGAGAGCGCCCTGCTGAACCCACGGCGTCTGCTGCGCCGCCATCGGAGGCACCCGGGCTTCCAGGGTTACGAGATCGTGCTCGGCGCCCTGGAGCGCACGCTCTATCAGGTGGCCGCTCTCACCCGCGGCCTCGACCGGTCCCGTGCGGAGGACGAGGCCCGGCGGCCGTTCCTGCAGCGGTACGCGGCCTTCCTGGAATCCGTCGGCGCGGTGGCCGAGGTGCTCACGACGCTGGACGAGACCACGCTGCTTCCGCAGGCGAAACGGCTGGAGCGGCTCACCGACGAGGCCGAGGCGCGCAGGGACGAGGTGGTCGAGGAGACCCACCGGCTGTCCCTGTCCCTCGCCGACCCCTCTGCGCCGTACGGCATTCTCGTCACCGAGGCGACTCGGCTTCTGGAGGAGTTCCGCTACACCAGCCAGGTCCTTCTCGACGTCGCGCAGGAAGCGGACCGCACCCCCGGCAGCACCCTGCGGTAGGCAGTCCGCGACCGGTCGAGGCCGCTGGGTGTGGACGGCACGACACCGTCTTCGCGTACGCCACTGCTCTGCTCGAGCCCGCGCGCCTGATGGACGCTCCGCGTGACGGGCTTCGACCGTGCCGCGGCGCTGGACGCAGGACGGCCCGCCCGGGAGGCGCCATGGCTCCCGGGCGAGGGCCTCGCACCGTAAGCGGCCGGAAGGCGCGGGAGCCGTCCGCCGGACGGGCCCGGAGGACCGGGGGACTCACCGCCCGTCCGCGCCCCGGTGCCCCGCTCGGCAGCGACGCGGTCCTGATGGCGGAGGGCCGCTCGAACGCTTTCGTCGCCTAGGCGCTCACGGTCGGTGAGGGCGCGGTCGGCAAGCACTTCGGCTCGATCCTGACCGAGCAGGACCTCTCCCTGACCGACGCGACCAACCGCCGGGTCCTCACCGTGCCGGCCTATCTGCGGGAGTGAGCGGGGCCCCGGCCCGACAGTGACGCGACCAGATCCGCGGCCTCGTCCGGCGCCGCCGTCCCGTGCGCGGTGTACTGCGGGTCCGCCGCGCGCAGGGCGGTGGCGCCGGCGAGTGCGTCGGCGGGCACGCCTCCGTCGCCCGTGAAGCGGGGGAGCAGTGCCGCCAGCAGTCCCCGGGCCTGCTCACCGGCGTCGGAAGACGACAGATCGAGGGCCACCTGGGCCAGGATCAGCGAGGTCATGGCCCGGTCCAGCGCGGGCGGCCCCTCGCCGGCCGTCAGCCAGTCGGTGACCGTGGCGCCCTCGGGTGTCAGGGTCACGTTCTCCGGGTGCAGACCCAGGTGCAGGATCCGGTCCTCGGGGTCCTGGGAGAGCCGGGGCGGGATCGCGTGGAGCTCCCGCAGGAGCCGCGCCAGCAGGTCCGCGCCCTCGTCCGCGGTCACCGTTCCCGCCAGCAGCGCCTCGGCCAGCGTCGGGCCGGTCAGCCGCTGCACCACCAGGTCCGTGGGCAGCGCGTCCTCGGCCGGCGGCCCGATGCGCGGGACCGGGAAGCCCGAAGCCGACAGGTACGACATCACGGCCAGCTCACCGGCGGAGTCGATGCCGGGGCGGTAACGGCGCAGGACCCAGGGGCCGTCGAGTGCGTACACGTCGGCGGTGCGTCCCGATCCCAGGAGCGGGCCTATATGCATGGGGGAGAACCTACCCGCGCGGCACCACCCGGGGGAGTCACCAGCGCATGTGAACATCCTCGGCCCAGCCCAGCAGGTGTTCCACGGCGATCTCGTCGCCGTCGTCCGTGCGGATCCGGCCGTCGTAGTGGCCGAAGCGCTGGTCGGTACGGTTCGCGACCAGGCCAACATCCGTGTGTACGGACCGGTTGTGGAAGGGCGTGAACGTCAGGTCCACCTGTCCGGACGAGGGCGCACGGAGGGTCCAGGGCGCCAGCGGGTCGGTGACGGACCACTGCCAGTCCAACTCCTCACCGATCTTGGTGAGACGGCCGTCGACGCAGAGGCCGTTCTCGGTGGAGCCGGTGCCCTCGGTCCAGCGTCCGCCGAACTGGAGGCCGACCGTGCGCCCGTCCGTACGGCCGGACGCGGCGCCCCAGTTCCAGTCGACCGTACGCGGCCAGCGCCCGCGGCCGTGGTCCAGGACGGCCCAGGTGTCGTTCTCCTCCCCGCCGAACTTCACGATCTCGCCGCCGATGCGCACCCTGCCGGAGGCGGGGAGGGCGGTGTGCTTGGAGGTGTACTGGAAACGCCGTTCGTTCCACGGCACGACCACGGAGAGCGATTCGTGGCCTTCCGGCCGCGCCACCAGGAGGCCGACCTCCAGCGGGAGTCGCTCCGGCGTCAGGCAGCGGGCCCGCAGCCGTGTTCCGGCGTTCTCGTCGCGGATCTCGACGCGTACCCTGCCCCCGCTCGGCCGGGCGGGGCCGACGACCACGTCCTTTGAGCCTGGCGCCCCGGCAATGGTGTCGGGCAGCCGGACGCCCCGGCCGGCGGGGATGATCGAGGAGCACTCGAACTCACGGCCGCCCGGGCCGAATTCGAGCACGTAGACCGTGTTCAGCGCCAGGAAGTCGAGGTCGCTGACGGTCAGGGCCACCAGATGGGTCGGCGTGGTCACGCACCAGTGCTCCCAGCGCTTCGTCCGGCCCCAGCCGCGCAGATTGGCCCGGTGCTGCGGCTTCCTGGACCAGCCGACGGCTGCCGGGTTCAGACTGCCGTCGGGCAGGCAGAGGTCGACGGGCTCGGTGATCTCGTGCTCGTGCGTCGCCATGGCCGGAGCCTATAGCGGCGCCGCACCCACCCCGCTACGGCCGCGGGGCGCGCCGGGCACATGTCCTGACCTGGGCGGGGCGTCCCGGTCCGCACACCGTCATGGTCCGCGGTGGACGGTTCACTTGGCGTCCGAATAGCGCTCGACGACCGCCGCGCTGAAAGGGAACCGCACCGGCGTCTCCCCGAACGCGACCCGGCCGGCCAGCTCCCCGGCAGCGCGGATCGCCTCCACCACCGCAGGTGCCTCGTCGGCCGGGCAGTGCACGATCACCTCGTCGTGCTGGAAGAACACCAGCTCAGCGCGCATCCCCCCGGCGGTGAGCGTCCGCCGCAGCGCCGCCAGGAGCAGCAGGGCCCAGTCCGCGGCGCTGCCCTGGACCACGAAGTTGCGGGTGAAGCGGCCCCGCGCCCGGGCATTCGACGAGGCGTACCCCGGGGTGAATCCGTACGTGCCGGTGCCTTCGTCGGCCGGCGTCCCCTCGCTCTCCTGCGGGATGCCCGCCTCCTCGTCCTCGCCGGCCCTCGCGGCGGGCGGGCTCGTCCGGCCCAGCCAGGTGCGGACGAGGCGGCCCTCCTCGCCGGCCTTCGCCGCGTCGTCGACGTAGGCGACGGCATGCGGGAACCGCCGCCGCAGTGCCGCCAGGTTCTTCAGGCCGTCGCCCGAGGTCTGCCCGTAGATCGCGCCCAGCAGTGCCAGCTTGGCGTGGTCGCGGTCACCCTGGAACGCGCGGTCGGACAGCGCCTTGTAGAGGTCGCCCTCGTGTCCGGCCACGTCCATCAGACCCCGGTCACGGGAGATCGCGGCCAGCACGCGCGGCTCCATCTGGTCGGCGTCGGCAACCACCAGGCGCCAGCCCTCGTCGGCGACGACCGCCTGGCGTATCACCTTGGGGATCTGGAGCGCCCCGCCGCCGTTGGTCGTCCAGCGCCCGCTGACCGTGCCTCCCGGCTGGTACTCGGGGCGGAAGCGGCCCTCGCGCACCCAGTCCTGGAGCCAGCTCCAGCCGTGTGCCGTCCAGACACGGTACAGCTTCTTGTAGCGGATCAGCGGCTCCACCGCCGGGTGGTCGAGCTCCTCCAGCTCCCACCGGCGGGTCGACTTCACCTTGATCCCGGCCTGCGCGAACGCCCTCACCACATCGGCGGGCAGGTCGGGCCGCACCCGTCTCCCGAACGCCGCCGACACCTCGTCCGCCGCCTCGGCCAGCCTGCGGGGCTCGCCCCCGCCCGCGTAGCGCTCGCCGAGCAGGTCGTTCAGCACCTCGCGGTGCACGTCGGCCCGCCAGGGGAGCCCGGACCTGTTCATCTCGGCGGCGACCAGCATGCCCGCGGACTCGGCGGCGGTGAGCAGCCGCATCCTGCCCGGGTGCTCCGCCGCGTCGTGGCGGCGCAGCTGCTCCGCGTAGACCTCGAGGAGCGCCTCGAAGGGCAGGTCCGTGCCGGAGTGAGGTTCGAAGAGGGAGGACTGGGAGCCGCGCTCCGCCGACCGCGGTGGCGGATCAGGGGGTACGGGCGCGTCGCGCAGCCGGGCCCAGGCCGCCGCGGCGGAACGGGGCTCCCCGAGCCGCCCCTCGTGGCCGAGCAGCAGAAGCTCGGCCGCCTCGATGTCGTAGCACCGCTCGACCCGGACACCCGCCGTGAGCAGCCGGGGGTAGATCCCGGTGGTCGAACGCCAGACCCAGCGGGTCACCTCGGGACGGGAGCGGACGGACTCGACGAGGTCGGGTTCGGTCAGGACGGGGCCGGCGGGCAGGCCGTCGCGCGTCAGCCGCACGAGGAGTGCGCCGCCCCCTTCCGCGATGCCCAGAGCCCAACGATCGGTCATGGGCCGAGTCTTGCACCCGGCACTGACAGCGCCAGTCCCTCCCGCCGGGCGGGCGCGCCCGACTGCCGCGAGGATCGGAGTGAGGTGCGCGGGCGCGTACCGGCAACGCGGCGGCGGAGGAGGAGACGGTGATGGAAGCGATCGTGTACGAGGAGTTCGGCGGCCCCGACGTCCTGCGTCCGGCCCAGGTCGAGGACGTGCACGCCGGGCCCGGCCAGATCCGTGTGGAGGTCAGGGCCGCCGGGGTCAATCCGGTCGACCACAAGATCCGCAACGGCTGGATGGAGGCGGCTTTCCCCACCCGGCTGCCCGCCACACCCGGCAGCGAGTTCGCCGGGGTCGTCGACGAGACCGGCAGGGGCGTCACGGAGTTCGCGGTCGGTGACGAGGTCCTCGGCCGGAGCACGACCGGCGCCTACGCGGCATACGTCCTGGCCGACGTGGGAGCCGTGGCGCCCAAGCCTGAGGCCCTGGGCTGGCCGGAGGCCGCCGCGCTGCCGGTCGCGACCGCGACCGCCGCCCGGGTGCTCGACGAACTCGCGGTGGCCGCGGGCGAGACCCTGCTGGTGCACGGGGCGTCGGGTGCCGTCGGCTCGGCCGCCGTCCAGCTGGCGGCCGCCCGGGGCGCCACGGTCGTCGGGACCGCCTCCCCGGCCAACCACGACTACCTGCGGGTGCTCGGCGCTGTTCCGGTGGCCTACGGGGAGGGGCTGGTGGACCGGGTGCGGGAGGCCGCGCCGCAGGGCGTGGCCGCGGTGTTCGACGTGGCGGGGAAGGGTGCGCTGGCCGACTCGGTGGAGCTGCGTGGCGGCACGGACCGGATCACCACCATCGCGGACCCGGACGCGGCGCACCACGGGGTGGCCTTCTCGGCGGGCGGCGGGAGCCTCCCGGACGAGGGCAGGCGGCTCGCCGAGTACGCGGAGGCCGCGGCGGTCGGCGGCTTGCGGATCCCCGTGGAGCGCACGTTCCCGCTGCGTGAGGCGGCGCGGGCCCAGGAGCTCAGCGAGGCCGGACACGTGCGCGGCAAGCTCGTCCTGCTCCCCGGGGAGCGGTGAGTGCCCTGCCGGCGCCTACCCTGGCCCGATGGAATCGGTGATCGACCGGGCGTGTGCCGCGGCCCTGTACGCGGACGGTGACGCGGGCCTGGACACCGGCGCCTCCCTCCTCGCCGCGGACCCGTCCGCCGACGAGGAGCTGCACCGCCGGGGCGAGGAGTTCGTGCGGCGGGCCTGGGCGCGCGGCTGGCAGCCCGCCGATGTCGTACGGACCGTCCGGCACGAGCTCGACGAGGCCGGGGCCGCGCTCGTCTCCGCCCTGATCACCACGGAGACGGCGGGGTACGGCCGACTGCCCGCACGCTGGGCGGAGCAGCTCGCCGCGATGCCCGCCCCGGCGCCACGCAACCGGCCCGACCGCTTCACGTACGCCTCCGCGCTCCTCGAGCTGTACCGGCTGCTGCTGCGGCTCCCGGTCATCGAGCCCGTGGGGCCGCCGCCCGGCACGGCGGCGGGTGCTCCCCACCTGCCGCCGGCCCACGGCGAACCCCGCATGCTCACGAGGATCCGGGCGCTGCTCACCAAGGCGGAGGCGACCGGTTTCCCGGAGGAGGCCGAGGCGCTCACCACCAAGGCGCAGGAGCTGATGGCCCGGCACAGCATCGACGAGGCGCTCCTCGCGGCCCGGACGCACAGCGCCGATACCCCGGGGGCCGTCCGGATCGGTGTCGACGCCCCGTACGAGAGCGCGAAGGCGGTCCTGCTCGACTCCGTCGCCTCGGCGAACCGCTGCCGGGCCGTGTGGAACAGCGACCTCGGTTTCACCACGGTCGTGGGCTTCGAGCCCGATCTGGAGGCCGTCGAGCTGCTCTTCACCTCGCTGCTGGTGCAGGGCACCGCCGCGATGACGCGTGCGGAGGCCGGGCAGCGGGCCGGCGGGCGCAAGCGGACCAAGACCTTCCGTCAGTCCTTCCTGCTGGCGTACGCCCAGCGGCTCGGCAGCCGTCTCGTGGCGGACACCGCGCGGGTGACGGCCGCGGCCGGCTCGGAAGACGGCTCCGGGGACCGCGGGGCTGAGGCCGGTGCCCTGCTGCCGGTCCTGGCGGCCCGGGACGTCGCCGTCACCGGGACCGCCGAGCGGATGTTCCCGAGAACCACCACGACGCGGCTGCGCGGGGCGACGGACGCCGAGGGCTGGAGCCACGGCACGGCCGCGGCCGACCGGGCCAGGATGGGTCGAGAAGGTGCGGAAATAGGCCGTTAGGTCGGTAGGGCGGCACAAGTCGGGATTGTGGGGTAATCCGGCTAGGCTCTGCCCATGAGCTGGCTCCGGGCGCTGAGGGAGACGGCCCGCTCCGGGCTGGAGATCGAGCGGCAACGTCTCGAACCGCTCATCGCGGTGCGCGGCGCCGCAGGCCTCGCCCTCGTCGTCGGGGTGAGCCTGGCGCTCTTCGGACCGGTGATCGCCGCCGGATCCGCGTTCGGCGCGTTCCAGGCCGCCATCGCCACCTTCCAGCGCAGCTGGCGCCCCCGTCCCGTCCTCGCCCTGGTCTCCGGGGCCAGCCTGGCCGTTTCGACGTTCGTCGGCTACGTCACGGTGTCCCACACCGTGCTGTTCCTCGCCCTGCTGATCCTCTGGACGTTCGCCGCCGGGATGACCTGGGCGGCGGGGCCCACGGGCGGCATCATCGCCGGCTCCAACGTGTCGATCATGCTCGTCACGATCACCCTGCCGACCTCCGTCCTCGACGCCGCCGCCCACGCCGCGATGATGGCGTTCGGCGGGCTCGTCCAGGCGGCGCTGATCGTGCTGTTCCCGGTCCGCAGATGGGGTGCCCAGCGCGACGCGCTCGCCGACGCCCTGGCCGGTGTGGCGGACTACGCCCGCAGGCTGCGGAACGACCCGGTCGCGCCCTTCGACCCCGTACCGCTGATGACCGCGCGCAACGCCGCGGCAGTCACCCCGCGCCAGGCCCGTCGGCGCCCAGCCGACCTGCACGGCGCGCGCGGGGTCGCCGAACGGCTGCGGCCGGTCCTGGCGTCGCTGGCGGATCCCGCCCTGGGGGTCCCGGCCGAGGGGCCCGAGCGTTACTGGGTGTGGGAGATCCTCGGCGCCGCGGGGTCCCTGCTCGACTCCGCGGCGCGGGCGGTACGCCACGGAGACCCGGTCCAGCTGGACGACACGGCGCTCTCGGTCCTGAAGTCCCCCGACACCGAGGTCATCCTCACCGGCCCGCCACGCCGTGCCGCCGACCGGCTCGTGTCACTGCTGGCCGATGTCGTCGAGATCGCCGAGGGGACCGGTACGGACGACCGGACGCCGGGGGAGCCGCTCGTCCCGCACCGCCGCCGGCCCACCCTGCTGCGGCTCGTCCCCGTCGTCTACCGCTCCATGCGCCGCGAGATGCGCCGGGGGTCCACGATCCTGCGCCACGCCGTCCGGGTGTCGGCGGTGGCCGCGGCGGGCTATCTCCTGGGGGCGGTGCTGCCGTTCGGCCACGGCTACTGGGCACCGATGACCGCCGTGATGGTGATGCGCCCGGAGTTCACCCAGACGTACTCACGGTCCGTGGCCCGCTTCATGGGCACCGTGGTCGGCGTCGCCGTCGCCACCGGAATCGTGCAGGCCGCACACCCGAACGCGGAGCTCTCCGCCCTGCTGGCCGTCGTCAGCGCCGGGCTGATGTACCTGCTCATGCGCACCGGATACGCGGTCAGCCAGGTCTGCGTCTCCGCCTACGTCGTCTTCCTGCTCGGCATGGCGGGCGACGACTGGTCGCAGACCGTGCCCGAACGGGTGGTGCTGACCCTCATCGGCGGACTCCTCGCGATGGTGGCGTACGCCATCTACCCGGCCTGGGAGACTCCGCGTCTGCGCGACCGGCTCGCCGCCTGGATGGTGACGGACGGGCGCTACGCTGCCACGGTCCTCGACCGGTACGCCGACCCCGCGTCCAGGACGCTGGACGACGTGCGTGCCGCTCTCCTCACCACACGGGAGGCCCGGGTGGCGTGGCAGGAGGCGCTGGAGACGGCCCGGCACGAGCCCGTGCGCCACCGGGGCATCTCCCGGACCTCCGCCGCGGACGCCCAGGAGGCGCTCGCCCAGTTCGGCAGGGTGGCGATGCTCATGGAGGCCCACCTGCCCGCCGCCTCCGCCACTCCCGTCCCTGAGGCCGCCGGGCTGGCGGACGTGCTGAGGCGGGCAACCGAGGAGGGGGCGAAGGCGGTGCGGGAGCGCCGCGTCCCGGACTGGGGGCAGGTCAGGGAGGCGCTGGAGCCCGGGGGCTCCCCGGGGCCGCCCGCTGACACCTTCGTGCGCAACGGGGCCACCCTGTTGCTCCGCGCCCTGGAGGACTTCTCGCACGCGCTGAAGATCAGCAGCGGGCGGGCGTGAGGCGGGACGCGTCAGGGCGCGGCGAGTCCGGGCGGACCGGTGCAGCCCGGAGGCGTGTCCTCGGCCGGAATCTCCTCGGCCCCGGGCGCCGGGCCCCGGCTCAGGGCGAGCTGCTCGCCGTCGTCGTACTCCGCGGTGCCCATGGTGCGGTCGGTGTCCCCGTCGAGGCCGGCGGCGGCAGGAACACCTGAGCGCGGAAGCCTGTCCAAATGGAGTTCCCCTTCCGGATTGACGGCCGGAGGACCGCGCCGAGCCACCGGCGGTGAAGAGAACAACTCGCGCGAGTGGGAGCCAAATTGGGTCGCCGTTCGTCTCTAACTCATAGGAGTGGAAGAGGGGGCGGGTGGGCGGGTGGATCAGCGGGAAACTGTAATCACCCGCGCACCCCGCGTGCACGTGCATCTGCTCATGCATTGGCATATGAACACAGCTATGATCCGAGCTAGTTGACACTTGCACCTTGCAACTCGGGGAGCGTCCTGTGCACCACGTGTACAACGGCATGGCGGCCACAGAGCTTCGCGGGGTCGTCTGGCAGAAGAGCAGACACAGCAACTCCCAGGGATCATGCGTGGAGTTCGCGAAACTGCCCGGTGGGAATGTGGCGATGCGGAACTCGCGCCACCCCGACGGCCCGGCACTGGTCTATACGCCGGCCGAGATCGAGGCGCTCCTGCTGGGCGTGAAGGACGGGGAGTTCGACCACCTGGCCACGGGCGGCTGACCGCGCAGGCAGGGCGGGCGGAGGCCGCACCACCGCGGGCCGGCCGCTTCGCGCGCCGCTGCGCGCCCGGCTCGCGCCCCGTACCGCGGCGCGAGCCGTACTACTGCGCGCCGTCGGAGAACGCGTCCGCCGGCACGTGGCGCTCCTGCGCCGCGTGGTCCGTCAGCCGGAACAGCGCCCAGACCACCTTGCCGAGCCCACCGCCGCTCGGTGTGTCCCCGGCCGGCACGGGGGAGGGGTGCCAGCCCCAGCAGTCACTGAACGACTCGACCAGGAACAGGCCCCGGCCGGACTCGGCCGAATCCGGCGCCGTGCCCGCGACGGGCCCCCTCTCGCTGGGGTCGCGCACCGCGCACACCAGGCGTGAGCTCCAGCGCATCAGATGCAGCCGCACGGATGAGTCCTGCCGCTCCCGGGCCGCGTCGGCCGGAAGGGCGTGCCGCAGCGCGTTCGTGACCAGCTCGGACACCACCAGGGCGACGTCGTCGAAGCGGTCGCCCAGATCCCAGGAGTTCAGTGTCGTACGGGTGAATTTCCTCGCCCCGCCAACCGCTTCGTACCGGGTCGGCAGCTTGCAGGTGGCCGAACCCGCGACCGCCGAGGGGTCGATGGGTGGAAGCCCCTGCCGTAACGGCTCGAGCGTCGTCGATCCATTCGTCCCCATACGAGGCACTCCCGGGAGTCGCGGCTGTAGCGGCACTGCTTCCTGCGGGCACTGCGGGTACAGCGGCACAACACGAACGAGCACGCAGGTGCGCGGGGACCATGGTTCCGAATGCGCAGAGCAGATGCAAGGGCAGATGCACGTGCACGCGATGGTTCTGCCCGACAGCGTGCCGGTTCGGACTCATTTCTTCCGCTTCATAGTTTTGAAGCTTTCCGAAAGTCTTCCCATCTCTGTAATCGAATGAGTACGGGCTGAAGCGTTTTGGTGGCAGAATCCGGCACCGGGGTTCGGGGGAACCCCGGTGTACGGGAAGCGATGGGGAGGGTTGGGAAACCGGTGTCGGCAGGCGAGTCGAGTGGTTCTGTGGTGCGGCGCATTTTGCTGGGCTCACAGCTCAGGCGCCTGCGCGAGTCGCGCGGCATCACCCGTGAGGCGGCCGGCTACTCCATCCGCGCCTCCGAATCGAAGATCAGCCGCATGGAGTTGGGACGGGTGAGCTTCAAGGCCAGGGACGTCGAGGACCTGCTCACGCTGTACGGGGTCACGGACGAGGCGGAGCGTGAATCGCTCCTGGGCCTGGCCCGTGAGGCCAACGTGGCGGGCTGGTGGCACAGTTACGGCGATGTGCTGCCCGGCTGGTTCCAGACGTATATCGGTCTGGAGGGGGCGGCCTCGCTCATCCGGATCTACGAGGTCCAGTTCGTTCACGGGCTGTTGCAGACCGAGGCGTACGCCCACGCGGTCGTCGCGCGCGGCATGCCCGGTGCGCCGGCCGCGGAGATCGACCGGAGGGTGGCGCTACGGCTGGCGCGGCAGAAGGCGCTCGTCTCCGAGCGTGCCCCGCGCTTCCACGCCGTGCTCGACGAGGCGGCACTGCGCCGTCCGTACGGCGGGCGCGAGGTGATGCGTGCGCAATTGCGGCATCTGATCGATATGTCGGAACAACCGAATATCACTCTCCAGGTGATGCCCTTCAGCTTCGGTGGCCACGCCGGTGAGAGTGGCGCATTCACGATGCTGCGCTTTCCGGAATCCGATCTGTCGGACATCGTCTACCTGGAACAGCTGACAAGTGCGCTTTATCTGGACAAGGCAGAAGAAGTCGCCCAGTACGAAAAGGCCATGGTCCGGCTCCACGAGGACTGTCCTGGGCCCGAGGAGAGCCGGGATCTTCTCCGGGGACTCCTTCAACTGACCTGATATGCCAGTAAGATGACTTTCCGACAGGAGTCTGCGCCTGCAGTAAGGGATTGCATGTCCTTCCCCAGTGAACTGGCCCGCCAGTACATCGACGGCGAGTGGCTGACCGGCAACGGTGCGTGGGACATCATTGATTTCAATCCTTACAACGGCGAAAAGCTCTGCTCCGTCACCGTGGCCACCGCCGCCGAAGTCGACCTTGCCTACCGGGCTGCCGAACGCGCGCAGCGGGAATGGGCGACGGTCGGTCCTTATGAGCGTCGGACCGTTCTGGAGAACGCGGTGCGCCTTGTCGGGGAGCGCGGTGGGGAAATCATCGAGCTGATCGTCGATGAACTCGGCGGCACCCGGGCCAAGGCCGAATACGAGGTGCGTGTCGCGCTGGAGTTCCTGCGTGAGGCCGTCGGGCAGGCGATCCGCCCGGTGGCCCGGCTGCTGCCCTCGGCCGACGACGGCAAGGAGAACCGGGTCTACCGACTACCCGTCGGGGTCATCGGCGTGATCAGTTCCTTCAACTTCCCCTTCCTCGTCACGATGAAGACCGTCGCCCCCGCGCTCGCGCTCGGCAACGCCGTCGTCGTGAAGCCCCACCAGAACGCCCCGGTCGCCGGCGGCGGGCTGGTGGCCCGGATCTTCGAGGACGCGGGGCTGCCCCCGGGGCTCCTCAACGTCACGATCACCGACAGTGCCGAGATCGGTGACTCCTTCATCCAACACCCCGTGCCCAAGGTGATCTCGTTCACCGGTTCGAACCGGGTGGGCCGCCATGTCGCCGCGGTCGCCGCCGGGCAGTTCAAGCGAACCGTCCTCGAACTGAGTGGCGACAGCGCGCTGGTCGTGCTCGAGGACGCGGACCTGGACCACGCGGTCCGGGCGGCGGTCTACAGCCGTTTCCTGTTCCAAGGGCAGGTCAGCATGGCCGCCAACCGCATCCTGGTGGACCGGTCGGTGGAGAAGGACTTCACGGACAGGTTCACCATGGCGGTGGCAGCCCTCCCGTCAGGAGATCCGCGCGACCCGGACACCCGGATCGGGCCGGTCATCAGCGCGTTCCAGGCCGAGTCGCTCGCCGTGCTGGTCGATGGTGCGATCGAGGCAGGTGCCACCGCGCTCGTGCGGGGCCGCACGCGGGGCAATCTCGTCGAGCCGACCGTACTGACCGGACTGCCGGAGGGGTCGCCGCTGCTGGAGCAGGAGATCTTCGGTCCCGTGGCGCTGCTGGTGCCGTTCGACGGTGAGGACGACGCCGTACGCCTGGTCAACGACAGCCCCTATGGCCTGAGCGGCGCCGTCCACACGGTGGACGCCGAACGCGGCGTGCGGTTCGCCCGGCGCGTCAGGGGCGGGACGTTCCATGTCAACGGCGCCACCGCGCAGGACGATCCGGCGGTCGCGTTCGGCGGCGAGGAGAGGTCCGGCATGGGGCGCCTGAACGGCGAGGCCTCCGTGGACGCCTTCACCACCCGGAAGTGGATCTCCGTGCAGCGCGGGCGAACGGGTTTTCCCTTCTGACGCCGGCGGATCGAGGACAGGACCTGACCTGATGGGTCCGTACGTTGACGGCACAAGCAGGCGAGCGGGCAGGCGAGCAGCCCGTACTCCAGCGGTCGTCACGTCCGGAAGGCAGACATCATGGTCACCCACGTTCCCTCGGAGGGTCACGGCGACGAGCGCGGCGCCCTCCTCGCCTTCGTCGAAGCACAGCGCGGCGCCATCCGGCGCTCCGTGGCCGGCCTCACCGAGGAGCAGGCCGCGAGCCGCCCCCTGGTCAGCGAGCTCTCCCTCTCCGGACTGCTCAAGCACGTCGCCGAGGGCGAGCTGAACTGGTTGCGAATGGCCCAGCGGCGTCCGAACGACAAGGAGCGGAACGCGGAGACGTGGTCCGACGGCTTCAGGCTCGTGGGTGACGAGACGATCCCGCGGATGCTCGATTTCTGGGCCCGGGTCGCCGCTGAGACGGAGGCGTTCATCCTGGATGACGTCGACGACATGGGCGACACCTTCCCGCTGCCCCCGGCGCCCTGGTTCCCCGAGAACGGGCAGTGCTCCATGCGCTGGCTGCTGCTCCACCTGGTCGAGGAGACCGGACGCCACGCGGGGCACGCCGACATCCTCCGCGAGGCGCTGGACGGCAGGACGGCCCTCGAACTGGTCGCGGAAGAGGCGGGCTACGCTGGTCGAAGTTGAGTACGAAGGATGGGTGGTATGTCGGCGATCCGTCTCCTGGTCCTGGGTGCGGTGCGTCAGCACGGCCGCGCGCACGGCTACCAGGTGCGCAACGACCTGGAGTACTGGGGCGCCCACGAGTGGTCCAACGCCAAGCCCGGATCGATCTACCACGCACTCAAGCAGATGGCGAAGCAGGGACTGCTGCGTGCCCATGAGGTCGCCCCGTCGACAGCCGGTGGCCCACCCCGCACGGAGTACGAGATCACCGACCGTGGCGCCCAGGAGTTCTTCACCCTGCTCAGGGCGTCGCTGACCTCCTACGACCACGACCAGGGCGTGGACGTCCTGTCGGCAGGCATCGGCTTCATCGTCGACCTGGAGCGGGCCGAGGTGGTGTCGCTCCTGCGCGAGCGCATCACCGCCATCGAGGGCTGGCGGGCCTCGGTCACGGAGCACTACACGCCCGCGGAAGGTCCGGAGTCGATCGGCCACATCGGCGAGATCATGAACATGTGGGTGCACTCGGCGGACGCGGGTGCCGAGTGGACCCGCGGCCTGATCGCCCGGATCGAGGCGGGGGCGTACACCTTCGCGGGTGAGGGCGAACCCTTCATCGGGGTGCTCGCCGAGGGGCAGGAGAACCCCTATGCCGCGGAGGTCCCCCGTCCGGGGGACCCCGGCTGACCGAGCTCCCCGCTAATCAAGTTTGACGAATGATGTCGACGGGCTTACCTTCTACCTTCTAGTCAAGTTTGACTAAAGAGAAGGGGTGGTGGACACCGTGAGCGACGCGATCGTCGTCGAAGGAGTGCACAAGCGGTACGGGGAGAAGCGCGCCCTGGACGGCCTCGACCTTGCCGTCCGGGGCGGAACGGTGCACGGGGTCCTCGGCCCCAACGGGGCGGGCAAGACCACCGCCGTCCGCGTGCTGACGACCCTGTTGCGGCACGACGGGGGGCGGGCCGAGGTGGCGGGGTTCGACGTACGGTCCGAGGCCGGTGAGGTCAGGCGGCGGATCGGGCTGCTCGGGCAGCACGCGGCGGTGGACGAGGAACTCGGCGGCAGGCAGAACCTGGAGATGTTCGGCAGGCTCTACCACCTCGGCGCGCGCAGGGCGGGTATCCGGGCCGACGAACTGCTGGAGCGGTTCGGGCTCGAGGACGCCGGGCGCAAGGCGGTCAAGCAGTACAGCGGGGGCATGCGGCGTCGGCTCGACCTGGCCGCGTCCCTGATCACCGACCCGGAGGTGCTGTTCCTGGACGAGCCCACGACCGGACTCGACCCGCGGGGGCGGGCCGAGGTGTGGAACGCCGTGCGTGCCCTGGCCGTCGGTGGCACCACTGTCCTGCTGACCACCCAGTACCTGGAGGAGGCGGACCAGCTGGCCGACCGGATCTCGGTCATCGACGGCGGCCGGGTCATCGCTGAGGGCACGGCCGACCGGCTGAAGGCGATGGTCGGCGGGGACCGCGTCGACGTGGTCGTCCGCGACGCGCACCGGCTCGGCGAGGCTGCCGCGTTGCTCGGTGACGGGGTGACCGTGGACGAGGACCGGCGGCTGATCGGCGCACCCGCCCCGGACCGCATGCGGGCCCTGGCCCGCACCGTGCGGGTGCTGGAGGAGGCGGGCATCGAGGCGGAGGACATCGCGGTGCGCCGGCCCACGCTGGACGAGGTCTTCCTGTCCCTCACCGGAGGCGGCAGCGGGACCCGCACACCCATGGACACGGAGGTGGCGGCATGAGCACGGCCGTGGCGGGACCGGGGCGCATCGGCTGGGCGCTGACCGACTGCTGGACGATGACCCGGCGCGAGCTGGCGCACTGGGCGAGGCAACCCGCCCAGGTGGTCGTCGGTCTGGTCTTCCCGGTGATGCTGCTCCTGATGTTCAACTACCTGGTCGGCGGCGGCAGCGCGGTCGACGGGGACAACACCGAGTTCCTGGTCCCCGGCATGCTCGCGCTCACCATGGCCTTCGGCCTCGAGGGCACGATGCTGGCCGTCACCCAGGACCTGGACAAGGGGCTCATCGACCGGTTCCGTTCCATGCCGATGGTCTCGGGCGCGGTCCTGGTCGGGCGCAGTGCCGCCGACATGCTCCAGTCGGTGGCGGCTCTCGCCGTGATGACCGGAGTCGGCTACGCGCTGGGCTGGCGCTGGCACAACGGCACGGCCGCCGCTCTGGCCGCTCTGGGGCTGCTGCTCCTGCTGCGGTTCGCGATGCTCTGGATCGGCATCCAGCTCGCGATGGTCGCGGGCAGGCCGGAGATGGTGCAGGCCGTGCAGATCCTCGTCTGGCCGGTGGGCTTCCTCTCCAACGTCTTCGCGTCGCCGGAGTCGATGCCGGGCTGGCTGGGCACAGCCGTGGAGTGGAACCCGATGTCGGCCACGGCGACGGCGGTACGCGGCCTGTTCGGCAACCCGGGCGGCCCGACGGGCTCCTGGGCCGCCGAACACGCCGAACTGCTCGCGGTGCTCTGGCCGGTGGTGCTGATCGCGGTGTTCTTCCCGGCGGCGGTACGGAGGTTCGCGCGGCTCAGCCGCTGACGGCCTTCCGGCGCGTCAGTGGTGGAAGGCCGTCCGGGCCCCCGCGCCCCGGTTCAGTGGATGCGCCTGGGCGCGCAGCTCCGGAAGGAGTCCGCGCAGGTCGTCCACCAGCATCTCCGCGAGGTCGGAGGAGAAGCCGTTGCGGCACACCACGCGCAGCACCGACAGGTCCTGGCGGTTGGCGGGGAAGGTGTACGCGGGCACCAGCCACCCGCGCTCGCGAAGGCGCCTCGACACGTCGAAGACGTCGTACGCCTTCACGTGGGGTTTCGTCGTCAGGGCGAACACCGGGAGGTCGTCGCCCCGGGTCAGCAGCCGGAAGTCGTCCAGGGACTCGAACTCCGTCGCCAGTCGGAGCGCGATGTCCCGGGACGCCTGCTGGACGGCGCGATAGCCCTCCCGGCCCAGCCGCAGGAACGTGTAGTACTGCGCCACGACCTGCGCGCCCGGCCGGGAGAAGTTGAGCGCGAAGGTGGGCATGTCGCCGCCCAGGTAGTTGACCCGGAACACCAGCTCCTCCGGCAGCTCGGCCGGGGAACGCCACAGGGCCCAGCCCACCCCCGGGTAGACCAGACCGTACTTGTGCCCGGAGGTGTTGATCGAGGACACCCTGGGGAGCCGGAAGTCCCACACCATGTCCTCGTCGATGAACGGCGCCACCATCGCCCCGGACGCCCCGTCCACATGGACGGGGACGTCGAGCCCGGTGCGTTCCTGCAGATCGTCCAGCGCCGCGCAGAGCTCCGCGATCGGCTCGTAGGAACCGTCGAAGGTGGAGCCGAGGATGCCGACCACACCGATGGTGTTCTCGTCGCACAGTTCGGCGGCCGCCTGCGGGTCCAGATGGAAGCGCTCACCCTCCATCGGGACCTGCCGGGGCTCCACCTCCCAGAACGTGCAGAACTTCTCCCAGCAGACCTGGACGTTGACGCCCATGACCAGATTGGGCCGGGCGGACGCCGGATAACGGTCGGCGTTCCTGGCGGACCAGCGGCGTTTCAGCGCCATCCCGGCCAGCATGCAGGCCTCGCTGGAGCCCGTGGTCGAGCAGCCCACCGTGGACCCGGGGTCGGGCGCGTTCCAGAGGTCGGCGAGCATCGCCACGCAGCGTCGTTCCAGCTCGGCGGTCCGCGGGTACTCGTCCTTGTCGATCATGTTCTTGTCCCGGCACTCGCCCATCAGCACGCCGGCCTGGGGTTCCATCCAGGTGGTGACGAAGGTGGCGAGGTTGAGCCGGGAGTTGCCGTCGAGCATCAGCTCGTCGTGGATGAGCCGGTAGGCGGTCGACGGCGGCAGTGGGCCGTCCGGGAGACGGTGCGTCGGCGGCGCGGCGACCATCGGTGCGGTCGGGTCGGCCTCGCCGAAGAACGGGTTCAGCGCCAGTCTGCGGTGCTCGTCGGTCGGCGCGGCCTCGCCGTGCGAACCCTTGTGGAGCGGCATGGGCGGTCTCCTCAGTTCTCGGCCGCGAGTCCGGCCTTGATGGCACGGGTGAACTTCACGACGCGCTCGGTCTGGACCCGCGCGGCGGTCAGGGTCTGCTCTGCGACCGGGATGTCGCCCTGCCCCGAGACGTGGGAGGTGCCGTACGGATTGCCGTCGACGAACTTCGAGGGGTCCGTGTAGCCGGGAGGGACCAGGATGCCGCCGAAGTGGTAGACGGTGTTGTAGAGCGCCAGCAGGGTGGATTCCTGGCCCCCGTGGGCGGTACTGCTGGCGGTGAAGCCGCTGTAGACCTTGTCGGCGAGGCTGCCCGCCTGCCAGAGGCCCCCCAGCGTGTCGAGGAACTGCTTGAGCTGGGCGGTCACGTTCCCGTAGCGGGTGGGTGTCCCGAAGATCACCGCGTCCGCCCAGACCATGTCGTCGGGCGAGACCTCGGGGATGCCCGCGGTCGCCCTGGCGTGTTCGGCCCAGGCCGGATTGGAGTCGATGGCGGCCTGTGGGGCGAGTTCGGCGGCCTTGCGCAGGCGTACCTGCGCGCCGGCGTTCTCGGCGTCCCTGGCGACGGCCTCGGCGATCGTGGAGACGGTGCCGGTGGAGGAGTAGTAGATGACGGCGACGTTGACGGGTGTGGGCATGCGGGAGCCTCCGGGAGAGGAACGCGGACGGACCGGGGAGCGGGAGGACGTGCGGATCAGGACGCGCGGGGTGAGGAGGCGCGGTCAGGACGCGCGGATCAGGACGCGATGTTCAGGACGTGACGGTCAGGCGGCGCTGATCACGGCCGCGGTCCCGTAGGCACAGACCTCGGTGCCCACGTCCGCCGCCTCGCTCACGTCGAAGCGCATCATCAGCACCGCGTTCGCGCCGCGGGACCTGGCCTGCTCGACGAGCCGCTCCATCGCCTGGTTGCGGGTCTCGACGAGCGTCTTGGTCAGCCCTTTCAGCTCACCGCCGACCATCGACTTCAGACCGGCGCCGATCTGGCTGCCGAGGTGACGGGAGCGGACAGTGAGCCCGAACACCTCCCCGATGACCTGCGTCACCTGGTAGCCGGGTACGTCGTTCGTGGTGACGACCAGCACGTCCGCGCGGGCCGTCTGCCCGCCGCCGTATTCCTCAATGCCCATGACGTGGCACCTCCTGAGGAAAGCTTTGCTCCGGTTCGTACCGGGCGCATCCTTGCTTACGCCAGTGGAACCCAGGCGTCCGCCGCAGCGTTGATAGCTTGGGGCGGCCACGCAGCCGCGCACACCGACCAACCTGGAGCCCGGACCCTTGAATACGCTTGCGCTCGGCCCGAGCTGGCTGGACCCGGATTATCTGCTCAACACCTTCGGGCTTCCCGGACTCCTGCTCATCGTGTTCGCCGAGTCCGGACTGCTCATCGGCTTCTTCCTGCCGGGTGACTCCCTGCTGTTCACCACCGGACTTCTGGTGACGACGGGAGACCTGAAGTACCCCCTGTGGCTGGTCTGTGTCCTGGTCGCCCTGGCGGCGATCATCGGTGACCAGGTCGGCTATCTCTTCGGCCGCAAGGTGGGGCCGGCGCTCTTCAAGCGCCCGGACTCCCGTCTCTTCAAGCAGGAGAACGTCGAGAAGGCCCACGAGTTCTTCGAGAAGTACGGACCGAAGTCGCTGGTGCTGGCCCGCTTCGTCCCCATCGTCCGGACGTTCACGCCGATCATCGCCGGTGTCAGCCGGATGAACTACCGCTCGTTCATCACGTACAACATCATCGGCGGCATCCTCTGGGGTGTCGGCGTGACGGTACTCGGCGCGGCCCTCGGCAAGATCGACTTCGTGCACGAGAACATCGAGATGATCCTCATCCTGATCGTGCTCATCTCCGTGGTGCCGATCGTGATCGAGTTCCTGCGGGCCCGCAGCAGGTCGAAGAAGGAAGGCGCCGCACAGCAGGGCGACGACCAGGGCCCCTCCGGCGAAGGCCCCGCGGCAGGCCCTCACGGCGGAGCGGGCAACGACGGCCGGGGCCCCGCCGCCCACCTGTACACCGCGGACCAGGCAGGGCAGTACGGCGGCACTCCGTACGGCACCGACCAGGCAGGTGGATACACCACTGACCAGGGCACTCCGTACGGCACCGACCGGAATGCTCCGTACGGCGGCGGACAGTACGGCGGCCAGGGTGCCCAGTACGGCGGCGGCCAGACGGGTCAGTACGGCGGTCAGGGTGCCCAGTACGGCGCCCCTCAGGGGGGTGCCCAGTACGGCGCCGGTCCGGCCGGTGGCCAGTACGGCGCAGGCCAGGGCCAGTACGGCGAGCAGCAGTACGGCCGGTACGGCGGCGAGCAGGGCGGTCAGTACGGCGAGCAGGGCGGTCAGTACGGCGAGCAGCCCGGCCAGTACGGCGGCGACCGGGGCGGCCGGTACGGATACGGTCAGGCGGAGCAGTACGGGTCCGCGGACCCGACCGCTCAGTACGGCAGCGGCCACGGCGGCCAAGGCGATCCGTACGGCAGTCAGGCCGCCCCGTACGACGGAGGGCAGGACGGCCCCTACGGCGCTGCCCGGCCCGGTCAGGACACCGAGAGCGGTCCCTACGGCGACAGGCCCCCGGCCGGGCGCGGCGACGGCCGACAGGACGACCCGGGTCAGTACGGCTGGCAGGACAGGCGCTGACCCGCCGCGCACGCACCGACGGCGCCCCGGTCCCCATGAGGGGGCCGGGGCGCCGTCGTGTGCCGGTCAGAAGCCTCGGGTCCGCTTGGCCGCCCGGCGGGTGGCGCCCTCGATCGCGCCCGGCACCCGCATGAACAGCCTGGAGATCTCGCTCCCCAGATTGACTCCGATGGCGATCGCCAGGGCCGTGGCGACAGCCGTGAAGAGTGAGGTGAGCCCGGTGTTCACCTCGTTCTGCGCAACGCCCAGCAGACCGAAGTAGGTCGCCGAACCTGGCAACAGCGGGCCGATCGCGGCCGTGATGTAGGGCAGCGACGAGGTGTAGCGGTAGCGCGAGAACAACTGGCCGAACAGCCCCACCAGGCCGGCCGCCACGGCCGTCGCCGCCACCGGGGAGATGCCGCCCTCGCGGGCCATCGCACCATAGATGATCCAGGCCACGCCTCCGTTGAGGGTCACCGCGAGCACCGTGGAGCGCTCCTGCTGGAGCAGGATCGCGAAGGCCAGGGTGAGGGTCATCGAGACCAGGATCTGGAGCACCGGCCGGTCGTTGGCGATGAACCGGGCCTCCGGGTTGAGCTCGGCGCCGAGCTGGACCCCCAGATAGAGCATCAGCAGTACGCCCGCCACGATGCCGATGAAGAAGTACATGACCTCCAGGAGACGGGCTCCCGCGGTGATGTAGTAACCGGTCAGGCCGTCCTGCACCCCGGCGACCAGAGCCCGGCCGGGGAGCAGTGCGAACAGCCCACCAGTGATCACCGCGGAAGGGCGCACATCCGTCGAATGGGTGAGGGTCAGCGCGATGCCCATCGCGGCCGGAGGCATGGCCGCTGCTGTGAACTGGTAGAACTCGGGCAGCCCGCGCCCGGCGCAGAGCCAGGCCAGCCGGTCACCGAGCATCGCGCCCGCCGCCGCCACGATGAAGACCAGCACACCACCGCCGACCAGCACGGATGCGGAGCCCGCGAGCAGGCCTGCGGCTGCCGTCAGCACCCAGCCCGGATACGGGTGCCGGTTACGGCGGATCTCCGCCAGGCGCCGGTACGCCTCCTCCAGCGAGACCTCGACGTGCTCCGCCGACGTGATGTCGTCGATCAGCCGGAACACCGCTGCCAGACGGGTGTAGTCGGTGCCCCGGCGGCGTACGGTACGGCTGGCCGTGATCGGGTCGTCGACCAGTGACGGCTGGTACGAGATGGACAGCAGCGTGAACGTGACCGTGGGCTCGGAGCGGTCGAGCCCGTACGAACGCGTCACCGCGAACATGGCCGCCTCGACGTCCTCGGCGCCCTCGCCGCCCGCGAGGAGCAGCTCCCCGATACGCAGGGTGAGGTCGAGCACGCGCGGTACGGCGGGTCCCGAGTCGTCGGTCCTCTGCACGCTCTCGGGCGCCGGACGTTCGGTGACCGGCATGCGCAGCATGGTGCGCATCCGGTCCTGCCACGGGGCTTCCTTGGTCAGCCGGACCATCGGAATGCCGTGCGCGGGGGTGAACGAGGGCTGCTGGTGCTGGGCGCTGTACCCGCTCGGCGGAACGAACGCGGAGGTGAGCGTGTCGGATCCCAAACCGCTCCCCGGACCGGAAGCGGAACCCTGGCCCGGGCCGGACGGCGCCGACGGATCGGTGTGCAGACCGGGCGGGAGAGCGAACTCCGACGTCGGATGCTCGTCCTCGGGCGGGCCCGCGGGCTGCTCGACACCTACGGGCGGGACGAAGGCGCTGTGTGCCTCGTCGGACTGGGGCTTCTGGTCCTCCGGACCGCCCTGTTCCGCCACCACTCGACCTCGTTCCTCCTCGACCGCTCGTTCCGGGAGCGCTTCTGCCCAGTATGGGCACGGACATGGGCGGCCACACACAACGGGCGGCGCACCGGTCAAGGTGCGCCGCCCGTTGTCGTACGGTCAGCCGGGCCAGTGGGCCCCAAGTGCCGTTGCCCGCGCCGTCCCGCCCGTAAGCGGAAGCCGGAAGGGGTACGTCAGTGCGCGCCGCCCTGCGCCTCGAGGCGCTTGTAGGAGGCCTCGATCTCGGCTTCGGCCTCGGCGCGGCCGACCCAGTCTGCGCCCTCGACGGACTTGCCGGGCTCCAGGTCCTTGTAGACCTCGAAGAAGTGCTGGATCTCCAGGCGGTCGAACTCCGACACGTGGTGGATGTCGCGCAGGTGCTCCACCCGGGGGTCGGACGCCGGGACGCACAGCAGCTTGTCGTCGCCGCCGGCCTCGTCGGTCATCCGGAACATGCCGATGGCGCGGCACTTGATGAGGCAGCCGGGGAAGGTCGGCTCGTCCAGGATGACCAGCGCGTCCAGCGGGTCGCCGTCCTCGCCGAGGGTGTTCTCGACGAAGCCGTAGTCGGCCGGGTAGCTGGTCGAGGTGAAGAGTCGACGGTCCAGGCGGATCCGACCGGTCTCGTGGTCCACCTCGTACTTGTTCCGCGAACCCTTCGGGATCTCGATGGTGACGTCGAACTCCACGGGTGGCTCCTCCATGATCAACACATACGACTGGTGGTTAAGTGTCCCTCACGCAGATGAGTGCTCGCGAAAGGGGCTGATCAACGGTGGCCGAGCCGGTGAAGAGACCGACGGACGAACCGTTGAGCAGGTGGGACGGGTGGGGCAGGTGGAACGCCCCGAAGTACCTGAAGCGCGGGAGCGGTCCGGACGACCTCAGGCTCGTCGCAGGCTCCGCGGTGCTCGGCCTGGTCGTCGCCGTCGGTGCCGTCCTGGCCGCCGGTCCCTGGGACTCCGGTCAGCGTAAGGCCGAGCGGGTCCGGGCGACCGTCCAGCAGCGTGCAGGTGGCGCACATCACGAAGGGACGGTGCCCGGCGGGCCCGCGCCCGCTCCCAGCGCACCCTCCGTCCTGAGCGCCCTCGGCGCCACGGTCGGCCTCACGGCCCCGGCGGGAGCGAGCGCTCTGGAGACCGCCATCGAGCCCCTGCTGGACGCGCCCGCCCTCGGTTCCGTACGCACCGCAGTGGTCGTCGACGCCGC
Source organism: Streptomyces sp. HB132 (assembly GCF_016909575.1). GTDB lineage: Bacteria > Actinomycetota > Actinomycetes > Streptomycetales > Streptomycetaceae > Streptomyces. Next base: position 62,539 of record NZ_JAFBGA010000002.1, on the reverse strand, counting down.
CACCGGAAAGCAGCTGTACGCGCGTGGGGCGACGACCCCCATGACCCCCGCGTCCACCGTGAAGATCGCCACGACCGCCGCCGCGCTCTCAGCTCTCGGCCCCGGCCACCGCATCGCCACGAAGGTCACGCTCTCCCCGGACTCCCGGACGCTCACACTCGTCGGCGGCGGCGACCCCACCCTCGACGAGAAGGCCCTGCGCTCCCTTGCCACCGGCGCGGCGCGCTCCCTGCGTGACGGCGACGGCGGCACCGGGGCCGTGCGTCTGACGTACGACACCTCGCGCTACTCCGGTCCGGCCCTCCACCCCATCGGCCCCAACGAGAACATCGCGCCCGTCAGCGCGCTCATGGTCGACGAGGGCCGTCTCGACAAGAGCGACCGAGGGCCGGCCGCCCGTACCGACGACCCCGCGGGCGACGCCGCGCGCCTTTTCGCCGGCCTCCTCGGCGAAGCCGGCGTCGACACCCGGCCCGCCCCCTCGTCCGGGCGCGCTCCCGACGGGGCCCGGACGGTGGCCAAGCATCTGTCCGAGCCGCTCTCCGCGCTGGTCGAACGGGCCCTGACCAACAGTGACAACGACATCGCCGAAGCTCTGGCCCGGCAGACCGCGCTGAAGGCCGGGGAGCCCGCCTCCTTCGCCGGGAGCCGCCGCGCCGTCACCGCCCGGCTGAAGGCGCTCGGCCTGCCGCTGACCGGCGCGCAGCTCGCGGACGGCAGCGGTCTCGACCGCGCGGACAAGGTGACGGCGGGCCTCCTGGCCGAGCTGCTCGCGCTCGCCGCCGACCCGGACCACCCCGAGCTCCGCCCGGTCCTCACCGGCCTTCCCGTCGCCGGGTTCAGCGGCACGCTCGGCGACCGCTACGCGGCGACCTCCCCGGCGACCGGCCTGATCAGGGCCAAGACGGGCACCCTCACGGGGGTGAACAGCCTCGCCGGAACCGCGGTCGACGCACAGGGCCGACTGCTCGCCTTCGCCTTCCTGGCCTCGGGCAGCACGTCGCCGGGCGAGGCGGAGGCCTCGCTCGACGCCCTGGCCACCGTTCTCGCCGAAGGCACCAGGTGAGCGGCTGACACCCCACCACGGAGCGACCACCTCACGTACGGTTGACGCATGACGAGCATCGGTGGTGCCGAGATGGTCGACTGGAATCTCGCGGTCGCGACTGCGACCCGGTTCGTGCGGCCGGGTCCCGAGATCAGCCGTGAGGAGGCCCGCGCCGTCGTCGCGGAGCTCCGCAGGCATGCCAAGGCCTCCGAGGAGCACGTCCGTTCGTTCACCCGGATGATCCCGGACGGGCACGAACCGGAGGACACCCCTGTCCTGGTCGTCGACCGGGCCGGCTGGATCAGGGCCAACGTCGCGGGCTTCCGTGAGCTGCTGGGTCCGCTGCTCGGGAAGATGCAGGACCGGCGGGGTGGCGGCCCGGGCAACGCAGTGCTCGGCGCGGTCGGGGGCAAGGTGACCGGTGTCGAACTGGGCATGCTGCTGTCCTTCCTGGCCTCCCGGGTCCTCGGGCAGTACGAGACCTTCGCCCCCGCCACCCGGGAGCTGCCCGCCTCGTCGAAGGGGGGCGGCAGGCTGCTGCTGGTCGCCCCCAACATCGTTCACGTCGAGCGCGAACTCGAGGTCGACCCGCACGACTTCAGGCTGTGGGTGGCCCTCCACGAGGAGACGCACCGCACCCAGTTCACCGGGGTTCCCTGGCTCCGCGACCATCTGCAGGGCGAAATCCAGTCGTTCCTCGAAGAGACCGACGTCGACCCGATGACGGTGCTCGAACGCCTTCGCGAGGCCGCGCAGGCCTTCTCGGGGGGCAGTCGGCCCGACGGTGAACGCGGGGAGGAGGGCGACGACGGCGGGCGCAGCCTCGTCGAGATCGTCCAGACGCCCTCCCAGCGCGAGATCCTGGGCCGCCTCACCGCCGTGATGTCGCTGCTCGAAGGTCACGCGGACTTCGTGATGGACGGGGTGGGCCCCGATGTGGTGACCTCCGTCGCCGAGATCCGGGAGAAGTTCCAGCGGCGCAGGGCGCGCGGCGCGAGCAGGCTGGACCTGGCACTGCGCAAGCTGCTGGGGCTCGACGCCAAGCTGCGGCAGTACCGCGACGGCGAGAAGTTCGTCCGGGCCGTGGTGGACGAGGTCGGCATGGACGGCTTCAACCGGGTGTGGACCTCTCCCAACACCCTCCCGACCAAGGCCGAGATCGCCGCGCCGACGGACTGGGTGGCGCGGGTGCACCGTAAGGCAGATTAGCGATCTTGGCCGGTCCGGCGGCACGGGATTGCCCCTCCAATCACCCATCCGAGGGACCGTAGGGGCATGGGAAGGCGTGCAATGCTCGATGGACAGCTTGTCTCTGTCACCATCGACGCACTCTGAGTGACGGGGCTTCGTCCCGCGCGCTCCGAGGCACCCCCAAAACTTCACCCGAAGGGCACCGGACATGGGTCCCCATCCTGCGGTCGCGGCGATACGCCTGGCGGTCCGCCGCGTACTCCACGACGTCGTCACCGAACACAACCGTCACACCGAACAGGCCGAGCACGCCGAGTTCGCCGAAGCGGGGGCGGGCGGGCGGCGTTCCGTGCTTCCCGAGCGGCCCGACACCCCGCTGGTGCTCGTCGCGTGCTCCGGGGGCGCCGACTCCATGGCTCTCGCCTCCGCCCTCGCCTTCGAGTCGCGCAAGCTCCCCGTCCGCGCCGGGGGCATCACCGTCGACCACAATCTCCAGCCGGGCTCCGGACTCCGCGCCGACGAGGTCGTCGCCCGCCTGGTCGAGATGCGGCTCGACCCGGTCGAGGCCGTCGCCGTGCGGGTCGGCCGCGACGGCGGGCCCGAGGCCGCCGCCCGGGACGCGCGCTACGCGGCCCTGGACGCCGCGGCGGAGCGGCTCGGTGCCGCCGCCGTCCTCCTCGGCCACACCCGCGACGACCAGGCGGAGACCGTCCTGCTAGGTCTCGCCAGGGGTTCGGGTATCCGCTCGCTCTCCGGGATGGCCGCGGCGTCCGGTCCCGCCGGCCGCTACCGTCGGCCGTTCCTCCAGCTCGACCGGCAGACCGCACGCAAGGCCTGCCTGGTCCAGTCGATCCCCGTCTGGGACGACCCCCACAACATCGATCCCGCCTACACCCGTTCCCGGCTTCGCCACGAGGGTCTGCCCGCCCTGGAGAAGGCGCTCGGCAAAGGTGTCGTGGAGGCGCTCGCCCGTACGGCGCAGCTCTCCCGCGACGATGCCGACGCCCTGGACACCTGGGCCGCCGAGGCCGCACGCTCGGTCCGCGACGACGACGGACGGCTGGAGTGCGCGAAACTCTCCGTGCTGCCGCCGGCGGTGCGGCGCCGGGTGCTGCGCCGGGCCGTGATCGACACCGGCTCCCCCGCGGGTTCGCTGTTCGCCCGTCACATCGAGGAAGTGGACCGGCTCATCACCGGCTGGCGGGGCCAGGGCGCCATCAACCTGCCCGGCCGCGTCGAGGTGCGGCGGCAGGGTGGCAGACTGGTGATTCGGCAGAGCTGAAGCGCAAGCGGCTGAAGTGCAGGCGAAACGCCGGTCCGGCCCTGGGAACGTTCCGGGGCCGGCAGGGCAGAGAAAGAGACGCGGGTGAACGAGAAGGACATGGGCACCGACCTCCAGTCGGTGCTCCTCACCAAGGAAGAGATCGACGCGAAGCTCGTCGAGCTGGCAGCGAAGATCGACGCGGAGTACGCGGGCAAGGACCTGCTCATCGTCGGCGTGCTCAAGGGTGCGGTGATGGTCATGGCGGACCTGGCCCGCGCGCTGTCCACCCCCGTCACCATGGACTGGATGGCCGTCTCGTCGTACGGCGCCGGCACCCAGTCCTCGGGCGTCGTCCGGATCCTCAAGGACCTCGACACCGACATCAAGGGCAAGCACGTCCTGATCGTCGAGGACATCATCGACTCCGGCCTGACGCTGTCCTGGCTGCTGACCAACCTCGGCTCGCGTGAACCCGCGAGCCTGGAGGTCTGCACGCTGCTCCGCAAGCCGGACGCCGCGAAGGTCGCGATCGACGTGAAGTGGGTCGGCTTCGACATCCCCAACGAGTTCGTCGTCGGCTACGGGCTGGACTACGCGGAGAAGTACCGCAACCTCCCGTTCGTCGGCACCCTCGCACCTCACGTGTACGGCGGCTGAGGCGGCCACCCGACCGGGCCCGGCCCGGCGCGGCCGAACCCGGCAGGACTCCCGGGAACCCTCGTGGCGTTCGGGCCGTTGGAGCCTTCGAAGACGGGTTTGTCGTACCTCCCCTGCGGTCACGGGTGACAATGCTGGGGTACCGTCCGAAGAACAGTCTTTTCTCACAGCAGCATTTACCTACGGGCAGGAGGGACGGGGCGACTTCGCTCCGTATGGATGGACGTGAAGCGATACTTCCGTGGGCCGGTCATGTGGATCGTGCTGGCCGTCCTCGCCGTGGTCGTGTTGATGCAGGTCGTCGGCTCGTCCGGCGGCTACAAGACGGTGGACACCGGCAAGGTGATCCAGGCGATCAGCAAGAACCAGGTGGAGCAGGCCAAGCTGACCACCGGTGACGAACAGATCCTGAAGATCGAGCTGAAGGACAAGCAGAAGCTCAAGGGCGAGTCCGGCAGCAAGTTCCAGGCGAGCTACATCGGGAACCAGGGCGTCGAGCTTGCCGACACGCTGCAGAAGAAGTTCGAGAGCGGTGACATCGAGAAGGGTTACACCGTCTCGCCGTCGAAGCAGTCCCCGTTCGTCTCGATCCTTCTGACGCTGCTGCCCTTCGTCCTGATCGTGATCGTGTTCCTGTTTCTGATGAATCAGATGCAGGGTGGCGGTTCGAAGGTCATGCAGTTCGGCAAGTCCAAGGCCAAGCTGATCACCAAGGACACGCCGAAGACGACGTTCGCCGATGTGGCGGGGTCGGACGAGGCCGTCGAAGAACTGTACGAGATCAAGGAATTCCTCCAGGAGCCGGCGAAGTTCCAGGCCGTCGGCGCCAAGATCCCCAAGGGTGTCCTGCTGTACGGGCCGCCCGGTACGGGTAAGACGCTGCTCGCTCGCGCCGTCGCAGGCGAGGCGGGCGTCCCGTTCTACTCGATCTCCGGGTCCGACTTCGTCGAGATGTTCGTCGGTGTCGGTGCCTCCCGTGTCCGTGACCTCTTCGAGCAGGCCAAGGCGAACGCCCCGGCGATCGTCTTCGTCGACGAGATCGACGCCGTCGGCCGGCACCGCGGTGCCGGTATGGGCGGTGGCCACGACGAGCGCGAGCAGACGCTCAACCAGCTGCTCGTCGAGATGGACGGCTTCGACGTGAAGGGCGGCGTCATCCTGATCGCCGCCACGAACCGGCCGGACATCCTGGACCCGGCGCTGCTGCGCCCGGGACGCTTCGACCGGCAAATCGCGGTCGACCGCCCGGACATGCAGGGCCGCCTCGAGATCCTCAAGGTGCACCAGAAGGGCAAGCCCGTCGCGGAGGACGTCGACCTCAACGCGGTCGCCCGTCGTACGCCCGGCTTCACCGGTGCCGACCTGTCGAACGTGCTGAACGAAGCGGCGCTCCTCACGGCGCGCAGCAACAAGAAGCTGATCGACAACCACATGCTCGACGAGGCCATCGACCGCGTCGTGGCGGGACCGCAGAAGCGGACCCGGATCATGTCCGAGAAGGAGAAGAAGATCACCGCGTACCACGAGGGCGGACACGCCCTGGTCGCGGCGGCCTCACCTCAGTCGGACCCGGTCCACAAGATCACGATTCTCTCCCGCGGCCGTGCCCTCGGTTACACGATGGTGCTCCCGGAAGAGGACAAGTACTCCACGACGCGTAACGAGATGCTCGACCAGCTGGCGTACATGCTGGGCGGGCGCGCGGCCGAGGAGCTGGTCTTCCACGACCCGACGACCGGTGCTGCGAACGACATCGAGAAGGCCACCGCCACGGCCCGCGCGATGGTCACGCAGTACGGCATGACCGAGCGCCTGGGTGCGATCAAGTTCGGTGGAGACAACACCGAGCCGTTCGTGGGCCGGGAGATGGGCCATCAGCGCGACTACTCGGAAGAGGTCGCGGCGCTCGTCGACGAAGAGGTCAAGAAGCTCATCGAGACCGCGCACAACGACGCGTGGGAAATCCTCGTCGAGAACCGCGACATCCTCGACGCCCTGGTCCTCGAGCTCCTCGAGAAGGAGACGCTCGGCAAGGAGCAGATCGCCGAGATTTTCGCCCCGATCGTGAAGCGTCCGGCCCGCCCGGCGTGGACCGGATCCGCCCGGCGTACACCGTCGACGCGTCCGCCTGTGCTCTCTCCGAAGGAGCTCGCCCTCACCAACGGCTCTGCCAATGGCTCGGGTACTCCGGAGATCGCGCCGACCGACATCGACATCACGAAGAAGACCGGTACCTCCACGGAGGCGCTCCCCGAGGATCGCCCCGAGAGCTAGGTCCCCTGACCGATCCGGTGTGGCCCCTGTCACGGGGCTACGACCAGGCCCGGAATGGATGCCGCGCCCCCCAGGTTCTAGCCTGTGGGGGCGCGGCTTTTTCGTATGCCTGCGTTGTGCCTGCCGTACTCCGTAGGGCCGGGCGGGTCCGCGCATGTGACTGCACAGAGGAACGAGGCACAGATGACCGACCCGGTGACGCTCGACGGGCAGGGTTCGATCGGCGTATTCGATGCGAAGCGGGCCGAGTCCGCCGTGAGGGAGCTTCTTCTCGCTGTCGGGGAGGACCCCGACCGTGAGGGGCTGCGCGAGACCCCGGGCCGTGTGGCACGTGCTTACCAGGAGATATTCGCCGGCCTCCACCAGGAGCCGGAGGACGTCCTGACGACGACGTTCGACCTCGGCCACGACGAGATGGTCCTGGTCAAGGACATCGAGGTGTTCAGCACCTGTGAGCACCACCTGGTGCCGTTCCACGGTGTCGCGCACGTCGGCTACATCCCGGCGACCAGCGGCAAGATCACGGGGCTGTCGAAGCTGGCCCGACTGGTCGACGTGTACGCCCGGCGGCCGCAGGTCCAGGAGCGGCTGACCACGCAGATCGCCGACTCGCTCATGTCGATCCTGGAGCCTCGCGGTGTCATCGTCGTCGTCGAGTGCGAGCACATGTGCATGTCGATGCGAGGTATCCGTAAGCCCGGAGCCAAGACCATCACGTCCGCGGTCCGCGGCCAGCTGCGTGATCCGGCCACCCGTGCCGAGGCCATGAGCCTCATCATGGCGCGTTAGCCGACGCCGAAACGGGCTGAGATGGCCCGGGCCCGGCGCGACGGCGACGAGTCCGGGCGACGAGTCCGGGCGACGGGGGAGTGCGACCCCCGGCGAACACGGACGCGGCCGTCCGGCCGGATTCACCAGGAGAGCCGTCCTGCGCCCGTCCGGTGCGTGCGGGGCCTTCAGGTTCAGGCGGCCTGGGCCCTGTTCCGATCGTCGTCGCCGTCGTCCGGGAGCTTGCAGACCCGCTCGAGGAAGAACGCCGCGGCGATGACCGCGATGCCGGCCAGGACCGCGAAGCCGGCGTAGATGGCCTGATCCCGCCGGGGCGGTACGTCGAGGGAGCCGAGCAGGAAGACGCCCGTGCCGCCGTACATCCCCGCGACCAGAGCGGTGACGAGCGCACTGGCCTGGCCGAAGACCAGGGCGCGCGCCGCCATCATCGGCTCCACGCCCTTCGCTCCGGGGCGACGTTCCCGCTGGGCGCGCAACCGGGACCGGATCGACAGCGCCGTGGCGAGCAGGACGGCGGCGATCACGGCCAGCACGACGGGCGCGGCGAGCGGCACGCTCGGCAGCGTCCCCAGCGAGTTCCAGAGGCGGGCGGCGCCCCAGGACAGCACGCCGGCTCCGGCGAAGAGTCCGGCCAGGAGGCCGAGCCGTAGTTGCTTCACCGAGAGTGCCGCCCTTCGTCGCCGTTGCCCGTGCCGCTCGCCCGGGTGGTTCGCCCGTAGCCGGGGGTCCTTGAGCCTAACGACTACTCGGGCAGACGAAGTTCCAGGTCGGGCCGGACGAGCACACCCTCGCGGCCGACACCGGTCAGCAGGTCGGCGACGGGGCCGGCGCCGGGCAGTTGGGCCTCCGGGTCCAGGTCGTGCCAGGGGGCGAGCACGAAGGCGCGCTCGCGGGCTCGCGGGTGCGGGAGGGTCAGCAGGGGGTCGTCGGAGACCACCTCGGCGTACGACACGATGTCGACGTCGAGGGTGCGGGGGCCCCAGCGCTCCTCGCGGACACGGTCGAAGGCCTCCTCGATGGCCTGGCCGCGCTCCAGCAGGGACGAAGGGGGCAGGGTCGTCTTCACGACGATCACCGCGTTGAAATACGACGGCTGGGAGCCGGCCTCGACGCCCCAGGGCTCCGTCTCGTAGACCGGGGAGACCGCTTTGACCCGGAGGCCGGGGGTGTCCTCCAGGGCGTCGACCGCGCCCTGGAGCGTCTCCAGCCGGTTGCCCAGGTTGGAGCCCAGGGAGATCACGGCGAGTTTGGGGTTGGAGAGGGTGATGTCTGCCGCGTCGACCTGCTCGACCACGGCGGCGGGAACCGGCTGTACGGTCGGGTCGCTCTGCCCCTCGGCGGAAAATGCGGTCATGCTCGGCTCCGGGTGATGGTGATGGTCACGTCGTCGAAGGGAACGGTGATCGGGGCGTCCGGCTTGTGGACGACGACCTCGACCTCCTCGACCCCGTCGTGCTTGAGACATTGCTGCGCGATGCGTTCCGCGAGGGTCTCGATCAGGTCGACCGGCTCGCCCCGGACGACACCGACCACCTCTTCCGCGACCACGCCGTAGTGAACGGTCTTCGACAGGTCGTCGGCGGCTGCCGCGGGGCGGGTGTCGAGGCCGAGCACCAGGTCCACGATGAAGGTCTGGCCCTCTTCCCGTTCCCTGGGGAAGACACCGTGGTGCCCACGGGCCTTGAGGCCGCGCAGCGCGACACGATCCACGCGAATCACTCCTGCTGTTCGTCGTCTCTGGAGGCACCTGACCGCGTGCGGGCGGAGAAGTGCCGTCTTTCGAATCTACCCGCGTGCAAGGACAGCTCCCGCCCGCGGGGGCGCGCGGGAGCGCCCGGCAGGGGGTGGGCCGCGTATACCCCGTGATCGGGGCGCCCAATCCCCCGGGCCGGCGCCGTCCGCTCAGACGGTCGGCTCCTCGTCCTCCTCGTCACCGGTTTCGGCCAGTACGGGGGACCCGTGGTGCGACCAGAGCTTCCAGCCCTCAGGTGTGCGCCGGAACACGTTGGTGGCCACGACGAGCTGGCCGACCAGTGGGCCGAGTGCGTTGCCCTCCTCCGCTGGGCCACCGCTGAGGATGTTCTCGGTGCAGGTCACCAGGGCGGTGTCGCCGGTCATCGAGACGCCGACATCGGTGAGGAAGAACTGGATGTACTCGGTGTTCGCCATGATCAGCGCGTAGCTCCGCATCACCTCGCCGCGGCCCGTGAGCACCGGCCAGCCCGGGTGGACGCAGGAGACGGTGAGGTCCTCTCCGGGCAGCCACAGGCCGGAGAGCGCGTCGAAGTCGCCGCGCTCCAGCGCTTCGTAGAAGGCGGTGTTGGCCTGCTCGACCGCGGCGATGTCGGCGGCGGCCTCCTCGTGCTCGTCGCGCGCGGCGCTCACGCCGCTCCCTCGACGGCGCGGGCGACCCGCACCGCGTCGGCCGTGGGCCGTACCGCGTGCACCCGGACCGCCCACGCGCCGGCGGCGGCGGAGAGGGCGGAGACCGCGGCCGTCGCGGCGTCCCGCTCGCGGGCGGGCGGCGGGGCCTCGCCCTCGCCCGCCAGGACATGGCCGAGGAAGCGCTTGCGGGAGGCGGCCACGAGCAGCGGTCTGCCCAGGGAGTGAAGCCGGTCGAGGTGCGCGACCAGGGCGAGGTCCTGGGCGGCGTTCTTGGCGAAGCCGAGCCCCGGGTCGATCACGAGCTTCTCGGGGTCCACCCCGCCCTCGATCACGGCCTCCACGCGCTCCCGGAGTTCCGCGACGACATCGCCGACGACGTCGTCGTACACCGCGCGGCTGTTCATCGACTCGCTGAAACCACGCCAGTGCATGACGACGAACGGCACTCCCGCGTCCGCGACGACCGGGATCATGCCCGGGTCGGCGAGGCCGCCGCTCACGTCGTTGACCAGGGCCGCACCGGCGGCGACCGCGTGTTCGGCCACGACGGCCCGCATGGTGTCGACGGAGACGGTGACGCCCTCGGAGACCAGCCCCCGCACGACGGGGATCACCCGTCGCAGCTCCTCGGCCTCGTCCACTCTGCTCGCGCCGGGGCGGGTCGACTCGCCGCCGACGTCGATCAGGTCCGCGCCTTCGTCCATCAGTTCGAGGCCGTGCTTGATCGCTGCCGTGGTGTCGAACCAGTGGCCGCCGTCGGAGAAGGAGTCGGGCGTCACATTGACGACTCCCATGACCGCACAGCGGTCCCACTCCGGCAGACCCCGCACCGTGCCCCGTCCTCGCAACGTACTCATGCGACCAGCCTAAGGCGCTCCACGGGAAGCCCGCCGCCGTGAGCCCACCGCCCGGGATCCCCGCGCACCGCGTTCAGCCGGACGGACGGTACGGCCGCCCCGCCGGCGGAGCGATGGGGCGTCAGTGCGGGCCGACACCCGCCACGGTCTCCACAGCGACCTCGGCGCGCGGCACGTCCTGTGCGTCCGCGTCGATCGAGCGGCGCAGTGCCTCGTGGAGCCGGGCAGGCGTCAGCACGCCCAGGAAGCGGCCGGTGCCCTCCTCGTCGATGACGGCGATCCAGCCCGCGTCGTGCTGCAGCATCGTGGCGAAGGCCTGCTTCAGCGGAGCCCCCAGCGGAAGCCACGCCTCCATGCGCCGGGCGTGCTCACGGACCGTGCCCCCGGCCGTCGGCGCGTCGTCCGCCGGGATCCAGCCGTGCAGCTGGTCCCGGCCGTCCAGGACGACCGCCCAGCGCGCGCCGTCGGCCCGCAGCCGCTCGGTCGCCTTCGCCAGGGGGTCGTCGAGATGGACGACCGGCGGCTGGTCCAGGTCGCTCTCCTCGATGGGGGTGACCGAGAGCCGCTTGAGACCCCGGTCCGCCCCGACGAAGTCGGCGACGTACGGAGTCGCCGGAGCCCCGAGCACCGTGGCCGGACTGTCGAACTGTTCGATGCGGCCGTGCCCGTACACGGCGATCCGGTCGCCGAGCCGGACGGCCTCCTCGATGTCATGGGTGACGAACAACACGGTCTTGCGGACCTGCGCCTGCAGTTTCAGGAATTCGTTCTGCAGCCTTTCCCGCACGACCGGATCGACGGCGCCGAAAGGTTCGTCCATCAGCAGAACCGGCGGGTCGGCGGCCAGGGCACGTGCCACGCCGACCCGTTGGCGCTGACCGCCGGAAAGCTGCTCGGGATAGCGGCCGCCATAAACGGACGGGTCCAGTCCGACGAGGTCGAGCAGTTCGGCGGCGCGCTTCCTGCCCTTTTCCCGTCCCCAGCCCAGGAGATGGGGAACGGTAGCCGTGTTCTCCAGGACCGTCTTGTGCGGGAAGAGCCCTACCTGCTGGATCACGTAGCCGATACGGCGGCGGAGCCGGACGGGGTCGATGGCGGATATGTCGTCCCCGTCGAGGAATATCCGGCCGTCGGTCGGTTCGATCAGGCGGTTCACCATTTTCATGGTGGTCGTCTTGCCGCAGCCGGAAGGCCCCACGAGCGTGACCAGTTCACCCTCGGAGACCTCGAAGGAAAGGTCGTCGACGGCGGTGGTGCCGTCCGCGTACCGCTTGGTGACGTGCTCGAAACGGATCATGATTCCCCATTGTGGCGCGGGCTCTGTGAAGGCCATGTTGCCGGAATAAGACAGCCTCGGCGATTGTCGGTGGTCGAGGATAGGGTCACCCAGGACCACAACCGGATCGGCATCGCGAAGGCAACAGGAGGTGGGGGCGGATGGCCGAGCAGAACTGCCTGGTGACGAACGACTGGATCTGCGGAGAGTATCTGCGCTCCCGCAGCGCCGAGTTGACCGAAGCGACCGTCCAGCACATCTGGATCACGGTGGCTTCCGTGCTGATAGGGCTGGCCGTGGCATTCCCGCTCGCGCTGCTCGCCCGCCGGGGCCGGCATTTCGCGGGCCCGGTGCTGGGCCTGACCACCGTGCTCTACACCGTGCCGTCGCTGGCGATGTTCTCGCTGCTGCTGCCGCTCTTCGGGCTGTCCGCGGCGCTCGTCGTCACCGGACTGGTGCTCTACTCGCTGACCATCCTCGTCCGGAACATCCTGGCGGGACTCGAAGCGGTCCCGCAGGAGTCCAGGGAGGCCGCGAAGGGCATGGGGTACGGGCCCGTACGGCTCCTCTGGGAGGTCGAGCTCCCGCTCGCCCTGCCCGCCCTGATGGCGGGGCTGCGGATCGCCACGGTGTCGACGGTCGCGCTGACCACGGTCGGCTCCCTCGTCGGCAAGGGCGGCCTCGGCAACCTCATCGAGGACGCGCTGCCGAGCTTCTTCAAGGCCCAGGTACTCACCGCTTCCGTGCTCTGCGTGCTGCTCGCGGTGGCCGCCGACCTGCTGCTCCTCGGCGTGCAACGCCTGCTCACGCCCTGGACCCGGATACGGACGCCCGCCGGGGCGCCGGCCGTGGCGGGCATCGCGAAGACGGAGGCCGGCTGACCCATGGGAGTCGTCGAAGAGGCATGGGTCTGGCTCACCACCGGAGCCAACTGGTCGGGGGACGGCGGGGCGGGACACCGGCTGGCCGAGCACCTCTACGTCAGTGGGACAGCCCTCGCGGTGGCCTGCGTCATCGCCCTGCCCGTCGCGCTGTATCTCGGACACGTGGGCAAGGGGGGCGCGCTCGCCGTCAACCTCTCCAACGTGGGCCGGGCGGTCCCGGTGTTCGCGGTGCTGGCGCTGTTCATGATGACGCCCCTGCGCAACTCCGGCTATCTGCCCACGGTCATCGCGCTTGTGCTCTTCGCGGTCCCCCCGTTGCTGACCAACGCCTACGTCGGGATGACGGAGGTGGACCGGTCGGTGCTGGAGGCCGCACGGGGGATGGGGATGTCCGGCGCCCAGCTCTTCCTGAGGGTCGAGCTCCCCCTCGCCTACCCGATGATCATGACCGGTCTCCGGTCCGCCGCCGTACAGGTGATCGCCACCGCCTCGATCGCGGCGATGGTCGGCCTCGGGGGCCTCGGCCGGATCATCACCGCCGGATTCAACACCTACGACACCGCCCAGGTCTTCGCCGGCGCCGTACTGGTCGCCCTCCTGGCCCTGGTGGTGGAGGGCGTTCTCGTGGCGCTCGACCGGCTGCTGTCGCCCCTGCGCCGCCGCCGGACCGTATGAACGCGCCGACTTCTCGCACAGTGCACACCATTTTTTTCGCGGACGGAGAACAACATGAGCAGGACCTCGCGCATAGCGGGTGCGGTCATCGGAGCGGTCGCGCTGGCAGGATCGCTCGCCGCGTGTGGCGGCGACAGCCTGGAGAAGGAGAAGGGCGGCTCGGACACGGGTGCCGGCGCCGACTCCAAGAAGGGCTCGCTCGTCGTGGGCGCAGCCGGCTTCACCGAGTCCAAGGTGCTCGCCGAGCTGTACGCCCAGGTCCTGGGCGACGCCGGATACGACACCTCGGTCACCACGGTCAAGAACCGCGAGCTGTACGAGCCGTCGCTGGAGAAGGGCGAGATCGACGTCGTCCCGGAATACGCGGCGACCCTCGCCGAATTCCTCAACGCCAAGGTCAACGGAGCGGAGGACGCGGCGAAGAAGCCGGTCGCCTCGGGAGACGTGACGGCCACCGTCACAGCTCTGGAGAAGCTCGCCACCCCGCTCGGACTGAAGGTCCTTCCGGCGGGCAAGGCGGTCGACCAGAACGCCTTCGCGGTGTCGAAGGAATTCGCCGACAAGAACAGTCTCACGACGCTTTCCGATCTCGGCGCCTCGAAGATCAAGGTGAAGATCGCGGCGGGCGACGAATGCGAGGTGCGCCCGTTCTGCGCGCCCGGGCTGAAGAAGACGTACGGCATCGACGTCACCGGGATCGATCCCAAGGGTGTCGGCACGCCGCAGTCGAAGCAGGCCGTCAAGGACGGCAAGGACCAACTGGTCCTCACCACCACCACGGACGCCGTGCTCGACTCCTACGGGCTGGTGTTCCTGGAGGACGACAAGAAGCTGCAGAACGCGGACAACGTCCTTCCGGTGCTCAATGCCGAGGACGCGGGCGCTCCGGAGATCGCCGAGGCGCTCGGGAAGCTCACCGACGCGCTCACCACGGAGGACCTCGCGGAACTGAACCGCAAGGTCGACGCGGAGCGCGCCAAGCCCGCGGACGCGGCTGGGGAGTATCTCCGGTCGAAGGGCCTGATCAAGAAGTAAAAAGGCGTACCGGAGGGTCACTTGAGAGGCCGCCAGGTAACCGGCGGGGAACAGATTGCCGGGCGGCCTCCCACGTGACCCGTACGCACGGTAAATTTCGGGCCATGCCACGAGGACGCCACCGCCATTCGCCGCCCCTTCACAGAATCCTGCCCCCCGCCGTGGTGGCCGGAGTTCCGGTCGTCTGCGCCGCCGGCGCCTGGCTCCTCGCGGATCCCCTGCCCCTGCGCGCCCTCGTCGCCGTGACCGCGGCCGCCGCCGTCACCGGCGCCTGGATGATGCGCAGCTGGGACCGGGCCGCCGGGCTGCGCGTCGCGGAGCTGACCCGTGCCCGGGCCGGCGACGAGTGGAAGACCGAGGAGCGCATAGCCGAACTCGAGACGGACCTCGAGGAATCACGGGAATTGCGCACCCGGCTGGAGACCAAGCTGCGCCGCAAGCGGGTGGAGCTCGCCGGGCTGCGGGGCGAACACGCCGCGCTGCTGCGCCGGTACGCCAACGCCGAGACGGAGCGGGCCAGCGCGCTGGAGGGCCGCAGGCAGCTCGCCATCGAGGCGTCCGCCCCGCGCGAACTCCTGCCCGCGCGGTCCACTCCGACGCCGGGCGCGTATCTTCGGGCCGCCCATGCCCTGCGTGACCTGAGCCGCAACGCCGCGCTCCAGGAGGCGCGCCGCACGGCCCAGGCGGCCCGGCAGCGCGACATCGCCGAGCGGTCCGCCGAACGGGACCCGGAGGGCGACGGCCCGAAGGGGAAGCACGCGGCGGTCGCCGGAGCGGGTGATCTCCGGCACCGCCGTCAGCAGACCGCCCTCACCGCGCCGAAGCTGTCCCCCGTGCGCCCGCCCCGTGCCGTCGCCGCGGCATCAGCCGTCGTCCCGTACGCCGCCGCGCGCCGTCATCTCGTCCCGCAGGGCAGCTTCGACTTCTTCGGCACGCAGAAGGCGGACGCCGCGATCGAGTCCGTGCAGAACGAGGACCTCGCGGACGTGGTGGGCGAGGAGGCGCTGGCGGCGCACCGCACGGGCGCGGCCGAGAACCGCGCCGTCGGCAAGGTCATCGATCTGACGGCGCACGACGAGACCGAGCAGCTGGACGTCGTCGAACTGCGGAGTGCGGTCTCGTCGTAGACGCACGGCCCTGGGCGGGCCGTGGGCCGGGGCTACTTGTCGATGTCCCCGACGACGAAGAAGAGCGAGCCCAGGATCGCCACCATGTCGGCGACGAGCGTCCCCGGCAGGAGCTCCGTGAGTGCCTGGATGTTGTTGAACGAGGCGGAGCGCAGCTTCAGCCGGTACGGGGTCTTCTCGCCCGTCGACACCAGGTAGTAGCCGTTGACGCCCAGCGGGTTCTCGGTCCACGCGTAGGTGTGGCCCTCAGGGGCCTTGAGCACCTTCGGCAGGCGCTGGTTGATGGGCCCGGGCTCCAGCCCCGCCATCCGGTCCAGGCAGGCGTCGGCGAGGTCCAGCGCGTTGTGCGTCTGCTCCAGCAGGCACTCGAAGCGGGCCAGGCAGTCGCCCTCGGTCCGGGTGACGACCTGGAGGGTGTCCTGGAGTTCTCCGTACGCGAGATACGGCTCGTCGCGCCGCAGGTCGAAGTCGACGCCGGAGGCCCGGGCGATCGGCCCGGACACCCCGTACGCGTGCACGGCCTCGGGGGACAGGACGCCCACCCCGCGGGTGCGGCCCCGGAAGATCTCGTTGCCGAGCACCAGCCGGTCGTACACGTCCATCCGTGAGCGCACCGACGCCACGGCGTCCCCGGCCCGGCCGAGCCAGCCCGCCGGCAGGTCCTCCTTGAGGCCGCCGACCCGGTTGAACATGTAGTGCATCCGGCCGCCGGAGACCTCCTCCATGACGGCCTGGAGTTCCTCGCGCTCCCGGAACGCGTGGAACATCGGGGTGATCCCACCGAGTTCGAGCGGGTAGGAGCCGAGGAACATCAGATGGTTGAGGACCCGGTTCAGCTCCGCCAGCAGCGTCCTCGTCCAGACGGCGCGCTCGGGGACCTCCATGCCGAGCATCCGCTCGACGGCCATGACCACGCCGAGCTCGTTGGAGAACGCCGACAGCCAGTCGTGGCGGTTGGCGAGCATGATGATCTGCCGGTAGTCCCTGGCCTCGAAGAGCTTCTCGGCGCCTCGGTGCATGTAGCCGATGACGGGCTCGGCCTGCTGGATCCGCTCCCCGTCCAGGACGAGCTTCAGGCGGAGCACACCGTGGGTGGAGGGGTGCTGAGGACCGATGTTCAGCACCATGTCGGTGCTCTCCGCCGCGCCGCCGATGCCGATCGTCGTCTCCGTCATGCCGGACAGTATCCCCCCTCACGGTCCGGGACCCGATGCCGCAGCCAGCCGAAGTCGCCCAGCCCGCCCCGCGCCGTGAGCTCCGCGGCCTCCCCGGCCGACGCGAGCGCCCGCACATAGCCGGCGGGATCGGCCGACGCCTGTGCCAGCGGCGGGCGTTCGCCGCTGACGCCCAGTTCCCGCAGCGCCGTCCGCTGGTCCAGGAGCCCGTCCACGCCGTCCGCGGCCGCCGCGCAGGCGTCGAGCGCCACGTGCGAGGTCAGGTCGCAGCTCCCGTCGGGGACGGGCGGCACCTCACGGCCGGCACGGAACCCGGTCAGTGTCCCGAACGGCGGCCGGGCCGCCCGCACATGCGCGTAGTCCACCGCCACCGCGGTCCCGCCCGCCAGCGAGGCGACGGCCCGTGCCCAGGCCTCGTCGCGGGGCCGGCCGATCTCCGCGCGGTCACCGGGCCGGGACAGCGGCCACCAGCGGCTCAGCCACCGGGCGTCCGCCCCGGTCACCGGCTCACCGAGCCGCTCTGCGCCGTCCGCCCTCCGTACGAGGACGTAGCGGGCAACCCCGTCCGCGTCGGCCACCGCGATGTCCGTCGGGACGTTGTCCAGCCACTCGTTGGCGAACAGCAGTCCCCGCACGCCATGCGGGAGTTCGGCACACCACTCGACGGCCGGGTCCAGGCCCGGCGGGCGCGGTGCGAGCTCCACGGCGTACGGCCGTACGGTGAGGCCGGGGGCCAGGGACCCGTCCCGCAGCGCCGCGAGCACTCCGGTCAGCAGCTCGCCGCGGCCCGCGCCCACGTCCACCAGGGCGACCGTGTCCGTACCCAGCTCCCGCGCCGTGCCGGCCAGCAGCCGGGCGACCGCGGTGGCGAACAGCGGGGAGGCGTGCACCGAGGTGCGGAAATGGCCCCCGGGGCCTTCGGGGCGGAGGTAGAACCCCTCTTCCCCGTACAAAGCGGTCTCGGCGGCTTCCCGCCAGCGGCACCAGTCATCCGTCACGTGGGCAAGTCTCCACCTTGGGGAGTACGGTCCCAGGACCCGGATCGAACCTTCGGCTGACCCGGGCACCGATCAGGTGTCCCTACGCTGGGTGACGTGCAGCGCTTCTACGATTTCATCCGCAGACACCCGACGGGCGTCGACATCCTCTGGGCTGTCCTCCTCCTCGGGTTCTCCGGCGTGTCCATCGTGACCGACCAGGCCGGTGTCGGGCTGGAGCGCGTCGCCGCGGTGCCGATCGCCGTCGGTCTGTCCGTCGTGGTCGCGCTGCGCCGCCGAGTGCCGGAGAGGATGCTGCTGCTCGCGATCGTGATGGGTCTCGTGCAGCTGCTGCTCGGAGTGCGGCCGGACGTGGCGGACTTCGCCATGCTGGTGATCACGTACACCGTGGCCACGGTGGGGGAGCGCTGGGCGTCCCGGCTCGCCCTCGGATGCAGCCTGGTCGCGGCGGGGGTCTCACGTCTGCGCTGGCCCGACGACGCGCCCTACGGCGGCTGGGCGCAGACGCTGGGCTACGTCGTCATCATGACCGTGCCCTTCGTCCTGGCCTGGGTGCTCGGCGACTCCATACGCACCCGGCGGGCCTACTTCAGTCAGCTGGAGGAGCGGGCCGCCCGGCTGGAGCGGGAGCGCGAGGCGCAGTCGAAGGTCGCCGTGGCCGCCGAACGGGCCCGTATCGCCCGCGAACTGCACGACGTCGTCGCGCACAACGTCTCGGTGATGGTGGTCCAGGCGGACGGAGCCGCGTATGTCATGGACTCGTCCCCCGACCAGGCCCGGCAGGCGCTGGAGACGATCTCCGGCACCGGCCGCCAGGCACTCGCCGAGATGCGCCGGCTTCTGGGTGTGCTGAGGACCGGCGATGCCGAGGAGAGCGGGGAGTACGTCCCCCAGCCCGACGTCCAGCAGATCGAGGAACTCGTCGACAAGGTCAGGGAGACCGGCCTCGTGGTCGACTTCAGGATCGAGGGCACTCCGCGTCCACTGCCGAGCGGGGTCGAGCTGACCGCGTACCGCATCGTCCAGGAGGCGCTCACCAACACCCGGAAGCACGGCGGCCCGGACGCCGGCGCGAGCGTACGGCTGGTCTACTTCGACGACGGGCTGGGCCTCCTGGTCGAGGACGACGGCCGCGGCTCACCGCACGAGCTCTACGAGGACGGCGGGGCCGACGGTGCGGGACAGGGGATGATCGGCATGCGCGAGCGGGTCGGCATGGTCGGCGGCACGCTGGACGCGGGCCCGCGCCAGGGCGGCGGCTTCCGGATCAGCGCCCTGCTTCCGCTCAAGCCGGCCAACCAGTGACCGAAGGACGGGAACCCATGGCGATCCGCGTAATGCTCGTCGACGACCAGGTGCTGCTGCGCACGGGATTCAGGATGGTGCTCGCCGCCCAGCCGGACATGGAGGTCGTCGCGGAGGCGGGCGACGGTGCCGAGGCGGTCGAGGTCCTGCGCTCCACCGCCGTCGACGTGGTGCTGATGGACGTACGCATGCCACGGCTGGACGGTGTCGAGGCGACCCGGCGCATCCGCGCGCGGACCGACCCGCCCAAGGTGCTCATCCTGACCACGTTCGACCTGGACGAGTACGCGTTCTCCGGTCTGAAGGCGGGTGCCAGCGGTTTCATGCTCAAGGACGTCCCGCCCGGCGAGCTTCTCTCCGCCATCCGCTCGGTCCACAGCGGCGACGCCGTGGTGGCGCCCTCCACGACCCGCAGGCTGCTCGACCGGTTCTCGCCGATGCTGCCGAGCGGCAGGAAGGAGCCGGAGCACAAGCACATCGAGAAGCTGACCGGGCGTGAGCGCGAGGTGATGCTGCTGGTCGCCCAGGGTCTGTCGAACGGCGAGATCGCCGGCCGCCTGGTGCTGTCCGAGGCGACCGTGAAGACCCACGTGGGCCGCATCCTCACCAAGCTGGGCCTGCGCGACCGCGTCCAGGTGGTCATCCTCGCGTACGAGACCGGGCTGGTCAGGGCCGGCGGGACGGGCTGAACCCCGGGCGCCGCGGCCGCCGGGGTCACCGCAGGACGCCCTCGGGGGCAGGCCCGCGATGTCGATATGCACGCTCACGGCTCCAGGGTGCGGGTGCGGGGGCGGCCGCGGGTTCCACTTGACGGTGGCCGTCAATCCACGGGCGTACCCGTCGGTCCGGGGTCACGCTGGACGCATGGACATCGTTCAGCAGCACATGCTCGACAGCTGTCGGGCCGCGCAGCACGGTGAGGGGCCGCCCCCGCTGCCCGGTGCACATGACCGGGAGGT
Organism: Streptomyces sp. HB132; assembly: GCF_016909575.1. Classification (GTDB taxonomy): domain Bacteria; phylum Actinomycetota; class Actinomycetes; order Streptomycetales; family Streptomycetaceae; genus Streptomyces. The sequence continues at coordinate 42,640 of NZ_JAFBGA010000002.1, read as the reverse complement.
CCTGCGCATGATCCGTAGGCGTATCCGCGCCTGGACTGCCGCACATCGGCCGCCCCTCCCCTGATACGGCCGCGCCGTCGCCCGTGCGCCGTCGCATGTGCGGGGGCAGGACCGGAGGGCAGACCTCCGGAACCCTGGTGTCCGGAACGTGGGCGCCCCGGACGCTCTCGTCCCGCGCGCTCAGGCCAGGCGTTCCACGAAGTCCGACACCGCCTCCCGTACGTCGTCGGCCGTCCAGTCCAGCCCCGGGGCCGCCACGGTGACCTCGGTGAACGAGAGGCCGGGCGGTCCCGCCGGAGCCGCGAACCAGCGGCGGAAGAGCGTCACGCCCGTCTCCTCGGCCTGCCGCACCGAGGCCTCGTCCAGCACGTCCGCGGTGTACGGCAGCCAGACCTGGAACTGGTGCGTGTGCGGCGGCTCGGGGTGGACCCGGAACCACGGCACCGCCGACCCGGCGAAGCCCTCGGCCAGCGCCCGGGCGACCACCCTGGCCTGTGCCACGTACGACGGCAGCCTCGGCAGCTCCCGCTCCAGGCCCAGCAGGGCCGAAAGGGCCGCCGGGTACTGCTGGAAGACCTGGCCGCCGTACCGGTGGCGCCAGGTCCTCGCCTCCTCGACCAGCGACTCGGGACCGGCGAGCACCGCTCCGGACAGGCCGTCCAGGGACTTGTAGAACGACACGTACACACTGTCGGCGAGCGCCGCGATCTCCGGCAGACCGCGCCCGAAGTGCGATGTGCACTCCCAGAGGCGCGCTCCGTCCACATGGACCACCGCGTCGCGCTCACGCGCGGCGGTCACGACGTCCTCCAGGTCCTCCCAGGAGGGCAGGACGAAGCCGGCGTCACGCAGCGGCAGTTCCAGCATCAGGGTGCCGAACGGCTCGGGGAAGTCCCTGATCTCCTCCGCGGTCGGCTGGTGGGGCCCGGTCGTCGGATGCACCGTGCGCAGCCCGCTCACCGACGCGAGTGCGCCGCCCTCGTGCACCTCCGGGTGGGACAGCGGATGCAGTGCCACGACCGGACTGCCCGTGCGCCCCGCCCAGCACCGCAGTGCGACCTGTTGGGCCATCGTCCCCGTGGGGAAGTACGCGGCGGCCTCCATGCCCAGGAGGTCCGCGGTGCGCCGCTCGACCTCTGCGACGACCCCGTCGCCGTACACATCCGTCCACTCGTCCAGGTCGTGGACCGCGGCGGCACCGGCGGCCAGTGCGGACAGTCGTTCCGCCGTCGTGTGGTCCGTCGGCATCCGGGCCAGCACCTTTCCGGACCGCTTCCACGCGGTCAGCCTGCGATGCCGCTGCTTCTGCTCATCGGTGACTCCCATGGGACGATCATGGCCCGGGCCGTCGGCGCCGCACACCCGGATTTCTCCGTCGCCAGAAGTTATCCACAGGATGTGGACAGTCGGTGGGTATGCCGAAACGCTGGCGTAGCATGCAGAGAAGTCGTCCGGTACCCCCCGCGGACTGGAACGGAAGGCCGTAGCCGCGTGAACGCATCAATTTCCAAGGAAGCCCTCGACGCGAGGGACCGCCCCGCCCGCCTCACCGTCGGCGTCGTCGGCGCGGGACGGGTGGGCCCCGCCCTCGCCGCCGCGCTCCAGCTCGCCGGGCACCGCCCGGTCGCGGTGTCGGGCGTCTCCGACGCATCGGTGCGCCGGGCAGCCGCCCTGCTCCCCGACGTCCCCCTGGTGCCCCCCGCCGAGGTCCTCGCACGCGCCGAGCTCGTGCTGCTGACCGTCCCGGACGACGCGCTGCCCGGTCTGGTCGAAGGCCTCGCCGAGACCGGCGCCGTGCGGCCGGGCCAGCTGCTCGTCCACACCTCCGGGCGGTACGGGACGAAGGTGCTCGACCCCGCGCTGCGGGCCGGCGCGCTCCCGCTCGCCCTGCATCCGGCGATGACCTTCACCGGCAGCTCCGTCGACGTCCAGCGGCTGGCGGGCTGTTCCTTCGGGGTCACCGCCCCCGAGGAGCTCAGACTCGCCGCCGAGGCGCTCGTCATCGAGATGGGCGGCGAGCCCGAATGGATCGCCGAGGAGTCCAGGCCGCTCTACCACGCGGCACTCGCGCTCGGGGCGAACCACCTGGTCACCCTCGTCGCACAGTCGATGGATCTGCTCCGCCAGGCCGGTGTGGGCGCTCCCGACCGGATGCTCGGCCCCCTGCTCGGGGCCGCGCTCGACAACGCCCTGCGCTCCGGTGACGCGGCGCTGACCGGACCCGTCGCCCGGGGCGACGCGGGGACGGTGTCCGCGCACATCCGGGAGCTGCGGGCGCACGCACCGCAGACCGTTGCCGGATACCTCGCCATGGCGCGTGCAACGGCCGACCGGGCGCTCGACCACGGCCTGCTCAAGCCGGAGTTCGCGGAGGACCTGCTCGGCGTCCTGTCCGACAGCGGCGCCGCGACCGGAACGAACGGAACACACGGCCCGGACGAGACCGGACCGGGGGAGAAGCGATGAACACCGCACCCGCCACCCTGCTGCGCTCCGTCGCGGAGCTGGACGCCCTCGGCCGGCCCGCCGAGGCGCGTCGAGCCGTCGTCATGACGATGGGCGCGCTCCACGAAGGCCACGCCACCCTGATCCGCGCCGCGCGGGCCGCCGCGGGACCGGGCGGGCAGGTCGTGGTCACCGCCTTCGTCAACCCGCTCCAGTTCGGCGAGGCCGCCGATCTCGACCGTTATCCCCGCACCCTCGACGCCGACCTCGCCGTGGCCTCCGAGGCGGGCGCCGACGCGGTCTTCGCCCCCTCCGCCGACGAGGTCTACCCCGGCGGCGAGCCCCAGGTCAGGATCACCGCGGGTCCCATGGGCGAGCGACTGGAAGGAGCCGCCCGCCCCGGGCACTTCGACGGCATGCTCACCGTCGTGGCCAAGCTCCTCCACCTCACCCGGCCGGACGCGGCGTTCTTCGGGCAGAAGGACGCCCAGCAGCTGGCACTGGTCCGCCGCATGGTGCGCGACCTCGACTTCGGCATCGACATCGTCGCGGTGCCGACCGTCCGCGACCCGGACGGTCTCGCCCTCTCGAGCCGTAACCGCTTCCTCTCCGCCGAGGAGCGCCGGACCGCGCTGGCCCTGCCCCGGGCCCTGTTCGCCGCACGCGACAGGCTGGCCGCCCAGCAGACGCTCCATGCCCGTGCCCGGACGGTGCCGGATCGCGGGGGCCGGGCCGCCGCGCTCAACCGGCTCGGGGAGGCCCGTGCGGCCGCCGACACACAGGCCGTGGCGCTCGCCCGGCCGACCGTCGTACCCGCCGCCGTGCTGTCCGCCGCACGGGCGGTCCTGGACGAGGCGGCCGGGGAAGAGGTGCCGCTCACCCTGGACTACGTGGCGCTCGTGGACCCGGCGGACTTCACCGAGGTCCCCGACGGCCGTGTCAGTGGTGAGGTGGTCCTCGCCGTCGCGGCTCGGGTGGGAGCCACCCGCCTGATCGACAACATCCCGCTGACCCTCGGAGCCCTCACATGACCGGCATACGGCTGAGCGCACCCGCCCCCGGCTGGGCCATCGACGCGGACGTGGTCGTGGTCGGCTCCGGCGTGGCAGGTCTCACCACCGCACTGCGCTGTGCCGCGGCGGGCCTCGCGACCGTCGTCGTCACCAAGGCCCGCCTCGACGACGGCTCGACCCGCTGGGCCCAGGGCGGCATCGCAGCCGCGCTCGGCGAGGGCGACACCCCCGAGCAGCACCTCGACGACACCCTGGTCGCCGGGGCCGGCCTGTGCGACGAGACGGCGGTGCGCACCCTGGTCACCGAGGGCCCCGGCGCCGTACGCAGGCTGATCGACACCGGCGCGCACTTCGACACCACCCACACCGGGGCGATCGCGCTGACCCGCGAGGGCGGCCACCACCGCCGCCGCATCGCGCACGCGGGGGGCGACGCGACGGGTGCCGAGATCTCCCGTGCCCTGGTCGAGGCGGTCCGCTCGGCCGCCCTGCGCACCATCGAGAACGCGTTGGTCCTGGACCTGCTCACGGACGCCGAAGGCCGTACCGAGGGCGTCACCCTGCACGTCATGGGCGAGGGGCAGCACGACGGCGTCGGCGCCGTCCGCGCCCCGGCCGTGGTGCTCGCCACCGGCGGCATGGGCCAGGTCTTCTCCGCCACCACCAACCCGCCGGTCTCCACGGGCGACGGGGTGGCGCTCGCGCTGCGGGCGGGCGCGGAGGTGTCGGACCTCGAGTTCGTCCAGTTCCATCCGACCGTCCTGTTTCTGGGCGCCGACTCCGAGGGCCAGCAGCCCCTGGTGTCCGAAGCGGTACGGGGTGAGGGCGCCCACCTCGTCGACGCATCCGGCACCCGCTTCATGCTCGGGCAGCACGAGCTGGCCGAACTGGCGCCCCGCGACATCGTCGCCAAGGCCATCACCCGCCGGATGCAGCTGCGGGGCGCCGAGCACATGTACCTCGACGCGCGCCACTTCGGCGCCGCCATGTGGGAGCAGCGCTTCCCGACGATCCTCGCCGCCTGCCGCGCGCACGGCATCGATCCCGTCACGCAGCCGATACCCGTGGCCCCCGCCGCGCACTACGCCTCGGGCGGCGTGCGTACGGACCTCCGCGGCCGCACGACGGTCCCCGGCCTGTACGCCTGCGGCGAGGTCGCCTGCACGGGGGTGCACGGTGCGAACCGGCTGGCGTCCAACTCCCTCCTGGAGGGCCTGGTCTTCGCCGAGCGCATCGCGGCCGACATCGTGGGCGGGCCCCGGACCGCTTCCGGTGCCGCCTCCCGGCGTACGCCCGGCGCGGCCGCGACCGCGCCCCACACCGTCCCGCTGCTCACGGCGGAGTCCCGGACGGCGATCCAGCGGATCATGACCAGGGGCGCCGGGGTCATCCGTTCCGCCGACAGCCTGGCGACCGCGGCCGGTGAGCTGGAGGAACTGCAGCGTGCCGCGGACGCCGCCGGCGAGGACGGACCGAAGGACGCCGTACCGGGGGTGGAGGCGTGGGAGGCCACGAACCTGCTCCTCGTGTCACGGGTGCTGGTCGCCGCCGCCCGTGAGCGCGAGGAGACCCGCGGCTGCCACTGGCGCGAGGACCGTCCCGACCGCGACGACTCCGCCTGGCGCCGCCACCTCGTCGTCCGTATCGCCGCCGGCGAGCCGCCCGTCGTCCGCACGACGGACAGTGCCGCGTTCCCGCCCGTACGTCCCGTAGACCCGGCAGACTCCGCAGACACAGCGCTGTCCGAACCGTCCGGCAGTCCCCGCACCAACCCCGCCGACGCCCCCGAGGAGCCGCAACCGTGAGCACGCCCGAAGAGAATCCGCGCCCCACACCCGTGGACGTACCGCTGATCCACATCGGCGCACCCGCCGAGTCCGGGGGCGGCTGCGGCGACGGCTGCGGCTGCGGCGACGGTTACGACCCCGACGGCCTGGAGTGCGGTCTCGACCCCGCCCTGGCCCAGCTCCTGGCCGACGCCGGACTGGACCCGGTGCAGGTCGAGGACATCGCCCACGTCGCGATCGAGGAGGACCTGGACGGGGGCGAGGACGTCACCACCGTGGCGACCGTCCCGGAGGACTCCGTCGCCACCGGTGACTTCACCGCGCGTGAGGCAGGCGTCGTTGCGGGTCTGCGTGTCGCCGAGGCCGTCCTGTCCATCGTCTGCACCGACGAGTTCGAGGTCGAGCGCCACGTCGAGGACGGCGACCGCGTCGTCCCCGGACAGAAGCTGCTGACCGTCACCACCCGCACCCGCGACCTGCTCACCGGCGAGCGCAGCGCGCTCAACCTGCTCTGCAGGCTCTCCGGGATCGCGACCGCGACCCGTGCCTGGGCCGATGTGCTCGAGGGCACGAAGGCGAAGGTCCGCGACACCCGGAAGACCACTCCGGGGCTGCGCGCGCTGGAGAAGTACGCGGTTCGCTGCGGAGGCGGGGTCAACCACCGCATGTCGCTGGTGGACGCGGCGCTGGTCAAGGACAACCACGTCATCGCGGCAGGCGGTGTCGCCGAGGCGTTCACGCGGGTCAGGAAGACGTTCCCGGAGCTCGCGATCGAGGTCGAGGTCGACACCCTGGAGCAGGTCCGCGAGGTGCTCGACGCGGGTGCCGACCTCATCCTGCTGGACAACTTCACGCCGTCGGCGACGGCCGAGGCGGTCGCCCTCGTCGGTGGCCGTGCGGTGCTGGAGTCCTCGGGCCGGCTGTCCCTCGACTCCGCCCGCGCCTACGCCGAGGCCGGCGTGGACTACCTGGCCGTCGGCGCCCTGACGCACTCCTCGCCGATCCTCGACATCGGCCTGGACTTCCGTGACACCGCGGCGGAGACCTACGGAGCCGGCGCCTGATGCTGCTCACCATCGACGTCGGCAACTCCCACACCGTCCTCGGCCTGTTCGACGGCGAGGAGATCGTCGAGCACTGGCGGATCTCCACCGACGCCCGCCGCACCGCCGACGAGCTGGCCGTCCTCCTCCAGGGCCTGATGGGAATGCACCCGCTGCTCGGTGTCGAACTCGGCGACGGGATCGAGGGCATCGCGATCTGTTCGACCGTCCCCGCCGTTCTGCACGAGCTCCGCGAGGTCACCCGCCGCTACTACGGCGACGTACCGGCGGTCCTCGTGGAGCCGGGCGTCAAGACGGGCGTGCCGGTCCTCACGGACAACCCGAAGGAGGTCGGCGCGGACCGCATCATCAACGCGGTCGCCGCCGTCGAGCTCTACGGCGGCCCCGCCATCGTCGTCGACCTCGGCACGGCCACGACCTTCGACGCGGTCTCCGCGCGCGGTGAGTACACGGGCGGGGTGATCGCGCCGGGCATCGAGATCTCCGTCGAGGCCCTCGGGGTGAAGGGCGCCCAGCTCCGCAAGATCGAGCTGGCACGGCCGCGCAGCGTGATCGGCAAGAACACCGTCGAGGCCATGCAGTCGGGCATCGTGTACGGCTTCGCGGGTCAGATCGACGGCGTGGTCGAGCGCATGAAGAAGGAGCTGGCGGCCGATCCCGACGAGGTCACCGTCATCGCGACCGGTGGCCTTGCTCCGATGGTGTTGGGTGAGTCCTCCGTCATCGACGAGCACGAACCCTGGCTGACGCTCATCGGGCTGCGCCTCGTCTACGAGCGCAACATCGCCAGGATGTAGACGCGCCCGTAGCCACCTGCGGGAACGACTCGGCGGCTCGGCGCCCGACGCCGCGCCGCCGAGCAGTTAGTTAAGCGGATTTTGTCCATTTAGCACGTATTGTCGCGTCATGCCCACGCCCTACGGATCACGCGGCGGCATGGCGTTCAGCGCGGACGAGCTCCGGGTGCTCCGACGCGCTCTCGCCAACGCCCTCCACCCCACGCCCCTGCCGGAAGAGGATGTCCAGGACTGCCTGCGCCTCGCGGGCGCGGTGGACGAGGCGGTGAGCGAGGCGGGTCGGCTGCGCACCTTCCTCCTCGCCGATCTCGCCCGCTACCGCGACGCGCTCCCCGGCTCGCTCAGTGGCTATCTGGAGCTGCTCCAGGACGCCCTCGCGGCCGGCTACGACCCGCGCCCCGACGACCTCGCGGCCCTGCGCGCACTGCGCGCCGGGCCGGTCGCCGCGGCCCTGCTGGAGCGCTGTCAGGAGCTTGCCGAGCGTTCGGTGCGGGCGCGTCTCGCCGGCCGCGCGGTGTCCGTCACGGCGCCCGCCCCGCGCAGCAGGCTGCTGGCCCTTCCCGGGGGCCTGTCGGCGGCCAAGGACCCCGAGCGGCCGAAGGCCCCGTCGAGGCCCGCCGTGCCCGCTCGCCCGGCGGCCCCGGGTGAGCGCCCGATGCCCAAGCCGTCCGAGGTCTTCCCGCCCCGGCGCCGGCCCGCGCCGGCGCCCCCGCCCGAGGAGCGCGCCGTCTCCTGAGCGGGCCCGGGTCCGGAGGGGGTGCCCGGGAGTGGCCGGAATGCCGGGCTCGCTACCCTGGACGGCATGGACTACGTATCCGCGCTCGTTCCCCCCGTGGTGATGGCCGTCTTCTTCATCGGCCTCGTCAGGACGATCATCAAGAGCCAGGGCGGGCCGAACAAGGCCAAGGAGGACGCCGCCGTGGACGCGGCGCTCGCCCGTGCCGAGTCGGTCAAGCAGGTTCCGAGGCCCGAGGGCGTCTGACCCGGACCGAGCACGAAGGGCGCACGGCTCCTCGGAGCTGTGCGCCCTTTTGCCGTCCAAGAATTATCCCATTCCAGACATATAGCACTAAGGTGATGCTGTGCCTCGCCAATTGGGAGAGCTGGAAGACGCCGTGATGACACGGGTCTGGCAATGGAACCGCCCGGTCACCGTGCGGGAAGTTCTCGAGGATCTTCAGCAGGAACGGTCCATCGCCTACACGACCGTGATGACGGTAATGGACAATCTCCATCAGAAGGGCTGGGTACGCCGGGAAGTGGACGGCCGGGCATATCGATATACGGCGGTCTCCACCCGCGCCGCATACTCGGCCGCACTGATGAACGAAGCCTGGTCGCAGAGCGACAACCCCGCGGCTGCGCTGGTCGCCTTCTTCGGCATGATGTCCGCGGAGCAGCGCGAGGCTCTCCGGGATGCGATCCGCGTCGTCGCGCCCACCTTCCCCGAACCGGCAGGGAGTCGTCCCGATGACGGGACCGCGGCCGATGAAGCAACGCCGGAGAGCGGGCGATAGCGTCGGGGGATGTCCTCAGAGCAGCCGCAAACCGAGCACCGTGCCGAGTCGCAAACCGGAGCACATAGCCGACCGGAAACCCGATCTCGCGCAGGTGTTCATACCGGCCCGTCGGTAAATAAGCCGGCCATCACCGTCCGCCGTGCCAGGACCAGCGATGTCGCGTCCGTACGCGGGCTCCTTGACGGCTACGTCTCCGAAGGCATCCTGCTCGACAAAGCGACGGTGACTCTTTACGAGGACATCCAGGAGTTCTGGGTGGCCGAACGCGACGAGGACGCCCGAGTCATCGGCTGCGGCGCCCTGCACGTGATGTGGGAAGACCTCGCCGAAGTACGCACTCTCGCCGTGGACCACGGCATCAAGGGTGCCGGAGTGGGACACCAGGTCCTGGACAAGCTCTTGCAGACCGCGCGCTGGCTCGGTGTCCGCAGAGTTTTCTGCCTCACGTTCGAAGTGGACTTCTTCGCCGCGCACGGCTTCACGGAGATCGGGGAGACGCCGGTCGACGGAGATGTCTACAGCGAGCTGCTGCGTTCCTATGACGAGGGTGTCGCAGAGTTCCTGGGCCTCGAACGAGTGAAGCCGAACACCTTGGGCAACAGCCGGATGCTTCTGCACCTGTGAACGGCTGAAGTCGCCGGAGCCCTATGTCCGAATCGCGCATGTTTCCCGTGCTCTTGTGCTCCTGAACCTCTCCCGGGGGTTTGTGTTTTCCGGAGAAAAGCGGTTTCCTTTCCGCGTACTCAATTTTTCGATGAAAGGAAATCCGGTGGCACAGAAGGTTCAGGTCCTTCTTGTTGATGACCTCGACGGCGGCGAGGCGGACGAGACCGTGACGTTCGCTCTGGACGGCAAGACGTACGAGATCGACCTCACCACGGCCAACGCGGACAAGCTGCGTGGCCTTCTCGAGCCGTACACCAAGAGTGGGCGTCGCACCGGCGGCCGTGCCGCCACCGGTCGTGGCAAGGGCCGCGCAGTCACCGGTGGCAACAAGGACACGGCCGAGATCCGTAGGTGGGCGCGCGAGAACGGCCACAACGTGAATGACCGCGGCCGCGTTCCCGCCGAGATCCGTGAGGCCTACGAGAAGGCCAACGGCTGACCTGTCGGCCGATGGGTCCACAGGTACCTCCTGGCATGCGCCAGCCTGGCACGGTGGCATTCCGTGGCCGCCGCGTCCACGAGTCGTACGAGATCGGGAGCATCCCCACCCCTGCTCCCGAGGCCTCCCAGGGCCGGGAGCGTCCGTTCCGCCTCCTTGCGCGATCCGGGGGGCCGCAGCCAGAACGCGGCCCCCGGCGAGCCCGCCGTCCTGCCCGGCGGCACCGGGGCCGTGATGTGCCCGCCGCTGCCGATCGCCGACAGGTCGAGGGCGATCCCGCCCCACTCCAGCCAGTCGAGCAGTCCCGGCAGTTCGTCGGCGGCGCCCGCGGCCACCAGCAGCCGCATCCGCTGACCCTCCAGTGCCACCGGGCCGGCGCGGCCGATCCGGCGCAGCGCCGCGTGGCCTGCCGCGGCGGGCAGCTCGAGCACGTCGAAGCTCAGCCCGGTCGGTAACCGCACGGGCGCCGTGCCTGTCGTCGCCCAGCCGAGTTCGCGGGCGTACCACTGCGCGCAGTCGTCGGAATCCTTCGGCGAGCGGGGAGGCGGGACGAGGGTGGCCATGTCCGATGAACCGCCGAAACGCCCGCGGGGTTACGCACCGTCGGTGATCGACTCCTCTGCGTGTCCGTGACGGGGGCGTGCAAAGGCATCCGGCAGCGCGAAGTTGTTCGCCCGTAGCGGAGGAAACAGGGGCGCGCCGCATGGACTGTCAGTGAGTGCGGGTAAGACATCCCTAGTGGGAAGGGGCGACACGCGGGCAAAAACGTCTCACGTTCGCCATCGGCGTACTGGCGAAAGGGCTATCTGCCTGGCCTGCGGGAACATCGTCTCGCACCATCGGGTTGGAGCAGTTGTCGGCGTTCGGGGCAGGAGGCCTTCGCGGGTGTCGGCAGTTGAAATGAGCGGTCCCCGCTTGCGGGACTAAGCTGCGGAAGGACAGGGAGGGGACCGACCCCTTACTGCCTGACCGCTCTGAGGAGCGATTAACGATGTTCGAGAGGTTCACCGACCGCGCGCGGCGGGTTGTCGTCCTGGCTCAGGAAGAAGCCCGGATGCTCAACCACAACTACATCGGCACCGAGCACATCCTCCTGGGCCTGATCCACGAGGGTGAGGGTGTCGCCGCTAAGGCCCTGGAGAGCCTCGGGATTTCGCTCGAGGCGGTCCGCCAGCAGGTGGAGGAGATCATCGGTCAGGGCCAGCAGGCCCCGTCCGGGCACATCCCCTTCACTCCCCGGGCCAAGAAGGTCCTGGAGCTGTCGCTCCGCGAGGCACTTCAGCTCGGCCACAACTACATCGGCACCGAGCACATCCTGCTCGGCCTGATCCGCGAGGGCGAGGGCGTCGCCGCCCAGGTCCTCGTGAAGCTGGGCGCCGACCTGAACCGGGTGCGGCAGCAGGTCATCCAGCTGCTCTCCGGGTACTCGGGAGGCAAGGAGGCCGCCACAGCGGGCGGCCCCGCGGAGGGCACACCCTCCACGTCCCTGGTGCTCGACCAGTTCGGCCGGAATCTCACCCAGGCCGCTCGCGAATCCAAGCTCGACCCGGTCATCGGGCGCGAGAAGGAGATCGAGCGGGTCATGCAGGTGCTGTCCCGTCGTACGAAGAACAACCCGGTTCTCATCGGCGAGCCCGGCGTCGGCAAGACGGCGGTCGTCGAGGGCCTGGCCCAGGCCATCGTCAAGGGCGAGGTGCCCGAGACCCTCAAGGACAAGCACCTCTACACCCTGGACCTCGGCGCCCTGGTGGCGGGTTCCCGCTACCGAGGTGACTTCGAGGAGCGCCTGAAGAAGGTCCTCAAGGAGATCCGCACCCGCGGCGACATCATCCTGTTCATCGACGAGCTCCACACCCTGGTGGGTGCGGGTGCCGCCGAGGGCGCGATCGACGCGGCGAGCATCCTCAAGCCCATGTTGGCGCGGGGCGAGCTCCAGACCATCGGTGCCACGACGCTCGACGAGTACCGCAAGCACCTGGAGAAGGACGCCGCGCTCGAGCGCCGCTTCCAGCCCATCCAGGTCGCGGAGCCGACGCTGCCGCACACGATCGAGATCCTCAAGGGTCTGCGTGACCGTTACGAGGCCCACCACAGGGTCTCCATCACGGACGAGGCGCTGGTCCAGGCCGCCACCCTGGCCGACCGGTACATCTCGGACCGCTTCCTGCCGGACAAGGCGATCGACCTGATCGACGAGGCCGGTTCCCGGATGCGCATCCGCCGGATGACCGCGCCGCCGGACCTCCGCGAGTTCGACGAGAAGATCGCGGGCGTCCGCCGCGACAAGGAGTCGGCGATCGACTCCCAGGACTTCGAGAAGGCAGCTTCGCTCCGCGACAAGGAGAAGCAGCTGCTGGCGGCGAAGGCCAAGCGGGAGAAGGAGTGGAAGGCCGGCGACATGGACGTCGTCGCCGAGGTCGACGGCGAGCTCATCGCCGAGGTACTGGCAGCCTCCACCGGTATCCCGGTCTTCAAGCTGACGGAGGAGGAGTCCTCGCGCCTGCTGCGCATGGAGGACGAGCTCCACAAGCGCGTCATCGGCCAGAAGGACGCCATCAAGGCCCTCTCGCAGGCGATCCGCCGTACGCGAGCCGGTCTGAAGGACCCGAAGCGCCCCGGTGGCTCGTTCATCTTCGCCGGCCCGTCCGGTGTCGGTAAGACGGAGCTCTCGAAGACGCTCGCCGAATTCCTCTTCGGCGACGAGGACGCGCTGATCTCCCTCGACATGTCGGAGTTCAGCGAGAAGCACACGGTTTCCCGCCTCTTCGGTTCGCCTCCCGGTTACGTGGGTTACGAAGAGGGTGGCCAGCTCACCGAGAAGGTGCGCCGCAAGCCGTTCTCCGTCGTCCTCTTCGACGAGGTCGAGAAGGCCCACCCCGACATCTTCAATTCCCTGCTCCAGATTCTGGAGGACGGTCGTCTGACCGACTCCCAGGGCCGGGTGGTGGACTTCAAGAACACGGTCATCATCATGACGACCAACCTCGGGACCAGGGACATCTCGAAGGGCTTCAACCTGGGCTTCGCGGCTCAGGGCGACGTCAAGACGAACTACGAGCGGATGAAGGTCAAGGTCAACGAAGAGCTCAAGCAGCACTTCCGGCCCGAGTTCCTCAACCGTGTCGACGACACGGTGGTCTTCCACCAGCTCACCGAGGAAGACATCATCCAGATCGTCGACCTGATGGTCGACAAGGTGGATGAGCGCCTCAAGGACCGTGACATGGGCATCGAGCTCAGTGCCGAGGCCAAGTCGCTCCTGGCGAAGAAGGGCTACGACCCCGTGATGGGCGCCCGGCCGCTGCGCCGGACGATCCAGCGCGAGATCGAGGACATCCTCTCCGAGAAGATCCTCTTCGGCGAGCTGCGTCCCGGTCACATCGTGGTCGTGGGCACCGAGGGTGAAGGGGACGAGAAGAAGTTCTCGTTCCGCGGCGAGGAGAAGTCGGCGCTGCCCGACGTCCCGCCGATCGAGCAGGCGGCGGGCGGCGGCCCTAACCTGACGAAGGAAGCGTAGGGCGCGTAGCGCCTGAGCGTTGAAGGGGCTGCCCCGGACCGGTCACGGTCCGGGGCAGCCCCTTCTGCCGTTCGCGGCACCGGGCCCGCGGGCTGCCGGGTCCGGTCCCGCCGGGTCCGGGGGCCGGGTTCGGTGCGCGGCACCCCCGGCCGGTGACCTGGCGGGCGGGGCCTGGCGGTCGGGGCCTGGTTGGCCGTACACGATCTGCCTGCTGTCGTGGCGGCCCGGCTGCCGCCGTGTCGCCGGGTCGCCGGGTCACGGTGCTGCCGTCTGCCGTCTGCCGTCTGCCTGTGGCCTGCTGCCTGTGGCCTGCTGCCGCAGGATCCTTTCGTGTGCCCAGCGGCGGGTCCCTGGCAGTGACCCGCACGCCGTACTGACGCCAGGGGTGCTGGGGGGCGGACCGTTCGGCAGACGGCGTGCACGGGCCCGGCCGGGCAGAGAGCGGTCCCCCGAGTCTGCCGCGGCGTACTCCGGCCTCCGTACCGGCCTTGAGTGGCCTTATCGAGCAGTTGTGACGTCACTTGTCGATGGTCTTGGGAGGCACCCCGTTCCACGGGCGAGTGGTGTGGATGAGTTTGGGAGGCGCCAGGTCTCTTGCCAGGGCTGTGGGTGGCCAGTTCGATCTCCCTGCCCTCGACGAACAGGGTCCCCCTCATCGGGGTGGACCCCGATGTCCACGGTTCTTGTGGTGGCGCCGTCGGCCAAGAGGCCGGCTTGGGTTTGGATGCTCTGCCACGCGGCGGACGGTCGCTCGGACGTTCTTCAGCGGCCGTCGCACGGGTCGTCGTCCGCAGACACCGGCTTGGTGTCGGCCACCAGGCAGGAGGAGTACACCCGCGGCGGCGTGGGCCGCGGCTTCGGTTCCGACGTGGCGCCCACGGCAATGGTCGCCACGGCAGCGACGAAGGTTAGCCCTGCCATCACGGCGAGCCAGGTACCGCGGCTCACTGATCACCACGGAAGTGGTTACGGAGATCGTCACGGCAATCGGCCTCGGTGCCGACCTGGACTTGTGAAAAGGCCAGCACTCCGTCTCCCTTGCCTTCCTGCTTGGCCTTGGCCAGCTGCGTCTCGATGTCCGCGATGCGTTCGGCGCACTCGGCACTGACGGACTTCTCGGGCTGCGGGTCTGGTGCCGAGGAGGCGTTCAGTTTGGCGGTGGCGGCGAGGCAAGCCGCGCACAGCACCGCCCACGCGGCAACCCACGCGCGGCGGCTCATCCGTATCGGCTTAGGCATCCAGGCATCCTACGAGCGCTGCGGCGGGCTGTCGCCGTTCACGGCTTCCTCGTCGACGAGACCGCCGACGGAGCCAGCTGGCATCGCCGAGGAGGGCGACGGTGTCCGACCGATCGCGTGTCAGAGGAAATCCTGAGCCGCGGCGACGGCCGCAGGGCCGAGCCGGCGTGGTGGCCTGCCACGGCACTGCCGTCATTTCTCTTCGACATTCACGAGCCAGCTGATCGACAACTCGACAACTGACTCCGGAACCGGTCGACAATCGCTGTTCCTCGAGATGCACGAAGCCACTTCAGCCTCCGGCCTCCGCATAGGCCCTCCCGTCGTGGCGCCTCACCACCGGATCCGGGCTCAGGGCGCTCTCGGAGCTGTGAGGGCTACCCGTCCCTCAAGGGAGCCGAGACGCTCAGGGCCCCCGGGAGACGCAGCCGGATCTGCGCGGGGCACCGAGGATGTGGCCGATCCGGGCGGCGGGCGCGGGGCGGGCGCCGGGTCTCCGTCGCCCGAGCGAGACCTCCGGATCCACCGCCGTCGGGTGCTGGTTCCGCGGGGCGACGACCCCCGGTGCCGAAGGTCCCGAAACGGACAGGCTTCCGGCCCACCGCCGGTGACAAGGCGCACAGGCTCTTGGAAGCCAACTACGCGCCTTAGGAGAAGAGGGGGTGACCGGCGCAGGGACCTTGGACCTGCCCCCGGGGAGACTTTCGGCGTCTGGGGCGATAAGTCGTCGTTTCTGGCCCATGTCCCGTAAGGGCGGCTCTGGAGCAGGGGTTAAACCCGTACGGCCGAAATTCGCCGCAAGATCATCATCGGTCGCCGGTCCGGGTGGCGTCCCGAATTCCCGCCCCCTCGACTACGGCTTTTGATCGTAGATGGGCGGTTTGGGCGTTGCTGGGGGTGCGGGTTACCAAGGTGGAGCAAGCCCGGTCGAGCATCGGGTCCCAGTCACCCCGGAGGTTCCCCCGTATGTCGAAGCGCGTTACGTTCCAGCACTCCCGCCGCCCGTCCATGTCCCGCGTCAGTGGCGCCGTCGTGGCCGCCGGCCTGGGTGCGTCGATGGTGTTCGGTGCGGGCGCGGCGTTCGCGTCCGGCACGACGGACACCGCGGCCCGCGCCGGCGCGGCCGCCGCCGACTCCGTCGCCCTGCAGGCGACCGCCCAGGGCAAGGCCGCCGAGAAGGCGAAGGCGGACAAGGCCGAGAAGGCGGAGGCCAAGAAGAAGGCGGCCGCCAAGAAGAAGGCCGCGGCCAAGAAGAAGGCCGCCTCGTGGGAGGCCCCGGTCAACCACTACGAGCTGAGCGCCACCTACGGCACCGGCGGCGACCGCTGGGCCAGCAAGCACTCGGGTCAGGACTTCGCGGTCCCGATCGGCACCAAGGTCGAGGCCGCGCACACCGGCCGCGTCGTCAAGGCCGGCCCGAACGGCGGCGGCGACGGTCCCGCGTACGGCAACGCCATCGTGATCAAGCACGCCAACGGCAAGTACTCGCAGTACGCGCACCTGTCCAAGATCGACGTCAAGATCGGCGACCGCGTGAAGACGGGCGACAAGATAGCCCTCTCCGGCAACACCGGAAACTCCAGCGGCCCGCACCTGCACTTCGAGATCCGGAACTCGCCCAACTACGGTTCCGCGCTCGACCCGGTGTCGTACCTGAAGTCCGTGCACGTCCACATCTGACGCGCACCCCGTAGTCGCCGAGTCAGGCGGTGGGTCCCGGGTCATGGGCCTTGGTCACCAGTTCGAAGGCGACCTCGAGAGCAGCCTCGCGCTTCTCCTCGGGGTCGCCTTCGGCGTCTCTGAGGGCGAGCATTCCGGCGTGCATCGCGAAGAGCGCGGTGAAGCAGCGCACCTGGTCGGTCAGCGGGGCGTCTGGGTCCTTGATCAGGTCCACCAGGGCGACGACCCTGCTCTTCATGGTGTGGCCGATGCTCAGCTCGCGCACCGTCGCCTGGTTCTCCTGCATGAAGACGAAGAGCGGCGCGGCGGCCCTCAGGGCCTCGCTGTAGCGGACCAGGATCTCCTTCTTGGTCTCCAGGGTCCGCGGCTGCTCCTTGCCCCACTCCAGGATCTCCTCGACCGGCCGGTTCAGGTCGTCGAAAATGCTGGTGAGGATGTCTTCCTTGGTCTTGAAGTGGTAGTACAGCGCCGCCTTGGTGACCTGTAGCTGCTCGGCGATCTCGCGGAGCGAGGTCTTCTCGTACCCCTGCTCGGCGAAGAGTTCCAGGGCGACGTCCTGAATGCGCTGGCGGGTGTTGCCCCGGCGCTGCTGCGGCGTGCTGCCCATGCGACTCTCCAAAGAACTTACTTGACGCCCGGCTAGTTACGGGTCTACTTTCCTCAGTGTAGCCAACTAGCCGGGCGGCAAGTAAGTGCCGGGTCGGTGGCAGACCAGGCGTTCAGGGGATCAGGGGAGCACGGCATGACGGAACTGAAGAAGGCGGCGGCCACGTCGGCCGGGCCACAGGGGCGCAGCGTCAGGGTGGTGGTTCTCGCCCTGATGATCACGATGCTGCTGGCCATGCTCGACAACCTCATCGTCGGCACCGCCATGCCGACGATCGTCGGCGATCTGGGCGGCATGGAGCACCTGTCCTGGGTGGTGACGGCGTACACCCTCGCCACGGCGGCCTCCACCCCCATCTGGGGCAAGCTCGGTGACCTCTACGGACGCAAGGGCATCTTCCTCACGTCCATCGTCATCTTCCTGATCGGCTCGGTGCTGAGCGGACTGGCCCAGGACATGGGCCAGCTGATCGGTTTCCGCGCGATCCAGGGCCTCGGCGCGGGCGGCCTGATGGTCGGCGTCATGGCGATCCTCGGCGACCTGGTGCCCCCGCGGGAGCGGGGCAAGTACCAGGGCATGATGGCCGGCGTCATGGCCGTCGCCATGATCGGCGGACCGCTCGTCGGCGGAGCGATCACGGACCACCTGGGCTGGCGCTGGAGCTTCTACATCAATCTCCCGCTGGGCGCGGTCGCGCTCGCCATGGTCACCGCGGTGCTGCACCTGCCCGTCAAGGAGCGGTCGACGGCAAAGGTCGACTACCTGGGCGCCGCGCTCCTCACCGTGGGCATCACCGCGATCGTGCTGGTGACCACCTGGGGCGGTACGGAGTACGCCTGGGACTCGGCCGTGATCATGGAGCTCATCGCGCTCGGAGTGGCCTCGCTCGTCGGCTTCCTCTTCGTCGAGACGAGGGCGGCCGAACCGATCATGCCGCTGCACATCTTCCGCAACCTCAACTTCACGCTCATGTCGGTGATCGGCTTCATGGCCGGCTTCGTGATGTTCGGAGCGGTGCTCTTCCTCCCGCTGTACCAGCAGTCCGTCCAGGGGGCGACCGCGACCAACTCCGGCCTGCTGCTCCTGCCGATGCTGCTCTCGATGATGATCGTCTCGCTCGTCGCGGGGCGGATCACCACGAGTACCGGCAAGTACAAGATCTTCCCGATCCTGGGCAGCGTCCTGATGGTCGCGGGCCTGTTCCTGCTGGCCACCATGGACACGGGCACCACACGCTTCACCTCAGGCGTCTACATGGCGGTGCTGGGCGCGGGCATGGGCTTCCTGATGCAGATCACGATGCTCGTCGCCCAGAACAGCGTCGAGCTCAAGGACATGGGCGTCGCCTCGTCCGCGACCACCCTCTTCCGCACGCTGGGCAGCTCCTTCGGCGTCGCGATCATGGGTGCGCTGTTCACCGGGCGGGTGCGGGACGAGATGGGGGCGCACGGAGGCGGGGGAGCGATGGAGCAGTCCGCGCAGCTGGACGCCGCGAGCCTGGCGAAGCTGCCCGACGCCGCACGTGAGGCGTACGAGTACGCAGTGGCCTCGGGGACGCACATCGCCTTCCTGGTGGGCGGCTCCGTCGCGGTGGTGGCCCTGGTGGCGGCGTTGTTCGTCAAGGAGGTCCCGCTGCGTGGCACGGTGAAGCCGACCGCGTCGTCGGACGGAGACGGCGACGGCACGGCGCCCGCCCTGGCCGCGGCCAAGGGGGCACAGGCCGTCTGAACCGCCACCGGCGCGGGTGGGCCCCGGAGACGGCACGACGTCGCCGGGGCCCACCCCTTTCTTCCCTCAGTCCGTTCCCGCCTGCCGCAGGACGGGGAAGCTGCCGGTGTTCGTCGGCGCGTGTTCGGGCAGCCACAGCACGGCGACCGCCCCGCCCGTGCCGCCGCCGGAGTCGCCGGCGGGGCCCGCGTTGCGGAACGTCAGCCTGGCCCCCAGGACCCGTGCCTGCCCCGCGGCGATGGTCAGCCCCAGACCGTGACCGCGACCGGACCGGTCGCTGCTCCCCGTACGGAAGCGGCTCGGCCCCTCGCGAAGCAGTGCCTCGGGGAAACCGGGCCCGTGATCGCGGACCCGCACCACCCGGCCCTCGACCGTGACCTCGACCGGTCCGGCCCCGTGCTTGGCGGCGTTGCCCAGCAGATTGCCCAGGACGCGTTCCAGCCGCCGCGGGTCGGAGGAGACCCAGGACTCGTGCACCACCCGCACCGTGATCTCGGGGTCCAGCAGCCGGATCCGCCGGCTCACGAACTCGCCGAGCTGCAGCTCCTGCAGCTCGGCCCGCTCCGAGGCGCTGTCCAGCCGCGCCACCTCCAGGACGTCCTCGACGAGCGTCCGCATCGCCTGGGCCCGGTCCCTCACGAGCTCCGTGGGCCGCCCGGGCGGCAGCAGCTCGGCTGCGGTGAGCAGCCCGGTCACCGGGGTGCGCAGTTCGTGGGCGATGTCCGCGGTGACCCGGCGTTCCGCCTCGATGCGCTCGTTCAGCGCGTCGGTGAGCGCGTCCACGGCCCGGGCGAGCTCATCGGTCTCGTCCCGTACGACTCCGCCGACGGCCTCCCGAACGCGTACCTCCGTGTTGCCCTGGGCGACCTTGCCGGCCGCCGCCGCCGCCTTGCGCAGTCTCCTGGACAGCTGGCCGCCGATCAGGACGCCCAGGGCGCAGCCGCCGACGACGACCGAGACCGAGCCGATGACCAGGGCCCGGTCGAGGTCGCCCATGATCGTGGTGCTGCGGTCGGCGAAGCGGGTGTGCAGGGACAGGACGTCGCCGTTGGCGAGCGGGACGGCCGCCCAGACGTCCGGCACCCCGTCCGGGTTCTCGTCGACGTGGGTGGCGCGCCGGTTCTCGCGGGTCTGTTCGCGCAGGCTCGCCGGCAGCGACGGGTCGTTGATCTTGGCGCCGAACTTCGGCGACGGTTTCTGCGTGTTCGTCGCCTCGTACAGCCGCTGGGCGAACAGCAGCCGCTCCAACTGCACCTCACGCGCGTTCTCCAGCATCGAGACGCGGGCCGCGTTGTGGACGACGAGGCTCAGCGCGAGGGCGATGAGCGCGCCGACGGCGGCGATCGCGATGCTGATCTTCCAGCGGACACCGGTCCGCAGCGCCAGCCGCCTCATGCGCGCAGCTTGTAGCCGAAGCCGCGGACCGTCTCGATCCGGTCCTGCCCGATCTTGGTGCGCAGCCGCTGCACATGGACGTCGACGACGCGGGTGTCCCCGCCCCAGCCGTAGTCCCAGACCCGCTCCAGGAGCCTGTCCCGGGAGAGCACCGTGCCGGGGGCCGAGGAGAATTCGAGCAGCAGCCGCATCTCCGTCGGTGTCAGACCCACGTGCGCGCCGGCCCGGCTCACCTCCATGCCCTCGGTGTCGATCTCCACGTCGCCGAAGACCAGCACCCCGCTCGTCACGTCCGGCTCCCCGACGGCCCCGGCGGGAGGTCCACCCGCACCCGCCGCGTGGCCGAAGCGCCTCAGCACGGCGCGGATGCGGGCGACGAGCACCGCACCGTCGAACGGCTTGGTGACGTAGTCGTCGGCCCCGGCCTCCAGGCCGAGGACCACGTCGATCGCGTCGGCCCGCGCCGACAGCATGATCACGGGAACGGTCGACTCGTCGCGGATGCGCCGGCAGAGGCTGACCCCGTCCAGGCCCGGCACCATGACGTCCAGCAGCGCGATGTCCGGACGGTCCGTCCGGAACGCCTCCAGGCCCAGCAGGCCGTCGGGCACCGCGGTGACGGTGAAGCCCACCCGCTCCAGGGCGAGCTGGGTGGCCTCGCGGATGACGTCGTCGTCCTCGACGAAGAGGACATGGGTCTCGGCCATGCGAGCGGCTCTCAGTTCTGCGTCGTCTGGGGTGCGGGGAGGGCGCCCTCCCCGCTGCCGACGGCCCGGTTGAAGACGTTGTGCACCCGGTCGGTCTCGGAGAACCGGCCGGCGGTCCAGTGGTAGGTCACGACGTCCTCGCCCGAGGGGTACGCGACCGAGTCCTTCGACCCGTACACCTGCGTCGTCACCACCAGATCACCGCGGTCGATGGTGCCGTAGACCGCGGGCACCTCCGAGGCGAAGACGTTCCCGTACGAACCGTCGGAGCGCCGCTGGTAGACGTACGTGCCGACGCCGACCGAGTCACCGCAGGTCATCACGTTGACCACGACATCGGTGGCCGAGCCGTCGGTGACCGTCCCGTAGGAGGTGTCGACCGGGTACTCGTCACCGGCGCAGGGCTTCAGGTCCTCCTTCAGCTGCCGGCTCACCTCGGGGTCGCCCTTGAGGAGCGTCACCGCGTCGACCCGTGGGACGGGCTTCGCCGTCCCGGTGGCGACAGCGTTCGACGGCGTCGACCCGGCGACCTGCTGCGTGCTCGCCGGGCCCTCGTCCCGCGTGCCCGTGCCACCCGCGGCACAGCCGGTGCAGAGCAGCATGAAGGCGGCGAGCCCGGCCGCCGCCGTGCCACCCGCCGCCAGGCCGGCCCCGAGTCCCCCGAGGCCGGTCGTGCCCCCTCCACTGCCCTTCAGGCCGCGCACCGCTCCTGCCCCCGCTCGTCATGACGCCTGTTCCGCTGCGAAGGTATCCGCGCGAGTGTCTCCTCGGCCTCACGGCTCCGGGCCGCACGGTCCTCCAGCTCCTGGCGCAGTCGTGCCAGGGCGCGGTGCAGCGTGCTCTTCACCGTACCGGCGGACATGCCGAGCGCCGCGGCCGTCTCCTCCGTGCTCATCTGCTCCCAGTGTCGCAGCACGACGACGCTGCGCTGCTTCGGAGCCAGGACCCCGAGAACGTCGATGAGGAGGGCGCGGTCGGCGCGCTGTTCGGCGCCGTCGTCGACGCTCGCGTCGGGGAGTTGCTCGGTGGGCACCTCGTCGAGCTTGCGGGCCCGCCACCACTCCGTACGCGTGTTGATCATGACGCGACGCAGATAGGCGTCGGCGAGGGACTTGTCGGCGATGCCGTCCCAGCGGCCGAGGGTGCGCACGAGAGCGGTCTGCAGCAGGTCCTGCGCGTCCACGGGATCGGGCACGAGGCGACGTGCGCTGCGCAACAGCGCGTCCTGCCGGGTCCGTACGTACTCCTCGAATCCGAGCACCTCGCCCTGCGCCATCACAACCGCCTCCGCCGTGGTTCCCCGTATACCGCCGTCGGCCGGGTGGACCCCTTCCGACGTCCGGTGACGTTACGGAGGCGTTGTCACGAGGGTGTGCGGAGCAGCCGTACGCGAACGCACGGCTGTCCATCGGTTGTGTAACAGCCGTGGACAGCCGTGCGCCGGGGTCTGGGTCACGTCATGGGCAGCCGGTACCGGCCGTTCGCCAGGGGTTCGACCAGGCCGTCGGCGACGAGCCCGTCCAGGGCGCGCGCCCGCTGCACGGGCTCCTCCCACACCGAGTCCAGCGCGGACTGCGGCACCGGCGTGACCGCGTCACGCAGCACCGCGAGCAGCCGGCCCCGCACCTGCCGGTCCGTACCGGCGTAGGTCTGGCCGCGGCGCGGCGGTCCCTGGTGGGCGGGCTTCCCGGCCAGCCGCCAGGCGCACTGTCCGGCGATCGGGCAGCGCGTGCAGTCCTCGTTCTTCGCGGTGCACACGAGAGCGCCGAGTTCCATCGTGGCCGCCGCCCAACTGGCGGCGCGCCCCTCCTCCTCGGGGAGCAGGGCACGGGCGAGCTTGCGCTCGGCCGCGGTGGTCGCGTTCGGCGGGTACTGGATACCGGTGGCGGCCCTGGCGAACACCCTGCGGACGTTCGTGTCCAGCACCGCGTGGCGCTGCCCGTATGCGAACGAGGCCACGGCCGCGGCCGTGTACTCCCCGATCCCTGGCAGCGCGAGCAACTGCCCGTGCTCACTCGGTACGTCGCCGCCATGACGTTCCGTTATCGCCTGCGCCGCCCCGTGCAGCCGCAGCGCGCGCCTGGGGTAGCCGAGCCGGCCCCAGGTACGGACGGCTTCGCCCGGTGCGTCGGCGGCCAGGTCGGCCGGGCGCGGCCAGCGGGCCATCCACTGCTCGTAGACCGGAAGCACGCGGTTCACCGGGGTCTGCTGGAGCATGAACTCGCTCACCATCACACCCCAGGCGCCCGCTTCGGGGCGGCGCCAGGGCAGGTCGCGGGCGTGCTGCTCGAACCACCCGATGACGGGTGTATGGAGGGAAGCGGGGATCGTCTGTGTCGCAGTCGTTGCAGTCATCGCCCGACGATCCTGGCACGAAAGGCGGGATGTCGGGCACGGCTCCAGGTGTGTCGGTCCGGGCAAGGGCTCTATGAGTGATAAAGCCACCCGTTCTGTCCCTTCGTGCGGCGCGGACGCACCCTATCCGGTGCAAAACGGACGGAATTGCCAGGAGTGGCCCGTCGCATGATGATGATCCGGAAAACTTGTCGATCAGAGCGGCGGTTGTGGGCCGGAGTTGGGCAGGAACTCTCGTACAGTTCGGTCCGTGGGTTCTATGCGCAATCCGGTCGGTCCGCTTCCCTCCAGCATCTACTGGCGTCGGAGAGCGGTAGCGGTTCTCGTGATCGCGCTGCTCGCGGCGCTGGTCGCGTGGGCCGTCACCTCGGGTGGCGGCAGCGGCGGCGGGCACGACGACGGCAAGCCGGGGGACTCCGATCCCGCGCCGTCCATCACTCCCGGGCCCTCGAGCTCCGGCCCGGACCTCGGCCAACCGCCGGGCGGGCGCGACGAGTCGGAGGGCTCCGGCACGGACGGGGGCTCCGGCGAGGACGCCGGGGGTACCGGAGCCGGCGGCTCGTCAGGGTCGGCCGGGTCGGACGCCGGGGGAGCGGGCGGCTCCGCGTCAGCGGGTACGAGCGCGGGCACCACCGGCGGAAGCACGGGCGGCCAGCAGGTGCCGGCGGGCTCGTCGCTCCCCGACTGCACTGCCGCCGTGCTGCGGTTGAGCCTGAAGACCGACAACAGTTACGGACCCGACGACAAGCCGACGTTCCGGCTGAGCGCCAGGAACACCTCGTCCGCGGACTGCAAGGCCGACTTCGGCCCGAAGAACGCGGTGCTCACGATCACCGAAGCGGGCGAGGACGACGAGAAGGTGTGGTCCACCAAGGACTGCCCGAAGGCCGGAGCCCTCTTCCTGAGGATCCCGGCGGGAGCGACGGTCGTCCATACCGTGAAGTGGGACCGCAAGGGGAGCGCACCCGGGTGCGCGACCCCGCCCGTCCGGTCCGCGGCCCCGGGGACGTACCTGCTGGAGGCCGAGGTGCCGGGCGAGAGCGTCCAGCGCGCCTCGTTCGTGCTGGCCAAGGACTGACGGCTGCGGGGCACCGCCCTGCGGCGGGCCCGCATCCGCCGCCCGGAGGCGGCGCGACCGGCGGTGGCCCGTCAGAGGGCAGCCCTCAGACGTACCTCTCCAGGATCGACGACTCCGCCAGCCGCGAGAGTCCCTCCCGCACGCTCCGGGCCCGTGCCTCCCCGACCCCGTCCACGGCCTGGAGGTCGTCGACGCTCGCGGCGAGCAGCTTCTGCAGGCCGCCGAAGTGCTCCACCAGCCGCTCGATGATCGTCCCGGGCAGTCGCGGTACCTTCGCGAGCAGCCGGTAACCCCTCGGGGAAACCGCCGAGTCCAGCGTCTCCGGCGAACCGCTGTAACCCAGTGCCCGTGCCACGACGGGAAGTTCGAGCAGTTCGGTGTGGGTGAGCGTGTCGAGCTCGGCCAGCGCCTCCGCGACCGTACGGGACCGCTTCGCGGTCGGCTCGGGCACGTAGTCGCGGACGACCAGCTCCCGCTCGGGCTCCACACCGGCGATCAGCTCGTCCAGCTGGAGCGCCAGGAGTCGTCCGTCGGTGCCCAGCTCCACCACGTACTCGGCGATCTCGGTCGCGATCCGGCGCACCATCTCCAGCCGCTGCGAGACGGCCGTCACGTCCCGGACCGTCACCAGGTCCTCGATCTCCAGCGCGGAGAGGGTCCCTGCGACCTCGTCCAGCCTGAGCTTGTAGCGCTCCAGGGTGGCCAGCGCCTGATTGGCGCGTGACAGGATCGCGGAGGACTCCTCCAGGACCCGGCGCTCGCCGTCCACGTACACCGCGATCAGGCGCATCGACTGGGAGACCGACACCACCGGGAAGCCGCACGCCTTGGAGACCCGGTCCGCCGTGCGGTGACGGGTTCCCGTCTCCTCGGTGGGGATGGAGGCGTCCGGGACCAACTGGACGCCGGCCCGAAGGATCTTGGTCATCTCCTTGTCGAGGATCATCGCGCCGTCGAGCTTGCACAGTTCGCGCAGGCGCGTCGCGGCGAACTCGACGTCGAGCACGAATCCGCCGGTACACATGGATTCGACGGTCTTGTCCATGCCGAGGACGATCAGTCCGCCGGTGTTGCCGCGGAGAATGCGCTCCAGGCCGTCACGGAGGGCCGTTCCGGGCGCGACCGCGCTCAACGAGGCACGCATCAGCGCCTCGTTGCCCGTGCCTTGGCCGGACTTTCCGGGCGATGCTGCCCGGTCGTTGGCTGCCACTGCACTCCTCCGGTCACAGGTCGGCGGTGCCCTCGCGTCCCTCGTACCGTTCGTACGGGCGGGCGAGACCAGGGCAAAGTCTACCGGCGCGCGCCGTCGTCCTGTGGTCCGTCCGGCCGAGACCGGCGGGGGAGGACTCTCAGGGCATCACCCATGTCGGCCACCTCCGTGACCTTCATGCCTGCCGGGACCTGCCCCGGGTCCCTCGGGACCAGGGCGTGCTTGAACCCGAGACGGTACGCCTCCGCCAGCCTGCGCTGGACCCCCGTCACCCTTCTGACCTCTCCGGCGAGGCCCACCTCACCGATCGCGACCAGGTTCTTCGGCAGCGGTGTGTCACTGGCCGCACTGGCCAGCGCGAGGGCGATCGCGAGGTCCGCGGCCGGTTCGGTGAGCTTCACGCCGCCCACCGTCGCGCTGTAGATGTCCCGCTTGCCGAGCGCGCTGATCCGGCCCCGCTGTTCCAGGACGGCCAGCATCATCGAGACCCGGGAGGTCTCCAGGCCCGAGGTCGTGCGCCTGGGCGAGGGGATCTGTGAGTCGACCGTCAGGGCCTGGACCTCGGCGACGAGGGGGCGCTTGCCTTCCAGGGTGACCGTCAGGCAGGTGCCGGGGACGGGCTCGTCACGGCGGGTGAGGAAGAGGCCGGAGGGATCGGCGAGGCCGGTGATGCCCTCGTCGTGCAGCTCGAAGCAGCCGACCTCGTCCGTGGCGCCGTACCTGTTCTTGACGCCTCGTACGAGGCGGAGGCGCGCGTGCCGGTCGCCCTCGAAGGACAGCACCACGTCGACCAGGTGCTCCAGGAGCCGCGGTCCCGCGATGGCGCCGTCCTTGGTCACATGGCCCACCAGGAGCGTCGACATGCCGCGCTCCTTGGAGGCCCTGATGAGCGCCCCCGCGACCTCGCGGACCTGTGCCATGCCGCCGGGTGCGCCGTCGATCTCCGGGGAGGCGACCGTCTGCACCGAGTCGAGGACGAGGAGGGACGGCTTGACCGCGTCCAGATGCCCCAGGACGGCGGAGAGGTCGGTCTCGGCGGCCAGGTACAGGTGGTCGTTGATCGCCCGGATCCGGTCGGCCCGCATCCGCACCTGGCTGGCGGACTCCTCGGCCGTGACGTAGAGGGTGCGGTGGTCGTCGCTCGCGGCCTTGGCGGCCACGTCCAGCAGCAGCGTCGACTTGCCCACGCCCGGCTCGCCCGCGAACAGCACGACCGCCCCCGGCACGAGCCCTCCGCCGAGCACCCGGTCCAGCTCGCCGACCCCGGTGGAGCGCGCGGTCGCCTGCCGGCTGTCGACCTGGCCGATCGGCAGGGCGGCGGTGGAGACCCGGCCGGCGGCCGTCGTACGGATCGCGGGGGCGCCGCCGAACTCCTCGACCGTCCCCCATGCCTGGCACTCCGGGCAGCGGCCCAGCCATTTGGCGGTCGTCCAGCCGCATTCGGTGCAGCGGTAGGACGGCCTGTCCTTCGTGGATTTCGTACGGGCAGCCATGGCGTCACCGTATAGGTGAGGTCTGACAGCCCGGTCGCGGGCACGGGGGCCGAACATGTGCCCGATGCGGTAATTCCTGGGGAATACGGGATTCCTGTCCCCTTTCGAGTGAGCCTGTCACCCGTAAGGATTAAATGTCGCACTGTGCTGTCGGGGTTCCGCCCACAACTGCCTACGGTCGCCAGGTGACGAGCAGCAGGCTGGAGACCCACACCCACACCACCGGCGCACACCGGGCGCACCGTCGCGAGGCCCGCCCGTCGGCGCAGCGATCGCCCGCACGTTACGAGCCGCACCTCGACGGCCTGTTCACCTACTGCCTCTCCGTGCTCTGCGACCACGAGGCGGCCACCGAGGCCCTGGGCTCGGTCCTCGCGATCGCCGAGCGGCAGGACGGCCGGTGCCCCGCGGCCGAGGAGGAACGTAAATCCTGGCTGTACGCCCTGGCCAGATGGGCGTGCCTGCGGGCGCTCACCGAGCAGCGGCGTGGCCGTCAGGCGCACCGGCGTCCGACCGCCCGACGTGAAAGCGCGCGCGCGGCGGGGGCCCGGGGAGCGCACGGTGCTCCGGAGGAGGCCGTCGAGCCCGGCCGTCCCACGGAGTCACCGGTGGCCGAGGCGCGCCGCCGCGAGCTCGCACAACTGGCCTGGCCCGAGGCCGCGGGCACCACACCCGAGCAGCGCGAGGCGCTCGAGCTCGCCGTGCGCCACGGGCTCACCCCGCGCGCCGTCGGCGCCGTCCTCGGCCTCGACCCGGGGAGCACCCGGGAGCTCCTGGCCGGTGCGGCCTGCGAGGTGGAGCGCACCCGTGCCGCCCTCGCCGTCGTCGGGACGGGGGACTGCCCCGTCGTCGCGCGGCTCGGAGGCGCACGTCAGATGCTGCTCTCCTCCACCCTGCGCCGGGAGCTCGTCCGGCACGTCGACGACTGCCCGCGCTGCCGCCGCGCCGCCGAGCGGGCCGGCGCGGCCGGGCCCTGGCCGGGCGCGACCGTCACCCCGGCCGCCGCTCTCCCCGTCGTCGAGGCGCCGCGGCCCTCGGTGCAGGTCGCCCTGACACACGCCCGGCGGTCCCGGGCCGGCGCCCCGCGCTTCGGCCGGACCGGCTTCCCGATGGACCCCAAGGACCACGCCGCGCGCCGGGACCGGCTGCGCGCCCGGGTCGTGACGACGACGGTCGTGGCGACGGTCGTCGCCGCCCCGGTGATCGCCCTGTGGGCCGCCTACCGGGGCGCGCCGCTGACCGGCGAGGGACGCGACACCTCGATCACCGCGACGGACGTGGACGGGGAGCCCGACGACGGTGATCCGTACGACCACTACGAGAACGCGGGCAACGCCAGCCCCGACGGGAGCGACGGTTTCACCGACGGAGCCCGGAGCCCGGACGTCTCCGCCGAGGTCGTCAGCCTCGGTGCCGGCCCCGACGGAGCGGCTTCCCTCGCGGTCTCGGCCCGCTCGTCCGGCGGCCGTACGGCGATCACCCTGACCGCGGGCGGCGACGAAGCCGTCACCTGGTCCGCCCGGGCGGACGCCCCGTGGCTGCGCCTGAGCCGTACGGCCGGCACGGTCGCCCCCGGCCGGAGCGTCACCTTCTACGTGTTCGTGGACCGCGGGGCCCAGCCGAGGGGCCCGTGGAGTGCCCGTGTCCTGCTCGCCCCCTCGGGTTCCGCGGTCGCGATCACCGGCTACGGCTCCACGCCTCCCGGCCCCGGGAGCCCGCAGCCGACACCGGACCCGTCGGGGCCCCCGAGCGCCACGCCGTCCTCCCCGCCACCCTCGTCGGATCCCACCCCGGACCCCACGGACCCGTCCGGGACCCCGACGGACCCGACGCCCACGCCGACGGATCCCCCCACGGACACACCGGGCCCCACGCCGTCACCGACGGACGGATCCTCCGCACCCGGCCCGTCGTCCGGACCCTCCACGGACCCCGGCGAGCCCTCCGGGCCGGCAGGCTGACGCCGAACGGACCGGAACTGAGGGGGAGTGGGAGCAGGCTCCGAGACCCACCGAGCACCCGCCCCCGCCTCGTACGCCCCGCCGCCTCAGGCCGGGTCGGCCGGGTGCGGGGCCATGGGCAGCAGCGACGCCAGCCGCTGCTCGCACAGCTCGGCCAGCCGGTCGTAGGCCTCCTTGCCCATCAGTTCGGTGAGTTCGGGGCGGTAGGACACGTAGACCGGGTCGCCGGCCCCGTGCGCGGACGTCGCCGACGTGCACCACCAGTGCAGATCGTGGCCGCCCGGGCCCCAGCCCCGGCGGTCGTACTCCCCGATCGAGATCTGGAGCACGCGCGTGTCGTCGGGCCGTTCGATCCAGTCGTACGTGCGGCGCACCGGCAGCTGCCAGCACACGTCCGGCTTGGTCTCCAGCGGCTCCTTGCCCTCCTTGAGGGCCAGGATGTGCAGGGAACAGCCCATGCCGCCCGCGAACCCCGGACGGTTCTGGAAGATGCAGGAGCCCTCCCAGCGCCGCGTCTGGCGCTCGCCGTCCTCGTCGACGCCGACCCAGCCGGTCTTCGTGCCGACGTCGTGGAACTGCCACAGCTCCGGTGTGAGCCGTGCCACGTGCCCGGCCACCCGCTTCTCGTCGTCCTTGTCCGAGAAGTGCGCACCCAGCGTGCAGCAGCCGTCGTCCGCGCGGCCGGCCTGGATGCCCTGGCAGCCGCTTCCGAAGATGCAGGTCCAGCGGGACGTCAGCCAGGTCAGGTCGCAGCGGAACACCTGCTCGTCGTCGGTGGGATCGGGGAACTCGACCCAGGCCCGAGCGAAGTCGAGCCCCTTCTCGTCGGGCCCGTGGGGCCCCGTAGCTTCCGGCTGCTGCGTCTCCTGCTTCGAGTTACGCAGCTTCTTCGTGGCTTTGTCCGGCTTCGCCTTTTTCGTCTTTGGCACGTGCCCAGAGTAAGCCGCAGTAGCGTTCCCCCATGAGACTCGGAGTCCTCGACGTGGGGTCGAACACGGTGCATCTGCTGGTGGTCGACGCGCACCCCGGCGCCCGCCCGCTGCCCGCCCACTCGCACAAGGCGGAATTGCGGCTCGCCGAACTCCTCGACCCGGAGGGCGCGATCGGCCCGGAGGGCGTGGACCGACTGGTGACGACGGTTGCCGACGCCCTCCGGGCGGCCGAGGACAAGGGCTGCGAGGACGTGCTGGCCTTCGCCACCTCCGCCGTGCGTGACGCGGGCAACGCGGACCAGGTGCTGGCGCGCGTGCGGGACGAGACCGGTGTCGCCCTCGCCGTCCTCAGCGGTGAGGAGGAGGCCCGGCTGACCTTCCTGGCCGCCCGCCGCTGGTTCGGCTGGTCCGCGGGGAAGCTGCTGGTCCTGGACATCGGCGGCGGTTCGCTGGAGGTCGGCTACGGGATGGACGAGGAGCCGGACGCCGCCGTGTCGCTGCCGTTCGGCGCCGGCCGCCTCACCGCGGCCTGGCTGCCGGGCGATCCGCCGGACGCGACGGACGTGCGCGCGCTGCGCCGCCACGTCCGCGCCGGGATCGCCCGTACGGTCGGCGACTTCACCCGGCTGGGGCCGCCCGACCACGTCGTCGGGACCTCCAAGACCTTCCGCCAGCTCGCCAGGATCACGGGCGCCGCCCGCTCCGCCGAGGGGCTGTACGTGCAGCGCGTCCTCACCCGCAAGGCCCTGGAGGAGTGGGTGCCGAAGCTGTCGGCGATGACCGTCGCACAGCGGGGGAACCTGCCCGGGGTCACGGAGGGGCGCGCCGCGCAGCTCCTGGCCGGCGCGCTCGTCGCCGAGGGCGCGATGGACCTGTTCGGGGTCGAGGAACTGGAGATCTGCCCCTGGGCGCTGCGCGAGGGAGTCATCCTGCGGCGCCTCGACCACCTGCCGTCGGAGCAGGCCGCCCTGGCCTGAGCGCGGCCGCCCGCCTCATGGTCCTTCTCACTTGTCGCCGGGTTCCTTCGGCGTCGCGTTCCGCTGCCCGTACGCTGTCCACGTGGCAGAACCAGTGGTGCGCATCCCGGATGCGAAGGTCGCCCTGTCGACGGCCTCCGTCTATCCGGAGTCGACGGCGACGGCCTTCGAGATCGCCGCGCGCCTGGGCTACGACGGTGTCGAGGTCATGGTCTGGACCGACCCCGTAAGTCAGGACATCGAGGCGCTGAAGCGGCTGTCGGACTACCACCAGGTGCCGATCCTGGCCATCCACGCGCCCTGTCTGCTGATCACCCAGCGGGTCTGGTCCACCGATCCGTGGGTGAAGCTCCAGCGTGCCAGGGCCGCGGCGGAGAAGCTGGGCGCGTCGGCGGTGGTCGTCCACCCGCCGTTCCGGTGGCAGCGCAACTACGCCCGCGACTTCGTCTCCGGCATCTGGCGCATGGCGGACGAGACCGATGTGCGCTTCGCCGTCGAGAACATGTACCCCTGGCGCTACCGGGACCGCGAGATGCTCGCGTACGCCCCCGCCTGGGACGTCAGCAACGACGACTACCGGCACTTCACCGTGGACCTCTCGCACACCGCGACCGCGCGAACCGACAGCCTGGCCATGGTGGACCGGATGGGCGACCGGCTCGCCCACGTCCACCTCGCCGACGGCAAGGGCTCCAACAAGGACGAGCACCTGGTGCCCGGCCGGGGCGACCAGCCGTGCGCGGAACTGCTGGAGCGGCTGGCGCGCACCGGCTTCGACGGCCATGTGGTCATCGAGGTCAACACCCGCCGTGCCATGTCGTCGGCCGAACGCGAGGCCGATCTCGCGGAGGCGCTCGCCTTCACCCGACTCCACCTGGCGTCGTCGGCGCAGGCGCCCCGGCCGTGACCGCCGGCGCCGACGGCCCGGCCCCACGGCGCAGGGGCCGCCCCTCCCGTACGACGCGCACGGACGGCCCCGACGCGCGGACCCGGATCCTGGAGGCGGCCCGCACGGAATTCGCCGAGCGCGGCTACGACAAGACGTCGGTCCGTGGCATCGCCAGGGCGGCGGACGTCGACGCCGCCCTGGTCCACCACTACTTCGGCACGAAGGACGAGGTCTTCGCCGCGGCCATCGAGCTCTCCTTCGAACCCGCGCTCGTCGTCCCCGCCGTCCTGGGCCGTTCCTCGGAGGACGTCGGGGAACGGCTGGCCAGGTATTTCATCGGCGTGTGGGAGGACCCGGCGTCCCGCGCGCCGCTGCTGGCGATCCTCCGCTCCGCACTCACGCACGAGGCGGCGGCGAAGGTGCTGCGCGGCTTCGTGCTGCGCAGGCTGCTGGAGCGGATCGCGGCGGACCTCGACGTGCCGGACCCGACCTTCCGTGCGGAACTCGCGGCCTCGCACATGATCGGTATCGCGATCCTCCGGTACGTGATCCGGGCGGAACCCCTGGCATCGGCGGACCCGGAGAAGATCATCGAGATGGTCGCCCCCACGCTCCAGCGCTATCTGGGCGACCGGTGATCCAGGTCCTGCCTGTGTGACCGCTGTGCCGGTGGCTTCACAACGATGTCGCGAATCCGTATCAGCCGCCGGCGTGGCCGAATTTCGATGGTTGGCTGTGCGGGATCAAGCGAGCCGGACGTACGTGGTGAACGACAAGCGGGGGAGACGGCCATGGCCACTCGAGATGTACGCGGGCCTGACGGACGCGGGGCGGACGGCGCCCTGCCCCGCCGGAGGCTGCTGCGGATGGCCGGCGTGGGACTGGGCCTCGTCCTGACCGGGGCGGTGACGACGGCGTGCGGGCCCGAGGAGGCCGACGCCTCCGGCGGTGCCGGAAACCCGAAGCCCGGCGGGAGCGGCAAGGGCGGCGGTGACGCGTTCACCACACCGCCCGCCGGGACCGCGCCGCGCGCCCTGTGGCAGGAGTCGACCGGGGTGGGCTCCCTCGGCAGCGACGAGGTGCTGGCCGTCGTGGGGAACGTGGTGCTGGTCGCCGACGACCCCCTGACGGCACGGGACCTCGCCACCGGCAAGAAGCTGTGGTCGCTGCCGGGCGCCGCCCAGCCGGGCGCGCGGCTGATCATGGGCGGGGACACGCTCTATCTGGCCAGCGGCGAGTACGACGGCGATCTCGTGGGGCTCGACCCGGCCACCGGCAAGGAGACCTGGCGCAGCCGCCTGGACGGGCGGTACGCCCAGCCGCGGCCCATCGGCGCCGACACCGAACGCGTGTACGTGATCGCGGGCATCCTGGAGAAGGACCTCAGCTCCCGGACCAACGTGATCGCCGCCATCGACATCCGTACCGGCAAGGCCGTCTGGAGCGAGAAGCGCGACACCGGGACCGAGGAGTCCGGCCTCACCTCCGCGCTGCTCGGCGAGCGTCTCGCCTACACCGACCACCGCGAGAACCTGACCGTCCGCGACACCGCGACCGGACGGCAGCTGTGGTCGAAGAAGATCAGCAGGTCCAACTTCGAGAGGATCACCGTCCACGACGGGGCGGTCTTCGTCGCCGACGGCAGGCACCTGCGCTCGTACGCCCTGGACGACGGTGCCGAGCGCTGGGCGCTGGAGACCGAGGAGTTCGACACGTTCAACGGGCCGACCGTCCTCGAAGGGGTGCTCTACGCCTCGGACAGTGCCCACGCCCTGTGGGCCGTCGATCCCGCCACCGGCAAGCGGCGGTGGCACAACGCCGACCTGCTGGAGGTCTCGGTCCCGCTCCAGTTCGCCAAGGTGGGGGACACCCTCTACGGGGCGACGGAGTTCGACCAGGACGGCGGCGTCCAGGCCTACGACGCGCGTGACGGGAAGCTGCGCTGGACCTTCAACGACGGCTCGGGGGCGATCGACCCGTGGTATATGGTCTCCGGCGGCAAGCGGCTGGCCGCCCTCCACGGCGGTCGCCTGCTGGCGCTTCCGGCGGTGTGACCGGGCCGCGGGGAGGGGGCGGGCGGTTCCTCCCCCTGCCCGCCCACTGAGCAGGCCGTCCCGCATTCCGGACGGGATGTCCAGATCTTGGCACCGGAGGCGTACGCTCAAAGGCAGTCTTTTCTGTCGAAGGAGCGAGAGACGATGCCCCAGCTGAGGTCCCGCACTGTCACCCACGGCCGCAACATGGCGGGCGCCCGCGCCCTTATGCGGGCGTCCGGCGTAGCCAGTGAGGACATTGGCAAGCCGATCATCGCGGTGGCCAACTCCTTCACCGAGTTCGTCCCGGGCCACACCCACCTCGCCCCCGTCGGCCGGATCGTCTCCGAGGCGATCAAGGCGGCGGGCGCGGTGCCCCGCGAGTTCAACACCATCGCGGTGGACGACGGCATCGCCATGGGACACAACGGCATGCTCTACAGCCTGCCCTCCCGCGACCTCATCGCGGACAGCGTCGAGTACATGGTCGAGGCCCACTGCGCCGACGCCCTGATCTGCATCTCCAACTGCGACAAGATCACCCCCGGCATGCTGATGGCCGCCATGCGCCTCAACATCCCCACGGTGTTCGTCTCCGGCGGTCCGATGGAGGCCGGCAAGGCCACCCTCGTCGACGGCACGGTCCGCAAGCTCGACCTGGTCAACGCGATCAGTGACGCGGTCGACGAGAGCATCTCCGACGAGGACATCCTCCGCATCGAGGAGAACGCCTGCCCCACCTGCGGCAGCTGTTCGGGCATGTTCACCGCCAACTCGATGAACTGCCTGACCGAGGTCCTCGGCCTCTCCCTCCCCGGCAACGGCTCCGTCCTCGCCACGCACACCGCCCGCAAGGCGCTGTACGAGGACGCGGGCCGCACGGTCGTCGACATCACCCGGCGCTACTACGAGCAGGACGACGAGACCGTCCTGCCCCGGGCCATCGGCACCCGCGCCGCCTTCGACAACGCCATGGCGCTCGACATCGCCATGGGCGGCTCGACCAACACGATCCTGCACCTGCTCGCCGCGGCGCAGGAGGCCGAGCTCGACTACGACCTCGACGACATCAACGAGGTCTCGCGCCGCGTGCCCTGTCTGTCCAAGGTCGCCCCCAACGTCGCGCCCGGCGGCACGTACTACATGGAGGACGTCCACCGGGCCGGTGGCATCCCCGCCCTCCTCGGCGAGCTGCACCGCGCCGGCCTCCTCAACGAGGACGTGCACTCGGTGCACTCCGACACCCTCGCCGAGTGGCTGAAGAACTGGGACGTCCGCGGCGGCTCCCCGTCGCCCGAGGCCGTCGAGCTCTGGCACGCGGCTCCCGGCTGCGTCCGCTCGGCGACGGCCTTCTCGCAGTCCGAGCGCTGGGACACCCTCGACCTGGATGCGGCCGGCGGCTGTATCCGCGACCTGGAGCACGCGTACTCCAAGGACGGCGGTCTCGCGGTCCTCAAGGGCAACCTCGCTGTGGACGGCTGTGTCGTGAAGACGGCCGGCGTCGACGAGTCGATCTGGACCTTCGAGGGCCCGGCCGTCGTCTGCGAGTCGCAGGACGACGCCGTCGACAAGATCCTCCGCAAGGAGATCAAGGACGGCGACGTCGTCGTCATCCGCTACGAGGGCCCGCGCGGCGGCCCCGGCATGCAGGAGATGCTCTACCCCACCTCCTTCCTGAAGGGCCGGGGCCTCGGCAAGACCTGCGCCCTCGTCACCGACGGCCGGTTCTCCGGCGGCACCTCCGGCCTCTCCATCGGGCACGCCTCGCCCGAGGCGGCGTCCGGCGGCACGATCGCGCTGGTGGAGGACGGCGACCGGATCCGGATCGACATCCCGAACCGTTCGATCGAGCTGCTCGTCGCCGACGAGGACCTCGCCGCCCGCCGCGAGGCGCTGAACGGCGTGTACGCGCCGAAGAACCGCGACCGCAAGGTCTCGGCCGCTCTCCGGGCGTACGCGGCGATGGCCACCAGTGCCGACCGGGGCGCCGTCCGCGACGTCTCCAAGCTCGGCTGACCCTCAGCGGCTTCTGTCCGGCCCCGTCCCCGGGTTCACCAGCGGGCGGGGCCGTCCGCGTCCACGGCGAAGACGGAACCGTCCGGCGCGGTGCCGATCACGCTCCGGCCCAGGACGACGGGGGCCGGCAGTGAGGAGGCGTGGATGAGCTTCCCGTTCCTCAGCCGGGGGCGCGTCTGGCCGAGCAGCGTTCCACGCTTCGTGTCGACGGCGAGCAGCCGCCCGTCGGTGGCGGAGAAGTACAGCCGACCGCCCGCCCCGAGTACCGGCGCCGAAGTCGTTCCGACCGCCGTCTCCAGCCGCCACAGCTCGGCCGGCCCGGCACCCGCACGGACATCGAGGGCGAGCAGCGTTCCGCCGCGCTCCAGCAGCAGGGCGGTGTCCCCGTCCACCACGGTCTCCGGTGCGTTCATCCGCAGGGGCAGCGCGATGCGGGTCGCGCTCCGCGTCCTCGGGTCGTAGCGGATCAGGGCGGTGGTCTGGGACTTCTCGTTCATGGCGGTCAGCAGGAGCTGCCCGTCCGATGTCCCGGCCGGTGTGAGGATCCCGTCCAGCCCGCGTTGCCAGGCGGTGTCGCCGGTCCCCGCGTCGACGGCCGTGACCAGGGTGGTGGCCCCCTGGGCGGAGCTCTCGTACACGTACGCGAGACCGGTCCCGGCCTCGTACAGCGCGTAACCCGGATTCACGTGCCCCGGTACGGTGCGCCGCCAGCGGGATTCACCGGTCGCCGCGTCCAGCGCCTCGAGTGTCCCGTCCCGGCGGACCGCCAGCAGGAGGTCGCCGGCCGGGACGGGGGCGTCGGAGTAGGCGGAGAGGTCCGTGTGCCACAGTTCCGTGCCCTCGCCCGGGGAGTACGCCCGGAACTCCTCGCCCACCACGACGCAGGCCGCCTCGCCGGACATCGCTGCTCCGGACACCGGGGCCGGTGACGTGTCGCGGTGCGCCCAGACCACCCGGCCGTCCGACGCGTCCAGCCGGGCCAGGCCGAAACCGGCGGAGACGCAGTACAGAGCGGAACCCTGACCGGCGGGCCCCGGCGCGCACGACGGCGTGGAGCCGCCCGGCGAGCGCAGCGGCGTACGCCAGGGCGTGAAGGCCGTCGCGCGGCCTTCGTGCACAGCGTCCTCCCGCGCCTCCGGGCCGCCCCGGGCCGCGGCGGCCCAGAGACCTCCGGCCACCAGCAGCAGCGCGGTGGCCACGACCGCGAGCCGGCGCCACCTGCGGGGGCCCTCGGCCGTCCCGGGTCCCGAGGGCAGGCCGTCCGTCGCCCGCACATGGGTGGTGGCCCCCTCCTCGTCCGCCGCTCCGGACTCCACGGCGAGCGGCCTGCGCTGGACGGGTATGAAGGCGGCCGCCTCGTACGACGGGGGGTGCAGCGCGGCCATGATCTCGTCCGGGGTGGGACGCTCCGCGGGATCCTTGGCCAGGCAACGCCCGACCAGGGGCGCGAGATCCGCCGGTACGCCGGCGAGATCGGCCTCGTGGTGCACCACCTGGTAGGCGACGAGGTACGGGCTGTCCGAGTCGAAGGGCCCCCGGCCCGTCGCCGCGTGCACCAGTACCGCCCCGAGCGCGAACACGTCAGCGGCCGGCCCGACCTCGCGGGGCCGCTGGAACTGCTCGGGCGCCATGTAAGGGGGTGAGCCGATCAGCTTGCCCGTCTCCGTGCGGAGATCACTGTCGTACGGCCGGGAGATCCCGAAGTCGATGACCTTGGGCCCGGAGTCGGGGAGCAGCACGTTGCTCGGCTTGAGGTCCCGGTGGATGACACCGGCCCGGTGGATGTCGCGCAGTGCCTCGGCGAGCCCGGCCGTGAGCCTGCGCAGCTCCGCGGGGCTCATCGGCCCGTTCCGCTTCACCTGCGCGGAGAGCGTCGGGCCGGGCACGTACAGGGTGGCCATCCAGGGCAGTGCGGCTGCCGGATCGGCGTCCACGACCGGCGCCGTGAAGGCCCCGCTGACCCGTCGGGCGGCCGCGACCTCCTGCCGGAAACGCGCTCTGAACTCAGGGTCCGCCGCGTACTGGCGGTGCACCACCTTCACCGCGAGCTGCAGCCCGGAGGCGGAGCGCGCCAGGTGTACGACACCCATGCCACCCGCTCCGAGGCATGCCTCGAGCCTGTACTGCCCGGCGTACTCAGGATGCTCCGCTTCCGGATGTGATCCGGTCCCTCGCAGCGGCGGCATCGCCCACCCCCGTGTGTTCGTGCGCAAGCGCGACGCACGGAGCCTAGTCGATGGTGCGTGCGAGGCGAGGGGGGCTTGTTAGCCTGCGCGTCACACGCATTGCTTTCAACGGGGGAGGCCCTCATGGGTGTTGAAGAGAACAGCGCCGGAACAGTCACCACGGACACCGAGGCGGTCGTCGCGGCGGAGGCGACGACGCTCGCCGCGGACGCCTTCGTCTACCCGATCGCGCCCGGCTACCGGGTCAACGTCCGCAGGGGACCCGGCACGCAGTACGGGATCGTCAGGACCCTGCCGTACGGGATGAGCGTCCCGGTGTACTGCCAGAAGCCGGGGGAGCGGGTGTCCGGCCCGTACGGCACCTCGAACCTCTGGGACAACATCGCCAACGGCCAGTTCGTGTCGGACGCCTACGTCAAGACGGGCAGTGACGGCTACGTCGCTACGCGCTGCGACTGACGGAGCCGGGGCGCGTTCGGGGATAATCGGTTCCGTGAGCGAGAAAAGCGAAGCCCCCGGAACGTCCTCGGCCGCGCCCACCAGCGGCACCACGCCGGGGCCGCAGCCCGAAACCCTCCGTTTCTTCGGTACGACCTGGGTCGACCGCGACGGCGGGTACGGGCTGCGGCGGGTGGGCGTCGCCCTCGGCTCGCTCGTCGCGGCCGTCGTCGCGTGCTTCGTGCTGCGCTTCGCCTACCAGGGCCTGGAGATCGCCGAGGTCGGCGGCCTGGTCGGCATGCTCGTCGTGCTGATGTTCGCGGTGTGCAGCGCTATCGCCTTCCGCAAGACCTGGGAGGGCTTCACCCGCCGCCCCGCCGACCCGGCCCACGAGGACAGGCTGCGCGGCCTCAAGACGATCGGCTTCATCGGCTCGATCCTCGCCTACTTCATCCGCTCGCTGCGGGAGGCGCCGGGCGAGGGACTGCGCCGCGAGGAGTACGAGACCGCGCTCGCCCAGTACGTGAAGCGCCGCTCGTCCCGGACCGGCAACCCCGCTGCCCGCAAGGGCGGCAAGGCGAAGCGCTCCGGGCGCGGGTAGTTCGGGGCAACCACCCCGCGCACGGCTGGGCGCGGGCACGATGAACGCATGTCTGCATCCGTGCCCCGAGCCCTCTCCTTCGACAGCGCCGCCGCCCTCTACGCAGCGTCGCGCCCCGGATACCCGCCCGAACTCCTGGACACAGTCGAGGAGTTGACCGGCCGCCCGCTGAGCGGCGCGCGCACCGCCGACGTCGGCGCCGGCACGGGCATCGCCACCCGGCTGCTGCACGCGCGCGGCGCCCGGGTCACCGCCGTCGAGCCGGGTCCCGGCATGGCGGGGGAACTGCGCCGGACGCTGCCCACCGTGCCCGTCGTCCGGGGTGACGGCAACCGCCTCCCCCTCGCCACCGCGTCGGCCGACCTGATCACCTACGCCCAGGCCTGGCACTGGACCGACCCCGACCGGGCACTCTCCGAGGCGCTCCGCGTCCTGCGCCCCGGCGGCGCGCTGGCGCTCTGGTGGAACGTCTCCGACTACTCCGTCCCGTGGGTCGTTGACCAGGGCGAGCGGTTGCGCCGTCAACTCGGCGGGGGCGACAGCGCCCACGGCACACCGGGCGGCGCCGATTCACGGAACCTCTCCCAGCTCTCCGGCGGCGGCTTCGAGAAACGGCTGCTGCGGTGGTCCCGGACGGTGTCCGTCGACGCGCATCTCGCCAACCTCGCCACCCACTCCGCCTTCCTCGTGCTCGGCGCGGCAGGTGAGCGGTCCACCCGCCGGTTCATGGACCGGGAGCGCGGCCACCTGGCCGCCGTGTTCCCCGACGGCATGGTCGAGGAGCGGTACGTGGTCGAACTCGGTGTGCTGGTCCGCTGAACCCGCGGGCCGGCGACGCCACGTCCCTTGACGCGGCTGCTTCGGCGGGACCAATATTCATCACATGATGAATTCTCCGCGCACCGGGGACGCGAGCGCCGTCGAGGCCCGCGGCCTCACCGTCGTACGGGGAGGCCGCACGGTCCTGCGCGGCCTCGACTTCACCGTCGGGCCGGGCAGGATCACCGGCCTCCTCGGCCCGTCCGGCTGCGGCAAGTCCACGCTCATGCGGGCTGTCGTGGGCACCCAGGCCAAGGTCACGGGAACCCTCGACGTCCTCGGCCGCCCCGCAGGCCATCCGGCCCTGCGGCCACGCGTCGGCTATGTCACCCAGGCGCCGTCGGTCTACACCGACCTCACCGTGCGGCAGAACCTCGACTACTTCGCGGCCGTCCTCCGGCCGGGACGCACCCAACGCGCCTCCCGCGAGGAGGCCGTCACCCGCGCCGTCGATGACGTCGACCTCACCCGCCACGCGGACTCCCTCGCCGGAAACCTCTCCGGTGGCCAGCTCAGCCGCGTCTCCCTGGCCGTCGCACTGCTCGGCACCCCCGAGCTGCTGGTCCTCGACGAGCCGACCGTCGGCCTCGACCCCGTACTGCGCCGCGACCTGTGGAACCTCTTCCACACCCTCGCCGCCGACCGCGGCACCACGATCCTCGTCTCCTCCCACGTCATGGACGAGGCCGAGCGCTGCCACCGGCTGCTGCTCATGCGCGAGGGCGGGATCCTCGCCGACGACACGCCCGACTCCCTCCGCGCCCGTACGGGTTCCGCCACCGTCGAGGAGGCGTTCCTCCGCCTGGTGGCCGAGGCCGCACGGGACGAAGCCGCACGGGACGAAGCCGCACAGGACGAAGCCGACGCGAGCCAGGAGACGACCCGATGAGCACCGACACGCCCGCACTCCGCCCGGCCCGGACCCTCGCCACCGCAGGACGCGTCCTGCGCCAGCTCCGCCACGATCCCCGCACCGTCGCGCTGATGCTGTTCGTGCCGGTCCTGATGATCACGCTGCTGCGCTACGTCTTCGACGGCGACCCGGGCACCTTCGACGCCATCGGTGCGTCACTGCTCGGTATCTTCCCGCTGATCACGATGTTCCTGGTGACGTCCATCGCCACCCTCCGCGAACGCACCTCGGGCACCTTCGAACGCCTCCTCGCCCTGCCGCTGGGCAAGGGCGATCTGATCGCCGGATACGCGTTGGCCTTCGGCGCCGTCGCCGTCGCCCAGTCCCTCCTGGCCACCGCGATGTCCCTCTGGGTGCTCGGACTCGACGTGGTCGGCTCCCCCTGGCTGCTGCTCCTGGTCGCCCTGCTCGACGCGCTCCTCGGCACGGCACTCGGCCTGTTCGTCTCCGCCTTCGCCGCGTCCGAATTCCAGGCGGTGCAGTTCATGCCCGCCGTGATCTTCCCGCAACTGCTGCTCTGCGGGCTGTTCACACCGCGCGACCAGATGCACCCCGTACTCGAAACCGTCTCCGACGTGCTGCCGATGTCGTACGCAGTCGACGGGATGAACGAGGTCCTCACCCGGACCGACATCACCGGCGACTTCTACCGGGACGTCCTCGTCGTCGCCGGCAGTGCGCTGCTCGTCCTCTGCCTGGGCGCGGCCACCCTCAGGCGCCGCACCACCTGACGGCGCGGTGCGAGGATGGCGAACCACGACGCGTACCGCCACCCGGAGGATGAACCGCATGACCCAGACAGTCGCAGTCCTCGGCACAGGAAAGATCGGCGAGGCCCTGCTCAGCGG
This sequence comes from Streptomyces sp. HB132, assembly GCF_016909575.1. Taxonomy (GTDB): domain Bacteria; phylum Actinomycetota; class Actinomycetes; order Streptomycetales; family Streptomycetaceae; genus Streptomyces. Next base: position 1,288 of record NZ_JAFBGA010000002.1, on the reverse strand, counting down.
CATGATCCGGGCCGGCTGGCGGGCCGGTGACCTGTTGGTGACCACCCGCCGCCCCGAGCGCGCCGAGAAGCTCCGTACCCGGTACGGCGTCGAGGCCGTCACCAACGCCGAGGCCGCCAAGAGCGCAGACATCCTCATCCTCGCGGTCAAGCCCCAGGACATGGGCCGGCTCCTGGACGAGCTCGCCCCCCACCTGAGCCCCGACCGCCTGGTCATCAGCGCGGCCGCGGGCATCACCACCGGGTTCATCGAGGACAGCCTCGCCACGGGCACCCCGGTCGTACGCGTCATGCCGAACACCCCGGTGCTGGTGGACGAGGGCATGTCCGTCATCTCCGCGGGCAGCCACGCCACCGCCGAGCACCTCGGCCACGCAGAGTCGATCTTCGGCGGCGTGGGGAAGACGCTCCGGGTCCCGGAGTCCCAGCAGGACGCGGCAACCGCGCTGTCCGGCTCGGGCCCCGCGTACTTCTACTTCCTCGTCGAGGCGATGACCGACGCCGGCATCCTGCTCGGTCTGCCCCGAGCCCAGGCCCACGACCTGATCGTCCAGGCCGCCATCGGAGCGGCCGTCATGCTCCGGGACAGCGGCGAACATCCGGTCAAGCTCCGCGAGGCCGTCACCAGCCCGGCCGGCACGACCATCAGTGCCATCCGGGAGCTGGAGAACCACGGCGTACGCGCCGCCCTCATCGCGGCGCTCGAAGCCGCCCGCGACCGCAGCCGTGAGCTGGCCTCGGGCAACGGCTGACCTGCGGGCATCCCACCCCGGCCCCAACTCCCGCGCTTCCGGACCCGCCCCCTTGCGACCTCATGGCGGCGGGTCCGCCGCCCACAGCAGGGGCGAAGAGGAGGGGGTTGACACGCCCTCCACCGAACCGTAGTGTGCTCCGAGTTGTCCGACGTGAGCGTCGACTCCGGTCGGTCCCCGGACAGCGATTCCGCAGTAACCACTCAGAACGAGCGACTTCTGTCGTGCGTTTATGGGTGCGCACGTGCGAAATGAGGAATCAGTGTTCGAAGGTGACCCGATTAGCGTCGGGGCCGGGGATTCCGCTAATGTCTCACTCGTCGGAACGGCCGAAGGCCGGGAGGACGAACCCCGCTGACTGGGAATCAGGCCCGAAAGGATCTGATAGAGTCGGACTCGCCGGAAAGGGAAACGCGAAAGCGAAGAACTGGAAAGCGAAAAGGCAGTGACCCGCTTCGGCCGGGAATCGGACACGAAAGAGTCTGATAGAGTCGGAAACGCAAGAACGAAGGGAAGCGCCCGGAGGGCCCCGGTGAA
>NZ_JAFBGA010000001.1 GCF_016909575.1 Streptomyces sp. HB132 | reverse complement strand
GGGCCGCCCCGGTGCCCGGCCCCAGCCAGCCCCCCGGCGACCCGGGGCCCCCCCCCCCGGGGGGGGGGGGCCCGGGGGCGGGGGGGGGGGGCCCCCCCGGGGGGCCCCCCCCCCCCCCCCCGACGACAAGGACCTACCGGCCGCGCAGGGCCTGGACCGCGGCTTCCAGCCGCTTGCCGAAGTCTCCATCGGCCTGACGGAAGTTGCCGACCGCCCGCTCGGCGATGTCGTCGCGGGAGACCTGGGAGATGAAACCGGCGAGGTTGTCGATCAGCCGGGCCTTCTCGTCCTCGGACAGCAGCCGGTAGAGGTTGCCGGCCTGGACGAAGTCGTCGTCCTCGGCGTGGAGCGGCGCCTCGTGGTTACCCGTGCCACCCGTGACGGGGACGGCCTCCCAGAGCGGCCGGTCCGTCTGGGCCGGGCCGCCGAAGCTGTTCGGCTCGTAGTTCTTCGCGCCCTTGTGCCGGCCGTCGTACAGGTAGCCGTCACGGCTGTTGGTGCGCGCCTCGGTGGCGTGCGGGCGGTTCACCGGCAGGTGGTCGGCGTTGATGCCGACGCGGTAGCGGTGGGCGTCGCCGTACGCGAAGAGGCGGCCCTGGAGCATCTTGTCCGGGGACGGGCCGATGCCGGGCACGAAGTGCGACGGGCTGAAGATCGACTGCTCGACCTCGGCGAAGACGTTCTCCGGGTTGCGGTTGAGCTCCAGCTTGCCGATCTCGATCGGCGGGTAGTCCTCGTGCGGCCACACCTTGGTGAGGTCGAACGGGTTGAAGCGGTACGCAGCCGCCTCGGCCGCGGGCATGATCTGCACCTGCACGGTCCAGCTCGGGAACTCTCCCCGCTCGATGGACTCACGCAGGTCGCGCTGGTGGCTGTCCGGGTCCACACCGGAGAGCCGGACGGCCTCCTCCGTGGTGAGGTTCTTGATGCCCTGGTCGGTCTTGAAGTGGTACTTGACCCAGAAGACCTCACCGGCCTCGTTGTTCCACTGGAACGTGTGCGAGCCGTAGCCGTTCATGTGACGGTACGAGGCCGGGATGCCGCGGTCGCCGAACAGCCACGTCACCTGGTGCGTGGACTCGGGCGACAGACCCCAGAAGTCCCAGACGTTGTCCGCCTCCTGCGAGCCGGTGTACGGGTCGCGCTTCTGGGTGTGGATGAAGTCGGGGAACTTGATGGCGTCCCTGATGAAGAACACCGGGGTGTTGTTGCCCACGAGGTCGTAGTTGCCCTCCTCGGTGTAGAACTTCAGCGCCCAGCCGCGAGGGTCGCGCGCGGCGTCGGCGGAGCCGAGGTTGCCCGCCACGGTGGAGAAGCGCAGGAAGGTCTCGGTCTCCTTGCCGACCTCCGAGAGGAACTTCGCCCGGGTCCACCGCGAGACGTCCCGGGTCAGCGTGAAGGTGCCGTAGGCGCCGGCACCGCGGGCGTGCACGACGCGCTCCGGGATGCGCTCGCGGTTGAAGTGGGCGAGCTTCTCGAGAAGCGCCTGGTCCTGAACGAGAACCGGTCCACCCGGGCCGGCGGTCTCGCTGTTCTGATTGTCGGCCACCGGAGCGCCGGCCTCCGTGGTGAGCGGTCCCTGAGTCACGCGCGCCTCCTGCGTCATGTCCCGCACAGCGTCGTTCCCTGTGCAGTCCGTCCTCGGCCGCAGCCTGCCCTTGGCCGATGTGCCATTGATCCTACATTGGACTTTGTCTAAGTCCAACTGCCATCTAAAGTCACACCCACTCGGGACTCGGCCTCTCCACTGTTAGGCTGGGCCCCATGAGTGACCTCCTGGAACGACTTCGTGGACGTGGCTGGCGCATGACGGCACAGCGGCGCGTGGTGGCCGAGGTTCTCGAGGGGGACCATGTGCACCTGACGGCGGACGAGGTCCACGCGAGGGCCGTCGACCGGTTGCCCGAGATCTCCCGTGCCACCGTGTACAACACGCTGGGCGAGATGGTGTCCCTCGGGGAGGTCATCGAGGTCTCGACCGACCGCCGGGCGAAGCGGTACGACCCGAACGCCCACCGCCCCCACCACCACCTGGTGTGCGGCCGCTGCGGAGCGATCCGGGACGTGCACCCGTCCGGTGATCCACTGGCGGACCTGCCGGACGACGAGCGCTTCGGTTTCACTGTCTCGGACGTCGAGGTGACCTACCGCGGCATCTGCCCGAACTGTTCCGCCACCGCCTGACGGAGGGGCACCGCAGGGCCGCCCTCCTCCAGGCGGCCGCCGGCCTTTGCGCGGGCATACGACAGAGGCCCGGAACCTTGGAAGGTTCCGGGCCTCTGTCTTTCAGTAGCGGGGACAGGATTTGAACCTGCGACCTCTGGGTTATGAGCCCAGCGAGCTACCGAGCTGCTCCACCCCGCGTCGTTGTGAGTGCAACAGTACGGTACTCCCACCGACCGGAGCAAATTCATTCGTGGGACACGCGTGCGGGGCCTTCGACGGCCGGCCCTGCCGTCATCACGCGGTGAGCTCCTGCTGCAGGGCCTCCAGCAGGCGCGCGGCCCGCTCGGTCACCTCCGCCGGACCGAGCTCGACGGCACGCGCGCACCAGCGCTGCCCCTCGGTGAGCTCGCCCCGCCGGGCGGCGAGCAGCGCGAGGCGCAGGGCGGCCCTGCCGTGCCCGTCGTTGGCCGCGCGGCTCCACCACAGGGCCGCCTCGCGCTCGCTGCCCTCACGGGCCAGCAGCAGGCCGAGGTTGAAGGCCCCGTTGCGGCTGCCGGACTCGGCGGCCTCGCGGTACCAGCGCGCGGCGCTCGCCATGTCGCCGCGCGCGGCCGCGAGCATCCCGGCCCTGACCTGGGCGCGGCGGTGCCCCTGCTCGGCCGCTCTCTCGTACCACTCCTCACACTCGGTCCTCTCGGGCATCGGCTCCCCCAGTGCGGGAGGGCCCGGCGCCGGCTGGCGCCGGTCGAGGACGCCCGCCAGCCGGAAGGCGGCCTCCGCGCTGCCGCCGCCCGCGGCGCAACGCAGGTGGCGCTCCGCCTCCCGCTCGTCGCCGTCCCGCAGCAGCGCCATGCCGACCTGCAGCGCGGCATCGGTGTGCCCGGCCGCGGCCGCACGCTGGTACCAGCCGATCGCAGTGCGGTCCTCGTCCCGCCCGGCGTGCAGGATGCCGAGGTTGAAGGCCGCGTCCACGCTGCCCGCCTCCGCGGCCTTGGAGAACCAGGGCTCGGCCCCGGTCGCGTCCCCGGCCTGGAGCAGCAGCACGGCCAGCGCGTTCGCCGCCTCACGGTGACCGGCGTAGGCAGCCCGGCGGTACCACTGCTCGGCCTGCGGTATCCGGTCCTGGGCGGCGCACAGCAGGCCGAGGTTGTACGCGCCGTTGACGTCACCGGCGTCCATGGCGGCGCGGTACCAGCGCTCCGCGGTCTGCTGTTCACCCCTGGCGGCGTGCAGCGCGCCCAGCGCGTTGGCGGCGTTGCCGTCGCCGTCCTGGGCGGCACGCAGCCACCACACCGCCGCGCTCTCCTCGTCACCCGCGTCGCGCAGCAGGAAACCGAGGGCGCAGGCCGCCCGGGGCTCACCGTCCTTGGCCGCGGTGAGATACCAGCGGCCGGCGTCCTTCAGCTCGCCGCGCTGTTCGAGGATGGCCCCGAGGTGCAGGGCCGCACGGCGGTGCCCGCGCGCCGCGGCCTGGCGGTACCACTGCTCGGCCTCGCCGACACGCTCGGAGTCGGGACCCGCGACGGGACTGTCCGGCTTCGCCGGCGTACCGGCGTCCAGCCCCCGGCGGACTTCGCCCACGACGCGGCCGAGCCCGAAGGCGTCATGCGCGTCGCCGACGGCATTGCGCTCGATCGTCCGCGCGAGGCGGTACGCGGCTTCCCGGTGCCCCTGTTCCGCGGCGGCGCGCAGCCAGCGCTCGGCGCCCGTGTCCCCACGGTGTTCCAGCAGGTCGGCCAACGCGTACGCGCCCAGAGCGTGCCCCTGCTCTGCGGACTGGCGGAGCCAGTACTCGGCGCCCGGCTCGTCGCCGCGCTCCCTGAAGTGGCGCCCGAGGGCGTGCGCAGCGGCCGCGGACCCGGCGACAGCGGCGATGCGCCACCATCCGGCCGCCTCGTCCGCGTATCCCCTCTGGTGGAGGAGCACGCCGAGGTTGTTGGCGGCCGCCCGGTCGCCCTCGGCCGTGGCCGCGCGCAGATACGCCTCGGCCCCGTCCAGGTCTCCGCGCCGCAGCAGGAGAGCGCCCAGAACGCTCATCGACGCGGTGTCTCCGGCTTCCGCGGCACGCCGGTGCCGCGCCTCGGTCTCGTCCGCGGTGTCGGTGGTGTCGGTGGTGTCCGCGCTCCCGGTGGCTCGCCCGGTGGTCCGGAACCTCGCAACGCCATCGGCGGTGTCGGTGGTGCCCACGGTCAGGACGGCGGCCTCACAGCCGTCGTCGGCGGTGTCAGCTGTTTCGGCCAGGGCAACGGCGAATGCCGCATCTGCCATGTTTTCCGTCATCCGGCCGCTTCGCTGCACAAACCGCCCTGTCTCCAACAGAGTTGCCCTGTCCCCCATAAATACCATCGTCGCACCACCCGCAACCCGCGTACACCTGGTATATCGCGGCCAGTGAGGTCACTTCAGCGTTTTATCGACATGCCCACAGAGAGACAAGTGAAACACGACTGAGTTCAACTCGTGCCCCGCGAACCGCACTTCACTCCGACAAGTTGAAAAACCGTCCCACGACACGACAAAGGCCCGGATCCCAAAGGATCCGGGCCTTCACCTTTCAGTAGCGGGGACAGGATTTGAACCTGCGACCTCTGGGTTATGAGCCCAGCGAGCTACCGAGCTGCTCCACCCCGCGTCGTTGTGTTCAAACCGTACCACGACGCGGGGTGGAACTTTCTCAGCTGCCCTGGTCACCGTCCTGTGGCTTCCTGGCGTTGGCGTTCTCGGTACCCGAGGAGCCCTCGCCGCCTGTGTCCGAGGCACTGCCCGGCTTGGGCTGCGCGGCCGCGGCCCGTTCGAGAGCGTCCTGGAGGTCGGTCTGGGCCTTGCCGTAGGCCTCCCAGTCCTGCTTCTTGAGGGCCTCCTCGCCCGCCGTGTAGGCCTCCTGGGCGTCCGCGATGGCCGCCTTCAGAGCGGCGTCCCCGGTGGCCGGCGGCTCGGTGGTGTCACCCGGCGGCTCGGTCGGCTCCGTGGGCGTATCGGAACCCTCGACGCCGAAGACCGCGTTGAGCGCCTCCCCGAGACTGTTCTCGAAGACGATCTCCGACCCGTACGAGGCGGCCACCTTGCGCAGCAGCGGATAGTTCTGCGTGCCACCGCGCGTGTAGACCGGTTCGATGTAGAGGAAGCCTCCGTCGAGCGGCACCGTCAGCAGGTTGCCGTACTCGATGTCCGAGTCGGTGCCCTTCAGGTTCCTCACGAACTCGGCGACGTCGTCGTTGCCGTTGAGCTCACTCTGTACCTGGCCGGGGCCCTTCACGGTGGTGGTGACTCTCAGCAGTCTTATCGTGCCGTAGTCCTTGCTGGCCGCGTCGGCGTCAACCGCCATGAACGCCCCCAGGTTGGGGCGCCCCCTCGGGGTGAACGTCGTGGTCAGCGAGAACTTCTGCGTGTCCTGACCCGGCATCTTCATGCTCAGGTAGTACGGCGGAACGGCCCCGGGCTCCTTGTTGGTGGGGTCGTCCGGCACCTGCCAGGCGTCACTTCCGCTGTAGAACTGCGCCGGGTCCTGGACGTGGTAGCGCGTGAGCAGCTCGCGCTGGACCTTGAACAGGTCCTGCGGGTAGCGCAGGTGGTCCATCAGGTCCTGCGGGATGTCGCCCCGGGACTTCACGGTTCCGGGGAAGGCCTTGCGCCACGTCTTGAGCACCGGGTCCTTGGTGTCCCACTCGTAGAGCGTGACCTTTCCGGTGTACGCGTCGACGGTGGCCTTCACCGAGTTGCGGATGTAGTTGACCTGGTTCTGCTGGGCGACGACCGCGCGCTGGTTGGTGGTCAGCGAGTCGGCCGTGGTGTCACCCAGGGTCGTACGCGAGGCGTACGGGTAGCCGTTGGTCGTGGTGTAGGCGTCGACGACCCACTGGATCCGCTTGCCGACCACGGCCGGATAGGCGTCACCGTCGATGGTCAGCCAGGGGGCGACCGCCTCGACGCGTTCCTTGGGCGTCCGGTTGTACAGGATGCGCGAACCGTCCCCGATGGCCCCGGAATACAGTATCTGCGGCTCGCTGAACGACACGGCGTAGGCGGCGCGGTTGAAGGCGTTGGAGAGACTGACCCCGCTCTTGCCCTTGTAGCTGGTGGTCTTCTCGCCGTCCTCCTCGTAGTCGAGCTCCTTCTGGGGCCCGCCGACGATGGAGTACTGCTCGGTCTTCTCGCCGTAGTAAACCCGCTGCTCGTACTCCCCCAGCTCGCCGGTGGTCGGCAGGCCCGACTCCGTGAAGTCCGGGGAACCCGTCGGGTTGGTACCCGTCGTGGTGCCGCGGGCCGCGATGGCGCCGTAGCCGTGGGTGTACGTGAAGTGGTCGTTGATCCAGTTCCGCTTGGGGAGGCCGTCGAGGTTGAGCTCGCGCAGGCCGATGACGGTGTCCTGCTCCTTACCGTCCTCACCCTTGTAGCGGTCGACGTCCAGCGTCTCCGGGAACTGGTAGTAGTTCCTCTTCTGCTGGAGTTGTTGGAAGGCCGGCGAGACGACGTTCGGGTCCATCACCCGGTAGCTGGCGGCCTCGCCCGCGGAGGCGCGCAGCTTGGCCTCGTCGGTCGTCGTGCCCTTGCCGGAGTAGTCGTCCACCTGCGCGTCGTCGATGTCGTAGGCATCACGGGTCGCGTCGATGTTCTTCCGGATGAACGGCGCTTCCTTGGCCTGCTCGTTGGGCTGGACCTGGAACTTCTGCACGATCGCCGGGTAGAGGCCGCCGATCAGGATCGCCGACAGCACCATCAGGCCGAAGCCGATCACCGGCAGCTGCCAGGTGCGGCGCCAGAGGGTCGCGAAGAAGAGCACCGCACAGATGACGGCGATGCAGAACAGGATCGTCTTCGCCGGCAGGTAGGCGTTGGCGTCGACGTACCGCAGGCCGGTCCAGTTGTCCGTGGCCTTGAAGTCACTGGACTTCACGGCCAGGCCGTAGCGGTCGAGCCAGTACGCCACTGCCTTCAGCGAGACGAAGACACCGAGCAGCACGGAGAGATGACCGGTGGCCGCACCCGTGGCACGCGCGCCGGGGCTGGTGACCCGGAGTCCGCCGTAGAGGTAGTGGGTCAGCGCCGCCGCGATCAGCGACAGCACCACTGCCGCGAATCCGAAGCCGAGCATGAAGCGGTACCACGGCAGGTCGAAGGCGTAGAAGGAGACGTCCAGCTTGAACTGGGGGTCCTTCTGGCCGAACGGCACGCCGTTGACATACATGAGCCACGTGCGCCACTGGCTGGACGCGGAGGCTCCGGCGATCAGCCCGACGAGCGCGGTGACGGCGAGCAGCACCCATTTCTTGTACGGGGCGACGCTCATCCGGTAGCGGTCCAGGCTCTGCTGTTCCAGAGACATCGCGCTCAGCGGCGGCCGGAGCCGGTGCGCGAGCCAGACGTTCACACCGATGGCGACGGCCATCAGCAGTCCGAAGACGAGGAACAGACCGATCTTGGTCCACAGAGTGGTGGTGAATACAGACGAATACGCGACCGACCTGTACCAGAGCCAGTCCGTCCAGAACCCGGCGAACATGACGAAGGCCATGGCGAGAACCGCCAGGACCCCCAAAGTCATGAGCAGGGTACGGACGCGCCGGGACGGGCGGCCGACTCTGATCCGTGGCCCGGTCGGGCCTCCGCCGCGGTCCGGCATCTGGAAAGCCAACGTGCGCACCTCGAAGTTCGCGGTCGTGTGAAGCAGGCCCAGCGATCGTAGAGCCCACCTATGCAACTTACTGAGGCTTTACCTAGTTCCCGTTACCGGGGCGGAAGGAGGCAGGATGTTGGGCATGCCCAATGTTTCCCCCTCAGGCCCTCCGATGGCCGCGAGCCCACTGACCGTCGCCGTACTCGAGATCGACACCTACGCCGCGAGCCTCGGCTGGGACCAGCCGGCCAGGCTGTTCGCCCTGGTCGACACCGCCCGACTGCGTGCCCACGAGCCGGGCCTCGCCGCCCAGCTCGGCCTCGACGACACCGCTTCCACGACCGCCACGCTCACCCCGGTCGAGCAGGAGGAGCTCCCCGCCGGCACCGCGCTGGACGAGTTCCTCGCCACGATCGCCTGGCCCGATGCCGTCGTCGGCTGCGCCATGACCGTGGAGCGCATGATGCTGCCGCCGTCCGCGGAGACGTCCGTGCCGGACGGTCTGACCGACGCCCAGCTGACCGAATGGGTCGCCGGGCACCCCGACCGCCAGGAGGTGCGGATGACCGTGGCGGTGCTGCGGGACGGGGCGCGGGACTCCGCCGTGCGACTGCGGGAGAAGGACTCCCCGACCGAGGTCCTGACCGGTGCGGGGCTGGTCCCGGGGCTGGCCGAGGCACTCGCGGCCACGTTCGAGTCCTGACCCCGAGGCGGGGGCCGGCCTCAGCCCGTCGAGCAGCTCGGCAGGCCGGCCGCGTCCCCCGCGCGGATCTTCTCCAGGGACTTCTTGGCGTCGTCGAGGGTCTTGACCCTCACCAGGGTCAGGCCCCCCGGGGTGTCGGACGCCGCGGCGGCGCAGTTGTCGTCCGGGGTCAGGAAGTACCGGGCACCCGCGTCACGGGCGCCGACGAGCTTCATGTTGATCCCGCCGATGGGACCCACCTCGCCCTTGTCGTCGATGGTTCCGGTGCCGGCGATGAATTCACCGCCCGTGAGCTTTCCGGGCGTCAGTTTGTCGATGATGCCGAGCGAGAACATCAGTCCGGCGCTCGGGCCGCCGACGTCGGCCAGCTTGATGTCGATCTCGAACGGGAACGTGTGGTCCGTCCCTGCCTGGATCCCGACGATCGCCCGGTCCTCCGGCGAGGGATCCGAGGGGTCCGCGGGCGCCTTCCGCGTGGTGAGGGTGACATCGCGAGAGCCCTTGGGCTCCTTGCCCGCCTTCTCGGCGGCGGCCGCGGTCTTGGCGGGAACGATGGTGAAGACGACGTCCTCACCCGGCTCGTGCTTCGTGACGAGCTTCGCCACGTCCCCCGGCTGTTCGACCGCCGTGCCGTCCACGGCCCGGATCACGTCGCCCGCGTGCAGCACACCCTCGGCTGCGCTGTCCTTGACGACCGTGGAGACCACCACGCGGGAGGTCACGGGGATCTTCAGCTCCTCCAGGGCGGCGACCTTGGCGCTCTCCTGGGACTGGCTGAACTCCTCCGCGTTCTCCTGTGTCGACTGCTCCTCCGTCTTGCCGTCCGGGTAGAGGGTGTCGTGGGGCACGATCACGCTGTCATGGGCCAGCCAGCCGTAGACGGCCTCGACGATGTTCATGTCGTAGTCCGCGCCGGTGACACGGACCGTCGTCATGTTGAGGTTCCCCGACGTCGGATACGTCTTGTGGCCGCTGATGTGCAGAACCGGCTCGCCACGGGCATCGCCGAGCGTGTTGACGGTCGGGCCGGGGGACATCTCCGAGTACGGCACGCGGATCAGCACGCCTGCGCAGAGCAGCGCGATCAGAACGAGGGTGGAGGCGAGCATCGTCGCGGTGCGGCGTGGCATGGAACGACAGTACGGGAACGGCCTGTCGGTGCACCGTCGGGGCCGGTCCGTACGGGGCGGGCCGCCGGGTCGGCCGGGAGGGGCCACGAGCGGTCGCGGGGCCGGTGGTGGGTCGTGGATCCACTCGCCGGGAGGGCCACGTCCACGGAGCGGGTGCGGCGGCGCGTGATTGGCAACTGCGTACAGCTGCGGAGTCTCAGACGGCCTCGGAACCGGAGTGCGCCTTCTCCATCGCCTCACGGAACCTGGCGTAGCCGGCGAGTTCGGTGACATCGCCGGTCGTTCGATTGCGGGCTGCCCACCCTCCCCATATCGCCGCGCCGAGCGCGGCTATAAGCGGAATCAACAGCCAAGCGAGTGCTGCCATCACGACCTCCCTACCCCATGAGCGACCGCAACTGACGATCAGAAGATTAACCACCTGCAGGACCAACGCTCACGGCAGGGGTGCGGTTACGCAAATCGGGGCTGATGCCCCCTGGGGCGGTTTGCGCTCAGCAGGCGCCGACCCACTCCTCCGTGCCGTCGGAGAAACGCTGGTGCTTCCAGATCGGGACCTCGTGCTTGAGGTCGTCGATCAGCTTGCGGCAGGCTTCGAACGCCTCACCCCGATGGGCGCATGACACGGCGACGACCACCGCCAGATCGCCGACACCCAGTTCACCCACCCGGTGGACGGCGGCAAGCGCCCGCACCGGGAACTCCGCCACCACCTTCTCGGCCACCCTGCGGAGCTCGTCACCGGCCGTCGGATGGCAGGAGTAGCCGAGGGCGCCGACGTCCTGTCCCCCGTCGTGATTGCGCACCGTGCCGACGAAGAGCGCCATCCCTCCCGCGGCGTCGTCCCCGACAGCGCGGAAGATCTCGTCGACGGAGAGCGGTGTGTCACGGATGTCCAGGAGCCGGATGGGGTCCTGGGCCTTCTGCTCGCCGGGGTGGTCGTGGGTGCGTGCCATGGCACCATCGTGCCGCACGGCACCGGCTTCCCGGAATAGCGTTTTCGACCGGTGACGCGCCGGACCGCTTGGAGCCTCCTACCAGGCGGGTGACCGGGCCGTGGGATTTGGCGGCCGCCCTAGAAGCGTCGGCGCGCCTTCCGGGCCCGCCGGACGAGAGCCGCCGTGCCGAGCAGTGCGACGGTCGCCCCGGCGGCCCCCGCCGCGGTGGCGTCCTTTCGGCCGAGCCGCCGGCCGGCGAGCGTGTGGCGTCCCTCCACCTCTTCCAGGAGCGCGGCCAGGACCTCCTCGTTCGTCCACCGGGGGCGCCATCCCGCGTCGTGGAGCCGGCTCACGCTGACCACCCAGGGGTGCATGGTGTAGGCGAGATCGCCCGCAGGTGAGGGCGTGAGGCCGATCCGGTGCAGCCGGGCAGCGGCGCCGAGGGCGACGGCGGACGGAAGCTCCATGCGGCGCACTCCGGAGAGTTCCTCCACCTCCTCCTGTTCGAGCCAGCCGTCGCAGCCGACCGCGAACTCCCCCTCGATCTTCTCCAGGGCCGCGTACTCCAGGGCGGTCACCAGGTCGTCGACGTGGCAGAACTGCCAGGCGGGGCGTGAGCCGGCGACGACGAGGAGCCTGGGCGACTCGAAGTACCGGGTGAGCGCCGTGTCCGTACCGCCGACCAGGACGGTGGGGCGCACCACCGTGACGTTGAGCCCCGGGTGGGCCCGGGGCGCGCGGCGGCCCAGCCGTTCGACCTCCAGGAGGTCGCCGACCCCGGTGGCCTCCGCCGTGGCCCTCAGCTCCGCGTCCTCGGAGAGGGGGATGTCGTTGTCGGCGTGAGCGCCGTAGACCATCGCCGAGGTGCACAGCACGACCCGATGGACGCCTACGGCGGCCGCCGCCGTGAGCACCGTCTGCGTGCCGCGTACGTTGTACGCGGTACGCGCGGCGGCGTCGGTCTCCAGGTCGAGGTCGAGCGCCATGTGCACGACGACGTCGGCCCCGCGGAGTTTCTCGGCGATGGCGGGATCCCGTACATCCAGGATGTGCCACGTCGCCTCGGAGACCTCCCCGCGGCGCTCGTCGATGGCGATGACCTGCTTGATCGCGTCGGATGCGGCGAGGTGGGCGGTGAGCAGCTCGCCGACACCGGACGCGGCACCGGTGACCGCGACGACGGGGCCGCGGCTTCGGGAGGAATTTTTCGTGGGCTTGCTTTCGGGCGAGGGGTCGGCCAGGTTTCGCGCTGCGCGAACCTGCGGATCTGGGGAACTCACCGGGCGTCTCCAGCGGTTGTCTTCAGTACGTACCCGTATGACGCGTGCGTACCAGGTGGCGTCCATCCTGCCGCAGGCCGGGAGCCGGCGGAGCACTGAGGGCCCCGAGCGGTCTTTGGTGTCTACGCTGGATGGTGATGTCGGGCAGTCGCCGTCGGTTCGAGCCGGCGGCCCTACGAGCCGAGGAAACCCGTGAGTGACACCCCATTCGGATTCGGCCTTCCGCCGGAGGAGCCGGAAGACGGCGACGAAGGCAAGAAGAAGGACCCCACCGGTGGTGGGCAGGGCGCGGGCGGGCCGGCGAACCCGTTCGGCTTCGGCGCGGGAGGGGACAACCCGTTCGCCGCGATGTTCGGCTCGATGAACCCGAACGACCTGGGTGCCGCCTTCCAGCAGCTCGGCCAGATGCTGAGCTACGAGGGCGGTCCGGTCAACTGGGACATGGCCAAGCAGATCGCCCGCCAGACGGTGTCGCAGGGCACCACCGACGGCAGCAAGGACGCGAGCGTCGGCCCCGCGGAGCGTGCCTCCGTCGACGAGGCGCTGCGTCTCGCCGACCTCTGGCTGGACGGCGTGACGTCGCTGCCCTCGGGTTCCGTCTCGACGGTGGCGTGGAGCCGCGCGGAGTGGGTCGAGGCATCGCTGCCCGCGTGGCAACAGCTGGTGGACCCGGTGGCGGAGCGCGTCGGCCTGGCCATGGGCGACGTCCTGCCGGAGGAGATGCAGGCCATGGCCGGCCCGCTGATCGGCATGATGCGGTCCATGGGCGGCGCCATGTTCGGCCAGCAGATCGGGCAGGCCGTGGGCGTGCTGGCCGGCGAGGTCGTCGGTTCGACCGACATCGGACTTCCGCTGGCGCCGGCCGGCAAGGCCGCTCTGCTTCCGCTGAACGTCGAGCGGTTCGGCAAGGACCTGAGCGTGCCGCAGGACGAGGTGCGCCTGTACCTGGCACTGCGAGAGGCGGCCCATCAGCGGCTCTTCGCCCACGTCCCGTGGCTGCGCTCGCATCTGTTCGGTGCGGTCGAGGCGTACGCGCGTGGCATCAAGGTCGACACCAGCAAGCTCGAGGACGTCGTCGGACAGTTCGACCCCTCGCAGCCCGAGCAGCTGCAGGACGCTCTTCAGCAGGGGATGTTCCAGCCGGAGGACACCCCGGAGCAGAAGGCTTCGCTGGCCCGCCTCGAGACCGCCCTCGCCCTCGTCGAGGGCTGGGTGGACGCGGTGGTGCACGAGGCCGCGAAGTCCAGGCTGACCTCGGCGGACGCGTTGCGCGAGACGATGCGCAGGCGCCGGGCCTCGGGCGGCCCCGCCGAACAGACGTTCGCCACGCTGATCGGTCTCCAGCTGCGCCCGCGCCGGCTTCGCGACGCGTCCCGGCTGTGGGCGTCGCTCACGGACGCCCGGGGTGTGGACGGCCGGGACGGTCTGTGGGAGCACCCGGACATGCTGCCGACGGCCCAGGACCTGGACGATCCGGACGGCTTCGTCCACCACGAGCAGCTGGACTTCTCCGAGCTGGACAAGATGCTCGGTGAAGCGGCGAAGGGCCCTCAGAAGCCCGCCGCCGAGGACCGGGGCGAAGAGGAGCCCGGGGACGACCAGAACGACGGCAAGGACGACACCGGCCGGTGAGCCTGCACGACGACGCGGTAGGCGTACTCAAGGGCTACGTCGGTGACGACGCACAGCAGGCGGAACTGCGGCAGGTGTATCTGGATCACCTCTCCGGTCACCCCGACGGGATGTGGAAGGCGTGCGGGGCCGGACATCTGACGGCCAGCGCCCTGGTCATCGACCCGGGGCGGGGCAGGGTCCTGCTGACCCTGCACAGGAAGCTGCGCATGTGGCTGCAGATGGGCGGGCACTGCGAGCCCGAGGACACGGGTCTCGCGGTTGCGGCCCTGCGTGAGGCCAAGGAGGAGTCGGGGATCGCCGGGCTCAGCCTGCTGCCCGGCGGGCCGGTGCGGCTGGACAGGCATCCCATCCCGGCACCCTGCCGCTGGCATCTCGATGTGCAGTACGCCGCGACGGCGACGCCGGGAGCGGTGGAGCGGATCAGCGACGAGTCCCTCGATCTGCGCTGGTTCCCCTACGACGAGGTGGCGGGGGTGGCGGACGCCTCGGTCGTGCGACTGCTGGAGAGCACCCGCGTACGGCTGGACCGAGGCTTCTAGACACGGGGTGAGGGGCGGCTCCCGTGGGAACCGCCCCTCACCCTGTCGAGCTCCGCCGGGGCGGGGCGGCTCAGTTCCAGGCGTTGTTCTGGTTCTGGCTGCGTGCGCCGTGCTGACCCACACCGAACTGGGCCGCGGCACCCTGGCCGATCTGCGCGTTCTGCGGCGGGAGCACCTCGCTCGGCTGGACGAGGGCGAATCCCTGGCCCAGGAAGCTGAGCTCCCAGCCCTCCCCCGTGTTGCCGCGACGCCGGGCGACACCCGTGGAGTGGGTCTGGGCCTGCATCTGCACCCGCAGCCCGCTCGACCAGGCGACGATCGCGTCCGCGTCGGCGTTGACGTACTTGTCAGGGGTGACCTGCATCATCAGCGGCTGGCCGGAGGTCATCAGCGCGACCTTGCCGTTCCCGGAGATGTTCAGCTGGTACTTGCCCGTGCCGGAGATCCCGTACTGACTGTCCACCGCGATGACCTCGGTGTGCAGCGAGGAGTCCAGCGCGAGGACGTAGGCGCTGTCGACCGTCATGCCCTCGTGATCGACATCGACCATATGGATGTACTGCGCGAGGTTGGCCAGGTAGACGGTGCCCTGCCCCGAGCAGCGCATGAGGTCGAGGCCCTCGCCCGTGTTCCTGCGGGCGCGGCGCTGGCCCTGCGACTGGTACTCCCCGTCGAACTCCATGAGGCCCTGGTAGGCGACCATGGCGCCCTTCCGGGCGAGGACGTCGTCGTGGCCGGTCAGCGCGACCCGCAGGAGCTGCGGGTTCTGGACGGTGTAGCGGTCCTGGGACTGCTGCTCGGTGTGACTGAAAAGCGGACTCTGCATGATGTTCTCCCTCCCCCGCTCAGTTCCGGACCCGGAGGCGGTCGGTGCTGTCCTCGCTCGGCTGGACGACGACGATGCCCTGCCCAGAGAAGGCCATCTGATATGCCTCTCCGCTGCCCCGCCCTATGAGGGAGCTCGCCTTGAAGCTGCGCTTGCCCTTCACCTTGAGGTTCGGTGACCACGCGACGAGCGCGTCGGGGTCGACGTACGTCTCGTCGTCGCCGCGGCCGCAGTCGACGACGATCGGCGTGCCGCGCGAGGTGATGGCGACCCAGCCCGTGCCCTGGATGCCGACGTTCCACAGGCCCTGGCCGGCGAACTTGGCCAGACCCTTGACCCGCTCCACGCCCCAGGTGAGGTGGCCGTCGAAGGCCAGGAGGTTGGTGCCGTTCACCGAGAGGGAGTCGTTGTCGAGATTGATGACGACCACGTCCGCGCCGTAGTCGGCGAGGTAGAGCAGTCCGTCACCGGCGCACTTCATCAGGGGCGCGCCCTCACCGGTGATCCACTGGGACGCGATCTGGCGGACGGCCGGCGGGTTGGGTTCGTACTGGATGAAGCCCTCGTAGGCCACCATCGAGCCGGTGCGCGCGTAGAGGTCCTGGCCGGTGGCCATGGCGACCTTGAGCATCGCGCGGCCGTGGTTCTCCATGCGGGCCGTGACGGGGGTCGGGGCGAAGCCCGCGAGCTGTTGATTCATGACGGGCTCCCTCAGACCTCGTAGGGCTGGACGACGATGAAGTTTCCGGGTGCTCCCCGGAACTGGAGGTTCACGGTCTCCCCGCTGTGCCCCGGGTACGCGTTGCGGCGCAGCCGGACCTGGCTGGAGATGATCACCTGGGAGGCGGACGACCAGGCCACCACGGCGTTGCAGTCGGCGAAGGTGGTCGGTGTGACCGGCAGGACGACCGGCACCCCGTGGGTCTTGACGACGATGGTGCCGGTGCCCTGGAACAGCATGGTGAACAGGGCGCCGCCGGGAATGCCGTGGCCCTCGATCCTGCGGACCTCGTACTGCAGGGACTCGTCGAAGGCGAGGACGCTCTCCGCGGAGACGCAGATGCCGTCGCCCTGCAGCTCGATGGGGTGCAGATGCGCCCCTTCCTCGGCGAGGAAGACCTGGCCACGGCCGGTACAGCGCATCAGCTGCATCTCCTGGCCCGTGGCGTTACCGACCATGCGGCCCGCGAAACCGGCGCCCTTGTAACCGAAGTCGACCTTGCCCTGGTACATGACCATGCTGCCCTGCCGGGCCAGCACCGGTGTTCCGCCCATCGTGAGGTCGACACGGATGAGCTGCTGGTTCTGCGAGGTCCAGCGCTGGCCGGTGGCCGCTTCCTTGTACGGCTGCAGGGCCGCCTGCAGGCCCGCGCCGCCCGCGGGAACACCCTGGGGCACGCCGTGCGGCATCCCCGGCTGCGTCCCCGGGGGCTGCTGCCCGAACGGCGGTGCGGCCGGGGGCTGCTGGCCGTAGGGCGGTGCGGCGGGGGGTGACGCCTGCCCGGGTACCTGTCCGAACTGCGGCTGCTGGGGCGGCTGCCCGTACGGAGCGGGCGCCGGCGGCACCACCGGTGCCGAGATGGTCGGCGCGGCGTGCATCGGCTGCTGCTGCGGTGCGGGGGCCGGTGCCGCCGGAGCGCCGAATGCCGGTGCGGGCTGCGGCGCCTGGAGGGCGGCGGGAGCACCGAAGGCAGGAGGCGCCGAGGCCTGGGCGGGGGGCGCGAACGAGGGAGCGGCTCCCTGGGGCGGTGCGGCGGGAGCTTCCTCCTCCGCGACCTCCCCGCCGAAGTTCTTCAGCAGCGCGTCGAGGCCGCCGTCGAAGCCCTGGCCGACCGCGGCGAACCGCCAGACGTCCTTCAGGTAGAAGTCGCCGAGCATGACGGCGCGTTCGGTGGTGAACTCCGAACCGGTGAAGGCATACTTCACCACTTCCTCGCCGCCCGCGACGATACGGATGTATCCCGGTCCGACCTGCGACATCTGACCGGCGCCGTCGAGGGTCGCGGTGAACGACAGCTTGTGGATGTTCGCCGGAATGCGGTCGAGTGTGACGCGGAACGACTCGGTGTCACCGGCCTGGGCGCCGAGAAGCTGAATGGACTCCTCAGGCGATTTCGGCTGATTGAAGAAGATGAAATACCGGTCGTCGGAGAGCTGCTCGTTGGCATCGAGACCGAAGCAGCTGATGTCGAACGTCAGGCCGGAGCCCGCGATCTGCACGCCTACGTACAGATCCGTCCCTGACGTGAGATCACTGATCTTGGCCTTGTGGCCGCGTTGAAATTCCCTGGCCATGCGTAACGACCGTCCCCCATCCCGAAGGTGAATGCGTCGCGTCAGGCTAACCGCAAACCGCGACAATGAGCCAAGTCGGTACAGACCCGGTACAGAATCGGCGATGTCACTCCTCGCGGGCGGCAGGCAGGTGCGGGAGCCGGTCGGCCGCCGCGACACCTTCGAGGTAGCCTCGCGCACGCTCGGTCCGGGGGTATGCCTCCAGGAGCCGCCAGAAGCGCGGTCCGTGGCCCGGAACCAGCAGGTGGGCCAGCTCGTGGAGGAGTACGTAGTCGACGACGTACTCCGGCATGCCCTGCAGCCGGTGCGAGAGCCGGATGCTGCCCTCGGCGGGCGTGCAGGATCCCCAGCGGGTGTTCTGGTTGGTCACCCATCGCACGGAGACAGGGCGCGCCCGGCCGCCGAGGTACTGGCCGGACAGCCGCTCGGCGCGGTCGGTGAGCTCGCTGTCGCCGATGACGCGCTTGCTCTCCTGTGCGGCGAGCTTGTCGAGCATCACTCCGACCCAGCGCTGCTCCTCGGCCTCCGACATCCGCGCCGGGATGAGCACGATGGTGCGGTCGCCCTCCCGGTAGGCGGAGACCGTTCTGCTGCGCCGGGTGCTCCTGCGGACCTCCACGGCGCTCGACACCGAGGCGCGGGGCTGGGGGGTGGCTGCGCTGCGCTGCCGACGGCGGGCGCTGCGCGCGTGGGTCTCTCCGGCGAGACCGGGAGAGGAGTCGGCGGGCACGGCACGACGTTACCTGGCGGCGGTGCGGGAAGTCCCGCCTCCTCGACGGTTCGACGTTGATCCACTTCTCGTCCCGCACCATTTGAACGACTAACGCCCCAGCCTGTGGATAACTTTCGGCACGCCTTGCCCTCCACGTTGCATTCTGGCAACGGATGCCGGCACCGACCTGGGAGAAGTCATGCACCCGATGCTGAAGCCCGCACTGCGCCGGGCCTGGCGTGGACGGAACACCGTGCAATTCGGTGTGACACCCGCGCACGCGGTAACGCTGGGGCCGATGGATATCGCCACAGGAAGCTTTCTGGAACTGCTCGACGGAACACGCGGACTTCCATTGCTCCGCGAAGAGGCCAGGGCCCTGGATCTGTCGGACCGTCACGTGGACATTCTCGTATCACGCCTTACGGAGGCCGGTCTGCTGGACGATCCGGACGCGGGTGGCCCGGAGGCCGACGCCTTACGCCGTCGGGCGGAGACCCTGGAGCGCCAGCGTCCCGACGCGGCGGCCCTCTCCGTGGTCCATCCGGCGCCCGGCGGCGGGCTGCGCAGACTCGCGGCCCGGCGCGCGATGCGGGTGCAGGTCCGCGGCGCGGGCAGGGTCGGAGCGGCCATCGCCGCGGTGCTGTCCGGGTCAGGGGTGGGCCATGTCGACGTGCTCGACGGGGGCCGCACCGAGCCCTGGGACGTCTCGCCGGGTGGGCTGCCGGTCTCCTCGGTCGGAGAGCGCCGCGACACAGCTGCCCGGCAGCTGGTGCGCCGGTCTGCCGTCGGCGGTCCTCACCCGTCGGGCGGGGCAGGCAGGAACGGCACGGCTGCGGTGGGCGCAGAGCCCGCGCTGTCCCTGATCGTGGTGGCACCCAGGGACGGCCTCTCCGTCTACGCACCCGATCCGGACACGGCCGCACCCTGGATCACTGCGGGCACCCCCCATCTCTACGCCGGAGTGATCGAGGCCACCGGAGTGGTCGGGCCGCTGGTGCTGCCCGGTGGTACCGGCTGCGCGGGCTGCCTGGCACTGCACCGTGCGGAGGCCGACCCCCAGTGGCCGCGGATGCTCGCTCAGTGGAGGTCAGGACGGCGCACCTGTGTGCAGGCCTGCGATCTGGGCCTGGCCGGCGCGGTGGCCGGCCTCGCCGCGGCCCACGCCCTGTCGTTCCTCGACGGAGAGCTCCCCGGCAGCACCGGGGCGCGGTGGGAGGCCGCCATGCCCCTCCTTGACTGGCGGTCGCAGAGGCTGGAGCCACATCTCGACTGCGTCTGCGGTGCCGCCGGGCACACTGAGGTGGAGCTCACCCCCGCGGCCGGCGCCACGCAGGACACAATGGCGGGGTGACCGCCGCCGACGGAGCGGAGCCGAATACCCACGCGGCACGGCAGTCTGCGAACTGGAGGGGCACATGTCTGATCTTCCCCGGAAGGCGGTCACCCGTACCGCGAAGCTGGCCGCTCTCCCGCTCGGCTTCGCCGGGCGTGCCACATGGGGCCTCGGCAAGCGGATCGGCGGGAAGTCCGCCGAGATAGTGGCACGCGAGGTCCAGCAGCGCACGGCGGACCAGCTCTTCAAGGTGCTCGGTGAGCTGAAGGGCGGCGCCATGAAGCTCGGACAGGCTCTGTCCGTTTTCGAATCCGCGTTGCCCGAGGATGTCGCGGGCCCCTACCGGGCGGCGCTGACGAAACTGCAGGAGGCGGCACCGCCCATGCCGACCCGCACGGTTCACGGGGTGCTCGCGGAGCGGCTCGGCGAGGACTGGCGGGACCTGTTCGCCGAGTTCGAGGACCAGCCCTCTGCCGCGGCCTCGATCGGACAGGTCCACCGCGCCGTGTGGCACGACGGACGGCACGTCGCCGTGAAGGTGCAGTACCCGGGCGCAGGTGAGGCCTTGCTGTCGGATCTCACCCAACTCAGCCGCTTCGCACGGCTGCTCGGGCCACTGGTTCCCGGAATGGACATCAAGCCGCTCATCACGGAACTGCGCGACCGCGTGTCCGAGGAACTGGACTACGAGCTCGAGGCGGGGGCCCAGCAGGAGCACGCGGTGGAGTTCGCCGACGATCCGGACGTCGCGATCCCGGCAGTGGTGCATCAGTCCGATCAGGTGCTGGTGACGGAGTGGATGGAGGGGGTTCCGCTGTCGGAGGTGATCGCCGACGGCACCACGGAACAGCGGGACCGGGCCGGCCAGCTCCTGTCGCGCTTCCTCTTCTCGGGCCCCGCGCGCACCGGCCTGCTGCACGCGGACCCCCATCCGGGGAACTTCCGGCTCCTCCCTCCGGCGGATGTGACTGCCGGGGAGGTGGACGGACCGGACCACGATCTGGGCCAGTGGCGTCTGGGGGTCATGGACTTCGGCACGGTGGACCGGCTGCCGGGCGGCCTGCCCCGGACCATCGGCGACGCCCTGCGGATGACGCTGGAGGGGGACGCGGACGGCGTCTACGCCATGCTGCGGGAGGACGGCTTCGTCAAGGAGTCGATCGACCTCGAACCGGAAGCAGTCCTCGAGTATCTGCTCCCCATCATCGAGCCGGCCCAGGCGGACGAGTTCACCTTCACCCGCTCCTGGCTGCGCAGCCAGGCAGCCCGGATCGCCGATCCGCGCTCTCCCGCGCACCAGTTGGGCAAGCAGCTGAATCTGCCCCCGTCCTATCTGCTGATACATCGGGTGACGCTGAGCACGATCGGGGTGTTGTGCCAGCTGGGGGCGACGGTCCGGTTGCGGGACGAGCTGGAGTCCTGGCTGCCGGGATTCCTCCCGGACTGCGAACCGGACGAGGAGGACAGCGCCGAGGAGGGCACGGCGGTCGAGGTGTGAGGCTCACCCACGTCGTGCGGTCACGCGCACACCGCCCAGGCCGCGGGCCCTGCGCGCCGGGTCACCACCAGGCGGAGTCGAGACGGCTCTCGACGGCCCGGATATGGGCACGGGCGCAGTCGTCGCAGAAGTACTGGCGCCTGCCGTTCTCCACGGAGCAGAGCCACGTCGGAGGCGGGACGTCCGATTCCGCGGTGGTGCCGCAGCGGGCACACACCACATGGTCGGTGAACGTCTCGGCGGGGTGATGAGTCTCCTCGTCCACCCGCCGACGATAACGCCGTGGGCCGGGCCGCGCGCGCCGCAACGCACTGCGGGGCCGGCCTCTGTTCGGCCGGCCCCGCTGAAAGGGGAGGGTGGCTGCCTGCGGGGCCGAGCGGTGGCCCGGCAGCCGTGGTGCGCCGTACTGCTGGTGGAACTGTCAGTGCATGACGGCGATGGCGAGCGCGCGGCGGGCGCGCATCGACGCGCGCTCCGCCCGGCGCTGCATCCGCCGGGCGGACATCAGGCGCGCACCCCGACGTCCGTCCTCGGCCTCCCTCAGACGCTCGTGCATATGCGCACGGGCCAGGGCTTCTGGGATGAGTTGCATTTCGCGGGTCCTGTTCTGGCGCGAGTCGTTCGCGCCGATGATGGTGACGTCCGGGGTCGCGGAGCCGACGGGCTCACTCGTGGCGGTGATCATTGGTGCCTGATTTCGCGGGTCATGGGTCTGGGGACGGTCGATGGTTCCGATGCGCTTCATCCGTGTGGGGGTCATGACCCCCAGGCCGGCGGTCACGCCGCGACCGGGTTCTTGCGCGGACGACCACGCGGACGCTTACGGGCGACGACGACGCCCTGGACGAAGAGCTCGCCACCCCAGACACCCCACGGCTCGCGACGCTCCTTGGCACCTGCGAGGCAGGCCGCCATCAGCGGGCAGGTCCGGCAGAGGGACTTGGCGTACTCGACGTCCGCCGGCGACTCGGCGAAGAAGACCTCAGGGTCGTAGGAACGGCAGGGGACGGGCACGCCGAGGTTCTCGATGGCGTCGTCGAGCGCGGTGAGCGCGGTGAGCGGGATCAAGGTGGAGTCCTCCGTGAGACCGGGCGGGGAGATCGTGTCGGAAGGCGGTACGGACGGGGCGTGCGTCTCGAGTTGCACGGTGGTGTTGTCCTCGTCTGGTCGTGCCGGCCTGTGGGCCGGTTGGCGGCTGGTACCAGGTCTTGCTGTCCCCGAGGCTCCTTCGTCTCGTCTCATCCGTTCGGACAAAACAAAAGGGCCGCGGATCCCGAGTGGGGTTCCGCGGCCCTGAAGGCGCCGGCCTGATTCGAATCAGGCTGGATCACTCCAGGGTTCAGGCCCACGGAAGGCCCACATCGTGTGGTGCTGCGTCGTCTGCTTCTTGGCTCCGGCACCGGCTGCGGCTGCCGCAAAGGCATAGGCCGAGGCCTGTCCCTTCACTACGGCTGCTTCCGGTGCCTCGGTCGGTCGCTCATTGCGCTCCCGCACGGGCAGACCGGTGACGGACAGCGGGCTGACGGCGGAGACGCCGGACACACCGATGCCACGAAGCGAGAGCGCCGAAGAGCGGGTGAGGCCGAGCGAGCAGGCGGAGACGACCGACGGATCGGTCACTTCGATGGTGTTGATGATGCTGATCACGACAATCGCCTCCTCTCGGCGTCTCAGGGGACCGGCCGGGGCCGATCCTGCGGTATTCGGATAAGTACAGCACGGAGTCAGGGCTTCAGAGAAGACGCTGTTCCCGTGGTTAAGAACCTATGGTGATTGCTGCTGTGGGCGCAAACTATTTTTTCGACGAGTTTTTCTCACACCTCGCCGTCGTCCTCCCCCGGCTCCTGACCCACCGTCCGGCCTGCGCAGATGGCCAGCACGTCGGCCCCGAACCTGGTCAGCTTCCGGTTGCCGACACCGGCGATGACGACGAGCTCGCCCTCGCTGTCCGGCGCGGCCTCCGCGATCGCCATCAGCGTCTTGTCGGTGAAGACGCAGTAGGCGGGCTGGCTGATCTCCTTCGCGCGGTCCGCGCGCCACTCGCGCAGCCGCTCGTACAGCCCCTCGTCCATGTCCGAGGGGCAGTCCTCGCAGCGCATCAGTTTCATCTCACCGGCCTCGGTGAGTGACTTGCCGCAGACCCGGCAGCGCGCCAGACCCCTTCTGCCCGCCCTCGCCGCGGTCTGCGTGCCGCTGCCGCCCGTACCCGCGCGGGAGCCGCGGTCGATGCCGCCACCTCCTCCGGTGCCGCCCCGCGCGCCGAGCGCGGCCGAGCCGGGCCGCAGCCCGTTGAGGAAGCGGGTGGCCCGGCGGTTCCCTCGGCCCCCCGGCGACCGGGACAGTGCCCATGACAGCGAGAGGTGGAAACGGGCCCGGGTGACTCCGACGTAGAGCAGGCGGCGTTCCTCCTCGACCTGTTCGTCCGTCTTGGCGTAGGCGATCGGCATCATGCCCTCGGTGAGCCCGACGAGGAACGTGGCGTCCCACTCCAGGCCCTTCGCCGAGTGCAGCGACGCCAGGGTCACGCCCTGAACGGTGGGTGCGTGCTGCGCCGCGGCCCGCTCGTCGAGCTCGGCCACGAGATCGGAGAGCGTGGCTCCCGGCCGGGCCTGTTCGAAGTCCTCCGCCAGGCGCACCAGCGCCGCGAGGGACTCCCAGCGGTCCCGCACCGCCCCTGAACCGGCGGGCGGCTTGGAGGTCCAGCCCTTCGTGGACAGCACCGCCCGCACCTCGGAGGGCAGGTCGTCGGCGCCGTCGAGCAGCGAGTCGTTGCCTCCCGCGCGGGCGGCGCCCCGCAGGGCGACGCCGGCCTCCCGCACCTCGGGGCGGTCGAAGAAGCGCTCGGCGCCGCGCAGCTGGTAGGGCACACCCGCGTCGGCGAGAGCCTGCTCGTAGACCTCGGACTGGGAATTGACCCGGTACAGCACGGCGATCTCACCGGCCGGGACCCCGGCGGCGATCAGGTCACGGATGCGGCGCGCGGTGCCCTCCGCCTCCGCGGGCTCGTCGGCGTACTCCGTGTAGACGGGTTCGGGGCCCTTGTCCCGCTGCGAGACCAGCTCCAGCCGGTGTTCGGCCGCCTTGCCCCTGGCCTGACTCAGCAGACCGTTGGCCAGGTGGACGACCTGGGGCGTGGAGCGGTAGTCCCGCACCAGTTTGACCAGCGTCGCGTCCGGATGCCGCGTGCGGAAGTTCAGCAGATGGTCGGGGGTGGCACCGGTGAAGGAGTAGATCGTCTGCCCGGCGTCGCCGACGACGCAGAGATCGTCACGGTCGCCGAGCCAGAGGTCGAGGAGCCGCTGCTGGAGGGGGCTCACGTCCTGGTACTCGTCGACGACGAAGTGCTGGTACTGACGGCGCACATGATCGGCGATGTCGTGCCGGTCCTGGAGGATGCCGACGGTGAGCAGCAGCACGTCCTCGAAGTCGATCACCGACCGGTCGCGCTTGAGCTGCTCGTACATCGCGTAGATCTGCGAGAGCTCGGCCGGGTCACGCGGGGCGTCCCGCTGGGTCTTGGCGACCGCGGCGGGATAGTCCGCCGGCACGGTCTGGGTGACCTTGGCCCACTCGATCTCACTGGTGGCGTCACGCAGCTCGTTGCGGTCGAGCCGGATCCCGCAGCGGGCCGCGGCCTCGGCGACCAGCTGGACCTTGCGCTCCACGAGCCGTGGAAGCTCACCACCGACCGCTTTCGGCCAGAAGTACTGGAGCTGACGCAGGGCCGCGGAGTGGAAGGTCCGGGCCTGGACACCAGTCGCACCGAGCTGGCGAAGCCGGCCCCGCATCTCCCCGGCAGCCCGGTTGGTGAAGGTGACGGCGAGCACGGTGGTCGGCTGGAGGATCCCTGCACGCACCCCGTAGGCGATGCGGTGCGTGATCGCCCGGGTCTTGCCCGTACCGGCTCCGGCCAGCACGCACACGGGTCCGTCGAGGGCGAGCGCGACCTCGCGCTGCTCCGGGTCGAGCCCGTCGAGCACGGCGTCCGCGGAGTCGGGGACCTGTGGGAAGAGGGTGGAATGCGTTGCTGCTGTCACCCTGCCATGCTGCCAGGTCGTGAGGGGCGGTCGCGGCGGTTGTCCACAGGGGCTGCCGTTCGTCGTACCGGTGCGACGCGCGCCCGTGACGTTCGCCGCATCGGTGCGACGCGCGCCAGGTGACGTTCGCCGTGCCGGTACGGCGCGGGTGCGGTGAACGTCCGCCGTACAGCCCGGCGCGCGGGGAATGGTGGTCGTGTCCCGTGCGTTCCCTCCATGCGGGAGCGTACGCGCGGCCCCGCATCCAGCCAGACGGACGAGACAAGGGAGCACCGAGGACATGCCGGGCACTGTGACGATGTACAGCACCACGTGGTGCGGCTACTGCCGCCGGCTCAAGGGCCAGATGGACCGCGAAGGCATCGCGTACACCGAGGTCAACATCGAGCACGACCCGGAATCGGCAGCTTTCGTCGAGAAGGCGAACGGCGGTAATCAGACAGTCCCGACGGTTCTGGTGGTTCCCGCCCAGGGCGGCTCGGATGTCGTCATGACGAACCCGAGCCTGGCGCAGGTGAAGCAGGCGCTCGGCGCCTGACTCCCGCTGCGCGGACCCCCCGACCGGCCTGACGCCGGCCGGGGGGTCCGCGCATCCAGAACCGCATCGGCCTGACAAGGCCGCGCGCGCGGCGAGGCCGTGCGCGGGGCGCCACACTACGCAGCATCCGAGGGGCACCACATGACGTGGCGAGGGACCGTCGCGGTCGAGCGCATGGACGGGTCGGCCGCCGCGCGGGCCGAGGACGCGTTCAGGCTGATCTACGCCGAAGCGTTCGCCGAACCTCCGTACGACGAGACCGAGGAGGACGTCGCTGCCGCCTTCCGCCGCTTCCCGCTCCAGACCCGCAACCGCGCCTTCAGCGCGGCCCTGGCCCGTTCCGAGGACGGCGAGCCGGTCGGCATGGCGTACGGCTACCCGCTCGGACCCGACACGGGCTGGTGGGACGAACTGACCGAGCCGGTGCCGGAGGACATGCGGCGCGAGGACGGGCACCGCACCTTCGGGCTCATGGAACTCGCCGTGCGCGGACCGTGGCGCGGCCGGGGCGTCGCGCGCCGCCTGCACGAGGAACTGCTCGACGGCATCGGAGCCGAGCGGGTTCTGCTGAACGTCCACCCGGGCAGCACGGCGGCATCGGCCGCCTACCGGGCGTGGGGATACAGCAAGATCGGCGAGGCGCGGCCCTGGGGGCAGAGCGCGGACCTGCACGACGTGATGCTGCTCGGTCCGCGTTGAGAGCGGGCCGGCGCCCGACCCGCCCAGGTGTGTGACGAGGGCCCCCGCGGGACGGGGGCCCTCGTCATGTACGCCTGCGCGGACGCTCAGGCCGCGTTGCCCGGCCTCGGGAGCGGCTTGCCGTACCAGAGCTCGATCAGACGCGCCGCGATCGAGACGCCGAACGGGGGCAGCACCTCGCCGGATTCGAAGGCGGCCGTCAGGTCCTCGCGGGAGAACCAGCGGGCCTCCTCGATCTCCTCGCCGTCGACGGTGATCTCAAAGGACACGGCGCGTGCCATGAAGCCGAGCATCAGGCTGGACGGGAAAGGCCAGGGCTGGCTGGCGATGTACTCGACCTCGCCGACGGTGACCCCCGCCTCCTCGAACACCTCGCGGGCCACGGACTGCTCGATCGACTCCCCCGGCTCGACGAAGCCGGCGAGGGTCGAGAAGCGCCCCTCGGGCCAGTGCACCTGGCGTCCCAGCAGGGCACGGTCCTGGTCGTCGGTGACCAGCATGATCACCGCGGGGTCGGTGCGCGGGTAGTGCTCCGCCCCGCACGCCTGGCAGCGGCGGATGTGCCCGGCGGCCGCGATGACGGTCCGCTCGCCGCAGCGTGAGCAGAAGCGGTGCAGCCGCTGCCAGTTCTCCAGGGCAACCGCGTGCACCATCAGACCGGCGTCGCGCGGGCCGAGGAGCATCCCGGCCTCGCGCAGACCGGCCGGCCGTGCCGACTGGTCCATGCGGCCCGGGAGGGAGTCCTTCTGGAGCGCGAAGTAGCGCACGCCGTCCTCGTCGGTGCCGAGGAAGTAGCGGTGGGTCTCGGTGACCGGCGCCTCGAAGGCGGGCGTCATGACGAGCTCGGTGCCGCCGTCGGGGGTGTCGTCGATGAGCGCCTGTCCCCCGGAGACGACGAAGACTCTGGTGCTCGGGTGGCTCCAGGCCGCGGCGAGCCAGGCCTCGTCGAGCCGGTGGTGCGCGGCGCGGTCGATACCGCTGGGCGCGGTGAGACCGATCGGACGGTCTGCGGTGGCGTTGTCGAAGGTGCTCACAGGTGCTTCCTACTCCCCCGGGGGGCGGATCGGGCGTTCAGAGATTCAGCGGAGTGCGTCGGCCAGCTCGCTCCACAGGTGGGCGGCGGTCTCCACGCCCTTGAGGAGGAGGTCGAGCTCGACCTTCTCGTCGGGGCCGTGCCAGCCGTCGGACGGTACGGAGATCCCCAGGAAGAGGACGGGTGCGCCGAGCACGTCCTGCAGGTCCGCGGCGGGCCCCGAGCCTCCCTCGCGGGTGAAGAGGATCTTCGTCCCGAAGGCCCTTCCCATGGCGCGCGCAACCGCCTGGAGGGCGGGGTGGTCCAGGGGGGTCAGACAGGGGCGCGTGGCCGGCGAGAAGGTGATCCGGTGGCGGACGCCGGCCGGGATCCGGGCCTTGGCCCAGGCGCGGACCGCTTCCTGGATCCTCTCCGGGTCCTGGCCCGCGACCAGTCGGAAGCTCAGCTTCACCATGGCGGACGAGGGGATGACGGTCTTGCTGCCGGCCCCCTGGTAGCCGCCGCCGATGCCGTTGACCTCGGCTGTGGGGCGGGCCCAGACGCGCTCGAGGGTGGAGTAGCCCGCCTCGCCTGCGG
The DNA here is from genome assembly GCF_016909575.1 of Streptomyces sp. HB132. Taxonomy (GTDB): domain Bacteria; phylum Actinomycetota; class Actinomycetes; order Streptomycetales; family Streptomycetaceae; genus Streptomyces. Next base: position 875,616 of record NZ_JAFBGA010000001.1, on the reverse strand, counting down.
TGGCGTGCGAGGCCGCCGTACGCAGCCAGGTGGCCTCGTCGAAGGGCAGCTCGGCGAAGAGGGCCCGCTCGGTGTCCGTCAGCTCGGCGACCCCGTCGTAGAAGCCGGGGACCGCGACCCTGCCCTCCGGGTCGTGGAGGGCTGCGACCAGGCGTGCGATCTCTGTCGCGGGGTTGGGTACGGCGCCGCCGAACGACCCGGAGTGGATGTCCTGGCCGGGACCGGACAGCTCGATCTCGCACTCGGCGAGGCCGCGCATGCCGGTACAGACGGTGGGGGTGTTCTCGTCCCACATGCCGGTGTCGGAGACGATCACGGCGTCGGCCGCGAGGCGGGCGGCACGTTCCTCGGCCAGCGCGCGGAAGTGTGGCGAACCGGACTCCTCCTCGCCCTCGATGAGGAGCTTGAGGTGGACGGCGGGCGTCGTGCGGCCGGTCGCGGCGAGGTGGGCGCGGACACCGAGTGTGTGGAAGAGCACCTGGCCCTTGTCGTCGGCCGCGCCGCGTCCGTACATCCTGCCGTCGCGGATCACCGGCTCGAACGGGTCGCTGCTCCAGCCGTCCTCGCGGGCCGCGGGCTGCACGTCGTGGTGGCCGTAGACGAGGACGACGGGCGCGTCCGGATCCTCCGACGGCCACTCGGCGAACACCGCGGGGGCGCCGGGCGTCTCCCAGATCTCGGTGACCGGGAACCCCGTCCCGGCGAGCTTCCCCGACAGCCACTCGGCACTGCGCCGTACGTCCTTGTCGTGCTCCGGCTGGGCGGACACCGACGGGATGCGGAGCCACTCGGCGAGGTCGTCGAGAAAGGCCGCGCGGTGCTGCTCGGTGTACGTACGGACGGCGCTGTCCGGGGTGTCGCTCATGCTCATGAGCCTATCGGCCCTGCGGAGCTGGCTCGTCCAGCAGGAGCTTCTCCAGCTCCTCCCGGCCGGGCAGCGCGGTGGGGCGGGACGTCTCCCCGGTACGTACGTAGAGGAAGGTCGCGGTCACCGCGTCCAGCGGCAGGCCGTGCAGTTCCGCCCAGGCCAGGCGGTATACGGCGAGCTGGAGCGGGTCGGCCGTGCGGTGCCGGCCGGTCTTCCAGTCGACGATCTCGTACGTGTCTCCCGTGCGGTAGACCGCGTCGATCCGGCCGCGGATCACCCGGCCCCCGAGGGTGATCTGGAACGGTGTCTCGACACGGTACGGAGTACGCCGGGCGTACGCCGTGCGCTCGAACGCCTCCTTGAGCTCGGCGAGGTCGCGCTCGTCGGCGATCTCCGCGTCGCTCTCGTCGCCCCCGGGGAGCTCGTCCGGGCCCAGCATGGGCAGCGGCAGTTCCTCGAAGCGGGACTCCACCCAGGCGTGGAAGCGGGTTCCCCGGCGGGCCGCGGGCTGCGGGGGGCGCGGCATCGGGCGGGCGAGCTCCCGCGCGAAGCCGTCGGGGTCGTCGGCGAGGTGCAGGAGTTGCGTGGCGGACAGGGTGGCCGGCACGACGACGTCGCGCACGGCGGCACGGGCACGGCGCAGCTCACCCGCCAGGGCGTCGAGGTCCCGGTCCCAGGAGGCGAGAGCGCGGGACTCCTCCGGGGTGAGGCCCTCGTCCACGGGCGTGCGCGCGGCGGGGACGTGCGGGGCGGGAGCGGGCGGGGCGGCCGGGGGTGAGGGCTCACCGTCCGGGAACGGGTCGGCGAAAGGCACGTCCGCCTCGTCGTAGGGGGGCTCGTCAGGGAGCTCCTCGTCGTAGGGCGGCTCCTCGTCGTACGACGTTTCGTACGCGGGCTCCTCGTCGTACGGCGAGGCGTGCGGGACCGGGTGCGCGACGTCGTACGGGTCCGGCGCCGACGTGGCGACCAGAGCCTCCAGGTGCGCCAGTACCGTGTCCCGGGCGGCGCGGCGGCGGGCCATGGCGGTGTCGTCGAGCGGGAGAGGCCAGGCCTGGTCGGCGCCGGTCTCCCGCAGCGCCGGGTTCTCCTCGTCCTCCTCGGGCTCGTCCGCCCAGACCTCGATCTCTCCGTATCCGGCCGCGCAGTGTTCGTACAGCGCGTCGAGGAAGACGGACGGGCCGCGGGGCTTCTTCTGGGACGGGCCCCACCAGTGGCCGGAGCCGAGCAGCAGGCTGCGCGGGCGGGTGAAGGTGACGTAACCGAGGCGGAGCTCCTCGGTGTGCTGATGGCTCGTCATCTCCTCCTTGAACGCCTTGAGGCCCTTGGCGTCGAAGGTGTCCAGGGCGGGAAGCGTGGCCGCGTCGCCGCGCAGGGCGTGCGGGAGGACCTGGGGCTGGGAGGTCCACGAGTCCCGGGACCGGGTGCTGGGGAACTGTCCGCCGACGAGGCCGGGGACGGCGACGACGTCCCATTCCAGGCCCTTGGACTTGTGGGCGGTGAGGACCTTCACGGTGTTCTCCCCCCCGGGCAGGGCGTTGTCCAGGCCCTTCTCGTACTGCGCGGCGGTGCGCAGGAAGCCGAGGAAGGCGAGCAGGGTCGCCTGCCCGTCCACGGCGGCGAACCCGGCCGCGACGTCCAGGAAGTTGGCGAGGGTCTCCCGGCGGCGTGCGGCCAGGGCGTGCGGCGACGCGGAGAGCTCCACCTCCAGGCCGGTGGTCGCGAGGACGCGGTGCAGTACGTCCATGAGGGGGTCGGCCAGCGAACGGCGCAGGTCACGGAGCTCGGTGGCGAGACGGGCGAAGCGGACGCGGGCCTCGGCGGAGAACGGCAGCTGGTCGTCCTCCGAGCCGCCGGACTCCAGGAAGGTGTCGAGGGCGTCCGCGAGCGAGATCACCTCCGCCGGGTCGATGCCCTCGACGGCCTCGGCCAGCCGGTGGTCCGGGTCGGTTTCGTCGTCACCGGGGGCGGAACGGTGGACGACGAGGCGGGCGCGGCGTCCGAGGAGGGCGAGGTCGCGCGGTCCGATGCGCCAGCGGGGGCCGGTGAGCAGCCGGACCAGGGAGGCGTTGGCCCCAGGGTCCTGCAGGACCTCGCAGACGGCGACGAGGTCGGCGACCTCGGGTAGGTGCAACAGGCCGGACAGGCCGACGACCTCGACCGGGATGTCCCGGGCGACGAGGGCGGCCTGGATGAGGGGGAAGTCTCCAGCGGTACGGCACAGGACGGCGATCTCCCCGGGTGCCGTACCGGTCCGTACCAGGTGGGCCAGCGAGTCGCCGAGCCATTCGATCTCCTCGGCGTGGGTGCGCAGCAGTGCGCACCGGACCGTGCCGTCCCGCTCGGCTCCGGGGGCGGGACGCAGCGCCTCGACCCCCTCGTGCATGGCGCGCAGGGGTTCGGCGAGACCGTTGGCGAGGTGGAGGAGCCGGCCTCCGCTGCGGCGGTTCTCGCTGAGGGAGTAGCGGGTGGCCGGTGTGCCGTCGGCGTGCGGGAAGTGGTGCGGGAAGTCGTCGAGGTTGGCCACGGAGGCCCCGCGCCAGCCGTAGATCGCCTGGCAGGGGTCGCCGACCGCGGTGACGGCGTGGCCCGCCGTGCCGCTCCCGCCCCCTCCGCCGAAGAGTGCGGCCAGCAGCAGCCGCTGGGCCACGGAGGTGTCCTGGTACTCGTCGAGCAGGACCACCCGGTACTCCTCGCGCAGGATGGTGCCGACCTCGGGCCGGGTGAGGGCGAGCTCGGCGGAGAGGGCGATCTGGTCGCCGAAGTCGAGGAGGTCGCGGCTGCGCTTGGCCGCCCGGTAGCGCCGGGTCAGTTCGAGGAGTTCGCGGCGGGCCCCGGCGGTCTCGGGGATCTTGCGTAGTTCCGCGTTGGTCAGCCGGGCCGTCTCCAGGGTCCGGAGGAGTCCGGTGTCGTGCTCGACGAGATCCTCGGGGCGTACGAGGTGCTCGGCGAGCTCGGCGTCCAGAGCCAGCAGGTCGCTGACGAGGGTGGGGAAGGACCTGGTCAGCGACGGGTAGGGGCCGGGTGCCTCGCGCAGGACCCGGGCGGCGAGCTGGTAGCGGGTGGCGTCGGCGAGGAGCCGGGTGGTGGGTTCGAGGCCGATCCGCAGGCCGTGGTCGGTGAGGAGCCGGCCGGCGAAGGCGTGGTACGTGGAGATGCTGGGCTCGCCCGGGGGGTTGTCCGGGTCGATGACGTCGGGGTCGGTGACCCCGGCCGCGACGAGGGCCTTGCGGACCCGCTCGGCGAGCTCGCCGGCCGCCTTGTTCGTGAAGGTGAGGCCCAGGACCTGTTCCGGGGCGACCTGGCCGGTCCCGACCAGCCACACCACCCGGGCGGCCATCACCGTGGTCTTCCCCGAACCGGCTCCGGCCACGATCACCTGCGGAGCGGGCGGCGCGGTGATGCAGGCCGTCTGCTCCGGGGTGAAGGGGATCCCGAGGAGCTCCTTGAGCTGCTCGGGATCGGTGATGGGGGAGGACACTCCGGAAAGGCTAACCGGACGCACCGACAACGCCGTCCCGCCCGGACGCGGCCAGATCGGTCAATCGATGATCTGGCGGCCTTCGGGCTGTGCGCTGCACGACGCCTTGAAGGTGCAGTGGGTGCAGTGCTGGCCGGTCGTGGGGGTGAACCGTTCGTCCAGGACGCGGCCGGCCGCCGTCGCCAGCAGGTCGGAGACCCACTCCCCGGAGAGTGGCTCCTGCGCCTGCACCTTGGGGAGGGTGTCGCCGCCCTCCTTCTTCGGGGCGGGCTGGCGCAGCTGGACCAGTTCCGCGCCACCGGGGCCTGGACGGCGGCCGTCGAAGACCTCGTCCACGGCGCCCTCCCTGACCGCCAGCTGGTACACGGCGAGCTGGGGGTGGGAGGCCACCTCGTCCCTGGTCGGCGCCCCCTTCCCGGTCTTGAAGTCGACGACGTACGCCCGGCCCTCGGTGTCCTGTTCGACCCGGTCCATGGAGCCCCGGATACGGACCGCGTACTCGCCCGCTTCGAGGGTCACGTCGAAGTCGTGCTCGCTGGCGGTGGGGGTGCGGCCCGCGCGGTCCATGACGTGCCAGCGCAGGAAGCGTTCCAGGGCGGCTCGTGCCTGGCCCTTCTCCTGCTGCGATTTCCAGGGGGCGTCGAAGACCAGCCCGTCCCACACGGAGTCCAGGCGTTCCATCAGGACGTCCAGGTCTGCGGCGGTGCGTCCGGAGGCCACCTCGTCGGCGAGGACGTGGACCACGTTGCCGAAGCCCTGGGCCGCCGTCGCCGGGGCGTCGGCCTTCACCTCGCGGCCCAGGAACCACTGGAGGGCGCAGGTGTTGGCGAGCTGGTCGAGCGCGCTCCCGGAGAGTGCGACGGGGCGGTCCCGGTCACGCAGCGGGACCTCGGAGCGGGTCGGTTCGTTCAGTCCCCACCAGCGGTGGGGGTGGGCCGCCGGCACGAGCGGCTGTCCCTCGTCGTCGGTGAGCGCCGCGAGCCGGGCGAGCCGGCGGGCGGCCGCGTCGCGCAGGGCGTCCGAGGCCGCGGGGTCGACGGTCGTGGCCCGGAGCTCGGCGACGAGCGCGGCGACCGCGAGCGGGCGTCGGGGACGGCCGGTGACGTCACGGGGCTCGACCCCGAGTTCGGTCAGGAAGCGGGAGGGCTGGTCGCCGTCGTCGGCGGGAGCCTTGACGGCGGTGACGATCAGGCGTTCACGGGCCCGGGTCGCGGCCACGTAGAACAGGCGGCGTTCCTCGGCCAGGAGCGCCCCCGGGGTGAGCGGTTCCGCCAGACCGTCCCGCCCGATGCGGTCCGCCTCGAGGAGCGATCCCCGGCGGCGCAGGTCGGGCCAGAGACCCTCCTGCACCCCGGCGACCACCACCAGGCGCCATTCCAGGCCCTTGGACCGGTGTGCGGTCATCAGCCGTACGGCGTCGGGGCGCACGGCGCGCCGGGACAGGGTGTCGGCGGCGATGTCCTGGGCGTCGACCTCCTCCAGGAAGTTGAGCGCGCCGCGTCCGCCGGTGCGCTCCTCGGCCCGTGCCGCGGTGTCGAAGAGGGCGCATACCGCGTCGAGGTCACGGTCGGCGTTCCGGCCGCCCGCACCGCCGCGCAGTGCCGCCCGCTCCAGCCGGCCGGGCCAGGGGGTGCCGTTCCAGAGGATCCACAGGGCCTCCTCGGCGGTGCCGCCGCCCTCCAGGAGCTCACGGGTCCTGCGCAGGAGCGCGCCGAGGCGCTGGGCTCCGCGGGCGTACGCCGGGTCGTGCGTGACCAGACGCTCGGGCTCGGCCAGTGCCCGGGCGAGCAGATCCCCGGACGGCGGCGGTACGCGGTTCCCGGCGGCCCGCTCCTCGTCACGCAGGGCTCGGCCGAGACGGCGCAGGTCGGCGGCGTCCATGGACCCGAGGGGAGAGGTGAGCAGGGCGAGGGCGGTCTCGGTGTCCAGCAGACCGGGTGCCGCGCCGCCGCTCCCGCCGGCGGCCCGGTCCTCCGTACCGCCGGTCGTCCCGGGAATGCCGGTCGTCCCGGGGATACCGGTCTCCTCGCTACCGCCGGTCGTCCCGGGGGCGCCGGCCCCGGTCTCTTCCCTCTCCGCCGGCCTGTCCTCCGGCCTGTCCTCCGGGCCGTCCTCCGGGCCGTCCTCCGGCTCTTCCTCCGGCGCAGTGGGCCGCAGCGCCGCCGTGGCGACGGTGCGCAGTGCGGTCAGGAGCGGGGCGACCGCCGGTTCGTGGCGCAGAGGGAGATCGTCGCCGTCGATCTCCAGGGGGACGCCGGCCGAGGTGAGCGCCCGGCGCACGGACGGGATCGAACGGCCGCCGGAGCGCACGAGGACCGCCATGTCCCTCCAGGGCACGCCGTCCTCCAGGTGCGCGCGCCGGAGCAGGTCGGCGATGTTGTCCAGCTCGGTGGAGGGTGTCGGATAGGTGTACGTCTCGACCTGCCCGCCTCCGCGCACGGCGGACAGCTCACGGTGGGCGCGGACCTTGTCCGAGGGCAGGCGGGTGAGCGGCATCCGGCGGGTGAGCAGCCGCGTGGCCGCGAGCAGACGTGCGCCGGAGCGGCGCGAGGTCGTGAGGACCCCGACGGGGGCGGGAGCGCCGTCGGCACGGCGGAAGGTGTCGGGGAAGTCGAGGATGCCGTTCACATCGGCGCCCCGGAAGGTGTAGATCGACTGGTCGGGGTCGCCGAAGGCGATGAGTGTGCGGCCGCCGCCGCTGCCCGGCGCGGCGCTTCGAGGGTTCCCCGCCAGGGCGTGCAGCAGCCGCACCTGGGCGGGGTCGGTGTCCTGGTACTCGTCGACGAGTACGGCGTCGTAGCTCCGGGCCAGTTCCGCCGCCACCTCGGGGCGCTCGGCGAGGAGTACCGCCCGGTGGACCAGTTCCGCGTAGTCCAGGACTCCCTGGGCGTCGAGGACGTCCAGGTACTCGGCGAGGAACTGGGCGGCGGCGCTCCAGTCCGGGCGGCCCGTACGGCGGGCGAACGCGGCCAGGGCGTCCGGGCCGAGGCCCAGTTCGCGGCTGCGGGCCAGCACCGCGCGCACCTCGTCCGCGAAGCCCCGGGTGGTCAGGCAGGCGCGCAGCTCGTCGGGCCAGCGGACATGGGCCAGCCCCGTACGTTCGAGACCGAGCTGGCCGGCCAGGAGTTCACGGACGGTGACGTCCTGCTCGGGTCCGGAGAGCAGGCGCAGCGGTTCGGCGAAGAGGTCGGCGTCCTGGTGGGCACGGACCAGGGCGTAGCAGTACGAGTGGAAGGTGGTGGCCTGCGGGCCCCGGGCGCCGCCGAGCCGGGCCGCCATCCTGTCGCGCAGTTCGACCGCAGCCTTGCGGCTGAAGGTGAGGACGAGGATGCGGGCCGGGTCGGTACCCCGGGCCACGCGCTGCGCGACTGCCTCGACCAGCGTCGTGGTCTTGCCCGTACCGGGGCCGGCGAGCACCAGCAGCGGGCCGTCCCGGTGGTCAACCACCGCGCGCTGCGGTGCGTCCAGGAGAGGAGGGTCCACCGAGCCGGGCGGTGTGCGCACCAGCCGGTACGCGCCCGGAGCCCGCCGCCGTGTCTGACGGTACGGGCTGTTCCGGGTGGTCGAGGAGGAGCTCACGTGGGTCGCCGGTCCTGGTGGGAGTGCTCGGTCTGTTGCGGTGGCCGGCCGTGGGGTGACGGCCCGGGTGTGACGGCTGCCGTCGTGGAGCCTGCCGGTACGGACGGTGCCGGGGTCCGGTGCGGACGGGCCGGGTCGTCGTGACGGAAGGAACGGGGAACGGAGCATGCCGCGTGCGGACGACGCTACGCCAGCGGCAGGGCGGACGTCGGGCGGTGGACGGCGTACTCCGTCACACCCGGCGACCGACGCGCCGGTACGCCCTGTTCACCGGCCCGTCGCCTGTCATGGCGGCGCACGATGGCGGAAGCTGTCAGTTGTGAGTTTCGTCGCCCGGACCACCGGCCACGCCGTCCCATCTGGCGCGCTTCATGTCGAGGCGCGGAACGTGCCCGTCCGCGTCGCGCGGGGCGGCGCGCAGCGGTGTGCCCTCCTCGCGGTAGTGGCCGAGGGCCCGTATCTCGTGGCCCGGCAGCAGGGCTCCGTCGGCGCGCACCACGCGCCACCAGGGCACCGCGGAGCCGTACAGGGCCATCACGCGGCCGACCTGCCTCGGCCCGCCGTCGCCGAGCCACTCCGCGACATCGCCGTACGTCATGACGCGGCCGGGCGGGATCAGGTCCGCCACGTCCAGGACCCGCTCGGCGTAGACGGGCAGCTCGGCGGGCACGGGGCTCGGGGGCGCCGCCCCGGCGGGAGAGCCGCTCGTCCGGTTTTCGCTCATCCGTCCCATCCTGCCGTACGCCACCGACAACCGGTTGTGCGCGGTGTCGTCCTGGTCACACACCGTGCGCCCGCGGGCGCAGCAGCGTATGTTGCCCTTCGCGCCCGCGCAATGCACCCTGATGCCCCCCTCTGTCTGCAGGCCGTGCCACCATCGTGCGGGCGGTGCCGGTGATACGGGAACACGAAGATTCGTCAGAGGATCCAGAGGTTAAGGAGCAGGGCGTGCAGCCATCGAAGGCGGGCGCCTCTGATGCCGAGGCGCGCGCGGAGGCGTCCGACGCCCCCGGTGCGGACGCCCCTGATGCCGTGACCCCTGATGCCTCCGGCACCGAGGAGGAGGCGCGCGGGTCCTCCCCGGAGCCCCTCTCGGGCTCGACCCTCGCGTCGGCCGACGCGGCCCTGACCGACCGTGTCTCGGGCGACGAACCCCTCCTTCCGGCCCGGGTCCACCGCCCCTCCGATCTGCTGCGGCTCCTCATCGGCGTGCTCGCGATCGCCCTGCTGTTCTCGATCGCCGCCTTCGCCCAGGGAACCACCACGGGCCTCGAGAACGACATCTCCAAGGGCACCGACCAGGCCCCCGATCTGCTGATCAAGCTCGCCGGCCTCGTGTCCAGCATCGCCGTGCTCCTCGTGCCGGTCGCCTTCGCGATCGAGCGCCTGGTGAAGCGCGACGGGCTGCGGATCGCGGACGGGGTGCTGGCGGCCGTGCTGGCCCACGGGGTGACCCTGGCCACCGATCTCTGGGTCGCCCGGTCGGCGCCGGGGACGATCAGGGAGGCGCTGACCCAGCTTCAGCCGGGGGACGCGCTCACCGATCCCGTGCACGGATATCTCGCGCCCGTCATCGCCTACATGACGGCGGTCGGGATGGCCCGCAGGCCGCGCTGGCGGGTCGTGCTGTGGGTGGTGCTGCTCCTGGACGCCTTCGCGATGCTCGTCGGCGGTTACACCACGCCGTTCTCGATCGTCCTCACCGTGCTGATCGGCTGGACCGTGGCGTACGGCACGCTGTACGCGGTCGGCTCGCCGAACGTCCGCCCGACCGGCCAGCACCTGATGGCAGGTCTGCGCCACGTCGGCTTCCGGCCGGTCGCCGCCATGCGCACCGAGGACGCCACCGACAACACCGACCAGAGCGACCAGGGACGCCGCTATCTGGTCACCCTGGAGGACGGGCCACCGCTGGACGTGACGGTCGTCGACCGCGAACAGCAGGCCCAGGGCTTCTTCTACCGGGTGTGGCGCAGGCTCACCCTGCGCACCATCACGCAGCGCCGCTCCATCCAGTCGCTGCGCCAGGCCCTGGAGCAGGAGGCGCTCCTCGCGTACGCGGCGATCGCCGCCGGGGCCAACGCGCCCAAGCTGATCGCCACGTCCGAGCTCGGACCCGACGCCGTGATGCTCGTGTACGAGCACATCGGGGGGCGCTCGCTGGACGCGATGGAGGACGAGGAGATCACCGACGACCTGGTGCGCGGCGCCTGGCGCCAGGTGCAGGCGCTCCAGTCGCGGCGGATCGCGCACCGCAGGCTCACCGGCGACGCCATCCTGGTGGATCGTTCCGGCACGGTGTTCGTCACGGACCTGCGGGGCGGCGAGATCGCGGCCGGTGACCTGATCCTCCGCATGGACGTCGCCCAGCTGCTCACCACCACCGGCCTGCGGGTGGGCGCCGAACGGGCCGTCGCCGGGGCACTCGCCGTGCTCGGGCCGGACGCCGTCGCCGACTGCCTGCCGCTGCTCCAGCCGATCGCGCTGAGCCGCCCCACCCGGGCGACGCTCCGCAGACTCGCCCGGGAGCGTTCGCAGCGCGAGCGCGAGGCGGTGCTGGAGGCATCGCACGCGGCCAAGGAGGCGAAGGCCGAGGAGCACGACGCGGCGGCTTCCAACGACCGCAAGGCCGCCCGCAAGTCCCTGCGCACGGAGAAGCAGGCCGAGAAGCGGGCGATCGACGATGCCATGGAAGGGGCCCGCGAGGAGGACATGCTGGCCCAGATCCGCCGCCAGGTGCTGCTGATCAGGCCGCAGGCGCCGGTCGAGCCGGTCCGCCTGGAGCGCATCAAGCCGCGCACCCTCCTGAGCTTCATCGCGGGTGCGATCGCCGCCTACTACCTGATCTCCCAGATCACCAGGGCCGACTTCAGCACGGTCGTGGAACAGGCGGAGTGGGGCTGGGTGGCGGCGGCGCTGGGCTTCTCGGCCCTGAGCTACGTCGCCGCGGCCATGAGCCTGCTCGGCTTCGTGCCCGAGCGGGTGGCGTTCGGGAAGACCGTGCTGGCGCAGGTCGCCGGGTCGTTCGTGAAGATCGTGGCCCCCGCTGCGATCGGCGGCGTGGCGCTGAACACACGCTTCCTGCAACGCGCCGGGGTGCGCCCGGGGCTGGCCGTCGCGAGCGTGGGCGCGTCCCAGCTGTTCGGTCTCGGCTGCCACATCCTGCTGCTCGCCCTGTTCGGGTACCTGACCGGCACGGAGAAGACCCCGGACTCGCTCACCCCGTCGAGGACCGTCATCGCGGGCCTGCTCACGGTCGCCGTTCTCGTGCTGGTGGTGACCGCGATCCCGTTCCTGCGGAAGTTCGTCGTCACCCGGGTGCGGTCGCTGTTCGCCGGCGTGGTGCCCCGCATGCTCGACGTGGTGCAGCGTCCGCAGAAGCTGGTCACCGGTATCGGCGGCATGCTGCTGCTGACCGGACTGTTCGTCATGTGCCTCGACGCGTCGATCCGCGCCTTCAGCGGTCCGGGCGTCCCCGAGCTCAGCTACGCCAGCATCGCGGTTGTCTTCCTCGCGGGCAACGCCCTCGGGTCCGCGGCCCCCACCCCGGGTGGCATCGGCGCGGTCGACGGTGCGCTGACCCTGGGTCTGATCGCGGTGGGCCTGCCGTCGGAGGCCGCCGTGCCGTCCGTGCTGCTCTACCGCGTGATGACGCTCTGGCTTCCGGTGCTCCCCGGCTGGATCTGCTTCAACCTGCTGACCCGCAAGGGCGAGCTCTAGAACGTACGCGCGGGGCGGCGCCACTCGCATGGACGACGCCCCGCGCGGTCCCCCGTGGCCCGCCGCACGATGGGTCCATGAGGACCTCCCCCGCTCTGCGTGCCGCCGCCCTCGCCGCCACCGCCACCGTGCTGCTCCCGCTGGCCGCCTGTTCGGACGACGGTGACGACGGAGGCACGGACAGGTCGACGCCCTCGTCCGCATCGACGGCCGCCCCGACCGCGACGGCGGAGGAACTGTCCTCCCAGAAGCTCGACTGGAAGCCCTGTCCCGCCCCCAACCAGGCCCAGGGCAGCGGCACGTCCCCCTCGCCCCTGCCGGGCGGGGCGTCGTGGGAGTGCTCCTTCATGGACGCCCCCCTCGACTACGCCGATCCCGGCGGACGGACCGTCGAGCTGGCCCTGATCCGCGCCACCGCCCGGGACAAGGACCGGCGGATCGGTTCGCTGATCTTCAACTTCGGCGGCCCGGGCGCCTCCGGGGTCGCCACGCTTCCGTCCTTCGGCGGCGACTACGACACGCTCCGCACCCGCTACGACCTGGTCAGCTTCGACCCGCGCGGGGTGGGCCGCAGCGAGGGGATCGAGTGCTCGGACGACCGAACCCTCGACGCCCGCTACGAGCTGGACGGCACCCCGGACGACGCCGGGGAGGAGAAGGCGTTCGTCGAGGACCAGAAGTCCTACATCGCGGACTGCGAGAAGAACTCCGGGGACGAACTGCCCTACGTCGGCACCACGAACGCGGCCCGGGACATGGATCTGCTGCGTCAGGTGCTCGGCGACGACAAGCTGCACTACTTCGGGATCTCCTACGGCACCGAGCTGGGCGGGGTGTACGCCCACCTGTATCCGAAGAACGTCGGACGGGCCGTCCTGGACGCGGTCGTCGACCCGACGGAGGACACCCTGAAGTCCTCGCTCGGACAGGCCGAGGGCTTCCAGCTCGCCCTGGACAACTTCACGGCGGACTGCGCGGAACGCGACGACTGCAAGCTCCCGGGGGCGACCGCGCAGGAGGTCCAGGACTGGATCGCCGGCCTCCTCGCCCGGCTCGACGAGAAGCCCGTCCCGGGACTCGGCGAACGTGAGCTGACGCAGACCCAGGCCACCACCGGCATCGCCTCGGCCCTCTACTCCAAGGAGACCTGGCCGCTGCTCGAACAGGGCCTCGACGAGGCGGACGGCGACAACGGCGGGCTGCTGCTGGCGCTCGCCGACTCGCTGAACGGCCGTTCCGAGGACGGGCACTACGACAACTCGAACGCCGCGAACGCCGCCATCAACTGCGCGGACTCCAAGCAGCGTTTCACCCTGGAACAGACCAGGAAGGCACTCCCGCGGTTCCGCGAGGCCTCCCCCGTCTTCGGCGAGTACCTGGGATGGGGACTGATGTCGTGCACCGGCTGGCCCGTAGCGGGCGCCCGGGACACCCCGGACGTCAGCGCCCCCGGTTCCGCCCCGATCCTGGTCATCGGCAACACCGGGGACCCGGCGACCCCGTACGCAGGCGCGAAGGCGATGGCCGCCGAGCTCGGCAAGGGGGTCGGGATCGAGCTCACGTACAAGGGCGAGGGTCACGGGGCGTACAACAGCGGGAGCAGCTGCGTGCAGAAGGCCGTGGACGGCTACCTCCTCGAAGGGAAGGTCCCGAAGTCGGGAACGGTCTGCGGGTGACCACTCGTTGCACGGCCGGGAAACGGCACCCGGGCCGCCCCGGCGGCAGCCTCCGGGCAGGGAGGGGAGCGCACACATGCGCGCACGTGGACGCACCCGCGGGGGTGCGGTTCAGGCCGGAGCGGTCCTGCTGACGGCGGCGGTCCTGGCGGGGTGCGACGGCGCTCAGGCTCCGCCGCAGTCGTCGGGGGACTCGTCACCGCGGACCTCCCGGGACGGGTCGGCCTCACACCTGGCGTCCACCGACTGGAAGCGCTGCGACGCCCCGGAGGGCGGCACCGCGCCCGGCCCGGGCTGGCGGTGCGCCACCGTCGACGTACCGCTGGACCACGCGAAGCCGGACGGGGAGAGGATCGGCATCGCGCTGATCCGTAAGCCGGCCACGAAGAAGAGCGAGCGGCTCGGTTCGATGCTCTTCAACTTCGGCGGCCCCGGGGGTTCGGGGGTGGGCATCCTGCCGCGCGCAGCCGCTTCGTACGAGGAGCTCAACACCCGCTACGACCTGGTGGGCTTCGACCCGCGCGGGGTCGCGGCCAGTTCGGGGTTCCGCTGCCGAGGCGACGAGGAGCAGGAGAAGGCACACCGGGAGGTCGACATGACCCCGGACACGGCGGCCGAGGAGGCGGCGTTCCTCGCGGACGGCACCGACTTCGGCGCCGGCTGCGAGCGCCACTCCGGCGCGGTGCTCCCCCACGTCGGCACGGCGAACGCCGCCCGGGACATGGAGGAGATCCGCCGGGCGCTCGGCGACCGGAAGCTGTCGTACTTCGGCATCTCGTACGGTACGGAGCTCGGCGGGACCTACGCACATCTCTTCCCGAAGTCCGTGGGAAGGGTCGTGCTGGACGCCGTGGTCGACCCGACGGCGGACTCGGTGGGCCACGCCCGCAACCAGACGACGGGCTTCCAGCGGGCCCTGGAGAACTACCTGAAGGACCGCGGCCAGGACCCCGCGGCGGGCACACGGCGGATAGCGGACCTGCTGGAGCGCATCGACGAGGACCCACTGCCCACCGCCTCCGGGCGGGAGCTCAACGAATCGCTCGCCGTCACCGGCATCGTGGCCCCCCTGTACTCGAAGAGCGGCTGGCCCACCCTGACGGCCGCCCTCGACGAGGCCGAGAGGACGGGCAGGGGCGACCGTCTGCTCGCGCTGGCCGACTCGTACAACGGCCGGGACGAGGACGGGCACTACGACACCCAGAGCCACTCCCAGCGGGCGATCTCCTGCGCCGACGCCAGAGCACGGCCGACGGCGGCCGAGGCCAGGGCGCTGCTCCCCGAATTCCGGGAACTGTCACCGGTCTTCGGCCCGTTCCTGGCCTGGGACACGGCCGGCTGGTGCGCGGGGTGGCCGGTGGAGGGCGAGCACGACACCCCGGAGGCGAGTGCCCCGGGCGCCGCCCCGATCCTGGTCATCGGCACGACCGGCGACCCGGCGACGCCGTACGAGGGTGCGCGTCGGATGGCGGACGAGCTGGGCGAGGGGGTCGGCGTCATGCTGACCAACAAGGGTGAGGGGCACGGCTCTTACGGGGAGAGCGCCTGCGTGACCTCGCTCGTCGACGCCTACTTCCTGAAGGGCGAGGTCCCGGCCGACGGACGGACCTGCTCCTGACGCCGGGTACGCGAAGGGGCCGGCTCCGCGGCGGAACCGGCCCCTTCGTACGTTGTGCCGCGGGTCTAGTAGACCGGCTTCTCGGGCTCGATCTGGTGGACCCAGCCGATGACCCCGCCACCGACGTGCACCGCGTCGGCGAAGCCCGCCGACTTGAGGACCGCGAGGACCTCGGCGCTGCGGACGCCCGTCTTGCAGTTCAGGACGATGCGCCTGTCCTGGGGGAGGTCCTGGAGGGCGGTGCCCATCAGGAACTCGTTCTTCGGAACCAGCCGGGAACCCGGGATCGAGACGATCTCGTACTCGTTCGGCTCACGGACGTCGATGATCTCGATCTTCTCGTCGCCGTCGATCCACTCCTTGAGCTGCTTGGGAGTGATCGTGGAACCGGCCGCCGCCTCCTGGGCCTCCTCGGACACGACGCCGCAGAAGGCCTCGTAGTCGATGAGCTCGGTGACGGTGGGGTTCTCGCCGCAGACCGCGCAGTCGGGGTCCTTGCGGACCTTGACCTGGCGGTACTGCATCTCCAGCGCGTCGTAGATCATCAGACGGCCGACCAGCGGGTCACCGATACCGGCGAGGAGCTTGATGGCCTCGTTGACCTGGATGGAGCCGATGGACGCGCAGAGCACGCCCAGGACACCGCCCTCGGCGCAGGACGGAACCATGCCGGGGGGCGGCGGCTCCGGGTAGAGGCAGCGGTAGCAGGGACCGTGCTCGGACCAGAAGACGGACGCCTGGCCGTCGAAGCGGTAGATCGAGCCCCAGACGTACGGCTTGTTCAGCAGGACCGCGGCGTCGTTGACGAGATAGCGGGTGGCGAAGTTGTCCGTGCCGTCCACGATCAGGTCGTACTGGGCGAAGATGTCCATCACGTTGTCGGCTTCGAGCCGCTCCTCGTGAAGGACCACGTTCACCAGGGGGTTGATCCCCTGCACGGTCTCCTTGGCCGACAGGGCCTTGGACTTGCCGATGTCGGCCTGGCTGTGGATGACCTGGCGCTGCAGGTTCGACTCGTCGACCTCGTCGAACTCCACGATGCCGAGCGTGCCCACGCCGGCCGCGGCCATGTACATCAGGGCCGGCGAGCCGAGGCCGCCGGCGCCGACACAGAGCACCTTCGCGTTCTTCAGCCGCTTCTGACCGTCCATCCCGACATCCGGGATGATCAGGTGGCGGGAGTACCTGCGGACCTCATCGACGGTGAGCTCGGCAGCCGGCTCGACCAGGGGTGGCAGCGACACAGGAACCTCAACAATGCAGGTGGTCGGTTTCTACGTACTTCATCTACGTACGGTTGTTCTCCCGTAACACTGCCACGCCGCTCCTCATTCCGAGATACCGGGTCCGATCCGCGAGACGAATTCGTCCCAGTAGCTGGGCAGTGCCGCAAATGGGTCGGTTTGCCCGTTCGTGCCGTCCCGGTCCGTGAAGAAGATCGTGCCCGCGCCCTGCCAGCGGGCGATGCGCATGGCCTCCTCCAGGTGGGTGCGCGGGACCCCGTGGACGAAGTGCGCGAAGCGTCCCGGTTCGTACGCGGCGGTCCACTCGGCCACCTGCGACCAGCGGTAGTCCGTCCAGTGTCCCCGGAAGGTGACCAGCTGGTCGGCGGCCTCGGCGTAGCCCGGGTGCGGGTGGGTGCCGTGGCCCAGGACCAGCCGCCCACCCTCCCGGTCCGCGCTGTCGCTGTCGGCGAGCAGCGCGTAGAGGGTGCTGGTCAGCCGACGGGCCGCCTGGAGCCCGTCGCGTCCGGACGGGCAGTGGTCCAGGTAGAAGCCGCCGACGCGGTACCAGTCGAGGTAGGACCGGGCGTCGGCGACCAGCTCGTCGAAGGGACGGCCGCCGAAGGCCAGGTCGATGTGGCCCAGCAGTCTGCCGCCCGAGGCGCGGACGGCGTCCTCGGGGGCCTCCCCGTGCAGTGCCCGCTCGCGGGCGTTGCGCAGTCGGCCGGCGGCCTCCAGGCAGTGCGGGTCGGGGCGGGCGCCCGGCCCGTCGTCGATGTTGAGGACGGCCCAGTGCAGCGGCGTGCCGGGCCGGTTGAGTCCGGCCCATTCGGCGGGCGCGAGCAGCGGGTGGGCGTAACCGGGCACGCCTACGCCGAGCTGTTCGGCGCCCCCGGTCCGCAGGGTGGAGCCGGTGCTGGTCAGATACGGCACGCCGCCTCCATCCAGATGTCCGCGAGGGACTCCTCCAGGTTGATGCGGGGGCGCCAGCCGAGCCGGTCCCTGGCGGTGCGCACGTCGGCCTGCTGCCAGGCCCCGCAGCCGTCGGGGTACGGGGACGGTGTCGCCACGAGGTGCTCCGTCGCCGATTCGGCGGAGACCCGGGGGGCACCGATGGGGAGCCGTCCGGGGGGCGTGTCGAGCTCGTGGAGTGCGCCCGCGTATCCGGCGACCCTGGCGAGGACCACCGCCGCGTCACGCAGCCGCACGGCCCTGCCGGTGCCGATGTTGACGACGCCCTGCGCGGCGGAGAGCGAGGCCGCGTGGACGGCGCGCGCCACGTCGCGCACGTCGACGAAGTCGCGCTGCACCCCGAGGCCGCTGAGCTTGAGCTCGGGATCGCCGGTCTGCATGGCCCGGCGCATGGTCTCGGCCAGCCTGCCGAGCGGGGATCCGGCCGGGGTGCCCGGCCCCACCGGCGAGAAGACCCGCAGCACGACCGCGTCCAGACCGGAACCGAGGACCAGTTCGGTGGCGGCGAGCTTGCTGACGCCGTACGGGCCTCCCGGCCGGGGCACCGCGTCCTCGGCGGTCGAGGAGCCGGGCTGCGAGGGCCCGTATTCGGAGGCGCAGCCGACCTGGACGAGCCGTGGACTGCAGCCGCTCCGGCGCATGGCCTCGCAGACGGTGGCCACGGCGACGGTGTTGTGGCGGGTCAGGTCGCGGGCGCCACCACGGGTGGCTCCCGCACAGTTGACGACGACACCGGGGTGGACGGCGTCCAGGAAGCGGGTGAGTGCTCCCGGGCTGCCGCCCGCGAGGTCGAAGCGGACGTCGGCGTCGTCGCCGCGGCCGAGCGCCGTGAGGTGCACGGCGGGGTCGGCGAGCAGGCGGTCGGCGACGAAGCGGCCGAGGAATCCGTTGGCTCCGAGCAGCAGAACCCTCATCGCGCACTCCCTCGGTGCCGACGGTGGGCTGCCGGTGCGGGGGATTGGGGGGTCATGTCCGGTATCTCCTTGGGGAAGGTGTGTGTGGTACGGGAGACCCGCGGCGTCGGCTCCGCGGGGTGGGGCGGGGCCCGGTCAGGCCGAGGCGTGGGCGGATGCCCGGGTGAGGGTGACCGATGCGTGCAGCAGCAGCACTGCCGCGGCGATGCCGCAGGCGAGGACGGCCACGCCGCCGGGGCCTGCCGCCATGACGACGGCGTCGACGGGACGGGCGAGGAGGCCCAGGCCGGGCAGCCGCCCGGCGAGGACGAGGAAGGGGGCCGCCACCTCGACGGCGCAGGCGGCGGCGAGTCCGGTGGCGGCCGGTTCAGGGAAGCCGTGTACGGCCAGCAGGCGGGCCACGAAGAGCAGGGCGCCGAGGGCGGCCGGGCCCAGGAGGCTTCCGCCCTGCCCGGGGTGGCCGAGGTCGGCGAGGAGGAGCAGCGCGGTCAGCGCGCACAGGAAGAGCGCGACGACACCGAGGAGCAGGGGGCGTACGCCGGAGCCGAAGTCGGACAGACCGTGGGACGCTGCGAGCCTGCGGCGCGCGTGTACGGCGAACAGGTGGGCGCACCAGGCCGCGGGGGCCAGGGCCGGCAGGAGTCCGAGCAGCGGGGCGGGCGCGGCGGTCCAGTGGCCGTCGGGGCCCCCGCTGACGACCTGGGTGAGCAGGTCGTCGCCGTACACGACGTAGCCGAGGAGCCAGCAGACGTACGGTGTGACGCCCCCGGCGGGGTCGGGGACGCGCAGCGGGCCGCCGCGCAGGGCGAGCCGGAGCCCGAGGACCACGAACAGCGTTCCGACGGCGGTCACCGCGAACCGGGCTTCTCCGTCGAGCACCCCCTCGGTGAGCCTGAGCACCCCGGCGGTCGCGAGGCAGGCGGCTCCGGGCAGCAGCGCCGCGAGCGTCCAGCCGGCCCGCACGTCCTTGCACGTGTCCGGCTTCGTCACGGCGGCACGGGGTGCCCTCCTGTCCACGCCGGGGGCGCGGGCGTAGAGCTCCTCCGCCAGTGAGAAGACGTCACGGTGCCGGTAGCGCGCGGCCGTCCGGTCGGTGAGCCCGTGCGCCTCCAGACCGGCGGCGATCTCCAGGGGGTCGACGGCGCGCTCGCAGAGGTCCCGGTGCCGGTGCATGAGCACCTTCACGGGGTCCGCGGGTCCGCGCCGCGCCGCCGGTCTCCGGGTGGGGTGATAGCCGATCTCCGGTGCCCGTACGCCGGAACGGACCGCGGCAGTGCCCAACCCCGCAGGCGCGCACCCGGCGCCCGGGTCCGGGGCCTCGGGCGGACCGCCCCTCGGGGTCCCTCCGTGTTCGTGACCGCTCGTGTCGTCACGCATCGCCGCCTCCGGCTCCGCGTGCGCCCGCGCACACGCCCTCCACGCCGATGGCCCAGGTCGGCACCCGAACGGGGATGCCCGCGGATGCCGGCGCGACCGGATCGAGGGGTGGAGCCCCCAGCACATGCGCCTCCGGGGGCGTGGCGAAGGGGCGCGGCGGACCGGCCGGGTCGCGGGGGTCCTCCGGTGTCGCCCATCGGGCGGGGGCGTGCCCGACGAGGTCCAGGTAGATGCCGCGGAACGCGGCGAGGTTCTGTTCGACCGTGAAGAGTTCGAGTGCCCGGGCGCGCGCAGCCGCCCCCAGGCGTGCACGGCGCTCCGGGTCGCGCAGGAGCGCGACGCAGGCGTCGGCGAGCGCCCGCGGATTGCGCGGGGGCACGACCAGACCCGTACCGCCGACGACTTCGACCACGGCGCCCACATCCGTCGAGACCGTGGCCCGCCCGCAGAACATCGCCTCGACCAGGCTGATGGGAAAGCCCTCGACGACGCTGGAGAGCACGACGACGCCGCCCGCGGCGTAGGCCTCCGCGAGGTCGGGCACCTCGGGGCCGCCGATCTCCTCGAAGGTGACCGGGTTGTCGCCGACGGCATGGGCGTCCGCGGCCTCGTCGGGGAAGAGCTGGGCGGCGAGTGCCCTGCAGTGGGCGCGGTAGGTGTCGCCCTCGCCCGCCTGGACCGGTGCGCCGAAGATCCGCAGCCGGGCGTCCGGCTGCGCCCTGCGCACCTCGGCGAACGCGTGGAGCAGGGCGATCAGGTCCTTGGCGGGTTCGATCCGCCCGATCCACACCAGCGTGCCGGGGCCACCCTCGTCGGCCCCCTCCCCCACGGCTCCGAACCGCTCCGCGTCCATGCCCGGGTAGACCGTGCGCAGCTTGCTCCGGTCGGCGCCGAACCGCTCCTGCCAGCGGCGGACATGGGTGTTGCCGGGGGTGATGAGCGCGGCCTGCCGGTACACCTCGGAGGCGAGCAGTCCGTGAAGGTTCGCGAGCAGGGCGCGCACCGGCGCACTCAGCGGGGCCTCGGGCGCCGCGAGGTAGTGGGCCCGCAGCGGCACTCCGTGCTCCGTCACCAGCAGCGGCACACCGAAGAAGCGTTTGGCCAGCAGTCCCGGCAGGGCAGCGGCTCCGCCTGACGCCGCGTGGCAGAGGTCGACCGCGCCGAGGCCGTCCTCGTCGTACCAGTCGAGGGAGAGGGGACGCAGGACCCGGTCCAGTTCGGCCACGAAGCCGAGGTAGTCGGGAACGGTGGCACCGTGGACGGTCCGGCCTGTGCCGGGAGCCCGGCAGGCCCCCTCCACGATGCGTACGGTCGTCTCACCGAGCAGTGCGCGGTGCAGTCCACCGCGCTCCCGCGCCAGTTCGGCGAGGCCGTAGAGACCGTCCGCGAAACGGCCGGCCGCCGTCCCGGCGCCGTCGGCCGCGCCCTCGCAGACCGCGCCGACGAGCGCCTTCACGTGTGCGGTGAAGCGCAGTCGGTCCCGCCGTCCGTACGATCGTCCGAGGCCGGTGGCGATCCTGGCCGTAAGACCTCTGGGCCGGCCGGTGTGCCGGGCGTCCACCCCGTGCGTCCACATCGGCGCCGTCCGCACACGTCCGACCCGGTCGGGGAGCCTGACCCAGCCCCGTTGTTCCTGATCGGCGGAGCGGCTGAGTGCGAAGACGTCGAACTCGTGCTGAGGGAGTCCGCGCACCAGACGGTCGCACCAGAGTCTGGACTCACCGGTCGCATACGGATAACCACCGTCCGTGAGGAGTCCGATCCGCACGAGCACACCCCCGATCTCCCTTGTGGACGGCCGCCGTTGCTCGGCGACTCGCGGCGGGACGACCGTATGCGGACACACGGGTGGTGCGACGGACTGTTGTCCGTCGCACCACCGAAAGGGGTGAACCGGCGTAACTTTCCCGCTCCGGTCGCGTTCTGTTGCGACCGACGGGCATTCGGTCACGCACAGTCAGGCTGCGGCCAGCTCCGAGCGGGTCGCACGGCGCGCGGCGGCGTGAGCGGGATCGAGCGTGGGGACCGCGGCGAGGAGCTGTTTCGTGTACGGGTCCTGCGGCGATCCGTAGACCTCGTCCACGGCGCCCTGCTCGACGATCCGGCCGTGCCGCATCACCGCCACCCGGTCGCTGACCTGCCTGACGACGGCCAGGTCGTGGGCGATGAAGACGAGACCGATGCCGAGTTCGCGCTGCAGCTCGGCGAGGAGCGCGATCACCTGGGCCTGGGTCGTGACGTCGAGCGCGGAGACCGGTTCGTCGCACACGATCAGCTTCGGCTCGGCGGCGAGCACCCGCGCGATTCCGATCCGCTGGCGCTGCCCGCCGCTGAACTCGTGCGGATAGCGCTCGTACCGGCCGGCGTCGAGGCCGACCCTCTCCAGGAGTTCGCGTACGCGGTCCCGGATCAGGGTCTCGTCGGTCTCTCCGGCGGCACGCAGCGGGTCGGCCACCGACTCGCCGATCGAGCGCCGTGGGTTGAGCGAGGCGACGGGGTCCTGGAAGACCATCTGGAGCTCGCGGCGGAAGGGACGGAGGCCCCTCTCCCCGAGCGACCCGATCTCCACGCCCCCGTACCGCAACCGGCCCGCGGTGGGATCCTCCAGCCGTACGAGCATGCGCCCGAGCGTCGTCTTGCCGCTGCCGCTCTCCCCCACGATCCCGAGGGTCTCGCCGGCCCGGACGGTGAGCGAGACCCCGTCCACGGCCGTGACCCGTTTCGCGCCCCGGCCGAACTCCCGCCGGAGCCCGACCGCTTCGAGGAGCGGTCCGGCGTCGGGGGTGGCGGTCCTCGGTCCGGGGACAGCGGCCCGTTTCTCGTCGAGCCGGGGTACCGAGGCCAGGAGCTCCCGGGTGTAGGTCTGCCGGGGCGCGCCCAGCACCTCGGAGACCGCTCCGCGCTCCACCGCACGGCCGTGCTGCATCACCAGGATGTCGTCGACGCTCTCCGCGGCGACACCCACGTCGTGGGTGACCAGCAGCAGTCCCATGCCCGTCTCCCGCCGCAGGTCGTGCAGCAGGTCCAGGATCTGCGCCTGCACGGTGACGTCGAGGGCGGTGGTCGGCTCGTCCGCCACGATCAGCCGGGGCTCGCAGGCGAGGGCCATCGCGATGAGAGCACGCTGACGCATCCCGCCGGAGAACTCGTGCGGCCTGGACCGGGCGCGGCGGCCCGCGTCCGGAATGCCTACCCGGTCCAGGACCTCGACGGCCCGGGCCCGGGCCGCCCGGCGGGGGACGCGGTTGTGCACCCGGTACACCTCGGCGATCTGGTCGCCGACCGTGTAGTACGGGTCGAGCGAGGACAGCGGGTCCTGGAAGACCATGGCCGCCTTCGCGCCCCGCAGCGCGCGCAGTTCGGCCTCGTCCGCGGCGCCCACGTCCGTACCGGCGACCCGGACGGTCCCGGTGACCCGGGCGCCGGTGCCCCGGTGCAGTCCGAGCAGCGCGGAGGCGGACGCGCTCTTGCCGGAGCCGGATTCGCCGACGACACCGAGGGCGGCGCCCGCCTCCAGCGTGAAGGAGAGCCCGTCCACGGCGCGGACGGCACCGAAGTCGATGGTGAGGTCCTCGACCTGGACCAGCGGTGTTGTCATGACAGGACCACCCGTCGGTCGGCCAGCGCGTACAGCATGTCCGCGACGGCATTGGCGAGCACCACGAAGAAGCCGGTCACCAGCACCATGCCGACGACCACCGGCAGGTCGACGACCTTGACGGCGTGGACGAGTTCGCGTCCGATTCCCGGGATCCCGAAGAGGGACTCGGTCAGGACCGCGCCGCCGAACATGCTGCCGAAGTCGAGCGCGCTGAGCGCGATCACGGGTGCGACCGCGCCGCGCAGCGCGTGCCGCCCGATGACGGCCCGCTCGCTGACGCCGTACGCGCGAAAGGTGCGTACGTGGTCCTCGGCCAGTGTCTCCAGCATGGAGCTCCTGGTCAGGCGGGCGTACTTGGCGGACTCGATGAGCGCCAGGGACACCCAGGGCAGCAGCAGCCCCCAGGCCCACTGTTCGGGGTCCTCCGTGAACGGCACGTAGGTCGGCGACGGCAGCCACTGCAGCGTGGAGCAGAAGATGATGATGAGCAGCAGTCCGATGACGAAGACCGGGGTCGCCGTGCCGGCCAGGGTCAGCCAGGTCAGGACCCGCTCGGTGATCCTGCCACGCCGCCGGACGGACAGCACTCCGGTGCCGACGCCGAGCAGGATCCAGCAGAGGAACGCCCCGATGACGAGCGAACCGGTCACCGGCAGCTTGGCCAGGATGAGCCGCATGACCTGCTGGTCGCTCTGGTACGAGACACCGAGGCAGGGCGCGGAGCAGTGCTCCACGCCCGTGCCGGTGGAGAAGTCCCTTCCCGCGACGATGCCCTGGAGGAAGTGCCAGTACTGCGTGTACACGGGGTCGTCGAGCCGGAGCTGCTCGGTCACCTGGGCGACCTGGGCCGGTGAGCAGCGTGGACCGCAGGCGATCTGTGCGACGTCGCCAGGGGCCACGTAGAAGACCGCGTACAGGACGACCGTCAGGGAGAGGAGTACGAAGACGGCTCCGCCGAGCCGTCGCAGCAGGAACCCGGTCACGACGTCTGCTCCTTCGTGCGCTCCTTGCGCTCCCTGCGTCCGGTGCCGATCCGCAGCCGGGAGGCGGCCCTGGGATCGAGTGCCGTGCGCACGCCCTCGCCGAGGACGGTCAGGGCGAGCACGGTGACGAAGAGCAGCCCGGCCGGCAGCAGGAGATAGGTGGGGGCCGACTGGTACCAGGTGTCGGCCTCGGTGAGCATCTGTCCCCAGGACGGTGTGGGCGGTTTGATGCCGACGCCGAGGAAGGACAGGGCCGCTTCGACGGTGACGTTGACGGGGAAGAGCAGTGCGGCGTACGTGATGACGGGCGCGGCGAGCGAGGGCAGCAGTTCGCGCCGGGCGATGCTCCACCGCCCGCGTCCGCTGAGCCGGGCCGCGGAGACGAAGTCGAGTGACTTCAGGGCGAGCGCCTGGGCCCGCACGATCTTCGACGTCCCGGCCCAGTTGATGCCGCCGATGACCAGCGCGATCAGGACTGGCCGGGGGAACGAGGGCGGTACGACGGCGAGCAGCCCCAGGGCGATGACCATGAGCGGCAGGGCGACGTTGATGTCGGTGATCCGGCTGAGGACCTGGTCGACCCAACGGTTCCCGAGGGCCGCGGCGAGCCCCACCACCACTCCGATGGTGACCTGGAGGAGGGTGGCCGCGACGGCGACGCCCAGCGAGACCCGGGCCCCGTGGACGACTCGGGCGAACAGGTCCCGGCCGGTCTGCGGTTCGACGCCGAACCAGTGGTCCGCGCCGACACCGCCGAAGGGACCGATGGGGACCCCGCCGGCCGCCGAGTCGACGAGGTCGGGGTGGTAGGTGTTGGGGTCCTGGCCGGCCAGCGCGCTGAGCAGCGGCGCGGCGAGCGCGGCCAGGAAGAGCAGGAGGACCACGGCCGCGGCGGCGGTGGCCGCGCGCTGTGCGCGCAGCCGCCGCCAGAACTGCCGGGCCCCCGAGGCGGGGGCGGCGAGGGGCGCCGCTCCCGCTTCCTGGACCAGAAGTGCTTCCGACATGGTTACTTGACCGCGGCCTGGGAGACGTCGAGAACGCCGGTCCAGTCACTGATGACCACGTTCTTGACGTCCTTGCCGACGAGCCGCTTGTACACCGGGTGGAACAGCGGCACCGTGAGCGCCCGCTCACCGATCTTCTTGTCGAGCGCGCCCCAGCGCGTGGCGGCCGCCTCCAGGTCGGTGAGCTTGTTGATCTCGTCGATCTCCTTGTTGACCGACGCGTCGTCCAGGAAGCCGGTGTTGAAGTTGGCCCCGTCCTTCACGATCTGGCGGCCGTCGAAGATCGGTGCGAGGAACGGGCCGCCGGAGGGCCAGTCGGCGCCCCAGTGCGCGAGGAAGAAGCCCGGCTCCTTGGACGCGCTGTGGATGGTGTCGGAGTAGTCGTTGCTCTCCAGTCCCTTGAGCTCGACGGTGATGCCGGCCTTCTTGAGGGCGGCCTGGAGCGCCGTGGCGATCTCCGGGCTGGTCTCGAAGTCCTTGTCGTTGGAGTGCGTGAGGGTGACGGTCAGGCCGTCGGGGTGCCCGGCTTCCTTCAGCAGTTCCTTGGCCTTCGCGGCGTTGCCCGTCCTGCCCGCCGGGAAGTGGTCGTACGGCGTGTGGCCGAAGGACTTCTGGTTCGGGAGGTAGGTGGTGGCCGGTTCGGCGAGCGAGGAGCCGCCGGCCGCGTTGATCACCGAGGAGCGGTCGACGGCGTACGAGATCGCCTGGCGCACCTTCGGGTCGTCGAACGGCTTCACCTTCGGGTTGAAGGCGATGTAGTTGGTGTAGCCGAAGTGGCCGGTGCCGACGCGGGCGGCGAGGCCCTTGTCGCCGGAGACCTTGGCGAGCTCGGCCGGCCCCAGGTTGGTGTCGGTGGTGACGGCGGCGGCGTCGGCGCCCTGCGAGGCGGAGAGCCGCTGGTTGATGACCGCGGAGTCCAGGCCGGAGCGTACGTCGATCCTGTCCGGGTAGGCCTTGCGCTCCTCGTCGGTGGACGCGGCCCAGTGGGGGTTGCGCTCCAGGACCAGCCGCTCGCCGTCGTTCTCGTTGGAGACGACCTTGTACGGCCCCGAGGAGAGCGGGTGCGCCTCGTACTTGGTGCCCGTGTCCTTGGCCTGCGGCACCGGGGTCGTCTGGGTCTGGGTGGCGAGGTACGGGAATTCGCCCTCGGGCTTGTTCAGGTGGAAGACGATGGTCTTCTCGTCCGGCACCTCGATCGAGTCGAGGCCCTTCTTGTCCTTGTACGGGCCCTGGTAGTCGGCCCCGCCGATCAGCCAGTCACGCAGGTAGGGCGCGCCGCCGGACAGCTCGGCGGCGAACGACCGCTCGATGCCGTACTTGATGTCCGCGCTGGTGATGGCGGTGCCGTCCTCGTACTTCAGCCCGTCCTTGAGGGTGTACGTCCAGACGGTGGCGTTCCTGCTCGGCGTACCCAGGTCGGTGGCCAGGTCGGGGACGACCTCGGCGCCTGCCGCGCCGTCCTCGCGGTTGCGGGTGGTGAGCGTGCGGAACACCAGGGAGGGGACGTTGCCGCCTCCGGAGGTGTAGAGCCGCGCCGGGTCGAAGTCCTCCTGCGGGTTGCTGTTGAGGACCGTGAGGGTGCCGCCCTTCCGCGGCTCGCCCGAGGCGCCGGACCCGGCGCCGTCGCCCCCGTCGCCGTTGTTCCGGGGGCCTGCGCAGGCCGCGAGACCGGCGACCAGGGCGAGGCTGACGGCGGCGGCGGTTGCCACACGGCGCGATATGACGGACGGCTGACTCATCGGAAGATGACCTCTCGGTGTGCTGCGGCAAGGAGGAGGAGACATGTCCGCACGGGCGCAGCAGGTCCCGCCCAGGTGAGGGGAGGGGACCGGAGAGACCGAAATGCCGCGCCTGCGGACGGAGTACGCCCGGGCGCGGCAGAGGAGGGCCGAGGAGCCGGAAAGGGCTCTTCAGGGGGTCGACGCGCGCTCGAGCAGGCGTCAGCGACAGAGAACGTCGGCTACGCAGTGCCCGGCAACGCCGAGCAGCGCCAGCTCAAGGGCGGCGCGCTCGGAGGATGCGGGGCTGCGTGACATGGGGAGAAATATGGACGACCCCTCTCCCGATGTCAACGCGAGATGAGACGCCCGTCCCGCCATACGGACACGACAGCCGCAGGCCTGCTCAACTTCCCGGATAGACCCAGGGGTTGGGACGGCACTTGACGCCGTCCAGGTCCAGGGTCTTGGTCTGCTGCTGCATCACGGGCGCCGGGGCACCAGGGGTGCTGCAGTTCACGTGGTTGTGCCCCAGCCGGTGGCCCACCTCGTGGTTGATCAGCATCTGACGGTAGGCCAGAAGCTTGTCCGCCCCGAAGGTCGAGGCACCCTGCGCCCAGCGGTAGGCGTTGATCATCACGCGGTCGGTGGCGGCCGAGTCGCAGGAGACGTTGTCCTCGGCCGTGTCCAGGCCGGACTTCTCGCACCAGACGGCCGTGGTTCCCGGGCTCGCGAGAGTGATCACGAAGTCGGGTTCCCCGGAGGAGATCCGCTCGAAGGTCATGGCACCGTTGTGCGCCCAGCTGCGATCGTCGTTCAGCGTCCTCTGCACCGCGTCGGCGAAGAGAGCGGAATCGAGCCCGAGGCCCTGCTCGACGTCGATCCGGTATTGGTGCTTCTGGCCCTTGCCCGGCGCCTTGGCCAGTCCAGGCACCGCCTCGAACTTCCCGGAAGCCTTGAGGTCGGGCGCCAAGGGGAAAGCGGAGGCCATCTTCTGCCCGTACGACAGGGGCTTGCCCTCCTGCCGCTGCGCCTCGGGCGCGGACCGGTCCAGCGAGCGGGAGGCGTCCCCGGAGTCCTGCCGGTCGGCTTCGGCGGACCGCGGGCCGTCCGTCGCGCCGCCGGAGTCCTGCGCCACCTGCCCGGCCACCACGACCGCGAGCACCGTCGTCACGGCGGCGGCCGCGATCCCGGTGAACGTCCGCCCCTTCCCGCCCCTGGCCCCCCGCCCGTCTCCGTCGTCCGCGTCGTCGGGTCCGTCGGGAACCGACGGGGTGCGGACCGCGTCCTCGGGCGGGACCGGCGGCTCGGGACGCGCGGGTGCGGTGTCGAACGCCTCCAGGAACTCCCTGCGCGGGCCCGGTACCAGTGCGGCCCCGCCGGTCTCCGGCTTGGCCGTCCGCCGCCCGGCCGCCTGCTGCGCGGCCTGCTGCCGCGCCATCGCGGCCTGCCCGGCGCGGAAGACCTCCTGGCCGCCCGGACCCGACGGAGACGGGCGGCCGCCGTGCGGTGGCTGCGGCCCCGTTCCCCAGCCACCGCCCGGCTCACGCTGTTCGGGGTGCCCGCCGCGCACCTGCGGTGCGTCGCGGAACGGGCTGTGACCCTCCCTCGGGGGCGGTGTGGCGGAGTCCCGCCCGCGTCGGCCGGTACCCCGCTCCACACCGGCGCCCGCAGTGGCACCGGTCTCGCCCCGGGTGGCCTCGGGGCCCTTTCGGCTATGTCGTCCCACGCCCCGGATCAGCTCCCGCCGCGTTCGTCGAGCAGTTCCCGGAAGGCCTGGGCGACCGCCTCCGGGTACTCCATCATCGCCACGTGCCCGGCGTCGGGCAGTGTCAGCAGGCGCGAGTCGCGGAAGGCCGCGGACGCCTTGCGTGCCATCCGGTACGAGACGAGCTGGTCACGTCCGCCGTACACGAGCAGGGTCGGTGCGAGCACCCTCTCCGCCTGGCGCCACAGCCCCTGCTGTCCTCCCAGCGTGTAGGCATCGACGATGCCCCGTGCCGAGCGGGTCATGGCGTCCCAGAAGTACGGCAGTTCCAGTCGTCGCTCCATCTCGGCCACCGCGTGACGGAAGGCTTCGTCGGAGATTCGTGCCGGATCGCCGTAACAGAGTGCCATGGCGCCGCGGGTGCGCTGCTCCGCGGTCCACCCGCGGGTGAGCCGGGCGAACAGGGAGGCGACACCCGGAAGCGCGAGCATCGCGGTCGGTACGGCGGGCCGCTGGACCCGGATCTCGGGCAGGGCAGGGGAGATCAGCGTCAGTGTGCGCACCAGATCGGGCCTGGCGGCCGCGACCCGGGTGGCCACGGCACCGCCCAGAGAGTTACCGAAAAGGTGAACGGGCCCACGCCCGCCGGCGTCCAGCAGCCGGATCACCGCCCGGGCGTGTCCGGTGACGGAGTAGTTGCCGTCGTCCGGCGGCGGGGAGTCCCCGAAGCCGGGCAGGTCGACCGCCTCGCAGTCGAGGGTGTCGGCCAGCAACGGCATCAGCGCCGACCAGTTCTGCGAGGAGCCCCCCAGTCCGTGCACGAAGAGAGCGGGAGCAGGCCCCGTCGTGAGCGCAGGACGGGAACGGACGCTCAGTGAGAGGCCGGCCAGCGCGACGGACCGCAGCTCCTCCCCCTCCGCGACCCGTACGGCGCTCACCGTGGGCGCCACCGCGGCAGCGGCGGCGTGGATACCGGGCAGCTCGGTCGAAGACATGCGGCAATGTTACGAGATGATCACGCGGGGGTTCATGTGTTCGCGGTCACAGGCCGCATAGCGCCCCTCGGGGGTTGCTCCTAGGCTGCAAGTGAAGGAAGGGAGCCATCATGACGGTCGACCCGAGCGACCCGGAGACCTTCGAGGATCCCCAGCCCGACGAACCGGACCCCGAAGCTCCCGAAGCCGACACCGCCGAGCAGCAGGCCGCCGTCCGGCCGGAGCGCGACGAACCGCTCACCGGCATCGACCGCGGTGCGGCGAACGAGGCGGATGCGGCGGAGCAGGCCCGCGTTGTGACACAGGATGAGGACGATTACCGGTAGATCGCACCGCTTTGCGGCGTGGACCGGTGCATTTGCGGCTATCGCAGCCGTCCGGTCCGTGAAATTCTCTGTCCGCACCGCGCACACCCGGGTTACTCAAAAGTACGATGGCCCGACGGCGCAGCGTGCACGGTACGACTGTGTTCGATCACGAATTTGGGAGGCGGCGTGACAGCCATCGAGCAAACAGAGGCGGCGCGCCCACGGGGCACCCGGCTCCCCCGCCGTGCCCGACGCAATCAGCTGCTGGGCGCCGCGCAGGAGGTCTTCGTCGCCCAGGGCTACCACGCCGCGGCGATGGACGACATCGCCGAGCGGGCCGGCGTCAGCAAGCCGGTGCTCTACCAGCACTTCCCCGGCAAGCTGGAGCTCTACCTCGCGCTCCTCGACCAGCACTGCGAGTCCCTGCTCCAGGCGGTCCGTACGGCGCTCGCCTCGACCACGGACAACAAGCTGCGCGTCGAGGCGACCATGGACGCCTACTTCGCGTACGTGGAGGACGAGGGCGGCGCCTTCCGTCTGGTCTTCGAGTCCGACCTCACGAACGAGCCGGCGGTCCGCGAGAGGGTCGACCGCGTCTCGCTGCAGTGCGCGGAGGCCATCTCCGACGTCATCGCCGGTGACACGGGCCTGTCCAAGGACGAATCGATGCTGCTCGCCGTCGGCCTCGGCGGTGTCTCCCAGGTCGTCGCGCGCTACTGGCTCTCCAGCCCGTCCGGCATCCCGCGCGAGTCCGCCGTGCAACTGCTGACCTCGCTCGCCTGGCGCGGCATCGCGGGATTCCCGCTGCACGGCACCGATCAGCACTGAGCTCCGGCGCCGATGTTCGCTGCGGGCGTTGCCGGTCGACCCGTGGTCCGTCCCTTCACCGGGCTAATGTGTGCTGCGTACGGCGCGGTTCACCGCGCAGAGACGGACCGTCGGAGGGACATAGCCGTGGAGGTCAAGATCGGGGTGCAGCACACGCCCCGCGAGATCGTTCTGGAGAGCGGGCTTTCCGCCGAAGAGGTCGAGAGCGCGGTCGGCGAGGCGCTCGGCGGCAAGGCACAGCTGCTCAGCCTCACGGACGACAAGGGCCGCAAGGTCCTGGTGCCGGCCGACAGGATCGCGTACGTGGAGATCGGCGAGCCCAGCACCCGGCGGGTGGGATTCGGCGCGCTGTAGCCCGCGCGACGCGGCAGCACAGGTGGAGGCCCGGCGGAATCTTCCGCCGGGCCTCCACCGTTTCTTCCACGGATCTGCCCGCGATCTTCCCCTCGGTGGGGTTCAGCGGGGCCGGGAAGGGTTGTGGTCCGCAGGCCACGGGTAGAACCGGCTAGGACCGACCGACCGCCACGCCGTCAAGCGAGGTGACACCCTGTGTTCTGGGAATCCATCAGCTCCGTCGTGCTCGGACTCGCCCTTTCCTGGGTCGCGCTCCACTCACTGTCCGACCGCCTCCCGTCCTCCCGTGTGGTGTTCGTCTCGGGTGGGCTGGGTGCCCTGTTCGGCGCGTATCTGACGCATTCGACCCTGGGCTCCGGCCACGTCCTGGCGACGCCCACGGGTGCTGTGCTGGTCGGGGCGGTGGCCCTGTCCCTGTTGGTCAGGCCGCGGGGCCGCCTACCGGTGCGGTCGGCGGCGGCCCGGTAGGGCCCGGGCGCTCGTCAGGCGGCGAGGCCGAGCGCCGCCATGCGCTTGGTGTGCGCCTCTGTGATCCGGGAGAACATGCGACCGACCTCGGCCAGGTCGAAGCCGTCCGCCACGCCGCCCACCAGCATCGTCGACAGGGCGTCGCGGTCCGCGACCACGCGCTGCGCCTGCGAGAGCGCCTCCCCCATCAGCCTGCGCGCCCACAGGGCGAGCCTGCCGCCGACCCGGGGCTCCGCCTCGATGGCGGCCCGGACCTTCTCGACCGCGAAGTTCCCGTGGCCCGTGTCGTCGAGCACGGACAGGACGAGGGAGCGTGTGTCCGTGTCGAGCCGCGCGGCGATCTCCCGGTAGAAGTCACTGGCGATCGAATCGCCCACGTACGCCTTGACCAGGCCCTCCAGCCAGTCCGACGGGGCCGTCTGGCGGTGGAAGTCGTCCAGCGGCTTGGCGAACGGCTCCATTGCCGCGGTCGGCTGCTCCTCGATGGCGCTCAGCCGGTCGGTCAGCTTCTCGAAATGATGGAATTCCGCGGACGCCATCCTCGCCAGTGCCGCCTTGTCACCGAGTGTCGGCGCGAGTTTGGCGTCCTCGGCGAGCCGCTCGAAGGCCGCGAGTTCCCCGTAGGCGAGCGCGCCCAGCAGATCCACGACCGCGGCGCGGTACTGCGGGTCGGTGGAAGCGGTGCCCCAGTCCTGGGCCGCGATCCCGGTCGGTGCGGGCGCTGCGTCGGATGCTTCAATGGCGTTGTCAGGCGTCTCCATGAAGCGCAGAATAGCCCGCCCGACGGAGGGCCCGAGGGCCCGGTCAGCGGGAGACATCACACCGTTCCGATGAATTCGCCCAACACGTATGCGCGAATCCGGGGTACAGTGGTATTGCGCTTACTGAGCATTTGCTGTGCCAGGAGCGCGACCTTGAATGAGGATGCCCGGTCGGTGGCCCGATCGGCTCCGACCCGAAAGCCCTCCACGCGAGGCGTACGACACGTACGACCGCAGATGAGGGGCCCCCTCAGCGGCACGAGCGCTCGAGCGACGGCAGTGGTCCCGCGCCACCCGGCCCATCCACGGCCGGATGACCAACCCCGGCACGGTACGACCCCCAGCGTTCGCCTCGGGCCGCGTCTCACAGAAGAGGCAGCACCCTGACTACGTTCCGCGACCTCGGAATCCTCACCGAGACGGCCGAAGCCCTCGAGGCGGTCGGCATCACGTCCCCCTTCCCCATCCAGGAGCTGACGCTCCCCGTAGCGCTCTCCGGCTCCGACGTCATCGGCCAGGCCAAGACCGGCACCGGCAAGACGCTCGGCTTCGGTCTCCCGCTCCTCGAGCGCGTGACCGTCCCCGCCGACGTCGAGGCGGGACGCGCCGCGCCCGAGAAGCTGACGGACGCGCCGCAGGCCCTGATCGTCGTCCCCACCCGCGAGCTCTGTCAGCAGGTCACCAACGACCTGCTGACCGCCGGCAAGGTGCGTAACGTCCGAGTTCTCGCCATCTACGGCGGCCGGGCCTACGAGCCCCAGGTCGAGGCCCTGAAGAAGGGCGTCGACATCATCGTCGGCACCCCGGGACGGCTGCTCGACCTGGCGGGCCAGCGCAAGCTCGACCTGTCGCACATCCGCGCCCTCGTCCTGGACGAGGCCGACGAGATGCTCGACCTGGGCTTCCTGCCCGACGTCGAGCGCATCATCACGATGCTGCCTCCGAAGCGCCAGACGATGCTGTTCTCGGCCACCATGCCCGGTGCCGTCATCAGCCTCGCCCGCCGCTACATGTCGCAGCCGACGCACATCAACGCCACGTCACCCGACGACGAGGGCACGACCGTCAAGAACACGGTCCAGCACGTCTACCGCGCGCACAACATGGACAAGCCCGAGATGGTCTCGCGCATCCTGCAGGCCGAGGGCCGCGGGCTGGCGATGATCTTCTGCCGTACGAAGCGGACGGCGGCCGACATCGCGGAGCAGCTCGAGAAGCGCGGCTTCGCGTCCGGCGCGGTCCACGGTGACCTCGGCCAGGGCGCCCGCGAGCAGGCGCTGCGTGCCTTCCGCAACGGCAAGGTGGACGTCCTCGTCTGCACCGACGTCGCCGCACGCGGCATCGACGTCGGCGGTGTGACCCATGTCATCAACTACCAGTCGCCGGAGGACGAGAAGACCTACCTCCACCGCATCGGCCGTACCGGCCGCGCGGGCGCCAAGGGCATCGCGATCACGCTGGTCGACTGGGACGACATCCCGCGCTGGCAGCTGATCAACAAGGCTCTGGACCTGAAGTTCCCGGACCCGCCGGAGACCTACTCCACGTCCCCGCACCTCTACGAGGACCTCGGCATCCCGGCCGGCACCAAGGGTGTCCTGCCGCGCACCGAGCGGACCCGTGCCGGTCTGCGCGCGGAGGAGATCGAGGACCTCGGCGAGACGGGCGGCCGCGGCCGCAAGTCCGCCGCGCCCGCCGCGGCCCCCAGCGAGGAGCGTCCGCCGCGCACCCCGCGTCAGCGTCGTCGTACCCGTGGCGGTGGAGCCCTCGACGAGGGTGCCGTCACCGTGCCCGCGCCCGCCGTCGAGGCGAGCGGTGACGACACGTCGGAGCCGCGCACCCCGCGCCGTCGGCGCCGGACCCGTGCCGCGGCCCCCGAGGCCGTGGCGGAGGCCGCGGTGGCCGTGGCCGAGACGCCGGTGACCGTGGCCGAGACCCCGGACGTCGCGCCCGCCCCCGAGGCCGAGCCGGCCGCCGAGGCGAAGCCGCGCCGCCGTCGCGCTCCGCGTGCGACGGC
The DNA here is from genome assembly GCF_016909575.1 of Streptomyces sp. HB132. Lineage (GTDB taxonomy): Bacteria > Actinomycetota > Actinomycetes > Streptomycetales > Streptomycetaceae > Streptomyces. The sequence goes on along the minus strand of NZ_JAFBGA010000001.1, from coordinate 841,446 downwards.
CACCCGGTCGGCCGTCGCACCGGCCCCGGCGGCCGAGCCCGTCGTCGACTTCCAGACGGTCGCCATCTCGGCACCGGCCGCGGAGCCCGTGGCCACCAAGCCGCGCCGCCGCACCCGGATCGTGAAGCCGGCCGACGAGGTCGACTTCCAGATCGCCCCGGTGTCGGAGCCCGTCACCGAGACGAAGCAGCGCCGCAGGCCCCGTGCCGCCACCAAGCCGAAGACCGAGGTGGCGGTCGAGACCGCGGTCACCACCGGGGACGCAGCGGAGACCAAGCCGCGTCGTCGTCGCCCGCGCGCCACGGCTGCCGAGAAGGCGGAGACCGCCGCGGTGACCGAGGCCGTGGCGGACGGCGGGACGGCCCCCGCCAAGCCGCGCAGGCGCCGTTCCCGCGCGGCGGCCGCCGCCGAGACGACCGAGAGCTGATCCGGCTCTCCCTGCGGCCCCGGTTCCCGCCTGTGCGGGGGCCGGGGCCGTACGCCTGCCCGGGCACGCCCCGGCACCCGGCGATACGCTCGGCCCCATGAGCCGGCCGCCCACCTTCACCCCGCCCCCCTGCGCCCGCGCCCGTGTGCTGCGTACCGAGCGCGGGGACTTCGCCGTGCTGGACGCCGTACCGCGTACCGCCGCGCATTCCACCGCGCTCCTCCTGCCGGGGTACACCGGCAGCAAGGAGGACTTCATCGCGCTGCTCGAACCCCTCACCGAGGCCGGTTTCCGTGTCCTGGCGGTGGACGGCAGGGGGCAGTACGAGACCGAGGGCCCGGACGAGCAAGAGGCTTATGCGCAGGGCGAGTTGGCCCGCGACGTACTCGCTCAGGCCGCTGCTCTCGGCTACGCTCCCCCGGCAGGGGGCGTCCATCTTCTCGGGCACTCCCTGGGCGGCCAGATCGCCCGCGCGGCGGTTCTCCTGGACGCCACGCCGTTCCGTTCGCTGACCCTGATGTCGTCCGGCCCCGCCGAGATCTGCACGGACCAGCAGAAGAAGGCCCAGCTGCTCGGGGACGCGCTCGGCCGCTGGAGCATGGCCGACGTCTGGCAGGCGATGCGTGCCATGGACCCGCCGGAGGACGCGGACACCGGGGAGGGCGAGGGTCTGCGCCGGCGCTGGATGCTCCATAACCCGGCGCAGCTGATCGCCACCGGCGCACAGCTGTCGGCCGAGCCGGACAGGGTTGCCGAGCTGGCCGGGCTGGCCCTCCCCGTGCATGTGATCTCGGGCGAGCGCGACGACGTGTGGCCGGTTCCGCTGTTCGACGGGATGGCGCAGCGACTGGGCGCCCGCCGCACCGTGATCGAGGGGGCCGAGCACTCCCCCAACACGGCCCGCCCGCTGGAGACGGCGGCGGCGCTGGTGTCGTTCTGGAAGAGCCTCTGACCCGTCCTCCGGCCCTCCCTGCCGTCGAGGGGCAGGGGATGCCCGGCGGCACGGCGAAGAGGGGGCGCGGTCCGTCGCGGAGGTCCGGTGGAACGCCCGGCGCCCGGTACCCCGCACCGTCCGCGCCCTCCCGTGCCCTGCTGTTCGCGCTCGGCGGCCCCGGTCGATGAGTGGGTCCGCACCGACGGCCCGCGCCGCTCCGGCCCTCGGCGCGGGCCCGGTGTCAGTACTGCGCCTGTAGGTGCTGCCAGAAGCCGTCGCGCAGCGCCCGGCGCAGGTGCGCGTGGCCGCGCAGCGAGTGCTGGAGGAGCCGTTCGGCCTCGACGAGCAGGTCCTGGTCGACGGAGCCCGGCAGGTAGGGGTGTCCGGGCAGCAGGTCCGCGAGGGCGTCGCGGCCACGCGAGGAGAGCCAGCCGGCGGCGATCTGCGCGCCGACGAAACGGACGTCCTCGCGCGCGGGGGCCGGACTGTCGTCCTCGTACATCGTGACGGAGCGCCGGGTCACGTACGGACGGCAGAAGTCGAGGTCGAAGGTGCGCTGGCTGTCGACCTCCCAGAGCAACGGCTCGGCCTGGTTGCGGCCTTCGCCCGCCTCGATGCCCCAGAGGTGGACACGGGCGCCGTACCCCTGGGCGGCCTCGACGGCCGAGACCAGGTCCTCGTCGCCGCCGACGAGTGCCGCGTCGCTGATGGCACGGTGCCGGGCGAGCGACTCGAGGTCGGTGCGGATGAGTGAGTCGACGCCCTTCTGCTGGTTGTTGGCGTTGAGGTTGCCGAGCCTGACCTTGACGTCGGGGAGTTCGGCGATGGACTGCTGCTCGACGGTGTGGATCCGGCGTCTGGCTCCGTCGTACCAGTACACGCGGAGCAGCCTGCTGTCCGCGAAGATCGTGCGGGCCTTGTCGATGAACGCCTCGATCAGCCCCTCCGCGTCCAGGTCGAAGGACCGGCGGTCCTCGGTTCCGGTGACGAGCAGTCCGGCGGCCGCGTAGACGTAGCCCGCGTCCACGAAGATCGCGTGGGTGGAAGGGGTCTTCGACACCTCGGCGAGTACGCGCTGGAGCAGCTCGTTGGTGCGGTCCAGCTGCTCGCGGATGCCCGGCTCCTCGTCCGTCCGCGTGTCCTCGTGACTCATGCGGGCCTCATCGTCCGCGTATGCATGATTACCGACGGGTACTTAGACATCCAAAAAATTTCCTTAGCGTAGGGAATGTTTGCAGTAGGCAAGTCGTTGTACCCCCATGAGGAGCGCGAGACACACATGCCTTGCGCTCCCATCCTTGTGGACGGCAGGCCCGTCCGACCAGTAGTTCTCCAGCAGGAGGATCAGACGAAGGGAAGCCTTATGCGCTTCGAGATCATGCGACTCGACGATGTCGACGGTACCGCCGTGGACAGCACCGTTGTGGACGCCGCCTCCGTCAACCGGATCGTGCAGCAGGCCGCGGCAATAGGCCAGCGCATCTACATCCGGCCGGCCGACACGTCGGCTTCGTAACACCTTTTCCCGCTTCGAGTCGCTGAGTACGAGCGCATGAAGAGATGACGACGAGGCGCCCCCGCGCGGAAGATCCGTGCGGGGGCGCTGTGGTGTCCGGACCCTTCGGCTCTCAGGAGTTCTGGACGACCTGGGTGACGCCGTTGATGATCTGCTGTACGGCGATGGCCGAGAGCATCATGCCCGCGAGGCGGGTCACCAGGACCACTCCGCCGTCCTTGATCACGCGGATGATCAGCAGCGAGTACCGCATGGTCACCCAGAGCACGACGTGCATCGCCACGATCGCCGACCAGACCGAGATCCGGCCGGCCGCCCCGTCGGCGTTCTGCACCGCGAGGATCACCGAGACGATCGCGCCGGGCCCGGCGAGCAGCGGCATGCCGAGCGGCACGAGTGCCACGTTGACGTCCTTGGTCTGCGTCGGCTCGTCCGTCTTGCCGGTGAGCAGGTCCAGCGCGATGAGCAGCAGGAGCAGCCCGCCCGCGATCATCAGTGCGGGCACGGAGACGTGCAGGTAGTCGAGGATCTGCTGGCCGAGCAGGCCGAAGACGGCGATCACGCCGAAGGCGACGGTGACGGCCTGCAGAGCCATCCTGCGCTGCACCTTTGCGGGGCGGCCCGCGGTGAGGGCCAGGAAGATCGGGGTGATTCCGGGTGGATCCATGATCACGAAGAGGGTGAGGAAGAGGGATCCGAAGACAGCGATGTCGAACACGGTGAGCCTTGCGAGAGAAGTACGGGCCGAACAGGAGGGTGCGCGCACCGGTGCGTCACGGCGGCACCGGGACGCGCGAGGGCGCGCGAAGGAAGAGGGGGAGGAGGGAAAGAGCTCCGTTACGCGGGGAGCGGCCCGCCGGCGCCCGGCACGGGGAACGCTCCCGTGGCGCGCCGGGTGATCTCGCCGTAGATCTCGGGGTCGGTGGTGTACTCCCCGAGCCGGACGGTCTTCCGGCTGCCGTGGTAGTCGCTTGACCCGGTGGGCAGCAGACCCAGCTCGGCGGCGAGCCCCCGCAGCCGGGCCTTCGTGGCCTCGTCGTGGTCCATGTGGTCGACCTCGATGCCGTCGAGTCCGGCGACGGCCAGCTTCTCGAACACGGCTTCGGGGACCACCGCGCCGCGCTTGACGGCGAGCGGGTGGGCGAGGACGGTGACGCCGCCCGCCGCCTTGACCAACCGGATCGCGTCGAACGGGTCGAGTTCGTGCTTGTCGGCGTACGCGCGTCCGCCGTTGCCGAGCCAGGCCGAGGTGAAGGCGTCGGAGACCGTGTCCACGACCCCCAGCTCCACGAGCGCGGTCGCGACGTGCGGACGGCCGACGGAGCCTTCCCCGGCGATGCGCGCGACCTGCTCCCAGGTGATCGGAACCCCCAGCTCCCGGAGCCTGCCCACCATGGCCTGCGCCCGTGGCACCCGGTCGTCCCGGACGAGCTCGCGCTCGCGGGCCAGTTCGGGCTCGGAGGGGTCGAAGAGGTAGGCCAGCATGTGCAGGCCGATGCCGTCGACGCGGCAGGAGAGTTCGGCGCCGGTGACGAGCGTGAGCCCCTCGGGGAGGGCGGCCGCCGCCTCGGCGTGGCCTGCGACCGTGTCGTGATCGGTCAGGGCGACGACGTCGAGGCCCGCCGCGGCGGCGTTGGCCACCAGCTCGGCGGGGGTGTCCGTGCCGTCCGAAGCGGTGGAGTGGGTGTGCAGATCGATGCGCACGACGTGTACTCCGGTGCTGGTGGGCGGACAGGGGACGCTCAAGGGTAACCGCCGGGCGTCACCCTTTCGGCCCCCTCCCGGCGGCGCGGCCCGGTCAGGGCGGTGCGATCAGCCGGGGGGTGAGCGCCCCGCACGGCAGGAGGTCCACCTCGCCGCCCGCGTCGCGCAGGTCGGTCAGCACCAGTTCGTCGTACATCATGAGCCCCGACTGCTCGGGCCACACGATCGCCCAGAGCCACAGGCCGCGCGCCTCACCCGCGAAGACCGCGCGGTCGGCGGGGGCGTCCTTGACGTGCCACAGGGCGGTGGGGCGTCCCGCCGCGAGCACCTTGGAATCCGGCGCCGCGTCGACGCGCAGGCCCGAGCCGGGGTCGGGGCCCTCGATGCCGGCGTAGCGCGCGCCGAGCCCGACGCCGAGCTCCTCGGCGACGAGCAGCAGCTCCCCCATGCCTCCGAGTGGCCCGGGGCCCGAACACGCGACGACGGTGGCCCGGCCGCCGCTGCGGTCGTCGCCCGCGTACGCCGCGCCCGTGAAAAGCCAGCCGACCGGAAGCGGCCAGGGCATCCACACGGGCACCTGGGCCCGGTGCACCACGACACCCAGCGCCTCGACGCTGGGCGGGACCACCGGCTGCATCGGGTTCACCTGGCCGTGCGCGGAGCACTGCCAGGCATCGGCGAAAAGACCGGGCGCCCTGACCCGGCCACCGCACTTCGGGCAACTGGGTTCGCCCCTCATAGCGCCCAACGGTCCTCTCCGGTCGTCCCCGCGTCAAGGACGATCACCCGTCCGCAGCGCGGCTCCGGCCGGAGAATATAGATGCATCTTGCATTTATTAGCGGTCTAATTTGTTCTGCGCTCCACGCGCCGAGGCCCCGTGCCCGGAGCGTCAGTCCAGCGGCACGGACGCACGCAGCGGATCCCGCAGGTCCGTCCCCTGCGAGAGCCAGCGTTCCTGGAGCTCCTCGGCGCCCTTGACCCGCTTCCACGCGGCCTCGTTGTGCGTCATCGGCAGCAGCGGGAGGAAGCGCACCGGGTCCATCGGGGCGTCGAGCGCCAGGTCCTCGACCAGGCCGCCCGGCTCGGCGACCAGGACGGAGCTGAAGGGGGCCCCGGCCCACAGCGGCTCCCCGATGTCCAGCGAGGCCCCGGGGGCCACGATCAGCCCCTCGACCTGCGGGGAGGCCGCCAGCACCGCGAGGGGCCGCAGCACCTGGTCGGTGTCGGCGAGGCCCATCCGCACGGACAGGACCAGCTCGGCACGCGGGCCCTTCACCGGGTCGGCGAGGGGCGAGGTCGGGTCGGCCATCGGCCGGTCGGACATCCCGAGCGTGGCGTAGCGCACCACATCTCCGTCGACGAAGCGGAGCACCTCGATGCGGTCCGTGCCGAGGAATGTCACCTCCGCACGCGCGTCCGGCTCGCCCAGCGCCGTACGGAGCCTGGCTTCGACCAGATCAAGAATTTCTCCCATGCCGCGAGCATAGAACGCGTCCGGAACGGGCAAAGGACGGGATTGGGTCTTCACCCGGCTGATAGCCTGAGGCGTCGGTCGGGACAGCACGCAGAAGCGTCGCTCTCAGTCCTGACAACACGTGATCCCCTACGGGGGACCGGCCGGAGGAGGTGGGGCCGCGGTGGATCCAAGTCGACCGTGCAGTACCGACCGCCCTTCCGCTCGACGCCTTCCTTCTGTGATCTGACGCCTTCCCGGACGTCACCACGGCAGTTCGCGCACCGGAAGAGCCCTCGTTTTTTGCCTGTCTGTAGCGAACGCCGTCATCGTGCCCGCGCGGTGCCGCCCGCTTTGCGGACGTGAGCGCACGTCCCCATTCCGGGCTGTTCCACGCCCCCCGCCGACGGCCCTCCGTGAAGAGGAGCCAGCCATGTCGATGATCCGTGACCTGCGCGCCGCAGTGCGCCCGTCCCTGCGCAAGAGCAACACCCCGTACAACAGCTACGACGCCACGCGTGACCCCTCGGCCTCCAGCGCCGTCGTCGACTGCGCGGTCTACCGGGACGGGCGCCGGCTCGCCGACGCCTCCTGCCAGACACCGCGGGAGGCGATGCTGAGAGTGCGGGAGGAGGGCGGCTTCGCCTGGATCGGCCTGCACGAGCCGACCGAGGAGGAGTTCGCCGGTATCGCCCGGGAGTTCGGCCTCCACCCGCTCGCCGTCGAGGACGCGGTCCACGCCCACCAGCGGCCCAAGCTGGAGCGGTACGACGACACGCTGTTCACCGTCTTCAAGACGATCCACTACGTCGAGCACGCCGAACTGACCGCCACCAGCGAGGTCGTCGAGACCGGCGAGGTGATGTGCTTCACCGGGCGGGACTTCGTGATCACCGTCCGGCACGGCGGGCAGGGTTCGCTGCGCGCCCTGCGCCACCGCCTCCAGGAGGATCCCGAGCTGCTCGCCAAAGGGCCTTCCGCCGTGCTGCACTCCATCGCCGACCACGTCGTCGACGGCTACATCGCGGTGGCGGCCTCGGTGCAGGACGACATCGACGAGGTGGAGATCGACGTCTTCTCCACCCCGGCCAAGGGCACGCCCCGCGGTTCGGACGCGGGCCGGATCTACCAGCTCAAGCGCGAGGTCCTGGAGTTCAAGCGCGCCGTGTCGCCGCTGCTGCGGCCGATGCAGCTGCTGAGCGAGCGCCCGATGCGGCTCATCGACCCCGACATCCAGAAGTACTTCCGCGACGTGGCCGACCACCTGGCCCGGGTGCACGAGGAGGTCATCGGCTTCGACGAGCTGCTCAACTCGATCCTCCAGGCCAACCTGGCGCAGGCGACCGTCACCCAGAACGAGGACATGCGCAAGATCACCTCCTGGGCGGCCATCATCGCCGTACCGACGATGATCTGCGGGGTCTACGGCATGAACTTCGAGCACATGCCCGAACTGCGGTGGACCTACGGCTATCCGATGGTGCTGGCACTCATCGGCGTCGTCTGCTTCTCCATCCACCGCACCCTCAAGCGCAACGGCTGGCTCTGATCCGAACCCCTCGGCCACTAGAGTTCGGGCATGACTGCTGCTGACGTGTTGCTTGCCCGGGCTCTCGTCGAGGAGGCCACCAAGAAGTCCGGCCTGATCTGGGTGCGGGCCACCGGCCCCTCCCGGGCGTTGTGGCACGTGTGGCACGAGGGCGCCGCCCTGCTCGTCGGGGACGGCCCCGGGGAGCAGCCGCTCCCCGCCGGGCTGGACACCGGTGCCGCCGCCGAGGTGACCGTACGCAGCAAGGACAAGGGGGGCAGGCTCGTGGCCTGGACCGCCGCCGTGGCGGTGCTGGAGCCGCACTCCGAGGAGTGGGAGGCGGCGGTCGGCGAGCTCAGGGGCAAGCGGCTGAACGCACCGGACGCCGACCGGCTGACGGAACGCTGGGCACGTGAGTGCCGTGTCCTTCGGCTCACGCCCGGGGCGTCCAGCACCGACCTTCCGGACACCGCACTGGCGGCACGGCCGCTGCCCACCGGGGCGACCACGCAGCGGACCGCCCCCGCCGCACTCCCGCGCCTGCTCCTGAAGCGCCGTGGAAAGCGCTGAACGGCCTCCTTCGCACAGGACGCGGACGGCAGGCCGATCGCGTCAGGCGGAGGACTTGGGCAGCTCCCCGCCGTAGTCGACGGTGTCGCCCTCGGCCGGTGCCTCGAGCGGGAATGCCTCGCCCCAGTCGGCGAAGGTGACGGTGCCTCCGCCCCCGCCACGGGCCACGCGCAGGGGATACGGAGCGCCCTCCAGGGAGACGTCCAGCGCACCCCCCTCACCCTTTCCCCCCATGATCTGCACGGTGCGCACCCCGCCGACCGTGTCCCGGTCACCCTTGTTGATCTTCCCGTGGAGTGCGAGCACCCCGTCGAGGAGGGTCTCCTTCTCCGTGAATCCGCGCATCTGCCGGTAGGTCGGGTCGTCCTCGGGAACCTTGACGTACTTGCCTTCGAGCTTCTCGGCGGCCTGGTCGCTCCCGTCGTCGGCCTTGTCGTCCTTCCAGAAGCCCGCGTCGGCCTTGAGGTAGAGCTCGTCACCGATGCGCAGCAGTTCGAAGGTGTTCCGCTTCGAGGTGACCGACCCGGCTCCGCCCTTGCTGCTGAGTTGCATGTTCAGCGTGTACGTCCCGCCCTTGCTGACCAGCTTCCCCGTCAGCCGCACCATGTCGGCGGCGTCCGCGGAGGCCCGCGCCTTCTTGTCGATCTGCGGTGCCGTCAGCTTGCCGACGCCGTTGGTCCCCTTGTCCGGGTCCTCACCCGCGCAGGCTGTGAGCGAGACGGTCAGCCCTGCGCAGAGCACCACGGCGAAAGCGGTCCGGCGACGGGTCCGGACGGCCGGGGCGGAAGAGGTCACGGCGCACTGCCTCTCATCTGTGTGTCGGGGGTGGCAGACGGCAGCGTACCCGTGCCGGGTACGCCGTTCGGCAGAGCGCCGTACGGACGGTCCGCCAAGGCGTCGCCGACCGGCACGGGCTAGCCTGATCACGGCGGAGGAGGACTTGAGGACCGAGGGAGGCGCACAGGATGGCGGCAGGCACTCCCAGGGTTTTCGTCTCACACCTCGCCGGCGTACCGGTGTTCGACCCGAACGGGGATCAGGTCGGCCGGGTCCGAGATCTGGTGGCGATGCTCCGGGTGGGCGGCAAACCGCCGCGGCTGCTCGGCATGGTCGTCGAGGTCGTGAGCCGGCGTCGCATCTTCGTGCCGATGACCCGGGTGACGGGTGTCGAGTCGGGCCAGGTCATCACCACCGGCGTGGTCAACATGCGGCGGTTCGAGCAGCGCCCGACCGAGCGGCTCGTCCTCGGCGAGTTCCTCGACCGGCGGGTGCGCCTGAAGGAGACGGACGAGGAGGTGACCGTCCTGGACGTCGCCATCCAGCAGCTCCCGGCCCGCCGCGACTGGGAGATCGACAAGTTCTTCGTGCGCAAGGGGCGCGGCGGGGCCCTTCGCCGCAAGGGCGAGACCCTCACGGTGGAGTGGTCGGCGATCAGCGGCTTCTCGCTGGAGGAGCACGGGCAGGGCGCCGAGAACCTGGTGGCCACCTTCGAACGGCTGCGCCCCACCGATGTCGCCAACGCCCTGCACCACCTGACGCCCAAGCGCAGGGCCGAGGTCGCCGCGGCCCTGGACGACGACCGGCTCGCGGACGTCCTGGAGGAGCTCCCAGGTGACGACCAGGTGGAGATCCTGGGCAAGCTGGAGGAGGACCGCGCCGCGGACGTCCTGGAGGCGATGGACCCGGACGACGCCGCGGACCTGCTCTCGGAGCTGCCGGAGGCGGACAAGGAACGGCTGCTGGCCCTGATGCGGCCCGACGACGCCGCCGACGTACGGCGCCTGCTGTCGTACGAGGAGCGGACCGCGGGCGGTCTGATGACGACCGAACCGATCATCCTGCGGCCCGACGCGACGGTCGCGGACGCGCTGGCCAGGGTCCGCCAGCAGGACCTGTCCCCCGCGCTCGCCGCCCAGGTGTACGTCTGCCGGTCGCCGGACGAGACCCCCACCGGCAAGTACCTCGGCACCGTGCACTTCCAGCGACTGCTGCGGGATCCCCCGTTCACGCTGGTCAGCTCGATCGTCGACAGTGACCTCGTCCCCCTGCGGCCGGACACCCCGCTGCCCGCGGTGACCAGCTATCTGGCCGCGTACAACATGGTCTCGGTGCCCGTGGTCGACGAGAGCGGCTCGCTGCTGGGCGCGGTGACCGTCGACGACGTCCTGGACCACCTGCTCCCCGAGGACTGGCGCGAGACCGACTTCCTGGGTGAGGAGGAGATCACCGGTGGCCTCTGACGAGCGTTCGCGGGCCGCGCCGACGGGCGCCTCGGGCATCGTGCGCCCGCCGCGTTTCCGGCTCGACCAGCCGAAGGCGCCACGGCGCCGGCTGCTGCCCGAGTACGACCCCGAGGCTTTCGGCCGCTTCTCCGAACGCATCGCCCGCTTCCTGGGGACCGGGCGGTTCATCGTCTGGATGACCCTGATCATCATCCTGTGGGTGGTCTGGAACATCTTCGCGCCCGAGGAAGTGCGCTTCGACGAGTACCCGTTCATCTTCCTGACCCTGATGCTGTCCCTCCAGGCCTCCTACGCCGCCCCGCTGATCCTCCTCGCGCAGAACCGCCAGGACGACCGCGACCGGGTCACGCACGAACAGGACCGCAAGCAGAACGAGCGCTCGATCGCGGACACCGAGTTCCTCAGCCGGGAGATCGCCGCGCTCCGGATGGGCCTCGGGGAGGTCGCGACCCGGGACTGGATCCGCTCGGAGCTGGAGGCCATGGTCAAGGACATGGAGGAGCGCAGGGTGCTCCTCCCGGTCGAGAGTGACGAAGGCGACCGCGGAGGGGCTACCCGCCCGTAGGTACCCGCGCCGGACGCCCTCCCGTCGCCCACCACCACCCTTCCAAGGAGCGCGGCGCGCACCCGTTGCCCACCCGTCGCCCACCACCACCCTTCCAAGGAGCGCGGCGCGCACCCGTACTATCGGGGTATGGCTACGGAAGACGCGGTGCGCGAAGCACTGGCGACAGTGAACGACCCGGAGATCAACCGACCGATCACCGAGCTGGGCATGGTGAAATCGGTCGAGATCGATCCTGACGGTGTGGTCGCTGTCACCGTGTACCTCACGGTCTCCGGCTGCCCGATGCGCGAGACGATCACCAAGAACGTGACGGACGCGGTGGCCCGCGTCGAAGGCGTGTCGCGGGTCGAGGTCACCCTGGACGTGATGAGCGACGAACAGCGCAAGGAGCTCGCCTCCTCGCTGCGCGGCGGCACGGCGGAGCGCGAGGTGCCCTTCGCCAAGCCCGGCTCGCTGACCCGGGTCTACGCGGTCGCGTCCGGCAAGGGCGGCGTCGGCAAGTCCTCGGTGACGGTGAACCTCGCGGCGGCGATGGCGGCCGACGGGCTCAAGGTCGGTGTGGTCGACGCGGACATCTACGGGCACAGCGTGCCCCGGATGCTCGGCGCGGACGGCAAGCCCACCCAGGTCGAGAACATGATCATGCCGCCGTCCGCGCACGGCGTGAAGGTGATCTCCATCGGCATGTTCACCCCGGGCAACGCCCCGGTGGTGTGGCGCGGCCCGATGCTGCACCGCGCGCTGCAGCAGTTCCTCGCCGACGTGTACTGGGGCGACCTCGACCTCCTGCTGCTCGACCTGCCGCCGGGCACCGGCGACATCGCCATCTCCGTGGCCCAGCTCGTGCCGAACGCCGAGATCCTGGTCGTCACCACCCCGCAGCAGGCCGCCGCCGAGGTGGCCGAGCGGGCCGGCTCCATCGCCGTGCAGACCCACCAGAAGATCGTCGGCGTCGTCGAGAACATGTCGGGCATGCCGTGCCCGCACTGCGACGAGATGGTCGACGTGTTCGGTTCGGGTGGCGGACAGCGGGTCGCCGAGGGGCTGACGAAGACGGTCGGCGCCGAGGTCCCGGTGCTGGGGTCCATCCCGATCGACGTACGGCTGCGTGAGGGCGGCGACGAGGGCAAGCCCGTCGTCCTGTCCGACCCGGACTCCCCCGCGGGCTCCGCGCTGCGCTCCATCGCGGAGAAGCTGAGCGGCCGTCAGCGCGGTCTGTCCGGCATGTCGTTGGGGCTCACCCCGCGCAACAAGTTCTGAGCACCGTACGGGTGGGGGCGGCCTCTTCAGGAGACCGCCCCCACCCGTACGCCCGCTTGCCGCGTGCCGCTCAGCTCTCGTACGAGGCGATGTCGCCGATCACGGCGAATCCCAGGCCGTAGGCACTCATGCCACGTCCGTACGCGCCGATGTGCACCCCGTCGGGGGCCGATCCCGCCAGCACCCAGCCGAACTCGGACTCGCGGTAGTGGAAGTCCACCGGTACGCCGTCCACCGGAAGGGACAGCGTCGACCAGGGCGCCCGGCCCAGATCGTCCGCGAGCTCGAACGCGGTCTCCGTCTGCTGGTTCAGCCATTCGCCACGCAGGGTGTGGTCCATCTGCGGGGGCCAGGTGCTGTCCAGCAGGCCGGAGCCCGCCAGCCAGGCCGCCGACGAGACGGAGGTGGCGTCCAGGACCCCCGTGCCGTCGTCGCTGTCCCGCACGGGGCTGCTGCCCACGGTCACGACCACCGCGAAGCGCGCCTTCTCCGCCCCGGCGTCCGCCCGCACGACGGGCTCCTCACCGTGCCCGGTGGACCCGTGCTGCACCGTGTCGTCCGCCGCGGCGGTGACGTGCATCAGCCAGCGGGGCCCCGTGAAGGCCTCGTCCAGCCCGTACCAGGGGAACGGCGCCTTGAGATAGCCGTCGACCTTACGCCGGGTCGCCGCCACCCCCTCTTCGGTGACTGCGCTGGGCGCACCGTCCGCCCCTACCCGACTCGTCGTCTCCATCTGCCCGGCCGCCTCCTCGATCTTTCACTGATCCGGAGCGGCCCTCCCCCCGTGGGCATGGGCAACCTCGCAACCGGACAGATGGAGAATAGCCATACCCTCCGGACGAGTCGGGATTGACCGGTCTCAGGTGGCGTCTGCGTCGAAGGGCGGGCGCTCGGCCTTGGCCGGCTGCGCGGGCTTCTTCAGGAGGTCGGGCTCGGCGGTCCCCTGGGACGAAGCCGCCGCGCCGGAGGCCGCGGTGCCGGTCGACGAGGCGCTCTCGCGGCCGTTCACCGCGTCGGTGACGTCGGCCATCTCCTTGCGCAGGTCGAAGCTCTCGCGGATCTCCTTGAGCCCCAGTTCGTCGTTGCCGTCCATGAGCTGCTTGCGGACGAACGTCTTGGGGTTGAGGTCCTCGAACTCGAAGTCCTTGAACTGCGGTCCGAGCTCCGAGCGGATGTCCTCCTTGGCGCTGTCCGAGAACTCACGGATCTTGCGGATGGTGCGCGTGACGTCCTGGATGACCTTGGGCAGCTTCTCCGGGCCGAATACGAGCACGGCGAGAACCACGAGCGTCAGCAGCTCCAGTGCGCCTATGTCATTGAACACCTTGCTGCTCCTCGTGTTCTCCGCTGTGTTCTCCGCCGCCAGGTCGTCAGGGGCCCGGACCGCTCCACGGTACCCGGCGAAGCTGTCCGTGCGGTACCTGCCGGTGTCCGTCAGGTACCGCTCGCCGACCCCAGTGTCAAAGTCACGGACAGGTCCTTGCCACCGCGGGTCAGGACGAGTCCGAGCCGGTCACCGGGCCGGTGGGCGCGGATCTTGACGATCAGTTCCTCGCCGCTGTGCACGCGTCGGCCCTCGACCTCGGTGATGACGTCGCCCGCCCGGATGCCCGCCTTGTCCGCCGGGCCCCCCTCGGTCACGGCCTCTCCGCCGTCGGCCGCCTTGCCCCCGACCTTCGCCCCGTCGCCGGTGAACTCCATGTCCAGCGTGACGCCGATCACCGGGTGGGTGGCCTTGCCGGTGTTGATCAGCTCCTCGGCGACGCGCTTGCCCTGGTTGATCGGTATCGCGAAGCCGAGGCCGATGGAGCCGGACTGGCCGCCGTCGAGACCGGATCCGCTGTCGGCGGCCCGGATGGCGCTGTTGATGCCGATGACCCGGGCGTCGGCGTCGACCAGGGGGCCGCCGGAGTTGCCCGGGTTGATCGGGGCGTCGGTCTGAAGGGCGTCGACGTAGCTGACGTCGGTGCCGTCTCCCTTCTCGCCGCCCGCGGTGATGGGGCGCTGCTTGGCGCTGATGATGCCGGAGGTGACCGTGTTGGACAGGTCGAAGGGTGCTCCGATGGCCACCACGGGATCGCCCACCCGCACGTTGTCGGAGTTCCCGAGCGGCAACGGCTTGAGGCCCGAGACCCCGGTCACCTTGACGACGGCCAGGTCGTAGCCGCTGTCCTTGCCGACGATCTCGGCCGAGGCGCTCTCCCCGCCGCTGAAGGTGACGGTGATGTCGCCGGTGGAACCCGCGGGGGCGACCACATGGTTGTTGGTGAGGATGTGGCCCTTGTCGTCGAGGACGAACCCGGTGCCCGTGCCGGACTCGGCGGAGCCGTTGACGTGCAGGGTGACCACGCTGGGCAGCGCGCTGGAGGCGATTCCGGCGACGCTGTCGGGTGCCCGGTCCCCGTCGTCGCGGCCGGACTGGGGCAGTTCGACCGTGGTCAGGCCGCCGTTGCGTTCGACGTAGGCGCCGATCCCGCCGCCGATCCCACCGGCGACGAGGGCGAGGAGCGCGGCTCCGACGAGGACGGTTCCCCGGCGACCCTTGCGCGGCCGGGGGTCCGGGCCGGGGCCGGGGTGGGTCAGCGGCTGGGCCGCGCCCCACGGGTCGTAACGCAGCCACTGGGAGGGCTGCTGCGGGGCCTGCCGGGAGGCCTGGGCGGCCTGCGGGGCCTGCTGGGAGGTCTGACTCGCGGAGAAGGTCCGCGAGTCCTGAGGGGCCGCGTGCTGCTGCGGCACGGTGTGCGGCGCGGGCAGGGGCGGCCAGGTCTCGGCGTGCCCCTGACCGCCGGGTGCCGCGGGAGGAGCGGGGGCGGGAAGCGGCGCGGCGGCGCCGTGGCCGTCCGCCCCTGCGTACGGCGGCGGTACGGGCGTCCCGTGGGCCGGAGTCGCCACCGGGCGCTGAACGGGCGGCGCGGGGGCCCACGGCCCCGGGCCGCCGTAGGGCGGGGTGCTGTACTCGTCGGGTGCGTGCAACGGCTGCGTGCGGTGCACGAGCGGCCCGGCCGGTGACGGTCCGGGCGTGCCCGGCTCGGTGGCACCGGGCGCGAGTGCACCCTGCTCGGCGGCCGGCGGTGGGGGCGTGCCCGGCTCGGTGGCATCCGGTGCGGGTGTGCGCGGCTCGGTGGCATCCGGCGTGTGCGGCCCGGGGGCCGGGGGCGCCGGGGTGTAGTCGCCGTCCGGTGTCACGTGGGTGCGCGGCTCGGCGGCCATCGGTCCGGTGGTCCCGTCCGGGTCCGTGCGCGCCACCGCACCGATGTCGGTGACGGCCGCCGTGTCATCCGGCCCGGCGGGGCGGTTCCGTTCCGTGGGGGGACGGCTCCACCACTTCGTCTTCGGCCCGCTGGGCTTCCCGTCGTCCATGCTCTCCCCGCAACTGGCCCTTGCACGCCCCCACAGAGGCGTCCCTGCGGGAATTCAACCAGGTTTGCGAATCCGCGCGCAGGGTCCCGGTCAGCGCAGCGGGGAAAGCGGCATCGCGCGCTCGCGCAGCGGTGGGGCGGAAGCCGTCGCGGACAGTGCGGACGGCTCCGGGGTCGCTCCCCCACCGGTGGCGGAGTACAGCGGGCCGGCGTCGGTCGGGCGTATGAGGGGCGGCACGGTCACGTTCAGCACGGGGAAGGTGAAAGTGCCTCCCGCGAGCGCCGAAGTGCTCAGCAGCGAGGGGGCGGAGGCGAGCACGGGGCGGGCGGACGCGTACGGTGCGGGGCTCGGCAGGGCGGCCGGGGTCTCTCCGGCCGCGAGGGCACCGCCGCCGCTGCTGCGGCTGGCCGCGACGCCCGCACCGCCGGTGCGTTCCTCCGCGGCGAGCGGAGTCGTGTTGCTGCCCGCGCCCTCGGCGCTGACCGGCGACTCGGGACCGTAGTCGAGCGGGAGCGATCCTCCGAGCGCGATGGCCGCGAGCGAGACGGCGCTGGCCGCGACGAACGCGAAGCGCCGGGCGCGCCAGGGCGAGCGGTCGGCCTCCCGGCCCACGTCGTGGATGCGGAACCCGGACCGGGGCGCGTCGCCCGGCAGCACGGCGGTCGATCCGTGGGCGGTGGGAAGGTATCCGAGGCCGCCCAGCGGTGAGCGCCCCGGCTCGGCGGGCGTGCCCGGCTGCAGCACGGGAAACGGGCCGTCCCCGAAGCGCCGGCCGCCGCTCGTGCCGTCGTCACCGCTGCTGGGGCCCCCGGGGAGACCCTGCAGACGGGCGAGGAAACCCTCGGAGGGCGAAGGGGACGCGGACGTCGCGAAGGCGCTCTTCAGCCGCCGCTGGGCGTCGGCCTCGGCCTTGCACCGCGCACAGGTCGCCAGATGGGCCAGCACCCGCTCCCGGGCATCGTGTTTCAGCTCGCCGTCGACGAGCGCGGCGAGCCGGTCCCCCAGATGCTGTTCCGCAGGGGTCGGACCTGTGACGTTCACGCCGCTCCGCCCTCCCCCGCAAGGACCGCGTCCGCAAGGGAACGCTGCTCGGCGCGGGCCTCGGGCGAACGGTGCTGGAGCGCCTTGCGCAGGTGCGATCGGCCGCGGTGGATGCGGCTGCGCACCGTCCCGAGCTTGACGCCGAGCGTGGCGGCGATCTCCTCGTACGAGAGGCCCTCGATGTCACAGAGCACGACCGCGGCACGGAACTCGGGCGCGAGGGTGTCCAGCGCCTGCTGTACGTCCGCGTCGAAGTGCGTGTCGTTGAAGACCTGCTGCGGGGACGGTTCACGGCTGGGCAGCCGTTCGGCCGCGTCGTCGCCGAGGGAGTCGAAACGGATCCGCTGCTTGCGGCGGACCATGTCCAGGAAGAGATTCGTCGTGATCCTGTGCAGCCAGCCCTCGAAGGTGCCGGGCGTGTAGGTCGACAGCGATCTGAAGACACGGACGAAGACCTCCTGGGTGAGGTCTTCGGCGTCGTGCTGGTTACCCGTCAGGCGGTAGGCGAGGCGGTACACGCGAGCGCTGTGCGTGCTGACGATCTCTTCCCATGAGGGCGGGGTCCACGCCTGGGAATCCGCATCTGAGGCGAAGGTCGCGGTCGGTGCGGAATCGTTGGAAGAACGGTCAGCAATGTCGGTCACGGATTTCGGCTCACCCGCCGGCCTGAGAAAGCGCCGCAGCGCACCTCTCCGGTCCACAGGCGCAGCCGCACCTCCCCTATCGGCTCTGGTGGTGTCCAGTGGAGCCCCTACCATAGCCACCCCGCCCGTTAGCTCCGGATAAGCCTTTTGCCTGTTGGCGCCCCGGTGTCCCCGGGAGCAAGAGGCACATTCCGGGCCAGGCCGCAGGGCCCGGTCCGCGTGTTCCCCTCTGTCCTCTCATAACGCCCGGTCCCATCTGCGGGTTCCCGGGCTCAGCGGATACAGTCACCGTTGCGCCAACTACGGGGACAGGAGAGGGTCATTACCGCCAACCGGCAGACGAGCTGGGCATTCGCCGACGCCTTTGTCGCCGAGGAAGAAGCTCTGCTCTGGGCCCGGGACCGGGCCCACGAGACAGGGCTCCGCCCCGTGTCGTCAGGCACCGGCGCGGCACTGCGCCTGCTCGCTGCCACCGCGGATGCCAAAGCGGTGGCCGAGATCGGCACCGGCACAGGCGTGTCCGGCATATACCTGCTGCAGGGCATGCGCCCCGACGGCGTACTGACCACCGTCGACCCGGAACCCGAGCGCCAGCAGTTCGCCCGTGAGGCCTTCCGCGCCGCCGGCTTCGCGACGAACCGGTCCCGCTTCATCCCGGGGCGCGCCCTCGACGTACTGCCGCGGCTCGCGGACGGCGGTTACGACCTCGTCTTCTGCGACGGCGACCGGCTCGAGAGCCTGGACTGCCTCGCTGAATCGTTGCGCCTGCTGCGGCCCGGTGGCCTGGTCTGCTTCGAGGGCGTCTTCGCGGACGGCCGCACGATCGACTCGGCCGCACAGCCGGCCGAGGTGCTGCGCCTGCGCGAACTGCTCCGGGCCGTGCGCGAGAGTCAGGAGCTCATGGCGACGCTGCTGCCCGTGGGCGACGGGCTGCTGTGCGCCGTGCGGCGCGGCTGACCGCCGGGCCCCGTACCCATCTGCCGGATCCGGCCCGACACGACGTACGGGATCCGGACCGGCCACACCTGAGGGATCCGGCACCGGCGCGCGTTGCCGCCCGCCGGCCCCGGACGCACCACTGCCCCGGCACGGAGTCCGTACCGGGGCAGTGATGAAGTGTGGGCGCTCCGCCTCAGCCGACGACCTTCTTCAGCGCGTCACCGAGTGCATCGGCCTCGTCCGGAGTCAGCTCGACGACAAGCCGACCGCCGCCTTCGAGCGGAACGCGCATGACGATGCCCCGCCCCTCCTTTGTCACCTCGAGCGGGCCGTCGCCCGTCCGCGGCTTCATGGCCGCCATGCTCGTTCCCCTTCCTGAAACCAGCTCATCGCAGCCGGCGGCTCCATGACAGGCGCTGCCTCACCGGCGTCGAACACAATGCTTCCTCCGCATTATCCCGCATCAGAGACCCCGATGACCAACATCGGTCGGCATCGCTTGCGCAACGCGCTCTCTCATAACCACCCAATTCGGCGATCCGGCTGCGATACTGCGCCGTCGTCGGCCCTCAGCCGAGGTCCAATCGTTAGACGCAGGTCACATGTGCGGCGCGCCGGAGGTCCGCCATGCTTGCCCGGACAGGTACGACGCCGGACCCGTAAGGAGACCTTCGATGGCCGACACCACGGCTGACAGCGTGCTCATGGACGTGAGCGACGGGCTCGCCACGATCACGATCAATCGCCCCGACGCGATGAACGCCTTGAACACCGCCGCCAAGGTCGCTCTCCGCGACGCCCTCAGGACCGTCGCGGACGACCCCGCCGTGCGGGCGGTTCTGCTCACCGCCACCGGGCGCGCCTTCTGCGTCGGCCAGGACCTCAAGGAGCACGTCGCCAAGCTCGCCGAGGCCGGCGGGCCGGAGGGCGGCAACGCGCTCAGCACGGTGCGGGAGCACTACAACCCGATCGTGCGTGCCCTCACCGAGATGGACAAGCCGGTGGTCGCGGGGGTGAACGGCGCCGCCGCCGGGGCGGGCTTCGGATTCGCGCTGGCCGCCGACTACCGCGTGGTCGCGGACACCGCCGTCTTCAACACGTCCTTCGCGGGGGTGGCGCTGTCCGCCGACTCGGGCGTGTCCTGGACCCTGCCCCGGCTGATCGGCGCGAGCCGCGCCGCCGACCTGTTGTTCTTCCCCCGCTCGATCTCCGCCCAGGACGCCTACGAGCTGGGCATCGCGAACAAGGTGGTACCGGCGGCCGACCTGGCGAAGGAGGCCCACGCGGTGGCCCGCGCCCTCGCGGACGGCCCGACGGTGGCGTACGCGGCCCTGAAGGCATCCGTGGCCTACGGAGCCGGGCACACGCTCGCCGAGACCCTGGAGAAGGAGGACGAGCTCCAGACGAAGGCGGGCGCGTCGCAGGATCACACCATCGCGGTCGAGGCGTTCCTCGCGAAGCAGCGGCCGAAGTACCTCGGCAGGTAGTACCGCTAGCGGCCGCCCCGGGCCACGCAGTCGGCCAGGTGGTCGTCGACCAGGCCGCAGGCCTGCATCAGGGCGTACGCGGTCGTGGGACCGATGAAGCGGATGGAGCGCTTCTTCAGGTCCTTGGCCAGCGCGGTGGACTCCGGGGTGACCGCGGGGACGTCGCCGAGGGTGCGGGGGGCGGGCCGGGTGGCCGGGTCCGGCGCGTACGACCAGATGAGCGCGTCCAGCTCCCCCGCGCCCCAGCCGGCCAGCACCTCGGCGTTGGCGAGGGTGGCGTCGATCTTCGCGCGGTTGCGGATGATGCCGGTGTCGGCGAGGAGCCGCTCCCTGTCCGCGTCGGTGAACTCCGCAACGGCGGAGATCTTGAATCCGGCGAAAGCGCTGCGGAAGCCCTCGCGGCGGCGCAGGATCGTCAGCCACGACAGCCCTGACTGGAAGGCCTCCAGGCAGAGCCGCTCGAAGAGGGCGTCGTCGCCGTGGAGGGGACGGCCCCACTCGGTGTCGTGATAGGCGAGGTAGTCGTCCGTGGCCAGGCCCCACGGGCAGCGCAGGCGGCCGTCCGGCGCCGCCTCGGCGCCGCTCACCGCCCGCCCTCCTCGTCCTGCGGGCCCTCCTCGGCGGCAGGCGGCTCGTCCTGCCGCTTGAACAGGTCGGGGCCGTTCACCGCGGTCGCCTGCGCCCCGGCGAGCGCGGACTCCAGCTCGGCGATGTGCGCGTCCCGCTCGGCGAGCTCGGCACCCAGGCGGCCGAGGGCCTCGTCCACATCGGCCATGCGGTAGCCACGCACGGCCATCGGCAGCCGCATGGCCTCGACATCGGCGCGGCCGACGGGCCGGTTCGTGGGCAGCGGGTCGGTGAGCCGCTCGGGCTCGACGTCCTGCAGCACCGCGCTTTTGCCTCCGCCGACCACCGCCAGGGTGACCGCGGCCACGACCACGGCCATCGTGAGCAGCAAGAACCAGAACACGTGCATCTCCCCGGAAGCGGAAAACCAGTCCGGGTCAGATCGTGCCATGCGGCACCGACAGTTAGGGTTTTTCGTTCGGGTCGCCGCGGCCCGCGCGCTCTGCGCCGGGGCCTCGGATGATCAGGAGAGGGCCTAAGGTCGCAGGCGGGCTACAGGGAGGAAGCGGGAATGCGAAGCGGGGCGCTCAGGCTGGGGCGGCGGGAGTTCGGGCCGCACGAGCCGGTGATCATGGCGATCGTGAACCGGACCCCCGACTCCTTCTACGACCAGGGGGCGACCTTCCACGACGAGGCCGCGCTCTCCCGGGTCGAGCAGGCCGTCACGGAGGGCGCCGCGATCATCGACATCGGCGGGGTGAAGGCCGGCCCCGGCGAGGAGGTGACGGCGCAGGAGGAGGCGCGCCGCACGGTCGGTTTCGTCGCCGAGGTACGCCGTCGGCATCCGGACGTCGTCATCAGCGTGGACACCTGGCGGCACGACGTGGGCGAGGCGGTCTGCGAGGCCGGCGCCGACCTCCTGAACGACGCGTGGGGCGGTGTCGACCCGAAGCTCGCGGAGGTGGCCGCCCGGTACGGAGCGGGGCTCGTGTGCACGCACGCGGGCGGCGCGGAGCCTCGCACACGGCCGCACCGGACCTCGTACGAGGACGTCATGGCGGACATCCTGCGGGTGACCGTGGGGCTCGCCGAGCGGGCCGTGGACCTCGGGGTCAGGCCGGACGGGATCATGATCGACCCGGGTCACGACTTCGGCAAGAACACCCGGCACTCGCTGGAGGCGACGCGTCGGCTGGACGAGATGACGGCCACGGGCTGGCCCGTACTGGTCTCCCTCTCCAACAAGGACTTCGTCGGGGAGACGCTCGACAGGCCCGTCAAGGAACGCGTGATCGGCACGCTCGCGACGACGGCCGTGTCGGCCTGGCTGGGGGCACAGGTGTACCGGGTGCACGAAGTGGCCGAGACCCGGCAGGTGCTGGACATGGTGGCGTCCATCGCGGGCCACCGGGCGCCTGCGGTCGCCCGACGGGGCCTGGCGTAGACCCGGACCCGGCTCCTCGATCGCCGCAGGGCCGCGTCCCGGCCCCGCGGCCTGCGAGTACGACGGGCCCGGTTCGCGTGCGGGCGCTCGAGGAAGGGTCCCGGTCCGCCGGGACCCCGGACGGAAGAACTAGCGCCCGACCTCCTTCGTCACCAGCCTGACCGCCTCTTCCACGTCGTCCGTGACGTGGAAGAGCATCAGGTCCCGCTCGGACGCCTTGCCCCCCGCGATCACCGTGTCCCTCAGCCAGTCCACCAGCCCGCCCCAGTACGCCGTGCCGAACAGGACGATCGGGAAGCGCGTCACCTTGCCCGTCTGCACCAGGGTCAGCGCCTCGAACAGTTCGTCCAGCGTGCCGAGACCGCCCGGCAGGACGACGAATCCCTGCGCGTACTTCACGAACATCGTCTTGCGGACGAAGAAGTAGCGGAAGTTGACGCCGATGTCGACATGTGGATTGAGACCCGACTCGAAGGGCAGCTCGATGCCGAGTCCCACCGAGACGCCCTTCGCTTCCCGCGCCCCCTTGTTCGCCGCCTCCATCGCGCCCGGACCGCCGCCCGTGATGACGGCGAAGCCCGCCTCGACCAGCGCCTTGCCGATCTGTACGCCCGCCTCGTATTCCGGCCCGCCGGCCGGGGTGCGGGCAGAGCCGAAGACGCTGATGGCGCTCGGCAGCTCCGCGAGCGCGCCGAAGCCCTCGACGAACTCGGACTGGATCCGCATGACCCGCCAGGGGTCGGTGTGCACCCACTCCGAGTCGCCCTCGGTGTCCAGCAGCCGCTGATCGGTCGTACCGGGCTGGACCTGGTCCCTGCGGCGCAGTACGGGCCCCAACCGCTGTTCCTCGGGCTTCGGCGCACCCTCGGGAATCTGCGCGCCCTCAGGGATCCGTGTGCCCTCCGGGTTGCCCATGACCTGCTCCCTCCGCCGACCTGCGATGTGCGTGTGTCGCTTCAGCGTAGATCGGTGGAGGTTACGCGCAGGGGAATGCCGTGAGTCAGCTGGTGAGCCAGGAGCGGAGACGCTCCTCGCAGTGCGTGATCCTCTCGACGCGCACATGCTCGTCCCGCTTGTGGGCGAACAGCGGGTCACCGGGGCCGTAGTTCACCGCGGGGACGCCCAGGGCGCCGAACCGGGAGACGTCCGTCCAGCCGAACTTGGGCAGTGCGACGCCGCCGACGGCGTCCATGAACGCCTTGGCCGCCGGGTGCGAGAGGCCGGGCATGGCGGCGCCGGTGTGGTCGTCCACGACGAACTCGGCGACGCCGCAGTCCGCGAAGACCTCCTGGACGTGCGCCTCCGCCTGCTCGGCGGTGAGGTCGGGTGCGTAGCGGTAGTTGACGACCAGGGTGCAGGCGTCCGGGATGACGTTGGTGGCGACACCGCCCTCGATGCCGACGGCGTTGAGCCCTTCGCGGTACTCCAGCCCGTCGATGACCGGCCGGCGCGGCTCGTACGCGGCGAGCCGGGCCAGCGCCGGAGCGGCCGCGTGGATCGCGTTGGACCCCATCCAGCCGCGGGCGGAGTGCGACCGTTCGCCCGCGAAGCGCAGATGGACCCGGAGCGTGCCCTGGCATCCGCCCTCGACCTCGCCGTTCGAACCCTCCAGGAGGACGGCGAAGTCCGCGTCGAGCCACTCGGGGTGCGCTTCGGCCACGTGTCCGAGGCCGTTGAGGTGGGCCGCGACCTCTTCGTTGTCGTAGAAGATGAACGTGAGGTCTCGGTTGGGCTCCGGCACCGTCGCCGCGATCCGCAGCTGGACGGCCACGCCCGACTTCATGTCGGAGGTGCCGCAGCCCCACAGGACGCCGTCGTCGTCGAGCCTGGAGGGCACGTTGTCCGCGATCGGGACGGTATCGATGTGCCCCGCCAGGACGACGCGCTCGCCACGGCCCAGCTGCGTCCTGGCCACGATGTTGTTGCCGTGGCGGTCGACGGTCAGGTGCGGCAGCGGGCGCAGGGCCGCCTCGATGGCGTCGGCGAGGTCCTTCTCCTGCCCGCTGACCGACGGGAAGTCCACCAGCCGGGCGGTGAGCTCGGGACCGTCCAGGGCGAGGTCAAGCGTGTGTCCATCCATGTCCACGACCCTAAGGGACTTCGGCATCGGCACCGCTCGTACCCTCCAGTACGGTGGGCCCGTGCCCCGGACCAGCTCACCTCCTCGCCGTAGCCGCACCCTCCGTGTCGCGGCCGCCCTCCTCGTGCTCGTGGCAGTGGCCGGCTATCTGGCCGTCCAGTACCTCTCCGGCTACAAGGGCTCGCCCCGCTGCACCGTCGGCCCGGCCGGCGGGGGCGAGGGCCGTACGTACGAGATGAGCCCCGAGCAGGCCGCCAACGCCGCCACGGTCTCCGCCGTGGGCACCACGCGCGGGCTGCCGGAACGCGCGGTGACGATCGCCCTGGCGACCGCGCTGCAGGAGTCCGCGCTGCGCAACATCGACCACGGTGACCGGGACTCGCTCGGGCTCTTCCAGCAGCGTCCCTCGCAGGGGTGGGGGACGCCCGCGCAGATCATGGACCCCGTGTACTCGTCCGGGGAGTTCTACAAGCACCTCGCCGAGGTGCCGGGCTATTCGCGGCTTCCGCTGACGGTGGCGGCCCAGCGGGTGCAGAAGAGCGGGTTCCCGCAGGCGTACGCGAAGCACGAGCCGGATGCCGCGCTGCTGGCCGCCGCTCTGACCGGACGCGCCCCCGCCTCACTGACCTGCTCCCTGCCGGCCGCGTCGGCGTCGACGGAGGGCCCCGGGGACGCGACCGAGGTGCGGTCCGATCTGGTGCGCGCCTTCGGGAAGGACGTCCTGCCCTCCGCCGGCTCGGCGGGTGCCTCCGCGGCGGGCACGGTGTCGGTGCCCGCACGGGCCGAGGGCGACGCCGCGTCCCGGCGCGGCTGGGAGCTCGCCCACTGGGCGGTCGCCCGGGCCGGCACCCTGCGGATCACGGAGGTCTCGTACGCGGGCCGGGTGTGGACCGCCGACACGGGCTGGCGGACGGAACGCGCGGGACCCGGGAAACCACCCACCACCACGGTCCGGATGCGGCTCGCTCAGTAGTACGACCCGTCATCCGTGCGGGGCGTCCGGCGTCTCCCGGACCCCGCTCCCGCCGCCGCTCCCCCGAAGCCTGCGGCGGGGGCGATTCTCGTTGCGCCCGGAGGGAAGTGACGGTTCCTCAGGAGCGCTCGGAACGGGTCGTCCGTCCGGGTCGCTCCGTTGCGGATTATCTGACGCATTACCCAGTCTTTGCCCGGGTGCCCCGCAACCTTCCCCGCCCCCGGACCGGTTGTTCAGTGCGTCCGATCACCGGACAGGCGGATTCCACATCCGCGAAACCGCTGACGTCCCGTCGAAGGAGCATCATGTCCCTCCCCCTGACCCGCAGGATCGCCCGTGCCGCGCTGCTGATCGCCGCGGGTGCGGCCCCCGTGGTCGGTGCGGCCGGTGCCGCCGGTGCCGCGGGGCTCCCGCAGACGCCCGCGCTCGGCGGCCTCACCTCGCTCGACGGTGCCGGGGTCAGCAGCACGCTCGACTCGGCCGCGAAGCAGGGCTCCGGGGTGGCGAACGAGACCGGCGGCAAGGTGGTCGGCACGACGCTTCCCGCGGCGGGCAAGACCCTCGGGAAGGCGGGCACCGTGGCGGACGGCGAGCTGACGGAGGACTCCCTCCCGACCAAGGGCCTGCCCACCCAGGACCTGAAGACCGGGAATCTGCCCACCAAGGGCCTGCCGATCGGCTGATCCCACCGGAGCGCGGCAACGCGTGGGGGCCTCGGGAGTGCGTACTCCCGAGGCCCCCACGCGTTGCGCGACGCCTAGGACAGCCGCTTGACCGCCGCGTCCACGCGCTCGTCCGAAGCCGTCAGCGCCACCCGTACGAAGCGGTCCCCGGCCGGCCCGTAGAAGTCGCCCGGAGCCACGAGGATGCCGAGCTCCGCGAGGTGTGCCACGGTCTCCCAGCAAGGCTCGTCACGCGTGGCCCAGAGGTAGAGGCTCGCCTCGCTGTGCTCGATCCGGAAGCCGTGCGCCTCCAGCGCCGCCCGCAGGACCGTGCGCCGCCGCGCGTACCGCGCCCGCTGCTCCGCCACGTGCGTGTCGTCGCCCAGTGCCGCGACCGTCGCCGCCTGGACCGGGGCCGGCGTCATCATCCCGCCGTGCTTGCGGATCTGGAGCAGTTCGCCGAGGACGGCCGCGTCACCCACGACGAAGGCCGCGCGGTAACCGGCGAGGTTGGAACGCTTGGAGAGCGAGTGGACGGCGACGATGCCCTCGTACGTCCCGCCGCAGACGTCCTCGTGGAGCACGGAGACGGGCTCGGCCTCCCAGCCGAGCTCCAGGTAGCACTCGTCGCTGAACACCAGCACGCCGTGCTCGCGCGCCCAGGCGACGATCCGGGTCAGCTCGTCCTTCGGCAGGACACGGCCCGTCGGGTTGGACGGGGAGTTGAGCCAGAGCAGCTTCAGACCCTCGGGGTCCAGCTCCGTCGGGTCGTCGTAGACGACGGGCTCCGCGCCGCAGAGCCGTGCGCCGACCTCGTACGTCGGATAGGCGAGCCTCGGGTGGGCGACCTTGTCGCCCGCGCCCAGACCCAGCTGGGTCGGCAGCCAGGCGACCAGCTCCTTGGAGCCGACGACCGGCAGCACGTTCTCGTGCCCGACACCCACCGCGCCGAGCCTGCGCTCCGCCCAGCCGGCCAGAGCGTCCCGCAGCGCCTCGGTGCCCCACACCGTCGGGTATCCGGGGCTGTCCGCGGCTGCGGTCAGCGCCTGCTGGACGAGCTCGGGCACCGGGTCGACGGGCGTGCCGACCGACAGGTCCACGAGGCCGTCCGGATGGCCCGCGGCCGTCGCCTTGTAGGGCGTGAGCTTGTCCCACGGGAAGACCGGGAGGCGGGAGGAGACGGGAACTGCTGCGGACACGGAACTCTGCTTTCTCGTACGGGGGCGGGGCGCCCCGGGAAACACCTCGGTCCCGCACGGTGACGAGCCGTACGGGACCGGGCGGCGCTCGTGCGGCCGCTTACTGGTTCTGCGGCGGAAGCGCGGCGATGAACGCGTGGTCGCGCTCGATGAGACCCAGCTTGGAGGCGCCACCCGGGGAACCGAGGTCGTCGAAGAACTCGACGTTGGCCTTGTAGTAGTCCTTCCACTCCTCGGGGGTGTCGTCCTCGTAGAAGATGGCCTCGACCGGGCAGACCGGCTCACAGGCTCCGCAGTCGACGCACTCGTCCGGATGGATGTACAAGGATCGTGAGCCCTCGTAGATGCAGTCGACGGGGCACTCTTCGATGCAGGCCTTGTCCTTCACGTCGACACAAGGCTGCGCGATGACGTAGGTCACGCTGTCGTTCCTCCTCGGTAGGGCGTTGGCTCTCGCGCGGGAGCGCGGCGTCGTCGATGCCCGCCCCTAGTATCTCCGTTCCGGGGCACGATCCGTACAGGAGGGGCAGACAGAGCTGTGGAATTCACCATGAGCGGACGGCTCGAAGTGCGCTTGACCCCTGCTGACGTGGGAAAACGCGTCTCCGTGCGACGTGTCGTCGGCTCTCCGGCCGAGGGCGCGCGGTTCACCGACACGGTCGGCGTTCTCACATCGTGGGACGACGGGGTGCTCTCCGTCACGACGAGGAGCGGCGAGGGCGTCCGCATCGCCGAGTCCTCACTGGTCGCGGGCAAGGCGGTGCCCCCCGCCCCGGCGCGCCGCCGCGGCCCCGCCGCGTCCTTCGCCGAACTCGCCCTGGTCACGGCACGTGCCTGGCAGCCCGTGGAGAGCGAACTCCTGGGCGAGTGGCGGCTGCGCGCGGCCGGCGGCTTCACCCGTCGCGCCAACTCCGTGCTCCCGCTCGGCGATCCGGGCCTTCCGCTCGGCGAGGCGCTCGGGCGTGTCCGGCACTGGTACGCGGAGCGGGGTCTGCCCGCCCGCGTCCAGACCGCCACGGGCGCCGAGGGCACGCAGGAGCGGCTCTGCGCGGGCCTGGAGGAGCACGGGTGGCGGCGTGAGGTGAGCGCCGAGGTCAGGATCGCGGCACTGGCACCGGTCGGCGACCTGGACCCGGACGTCTCCGTCGTACGGACGGGACGGGAGACGGACGACGCCTGGCTCTCCCGGTACCAGCGTTCCGCCGACCCGGGCCCACACGTACTGAAGGTGCTGGCCAGCGGCCCTTCGGTGTGGTTCGCCTCCGTGCCGGGCGACGGTCCGGCCGGGACTCCGGCCGCGATCGGGCGCTGTGTGGTGGACGGCCGCTGGGCGGGCTTCATGGCCGTCGAGGTCGGCCCGGAGTACCGGCGCCGCGGCCTCGCCACGGCCGTCATGACCGCGCTGGCGCGCAGGGCCCTGGAGGAGGGCGCCTCGGCCGCGTGGCTCCAGGTGGAGGCGGACAATGAAGGTGCCCGTGCGCTGTACGACGGCATGGGCTTCACCACCCACCACAGCTACCACCACTTCCGCCCGGGTGGCGGGGACAGCAGCAGGGACACGGATCGCACATGAGCATCGAGGATCGCGGCACGGCCGAGCGACGGCAGCGGTTCGCCGAGGAGGCGCGCGCCGAGCGGCCGGACGTCGCCCTGCTCTGCCTGCTGCTGGGCGCGGAGGCCACCCCGCCGCTGCCCGGGAACGCGGATCCGTACGGCGTCGACGCGGCGCAGATCGAGCTCGACCGGCTGGCCGGCCTCCTGCCGTACGGCGCCCGCGGGGCCCGCGCATGGGCGTCCGCGCTCGCCGAACTGCTCGGCGAGCGCTGCGGATTCGCCGGCGCCGTCCAGGACTACCAGCGGCTGGACTCCTCGGTGCTCCAGCAGGTGCTGCGGCGTCGCAGAGGGCTGCCCATCCTGCTGTCCGTGGTCTGGACCGAGGTCGCACGGAGGGCAGGGGCGCCCGTGTACGGAGTGGCGCTGCCGGGCCACTACGTGGTCGGCTTCGGCGATCCGGCAGAGCGGGTGCTGGCCGACCCCTTCGCCGGTGGCGCCCCGCTCAGCCCCGAGGAGGCGGAGCTGATGGTGGCGGGGGCGACCGGGGCACCACCCGAGACGTCGACGCCGGTGCCCGCCAGGCCGCTGGAGACGGTGCTGCGGATCCTGAACAACGTCCGGGCCTGGGCGGCGGCACGTCCCGAGCGTACGGACGTGGCGCTGTGGGCGCTCGAGCTCTCCCTGCTGCTGCCCTCGCACCCGGCCAGGCTCCGTTACGAGCGGGCCCAGCTCCTCGTGCAGCGCGGGGAGTTCCTGCGCGGAGCCGCGGAGATGGACGAGTACGCCGAGATCGTCGACACCTTCGAGCCGACCGCGGCCGAGGCCATCCGCCACCGCGCCCAGGCCGCCAGGGCTCTGCTGAACTAGCCCCGGGTCCGAGGCACGGGAGCCGTGAGCGGGCTGATCCGCGCAGCCCGGAATCCTGAACGGGGACCGGTCGAGCAGTCACCCTCTGAACTCATGTGCGGTGCGAAGTGGTGACGAACCATGCCTTTCGCCTCACCGTCGACGCCATGTGTTGCCCTTGCCGCAATCGATCGAGGCTCCTTCCGCACACCTCTTGACGTGTCCAGGACGACAGCGGTTACATCGGCAACGCGGGAGAGAGCGCTCTCTCCCGCTTCTCTCAAGGTTCCGTCGTGCACCCGTACCACGACCCAGGAGACGTCACCCATGCAAGTTCCCCCCACGCATACCGCACCCCCCACCGCACCTCGCCGGCACCGCCGCTCCAGGGCGCTCGGATTCGCCGCGCTCGCCGTCTCGCTGCTCATGGCCTTCCCCACAGCCCAGTCGGCGTTCGGCGAAGAGGCCGAGGAGATCCCCGGCGGGGGTGACCTCGGCCCCAACGTGCTGGTCTTCGACCCCTCGACGCCCGACATCCAGGGCAAGGTCGACGAGATCTTCAAGAAGCAGGAGTCCGCGCAGTTCGGCAGCGACCGCTACGCGCTGATGTTCAAGCCGGGGACGTACGACAACATCAACGCCCAGATCGGCTTCTACACCTCCATCGCCGGACTGGGCCTGAAACCCGACGACACCACCTTCAACGGCG
Organism: Streptomyces sp. HB132; assembly: GCF_016909575.1. Taxonomy (GTDB): domain Bacteria; phylum Actinomycetota; class Actinomycetes; order Streptomycetales; family Streptomycetaceae; genus Streptomyces. Next base: position 811,737 of record NZ_JAFBGA010000001.1, on the reverse strand, counting down.
ACGTCACCGTCGACGCCGGCTGGTTCGACGGCAACGCCACCCAGAACTTCTGGCGCTCGGCCGAGAACCTCGCCCTCAACCCCGTCAGCGGCACCAACCGCTGGGCCGTCTCCCAAGCAGCCCCCTTCCGCCGGATGCACGTCAAAGGCGGCCTCAACCTCGCACCCGACGGCTACGGCTGGGCCAGCGGCGGCTACATCGCCGACAGCAAGATCGACGGCCAGGTCGGCCCCTACTCCCAGCAACAGTGGTACACCCGTGACAGCTCCATCGGCGGCTGGGGCAACGGCGTCTGGAACATGACCTTCTCCGGCGTCGAGGGAGCCCCCGCCCAGAGCTTCCCCGAACCGCCCTACACCACCCTGGACACCACCCCGGTCTCCCGCGAGAAGCCCTTCCTCTACCTCGACGGCGACGACTACAAGGTGTTCGTCCCCGCCAAGCGCACCAACGCCCGCGGAGTCTCCTGGAACGGCACACCCCAGGGCGAGTCCATCCCCCTGGACCAGTTCTACGTGGTCAAGCCCGGCGCCACCGCCCGGACCATCAACGCCGCCGTGGAACAGGGCCTGCACCTGCTGTTCACCCCCGGCGTCTACCACGTCGACGAACCCATCGAGATCAACCGCCCGGACACCGTCGCGCTCGGCCTCGGCCTTGCCACGGTCATCCCCGACAACGGCGTGACCGCGATCAAGGTCGGCGACGTGGACGGCGTCAAACTCGCCGGCCTCCTGGTCGACGCCGGAACACAGAACTCCCCCGTGCTCGTCCAGGTGGGCCCCGAAAACGCGTCGGCCGACCACGCGGCCAACCCCACCAGCCTCCAGGACGTATTCGTCCGGGTCGGCGGAGCCGGAGCCGGCAAGGCGACCACCGGCATGGTGGTCAACAGCCACGACACGATCATCGACCACACCTGGCTCTGGCGCGCCGACCACGGCGACGGAGTCGGCTGGGAGACCAACCGGTCCGACTACGGACTCCAGGTGAACGGAGACGACGTACTGGCCACCGGCCTGTTCGTCGAACACTTCAACAAGTACGACGTCCGATGGTCCGGCGAGAACGGCAGGACCATCTTCTTCCAGAACGAGAAGGCCTACGACGCCCCCGACCAGGCCGCCATCCAGAACGGCGACATCAAGGGCTACGCCGCCTACAAGGTCGACGACTCCGTCACCACCCACGAGGGCTGGGGCATGGGCAGCTACTGCTTCTTCAACGTGGACCCGACGATCCGCCAGCAGCACGGCTTCCAGGCACCGGTGAAACCCGGGGTGAAGTTCCACGACCTCCTCGTCGTCTCCCTCGGCGGCAAGGGACAGTACGAACACGTCATCAACGACATCGGATCCCCCACGTCCGGGACGGACACCGTTCCGTCCCAGGTCGTCTCGTTCCCGTAGCACCGCCGGCGCGGGGCCCGGTCACGCTCGTGGCCGGGCCCCGTCCCCCGGAGGGGGCGTCCTGCTCAGAGCACGCAGAACTCGTGGCCCTCCGGGTCGGCCATCTCCACGTGGTCGGGCCGCCCCCGCAGTTCGTGCACCCGGATCACCGTGCCACCGGCGGCCGTCAGCCGCTCCACCGCCTCGGCCACCCGGGGCCATCTGGTCTCCCACGGGACCTCCCGGCCACCGCCCGCCTGCACATCGAGGTGCATCCGGTTCTTCGCCGTCTTCGGCTCGGGGACCTTGAGGAAGGACAGTCCCGGTCCCCTGCCGTCCGGGTCGGACAGGTAGGCGCCGTCGTCCCACTCCTCCTCGGGGACGTCGTGGTGGCTGAACCACTCCTCCCAGCTGCCGAACCCGACGGGCGGCGGTTTCTCCACGTACCCGAGCGCCGAGGCCCAGAAGGCCGCCAGTGACTTCGGGTGCGCGCAGTCGATCGTCAGGCTCCATCTGGTGGACACGGACGTTCCCTCCTCTGCCGGGCCGTACGACGCCGCCCCCGCCCGGAGATCCGGACAGGGGCGGCCGTACGGCGGTGACGGGGCCGGTCAGCCCTCGCCGTCCAGTTTGATCGAGACGGTGCGCTCGGCGGTCGTCCTGCCGAGCAGCGCGCCCTGCATGGCCTGGGCCACGTCGGTCGAGCTGACCTGGTGCTTCTGCCCGTCACCCTTGGTGATCATGATGCCGTCGAAGACACCGTCGAGCAGCGTGTCGATCGCTTCCCTGTCGTAGACCGGGACCAGCTTGCCGTCGACGGGCTTCATGGACAGGATCTGCGGCAGGGACCTCGCGGGTCCGAAGTCGATCTGCTTCGGCCCGGCCTTGATGGTGATCAGCCCGGACATCGCCGGCTCGGCGAACTCCTTCATCGCCCGGTCCAGTTCGGCCTTGGTGATGGTGGGTTCGGTGGCCGCCACCGGCAGTTCGACGACGGCCGGTTCGCCCGTCTGGACCTGCGCCCGGTAGGCGTCGCGTACGGAGATCATCGACCGGTTGACGTCCAGCGCCTTGCCCGCCTTGCCGGGGACGGCCACGGCCTTGTTCGGCTGGAACTTGATCGTGCCGTCGTTGGCGGAACCGGAGACGCCCGCCAGGTCGGACAGCGCGACCCCGAGCTTCTCCTCGTCGACCGGGATCACCGGGTCGGCGGAGCGTGCCCCGCCGAACAGGGAGCCGATCACCGAGACCGGGTTGTAGTCGCTGCCCGCCGCGCCGCGGACGGTCTCCTGGCTGTCCAGGGTGAGACCGGCCTTGTCGGGGGCGAGCTCCTCCGCCTTGCCGTCCACCGTCAGCCGGAGAGGGCTCTGGGCCCGCTTGCCGAGGGCGGCGTCGAGCTTGGTGACCGCCTCCTCCTTCGTGCCGCCGCCGATGTCGACGCCGAGCACGGTGGTCCCCTTGGGGACCTCGGAGTGGTTCATCAGCAGGCCGGCTCCGTAGGCGACGCCGAACAGCACGAACACACCCGCGCCCAGGAGGACCAGCTTGGAACGGCCCTTCCTGGCGGGCGGGACGGCCTTCGGAGCGGGCCTGGGGGAAGGGGCGGGCGCCTGGGCACGTTCGCCCGCCGGTCCGCCTCCCATCGGGCCCTCGGGCGGCCGGACCCCGCCGGGCCCTCCCGGGAACGGCGAGCGGGACTCCGCGGGGATGACCGGGATACCGCTCGTCAGCGTGTCGCCGGAGACGTTGCCGCCGGGACCCGTCCCGGGGGCCGGTGCGGGTGCCTGCGGCGTCAGGATCGCGGTGTCGTCCGACATCCGCGGAGGTACGCCGCCGGGACCCCCCGGCCGGAGGCCGGACGGACCGCCGGGAGCCGGCCCGCCGGCAGCGCCGGGAAGCCGGTCGAGGTTCGGCGTCAGGGACGAACTTCCGGTGGCCGGGCCGGTGGTGGGTCCGGAGGGGCCGGAGCCGGGGCCGGCGGGCGGCCGCGCGCCGGGGCCCGGGGCGGACCGCGGGCCGGCGTCCAGGTCGTCGAGGGCGCTGCGGCCCGGACGGGGGGCGCCGCCCCTGTCGCCGGGCTGCTGCGGACCGTCCGAGAAGTACGGCGCGTCCGGACGGGGCGGCGCCGGGTGCCCGGAGTCCCGGCCGGCGGCGGAAGGGCCGCCGGAGGAGGGACCACCGGGACCGGAGCCGGGTGTTCCGGCAGCCGCGGGCGCCGCACCGGCGGCGCCGGGCGGCGGGGTCTTGCGCGGGGCGAACCAGTCGCTTCCGCTCTTCTCCCTGGCCGGCTTCTCGGCCGGGGCCTCGGCGGCCGGGCCGCCGTCACCCACGTCCGGGCCGGTGCCGGGGGCCCCGCCGGACGACGGCGCGGGTGCGCCGGGCCGCGGCGTGCTGCCGGTCCGCTCGGAGGCCGGACGCCCGCCGGACGCGTCCGTCTCGCTCATCGGCGTACGCATGACGACGGGCGGGATCGGACGCGAGCCCGGGATGTTGATCCGGATACGCGTCGTCAGCGTCGTCTCTGTTCTGGGCTCCTCGGACCGAGGCGGATCCACAGGCTCCGGAGTGTCCTCCGGCCCGTCCTGAGACGGGTGCAGCGACGGATACTGGCGTGATCCGTACGGCGGCGTACCCGATGGGTACGCGGCTCCGCCGCGCCCCTGAGGCCCGGAGGACGAACTGTCAGTTTCACGACTCAAAGCAGGTTCTCCCGATTGGCTCCGCCGCCCGTACTTCCCCCGTGCCGCAGGCCAGGGGACGGCTCGGCGCGCGCACCACCATACTGGCCGCCACCGTAGGACTCTCCGCGCCCGGGGGGAACAAGAATGCACCCACCACCGCACGGAGGGGCAATCCGGGGGCGGACATACCACATCACGTGCCGGGCCGACCGGTGTCGTTGGCCGGATACGGCAGCCGCGACATCGTGGCACAGATCACAGCCGCGGCCATCCCTCCGAGCATGAAGAGGGCCAGGCCGATCTCCTCCCCGAAGACGTAGTCGCCCTCGGGCCGCCCGCCGAGAAGGACGATGACGGCGATGAACCATCCCACCGCCGGCACCAGCGCGCCGAGCTGCGTCCTGGTCAGCATCCGGCCGCCGTAGAAGAGTCCCGCCGACGCGGCGAGCGCCAGCAGCAACCCGCCCGGGAACAGGGCCGCCTGCACGAGGGTGCCGGCGAGCCCGACGGCCGCGCCCAGCACCGCGAGACCCACGTACAGGGGGATCCGCCGGGGGTTCGGGGGCGCCGCGAGACCGGACGGCTCGGGGCTCCTGGGCGGGGCGTTGGTGCGCGGCGACTCCGAGGAGGCACGCCGCCTCTGCCTGCCGCTCATGCCCGTGCCCCCGGTGCGAGGGGCTCTTCCGGCAGGCCCGCGAAGAGGTCGTGCTCCCTGGCGCCTTCCTCGGCGCCCGGGGTGCCCCGCACCAACTCGTAGTACTCGGTGGTGAAAACGGGCTGCCCGAGGTCGTTCGAAAGAGCGAAGAACGTTCCGTCCACGGCGATCTGGGTGACGTGTGCCCGCATCGCGGCGGTCTTCGCCCCGGCGTACGCCGAGCCGTCGATCTCCGTGGTGATCCCGGCGTCGTCCACGACACCGGGTACGTCGTCGATCGCGGCGATCCCGGGGAAGGCGTCGGCGGCGGTGTCCCTCAGCCGTGCGAAGGCGTCCTCGGCCACGGAGCGGGGCACCCGGTTCCAGTAGACCTTGGCGACGGTGTGCGGGGCTCCGGCTCCGGCGTCGTACGCGGGATCTGCGGCCAGGTCCGCGGCACGCGTCGCGACGCGGTGCGCCTGGATGTGGTCGGGGTGGCCGTAGCCGCCGTCGGGGTCGTACGTCACCAGGACCTGGGGGCGCAGGGATCGGATCACCCCCACGAGGTGGCCGGCCGCCTCGTCGACGTCGGCGGCCCAGAAGGCACCCGGCCGGTGGTTCTGCTCCGTGCCCATCATCCCGGAGTCGTGGAACCGGCCGGGACCGCCCAGGAAGCGGTGGTCGGTGACCCCGAGCTTCCGCATCGCGGCCGCGAGTTCACCCGCGCGGTGTTCGCCCAGGCCGCCCTCCCGGTCCGCGGCGAGATGCGCGAGACCGGGCGGGATGACCTCACCCTCCTCGCCGAGGGTGCACGTCACCAGGGCGACGTGGGCGCCCTCGGCCGCGTATCTGGCCATGGTGGCGCCGTTGATGATCGACTCGTCGTCGGGGTGGGCGTGCACCAGAAGCAGACGGCGGGCGGGAAGGTCCTTCATGGGGCCACCCTACGAGCAGGCGGCCCCACGGACCGAACGCCCCGGGGTGTTCCGGGCCGGCCGGCGGCGCCCGTCGTCAGAACTTGATTCCCCCGATCATGCCTGCCACGTTCGACGTCACCTCCGAGATGGTCGGGGCGATCGACGAGCTCGCGAGGTAGAACCCCAGCAACATGCAGACCACCGCGTGTCCGCCCTTCAGTCCGGATTTCCGGATCAGCAGGAAGACGACGATCGCCAGCAGCACCACCGCCGAAATCGAGAGTGCCACGGCGGTTCACCTCCATCAGTACGGTCGGGACGGGCAGCACACATGGAGCCAGCGGGTTCTTACCCACCGAGCGCTACGGATCATAACTATCCGTGCCGACGCATTGATCGGGGCACAGCAGCACGAGGGGCGCACGGACCGGCCCGCCGAGGGCTAGGTTCGGTGCCATGACCTCGCAGAAGCTGTCTTTCCCCCGCCAGCACGCCCGGACCCAGAGGTTCACTCTCGGCGCACCACGGGCATTCACCGTCTCACCGGATGGGACGCGGGTGCTCTTCCTCCGTTCGTCCTCCGGCAGCGACCGGGCGAACCGGCTCATGGTGCTGGACACCGGCACGGGCGAGGAGCGGGTCGCCGCCGACCCCGTGGCCCTGCTGGGTGGTTCGGTGGAGAAGCTGTCGCCGCAGGAGCGGGCGCGGCGCGAGCGGACCCGGGAGGGTTCGGCGGGCATCGTGGGGTACGCGGTGGACGACGCGGCCGAGTTGGCCGCCTTCGCGCTCTCCGGAAAGGCGTACGTCGCCGAGCTGAGGGCGGGCACGGCGCGCGCCCTGCCGGTGCCGGGCCCGGTGATCGATCCCCGCCCCTCCCCCGACGGCCGGCACGTCGCCTACGTCGCGCGGGGCGCGCTGCGCGTCGTGGGGGCGGAGGGGGACGGCGACCGGCCGATCGCCGAACCGGAGGACGCGCACACCTCGTACGGCCTCGCGGAGTTCATCGCGGCCGAGGAGATGAGCCGCTACCGCGGTTTCTGGTGGTCGCCGGACTCGGACCGCCTGCTGGTCGCCCGGGTCGACGACAGCGCCGTACAGCGGTGGTGGATCGCCGATCCGGCGCACCCCGGGAACAAGCCCGCGGAGGTGCGCTATCCGGCGGCGGGAACGGCCGACGCGGAGGTGCGGCTCTTCGTGACGGACCTGGACGGGAACCGCACGGAGGTGGTCTGGGACCGTTTCCGCTTCCCTTATCTGGCGCGGGCGCACTGGTCCTCGCACGGGGCCCCGCTGCTCCTGGTGCAGGCCCGTGACCAGCGCAGCCAGCGGTATCTGGCCGTCGACACCGAGAGCGGCGCGACCCGTACGGTGCACGTCGACGAGGACGCCGTCTGGCTCGACCTCTTCGACGGGGTGCCCGCCTGGGCGCCCGACGGGCAGCTCGTACGGGTCGCCGACGAAGGGGGCGCACGCGTGCTCTCGGTCGGGGACAGGCCGCTGACCGGCAGTCGGCTGCACATCCAGGCGGTCCTGGACGTCGGGGAGTCGGACATCCTGGTGGAGGCCGTAGCGGGCGAGGACGCCGCGGACCCGGAGACGGGACAGAGCCATGTGTACCGGGTCAACGAGCTGGGCGTGGAGCGCGTCAGCGAGGGCGTCGGGGTGCACTCCGCGGTTCGCGGGGGCGGCGTGACGGTGCTGGTGTCGGCTTCTCCGGAGTACCCGGGCAAGGCCGTGCAGGTACTGCGTGACGGCAAGCGGATCGCCACCGTGGCGAACCTCGCCCAGGAGCCGGTCCTGACCGCGAGGGTCCGGCTGACGGAGGGGGGCGCACGGCGGATTCCGTGCGCCGTGTTGCTCCCCACCGACTACAGGGAATCAGACGGGCCGCTTCCGGTCCTGATGGATCCGTACGGCGGCCCGCACGGGCGCCGGGTGGTCGCCGCCCACAACCCGCACCTCACGTCGCAGTGGTTCGCGGACCACGGTTTCGCCGTGGTCGTCGCCGACGGCCGTGGCGCGCCGGGACGTTCGCCCGGTTGGGAGAAGGCGGTCCGGGACGATTTCACCCTCACACTCGACGACCAGGTCGAGGCGCTGCACGCGCTGGCCGCCCGCTTCCCCCTGGACCTCTCGAAGGTGGCGATGCGCGGCTGGTCGTACGGCGGCTACCTCTCCGCGCTCGCGGTACTGCGGCGCCCCGACGTCTTCCACGCGGCCGTCGTCGGCGCACCGGTGACGGACTGGCGGCTCTACGACACCCACTACACCGAGCGCTATCTCGGCGACCCGGCGAAGCAGCCCGAGGTGTACGCCCGCAGCTCCCTGGTGACCGACGAAGGGCTCTCCGAAGCCGCCGGCACGGCACGGCCCATGATGATCGTCCACGGAATGGCCGACGACAACGTGGTGGTCGCACACGCGCTGAAGCTCTCGTCCGCGCTGTTGTCCGCCGGACGCCCTCACGAGGTGCTGCCGCTGAGCGGGGTGACGCACATGACGCCTCAGGAACAGGTCGCCGAGAACCTGCTGCTGCTCCAGGTGGACTTCCTCAGGCGGTCCCTGGGGCTGCCACGGCCGTAGGGCCCGTCACCAGCCGGGCGGCGGGGACGCGGGCGGCGGTGGGGCGCCTCCGCCGCCGCCCGGCGGACCGCCGTGCCCGGGCGGACCGCCCGGCGGGTATCCGTAGCCCGGAGTGGCGCCCTGCGGGTAGCCGTAGCCCGTGGCCCCGCCCTGGGGGTAGCCGTAGCCGGGCGCACCGCCCTGCGGGTAGCCGTGACCGCCGTACCCCTGCCCCTCGCTGTCCGCGAAGCCCCCGCGCGCCAGGACGAGCAGGGCCGTCGCCCCGGCGAAGGCGAGGAAGAACGAGGTGAGGATGACGAGCTGTTGCTCGGTCCGCGCCTCGCCGAAGTGCTCCAGCCACGCGTGGTGAACGGCACGGGCGATCCCGCAGCCGCCGGCGACCGACAGGAGTCCGGCGGCGATCATGCCGAGCGGGCGGGCGTGGACGGCGCGGAAGAGCGCGGTCCACGCCACCGTCAGGCAGACAGCACCGAGTGCCACGCTGCTCCAGCCGGGCGGCGCGGCGGTCAGCCCGAGCGTGAGGGCCTCTCCGCCGATGAACCAGTCGGTATGGACCTGGTCGGGCAGCGTGAAGAGCTGGCGGACCTCCCAGGCGATCACGACGGCGCCCGCGGCTCCGAGAACCAGGAAGGCCGTGACCCCGGCCCCCCGGCCGGGCCTGGTGGGCCGGGGCTCGTAGAAGTCCTCGGGCTGTCGGCGGCCGGCGGCTCCGGTGATGACGAGCGCGAGGCCCGCGGCGAGCGTGACGAAGGTGCCGACGAGTGCGCGGGTGCGCAGTTCGTCGCTGTACCGCCCGTCCATCCAGGGCGAGCCGATGGTCCAGACGCCCGGCAGCCGCAGGACGAGGGTGACCAGTCCGGTGGCGACCAGCGCGGACGCGGCGATCGGAGAGCGCAGTGCGGCGATCAGGGCGAGCACGTGGGCGACGAGCAGCACGGGATCGGCCTGCAGGGTGGCGGGCGGCTTCTTCGGCCATCCGTCCGAGTAACCGGCCCAGTAACGCAGCAGCACGAGCGGATCGCCGACGGCCCGGAGATCCCGCACGATCCACCCCGCGACGACGGCCGCGAGCACGGCGCAGAGCACCGCTCCGGTGATTCTGGCTCCCCGTGTGAGTATCACCCGAGCGATACTCCACCGCGGTCCGCCGATGGACAAGAGGACCTGTGGGGTGTGCGGGAAGGGGAGACCGGCCGGGACGACGTGATGAACGCCCCGGCCGGTTCACGGCACCCGCACGGCCGTACGTTCTCCATGGTGGGACGTTCACATATCGGTGTGGCGACGGTCGAGTTGCCTGTGTGTTAACGGATCTGAGGACCGTTCACCACTCCTCGTTCAGCCGAGATCCGGCCCCTCGGGACTCGGATCGTCCTTGCCCGGGGACGGCGGCTCCTCGCCCTCGGGCGTCTCCCGAGCCCCTTCCTGCGGCACCACCTGCTTCTCCTCGGCGAAGTGGCAGGCCGAGTCGTGGCGGGCCGGTGTCTCCGATTCCCGGAAGACCGCCGGTACGGCAAGCAGCGGCACCTCGAGCCGGCAGCGCTCCTGGGCCTTCCAGCAGCGGGTGCGGAAGCGGCAGCCGGACGGGATGTTCGCCGGGGAGGGCACGTCACCGTGCAGGATGATCCGTTCGCGGTGCTCACGGGCCGTCGGGTCGGGCACCGGGACGGCCGACAGCAGGGCCTGGGTGTACGGGTGCGTCGGGTGGTCGTAGATCTCCTCGTCCGTGCCGATCTCGACGATGCGGCCGAGGTACATGACGCCGACCCGGTCCGAGATGTGCCGGACGATGGACAGGTCGTGCGCGATGAAGAGGAAGCTCAGGTGGAATTCGGCCTGCAGCCGGTCCAGCAGGTTGACGACCTGGGCCTGGACCGACACGTCGAGCGCGGAGACCGGCTCGTCCGCGACGATGATCTCCGGGTTGAGCGCGAGGCCGCGGGCGATCCCGATGCGCTGGCGCTGACCGCCGGAGAACTGGTGCGGATAGCGGTTGATGTACTCCGGGTTCAGACCGACGACGTCGAGCAGGTCCTGGACCTTCCGCAGCCGGCTCCCCTTGGGCGCCACCTCGGGGTGGATCTCGTAGGGCTCCCCGATGATGTCGCCCACCGTCATCCGGGGGTTCAGCGAGGTGTACGGGTCCTGGAACACCATCTGGATGTTGCGGCGCACGGCCTTGAGCGCGCGGCCGGACAGCTTCGTGACGTCCTCGCCCTTGTACCGGATCACGCCCCCGGTCGGCGGTTCGAGGTTCACGAGCATCTTGGCGACGGTCGACTTGCCGCAGCCGGACTCACCGACGATGCCGAGCGTCTCGCCGGCCGCCAGGTCGAAGTCCACACCGTCGACGGCCTTGACCGCGCCGATCTGCTTCTTGAAGAGGATGCCCCTGGTCAGCGGGTAGTGCTTGACCAGGCCGCGCACCTCCAGGATCGGGTCCCCCTCGGCGTACGGCTGCGTTCGTCCCGCCTCCCGCGCCTCGGAGAGCAGCGTGGAGCCCCCCGCGGCGCCCCCGCGTCCGGTGTCCTCAGCGTGCATCGAGCGTCTCCTTCCAGAAGTGGCAGGCGCTCCGGCGTTCCTCGTCCACGGTGTAGAGCGGCGGCACGTCCGTGCGGCACACGGCCTGGGCCATGGGGCAGCGCGGGTGGAAGGCGCAGCCGGGCGGGATGTGGAGCAGGTTGGGCGGCAGTCCCTTCACCGCGTACAGCTCCCGGCCCTTCTGGTCCAGCCGGGGGATCGAGCGGAGCAGGCCCTTGGTGTACGGGTGGGCGGGAGCCTTGTAGATCTCGTGCACGGGCGAGGTCTCCACGATCCGGCCGGCGTACATCACCGCGATCTTGTCGGCGACGTCGGCGACCACGCCGAGGTCGTGGGTGATGAGGATGAGCCCCATGTTGAGCTCGCGCTGGAGTTCGGCGAGGAGGTCCATCACCTGGGCCTGGACGGTCACGTCGAGGGCGGTGGTGGGTTCGTCCGCGATGATCAGCGAGGGCTCGAGCGCCATCGCCATGGCGATCATGATGCGCTGGCGCATGCCGCCGGAGAACTGGTGCGGGTAGTCGCCGACCCGCTCCCGGGCGGCCGGGATGCGCACCCGGTCCATCAGCTCGATGGCTTTGGCCCTGGCGTCCCCCCGGGACATCCCGCGGTGCACGACGAACATCTCCCCGAGCTGCTGGCCGACGCTCAGCACCGGGTTCAGCGAGGACAGGGCGTCCTGGAAGATCATGGCCATCTCCTGGCCACGGATCCTGCGGCGCTCCTCGGACTTGAGCTTCAGCAGGTCTCGGTCCCGGAAGAGGATCTCGCCCCCGCTGATCCTTCCCGGCGGCATGTCGAGGATGCCCATGACCGCCTGGGCGGTGACGGACTTGCCCGAGCCGGACTCCCCGAGGACGGCGAGCGTCTCGCCCTCGGCCACCGAGTAGTTGACCCCGTTGACAGCCTTGGCCACGCCGTCCCGGGTGTGGAACTCCACGTGCAGATCGCGCACTTCGAGCAACATGGCAGCGGGCTCCTCAGCGCAGCTTGGGGTCGAGGGCGTCGCGCACCGCGTCGCCGAGCATGATGAACGCGAGCACGGTCACGGCCAGCGCGCCGGCGGGCCACAACAGCATATGCGGCGCGTTACGGACGTACTGGGAGGCGGCGGAGATGTCGATGCCCCAGGAGACGGCCGGCGGTTTCAGGCCGACCCCGAGGTAGGAGAGGGTCGCCTCCAGCGAGATGTACGTCCCCAGGGCGATGGTCGCGACGACGATGACGGGGGCGATGGCGTTGGGCGTGATGTGGCGCAGCATCATCCGCGAATTGGAGGCTCCCAGCGCCCTGGCGGCCTGGACGTAGTCGTTCTGCTTGGCCGTGATGACGGAGCCGCGTGAGATACGGGCGATCTGGGGCCAGCCGAGCAGCACGATGAAGCCGATCACCGGCCAGACGGTGGAGCTGGTGACGACGGACAGGAAGACCAGGCCCCCGAGGACCACGGGGATACCGAAGAAGACGTCCGTGATGCGGGAGAGCACGGCGTCCCAGACCCCGCCGAAGAAGCCGGCGAGACCGCCCAGTACGCCGCCGAGCAGCGAGACCCCGAGGGTGGACAGGACACCGACGGTCACCGAGGTCCGTGCGCCGTAGACGGTGCGGGTGTAGACGTCGCAGCCCTGTCCGTCGTAGCCGAAGGGGTGCCCGGGCTGGGAGCCCTCCTGGGCCTTGGCGAGGTCGCAGTCGAGCGGGTCCTGGTCGGTGATCAGCGACGGCCAGATCGAGATGATCACCAGGAAGAGGATGACCAGCCCGGAGACGATGAAGACCGGGTTGCGGCGCAGGTCGCGCCAGGCGTCGGACCACAGGCTGCGCGGCTTGCCCGCGGGCCCGGTGCCGTCCGGGCCGCCGGGCGTCTTCTCCAGTGTGGTGCCCTCGTCGACGGCGAGGTCCATGGCCCCGCCCGCACCGGCCCCCGAGATCGCCCCGCTGCCCATCGACTCGTCCCACGGCTTCTGCTCAGGCATAGCGGATCCTCGGGTCGAGTACGGCGTACAGGAGGTCGACGATCAGGTTCGCCGCCAGGAAGACGAGGACCAGGACGGTGACGAACCCGACGACGGTCTGGGAGTTCTGGCGCAGGATGCCCTGGTAGAGCTGGTAGCCGACCCCGTGGATGTTGAAGATCCGCTCGGTGACGATCGCCCCGCCCATCAGTGCGCCCACGTCGGTACCGATGAAGGTGACGACGGGGATGAGGGAGTTGCGCAGCAGGTGCCGCACGACCACCCGCCGCCGGGGCAGCCCCTTCGCGACGGCGGTGCGGACGTAGTCGGCGCGGGCGTTCTCGGCGATCGAGGTCCGGGTGAGCCGGGTGACGTAGGCCAGGGACACGGAGGCCAGGACCAGCCCGGGGACGATGAGCTCGTCGAGCGGCGCCTCGGAGGAGACGGACGGCTTGATGATGCCCCACTCCACGCCGAGGAGGAGCTGGAGCAGGAGGCCGGTGACGAAGGTCGGTACGGCGATGACGACCAGGGTCAGGATCAGCACCGAGGTGTCGACGGGCCGGCCGCGGCGCAGTCCGGTGACGACGCCGAGGCTGATGCCGATGACGATCTCGAACACGATCGCGACGATGGTCAGCCGGATGGTGATGGGGAAGGCGGTGGCCATCAGCTCCGTGACCTTCTGCCCGTTGAAGGCCGTGCCGAAGTCACCGGTGAAGATGTTGCCCATGTAGGTCAGGTACTGCTGCCAGACCGGCTTGTCGAGGCCGAACTCGGTGCGCAGCTGGGCGGCGGTCGCGGGGTCGCACTGGCGGTCACCGCAGAGGCCCGCGATGGGGTCGCCCATCACGTTCACCATGAGGAAGATCAGCAGCGTGGTGCCGAAGAAGACGGGGATCATCTGCAGCAGCCGCCGGATCACATAACGTCCCATGAGGGGCTCCGGGGGTCGGGGCGAGCGGGCGGGCGGACCGGAAAGCCGGGGGCCGGTGCGGGACGCCGCACCGGCCCCCGGCTTCAGGGGGTCACTTGACCTTGATCTGGTCGTACACCGGGACGCTGAAGGGGTTCAGCGAGACGTTCTCGACCCTGTCCGAATAGCCCGCGCTGCCGTTCTGGTACCAGAGCGGGATGACGGGCATCTGGTCGACGAGGACCTTCTCGGCGTCCTGGAAGGTGGTGACGGCCTTGGCCTTGTCGCTCTCCGCGTTGGCCTTGTCGATCAGGTCGTCGAACTTCTGGTCGCTCCACTTGCCGTCGTTGGACGGGGCGTTGGTGTAGTAGAGCGGCTGCAGGAAGTTCTGGATGAGCGGGTAGTCCATCTGCCAGCCCGCGCGCCAGGCCCCGGTCAGCTTCTGGGTGGAGACCTGGCTGCGGAAGTCGGCGAAGGTCCCGACGGGCCCGCCGACGCACGCCTTGCTGTTCCCCATGACGTTGTTGATGCTGTTGCAGACCGCGTCGACCCACTCCTTGTGGGAGCCGGTGTCCGCGTTGTACGAGATCTTCAGCTGGCCGCCGGGGATGCCGCCGCCCTCCTGGATCAGCTTCTTGGCCTCCGCCTTGTCGTACTCGCAGGCGGAGCCGCAGAGGCCCTCCTTGAAACCGCCCTCCTCGCCGAGGACCGGCGAGGTCCAGTCGGAAGCGGGGGTGCGGGTCTTCTGGAAGATCTGGTTGGTGATCTGGTCACGGTTGATCGCCATCGACAGGCCCTGGCGGACCTTGACCGCGTCGGGGGTGTCCCATGCCTTCTCGTAGAACGGGAAGGCGAGCGTCTGGATGATGCCGGCGGGTGTGTTGATGTACCGGTCGCCCAGGTCCGCCCCGACGTTCTTGAGCTGCGACGCCGGCACGTCGTCGACCAGGTCGAGGTTGCCCGCGGTCAGGTCGGTGTAGGCGGTGTTGTTGTCGGTGTAGACCTTGAGGTCGATGCCGCCGTTCTGCGCCTTGTCCGATCCGGGGTAGCCGTCCCAACGGCGCAGGTTCATCGAGGAGCCCTTGGCGTACTGGTCGATCGTGTAGGGACCGTTGCCGATCGGCTTGGAGAGCCAGGCTTCGTGGTCGGAGTAGAAGACCTTGGGCAGCGGCACGAAGGCCGCGTAGCCGAGGGTGTCGGGCCAGAGCGAGAACTTCTGCGACAGCTTGGCCGTGAAGGTCGTGCCGTTGACCACCTTCAGGCCGGAGAGGGTGTCGGCGGTCGCGCTGCCGGACTCGGGGTGGACCTTGTCGTAACCGTCGATGTACTGGAAGAAGTAGGCGTTCTTCTGGTTGTTCTTCAGCGCGGCGCCGTAGTTCCACGCGTCGACGAAGGACTTCGCGGTGATCTTCTCGCCGTTGCTGAACGTCCAGTTGTCCTTGATCGTGATGGTGAAGTTCTGGGAGTCGGTCGACTCGATCTTCTGGGCGATCTCGTTCTGGGCCTCGCCCGTCTTGGGGTCGTACCGCACGAGCCCCCGGAAGACCATGTCGAGGACCTTGCCGCCCTGCACCTCGTTGGTGTTCGCCGGCTCCAGCGGGTTCTGCGGATCGCCCCAGGACGAGCTCACGATCCCGTCGGCGCCACCGCCACCACCGCTGTCCCCTCCACCGCAGGCCGTGGCCGTCAGGGCGACGGCTGCGGCACATGCGGCCCACCTGGCTCGTGTGGCTCCGCGCATGGAGTGCCTCCTAGATGTCCCTTGAGTTGCTCAATGCCCCATATCACCCCATCAGCCATCCCGTCGCATGTTCACTACGGCCGTCCGTGGCACCCGGGGCCGTGGGGCCCCGGCGAGGGCTGCTCGTCTGCTGCGAGACTGTGGCGGTCCGGCATCGGCGAGCAGCGGGGGCACACATGACGGCACGTCCGGAGCACGGGACACCGGCCGGCGGGTTGATCATCTTCTTGAACGGGACGTCGAGCTCCGGCAAGTCGAGCATCGCCAGGGAGCTTCTCGGCGTCCTGGGCGAGACGTACTTCCACATGCCGGTGGACGCCTTCCACGCCATGCGCCGAGGCCCCGAGCTCCCCCACGACGAGCTCGCCGCCATGCTCGGACGCACCTGGAGGGGATTCCACCGGGCAGTCGCCGGCATGGCCGCGGCGGGGAACAACATCGTGGTCGATCACGTCTTCAGCGAGCCGTGGCGCCTCCATGACTGCCTCGGTCTCTTCACCCCCCGGGACGTCGTCCTCGTCGGGGTCCGCTGCTCCCTGCCCGAGCTGGAACGGCGCGAGCGGGCCCGGGGCGATCGCCCGGCAGGACTGGCCGCCCGGCAGTTCGACCGCGTCCACGCCCACGGCGTCTACGACGTCGAGTGCGACACCGAGCGGGCGGGTGCCGTGGAGTGCGCCCGGCTGATCGCGGAGTTCCTTCCCGGGCGGCCGCGCCCGACCGCGTTCGAGCGGATGAGGGCGAACCCGGACACACTGCCGCAGGGGTGACCGGGCCGTTCCGGGCAGGACCGCCTTACCCGCAAACGCGTCCGGGGGGCCGGGACGCCTGAAGCGTCCCGACCCCCCGGACCTGCGACCGGAGCCTGCGGCTACTCGGTGTCCGCGTCCTTCTCGAGCTCCGCGAGCGCGGGGTCGAGAACGATGTCCGCGCCGGTCTTCTCGGTCGTCGGGTCCTCCGGGAAGTGGCAGGCCGTCAGGTGACCTTCGCGGTTGCCGGAGATCTGGACCAGCGGCGGCTCCTCCGTCGCGCACTTGTCCTGGGCCTTCCAGCAACGGGTGCGGAAGCGGCAGCCGGACGGCGGATTGACGGGCGAGGGCACGTCGCCCTCGAGCCGGATCCGCTCCTTGTTCGCGCTGTCCACGTCCGCCTCGGGAACGGCGGACAGCAGGGCGTGGGTGTAGGGGTGCCGGGGCCGGTTGTACAGGGAGTCGCGGTCGGCGACCTCCACCACCTTGCCCAGGTACATCACGGCCACGCGCTCTGAGAAGTGCCGGACGATGGCCAGGTCGTGGGCGATGAAGACGAAGGCGATGCCCATCTCCCGCTGAACCTTCTGCAGAAGGTTCACCACCTGTGCCTGGATGGAGACGTCCAGGGCCGAGACCGGCTCGTCCGCCACGATCAGCTTCGGCTGGAGCGCGAGGGCGCGCGCCACCCCGATGCGCTGGCGCTGTCCGCCGGAGAACTCGTGCGGGAAGCGGTTGTAGTGCTCGGGGTTCAGCCCGACGAGCTCCAGCAGCTCCCGCACCCGGTTCTCCCGGCCACCGGACGGGTTGACTCCGTTGACCTCCATCGGGCTCTTGATGATGGTGCCGACGGTCTGCCGCGGGTTCAGCGAGGAGTACGGGTCCTGGAAGATCATCTGGATCTCGGACCGGATCGGGGCCAGCTGCCGACGGCCGGCGTGCGTGATGTCCTGGCCCCGGTAGGTGATCTTCCCGCCCGTCGGCTCCAGCAGGCGGGTCATCATCCTTCCGGTGGTCGACTTGCCGCAGCCGGACTCGCCGACGAGGCCGAGGCTCTCGCCCTCGTACACCGAGAGGTCGATGCCGTCGACGGCCTTGACCGCGCCGACCTGACGCTTGAAGGGGAAGCCTCCGTAGATCGGGAAATGCATGGCCATGCCCTCGACCGAGAGCAGTTCGCGGCGTTCACGAACCCCGTCCGTGGAACCCTGCTGTTCAGGCAGAGTGACGTTTTCACTCATGTCTCTGCGTCTCTCCTAGCCCAGCCGGGGCTTGATGTCGTCGATGAAGATCGTGCGCTTCTGCTCCGGCGTCAAGTGGCAGGCTGCCGCCCGGCCCTCGGCCAGCAACGGCCGCTCGCCGCTGCACCGCTCCCCGTCGACCTTCTCGGTGAAGGCGCAACGCGGATGGAACGGGCAGCCCGAAGGCGGGTTGAGAAGGCTCGGAGGCGAGCCGGGGATCGGCATGAGCGCCTCGTTGATGTCACCGCCCAGACGCGGCATCGAGCTCAGCAGACCCCAGGTGTAGGGGTGCTTGGGCTGCTGGAGGACCTCGCGGACGGTGCCGCGCTCGACGGCCCTGCCCGCATACATCACCAGCAGGTCGTCCGCCATGTTGGCGATGACCCCGAGGTCGTGGGTGATGAAGATGATCGCGGAGCCGAACTCCTGCTGCAGGTCCTTGAGCAGGTCGAGGATCTGCGCCTGCACGGTCACGTCGAGCGCGGTGGTCGGCTCGTCCGCGATCAGCAGGTCGGGGTTGCACATCAGCGACATGGCGATCATGGCGCGCTGGCGCATACCACCGGAGAACTGGTGCGGGTAGTCGTCGAAGCGCAGGGCGGGCTGCGGGATGCCGACCTTGGTCAGCATCTCGATGGCCCTGGCCTTGGCCTCCTTGCGCGAGGCACCCGTGTGCTTGCGGTACGGCTCGGCGAGCTGTCTTCCCACGGTGTAGTACGGGGAGAGCGCCGTGAGCGGGTCCTGGAAGATCATCGCGGCCCGGTTGCCGCGGATCCGCTCCATCTCCTTCTCCGAGGCTGCGATCAGGTTCTTGCCGTCCAGCAGGATCTCTCCCGTGACGTCCGAACTCTGCGGATTGTGCAGCCCCAGGACGGCCAGGTTGGTCACGGACTTGCCGGAACCCGACTCACCCACGATACCGAGCGTCTTGCCCCGCTCGACGTCGAACGAGAGCCCGTCGACCGCCTTGACGACGCCGTCCTCGGTGGAGAACCGCACCCGCAGGTCGCGTACCGAGAGGAAGGCGTCCGGCCCGGTCGGGGCCGGTGTGTCTTCGGTCTTGGTCAGTGTGGTCACGGTCGTTCTCCTAGGCGAGGCGCACGCGCGGGTCGATGTAGGCGTATGCGAGGTCGACGATGATGTTCAGTACCAGGATGAAGAAGGCTCCGAACAGCATCACCCCCATGGTCACCGGAAGGTCCTTGGTCAGCGAGGACTCCACCGCGAGACGCCCGATACCCGCCAGGTCGAAGGTGAACTCGGTGACCACACCACCGGCGAGGAGCCCGCTGAGGTCCATACCGAGGATGGTGACGATCGGGGCGAGTGATCCTCGCCAGGCGTAGCGGAAGAAGACGTACCGCTGCGGCATGCCCTTGGCGCGCGCGGTGCGGACGTGTTCTTCCTGGAGCTGCTCGATCATCGTGGAGCGCGACATACGGGTGTACTGGGCGGTGAAGATCGTTGCCATGACAGCCCACGGGATGAGCAGGGCGAGGGCCCACTCGACCGGGCTGTCCAGGAACGGGACGTACTTGGGGCTCTCCATCCAACCCGTGCTGAAGACGAGGAGGCCGAGGACGATCGGACCGAGGAAGTAGATCTGGAACGAGCTGAGCACCATCGAGGCGCCACTGACAGCCTTGTCCAGGGCGGTACCGCGCTTCCAGGCCGCGAGCAGACCCGAGCCGAGGCCGAGCACCAGGAAGATCACCAGGGAGCCGACGGTCAGCGACAGCGTCAGCGGGAACCGGTCCATGATCGAGTCCCACACGAAGTCGCCCGTGCTGAAGGACTGTCCCAGGCACGGAGCCGCGCAGTGCCCGACGGCGAAGTCACGTCCGACGACGATGCCGCGCATGAACTCCCAGAACTGCGTCGTTATGGGGTTGTCCAGGCCGAGGTTCTCCCGGATGACCGCAATGTTCTGCGGCGTGCAGTTCTTGCCGCAGGAGAGCTGGGCGAAGTCCTGGGGGATTGTGTAGAACAGGAAGAACGTGAAGGCGCCGATCAGGAACATGATGACGACTGCGCCGGTCAACCTGCGGATGAGGAACTGAAGCATCGCGGGAGGCTGCTCTCTTCGGAAGCGGCGGGTTGTACGGAGGGGTCCGTGGGGGTGCGCTCCGCCTGGCGCGCACCCCCACGGAGTAGCCGATCTGAGGTGTTACGGCTTCTTCAGGTACAGACGGTTGATGTCGATGTAGCTCGAGTTGGTGCTGTACCGGGCGCCGCCGATGTTGGAGCCGAAGAGCTGGAGCTGCTTCGAGTAGTAGACCGGGGCGGCCGGGTTGATCTCCTCGACGATGCGCTTGTGCGCCTCTTCCCACTTCTTGGCCGCGGCCTCGGGCTCGAGGACCAGCGCCTCCTGGATGAGGCTGTTGACCTTGGCGTCGTTGATGTGGGAGTAGTTCGGCTGACCGTCGGCGACCAGGGTGCCGTCGTAGACCGGGGTGACGACGGTGGACTGGGAGGCCCAGTCCTGACCCCAACCGGTCATGTACAGGTCGAACTCGTTGTCGACCTTACCGATCTGCTCGTAGAAGGTCGCGCGGTCGATCTCCTTGGCCTGGATGTCGAAGCCGATCTTGGCCAGCGCGTCCTTGATGATGACCATCTGCTTCTGGCCACGCGGGGTGTTGGAGTAGGCGTAGGTGAGCTTCGTTCCCTCCGCGACACCCGCCTCCTTCAGCAGCGCCTTGGCCTTCGCCGGGTCACCGTTGGGCTTCTTGAGCTTGCCGAACGGGTCGTACGTCGGGTCGTAGCCCGGCAGGGTCGGCGCGAACAGACCGCCGGCGAGCTCGCCGCCGTACTTGCCGCCGTCGGCCTGGATCATGGACTGGCTCGGGATCGCGTAGGTGATCGCGTCGCGGACCTTCTTGTCCTTGATGCGGTCCAGGTTGAAGCTCATCTGCCACACGTAGGGCTGGTAGCCCTTGATCGTGCGCTTGTTGACCGCCGCGTTACCGATCACGGACGACGCCTGGGCCGGGTCCACGGAGTCCGTGAACTGCATGGCGTTCTTCGCTTCGCCCTGGTCGGCGATCAGACGCTTGGTCTGGCTGGGCTGGTCGATCGTGGTGGTGAAGTCGTAGCCGTCCACGTACTGGTGGCGGACGGCGTCCGTCTTCGGGTCCCAGTTGGTGTTCTTGACCAGCTTCAGGGACTTGCCGGACTTGTACTCGGCGATCTTGTACGGGCCGAGCGACTTCGGAGCCTTGTCGTACTTCTCCTTCGTGTCCGCCTTCTCGGGCACGATGGCGTAACCGGCCATCGAGAGCGCCTGAGGCAGGTCCGGACGCGCCTTGTCGAAGTTGAAGACGATCGTCTTCTCGTCCGGCGTCGACAGCACGCTGTCGGGCAGGTGCTTGCCCTTGTAGGGGCCGTCCGGCAGCGCCTTGCGGTAGTCCGAGCCCGAGAGCCAGGTCTGGACGAAGGACGGGCCGTCGAAGATGACCTTCGAGTACTGACGCTCGAAGGTGTGACGGACGTCGGCCGAGGTGATGGCGTTGCCGTCCTCGTCCTTGATGCCGTCCTTCAGCGTGTACGTCCAGGTCTTGCCGCCGTTGGAGGACTTGCCGGCGTCGGTGGCGATGTCACCGACGACCGTCAGGTTGCCCTCGTCGTCCTCCTGGTAGTTCGTCAGCTTGCGGTGGATCAGGTTGGCGAACTGGCCCGCGTCGCTGACGTAGATCTGACCCGGGTCCATGTGGGACAGGTCCGACTGCGTGTAGATGTTGATGGTGCCACCGGGCTTGGCACCCGGGACCTCGGCCGCCGGGCCGTTCGAGTCGGCGGCCTCGCCGTAGACGACAGGCTTCGACTGGGACGCGGCGTCCTCCTGCGACTTGGACTCGTCCTTTGCGCTCTTGCCGCTGTCGCTGGAGCAGCCGGTGAGCGCCAGCGAGCCGGCAGCGGCCGCGACGACGATGACGCGTGCGGAACGCGATCGAATGGGGTTCATGATGCTCTGTGCACCTACCTGTCGGTTGTTATCCAGAGAAGTGCTGCCTGACCGTCCGGTTGCCCGGTGCGAGGGCGGCAGCCACCCTCGCCCATGGACGTCAGCGTCCGGTCTTGGGGTCGAACGCGTCCCGGACGGAGTCACCAAGGAGGTTGAAGCAAAGAACGAAAACCACCATGGCAATGCCCGGGAAGAACATGAAGGCCGGATCCTCGACGTAGATCTCGGCGCCGGTGGCGAACATGCGACCCCAGTCCGGCGTCGGTTCGACGAAACCGACACCGACGAACGAGAGGAACGCGATGGACAGAATCGCGCTGGGCAGCATGTAGGTGCCCTGGACCAGGATGGGCGTCACGATGTTGGGCAGGATCTCCTTACGGACGATCCGCCACCGCGAGGCCCCCGAGACCTTGGCCGCCTCCACGAACTCCCGCTCACGCAGGGAGAGCACGGAACTGCGGACCAGACGGGCCATGCCCATCCAGCCCAGGAACCACATCACCAGGATGATCGCGACGGCCCGCATGTACGTGGGCGTCTCTTCCGTCGGTGAGACGAACAGCGCGGTCACGACGGGCATGAAGGCGATGAAGAAGAGCTGGCTCGGGAAGGAGAGGAAGAAGTCGGTGGTCCGGCCGAGCCAGTAGTCGACCTTCCCGCCGAAGTATCCGCCCACCATGCCGATGATCACGCCCGTGAGGACACTGAGCGCCGTCAGGACCAGGGCCATGAACAGCGACGTCCGCATGCCGTAGAGCAGCATGGTGAACACATCCCGGCCCAGGTTCGGCTCGACACCGAACCAGAAGTCCCCGGAGATACCGCCGAAGGAGCCCGTGGGCATGGCGAAGTCGTCGAGCAGGAACGGGTAGTCCGGCTCCTGCGCGTAGAGCGTGTACGGGTTTTTGCCGTACAGGCTGGAGATCACCGGGGCGAGCGCCGCTATGACGAAGTAGAAGAGCACGACAACCGCGGTGATCACGCCGGTGCGGTCGCGCTTGAAGCGCATCCACATCAGCTGGCCCGGGGAGCGGCCTACGGGAGCATCCGTCTCGACGGCCTTGCTGTTCGCCGGGGTCTCATCGTCCAAGGCGACAGAGGCCGTGGCGTCCTCGGCCTCGATTGGACTGGTCATGATGCGTCCATTCACAGATGTCGGGTACCGGCGCCCGGTCAGGCCGCGCGGCTGAGTTCGGTTCACTCACTGCGTCATGCCTGCTGTGTGGCGGCTCCTCCGAGCCGACCGCGCCCTGTCGGCCGGGTGCGGCAGCACGACTGTCCGCCTGCGGGGAATTACCTCAGGACTCAACAGTCGAAGGAGCGCCAACAGGAGTGGGTTTCACTCCCGGACGCGCGTAGAGCGGGTAAGACGGGCCGGAACGCCGTCAGGCGTCGCCGACCACAGGACCGGGTGAGCCGAGATGTACGAAACCGTGCGGTCGCGCCGTACCGGACGGCTCGACCGCGTTAATACCCAGGGCGGCGCACATGGGTTCCTCCTCGTGAGTCCACGTAAAACAGTTGCGGCACCTGCTGCCCGTCGACACCCCTGACGACGGGAAGAGGGACACACCGTGTGCTCGCGAGCCGACACCTTCGCAGTGCGTGACCCGTTGACCCGAGCTCAACTGAGCCAACTATTGAGCACAGTCGGGCCGTAAACCACACTTAAAGGGTCTCGGTTTGACAACATCAGGAGACCCCGGATGGTCAAAATTCGGACAAAGTGATCCTAGACAGACACGCCCGAAACGGACCGTTAACACACGCTCCGGTGAACCATGCACGATATCCGGACGTCTGACGCGGGAAAACGGGTTGCGCACCCACCGGCGCGTGGGTGGGACACCGGGGCGCCGGAGCGCCCCCGGCGCCCCGTGTGGAACTCGGGTCACCGGGGGCGCTGCCACGCCGCAGGCCAGGAGGTCAGCAGTACTTCTTCTTGGCGACCGCCGCCAGGGAGGTCTTGGGCGGCTTGGTGGCGCAGCGCACCCCACCCTCGGTGGAGACCGTCCAGCTCTGGGCCTTCCCGTAACGGCCCGTCTTGATCCACTTCGTCCCGCGGTCACAGCGGTGCTGCGTGTAGTAGCCCTTGGCCTTCTTCGTGCCGGCGTAGAAGACGTAGGTACCGTCCTTCGCCACCCGGAAGCTGACGGACTCGGACTTCTCGCGCGTCCGCTTCCCCTCGGCCATCAGCTCCAGGCCCAGGGAGCCCTCGAGACTGGCCATGACGACCGTCCCGCTGACCTTCGCCCCGGCCGTCGCGGTCACCGAAGCGCCGACCTCGGTCACCTTCTGCGCACCGTACGTCTTCGTGGCAGTGCCACCGGTGTAGTTCTCCAGCACCTTGCGGTGCGTCACGACCCAGGTCTTGCTCTTCTGGGTCCACGTCAGCTTGGTGCTCCCCGGATTGCACATCGGGTCGTTGCCCGCCGCGGCCGCCGGTGTCGCCAGCATGACCGCCGCCGCCGCGCCGGCGAGTGCGACAGCAATGACTTTCTGCATTCCCCCCTTGCCTGTGCGAATGAAAACGATTCACACAGCGATCGAATGCCACGCCACCCGGTGTGACGACGACCACTCTGCAGCTTCGCCAGGGGCAACTCCAGCGATATGAGCAAAAAATTGAGGTCCGGGTGACGAAGCATGCACGCGCAGCAACTGGAAGCTTTGCGTCCGCCAACTGTTCCGTGTTGCGCATCCCGATACGCCGAGAGGGGTGAGGCGCATGACTGAGGCCCAGGTACCCGTGGGTACCTGGGCCTCAGTCATGCGCCTCACCGGCGCACCGGGTCGGGTCAGCCGTTCTTGGCGCGCGAGGCGGTACGGCCCCGCTGCTTCGCGTCCAGGACGACCTTGCGGATACGCACGGTCTCCGGGGTCACCTCGATGCACTCGTCCTCGCGGCAGAACTCCAGGGACTGCTCCAGCGAGAGCTTGCGGGCGGGGACCACGTTCTCCGTGGTGTCCGCGGAAGCCGCACGCATGTTGGTGAGCTTCTTCTCCTTGGTGATGTTCACGTCCATGTCGTCGGCGCGGGAGTTCTCGCCGATGATCATGCCCTCGTAGACCTCGGTGCCGGCCTCGGTGAAGATGACACCGCGCTCCTGGAGGTTGACCATGGCGAACGGCGTCACCGTGCCCGAGCGGTCGGCGACCAGCGAACCGTTGTGGCGGGTGCGCAGCTCACCGAACCAGGGCTCGTGGCCCTCGAAGATGGAGTGCGCGATGCCCGTACCGCGGGTCTGCGTCAGGAACTCCGTACGGAAGCCGATGAGGCCGCGGGAAGGCACGATCCACTCCATGCGGACCCAGCCCGAACCGTGGTTCGTCATGGTCTCCATACGGCCCTTACGGGTCGCCATCAGCTGCGTGATGGCACCGAGGTGCTCCTCGGGCGAGTCGATCGTCATGCGCTCGATCGGCTCGTGCGTCTTGCCGTCGATCTGCTTGGTGACGACCTCCGGCTTGCCGACGGTCAGCTCGAAGCCCTCACGGCGCATCTGCTCGACGAGGATCGCCAGCGCGAGCTCACCACGGCCCTGGACCTCCCAGGCGTCCGGACGCTCGGTGTCGAGGACGCGGAGCGAGACGTTACCGATCAGCTCGCGGTCCAGACGGTCCTTCACCTGGCGGGCGGTGACCTTGTGGCCCTTGCCGCCCTTGCCGACGAGCGGCGAGGTGTTCGTGCCGATCGTCATCGAGATGGCGGGCTCGTCGACCGTGATCAGCGGGAGCGCGATCGGGTTCTCGGGGTCGGCCAGGGTCTCACCGATCATGATGTCCGGGAAACCGGCGACGGCGCAGATGTCACCCGGGCCGGCCTTCTCGGCGGGCTGGCGGGTGAGCGCCTCGGTCATCAGGAGCTCGGTGACACGGACGTTGGACACCGTGCCGTCACGCTTGATCCACGCGACGGTCTGGCCCTTGCGCAGCTCACCCTGCTCGACGCGGCAGAGCGCGATACGGCCGAGGAAGTTGTCGGCGTCCAGGTTGGTGACGTGGGCCTGCAGCGGGGCGGCCTCGTCGTACTCGGGGGCCGGGACCGTGGAGAGGATCGTCGTGAAGAACGGCTCCAGGCTGTCGCTGTCCGGCGGGACCGTGCCGTTCTCGGGCTTGGTCAGCGACGCGACGCCGTCACGGGCGCAGGCGTAGACGATCGGGAACTCAATCTGGTCCTCGTCGGCGTCCAGGTCCAGGAAGAGGTCGTAGGTCTCGTCGATGACCTCGGAGATCCGGGAGTCCGGACGGTCCGTCTTGTTGATGCAGAGGATGACCGGCAGCTTGGCGTCGAGCGCCTTGCGCAGGACGAAGCGGGTCTGGGGCAGCGGACCCTCGGAGGCGTCGACGAGCAGAACGACCGCGTCCACCATCGACAGACCACGCTCGACCTCGCCGCCGAAGTCGGCGTGGCCGGGGGTGTCGATGATGTTGATCGTGATCGGGTCCCCGCCGTCCTTGGGGTGATACTTCACCGCCGTGTTCTTGGCGAGGATCGTGATGCCCTTCTCACGCTCCAGGTCGTTCGAGTCCATCATGCGTTCGTCGAGGTTCTCGGCGGCGTGCGCGGCGAAGGCGCCCGCCTGCTTGAGCATGGCGTCGACCAGCGTGGTCTTGCCGTGGTCGACGTGGGCGACAATGGCTACGTTACGGATGTCGTGGCGCGTGGGCATGGGTGGCTTGCGCTTCTCTCAGATCGTGGGATCAGGCGTCTCAGTCGGTCTTCGAGTCCTCGTACGCCCGCCGGGCGGCACGCCACGGCTCGTCCAATGGTACGGGCCCGACGGGCCCGGGGCTTCCCGGCCCGATCCTCAGGGCGGGGCTGCAGCCATAATTCAGTCGATATTCAGACGGTATTACGTCATCGTCCAGCCGGTTCGAGGTCGGACGGCAGGGGGTGTGAGAAGAAGAGTGGCCCGGGTCGGGGCGGACACCACCTTGCCCGCCGGGGCTTCCGGCGGGCAAGGGATTTGAGCTGTATCTGAGCTTCGAATGTGGCCCTGACCTGCTACTTCTTCCGGTTCGCGGGGGAACCTGCCGCTTGGCGCCCGGTGAAGCCGATGTCCTCGTAGCGAGGTGCGGCGAAGCCGAAGGCGCCGATGTTGACCAGCTTCTTGTCGACGGCGACCAGCTGTGGCCTCTGAAACAGCGGAATCGATCCAGCGGCTGCCCAGATCCGTGCGTCGGCCTGCTTCAGCAGGTCTCTCGACGCGTTGGCGTCGAGCTCTGAGACCGCCCGGTCGAAGAGCTGGTCGATGTGGTCGGAGCCGACCCGCGTGTAGTTCTGCTCGACCAGCAGCGAGCCGTCGGTGGCGGGCTCCGGCTTGGCGAAGATCGGGCGGCCGTCGGTCGCCGGGTAGGCGGTCGCGGGCCAGGAGTACAGCGCCAGGTCGTAGTCGCCGGAGGCGATGTGGTCCTTGAAGTAGCTGTCGTCCTCGACCTTGATGATCTGCGTGCCGATGCCGACCGAGTCCAGCATCTCGACGATCTTCTCGCCCACGGTGCGCAGCGACTGCGATCCGGGGCCCGAGGGCAGCACGAAACGGAGGCTCAGAGGCTTGCCCGCCTTGCCGAGGCGCTTCTTGGCGGAGACGGGGGCCGGCGCGGCGGTCCCTTCGGGGGCGTAGGCGCCCCGGGCGCCACCGGCCTGCTTGTCCTGGGCCGTGACCTCGCCGTCGTCGGCCGGTCGGTCGCCCGGCTTGTCGTCGCCGACGACGTACATCCCCTCGTCGCGGGATGCCTTGTCGTCCTTCTCCGCCTTCTCGCTCCTGTCTGCTTTCTCGCCCTTCTCGCCCTTCTCCGCCTTGTCGGCCTTGTCCGCCTTCTCGCCCTTCTCGCCCTTCTCCGCCTTGTCGCCCTTCTCGGCCTTGTCGGCCTTGTCGGCCTTGTCGGCCTTCTCGCCCGTGTCCTTCTCCCCGGCCGTCTTCTTTTCTTCGGCCTCGCTGCCCGCCTTCGTGTCCTCGGTACTGCGGACGGCCCCGCCCGGGGTCCATCCCGCGTCGGCCAGCAGCGCCTGGGCTTCCTTGGTGTCGTGTTCCCCGAGCGCGCCGCTGCCGTCCTTGTAGCCCGGCTGCCCGGCCAGGGCCAGGTGGCTGCCGGGCAGCTCGGCGGGCAGGCCGAGCGGCTTGAGCACCGTGTCGGCGAGCTCCTGCCGGTCCAGGGCGCGGGCGATGGCACGGCGCACCCGGTCGTCGGAGAGGGGGCCGGACTCGCCGTTCAGTGCGAGCTGCGTGTAGGCGGGCTCCAGAGACTTGCGCACGGCGAATCCGCTCAGCGCCTTCTGCTCGGCGGCGTACACGGCGACGGCTTCCCGGTTCTCCGCGCGGGCGGCCTGCTCCGTCTCAGCGGCCTCCTCGTCCGAACCGTGGGCCAGCGCCCAGGACCGCAGGGCGGAGGCCGGGGTGACGTCGGATCCGGGCCCGTGGGCCGGCTGCCCGCCGTTCCCGCCGCGGTAGCGGGCCGCGCGGGCGATGCTTTCGGCCGTCGCCGGGTCGATGTCGGCGACGTCCACCTTGCCCTCGGTCAGTGCCTCCGTACGGTCCTCGGGCTCGACCGCGCGGAAGACCAGGGATTCCAGCTTGGCCTCGTCGCCCCACCAGCGCGGGTTCCGGTCGAGCACGACCGTCCCCTCGGGCTTGTTCACGCTGCGCAGCAGGAACGGCCCGGCGGTGTTCTTGAGGGTGGTCCGGGCACCGTCGTTGAAGGTGCCGGGAGACCCGGTCACCTCCTTCGGGTAGAGCGGCGAGAACAGCGAGCGCCAGTCGGCGTACGGCTTGGAGAAGGTGACCCGGACCTGCAGATCGTCCTTGCCGCGTTCGATCTTCTCGATCCGCTCGTATCCCGCGTTGCGCGCGGTCCAGAAGGCCGAGTCCTTGCCGCGCAGCGCGCGCCACTGGGCGACGAAGTCGGGGGCGCCGATCTCCCGGCCGTCGCTCCACACGGCCTGCTGGCTGAGCTTGTAGAGGACGACCTGCTTGGGCTCCCGCTCGATGACCTTGGCCGACTCCAGGTAGTCGGGGTTGAGCCGGGGCTCCCCCTCGGCGTCCATGGGGAAGAGCGAGGGCAGCAGGGCACCGGTGATCCGCGTGGTCGCACTGTCGGCGTCGGCCTGGTAGGCGTTCAGGGTCGCGGGCACCCCGTCGATCGCCCACGTGACGCTCGAGCCTTCGGTGATCCGGTCCCGGGAGACCGGGGCGATGTCCTGCGGGACAGCCACCGCCGTGGGGCCGTCGCTGTCCGAGGAACAGCCCGCCAGTACCGGGATCGTGAGCACACCTGTCGCCAGGAGCGCGACCGAACGGCGCTTTCGGGCCGTCCCGCGTGGGACGCCGACGTGGGCCATGGCTGTTTACCTCCGGGGCCGGCCCGGTCCGCCCCGTACCGGAAGGGACCGGATGATGCGTACTGGTGGCATTTGCAGTTGATCAGACTGATTCGCTGATCCACTGAACGCACGTGTACGCGCGGGAGGACGGGGACGCGGCCGGTGGGGGCCGCGGATGTCACCCACGCGGCCCCGGGAACGCCCCGGCGACTCACGGCCCGGCGGCTCACGGCCCGGCGGCTCACGCGCGGGGCGGAAGCGGCCGCCGTACGGCGCGGGCAGGTGTCGGGTCGCGGGCGCCAGCGGGCGGACATAGCCTCCCAAATGTGACGCCGCCTGCGAGCAGTACCGGGACGTCCCGGTTCTCGATACCCGGCAGGATCCTTCTCGCCGCCCTCACGGCAGTGCTGTGGACCGCCCTGCCGGGCACCCCGGACGCCCGGGCCGAGGACCCCGTCACCCTGTCCCGTGAAGGGCAGATCACGGACGAGGTGGACGCGCTGGGGGATCGCGAGCCGCAGACCGAGGCCGCACTCGATCGTCTGTTCGAAGAGCAGCGGGTGCAGCTCTTCGTGGCGTACGTCCGTGATTTCTCCGGGCGGGACGCGCAGACCTGGACCGACGAGACCGCGAACCGCAACGGCCTCGGCCAGGAGGACGTGCTGTTGGCCGTGGCCACGCACGACCGGCAGTACGCCTACTCCGTCGACCAGGGGTCACGCCTCACCGACGCCCAGCTCCGGAACGTGTCGAGCACGGCGATCGAGCCGGCTCTCCGGCAGAACGACTGGGCGGGAGCCGCGATCGGTGCCGCCGACGGCTACGCGGCGGTGCTGGCCGGCGATCCCGTTCCGGCCCCCGCCGTCACCCCGGGCGCCGCGGACCCCGGGGGCGGTTCCGGCGCGGGCGCCTCCGCCGGTCTGATCGTGCCCCTGGCCGTGGTCGTCGTCGCGGGGGCGGCCGCCGTCCTCGCCTTCACCCGCCGCAGGCGACGCGCGAGGACCCGGACGACACCGGCTGCGGGCGGCTGGGGCGGCGGGATCGGAGCCGCGGCCGAGCCGCCGGTCCCACTGCCCGAACTCGACACACGGGCCAAGGAGGACCTCGTCGACACGGACGACGCCGTGCGGACCAGCGAGGAGGAACTCGGCTTCGCCACGGCCCAGTTCGGCGAGGAGGCCGCGGCTCCCTTCGCCGCGGCCGTCCAGCACGCCGGGACCGGACTGACCGAGGCGTTCCGGCTGCGGCAGCAACTGGACGACGCCTTTCCCGAGGACGACGCGACCCGGCGGCGGATGCTCGACGAGATCATCAGCCGCTGCGCGGACGCAAACGCGCGCCTGGACGCCGTGTCCGAGGACTTCGACCGGCTGCGCGCCCTCGAACAGACCGCTCCGCGGGCGGTGGCCACCGCCGAGGCCACGTACCGGGAGCTGCTCGCACGTGCCTCCGCCGCGGAGACGGCCGTCCGCGCGATGCGGGACCGGTACGCGGAGACGGCGGTCGCTCCCGCCGCCGACGACGTCGCGCAGGCCAAGGACCGGCTGGTCTTCTCCACCTCCGCACTCGACCAGGCACGCCAGGCCGTGGACAGCGGCGACAACGCCCGGGCCGCCGTCCACGTCCGTGCCGCCGAGGGCGCGATCAAGCAGGTGTCCACCCTCGTGGACGCGGTAGGCCGGCGGGCCGGGGAGCTGGCCGAGGCCGCGGACAAGCTGCCGGGCGCGCTCACCGAGGCACAGACGGACCTGGCCGACGCCGGAGGGCTGCTCGACGGCACCCCGGAGGGTGCGCCGACCGCGGATCTGCGGGGCAGGGTGGCCCGTGCCGTGGCGGTCGTCGCCGCGGTGAAGGGGGAGCTGGACTCGGGCACGTACGACCCCGTCGACGCGCTGCGCCGGGTGGAGGAGGCCGACGCGGCGCTGGACGAGGCGCTGGCCGGAGCCCGCGAGCAGGAGCAGGGCGGCCTTCGGGCGCGTTCGCTGCTCGACCGGGCACTGCTCACCGCGCGGGCGTCGATCGGTGCCGCCGCGGACTACATCACCACCAACCGGGGCGCGGTCGGCAGCCAGGCACGTACCCGGCTCGCGGAGGCCCGGCGGCGGTGGGAGAGGGCCGGGCAGCTGTCCGGGGCGAACGACCCCCAGGGCGCCCTGGCCGAGGCTCAGCAGGCGGACGCCCTGGCCGTGCGGGCCCGGGCCCTCGCCGAGCAGGACGTGGGCGACTACCGCGACCGGAGCGGGTTCGGCGGCGGTTTCGGCGGCGGCGGCGGAACGGGCGGCGCCGTGCTGGGCGGCATCATCCTCGGCGGGCTGCTCGGCGGCGGGCGGGGCGGGGGGCCGGGGGGTGGTCCCGGCGGGTTCGGCGGCGGCCCGGGCAGCTTCGGCGGCGGCGGTACCCGCGGCCGACGGGGTGGCGGGGGCCGCTTCTGACGCGGCACGCCACACCGGCTTCGGCACGGCAGCCAACACGTCCGCTTCCGTACGGCAGCACACCACACCGGCTTCAGCACGACAGGATTCAGCGCAAGGAGAGGTGCCATGACCAAGCAGACCGTCGTCGGCCGCGTCACCCAGCTGGCCCGGGCCAACATCAACGCCCTGATCGACCAGGCGGAGGACCCGCAGAAGATGCTGGACCAGCTGATCCGCGACTACACCGACAACATCGCGGAGGCCGAACAGGCGGTGGCCACCACCATCGGCAATCTCAGGCTGCTGGAGGAGGACCACCGGGAGGATGTGGACGCGGCCAGGGAGTGGGGGCAGAAGGCGCTCGCCGCCAGCAGGAAGGCCGACGAGCTGCGGGCCGCCGGGTCGGGCGTGGACGCCGACAAGTTCGACAACCTCGCGAAGGTGGCACTCGGACGGCAGCTCCAGTCGGAGCAGGAGGCGAAGACGGCCGAGCCGACGATCGCCTCGCAGACGGTGGTGGTGGACAAGCTGAAGTCGGGCCTCGACCAGATGAGGAACAAGCTGACCGAGCTGAAGTCCAAGCGCGACGAGCTGGTCGCCCGCGCCGCTTCCGCACGGGCGCAGAACCGGATGATGGACGCGGTGAAGAGCATCGACGTCATGGACCCGACGAGCGAGCTCGGCCGCTTCGAGGACAAGGTGCGGCGCGAGGAGGCCAAGGCGGTCGGCAAGCAGGAACTCGCCGCGTCGTCCCTGGACGCCCAGTTCGAACAGCTGGACAGCCTCGGCGACAGCGCGGAGATCGAGGCCCGGCTCGCCGCCCTGAAGTCCGCCTCATGACCGTCGGCGCACCGGCGCCTCCTCGGCGGGCCCCGTCAGTACATGCTCAGGAGCTGCTCCACGGAGAGCTCGGCGGCGGGCGCCCCGTCGGGCAGCGCCAGCTCGAACCACACCGTCTTGCCACGCGGGGTGCGCCGTGAGCCCCAGGCCGCACTGAGCAGTCCGACCAGTTGCAGCCCGCGCCCGCCCTCGTCGGTGTCGCGTGCCCGTCGGCGCCTCGGCTGGACGAGCCCCGCGTCCCAGACCTCGCAGACGAGCGTCCGGTCGCGGAGCAGCCTGAGACGGATCTCGCCCTCGCCGTAGCGCAGTGCGTTGGTGACGAGTTCGCTGACGAGCAGTTCGGTGGTGTCCACCAGGTCGTCCAGGCCCCAGGCGGTGAGCTGCGTGCGGGCGAGCTCGCGTGCGCGGGCGACGGAGCGGAGCTCACGCGGCAGCCGCCAGTCACCCACCGCGTCCGGGGCGAGTCCCTGGATACGGGCCATCAGCAAGGCGATGTCGTCCTCGCCGTGCCGGGTGTCGAGGGTCGACAGCACGTGGTCGCAGACGTCTTCGAGGGGCTGCGACGGTTCGGCGAGGGCCTCCCGGAACGCGTCGAGGCCCTCGTCCAGCGGATGATCGCGGGACTCCACCAGCCCGTCGGTGTAGAGGGCGAGGAGGGCACCCTCCTTGAGCTCCACCTCGACCTCCTCGAAGGGTTCGCCGCCGACTCCGAGCGGCATGCCCGGCGGTACGTCGAGCAGCAGGGCGGGCTCACCCGGCTCGGCCACCACAGGCGGCAGATGACCGGCGTTGGCGAAGGTGCACCGGCGGGTGACCGGGTCGTACACCGCGTACACGCAGGTCGCCAGGTAGACCTCGGAGAGGTCGGCGTCGCGTGACTTGTGGGCGGCGCGCGAGGGCCACTGGGCGCCGCCGCCCGCGCCGAAGCCGTCGCTCCGCTCGCCGCCGCCCGGGGTGCCGAGGCCACGGGCGACCTCGTCCAGGGCGGAGAGCACCTCGGCCGGTTCCAGATCCAGGAGTGCCAGTGTCCTCACGGCGGTGCGCAGTTCACCCATGGCGACGGCCGCCCGCAGTCCACGGCCCATCACGTCGCCGACGACCAGGGCCGTGCGGTGGCCGGGGAGTTCGATCACGTCGAACCAGTCACCGCCGACCTCGGTGGCCGTGTTGCCCGGCAGGTATCGGCAGGCGATGTCCAGGCCCGCCGCCTCGGGGTCCCCCGGCGGCAGCAGACTGCGCTGGAGGATGAGCGCCCGCTCGTGCTCCCGGCGGTAGAGACGGGCGTTGTCGATGCAGACGGCGGCACGGGCGGCGAGCTCGGTGGCAAGGGCCCGGTCGCGCTCGCCGAAGGGCTCGCTGCCCTTGGTACGGGAGAACTGGACGAGGCCGACGACGACGTCGTGCGCGACCATCGGCACGGCGAGGGTGGAGTGGACGAATCCGCGTTCGTCGCCCGGCACGTCCTCGACACGGCCCGTGCGCAGGGCGACGGCGCAGGGCGAGTGGAAGGCGTAGCGGTGGACCGAGCCGAGGGCGGGCGGGCCCGCGTCCCCGTCGGCCTCGGTGACACCGCCGCCGCCGGGGAGGACTCCCGCGAGCCCGTCGGACACGGCGCTGGCGTGGGCGACCCGGCGCAGCTGGGCCGAACCTGTGCCCGACTCCTGGTGGTGCCTGCCCCAGCTGGCCGGCGAGGCCTCCTCGCCGGTGAGCAGCCCTTGGTAGAGGTCGACGTAGGCGAGGTCGCAGAAGCCGGGCACGGCGACGTCGAGCAGTTCGCGGGCGGTGGTCTCCAGGTCGAGGGAGTTGCCGATGCGCGCGCTGGCCTCGTTGAGCAGGGCGAGGTTGCGGCGGGCGCTGGCCGCCTCGCGGGCGGCGATGTGCCGTTGCGTGACGTCGGTGGCGAGTCCGGCGATACCGACGGGACGCCCGGAACCGCTGTGCACCCGGTAGAGGTTCATGGACCAGTGACGGCGGCCCACGGAGCCGGGCGGGGTGCCGACGAGCTGGAGATCGGTGACGGCCTCGCCGGTCTCGAGAACGCGCTTGAGCGTGGCGGAGAGGCGTTCGGCCTCCGCGCGGGCCAGGTAGTCGTCCACCGTGCGGCCGCGGTGGTCGTCGGCCTCACCCCCGAAGACGGTGGCGAACCGCTTGTTGGCGCGCACGACGGTGAAGTCGGTACCGAAGAGGACGAAACCGAAGGGAGATTGGCCGAAAATCGCCTGCGAGGCGGCGAGATCCGTCTCGATGCGGCGTAGCGCTCCGACGTCGACGACGATGCAGAGCGCGGCGCGCTCACCGGTCTCCGTCTCGCTCGGCATGACGTAGATCTCGGCCAGCCCGCGCACCGCGTTCTCGCCCGGGATCCGGAACGGGACGAGGCCCGTCCACTCCTTGCCGTCAAGGATCTCGCCGACCCGCCTGTGGGCGTCCGGGCGCAGCTCGGCGGGCATGAACGCCTCAATCGGGTCCTTGCCCACCACCTCGGCGGAGGACATGCCGAACAGACCGGCGGCACGCCGGCTCCACTGCTCGATCAGACCGTCGGCCCCGATCGAGAATGAGGCGACCTTGATGTGGTCATATATCGAGCCGGGCGGGCTGCTCTGCCACATGACGTCGCCCACCGTCCCAGGTATCTCGCTCACGCGACCGTCCCCTCCAGCTCACACACCGGACCGGTCCTGCCCGCAGTATTCAGCACTACGGGCCTCACCGGCACGGCGTTCACGATCACAGCACGGTCTCAGTCCCTTTCAGCCAGATCCTGCCCGACCTCCGGTGATCGCTGTGCGTCCCCCTCCACTCCTAACCAGGCAGAGCGAGCTCGAACCACACGGTCTTGCCACTCTTTCCGCGCCGGGTCCCCCAGCTGCGCGCGGAACATGCCACGAGCTGCAGCCCACGGCCGCCCTCGTCCTCGGGTCCGGCACTGCGTTCGGTGGGCGGATCCGGAACCGGATCGGAGACTTCCACGAGCAGACCCCGCGCCCC
This sequence comes from Streptomyces sp. HB132, assembly GCF_016909575.1. Lineage (GTDB taxonomy): Bacteria > Actinomycetota > Actinomycetes > Streptomycetales > Streptomycetaceae > Streptomyces. Next base: position 776,861 of record NZ_JAFBGA010000001.1, on the reverse strand, counting down.
GGAACCCGTGTCGGGCCCGTCACCACGAGGATGCGACCACCTCAGCCGGACCCCGATGGGGCCCGACGCATGGCGCAGGGAATTGGTCACCAGCTCACTCACGAGCAGTACGGCGACATCGCCCACCGCCGAGTCGAAGCCCCACTGGTGCAGTGCGTCACGGACCGCGTGCCTGGCGCTGCGCACGGAGCCCGGCACCGCCGGGAAGCTCCACTCGGCACAATCACCTTCGGTATCGGTCACGCCGATCACTTCCCAGGGCCGGCAGCGGGGTCGCACCCTATCCAGAGGGCCTAATCGGCACATACCCGATATTCGAAACAACCTATCGCAGACAGTGACCTATCGTTCTCACGTCCGCGCACCGACCCGACCGGGGGCACGCGAGGACCCGCCCTGACCACGGGGTTGTCGCGGCCGGGGGAACTCAGACCTGCGAGGCATCCAGCAGACGGCGCACCGCTTCGGCAACAGCGGGGCGGTCCTGGTCCAGCCAGTCGACGGTGCCCGCCTCCCCGGGAGCGAGCCAGCGCAGCTCGTCGTGGTCCTCCAGCGGGCGGGGCTCACCCGACAGCAGCCGGACGGTCCACACCTGGAGCACGAGGCCCGGCTTCAGCGGCCACTCCCCCGGGATGCGTTCCAGAGGCTCCGCCTCCACGCCGAGTTCCTCCCGGAGCTCCCGTACGAGCGCCTGCTCGCCGCTCTCCCCCGGCTCCTGCTTGCCGCCCGGCAGCTCCCATCGCCCGGCCAGCTCCGGCGGCGCGCTCCGGCGGGCGGCGAGGAGCCGCCCGCCGTCGCAGACGGCCCCGGCCACCACCACGGAATCACTCATGCGCCGGAGCGTAATCGCTCTCCGGGCCTTCGCCCGAGGCCCGTCCGGATCAGGCGGGGCCCACACGCCCTGGCACCGCACCGCGATCCGGGCCGATGAATTCGAAAGGCCTTACGGGCGCGCGCTCCGGCTCGTCCGCTCCACCCAGTAGAGCTGCTTGTGTCCATGACGGTCCAGGCCGTCAGCGATCTTCTGTGCCTCGTCCTGGGTCGCGTAGCGCCCGACGCGGTACCTGTTGCCGTTGTCGTCCTGTCTGATGACCAGCCAGGGGAGCACGGCGCCGCTGTCCGTCATGGCGTCCCTCCCCAGCATCTCGCCCCTCTCCCCACCGGCGTGCACGTCTCTAAGGATCCCCAGGAAACCGCAGTACGCATATGCCCGAGCGTACGCCTGACCTTCACTCAGCGGATGCGTGTTTACACAAAGAGATACGCATCCGGCCACGCCAAAGGGGGCGCACCCCCCGAATGCGCCCGTCTCGTCGGCGGGCCGGTGACCGCGTCGCCGTCGTCGACGTCACCACAGGGCCGACTGCGGACAGCCCGCGGCCCGCACCTGCGCACTCCGCCGGGCGAGCGGCACCGGGAGCGGACCGACTCCTGGTGGACCGGGCCGTCGTACGAGCGACATTCCCGTGGCCGGCGAGGGCGGCCGGCACCGGGAGGGGCCGCGGTCGGGCGACGGCGTTTGCCCGTGAGCTACGCGCGGCCCAGGAGGGTCGACCTCACATCAGCGCAAGCGGACAGACCGTCACCCCCGGCGGTCACCGGATCCGCCCCGTCCGCCACGCCTGCCCCGGCTGTCACCGCCCGGCGCGCCGGCGGTCATTTGACCGGGAGATGATAGGCAATCCGGTAGCGGTCGGCGGGAACGACCACATCGGCGGTCTCCACCGCCAGCCCCGACGCGTAGTACGTCCGCCCGATGACCATGACCACATGGCCCGGTACGCCGCCGAGCGCCAGGAGTTCCTCCGCGAGCCCCGGGCGGGCGCCGACCTCCTCCGCCACGTTGTCCACGACGACGCCGATCGCCGCCATCCGGTCGACGACGCCACAGCCCCCCAGCGGCCCCTCCTCCGGCAGCATCACCGGCGTGCGTCCCGTAACGGCCAGGGGCTCCCAGGACGTCGACAGCATCATCGGCTCGCCCGCCTCCCGGAAGACGTATCCCGTACGCATCACCCGGTCGCCCGGCTCGATGCCGAGCCGCTCGGCGATCTCGGCGCTCGCCCCCTCCTGCTCACTGCGGGACTCCCAGGTCCCGCGCGCCCCTTCAGCCGTCTGCTCCTGCCGGAACGGGGTGGCCCCCGCCCCCGGCCGGTAGCCGGAGCGGGCGATCGGGCGCGGGACCGGACGCGCGCGCACATAGGTGCCGGAACCCGACCGCCCCTCGACGAGCCCCTCGGCCATCAGCACCTTGCGCGCCTCCAGCGCCACGGTGTCCGAGACGCCGTACTCCTGGCGGATGCGGGCCTGCGAGGGCAGACGCGTGTGGGGCGGCAGCGCGCCGTTGACGATCTTCGTCCTGAGATCGCTCGCCACGCGCAGATAGGCGGGCTGCTCACCGAAAGGCACAGGCCACTCCCAACAGGTTGACAGACAGCAACAGCGTTGCAACCGTGGGTTGAGTCCCGCAAGCGCGGGCCAGAGTTTCACTCGAAGTGATGATTTCCCGCTCACCAGCGCATACCTGACCCAGGTATGCGCCGGGTATGCCAGGACCGTCACCCCGCCGGGGCTGGGAATCGGACACGGCGGGGAAATAGGTTCGCCCCATGGCCGACACCCGCATGCCTACAGCGACGTACATCTGCCCGCAGGACGGTTCCCGGGCGGACTCCACCACGCTGACCTGGTGCTGTCCCGCCTGCGCAGGTCCGTGGGACCTTGACACCGGCGCCCTGCCACCGGTCCGCCTCGCATCCCTGGGCGGACGCGTCAACTCCCTGTGGCGTTACGAGGAGGCGCTCCCCCTGACCGCTCCGGCCGTCTCCCTCGGGGAGGGGCGGACCCCTCTCGTCCCTCTCACCGGCAACGTCTCGGCCAAGCTCGATTTCCTGATGCCCACGCTCTCCTTCAAGGACCGCGGCGCGGTGATGCTGGCCGAACTCGCCCGCAGGCTCTCCCCGGACCGGGTTGTCGCGGACAGCAGCGGCAACGCGGGGACGGCCGTCGCCGCGTACTGCGCCCGGGCAGGGCTGCCGTGCACGGTCTATGTCCCCGGGGGGACCTCCCCCAAGAAGACCGAGCAGATCCGCGCCCACGGCGCCCGCCTGCGGACCGTGCCCGGCGGCCGGGAGGCCACGGCTGCGGCCGCCCGGGCGGCGGCCGGTGAACCCGGCACCTTCTACGCCTCGCACGTCTTCAACCCGTACTTCCTGCACGGCACGAAGACGTACGTCTACGAGATCTGGGAGGAGCTCGGCGGCACCCTGCCCGATGCCATCGCCGTACCGGTCGGCAACGGGACCCTGCTCCTGGGCGCGGCCCTGGCCACGGCGGAGCTGCTTGCCCACGGCCTGATCGACCGCCGTCCTGCCCTGATCGCCGTACAGGCCGAGGCCGTGTCCCCACTGGCCACCGCCTTCCGGGCGGGGGCCGACGAACTGTCCGGCGCCCCGGAGCGGGCCGCGCCCACCCTCGCCGAGGGGATCGCCATCCCCCGGCCGCCGCGCGCCCGGCAGATCCTCGCCGCCGTCCGGGAGTCGGGCGGCACCTTCCTGACGGTGACGGAGGACCGGATCCGAACGGCGCAGAGGGACCTGGCCGCACGGGGCTTCTTCGTCGAGACGACCGGCGTCGCCTGCTGGGCGGCCGTGGGCGACGTGACGGACCGGAGCGTGGTCGTCCCGCTCTGCGGGGCCGGCCTCAAGACGGGCCTCGCAGACCAGGTGGCTGTCAGCCCGTCCAGTACGTGTCGTGCTTGATGAAGAACTCCGCCCGCTCCTTCTCCGGCCAGTCGGAGACCTGCCCCACCTTCTCGAAGTACTCCTCGCGCGGCGCCCCCGGCGTGAAGAGCAGCAGCATCGAGGCGGGTTCGTCGGAGTCGTTGCGAAATGCGTGCAGGCCGCCCTGGGGCACGTACAGGAAGTCGCCGGCCGTGGCGTCCGTCCAGCGCTCGCCGTCGTAGATCCGCACCGTCCCGTCGAGGATGAAGAAGGACTCCGAGATGGACCGGTGGAAGTGCTCGGCCGGGCCTCCCGCCCGTGGGCCCATGTTGATCCGGTACAGCCCGAACTCGCCGTGCGTCGCCTCCGTCGTGGCCAGGTAGTGGGTGCTGCCGCCGCTGCGCGTCAGCAGATCGGGGGTGGTTCCGGCCGGTCGGTACTGCGCGTTGATCTCGCCCGCGCCGTCCGTGTAGACGGGTTCCGGATACGACATGCCGCTCTCCCTGCCTCCGGTCCTGGACCGGTCCGCTCGTCCCGCGCGCCGTTACCGCACCGGCGGCGCCGCCCTGCCTACCTTCGTGCGGTGAGACTCAAGCGCTTCTCCGTTCTCGTGCCCCTGGTCGCGGTCGCGCTGGCCGCCCCGCTCCCGCCGCTCTCGTACGCCGCCGGGCCCGCCCCGGCCCCCGTGTGCGGCAGGACCGGCACTCCCTCCGACGCCTCGTGGGCACCGACGTCCACCGCCTTCGGCGAGGCCCAGGGATACGACCCCTACGTCGGCAACGGCTACCTGGGCCACCGGGTGCCCGCCACCGGCGCGGGATACGCCGCCACGGGCGAGAAGACGGGCTGGCCCCTCTACACACCACGGTACGACGGCGCCTTCGTCTCCGGGCTCTACTCCCGCGACGAGGGCCTCGCCGAGGGCCGTGAGGTGATCGCCGCGCTGCCGTCCTGGACCACGCTCGACGTACGCGTCGGCTCCGAGACGTACGGCTCCGCCACGCCCGCCGGCCGGATTTCGCGCTACCGCCAGACCCTCCATCTGCGCTGCGGCGTCGTGGTCACCTCCCTGCGGTGGACCACGGCCGACGGCCGCGCGACCGACCTGACCTACGAGGTGCTCGCCGACCGCTCCGACGTGCACACCGGCGCCGTACGCCTGCGGATGACACCGCGCTGGACCGGCACCGTGACGGTGACAGGACGGCTGGACGGGCGCGGGGCGCGCCGGGTCACGGTGGCCGACGACGGCACCTTCCGCACGCTCGGCACGGGCACGAAGGGCGCGATCGCGCAGCGGGGCACCGGCGGTGCGCGCACCGCCCGGGTCAGGGCCGGACGTTCGTACACCTTCGAGAAGTACGTCGGCGTCGACACCTCGCTCACCTCACGCACCCCGCTCGCGTCCGCGGGGGCGGCGGCGGAACGCGCGGCCCGGCGTGGCTGGTCCGGTGTCCTCGCGGACAACGCCACGGCATGGCGCCGGGCCTGGGCGTCGGACGTCAGGACACCCGGCAGCCCGGACCTGCAGAGCTGGCTGCGGGCGGCACAGTACGGGCTGCTGGCCAACACCCGGCCCGGTTCGTCCGACAGCATCGCCCCGGCCGGTCTGACCAGCGACAACTACGCGGGCATGGTGTTCTGGGACGCCGAGACGTGGATGTATCCGGGGCTGCTCGCCACCCGTCCCGACCTGGCCCGCTCCGTCGTCGAGTACCGCTACCGCACCCGGGGCGCCGCCCGCGCGAACGCCGAGAAGCTGGGCCACGCGGGACTGTTCTACCCCTGGACGAGCGCGAGCCGCGGGCGCCTGGACTCCGAGTGCCAGAGCTGGGACCCGCCGCACTGCCTCACCCAGAACCACCTCCAGGGCGATGTCGCCCTCGCCGTCTGGCAGTACTACCTGGCCACCGGCGACCGCGCCTGGCTGTCGGAACGGGGCTGGCCACTGCTGAAGGGCATCGCCGACTTCTGGAAGTCCCGCGCCACGGCGAACACCGACGGCAGTTACTCGGTGAAGAACGTCGCGGGGCCCGACGAGTACAGCAACGGCGTCACGGACGGCGTCTTCACCAACGCGGTCGCCGCCACCGCCCTGCGCAACGCCACCCGAGCCGCCGGGCTCCTCGGCCACCGGGCTCCCGACGGCTGGACCAGGGTCGCCGACGGGCTGCGCATCCCGTACGACGCCGAGCGGAAGCTGTTCCTCCAGTACGCCGGCTACAACGGTTCGACCATCAAGCAGGCCGACACGGTGCTGCTGATCTACCCGCTGGAGTGGCCCATGGCCGAGGGCGCCGCAGCCGCGACGCTCGACCACTACGCCGCACGCACCGATCCGGACGGCCCCGCGATGACCGACTCGGTGCACGCGATCGACGCCGCCGCGATCGGTGAGCCGGGCTGCGCCACGTACACCTACCTCCAGCGCGCCGTGCGCCCGTTCGTCCGGGGGCCGTACAGCCTCTTCTCCGAGGCGCGGGGCGAGAAGTCCGGTGCCTCGGACCCGCTCTCGGGCTTCCCCGCCGAGGACTTCCTCACCGGGAAGGGCGGCTTCCTCCAGGTCTTCACGCACGGCCTGACCGGCCTCCGGCTGCGCGAGGACGGCGTACGTCTCGACCCGCTCCTGCCCCCGCAGCTCCGCGAGGGCGTGGAGCTGACGGGGCTGCACCACCGGGGCCGCACGTACGACATCGCCGTCGGCCCCCGGAGGACCACGGTCCGACTGACGGACGGGGCGCCCTTCACCGTCCACACCCCGGCGGGCCCGCGCCGTCTCTCCGGCACCCTCACCCTGCCCACCCGCCGCCCCGATCTCACCCCGACCACCGACAGGGCCCGCTGCCGTCCCGCGACGGCGACCTCCGAGGCCCCGGGCCTGTACGCCGGAGCGGCGGTGGACGGCAGCCCGGCGACCTCGTGGTCACCGGACGGCGCGAAGGGCACGCTGACGGTGGCCCTGCGCCACGTGACCCGGATCGCCGCGCTCACGCCCCGCTGGACGGACGTCGCACCGGCCTCCCACACCCTGGAGACCTCCCTGGACGGCCGCGCCTGGCACCCGTACCGGGCGGGTGAGGTGGCACGCCAGGTCCGGGTGACGGTCGACTCGGCGGACGCGGAGAAACCGACGGGCGTGAGTGAACTGACCGTCGTCGCGGGCGAGTAGTCGCACGGGGGCAGTCGCCTGGGGCCGTGGATCAGGTCGTGGGGCAGGGAGGCTCTTCACTGCCCTTGCGGTCGCGGGCGTACTCCGCTCCCGTCTGCTTGTACCACGTGTCGGGCATGTTGGAGCCCTGATACCTGCACGCGAGGGGAGGGAAGTAGACGTTGCGGTAGCCCGACGTGTCGCTCAGCCTTCCGGTCAGCTCGAAGGGCCTGCCACCCGGAGCACCGATCGTCATCTCGGCCGTGCTGCCTCCGACTTCGTAGCGCACGCGATAGCGCCAGCGGCAGTAGCCGTCCTCGGACGTCGCATGGACGATGAACGCCTCGGTCTCGTTCTGGTTCAACGTGATGTGCTTGGCCCCGGGCCCCGTGAAGTAAGGCCCCGCCGCCTTCCCGTCCTTCGTGGACGCCTTGAGGCGGGGCTGGGGTGAGTCCACCGCCAGCTCCAGCGGGATGACGTCCATGACGCCCTGGGACGGAGCGTTGATGAGGCTTCCGCCGAGGGACGCCTTGCACGAGCCCCCCTCCAACTCGGGGACGGTGTCGGTGATCCGGACCTGCTGCGCGGCGCGGCCCTGCAAGGTGATCATCCAGTACGCGTCTTCGACGTCGACAGCCTTCCGGTTCTGCCACCAGTCGGCCGAGGACAGCTCTTCGAGCAGTTCTCCGTCCGCTCCGTCCCTGACAAGGTAGTAGCCGAAGTCCTTGACGTCCCTGACCTCGACCACATCGATGGCGTTCTGCGGCGAGAGCCGGTCCGGCACCCGGTCCAGCGGCAGGATCGTCTTCACCGAGGCGGCCAGCACGTCCTGGAAGGTAACGGTCACCACCGCCAGGAGAATGCCCACCAGCCAGGTGGCCGGGCTTCTCAGGTAGCGCATCCGGCCCGGCGCCCCCTCAGCCGGTGTCTCCTCGGGCTGGACCGGGCGCGGCCCGACGCCCCTGCGCACGCTCGCCCGGGTGAGCGCGTCCGTCCTGTGGGCAACACGTCGGTTCCTAGGCATCGTCCAACTGCTCCTCGACCACGTCCGCACCCGGTGCCGCAGGGGCTCCCCGGCGTCTCGTCAACAGAACCGCTCCCAGGCACGCGAGCCCCGTCGCCCACCCCCACGCGGTCCCGAACCGCACGGCGTCACCGACCGCCACCCACAGCGGTGACGTGGAATCCGCCCTGCGCGGGGCGAACCACTGCAGCAACCAGCCGTCCACGAGGGCCGCGGCGACGGCAGCGAGCAACATCGCGTACCAGCCCTTCATGAACAGACGCAGGAGCGCCGTCGCGCTCCCTCGTGTGGCCGTCGCGCGCCGGGCGACGGAGCGGAGAGCGACCGCCGTCGCCACGAGGAAGACCACACAGACCGCGAGCGTCGCGATCCAGCCGCCGGCCCGCTCCGTGTCGAGCGGGCGAAGACGCAGTGCCGGATAGAGGACGCCGCTCCACTCGTCGACCAGGGCCGGCGGGCTGTACGGGGCCCAGCGTTGCGGGTCGAAGGTGACGGAGTCCGGCACGCCCGACGGCCGCACATCGGTGTGCCGGAGGTACTGGCCGCCCGCCACGGCCAGCAGCACCGGCGGGATCAGCCCGGCGTACACCAGGTCCCGCCGCTCCCGCGCGGCGAGCAGGGGGACGGGCTCCTCGGCGCTCACCCCCGCGCCTTCCGGCAGGCCGAAGAAGGCCCGCACGAACGGCAGGCCCCGGCACCGCCACACGACGAACCAGATGGTGACGGGCAACCAGACGGTGCAGAGGGCGAACTGCGCGGCCGCGGCCGGTTCCGCGCCCAACTGGGCGCTGCCGAGCCACTCTGCGTACGTGGGCAGGGCCCGGCCCGCTCCCGGTGCCAGTGCCGGGCGGACCAGCGTCGCCGCACCCGCGGCCAGCAGTACGGCCCCGGCCAGGGCGAGGACCGTGCGCAGCTGCGGCTTGAGTCCTGGCGCGCCCCGGAACACGCAGTACGTCAGGATGCCGCTCGACACGATGAAGACGAGCTGCGGCAGCCATCCCCCGACGTGATCGAGGCCGCGCACCGCGAAGCCGTCCAGCGACAGCCCCAGCACCCGGACGTCCCCGATGCTCGCTCCGGTCACGAGCGTTCCGGTGATCCACCGCTTCATCGGGTCGAACAGGAACAGCAGGATCGCCTGGCTCCAGGCCCCGTATGCGGCCAGCGCCATGGACAGGCGGCGATTCACCTTCGCACTCCCCCGAGTTTGGCGCGTACGCCGAAGATTCCCGGCCTCAAGTCTGCCGCACCGACCCTGCCGCACCAAGGGCTTTCGGGGATACCGAACCGGGGCACGCGAGCCCGCCTCCGCGGCCGAGTTCCCCAAGTCCGGCGGGCCGGACAGGTGCCTGCCTCCCTGACGTGGTGGAGGCCGTCTACGGGAAGGCGGACAAGGCCCGGCCGCGCACCGGCTGCTCTCCCGCCTCCAGGTCACGTTGAAGCGGAATGTCCGCGGTCTGATCCTGGCCTGCGAAGGAGCCCCATCCAGGGCCCTGACCAGCCATTTCTCCGTTGGCTCGCGTTGGCCTGTGACGGGCGCTTACGGGTGTCTGCAGACTCTCTGCGGACCGGACGGATACCCGTCCGCACAGTCCGCGCGGCTACGGCCATTTACGCCCAGACACTTACGACCACCGGTAGCATGGGGACCATGAGTAGTAGCAAGAAGTATTCGATCAGCCTGCCCGAGGACCTCGCCGAAGCCGCACGCGCCCACGTCGGGCCCGGCGGTTTCTCCTCCTACGTCGCCGAAGCCCTCGAACAACGGGTCGCCATGGACAAGCTCCGGGAGATCGTCGCCGACTTCGCGACCGACAATGACGAGCTCACCCGCGAGGAAGTCGAAGCCGCCCGCACGCTGCTGCGCCATGACCACCGGCAGGTCGGCGGGGCCGCAGCCTGATGCCCGGCACCCTACTGCTCGACAGCGAAGGCCTCTCCAAGCTCTACCGCAAGGACCGCACTGTCATGGCCCTGATCCAGGCGGCATCGGAGGAAGGCATCCGCGTGGCAACAAGCGCCATGACCACCCTCGAGGCCGACTACGAGCGCATTCACCCCGCCCGGATCAAGTGGGTCCTCTCCCGCGTCGACGTCCACGACGTCACCAAGGAGATCACCGATCAGGCCGCAGCCCTCCTGCGCAGCCACCGCCTCCACGGCCACAAGTACGCCATCGACGCCGCCTTCGCCGTCATCGCCCGCACCGCACTCCAGCCGGTCACCGTCCTGACCTCCGATCCCGAGGACCTGACGCTCCTGTGCGGCTCCGCCGTAGAGGTCGTCAAAGTCTGAACGCCGGCCGCAGTCGCACCAACCAGACCCGTCACCAACACCTCAGCGCTTCGCGGCACAAGGACTCCACGCGGACGTACACCTGTGCCCGACCCACCGACAAGCGGGCCGGGCACATCTCTTGACTTCTCGTCACACGTTGAAGCGGAACTCCACCACGTCGCCGTCCTGCATCACGTACTCCTTGCCCTCCATGCGCGCCTTGCCCTTCGCGCGGGCCTCGGCGACCGAGCCCATCTCGACGAGGTCCTCGAAGGAGACGATCTCCGCCTTGATGAAGCCCTTCTGGAAGTCGGTGTGGATCACACCGGCCGCCTCCGGGGCCGTGGCGCCCTTCTTGATCGTCCAGGCGCGGGCTTCCTTCGGGCCTGCCGTGAGGTAGGTCTGGAGGCCCAGGGTGGCGAAGCCGACGCGGCCCAGGGTGGCGAGGCCGGGCTCTTCCTGGCCCATGGACTGGAGGAGTTCGAGCGCCTCCTCGTCGTCGAGCTCGATCAGCTCCGACTCGATCTTGGCGTTCAGGAAGATGGCCTCCGCCGGGGCGACCAGGGCGCGCTGCTCGTTCTTGAAGTCCTCGTCGACCAGCTCGTCCTCGTCGACGTTGAACACGTAGAGGAAGGGCTTCGTCGTGAGCAGGTGCAGCTCGTGGAGGAGCCTGCCCTTCTCGGTCCCAGCCGTGATGCCCCGGGAGAAGAGGGTGTCGCCCGCTTCGAGGATCTTCTGGGCCTCCTCGACGGCCGCGAGGACCGCGACCTTCTCCTTCTGGAGTCGGGACTCCTTCGTCAGGCGCGGGACCGCCTTCTCGACGGACTGAAGGTCGGCCAGGATCAGCTCGGTGTTGATCGTCTCGATGTCGTCCTTGGGCGAGACCTTGCCGTCGACGTGGACGACGTTCTCGTCCTTGAAGGCGCGGATGACCTGGCAGATGGCATCGGACTCGCGGATGTTCGCGAGGAACTTGTTGCCCAGGCCCTCGCCCTCGCTCGCGCCGCGCACGATGCCCGCGATGTCGACGAAGTCGACGGTTGCGGGGAGCAGCTTCTGCGAGCTGAAGATCTCGGCGAGCTTGTTCAGGCGGGGGTCGGGGACGCCCACGACCCCGACGTTCGGCTCGATGGTGGCGAACGGGTAGTTGGCCGCCAGCACGTCGTTCTTGGTCAGGGCGTTGAACAGGGTCGACTTGCCGACATTCGGCAGGCCGACGATTCCGATCGTGAGCGACACTTTGGCGACTTCCTGAAGTGAGGTGAGGGGCTGTGCGGGCGGGCCGGGAGTGGACCGATTCTCCAGTTTACGGGCGGGGCGGGGCGCCCCGTCACGGGTGCAGGGACGGAGCCGGTCAGGGCCGGACGGGCCTGTTTCGGCCGTGCGGGGTCGAACGCAACGCCAAGGTCGTCCAAAACGCGTGTCCAACGCCCGAAAGAGTGCACCCGGCGACCTAGGTTGTCCGGGTGGAGCAGCACAGGACACATACCCCGCAGCGCAGGCAGCCCTCGCAGGTCCGGTCCGCCCCGCCGGGCGGCCTCGGCGAGGGGAGGTCCGCGGTGACGGTGACCGTCGCCCCGCCGGTGGCGGGGCGAGCGGCGGGTTCCCGGCCCGGCGGCGCCGGGCCCCTTGCCCAGGCGCTGCGCAGGTTCCCCAACCCCCGGCTGACCGGGATCGGCGCCGGGCTTTTCGCAGCCCTCGTCATGTTCCTGCTGGCCTGCGTCGACCGGCTGCTCTTCGGCGGTTCCGAGATCGTGTACGGCCTGCTGTTCCTGCCCGTCAGCGCGCTGACCGCCCTCTGGGTGCGGCCCGCCGACCTGGTGACCGCGCCGATCATCGTGCCCATCGCCTTCGCGGTCGGCGTGATCCCCGTCGCCGGGGGCACGGGCGGCTTCGGCGGTCACACGATGGCCGTGGTGACCGCGCTGGCGGTCCACGCCGGCTGGCTGTACGGGGGCACGCTCGTCGCGGGTCTCATCGCCACCGTGCGGAAGGTCCGGCAGATGCGGGAGCGGCAGCGTCACCTGGTCAGGGCCGACCGGGCTGCCCGCCGCCCCCGCGCCTAGGGGTTACTTGCCGGCGGCCGCCATGGCCGCGCCGACGATGCCGGCGTTGTTCTGCAGCTCGGCGGGGACCATCTCGGCCCGTACGCGCTCGATGAGCGGCAGGAACTTCTCGGCCTTGCGGCTGACGCCGCCGCCGATGATGAAGAGCTCGGGCGAGAACAGCATCTCCACGTGGACCAGGTACTTCTGCACCCGGTGCGCCCAGTGGTGCCAGCTGAGGTCCTCGTCCTCCTTGGCCTTCGTGGAGGCACGCTTCTCCGCGTCGTGACCGTGCAGCTCCAGATGGCCGAGCTCGGTGTTGGGGACCAGCTGCCCGTCGGTGAAGAGAGCGCTGCCGATGCCCGTACCGAGGGTCAGCATGATCACCGTGCCCTTGCGGCCGCGGCCCGCGCCGAAGGTCATCTCGGCGACACCCGCCGCGTCGGCGTCGTTGAGGATCGTGACGGGCTGTCCGATCCGGTCGCTGAGCAGCGTCCGCGCGTCCGTGTCGATCCAGCCCTTGTCCACATTGGCCGCGGTCCTGGTGATGCCGCCGGTGACCACTCCGGGGAAGGTGATGCCGACCGGCCCCTGCCAGTCGAAATGGCCGACGACCTCGGCCACACCGTCGGCCACACTGCCGGGCGTGGCCGGGTGAGGTGTCAGTACCTTGTGGCGCTCCCGCGCCAGCTCTCCGCGATCCAGGTCCACGGGCGCGCCCTTGATCCCTGAACCGCCGATATCCACACCGAAGATCTCCATGTGATCCACGGTACGGCCAGGTGGCGCCGATCACTCCCCCGACGGGCGAACCGGCGACGCCCGCACGGGCGCGCGGGTCACCCGCGGGAGAGCCGCGTACCCCGGGTCTACTCGGCGGCGAGCGCCGCGGCCTCGGCACGCAGGTCGCGGCGGAGCTCCTTCGGCAGCGAGAAGGTGATCGACTCGTCCGCCGTCTTGACCGTCTCCACGTCCGCGTAGCCCCGCTCGCCCAGCCACTCCAGCACCCCGTCGACCAGGACGTCGGGCACCGAGGCGCCCGAGGTGAGGCCGACCGTGGTGACGCCCTCCAGCCATGCCTCGTCGATCTCGTCGGCGAAGTCCACCAGGTGGGCGGCCTGAGCGCCTGCGTCCAGGGCCACCTCGACCATGCGGATCGAGTTGGAGGAGTTCTTCGAGCCGACGACGATGACCAGCTCGGCGTCCTCGGCCAGCTTCTTCACCGCGACCTGGCGGTTCTGCGTGGCGTAGCAGATGTCGTCGCTGGGCGGGGAGAGGAGGTTCGGGAACTTGTTCTTGAGGGCGCCGACCGTCTCCATCGTCTCGTCGACGGAGAGCGTGGTCTGGGAGAGCCAGACGACCTTCGACTCGTCGCGGACCTCGACGTTGGCGACGTCCTCGGGGCCGTCGACCAGCGTGATGTGGTCGGGGGCCTCGCCGCTCGTGCCGATGACCTCCTCGTGACCCTCGTGGCCGATCAGGAGGATGTCGTAGTCCTCCTTGGCGTAGCGGACGGCTTCCTTGTGGACCTTGGTGACCAGCGGGCAGGTCGCGTCGATCGTCGCGAGATTGCGCTCGGCGGCCTCCGCGTGGACAGTCGGGGCGACGCCGTGCGCGGAGAACATCACGATGGAGCCCTCGGGAACCTCCGCGGTCACGTCGACGAAGATCGCGCCCTTCTTCTCGAGCGTTTGCACGACGTACTTGTTGTGCACGATCTCGTGACGGACGTAGATCGGGGCACCGTACTGCTCCAGGGCCTTCTCGACGGCGATCACGGCGCGGTCCACGCCCGCGCAGTAGCCACGGGGCGCGGCGAGCAGGACACGGCGGGCAGGAGTTGCAGTCATGCGTCCCATCGTAAGGCCGTACCGAACAGGCGCCGGATCGGCGGGGTCGGGAGACTGATGCGTACGCAATCCAGTGACGGAGGCTTCATGGCGGACAGCGGCAGCAGCACGGACGAGGGATCGCTGAGGCGCACACTCGGGTTCCGGGACCTGGTGGTCTACGGGCTGCTGTTCATCGCCCCCATGGCCCCGGTCGGCGTGTTCGGCACGCTCGACGCGAAGTCCGACGGGGCCGTGGCGCTGGTGTACCTGGTGGCGACGGTGGTGATGGCCTTCACGGCGTTCAGCTACGCCCAGATGGTCCGTGTCGCCCCGCTGGCCGGGTCGGTCTTCGCCTACGCCCGTAAGGGCCTCGGGGAGGGGCCGGGGTTCATCGCCGGCTGGATGGCCATGCTCGACTACCTGCTCATCCCTGCCGTGGCCTACCTCTTCTCCGGGATCGCGATGAACGCCCTGGTCCCCGAGGTGTCGCGGTGGGTGTGGACGGCGATCGCGGTCGTGGTGACGACCCTGCTCAACCTCTGGGGCGTACGGGCTGCGGCCCGGGTGGGCTTCGCGGTGCTCGCCATGGAGATCGTGGTGCTGCTGGTGTTCGTGGTGTCCGCCGTGGTCGTACTGGCCAGGGACGGGGCCCAGCGCGGCTGGCTGACGCCTCTCACCGGGGACACCGGGTTCTCGACGACCGCGGTGCTGGGGGCGGTGTCCGTCGCCGTGCTCTCCTATCTGGGCTTCGACGCGATCGCCTCGTTCGCGGAGGAGGTGACGGGGGGTTCGGCGAAGGTGGCGAGGGCGGTGCTCTTCTGCCTGCTGCTCGCCGGGGTGCTGTTCGTCGTCCAGTCGTATCTGGCGGCCCTGCTGCAACCGGTGAGCTCGGCGGAGCTCGCGGCGGACCCGGTGATGCAGGGGTCCGCGTTCTACGACGCGGTGGACGCCTCGGTCGGCACCTGGCTGCACGACCTGGTGGCCGTCAGCAAGGCGATCGGGGCGGCCTTCGCGGCGCTGGCCGGGCAGGCGGCGGCCGGGCGGCTGGTGTTCGCGATGGGCAGGGAGGGGCGGCTGCCGTCGTTCCTCTCCCGGGTCGACGGCAGGTCGGGGGTGCCGCGCGTCGCGATCGCGTGCGCCGCGGTCGTGACGCTGGTGGCGGCGGTGTGGGCGGCCCGGCGCGACGACGGCCTCGACCACCTGGTGTCGGTGGTGAACGTCGGCGCGCTCACCGCGTTCGTGCTGCTGCACGCGTCGGTGGTCGGCTGGTTCGCCGTACGCCGGATGGAGGGGCCGCCGAGCTGGTGGCGCCACGTCGTGGTGCCGGTGGTGGGTGCCGGCGTACTGGTCGCGGTGATCCTCGAGGCGACGGCGACCGCCCAGCTGGTGGGCGTGTGCTGGCTGGGGATCGGCCTGGTGGTGCTCGCGCTCCAGTGGGGGCGGCGGGCCGCCTGATTGTCGGCACCGGCCGATACGCTCGCCCGTATGGCTCTCACTACGTCCCCGGAAGCCCCGCTGCCCGTCGGCGACGTGTCGCGGCTGATCGGCGGGTGGATCGACCGGCTCGGCGCGGTCTGGGTCGAGGGGCAGATCACCCAGCTGTCGCGGCGGCCCGGTGCGGGGGTGGTGTTCCTGACGCTTCGCGATCCGTCCCACGACATCTCGGTGAGCGTGACCTGCTTCCGGCAGGTCTTCGACCGGATCGCCGATGTGGTGACGGAGGGCGCCCGGGTCGTCGTCCTCGCCAAGCCGGAGTGGTACGCCCCTCGCGGGCAGTTGTCCCTTCGGGCCACGGAGATACGGCCGGTGGGCATCGGGGAGCTGCTGGTGCGGCTGGAGCAGCTGAAGAAGTCGCTGGCGGCCGAGGGGCTCTTCGCCCTTGACCGTAAGAAGCCGCTGCCTTTCCTGCCGCAGCTGATCGGCCTGGTGTCCGGTCGGGCGTCGGCGGCCGAGCGCGATGTGCTGGAGAACGCCAGGCGGCGCTGGCCCGCGGTGCGCTTCGAGGTGCGCAACACCGCGGTGCAGGGCGTGCACGCCGTGAACCAGGTGGTCCAGGCGGTGCAGGAGCTGGACGGGCTGCCGGAGGTCGACGTGATCGTCGTCGCCCGCGGCGGCGGCAGTGTCGAGGATCTGCTGCCGTTCTCCGACGAGGCGCTGATCCGGGCGGTGGCCGCCTGCCGTACACCGGTGGTCTCCGCCATCGGGCACGAGCCGGACTCGCCGCTCCTCGACCTGGTGGCGGACGTGCGGGCGTCGACGCCGACGGACGCGGCGAAGAAGGTCGTGCCGGACGTGGGTGAGGAGCTCGACCGCGTCCAGCAGCTCCGGGACCGGGCGCTGCGGACCGTGCGCGGGCTGGTCGACCGGGAGGAGCGGGGGCTCGCGCACGCGCTGGGCCGGTCCTCCATGGAGCGGCCGCAGCGGATGGTCGACGAGCGGGAGGCGGAGATCGAGGCACTGACCGGGCGGAGCCGCAGGGTGATCGGGCATCTGCTGGACCGTGCCGACTCGGAGCTCGCGCACACCCGGGCCCGGGTCGTGGCGCTGTCGCCCGCGGCGACGCTGGAGCGGGGATACGCCGTGCTGCAGCGGCCGGACGGCCACGTGGTGCGCTCCCCCGCGGACGCCGGGGCGCCCGGTGGCCAGCTGCGGGCGCGGGTCTTCGAGGGCGAGTTCACCGTCCGGGTCGCGGAGTGAGGGCCGGGGATTGTCCGAGCCCGCGCATAGGGTGGTCGGCATGACGGACGACGGGACGACGACGGCTGCCGCGACGGGCACGCTCGGATACGAGCAGGCGCGGGACGAGCTGATCGAGGTCGTACGCCGCCTGGAGGCGGGCGGCACGACGCTGGAGGAGTCGCTGGCCCTGTGGGAGCGCGGCGAGGAGCTGGCGAAGGTGTGCCGGCACTGGCTGGAGGGCGCGCGCGCCCGGCTGGACGCCGCGCTGGCGCGACCGGAGGAGCCCTCCGAGGCGGACGGTCCCACGGGCTGAGGCGCGAGGCGCGGGAACTTCGGGCACGGCGCCTGTGCGGGGGGCGCTGAGCGGTGGGGGTGCGGCGCGCGGCCCGTCACGAAGTGGTGGATCGCCGCGCCGCGGATCTATGCGCCGTGCACCATGGATCTCTGAGCCGTGCACCTGTGCACCGTGGATCTGTGTGCCGTAGCCCTGTGTGCCGTGGATCACGCCGAAGTGATTTAGTTGAACTTTAATCTATTATTCGGTTACGGTGCTTCCGGTGCTCCTGAAGCCCCCACCCGTATCCGTCGGAAGGTAACGCCCCAGATGTCCCTCGTTCTTGACCCCGCCGCCCAGGACCTCCTCTTCCGTGAGGCCCGCACTGCGAACACGTTCACCGACGAGCCGGTGACCGACGAGCAGGTCCAGGCGATCTACGACCTGGTCAAGTACGGCCCCACCGCCTTCAACCAGTCGCCGCTGCGCGTCGTCCTGGTCCGCTCGGCCGAGGGCCGCGAGCGCCTGGTGAAGCACATGGCCGAGGGCAACCGCCCGAAGACCACGACCGCCCCGCTGGTCGCGCTCCTCGTCGCGGACCACGAGTTCCACGAGGAGCTCCCGGCACTCCTGCCGCACTTCCCGCAGGCCAAGGACGCGTTCTTCTCCGAGCGCCCGGTCCGCGAGCAGTCCGCCGCCCTGAACGCCGCGCTGCAGGCCGCCTACTTCATCATCGGCGTCCGCGCCGCCGGCCTGGCCGCCGGCCCGATGACCGGCTTCGACGCCACGGGCATCGAGAAGGAGTTCCTGGACGGCGACCACAAGCTGCTCATGGCCGTCAACATCGGCAAGCCGGGCGAGGACGCCTGGTTCCCGCGCCTGCCGCGCCTGTCCTACGACGAGGTCGTCACGACCGTCTGAGTTCCTCTCCAGGAACCGACACAGGAGCCCCGCGACGCCGAGCGTCGCGGGGCTCCTGTGCGCTCACGGCAGGACTGGGACCCGAATCCCGTCAGGAAGCGGCGGGCGCGCCGGACGGGGCGTCGCCGGCCGGGGCCGTCTCCAGGGCGGCCGCCATCTCGGCCAGCCGCCCGGCCGGGGCCGATCCGGTGACCACCGTCGTCACACCCTCGGCGTGCAGCACCAGCGCGTCGTACTTCGGCCCCTCCCAGACCTCCCAGGCCCGACCGGAGACGTCCCGCGTGCGCCCGGTGTTCTCGGCGTCCTGGCTGACCGCGGGCACGTACTTCTTCGCCGGGGTCGTCGACTGCTCCACGGCGACGTACCGGTCGTCCGGGTCGAGGTAACCGAGGTGCCAGCCCGCGCCGTTCTGCCCCTCGTAGGAGACGGAGGTCGGCTTCCAGCCCTCGGGCAGCCCGGCCGGGGCCGCCACCGGGTACGGCGCGGCCCGGCGGGCCGTCGCGAGTTCCACCCGGTAGTCGACCGCCTTGATCGGGTCGGCCTTGTCGTCGTGCGGGATGAAGATGTAGACGACGCCCGCCACTGCGGTGATCACGAGCATCGACAGGATCATGTCCCGGACGGTCTGCTTGCCTCGCTTGCTTGCCACGGACTCAATGGTGGCATGAGCGCCCCGCCGGCCGGTCGGCGGGCGCCTGCTCATACGTGACCCGCCCTGCTCATTTTATCGACCTACCGATAGAGTCACAGCACCCTCTTTTCCGGTCGTCGTCGTACAGAAAGGTGCGCTCCGATGTCCGAGCATCATCTGCCGTCCCCGCTCGAGGTCTCCCCCGAGGCCCCCGACCGCAACCTGGCCCTCGAGCTGGTGCGGGTCACCGAGGCCGCCGCCATGGCCGCCGGGCGCTGGGTCGGCCGCGGCGACAAGATCGGCGCCGACGGCGCCGCGGTGAACGCCATGCGCACGCTCGTCTCCACGGTGTCGATGAACGGCGTCGTCGTCATCGGTGAGGGCGAGAAGGACGAAGCCCCCATGCTCTTCAACGGCGAGCACGTCGGCGACGGCACCGGAGCCGAGGTCGACATCGCCGTCGACCCGATCGACGGCACCACGCTCAACGCCAAGGGCATGCCCAACGCGATCGCCGTACTCGCCGCCGCGGACCGCGGCGCGATGTTCGACCCGTCCGCGGTCTTCTACATGGACAAGCTGGTCACCGGTCCCGAGGCCGCCGACTTCGTCGACATCAACGCACCCGTGTCCGTGAACATCCGACGCGTCGCGAAGGCCAAGAACTCCGCCCCCGAGGACGTCACCGTCGTCATCCTGGACCGCCCCCGGCACGAGAACATCGTGCGGGAGATCCGGGAGACGGGCGCCCGGATCAAGTTCATCTCCGACGGCGATGTCGCCGGCTCGATCATGGCGGCGCGCGAGGGGACCGGCGTCGACCTGCTCATGGGGATCGGCGGCACCCCCGAGGGCATCATCTCGGCCTGCGCCATAAAGTGCCTCGGCGGCGTCATCCAGGGCAAGCTCTGGCCCAAGGACGAGGCCGAGCGGCAGCGCGCGCTGGACGCCGGTCACGACCTGGACCGGGTGCTGTCGACGGACGACCTCGTCAGCGGCGACAACGTGTTCTTCGTCGCCACCGGGATCACCGACGGTGAACTGCTGCGCGGTGTGCGGTACCGCGCGGAGACGGCCACCACGGAGTCCCTGGTGATGCGGTCCAAGTCGGGCACGATCCGGAGGATCGACTCGACGCACCGGCTCTCGAAGCTGCGCGCCTACAGCGCGATCGACTTCGACCGAGCCAAGTAGACCCTCGGGTAACGGACATGGGGGCCGCTCCGAACGGGCGGCCCCCGGTCCGCCCGTGCCGGAATCAGCCCGCGGCGGCTATGCGCCCCGTCTGGGACGCCGCCTTGAGCTCCATGTCGCGCCTGCGGCGCCGGGCGAGCGCCACGCGGCGTTCGGCGGCGGTGAGGCCGCCCCACACCCCGTAGGGCTCGGGCTGTATGAGCGCGTGCTCCCGGCACTCCACCATCACCGGACACCTCCCGCAGACCTGCTTCGCAGCGTCTTCACGCGACAGCCGGGCAGCAGTCGGCTCCTTCGACGGGGCGAAGAACAGTCCGGCTTCGTCCCGGCGGCACACCGCCTCCGAGTGCCAGGGCCCCGCCTGGTCCTCCCGCGCGGGCGTGCGCTGGGAAGGTACGGCGGCGACCTGCAGGGGCTGATGCGGCATGTGCAGCACGGTCCACTCCTGACGACGGCTTCGGGCTTCGCGAGCGAGAGGCGATGCAGCTCTCCCTACCCGCTGTGCGCACGCCTAAGCACTGAGTGGCATCGCCCCACGCCCACCGCGAGGGCACCTCACCGACGGATGGCCGGAATGCGCCGTCGACCCGCCGGCCCGTCTCAGTGCCCGAGGTGTTTGCGCAACTGCCGGTGCAGGTTGGCGATGAGCTTGCCACGCTTGGGTTTCGCCTCGACGTTCCCGAACACGGAATAGCCGTTCACCACGACCACCGGTGCCTCCGGGTCCGCGGATTCCAGTGTGTCGACCTCGAAACTGCCGAAAATACCCGTTCCGCTGCCACGCAGCGAGATGTTCTCGGGGACCTTGATCTCGACACTGCCGAAGATCGACGTCGCGTTGACGACCGTCAGACGCTGGCCGAACAACGCCTCGGTCAGGTCGATCTCGACGCTGCCGAACAGCGCGAAGGCGTTCGTACGGCCACCGACGCGCCAACGGCCCCTGCGGGTGGAGCTGCTGAACACCGCCACCAGGTTCTCGGGGGGCCCGGCCGCCTCCCCGGGGCCGTATCCGTAGGCAGGGGCGGACGGCCTGGCGGTGCCGCCCGGCGCCGGCAGGTCCTGGACCAGCGGCTCGAGTTCGCCGACGGTCTTGGCCCGGTAGACCAGGTCGACCCGCTCGGCGTGCTCCTCGGCGGTCAGCCGGCCCTCGGCGACCGCGTCCCGCAGGATGTCCGCGGTCCGGTCACGGTCCGCGTCGGAGGCACGGAGTCCGGCGGGCGCGGGACCGGCCGGAGCGTCGGGCTGCTGGGGCTGCTTTTCGAGGTCCACCGGCCAAGCGTACCGAAACGCGATAGATCGCGACCAGTGCCTCACCGGCCCCGTTCCCGATCCGGCCCACGGATCGAGCGGTCCGGGGTGAGCCTTACCTCACAGGCTCGGCACGCCCCCGGGGTTCTACCCTGGTGGATGCGCTGCCCAAGGGAGGGCAGCCGCTGTCGCCGAGTGAGGAATGGCCGTAATGCCAGAGTTTGCGTACTCCGATCTGCTCCCCCTGGGAGAGGACACCACGCCGTACCGGCTGGTGACCGCCGAGGGCGTCTCGACCTTCGAGGCCGACGGCCGTACGTTCCTCAAGGTGGCTCCGGAGGCCCTGCGCACCCTCGCCGCGGAGGCCATGCACGACATCTCGCACTATCTGCGGCCCGCCCACCTGGCGCAGCTGCGCCGCATCGTGGACGACCCCGAGGCCTCGTCCAACGACAAGTTCGTCGCGCTGGACCTCCTGAAGAACGCGAACATCGCCGCCGCGGGTGTCCTGCCGATGTGCCAGGACACCGGTACGGCGATCGTCATGGGCAAGCGCGGCCAGAACGTGCTCACCGAGGGCGGCGACGAGGAGGCCCTGTCGCACGGCATCTTCGACGCGTACACGAAGCTGAACCTGCGTTACTCGCAGATGGCCCCGCTGACCATGTGGGACGAGAAGAACACCGGCTCGAACCTTCCGGCGCAGATCGAGCTGTACGCGACGGACGGCGGCGCCTACAAGTTCCTCTTCATGGCGAAGGGCGGGGGCTCGGCCAACAAGTCGTTCCTCTACCAGGAGACGAAGGCCGTCCTCAACGAGGCCTCCATGATGAAGTTCCTGGAGGAGAAGATCCGTTCGCTCGGTACGGCGGCCTGCCCGCCCTACCACCTGGCGATCGTCGTCGGCGGTACGTCGGCCGAGTTCGCGCTGAAGACCGCCAAGTACGCCTCGGCGCACTACCTGGACGAGTTGCCGGCCGAGGGCTCGCCGACCGGTCACGGCTTCCGCGACCAGGACCTGGAGCAGAAGGTCTTCGAGCTGACACAGAAGATCGGCATCGGCGCACAGTTCGGCGGCAAGTACTTCTGCCACGACGTCCGGGTCGTCCGCCTCCCCCGCCACGGCGCCTCGCTGCCCGTCGCGATCGCCGTGTCCTGCTCGGCCGACCGCCAGGCGACCGCGAAGATCACCGCCGAGGGCGTGTTCCTGGAACAGCTGGAGAAGGACCCGGCGCGCTTCCTCCCGGACACCACCGACGAGCACCTGGACGAGTCCGGCGACGTCGTCCGCATCGACCTGAACCGGCCGATGGACGAGATCCTCGCCGAGCTGACCAAGTACCCCGTCAAGACCCGCCTCTCGCTGACCGGACCGCTGGTCGTGGCGCGCGACATCGCACACGCCAAGATCAAGGAGCGGCTCGACGCGGGCGAGGAGATGCCGCAGTACCTCAAGGACCACCCGGTGTACTACGCGGGCCCGGCGAAGACCCCCGAGGGCTACGCATCGGGTTCCTTCGGGCCCACGACGGCCGGCCGCATGGACAGCTACGTCGCCCAGTTCCAGGCGGCGGGCGGCTCCAAGGTGATGCTCGCCAAGGGCAACAGGTCCAAGCAGGTCACGGACGCGTGCGACGCCCACGGCGGCTTCTACCTCGGCTCGATCGGCGGCCCCGCCGCGCGCCTCGCGCAGGACTGCATCAAGAAGGTCGAGGTCGTCGAGTACGAGGAGCTCGGCATGGAGGCGGTCTGGCGCATCGAGGTCGAGGACTTCCCCGCCTTCGTCGTGGTCGACGACAAGGGCAACGACTTCTTCACCGAGCCGGCCCCGGCACCGACCTTCACCAGCATCCCGGTCCGCGGTCCCGGCCTCGGCTGACCCAGCTCGTACCGGAGGGGCGCACCCGGCCGGGTGCGCCCCTCCGGCATGAGCTCCGCCGGTGTACGCGTGAACGTCGCGGCCGGGCGTGATCCGCCCGGCGGTCCGGGGCAGGAGTAGCGGGGGAATACGGCGGGCGCGGACCGTGCTCGCTCCAGCAGGAGGTTTTGACACCATGGACGGATCGGCCGAGGGAACGACGTACCGCGTCGAGCACGACTCGATGGGTGAGGTGAGGGTGCCCGCGCACGCCAAGTGGCGGGCCCAGACGCAGCGTGCGGTGGAGAACTTCCCCATCTCCGGGCAGCGGCTGGAGCGGGCCCACATCGAGGCACTGGCCCGGATCAAGGCGGCGGCGGCCAGGATCAACGCCGAGTCGGGGGTGCTGGATCCGGACATCGCGGGGGCGATCCAGGAGGCCGCCGCCGAGGTGGCGGCGGGGCGCTGGGACGAGCACTTCCCCGTCGACGTGTTCCAGACGGGCTCCGGCACGTCGTCCAACATGAACACCAACGAGGTCGTGGCCACCCTGGCCACCGAGCGCCTCGGACGCGAGGTCCACCCCAACGACCACGTCAACGCCTCCCAGTCGTCGAACGACGTGTTCCCCTCGTCCGTCCACATCGCCGCGACCGCGGCCGTCACCGCCGACCTGATCCCGGCGCTCGAACACCTGACCGCTTCCCTGGAGCGGAAATCGGCCGAATTCGCGGAGGTCGTCAAATCGGGGCGTACGCACCTGATGGACGCCACCCCCGTCACCCTGGGCCAGGAGTTCGGCGGATACGCGGCGCAGATCCGCCACGGCGTCGAGCGGCTGCACTCCTCGCTCCCCCGTATCGCCGAACTCCCCCTCGGGGGAACGGCGGTGGGCACCGGAATCAACACGCCGCCCGGCTTCTCCGCCGCCGTGATCGCGGAGGTCGCCCGCACCACCGGGCTGCCGCTCACCGAGGCCCGGAACCACTTCGAGGCGCAGGGCGCCCGGGACGGACTCGTGGAGGCCTCGGGCCAGCTCCGCACGATCGCCGTGTCGCTCACCAAGATCTCCAACGACCTGCGCTGGATGGCCTCGGGCCCCCGCACCGGGTTGGCCGAAATCAGTCTGCCGGACCTGCAGCCGGGGTCGTCGATCATGCCGGGGAAGGTCAATCCGGTCATTCCGGAGGCCGTGCTGATGGTCGCGGCCCAGGTGACGGGCAACGACGCCACGGTCGCCGCCGCCGGAGCGGCCGGCAACTTCGAGCTGAACGTCATGCTTCCGGTGATCGGGAAGAACCTGCTGGAGTCGGTGCGGCTGCTCGCCAACGCCTCCCGGCTGCTCGCCGACCGGACGGTCGACGGCATCACCGCCCACGTGGAGCGGGCACGGCGGTACGCGGAGTCCTCGCCGTCGGTCGTGACCCCGCTGAACAAGTACATCGGCTACGAGGAGGCGGCGAAGGTCGCCAAGAAGTCCCTGGCCGAGGGCACCACGATCCGGGAGACCGTACTGGCCGGGGGCTACGTCGAACGCGGCGACCTGACACGGGAACAGCTCGACGAGGCCCTCGACGTGTTGCGTATGACCCGGCCTTGACGCGTAACGCACCATGCCGGCGGGCACCTCTCTAAGATCTCTCCATGACAGCCACGGAAGCGGGTACGGGAGCAGGCACCGGGGCAGGTGCGGGGGACGGCGTGCGCTGGTCGCCGGGGGACCGGATCCTCTGGCGCTACCGGGACAACGGAACGCCCGGCGGCAGCGGTGACGGTGGCCGCTCGGTCCACATCTGCCGGCCGGTCACCGTCGTCGAGGACACCGAGGAACTGCTGGCGGTGTGGATGGCGTCCGGCACCGAGTGCGTGAAGCCGGTCCTCGCCGACGGCACCCAGGTGCACGCCGAGCCGCTCGCCACCCGCTACACACGCCCCCGCACGACGGTGCGCGCCCGGTGGTTCGGCTCGGGTGTGCTGAAGCTCGCCCGGCCGGGCGACCCCTGGTCGGTCTGGCTGTTCTGGGACCGCGGCTGGCTCTTCCGCAACTGGTACGTCAACCTGGAGGAGCCCCACTCACGCTGGTCGGGCGGGGTCGATTCGCAGGACCACTTCCTCGACATCTCGGTGCGTCCCGACCACAGCTGGGAGTGGCTCGACGAGGACGAGTTCGCGCAGGCGCAGCGGGTCGGACTGATGGACGAGGCCACCGCCCGGCGGGTACGCGAGGCGGGTCTGGCGGCCGTCGAGGTGATCCGGGGCTGGGGCGCGCCGTTCAGCGACGGCTGGGAGCACTGGCGGCCCGACCCCCGGTGGCAGGTCCCGCCGCTGCCCGATGACTGGGACCGCACCCCTGCCCCCACGCCGTCGTGAGACCCTTGACGCACCCCAAGGGGGGCGGCCGTAGGATCGCCCCCCATGAACAGGTCCGCCGGGCCCGTGCGCCACAACCGGCGTCAACGGCCCAGGGACTGACCACCAGTCACCGAACGCATCGCGCGAGTCACACGGTCCACGAAGCCGGGTGAACCGTGCGGACGCATGAACCACTACGAGGGGTGGAGACGTGCTCGCTGTCCGCTGCCCAGCCACCGGAAGGACCCATACCGGCCCCGTTGGCGGGCGCACGGTTTCGGCCCCTTCTCCCAGGGCATCCGGTGACAGCCGTTGTTCTCGGTGCTCTTGCCGGGGCACAGTGGCGCCCCACGAGGTGATCGCCTCATACAACCGGCCCGGACGGACGGAATCCCACGCGTGACGGAGCATCCCACCTCCCACGAAGGCCGGCAGCCTCTCGCCGCCCGGCCGCAGGAACGCGCCCGGCCACGGCAGCAGGAGGCGCAGCCGGGCGCCGCCGCGATCCCCGGCCCCTCCCCGGTGCCGGACACCGCCAAGGGCCCGGCCCCCGCCGCACCGGGTGCGGCGGACGCACCCGTCGCCGACACCCAGACGGTCACCCGCCGCGAGGGGGACCGTCTGCGCTTCGTCGGTGCGGCCACCCGCCGGATCGCGCGGGGCATAGACCTGGACGAGATCGTGCTGGGCCTGTGCCGGGCGAGTGTCCCCACCTTCTCCGACGCCATACTCGTCTACCTCCGCGACCCGCTTCCGGTGGGCGACGAGCGGCCCGTCAACCCCTTCGTGCTGCGGCTGCGGCGCACCGACAGGCTGCGTACGGCGGACGAGGAGAGCGAGAGCGGGCCCGACGGCGAGCGGCTGCGGCTGACCGTCACCGACTCGCAGGCCGGGTTGCCGCCCGCCGCCGACCTGTGCGAGATCCAGTCGGGCGGGGCGCTCGACGAGGTGCTGCGCGGGGTGCGGCCCGTCTTCGGTGACTCCGCGGCGGCGCGTGTCGCCCTGCCCGAGCTGCTGGGGGCCGGCCGGACGGTGCCGACCGGGCACCGCGCCATCCTGGCCCCGTTGCGCGGCCGCCGCCGGGTGATCGGCGCCGCCGTCTTCCTGCGCGGCCCGGAGCGTCCGCCGTTCGAGGCGAACGATCTCCTGGTCGCCGCCCAGCTGGCCACGCACACGGCGCTCGGCATCGACAAGGCCGTGCTGTACGGCCGTGAGGCGTACATCGCCGACGAGCTCCAGCGCACGATGCTGCCCGACTCACTGCCCCAGCCCACCGGCGTGCGCCTTGCGTCGCGCTACCTCCCGGCCGCCGAGACGGCCCGGGTGGGAGGGGACTGGTACGACGCGATCCCGCTGCCCGGCAGCAGGGTCGCCCTGGTCGTCGGCGACGTGATGGGCCACTCCATGACGTCCGCGGCGATCATGGGTCAGCTGCGGACCACCGCGCAGACCCTGGCCGGCCTCGACCTGCCCCCTCAGGAGGTCCTGCACCACCTGGACGAGCAGGCCCAGCGGCTCGGCAGCGATCGCATGGCGACCTGCATGTACGCGGTGTACGACCCCGTCGCCCACCGCATCACCATCGCCAACGCGGGCCACCCGCCGCCCGTGCTGCTCCACCTGGGCGGCCGGGCCGAGGTGCTGCGGGTCCCGCCGGGTGCGCCGATCGGGGTCGGCGGGGTCGATTTCGAGGCCGTCGAGCTGGACGCTCCGGCCGGGGCCACGCTGCTGCTGTACACGGACGGCCTGGTCGAGTCCCGGATACGGGATGTCTGGACGGGCATCGAGATCCTGCGGGAGCGGCTCGCCGCCACCGCCCAGCTGACCGGGCCGGACCATTCGCCGCCGCTGGAAGCGCTCTGCGACGACGTACTGGACATGCTCGGTCCGGGCGACCGGGACGACGACATCGCCCTGTTGGCCGCCCGGTTCGACGGGATCGCGCCGAGCGATGTCGCGTACTGGTCGCTGGAACCGGAGGACGCGGCGCCGGGCCGGGCCCGCAGGCTGGCCCGCAGGGCGCTGAGCCGGTGGGGTCTGGACGACCTCTCGGACGAGGTGGAGCTGCTGGTCAGCGAGGTGGTGACCAACGCGGTGCGCTATGCGGAGCGTCCGGTGACGCTGCGGCTGCTGCGCACGGACATCCTGCGCTGCGAGGTCGGCGACGACGCTCCGCAGTTGCCCCGGCAGCGGCGTGCCCGGGAGACGGACGAGGGCGGCCGCGGGCTGTTCCTGGTCAACCGGCTGGCCCGGCGGTGGGGGGCGACCCGGCTGTCGACGGGCAAGGTGGTCTGGTTCGAGATGGCCACCCCCTGAGGGTGCCGACGGACGCACACACGTGAGGGGCGGGTGCCGGCCGGCACCCGCCCCTCACGTGCAGCTACTGTCCCGGCAAGGTGTCGGAGCCCGGCCGCTCACCCGGCGGCTCGACCCCTCCGTCCTCGGGGTCCTTCGTGGTGCTGGGCGTCCCGCTCGGCGTCCAGGTGGGCGTCTCGCTCGGCGTCTCGGAGGGTGTCGGCTCCTCGCTGGGCGTCTCGCTCGGCGTCTCGGATGGTGTCGGCTCCTCGCTCGGCGTCTCGGACGGTTCCTCGGTCTCGGACGGAGTGGCCGAGGGGGTCTCGGTCACGGCCGTCTCACCGCGTTCGACTCCCTGGAGGTCGAAGGTGGCGTCCGAGCCTCCCCCGAGCGCGCCCAGGGTGTAGTCCGCCCAGATCTTCGCGGGGAATCCGCCGCCGTTGGCCCGGCCGGAGTTGGCCGTGCCGGTGAGGCTGACCTGGCCGCCGCCCTCCTGGGTGGACTCGCCGAAGAGGGCAACCGCCGTGGTGAGTTCCGGGGTGTAGGCCGTGAACCAGGCCGCCTTGTTGTTCTCGGACGTACCCGTCTTCCCCGCCGCGTCGTAGGCGGAGGTGTTGGCCTCGCGGCCGGAGCCGATGTCGACGACCTCGGTCAGTGCCTTCGTCACGGTGTCGGCGGACGCCCGGCTGATCACCTGGCCGCCCACACCGTCCACCGGTTCCATGGTGCGGTCGCGGTGCACGGCGGACTTCACGATGGTCGGGGTGACCTTCTTGCCGTGGTTGTCCAGCGTGGCGTACACCCCGGCCATGTCCCACGTCGAGGCGTTCATGGTGCCGAGCGTGATCGCCGGGCGCTCGGGGAAGTTCTTGTCCGGTACGCCCAGGCCGAGCGCGGTCTTCTTCACGGCGCTCGGAGTGACGTCGACGACCATCTGCGCGAAGACCGCGTTGATCGACTTGTCCATGGCCGTCCGGACCGTCGGGCTGTCGTAGCTGATGTCGTCCTCGTTCTGCGGGGCGAACGGGGTGTCGCTGCCGACGACCGGGCGCTTGCTGGTGCCGTCGTAGACCGTGTTGAGGCCGATCAGGTCGCCGTTCTGGGTCTTCGCCCCGTTCTCCAGCGCGGAGGCGAGGACCAGCGGCTTGAAGGTGGAGGCCGGCTGGTAGTCCTGGCGGGTCGCGTTGGATATGTAGTGCTCGGTCGCGCCGACACCGCCGTACAGCGCGACGACCTTCCCGGTCTTCGGATCCACCGAGGTGGCGCCGGCCTGGACGGTCGCGTCGACCTTGCTCTTCTCCCGGTCGAGCTGGTTCTCCAGTTGCCGGTCGACCGACTTCTCGAGCTGCTTCTGCCGCTTCTTGTCGATGTTCAGCGTGACCGTCCAGCCGCCGGTCTCACGCATCTCCTCGGTGATGCCCTGCCGCTCCATCTCGTCGTTCGCGGCCTCGACGAGGTAGCCGGTCTGGCCGTCCATGCCCGGGGCGGCCTTGGGCGCGTCCGGGACGGGGAAGGTCATCTTGTCCCGCTCGGCCCGGTCGAGCCAGCCCTCGTCGACCATGTTGTTCAGCGTGTAGGCCCAGCGTTCCTTGACCAGCTTCTTGCCGGACGCCGAGGCGACCGCCCAGTCGTACTGGCTGGGGGCCTGGAGCAGGGCCGCGAGATAGGCGCCCTGGGAGGTGTCGAGATCCTTGGCGTCGACGCCGTAGTAGGCCTGTGCGGCCGCCTGGATTCCGCTCGCACCGCGCCCGTAGTACACCGTGTTGAGGTAGCCGGCGAGGATGTCGTCCTTCTTCGTGCGCTGGTCGACCTTGAGCGAGATCACCAGTTCCTTGAGCTTGCGGGTGACCGTCTGGTCCTGCGTGAGGTAGTAGTTCTTCACGTACTGCTGGGTGATCGTGGAGCCACCCTGCTTGCCCTTGCCGGAGAGCGTGTTGATCACACCGCGCGCGGTGCCCTTCAGGTCGACGCCCTGGTCCCGGTAGAAGGACTTGTTCTCGGCGGCGACGAAGGCGTGCTGGACGCTCTTGGGCACGACGCCCAGGTCGACGATCTCCCGGTTGACGTCGGAGTTGCTCCGGGCCAGGAGCGTGCCGTCGCTGTACTTGTAGACGTTGCTCTGCTTCTGGGCCTGGGCGTTGGCCTCGGGCACGTCGACGTACACGTAGAGGGCCGCGAAGGCGCCCATTCCGAGCAGGCAGAGTCCGAAGAACGTGCCCAGTATCTTGCGCCAGGTGAAGAGCCGGCGTATGCCGCCGCTCCCGGCCCGGCGCGCTTCGCGCCCCTGGGCTCGCCGCGCATCCGCTCGACCCATCGCTGTGGTGCTCCTGTTCTTCGGCTCGTACCACTCCGGTCAGACCTGCCAGCTAACACTGCGCACACGGACAAATGGCAAGCGATCCGGTCTTTTCCGGGCGTGAGAATCAGCACCCGGTCCCGAAGGAACCGACTCATGAGGGATGCACAAGGTTGCGAGAGACGTTAATGTGTAATCACATTGCTAGCGCGGCGCTATGCCGCACGAAACGGGGGATCCATGTCCGCACCGCACGACCTTCCCACCACGGCCGGCCCCGGCGCCGACCTGACACCGGACGCCCCGGAGATGCCCGCACCCCAGGTCAGGGAGACGACCGCCCATTCCATCCCCGGCGGGCTCGGTCTGCTGCTGACCGTCGTCGGGGTCTTCCTCGGCGTGGCCCTGTGCATCGTGGGGGGCGTCCTCGGCTCCAACGGCCACAACGGCGCGGGCATCCCGCTCTTCGTCCTCGGCCTGCTCCTCACCATCGCCTCCTTCTTCTGTATGAGCGGTGTGAAGATGGTCGCTCCGGGCGAGGCACGGGTCATCCAGCTCTTCGGCCGCTACGTCGGCACGATCCGGGCGGACGGCCTGCGCTGGATCAACCCGCTGACGTCCAGCCGCAAGATCTCCACCCGGGTCCGCAACCACGAGACGGCCGTCCTGAAGGTCAACGACGCCTACGGCAACCCGATCGAGCTCGCGGCGATCGTCGTCTGGAAGGTCGAGGACACCGCGCAGGCACTCTTCGAGGTGGACGACTTCCTGGAGTTCGTCGCCACCCAGACCGAGGCGGCCGTCCGGCACATCGCGATCGAGTACCCCTACGACGCCCACGAGGAGGGCGGGCTCTCCCTGCGCGGCAACGCCGAGGAGATCACCGAGAAGCTCGCGGTCGAGCTCACCGCACGGGTCCAGGCGGCAGGCGTGCGCATCATCGAGTCCCGCTTCAGCCACCTCGCGTACGCGCCCGAGATCGCCTCGGCGATGCTCCAGCGACAGCAGGCGGGGGCGGTCGTCGCGGCTCGCCAGCAGATCGTCGAGGGCGCGGTGGGCATGGTCGAGATGGCGCTGACCCGGATCGCGGAGCAGGACATCGTCGAGCTCGACTCGGAACGCAAGGCGGCCATGGTCAGCAACCTGATGGTGGTTCTGTGCGGTGACCGTGCCGCGCAGCCGGTCCTGAACACGGGCACGCTCTACCAGTGACCGACGACGCGGCCCCTCCCCCCGGCCGGACACCCCGGCGCGGCCCCGCACGCAAGCAGATGCTGCTGCGGCTGGATCCCGCGGTGCACGACGCGCTGGCCCGGTGGGCCTCGGACGAGCTGCGCAGCGCGAACGCGCAGATCGAGTTCCTGCTGCGGCGGGCCCTGGGGGAGGCGGGCCGCCTCCCGGGCGGCGCGGCCCCGATCCCCCGCCGGGGACGGCCGCCGAAGGCCCCGCCGGAGCCGCCCGAGCCGCCCGAGCCGGCGGAGTGAGCGTGGGGGGTGGGCCCCGAAGGCCCACCCCCCATGAGCGGTCCCAGCACCCGGGGCCCGTATACATGCGAGGTATACACAGCGTGTACAGTGCGCCGCATGTCAATCGGTCATACCCTCCTCGGGCTCCTGGAGTCCGGCCCCCGCCACGGCTACGACCTCAAGCGGGCATTCGACGAGAAGTTCGGTCACGATCGCCCCCTGCACTACGGCCAGGTCTACGCGACCATGTCCCGCCTGCTGAAGAACGGACTCGTCGAGGTCGACGGGGTCGAGACGGACGGCGGCCCCGAACGCAAGCGGTACGCCATCACCGACGCCGGCATCACCGACGTCGCCGCCTGGCTCGCACAGCCCGAGAAGCCGGAGCCGTACCTCCAGTCGACCCTGTACACCAAGGTCGTCCTGGCCCTGCTCACCGGCCGCGACGCCGCCGACCTGCTGGACGCCCAGCGCTCCGAGCACCTGCGCCTGATGCGCATCCTCACCGACCGCAAGCGCAAGGGCGATCTCGCCGACCAGCTGATCTGCGACCACGCGCTCTTCCACCTCGAAGCCGACCTGCGGTGGCTGGAACTGACCTCCGCACGCCTCGGCCGGCTCGCCGAGGTGATCGCCCCGTGACCCCCGCAGGCTCCCTGCTCGCCGCCCACGACCTCCACAAGACGTACGGCTCGACGCCCGCACTCGACGGAGCCTCGTTCTCCGTCCACCCCGGCGAGGTCGTCGCCGTCATGGGCCCGTCCGGCTCCGGCAAGTCGACCCTGCTGCACTGCCTCGCCGGGATCGTCACCCCCGACTCCGGCACCGTGACCTACGGCGGCCGCGAGCTGTCCGCGATGCCGGACGCCGAACGCAGCGCGCTGCGCCGCGGCGACTTCGGTTTCGTCTTCCAGTTCGGCCAGCTCGTCCCCGAGCTGACCTGTGTGGAGAACGTCGCCCTGCCACTCCGCCTCAACGGCGTCAGGCGGAAGGAGGCCGAACGCACCGCCCTGGAGTGGTTGGAGCGCCTGGAGGTCGAGACCCTCGCGGCCCAGCGCCCCGGCCAGGTGTCCGGCGGTCAGGTCCAGCGCGTGGCCGTGGCCCGCGCCCTGGTCGCCTCCCCCAAGGTGGTCTTCGCCGACGAGCCGACGGGCGCGCTGGACTCCCTCAACGGCGAGCGGGTC
Source organism: Streptomyces sp. HB132 (assembly GCF_016909575.1). GTDB lineage: Bacteria > Actinomycetota > Actinomycetes > Streptomycetales > Streptomycetaceae > Streptomyces. Next base: position 744,412 of record NZ_JAFBGA010000001.1, on the reverse strand, counting down.
ATGGAACTGCTCACGGAGTCCGCCCGCACCGCCGGTACGGCCGTCGTGCTCGTGACCCACGAGGCGCGCGTCGCCGCGTACTCGGACCGCGACATCGTCGTGCGCGACGGCCGCTGCCGTGATCTGGAGTACGTCGTATGACCTGGCTGCGTGACCTCGGCCTCGGCATACGCTTCGCCGCCGCGGGCGGACGCGAGGGCTGGGCACGGACCGCGCTCACCGCTGTCGGGGTGGGACTGGGCGTCGCACTGCTGCTGGCCGCCGCGTCCGTGCCGCATCTGCTCGACGAGCGTTCCTCGCGTGACCGGGCCCGTGGCGAGGTCTCGGCGTCGCGCAACGCCGAGGTCCCGAAGTCGGACAGCACGGTCCTGCGGGTCAGCGCGGCGACGGAGTACCGCGGCCGCACGGTCGAGGGCTACCTGATGCGCGCGGAAGGCTCGCAGCCGGCCGTGCCGCCCGGAGTGCGGTCGTTCCCCGCGCCCGGCGAGATGGCGGCCTCGCCCGCCCTCCGCGAGCTGCTGGCCTCTCCCGAAGGCGCCCTCCTCAAGGAGCGGTTGCCGTACCGCATCACCTCGACGATCGCCGACACGGGCCTCCGCTCGCCGAACGAGCTGTACTTCTACGTGGGCAGCGACTCGCTGACCCCCGCCACAGGCGGGCACCGGCTGGCCGGTTACGGCGACGACAGGCCGGGTGATCCGCTCACACCCGTCCTGGTCGTCCTGGTCATCCTGATCTGCGTCGTACTGCTGGCGCCGGTCGCGATCTTCGTCGCCACCGCCGTGCGGTTCGGCGGCGAACGCCGCGACCGCAGGCTCGCAGCCCTCCGCCTGGTCGGTACCGACATCCCGACGACCCGCCGGATCGCGGCGGGCGAGGCGCTGTTCGGCTCGCTGCTGGGACTTCTGGCCGGGCTGGCGTTCTTCCTGGTGGGCCGCGGCTTCGTCGGCGACGTCGAGCTGTGGAACCACAGCGCCTTCCCCTCCGACCTCACCCCGTCCGTCTGGCAGGCGGCACTCGTCGCCGTGACGGTTCCCCTGTCCGCCGTACTCGTCACCCTGGTCGCCATGCGCTCGGTGGCCGTCGAGCCGCTGGGCGTCATGCGCAACGCGGGCAGCCGCAGGCGGCGCCTCTGGTGGCGCCTGCTGGTACCGGCCCTGGGCCTGGCCGTCCTGGGACTGACGGGCCGGGTCGAGGAAAACACCACCGTCGACCCGTACCCGATCGCGGCCGGCGCCGTACTCGTCCTGTTCGGACTCGCGCTGCTCCTGCCCTGGCTGATCGAGGCCTGTGTGAGCCGGCTGCGCGGCGGTCCGCTGCCCTGGCAGCTGGCGGTCCGCCGGCTCCAGCTGAACAGCGGGGCGGCGTCCCGCGCCGTCAGCGGCATCACCGTGGCGGTCGCCGGCGCGGTGGCCCTCCAGATGCTGTTCGCGGCCGTCGGCGACGAGTTCGAGGCGATGACGGGTCAGGACCCCTCACGCGCCCAGTTCCACACCTTCTCGGAAGAGGTCGCCGGCGACGCGGCCGCCCGGACCATCGAGGAGTTCCGCTCCACGAAGGGGGTGGAACGCGTCATCGGCACCGTCGAGACGTACGTGACCAGGCCGGGGACGTACGAGGAGGACGAGGTCACGCCCACCACCTCCCTCACCGTCGGCGACTGCGCCACCCTGAAGGAGCTCGCCGAGATCCGTTCCTGCAAGGAGGGCGACGCCTTCGTCGTCCACCCCAGGGGCGACAAGGAGATGAGCGACTGGGTCGACGAGACCGCGCGCAAGGGCAAGGAGGTGGAGCTCAACTCCTCCTCCGGTCGGGACCCCGGAACCGGGTCGGTGCGCTGGACCCTGCCCGCGGACACGCCGACGGTCACGACGAGCCGTGACCCGATCGGTGAGGAGCACTGGGGCATCATGGCGACCGTCGGCGCCATCGACCCGCGCACCCTGCCGAGCGCCCAGACGATCGCACAGATCAAGGTCGACGAGGGCGTGAAGGACGTCTCCGAGTACGTACGGAACACGGCGGCGAGGATCGACCCGGGGATGCGGGTCGGCACCCTGGCCTCGACGGAGCGCGACCGCCAGTACGCCAGCGTGCAGACGGGCCTGCGGTTCGGCGGGGTGGCGACGCTGCTGCTCATCGCCTCCTCGATGCTGATCTCCCAGCTCGAACAGCTCCGGGAGCGCAAGCGGCTGCTGTCGGTCCTGATCGCCTTCGGCACCAGGCGCGTCACCCTCGGCTGGTCGGTCCTCTGGCAGACCGCCGTGCCGGTCGTCGTCGGCCTCCTGGTCGCGATCGCGGGGGGCCTCGGGCTCGGTGCCGTCATGACCTGGATGCTGGCCAAGACCGTGACCCGGTGGTGGCTGTTCCTGCCGATGGCGGGTGCGGGCGGGGCCCTCATCGTGGCCGTGACCCTGCTCTCGCTGCCCCTGCTGTGGCGCCTGATGCGTCCGGACGGTCTGCGTACGGAGTGACGACGCAGGGGTGAGCGCGCCGGGGGCGCGTTCACCCCTCTTCGGGCACCCTCACCGGCAGCGTCCCCATCGCACCGCGGAGCGCGGCTGCCAGTTCCTCGAACTCCTCGTGCCGCGCCGAGCCTGTCCGCACGGCCAACGCCACCCGCCGCGAGGGCGCCGGGTCCATGAAGTACCCGGTGGACAGGGCCTCGTTCCGCCCGGTCTCCACCGTCACCGCAGTCCGTGGCAGCAGCGTCACCCCGAGCCCGCCCGCGACGAGCTGTACGAGGGTGGAGAGCCCGGCCGCGGTCGTCGTCACCGGCGTACCCCGGGTCCGCCCGGCCTCCCGGCAGATGTCCAGCGCCTGGTCGCGCAGGCAGTGGCCCTCGTCGAGCAGCAGCAGCGGCAGATCGCGCAGCGTCTCGCGGGGCAGGCCGGTGCGCCCGGCGAGGTGGTGCTCCTTCTCCATGACGAGCACGAAGTCCTCGTCGAACAGCGGGAGTTCCGTGACACCGGGGACCCCGAGCGGCACGGCGAGCAGCAGCAGGTCCAGTCGTCCCGCCGCCAGCCCCTCCAGCAGCGAGGAGGTCTGCTCCTCGTGGACCTGGAGATCCAGATCCGGATAGCGCTCGTGGACCAGCCTGAGCACGGCCGGCAGCAGATACGGCGCGACCGTCGGGATCACGCCGAGCCGGAGCACCCCGGTGAACGGCGCCCGCACCGCCTCGGCCTCCTCCATCAACTCGCCGAGCGCTCCCAGCACCGCCCGGCTCCGCACCGCGAGGCGCTCCCCCGCGGGCGTGAGCAGAACCTTGCGCGTCGTACGCTCGATGAGCTGGACACCCAGTGCCACCTCCAGCGCGGACACCGCCCCGGAGAGCGCCGGCTGACTCATCCCGATTGCTGCCGCTGCGTCCCGGAAGTGCAGATGTTCCGCCACGGCCGCGAAGGCCCGCAGCTGCGAGAGGCTGGGCTGCTTGAGCTTATTCGCCTGAATTGCAGACGCCACTGATAGGCACCTCCGATCACCATGACCGATTGTAGCCATTCCCTGCGATCAATACGCGCCGCGCCTAGAGGGCCGACCCATCTCGGCGGGCGCTGAAGTCACCTTTCAGGGAGGGACCTGACATGTTTCCTGTGGGCGCGTACGCGCGCGCGTCGGAGGACAAGGCGCTCCGGGCGAACGCTGCCGGCTGGCGCGAGATCGGCGACCAGGTTGCCGAGCAGTTCAAGGACATGGACGAGTTGGCAGCCGAGCTGAACCTGACCATCACTCGCCGTTACAGCGACAACCACACCCCGGCGGGCGACCCACGCGTGATCCGCAACGACTTCGAGATGCTGCTGGCCGACCTGGAGAACGGAACGATCCGGGGCGTCCTCTTCTACCACTCAGACCGATTGGTACGGCAGGAATACGATGCGGCCCGCATCAACCGGCTCTTTCAGCTCAACCCCAGATACGTGGGGCGGGCCGTTGTGGGCGGTACCGACCTGGCCACACAGGAGGGCCGGTCGATGCTCACCGTTCAGGCCGCCATGGGCGGCATGGAGGTGTACAGCACCAAGCGACGGGTCACCCGAAGAAACAAGGGCCTGGCCGAGCGTGGACACATGCACGGAGCCCCGCGGCCCTTCGGATGGGCCGAAGATCGTCGGACGCTCCATGACACCGAAGCCGAAGTGCTTCGGCAAGCAGTCCTCGCGATTCCTGACGGCCTCACGGTCGGCGAGATCCGCAAGCAGTGGATCAACCTCGGATACGAGCCCACGCGCAACAAGAGAAAGCCCGGAACGCAGAGCCTGCAGCACAGCACTGTCGAGGCGCGCCTCGTGAACCCCCGCATCTGCGGTTACAGGACCTACCTACCTCAGGCCGAGCGACGCAACATCAAGAGGCCGTGGATGCCAGAATTCGTCATCCGCAAGGACGGCAGGCCCGTCATGGGCGACTGGGAAGCCATCGTCTCCCCCGAAGAGTGGCAAGCCTGCGTGGCCACGATCGAGGAGCGGCAGAGGGCCCGGGCGGAGGGACGAGCACCACACAGCACCTCGGCCAAATACCTCCTGTCCGGGATTGCCCGGTGCGGAAAGTGCAGCTTTCCCCTGATGTCCAACCAGTACTCGAAGGGAACCACGTCCTACGAGCGTTATGGATACCGGTACGCCTGCCTCACCACACTCGGCGGGTGCGGCGGCGTCACCAGAGTCGGCCCTCCGATGGAGGACCTGGTCGAGACGGCTTTTCTCCAGGAAGTCCGCCGCAGCCTCGGCATGGTCGTCGAACAGAGGAGCGTCGACGAGACGCAACATGACGCCCGACTCTCCGAGATCGACCAGGAAATCAAGCAGGTCAGCGACCGGCGCAGGGAGAAGCGCATCGGCATGGGCACTGCACTCGACCTGCTGGAGGAACTCGAAGGCGAGCGAGACGAACTGAATCGGCAGCGACGCCGACTGGTCGCCACCAAGGTGCGCAGACGGAACGCCTCCCCCTCCCTCCTGAAAGAGTGGATGGGGTACTCGGTCCCGCAGAAGAAGGCACAGCTCCGAGAGTTGATCCGGGCCGTGATGGTTCACCCCGCGGGGCGTGGCCGGAAGTTCGACCCGGAACTGATCGAGATCGCCTGGAACGAAGACGATCACCCCTCGTAGTCGAGCACTTTGTCCCGAGGTGCCCCATCCATCCTCGCGGTGCGAAACGGTCGGCCCCCCTTGCCCCGCACGCACCCAAAGGGGCGATCCTTCAGCGGGACCAACCTCATACGGAATGCAGAGGCCGTGGAGGACGCGGCCCGACGCCACCAAGCCCGAACGGCACCTGCGCCCGTCCTCGAGAGGGCAAGACTCAACGCTGCCGCGGCAACGCGCACCCTGGCCCCTATCACTGATCACCCGTTTCTATCAATCCCCTCGACATGACCGATTTCCGTGATCAATAGGGCATGTGGGACTGTTCTCGGGTCCAACCCCAAGCAACACAGGAGTGCCCCGAATCATGCTCACCGTTGGTGACAAGTTCCCCGAGTTCGAACTGACTGCTTGCGTCTCCCTGGAGAAGGGTGAGGAGTTCGAGACCATCACCCACAAGACGTATGAGGGCTGGAAAGTGATCTTCGCGTGGCCGAAGGACTTCACCTTCGTGTGCCCCACCGAGATCGCCGCCTTCGGCAAGCTGAACGACGAGTTCGCCGACCGTGACGCGCAGGTCCTCGGCTTCTCCGGTGACTCCGAGTTCGTGCACCACGCCTGGCGCAAGGACCACCCGGACCTGACCGACCTGCCCTTCCCGATGCTGGCCGACTCGAAGCACGAGCTCATGCGTGACCTCGGCATCGAGGGCGAGGACGGCTTCGCCCAGCGCGCCGTCTTCATCGTCGACCAGAACAACGAGATCCAGTTCACGATGGTGACCGCCGGTTCCGTGGGCCGTAACCCCAAGGAGGTCCTGCGGGTCCTCGACGCCCTGCAGACCGACGAGCTCTGCCCCTGCAACTGGACCAAGGGCGAGAACACCCTCGACCCGGTCGCCCTCCTCTCCGGCGAGTGAGCTGATACCGACATGGCACTCGACGAACTGAAGTCCTCCATACCGGACTTCGCCAAGGACCTGAAGCTGAACCTCGGTTCGGTCATCGGCAACAGCGAGCTCCCCCAGCAGCAGCTGTGGGGCACCGTCCTGGCCTGCGCGATCGCCTCGCGCTCGCCGAAGGTGCTGAGCGAGCTGGAGCCGGAGGCCAGGGCCAACCTCTCCGCCGAGGCGTACACCGCGGCGAAGTCGGCAGCGGCGATCATGGCGATGAACAACGTCTTCTACCGCACCCGGCACCTGCTGTCGGACCCCGAGTACGGCAACCTCCGTGCGGGTCTGCGGATGAACGTCATCGGCAAGCCGGGCGTGGAGAAGGTCGACTTCGAGCTGTGGTCGCTCGCCGTCTCCGCCATCAACGGCTGCGGCCAGTGCCTGGACTCGCACGAGCAGGTGCTGCGCAAGGCCGGCGTCGACCGTGAGACGATCCAGGAAGCAGTCAAGATCGCTTCGGTGATCCAGGCGGTCGGCGTGACCCTCGAATCCGAGGCCGTACTCGCCGGGCTGTAACGGGCAGTACCTTTGTACGGGAAGGGCCCCGTCGACGACCGACCGTCGACGGGGCCCTTCTTCGTGTCCGCGTCCGGCGCGGGCACGGTCCGGCCGCCTCCTCGGCGCCCGGACCTCCGCGCCCTACTCCTTCCGGTCGTCCGGCGACCGGTCCGCGCTCTCGCCGCCGCGATCCTCCACGGCCCCGGCCACGGGGGCGGGCGGCTCCTTCGGCGGTACGGCCGAGAGCGCCGTGGCGCCGTGCGGTCCGGGCCCCTGGAGCGCGGCCGGGTCCTGCCCGTACGAGCGCAGGTAGCCGACCACCGCGTTGGTCACCGCCACCAGGGGTACGGCCACCACCGCACCGCCGATGCCGGCGATCATCCCGCCCGCTGCGACCGAGAGCACCACGGCCAGCGGGTGGACGCGCACGGCACGGCCGAGGATGAAGGGCTGCAGGATGTGGCCCTCGATCTGCTGCACGGCGAGCACCACGATCAGCACCATCAGAGCGGTGAACACGCCCTGGGTGACGAGCGAGACGACGACGGCGAGCGCCCCGGAGACCACGGCGCCGACCAGCGGGATGAAGGCGAAGAGGAAGATGAAGACGGCGAGCGGGACCGCCATCGGTACGTCGAGGAAGTAGATCCCGAGGCCGATGAAGATCGCGTCGATCAGGGCCACGATCACCGTGCCCCGCACATAGGCGGTCAGCGTCCGCCAGGCACGCGGCCCGGCACCGGCGACGCCCGGACGCGCCTGGGCGGGGACCAGCTTGAGGACCCACTGCCAGATGCGCTTGCCGTCGTGGAGCAGGAAGAGCGTCGAGAACATCGCGAGCAGGAGCCCGGTGAGGAACTCCACCATCACCGTGACGCCCTGGAGCCCGGCGGAGGTGATCTCCTCGGTGTTGGTGCCGATGGTGTCGCTGAGGTTCTTCGCGATGTCGTTGATCTGCGACTCGGTGACGTGGAACGGGCTGTCCAGGAGCCAGCGCTTCAGCTCGTCGATGCCGTCACGGACCCGGTCCGAGAGGGTGTCCAGATTGTCCATCACCTGCCAGACCACGAACCAGCCGACCAGGCCCATGACGACGAAGCCGAGCACCGCCGTGACCGCGGTGGCCAGACCGCGCGGCAGCCCGTAGCGCCTCAGGCGTACGACGGTCGGCTGGAGCATCGCGGTCACCAGGAGGGCGGCGACGAAGGCGAGGACGACCAGTTGCACGGCACTGATGACCCGCATCAGCACCCAGAGGGTGCCGGCCAGGACCAGCAGCCGCCAGCCCGCCTCGGCCGCGACGCGCATCCCCCAGGGGATCGCGGTCACCGGCTCGGGTCGGGTGGACGTGGAAGGAGCGGACACGGAAGGGGCGTACGTGGGCGGGCGCGGCACCTGATCGGCGACGGACGTGGAGAGCGTCGACGAGGAGCCGCTCGCCGCGACCGCGTCGGCCCGGCGCTCGTCCTCGGCGCGGCGTTCTTCCAGGCGCGCCCCGATCTCGGTGATTTCGGCTCCGAGCCGACCGAGCCACCCCGGAAGTTTCGACATGATTTTCCCTTTCCCCCGTCTGCTCCCCGCACGCCCCCCGGAGCTGTCCGGGTCGACCGTACACGCGAGATGCCCCGCACCGTGGATCGGTGCGGGGCATCTCGAGGTCGGTCGCTGAACCTCGCGGGGTTCTAGTACCAGTGGTTGGCCTGCCAGAAGGACCAGGCCGCGCAGGGACTGCCGTAGCGGTCACTGTTCATGTAGCTGAGGCCCCACTTGATCTGGGTCGCCGGGTTGGTCTGCCAGTCCGCACCCGCCGACGCCATCTTGGAGCCCGGCAGGGCTTGCATGATGCCGTAGGCACCGGAGGACGGGTTGGTCGCCCGGTAGTTCCAGCCCGACTCGCGGTCCACGATGTTGCTGAAGCACTGGAACTGGTCAGCCGGCATCATCTGCCGGGCCATCGCCTGCACTTCGGCCACCGAGTAGGAGCCCTGCGCCGAGAAGGACGAGGCGTCGCGGACGGAGGACCGGCTCGCGCGCTCGGCCTCCTTCTTCGCCTTCTCCTTGGCCTCGCGCTCGGCCACGATCTTGTCCTCGGCCGCCTGCTTCTTCGACTTGGCGTCCTTGGCGGCCTGGATGCGGGCCGTCTCCTCCGCGGACTTCTTGGCTGCCGCGTCCGCCGCCGACGCCTGGGCGTCGGCCTGCTGCGTCAGCGAAGCCGTCTGCACCTGGGCCTGCTGGCCCGCGGGGATGTCTGCGAGCAGCGTGGTGTCGGCTGCGGCCGCCTCGAAGTTGTTGTCGTCGACAGCGGGAGTGCTGCCCGACGCAACGCCTACGACGGCGCCTACGGTGGTTACGGCGGTGGCAGATGCCACGGCGAACCCCCGGACCGAGATCCGGCTCACACGGTGTCCTTCCAGCATCGCCCGCTTAGGTGACCTCGCGGGCGCAATCGTGCCCCTGACACTGGCCTCCCTACTGCTTGGGTCACGGGAGGCACGGGCCCGGTGGGCGACTCCCTCTCGGGAGCGCCGCGTTGTGCTCGCGGGCGGCATACGGACGGCGATTGTTGAGTTGTGTGGTGCGTGGCGCCTTCGGAGGTGCCCAAGTGCCGTATGCGGGGCCTGACGGAAGCAAGACTCTGCCGGAAGGACACGGCGCGTTGCAATTCTGTGTTGCGTGTGAAAGGTCACACCTCGTTTGGCGCACAACTTTTTCGGAAATGACGGTGCAGGACGATGCCGCCCGGCTAAGCTCCTTGGCTCGCCGGGCGGCATCTATGGGGTGTTCCGGGTCAGATGTGCCCGTCCTCCAGCATTTCGGTCACCAGCGCGGCGATCTGCGAGCGCTCGGAGCGGGTGAGCGTGACGTGCGCGAAGAGCGGATGCCCCTTCAGTTTCTCGACCACGGCGACGACTCCGTCGTAGCGGCCGACCCTGAGGTTGTCCCGCTGCGCCACATCGTGAGTGAGCACCACCCGCGAATTCGCCCCGATACGGGACAACACGGTCAACAGGACATTGCGCTCCAGCGACTGCGCCTCGTCCACGATCACGAAGGCGTCGTGGAGCGAGCGGCCCCGGATGTGGGTGAGCGGCAGGACCTCCAGCATCCCGCGCCCCAGCACCTCTTCGATGATCTCGCGCCCGGCGACCGCCGACAGCGTGTCGAAGACGGCCTGCGCCCAGGGGCTCATCTTCTCGGACTCGCTGCCCGGGAGGTAGCCGAGCTCCTGCCCGCCGACGGCGTACAGCGGCCGGAAGACCATCACCTTCTTGTGCTGCCGGCGCTCCAGGACGGCCTCCAGCCCCGCACAGAGCGCCAGGGCCGACTTGCCGGTGCCCGCCCGGCCGCCCATCGAGATGATCCCGATGTCCGGGTCCAGGAGCAGGTCGAGCGCGATGCGCTGCTCGGCGCTGCGGCCGTGGATACCGAAGGCCTCCCGATCGCCCCGCACGAGCCGGACGTTGCCCTCGGCCGTGACCCTGCCGAGCGCCTTGCCGCGGTCGGACTGGAGCACCAGTCCGGTGTGCACGGGGTATTCGGTGGCCTCGGGGACGTACAGGCTCTCCTCACTGAACAGCAGGTCGACCTGTTCCGCGGCGAGGGACAGCTCCGCCATCCCGGTGAAGCCGGAGTCGGTGACGGCGAGCTCGGCGCGGTACTCCTCGGCGAGGAGGCCGACCGAGGACGCCTTGATCCGGAGCGGCAGGTCCTTGGAGACGACGGTGACGTCGTACCCCTCGGCCTGCAGGTTGCGTGCGACCGCGAGGATCCGTGAGTCGTTGTCCCCCAGCCGGTAGCCGGCCGGCAGGACTCCGGGATCGGAGTGGTTGAGTTCGACACGGAGCGACCCGCCCAGATCCCCGAGCGGGATCGGGGCGTCCAGCCGGCCGTACCGGATGCGGAAGTCGTCCAGGAGGCGCAGAGCCTGCCGGGCGAAGTATCCGAGCTCGGGGTGGTGCCTTTTGGCCTCCAGCTCCGTGACCACGACGATCGGGAGCACGACTTCGTGCTCGTCGAAGCGGGTCATGGCTTTGGGGTCGGCCAGCAGGACGCTGGTGTCTAGAACGTAGGTGCGCCTGTCGGGCATGCGGCGCTTGGTACTGGTCACCACGGAAGGACGTACCCCCTCGGACGAGGTCGGGGAGTGCGACGGAGGTCGCGGAACTTCCCGAAGGGAGAGGACGGACCGGGTTCTGGCCCCGTGCGCGGGCCGAACACCGGCCCTCCGCGTCGGCCGCGTGTGGTGCGGTCCTTCGTGTGCAAAGGGCCTCCCGGGCGAGCGGGCTGGGTGCCGCTCACTTGGCTGCGACGTCCGCCTGGTTACTGACCGGACATCGACCTGAGAGCTGTATTCCCTCGAACACGCGAAGCCATGCCCCGGCCTGCGACGAGGTGCGCCGGAGCGGATTCCGTGCTCTCCCGCGCCCTCCGGTCGCGCCGTGCCTCTCAGGCCCCGTAACGCCGGTGGCGCGCCGCGTAGTCGCGCAGGGCGCGCAGGAAGTCGACCTTGCGGAAGGCCGGCCAGAAGACCTCGCAGAAGTAGTACTCCGAATGGGCGCTCTGCCAGAGCATGAAGCCCGACAGCCGCTGCTCCCCGCTGGTGCGGATCACGAGGTCGGGGTCGGGTTGTCCGCGGGTGTAGAGGTGCTCGGAGATCAGGTCCGTGGAGACGACCTCGGCCAGCTCCTCGAAGGTGGTGCCCCGTGAGGAGTGCTCCAGGAGGAGGGAGCGGACCGCGTCCGCGATCTCCTGGCGCCCGCCGTAGCCGACGGCGACATTGACGATTATCCCGCCCCCGGAGCCTCCGGCCCGGGAGGTGCCGACGCCGGCCGTGGCCTCCTCCGCCTCCTTGAGGACGGTCTGGGTCCGCGCCGGAAGCAGGTCGAGCGTGCCGACGTGGTGGACGCGCCACCGCCCGTCGGACGCGAGCTGGCGCACGGTGTTCTCGATGATGCCGAGCAGAGGGGTGAGCTCCGACTCGGGCCGGTCGAAGTTGTCGGTGGACAGGAGCCAGAGGGTGACGACCTCGACATCCGTCTCGCTGCACCATCCGAGCAGCTCGGAGATCTTGTCCGCCCCGGCCTGGTGTCCCTCCACGGCCGACCCGCCGGACGCCTTGGCCCATCGCCGGTTGCCGTCGAGGATGACTCCGATGTGCTTGGGCACCTGGTCGTGGTCCAGGCGGCCTCCCACCCGGCGGGCGTAGAGCCCGTACACCAGGTCGCGCAAGTTCACTGAGTTCACCCTCTCGGTTCCGTACGGGCTCACGGCCCGCCCTCCCCCTCACCAGGGGGGGTCCGGGGCCGTCCCCCGGGGGATCGCCGTGCGTCCGCGCACCGCGCTCTCGCGCCGCGGATCGGCATGTCCCGAAGCCGCCACATTACTGCGGCCGGGTCACAGGGGCCCAACCCGGCCTGTCACAAGTTCGTGATAAGGAGTGAAACGTGACTGATTCCCTCCCCTACCGAGCCGACACGTCCCGCTACGACTCCATGGAGTACCGCCGCACCGGCCGCAGCGGGCTCAAGCTGCCCGCCGTCTCCCTCGGCCTCTGGCACAACTTCGGCGACGACCGCGCCCTGGGCACCCAGCGGGCGATCCTGCGCCGCGCCTTCGACCTCGGTGTGACCCACTTCGACCTGGCCAACAACTACGGCCCGCCGCCGGGCTCCGCCGAGCTGAACTTCGGCAAGCTCTTCAGGCAGGACTTCGCCCCGTACCGGGACGAGATCATCGTCTCCACCAAGGCCGGCTACCGGATGCACCCGGGCCCGTACGGCGAGTGGGGTTCCCGCAAGTACCTGCTGTCGTCGCTCGACGCCTCCCTGCGGCGGACGGGCCTCGACCACGTCGACATCTTCTACTCCCACCGCTTCGACCCCGCCACTCCGCTCGAGGAGACGATGGGGGCACTCGCCTCCGCCGTGAGCCGGGGCAAGGCGCTGTACGCGGGTGTGTCCTCCTACAACGCGGAGCAGACCGCCGAGGCGGCACGGATCCTCGACGAGATGGGCGTGCCCGCCCTGATCCACCAGCCGTCCTACTCGATGGTGAACCGCTGGATAGAGGGGGACGGGCTGCTCGACGCGCTGGAGACGGCCGGCATGGGCTGCATCTCCTTCGCGCCGCTCGCCCAGGGCCTGCTCACCGGCAAGTACCTGGCGGGCATCCCCGAGGGGTCCCGCGCCAGCCAGGGCAAGTCCCTGGACCCGGACCTGCTGTCCGACGAGATGGTGCGCCGGCTGCGCGGGCTGAACGACATCGCGCGGGGCCGAGGGCAGTCCCTCGCGCAGCTCGCGCTCAACTGGGTGCTGCGCGACAGCCGTATGACCTCGGCCCTGATCGGCGCGTCGAGCGTGAAGCAGCTGGAGGAGAACGTGGCCGCGCTGGCCGCACCGCCGCTGACCGGCGCCGAGCTGAAGGAGATCGACACCTTCGCCGTGGACACCGCGAGCACCAACATCTGGGCCAACCGGCGCTGACGAGAAGCCGCCCCAGCGCCCGGTTTCCCGTACGTCGCCGGGGACCCGCGCGGGGCCCGGGCCCGTCCTGCGCACGGGCCGCACAGGCGGAAGGTGCGGGCACAAAAAAACGGGCCGGTCCGTGGGGGGGGGTTACGGACCGGCCCGAGGGGGGGTTTCCACCATAACCCTTCGTAAGTGCTGATGCGTGCCACGCCACCGAATTATCACTCTCCGAATTCATCGGACTGCGCAGCGGGCATATCCGCAGATGTGTCGCGAGATGCACCAGAGACGCCTACAGGACAGTTCCCGTCCTGTAGGCGCCCTACATTCGGCCCATGACGACACGAGCCCGCACCATCACCGTGAGCTGGTCCCAGGCGAACGCACGGCGTCTTGACCGGCAGTTCCTCTCCGATGCGGCCTCCTTCGGCGGTCAGGCCGCGCAGGGCGTGACCGGCGCCGTCGGCACGATGCTCGGGGCGCACGCGCAGGTGCTGTCGGCCGCGGAGCTCTCCGTCGGATTGCGCGCGCCGGGGACGACACGCACAGATGTGCGCGCGGCGCTGTGGACGGACAGGACCCTCGTCAAGACCTTCGGGCCACGCGGCACCGTGCATCTGCTGCCGGCCGGCGAGCTGCCGATGTGGACCGGAGCACTCTCGGCCCTGCCCAGGCGCAGCAGTCCGTCTCCCAGCGACGCCAGGATGACGCCGGACCAGATCGAGGCGGTCGTGGCCGCGGTCGCCGACGCCCTGACGGGCGGAGAGCTCACGATCGACGAGCTCTCCGAGGAGGTGATCGCCCGCACCGGCCCGTGGGCGGGGGACCTCGTGATGCCCGGGTTCCAGGCGATGTGGCCCCGCTGGCGCCAGGTGCTGCACCTGGCGGGCCACCGGGGTGCCCTGTGCTACGCGGCGAACCGGGGCCGCAAGGCCACGTACACCAACCCGGGGACCGTCCCGATGCCCGCCGGTGAGGCTACCGCCGAGCTCGTACGGCGCTATCTGCGGGCGTACGGGCCCGCCACGCCGGGCCACTTCGCCCAGTGGCTGGCGGCGCCACGCGGCTGGGCCGGGCAGTTGTTCGAGGACCTGGCCGGCGCCGGCGCGATCGAGGAGGTGGCCTTCGAGGAGTGCGGCGCCGCCTGGGTGGTGGCGGGTGACACCCGTTTCCCGTCACAGGCGCCGCGCGGCGTGCGGCTGCTCCCCTATTTCGACGCGTTCACCATCGCCTCCCGGCCGCGCGAGCGGCTCTTCCCCGGCGCGGCGTACGAGCGTGCGCTGGCAGGCGGTCAGGCGGGTAACTTCCCGGTGCTGCTGGTGGACGGCACGGTCGCCGGGGTGTGGCACCAGCGCCGCTCGGGCAGGCGGATCGCCGTCACCGTGGAACCGCTGAGCCCCCTGGACGCCCGGCGGACGCGCGCGCTGGAGGAACAGGTGGCGGGGCTGGGCGAAGTGATGGAAGGAGAGACCGAGCTGACGGTGGGAAAGGTGGGCGTGGGCCCGCACGCGTAGGGCGGACCCGGACGAGCCCGGTGGGCCCCGCCGGGTCCCGCCGGGTCCCGCCCCGGATCAGCGGGGTACGAAGCGGATCGCCACCGTGTCGCCGCCGCCGATCACGAAGTCGCCGTTCTCGCACCGGATCATCGCCTCGCGCACCTCACCGTGCCCGTCGCGCCGCTCCTGCGTGCCCGTGACCGTCCAGGCCCCGCCGTGCGGAGGGGAGGGCAGCCGGCCGAGCTGTTCGAACTGCCACTGGCCCGCGGGCACGCACCAGTCGGGAAGGCCGGGCCAGGCTCCCGAGGTGATGCTCAGCGTGTGGTCGGAGGCACAGGTCAGCAGGACCGACTCACCGCTCTCCAGCACGAATTCGACGGCTTCCGGCTCCCCCGCGCGCCCCTCGGGCCGGTAGAAGAGGCCGTGGACGGCGGTGATCCGCGCGCCCGTGAGCCAGTCGCCCTTCCCGTGGCGCGGCCGGCCGACCGGCGGGCTGATCTCTCCGCCCGACATTTCGCTTCCCACCGACATGACCTGCTCCTTCGTTGTGCGCTCAACCAACAGGGTCGCACTACTCATGGGTAGGACGGAGGGGCGGGTGATGCCGTTGCACCCGTGGTCCGTGAAGCCGCCCTCAGGGTAGGGCCCTGCGGGACCACCGGCCGGCGCGCTGGTTTCCGTGCCTCGACGAGGAAGCGGGCGCTGTGTGCGACGAAGGGACCCTCCTCCTCCATCTGCCGGTGCAGGGAGCGCAGTTGGGGTAGGTAGGCCCCGACGGTGAAGCCGGGGACCATCCAGATGACCTTGCGCAGGAAGTAGACGACGGCGCCGATGTCGAGGAACTCGACACGCAGCCGCTCGGCACGCAGGTCCGTCACTTCGAGTCCGGCTGCCTCCGCGTCCTCCCGCGCGCGTCGCGGGTCGCGGGCACCGCGCTGCTCGGCGGACAGCGGGCCGAGGAAGTACTCGATGAGCTCGAACACGCTCTCCCTGCCCACCTGCTGGGAGAAGTACGTGCCGCCGGGGGCGAGCACCCGGGCGATCTCGTCCCACCACGTCGTCACCGGATGGCGGCTGACGACCAGGTCGAAGGCGTGGTCGGCGAAGGGCAGCGGCGGCTCGTCGGAGTCCGCGACGACCACGGCACCGCGCGGGCGGAGCAGGGCGGTGGCGCGGGCGACGTTCGGCGGCCAGGACTCGGTGGCCACGGTGAGCGGCGGCAGTACGGGCGCGGAGGCGAGGACCTCCCCTCCCCCGGTCTGGATGTCGAGCGCGGCCTCCGCACGTGCCAGCCGGTCGGCCATGGCCCGCGCGTACCCCCAGGAAGGGCGCTGCTCGGTGGCCCGCCCGTCGAGCCACGAGAAGTCCCAGCCGTCGACGGACACGGTGTCGGCCTCCGCGACGAGGGCCTCGAAGCGCGCGTCGGAGGCGGAAGGGACGAAGGGTGCGGACGATCCGGTCATACGGGGAGGGTGCCAGTCCGCGAGGACCTGGCGCGAGCGGATATCACGTACGTGGGTACGACGGGTGGGATTCACGCGACGAGGCCCCCGAACAGCAGCCCGACGAGCGCTCCCGCGATCATGAACGGCCCGAACGGGATGCCCGTCCTGCGGCCTGCCCGGCGCATCAGCATCAGACCCGCCCCGTACAGCGCGCCGAACAGGAAGCCGGCGAAGCCGCCCGCGAAGAGCACCGCCCAGCCGTACCACCCGAGGGCCACTCCCAGCGCGAGGGCGAGCTTCACGTCGCCGAAGCCCATGCCGTCCGGGTTGATCCGGAAGAGCAGGAGGTAGAAGCCTCCGAGTGCCACTCCGCCGAGCAGGGCGGAGGTCCAGGATCCGCCGTGCTCGGGCAGCAGGGCCGCTGCGCCCAGGAGCGCCGCGGCGGCACCGGCCAGGGGCAGCGTGAGCATGTCGGGGAGCCGGTGGACCCGGCGGTCGATGACGGCGAGGAGCACGGCGACGGGGGCCAGCAGCAGCCAGACGGCGGCTTCGGGCCGGGCGCCGGTCGCGGCGGCGAGGGCCGCACAGGCGAGCACGCTGACCACCGGGGCGGCGACGTCGGGTGCGTAACGGCCTTGTCCCGCCGGGGTCTCCGGGGCCGCGCCTCCGGGTGGTGCGGGGACGGCCACCGCGCACTCCGCGCACCTGGCCGGGCCGAGCCAGCCCCGGGCGGGCCCCGGCAGCGCGTGCCCGGCCGGGCACGCGTCGCGCCAGGGTTCCTCGGGCTCGACGGAGAAGCGGTACGCGGCACGCGGGAGCAGCAGCCCGGCACCGGCGCCCCAGAGCGCGGCGACCGCAATCAGTGTGGAGTCCACGGTCCCGACCCTAATCCGGCGGGCACGGCGGGGTCTTGGGTCCTGGGGCCCACCGCCCCTCGTACCGGACCCACGCGCCGGCCGCGAGGTCTACGGTCGGGCCCATGGGGAAATGGCGCAACGGCAACGGGACACTGACGGTCGGTACTGGCTCCGGGGTGCGGGAGGTGCCGCTGCGCATCGCCGCCTCCTACCGGGCGCGGGCACGTGGACTGCTCGGCGTGGACGGTGTCGACGGTGCGCTGCTGATCACCCCGTGCGGGAGCGTCCACACCTTCCGGATGCGGTTCGCCATCGATGTGGCCTACCTGGACCGGAAGTTCGACGTCGTGGCGGTACGCACGATGAGGCCCGGCCGGTTCGGCCTGCTCAGGCTCCGCGCCCGCCACGTGGTGGAGTCGGAGGCCGGGGCGATGGAGCGGTGGGGCCTCCGGCCCGGGACGCGGGTTCGGATCTCCGTACCCGCCGCGGAGGGCTCGCCGCCCGCGAGGTGACGGGCATGGCGGCGGGCCCGGTTCACGGCGGCCCCGGGCCCAGCAGCGTCCATGCCCCGTACGCGGCGGAGCCGACGGCCAGCGCGGCGACGACCGACGCCGTGCGCGCCCTCGCGCGCAGGCCCGCCAGCGCGACGGCCGGAGGCAGGAGCAGGGGGAACGCGGGCATCATCAGGCGCGGCCGGGAGCCGAAGTAGCCGGAACCGATGAGTGAGATGACGACGACCGCGATGCCGTACAGCAGGACGGGCAGCGGCTGCCGCTGCCGTACGCACAGGAGGACCAGCCACCCCAGCAGCCCCAGCGCCGCGCAGAGCCCGAGCGCGGCGGGAAGCGGCAGTCCGGCGATGAAGGCGGCCAGCGCCCGGCCGCCGTCGATGCTGTTGCCCCACTGCGCCTGGACGTCGAAGTACGCGAACGCGCCGCCCTCGCGTACGGCGACGAACACCACGTGGCCCAGCCATCCCAGCGGTGCGAGGCACACTCCCAGCAGCATCGTTGCGTTCCGGCGCAGCAGGCCCCGCCGGTCGCCCGCGCGCCACTCCCGTACGAGGACGGCGGCGGCGGTGACCGCGAGCGCCGCGACGAGGGCGGCGGCCGAGGGCCGCGTCAGCCCGGCGAGCACGCACAGCGCGCCCGCGACGATCCAGCGGTCCCTGAGCACGGCGTACAGGGACCAGGCGGCGAGGGCGGTGAACAGGGTCTCGGTGTACGCCATCGACTGCACGAACGCCGTCGGGTACGCGCCCCACAGCGCGGCCAGCACCACCCCGGTCCGCCGCCCGTGCAGCCGGGCTCCGACGGCGAAGATCCCCCAGGCCGCGAGGAGCCCCGCCAGCCAGGCGACGGCGATGCCCGCGCCCTGCACCGTGAGCGGGGTGACCGCGGCGAGGCCGCGTTCCAGGGCCGGCAGGAGCGGGAAGAAGGCCAGGTCGGGGTGGACGCCGCCGTCGGGGAGGGTGACGGTGTGGCCGTAGCCGTTCTCCGCGATCCGCTGGTACCAGACGGAGTCCCAGCGCCCGCCGAGCAGGTGCAGGGCGTCCTTCCCCGCG
Source organism: Streptomyces sp. HB132 (assembly GCF_016909575.1). GTDB lineage: Bacteria > Actinomycetota > Actinomycetes > Streptomycetales > Streptomycetaceae > Streptomyces. The sequence goes on along the minus strand of NZ_JAFBGA010000001.1, from coordinate 726,043 downwards.
GCCGACGCCGACACCTGGAGGACCAGCAGCCCGACGGCCCTGACCGCCGCGTAGGCACCCAGGGCGGGGGCGGCGGCGGTGAGCAGGGCCATGGCGCTGTGCCGGGTGCTGCGGGATTCGGGCGCCACCGGGCGGGCGCGCGTCTGCTGATCGGGCATGCGGCAGATTATGGGCCCGCTGCCGCGGAGGCCACCGACCCGGGCCGTCAGGAGCGCGGGGACCTGCTCACCACGCCGGGCTCGGCGGTGGGCCTCCTCCGGCCCGCAGGACCTCCGCGTGACGGACCTGCCGGGTGCCGAGTCCCCGGCCTATCAGCGGGGCGACCGTGCGGATCAGCTTCAGCTGCACGGAACGCAGGACGCGCACCGTGGTGTCGTCGGGCCAGCCGGTCGTGGTGGACCACTCGTAGCCCGAGCCGACCACGTCACTGGCGAAGGCCAGCTCGGTCGCCAGCAGGGCCCGCGCCCAGTCCATCGGGTCCAGCGCTTCCTCACCCGCCAGCGCGCTGCGGATCGACATGCCGCGGTCGCTCAGGTCCTGAACACCGTCGAAGCCCATGGCCACGGCGAACTCCTCGGTGCAGCGGGCCGGACCGCACCATTCCATCAGTCCTAGCTGGAGGAGACGGGACTCCTCGTCGTTCAGGGCCAGCTGCTCAGCCGTGGGCACGCGCCGTCACCTTCCGATTGCGGCCCGGCCCGGCGCCGTGGGGGGGCACGCCGGGACGGGCATCGATCACCTGCGGCGCAGACGCTAATCGCCGCGGCGGACGCCCGTCTTGGGCCCAGGGGCCCAACCCGGGGCCTCAACCGTCCTGGCCGGCCTCACGGATGCGTTCCACCCGCGCCCCGGGGAGTGGGCCGACCGGCTTCTCGACCGCGTGCACGATCAGGACCGGCCGGGTGTTCCCGTCCGTGTCCCCGTCCAGGACCCGCGCCCGCGTGCTGGTGCCGTCGGGCGTGGCCGCCCAGTAGGCCGAGGGGCGCACCCCGGCCGCCGGATGGAGCACGGTCGTGCCGAGCCGGGCTGCGAGCCGGCGCGCCGCCTCGGCCTCGGCGGGCGGCGCGGGCTCCACGCCCGCCGACACGTGTACGTCCCAGGCGAGCGCGAGGTCGCCGTCCAGGTCCGTGAAGTGGCACAGCACCGCGGCCGTCCAGTCACGGTGGCCGTCGGAGTCTTCTGCCACGTCCACTTCGGCCGCTGTCACGCCCACCACGTCCGCCAGGGCGGCAGCCATGGCGTCCGGTGAGGTCCGGTGCACGGTCAGGAAGGTGTAGGAGGTCATCGGCGTCCCCGGCCCGTCCTCGGCACCACGGGCCCACTCCGCCGCAGGGACGAGCCGGCCACCCGGAGGCGCCTGCCGAACGCACCCACCGCACACCGTCCTTACGGTCCGATGCAGTCCGACAGCCGTGCCGGTACGGCATTTTACGACGACGGCGCGACGTCCGGACGAAGCCGGTGAGCTGTCCGCCGACCGCCCGTGCGCGCCCACTTCTCCGACCGGGACCGCGGCGGACACATTTGGGTCCGCATTTGGGGCCGGGGGCCCAGGTCGGGCTGGATTCCCGGCAATACATTCGCCCGGGAGCAGCGGGGCGGGTGTCGGCGAGAGGGTGGACCGTGAGCGGTGGCGGCTGGGGAGACCGGGGCGGGGGCCACATACCGCCGGGTGGCGGCTGGTTCTTCCCGCTGAGCCGCGGCTGGGCGGCCGGCGCCCTCGTCCACGTCACCACCGGGTTCCTGGTGGCGCGGGCGCTCGTCGGGACGCTCGCCACCGACGAGCGGCTCGATTCGTTCGGCTGGCGACTGGCCTTCCTGCACCTGCCCAACGTTCTCGTGACCGCCCTGGCGGTCCTGGCTGCCGCCCGCGCCCTTCCCGGCCGGCAGCGGGGCTCACGCGCCCTGCGTCTCGTCGGCGCCCTCGTCGTGCCCGTCGCCGCACTCGCCTTCGGCTACGCCGTGACGTGGGACGTGGTGAACACCGAGGGGCTCCTGATGCCGGTGGTGGCGATGGTCACCGGCGCCGCCGTGGGGCTGTCCCTGGACCGGCTCCTCGATGGCCGCGACACGCACTCCGCACCTCCGTCGCACGCGTCGGCGGGCGGACGCTCGTACGACTGGCGTGACAGCGGCGCCACTGCGACCGAGTACCTCGGCGTCGTCGTCCTGGTCGTCGCACTGGTCGGCGCGCTGGCCATGGCCGGTCTCGGAGGCCGGATCGGTGAAGGCATCCGCTGCGCCGTCAGCACGCTCACCGGGGACGGCGTGGGCTGCACGACGGGCGGGGACGGCACGGCGAAGCCGAAGACCGACGCCGACTACGAACCCAGGCTCTGCCAGATCTCCAACGTCTCCGACACCGCGGGCGGCAAGGTCAGGATCGGCTGGTTCGAATGGGGCGAGGAGTACGGCTTCCAGCAGAAGGTGGCCCGGGCCAACCATGATGTGAACGAGGACGGAAGGGTCGACGAGGACGACAAGCTGGTCTACATGACGTTCACCGACGCGGCGTCCGCCGGCCTCAACGCCAGCACCCCCGGCGTCAAGCTCGGCAGCCTGGGCAAGGCGGACATCGACATCGGCGGCGGCATCAAGATCACGAACGGTGACACCTGGGTGTTCAGGAGCGAGGCGGACGCCCGGAGGATGCGGGACGACATCGAGGAGATGAAGATGTGGGAGACCTCGATGAAGCACAGCGGCGGCTACGGCGGCGGCTGGTACTCCGGCATGAAGTGGGCGGAGAAGACGGAGGACATCGAGAAGAAGATCGGCGACAAGAAGATCTCCTACTCGACCCTGGGCATCAACGCGTACGCGGACGGCGGCCTCTCCGTCAGGGCCGGTGACGACACGAGGCTCGGCGCGAAGCTGGGCGGCAAGGCAAAGTTCTCGCCGGACGTGACGATCACCAAGGACGACGTCAACGGCAACGAGTCGTACACCTACACCGCGAAGCTGGAGATCGAGGGCAAGGTGAGCGGCACCGCGGGCCCGCTGGGCGGCACCGCCGGTGCCAAGGACACCCGCACCGGGGCCATCACCGTCACCCGCGACCAGAAGACCGGGAAGATCGTGCGGATCGACATGACGCAGACGGTCGACCAGACATCGACGTCCGACAAGGGCGAGGTCGGCGGCGACAACGGCAGGACCGGCAAGGACAAGCGCGGCGGCAAGGGCGGCATCACCGACTCCTCCGGGGACACCGGCATCGAGGTACTCACGAACTCCGTCGTGTTCGGCAAGGAGACCGACGAGACCACCGAGGCGAAGCGCTCCGTCGCCGAGGAGTGGCTCGACGGCTCCGGCAACAACACCGCCCCGTTCGAGTACATGTTCGGCGATCACGCCCTGGAGAAGAGGCCCGACGGGGCGGCCCCCTTCGCACAGTTGATGTTCCAGGACGGTCTGTCCAGCACGATGCGCTACCACGGCGAGTCGGACGCGCAGGAGTTCGGATTCGAGGTCTCGCTGGGCATGAGCCTCGGATTCTCGATCTCCGGCGATCAGAAGGAGGAGACCCTGACGGACGCGGAGTTCCTCGGTGCTCCGCAGGGCGACAGGCGCACGTACCTCCCGTACAGCTACTGCGCGCAGTGAACGCGCACGACGAAGGGGTGATGACGTTGACGTCGACGTCGACGAAGTTCAGGGCGCTCGGCGCGGCCGTGGTAGCCACCCTCGGCCTGGTGCTGGTCAGCGGCTGCGGCGGGACGGAGGCCGCGGCGGTGCCGGACGGCTGGGGCACGCTCGACACGAAGAGCGTGTCGGTCGGCTACCCCGAGGCCGCGGGGTACGCCCCGCAGCCGGCCGCCGAGCGCAGCGAGGCCAACGCGGCGGTCGCGCTCAAGCAGGAGGAGGGGCTGCGCACCGGCATGGTCTCGGTCCAGCTGGACTTCGCCACCGGGGTGAGCGACGCCGGTGAGGCCGCCGCCGCGGCGGGCGCCGGGATCGGGCTGGGGGCAACCCGCACGGACACCCGGGACGTGCGCCTCGCGGGCGAGGAGAGCGCCAGTGAAGCACGCAGGATCGACTACGAGTTCACCTCGTCGGGCGAGGAGTCGACCCCGGCGAAGGGGACGCGCATGACGGGGGTCGTCGTGGCAGGTGTCGACTCGAAGGGCGTGCCGTTCGCCATTCGGATCAACGCGGTGAAGGGTGAGCTGAGTCCGGCGGAGCTCGATTCGTTCGTCGGGTCCATCACCGTGAAGTGAGCGGCGCCTTTCAGGGGGGGGCCTGCACCCCCTTCGAACGTGAAGCGGGTTGGGGAGCCCGGCGCCACCTCGACCCGAAGCACCCGCCCCGACGAACACGCACGCTCCCCGGCCGCGCAGCGGCCCTGGTTGTCCACAGGCCCGCGCAGCGGTCCGTTCCACGCGGCATCCTCTTCCCCATGACGGGGAAACCTCACCAATTCGCCCGGGGTGGCGTTCTGCTCACCCGGGAGGCCGTGGCGGCCGGTGTGCCGGCGCGGCAGTTGAGCCGACGGCTGAACGCAGAACGCTGGCAGCGCGTCACGCGCGGGGCCTGGGTCGCGCCGGGTGTCGAACTGACGCCGTGGATGCGGGCCCGCGTCGTGCAGATACTGCACCCCGGCCTCATCCTCAGCCATCGCGCCGCAGCCACACTCCACCGGATCGAACTGCTGCGGGAGTCCATCGAGTTCACCGAGCCCTCGGGCCTCAAGGGCCGACGCCACGGCTTCACGGTGCACCGTACGCCCCTCGCACCGGACGAGATCTGCACCCGCGACGGGCTGCTGGTCACCACGCCACTGCGCACCTTGCACGACCTGCTCCTGACCGGCACGAGGGACGAGGCGCTGGTAGCCGTCGACTCCGCCCTGGGGACGCGCGTGGTGGGCGGAGTCCGCCGAAGGCGCGTCATCACCATCGACACGTTGGCCGCCGCGTGCGCGACGCACCCCACCCGACGCCATGGCACACCGAGGGCGAAGCAGTGGCTCGCACTCACCGACCGGCAAAGCGGCTCGCCCGCCGAGACGATCGCCCGGCTACGGATGCACGACGCCGGTTTGCACCCGCTCAGCCAGGCGGAACTGGTGACACCGGACGGCCGGCGGGTCCGGCCCGACTTCCTCTTCCTCCGGGAGGGTGTGGTGGTGGAGATCGAGGGTTACGCCTACCACGGCAGCCGCGAGGCACACCGCCGTGACCTCGCCCGCTTCAACGTGCTGAGCGCCTGCCCCGGAGTGCGGCGGGTTCTCCGCTTCCCCGCCGCGACGGTCTTCCGGACCCCCGACCGCATGCTCGACGAGATCCGCGCGGCGCTAGCAGGTGCGAGCCCTTCCTCGTTGGGAAGTTACGGACGCCCAAGTCGGACATACAGGTCGGGAAATCATCCGTAGAGTCCCAACGACCGCCCGGCGCCCCTCACTGCGGAAGGACGGCCCAGGACTTGGTGCCCTGGTGGGGTGACCGGGCCTCGCAGGTGCCCCAGTCGCCGCCCCAGTCGTCGACGACGGCCGCCAGCAGCCAGAGGGCGCGGCGGCGCCGGACATCGCAGAGCGCGAGGGTGTCCGGGTCGGCGTGACGGGGGTGCTGGTCCCAGAGGACGAGGCGGAGGGCGCCGTCCCGGTGGCGCAGCGAGAGGTAGAGCTCACGGCCGGGCGTGAGTGCCGCGTTGACGGCGATCAGTTCGGTGACGGCGAGCGCGGCCGGCCACCCGTGGGAGCGCAGCCCGTACGTGGACAGCGCGGCCGTGACCGCGTGCCGCCCCACCACCGCGCTGCGGGGGTCGCCGGGAAGGGTGAGGCTGAGGACGAGCCCCGGGTGAGGGCGCGGTCTCGGGCGGGATTGCGGAGCGGACCCGGAGGCGGGGAGGGACGGCCTCGCGGGGCAGAGGGCGGTGCGTCGGGGTGGTGGCGAGTACGGGTGCATGACGACTCCCGGATACGGGGGCTGAGTTGACGGTCACCGTCGCTGCGGCCGAGCTGTGGCCTGTCTCCCTGACGCGGACCCGCCCCTCCCAGGGCAGGAGGTGCGGGCAGGGCCGCGTGATGCACTTCGGTCCGGACGCAGCGTGTGCGGTGCGGTACTCAAAGTAGACAGAGAAAGGCACCCGTGTCTCCATATTGGAGGCAATTGCCTCCTTGCGAGTGGACCGCGTCTCCCGCTCAGCGGCAGACTGTGCCTACCGTCGGCGGAAGAAGGGGCCCATGCCGAGCAGTTCCACACCTACCGAGCGCCAACGGCGTCTCGGCGCCGAGCTCCGGAAGATGCGTACGGCCGCCGGAGCCACGACCGCGTACGCAGCGGGGCTGCTGGGCGTCGACAGGACGAAGATCTCCAACATGGAGGCTGGCGTCCGGCCGGTGACAGCAGAGCGCGTGCGCACACTCGCCTGTAATTACTCGTGTTCTGACGTCCGCTATGTGCAGGCGCTCGTGGACATGGCCGAGCATCGCGAGCGCGGCTGGTGGGAACAGCACCGGGGCACCCTGCCCTCGGGCCTGCTGGACATCGCCGAGCTCGAGTGGAACTCCACGCGAATCCGTACCGCACAAACCGTCCACCTGCCGGGCCTGCTCCACACCGAGGAATACGCGCGGGCGGTGTTCGGTGCCGTACTTCCGGCACTCTCGCGGCTGGAGGTGGAACTGCGCGTGGCCCACCGCATGGAGCGGCAGCAGGTACTGGACCGCCCGGCGCCGGTCGACTACGTGGGCTTCGTGCACGAGGCCGCGCTCCGCATGCAGTTCGGTGGCAGAGACGTCACACGGGAACAGCTCACCTACCTGTGCATTGCCTCTGAACGCCAGAACATCGAGCTACGCGTCGTCCCCGTCGACCGCGGCGCGTTCCCCGGCGCGGGACATGCGCTCCTGTACGCGCACGGCGCCGTGCCACAACTGGACACGGTTCAACTGGACTCCGCGCACGGACCGGAGTTCATGCACGCCGAAGCGCAGCTCACCAAGTACCGAGCCCACCTGGATTGGATGGAGCGAACGGCCCTCGGCTCCGCCGAGTCACGAGACTTCATCCAGGCCGTCTCACGTCAACTCTGAGGAGTTTCGTCATGCTCGAAGTCAATTGGGAAGAGCCCTACTGCGGCGAGGGAAACAACTGTTTCCGGCTGGGGACGGACACCGAAGGCAACGCGTTCATCGCAGTCCTCGGCCAGGAGGATCGTTACCTCACCGACAGCCGCGAGGCCCTCCAGCAGATGATCCGGGACATCAAGGCGGGCAAAGCGGACCACCTGCTCTAAGCCGCCCGCCCGTCGGCCCGGTGTCGGCGGCCTCCCAGCAGCCGCCACGCACCCAGGCCCAGGACCAGCACCGCCCCGAGGCCGATCCCGCCGATCCCGACCGCCCGCATCGTGCCCCCGTCACCAGTGGCGGGGCCCGTATCGCCCAGGCCGAACCCCGCCGCTGCCGCGTCGCCGTCGTACGGGGGGCCTGGCTGCGTCTTCCCCTCCAGTCCGACGTCCAGCGTCAGGGGGACGCTGCTGGGCACCTTGGGGTCGAGGGTGACCTGGATGTAGTACCAGCCCTGGAACCGCATCGCCGACTCCGCGTCCGATTCGCCGACGAACCGGTTCGCGTAGGCGGCCGGGGCCGTGCCGAGGTCGACTCCGGCGGGAGCACCCGTGTAGCCGGCGCTCTTGTCGGCGACTCGGCCGCGAGCCGTGTTGTACAGCGCGAGACGCAGACCGTTGACGGCGAAGAACGAGTCGTCCGAGGTGGCGTTGGCGAGCTGGGCCCGCAGGAAGAGCTGTTGGCCCCAGGCGACCGGCACCTTGTAGAACCGGCTGTCACCGGGCCGGATGTCATCCCGCCAGGCCCCGTCGTCAACGGCCGCGGCGTCGTTGAACCCGGTGCCACCGCGCACCTTATGCGGCGTGCCACTGCCCGGCGACGGCGCCTTCGAGCTCCAGGAACTCGGTGCCTGCGGCTCGGAGGCACCGGGCTTGAGGCCGGGTTCGGCCATGTAGGTCAGCTCGATGGGCCACTTCGCGGCGCCGCTGGTCTGCTGCCCCGACCAGGCAACGGTGTAGAGGTAGTCCCCGGCCTGCCGGCAGGCCGTGTTGTCGTCGCTGATGCGACGAGAAGCGTAGTCCGCGATCGGGCGGGTGGTGTCGCCCCCGAAATAGACGGCCGGGCCGGAGCCGCAGGGCGTGCCGTCGGCCGAGGTCAGCGCGACCTGAATGCCGTCGAGGATGCCGCTCCTCGTACCGGGAGGCGGGGCGAGCACCGTGGAGACGAACGCGTTGGACGTCTCGTCCAGCCGGACCCGGTAGTACTTCTTCTGGCCGGGGCTGATGGTGTCCGAGTAGATCTTCGCCCGTTCCAGCCGGGGTCCGTCCGCGCTCGACGCCGTGCCGGTGACGGGCAATGCCCCATCGGCGGGCCGGTACGCGGAGGCTCCGCCCGGAGCGGCGTCGGCGCGCGGGTGCGCCGCCGCCGTCCCCGGCAACAGCAGTACGCAGGCCAGCGCAGCCGCTGCGGTCACAGCGTCCACGGTCCTCGACTTCATTACGCTCCTAGCTTCCGGCACCGGGACCGCCACTCGCGCGGAGTCCGGTGCCCCGGCCGGTCTCTGCCGGTTCTACGAACCGCTGGTGCGCTGGAAGGTGACCTCCACGCGGCGGTTCTTCTTACGGCCCTCTTCGGTCTCGTTGCTCGCGATCGGGTACTCCTCCCCGTAGCCACGGATCTCGAAGGTGACGTTCGGGAGGCCCGGGGAGAGGACTCCCGACACGGCGTCGGCCCTCTTCTTCGAGAGCACGTCGCCGTGCGCGGAGGAGCCGAGGTCGTCGGTGAAACCGAACACACGGACCTTGGTGGCGCTCTGGTTCCTGATCTCCTCGCCGATCGCGACGATACGGGCGTTGGCCGCACCGCTCAGCTTCGCGCTGTCCTTGCCGAAGAGGACCTCGGCCTGGAGAGCGAAGGTGATGTCGACGTTGGTGTCCTCGCGGCGCTCCTCGCCCCCCAGGTCCTCCACGACGGACTTGATGTCGAGGACGCGGACATCGCCGAGGGTCGCACCGTCACCGAGCATCAGACCGGGCGAGTTGGCGTCGACCTCGACGGGCGGGGAGGCAGCGGGAACGGCTGTGGGGTTGTCGTCCGCCGTCGCGGAGGCGGTGCCCCAGAGCGTCGAGGTGCCGACGACCACTGTCGCGACGGCGCAGAGTCCGACGCGGCGGCGCAGCGCGCCTCGTGGTGCGCGGGAGACGGAGGTGGGTGGCTGCACGGTGGCCATCACCCGGAGATCTTGATCGTCGCGCTGGGCATGGTCGGGAGCTGGAAGTCGACATCGCTGGTCCCCGCAGGCGGTGCCGGGAACTGAACGAAGAACGGTGTCGTGGCTCCGGGCGCGATGCCCGTCGTGAACTGGGTGCACAGGCACCTGCCGTCCGTGTCCCGCAGGGTCAGATATCGTTTCTTCCCTGTTTGATCCACCAGAGAGGCGCCGGCAACTGATGCCCCGTTGCCGACCATCTCCTCCTCGGCCCCCTGCCAGCCCACAGCAGTGAACTGCTGCTCCGAGCCGTTCGTGACACTGCCCTTGACGGTGACGAACCCACCGGCGTCACGCTCGGCAGAATTGATGACCAGGTCGATCTCGCCCGGCCCCTTCACGCTGGCGATCACTTCCGATGTGTCGGGGCTCTTCTGCGTGCCTGGCGAACTCGACTGCTGTGACGCCGAAGCATTGGGCTGCTTCTCCCCGCCCTCGGGCTGGTTGTCCTTGCCGTCGTCTCCCCCGCAAGCTGTCAGGACGACAGCCATGGCTACGGAAGCGGCGGCTACGACAGCCCCTTTCAGACGAATCCGGGTCATGGCTGCACGCATCGGCGTGTTCCTCTCGGTGTCGATCATCTACTTGTCGGCCAGGTGGACGGAGAAAAGGTCTGCCAGGTCCGGCAGGAGATCGAGGTGCTTCGGATCGATGTCGAAGTCGTCGAAGTCTGCGTCATCGCACACGACTTTGTATGCCTTCTGCTCCTCGTCCTGACCCGTGTCGCCGTCGTCTTCGCTCTCCTCGGCCGGACTCGGCTCGGGACGCGCGTCCTCTTCGATGCGGCATCGAGGCTCGATCACTGCTCGCGCGGTGGCCTTGGCCTTGGTGGTCTTCGTAACGGCGATCACCGAGTCGCCGACGGGCTTGTTGCTCTCGACCGTGACGGTGTACGAAGTCTCCGGCAGGTCCTCCGCGAAGCAGTCGATTGCGTGGGCGTCGTTCGCGGCAGCCAGCCAGTCGGCGGCTTCACACGAATTCGAGCCGGCTCCGCGCCCGCTCAGAAGATCGTCCCACCCGTCCAGGTCGAAGACCTCGGGCCAGCTCAGCTGGTCGCGGGCATCGGTGGCCGCCGCCAGCGCTGCCGCGTCCGCGGCCGTCTGCGCCTCGTTCTTCTTCATCGAGGCCTGGCCGACGGCGAAGTAGGCGAACGCCAGGAAGAGCAGGCCCGCCACCACCATGATGTAGATGGGGAAAGCCTGCCCAGCGTCTCGCTTCTGTCTACCTGCTACTTGCCGCCAGTGATCTTGGCGATCTGCGTGGTGATGGCACCACCGATCGCTGCACCGATGTTCGTCAGCATGAGCACTCCGATGATCGCCACGACCACCACGATGATGCCGAGGTACTCCACCGCGCCCTGCCCCCGGTCCCCGCGCGCCTTCATGCGCTCCACCGAGGTGTTCGCCCAGACCTTGGCGTTGACGGAAGCCTTCAGCATCAGCTTGCTCATGGTGTTCCCCTCCGGATCCGCCCGGCCGACGGCCGGCCGACGTGTCTGTCTCTGTGGTGCCGCCTCGGGTACCGGCTTCCCCCTGGCCGGTCCCCGAGTCAACCTGAGAAATGTACGCCCGCGCGGCCCCTCCGGCGGAGGGCCCCAGGGCCCAAGCCCGGGCCCAAAACGGTCGTTGCGCCTGGCGTCCGGCGCGTACCGCTCCCGTCGTGGGGCGTCTCCCCCGTTCAGCCATGGCTGTCTGTCCCCCTCGGTCCAGGACCCGGGCCCGGTGCCGTGCCGAGCCACCGGGCTATCGCCTCGCTGCGGCTGGTGCTGTGCAGCTTGGTGAAGATCCTGTTGATGTGGTTCTTGACGGTCTTCTCGCTGATGAAACAGGTGGCGGCGATCTGCTGGTTGTTCATGCCCGAGGAGATGAGCTCCATGACCTCCGCCTCCCGTGAACTCAGGTCGTACTGCTGCCTGTTGAGCGCCTGCGGCCGGATGTTTCCGCTGTCGGACGAAGACTGTGCCACACGGGGTTGCAGTCGCGAAAGGCTTCGCGGACGTCCTGCCGGTCGCACCGAGGGCAGCACCGGCGCCGGTGCTGCCTGGGCGCCGCTCTCCGGGGGCTGTGCCGGAGAGCCGGGCCCGTCGGACGGGCCGGACGCCGCCAGTGCTGCCCCGAGCCCCTCCGGGAGCTGCCTCGGATGCCCGCCCGCCCCTTGGCGCACCTGGGCCAGGAGCGCGTTGGCCGCTGTGGCGGTGAAGGGGGCCCGGCCGCTCTTCGTGTCGCGTACGGACTGCACCAGTTCGTCGGCGGTGAACTCGCCGTGGACCAGGTAGCCGCCCGCGCCCAGGCGCAGCGCCTCGTGCACGATGTCGCTCTCGCGGCTGTACGTCAGCATCATCACGGGTGCAACCCGCACCAGGTGTGGCAGTGCGGAGATGCCGTCCACCCCGGGCATCCGCACGTCGAGCAGGATGACGTCCGGGCGGTGGCGTACGGCGGCGTCGTAGGCCTCGCGTCCGTCGGCCGCCTCCGCCACGACCTCGATGTCCGCGCGGCCGCCGAGCAGGACACCGAGCCCCGCACGGACGACGGGGTTGTCGTCCGCGACCACGACCCGCAGGGGCCCGGGGGCCGGTGCGGCGGGGGCGGCGGGGAACGCGGGCATCGGCTGCTGAAGGTCCGGAGGGATCCGGGTGGCCGGGAACGCGGGGGAGCTGGGCTCCGGGCCGAGCGGGGTGTCGCGCGAGGACGTGGACCGGGGGGTGTGACTCTGTGCCGCCCGGTCCTGGCCCGACATACGGGAGACGTCGTCCGGCATTCTGCGACCTCCTCTCAGGTGTCGTGGTGACGAAGGTACGGGGGCTGCGGGGCGGAGCGGAGATATTCGGCCGACGTGCACGTGCGGTCACGGGTCCGCGGCCGCCGTCCCGGGTGGGGCGAGAGCCGCGGTCGGCAGTTCCACGCGGACCTCGGTCCCCTTGGCGGCCCGCCCCTTGCCGATGCGGATGCGGGCACCGATCGAGGCCGCGCGTTCGACCATGCCGACGAGCCCGAAGTGGCCGGCCCGCCTCAGGTCGTCGAGGGCGAGCCCCGTGGGCAGCCCCTTGCCGTCGTCGTACACGCTGACGCGCAGGACGTCGCCCTTGATGCCGGCGAGTACGACGAGATAGGTGGGGTGGGCGTGACGGTTGGCGTTCTCCATCGCTTCGGAGGCCACGGTGAGCAACTGTCGGGCGACGACCGGGGGGACCAGGGGCACCGGTGTGTCGCCGAGGGTGCGGAACACCGTGTTCATCCCATGGCGCCGGTTGAAGTCCTCTGTCCTGCCGCGGAGTTCGGTGATGAGGTCGATGCCTCCGTCCAGCCCCGAGTCGCGGCGCAGGTCGGAGAGGAGCTCACGGGATTCGGCGGCGGCCCGGCGGGCGGACCGGGCCACCAGTTCCGCCTGGTGTCTGACGGTGAGCGGGTCCGTGTGCCCCGAGGACTGGGCCAGACCGTCGGCCGCCAGGGCCAGACCGTGCAGGGTCTTCGCGACGGAGTCGTGCATCTCGCGGGCGAGGCGGGCGCGTTCGTCCTCGACGGCGGCGCTGACGGCGAGGCGCGCCCGGGCCTCCGTCAGTGCCTGGCTGGCCGCTCCGACCCGGAGCATCAGATTCCGCAGAGTGACGCCGGCGGCTCCCGCGAGGACGCAGAAACCGGGGAGGAGGAGCACGTCGGCCAGGCTGGACTGGGGGTGGTGGTCGACGCCGTAGGCCGCTGCCAGGATCAGGCACTGCAGGGCGGCGAAGATGCCGGCGACCCGCCAGCCGTAGAGCAGTCCGGCGAGCAGCGGGGTGCAGACGACCGCGTAGCCGAGGGTCGACTCCGGGGTGGCGGTGAACAGGAGCAGCGCGCCGAACACCATGTCCACGCCGAGGAGCAGCGGGTATCGCACGAGGAGCGGCCCGAAGCGTTCCCAGTCGCGGAAGAGGGCGTACGAGCCGACGAACGTCACCACGACGGCCGATCCCACGAGCCAGCCGGCGAGACCTGGGGCGCTGTTGCCGGCCGCCTGCGGTGTGCCGATGGTGATCATGGCGAGCCGGAAGAGGAACACCTGCCGGGCCAGCGCCTGGAGGGCGTTGACCTGGATGGACACCGTGGGGGCCGGGCCCGCCGGGGTGGACAGGGTGCGGCGGGGGTCCGTGGGCTCCGGATCGGGTTCCGGCTGCAGGGAGATGCGCATCGGCCGGTCGCTCACTCGCCCGTCAGGGATCCGAAGTCGGTGCCGGATCCGAGCAGCATGGCGGCGCCCATGAGGAGCACGGTCGCGGGGATCATGAAGGTGGTGACCATCAGGGTCGCCTTGGGGACCGCCTTGGCCGCCTTGCGCCGGGCGTTCTGCGCGTCGGTGCGGCGCATGTCGTTGGCGATGGCGATGAGGGTGTCCACGATCGGGGCGCCGAGTTCCTCGCCCTGCTGGAGTGCGGTGACGAACATGGCGACCTGTTCGGAGTCGTTGCGTCTGCGCAGTTCGTCGAAGGCCTGGCGGCGGCTGACGCCCATGTCCATCTGCCGCAGGGTGATGCGGAGCTCGTCGGCCCACGGGCCCTTGTACTTCTCGGACACCCGGTCCAGTGCCTGCCGGAATCCGAGGCCGGCGGAGACGACGACGGCGAGGACGTCCAGGAAGTCGGGAAGGGTGCGGTCGATGTCGTCCCTGCGTTTGCGGACGGCGGCCCAGATGCCGACCTCGCCCCAGAAGAGGCCGAAGGCGACCATGAGGAGCGCCATGAAGATCCGGCCGCCGGTGAGCATCACGAACGCGGCGAAACCGCCGAGGGCGCTGTAGACGGCCCGGCGGGCGGCGTAACGGTCGATGGTGAGGCCGCCGGGGTTGCCGGCCATGTCGATCTTGCGGCGCTTCTCGTTGACCCGCTTCGGTCCCATCGCGCGGAGCACCAGGGGCGCCCAGCGCATGCCGAGCCGGTCGATTCCGGAGCCCACCGCGGTGGTGCGGGTCGAGCCGACCTCCAGGGCGAGGGCGAGGTCACCGGGGAGGGTGGCCTCGGAGCGGTACATCCGCACCCCCTTGAAGACGCCGAGCACACTGAGGCCGACGACGAGCGCGAGCAGCAGTTCCATACCGGTCCCCTCCTCAGATATCGATCTTGGAAATGCGGCGGATGGCGACGAAGCCGACGGCGTAGAGGCCGAGCGAGACGATGACGGCGATCTGGCCGGCGAACGATCCCGTCATACGGTCGAGTGCCCCGGGGAGGATCGCGTTGACGAGGAGCATCGCGCCGACGCCGATGGCCGGGACGGCGTAGGCGGTGGCATTGATCTGTGACAGCTGGGTGCGGACCTCGCGCCGGGTCTCCTTGCGTTCCTCCAGGGTGATGGTGAGGTTGCGCAGCGAGGAGACGACCTGGCCTCCGGCCCGGTTGGAGAGGATCAGCGTGGCGACGAGGACGACCAGTTCGCGGGAGGGCAGGCGGGTGGCGAGCTCGTCCAGTGCGTCGTCGAGGGTGCGGCCCACGCCCAGCTGGTCGGCGACGATACGGAGTTCGTCACCGGCGGGCGCCTCCAGCTCGTCGGCGGCCATGGCGATGGAGGTGCGCAGGGAGAGACCTGCCTGGGTGGCGTTGGCCAGGACCCGTGAGATCTCCGGCAGCTGGCCGATGAACGCCTCGGTGCGCTTGGCGCGGTGCCAGTTCAGGAAGGTGTTGGCGCTCCAGATCCCGGCGAGCCCGGCCAGCGGACCGAAGAACGCCGCCAGGACGGACGCCGCGATCAGCCACAGTGCCGCCACCGAGGCCATGACGTAGAGGAAGTACTCGCCGGGGGTGACGTCGAGGCCGGTGGCGGCGAGCTTCAGCTCGATCCTCCTGCCCGGTTTCGTGCGGCGCAGGCGGCGGTCGATCCCCCGGAACCGGCGCTGCGGACCCGTCTCGGCCTGACCCGTCGAGGAGAGCCGGTCGACGAGGGCCTCGCGCTGGGCCCTGCCCGAGGTGTACGCGTGCAGGCCCATGACGCCGAGTACGCAGCACAGCAGCGTGACACCGATGGTGAGCGGTGCGAGATTGTCCATGTCGGGGTACCTATCCGGCCTCTCGGGTGGCGAGGTATTCGTCTGACGGAGCGACCCCGAAGGCCTGGGGGATCGGCTGTCCGGCCATGAAGAGCCGGTCGGCGACACGACGCGGGAGCGGGAGGGCCTGGAACTCGCCGTGGACCACGCCGTCGACGTCCATCGGCCGGGCCGCGAACCGGGCGACGGTGACGATCCGGTAGGGGGCGCGCCCGTGCGAGTCGAGCACCGCGATCTCGGTGACCTTCCGGGTACCGTCGGCGTGCCTGGTCAGCTGGACTATCACGTCCACGGCGCTGTTGATCTGGTCGTGCAGGGCCTCGAAGGGGATCTTGATCTCGGACATCGACGCGAGGGTCTGGAGTCGCATCAGCGCGTCCTCGGCGCTGTTGGCGTGCACGGTGGCGAGCGAACCGTCGTGGCCGGTCGACATCGCCTGGAGCATGTCCAGTGCCTCTCCGCCTCGGACCTCACCGACGACGATGCGGTCCGGGCGCATGCGCAGGGAGTTGCGGACCAGGTCGCGGATGGTGACCTGGCCCTTGCCCTCCACGTTCGCGGGCCGCGACTCCAGCCGGATCACGTGGTTCTGCTGCAGCTGGAGTTCGGCCGAGTCCTCGATGGTGACGATGCGTTCGCCGTCGGGGATGAGTCCGGAGAGCGCGTTGAGCAGGGTGGTCTTCCCCGTGCCCGTGGCCCCGGAGACGATCACGTTGAACCTGGCCTGGACGAGCCCGGCGAGCAGCAGCAGCATCTGCTGGTCCAGCGAGCCGAAGCCGATCATCTCCTGGAGCGTGAAGGACCTGGGGAAGCGCCGGATGGTGAGCGTCGCGCCGGTGAGCGAGAGCGGCGGGATGATGACGTTGACGCGCTCGCCGCTGGGAAGACGGGCGTCGACCATCGGATTGGCCTCGTCGACGCGCCGGTTGACCGTGGAGACGATGCGCTCGATCGTCTGCATGAGCTGTTCGTGGCTGGCGAAGCGCATCGGGAGCTGCTCGACCCTGCCCGCACGCTCGACGAAGATCTGGTCGGGTCCGTTGACCATGATCTCCGTGATGGAGGCGTCCTCCAGGAGTGGTTCCAGTACGCCGAGCCCGAGCGCCTCGTCGACGACGCGCCTGATGAGCTGGGAGCGCTCGGCGGTGGAGAGGACCGGCCCCTCGCGGCTGATGATGTGGCCCAGCACGCGTTCCAGCCGGGCCCGGCGGTCGGTGGCGGCCAGCGAGGACATCTCCGCGAGGTCGATCTCCTCGAGGAGCTTCGCGCGGTACGTGGCGACCAGGTGGCCGTCCTCCCGTCCCCCTCCGCGCTCCTCGGGGGCGGTGATGCGTGCCCGCAGGCTCATGGCGGTACTCCTCGGATGAGATGGGTGCGCTCAGTCGTCGCGGGGCATGGTGGCGGACTTCTCGACGGTCCGGTCACCGAGCAGGCCGAGCAGGACGTCCGGGATCGGGACGGTCACCGTGACCGTGACCGCGTCCTCTCCGGAGGGCGCCGAGATCCGGGCCCGCTCGGCGACCCAGCCGGTCATGGACGCCTTGGCGACCCGGGCGTACGAGCCGGACACGTCCTCCTGCGCGGCCGTACGGGCGGCGGCCCTCGCGCCGGTGCCCGCCTGCTGCGCGGTGTAGGCGATCAGGCCGAGCTGGATGCCGGCGAGGCCGATGAGGATGAGGACGGGGAGGAAGCCCAGGTACTCGACGGCGGTCGACCCCCGGTCCCCGCGCCCGCCCCGGCCCGGACCGGCCGCGCGTGGGGTTCGTAAGGGTTCCATGACGCGTCACTTCCCTTCCGCGGCAGCGCCGGCCGTGGCCGTGACGGGAATGGGGAGACTGGCGAAGCCCGGGAACAGGACGGGTGCCTTCAGCGTGATGCTGACGCTCACCATGTCGTCTCCTTCGGACCCGCAGTCGCGGATCTCCGCGGATCCCTCCCAGGCCCCGGGGAGCCTCTCGTTCACGGCGGCCTCGCATCTGCTCCACCGTTCGCCGCCGTCCGCGGCGACCGCGCTGCGTACGCCTTCGTCCGCCGCGCCGCTCGCCAGGGTGAAGGTGTAGCCCACCAGTACGGCCTGCCACAGCAGCACCAGCGTCACCAGGATGATCGGCACCATCCCGGTGAACTCGACGCTCAGCTGGCCGCGTTCGTCGCGCAGCCTTGCCCGTATCCGGCCCGGCTCTCCCCCGTGTCCCTTCACTGCCGGCCTCCCCCGCCGGCCGTGCCGCCCCTGCGCCTGCGGCCTCCGATCGAGCCCCGGTCGCCGCGCGGTGTGCCCGCGCGCGACTCTCCCGGGGAGGGCTTCACGAGTCCGATCTCCCCGGCCAGGGCCCAGAGGGCCTGCTTCACGCTGGAGCGCGGGTCCAGTTCGTGCATCCGGCCGGAGTCCACCGCGCCCTGGAGCTCCTTGAAGTTCGCCGGTACCACCGTGCCCGCCATCCGGGTCCCGGTGATCCGCTGGATCAGGGCCGGCTGGATCTCCGTGTTGCGGTTGAACCGGTTGACGAGTGTGAGCGTCTCCTCGGCCTTGCGGATCTGGAGCCGGTCCCACATCCGTACGATGCGTTTGGCACCCCGCACGGCGACGACGTCCGGTGTCGTCACCAGCACCGCGGTGTCGGCCATCTCGATCGCCGCGGCGTTGGCCCCGCTCATCTGGCTGCCGCAGTCGATCACGACGACCTCGTAGCGCGAGCGCAGGGCGCTGACGATCTGGCGGGCCGAGCGGTCGCTGACCTCCTCGCCGCGTTCGCCCTCCCCCGGCGCCAGCAGCAGGGCCAGGCCGGTGTCGTGCGAGAAGACGGCGTCGGAGAGGACCCGCGGGGATATGTCGGCGATGGCGGCCAGGTCGACCACGGAACGCCGGAACTGCACGTCGAGATAGGCGGCGATGTCGCCGGCCTGGAGGTCCAGGTCGACGAGCGCGGCCGTGTGCCCGGAAGCCTGTGCGGCGAGGGCCAGCTGTACGGCTGTGACGGTCGTCCCGACCCCGCCCTTCGCTCCGGTGACCGTGACGACCGTGCCGCCGGGTCCGGTGAACACATCGCCGCCGGAGCCCAGATGGCGCCGTACACCCGTGGACCACTGCGCGGCGGCCTGCACACGGTTGACGAGTTCCTCGTAGCCGAGGGGGAGGGTGACCAGACCCCGTGCTCCCGCGTCCATGGACGCGGCGAAGAGCCCGGGACTCGCGTCGGTGGTGATCAGCACGACCCCTACGGCGGGGAAGCGGAGGGAGACCTCCCGGATCAGCTCCAGCGCGGGCACCGGGCCGATCAGCTCATGGACCAGCACGACTTCGGGCAGCTCCTCGACGGCCTCGCCGGCGAGGCGGGCGAGGGTGTCGATGAGCTGCGTCGAGTCACCGACCGGCGCGGCCGGCTCCGCGTCGGGCAGCTGGCTCAGCAGGGTGGTCACGGACCTGGCCGCGTCGGCGTCACCGACGGCCGGGAGGATTCTGGTGGTCATCCCATCCTCACTTGTCCTTGTCGAGCGTGTAGGTCCGGTCGCCCGGGCTGATGGTGCCGTCGCTGCCCGGAGCGATCAGTGCGAGACGGACGTGCTGGGCGAAGGACTCGGCGTAGGCGACGCGCTGGGTGTCGAGGGTGTTGAGGGCGAACGTGATCGGCACGGCCTCGGACGCCCGGTTCCTGTCGTCCCTCTTCGGCTCCAGCGCCGTCAGCTCACCGACGTCGAGGACCTTCGCGTTGGAGACGATCACCTTGGACTGGGACGCCGCACCGTCCTGCTCGCCCGCGAACGTGGCGTAGATGTTCACCCTGTCGTTCGGCCGGATCTTGCCCGCCACTCCCGTCGCGGCGTCGATCATGATGGCGATCTCCTGTTCGCCCGGCCGCAGTTCGGGGCTCTTCACCATCATGTCCGACTGCATCAGGGAGCCCTCCCGCAGCTGGGTCACGGCGATCTTGCCGTCGACCTCGTCGATGTCCGTGACGGCGTTGTCCGACAGCCAGCGTTCGGGCATGGAGACCTTCTCGAACTGCCCGGCGTTCAGTGCCTTGTAGGGGGCCACGTTCGTCTTGAGGCGGTAGGCGTCGACCTCGGGCCCGACCTTCGAGTTGACGTCGCTGATCACCGAGAGCACCCCGGCGAAGGCGCCGAAGGCACACAGGACCGAGAGGAGCAGGAGTATGACGCCGCGGCGCTGGCGGGAGTTCATGGGCCGGACAACCTCGTTCGATTCGGGTGCGTGGAGCAGCGGACGGAGGGTGGCGCGCGGTGCCTGCGGAGAGCCCCGGGCGCCCTAGGAGCCGGGTGGGGCGGGCGCTCCACGGCTGAGAGCGCGCGGGGAGGGCACGCGGTTCCCCGCCGGAGCCAGCGGGGAGGAACAGAACCCGCAGCGGTCGCCGATGAGTTCCATCCCGCACCAGTGGCACTTCTCCCGCCGCACGGAGGCGACGAGCTGGTAGACCACGGAGATGTCCGGGAGGAAGGAGGCGAACTCGACCACCTTCCCCGTGCCCCACCAGCGGGGCGAGGCGGAGGGCAGCGTGCACTCCTGGACGGCCTGCACCCCCCAGGCCGGAGCGAGGGTCTCCCGGACCCAGTCGGATGCCAGCTGCCCCCTGGCGATCAGCAGCTGGGTGGCGAACGGAGGTCCGGCCGGCGGTTCGACGGCCGGACCGATCCTGATCAGCTGGGGGTCGGGGCCGGCGATGACGGCGAACATCGAGCCGGGCACCCATGACCTGGCGTGCGTCTTGAGGCTGACGGGAACACGGTCGAGCCTCGCCACCGAGTTCAGCAGGGCCCCGGCGCGGATGTAGTGGGTGAGCAGCCGCGCCGCCGAGGCCACCACCCCCGGGCTGAAGTCGCAGACGGACAACTGCCGCAGCTGACGCACCAGTACGGCCACACCCAGCGGCGGCAGGTCCACCTTGAGCAGGGCGATGCGGTCGCTCTCCAGCACGGACCGGATGGCGTGCAGCCTGCGTTCGTGGGCGGGGCTGATGCCCGTGGGGTAGACCGCGACCACGTGGCCGTGCTGCTCCAGGAGCAGGTTCATGTCGCCGATCGCGAGATCGAGGGGCTGGGTTTCGGGTGCCTGCAGATGGGCCGCTGTGGGCGTCTGCTGATCGGTCGGCGGTAGCACCAGATCAGCACTGGTCACTGCTATTGCGGTCGGCACGCTCTTCCCCGTTCGGCACCGGCCGTCGTCGGGGGTGACTCCGGCCGCACTTCGCTCCTGCTCCGTGCTTCTTCCCCAGCACTTTAACCACGTCATACCAGGCAGAGAACAGTTATCGGAACCCAGTACGAAGTCGTACGGCACACGCGTTCGCAACGCCTCCGTACGAAATCGGACGAAAAGCAGAGCCGTTAACTCCTGCACCACTGCGCAGAGTTACCCCGCCCCCTCGGGTTTGGAATCCGAGAGAATTCATCCGCGCTGGTCAGCGCGGACCCGGCCCGCATTCCCCGGCCCCCGCGATATCCGCTCCGTCACATTCCCGGCACCGGACCGTGTCACCCGTGCGGGTGTTACCCGGGAGCCACCGAGCGGTCACCCGAAGGTGAGCGCCGAGAGGGTCCGGCACCCCGGATCCCCCCGCCCCGCACACCCGGAACGCCACAGGTCTTGACAACTTGATTGGTCTGGACCAGTTTATCGGCCAACGGTGGCCACCGTTCCCCCGCCAGCACCCCCAACTCCCCCACCGGAGGCAGCAAGTGGAACGCTCCGCAGGCAGCAGCAGGCACAGAAGACGCCGGGTCCGGCCGCTCCTCGGCGGAGCCGTCGCCGTCGTCGCGGCCGGAGCGCTGGCCGTCACCGGGCTCTCCGGCTCCGCACAGGCCGCCGACGTCAACGTGGCCAAGAACGCCGGATTCGAGTCCGGGCTCGCCAACTGGACCTGTTCCGGCGGCAGCGGCACCACCGTCTCCTCCCCCGTGCACGGCGGCACCTCGGCGCTCAAGGCCACCCCGGCCGGGCAGGACAACGCCAAGTGCACGCAGACCGTGGCCGTGAAGCCGAACTCCACCTACGCGCTCAGCTCCTGGGCGCAGGGCGGTTACGCCTACCTCGGCGTCAGCGGCACGGGCACGACCGACGTCTCCACCTGGACGCCCGGCTCCAGCGGTTGGACCCAGCTGAGGACCGGCTTCACCACCGGTCCTTCCACCACCTCCGTGACCGTCTACACCCACGGCTGGTACGGCCAGGCCCCCTACGTCGCCGACGACGTGCAGGTGACCGGCCCCGACGGCGGCGGCGGAACGGACCCGGAGCCCGCGATCCCCGGCGCTCCCGCCGCGCTGACGGTCGGCGCGACGACGTCCTCCTCCGTGGCCCTGTCCTGGAACGCGGTCTCCGGCGCCACCGGCTACACCGTCTACCGGGGCGGCACGAAGGCGACCACCTCCACCGGCACCTCCGCCACGGTGACCGGGCTGGCCGCCGACACCGCGTACCAGTTCTCCGTCAGCGCGACCAACTCCGCCGGTGAGTCCGTCAAGTCGGCCACCGTCAGCGGGCGCACGGCGAAGGCGACCGACCCGGGCCCCGGTCCGGTGACCTCGGTGCCCGAGCACGCGGTGACCGGCTACTGGCAGAACTTCGACAACGGCGCCGCCGTCCAGAAGCTCAGCGACGTCCCCGCGAACTACGACATCATCGCCGTCTCCTTCGCGGACGCCACGGCCACGCCCGGTGCCGTCACCTTCAACCTGGACTCGGCGGGGCTGAACGGTTACACCGTCAGCCAGTTCAAGGCCGACATCAAGGCCAAGCAGGCCGCCGGCAAGAACGTCATCATCTCCGTGGGAGGCGAGAAGGGGGCCGTCGCCGTCAACAGCGACGCCTCGGCCACCGCGTTCGCCGACTCGGTGTACGCGCTCATCCAGGAGTACGGCTTCAACGGCGTCGACATCGACCTCGAGAACGGACTCAACTCCACCTACATGACGAAGGCGCTGCGTTCCCTGTCGTCGAAGGCGGGCTCCGGCCTCGTCATCACGATGGCGCCGCAGACGATCGACATGCAGTCGACGTCCGGTGAGTACTTCAAGACGGCACTCAACATCAAGGACATCCTGACCGTCGTCAACATGCAGTACTACAACAGCGGTTCGATGCTGGGCTGCGACGGCAAGGTCTACTCGCAGGGCTCGGTGGACTTCCTCACCGCGCTCGCCTGCATCCAGCTGGAGGGCGGGCTCGCCCCCTCCCAGGTCGGCCTCGGCGTCCCCGCCTCGACCCGCGGCGCGGGCAGCGGCTACGTCGCCCCGTCCGTCGTGAACGCGGCCCTGGACTGCCTGGCCAAGGGCACCTCCTGCGGTTCCTTCAAGCCCTCCAGGACCTACCCGGACCTGCGGGGCGCGATGACCTGGTCGACCAACTGGGACGCGACCGCGGGCAACGCCTGGTCGAACGCGGTCGGCCCGCACGTCCACGGGCTGCCGTAGACCCCGCCGCCCCGTAGGACGACGGAGCGGCAGCGCCGCCACCGGCGCTGCCGCTCCGTCG
This sequence comes from Streptomyces sp. HB132, assembly GCF_016909575.1. Classification (GTDB taxonomy): domain Bacteria; phylum Actinomycetota; class Actinomycetes; order Streptomycetales; family Streptomycetaceae; genus Streptomyces. The sequence goes on along the minus strand of NZ_JAFBGA010000001.1, from coordinate 703,261 downwards.
TCACGGACCTCAGGACCGTGTTCACCAGGGCAGGTCACGCACCTGCTGGACGCACAGCACGACGAACAGCAGTCCCGCCGCGCCCAGCATGCCGTTGCTGAGCCAGCCGTTGCGCCATTCCCTGGGCGTACGCGAGGAGTTCAGGAGCCAGATCAGGGTCAGGGCCAGGAACGGCATGAAGAACGCGCCCAGGACGCCGTAACCGATGACCAGGCCGAAGGGCTCGTCCAGCCACAGCAGCGTCATCGGGGGGAACGTCAGCCAGAGCAGGTACGCGCGGAAGGGAACGGACCGTTCCTGCCGGCCGACCGTCGCACTGCCGGCCTTCCCCTCGTCCGCCTTCTCCGTGCCGGCGTCACCGCGTCCGGCCCGGATCCGCTCCACGAAGTCGGCGAACATCAGGCTCACGCCGTGCCACACGCCGATGAGCGACGAGAACGAAGCCGCGAAGAAGCCGACGAGGAACAGCTTCGCGGTGCCCGCACCGAAGCGGTCCTCCAGGATCACGCCGAGGTCGATCAGCCCGCGGTCGCCCTTGGTCAGGGCGATCTGCGAGGAGTGCAGCAGTTCGGCGCCGACGATGAGCATGGCCACGACGAAGATGCCGGTCGTGATGTAGGCGACCCTGTTGTCGATCCTCATCACCTTCATCCAGGACGGTCCGGACCATCCCTTGGCGTTCACCCAGTACCCGTACGCCGCCATGGTGATGGTGCCGCCGACCCCTCCGATCAGCCCGAGGGTGTAGACCAGCGATCCGTCGGGCAGCACGGGGAGCAGCCCTGCGAAGGAGGCGCCGACGTCCGGTACGACGCGGATCGCGACGTAGACCACGACGACGAACATGACGCCGATCAGGACCGTCATGACCTTCTCGAAGACGGCGTACTGGTTGAACCACACGAAGACCAGGCCGATCAGCCCGGTGATGATCGCCCAGGTCTTCAGGCCCGGGCCGTCGGGGAAGAGCGCCACGATGGGCAGGGCGCTGGAGGACATGGCCGTCGCTCCGTAGACGAAGCCCCAGATGACGACGTACACCGCGAAGTAGCCGGTGGTCCACCCGCCGAGGGTGCGCCAGCCGTCGAAGAGGGTGCGGCCGGTGGCGAGGTGCCAGCGGCCCACCGCCTCCGCGAGGGAGATCTTGACCAGGCAGCCGATGACGGCCGCCCACATGAGGGTGTAGCCGAACTTGCTTCCCGCGACGAGCGTCGCGACCAGGTCCCCGGCTCCGACGCCGGTGGCCGCGACGACGATGCCGGGTCCGATGTACTTCCAACTGGACTTCCGGGGGCCGGGGCCCGACTCCCCGGCCGCTGTGCCGGTCCCTGCCCCGGCGCCTGCCCCGGGCCCTGACTCTGTAGTTCCGCTTGTCTCCGCCATGTCGATCAACGAAGCGTAAAGAAGGGGATCACACAAGGGTCCGCGCACGCCCCGTTCACCGTCACGGGACGTGCGCGTCAGGGGGACGTCCCTCAGATGACCAGGCTCAACGCCGCCGCGACCACGAAGCCGGCGACCGAGAGGACGGTTTCCAGGACCGTCCAGGTCTTCAGGGTGTCCCGCTCGGAGATGCCGAAGTACTTCGAGACCATCCAGAATCCGCCGTCGTTGACGTGCGAGGCGAAGATGGAGCCCGCCGAGATCGCCATGATGATCAGCGCGAGGTGGGCCTGCGACATGTCCTGGCCCTCGACCAGCGGGACGACGATGCCGGCGGTGGTGACGATCGCGACCGTCGCGGAGCCCTGCGCGACCCGCAGGACGACGGAGATCAGCCAGGCGAGCAGGATGACCGGCAGGCCGACGTCGTTGAAGGTGTCGGCGAGCGCGTCGGCGATGCCGCTTCCCTTGAGTACGGCACCGAAGATCCCGCCCGCGCCGACGACCAGCAGGATGTTGCCGACGGGCTTCAGCGAGGACGTCGAGACGGACTCGAGGGACTTGCGGGACCAGCCGCGCCGGATGCCCAGCAGGTAGTAGGCGAGGAACAGGGCGATGGTCAGCGCGACGAACGGGTTGCCGAAGAACTCGATGACGGAGCGCGGCGTGGACGGGTCCAGCGCGATGGAGGAGAACGTCGCGGCCAGGATGAGGATCAGCGGGGTGCCGATGATCGCGAGCACGGTGCCGAGCGGGACGGGCTTCTCGTGCGGGGTGACACCGGCAGCGCGCTGTTCGGCGACGACGGCGGCCTTGGACTCCTCGGCGGCCTCGACCATGTCCTGCGGTACGTCGACGAAGATGCGCTTGCCGATCCAGGCGGCGTAGACCCAGGCGGCGAGTACGGACGGGATGCCGACGAGGACGCCCATCAGGATGACCCAGCCGAGCGAGACGTTGAAGAGGCCCGCGGCGGCGACCGGTCCGGGGTGCGGCGGCAGGAACGCGTGGGTCATGGACAGGCCGGCCAGCAGTGGCATCGCGTACAGGACGACGGACTTGCCGGAGCGCTTGGCCGCGGCGTACACGATCGGCGCGAGGACGAAGATGCCGACGTCGAAGAAGACCGGGATACCGAAGATGAGGCCGGTGAGGCCCATGGCGAGCGGTGCGCGCTTCTCGCCGAAGAGGTTCAGCAGCCGGGCGCTGAGGACCTCCGCACCGCCGGACACCTCCAGGATCGCGCCGAGCATCGTGCCGAGGCCGATGATGATCGCGACGTGCCCGAGGATGCCGCCCATGCCGGACTCGATGACGGAGACGGCGGCGGACTTCTGGACCGTGCCGAAGAGTTCGGTGACGGAGAGACCGGCACCCAGGCCGACGGCTATGGACACGGCGAGCAGCGCGACGAACGGCTGCAGCCTGACCTTGATGATCAGGTACAGCAGGAGCGCGATCCCCAGGGCGGCGACGGTCAGCAGACCGGGAGTCCCTCCGATCAGGAGGAGCAGTCCACCGGTGTGGGGTGGCACTTCGGGTGCGGGGGCGGCGGCGAGCAGCATGAGCGGTCAACTCCGTTGGTGACGGGGCCCTTCGGGGCAGGAGGGAGCGCGGCACGGCGCCCGTGTGCGGAAGGTGTGGGGCGCCGTGCCGTGGGGCGAGCGGTTCAGGGGAGCCGGCTGCCCGGGAGTTCCGGGGTCACCGGTTCGGCGCGTCGGGGTGAGCGGACCCGACGCTCAGCCGAGGACCGCGAGGGCGTCGATCTCGATGAGGAGTCCCTTGGGCAGGCCGACGTACACCGTCGTACGTGCGGAGGCGGGGGCCGCGAGGCCCTGCTCCTCGAAGTACTCGTTGTAGATCGCGTTCATCTCGGCGAAGTGGTCCACGTCCGTGAGGTAGACGCGCATCATCATGACGTCGTCCCAGCTCGCGCCGCCCTCCTCCAGGATCGCCTTGACGTTGGCGAAGGTCTGCAGGGTCTGCTCGCGCAGCGTGGGGCCGGCCGGGGTGGGGGCCTGGCCCTCGACGGCGGGCAGGAAGCCGACCTGGCCGGCGACCTGGAGGATGTTGCCCTTCTTCACGCCGTGCGAGAACTTCGCGGGCGGCGTGGTGTGGGTGCTGGGGGTGAGGGCGGTCTTCTCGGTCATGGTGGTTCAGGCTTTCTTGGTGGGGGTGGTGCCGGAGTACTCCCGGCTGATGGTGTCCGCGGTACGGCGCACCAGCGGGAGCAGGGTGAGGAGTTCCTCGGCCGTGACGACCACGTTCGGTGCGGACACCGACATGGCGGCGACGACCCGCCCGTCCGCGCCCCGGATGGGGGCGCCGACGCAGTTGATGGACTCCTCGTGGCCGCCCAGGTCGGTGGCCCATCCCTGTTCGCGCACGACGGCGAGCTCCTTGAGGAAGGAACCGGCGTTCGGGACCGAACGGGACGTGTACATGGGGTAGTCGAGCCGTTCGGCGATCGCGCGCCGTTCGGGCTCGGTGAGGTCGGCGAGGAGCAGCTTGGCGACCGCGGCGACGGTGATCGCGACGGGTTTGCCGATCCGCGAGTACATGCGCACGGGGTAGCGGCTCTCGACCTTGTCGATGTAGAGGACCTCGTTCTCCTCGTACACCGCGAGGTGGATGGTGTGCCCGCACTGCTCGTTGAGCGCGACGAGGTGGCTGTGGGCGATCTCGCGTACGTCGAGGTTCTCGACGGCTTCCTGCGCGAGGGCGAACAGTCGCGCGCCGAGGCGGTAGCGCTGGTCCTCCTGCCGGTAGACGAGGCCGTGCTCGTGGAGCGTACGGAGCAGGCGCAGCGCAGTGGACTTGTGGACGCCGAGCCGCTCGGCGACCTGGCCGAGGTCGGCGGGGCCCTGGGCGAGCAGCGGCAGGATGCTCAGCGCGCGGTCGACGGTCTGGCTCATGTGACTCGTACCTCCTCGTTCGCCCCGGCGGCGAGTGTCCAGCCGGGGCCGAGACGAAGTGTGCCCCAGGCGTCGTCGTCCAGGGCGGCGAGCCGGTCGGCGTACGCGCGGGGCGGGGGCCCGGTGAGGTCGCCGGGGACGGTGAGGACGGCGGCGGCCATGAGGTGGCCGTGCCGCGCCCGGTCGCGGACGGGCAGGTCGCGCAGGGTGGCGGAGAGGAATCCGGCGGCGAAGGCGTCGCCCGCGCCGACGGCGGCGACGACGTCGACGCTGAGGGAGGGCACGGTGGTGACGGTGTCCCCCTCAGTGCCGTCGTCGCTCCGCGAGAAGACCGTGACCCCGTCCGAGCCCCGCTTCACGACGAGGACGGAGGGCTCCGGCAGGGCCGCGCGGACCGCCTCGGTGCCGTGTACCCCCCAGGCCTCCTCCGCCTCGTCCTCGCCGACGAAGACGAGGTCGCAGCGGCGGGCGAGGGCGAGCAGCACCTCCGGGCCGGCCGCGCCGTCGCGCCACAGGCCGGGGCGGTGGTTGACATCGAAGGAGATCAGCGGGCGGGCGTCGCGCGGGGCGGTGAGGTCGTCCAGGAGGGCCAGGCAGTCGGAGGAGAGTGCCGCGGTGATGCCGGACAGGTGCAGGATGCGGGCGGCGAGGAGGTCCTCGTACGGGGCGTTGTCCGGGGACATCGCGGAGGCCGCGGAACCGGCCCGGTAGTAGGCCACCTCATGGGTGTCGGTGGCCCGGTCCGTCGCGGTGCGGAAGTAGATGCCGGTGGGGCGGCCCGGGTCGCGTCGCACGGCCGAGGTGTCGACCCCGTAGCCGGCGATGGTGTCGACGAGGTGGTCGCCGAAGCCGTCGGCACCGACCCGGCCCACCCACTTCGCCCGGTGGCCCGCGGCGGCGAGCGCGCAGGCGACGTTGGACTCGGCGCCGCCGATGCCCCGGCCGAAGGAGGGGACGTCGGCGAGGCGGCCCGGCTGCGAGGGCAGGAACGTCACCATGGACTCGCCGAGGCAGACGACGTCCGCGGTGGCTGTCCTGGCTGCGGATCCGGACACTCTGGGCTCCTCTTGGTCGGCCGTGGGCGCCGGTGTTCACCATTGACCCGGCATCGGCCAGGATGTTAGACAGCGTTAAGCGATATGCGCAATGGTCGTTGCAGAGAATGCAACGATGACGTTTCCGAGGAGGATCCCTTGGCCGCCCAGCAGTCCGCCGAACAGCCCGTGACGGCACTCACCGGTGAAGTGGTCGACCACCGCTTCAAGGCGCTGCCACCCGACGCGGAAGGGACGACCGTCGGCGCCCTCGCGGCCGAGCGCCGCAACCTCTTCACGGGCGGCTTCACCACTCCCGTGCTGGCCCTGTCCGCGGAGTCGGTCGAGGCCAACCTCGCCCTGCTCGAGACGTACGCGGAGCGGCACGGCCTGGCTTTCGCGCCGCACGGCAAGACGTCGATGTCCCCGCAGCTGTTCGCGCGACAGCTGGAGTACGGCGCGTGGGGCATCACCGCCGCCGTCCCCCACCAGGCCCGCGTGTACCGCGCCTACGGAATCCGGCGGATCTTCCTCGCCAACGAGCTCGTCGACGCGGTGGCACTGCGCTGGCTGGCCGGGGAACTGGACGCGGACCCGGACTTCGCCTTCGCCTGTTACGTGGACTCCGTACGTGGCGTCGAGCTGATGGACGAGGCCCTGCGCGCGGCCGGCGCCGTGCGCCCGGTCGACGTCGTGGTGGAGCTCGGGGCCGGTGAGGGCGCCCGCACCGGTGCCCGTACGGAGGCCGACTGCGCGGCGGTCGCCGAGGCGGTGGCCGCCGCTGCCACCCTGCGCCTGGTGGGCGTCGCCGGTTACGAGGGCGAGGTGCCCGACGCCTCCCCCGAGCGCGTACGGGAGTGGCTGCGCCGACTCGTCGCGCTGGCAGCGGACTTCGACGCGGCCGGCCGCTTCACCGCACTCACCGACGGGGAGGAGATCCTGGTCAGCGCGGGCGGCAGCGCGTGGTTCGACGCGGTCGCCGACGTCTTCGCCGACGTCCCCGAGCTGAGCCGTCCCGTCCTCAAGCTGCTGCGCTCCGGCGCGTACGTCAGCCACGACGACGGCCACTACCGCCACCTCACCCCCTTCAACCGGATCCCCGAGGAGGGCACGCTGCAGCCCGCCTTCCGGCTCTGGGCGCAGGTCGTCTCCCGCCCCACCCCCGAGCAGGCCTTCGTCAACGCGGGCAAGCGCGACGCGGCCTACGACCTGGACCTCCCCGAGGCGCAGGTCGTCCGCTCCGCGCGCGACGGCTCGGTGCGGCCGGCCACCGGCATCACCGTCAGCGGACTGTCCGACCAGCACGGCTGGGTGCGCACGGAGCCGGGCGCCGAGCTGGAGGTCGGCGACTGGATCGGCATGGGCCTCTCGCATCCCTGCACCTCGTTCGACAAGTGGCAGCTCATCCCGCTGGTGGAGGCGGACGGCACCGTCACCGACTACATCCGCACCTTCTTCTGATCCCGGCGGAGCCGCACCCCACCCCGAAAGGCCACATCTCATGGACCTGGTCATCCGCGACGCCCGCGTCGTCGACGGCACCGGCGCCCCCTCCTACCGCGCCGACGTGGGCATCACGGACGGCCGGATCTCCGAGATCCGGCGCGAGGGCGACGGGCCCCGCCCCACCGCCCCCCGCGCCCTGGACGCCGACGGCCTCGCGCTCTCCCCGGGCTTCATCGACATGCACGCGCACAGCGACCTCGCCCTGCTGCGCGACCCCGACCACAGCGCGAAGGCCGCCCAGGGCGTCACCCTGGAGGTCCTCGGCCAGGACGGACTGTCGTACGCCCCGGCCGACGACCGCACCCTGGCCGAGGTCCGCCGCTCCATCGCCGGCTGGAACGGCGACGGCAGTGACATCGACTTCGACTGGCGCACCGTCGGCGGCTACCTGGACCGCCTCGACCGGAACTTCGGCGGCCAGGGCATCGCCGTCAACGCCGCCTACCTCATCCCGCAGGGCACGGTCCGCATGCTCGCGGTGGGCTGGGACGACCGCCCCGCCACCGCCGCCGAGCTGGAGCACATGAAGGAGCTCGTCGCCCAGGGCATGGCCGAGGGCGCGGTCGGCATGTCCTCGGGGCTGACCTACACCCCCGGGATGTACGCGAAGGACGCCGAACTCACCGAGCTGTGCCGGGTGGTGGCGGCGCACGACGGCTACTACTGCCCCCACCACCGCTCGTACGGCGCCGGAGCCCTCCAGGCGTACGAGGAGATGGTGCGGCTCACCCGCGACGCCGGCTGCGCCCTCCATCTCGCCCACGCCACGATGAACTTCGGCGTGAACAAGGGCAAGGCCCCGGAGCTCCTCTCCCTCCTGGACGACGCCCTCGCGGCCGGCGCGGACATCTCCCTGGACACCTATCCGTACACCCCCGGCTGCACGACCCTCGTGGCGATGCTGCCGAGCTGGTCCAGCGAGGGCGGTCCGGAGTCGATCCTGACCCGGCTCGCGGACGACGCGACGGCGGAGCGGATCCGTCATCACGTGGAGGTCCTCGGCTCCGACGGCTGTCACGGCGTCCCGATCGAATGGGACAGGATCGAGATCTCCGGCGTGGGCTCACCCGCCCTGTCCGACCACGTCGGCCGTACGGTGGCCGAGTCCGCCGCGCTGCGCGGTGAGGAACCCTGGGTGACGGCCCGTCGGCTGCTCGTCGAGGACCGGCTGGGCACGACGATCCTCCAGCACGTCGGCCACGAGGAGAACGTCCGGCAGATCATGCGCCACCGGGTGCACACCGGCGGCAGCGACGGCATCCTCCAGGGCGACAAGCCGCACCCCCGCGCGTACGGCACGTTCCCCCAGTACCTCGGCCGGTACGTACGGGAGCTGGGCATCCTCCCGCTGGAGGAGTGCGTCGCCCACCTCACCTCCCGCCCGGCAGCCCGCCTGCGCCTCCCCGACCGCGGGCAGGTGCGCGAGGGGTACCGCGCGGACCTGGTCCTCTTCGACCCGGCCACGGTGGCGGCCGGATCGACGTTCGAGGAGCCGCGCACGCTCCCGGTGGGCATCCCGCACGTGCTGATCGACGGCCGCTTCGTCATCGAGGACGGGAAGCGGACCTCCACGCTGGCGGGCCGGGCGGTCCGGGGCACGGGCAGCGCACGGAGCTGAGGGGAATCCGGCCGGGCGCGGCCGGATCCTGCAAGGGCCGGACCGGAAGATGCCGACGCGGAGGCGGCCCGCGGGCCGTGCGGTGTGGAATCGTCGTCCCTCAGGACTCACGCCCCCGTGCACGGTTCGGAGGAGCCCTTGACGGCACAGCCCGACGGGACGGTCATGCTTCCGGTCACGGCCCTCGGGATCGGGGACTCGCCACGACTGCGCGGACTCGACCTCTCCCACGTCCAGTCACTCGCCGACAGCTTCGACGACCTGCCGCCCCTCCTGGTCCAGCGGTCGACCATGCGGATCGTGGACGGGAGGCACCGCCTGGCGGCCGCCCGGCTGAACGGTGCGCGGACACTGCCGGCGCTCTGGTTCCAGGGCTCCGACGCCGACGCCTTCGTGACCGCCGTACGCCTCAACAACGGCCGGGGACTGCCCCTTGGCGGGCACGAGCGCTCGACGGCCGCCGCACGCATCCTGGCCTCGCATCCGCACCGGTCGGACCGGTGGATCGCGTCGGTCTGCGGAGTGGCGCCCCGCACGGTCGCGGCTCTGCGGCGGCGTCCAACCGGTGACGAGCGGCAGTTGGACATGCGGACCGGCCGCGACGGACGGCGTCGCCCCCTCTCCGCGGAGCCCGGGCGGCGGATCGCGGCGGAGATCATGCGGCGGGAGCCCGAGGCGAGTCTGCGTACGGTCGCGCGGCAGGCCGGCATCTCCGTGGGGACGGCGCTGGACGTGCGGCGACGGCTGGCCGAGGAGGACGGCACCGCCACCCCCGAGCCGCCCCCGCTGCCGGCCGCGCCCGTGGCCGCCCCCTCCGGCCCCGTCTCCCCGGCGGCGGTCCGGGAGCAGCTGGACCGCCTGGTACGGGACCCGTCACTGAGGTACAGCAGCCAGGGCCGGGCTCTGCTGCGGCTCGCGTCCGCGACCCTGGCGTTCACCGAGCAGGCCGAGGCGATCGCGGGGTCGACCGCGGGGCACTCGCGGGAGTCGCTGCACCTGATCGCCCGCGCCTGTGCCGAGGGGTGGGCGCGCTTCGGGGAGTACGTCGTCCCGGAGGCGGACAGCGCCGCCTGACACCCTCTTCCCTCATCCCACCTCGGCCGGCGGCCGGCCCGGGCTGCTGTCAGCGGGCCGGTCGGCTGCCAGCAGCGTGGAGCCCAGCGGGGTCGGCGTGTGCAGGACCGACATGGCGTGACGGCGGCTGACCAGCAGCCCCGCGTTGCGCAGGGCGGTGGCGTGCTGGCTGGCGGAGGAGGCGGAAACCCCCGCCGCCAGGGCGAGTTCACCTGTCGTGGCGCCCGTCCCGGATGCGGCGGCGGACAGAACGGCGGCGCGTGTGCGCCCGATGAGTGCCGCGAGTGGTTCGCCCTGGCCCCCGGGAGGCGGCCGTCGAGGCGACTCGTGCCCCAGCGGGTACACCAGGACCGGCTCCAGCCCCGGGTCGGCCAGGGCCACCGGGTTCCCCCGGCAGAAGTACGAGGGAATCAGCCGGAGCCCCCGGCCCTCCAGGTACAGGTCACGGTCGACCGGATAGCCGACGGTCAGCACGGGCGGCTTCCACTCCGCTCCGCTGCCCGGGGTGCGCAGCAGCCCGTCGAGTCCGCCGTCGAGCAACGTGCGGGCGCGGACCGCCCGTTCGGCTTCGAACCGGGCCTGGATCTCGTCGCCGTGCGGGGCGACGACAGCGTCGTGGTAGGCGCGGATCGTCCGCGTCAGACGGCTCCGGACCTCCTTCTCGGCGAGGCGGGCACCCCAGGAGGGTCCGCCACCCGCGCGGGAGAGCCGTCGCGCCTCGTCCAGCACACGGTCCGGCGAGGTCGCCAGGATCCCTTTGAGCCCGGCGTCGAGGCCTTCGGCCGACTCGGCGGGAGTGAGGAAGTCGGGGAAGTAGCCCGTCCGCGGGACGAGCGGGAGCAGCAGGCTCCGCACGGCGCCGGAGAGACCGCCCTCGTGCAGCCGGGTGCGGGCAGCGCGGTACCAGGGGGCATAGGGCCGGCGTGCCTGCCGGGTGCGCAGGCGGTGGAGGCTCATACAGACCTCCCACAGCGGGTCGGGGGATGCCGCCACCCGGACCCTCGTCAGATCCGCGGCGGTGAAATGTATGCGAAGCATTCTCGTCCCCCCGATTTCCCTGCGCTTTTCAAGCAGAGCCGAAAACCCTGTTTCCGCATACTCGCGGCCGAGATACTTCCAGGGCAATTGAACGCGGCTCTTACGCCGCATCAGCCGTAGGGGGCGCGCTCACATGAGGCGGAAGATCTCCATAGCCGCTGCCGTCGCGGCAGCCGCCTGCGCCGTGGCCGGCTGCGGTGCCGACACAAGCGGGAAGACGGACGCGGAGAATCGGCCGAAGAGTCGCACGGTCGTGATTTCGGACAGCGAACTCCGGGACCTGACCGTTCCGGAGGAGATGGAAATCGAGTACGCCGAGTACGCACTTGTCAAGAAGTGCATGGAGAACAAGGGATTCACGTACTGGGTGGGGCCGGTGGCGGGCGTGGACGCCCGCAGAGCGGGCCGCTACGTGAACGACGACGTCGCGTGGGCGAAGAAGTACGGCTACGGCCGGCCCTTCGACGAAGCGGCCGAGAAGGACCGTCGGGAGCACCCCAACGTCCGGTACCCCAACGCGCTCCCGCGAAAGGACCGCATCCGCTACAACACGGCTCTCAACGGCGACTACGACGACGTGCTGCGCGTGGGCCTGCCGACCGGCGGCACGATCGAGACCCCCCGGGAGGGTTGCTGGGCCGAGGCCAGGACCGGGCTCTACGGAGACCAGCAGACCTGGTTCGAGGCCAAGAAGACCGTCACGGGACTTTCGCCGCTCTATGTGCCCGACATCCTCGCGGACGAGAGGCTGAAGAAAGCGGTGACCGCCTGGTCGGCCTGCATGAAGAAGGCCGGTCTTGATTTCTCCTCACCGGAGGATCTGCGCGAGAAGCGGATCGCCCGCACCGGGAAGATGACTTCTACAGAGGCGCGGACCTACGAGGTCGATCTGGCGGTTTCCGAGGCCACGTGTGCCGTGAAGTCGTCTCTCGGCAGGACGGCGCGGGCCCTTGAGCGTGAATACCTGTCCGTGCTGCTGAAGAGATACGACAAAGAGAACACCGCGTACCAGCGCATGCGACTGACCGCGCTCACCCGTGCCCGGGATATCCGGAGCAGCTGAGCCCGCCCCGCAGAACAACAGCGACGACCAGATTTCCGCGGCACAGCAGTCGCGGATCCATTCGGAAAACGACACATGAAGGAGCATCACCTCATGCGCAAGGCTTTCGCCGTTCTGACGACCGTCGCCGTGGCCTCCCTCGGCGCCCTCGTCCCCGCCACCTCCGCCCAGGCGGCGGACTGTTCCGACGCCATGGCCGGTGCCCTGTCCGGTTACATGTACGCGTACGACAGCACCAACTGCAACGGACACCTCGGCCACGCTTCCGGCGACGACTCGAACTGGGGGGACTCCGCGCTGAGCTTCCGGAGCGGGGACGACAACAAGGCGTCATCGATCCTGAACAACGGCAACAACTCCGAGGTCAAGTTCTACGGCGCCACCGGATACGGCGGCGGCCACATCTGCCTCAGCCGGTCGGAGGGCTGGGCCTCCAACCTCTCCGACGACCGCCTCTCCAACGGCGCGTCGGCGAACAACAACATCAGCAGCCACGCGTGGGCCAACGCCTCCGCCTGCAGCAAGTGGGCGGTCTGACCGCTCCCGGTCGCGGTCGCACAACGGTCCCGCGCACCTGAACCGACCTCGGCCCGCCGGCCCCGCCCCCGGCGGGCCGAGGTGTGCCCCGTGGCACCAACACCACTGTTTCGCAGGGCTGTTCGCGCCTGTTCACCATCGCCACGCCGACACCAAGGACTGCTTTACCGGGCTGTCGAGCCACTTCTACACTCCGTCGAAAACCCGGAGGTCACTCGGTCCCGCCGAGCCGACCGGTTCACCACGGAGTGTCCCCATTGGCTGAGCACGAAATGCTCGTACTCGGACTGTCGCACATCGAGGAAGACGTCTACCGGCATCTGCTCCGCAATCCAGGTATCGAGGTGGACGACATCCACCTCCTGCTCCGCCACGAGGCCGAACCGACCCGCAGGTCCGTGCGGAGGCTGCGGGAACTGAAGATCATCCAGGAGGTCGACGGCGTGGCCCGGGCCTGCGAGCCGGAACTGGTGGTGGCCCGCCTGGCCGAGCAACGGCTCGAGGAGCTCTACGACGACATCCGCTCGCTGACCCGTCTGCGCCCCCTCGTGGACTCGCTGGGCCGCGAGATCCCCGAGCCGGAACCGGATGAGGACCACAGACCCGTCGAGCGGCTCACCGGCCTGGAGGCGATCCGCACACGCCTCGACGAGCTGGCCTTCTTCGCCCGGGAGGAAGTGCTCGCCGCCGAACCCTACGACGCGCTCACGCCCGAGAACATCGAGAACTCCCGGCCGCTGGACATGCGCTGCCTACGCCGCGGTGTCAACTGCCGCAGTCTCATCCGCCGCACCGCCCTGGAGGACGGACCCACCCGCGCCTACCTCCTGGAACTCACCGCCGCGGGCGCGCGGATCAGGGTCCTGGACGAGCTGGACGAACTCATGCTCGTCTACGACCGCCGCACGGCGCTGGTGCCGCTCGACCCCGGCAACACGTCCAGAGGGGCTCTGTGTTCCACGGAGGAGGGCATCGTGACCACTGTGGTCAACAACTTCGAGAGGCTCTGGGCAGGGGCGGGCGACCTCACGGCCCTGCTCGAACAGCGTGGCGAGAGCCTGCGCGACTCGGGGCTCACCGCGGTCCAGGGAAAGGTGCTGCGCCTCATGTGCACGGTCGGCAAGGACGAGATCGGCGCACGCGAGGCGGGCATCGCCCTGCGCACCTACCGCCGTCACATCTCGGACCTGATGCAGTTGCTGGGTGCGGAGAACCGCGCCCACGCGGCGCTGCTCGCCCGCGAACGCGGCTGGGTCTGAGATGCCGGCGGTCCTCCGGTCGTGCCGGGGGGACCGCCGGCATCAGGCCTCCGCGCCGGGCCGGTCAGCCCTTGGTGCAGGCGGGTCCTCCCTGCCAGCCGTTGATCGGGTCCCGGCAGGGGTCCTTCGGCGGGTACTCCACGGCACCGGCCAGCGGACGCACACCTGGCCCCGTGACGCCCGTCCGCCCCTCCTGCCCGGTGGCCGGCCAGGACACCCCCGCCAGCGTGAGCGCCACGAGGGCGGCTCCCGCGACGGTTCCACCGGTACCGCCGAAGATCGCACGCATCATGTTCCCCCCAACCCGCCCGGCACCCCAGTCCCCGTACAGCTGAGGCGTCTCGGGTCAACAGCCGCAAGTCTGGCAGCGGGTGCACCCGCGCGGGGCCGCGGTGCGGTGCAGCCTCCTGCCAACCACCCGGCAGGATCCTGCAGGGGCCGAGGGGCGCCGTCCCGGGTCGGCCCGCGACAGCCGGAGGCCGCCGTAGCCGGGGCCCGGCGGCCTCCGGCCACGGCGGCCCCGTACCGTCACGGCTTGGGCAGCGCGCAGCCCGTCCGGTTCAGGTCGATCTGGTTGCCGGCGCCGATGCACGGCACCATGTTGTACGTCTGCTGGGCGTAGTTGATGCCCTTACGGACGGTCACGGTGCCGTCCGCGGCCACCTCGCACGGGTTGTTGTCCGTGCACCGCTGTCCGTCCTCGTTCCCGGTGTTGTTGACGGCGACGACCTTGCCGGTCGCGTCGTCGATCACCGGGGACCCCGACGTACCGCCGATGGTCTGGCAGGCGGAGGTGTAGCGGACCGAGTCCTTCCAGGTCCAGGAGCCCTCCTTGAGACGGTACGCGAAGCCGTCCACGGCGCAGCTGTAGGTGCGCTTCCAGTACCCGGAGGCGACGGTGATCGCCCTGCCCTGCGCCGGGCGCGCGGTGTCGAGCTCGAGGGCCTTGATGCCGTAGGAGCTCTCGATCTGGGCGTAGGTGCGCGTCAGTTGGTACAACGAGACGTCGGTGTCCGTCATCGTCCCGTAGGCGATCTTGGACGCCCGCAGGGTGCCGACCCCGCTGCCCGCGGCGTTCAGCAGGGTGAAGCTGCGGGTCGACGCCTTGTTGAGCACGACCTCGCCCGGGCCCGGGAAGCCGGTCTCCAGGCAGTGCCCGTTGGACATGACGAGCGCGGGGTCACCCGGCTGCGACGAGGGCGCCCGGACGACGGATCCGGAGCAGTTGCTGAGGGCCACCGTGCCGGCGAAGGTGACGGCCTTCGCACGGACTTCGGCCGTGTCCGGGCCGGTGGCCGCTGCCGCGGGTGCGACGCCCGCCCCGAGGAGCAGGACGGAAAGAAGTGCGCCGACGAGAGGCTTGTTCATGTGAGGGTCCCCTCCAGATGCGTCTGTCACCGGAGTTCTTCCGGTTTTTGACATGCGCATGTTGCCGCACGGAGGGAGGTCCTACAAGGGGCGAAATCAAGCCGCCGGACCCGCCGCCCCCGACTCCTGGCACCCGTACCCCCGGCGCGGTCAGGGCATTTGAGAAACCCCTGAGGTGTCTGCGTAGTGTCGGGGCATGACACTCGACCTCGACGCCTACTTCGCCCGCATCGGCTGGTCCGGGGAGCGCCGCCCCACCGTGGAGGTGCTGCGGTCCGTGCACCGCGCCCACATGCTGGGCATCCCGTTCGAGAATCTGGAGCCCCTCCTCGCCGGCGCCCCGTCCCTCGCGCTCCCGGACCTGGAGAAGAAGCTCGTCCGCGGCGGGCGCGGCGGGTACTGCTACGAGCACAACACCCTCCTGGCCGCCGTCCTGACGCAGCTCGGATTCCGGGTGACACTGCTGACCGCGCGGGTGGTGGTGGGCGCCGCGCCCGGTGACGTACGGCCCCGCACGCACATGCTGATGCAGGTGGACGTGGAAGGGGAGTCCGCCTCCTGGCTGGCCGATGTCGGCTTCGGCTCGCACGGCGCGCTGCTGGAGCCGATCCCGCTGGTGGTGGACGCCGAGCTGCTCGACACCCCGCGCCACCACCGGCTGGTGCACGCCCCGCACGACGGACCGCTGGAGATGTGGGAGCTGCAGGCGGAGAAGGGCGGCTACTGGGAGCCGCAGTACGAGTTCACCCTGGAACCCTTCGAGGCTCCGGACTACGAGGTCATCAACTGGCACATCGCGACGAACCCGCGCTCACCGTTCCGGCAGGCGGTGTACGCCCAGCGCACCCTGCCGGGGCTTCACCGGGCCCTGTCCGGGCGGACGCTGGTGGAGACCGCCGACGACGGTACGGTCGCGGAGCGGGAGCTGGCCGACTCCGCCGAGGTGCTGCGGGTGCTGGCCGAGGACTTCGGCGTACACCTCCCCAAGGGGACCGTCCTGCCGGGCTGACCGGTGCGTACACCCCGTCCGCGCGCCGGGCGCGGGCGGCGGGGGCCAGGAGCCGCCGGGGCGCGTACCGGGCGGACTCGCGCCCCCGCGTGGCGCATCTCACCCGGTCCCGTGCCTCACGCCCGCATTCCAAGCCGCGGCGCCGCCCCGACCGGCCGTTCCCACGGTTCACGGCCGGGGCGGCATGCCGATGGAAGTCCCGGCGCGCCGCCGTACGCCCCCGGAGGGAGCAACCGGCGCGCGAACCGGGAGCACCGCTCGAAACGCGGTCGTAAGCTCGCTGACATGCAGGTCATCCAGTCCACCAAGCTCTCCGGCGTCTGTTACGAGATCCGCGGCCCCGTGCTCGAGGAAGCGATGCGGCTCGAGGCCGCGGGTCATCGCATCCTCAAGCTGAACACGGGCAACCCGGCGGCCTTCGGCTTCGAGTGCCCGCCGGAGATCCTCGAGGACATCCTGCGCAACCTCTCGGGCGCGCACGGCTACGGCGACGCGAAGGGTCTGCTGTCCGCGCGCCGCGCGGTGATGCAGCACTACCAGACCAAGGGGATCGACCTCGACGTCGAGGACGTCTACCTGGGCAACGGCGTCTCCGAGCTGATCCAGATGTCGATGCAGGCGCTGCTCGACGACGGCGACGAGGTGCTCGTACCCGCGCCGGACTATCCGCTGTGGACGGCATCGGTCTCCCTGGCCGGCGGCACGGCCGTGCACTACCGCTGCGACGAGCAGGCCGACTGGATGCCCGACCTCGCCGACATCGAGCGGAAGATCACGGACCGCACCAAGGCCCTCGTGATCATCAACCCGAACAACCCGACCGGCGCGGTCTACGACGACGAGATGCTGCGCGGGCTGACGGAGATCGCCCGGCGCCACGACCTGGTCGTCTGCTCCGACGAGATCTACGACCGGATCCTGTACGACGGCGCCACGCACACCCCGACCGCGGCGATCGCCCCCGACCTGATGGTGCTCACCTTCAACGGGCTCTCCAAGAACTACCGGATCGCGGGATACCGCTCGGGCTGGATGGCGGTCTGCGGCCCCAAGGCGCACGCCTCCTCGTACATCGAGGGCCTGACGATCCTGGCCAACATGCGCCTGTGCGCGAACATGCCCGCGCAGCACGCGGTGGCCACCGCGCTCGGCGGACGGCAGTCGATCAACGAGCTGGTGCTGCCGGGCGGGCGGATCCTCGAGCAACGGGACGTGGCGTACGACCTGCTGACGCAGATCCCCGGGGTGACCTGCGTGAAGCCGAAGGGTGCGCTGTACCTCTTCCCGAGGCTCGATCCCAAGGTCTTCAAGATCAAGGACGACCGGCAGATGGTTCTCGACCTGCTGCGGGCCGAGAAGATCATGGTGGTGCAGGGCACCGGCTTCAACTGGCCGGAACCCGATCACTTCCGGGTGGTCACACTGCCGCCGGCCAAGGACCTGACCGACGCGGTGACGCGTATCGGGAACTTCCTGGACGGCTACAGCCAGCCCTGAGTGACCAGACTCTTCCAGATCCGACACAACTTTAGACTAAATCCAAGATAGGATAGCCTTACTGCATCATCAGGAGGCCATCCATGTACGAGCCGATCCGCACCAAGTCCGTACACACATCGGCCGACAGCGCCGATTTCCCGCACCGCAGCCGCGAGGACGAGCTGGACATCCAGCTCGCCGGACATCTCGCCGCCCTGCTCGCCGTCACCGACGAGCTGGGGCTCTCCGCCATGGGCGACCGCGTCGCCCAGCAGGTGGCCCGGCTCCGTGGCGCCCCGCCCGCCCGGCACGCCGGGCGGAGCGAGGCGTCCCCGGCCGCACTGCACCGCCGCGCCCACGCCCTCGCGGGCCGGGCGCTCGTGGTGGCCGCGTCCCGGGCCGACACCGCCGCGGCGATCCTCGCGGCCCAGGCCATGGACGCGCACACCGCGGCCCTGTCCGCACCCACCGCCCCGACCGTCCTGGTCGGCACCCCCTGACGGCCCCGGTCCACGGGTCGCGAAGACGCGTGGACCGGGTGCCACACCCCTCGCGAGGACCGCACGCGGCACGGCCACGGGCCGACAGAAGTGAAGGTCCTGTGTCCAGGTTGTCGCCGGTGCATGGACGTTCACCCGGTGACGGGGCGGCGTCCCCGAGGAGAAGGTCTCCTGGAAAGAAGCGGCACCCGGAACCATGAGGGGGCTCCGGGTGCCGTGGCCGCGGCGGGCCGCCGACCCCACAGGTCAGGGCGGACGTCGTGGAGACCCGGCCGCGGGGTTCACGAGGGGTCAGCCGAGGCGGCGGACCAGCGCGTGGTACTCGTCCCACAGCTCCTTCGGCGTGTGGTCGCCGAAGGTGTCGAGGTGCCCGGGGATCAGCGCGGCCTCCTCGCGCCAGACCTCCTTGTCGACGTCGAGCAGGAAGCCGAGGTCGGACTCGGAGAGTTCCAGGCCCTCGGTGTCCAGGGACCCCTTGGCCGGCAGGATGCCGATCGGGGTCTCGACGCCCTCGGCCCTGCCCTCGAGCCGCTCGACGATCCACTTGAGGACGCGGCTGTTCTCGCCGAAGCCGGGCCACACGAACTTGCCCGCCTCGTTCTTGCGGAACCAGTTCACGTAGTAGATCTTCGGGAGCTTCGACTGGTCCGCCTTGTCGGCGCCGACCTCGACCCAGTGCTTCATGTAGTCGCCCATGTTGTAGCCGCAGAACGGCAGCATGGCGAACGGGTCGCGGCGCAGCTCGCCGACCTTGCCCTCGGCGGCGGCGGTCTTCTCGGAGGCGACGTTGGCCCCGAGGAAGACACCGTGCTGCCAGGTGAACGACTCGGTGACCAGCGGGACCGCCGAGGCGCGGCGGCCCCCGAAGAGGATCGCCGAGATCGGCACCCCCTTCGGGTCCTCCCACTCCGGCGCGATGATCGGGCACTGCCCGGCCGGGACGGTGAAGCGGGCGTTGGGGTGTGCGGCGGGCGTGCCGGACTCGGGGGTCCAGTCGTTGCCCTTCCAGTCCGTGAGGTGCGCGGGGGACTCCTCGGTCATCCCCTCCCACCACACGTCGCCGTCGTCGGTGAGCGCGACGTTGGTGAAGACGGAGTTGCCCCACATCGTCTTCATGGCGTTGGCGTTGGTGTGCTCGCCGGTGCCGGGCGCGACGCCGAAGAAACCGGCCTCGGGGTTGATCGCGTACAGCTGACCGTCCTCGCCGAACCGCATCCAGGCGATGTCGTCGCCGATGGTCTCGACGGTCCAGCCGGAGATCGTGGGCTCCAGCATGGCCAGGTTGGTCTTGCCGCAGGCGCTCGGGAAGGCGGCCGCGACGTACTTCGACTCACCGCGCGGCGGCGTGAGCTTGAGGATCAGCATGTGCTCGGCGAGCCAGCCCTCGTCCCGGGCCATGACGGAGGCGATGCGCAGGGCGTAGCACTTCTTGCCGAGCAGGGCGTTGCCGCCGTAGCCCGAGCCGTAGGACCAGATCTCCCGGTCCTCGGGGAAGTGCGAGATGTACTTGGTGGAGTTGCAGGGCCACGGGACGTCGGCCTCGCCCGCGGCCAGGGGGGCGCCGAGGGTGTGGACGGCCTTGACGAAGAAGCCGTCGGTGCCGAGTTCGTCCAGGACCTCCTGGCCCATGCGCGTCATGGTGCGCATGGAGACGGCGACGTACGCGGAGTCGGTGATCTCGACACCGATCGCGGAGAGCGGCGAGCCGACGGGGCCCATGCAGAACGGGACGACGTACATCGTGCGGCCGCGCATGGAGCCGCGGAAGACGCCCTTCTCCCCCGCGAAGATCTCCCGCATCTCGGCGGGCGCCTTCCAGTGGTTGGTCGGGCCCGCGTCCTCCTCCTTCTCGGAGCAGATGAAGGTGCGGTCCTCGACGCGGGCGACGTCGCTCGGGTCGGACGCGGCGTAGTACGAGTTCGGGCGCTTGACCGGGTCGAGTTTCGTGAAGGTGCCCTTGGCGACGAGCTCCCCGCACAGGCGCTCGTACTCGGCCTCGGATCCGTCGCACCAGACCACGCGGTCCGGCTGGGTGAGGGCGGCGATCTCGTCCACCCAGGAGACGAGCTCCTGGTGCCGAGTGGGGACAGAGAGGGGAGCCGCGATGTCTCGCGCCACGATCGCTCCTTGTAGAGAGGGTTGTGTTGTCAGGCCCCGTGGGGGCTGCGACCCGGATGCTGACCCCTTCGAATTCCCCTGGCGCTCATCCGGTGCCGACCGCACTCATTTGATCATCCGACCAACTCGCCCATATGTCCAGAGGGCCGCACACGTGAGCATCGCCACTCGGATCGGTTACCTACGGAAGCGTAGGTAGCATGCGGATATGACTTCTGCCGCCGCCGCGTCCGGCCCCGTCGAGCTCACCGACCCCGTCCCGGTCAAACCACGGATGCGCGGCTGGCTGCACGCGGGGATGTTCCCCGCGGTGGTCATCGCCGGGATCGCCCTGATCGTCCTGGCCGACAGCACGCGCGCGCAGATCGCCTGCGCCGTCTACGTACTCAGCGCCTGCATGCTGTTCGGTGTGAGCGGGGTCTACCACCGGGGCACCTGGGGTCCCCGCGGCGAGGCGGTGCTGCGCAGGCTCGACCACGCCAACATCTTCCTGATCATCGCGGGCACCTACACGCCGCTGACCCTCCTGCTGCTGCCGGAGTCCACCAGCCGCCCGCTCCTGTGGGGGATCTGGGGCGCCGCGGCGGCCGGCATCGCCTTCCGCGTGTTCTGGGTCGGCGCCCCGCGCTGGCTCTACACCCCGTGCTACATCGCCATGGGCTGGGCCGCGGTGTTCTTCCTGCCGGACTTCATGCGCACCGGGGGGATCACGGTGCTCGTCCTCGTCGTCGTCGGGGGGCTGCTGTACAGCGCGGGGGGCATCATCTACGGCCTCAAGCGCCCTGACCCGTCACCGCGCTGGTTCGGCTTCCACGAGGTGTTCCACTCACTGACCCTGGCGGCGTTCATCGTGCACTACGTCGGCATCTCACTGGTCGCCTACCAGCAGTAACCCGCCTCCCGTACGGCGAAGGCCCGGCCGCGGCGGCCGGGCCTTCGCCGTGTGCGCGTCAGCCGCCCAGCTTCTCCGCCAACTCCCCCGCGTCCGTCGTCGGCGCGTCGCACACGAAGTGCCGGCACACGTACGCGGTCGGCTCGCCGCCCACCGACGGCCGGTCCACCAGCAGCGGGAACTCGGTGCCCGCGTCCGGCCCCCCGCCCGCCGCGACGACCGCACCCGGCGCCCGTCCCAGCAGCGCGGTCCGGTGCAGTTCCCCGGCGACCGGACCGGCCACCGCCACCTCCCGCGGGCCGTCCAGCAGCGCTTCCGCGACGGCCAGCCCCCACCCGATGAACCGGGGTGCCTTCGGGCCGAGCGCCCCGACGATCCCGAGGGCGCCCTCGGCCGCCGTGCGGTGCGCCTCGGAGCCGGTGTGCGCCGCATAGGAGAGCAGCGCACCGGCGGCGGCGGTCCAGCCGGCCGGGGTGGCGCTGTCGGTGGGGTCCTGGGGGCGCCTGATCAGCTGCTCCGCGTCGTCCGCGGTATCGAACATCTGCCCGTTCTCGCCGGTGAACCGCTCCAGCACGATGTCGAGCAGGAAGCCCGCGAATTCCAGCCAGGCCCCCTCGCCGGTGACGGACGCGAGCGCGAGGAACCCCTCGGCCACGTCGCCGTAGTCCTCCAGGACGCCGGAGTTGTCCCCGGCGCGCCCGTCCTTCGACGTGCGGCAGAGCCGGGCGACGTCGCCCATGTGCACCCGCACCAGCAGGTCGGCGGCCTCGGTGGCCCGCTCGACCAGGTCCGGCCGGCCGAAGTACGCACCGGTCTCGGCGAGCGCGGCGATCGCCAGCCCGTTCCAGGCCGCGACGATCTTGTCGTCGCGCTCGGGGCGCGCCCGCAGTTCCCGCGCCGCGAGCAGCCGGGCCCGTACACCGGCGACCCGCGCGTCGTCGGCGTCCGCGTCCCCGGCCCGCGCGAGCCGCAGGACGGAGGAGCCCTCCTCGAAGGTGCCCTCCTCGGTCACCCCGAAGTACTGGGCGGCGAAGGCGGCGTCCTCCTCGCCCAGCACCTCGCGCAGCTGAGCGGGGGTCCAGACGTAGTACGCGCCCTCGACGTGGCGGCCCTGTGCGTCCTCGCTGTCGGCGTCCAGCGCGGAGGCGAACCCGCCCTCGGCCGTACGCAGCTCGCGCACCATGAAGTCGGCGGTCTCCAGGGCGACCCGGCGGGCCAGGTCGGAGCCGGTGGCCCGCCACAGATGGGCGTAGACGCGGCACAGCAGCGCGTTGTCGTAGAGCATCTTCTCGAAGTGCGGGACGACCCACTCCCGGTCCACCGCGTAGCGGGCGAAGCCGCCGCCGAGCTGATCGTAGATCCCACCGTGCGCCATGGCAGCGCAGCTGTCGGCGGCCATCTGCAGGGCACCCTCGGCGCCCGTGCGCGCGTGATGGCGCAGCAGGAACTCGATGACCATGGACGGCGGGAACTTGGGGGCGCCGCCGAAGCCGCCGTGCTTCTCGTCGTAGTCGCGGGTGAGCCTCAGCAGGGCCTGCGCCAGCTCGGGTTCGCCCGGCAGGCCCCCCTCGCCGGCGGTCAGGGAACGGCCCGCGAGGTCGCGGACGATACGCCCGGCGACCTCCGCGACCTCCTCGCGCCGGTCGGTCCAGGCGGCCACGACCCCTTCCAGCACCTGGTGGAAGGAGGGCATGCCGTGCCGGGCCTCGGGCGGGAAGTACGTACCGAAGTAGAAGGGCTCGGCGTCGGCGGTCAGGAAGACGGTCATCGGCCAGCCGCCCTGCCCGGTGGCGGCCTGCACGGCCTCCATGTACACGGCGTCGACGTCGGGCCGCTCCTCGCGGTCGACCTTCACGGGCACGAAGTGCGCGTTGAGGTAGTCGGCGACGGACGCGTCCTCGAAGGACTCGTGGGCCATCACGTGGCACCAGTGGCAGCTGGCGTAGCCGACGCTGAGCAGCACCGGGACCCCGCGCCGGCGGGCCTCCTCGAACGCCTCGGGCGACCACGGCCACCAGTCGACGGGGTTGTCGGCGTGCTGGAGGAGGTAGGGGGACGTCTCGTTGGCCAGTCGGTTAGGCATGCGGCCATCCTCGCTCACGACGACGAGGGGACCGGCCCACGGCACAGCCGGGCCTACGTCCTCGGCTCAGCCAACAGATCCTACCGGGACGGCGAGATCTTCACCGGCACCGTGAAAGCCACCGCCCCATCCTCCGTCACGGCCGGCCTCAGGACCCTCTGAGGAGTCAAGAGTCGACCACGGTCAGCACCGAAACGATCCCGGCGCTGGCCTCAATCACGCAGAACGAGCGCTCAACTTGCTCTGCAAGGACAAGCTGACCAGCCACTCCTGTCTTTTGAACGATGACGCCGCCTACAGCGCATGCCACGCATACCACCCACCCACGGCCAAGCGCGACCGCTGGCAAAGAGAATACAAAGCCCCTCTGACACTGCAGGTCAGGAAGGTGCTCTCCGCGCGAGCGGAGGTGGTCCGTTCCAGCATCTGTTCGTCGGTGCCGCCCCGGGCACCGGTGAGGGCGTAGCCGATCTGCACGGGCAGGTGGAGATCCCCCAAGGTGAGCGCGTCGGGGGCACCGAGGGCGCGTCGCAGTATCTCGGCCGCGGTCCAGGGACCGATGCCCGGGATGAGGTGGAGCCGGACCAACGCCCCCGCCAGCCCTATGGACGCGGCTGCTTCGAGGCACGGTGCGTAGGAGCAGACGCGCTGGATCGTGGCTGCTCGGGACCGGTCGACTCCGGTCCGGTGCCATTCCCAGTTCGACACCATCCGCCAGGTGGCCGCCGACGGCGGGATCCGCATCCCACCCAAGATCTAGAGCCAGGCAGTGGCACTCGGGCTCCAGCTGCCGCTGGCGGCGCCGCTCAGCAGGGGATCGACGAAGGCGGCAGCAAGAGCAGCTGCCTCGGAAAGGGTCGCGCAGCCGTTCAGCCCAAGAACCAATTTGGCCTGTTTGGGGTAGCCCTCGTGCCAGTCGGTTCCGGGTACCTGGAAGGCGTCGGGGAGGGGCAGATGCGTGCCGCAGCCGCGGCGTCTGTCAGCCTCGCGCCGCAGAGCTCGGAGAGCAGCTTGGCTGGGGACGGTCTCCTGTTGGCCGATGAGGAGAAGGTCCGCGAGGTCGCGGTAACGATTGGATCCGTGCTGCCCGCTTGCGCCATGTCGTTCGTACATGGCGCAGATCTTGTCGGCGACGTGGTCAACAACCGGGTACAGGCGAACCTCGGGCCAATCCACGGGCCATTCGAGGTCGACGGCAGACCTAAGCGTGCGCACTTCGACCGCTCCGGTGAGCGGGCGACCGACGACGAGGTCGACCTTGACAGTCATCACCTCGGCGGACCCGAGGTACACCTTGAAGTACTGGGATCCGCCACGACCGTCCTCTGCGGCATCGGTGTACTTGGTGGGCGCGTAACGAAGAAAGTCGCCGAGGTCTAAAGTGGCCGCGTCGATGACCAGTTGCCGGACATCATCAGACGTGAGGTCTAGGTTGGTGCTCTGAAGGTCGATGTCCTGGCTGAGGCGGGCGGCGCCTCGGTAGCGGACGAGAAGGGCTTGCCCGCCTTTGATGAGCCAGCCGCTTGGGTCCCTAGTGAACACACGGGCAGCTAGCCGGTTGAAGTAGAAGATCTTCATGAGGTCGTTGACGCTCATGCCGGTCTCACGGGACATTTTGCGCGCCGCCTGGCCCAGAGCCGATCGAAAGGCTCCAGGTGTGGCATAGGTCTTCTCCAAGTGGGCATCCCCGGAAGTCAGTTGGATCAGTGATCGTACCCGGGGTCCGGTTTGCGGCCCGTGTCTTTCCGAACATCGTCCGCGCCATGGATCTGGGCTGATTGGTCGGCAGATGTCTCGTGAGCCGCCCGGCCGCTTGATGAGTCTTGTTGTTCGACCGCGGGACGGCTTCGGGCAGTTGCGGCGCGGCTTCCTGATTCGAGAGCTCGGGGATTCGCGGTCTGCTGGCGCAAGCGCCGCACCTCCTGGAGAGGGGCGTTCCTCGCCGCAAGCTCACCAATCCGCCGCACAGTCTCTTGCAGAGCACTGTTCGGCAACGCCATCTGCTCGTTCATCCGCCGCATGGCTTCCTGTAGAGGAGCGTTCGTCGCCGCAAGCTGCTCACCAAGCTGCCGCACAGCGCTGTTCGGCAGCACCGCCTGCTCGTGCATCCGCCGCATGGCTTCCTGTAGAGGAGCGTTCGTCGCCGCAAGCTGCTCACCAAGCCGCCGCACAGTCTCCTGCAGAGCACTGCTCGGCAACGCCATCTGCTCATTCATCCGCTGCAAGGCCTGGATTGACTGCCGGAGGTCAGGACTAGGTTCGTAGTCGTCTCGAGTCATGAGTTCGAGGGCGGTGGCGAAGCCTTCTCTGCCAGCTCTGGCGACTTCCTGGGATCTCAGGTGCCTGCTGGCTTGATCAACCAGGTGCTCGATGAGGTCCTGCCCTGCGGCCTGGGCGGGAAGACCATAGTTGCGGGCAAATGGCTGGGCGGCTTCCTGGAGGTCCTGGATCTCGATGAGGTCGAGACGTTCCGCGTCGGCGATTACTCCGCCGAGGTGGCCGCCGTCGGCTTTGGTGCGGAGCAGGTCGAGAATGGTGCGGCGAGCTGTAGTCACCGGCAACCCTTGGACGAGGGTGATGTCGTCCCGTTCTAGTTGCACAGTGCGCAGGTGGACGAATGGCTCGGTGGTCGTGCGTCGTCGGGGCACGCTGATCTCGGCACTCGGAGCGGGGATGTCCCCCAGACCGTGGAGCTGGCATGCGGAGGCGTGGGAAACGACACCGGAGTCCCTGCCCCCCAGCGGGCGCTCCGAGGCAAAGGCCGCGGGTTGCAGGCGCAGCCAAGCAACCTTGATCTCCAGGTGCAGGGGGAAGCCTGCCGCTTGAAGGAGGTAGACGCCTCTGCCGACGTTCTCGATCAGCCCTGCCTCGGCCAGGCGCAGGATCTGCACGGCGCTCAGACCGACCCGCTTCGCTTGGGCAGCAGTTACAAGGCCCCATTGGTCAGCGGCGTGCTCCGCGATACGCCTAAGCTGCTCTCCACGGTCCATGCAACCATAGTTACACATGGTTCTAAAATCTCGCAGAGTTAGTTACGCCTAGATGTAACTAACTCTGCGAGATTAGCTCATCCAAACGTAACTAACTCTGCAAAAGTTACTACGGGACCGGTTCTGCTCGATCGGACCGATAGCCCGATCCGATCAGGTCCAGGAACTCGTCCCACACCGTGTCCGGGTCGTCATCCATCCACGCGTCCACCGCCTGGTAGCGGGCGAAGCGCTCACAGGACGGTCTGTCAGAGCCCGAACCGCTCCAGCCTTCCCTCCTGGGCCGCACCGACGGCTGTCAAACTACTCAAGAAGGGTCGTCCGGCTCCAAGATCGCCACGATGGCGCCCCACTTCTCCATGGACCAGACAGGCGAGGCAGCATGCTGTTCTTGCGTCCAGGCGTCAATCTAATGGGGCCCTATGCCGTCACAGCTGGTCAGCTCTTATGGGTTCAATGAGGGCACTGGCACCAGTGGCAGCTGGCGTAGCCGACGCTGAGCAGCACCGGGGCCCCGCGCCGGCGGGCCTCCTCGAACGCCTCGGGCGACCACGGCCACCAGTCGACGGGGTTGTCGGCGTGCTGGAGGCGGTAGGGGGACGTCTCGTTGGCCAGTCGGTTAGGCATACGGCACAGCCGGGCCGGCTCGGGGCGGCCGGTCGCCTCGACAGGAACTGCTCCTGACACGGGGAGGCGCCCGCCGGTACGCTGAGCCGAGCAGCGCTTGAACTGTCGGGGCCCCTCGAAGGAGGTACACCATGACCGCCGAGATGGTGGCGCCCGCGTGGATGCACACGCAGATCAGCGCGGAGCAGTACGACTCCTGGTCCGAGGAGCAGTGCGCCGGCATCGAGATCGTGGACGGAATGGTGGCCGTGAGCCCGAGCGCCTCCAAGCGGCACAACCGGCTGGCCCGCATCCTGGCCAACGCCCCGGACACCGCCGCTGGCGCGGACTGGAACGCCGACAGGACTTCGACGTCCGCCTGCAGGATGTTCCCCTCACCAGCCGGTGCCCCGATGTGGTCGTCTACCGCGCCGACACCATCGATCTCACGCCCACCCGCCCCGGACACCTGATCCTGGTCGCCGAGGTCGTGTCACCGGGCTCGGAGACCACTGACCGCATTGTGAAGGTGGACCAGTACGCCAAGGCGGGTATCCCCTTCTACTGGCGTATCGAACAAGCCGCCACCGGTGTACCGATCGTCTACACGTACGTCCTCGACCCCGCCACCCGGACCTACAGGGACGGCGAGGTGTTCACCGGGGTGATCAAGGCTGCCGCGCCCTTCTCCGTCAACGTCGACCTGGGAGTCCTCTGAGGACCTGCCTCCCCCGGGGCCGTCCGACCGGCACCCGGCACAGGCCGGTCCCGCACGCGGCCGGTTCCCTTGCGCGGAGGGCAGCCGCCGAGCACGGTGCGGGTGCAGGCCCTCCGCTTTCCACCTTCGCGCCAGGGCCGGTCCGGCGGCACTGGTCGGCGAGGTCCGTACGAAGGCGGCGTTTCTGCGGCTCCGGCGTCCGTGTCGGCAGCCGTTGCGACGGCGAACGCGCTGAACACCCCGACCCGGCTGCGATCCCCGGGGGGCATGTCCGCCGGTCGCACCGACTGGGCGCCCCTTGATCTTCAGCCCGCCCGGGACATTCACCGGCACGTCGCCGCTCGGCATGATCAGGCCGCTCTCGAGCGTGCCCTCGTGCTTACCGAACGGGTATGGCCCCACCCGGCGATGACGACATCGGGGGTGGAGTGGCCGCGGGTCACGCCGTCACCTCCCCGACCGGATCCGTCCTGGAGGGCGACGGCGGAGTCACGCTGTGCTGATTCGCCCGGTCGAAGTCGGACTGCTTGAGCACGACCAGCGCGACCAGTGAGAGGACACAGGTGGCGACGTAGAAGTACCACGGTGACGCGATGTCCCCGGTCCGCCCGATGAGCCAGGCCGAGATCAGCGGCGCACTGCCTCCGAACAGGGCCACCGGAACGTTGTAGGCCAGCGAGATGCCGGTCGATCGCACCCGGGTCGGGAACAGGTCGCACATGGTGCCGTACGTCGAGGAGGCGTACAGCCCCAGGCAGACCGAGACCGCCAGCAACGGTGCGGCGAAGCTCGCCGGGGTCGCGCCCGGCGCGGACTCGAACAGCCAGATCACCGCGCCGGTGGCGGCCAGGCCGACCACGAGCAGGAAGTACTTCCGACCGAACCGGTCGGTGAACATGCCGCCGAACGGCATCACCGCGGCGGTCACGGCCATGGCGATCATGGCCAACAGGAACTTGGCGTTGCTGCTGAAGCCCAGCTCGGTCGACATGTAGGTGGAGGCGTAGGTGACGACCAGGTAGAAGATCGAGGCGTGCAGGGTGATCACGCAGAAGATCAACGCGATCGCCCGCTTCCATGCCCAGGCCTCCCGTATCGGTGCCTCGGACTTCTCGCCGCGCTCGGCCAGAGCCTGGAACTCGGGGCTGTCCTCGAGCTTCAGGCGGATGTAGAGCGCGATCAGACCGAGCGGCCCGGCGACCAGGAACGGGACGCGCCAGCCCCACGCCAGCATCGCCTCGTCTCCCAGCAGCACGATCAGGCCGTTGGCCACGACGCCGCCGAGGAGCAGACCGAGCACGGCGGTGACCATCAGCCAGCTTGTCGAGTAGCCGCGACGTCCCGGGCCCGCGTACTCGGCGATGAACGCGGTGGTCGTACCGATCTCACCGCCGGCGGAGAAGCCCTGCAGGCACCGGGTGAGCACCAGCAGCAACGGTGCGGCGATGCCGATCGCCGCGTGCGTCGGCAGCAGGCCGATGGCGAACGTCGAGGTGAACATCAGCAGCATGACTACGAGGAGTGTCTGTTTGCGGCCTATGCGATCAGCCATCGGGCCGAAGAAGAGCCCACCGAGTGGCCGGATGAAGAAGCTCAGCGCGAAGACGGCGAAGCTGCTCATCAGCTGGCTCGTGTCGTTGTCGGCCGGGAAGAACAGTTGTCCGATGTAGAGGGCGACGAAGCCGTAGACGCCGTAGTCGTACCACTCGATGAGGTGGCCGGTGACGGCCCCGAGGAAGGCCCGGCGGCGCCGACGCGGGTCGACGGTGATGTGGGTGTCGGGCATGGTGGTCCTCGCTGGCTGGACGGTGGGGGCCGGTGGGCTTCAGTGCTGGGACGTGGGCTGGTCGGTGACGGCGAAGCGCCGCACCTTGCCGACGCTGGTGCGTGGGAGTTCGTCGATCAGGTGCCACTCCCGCGGCCGCGCCGCGGGTGCGAGCTCGCGCTCGGCCCAGGCACGCAGGTCGTCCGTGCTCGGCGGCTCGGCCGCGTCCCGCGGCACCAGGTAGGCGATGGGGACGACGTCGCGGACCGGGTCCGGCTTCGCCACGACGGCGGCTTCGAGCACGCCTGGTGCCTGGGCGAGGACGGCCTCGACCTCGGTGAGGCTGACGTTTTCGCCCGACACCTTGATCACGTCGTCGGCGCGACCGACGAAGCGGAGCGTGCCGGTCTCGTCGCGAGTAGCGAGATCGCCGGTGGTGAACCAGACCGTGCTGTCGGCGTCGATCGGTCCGCTGAAAGAGCGTCCGGTGGTCTCCGGGGCGTCGAGGTACTCGCGGAACAGGTCGATGCCGCGGCGGCCGGCGACCTGGATCACGCCGGGCTTTCCGGTCTCCGTCTCGCCCCCGGTGCCCAGGTCGACCAACCGTACGCGTCGGTCGAGTACCGGCCGGCCGATGACATCGTGCGCCGGCGGCTCGGAGACGTCTGCGGTCACGATGGCGACCGTCTCCGTCATGCCGTACAGCTGACGTGGCGTGACGCCGGTGATCTCGGCGAACCTGCGGTGGTGTTCCTGCCCCAGGCTCTGCGCGAACCACACGTGCTCGAGCGCGAGTCGGGGAGCGTCCTCGGGGGTGCGGGCGAGGATCATCCGGATCGGCGCGGCGAAGAGACTGGCATGGGTGGCCCGCAGCTCGTGGGCGCTGTTCACCCATCCACTGGCGCTGAAGGACGCGGTCAGGGCGACGCTCGCACCGACGGCGATCGCCGGGGTGAAGCAGTAGTACTGGGCGTTGGCGTGGAAGAGCGGCAACGTCACCAACCAGCGGTGCCGTGCCTCCAGGTTCGCCACTGCCGACATGACCCGGGCCAGCGTCGCGTAGTTGGCCTGGGTGAGCACGACGCCCTTGGGCTGGGACGTGGTGCCGGAGGTGAACATCGCCGCGATCCGGTCCTCCGGCCTCGGGCGTTCCGGCAGCGGGAGCGCCGGCAGAGCGGCGGCTTCCGCGGCGAGCAGGTCGACGTCCACCGCGGTCTCGTCGAGTTCGAGCACCTGGTCGAGCCCGGCCCTCTCGGCTGCCGCGGCGTAGGGCTCTCGCCGCGCCTTCGCGCACACCCCGAGGCGTGGACCGGCCCGCTCGAGTTGCCGGTGCAGGTCACGCTCGCTGGAAGCCGGGTCGACCGGTACCATCCAGGCGCCCAGCCGGGCGCAGGCCAGCCAGAAGGCCAGGAAGGCCGGGCTGCTGCCCAGCACGAGGTGGACCGATGAGCCCGGTGTGACGCCGCGGGCGAGCATGACCTGCATCGTGTGCCCGACCGTGGCGTCGAACTGCCCGTAGGTCCAGGAGCGGACGTTGCCCGTGTCGTCCCGGAAGACCAGGAAAGTGGCGCCCGGGGTGGCCTCCACCCGGTCGCACCAGATGCCGGCGAATGTGCGGCCCTCCCCCAGGTCGATGTCCTGGGCGACGTCGGTGTTGTCTGTCACGGGAGATCTCCAGCGCGCGTCGTGGGCAGCGTAGGACCGGACCTCCAGATGTGTCACCGGTCACGCGAATGCCCCGTAGCGTGGCAGTCACCACGTCGTGATTCCTACGGACCGACAGCTAACCTCGCGTCCAGCTCGTTGGAGAATTCTCCAACGGGATCAGCCGGTGCCCTCCCCGCTCACCAGGGGATCCAGGACCCAGGCGAGCTCGATGATCGTGTTCGTGGCGGTGAGCCGCACGCCGACGAGCTCCTCGTAGCGCGCCAGCCGGTAGCGCGTGGTGTTGGGGTGCACCGCCAGTGCCCCGGACGCCCGCATGATGTTGAGATCAGCCGCGAGGAAAGCGCGGACGGTGGAGAGCAGCAGCTCACCGAACTCGCCCAGTTCCCTCGCCGGCGCGACGTACCGGGAACCCAGAAGGGCCGTGACCGCCGGCTCGCCCACCGTGGCCAGCCGCCAGGTCACGTCCTCCAGCGCGTACGCACGGGGCGCCTCGTCGACGACCAGGTCGAGGATCCGGGTGGCGATCCGCTCCGACGCCGCCAGCTCATCCAGCGGGACGGCGGGCCCGACGGCCACCAGGTGCGGCAGCCCGGCCAGGGTGTCCGGCGCCGACGTGAGGCCGATCCAGCCACTGCGCCCGGACACGGTCACGAGCTCCGGCCGCGGCGTCAGCGCATCCATCCGGGCCCGGACGGCGTCGACGGCCGTCGCGTGGCCGTGCATCCGGAACACGGCGTAGCGCGCCGAAGGTTCGAGCGCCAGCGAGGCCGCCGCCGCCCGGATCTGCGGCTCGTTCAGGCCGCCGGCGAGCAACTCGCGGAACAGCTCGACCTGCCGCACCGAATCCCGGACCGCCGAGCGGACCTCGTGGTCGCGGTATTCGGCGGCGGCGCCGGCGGTGAACCAGTCGCCGACCTCCCACAGCAGGTTCGAGTACTCCAGGATCCGGTCCGGCGGCATCGCCTTCGCGCTGGCGAGCTCGATGAACCGATGGTGGATCACCCGCAGGGAGATCCGGTACCCGCGGATGATGTCCTCGATCGGGACTCCCTGCTGCAGCCGCTCACTGGTCGTCATCGCCGCTTCGGCGCCGGTTCCCGGTTCGGGGGCGCTGTGCGAGACCAGCGTGGCGATGGCGCGGGCGGTGTTCTTCCCGACCGAGGCGTGCACCGACTTCTCGTCCACGCCCGTGTAGCTCGGCAGCGTCGAAAAGATCGCGGCGGCGGCCTGCCGGCCGAGCTCGACGTGTTCGGCCTCGAGCTGCTCGGTGACCTCGACGATCAGATCAGGGGTTTCGTCGCTCGGCACCACATCACACTAGCCAGGGCAGCCCGGGATATCGACGTTGTGAGGAAGTCCAATCCCACCCCTCCACCACATGCCGCTCCCTCCACGAAGGGCCGACCGTCCTGGCGGCCGGGGCACCGGACCTCGCGACCGCGCCGGAGCACGCGAGGGCGGCCGGGCAGGCAGGTGCTCTTCGCTCTGCCGAGTCCGCCCCGCTCCCTCGCGCTGACGGCCCGTACGCAGGACACTGGATGCTTGTGACAGCCGGAGGATTCGAAGTCGCCGGAACCTAGGGGGGCCGCATGCGGGACAGCCATCGGGCGGAAGCCGAAAGGCTGTTGGTACGTGCCGTGGAGGAAGAGGCGCGGCGGACGGGAGGCCGGACCGACTCCGGCGCGCTGCTCGCGCGCGCGCGGGGCTCGCTCGACACCATGGCGTCGGGCGCGGCCGACGAGTACGCCGCCTACACACAGGCGCTGGACGCCGCGGGGGCCGGCCAGCAGCCGCTGTCCGCGCGATTCAGCAGAGCGACACTGGGAACACCACTGCTGGTGACGGGAGTTGCCGCCGCGGCGGCCTTCGGCGCGGATCTGGCGCTGGGCACCGCGACCGGTCTCGCCCTGGGGGCGGGCGCGGTCGTCGCCGTCGCGGGGACGACCGCGACGATGGCTCGGGTCACCGCCTCGCACTGGCCGGCGGCGCATCGCAGGGCGGGCGAACGGAACCAGCCGGGCGGCCCCGAACAGCTGCGCCTGGAGTGGCTGACGGCCCTGGAGGCACGGGGCATCCGCCCGTTCCTCGACCAGCAGCGGATGCTGACCGCCTCCGCCCGCCCCCCGAAGAAGAAGGCCGGGGCGTCCGTGGTGGCGCAACTCCGCGGGGGTGACCGCAGCGCGGCCGCGCGCACCCGCTCACTCCTCGAACAGTCCTTCGGTCATCTGCCCGCTGTGGACGGCCCGTTCGCGGGTCGCCGCGGTGAACTGGCGCAGATCGCCCGGTGGGTGCACGCCGCCCGCGCCGCGACCGAGACCAGGCCGACCGTCGTCGTCCTGCACGGCACCCCGGGCTCCGGGCGCACCGCGCTCGCCGTACGGGCCGCGCACGCGCTCAAGGACCAGTTCCGCGGGGCGTGTGTGGTCGATCTGCGCGGCGACGTGGCAGGCGAGGCGCCCCTGCCGACGCGGGACGCCCTGCTGCACCTGCTGAACCGCCTGGGGGCTCCGCGCGAACAGCTGCTCTTCCGGGAGAGGTCCTCCGCCGAGCAACAGGTGCGGCGGCTGAGCGAGCTCTACCACCAGCACCTGACGGGTACGCCCGTCACGATCATCCTGGACGACGCCACCGACGCCGCCCAGATCCGCACCCTCCTGCCCGAACGCTCCGACAGCCTCGTCCTCGTCACCGCCCGCGAGCCCCTCGAACTGCCCGCCGGCATCCCGGCGCGGGTGCACCACCTGCCGGTGGGCGGCCTGGACGCGGCGGGCGCCGAGGAACTGCTGCGCGAGTCCGCCCAGGACGAGGAGGGCGGCCCGTACGACTACCCCTCGACGGACGCCGTCGTCGAGCTGTGCGGCGGACTGCCGCTCGCCCTGCGCGTCGTGGGCTCCGCCCTCGGGGCGCGTACCCGGTCCGAGCTCGCCGAGGCCCTCGGGGCGTACGGCCCGGTCGGGCCCGTCGAGCGGGCCCTGTGGCTGCGCTACACCGATCAGCCCGAACCGGCCCGCCGGCTGCTGCGCCGCCTCGCCCTCGCCGGACGCGCCAGCCTGGGTGCCGCGGCGGCGGCGTCGCTGCTGTCCTCCGACGAGCAGGAGGCGGGCCGCCTGCTGGAGTCCCTGGCCCGGGCCGGGCTCCTGGTCCATGTGCGGGGCGCGCGCTACCGGCTGCACGACCTCGTACGGGACTTCGCCCTGGCCCGGCTGCTCGACGAGGAGCCCGCCGCCGACCGTACGGCCGCGCAGGAACGCCTGATCCAGAACTACGCGGAGCTCGCCGACGCCGTGATCCGCATGGTGGACGGCAAGATGTCCACCCGCGCGGGTCAGTTCGGCTCGCACGGCTTCAGCTCGCTGGACGCCGCCCTGCGCTGGCTGGACGACGAGTCGAGCTTCATCACCTCGGCGCTGCGGCACACCGAGGGCGTCGACCAGCGGGCCGTGCTCCATCTGCTGGGCGCCCTGTGCGACTACTGCCTGCTGCGCGGCGACCTCTACCGGCTGGGTGAGATCAGCGAGCTGACGCAGGCCGTCGACCAGGGGCTCCTGGAGCGGTCGGTCCAGTGGCGTACGGGCATCGCGGCCCGGCAGCTCGGCGAGCTCGACAAGGCCCGCACCACGCTGTCCTCCGTCGTCGGCCTCTACCGCGAGGCGAACAACGACGCGGGCGCGGCCCTCGCGCTCTGCTCGCTCGGCATCACCCTGCACCACCAGGGCAATCTGACGGAGGCGTCCGCACGGCTGCGGGAGGCGCTCGCCCTGCAGTCCTCGCCGGAGCAGGCCGAGGACCGTGCCTGGTCCCTGCACGCCCTGGCCGCCGTCGAACGCGACCGGGCCAACCTGGCCGAGGCCCTGACCCTGCTGGACACGGCGCTGGCCCTGCACCGCGAGGGCGAGTCGCTGCACGGCGAGGCCTGGTCGCACTTCCAGCTCGGCCAGGTCTGCCTGCGCATGGGCGAGGTCGCCCGGGCCGAGGAGGAGCTGTCCACCGCGCTGGACCTGTACGGCCGCACCCGCGACGAGCGCGGGGAGGCCTGGGCCCTGACCCAGCTGGCCCGTGCCCGGCTGCTGGAGGGTGACCCCGCCCCCGCGGTGGAGCAGCTGCGCGCGGCCCTCGCCCGGCACCGGGGCAACGAGGACGCCCGGGGCGAGGCCTGGACGCGCTACTACCTGGGGCAGGCGCTGGAGGAGGACGGCGACACCGACCAGGCGGTGCGGGAGCTGGAACGGGCCCGCACGATGTTCTCCCGGATGCGGGACGTCTACGGCCTGGCGTGCGCCCGGCACCACTCGGGGCGCGTCACCCGCGACCAGCGGGCGGCGCAGACGGGCAACCTGCGCAACTCCGGTTTCGCCCGGCAGCTCCTGGTGGACGCCCGCGCCGACTTCAGGCGGATCGGGGTGGCCCACGGCGAGGCATGGACCTGCCTGGAGCTGGCGCTGGTCGACGGCGGGAACAACCGCGCGGCGCAGGCGCTGGACCTCTGCGGCGAGGCGATCACGCTGTTCGCCTCGTACGGCGACGTCCGGGGCGGCGACTGGGCGGCGTTCCTGCGGTGCACGCTGCTGCCGTACGCCTCGCCGGGCGGCAGCGAGGTGGGGACGGCGGTGGCCCAGCAGGAGCTCGCGGACCTGCTGGCAGCCGCGCACCCGCTGCGGGACGCGAAGCTGGAGGACTGCGCGGAGGCGTTCCGGGTGGTCCTGAACCGCGGGGTCGACCTGGACGACGGCTGGCAGGCCTGGCGCCTCGGTCTGACGCCGTCCCGGCACGCCCGCGAGGTGATGGGGGTACCGGTGGGCGTACGGCCCTGAGGGAGGCCCCGAGGGCGTCGTCGCAGCGGGCGGGGCGGCCGGCGGGCGGGGCGGCCGTTCGGGCCGCCCGGCCCCGCCGCGTCAGCCCTTGTCCGGGGCCGGCGTCTTCGTCGGCGTGCCGGAGCCGGCGACCGCCGCCTCCGCCTTCCCCCCGGAGCCCGCGGGCTGTGCCGCCGGGTCCGGGGCCTCCTCGA
Organism: Streptomyces sp. HB132; assembly: GCF_016909575.1. Classification (GTDB taxonomy): domain Bacteria; phylum Actinomycetota; class Actinomycetes; order Streptomycetales; family Streptomycetaceae; genus Streptomyces. Next base: position 667,633 of record NZ_JAFBGA010000001.1, on the reverse strand, counting down.
AGTCGACCCTGCCCATGTGGCGGTTCATCGACTTCATCAGGAACCACACCCCCACGGCCAGCGCCGCGAAGACGAGGAAGCCGAGGACGCCGGGAGTCACCTTGTTCTTGTCGAGCTCATCGGCGGCGAACGGGACGAGCTGCGTCAGTGCCTGGGTCGCGTACATATCAGGCATTGTCGCGGATGCCCGCGAAGAGGTCGCTCTCGGGGAGGGATGTGGCGACCGACGACTTGGCCAGCTCGTACTCCTCGGTCGGCCAGACCTCGCGCTGGATGTCCATCGGCACGCGGAACCAGCCGCCGTCCGGATCGATCTGCGTCGCGTGCGCGATGAGCGCCTTGTCGCGGATCTCGAAGAAGTCGTCGCACGGGATGTGCGTGGTCAGCGTGCGTTCGGCGCGCTCGAACTCCTTCCAGCGCTCCAGCCAGTCGCCGTACGGGGACTCCAGTCCGCGGGCGAGGAGGGCCTCGTGCAGGGCGACCGTGCGCGGCTTGTTGAAGCCCTGGTTGTAGTAGAGCTTCTGCGGCTGCCAGGCCGGGCCGAACTCCGTCTCGGGGAACCTCTCGGTGTCCGCGGCGCCGTCGAACGCGATCATCGAGATCGTGTGGGTCTTGATGTGGTCGGGGTGCGGGTAGCCGCCGTTCTCGTCGTAGGTGGTGATCACCTGCGGCCGGAACGCGCGGATCTTCGCGACGAGACGCCCCGCCGCCGTCTCGTCGTCCTCCAGTGCGAAGCAGCCCTCGGGCAGCGGAGGCAGCGGGTCGCCCTCGGGCAGACCCGAGTCGACGAAGCCGAGCCACGCCTGCTCGACGCCCAGGATCTCCCGGGCCTCGTCCATCTCCTTCTTGCGCACCTCGTGGATGTTGGCCTCGATGTACGCGTCCCCCTGGAGCTTCGGGTTGAGGATGGAGCCCCGCTCACCCCCTGTGCAGGTGACGACCAGGACGTCCACCCCCTCGGACACGTACTTGGCCATGGTGGCCGCGCCCTTGCTCGACTCGTCGTCGGGGTGGGCGTGAACGGCCATCAGTCTCAGCTGCTCGGTCAAGACTCGGTCCTCAGTGATTGGTCGTGGTGGTCGGCTTCTATAGTGACTGAACCGGGGGGTGGAAAATTCCTCGATCCCCGGTACGGGAGGAACGATCATGGCAGCGGTGCGCGAGGCCTTGCCCGAGGGGCGCTACGGCCGGTCGCAGGATCAACGCGCGGACCGCAAGCTGAAGATCATCGGCTCGGTGCTGGGCGTCGCCTTCCTCGCCATGATCGGCTGGTTCGGTTACGACTACGTGGCGGGCCAGGACGTCAGCGGCGAGCTCATCAAGTCCCGAATCGTCTCGGACAGCCGCGCGGAGGCCCACCTCGAGGTCCGCAAGGACCGGGACGCCGACGGCCACTGCACGCTCCGCGCCCTGAGCGAGGACGGCGGGGAGGTCGGGCGGGCGGACTTCCGGTTCGACGGGCGCACCGAGCGGATCGACGAGATCGTCTCCCTGCGCACCACCTCCAGGGCGACCGCCGTCGAGCTGACGGCGTGCACGTCCGCCGGCTGACGGCGCCGAGGGGCGCGCGCCGCCCCTGACCCCCGCGATCCCGGGCCGACCTGCGCGGATTCGCCCGTGACGTTTTACCTTCTCCCCCTTTTCGCGCGGAATTGTTAGGCTCGTGGTTTCGCCCACCCGTGGCAGCGCATGCTTGGGGTAGGGCGTTGCTTTGTATTCCCAGCACCGACGAGGAGCACCCTGTGACCCAGACCAGCGATAACGTCACCTGGCTCACGCCGGAGGCGTACAACCAGCTCAAGGCCGAGCTGGAGTACCTGTCTGGTCCCGCGCGCACGGAGATCTCCGTCAAGATCGCGGCGGCCCGCGAGGAGGGTGACCTCCGCGAGAACGGCGGCTACCACGCGGCCAAGGAGGAGCAGGGCAAGATGGAGCTCCGGGTCCGTCAGCTGACCCAGCTCCTGGAGCACGCGAAGGTCGGCGAGGCCCCGGCCGACGACGGCGTGGTCGAGCCCGGCATGGTCGTGACCATCGCCTTCGACGGCGACCCGGACGACACGGTCACCTTCCTGCTCGCCTCCCGCGAGTACGCGAGCACCGACATCGAGACCTACTCCCCCCAGTCCCCGCTCGGCACGGGCGTGAACGGCAAGCGGATGGGCGAGGACGCGGAGTACGAGCTGCCGAACGGCAAGAAGGCAACGGTGAAGATCGTTTCGGCGAAGCCCTACCAGGGCTGACCCCCAGGAGACCGCGGGGAGCCCCGGCCGCATGGGCGGCCGGGGCTCCTGCGCGTCGTCGGGCGCGGTCGCCGGAGCCGGCTATCCGGCAGCCGCCTGGCGGTACTTGCGGACGGCCAGCGTCCGGAACACGGCGATGATCACCACCGACCAGAGGATCGAGGCCCAGACGGGATGCTGCATGGGCCACGCGTCGGACGGGGAGACGCCGGGGTTCCCGAACAGCTCGCGGCACGCCTGCACCGTCGCGCTGAACGGGTTCCATTCGGCGATCGGCTGGAGCCAGCCCGCCATGTTCTCGGTGGGCACGAAGGCGTTCGAGATGAACGTGACGGGGAACAGCCAGATGAGACCGCCCGAGGTGGCCGCCTCCGGGGTGCGTACGGACAGCCCGATCAGCGCGCCGATCCAGGAGAAGGCGTAGCCGAGCAGGAGCAGGAGGACGAAGGCCGCCAGGGCCTTCGGAACGCCCTCGTGGATGCGCCAGCCGACGAGCAGGGCGACGATCGTGAGCACGATGACGGTGAGCGTGGTCTGGACGAGGTCGGCGAGCGTCCGGCCGGTGAGCACCGCACCACGTGCCATGGGCAGCGACCGGAACCGGTCGATCAGTCCCTTGTGCATGTCGTCCGCGATGCCCGCGCCCGCGCCGGCGGTGGCGAAGGTGACGGTCTGGGCGAAGATCCCGGCCATCAGGAACTCGCGGTACCCGGCGGCGCTGGTCGAGCCGCCGACGACGAGTGACCCGCCGAAGACGTAGCTGAACAGCACGACGAACATGACCGGCTGGATGAGCCCGAACAGGACCATCTCCGGAATCCTGCTCATACGGATGAGGTTTCGGCGGGCGACGACGAGGGAGTCGGCCACCGACCGGCTGATCGCCCCTCTGGACCTGAGGGACACGGGCTTCGGTGTGTCCGTGACGGCGCTCACCGCACGCCCTCCTTCCGGCCCTGTGCGGCCTCGGTCGATGGGGTGCCGCCGTTCTTCTCCAGTTCGGCGGCGTGGCCGGTGAGCGAGATGAAGACGTCGTCGAGGGTGGGGCGGCGCAGGCCGATGTCGTCGATCTCCACGCCCCGGGTGTCGAGGTCGCGGATGACCTCGGCGAGCAGCTTGGCCCCGCCGGTGACGGGGACGGTCAGCTTGCGGGTGTGTTCGGCGACGGAGATCTCGCCCTTGCCGTACGTGGCGAGCACCGAGCGGGCCGGTTCGATCTGGTCGGGCTGGTGGACGACGACCTCGACGCGCTCCCCGCCGGTGCGGGCCTTGAGCGCGTCGGAGGTGCCGCGGGCGATGACCTTGCCGTGGTCGATGACGCAGATGTCGTGGGCGAGGTGGTCTGCCTCCTCCAGGTACTGCGTGGTCAGCAGCAGTGTCGTACCGCCCGCGACGAGCTCCTCGATGACCTCCCACAGCTGCTGCCGGTTGCGCGGGTCGAGCCCGGTGGTGGGCTCGTCCATGAACATCACCGGCGGGGAGACGACGAGCGCCGCCGCCAGGTCGAGGCGGCGGCGCATGCCCCCGGAGTACGTCTTCGCGATGCGGTCGGCGGCATCGGCCAGGTTGAACTTCTCCAGGAGCTCCCCGGCCCGCTTCTTCGCGTCGCGCGAGCTCATCTGGTAGAGCTGCCCGACCATCTGCAGGTTCTCGCGGCCGGTGAGGTATTCGTCGACGGCCGCGAACTGGCCGGAGAGGCCGATCGAGCGGCGTACCTCGTCGGGATTCTTCAGGACGTCGATGCCCGCGACGACGGCCCGGCCGCTGTCCGGCCGGAGCAGGGTCGTCAGCACACGGACGGCAGTCGTCTTGCCGGCGCCGTTGGGCCCCAGCAGGCCGAGGACGGTGCCTTCGGGCACGTCGAGATCGACGCCGCCCAGTGCTCGTACATCGCCGAAGGTCTTCACCAGGCCTTCGGCGTAGATGGCGCCTGGCATACGGGATTCCCCCAGTTGCTCTCGCGTACGTTCCTGAGCGGATCGTAGGGTTCCCGGACCCTCACGGGCGGGAACACAGGAGTGTTCGGCGATGCACGGTAACGCGATACATCGCGACCCACAACGGGTTTTCGCGGGAGGGGGCGGGCGCTCAGGCCCGCACCAGGTAGCCCGCCGCGCGCAGTGCGGCGGCGACCTCCTCGCAGTGCGCGGGCCCCTTGGTCTCGAGCTGGAGTTCCACCTCCGCCTCGGTGAGACCGAGCCGGGGATCGGTCCGGACGTGGCTGATGTCGAGCACGTTGGCGTCGGCGACGGACAGGGTGGCGAGCATCGCGGCCAGCGCCCCCGGCCGGTCGCTGAGCCGCAGCCGCAGACTCAGGTAGCGGCCCGCCGCGACCATGCCGTGCGTCAGGACGCGCTGCATGAGCAGGGGGTCCACGTTGCCGCCCGACAGCACGGCGACGACGGGTCCCCGGAACGCCCCCGGATCGCTCAGGAGTGCCGCGACCGGGCTCGCCCCGGCCGGCTCGACGACCATCTTCGCCCGCTCCAGGCACAGCAGCAGCGCGCTGGAGAGCTCGTCCTCGGAGACCGTGCGGACCTCGTCCACCAGCTCCTGGATCAGCGGGAAGGTGAGGTCGCCGGGCCGGCCCACCTTGATCCCGTCGGCCATGGTCTGTACCGAGTCGAGCGCCACCGGGTGCCCGGCGGACAGCGAGGGCGGGTAGGCGGCCGCGCCCGCCGCCTGGACACCGACGATCCGCACGTCGGGCCGGAGCGCCTTCACCGCGACCGCGATCCCCGCGGCGAGACCGCCCCCGCCGACGCCGACGACGATCGTGCGGACCTCGGGGCACTGTTCGAGGATCTCCAGGCCCACGGTGCCCTGCCCCGCGATGATGTCCGGGTGGTCGAAGGGGTGGATGAAGACGGCGCCGGTCTCCTCGGCGTGCTCCTGGGCGGCGGCGAGCGTCTCGTCGACGACCTGTCCCTGCAGCCTGACCTCAGCCCCGTACTCCCGGGTCGCCGCGACCTTCGGCAGGGGTGCGCCGACGGGCATGAAGACCGTGGAGCGTACGCCGAGCAGCGAAGACGCGAGTGCGACACCCTGCGCATGGTTTCCGGCACTCGCGGCCACCACCCCGGCCGCCCGTTCGACGGGGCTGAGACCGGCGATCCGTACGTACGCGCCACGCAGTTTGAACGAACCGGTGCGCTGCAGGTTCTCGCACTTGAAGTGGACCGGCGCACCGACGAGGGAGCTGAGGTGGCGGCTGCCCTCCATGCCGGTCGTTCTGGCCACCCCGGACAGCATCTTCTGCGCCCCTCGGACGTCGTCGAGGATCAGCGGAGGGAAGGGGCCTGACGTACGGAAGGTCATGTCAGCAAGTCTTGCAGCTCAAAGCGGTCGGGGCCCTCGCATCTCATGGTGGCCTGCGGTGGTGTCCACAGGTTTGTGCAGCGCTGGTACACGTTGCCCCGTGGCCGCGTACTCTGTCCCCCACTATCCGACACCGCACGAAGAGAGCCCCCGGCCATGCCCCCTCAGGACATGACGACTGCTGCGTCTCCTTCCGGGGGCGCGGCCCCCGGACATCCGGGAACGGACCACCTTCTCGACGCACTCCAGCACCAGGTGGCCGTCTTCGCCCGCCGTGCCGAGCAGACCCGCCTCGGTGGTGTCGGCCAGGTCCGCAACTCGATGGACCGGGCGGCCTACCTGCTGCTCAACCGGCTCGACGTGGAAGGCCCCATGGGCGTCAAGGCCCTGGCCGCGGGGATGGGCATCGACTCGTCGACCGTGACCCGGCAGGTCGCGCCGCTCGTCGACACCGGTCTGGTCAAGCGCACCTCGCACCCGGAGGACGGGCGCGCCGTCGTGCTGCAGCTCTCGCCGCGCGGCCAGGCCCGCCTGGAGGAGGTCCGCGCCTCGCGCCGTGAGCTGATGCACCGGGTGACCGACGGGTGGACCGAGGAGGAGCGTGACACCTTCTGCGCCCTGCTGACCCGGTTCAACGGCTCACTGGCGGCCCGGCAGTGGACGGGCCAGCCGACGCAGGAGAGCTGACGGGGTTCGTCCCGGCCTGTACGTCCCGCTGTTCGGATCTACCCTGGAAGGGCGTGCACTCGCTAGTCGAGGAGGCCGTCATGACACGGAAGATCGCCGACTGCCGGAAGTATCCGAGCGTCTCGAACTGCTCACTCACCATTTCCGGTGAGGAGGACGAAGTCGTCCGGGCCGCCGCCGAACACGCGGTCTCGGTCCACGAGCACACGGACAGCCCGGAGATGCGTGAGCAGATCCGGGCCTCGCTGGAGGACGAGAAGGTCGCTGTCTGACCGCGGTACCGCCGCCCGGCAGCCGGAATCCGGCCGCCGGGCGGCGGCGTGTCAGCCGAGGGCCTGCGTCAGGTCGGCCAGCAGGTCGTCGGCGTTCTCGATGCCCACGGACAGCCGGACCAGGTCGGCCGGCACCTCGAGCGGGGAGCCCGCCGCGGAGGCGTGCGTCATCCTGCCCGGGTGCTCCAGGAGCGACTCGACGCCGCCGAGGGACTCCCCGAGCGTGAAGAGCTTCGCGCGGTTGCAGACCTCGACGGCCGCCTCCTCCCCGCCCGTGACCCGGAACGACACCATCCCGCCGAACGCCTTCATCTGCTTGGCGGCGACCTCGTGGCCCGGGTGCTCCGGCAGCCCCGGGTAGAGGACCTGGGTCACTTTGGGGTGCCGGGTCAGCAGGTCGGCGACCTTGGTGGCGTTCTCGTCGTGGCGGTCCATGCGGACCGCGAGGGTCTTGATGCCGCGCAGCACCAGCCATGCGTCGAAGGGCCCGGCCACCGCGCCCATCGCGTTCTGGTGGTACGCCAGTTCCTCGGCCAGCTCCGGGTCGCCGGTGACGAGCGCGCCGCCGACGACGTCAGAGTGCCCGCCCATGTACTTGGTGGTGGAGTGCACCACGACGTCCGCGCCGAGCGCGAGCGGCTGCTGGAGGTAGGGGCTGGCGAAGGTGTTGTCGACGACGAGGCGCGCGCCCGCCTGCCGGGCCACTCCGGCGACGGCCGCGATGTCGGTGATGCCGAGCAGCGGGTTCGAGGGTGTCTCCACCCAGATCGCCTTCGTACGCGGGGTGAGCGCGGCACGCACCGCGTTCACGTCCGAGGTGTCGGCGACCGAGAACTCCACGCCCCAGCGCGAGGCGACCTTCGCGAACAGCCTGAACGTGCCTCCGTAGGCGTCGTTCGGGATGACCACGTGGTCGCCGGGCGTCAGCAGCGTGCGCAGGAGGCAGTCCTCGGCGGCGAGTCCCGACGCGAAGGCGAGCCCGCGGCGACCGCCCTCCAGTGCCGCCAGGTTCTCCTCCAGTGCGGTGCGGGTGGGATTGGCGCTGCGGCTGTACTCGTAGCCGCCACGCAGTCCGCCGACGCCGTCCTGCTTGTACGTGGACACCTGGTAGATCGGCGGGACCACGGCGCCGGTGAGGGGATCCGCCGTGTTGCCGGCGTGGATCGCAAGGGTCTCGAAGCTGTGCTGGTCGCTCATGGGGCCCGAGCGTAGTTCGTCGGGAGGGGTGTCAGAGGCCACTCGCCGCCCGACTGCCCGTCCGGGGACAATGGACCGCATGGAGATTCTGTGGTTCCTGCTCGCCCTGTGCATGCTCGTGGCCGTCGTGGGGCCGATCATGGCGCGGCGCCGTGGCGGTATCCGCCAGGTCGCGCCCGGTTCACCCGACGCCGCCGACCCCGACACGTACGGTTTCGCGCGCCAGGAGGAGCTGGACGTCCGGATGCCCGGGCCCGACCAGGACCTGCTCGACGTCCTCGACGTCGTCCAGGGCACCCAGAGCTGGAAGGCCGCCTCCCAACTGCTCGCGGGCACTCCCAAGGAGAGTGAGGTCCGCTGGCAGCGGGTGCAGGCGTTCGCCGGTGCGGCCTCCCTGGAACTGGCGCAGCGGCCCGGTGCCGGTGGGGCGTGGCTGAGGACGTGGCGGGCCGAGGCCCCGAAGGACGCGGGTGCGGCGGCGGTGCACGCGGAGTTCCTGGTGCAGCAGGCGTGGCGGACCGGCACCGTGGGCACCGACGACTTCCGGATCATCCTGGAGGAGGCCCGCACGGTCTGCGGCGAGGCTGCCCTGCTGGCTCCGGGCGACCCCGTCCCGTACATCGTGGAGCTGGCCGTCGCGCGTGGACTGGGTTACTCCCACGAGGAGTTCGACCAGCTCTGGGCGAAGATCATCGACCGCGCCCCGGCACACATGGGCGCGCACATCGCCGCCCTGCACTTCTGGTGCGAGAAGTGGCACGGCTCCCGCGAGGAGGCCGAGCGCTTCGCGACGACGGCCGCCGCCCGCGCCCCGCAGGGCTCGCTGCTCGCCGCGCTGCCGCTGTTCGCGGTCTACGAGCACCTGCCCGAGGTCAATATGGTGCAGGGCTTCTACCGAGGCGTCGTCGTGACGAAGGCGGTCGAGGGTGCGATGTTCGCTGTGCACGCGGCCCGCTCGGACGACCCCGTGCTCGCCCACGTCCGACACCTGCTGGTCCTCTTCCTCGTCCGCATGGAACGCTGGTCCGAGGCGATGCACCAGCTCGTCCACATCGACGGGCACGTGGGCGCGCTGCCCTGGACCCAGAACCCCGACCCGGCCGCCGAGTACACGGTGTACCGGGCGCTGGCCGTCGCCGGGTACGAGTCGAACGGCGGCACCCCCGCGACACTGCTCCACTGACCCGGCACGCCCGCACCCTCCCGGATTGGACCGGCACACACCATGGCACGACTGATTCCGCTGATCCTGATAGCCCTCGCGGTCTGGTTCTGGCTGCGGGCGCGCAGGAAGACTGCCGCTTACATGGCCTCCTACGAGTCGTCCGCGGGCCGGGACCGTGAGGGCGACGAGCGCCGCGATCCTCCGGCCCCGGCGGCCTGAGCCGCCCCGGCGGCTCAGGCGCTCCCGCAGCCGGAGACCACGGAATCCACGGCGCCCCCGCGGCGTTGTACGGAGCGAACCCCGACCCCGGAGGAGCCCACGCATGTTCCTGACCCACCGCACCCCGCAGCTCCCCACCCCGGAGGAGGCCCTGCGCGGCCGCCCCACCCCCGAATTCTCGGTGCCGTCCCACCACACGGTCCTCGGTAACCCGCTGACCGGCCCGTACCCGGAGGGCCTGGAGGTCGCCGACTTCGCGCTGGGCTGTTTCTGGGGCGCCGAGCGCAAGTTCTGGCAGACGGAGGGCGTCTGGACGACCCTGGTCGGCTACCAGGGCGGTTACACCGAGAACCCGTCGTACGACGAGACCTGCTCGGGCCGGACCGGCCACACGGAGGCGGTCCGCGTCGTCTTCGACCCGCGGGTCGTGAGCTACGCGGAGCTCCTGAAGCTCTTCTGGGAGTCCCACAACCCGACCCAGGGCTTCCGCCAGGGCAACGACGTCGGCACGCAGTACCGCTCGGCGATCCACACCCACTCGCCCGCGCAGGCGGAGGCAGCGGAGGCCTCCCGTGAGGCGTACCAGCGGGTGCTGACGGGCGCCGGCCTCGGCACGATCACCACGGAGATCCTCCCCGCCGAGGGCCGCACCTTCTGGCCCGCCGAGGGGTACCACCAGCAGTACCTCGACAAGAACCCCGACGGCTACTGCGGCATCGGCGGCACGGGGGCCACCCTGGAATCCCCCTCCGAGACCAACTGGGGCCGTGCCTGCCCGACGGGCATCGCGCCGGCGCCGGGGGCCTGAGGCTCCCCCGGGTCCGCGCGCACGACGCGCCCCGTCCCCGGCACCCCGGTGCCGGGGACGGGGCGCGTCCGGTTCAGGAGGCGACGAAGCGCGCGATCCGGCCCAGCACGATCGTGTCCGCCAGGTATCCGATGTGGGTCTGGCAGGCCACGTCGTTGTTCGTCGCACCGCTCAGCCTGGTGCTGGTGTACGGGAGGATGACGCCGTCGCACGCCGAGTACCAGGTGGCGTACTTCGTGTCACCGGGGGTCTCGTCGCCCGAGGTGATCTGCGAGATGAACGAGGAGCCCGGGTACATCTGCCGGCAGGTCGTGTAGATCAGGCAGGCGCCGGCGAACGTGGTCCCGTGGTTCGCCCCCGCGATCGAGGCGAGGTGGCTGACGCTGGTGTTCCCGCCCAGCACCTTCAGGTAGTACTGGCTGACGAGGCCGCCCATCGAGTGGTTGACGATCGCGACCTTGCTCGCGCCGGTCCGTGACTTCACGTTGTCGACGAAGGACGCGAGGCCCTGCGCGTTGGTGATGTTGTTGCCGTAGGAGTTGTACTCGTACGCGAAGAGCTTGGAGCTGGACCAGCCGTTGAGCCGGAAGACGCTCATGGCGGTGACCCAGTTCGAGGCGTTGCCGGTGTAGCCGTGGACGAAGACGACCGGCGTGCTCGTCGACAGGGGCTGGACGGTCGTGTCGGCGGACTGCGACGCCGGTGCGGCGGTGGTCGTCGCGGTCGGGGCCGCGCCGGCCGTCGAAGCCGGGGAGAACAGGGAGAACGCGACCGCGACGGCCGCGAGGGCACCGAGAAGGCGGCGGGGTGAACGACGAGGCATGGAGCACTCCTGACGGGGATGCGGCGGATGCGGTGCCTGACCCGACAAGCGTCGGGGTGCGGGACGCGGTCGCCATCGGCGAATTCACCGGCGTTCACGAACTCTCCCGAGTACTTCGGGCACCCGGCGCTACGCCTTGAGGCCGCACCCGGCAGGCCGTCCGGGCGGCATGGGGACGGGCGGAGCGGCAAGTCCCCCCGGTCGCTACTCTGTCCCCCCGCCCGACTGCGGGCGGAGGGACAACAGGGGTGGGACATGCGCAGGGGAATAGCCGTACTCGCGGCGGTGGGGGCTGTGGGCACCGCGGTGGTGGTGGCACCGGCCGCACACGCGGAGGGCCGGGGCGACATCCGGGTCGTGAAGACCGTCGTGAACGCGGGCGGCAGTGTGATCGTCGGCGTCAAGAACGTGAAGCGGTTCCCGATCGTCATGACGGTCAAGGACGACTCGGGGGTGAAGGACGTGGCGCACGTGTCCGCCTTCAACGCGACCAACGGCCACGGCCCGGTGTCGTACCTGGGCACGTCGTGCAGGAAGAGCAGCTCGACCACGTCCGTGTGTACGGCGACGATGGAGTTCGACCCGTCGTGGATCGACTCGTACGGCAGCGGCAACAAGGGCTGGGACGCCAACGCGGTGGCCGGGACCTGGCAGGTCAACGCCACGGTGCGGGCGAACGACAAGGACTACTGGATCTCCGACCGCATCGCCACCTTCAGGATGAAGCGCGCCGCGACCCTGACGACGGACGCGGCGCCGGAGCCGGTGAAGAAGGGCGGCACGCTCACCGTCACCGGCAAGCTGTCGCGGGCCAACTGGACGGATCTCAAGTACCACGCGTTCACCGGGCAGGTGGTGAAGCTGCAGTACAAGAAGCCCGGCGGTTCGTACCACACGGTCAAGACGGCGACCACGGACAGCAAGGGCCATCTCCGGACGACCGTGAAGGCGTCCGCGTCGGGCGGCTGGCGCTGGGCGTTCCTCGGTACGACGACGACCATGAAGGTCGTCTCCACCGGTGACGCGGTCACGCTGAAGTAGTGACCGCCCGGCCCGCCCGGACGTGGGGTCAGGCTGCCAGCCGCACCGCTCCCCTGGGCATCCGGGCCGCGGACGTACGGGAGGGCGCGCTCCGCCGGGTGAGCTCGTCCTGGGCCAGGGAGAGCACGTCGGCCAGTCCCAGACCGAGCGAACGGGCCGCCGCCGCGAGCACCTCGGACGAGGCCTCCTTGCGCCCGCGTTCGACCTCGGAGAGATACGGGACGGAGATCCGCGCGGCCTCGGCCACGTCCTTGAGCGTCCGCTGCCGGCCGGTGCGCTCGCGGCGCAGGACGCCACCCACGACGTCCCGCCAGAGGGGCTCCCTGTCCGGCGGCGCGGGGACGGGGCGCAGGGGGATGGCACGGGCGCGGTCCGGCGTGTGGCTGCTCATCGTCCGAGCCTAGGAGGGGTGTGCCCGGCGCGGGAGAGGTTCGCTCTCCGCGCCGGGCGTATCCGCTGTCGGCAGAACGGCCTTGCCCGACGTCCCCGGAGTCCCCGGAGTCCCCGGAGTCGAAGTCCCCGAGGCCCAGAGGCCCCTGTGTCCCGCGGCCGTCAACGGTCCCCGAGGCCGCGGTCCCCTACCTCGTCCGGTCGACGTGGTGACCGGATGCCGTCGATGATGCGCGTCCAGTTGTCGCCGCCGCGTCCGTCGTCGATCGCGCGCCGGTAGTGGGCCTGCACGGCCCGTGGGAGCGCGAGGTCCAGCCCGAGCGACATGGCGGTCTCGACGATGTGGTCGGACGTCGCTCCCATCATGGTGACCGTGCTGAGGTCGCCCGGATGCTCTCCGGCGTCCAGCGCGGCGCCGGGGTCCTCTTCGCCCGCCCTCAGGATGTCGGCGGTCGAATCGGCGCTGGAGAGCAGCTCCGGGAGCGCTTCCGCGGCCTTCATCCCGGCGGCGCCCAGCATCGCGGTGGCCTGCATAAGGCCGGACAGGGTGGTCAGGAAGACGGTGAGTTGGGCCTGGTACATCAGCTGGGCGAGGCCCGGGTCCTCGCCCAGGTATCGGGGTGTGCCGAGCGGCGCGAGGGTCTCCGTACGGGTTCGCATCACCCCTTCGGGGCCGCTGTAGTAGACGTGGGCGGCGTCGGTGCCGACCATCGGCGCGGGGACCATCACGCCTCCGGTGAGGAAGGCGGCCCCGTGGTCCGCCGCCCACGCCGCCGCCTCGCGTGTGCGCTCGGGGGTGTCCGAGCTCAGGTTGACCAGGGTCCGCCCGGCGAGTGACGCGGCCGCGCCGTCCAGGACGTCGTACATCGCCCGGTAGTCGGTGAGGCTGAGGAGCACGAGGTCGCTCGCCTCGACCGCGTCGCGGGGTGTCGCCGCGAGCGTCGCGCCGTCCTCGACGACGCCGTCGGCCCGGCCGGCGGTGCGGTTCCAGACGGTGACCGGGTGGCCCGCGGTGAGGAGTGTGCGGGTCATCGCCTGGCCCATCGGGCCGAGTCCGATCACGGTGACGCCGCTGTACTGCCTGGTGGTGAGGTTCTGTTGTCCGTTCACCCCTCCATGCTCGGGACACGTCACTACTCTCGGAAGTACCCACTAACTACTGCGGTACTTACCTTTGAGTAAGGGGACGACGAATGGCCAAGGCTCCTCGGCGCGGGCCCTACATCTGTGGCATCGACGCCGCTCTCGACGTGGTGAGCGGCAAGTGGAAGGGACTGATCCTCTGGGAGCTCGACACCCATCACGTACGTCGCTTCGCCGAGCTGCGCCGCGGTCTTCCGGGTGTGAGCGAGAAGATGCTGACGCAGCATCTGCGTGAGATGGAGGAGGACGGTCTCGTGCACCGGAAGGTGTACGCCGAGGTGCCACCGCGGGTGGAGTACTCCCTCACCGAGCAGGGGCGCACGCTCAATCAGGCCCTGGGGCCGCTCGGCGCCTGGGGGGCCGAGCGGACGCGTCGTGAAGCGCTCGAAGCCGTGCGGACCGACGAGGCTCCGGCGTCCGCGTGACGTTCGTGTGCGGCGCACCTGCCGAGGCGCCGAGGGGTGGGGGGACCGGGCGACGACGGCCGGTGCTGTGGGGGCCGGGGGCTGTTCGCCGCCCCCCGTGTCAGGTTCTCGCTGCCGCTCATCGCGGTCCTCGCCATGGTGCCGGTGGCGGACACGGGCTACACGGAGTGCTACCGGCACCCCGGGGCCACGGGGTCTCCCCCGGGCCCCGGTGCGGCAGGGTCAGATCAGGCCCTGCGCCAGCATGGCCTCCGCGACGATCTCGAAGCCCGCGATGTTCGCGCCGACCACGTAGTTGCCCGGGCTGCCGTACTTCTCGGCCGTCGTGTGGCAGGAGTCGTGGATGTGGCGCATGATCTGCGCGAGGCGCTCCTCCGTGTGGGCGAAGGTCCACGAGTCGCGGGACGCGTTCTGCTGCATCTCCAGGGCGCTGGTGGCCACTCCGCCCGCGTTGGCCGCCTTGCCGGGGGCGAAGGCGACGCCCGCCTCCTGGAAGACGTGGACGGCCTCGGGGGTGGTGGGCATGTTGGCGCCCTCGGCCACCGCCTTGACCCCGTTGCGTACGAGGGCGAGCGCGTCGGCCTCGTGGAGTTCGTTCTGGGTGGCGCAGGGCAGGGCGACGTCCACGGGGACGCTCCAGACGCCGGTGCCCTCGACGTACCGCACGTGCTCGCCGCGCCGCTCGGCGTACTCGGAGATCCGGCCGCGGCCCGTCTCCTTGATCTCCTTGAGCAGGTCGAGGTCGATGCCCTTCTCGTCGACGACGTAACCGCCCGAGTCCGAGCAGGTCACGACGGTCGCGCCGAGCTGCTGGGCCTTCTCGATGGCGTAGATGGCCACGTTGCCGGAGCCGGACACCGAGATGCGCTGGCCGTCCAGGGACTCCCCGCGGACGCGCAGCATCTCGGCGGTGAACAGGACGCAGCCGTAGCCGGTCGCCTCGGTGCGGGCCTGTGCGCCTCCCCAGCCGAGGCCCTTTCCGGTGAGCACGCCGGACTCGTAGCGGTTGGTGATCCGCTTGTACTGGCCGAAGAGATAGCCGATCTCCCGGCCGCCGACGCCGATGTCACCGGCGGGTACGTCGGTGTACTCGCCCAGGTGGCGGTGGAGTTCCGTCATGAACGACTGGCAGAACCGCATGACCTCGGCGTCGGACCGCCCCTTGGGGTCGAAGTCCGCGCCGCCCTTCCCGCCGCCGATCGGCATGCCGGTGAGGGCGTTCTTGAAGATCTGCTCGAAGCCGAGGAACTTCACGATGCCGAGGTTGACGGAGGGGTGGAAGCGCAGCCCGCCCTTGTACGGGCCGAGTGAGCTGGAGAACTCGACGCGGAAGCCTCGGTTGACGTGGATGTCGCCGGAGTCGTCCGCCCACGGCACCCGGAAGATGAGCTGACGCTCGGGCTCGCAGACGCGCTCGATGATGCGGGCGTCGACGAACTCCGGGCGCTGTGCCAGCACGGGGCCCAGGGTTTCGAGGACCTCGCGCACCGCCTGGTGGAACTCGCCCTCGCCCTGGTTGCGCCGCAGGATCTCCGCGTACAGCGGCTCGATGACGCGGTTCTCGGCGGTGTGCGGGGTGACGGAGTCGGAACTGGCCGGCATCTGATCAAGACCTTCCGTGGGTGGGCTCGTGTGCTCCGGCGCTCCCTGTCCCCGGAGGCGCCACCGGCCCGTGGGGGCCGTTGCACCCGGCAAGTCTCGCAGCGCGGCACGGCCCCACCCGGGCGACATCCACATAGTGGCCACGGTTGTTCACCCCCGGCACGGGGCTTTCCGGCCCGTGGACCCGCTCCCCGGCAGGGCGGAGGGCCTGCGGGGCGCAGGTCTCACGGAGCCGCACGCGTGGCGAACCTCACAGCCGGAGGAGGGCGGCTGTGAGGTCCGCGCGGCCCGGGATCAGGCCGCCGCGTTCTCCGTGACGGTGACCCTGCCCTTGCGGATGGTCGCCACCCTGGGTGCCTTGCGGGCGAGGGAGCTGTCGTGGGTGACTATCACGAAGGTCAGCCCGTGCTCCTTCCACAGCCCGTCGAGCAGGTCCATGATCTCGTCGCGCATGGATTCGTCGAGGTTGCCGGTCGGTTCGTCGGCGAGCAGCACCTTCGGCCGCTTCACCAGCGCGCGGGCGATGGCGACGCGCTGCTGCTGGCCGCCGGACATCTCGCTCGGCAGGTGGGTGGGACGGTCGCCCAGGCCCACCGCCTCCAGCGCCTCGGCGGCGCGTTCGCGGCGGGTCCTCGCCCCGAGGCCGAGGGGCACGAGCGCGGTCTCGACGTTCTCCTGGGCGGTGAGCGTCGGGATCAGGTTGAAGCTCTGGAAGACGAATCCGATGGACTCGGCCCGGACCTTGGTGAGCCGGGACTCGGGGAGCCCGGCCAGGTCGACGCCGTCGAGCTCGATGGTGCCGGAGCTGGGCCGGTCGAGCCCGCCGAGCATCTGCAGGAGGGTGGACTTGCCTCCGCCGGTCGGGCCCTGGATGACGAGCCTGCCACCGTCCTCGATGGTCAGATCGACCCCGGCGAGCGCGTCGACGGGGTTCCTGCCGCGCATGTAGCGCTTGGTGACGCCCTTGAGCTGGTACACGTGTGGACTCCTGCTGTACGTACGGAGAGTGGGAGGCGGGGCGGTGTCAGGCGACGCGGCGCAGCGCGTCGGCCGGCCGCAGCCGGGAGGCCCGCCAGCCGCCGAAGGCCCCCGCGATGAGTCCGCCGGCCACCGCGAGGGCGACGGCGACGAGGATCGTGGTGAGGGAGACCGGTGCGGTCAGCGCGATGTCGAGGGTCTTGGACGCGGTCTGGCGGCCGGGACCGCCGCCGCCCATCGGGCCGCCGCCCATGCCGCCGCCTGCGCCGCCTGTGGAGCCGAGCTGGGCGGTGAGGGTGGGGCTGACGGCGGTCACCGCGTAGGCGCCGGCGATGCCTGCGGCGATACCGAGGACACCGCCCATCAGGCCGTTGACCAGGGCTTCGCCGATCACCTGGCGGGTGACGCGTCCGCTCTTCCAGCCGAGGGCCTTGAGGGTGCCGAACTCGCGCACGCGGCGGCTGACCGCGGAGGAGGTCAGCAGGCCCGCGACGAGGAACGCGGCGACGAGGACCGCGATCGAGAGCCACTTGCCGACACTGGAGGCCAGGTCGGAGGCAGTGGAGAGGGAACCGGACACCGTGTCGGCGAGGTCGGCGGAGGTGGTGACCGTCGTACCGGAGACGTTCTTCTGGATGGCGGCCTTGACGGTGTCGATCTGCTGGGAGTCGGCGGCCCGGACGTAGACCGTGGTGACCTTGTTCTTGGAGCCGGCGACGGTCTGCGCCTGCTTCAGCGGGATGTAGACGTTGGCGGCCGCGTCACCGCTGTCCGCCGTGGAGACGCCCACGATCTTGTAAGCGGTGCCGGAGACGGTGACGGTCTTGTCGACCGCGAGCTCCTTCTCCTTCGCGTAGGCGGAGTCGACCACCGCGACCTTCGCGTCGGTCTCGGTGGCCTTGAAGGTTCGGCCCTTGGTGATCTTGGACGAGGTCAGCGGGCCGAGGTCCTGCTGGGTGACGTCGGTGCCGTACACGGTGAAGGAGTTGACGTCGAAGGAGGCGCCGCCGCCCTCGACCCGGCCCTGCGGCCCGCCTCCGCCGGCCTGGCCGCCGCCGGGGCCGCCCTGGCTCTGCCCGGAGCTCTCGTCCTGCTTGAACTCGCCGCGCTGGAACTGGCCGTCGACCTTCATGACCGTCAGGCTGAGCCCGCCGACGGCGTCCGCGACACCGTCCTGCTCGCCCACCTTGTCGACGGTGCGGGCCGCCAGCGTCTGGAAGCCCTGGACCATGACCCGGTCCGTGCTCTGGGTCGCGTCGTCGTCGTCCTGGGCGTCGAACTCGAACCGGGGACGCCCGGTGCCTCCGGATCCCTGGGCGGCCGCGGCCTTGGTCACCGTCATGTCCGTGCCCAGGCCGTACAGCGATTCCAGGACCTTGTCCTGGGCCTTGCTCATGCCGGCGGAGACCGAGCTGACGATGATGACCAGCGCAATGCCGAGGGCGAGCCCCGAGGCGACGACGAGCGCCGCCTTTCTGCGGCGGCGCAGCTCGCGCCGGAGGTAGGTGAAGAACATGGCGCGAAGATATGGATCGGGCGTGATGAGGAGTTAAGTCTCCGATGAGAGCGGGATGAGAACCCTGGCGGCGCGCGTACGCCGAAGGCGGCGGCACCCGGAGGAATCCGGGTGCCGCCGCCTTCGGAGGGGAAAGGGCGCGGCCTGGATCAGGCGGCGGTGCCCGCCGTCCACTCCGACCAGCTCATGTTCCAGCCGTTGAGGCCGTTGTCGGGGGCGATGGTCTTGTCCGGGGAGTTGGTGACCACGACCACGTCGCCGATCAAGGAGTTGTTGTACAGCCAGGCGGCCGGCGTGTTGGCGTCGTCCGCGCCCTTCGTGTCGGACAGGCCGACACAGCCGTGGCTGGTGTTCGCGCTGCCGAAGATCGACTTGGCGCCCCAGTAGTTGCCGTGGATGAAGGTGCCCGACGTGGACAGCCGCATGGCGTGCGGCACGTCCTTGATGTCGTACTCACCCTTGCCGTCGTCGTCCGTGAAGCCGACCGTCGAGCCGTCCATGCGGGTCTCCTTGAACTTCTCGGAGATCACCATCTGGCCGTTGTACGTCGGGTTCTCGGAGGAACCGGCGGAGATCGGGATGGTCTTGACCGTCTTGCCGTCACGGGTGACGGTCATCGTGTGCGCCTTGGCGTCCACGGTCGAGACCTGGTTGCGGCCGACCTTGAAGGTGACCGTCTTCTGCTGCACGCCGACGACGCCGTCGGCGCCCTCGACGCCGTCCAGGGCCAGCTTCAGCGTGACGGTGGAGCCGCCCTGCCAGTAGTCCTCGGGACGCAGGTCGAGGCGCTGGTTGTTGAACCAGTGGCCGACGACTTCCTGGCCGCTGCTCGACGTCACCTTGATGCCGTCCTGGACGGCCTTCTTGTTGCTGATCGCCTTGTTGAAGTTGATCGAGACCGGCATGCCGACGCCGACGGTGGAACCGTCCTCGGGCGTGAAGTTGCCGATGAAGCTGTTCTCGGGCGAGACCGTGGTGAAGGAGCTGTTGGCGTGCGCCTCGCGGTCCTTGGAGTCGGACGCCGTGGCGCTGATCTTGTACGTCGTCGAACGCTCGAGCTGGCCGTCGGGCTTCCAGCTGGAGCCGTCGGCCGCGAGGGTGCCCTCGACGGCGTCGCCTTCCGCCGTGGCCATGGTGACCTCGGTCAGCTTGCCCTTGGCGACGGTGACCATCGCGGCGTTGTTGATGCTCGCGTTGGTCGCCCCGTTCTTCGGCGCGATCGTTATCTGGGCCTCGGAGGTGTCCTTGGCCGCCGCCTCGTCCACCTGCGACTGTGACGACTTCGAGCTGTCGGCGCTCGCGCCTGGTGCGCTGCCGCCGTCGTCGCTGCACGCCGAGAGCACCATCACGCCACCGAGCAGTGCGGACGCGGCCATGAGGCCCTTGCGCCGCTTGCTGTCCGTCATCACACGCTTCTCCATCGTTGCCGATTCCCCAAGATCCCCGGACAGGTTCGCCTGACGGCGGTTCCCCGTCAATGTTCCAAGAACACCGCGACCGGGTCTTCCGTTCCACATCCGCTGCAGATGTGGGGAACACCACTCATCGACGCACCCGGGCCCGCAGCGGTTCCCAGCGTCTTCGACGAGTGCCCCGCGGGCGTCAGCGCTGCGTGTTCCCGCCGCCTTCCTCGTCGTCCGTCTCATTGTCCTCGATCCCGTAGTACGCCTCGTCCCCGTCGTCTCCGGCGGCCCAGTCCTCGGCGTCGGGGTCGTAGTCGACCGTCTCGCTGCTCCAGGAGGCCTGGGCGAGCTCGACCCCGGGCACCTGGCTGACCAGATCGAACGGGTCGATCAGCGAGGCGAGGGCTTCCGCTCCGTCTTCCCTGACGGCCTCCTCGGCATGCGTACGTTCCTCGGCGGACTCGTCGGCGGAGGAGCCGGATGTGGTGAAGTCGGCGGCGATGCTCTCCAGCGCCGTTCCGGTCAGTGCGTCCGCGTCGGTGATCTGCAGCACCATCTCCACGCGAAGCCGAACAAATGAGGGTGTCTCCGAAGTGCTCATACGCCGGAGCGTAAGGCCCCCTGGACCTGTGACTTTCCTCCGACCCGCTCCCATGCTTAGCATCGGCCCACAGAGCTGAACGATGGTTGTCGCAAGGGGATCGATTCTGTGTCCATGGCTCGTCGCACGCTGCTGACCACGACAGCGGCAGGCACCCTGCTCTGCGCCCTCTGGTTCGTCCCGTCCGCCAACGCGAACGACGAGACAGGCGCGCCGGGCGCATCCACCGGCTCGTCCGCCGGTTCCTCCGCCGAGGTCCGACAGGCCTCCGGCACGGGGGAGTCCACCTCCGAGGAGAGGCTCGCCGACACCGGAGCGGGCGTCGACACGACGCCCTACCTCGTCGGCGGTACGGCCTCCCTGTTCGTCGGCGCGGGCTTCGTCGCGTACTCCGTGCGCCGGGGCGGCATGCGGGTCAGCGGGATCTGAGGTACGCCGCTGCCGCCGCAGCCCTCACCGGGTGCGGCGGCTCTCCGGACGCGTACGCGCTCAGGCCAGCGGGCCGGTCACCGGCTCCACCGCCTCGACCAGCTTCCCCTCCCGTACGAAGGTGTCGGTGGCGGCCAGGTCCGGGGCGAGGAAGCGGTCGGGGCCCGGCCCCTGCACCCCTGCGGCCCGCAGGGCCCGGATGACGGCCTGCGCGGCGGGCCCGGGGGTCAGTCCCTCGGCCTGGCGCAGTTCGACGGCCCGCGTGGCGGCGTACAGCTCGACGGCCACGATCCGCGCGAGGCCCAGGACGGCGGTGCGGAGTTTCCGTGCGGCCGACCACCCCATGGAGACGTGGTCCTCCTGCATGCCGGAGGAGGGGATCGAGTCGACGGACGCCGGGACCGCGAGCCGCTTCAGCTCGCTGACCAGGGCGGCCTGCGTGTACTGGGCGATCATGAGTCCGGAGTCGACGCCGGCGTCCTCGGCGAGGAACGGCGGCAGGCCGTGCGAGCGGTTCTTGTCCAGCAGCCGGTCCGTGCGGCGCTCGGTGATCGACCCGAGGTCGGCGGCGGCGATCGCCAGGAAGTCGAGGACGTAGGCGACGGGCGCGCCGTGGAAGTTGCCGTTGGACTCCACGCGGCCTCCCTCAGGAAGCACGACCGGGTTGTCGACGGCGGAGGCCAGCTCACGGTCGGCGACGAGCCGCCCGTGCGCGAGGGTGTCGCGTCCGGCGCCGTTGACCTGGGGTGCGCAGCGCACGGAGTAGGCGTCCTGGACCCGGGGGGCGGCGTCCTGATGGTGACCGGTGAGGCCGGAGCCGGCGAGCACCCGCAGCATGTTGTCGGCGGAGACGCCCTGGCCGGGGTGCGGACGGATGGCGTGCAGTTCCGGGGCGAGGACACGGTCCGTGCCGAGGAGCGCCTCCAGGGAGAGCGCGGCGGTGACGTCCGCCGCGGTGTAGAGGTTCCCCAGGTCCGCGAGGGCCATCACGAGCATGCCCAGCATTCCGTCGGTGCCGTTGAGGAGGGCGAGGCCCTCCTTCTCGCGCAGTTCGACGGGGGTGATGCCGTGCGCCGCGAGGAGTTCGCCGGCCGGCCGTACGGTGCCGTCGGGGCCCTCCGCCTCGCCCTCGCCCATCAGGGTCAGGGCGCAGTGCGAGAGCGGGGCGAGGTCGCCGGAGCAGCCGAGCGAGCCGTATTCGTGGACGACGGGTGTGATGCCCGCGTTGAGCACGTCGGCCATGGTCCGGGCGACCTCGGGGCGTACGCCGGTGTGGCCGGAGGCGAGCGTCTTCAGCCGCAGGAACATCAGCGCACGGACGACCTCACGCTCGACGTGCGGGCCCATGCCGGCCGCGTGCGAGCGGACGATGTTGCGCTGCAGCTGCGCCCGGAGGTCCGGGCTGATGTGCCGGCCGGCCAGGGCGCCGAAGCCGGTGGAGACGCCGTAGACCGGCTCGGGCTTGGCGGCGAGAGCGTCGACGATCTCGCGTGCGGCGGAGAGCGCCTCGACCGCTGCCGCGGAGAGCTCGACCCGGGCGCCCCGACGGGCCACGGCGATGACGTCCTCGGCGGTCGTACCGGACGTCCCCACCACGACTGTATGCATATCCATATTCAGAAGCCTACGGACTGAAAGCCGCCATGTCACCAGTCGCGCGGCCGCCCCTCACCGATCGCCGCCGGGGGGATTGCCGCGCAGCCTGCGGCGGTCGTGCGGGGACCTGGGCGGGGAGTCGGCCAGCCGGATCACGTCCCCGTCGCGCCCCGCGACCACCGGCCTGCGGGAGTGCGCGGCCTTCGCCTGGTACTGGGCGGCGTCCGCCAGCCGGAAGAGCCGGCGCGCGGACGACACCGGGCCGATGTCGTCACCCGTGGACGCGACCCCGCAGGCGACACCGTCACCGAACTCCAGGGCGACAGCCCGTGCGCAGAGCTCCTCCGACACCCGGACCACGTCGTCCGCCTCCGGGCCGACGGTCAGCAGGCAGAACTCGTCCCCGCCGAGGCGGGCGCACAGCGCGCCGGGGAGCATCGCGCCACAGAGGGAGAGCACGGAGCCGAAACGTTCCAGCAGTCGGTCGCCGACCGCGTGGCCGTGCGTGTCGTTGACCGCTTTGAGGCCGTTCAGATCGCAGACGACCAGACTGACCACCGCACCCTCGGCGCGATGCCGCTCCACGGCGCCGTCGAGGTGGAGGTCGACGGCCCGGCGGTTGGCGAGTCCGGTCAGCGGGTCGGTGAAAGCCAGCTTGCGGACCTCCTCGAGCCGCTCGGTCTGCGCGATGCCCGCCGCGACGACGGCGGCCAGCACGGTCGCGAAGTCCGCGTCGTCCCGGTCGAAGACGGGCACCCCCGCCGGGCGGGCGACGTACAGCTCCCCCCAGGCCCGCCCGTGCAGGACGATCGGAGCCACCACACAGCAGCCCCGTCCGCGCCGGCGCAGCGCCGCCACCCGCTGGTGGCAGTAGGGCCGGGCGCCCCGGGCCGGCGCACCGGCGCCCGGAGCGCCGTCGGCGGTCTCCACCCAGGCGTCCGGCTCACCGCCGCCCGCCCAGCGCTCGTGCAGGAACTCGGTGATCTCCGGGAACTGGTGCACCGGGTAGGCCTCGCTCTCGGGGAACTCGTCCTCCCCCTCGGCCCTCTCCCCCGCGTTCACCAGCACCCGCAGCCTGCCCTGCTCCCGCTCCCACACGGAGAGGGCGGCGAAGCTGCCGCCCAGCGCCTCGCACGCCCCCGCCGCCGCGGCATGCCAGGACTCGCGCGGGGTGTAGGCCGCCGCCATCGTCTGCGCCAGCGCGACCACGGCGCGCAGCCGCGCATCATCACAGCCCATCGCCCCACCTTAAGGACTTTTGGGTTGATTTGATCAGTTGACGGCGCTGATGATCTTCAGATCGCCCCCGGCTCCGATCCTCAGATCGCCCCCCGGCTCACTCGCCGGGCCAGTCGGGCTTCCGCTTCTCGTTGAACGCTGCGACACCCTCGGCCCGGTCCCCCGAGAAGGCCACGGACCGCCAGGCGGCGTCCTCCACCTCGAGCCCGGCCCGCAGATCCAGCCCCTGCCCCAGCCGCAGCGCCCGCTTGGCTGCCCGGAGGCCCACCGGGGAGTTCGCCGCGATCCGGCCGGCGAGGGCGAGCGCCTCCTCCCGGTCCCGGCCCGCCTCGACCAGTTCGTCGACGAGGCCCAGCTCGCGCGCCTCGGCCGCCTCCAGCCGCCGCGCGGTGAAGACCAGCTCGGCGGCGCGCGCCGCGCCGACCCGGCGGGGCAGCAGCTGCGTACCGCCGCCGCCCGGGATGACCCCCACGGACACCTCGGGCAGGCCCACCACGGCCGTACGGTCGGCCACGATCACGTCGCAGGCGAGCGCGAGCTCGAAGCCGCCGCCGAGGGCGAAGCCGTGCACGGCCGCGATCACCGGCATCGGCAGCTCCAGGACGCCGGTGTAGGCGGCCCGCGCGGTGGGCCGCTGCCGCACCAGCTCGGCGTCGGTGAAGGAGTTCCGCTCCTTGAGGTCCGCCCCCACGCAGAAGGCCCGCTCATGGCTGGAGGTGAGCACCGTCGCGCGGACCCCCTGGTCGGCGGCGAGCGCGGCACAGGCGTCCGCGACGGCGCGCGCCATCGCGGTGCTCACCGCGTTCATGGCCTTGGGCCGGTCGAGCACCAGCTCGGCGACGTGGTCCTGCCCCTCGTGCCGCCGTACGACGACGAACTCCCCGAACCTCTGCTCGGACGTGACACCCATGACTGCACCCCTCCGGTTAACGAGCGTTACCGGGATCCTAGGGGTGTCCGCCCGGCCCGTCCCGTGTCCGCTCAGGACGCCGGCTTGCCCCGCCGGGCCAGCAGCCACGGCTCGACCACGCCAAGCCCCCGCACCGGCCGCTGCCACATCGGCTGCAGCCCGTAGCGGTACGTCGGCAGCGGTGGCTCCTCGTCGGGGCGGCGGCCCGCCTTCTCCGCCAGCCGGGCCCGCTCGGCGACGGCCGCGGTCTCCTCCGCCTCGGATGCGGGGGCGTCGCCGTTCCTGATCAGCTCCGCGGCGAACGCGCCGTCCACCAGCACGGCGTCCTTGGGCGCTATCGACGTGAGCCTGCTGGCCAGGTTGACCGTCGTACCGAAAACATCGCCCATGCGCGTGGTGACCGTGCCGAAGGCCATGCCCACGCGCAGCGCGGGCATGGTCGTGTCCTGGGCCATCGCCTCGACCAGCCGGAGCGCGATCTCGCCCGCCGTGCCCGCGTCGTCCGCGGCGAAGAGGACCTCGTCGCCCAGCGTCTTGATGAGGCGCCCGCCATGGGCGGCGACCAGGTCCGCCGACGTCGTCTCGAAGGCCTCGACGAGCTCGCCGAGCTCCTCCTCCTCCAGCCGCCGGGTCAGCCGGGTGAAACCGACGAGGTCCGCGAAGCCCACGGCGAGCCGCCGGTCGACCATCTCCTCGTCGTCCGCCGCCTGCACGACCCGGCCGGTGGCGGCCGCGAGCTGGCGCCGCCACACGTAGACCAGGAATTCCTGCAGCTCGGGCAGGAGCAGCTCGACCAGCGGATAGGTGACCTCGGTGCGGGTCATACCGGGCTCGGGGGGCTCGGTCAGCCCCTCCAGGAAGGAGTCGATCTGCCACTCCGCGAGCCGGGCTGTCGTCTGCCCGGTCGACCGGGCCACCTGGATCGCCATCGGCTCGCTGAGCAGCCCGGCCTCCACGAGACCGGCGAGGCGGCGCAGTGCCAGGACGTCGGCCTCGGTGAGCGCCTTGGCCTGGCCGATGTCGGCGAAGCCCATGGCCCGCCAGAACCGGGACGCCAGGTCCATGGAGACCCCGGCGGTCCTGGCCGCCTGGAACGGCGTGTAGCGGCGGTCGGCCCCCAGGATCAGGGCTTCCAGCCGGATGGCGAGCGGATCGTCCGTCGGTTCGGCCGTGTGGTCGACCTCGTGATGCGGTGTCGAGTGGACGGACGGTCCCGACGAGGGCTCCGCGCCGTCGTCGGAGTTCGTGTCGTCGACGGTCACCGGCCGCCTCCTGCCCGTTCCCTGCGCACTGCCCTGCCGATCTGTCGCTGGATCGCCTCAACGATACGGCAGGTGTGCCCTGGCTCACGTCCCCGGTGGCGCGGTTCTCGCTGATCCGGCGTCCTCCACCCGCGTGACATCACCCGTATGCCGGGGTGCGCGGGATCAGGTGAGCCCTCCCTCCTCCCCACGCAGGTGAACGATGTCGCCGGCCGACACGGGCTCCTGGAGCCCGTCGCCCGTGGACAGCACCAGCCGTCCGTCGCCGTCGATCGCGACGGCCTCGCCGACGAGGGACCGGTCGCCGGGCAGTTCGGCCCGCACCGTCCGGTCGAGCGTGGCGCAGCCGGCCGCGTAGGCCGCCTGGAGCCCGCTCGCGGCGGCGTCGCCGTTCGCTTCGCGCCATCGCCCGTACCACTGCTCCAGTGCACGCAGGACGGCCCTGAGCAGGGTCTCGCGGTCGGTGGAGGCGGCTCCGGCGAGTGCCAGCGAGCCCGCGTGCGGGGCGGGCAGCTCGGCCGCGCGCAGCGACACGTTGAGGCCGATGCCGATGACGACGCCCTCCCCGGCGCGCTCGGCGAGGATGCCGCCGGTCTTGCGTTCCGTTCCGCCGATCGTCACCAGCAGGTCGTTGGGCCATTTCAGTGCCATGTCGACGCCGGCCGACTGCGCGAGGCCGGTGGCGGCCGCCACACCGGTCAGCAGGGGCAGCCATCCCCACCGTTCGGCGGGCACGCCGCCGGGGGTCAGGTAGACGGAGAGGAAGATGCCCGAACGGGGCGGAGCCGTCCAGCTCCGGTCGAGCCGTCCGCGGCCCGCGGTCTGTTCCTCGGCGACCAGCACCGTGCCCTCCGCCAGGCCGCCGCCGGCGGCCCGTGCCGCGAGGTCGGAGTTGGTGGAACCGGTCGCGTCCACGACGTCGAGCGAGGTCCACAGCCCGTCGGGCCTCAGCAGCCCGCGGCGCAGCGCGGCGACGTTCAGGGGCGGCCTGTCAAGGTCCGACCAACGGTTGTGCGGCGCATCGGGAGGTGTCATGCAACCCACATTAGGTGTGGCCAACGACGCACTGCCGAACCGTATCCGCGCCGATACGCTACGGGTCAGTAGCCAACACCAGCCGACGAGCAGGTAGCCGTCGAGCACACATGGGTCCAGCACCTCACTGGATGTACCAGCCATCCCCGTGACCAGGCAGGGAGCCGCCACCCGATGTCCGAGCCGCAGAGCGACATCCACACCACCGCGGGCAAGATCGCGGACCTGCAGCGCCGTATCGAAGAGGCCACACACGCAGGTTCCGCCCGTGCCGTCGAAAAGCAGCACGCGAAGGGCAAGTTGACCGCCCGTGAGCGGGTCGAGCTCCTGCTCGACGAAGGGTCGTTCGTAGAGCTCGACGAGTTCGCACGGCACCGGTCCACCAATTTCGGCATCGAGAAGAACCGCCCCTACGGGGACGGCGTCGTCACCGGTTACGGCACGGTCGACGGCCGTCCCGTCTGCGTCTACTCGCAGGACTTCACGATCTTCGGAGGCTCGCTCGGCGAGGTCTACGGCGAGAAGATCGTCAAGG
Organism: Streptomyces sp. HB132; assembly: GCF_016909575.1. Lineage (GTDB taxonomy): Bacteria > Actinomycetota > Actinomycetes > Streptomycetales > Streptomycetaceae > Streptomyces. Next base: position 640,799 of record NZ_JAFBGA010000001.1, on the reverse strand, counting down.
TCATGGACTTCGCGATGAAGACCGGCTGTCCGGTCATCGGCATCAACGACGGGGGCGGCGCGCGCATCCAGGAGGGCGTGGCCGCGCTCGGGCTGTTCGCCGAGATCTTCCGCCGCAACGTGCACGCGTCGGGTGTCGTCCCGCAGATCTCCCTGATCGTCGGGCCGTGTGCGGGCGGCGCGGTCTACTCCCCCGCGATCACCGACTTCACGGTCATGGTGGACCAGACCTCGCACATGTTCATCACCGGGCCGGACGTCATCAAGACGGTCACCGGCGAGGACGTCGGCTTCGAGGACCTGGGCGGCGCCCGCACGCACAACACCACGTCAGGCGTGGCGCACCACATGGCGGGTGACGAGAAGGACGCCATCGAGTACGTCAAGTCGCTGCTGTCCTACCTCCCGTCGAACAACCTCTCCGAGGCGCCGGCCTTCCCGGAGGAGGCCGACCTGGAGACCACGGACCAGGACCGCGAACTCGACACCCTCATCCCGGACTCGGCGAACCAGCCGTACGACATGCACACCGCCATCGAGCACGTGCTCGACGACGACGAGTTCCTGGAGACGCAGGCACTGTTCGCGCCGAACATCATCACCGGCTTCGGGCGCGTCGAGGGCTATCCGGTCGGCATCGTCGCCAACCAGCCGATGCAGTTCGCCGGCTGCCTGGACATCGACGCGAGCGAGAAGGCCGCGCGCTTCGTCCGCACGTGCGACGCGTTCAACGTGCCGGTCCTCACCTTCGTCGACGTGCCCGGCTTCCTGCCCGGTGTCGACCAGGAGTACGGCGGCATCATCCGTCGCGGCGCCAAGCTGATCTACGCGTACGCGGAGGCGACCGTCCCGCTGATCACCGTGATCACGCGCAAGGCGTTCGGCGGCGCGTACGACGTCATGGGATCCAAGCACCTGGGCGCCGACCTGAACCTGGCCTGGCCGACCGCGCAGATCGCGGTGATGGGCGCACAGGGCGCGGTGAACATCCTGCACCGGCGCACGATCGCCGCGGCCGAGGACCAGGACGCCACCCGCGCCGAGCTGATGGCGGACTACGAGGACGCCCTGCTGAACCCGTACGTCGCGGCCGAGCGCGGTTACGTCGACGCGGTGATCATGCCGTCCGACACCCGGGCGCACCTCGTGAAGGGCCTGCGCCAGCTCCGGACGAAGCGCGAGTCGCTGCCGCCGAAGAAGCACGGCAACATCCCCCTCTAACCACCGGGAGCCACCATGATCAAGGTCGTACGGGGCAATCCGACCCCGGAGGAGCTCGCCGCGGCCCTCGCCGTGGTCCGGGCGCGCGCGGCGGCGGTGGCCGCGGAGCCGTCAGGTGCTCCGCTGCCGCCCGAGCAGTGGTCGGACCCGGGCCGGATCGCCCGCCGGGGCGCCCTGCGGCCGGGTCCCCGCTCGTGGGCACGGACGTACTGGCCGTCCTGAGGGAGGCCGCCGGGCGGCGCTTGAGTACGCGTACTCAGGCGCCGCAGCCCTCTCCGGAGCACCATCAAAACCATGCTGTGGTCCGATCCCGAGAACAAGCCGCCGAAGGAACTGCGCGACGCCCAGGACATGCTGCGCCGCGCGGGGCTGGTGCTGGCACTGGCCATGGTCGTGGCGATGTTCGTCCTGGGCACCCGTTGAGGTGACCGGCCGCGCCTACGATGGCGGGTATGACTGATCAGCGCCGTCTCGTGCTCGCCTCCGCGTCCCCCGCCCGTCTCGGTCTCCTGCGCCAGGCGGGTTTCGCCCCCGAGGTGATCGTCAGCGGTGTGGACGAGCACGCGCTCACCGCTCCGACCCCGGGGGAGCTGGCGCTCGTCCTGGCCGAGGCGAAGGCCGCCGCGGTGGCCGCCCGCCCCGAGGCCGCGGGCGCGCTCGTCATCGGCTGCGACTCCGTGCTGGAGCTGGACGGCGAGGCGCTCGGCAAGCCCGCCGACAGCGAGGAGGCCATCGCCCGCTGGAAGTCCATGCGCGGCCGGTCGGGCATCCTGCAGACGGGACACAGCGTCATCGACACCGCCACGGGCCGTACGGCGTCGGCGACCGAGTCCACCGTCGTCAGGTTCGGCGAGCCGACGGACGCCGAGGTGGCGGCCTACGTCGCTTCGGGTGAGCCGCTCCATGTCGCCGGAGCGTTCACCCTGGACGGCCGCTCGGCCCCCTTCGTCGAGGCGATCGAGGGCAGCCACGGCAACGTGATCGGACTCTCGCTGCCGCTGCTGCGCCGGCTGCTGGGCGAACTGGGCTTCTCCGTGACCGACTTGTGGGTCTGACCCGGTTCGGCGCGGGGCGGGTCCGCCCGTCCCCGGCGTCACACCGGCGCCGGAGCCCCTTCGCTGCCGGCCTTCCCGGCCACCGGGGCGGGCCGCTCGTACGCCACCAGGGTCAGCACGATCAGCGCCAGGACGACCATCAGGAACGCGAAGGCCGCCCAGCCGATCAGACCCACCGCCAGGGCGCCCAGCACGCCGTGGACGACGGCGCACACGATGAGGGTGATCCGGCCGAAGCGGCCCGGGGCCCGGTCGCGTATCCCGGCGAGCAGCGGTATCAGCCCGCAGACCACGAGCAGGACCCCGGAGACACCGCCCATCACCCACGTACCGGTGACCATGGCGTCCGGGTCCATTCCGGCCAGGGACATGCTCTGGTTGTCCGCGACCGTCGCGAGGACGCCGTTGACGAGCACGATGCCCACGGCTTCCGCGAACAGAACGATCGCGGTCACGAAGGCCACTGGTCTGCGCACCACTGCGCCACCCCCTGTTACCTGTAGTACGTCCGGTACAGCGCGGACCCTACTAATCGGTAATGCTTCGGACAAGAGGATGCGCACAGTGTGCGCCGCCCCGTGGCCGAGGCAAAGATTCCCTCGACCGTTCGTAGGGAGTCCACAAAGAAACGCCGCGCGCCGTTGACCGTCCGGACAGAGACTTGGGCCACACTTCGTGGCTACTGTGCCGTTCAGGAACCCGGCGTACCGTGGTGCGACAAGGGATTTCGCGACTCGAGCAAGCCTCGGATCACACTCCGTGTGGGCAAGTTCACTATTGGGGACGGGTCGTACGGCCGTGTCGGTAGTCCCTAAACTCAGCTTGTTCTCAAGGAGGGAGTCATCGTGCGCAAGGTGCTCATCGCCAATCGTGGCGAAATCGCTGTCCGCGTTGCTCGGGCTTGCCGGGATGCCGGAATCGGGAGCGTAGCCGTCTACGCCGATCCGGACCGGGATGCTCTGCATGTGCGCGCGGCCGACGAGGCGTTCGCTCTGGGCGGTGACACCCCGGCCGCCAGTTATCTGGACATGGCCAAGGTGCTCCAGGCCGCGAAGGATTCGGGGGCGGACGCGATCCACCCCGGTTACGGCTTCCTGTCGGAGAACGCGGAGTTCGCCCAGGCGGTGCTGGACGCGGGTCTGACATGGATCGGGCCGCCGCCGCAGGCGATCCGGGACCTGGGCGACAAGGTCGCGGCCCGCCACATCGCGCAGCGCGCGGGAGCCCCGCTGGTGGCCGGCACGCCGGACCCGGTGAGCGGTTCCTCCGAGGTCGTGGAGTTCGCGGAGAAGAACGGCCTGCCGATCGCGATCAAGGCGGCGTTCGGCGGTGGCGGGCGCGGGCTGAAGGTGGCCCGCACGCTGGAGGAGATCCCGGAGCTGTACGACTCGGCGGTGCGCGAGGCCGTCGCGGCCTTCGGCCGGGGCGAGTGCTTCGTCGAGCGCTACCTCGACAAGCCGCGGCACGTGGAGACGCAGTGCCTGGCCGACACGCACGGCAACGTCGTCGTGGTGTCCACCCGTGACTGCTCGCTGCAGCGCCGCCACCAGAAGCTGGTCGAGGAGGCTCCCGCGCCCTTCCTGTCCGAGGCGCAGAACGCGGAGCTGTACGCGGCGTCGAAGGCGATCCTGAAGGAAGCCGGCTACGTCGGTGCCGGAACCGTCGAGTTCCTCGTCGGTGTGGACGGCACGATCTCCTTCCTGGAGGTCAACACCCGTCTGCAGGTCGAGCACCCGGTCACCGAGGAGGTCACCGGCCTCGACCTCGTGCGCGAGATGTTCCGTATCGCCGACGGCGAGGAGCTCGGCTACGGCGACCCGGCCGTGCGCGGGCACTCCTTCGAGTTCCGGATCAACGGCGAGGACCCGGGCCGCGGCTTCCTGCCGGCTCCAGGCACCGTCACCCTGTTCGCCCCGCCCGCCGGTCCGGGTGTCCGCCTGGACGCCGGCGTGGAGAGCGGCAGCGTGATCGGCCCGGCGTGGGACTCGCTGCTGGCCAAGCTGATCGTGACCGGCGCGACCCGCGAGCAGGCGCTGCAGCGTGCCGGGCGTGCGCTGGCCGAGTTCACCGTCGAGGGCATGGCAACCGCCATCCCCTTCCACCGTGCGGTGGTGGCCGACCCGGCGTTCACCTCGGACCCCTTCCGGGTCCACACCCGGTGGATCGAGACGGAGTTCGTCAACGAGATCACGCCGTTCGCGGTCCCCGCGGACCAGGACGCCGACGAGGAGTCCGGGCGCGAGACCGTCGTCGTCGAGGTCGGCGGCAAGCGCCTCGAGGTCTCCCTGCCCTCCTCGCTCGGCATGAGCCTGGCGCGCACCGGTCTCGCGGCCGGCGCGAAGCCCAAGCGGCGTGCGGCCAAGAAGGCCGGGTCCGCCGCCTCCGGTGACACCCTCGCCTCCCCGATGCAGGGCACGATCGTGAAGATCGCCGTCGAAGAGGGCCAGGAGGTCAAGGAGGGCGACCTGATCGTCGTCCTCGAGGCCATGAAGATGGAGCAGCCCCTCAACGCCCACCGCGCGGGCACGGTGAAGGGCCTCGCGGCGGAGGTCGGCACGTCGGTGTCGTCCGGCGCCACGATCTGCGAGATCAAGGACTGAGCACCCGCTCTTCCCGTCACTGGGGGCCCGGCAGCTGCCGGGCCCCCAGTGGCATCCTTGGGACGCGGAGCGGACACCAGGAGGACAGGGCGATGGCGATGAGCACGGCACCGACACCGGCCAGGCCGATGCGCGCCGACGCGCGCCGCAACCACGACCGGCTGCTGAGTGAGGCGCGTACGTCCTTCGCCGCCCAGGGCACGGACGCGTCTCTGGAGGACATCGCCCGGAAGGCGGGCGTCGGCATCGGCACGCTCTACCGGCATTTCCCGAACCGTCAGGCCCTCATGAACGCGGTGTTCCAGGAGGCGTTGAGCGCTCTGCTCGACCGCTCCCGCGAACTGGCGCACGCCGGTCAGCCGTGCACCGCACTGGTGGAGTGGCTGGGCGCGATCATCACCCACGCGGGTGAATACCGCGGGCTGGCCCAGGCGCTCATGTCGGCTTCCGGGGACGAGACATCGGCCCTGACGTCCTGCCACGTGCCGCTGCGTCAGGCGGGCGCGCAACTGCTCGCGCGGGCCCAGTCGAGTGGCTCGGTGCGGGCCGACGTGTCGATCGACGACCTGCTGCAGCTGACGAACGCGATCGCGCTCGCCGCGGAGCGGACACCGGCGGATCCGGCTCTGGCCGACCGTCTGCTGCGTCTGACGCTCCGCGGCCTGAAGGCCGACCGGACCGACGGCCCGCAACCGTCGCCCCCGCCCGGCGGCTGAGGACGGCTTCGGCTGAGGGCGCGGTACGGCGCCCCGCGCCCTGCCTACCGGCGCCGCATGTCAGCGACCCGGCCCACCGGCCCCTCCGCGAGCGCTGCCGCGTTCCGCAGCTGTGGCCCGAGCCCTCCCGGAGCACCGTGGCCGCCCTGGGTGCGCCGCTGACCTGGCAACGGCATGTCCGGTCGCTGTTGCCGCCCCGGCGGCATGGGGTCGCCGGCCGCGGACTCCGCGCCGGGCCCCGCCACCGTGATCTCCACGCCCTGGTCGGCCAGTGCCTGCAGCTCCGTGGCCGCACGCTCGTCGTGGACCGGTGGCTCGTCCGTCACCAGACGGGTGATCAGCTCCGTGGGCACCGTCTGGAACATGGTGTCGGAACCGAGCTTGGTGTGGTCGGCCAGCACCACCACCTCGGCCGCGGCCTGCACCAGGGCCCGGTCCACGCTCGCCGAGAGCATGTTGGACGTGGACAGCCCGCGCTCCGCGGTCAGACCGCTCCCGGAGATGAAGGCCCGGCTCACCCGCAGCCCGTGGAGGGACTGTTCGGCACCGCTGCCGACGAGCGCGTAGTTGCTCCCGCGCAGGGTGCCGCCCGTCATCACCACTTCCACCCGGTTGGCATGGGCCAACGCCTGGGCGACCAGCAGGGAGTTGGTGACCACGGTCAGACCGGGCACCCTCGCGAGCCGGCGGGCCAGCTCCTGCGTGGTCGTACCGGCGCCGACCACGATGGCCTCGCCCTCGCCGACCAGTCCGGCGGCCAGGTCGGCGATGGCCGTCTTCTCCGCGGTGGAGAGATGGGATTTCTGCGGAAAGCCGGACTCCCGCGTAAAACCGCCCGGCAAGACCGCACCGCCGTGCCGGCGGTCGAGGAGTCCTTCTGCCTCCAGTGCCCGCACGTCCCGCCGTACGGTCACTTCGGAGGTCTGGACGACGCGGGCGAGCTCACGGAGCGATACCGCCCCGTTGGCGCGCACCATTTCGAGGATCAATTGACGACGTTCTGCAGCGAACACGAAACTGACAGTAACGTGGCCGCGGGTTGCTTTTCAGCAGTTTGCGCCGAATAAGAGAAGTTGTACTCAGGCGGGACCCCCTGGTGGTATAGGGGCCCCGCCGTCGGCAGGAGCAGTTCGTGCTACGCCTCGCCCGTGCTCTTACGGGTGTGCAACTGCCGGGCCACCTCGGCGATCGAGCCGGACAGGGACGGATACACGGTGAACGCGTTGGCGATCTGCTCCACCGTCAGGTTGTTGTCGACGGCGAGCGAGATCGGGTGGATCAGCTCACTGGCCCTCGGCGCGACGACGCACCCGCCGACCACGATGCCGGTGCCGGGCCGGCAGAAGATCTTGACGAAGCCGTCCCGGATGCCCTGCATCTTGGCGCGCGGGTTGCGCAGCAACGGCAGCTTCACGACACGGGCGTCGATCTTGCCGGAGTCGACATCGGCCTGGCTGTAACCGACGGTGGCGATCTCCGGGTCGGTGAAGACGTTCGCGGAGACCGTCTTGAGGTTCAGCGGTGTCACCGCGTCCCCGAGGAAGTGGTACATCGCGATCCGGCCCTGCATCGCCGCGACCGAGGCCAGGGCGAAGATCCCGGTGACGTCACCGGCCGCGTAGACGCCGGGGGCGCTGGTACGGGAGACCCGGTCGGTCCGGATGTGCCCGGACTCCTTGAGCAGCACCCCGGACTCCTCCAGCCCCATGCCTGCGGTGTTGGGGATCGCGCCGACCGCCATCAGGCAGTGGGTGCCGGAGATGACGCGGCCGTCGGCCAGCGTGACCTCGACGCGGTCGCCGACGCGCTTGGCGGACTGGGCGCGGGAGCGGGCCATGACGTTCATGCCGCGACGCCGGAAGACGTCCTCCAGGACGGCGGCGGCGTCCGGGTCCTCGCCCGGGAGCACCCGGTCACGGGAGGAGACGAGCGTCACACGCGAGCCGAGCGCCTGGTAGGCGCCGGCGAACTCGGCTCCGGTGACGCCCGAACCGACGACGATGAGCTCCTCCGGGAGCTCGTCGAGGTCGTACACCTGGGTCCAGTTCAGGATGCGCTCGCCGTCGGGCAGGGCGTCCGGGATCTCCCGGGGGTGGCCGCCGGTCGCGATCAGCACCGCGTCGGCGGTGAGCCGCTCCTCGGTCCCGTCGGCGGCGGTCACCACGACCTGGCGGGACCCGTCGGCGGCCTGGAGGCCGTCGAGCCGGCCGCGGCCACGCATGACCCTGGCGCCCGCGCGGGTGACGGATGCGGTGATGTCGTGGGACTGGGCGAGCGCGAGGCGCTTGACCCGTCGGTTGACCTTGCCCAGATCGACGCCGACCACCCGGGCGGCCTGCTCCACGTGCGGGGTGTCGTCGGCGACGATGATGCCGAGTTCCTCGTAGGAGGAATCGAAGGTGGTCATCACCTCGGCCGTCGCGATCAGGGTCTTGGAGGGCACGCAGTCGGTGAGGACGGACGCGCCGCCGAGACCGTCGCAGTCGACGACGGTCACCTCCGCGCCGAGCTGGGCGCCGACCAGTGCCGCCTCGTAGCCGCCGGGGCCGCCGCCGATGATCACGATCCGGGTCACGAAATGTCCGCCTCGCGTGGTGTCATCCCACGGCCGTCTGCCGCCCCGGCCGGGGGTCCGGGGGATCGCCCCGGCGTATGCAGTACGTAATTCATTGTCCCGCACGCGCCAAGCTGCTTCGCCCCGGGGCCCTCCATACGGGAACGGGGTCGGCCCGGGCACGGTCTCCGGCTCCCCCCGGACCCCCCACGACCGGGGGTCTTCGCCGCCGGATCCGGCACACCCCCCGCCACCTCCCGTACCCTCGACCCCATGTCGCTCTACGCCGCGTACGCCGGCAACCTCGACGCGCGGCTGATGACGCGCCGCGCACCGCACTCCCCGCTGCGCAGCACGGGCTGGCTCAACGGCTGGCGGCTGACGTTCGGCGGGGAGCAGATGGGCTGGGAGGGCGCACTCGCCACGGTGGTGGAGGCCCCGCGTTCGCAGGTCTTCGTGGCGCTGTACGACCTGGCCCCGATGGACGAGGACTCCATGGACCGCTGGGAGGGTGTCGGCCTCGACATCTACCGGCGGATGCGGGTGCGCGTGCACACCCTGGACGGCGAGGAGCCGGCCTGGATGTACGTCCTCAACGGTTACGAGGGCGGACTGCCCTCGGCACGCTATCTGGGTGAGGTGGCGGACGCCGCCGAGTCCGCGGGCGCACCGCACGACTACGTGATGAACCTCCGCAAGCACCCCTGCTGACCCCGGTCCCGACCCGCTTCTGTACGAACGTACGAAGACGATCGGCCACTCTCTGCGCAGACACATCTACGCGCGTAGGGAATCAGCGGTTACCCTCATCCGCGTGAACGCATCTGTTATTCCGGACCACATCCAGGGCGACCCCCTCGCCGCCGCCGCCGACGCCGCTGCCCGCCTGCGCGAGCTGACCGGCGTCGAGACCCACGACGTCGCCCTCGTGATGGGCTCCGGGTGGGCCCCCGCCGGCGATGCGCTCGGCATCCCGGAGGCCGAGTTCCCGGTCACCGCGCTGCCGGGGTTCCCGGCCCCCGCGGTGGAGGGGCACGGCGGCACGATCCGCTCGTACGGCATCGGCGGGAAGCGCGTCCTGGTCTTCCTGGGCCGCACGCACCACTACGAGGGCCGCGGCGTCGCCGCCGTCGCCCACGGTGTGCGCACGGCCGTCGCGGCGGGCTGCGGGACCGTCGTCCTGACCAACGGCTGCGGCGGGCTGCGCAAGGGCATGCGCCCCGGCCAGCCGGTCCTCATCAGCGACCACATCAACCTCACGGCGGTGTCGCCGATCATCGGCGCCAACTTCGTCGACCTGACCGACCTGTACTCGCCACGACTGCGCGCGCTGTGCAAGGAGATCGACGAGACGCTCGAAGAGGGCGTCTACGTGCAGTTCCCCGGCCCGCACTACGAGACTCCGGCCGAGATCAACATGGTCCGCGTCATGGGCGGCGACCTGGTCGGCATGTCCACGGTCCTGGAGGCCATCGCGGCGCGCGAGGCGGGCGCGGAGGTGCTGGGCATCTCCCTGGTCACGAACCTCGCCGCCGGCCTGAGCGGCGAACCCCTCAACCACGAGGAGGTCCTGCAGGCCGGCCGCGACTCGGCGACCCGCATGGGCGCGCTGCTGGCGCGGGTGCTGGACCGGATCTGAGCCGGTTCACCCACCTCCCGCCGACGCGCTCGGGGCGTCGGCCGCGCGCATGCGGCCCCGCCGGCGTCCGAGGCGCGGGGGTCCGGGGCGGAGCCCCGGTTTCGGGAAGGGGCGGGTGGGGAACAGCCCCGCGCAGCCACCCCGCCCCCGCACCACGCAATCCCCGCCCCCCACACAACCGCACCGCAGAAAGGCGGACACCGTGCAGCAGGACGACCTCATCACGCGGGCCAGGACCTGGCTCGCCGAGGACCCGGACCCCGAGACCCGCGCGGAGCTCGCCGGACTCATCGACGCCGGGGACCTCGCCGCGCTGGAGGACCGTTTCGCCGGCACGCTGCAGTTCGGCACGGCGGGCCTGCGCGGTGAGATCGGTGCCGGGCCGATGCGCATGAACCGCTCCGTCGTGATCCGCGCCGCCGCCGGGCTGGCCGCGTACCTTAAGGCACGGGGCAGCGCGGACGGGCTCGTCGTCATCGGCTACGACGCGCGCTACAAGTCGGCCGACTTCGCCCGCGACACCGCCGCGGTGATGACCGGAGCCGGCCTGCGCGCGGCCGTACTCCCCCGCCCGCTGCCCACGCCCGTCCTCGCGTACGCCGTACGGCACCTCGGGGCGGTCGCCGGCGTGGAGGTCACGGCCAGCCACAACCCGCCGCGTGACAACGGCTACAAGGTCTACCTCGGCGACGGCTCGCAGATCGTCTCCCCCGCCGACGTGGAGATCGCCGCCGGGATCGCGGCGGTCGGCCCGCTCGACGGCGTACCCCGCCCCGAGTCGGGCTGGGAGATCCTCGGCGACGAGGTCCTGAACGCCTACCTCGCCCGTACGGACGCCGTCCTCGACCCGGCCTCACCCCGTACCGCGCGCACCGTCCACACCGCCATGCACGGTGTCGGCACGTCCGTACTGACGGCCGCCTTCGCCCGGGCGGGCTTCCCCGAGCCCGTACTGGTGGCCGAACAGGCGGAGCCGGACCCGGCGTTCCCCACCGTCGCCTTCCCCAACCCGGAGGAGCCCGGGGCCATGGACCTCGCGTTCGCGACCGCGCGCCGGGCCGCGCCGGACCTCGTCATCGCTAACGACCCGGACGCCGACCGCTGCGCCGTCGCCGTGCCCGACCCCTCGGCCGGGGGCGGCTGGCGGATGCTGAGCGGCGACGAGGTCGGCGCACTGCTCGCCGCCCATCTGGTGGACCGGGGCGTGACGGGCGTGTTCGCCGAGTCGATCGTGTCCTCGTCGCTGCTGGGCCGCATCGCCGAGAAGGCGGGCCTCGGCTACGAGGAGACGCTGACGGGCTTCAAGTGGATCGCCCGCGTCGACGGCCTGCGGTACGGCTACGAGGAGGCGCTGGGCTACTGCGTGGACCCGGAAGGCGTCCGCGACAAGGACGGCATCACGGCCGCCCTGCTGATCGCCGAACTCGCCTCCGTGCTCAAGGAGAAGAACCGCACCCTGCTGGACCTGCTCGACGACCTCGCGCTGGACCACGGTCTGCACGCCACGGCCCAGCTGTCGGTCCGGGTGGAGGATCTGACGGTCATCGCCGACGCCATGCGGCGCCTGCGCGAGACTCCCCCGACGACCCTGGCGGGCCTTCCGGTCACCTCGGCCGAGGACCTGTCCCGGGGCACGGAGTCCCTGCCCCCCACAGACGGCCTGCGCTACCACCTGACGGGCGCCCGGGTCATCGTCCGCCCGAGCGGCACCGAGCCGAAGCTCAAGTGCTACCTGGAGGCCGTGGTCCCGGTCGGTTCGGCGGAGGAACTGCCCGGGGCCCGGGCGAAGGGCGCGGAACTCCTGGCGGGCATCAAGCGCGACCTGGCGGCGGCAGCGGGGATCTGACGCCGCGTGCCGGTGCGGCGAGGGTGCCACGACGGCGGAGGCAGACGAACGCACCCCGGTGCGGCGGGAGTTCGCACCGGCTGCCGGCCCACGGGTGACGATGAGCGTCGCCACCCGCTCGACCGGGGCGTGCGGCGGGTCGAGTGAGGCGGGACAGGGCTCCTGTGTTGTCGGGTCGGGACGTCGAACGGCTCCCTCGACGTCCCGACCCGACCGGCACGCCCGCCCTTTCCGGCACGCGCACCCCTGCCGCGCACGCCCGAAGACGAGTGCCCGCGGGAACAACCGAGGCGCACTTCGCCTCACGACCAGACGAGTCGCCCTTCGGCGATCTCACAGACCGGATGGTTTCCATCGGCGATCTTCGTCAGCGTCTCCGCCACGGAGTCGAAATAGTGAGCCAGTGATTCGTACTCACCCGTGATCGTGATGTCACCCACGAACCACCTGCCGATGCGCCCGTCCCGCATGTCGATGAACTTTCCCGACCAGCCGTCCTGGTCCGACAGGAACGGGATCCACTCATTGCGCCAGAACGGATTGTCCGGCTGATCCGGAGGGTCGAATCCACCGGGCATGGAACGGTTGGCGTACAGCTTCTCCACCGCCCGTACGCCCAGGAAGAAGCTGCCCTCATCCGGGAACCCGGCGAAGCCGCAACACGCCACATCGTCGTCCACATCCTCCTCGGGGAGATCCAGGCTGTTCCGCAGCAGCCATGCCCGCAGGTCCTGGGGGAGGGGGATGCCCATCCGTTCCTCGGCGGCCGCGAGCATCTGTTCCGTAGCGGGCCCAGGCAGATCCGCGTGCTCGGCCGGGGCGTGCTGCCGAAGAAGATCCATCACGCGGGACCAGCTCTCCACCACACTCATTCCCCCTGCCCTCCCTGGCCGGATGCCCCGTACGAGCGCGCCGTCACGGGAGCGACCGTTCGAAGCGTCGATACCGGACGCCGGGATCCCGAAGTGTGGGTGCACAAGAGTCACGTCGCGGGGCGCCGACCGGAAAACCTCGCCGAGATGCTACTCCGAGCGGGCCCCTGCCCCACGACCACCTGGCACCTCACGGCCCGAAGTCCGGGGCCGGCCGCTCGGCAGAGTGACCGCCCACTCACTCCGCACGGACGCGGCCGCCGGACGGCGCGCGGAAGGGCGAGTTCGACTCCGCCGGCTCATCCACGCCGGGGAGCCGGCTGCGTCCAGGACTCGGCGGACCGATGCCCAGGGGGACACAACGGTGCGTTGCGCTCAGTCCAACAGCACCCAGCGGACGACGGCCACCAGTGTCATGACCGCCGGCGGGACGAACCACCAGGGCGCCATCACGCGGCGCACCGAGGACGCGGTGGTGATCAGCAGGGCGGCGGCGCTGAGCACGACGGTCAGCAGGCAGGCCAGTTCGATACCCATCAGGGCGCCTTCGTCCCAGGGGCCCGCAGGACGGATCGTCAACGCCCCGTAGCAGCAGTACCCCGCCAGCAGGTGCAGGATCACCAGTGGTACGCCCAGAACGAGGCGCAGGCAGCCCCTGTCGTCCGGCACGGCCCCCGCCGTCCCCCCGCCCGGCCGGTCCATCAGCGGATCGCGAGCAGCACCACGAGCAGCACCGCGCCGGCGGCGGCCGGGGCGATCAGTTCGTAGGCCCAGCGCACCGACGCGGTGGTCGTGGCGGTGGCCTTCTCGGGGCCGGCGGCTGCGTGCTCCGCGAGTTCGCGGAGGTCACCCACGGTCTGGTCCGCCGAGGCCATACGGGCCTGGGAGTCACTGACGTCGGTGTGCACGGACGTCCGGCCGCGCGGGTCGCCGGGGGCCGGACGGCCTGCCGTCCTGGCCGCGCGCTTGCGCTCGCGCAGCGAGACGGGGACAGCCCACAGCTGGTACTTCGTGCCGCTGTGGGTGTGGATCTCGGTCGAGTACTTGGCACGCACGGCCGCGACGTCCGACCAGGGCAGCACGATCGTGCGGAGCGGGTTGCGGATCCGGATCCGCTCCGCGTCGGCGAACACGGCGGGCCGCAGCGTGAACGCCACGATCAGCGGGATCGCCGTCAGCATCACGGCGAGAGCCAGCCACGGCGTCCACCCCGAGCCCCGGACAACCGCGTCGACGCCGAGCCAGACCAGCAGCAGGAGCAGCAGTGCGCCACTGACCAGCCCGGCGCCCGACCGGTAGGTCCGGTCGGCGTAGGTGGGCTCGGAGGGAGGTGTGGGGCTCGTCATGGTCCTGATTCTGCCTGAAGCGGCACAGGGGGTGCGGGCCCGGCCTCGCCGGGGTGCGGAAGGCCCGAAAAGGGGGAGGGCCCTGTACAGGTCGCTACGCGCGTAGATATGCTCAGGTGGTGACCATGCCCACGACTGCACCTTCCCCCGAGCTCTCAGCTGCGGAGCAGGGCGGGACGACCCCCATCGCCGACGTGACGGCGTCCGACAGTTCGCTGCGCCGCTTCCTGCACGGGCTGCCCGGCGTCGACGCCGTCGGTCTCGAAGCGCGCGCCGCCTCCCTCGGCACCCGATCGATCAAGACGACTGCCAAGGCGTACGCCATCGATCTCGCCATCTCGATGATCGACCTGACGACGCTGGAAGGCGCGGACACCCCGGGCAAGGTCCGGGCTCTGGCCGCCAAGGCGGTCAACCCCGACCCGACCGACCGCACCAGCCCGCGCACCGCCGCGGTCTGCGTCTACCCCGACATGGCGGCCACCGCCGTCGCCGCACTGGCCGGTTCCGGGGTGAAGGTGGCGTCCGTCGCGACGGCCTTCCCCGCCGGACGCGCCGCGCTGGACGTCAAGCTCGCGGACGTCCGTGACGCCGTGGCGGCCGGGGCCGACGAGATCGACATGGTGATCGACCGCGGGGCCTTCCTCTCCGGCCGCTATCTCAAGGTGTACGAGGAGATCGTCGCCGTGAAGGCCGAGTGCGGCTCCGCACGGCTCAAGGTGATCTTCGAGACCGGCGAGCTGTCCACGTACGACAACATCCGGCGGGCCTCCTGGCTCGGGATGCTGGCCGGCGCGGACTTCATCAAGACCTCGACCGGCAAGGTCGGCACGAACGCGACGCCCGCGAACACCCTGCTGATGCTGGAGGCCGTACGCGACTTCCGGGAGCAGACCGGTGTGCAGATCGGCGTGAAGCCCGCCGGCGGCATCCGCACCTCCAAGGACGCGGTCAAGTTCCTCGTGCTGGTGAACGAGACGGCGGGCGAGGACTGGCTGGACAACCACTGGTTCCGCTTCGGCGCCTCCAGCCTGCTGAACGACCTGTTGATGCAGCGCCAGAAGCTCAGCACCGGCCGTTACTCCGGCCCCGATTACGTGACGGTGGACTGATCCCCATGGCATCTGCATTCGACTACGCACCGGCTCCGGAGTCCCGCTCCGTCGTCGACATCGCGCCCTCGTACGGCCTGTTCATCGACGGCGAGTTCACCGAGGCCGCCGACGGCAAGGTCTTCAAGACGGTGAGCCCCTCGACCGAGGAGGTGCTCTCCGAGGTCGCGCGCGCGGGCACCGAGGACGTGGACCGGGCCGTGAAGGCGGCCCGTAGGGCGTTCGAGAAGTGGTCGGCGCTGCCCGGCTCCGAGCGCGCCAAGTACCTCTTCCGGATCGCCAGGATCATCCAGGAGCGCTCGCGCGAGCTGGCCGTCCTGGAGACCCTGGACAACGGTAAGCCGATCAGGGAGACCCGCGACGCGGACCTCCCGCTGGTCGCCGCGCACTTCTTCTACTACGCGGGCTGGGCGGACAAGCTGGACCACGCGGGGTACGGGGCGAATCCGCGTCCGCTGGGTGTCGCGGGCCAGATCATCCCGTGGAACTTCCCGCTGCTGATGCTGGCCTGGAAGATCGCCCCCGCGCTCGCCACCGGTAACACCGTGGTCCTGAAGCCGGCGGAGACGACTCCGCTGTCCGCCCTGTTCTTCGCCGACGTCTGCCGCCAGGCCGGCCTGCCCAGGGGCGTCGTCAACATCCTGACCGGGTACGGCGACGCGGGCGAGGCGCTCGTCTCGCACCCCGACGTGAACAAGGTCGCCTTCACCGGCTCCACCGCAGTCGGCAAGGCCATCGCCCGGCAGATCGCCGGTACGGACAAGAAGGCCACGCTCGAACTGGGCGGCAAGGGCGCCAACATCGTCTTCGACGACGCGCCGGTCGACCAGGCCGTCGAGGGCATCGTCACCGGGATCTTCTTCAACCAGGGCCAGGTCTGCTGCGCGGGCTCCCGGCTCCTCGTACAGGAGTCCGTCCACGACGAGGTGCTGCACGCGCTCAAGCGCAGGCTGTCCACACTGCGGCTCGGCGATCCGCTGGACAAGAACACCGACATCGGCGCGATCAACTCCGCGGAGCAGCTGGCCAGGATCAGCTCGCTCGTCGAGACCGGTGAGGCGGAGGGCGCCGAGCGGTGGTCCGCACCGTGTGAACTGCCGTCCTCCGGATACTGGTTCGCACCGACCCTCTTCACCGGTGTCACCCAGGCGCACACGGTCGCCCGCGACGAGATCTTCGGCCCGGTGCTGTCGGTGCTGACCTTCCGTACGCCGGACGAGGCCGTCGCCAAGGCCAACAACACCCAGTACGGCCTCTCGGCCGGCATCTGGACGGAGAAGGGCTCCCGCATCCTCGCGGTGGCGAACAGGCTCCGCGCCGGCGTGGTGTGGGCCAACACGTTCAACAAATTCGACCCGACCTCGCCGTTCGGCGGATACAAGGAGTCGGGCTTCGGCCGCGAGGGCGGCCGTCACGGTCTGGAGGCCTACCTCGATGTCTGACGGGCGACGACGCGTCTTCAAGACCTACAAGCTGTACGTCGGGGGCAAGTTCCCCCGCTCCGAGAGCGGCCGGGTGTACGAGGTGACCGACTCCAAGGGCAAGTGGCTGGGACACGCGCCGCAGTCCTCCCGCAAGGACGCACGTGACGCGGTCGTGGCCGCGCGCAAGGCGTTCGGCGGCTGGTCGGGAGCGACCGCGTACAACCGCGGCCAGATCCTGTACCGCGTCGCCGAGATGCTGGAGGGCCGCCGGGAGCAGTTCGCGCGCGAGGTGGCGGACGCCGAGGGGCTGTCGAAGTCCGAGGCGGCGGCGGTCGTCGACGCGGCGGTCGACCGCTGGGTCTGGTACGCGGGGTGGACGGACAAGATCGGCCAGGTCGTGGGCGGGGCGAACCCTGTCGCGGGGCCGTTCTTCAACCTGTCCACCCCGGAGCCGACGGGTGTCGTCGCGGTACTGGCCCCGCAGGAGTCCTCGTTCCTGGGCCTGGTGTCCGTGATCGCCCCGGTGATCGCCACGGGCAACACCGCGGTCGTCATCGCCTCGGCCGACGCCCCGCTGCCGGCGCTCTCCCTGGGCGAGGTGCTGGCCACGTCGGACCTGCCGGGCGGCGTGGTGAACATCCTGTCGGGGAAGACGGCCGAGCTGGCCGCGCCCCTGGCGTCGCACCAGGACGTCAACGCGATCGACCTCACGGGGGCCGACGCGGGCCTCGCGAAGGAACTGGAGGTCGCGGCGGCGGACAACCTGAAGCGCACCCTCCGTCCACAGGCTGTGGACACGGGCGACTGGTCCGCCGGCCCCGGCACCCGGCGCCTGACGGCTTTCCTGGAGACCAAGACGGTCTGGCACCCGACGGGCGCCCTGGGAGCCTCCGGCTCCTCGTACTGACGACTGACCACCGACACGCCGTGGGGCCGCCTGCCGGGCGGCCCCACACGCGTGCCCGGGGCGGGATCAGCCGGTGACCAGACCGGTCGCCTCTCCGACGACGGGCAGATCGCCGAGCGCGGCACCGCTGGTCAGCGGGTCGGTGACCACTGCGGTGGTCACGGGCTTGAAGTCGGCGACCTGGGTGCCCACCGCGTTGTCCAGGGGGTCCACACCCGTCCCGGCCAGCGGGTCGAGCTGGAGGTCGGTGACGGGCTTGACCGCCCCGGCGAGCCCGTAGCCGAGCGCGCTGGTCAGCGCGGGCGCCGCGGCTTCGCCGACCGCCCCCAGGGTGCTGTCCGCGGTGTCCGAGCCGGTCGCGGGCGGAGCCGGCAGCGGCGCGGCCTGGGCCGCCGTACCTCCCGCACCGAGGGCCGCGCCCAGCGCGGTGAGGGTCAGACCGGCGCGCAGCAGAGCGCTCTTCCGGGGCTTGGACAGTGCATGACGTGCCATGTTTTCCCACCTGATCGGGACGTGTCGGGTAATCATCCGTGCGCGCAGAGTAGTTGAGGTGTGATGCTCGATACCAACAGGACCTCCCGGGGGTCCCCTACGCGGGTCAATGCCTCACACTTCTGTTCTGTGAGTTCCCAACCGATCCCCACGCGCGTCGTGCTGCTCGCCGGTCCGTCCGGCTCCGGCAAGTCCTCCCTCGCGGCTCGCAGCGGTCTCCCGGTGCTGCGCCTGGACGACTTCTACAAGGAGAGAAACGATCCGACACTGCCTCTGGTCACCGGCAGCGCGGACATCGACTGGGACTCCGTCCTGTCCTGGGACGCGGACGGGGCTGTCGCGGCCATAGCGGAGCTGTGCCGGACGGGCCGTACGTCCGTCCCCCTGTACGACATCGCCACGAGCTCCCGGACCGGCCGCGAGTCGCTCGACATCGAACGCACGCCCCTCTTCATCGCCGAGGGCATCTTCGCCGCGGACATCGTGGAGCGCTGCCAGGAGCTGGGCCTGCTCGCGGACGCGCTGTGCCTGCGCGG
Organism: Streptomyces sp. HB132; assembly: GCF_016909575.1. Lineage (GTDB taxonomy): Bacteria > Actinomycetota > Actinomycetes > Streptomycetales > Streptomycetaceae > Streptomyces. The sequence continues at coordinate 622,480 of NZ_JAFBGA010000001.1, read as the reverse complement.
CCGGCCGTCCACGACGTTCCGGCGCCGGCTGGCGAGGGACCTGCGGGAGGGCCGGAAGTCGGTGCCCTTCCTGCTCCGGCGCGGATGGCGGCTGATGCGGGCCGAGCGGGGCATCGTGGCCCGCCACACGGCGCTGGGCGCGTATCCCTGCGGCAAGCAGGAGGCGCTGGGCCGGCTGGCGGCCGCGGCGGCGGGGCGCTGCCGACGGGCGACGGTGGGGGCGCCGGTTCCGGAGTAGGAACGGGCGCCCCGCGCCCACTCAACCTGTGGTGGGGGCGGCGCAGTCGAAGGTCCTGACCGCGGACTGCACGAAGGATTCGAAGTACGCGTCCCGGGCCGGGAGCTCCGCGCCACGGTTACGTGACTCCATGAACTGCATCCCGGACCGGGACGCCACATAGAGGGATCCTCCCTCAGCACAGGGCAGCACCATCGCCTGCGCCTTGACCACGTCGGCCTCCCGGCCGTCCGGTGCCCTGCCCTTGCTCACGTCCGGTGCCTTCTGCACGGCGGCGATGAGCAGGGGGGCCCGCGAGGCCGTGTACGTCATGAAGCCGTCCGTCCGGACGGGCCCGCGCGAGTCGTCGTCCAGCGTCAGCTTGCAGGACCACAGGTCCGCGGGCGCCTTCTGACCCGCTTCGAGCACCTCGGTGCCCCTCGGCACCTGGCTCCTGACCGAGAAGCCGTCAAGGCCGCACACCTGCCCCTCCGAAACCGGGCGGGCCGCCTCGGAGCGCGGTTCCAGGAGCGTTCCGGGCTTCTCAGGGAAGTCGCCGCACTTCGCCCCGGCCGCGACGGCTCGTGCGGTGTCGGTGGTCAGCGTGGCGAACGCCGTGCGGTCGGAAACCGGCCTGGTGGAGCTGACTCTGACGATCACGGGCTGGGTGTCCCAGCACTCCTCGGGCAACAGGGCCCACCCCGTGTAACCGTCGACCCCGCCGGTCGCCTTTCCGGCGAAGAACGACGTCTCCGACAGCTCCGGGGACCGGTCCACATCGAGGAGCCTGTCGCCTTGCTCCGCCCAGACCCGGACCGTCAGCTCCCCCTCCCCCGAGCCGAGCACGACGGACGACTTCCCGACCCGGCACACCGTATCCGTCAGGTCCTCGTCGAGACCGGCCCCTTCGGCGTCGAGACGGCCGGACTCCGGAAGCACCGCGTCCGCCTGCTCCGCGGAGACCAGTCCCCCGCAGAGCCGGTCCTCCGTCAGCACGTTGGTGTTGCGCCAGGCGTGCAGCAGCCCCGCGACCACCACGACCGACACGGCCACGACGGCCCAGACCTTCCACGCCGGCCTCGTACGGCCCGCTGCTGTGCTCACTTGCTCACGTCCTGGTTCGCAGGGCCGAATACGCTTCTTCACGGCCGGTGATGTAACTCTGCTTCGCCTCGCCGCGCACCGGCGCTCAGGCTCGTCGTGTCGAAGGCGACCCTCCCACCGTCCGACACCTTCATGCCAGCCTTCAGGGCATCGGTCCGCAGCGTCTACAGTTTGCCCTTGAGCTCCGTGAACTGGGTGTGCGCGTCCCGCAGCAGCGAGGCGATCCCCCTGGCCTGGGTCTGGGCCGCCTGTGCTCGTTGAGCGTGACGCGGAACTGCGCGTTGGCGGCGTCCGCGCTCCGGCCGATCCAGGTCGGCTGCGACGTGATGCCCTGGACCTCTTTCTCGTATGTCCTTCTCACGCTTGTTGAACTCGCCCGCCATGCCGGTCCACTTGTCAGCGGCGGTGGTCAGAGCGGCCAGGTCCGTGGTCTTGATCTCGTGATAGGTGGGCAGCCCTTACGCCCGTTGTGCGGCATGTCTGATGAACGCGCCGAGTCGGTGCTCTCCGCCCCGCAACGGTCAGTAGCCGTCGATCGAGGAGGGCGGGCGGAGCTGCTGCCCGGGGACCTGGGCCGGGGCGTTCGGCCCCTGTCCGGGTACGAAGGGGCCGTACTCGGGCGGTGGGGAACTCGTTGAGCTGCATCGGGGCCGAAGCACCGCCCTCCGCGGACGTCGTTGCCCGATCGCCTGATCGACTGCTCACTCGCCCCCCCATGAGTACGCCCACAGTTGACGTGATCCGCTCCGGCCGACAAGTGTCTTTTCCGCCACGCCCAATGGCCGGCAGGACATACCTGCACAGCAAACGGAACGTGCCCGCACGGCGAACGGGGCCGTGCGGGACCCCCCGGCCCGCACGACCCCGCTGTGTTCCCCCCGTGGCCCGCGCCTCCCCCGAAGCGATGGACCCTGTCCCCCGTTGTTCCCCCGAGTCCCCTCGGCCCCCGTTTCTCCCGCTCCCCCGTTACTTCCCCCGCTGCCCTCGCCTCCCCCGAGACGAAGGGCCCAGCCTCAGGCCACCAGCTCGCCGAAGGACTCCTCCTCGTCACGGCCGAAGCTGAGGACCTCGTCCTCACGCAGCCGACGGAGCGACCGCCAGATGCTCGACTTCACCGTGCCGACACTGATGTCGAGGATGGACGCGATCTCCGGGTCCGTGCGGCCCTCGTAGTAGCGGAGCACCAGCATCGTGCGCTGGGGTTCCGGCAGCCGCGCGAGCGCCTGCCAGAGCACCGCCCGCAGTTCGGTACCCCGCATCGCGTCCGTGTCGCCGACCGTCTCCGGCAGCTCCTCGGTCGGGTATTCGTTGAGCTTGCGCCTGCGCCACGCGCTGATGTGCAGGTTGGTCATGGTGCGGCGGAGGTATCCGCCGACAGCGGCCTTGTCGCTGATCCTGTCCCACGCCCGGTACGTCGAGAAGAGGGCGCTCTGCAGCAGGTCCTCGGCCTCGAAGCGGTCGCCGGTCAGGTGGTAGGCGGTCGCGTACAGGGAGGCGCGGCGCTCCTGGACGTAGGCCGTGAACGCCGTTTCGGCGTCCTCGGCCTGCGCCGGGATCGTGCGCGCCCCCGTGGCCTCCCTGTACGCGTCTCCCCCGTTGCCCCCCGTGGTCGCGTCAGCCATCGTCAGGTACGACGAGTGCTGACGCCCGGCGCCGCGAACACACCCCCGCGCTCCGGCGCCGGACTTCTCCGTGCTCCGCCCGATGTCGTGGAGGCGAGTGACAACTGCGCTTGAGGTGGTGCTGTGCAGTGCGTTCATGTGGCGCCCCCCATCGGTGGAGTCCGGTCGTTCCGTGTGCCATTGAGCTTGCCGGGGCAGTTTCATGGCCCTGTCCCCCGACTGTCACAGGGCTGTCACAGGGCATGTCGGCGGACCGGCCTGGCGGATCGGGCCGGAGGGCCCGAGGACCGGCCGGGCGGATCAAGTCGGGGGGATTGTCGAAACGTGGCACCACCATGGGCCAGAATGACCCCTGTGCCTTTCCTGTTGCTGATCGAGGACGATGACGCCATCCGCACGGCCCTCGAACTCTCGCTGTCACGCCAGGGCCACCGTGTGGCCACCGCGGCGACGGGAGAGGACGGTCTGGAGCTGCTCAGGGAGCAGCGGCCGGACCTGGTTGTGCTGGATGTGATGCTGCCCGGGATCGACGGTTTCGAGGTGTGCCGGCGTATCCGGCGTACCGACCAGCTGCCGATCATTCTGCTGACCGCGCGCAGCGACGACATCGACGTCGTGGTGGGACTGGAGTCCGGCGCGGACGACTACGTGGTGAAACCCGTGCAGGGCCGGGTTCTCGATGCCCGCATCCGCGCGGTCCTGCGCCGCGGGGAGAGGGAGTCCACCGACTCGGCGACGTTCGGGACCGTCGTCATCGACCGTTCGGCGATGACCGTCACGAAGAACGGGGAGGACCTGCAGCTCACGCCGACCGAGCTGCGGCTCCTGCTCGAACTGAGCCGGCGCCCCGGACAGGCCCTGTCACGGCAGCAGTTGCTGCGCCTCGTGTGGGAGCACGACTACCTGGGTGACTCACGGCTGGTGGACGCCTGCGTGCAGCGGCTGCGGGCGAAGGTGGAGGACGTGCCGTCCTCGCCGACCCTGATCCGTACCGTGCGCGGTGTGGGCTACCGGCTGGACTCGCCTCAGTGAGCGATTCCGCGAAGCGTTCCATACTCGCGGGTCTTCGCTGGACCAGCCTGCGGCTGCGGCTGCTGATCGTGTTCGCGCTGGTCGCGCTGACGGCCGCGGTGTCCGCGTCGGGCATCGCTTACTGGCTCAACCGTGAGGCCGTCCTGACCCGCACGCAGGACACGGCGCTCGGCGACTTCCGTCGCCAGATGCAGAACCGGGCGGCCTCGCTGCCGCTGCACCCGACGGCGGTCGAGCTGCGGGACGCCGCCGAGCAGATGGCCAGCAGCGGCCCGGGCTACCACGTGCTGCTGATCGGCACCCACGAGGGCAAGCCCGTCACGGGCTCCTCCGACCTCGACTCCTTCACCAAGGCCGACGTGCCCGCCTCGCTGCAGAAACAGGTGAACAAGAAGCAACCGCTGACGTCGGCGAACACGTTCGAGTACCACCTGTTCTGGCAGCGTACGACGCTGGACAACACCCCGTACCTGGTGGCCGGCACGAAGATCATCGGCGGTGGTCCGGCCGGATACATGCTGCAGTCGCTCGACCAGGAGCGCGAGGACCTCAGCTCGCTGGCGTGGTCCCTGGGCATCGCCACCGCGCTGGCCCTCGTCGGCTCGGCCCTCCTCGCCCAGGCCTCGGCGACGACCGTGCTGCGGCCGGTGCAGCGGCTGGGCGACGCGGCCCGGAAGCTCGGCGAGGGCAAGCTCGACACCCGTCTCGTGGTGTCCGGCACCGATGAACTCGCCGATCTCTCCCATACGTTCAACAAGGCCGCGAGCTCCCTGGAGAAGAAGGTCGCGGACATGAGCGCGCGGGAGGAGTCGAGCCGCCGGTTCGTCGCCGACATGTCGCACGAGCTGCGCACCCCGCTGACCGCGATCACGGCGGTGGCCGAGGTCCTGGAGGACGAGGCGGACAGCCTCGATCCGATGATCGCGCCGGCCGTGCACCTGGTGGTGAGCGAGACCCGGCGGCTGAACGACCTGGTCGAGAACCTCATGGAGGTCACCCGCTTCGACGCCGGTACGGCCCGCCTCGTCCTGGACACGGTCGACGTCGCCGACCAGGTGACCGCCTGCATCGATGCCCGTGCCTGGCTGGACGCGGTCGATCTGGACGCGGAGCGCGGCATCATGGTGCGGCTGGATCCGCGCCGGCTCGACGTGATTCTCGCGAATCTGATCGGCAACGCCCTCAAGCACGGTGGATCACCGGTGCGGGTGTCCGTACGGACCGACGAGGACGAGCTGGTCATCGAGGTGCGGGACCACGGCCCGGGTATCCCCGAGGAGGTCCTGCCGCACGTGTTCGACCGCTTCTACAAGGCGAGTGCCTCCCGCCCGCGCTCCGATGGCAGCGGTCTCGGGCTGTCCATCGCGGTGGAGAACGCCCATATCCACGGCGGTGACATCACGGCCTCGAACCTTCCGGACGGCGAGGGCGCGGTGTTCGTGCTGCGGCTCCCCCGGGACGCGGAGAAGCTGACCGGCGAGCCGGACAGCGAAGACCCCGACCGGAACGAGAAGGGCGACGAGAAGTGACGCGCAGCGATCGGGCGTACGGCACCCCGCGCGGGGACCGGAGGCGCACCGGCAGGACCGTCGCCGCGCTGGCGGCCGTCGCGGCCTGTGCGGCGCTGGCCGCCGGCTGCGGCATCCGCAGCACCTCGGTGCCGGTGGACGCCGGTGCGGCGCCGTCGCGGATGCCGTGCCGGACGACGTCGGCACAGGCGACCGCGCCGCCGCCGGAGAGCGCCTCCGTGCGGATCTACCTGGTCTGCGCCTCACAGCTGGTGACGGTGGAGCGGACGGTCGGTGTCGACGAGTCGGGGCCGGATCCGCTCCTGATCGCCCAGGCGCTCCTGAGCGAGCTGCAACGCGCCCCGGACGCCGACGAGCGGAGGGCCGGTTTCTCCACCGACGTGCCCGCGGGCCTGCGGGTCGCCGAAGCCCGCGAAGGGGACCCGCAGGGCACCCTTCGCCTCAGTGAGCAGCCGGACGACCTCCCGGCGGAGGCACTCGCGCAGGTCGTGTGTTCGTACGCGGAGAGCGAGTCGCTCGGGTCCGGGGGATCGGTACTGCTCGGCGGGCCGGGGAACTACACCCCGCGGGGCTACCTCTGTACGTCGGAGACGAAGACCCGGCTCGGCGAGGTGCCCACACTGGGTGCGGTCAAGCTGTCCTGAGGCCCGTGCCGCTCGTCACAGAGCCTCTCCGGAACCTGACGGAACCGATCCTGCCGGTCGTGGCGTCTTGGTGCACGTGCGTCACAGTTCGGACGGTCCGGCCGTCATCCGCTTCCGCGCGGCGGGGGTATTCCTCCTCCTCGTGCATCTGCTGTTCGTCAGCTGGCTGACGCTGCGCCCGCTGGACGTGCCCTGGGTGACGGCCGCGAACCTGCGGCCTTTCGCCGGGATCAGGGCGGACCTGGCCCTGGGCCCGGCCGAGGCGGTGCGCCGCATCGGTGAGGGCCTGCTCCTGCTGGCGCCGCTCGGCATACTGCTGCCGATGGCGGGCGGCAGGCTGCTGGTCTCCCCGTGGGCCTCGCTGGCCCGCACGGTCGCGGCCGGAGCGCTGATCTCGATGGCCATCGAGCTGGCGCAGACGGGAGTGCCCGGCCAGGTCGTCGACGTCGACTCGCTGCTCCTGAACACCGCGGGCGTCGCGCTGACCCATGTGCTGGTCGTCCCGCTGTCGCGGTCACGGCTGCGCCGGGGCAACCGGGCGGGGGCCGGCGACCTGTCGCGGATCGGAAGCGGGGCACGCTCGTACAGGGGTGAGGCCACCCAGGGGGCGACCCCGACGATTACCAGGGTCGGTATCGCCCCGTAGAGCGATGCTTTGTACCCCTCGCGGATCCACTATGGAAGGACAGGGAGCACGAGGAGCTGCTCCACGGAACCGTTCGCGAAGGAGCCCACCATGGCCGCACTTGTCCGCCCCAGTGAGGGACGCATGATCGGTGGGGTGTGCGCGGCGCTGGCACGGCGCTTCGGCACCTCCGCAGGGACGATGCGCGTCATCTTCCTGGTGTCGTGCCTGCTCCCCGGCCCGCAGTTCCTGCTCTACCTGGCGCTGTGGGTGCTGCTGCCTTCGGAGAAGAGCCCGACCACCACGGCCTGGTGACCGTCGGGACCACACGGGGGAAAGCTGTGGGGCGCGCACCCGGTCCGGGTGCGCGCCCCACATGCGTGTGCGGTGATCAGCCGCCGAGCGGCAGGGCGCCGGTCAGGCCGCCGGCCGGCAGGCCGCCGAGCAGGTTGGAGCCGGGCGCCGAGAGGTCACTGCTGCCCCGCTGCTGGTGCTGCTGCTGGTCGAGAAGTCCACCCGCCGCCTTCTGCACGGCGGGCAGGGCGTCGGCGGTGACGGAGTCGAGCGCGATGCCGGCGGGCAGGGCACCGGCCACGGCGTCGACGGGCACGGCGACGGCGGAGGCACTGCCCGCGCCGGCGGCGGCGAAAGCGGCGCCGAGAGCGGCGACACCGAGGGTCCTGACAGCAGACTGCTTCATGTGAAATTCATCCTTGGGGAGAGGGATGTGAGCGGCTCTGCAACGTAGTCAGCCGCGCACCACTCCCGCAAACATGCCGGGACACGGAAAACGGCCGGGATCCCGCTCCTCCCGGCCGTTTCCCTTTACGTTCGATCAGCCCGCGACGGACGAAGAGCCGCTGGTCACAGCCATCTGATCGAAGAGCCACTCGGATTTCAGCTCCGCGTACCCGGGCTTGACGACGTCGTTGATCATCGCCAGACGTTCATCGAAAGGAATGAACGCTGATTTCATCGCATTGACTGTGAACCACTGCATGTCGTCGAGCGTGTATCCGAACGTCTCGATCAGCCGCTCGAATTCCCGGCTCATGCTCGTACCGCTCATCAGCCGGTTGTCCGTATTCACGGTGGCACGGAAATGCAGCTTCCGCAGCAGTCCGATGGGGTGCTCGGCGTAGGAGGCCGCCGCCCCGGTCTGGAGGTTGGAGGTCGGGCACAGTTCCAGCGGGATCCGCTTGTCACGCACGTAGGAGGCGAGACGCCCCAGCGTCACGCTGCCGTCCTCGGCGACCTCGATGTCGTCGATGATGCGGACGCCGTGGCCGAGCCGGTCCGCGCCGCACCACTGCAGGGCCTGCCAGATCGACGGCAGGCCGAAGGCCTCACCGGCGTGGATGGTGAAGTGGTTGTTCTCGCGCTTGAGGTACTCGAAGGCGTCGAGGTGACGGGTGGGGGGGTAGCCCGCCTCGGCACCCGCGATGTCGAAGCCGACCACACCCAGATCGCGGTAGCGGTTGGCGAGTTCGGCGATCTCCAGGGCGCGGGCGGCGTGCCGCATCGCCGTGAGGAGGGCGCCGACGCGGATGCGGTGGCCGTTCGCACGGGCCCTGCGCTCACCCTCACGGAAACCCTCGTTGACCGCCTCGACGACCTCTTCGAGTGAAAGACCCGCCGTGAGGTGCTGCTCGGGCGCGTAGCGCACCTCGGCGTAGACGACACCGTCCTCCGCGAGGTCCTCGGCGCACTCCGCCGCCACCCGGAACAGCGCGTCCCGGGTCTGCATGACCGCGCAGGTGTGGGCGAAGGTCTCCAGGTAGCGCTCCAGCGAACCGGAGTCGGCCGCCTCGCGGAACCAGCTGCCGAGCCTGTCCGGCTCGGTCTCGGGGAGCGCGTCGTAGCCCTGCGCCCGGGCCAGTTCGACGATCGTGCCGGGGCGCAGGCCGCCGTCGAGATGGTCGTGCAGCAGCACCTTGGGCGCGCGACGGATCTGTTCGGGACCGGGGACATTCGGGGTCTGGCTCGTCATTCGGGCACTCTAGCGCCTACGCGCGTAGATTGCCGAGTGCCGATACGTAACAGTGACCGCGAAGCCAGATGGAATACACCTGCCCTTCTGACACTGTTCTGTCATGGCACAGCGCGCACTTCCCCTGCCTGAAGCCAGGCTGGGACGGGCCGTCCTCACGGCCGGAGCAGCACCCGAGGTCAGCGGCGTCGTCCTGCTGCTCCCGGACGGCGAGACCGACTCCCGACGCCGTCCCTCCGCCTTCTCCTACGCGGCACAGCTGCCGTTCGCACGGGCTCTGGCCCGCGCGGGCCAGGAGGACGGGCTCGCGGTGCACGTGGTGCGCTACCGCACCCGGGGCTGGAACGCCGACGCGGATCCGGCGGCCGACGCCCACTGGGCGGCCGACGAGGTCCAGCGCCGCTACGGCGACATCCCCGTGTGCCTCGTCGGGCACGGCATGGGCGGCCGGGCCGCCCTGCGCGGTGCCGGGCACGAGGCCGTCAACTCCGCACTGGCGATGGCCCCCTGGCTCCCCGAGGGCACACGGCCGGAACCCGAACCGGTGAAGCACCTGGCGGGGCGCCGGGTGCTGATCGTGCACGGCACGAACGACGCCCGGACGAATCCGGAGCTCTCCTACCGGCTGGCCGAGCGGGCGAAGAAGGCCAACCGCCACACCTGCCGCTTCGAGGTCCACTCGGACGGGAACGCGCTGCGCCAGCACCGGTCCGAAGTGGTGGCACTCGCCTCCGACTTCATACGGGGTTCGCTGTTCGCACGGCCGTACGCCCGCCCGGTCGCCGACGCGTTCGCCGCTCCCCCGCCGCTGGGGCTGCGGATGCCGCTGGCTGCGGGGTTCGGCCGGTCGCTGAGGCACTGAGGCACTGAGGCACTGAGGCGACGGTTCCCGGATCAGTCCGGCAGCAGGCTCCCCCGGCGCGACAGCAGGAAGCGCTTGAAGGCGGCCACCGGTGGCGTGTCGGGGTGGCCGTCCAGCCAGGCGACCCCGATCTCGCGCGCCGCGCGCGGCGCCGTCACCGTCAGCTCGACCACGCCGGGGCGTGCGACGGCGGGCGGCGGCAGGAGCGCCACCCCGAGCCCGGCCGCGACCAGACCGCGCAGGGTCTCCGCCTCCTCGCCCTCGAACGCGATCCGCGGGGTGAAGCCGGCCTCGGCGCAGAGGTCGTCGGTGATCCGCCGCAGCCCGTAACCGGGTTCGAGGGTGACGAACGTTTCGTCGGCGGCCTCGGCGAGGCGGATCCGGCGGCGGCCCGCCAGCCGGTGGTCGTCGGGGACGACCAGGCGCAGCCGCTGCTCGTCCAGGCGCATGGCGACGAGGTCCGGGGCGTCGGGGACGGGCGAGGTGAGGCAGAGGTCGAGGCCGCCCGCCCGCAGCCGGTCGATCATCGCCTCGCCGTAGTTCTGGACGAGCTGGAAGCGGACCCGGGGGTGGTCGGCCCGGAAGGCGCGGATCAGGGCGGGCACGGTCTCGGAGCCCATGGTGTGCAGGAAGCCGAACGCGACCTTCCCCGCCGTGGGGTCGGCGTCGGCGCGTACCGAGTCGGCGGCCTTCTCCACCTCCGCCAGCGCGCGTTCGGCGGAGCCGAGGAAGGTGCGCCCCGCGGGGGTGAGCGAGACGGTCCGGCCCCGGCGGGCGAACAGCGCGACGCCCAGGTCCTGTTCGAGCCTCACCATGGCCCGCGACAGCGTCGACTGGGGGACTCCGAGCTCGTGCGCGGCGCGGGTGACGTGTTCGTGGCGGGCCACCGCCTCGAAGTACGCGAGGCGTGGAGCGAGTACGGCCCGGATGTCTTCTTCGTAACTGCTCGGTGACAGCCGCCGCTGTGAGCTGTATTGATGCGCCATGGGAACGATTATGAAGGTTTCATGCATTGGACGCATGAAACCGTGCGGTCTACGTTCGCCGTATGCCTCCTGCCAGTACCGGGGCGTCCACCGTCGTGCTGGACGCCGCCGTTCCGTCCTCTCCCGCCGCCGTCTCCCCCGTCGCCCCCGACCGCCTCACACCGGGCGGTCCCGGTTACCGCCGGATGAGCTTCGCGCTCTTCGCGGCGGGGATCGCGACCTTCGCCCTCCTCTATTCCACCCAGGCCCTGCTGCCCGCCGTCTCCGCCTCCTTCGGCGCGACCGCAGGCCAGGCGAGCTGGACGGTCTCCGCGGCGACCGGTGCGCTGGCCCTGTGCGTCCTGCCGCTGAGCGCGCTCTCCGAGCGGTTCGGGCGGCGCCAGATGATGACGGCCTCCCTGGCGGTCGCCGTGGTGATCGGTCTGCTCATCCCCTTCGCCCCGTCGCTGGGCTGGCTGATCGCGCTGCGCGCGGTCCAGGGTGCGGCTCTGGCCGGACTGCCGGCCTCCGCCATGGCCTACCTGGCCGAGGAGGTGCGGCCCAAGGCGCTGGTGGCCGCGATCGGGCTGTTCGTGGCGGGCAACAGCATCGGGGGTATGAGCGGCCGCATCCTCGCCGGCTGGGTCGCCCAGCTGTGGGGCTGGCGGATGGCTCTCGGCGCGATCGGGCTGCTCGCCGTGGCCTGCGCGGTCGTCTTCCACCTCATGATCCCCAAGGCCCGGCACTTCAGCCCCGCCTCGCTCAACCCGAAGGCCCTCGCGAAGACGGTCACGGGGCACCTGTCCAACCCGCTGCTGCGTCGGCTGTACGCGATCGGCGCCCTGTTCATGACGGTGTTCGGCGCGGTCTACACCGTGATCGGCTACCGCCTCGTCGAGGAGCCTTTCAGCCTCCCTCAGGGCATCGTCGGCTCGGTCTTCCTGGTCTACCTCGTCGGCACGCTCTCGTCCGCCGCCGCGGGCCGGCTGGTCGCCCGGCTGGGGCGCCGCGGAGCGCTCTACCTCGCCGTCTCCACCACCGCGGCGGGCCTGCTGCTCTCCCTGGCCGACCAGCTCGCCGCCGTCCTGGCGGGCCTCGTCCTGATCACGGCAGGCTTCTTCGCCGGGCACGCGGTCGCCTCCTCGTCGGTGAGCCGTACGGCGACGTCGGGCAGGGCCCAGGCGTCGGCGCTCTACCAGTCCGCGTACTACCTGGGCTCCAGCGCGGGCGGCACGCTCGGAGCGGTCGCCTTCCACGCGGGCGGCTGGGCCGGCACGGTCGTGCTGGGTGTCCTGGCGGTCCTCGGTGTCCTGTCGATCACTCTCTTCGGGACCCGGGCGGCGCGGACCGAGCGGCTCCGCGCCGCGTCCCCGGCACCGGTGCACAACTGAGACCTTCCCGGCACAACCACGGCTCCCCGACGCACGTCCAACAAGCGGAGACCAACCGCTGGGCGAACGCGAAGGGGAGCAGGCGTACATGAGAATCATGGGGAAGACATCCGGAGTACGGATCCGGCGCGGGGCCGTGCTGTCCGTCGCCGGCCTGGTGGCGGCGCCGGCCCTGGTGCTGGGCACCGGGACGGCCGCCCAGGCGGCGTCCTGCACGGCGACGAAGGGGCCGTACCAGAAGCAGGTGGAGAAGTGGCTGAAGCGGACGGCCGACGGTAAGCAGTCGGTGGCCGACTGCAAGGCGATCCGCTCGTTCCAGGCCGACAAGGGCATCACCCCGGCCGCCGGGTACGCGGGGCCGGTCACCTGGCGCACGATGAAGACGATCACCGCCCAGAAGGCGGCGGGGAAGACCCCCAACGCGGCGAAGAAGTGCCCGACGAACAAGGGGCGCATCGCCTGTGTGGACCTGACCAGGCAGCTGAGCTGGATCCAGGACGGATCCAAGCTGAAGTTCGGCCCGGTGCCGGTGCGCACGGGCCGCAACGGCGACGAGACGCGGACCGGCGCCAAGAAGGTCTACTGGCGCAACATCGACCACTGGTCGACGCTCTACGACGTCAGCATGCCGTACGCCCAGTTCTTCGACGGCGGACAGGCATTCCACTCGGTCACCAAGTCCATGTACAACAACCCGGGATCCGCGGGCTGCGTCAACATGCGCCCCTCGGACGCGAAGTCGTACTGGAACCTCCTGAAGAACGGCGACGACGTCTTCGTCTACGGACGCAAGCCCGGTACCTGAGCAGCGGTTTCCGCGCTTCCCGCCCCTGTTGTCAGTGCCCTGCTGTAGCTTCCACAGTGCTGAGTGAGCGGTGTCACAGCGCAACAGGGGTGGAGCGATGAGTGATCAGACAGCGACGGCGGACATCGACAGCCGTCTGGAGGGACACCGGGTCGAGCTGACCGGATACTGCTACCGGATGCTCGGGTCGGCCTTCGAGGCGGAGGACGCGGTCCAGGACACGCTGGTGCGCGCCTGGCGCAACTTCGACAAGTTCGAGGGCCGTTCCTCCCTGCGCTCCTGGCTGTACCGCATCGCGACGAACGTCTGCCTGGACATGCTGAACGCCGGCAACAAGCGTGCCCGGCCGGTGGATCTGACCGGCCCGACTCCGCTGGCCCAGGCCGCGCTGAACCCTCTCCCGGAGAACACCTGGCTGGAGCCGATGCCGGACGGGCGCATCCTGCCGTCGGTGGCCGACCCGGCGGAGGCCGCCGTGGCCCGCGAGTCGGTGCGACTGGCGTTCGTCGCCGCGCTCCAGCACCTGCCGCCCAAGCAGCGTGTGGTGCTGATCCTGCGCGAGGTCCTGGCGTGGAGGGCGAGCGAGGTCGCCGAGCTGCTCGACACCTCGGTCGCCTCGGTCAACAGCGCCCTGCAGCGGGCCCGGGCGACGCTGTCGGACACGGAGACCGCGGCTTCGGACACCTCGAACCCACTGGACGAGGAGCAGCGCAAGCTGCTGGACCGCTATGTGGCGGCGTTCGAGGGGTACGACATGGCGGCGCTGACGGCGCTGCTCCACGAGGACGCCGTGATGACCATGCCGCCGTTCGACCTCTGGCTCCAGGGGCACGACGACATCACCGGCTTCATGCTCAGCATCGGCGCGAGCTGCGCGGGTTCCCGACTGGTGGCCACGGAGGCCAACGGGACCCCGGCCTTCGCGCACTACAAGCCGAATCCGGACGGGCCGGGCTTCGTGCCGTGGGCGGTGCAGGTCATCGACATCTCGGACGGCGCCATCACCGGGATGCACTGCTTCCTGGACACCCCGCGCTGGTTCCCGCTGTTCGGGCTGCCGGACCACCTGGAGGCCGACACCGTATGAGAGTCAGACGGCCCGTGGTGACGGGCTGGGTGCTTCTGGCGGCGGGTGGCTGGGCGGCGACGCTGTGGCTGGGCGAGCCGTCCGCCACGGCGGGCCCGGGCCCGGCCCCCGCCTCCGGGGTCCGTAAGGACAACCCCGAGCCGGGGCCGCAGCCGGAGGGGTCGTGCCCGACGCCGGGGGCGACGGCATCGCCTCCGGCGAGCACCGATCCGTCGCTGCTCACGAAGGTGCCGGGTGAGTACAGGGACGGGTACGCGACGCAGGTCGACTGTTACTACGCCGTGCTCCGCTGAGCGTCCGTCACTCCTCGGCCGACACGTTGCCCACCACATCCGTCAGGCCCACGAGGTCGAGCAGCGCCGCGAGTTCGGCGGGGGCGTGACGCAGGCGCAGCTGCACGCCCCCGGCTCTGCGTGCGACGAGCCCCAGCCGGGCTATCGCCTCGACCAGGACGAGATCGGAGTGCGTCACCCCGCCCACGTCGCAGTCGATCGCCGCGAGGTCGGGGGCGCCGGCCAGCAGCGCCTCGAGTTCGGCGCAGAGGCCCGGCACCTCGGCGCGGGTGACCCGGCCGGTGACGACGAGGGCGTTCGGAGTGATGGCATCCACACCAGGGAGACCGCCGGGATGCCCGGAACTCATCGGCCGGACGGGCGCGTGTCTCAGCCGGCCGGGAACGTCCCGGTGTCCAGGTCCAGCTCGAACGGCTTGGGCAGTGTCAGCGTCTCGCCGTACTCGACCGCCTCCAGCAGCCGGTAGGTGCCGTCGCTCGGTTCCCCGTACAGGGTCGCGGTCGGACGCCCGGTGTGCCACGGGTCGAGCAGGAGGAACAGCTCGATGCCGGCCTTCGCGTACCCGTGCGCCTTGCCGATGCGGTCGTGGTTGGCGTTGGCCGGTGAGGTGATCTCCACGACGAGCCGGACGTCTTCCGCCGGGACGCGATTGCCCGGCCCGGACGCGACCGCCCGCGGCACGACGACGAGATCGGGGATGTACAGCCCGGCCCGTCCGGGCACGGAGACCCCGAGCGTCTGGTAGATCTCCCAGTCCTCCGGGATGACGGAGTACAGCCTGCGCTGAAGCAGCGCTGCTGTGGTGTTGTGGTCCTTGGACGGCGGTGGCGACACGGTGACGATCCCCTCGATGATCTCCACCTTGCAGCCCTCGGGTGCGTCCGTCTCCTCCCAGATCCGGACGAGGTCGTCCCAGTCCTGGCCGTGGCCCGGCCCGGGATCGACGGTGAGTGCGCTCATGGCGGTCTCCTCTTATCGGTGCGTCACCGAGTCCAGCATGCCGAACGGGACCGGTGGTGGTCCACCGGTCCCGTTCACCCGAAAGGGAAAGCCGCAGGTCAGGCGATACGTTCCCGCACCACCGGCGTGGCGGTGAAGAGGGTGCCGGCCGGGGCGATGTCGTACGAGCCGGGCAGCGCCTTCAGGGCGTACTCGAACTTCTCGGGGGTGTCCGTGTGCAGCGTCATCAGCGGCTGGCCCTCGGCCACCGTGTCGCCGGGCTTGGCGTGCAGTTCGACGCCCGCGCCCGCCTGCACCGGGTCCTCCTTGCGTGCGCGGCCGGCGCCGAGGCGCCAGGCGGCGACGCCGACGTCGTAGGCGTCCAGGCGCGTCAGCACGCCCGAGGACGGGGCACTGATCACGTGCTGCTCACGGGCGACGGGGAGCGCGGCGTCGGGGTCGCCGCCCTGGGCCGCGATCATCCGGCGCCACACGTCCATGGCGGAGCCGTCGGCCAGGGCCT
Source organism: Streptomyces sp. HB132 (assembly GCF_016909575.1). GTDB lineage: Bacteria > Actinomycetota > Actinomycetes > Streptomycetales > Streptomycetaceae > Streptomyces. The sequence continues at coordinate 606,852 of NZ_JAFBGA010000001.1, read as the reverse complement.
TCTCCGGGTCGGCGTCCTTGAGCCCGGCCGCGTCGAGCATCTCGCGGGCGAGCGCCAGGGTCAGGTCGATGACGTCCTTGGGACCGCCACCGGCGAGGACCTCGACGGACTCCCGGACCTCCAGGGCGTTGCCCGCGGTCAGGCCGAGCGGGGTCGCCATGTCGGTGAGCAGGGCGACCGTGCGTACGCCGCTGTCGGTGCCCAGCGCGACCATGGTGGAGGCCAGTTCGCGGGCGTCCTCGATGGTCTTCATGAAGGCGCCGGAGCCGACCTTCACGTCGAGGACGAGCGCGCCGGTGCCCTCGGCGATCTTCTTGGACATGATCGAGCTGGCGATGAGCGGGATCGCCTCGACGGTGCCGGTGACGTCGCGCAGCGCGTACAGCTTCTTGTCGGCGGGGGCGAGGCCGTCGCCGGCCGCGCAGATCACGGCTCCGGTGGTGTCCAGGACGTCGAGCATCTCGGCGTTGGAGATGTGGGCGCGCCAGCCGGGGATGGACTCCAGCTTGTCGAGGGTGCCACCGGTGTGGCCGAGGCCCCGCCCGCTCAGCTGCGGCACCGCGGCGCCGCAGGCGGCGACCAGCGGGGCGAGCGGCAGGGTGATCTTGTCGCCGACGCCGCCGGTGGAGTGCTTGTCGGTGGTGGGGCGGGAGAGCGCGCCGAAGTCCATCCGCTCGCCGGAGGCGATCATCGCGGCGGTCCAGCGGGCGATCTCGGTGCGGTTCATGCCGTTGAGCAGGATCGCCATGGCCAGCGCGGACATCTGCTCGTCGGCGACCTCGCCGCGCGTGTACGCGTCGATGACCCAGTCGATCTGCTCGGGGCTGAGCTCGCCCCGGTCCCGCTTGGTGCGGATGACGGAGATGGCGTCCATGGGAGGGGAGTCCTTCCGGCCGGAGGGGTAGGCGAGAGTCCAGTTGACTCTACGCGCATAGAGAGAAAACGTTCCGCCACCCCGTTCACCGGGCGGGCCGGGTGGGCCGGTCCGGCGAACGGGGTGGCGGTGGGGGAACTACCCCAGGTTCTGCGGCCCGAAGGCCTGCGGCAGCATCTCGTCGAGCGTACGGAAACCCTGCGGGGTCTCCAGCACGAGTTCCGGACCGCCGAACTCGTACAGCAGCTGGCGGCACCGCCCGCACGGCACGAGCACGGCGCCCGCGCCGTCCACGCACGTGAAGTGGGTGAGCCGGCCCCCGCCCGTGGCGGCCAGCTGCGATACCAGCCCGCACTCGGCGCACAGGCCGATGCCGTACGAGGCGTTCTCGACGTTGCATCCGGTGATCATGCGGCCGTCGTCGACGAGGGCCGCGACGCCGACCGGGTAGCCCGAGTACGGGGCGTACGCCCGGGACATCGCGTCCCGGGCGGCCTCGCGCAGCTTCGCCCAGTCGACGGGTACCGCGTCGGCCGTCACTTCCCCTGCCCCTTCCGGTAGCGCATGCCGTCCGCCTTCGGCATGCGCAGGCGCTGCGCGGAGAGGGACAGCACGAGGAGGGTGACGACGTAGGGGGTGGCGCTGACGAACTCGGTCGGCACCGTGTCGGTGGAGAGGTACCAGACCAGCACCGCGGCCGCGATGACCGCACTGATGACACCGGGGACGAAGCGCTTGCGGTAGAGCTTCCAGCCCGCGAGGACGGCCAGCATCACCACGAGCAGCAGGAGCAGCGCGTGGACGGACTCGCCGCCGTTGCGCAGCTGGAGGGCGTCGGCGAAGCCGAACAGCCCGGCTCCCATGGCGAGTCCGCCGGGCCGCCAGTTGCCGAAGATCATCGCGGCGAGACCGATGTAGCCGCGACCGCCGGTCTGTCCCTCGTTGTAGATGTGCGAGGTGACCAGGGAGAGGAAGGCGCCACCGAGACCGGCCAGGCCTCCGGAGATGATCACGGCGATGTACTTGTAGCGGTACACGTTCACGCCGAGGGACTCCGCTGCGACCGGGTTCTCGCCGCAGGAGCGCAGACGCAGACCGAAGGCGGTCCTCCACAGGACGAAGAAGGTGCCGACGAAGAGCCCCGCGGCCACCAGGGTCAGCAGCGAGACGTGGGTGACGAGTCCGCCGAGGATGCCCGCGAGGTCGGAGACGAAGAACCAGTGGTGCAGTTCGACCGAGTGCAGCCAGTCCGAGAGGCCGGGCACCGTGAACTGCGTGATGCTGTCGGCCGGCGGCGACTGCTTGGGGCTGCCGCCCTTCTCCGCCGCGTCACCGGTGTTGAACCAGAGCTTGGCGAAGTACGTCGTGAAGCCGAGCGCCAGGATGTTGATGGCGATGCCGGAGATGATGTGGTCCACGCCGAACGTGACGGTCGCGAACGCGTGCAGCAGGCCGCCGAGCATGCCGCCCACGACACCCGCCAGGACGCCGATCCAGGGATCGGTCTGCCAGCCGGCCCAGGCACCGAAGAAGGTGCCGAGGATCATCATGCCCTCGAGGCCGATGTTGACCACGCCGGCCCGCTCGGACCAGAGGCCGCCGAGACCGGCGAGACCGATCGGCACGGCCATCGCGAGGGCGGCGCTGATCTGGCCGGCCGAGGTGACGTCCTGGGCCCCGGTGATGGACCGTACGGCGGACAGCGCGAGCAGGGCACCCGCGATGATCAGCAGGACGACGGGGAAGCTGAAGCGGGTGCGGCCGCCCTTGCCGCCGGAGACCTTGGGGGCCGCGGGCGGCGGGGTGGAAGTCGCCGTGGCGCTCACGCCGACACCTCCTGCTGGTCGGAGTTACGTGCGGCCTTGGCGGCGAGTTCCGCGCCGACCCTGCTCTGCTGACGCTTGAGGCCGTACCTGCGGACGACTTCGTAGGCGATGACGACGCAGAGGACGATGACGCCCTGGATGACGCCGACGATCTCCTTGTCGTAGCCCTCGAACTCGAGCTTGCCGGTGCCGCGCTCCAGGAAGCCCCAGAGGAGCGCGCCGAGCGCGATGCCGACGGGGTGGTTGCGGCCGAGGAGCGCGATGGCGATCCCGGTGAAGCCGATGCCGACCGGGAAGTCGCCGCTGTACTCGTAGCTGTCGTTGAGCAGCGTCGGCATGCCGATCAGGCCGGCCATGCCGCCGGAGATCAGCATGGAGGTGACGACCATCTTCTTGACGTCGACACCGCTGGCCTCGGCGGCCGAACCGGACTGCCCGACCGTACGGAGGTCGAAGCCGAACCGGGTGCGGCCGAGCGTGAACCAGTAGGCGAATCCGGCGACGACCGCGACCACGATGAAGCCCCAGACGGGCGTCGGCGTGGTCGGGAACTCGAAGAAGTGCGAGGACTCGGGGATCGGGGTGGTGGATACCTTCGTACCCGCCTTGTCGAGGTGCCCCAGACGGCCCTGCTGGAGGAGGTAGCCGATGATCGCCGTGGCGATGGAGTTCAGCATGATCGTCGAGACGACCTCGCTGACTCCGCGGGTGACCTTCAGGAGACCGGCGATCCCGGCCCACATCGCGCCCACGATCATCGCGGTGAGGATGATCAGCGGGATCTGGAGGGCGCCCGGCAGGGTCAGCGCGCCGCCGAGCGCGGCGGCGAAGAAGGCGGCGAGGCGGTACTGGCCGTCGACGCCGATGTTGAAGAGGTTCATGCGGAAGCCGATGGCGACCGCGAGACCTGCGAGGTAGTAGGTCGTCCCCTTGTTGAGGATGTAGACCTGGCTGTCCGACTTCAGCCCGTAGTCGAACATGATGCCGAAGGCGCTGAACGGTTCCTTGCCGGTGGCGGCGAGCACCAGAGCGGTGACCAGGAACGCGACCACGATCGCGAGCAGGGGGGCGGCGATCCCCAGGAGCAGCCGCTCCTTGTCGAACTTCTTCATCGGTCCTCTCCCCCGTGCCGGGGGTCGGTTTCGGAGCTGTCGGCCCCGGAGTCCTCGCTGCCCGTGCCGCCCGGTGATTCCAGGTGGCCGGCAGCCGCTCCGGTCATCGCGGAGCCCAGCTCCTCGGGGGTCACGGCCGCCGGGTCGGCGTCGGCCACGAGCATGCCGCGGTACATGACGCGCAGCGTGTCGGAGAGCCCGATGAGCTCGTCGAGGTCGGCGGAGATCAGCAGGACGGCGAGGCCTTCGTGGCGCGCTTCGCGGATCTGGTCCCAGATCTGCGCCTGCGCGCCGACGTCGACGCCTCGCGTGGGATGTGCGGCGATCAGCAGCTTGGGGTGGTGGCTCATCTCGCGGCCGACGATCAGCTTCTGCTGGTTGCCGCCGGAGAGCGAGGCCGCGGTGACCTCGATGCCGGGGGTGCGGACGTCGTACTCGCGCACGATCCGCTCGGTGTCCGCGCGCGCCGCCTTGAGGTCGAGGAAGGCGCCCTTGCTGTTGGGCTTCTCGGTGACGTGGCCCAGCATGCGGTTCTCCCAGAGCGGTGCGTCCAGGAGGAGGCCGTGCCGGTGCCGGTCCTCGGGGATGACGGCCATGCCGTCCTCGCGGCGCTTGCGGGTGGCCGCCTGGGAGATGTCGGCGCCGTCGAGCGTGAGCGATCCGGTGTCGAGGGTGCGCATGCCCATGATGGCGTCGACGAGTTCGGACTGGCCGTTGCCCTCGACGCCCGCGATGCCGAGCACTTCGCCCTTGTGGATCGTGAAGGTGATGCCGTCGAGCACGGCGCGCACCACACCGTCGGGGTCGGTGGCCGTCAGCCGCAGGTCCTCCACCGTCAGCATCGGGATGTCGGTGACGGTGGACTCCCGGGTCTCGGGCGAGGGGAGTTCACTGCCCACCATCAGCTCCGCGAGCTGCTTGCTGGTGGTGTGCGCGGGGTCGGCCGTGCCCACCGTCGTGCCTCGCCGGATCACGGTGATCTCGTCGGCGACCGACAGCACCTCGCCCAGCTTGTGGGAGATGAAGATGACGGTGAGGCCCTCGGCCTTCAGCTCGCGCAGGTTGTCGAAGAGGGCGTCGACCTCCTGCGGCACGAGGACCGCCGTGGGCTCGTCGAGGATCAGGGTGCGGGCGCCGCGGTAGAGGACCTTGAGGATCTCCACCCGCTGGCGGTCGGCGACTCCGAGGTCCTCGACGACCGCGTCGGGGCGGACACCGAGGCCGTACGCGTCGGAGATCTCCTTGATCTTCGCCCGCGCCCTGTCGCCGATGCCGTGCAGCTTCTCGGAGCCGAGAACGACGTTCTCGAGGACCGTGAGGTAGTCGGCGAGCATGAAGTGCTGGTGCACCATGCCGATGCCGCGGCCGATGGCGTCGCCCGGGCTGCCGAACGAGACCAGTTCACCATCCACCGAGATGGTGCCCTCGTCCGGCTTCTGCATCCCGTAAAGGATCTTCATCAGGGTGGACTTACCGGCGCCGTTCTCACCGACGAGGGCGTGGACGGTACCGCGGCTCACCGTGATGTCGATGTCGTGGTTGGCCACGACGCCGGGGAACCGTTTGGTGATGCCGCGGAGCTCTACGGCATGAGGACTGCTTGACGCTTTGATGGCGCACTCTCCTTGGCAGGAGCGGAGGGCGGGCGATGCACGGACACAGCGCGGGGACCGGTGGCGAAAACTACCGCGCCCGGCGGACACTACGCGCGTAGCGTCGCCGAATCGTTGGCCACCCTGCGAAGGGTGGCGGACCAGGGCAGGATACCGACACACGCCGAGGGGTCCCGGCCCGGAGGTATACGTGAACCGGGGTCCGCAGGCGCGGCGGAAACCGCGCCTGCGGACCCCGGTTCCAGTGGGCCGGTCAGACCGTGGTCTTGACCTTGATCGAGCCGTCGGCGATCTTCTTCTTCGCCTCGTCGATCTTGGCCTGGACGTCCGTGAGGTGGTCACCCGTGGTGGTCAGGCTGACACCGTCCTCGGCCAGCGAGAAGGTCTGCGTGCCGGTGAGCGGCTTGCCGTCCTTGACGGACGTCACCAGGTCGTAGACACCGCTGTCGACGTTCTTCACGACCGACGTCATGATCGTGTCGGCGTACTTCGAGAGGGCCGGGTCCTTGGCCTGGTCGGAGTCGACGCCGATGGACCAGGCGCCCTTCTTGCCCGCGACGGCCTCGATCGCGCCGGCGCCGGAGCCGCCCGCCGCGGCGAAGACCACGTCCGCACCCTTGTCGAGCATGCCCTTGGCAGCGGCCTCGCCCTTGTCGGGGCTGCCGAAACCGGACAGGTCGGAACCGGTGGACAGGTACTGGATCTGAACCTTGGCCTTCGGGTTCGTGTCCGTGACGCCCTGCTGGAAGCCGGCCGCGAACTTCTTGATCAGCGGAAGGTCGACGCCGCCGATGAAGCCGACCTGACCGTCCTTCGACTTCAGCGCCGCCGCGACACCGGCGAGGTACGAGCCCTGCTCCTCGGTGAAGACGATGGAGGCCACGTTCTTGGCCTCGGAGACCGAGTCGATCAGGCCGAAGGTGGTGTCGGGGTGCGACTTGGCGACCTTGTCGATCGCGGCCTGGTAGGCGAAGCCGACACCGATCACCGGGTTGTAGCCGCCCTCGGCGAGCGACGCCAGACGCTGCTCACGGTCGGCCGGGGTCTCGCCGCTCTTGGCGGTGAGCTCCTTGGTCTCGGCGTCGTACTCGGCCTTGGCCTTGTCCAGGCCACGGGCGGCGGAGTCGTTGAACGAGTTGTCGCCACGGCCGCCGACGTCGTAGGCCATGCCGATCTTCATCTGGTCCTTGTCGGAACCGGTGCTCTCGGTGGACGATTCACCGCAGGCGGTAGCGGTGAAGGCGAGAGCCGCGGAAACGGTACACGCAGCAGCGATCTTGGATACGCGGCGCAAGGGAAGGCTCCTTCAAACCTGACCGAAGCGCCTCTTCCGGCGCTGGTTTCGCGGCGATCGTAACGCGCGTAGATGTCAGATAAGGACCCGTACGGAAGCCGTTATCGGATCGTCGCGAACAGAAGATGTCCAGTCCGGTCACAAGTCGTTACGGGCAGGGAACGCGACGTGGTCCGGGGGACCTCCACATCCCGTTCCCTCCCTGGTCAGACGTCCAGCAGCGCGGCGGCGGTGAACAACTCCACGCCCACCGTGATCGCCTCCTCGTCCACGTCGAAGTCGCCCCGGTGCAGGTCCAGACCACGGGTGTCACCGGGGGCCCGTACGCCGAGCCTCGCCATGGCGCCCGGGATCTTCTCCAGGTACCAGGAGAAGTCCTCGCCGCCCAGGCTCTGTTCGGTGTCCTCGATCGCATACGATCCGCGGCGGATGGTCATCGCGGCGTCGAGGAGACCGATCGTCTCGGCCTCGTTCACGACGGGCGGCACACCACGGACGTAGTCGATCACCGTCTTGGCCCCGTGCATTCCGGCCACTTCGTCGATCGCCGCGTGCACCAGATCGGGTGCCTGCCGCCAGCTCTCCAGATCGAGGCAGCGCACCGTGCCGGACAGCTCGGCGTGCTGCGGGATGACGTTGGGCGCGTGACCCGTCTGGAGCCGCCCCCAGGTGACCGCGAGCCCGGCCCGTGCGTCCACGCGGCGTGCGAGCAGCGCGGGGACGTCGGTGGCGACCCGTGCGGCGGCGGTGACCAGGTCCGTGGTGAGGTGCGGCCGGGCGGTGTGCCCGCCGGGGCCGTCGAGGGTGACCTCCAGCCGGTCGCAGGCCGAGGTGATCGGACCGATCCGCAGCCCGATCCTGCCCACCTCGACCTTGGGGTCGCAGTGCACCCCGATGATCCGCCCCACCCCTTCCAGCACCCCGGCGGCGACGGCGTCGGTGGCACCCCCGGGCAGGACCTCCTCGGCGGGCTGGAACAGCAGCCGCACCGGGCGGGGCAGCACGCCCTGCCGGTCCAGCTGGCTGAGGACGAGCCCCGCGCCCAGGACGCAGCTCGTGTGGACGTCGTGTCCGCAGGCGTGCGCACGGTCGGGCACGGTGGACCGGTAGGAGACGCCCGCCTTGGTGTCAGGGATCGGCAGCGCGTCGATGTCGCCGCGCAGCGCCAGCATCGGCGTCACGCCGTCCCACTCCCCCACGTCGCAGACGAGCCCCGTGCCACCGGGGAGCACCTGAGGCTCCAGCCCCGCCTTCTCCAACCGGGCCTTGATGGCCGCGGTGGTACGGAACTCCTGGTTGCCGAGCTCCGGGTGCATGTGCAGATCGCGGCGGAAGGCGATGAGCTCGGCACGCAGGTCGTCGGGCAGGGCGCCGGGCAGGACGGCTTCGGCGTGGGGCGCACGGGACTTCAACTGGTTCACCTAGTCAAGGGTAGGCCCCTGGCACCCACAACTGGCCACAGATCAACAAAAGTTCAGCCGCTTAGAGGAACATAGGACGACGCTGCGGCGTGTGACGGCGCGCTGCGGTGGGTAAACTCGCCCGCTCACCGGGCTCACCCAACCGCTCGGGACGTCTGTGAGCAGGTGGCCGACGCGCTCGAGCGGCTGCCCGGCCGATGCCCCGGTCCCTGCGCGGGTGCGGTTCGAGCGGCACGGCCGGCTGACCGCGCCGCGCGACGGCGGCCGCCTCACCCCATGGGGCGCGGTACGGCCGGCGAGGCTTGATCAGTGGCACGCAGGGCCAGCGCCAGCCACTCCAGCTCCTCGGTCGCGTCGGGAGACGCGTACTGTCCGCGCACGCGGGCGACGAGCCCGCGGTAGTGCTCCGCCCCTGCCTCGATCCCGGCCTCCAGGCACAGCAGCACGGCGGCCCGACCGGTGTCGCCGAACAGCTCGGACAGCACGCGGGCCGCCGCCGGCCCTTCAGGGGCGACCCCGCGGCCCCTGACCTCCGCGACGACCTGCACGACCTGCCTGGCCCACCAGATGGACGCCCCGGGGGGCCGGCTCCGCCCGGGAGACGGGGTGCTCAGCTCCAGCCAGGTGCGCATCCGGATGCGGAAACCGGGCTCCCGCACCAGCTCGGCCAGTTCGATCCAGGCGTCGACCTGCTCGGGTGTGGGGTCGTCGGGCAGTTCGATGCTCACGGTGCCAATACGCTCACGCAGGTGCGGTTCGACGTCGAGACCGCCGAACACGTCCTCCTTGAACTCGTCGATGATCTGCTTGCGTTCGGCGGCGGAGAGCCGTGCCAACCGGTTCATCAGTGCTGTCTCCTCAGGTGTCGAACCACGTTTCGATACGGTGGACAGGACGGCCCGGCTCAGCTTGAGCGAGCGGATCTGCACGTCGAGCGCGGCGACATGCGCGTCGGCGACCTCGGCGACCGTGGTGCGGCCGCTCAGGACGCGGCACACGTCGTCCAGCCCGAGGCCCAGCTCCCGCAGGGTGCGGACCAGCTCCACGCGGGCCACGGACTCGGCGTCGTACAGCCGGTAGCCGCCGGCGGAGCGGGCCACGGGCGGCACCGCTCCCTCGTCCGACCAGAAACGCAGGGTGCGCACCGGAAGTCCGGTGCGGTGCGCCAGCCGGCCGATGGTGAGCAGGTCGGGGCGTTCGTCTTCCATGTGCGAGATCCTGGACCTTCCAGCCACTGGAAACTCAAGCGCCCGGGCGCACGGGATCCGAGCGCCTCCGTGTCCCGGCGGTCAGGGCAGCCTGAGCAGCTCACGGAGGGTGCCCACATACGCCGCCACGTCGCGCTCGGCGGGCGGCTCGGGGACGGTCGTGGTCCCGGCCGGAGCAGCGCAGGTGCGGCACGAGCGGCAGAGGCCGTCGGGAAGCGCCTCGGGGCGGCCGGGCGCTCCGCACTGCGTGCACTCGACCATGGGGCGGCGCTCGGGCGCCCCCGGTGCGTCCGGGGTGGGAGAGGCGGGCAGCAGGGGCGGGAGCTTGTCGCGGAGCCTGCGCCTGACGAACCCGACCGGCGAGTCCACGGCTGCCGGGAGCCCCGCCGTGAGTGTCCGGACCAGGTACTCGGCGTTCACGCCGCGCGCGAGCCAGGCGGCGGCAGCCTCCTCCAACGCGGCGCAGTCGGTGGCGGAGAGGGCGAGGCGGGCATCGGCCCGGCCGAGCTGGGCCAGGGCGCGGTAGGCGGGCGAGGGCACGTCTCCCGGGACCTCTCGCGGGGCCCCCTCCGACGCGGTGACGGGCTCCGGCTCCTGGGTCCGCTGCTGCGGTACGGCGGGGGACGCGGCCGCGGGCGCGGACGGGGCTGCGGGGACGGCGCCGAGGAACGTGGTCCACCACTCGTTGTCGCGGGCCGTACGGGACCAGTAGGTGCGGGTGATCCAGCGGATCTGACCGCCGCCCGCGTCGGCGGGGCACCGTACGTGGCGCAGGTGCCCGGCCACGCCCAGGGCCCGCAGCGCGCTGCCGATGGCCATCTGCCCGTACAGGGGGAGGGACTTGGCCAGCGACTTGATGTCCATGGCCGCTCCGTCGGGCAGGTGGTCGACGTATCCGGCGACGTACCGCTCACGCTCCGGCAACAGGGCGAAATCGTCCGGCCTGGGCGGGCGTTGGTCGGGTGCGGAGCGCTTTCCGTAGCCCGGGTTGGCCTTCGCGTACGGGCGGGAGAGGGGTGCGGGGGCGCGCAGGGCGGAGCTAATGTGCTGGGTAGCCACGAGATCGTCGTCCGTTCGATCTTGGGGTGAGACCCCGGCCCGGTGTGCCAACACCATGTCGGGGTCGCTTGGTTGTCGGCACCGTAAGCATGCGTGACGTTGCGCCGCAAGCTGGTCACTATTAGTCATACTTGCTGGCCGTTACGGGGCGGGGAGGGTGGGGAGGTTTCCTACCGACCTTCTTTTCCCCACCGGTTGACTGCACGTCTCGGGTCCCGGCGCTCGGCTCCCGACCCCCGGATCCCGAAGCTCGAGCTCCGGGCACGCACCCGTCTTCATGCCCCCGAACGAGTGAGCCGACCGGTCCCGGCGCTCGAAGCCGGGGAGTCGAGCTTCGGGTTTCGGGGCGCGGTGGGACGGACCGCCCTCGACGAGCTCGGACAATGGGGCCGGGACAGGTGCCGCGTTCGGCGGGCGGTGCGGGAAGGCAGGGGCGCGACCCCCACCGGTTCCACCGGGAGAACGCGAACCGATCGCGCCCCCTCCCGCGCACACTTCCGTGAAGGTCCCCACCGACGCAGAGGCGGCATTTCGTTGACCAGCAGACCGTGCACGAGGTCCACCCTCCTCCACCGGTTCGACCGGACCTTCCGTGTCTGGGGCTACGCGGTGAGCCACTCCCACCTGTTGCTCCGGTCCCGCAAGGACGGGGTGGAGGACAGCCGGCTGGACCTCCACTTCGAGGCGGTCGACTCCATGCAGCTCGTGAAGCGGTACGAGGGCCTCGAACTCCACGCCGTCGACGACTCCGAGTTCTCCCGCGTCTACGAGGAATCCGGCGTCCCGCCGGGGTGGCGGGACACCCGTCTGGTGGTCCGTCTGCGGTCCCGCAGCGGCACGGGATACGTGCAGTGCGGGCGCGTCGTCGTCGACCGGCACCAGGACGACGAGGACGGACCGGGCGACGCGTCCGCGATCCGTGATGTGGTCTGGAGCCTGCGCCCCTCAGGACTCCGCGCCCCGGGCGGACCCGCAGGCGATCCGTCGGCCCACCGGAAGGAGTGAACTCCCCCTGGAGCGTGCCTCGGAACCCGCCCGGCTCCGAAGGACGGGCAGCCGGGCGGCGGCACCGGTCGTGGGCGCCCTATCCCTCCGTCGCCGCCACCGCCGTGGCGCGCCAGGGCGCCAGCCGTTGCACGTCCTTGGCCGTCTCGGTGACGCCGCTCAGGAAACCCTGCGCGCGCGGGGACGCCGTGTCGCGGAGCCATTCCGGCGCTATGTCGCACACCGCGACCTTCACGCCCGTGCCCACCAGGGCGAGCGGGAGGGTGTGGACGACGGTGGAGGGGAAGCTCAGGACCGTGTGACCGATGGGGCCTCTGCGGGCGATGAGTTCCAGGGGAAGGTCGGGGCGGACGATCTCCAGGCCGGTGGCGGCCTCCAGGGCGTGGAGCTTGTCCGCGGACTCGCGGCGGTGGGCGAAGTAGCGGGTCGCGCCGTGGGTCCGGGCCAGTGCGGTGACCGCCTCCTGGTAGGGGACGGGGTCGACCACGCCCGTCTCCACCAGGGAGGTGCCGACCAGGTCGGCACCCTTGGTGATGAGGGGCGGGCCGAAGCGTTCCCGGGTCCAGGCGAAGGTGTTCGCCGTGACCTCGATGCCGTCGGGCGCGTCGACCGGCATCGCCGTGAAGACCTCGACCGTGCGGGTCGCCGACGGGGTGAAGCTGCGGCGGGCCCGGGAGGTGACGGGGGCCAGGAGCAGTTCCCGCGGTCCTCCGCCGCCCCGGCGGTGCCAGCGCACCAGGCGTTCGCCGCGCGCCAGTTGGGCGACGAACTCCATGGTGGCGGTGCCGTCGTCGACGACCGTGATCCGGCGGGTGCGGACCAGGCTGAGGAGGAGTTGCACGTACCGGGAGAACGGGTCCCCGATGACGATGCGCTCGGCCTTGCGGATCAGGCCGGTCAGCGCCCGCAGGGCCTTGAGAGGCGCGCCGGTCTCCCCGCGCGCCTCCTGCCAGCGGACGGTGATGCCCTCGTCGCGGGCCAGCTCCGCCATCCTGCGCAGCTGTCCGCGCGACATCGGGTCGACCGGGGGGAGGACGACGATCGTGGTGTCGGTTCCTCCCCGGGTGTGGGTCCACTCCAGGACGTTCAGGAGCTGGACCGGGCTCTCGACGAAGGCGAGGTTCACCGGTCGGCCCGTCAGACCGCGACCGGCTCGGCGGCCGGCGCGTTCTCGTTCTCGGCGACGACGCCCGCGACCCGGCGGAGCTTCTTCATCGGGCCGAGCTCCGACTCGTACACCTTCTTGACACCGTCACCGAGCGACGCCTCGATGGTGCGGATGTCGCGGACGAGGCGCGTGAGGCCCTGCGGCTCCACGGACGCGGCCTGGTCGGAGCCCCACATGGCGCGGTCCAGGGTGATGTGACGCTCGACGAACGCGGCGCCCAGGGCGACGGCGGCGAGGGTCGTCTGCAGGCCGGTCTCGTGGCCGCTGTAGCCGATCGGGACGTTCGGGAACTCCTGCTGCAGGGTGTTGATGACCCGCAGGTTGAGCTCCTCGGCCTTCGCCGGGTACGTCGAGGTGGCGTGGCAGAGCAGGATGTTGTCGCTGCCGAGGACCTCGACCGCGTGACGGATCTGCTTCGGCGTCGACATGCCGGTGGAGAGGATGACGGTGCGGCCGGTGGCGCGCAGCGCGCGGAGCAGCTCGTCGTCCGTCAGGGAGGCGGAGGCGACCTTGTGCGCGGGCACGTCGAACTTCTCCAGGAAGGCGACGGCCTCGGTGTCCCACGGGGAGGCGAACCAGTCGATGCCGCGCTTGGCGCAGTGCTCGGCGATGGCGGTGTACTCGGCCTCGCCGAACTCGACGCGGTGACGGTAGTCGATGTACGTCATCCGGCCCCAGGGGGTGTCGCGCTCGATGTCCCACTGGTCGCGCGGGGTGCAGATCTCCGGGGTGCGCTTCTGGAACTTCACGGCGTCGCAGCCGGCTTCGGCGGCCGCGTCGATCAGCGCGAGGGCGTTGTCGAGGTCGCCGTTGTGGTTGATGCCGATCTCGCCGGTGACGTAGACGGGGTGGCCGGGGCCGGCGGTGCGGGTGCCGAACGTGCGCAGGCGGGAGGTGTTGCTCATGGTGGTGCTTCCTTACTTGGTGGGGGCTTCGGGGGTTTCGGTGGAGCGGGTGAGCGTGGGGCCCAGGAGCCAGGCCGCGATCTCGCGGATGGCGCCGGAGCCGCCGGGATTGGTGGTCACGGCGCGCGCGGCGGCGCGCACCGAGTCGTGGGCGTTCGCCACGGCGACGGGCCAGCCCGCCAGACCGAAGCAGGCCAGGTCGTTGACGTCGTTGCCGACGTAGAGCACGCGGTCGGGAGCGATGGACTGCTCCTCGCACCACTGCTTGAGCGCCAGGTCCTTGCGGTCGATGCCGTGCAGGACCGGGACCTGGAGTTTGCGGGCGCGGGCGGCGACGACCGGGTTCTGTTCCGTGGAGAGGATCAGGACCGGCAGGCCGGCCCTGCGCAGGGCGGCGACACCGAGTCCGTCGCCGCGGTGCACGGCGACGATCTCGCGGCCGTCGGAGTCGATGAGGACGCGGTCGTCGGTCTGCGTGCCGTCGAAGTCGAGGACGACGGCGTCGACGTCCGCCCGGGTGGGGAACGGGGAGGGGTCCAGGAGCGGCGCGAGGGCGCGGGCGCGGGCCAGGTCGTGCGGGTCGTCGATCTCCAGGACCCTGGCGGGGTCGGTGTGCACGAGCGCCGTGTGACCGAAGAAGCGGTGGCGGTGGGTACGGAAGCCCTCGACGTCCATGGCGTACGCGGCGCCGGTCTCCAGGTAGTCCTGGGGCCGGTCCTGGCGGCGGGGACGTACGGACTTGTCGTGGTTGACGCCGTGGGTGCCGTCCTCGACCGGGCTGCCGTCGCGCCACACGAAGCCGTGGAAGGGGGCCACCGTGACGGCGGTGTCGGCGCCGTCACGGACGACCGCGGCGGCGACACCGTCGATGTCCTCGCGGGTGATGAAGGGGCTCGTGCACTGGACCAGGAGCACCACGTCGGCCTTCCGGCCGTGCGACGTCGCCTCGTAGGTGTGCAGGGCGTGCAGGACCGCGTCCTCGCTGGTCGCCTTGTCACCGGCGATGGCGGCGGGGCGCTGTACGCAGTGCAGCCGGGCGCCCTCCCCCAGTGCCTCCCCCGCGGCCCTGGCCGCGTCGGCGATGGCCGGGTCGTCGGTGGTGACGACGACGTCCGTCACCTCGGGCGAGGCGAGGCAGGCGCGGACGGCGCGGGCGACGAGCGGGACGCCGCCTATCCGGGCGAGGTTCTTGGCGGGTACGCCCTTGGATCCGCCGCGGGCGGGGATCACGGCGAGCACGGTGGGGCGCGGGGTCATGGTTGCTCCTGAATCGGTGGTCACAACTCGCCCATCCGCCGGATCACGGGGGCGATCCGCTGGACGCCGTGGCGGTAGGCGCCGCGCGCCGCGTTGCGCACGGTCTCGCGGACCGCGCCCCGGACCCGGCCCGTCCCGTCGGGCGTGACGGCGCCCGGCAGCGGACGGCCGTCGGGGCCCAGGTGGTAGCGGGCGAGGATGCCGGGGAGGTATCCCGGTGCGGTGGCGGGTGTGTAGTAGGGGGCGATGCGGGGAAGCGGTCCGGCGGCCAGCAGTGCCGCGACCCGGGCACGGGCGGTGTCGTAGGCGGCGCCGTACGTGCCGTCGGCGGCGACGCCCTGCCCGGCGAGCCACTCCGTGTCGGGCTCCGGGCGGAGGCCGCCGTCGAGGTGGTCCCAGGACGTGATCAGTCCCGATCCGATGAAGTGGTGGTTGCCGAGGGCCTCACGGACCCCGAGGTCGGAGAGGACCGCGGTCGGGATCCGTCGGTGCAGGGACTCCAGCGCGGCCGTCGAGGACACGGTGACCAGCAGGTCGGTGCGGTCCAGGACCTCGCCCATGTGCCCGTACACGAGGCGGAAGTTGGGCGGCAGGCCGCCGGGGATGCGCTCCGCGAGGCGCTGGTAGGGCAGTTCCTCGATGTGCGTGGTGTGCTCACCCGGCTTGGAGCGCAGCTTCAGGAGCACCTCGCGGCCGGGGTGCAGCCGGGCGTGCTCGACGAGCCGGCGCAGCAGGTACATACGGTCGGCGCGGGACGCCGGCACGGAGGGCTGGGCGGCGAACACGACGGTGTCCCGGCCCTCCTCCGCCCGGTGCGGCTCCCCGCCGAGGAACGGCAGCGCGGCCTCCGTGACGGACGAGGCGTCGGCCCCCACCCCTTCGTAGACGGCACGGAAACGCGCGCTGTCGTGACGGGAGTTGGCGAGGACGACGTCCGCACCGTGGCGCAGCAGGAGCCCGTCGGCGAGCTTCTCGTAGACGACGCCGACGTAGCCCGTGACGACAGCGGGCCTACGGGGCAGGTCCAGTGCGGCCAGGCCGTGCAGCATCGCCTGGACGGCGCCGCCGACGAGTGCGAGGACCACGACGTCGTAGGACTCGTCCCGCACCGTGTGCAGGAACTCGACCGCCGTCACCTCGCGCACCCGGTCGGCGTCGACCCCCACCTCGCCCACTTCGGCGAGCTGGCGGGGCGTCGGTGTGGCCCGGCCGCGCAGCAGCAGCCCGCTGATCTCGACGGGGCGCTCGGCCGCACCGGCCTCCGGGGACCCGGCGAGGCGGCGCGCGGTGAGCGCGCCCCATTTCCACCGGGTGTCGGAGTCGGCGAGCACGGCTATGCGGAGCGCCGCACGGTCGGCTGCTGGGGTGTTGGCCGGAGCGGCCGTTTCATCGGTACGAGGGGGCACGTCGTAAAAGCTAGGAAGCCATGTGGATGCGCGGCCCAACGTGGTGGCAACAGATGGTTAACAGCCGGTCGACGATTGGGGATTCGGGCCGCCGGACCCGGAAATCTGCCGTGAATCCGGGCCGGTTCACCTTTCTGCCGCGCGTCGTTCACTTTCCGTACGGGCGGGGGTCAGGGTGAAGGCCGGGCCCGGCCCTAACGTGATGCGGGTGGTTAAGCTCTCCGTCATCGTGCCGTTCTACAACGTCCAGGCATACGCCCCCGACACCCTCGAAAGCCTGCGGGCCAATACCCGCGAGGACTTCGAATTCATCCTCGTCGACGACTGCTCGACCGACGGGACGGCGGATCTCCTGCGCCGGGCCGGGGACGGCATCGAGGGGGTGGTCCTGCGCAGACACGAGCGCAACGCCGGCCTTGCCACGGCCCGCAACACCGGTCTGGACGCCGCCCGTGGCCAGTACATCGCCTTCCTGGACGGCGACGACTGGCTCGCACCGGGCCACTACGCGCGACTGCTCGCCCGGACCGAGGCCCTGGGCTGCGCGTTCGTGCGTACGGACCACGTCCAGGTCACCGGCACGTCCCGCACGGTGCGCCGCGTCCCGCACGGCCTGCGGGACGTGGTGGGAAACCCCCGGGACGCGATCCTGCCCGCCGGCCGGACGACATCGGTGGACTACGCGTTCGCCTGGGCGGGGCTCTACCACCGGAGCCTGCTGGACCGGGGGCTGCTGCATTTCACCGACGGGCTGCGCACCGCCGAGGACCGGCCGTGGATCTGGCGCCTGCACCGGGAGGCGGAATCCTTCGCGGTCCTGGGAACGCTGGGCCATTTCTACCGGCGGGGCGTCGCTTCGTCCCTCACCCAGATCGGCGACGAACGCCAACTGGATTTCATCAAGGCCTACGACCAGGTGCTGTCCGAAACCGCCGCGGACCGTGACGCGGACACATTGATGCCGAAAGCGGTTCGCACGTACTGCGCCGTCATTTCCCATCACGTCGGATCCATCGGGAAATTCGAACCGCCGGTCGCCCGCACCCTGAGATCACTCGCCGCGGCGGCACTCTCACGCATGCCCCAGCGCCTGCTCGACGACGTCCTGGACTCCATGGACACCGAACGGGCGACCGTGCTGCGCGGGCTGCGCCGCCGCTCCACCACCACCGAGGGAGCGACTGCCGCGTGACCACCCAGATCTTCGTCGCCACCGGCCTCCACGGCACTGCGGTGCTCGCCGCGGCTCTCGACTCCGGCTGCTTCGGGGCCTCCGGCCGCCGCATCCTGCTGCTCTGCGAGACCGCGGAGGTTCCCGAGGCCGCGGCCCCCGTCGACGCCGCGCCCGGATTCGACCGGCTGCGCGACCGCTTCGACGAGGTGCGCTCGTGGAACGACGCGGTCTTCCCCCTGCACCCTGGCGCCTGGACCCCCCGCGCCGACGACGTGCCCCTGTGGGAACGCCACCTGCGCCGCGTGTGGGACCTCGGGGACGATCAGGTCGAACTGGCTCTGGAGTCACCGCACACCGCTCCCGCCCGGGCGGTCGCCGAGATCTTCACCGGCGGGCAGGTGACCGTGTACGCGGACGGCCTGACCGGCTACGGCCCGACCGGGGCCAAGATCCCGCCGCTGATCGGGACCCGCGTCCGGCAGCTGCTCCACCCCGACCTGCTCCCCGGCCTGAAGCCCTTGCTGCTGGGCGAGTTCGACGCCGCGCCCCGGCCGCTGGCCGCGGAGGCCCTGCGGCGGGTCTTCGGTGAGCTGGCGGACCGCGCGCCGGATGTCGGGGCGCCGCGGGGGGCCGCGGTCCTGCTCCTCCCCGAACCGGGGCTGCTCCCCGCCGCGGAGGAGACGGAACTCCACCTGCGGATGGTCCGGGGCACGGCAGCGCTCGGCCACACCCATCTCGTCGTCCGACCCCACCCCGGCGGTCCCGCGCCGTCCGTGCCGGCCCTGCGGGCGGAAGCCGGACGCCTCGGCGTCGAGCTGACGGTGCCGGACCAGGGCGTCCCGGTCCCGGCCGAGGTGCTCTACGAACGGCTGCGCCCCGCCCTCGTCGTCGGCTCCTGCTCGACGGCGCTGCTCACCGCGGCCTCGTCCTACGGTCTGCCGGTGGCCAGGACCGGGACCGGGACCCTGCTGGAGCGCCTCACCCCGTACGAGAACCCGGCGAGGATCCCGGTCACCATCGTCGACGCCCTGCTGCCCGACCTGGCCGAACCCGACGCCGTGTCCGGTCGGTCGGCACTGACCGAGGACTCGGTGGCCGAGGCACTCGGCGGGCTGCTGCCCGCGGTCGCCTTCGCCATGCAGCCACGCGTCCGCCCTGACCTGCGCCCGGCCGCCGAGCGCTACCTCTCCGCCCATCTGAACACCCGGACCTGGCGCTACTTCAAGCGCCGCCGCCTCGGCTCGCTGGCACTCCCCGGCGTCGTCCCCGCACGTCTCGCCTTCGTCCGGCGGAACGCGACACTGCGCCGGCTGGCCCGCCGCGCCCGCGCCCTCAAGCGGCGCTGAACACCAGGGCTCAGCCCAGGAGGCGGGTCAGACCGAGGCGGGTCCAGAGGAGCGCCGCGCCGAAGGAGACGGCCGTCGTGGCGGCGGTGACGGCGAGAGCCAGGGCCGCCGCCGCGGGCAGGGTGAGGTCGGCGTCCACCCACGCGTCGGTGAGGACGCCCAGCACCAGCACATGGACCATGTACGCGCCGAACGAGGCGCCGGCCAGCCGGGCCAGGGCCGGGCGCAGGCGCTCCGGGACGCGCAGGCGGTGCAGCGAGAGCAGCACGCCGGCGCTGAACAGGGCCACCAGGACGCTGGCGTAGGGGATCGCGTAGTGCACCTCGTGCTGATAGGTGATGACCGCGGCCAGGCAGAGGATGGCCGGGAGCAGCCACCACAGGCTCCGCCGCCCGAACACGCCGGCGGGCAGCGCGAGCACCAGGGCACCGAGGACCGCGTAGATCAGCTGGTACGGGCCGAAACCCCATCCGAAGCGCGGCAGGTCCAGGTGCGTGACCCGGGCCAGGTCTCCGAACAGGGTCGGAGCGGCCCCCAGGGCGAGGAGGGTGACGCCGAGGCCCCAGGGCCGCTTGCCCGACTTCACCAGGGCCGCGAAGGCCAGGAGCAGGATCACGGGGATGTAGGCGTACAGGTACCAGAGGTGGTAGGCCGGGCGGACCGAGGCGAAGACCGCGTCCAGCGTCAGCTCACCGGCCGGCGCGTCGTTGGTGCCGCGCAGCCTTCCCCATGCCACGTAGAGCACCGACCACACGGCGAGCGGCACCACGATCCGTACGATCCGCTGCCACAGTCGCCGGCCGTCCCGGACCGGGGCGCCGACGAGGACGACCCATCCGGCGATGGCGAAGAACAGCGGTACGGCGAAACGGCCCGCGGAGTCCGCGACCAGCCCCGCCCAGTAGGTGCCGGGACCGTTCGCGGCCTCGCGGCCCGCGGTGTTCACGAAGGCCGACCCGGTGTGGCAGAGGATCACCCCGACCGAGCAGAGCAGCCGGATCAGATCGATGTCGTACCGGTGTTCACGGTGCGGGCGGGGTTCGGGGGCGGGCTGCGGGGACTGCACGGGTGCAGGTGAGCCGGCCTGGGAGACAGAGGAAGGCATGGTCATCGCAGGCTACGAACGCTCCGGCCACGGGTGAACTCCGTCCGGGTGAACAGTCACTTCGTCCGGGTGTCCGGCAGGTGAAGGCCCCGTGCCGCGTCGGCGGTCCGGGGGCCGGGGACACGCGGTCCGCCGGGGAGCGGGTCCGGCAGCCCGAAGAGGTCACGGAGTTCCGCGAGATTGGCACGGGTGACCGACCACAGGTGCTCCTGCCGGCCGTGCACGTCGGCGACGGCCGCCCGGTGGTCGTCCAGGACGGCTGCCGCGCGCTCGGCGAGACGGGCGCCCAGCGAGCGGTCGTGGACGGAGACCCCCCAGTCGGGACGGTCGATGTCGGAGAGGAAGTAGGCGAGTTTGGGGTGCGAGACCAGGCTGATGATCGGCGTACCGCAGCCGAAGGGGATCATTCCCGCGTGCCCGCGCATGCCGATCACCAGGCGCGTACGCCGGTAGAGCTCCCGGATGCGGTCGTTGGAGAAGAGGTACAGCGGCTCCACCGGGAGGGCGATGCCGTGTTCCCGGCGAAGGTCGTGGACGAACTTCTCGTCGGCCGGCATGTGGGCCGCGTAACGGACCTCGGCGCGCTCGCCGACGGCGCGTACGGCGGCGGCCGTCTCGGCCAGGAAATGCCCGTAGTCGTGGCCGAAGCGCAGACCCGCACGGTCGTAGGCGCAGTTGACCAGCACGGTGTCGTCCCGGAGCGCGTCGTCGTCCGGGCCGGGGTCGAGGTGGCGGGCCACCGTCGTGGGGCAGGGCTGGTAGCGCACCCTCTCCCGCAGCTCCGCCGGCAGGAGTTCCCTGACCCGGTCCACGGAGCCCTGGTTGCGCAGCCCGAAGAAGGCCGACTTCTCGACCAGGGCACGCAGGCTCGCGGCGAAGCGCTCCCGGCGGTAGCGCTGGCCGTCGAAGACGTTGTAGCCGACCGCGAAGACGGCGAGCGGCGCGGTGATCCGGGCCAGGACGTCACCGGGGATGTTCCACTGCCAGCCGCTGTTGCTGTTGGGCGCGGTGTCCGGCAGGAACAGCCCGCCACCGCCGACGACGATGCCGCGCCGGGCGTTCAGCTCCTCCAGGCCGGGCTCGTCGACCAGCCGGTGCACGGACCGCTCGTGCCAGCGGGCGGGGCCGGTGTCGGGGCCGAAGCACATCCGTACGGCTTCGGGGAGCACCTTGTCGCCCGCGTTCTCCTGGCCGTCGGCGAACAGGGCGACATGGGCGAGCTGTCCTCCCGCGGGTGCCGGATCGGCCGCCGGAGGGGCCGGGCGGGTACGGACGTACCACGCGTGGCAGTTGCCGTCGGCGGGGTCGGCGTCGAGGCCTTCACGCGCGTAGGCGTGCGCGTCCTCGTCGCGGCCCAGCAGCCAGGCGAGCCGGGCGAGCTGGCCGTAGGCGCGGGCGGCGAAGTCCGGTGACACGGTGGCCAGGAGGAGATGGGCCTCGGCCTCCTCGTGGCGGGACAGGGCCATCAGGCTGATGCCCAGCGTCTCGTGGCAGCGCGGCAGGTCGGGCCGGTCCGCGACGGCCGCGGTCAGCAGGGTGACGGCCTCCTCGTAGCGGCCCTGCTGCCGGTGCACCTCGGCGACCTGACGGACCAGGTCCACCGGCGCACGCCCGCCCTCGGGGAACGGCAGGGCACAGTGCAGGAGGAGTTCGGGGTGCTTGGGACCCGGCAGGGCGCAGTAGGCGGCGCGGAACGCCGCGTCGTCCAGCTCGTACCGCTCGCGCGCCTCGCGCGCCGGGGCGGAGGGGGTGGAGTCCTCGCCGAAGTGCAGGACGACGGTGCTCTCGGGTACCGGCATGTCGTCGTACAGCCGCTCGGCCGGGAAGTCGTAGGGGGAGGCGAGGGGTTCGAGGAGCCCGGCCTCCGTCAGCGCACGGTCCAACGCGGCCCCGCCGCCCCCGGCCGACAGGTCGGGCGCGGCGTCCGCCACGTCCTGCCGCTGGATCACCAGCAACCCTTCGTCCCGCACGGTACGTCCGCCGCCGGTCCCCGGCTGCGGCACGGCGGCCACGCCGGTGCGCAGCGTCAGCAGCGGCAGGAGTGGGCCGAGCACGACCATGCCGGGGCCGAGGGCGATGACCGTGTCGTAACCGGTCTCCCGGAAGACGTCGAGACGGCTCTCCGCGGTACGCGGCACGAGGCGCGGGTGCAGCCGGCGGACGTCGTCGAACGCGGAGTCGGGCAGCCCGGGGTGCAGGACGAGGAAGTCCTCGCAGACGGCCGGGTTGGTCAGGGCGAGACTGCGCAGCAGCACCAGGAGGCCCGGCATGCGGTCCTCGTCGGCGTACGCGGCGAAGGCGATCCTGCGCTTGCCGGTGACGGCGCGCCGGTCGTCGGCGTCGGGCCGGGCGGACCCGGGGGACGGCCCTGCCCCGGCGGGCGCGGTGCGTCTGCCGTCGGTGGGCTCGGCGGGGCTGTTCATCGGAGCGCGGTCCTCATCTCGGTTTCGTCCTCGTGTGTCGCGCGGGCCGTGACCCACTCCCGCTCGCGCGGCAGCAGCTGCCCCGGGAGCCCGAAGCCGATGAGGTCCAGGCGGTCGGCGGCGTCCAGGAAGTCCAGCAGCCGGAGCACGGTGAACGCGGTGCCGGTCCGCGGGCCCCAGCCGTCCTCGCCGAGCAGCGCCGGATCATCCAGGGGGTGCCGCAGCGTGGCGTCCGCGACGCGCTCCTGCGCGCCGGCGACCAGGCGGGCGCGCAGCGAGCGGCGCCAGTGCGGCAGCGGGTCGCCGAAGACCAGCCGGGTGCCGGCCCGGCGGTCCCAGGCGGGGCCGGTCCACGGGGTGTCACCCCGCAGCGTGAGCGCGTGCAGGTCGGTGCGCCGGGCGGCGGACGGGAGGGCGTCGCAGCGCACCACCAGGTCGTATCCGTCGATCAGCCGGCCGAGCGGGCTGTCCGGGTCCCGCTCCTCGTCGGCGATCCGGGGCGCCCCGGCGACCAGGCAGACGGAGCGGCCCGCGACCAGACGGCGCAGGGCGGTGACCCCGACCGGCTCCGCGCCTCCGAGCAGCGGGTCGGCCATCCTGTCCCGGTCCAGCAGCCGGCGGTGGGCGGCGTACAGGGTGGTGAGACGGCGTACGGCCGGGTCGGCCAGGCCGTCCCTCTCGGCGGTGCGCCTGCGCACGACCTCGGCGAAGGCGGTACGGGCCTGCCCGGCGGGGGCGTTGTGCAGGGCCCTCAGACGGGTGCCGTCCTCGTCGGGCAGCAGCCCGGCGGCCTCGCGCAGGCAGGCGTCGAGGTCCTTCAGGGTCGCGATCCGGCGCGCGATGTCCTCGGCCGCCGCCGGGTTCTGCTGGAGCGCCAGATGCCGCTCGAAGGCCTGCACCGCCTCGTCGCGGCGGCCCAGCGCGTCCAGTGCGCTCCCGCGCAGCCGCCATGCGCCCTTGGACCTGGGGCGCAGCCCGGTGGCCTCGTCCGCGATGTCCAGCGCGAGGCGGGTCTCCGTCTCCCCGCCCGCCTCCAGTGCGCGCTGCCCGGTGCGGAGCAGGGCCTCGAACAGTTCGTCCCCGTCGGTCCCGCAGGCGGTGGTGAGACCGCCGATGGCCGAGACCAGCCGGGTCTGCCGGGCGTCGCCCATGGGACTGCTCGCGGCCAGGCCCGCGAGGTAGTCGCCGCAGAGGCGCAGGGCGGCCGTGGGCTCCGGCCTCGGCGTGCCGCCACCGCCCTGCCCGGTTCTCGCGCGCACTGCCCTGAGCAGTCCGGTGAAGGTCTGGCCCATGCTCGTTCCGCCGTTCTGTCATCAGTGCCGGCCGGGGCACCCGCCCCGGCTCCGGGGTCAGAGGCCCAGGCTGCTGCGGGTGCGCCGTACGGTGCGGCGCAGCCGGATCGCCGCTCCGCGCGGGCCCCCGCCGGGCAGGGTGAGTTTCTGCAGGCGACGCCGCTTGAAGTAGTACTGCGTGCTGGTGTCGAGGTGGTCCCGCAGCCAGGACTCGGCCTCGGCGCGCAGCGTGGGGTGGAGCCCGGACTGCATGCAGTAGCCGACCGTCCGGACCAGCGGCGCGAGGGTCAAAGGCGCCTCGGACGGCAGTTCCGGCACGGGCCCGCCTGCCTGCTCGTCCAGGTCGGGCACGAGGTGGTCGACGATCGTCAGCGGGATGCGGTTGCTGTTCTCGTACGGGGTGATGCGGTCCAGGACGAGACGGGTGCCGACCCGGGCGACGGGGATGCCGTAGTAGGCGGCTGCGGTGAACATCGCGGTCGAGAAGCAGCCGACGACGAGCGTGGGCGCGCACCGCTCGTAGAGGGTCTCGGCGAGCAGCGGACCGCCCAGCGTGGTCAGCCGGACCCCGAGCGCGGCGGCCGCGTCGTCCAGCGCCCTGGAGTAGCGGGCCGGCGCGGTGGGGTGGGGCTTGAAGAGGACGGATGTGTGGCCGGCCCGCGCCGCGCCGCGCAGCATGCGCAGGTGCAGGTCCTCCTCCTCCTCGGCCGTGAGGATGTTCAGGGCGGCGAGGTACTGGCCCAGGAGCACTGCCGTGGGGGCCTCGGCCTCGGCATCCGCGAGCCGCCGGTCGCCGGCCGCCGCCCCCGCGATCTCGCCGAGGACCTTGCGGAAGGCGTCGTTCGGTACGAGCTCGGGCTCGACGCCGGACTCGGCGAGGAGGAGCGGGCGAAGTCCCGGTACGAGATCGAGGTGGAGCACCCGCTGGATGCGGCAGGCGATGGACCTGGGCACCTTGTTGCGGGTCGGTCCGTAGCTCATCAGGCCGTCCGCGTAGACGTGCACGGCGCTCTCGGAGAAGATCGCGGCCAGCGCGCGGGCGGGGTTGACCTGGATGGATTCGACGGCGAGGTCGACGGGGCCGTCGGGGTCGATGCCCCAGGCGAGACGGAAGGCGCGCTGCCAGAGCTCGGTCTCCTCGGCGCGCGGGCCCCAGCCGCTCGGGTGGTGCGGGCTGATGGCGTCGTTCCAGTCGACGACCGAGTCGAAGCGGGCGGCGATGTCCCCGTAGCCCCGCATCTCCTCCAGCCGGAGGGCGGTCTCGGGGATCGCCGCGTTGTTGGAGACGAGCAGGACGCGGTGGCTGTCCTGTCCGGGACCGAACTGTCCTGCGTCCAGCGCCGCAGCGAGTGTGGCCGCCCCGTACAGGGTCGACACCTGGAAGATCTGGGTGCGTGAGGGCATGGGTCAGGCGGCCTTCTGCTTGTCACGCAGGCGGTTGAGCAGTGTGCTGCGCCTGGTGTCCATCATCGTCAGGGTCTGGTCGAGCACCTGCTGCGGCATCCGGTGCAGCGCGGCCGCCGACTCGTGGCGCAGGCGCCGGAGGGTCGCGGGCTCGTAGGCGTCCGTCTTCTCGTTGTGGAAGGCGATCATCGCGCAGTAGGTGCGGACCGCCTTGGGGAGGAGGAGGTCCGCGTCCGGGTCCTCGCGGATCTCCTCGACGAGCGTGTCGTAGGCGGGGAAGAAGTCCAGCTGGCGGGAGTCCTTGATCTGCGTCAGGGACGTGGTGACACCGCGCCGGTAGAAGATGCCGTACAGGTTCAGCGCCGCGTAGCTGCGGGCCCGCAGGTGCAGCTGCCAGATCCACAGCCGGTCCTCGGCGGTGCGCAGCCGGGCGTCGAAACGGTGGCCGCCGTCCTCGAAGAGCCGTCGGTGGTAGACACCCGCCCACACGAAGGGGTAGTCGACCATCGTCTCCCACTCGGGAGCCGCGATGCCCTCGCGCGGGTCCAGGACCGTGTCACGGAGCCGGGCGGGCGCGCGCCGCACGACCCGGCTGGTGCCCGTGGCCTGGACGTGGTCGGTGCGGGCGAAGTCGCAGTCCAGTGCCGCGGCGGCGTGCAGAAGCCGGTTCAGGTACCCCGGGGCGTACCAGTCGTCCCCGTCGAGGAAGGTGACGAAGTCGCCCCGGGCCGCGTCGATGCCGCTGTTGCGGGCCTCCGAGATGCCCACGTTCTTCTCGTGCCGGATGACCTCGGCGTGCGGAAGTCTGTCGGCCCAGCGGTCGACGACGGCCGGCGTCTCGTCCGTGGAGCAGTCGTCCACCAGCAGGAACTCGATGTCCGGGCCCGCGTTGCGGGCAAGACTGCCCAGCGTCGTGTCGGCGAAGGGGCCGACATTGTGGAACGGAACGACAACGGACAGTTTCGGCACGCGGGCCCTCGCCTTCGATCTTGGTCCGCACACGCTAGTGACGCGGATGGAGGGGCGGGTGTCGCCCGGCCCGACGAAGGGTGAACTCTGCGCGTCGTCGAGGTGACCCGCGCCGGGGCGTCCCGCAGGGCCGCGCAGGGCTCCACGCGCGACCCCTTGACCTCAACTTTGCTTGAGGTTCTACGGTCCAGGACATGGACTACTCACATGACGACGCAGGACTGGCACGGCAGCCCATCGGCTACTGGAGCTGGGCCGCCCACGACGCGACGGTGACCCACATCCGGGCCGCACTGGCCGAACACGGCCTGACCCAGCCCCCCTGGTGGGTCCTCAACCAGCTCAGCGGCGCGGACGAGAAGGGCCGTCCGCGCGCCGAGGTGGTCGCGCTGCTCGGCGGCTACCTGAACGTCGGCGACTCGCTGGAGCCCGAGATCGACACCCTCATCGACCGGGGCCTGGCCACCCAGGACCCCACCGCCCGCCTACGGCTGACCGCCGAAGGGCACGCGCTGCACGCCGTGGCGCTCGAAAGGGTCAGCAGGGCGAGTGCGGAGATCCACGCCGGTATCCCGGACGAGGACTTCGTCGCCGCCCTCAAGGTGCTCCAGCGGATGATCCACAACGTGGGCGGCACGGCATGGCACCACTGACCTCCGCCACCGGGTTCAGACCCCGCTGAGCGACAGCTTCGCCGCGAACCCGAGGAACAGCACGCCCGCCACCGAAGTGGCCCCCGCCGACAGCCGCTTGCGGCGGCGGAAGGCGGTGGCCAGGCGGGTGCCGCCGAATATGAGCGCCGAGAGGTAGAGGAAGCTGCCGATCTGCAGCAGCGTGCCCAGCAGCAGGAAGGAGAGCGCCGGATAGGCGTAGCCGGGGTCGACGAACTGCACGAAGAAGGAGATCAGGAACAGGATGGCCTTGGGATTGATCAGGCTCACCACAAGGGCGCGCCGGTAGGGGTGCTCGACGCCCGCGGCCGGGGCGGCACTCCCCTCCGTCAGCTCGGCGGCCCGCTGGTGCCGTTCACGCCACATCGACACGGCGGTCCGCATCATCCCGATCGCGAGCCAGGTCAGATACGCCGCGCCCGCGTACTTGACGACGGCGAACAGCAGCGGCGTCGTCTGCAGCAGGGAAGCGGCGCCCAGCGCGGACAGTGTCATCAGGACCGTGTCCCCGGTCCACACCCCGGCGGCGGCCACATAGCCGGTACGCACCCCGCGCCTGGCGGCGACGGAGAGCACGTACAGCGAGTTCGGCCCCGGCAGAAGAATGATCAGCACCAGGCCGGCGAGATAGGTCGGAAGATCGGTGACACCCAGCATGAACGGAGTCTCGCACGCGCATACGACACTCCGTTCAGCCGTCCGGAATGCGGCGGATCGGTCCTGCCGCCGCCCCGGATCAGTCCTCGTCGCCGTCCAGCAGACGGTCCACGGAGAGCTCCATCTCCACACCGACCACGTCCGGCACGGTGAAGGACGTCCCCCTCTTGTGGGGCGTCCTGTTCCTGTACTCGCCACCGCGCGGATCGGTGCAGACCAGGACCTGGTCGTGCTTGCGGTCCGCGACGACGTAGACCGGGATGCCCGCCTGCGCGTAGTCCTCGACCTTGGGGCCGAGATCGTCCGCCCAGTTGGTCGAGGTCACCTCCAGGACGAGGCGGAAAACGTGCGGGGCGTAGCAGTTCTTCATGACATGGGCGTCGCGGATGTCGGCCTCGACGACCGACAGATCGGGGATCGCGTAATCGTCCGGACCGGTGGGCAGCCAGAGTCCGACCGCTTGCACCAGTCTCAGCCCGACCTTGCGCGCTCCGGCTCCGAATTCCTCGCCGAGCCAGGACAGCGCCAATGCATGCGCGACGTCGGCCGGTGGTGTCACAGTGAGCCTCCCCTGGAGAATCTCCACGCGATGCCCAGGCAGCGAGCGTGCGGCCTGTTCGGCCGCCTCGCCGATCGTCAGCTCGGACTGCACTGTCGTCACCTGCTCCTCGTGCTGTATCACAGCCACGGCATCCTCCTTTCGGAGACCACTGTTCACGAGCCTATCCACGGATGCGGCCGATCGGCGAGAGATCACCCGCGAGGGGATGCGTCCCTCAGAACGCGTCCGTCGGCACGTACGCCCCCCAGACCTCCCGCAGCGCGTTACAGACCTCACCCACCGTCGCCCGCGCCCTGAGCGCGTCCTTCATCGGGTGGAGCACGTTGGCCGTGCCCCCGGCCGCCTCCTTCAGCTCCGCCAGCGCCGCGTCCACCGCGCCCTGGTCGCGTTCGGCGCGAAGCTTCGCCAGGCGGGCGGCCTGCTGGGCCTCGATCGCCGGATCGACGCGGAGGGGCTCGTACGGCTCCTCCTCGTCGAGGCGGAAGCGGTTGACGCCGACGACGACGCGCTCGCCGCTGTCCGTCTCCTGGGCGATCCGGTACGCGCTGCGCTCGATCTCGCCCTTCTGGAAACCGCGTTCGATGGCCTCGACCGCGCCCCCCATGTCCTCGACCTTGCCCATCAGCTCCAGCGCCGCGGCCTCGACGTCATCGGTCATCCTCTCGACGACGTACGACCCCGCGAAGGGGTCCACCGTCGCCGTCACGTCCGTCTCGTACGCCAGGACCTGCTGCGTGCGCAGGGCCAGGCGGGCCGACTTGTCCGTCGGCAGGGCGATGGCCTCGTCGAAGGAGTTGGTGTGCAGCGACTGCGTGCCGCCGAGGACCGCGCCCAGGCCCTGCACGGCGACCCGGACCAGATTGACCTCGGGCTGCTGTGCGGTGAGCTGCACCCCGGCGGTCTGGGTGTGGAAGCGGAGCATCAGGGACTTGGGGTCCTTCGCGCCGAACTCCTCCTTCATCACCTTCGCCCAGATCCGCCGCGCGGCACGGAACTTGGCGACCTCCTCGAGGATCGTCGTGCGGGCGACGAAGAAGAAGGAGAGCCTGGGCGCGAAATCGTCCACGTCCATCCCCGCGGCCACGGCGGTACGGACGTACTCGATGCCGTCCGCGAGGGTGAAGGCGATCTCCTGCGCGGGAGAGGCTCCCGCCTCGGCCATGTGGTAGCCGGAGATCGAGATCGTGTTCCACTTCGGGATCTCGGCGCGGCAGTACTTGAAGATGTCGGCGATCAGCCGCAGCGAGGGCTTCGGCGGGAAGATGTACGTGCCCCGGGCGATGTACTCCTTGAGCACGTCGTTCTGGATCGTGCCCGTGAGCCGGTCCGCCGGCACTCCCTGCTCCTCGGCGACCAGTTGGTAGAGCAGGAGGAGGAGCGAGGCGGGGGCGTTGATGGTCATCGAGGTGGAGACCTCGTCCAGCGGGATCCCGTCGAAGAGCACGCGCATGTCGTCGATCGAGTCGATCGCCACGCCGACCTTGCCGACCTCGCCGGAGGCGATGGGGGCGTCCGAGTCGTGCCCCATCTGGGTGGGCAGGTCGAACGCGACGGACAGGCCCGCCGTGCCGTTGGCGATCAGCTGCTTGTAACGGGCGTTGGACTCGGTGGCGGTGCCGAAGCCCGCGTACTGCCGCATCGTCCACGGCCTGCCCGTGTACATCGTGGGATAGACACCACGTGTGAAGGGAAAGGCGCCCGGGTCGCCCAGCTTCTCCTCGGCGCGCCAGCCGTCGAGCACCTCAGGCCCGTACACCGGCTCGATGGGCAGTCCCGACTCGGACTCTCGCGTCATCCGCTGTGCCTCCCACTCAAGCTACTTATGGGTAACAAAATCTCGCGACGGACACTATCCGCGACGCCGCGACCTGCGGGGTCCCCTCCGCTGGGACCTTCCTCACAGCACGTGCCCGAAGGCCCGGACGCGTGCCCCTCATCATGCGCAGGATTCGGCAACCGGGCAGGGTGGGAATCCGTCCCATGGGTTATCCGTGTCGCGCGAGCGGTCTCGTGCGGCAGGGCGGCGACGGGCGAGCCAGGGGGCCGGGATGAGACGGATACGCACGAGGAACGGCGCGCGCGGGGCGGGCGCGGCGGCTGTCGGTGTCCTCGCACTGGCTCTGCTGTCGGCGGGCTGCAAGGTCGAGACGGTCGGGGCGGCGGAGCCGACCGCCCTCCCGGCGACGGCGTCCCCGGACCCCACGGACGACGCCAAGCCGGGCAGCGGCCCGCCGAGTCCCTCGGCCACCCCGTCGCGGACGCCGAGTGCGCGGCCCTCGCCGCGGCC
The DNA here is from genome assembly GCF_016909575.1 of Streptomyces sp. HB132. Lineage (GTDB taxonomy): Bacteria > Actinomycetota > Actinomycetes > Streptomycetales > Streptomycetaceae > Streptomyces. Next base: position 576,814 of record NZ_JAFBGA010000001.1, on the reverse strand, counting down.
CAGCACCCTGATGTCCGTCGGCGACCGGAGCGAGCGCGTGCGGGAACTCCAGGCGCGACTGCGCCAGATCGGCCACTTCGACCGCGGCCCCACGGGGTACTACGGCACCGCGACCGTCGCCTCCGTGCAGTCCTTCCAGGGCAAGCGGGGTCTGTCCCGCACGGGGCGGACCGACACGGTGACCTGGGAACGGCTGCTCGCGATGACGCGGAAGCCGACGGCGAGGGAACTCGACCCGCCGGCCCCCGGACCGACGGCAGCGAAGCCCGACGCCCGCTGCATGCAGGGACGGGTCCTGTGCATCAGCAAGAACAGCCGCACCCTGTCCTGGATGATCGACGGCCACGTCGTCTCGTCGATGGATGTGCGCTTCGGCTCGCAGTACACGCCCACCCGCGAGGGCACCTTCTCCGTGTACTGGAAGTCCCGCCACCACGTGTCGACGCTCTACGACTCCCCCATGCCGTACGCCATGTTCTTCAGCGGCGGCCAGGCGGTGCACTACTCGTCGGATTTCGCCGCGCGCGGCTACGACGGCGCCTCGCACGGCTGCGTGAACGTGCGGGACGAGAGGAAGATCGCGTCACTCTTCGCACAGGTGGAAAACGGCGACAAGGTCGTCATCCACCGGTAGGGATCCAGCCGGATCGGGGGCGCGGGCGGGACCGGGGGAACGTGTCCCGCCCGCGCCGGATGCGCGGAGCCGAAGGTACGGGGGGAACCCCGGCTCCATTGCGCTGCCGATGACCAGTCGGCACTCACTACTGCGCCGAGCCGGACAGGAACGTTACAGCTGCCGCGTTGTCGCAGGTCAGCGCGTTGCCGGGAAGCGGCCGAACAAGGGGTTCGCCGTGGGTGCGGCCGTCGGCCGCGGGGTCGCGCCGACCTGCGGCGCGCCGGCCCGGGTGCTCACCGCGGACGGCGTACGGAAGACGACCGAGGGAGTGGAGCCCCCGCCGTCCATCCCGCTCCCGCCGCCGAGGCCCCGGTCGCCGACCGGGCCGTCACCGCCGCTGTCGCCGGCACGGCCCTGCGGATCCAGAAGGCGGTCGCAGAAGCGCTCCAGGTTGTCCTCGCCGTCCGCCAGTTCGACGAGCCGGCGCTCGTCCTTCTGGCTCAGGGCGTCCTTGCGGTAGGCGAGGCAGGCCTTGACCGATCTCTTGTACACCTCGGCCGCCGAGCGTTCGGGAACCTCGCGCCCCTCCGTGCCGTCCTGCGCGCCGCCGGTCCCGGTCTCCCGGTCTCCGTCCTCGGATTCCTCGGCGCCGCCGCCGCCCTGCCCGGTGTGCCCACCGCTCCCCTCGGGCCGCGGGTCCGGCACGTCCGGAGCCACCGGCGGACTGGGCGGAGCAGGAGTGACGGAGGGCGCCGGCGAGGGCGCACCGGTGTCGGGCACCTCGGCGTCCAGCTCGTCGGGAGACGCGGCGGCCGAGACGGAGGACGCCGGGACCGGCGAGCCGACGCCACCGAACGGTGCGGGCAGGATTCCGGTGCCCCCAGCGACCGCCACCCCGCCGAGTGCGCACCCGGCGAGCGAGACGGCGAGGCCGTAGCGCACCGGTCGGGTCCAGCGCGGACGCCGGCGCGGGGCCGTGTGCTCCGTTGCGATCCGTACGGTGTGCAACGCGTCCTGCTGCTCGCCCTCGCCGCCGCGGCCGACCGCGCCTGCCCGCCTCGCGCCCCGGGACGTCTCGCGGAAGGCCGCCAGCACGGCCGCCTCGCCGGGCAGTTCGTCACCGGACGGGCGCGGGGCCCGCAGTGCGAGCAGGGCGGCCTCCAGCCGGCGGGCCTCGGTCCTCGCGTGATCGTCGACGGCCTCGACGGCCTCGCCACGGAGCAACAGCTCCGCCGCGTCCGCGTCAAGCCACTCGTGCTGCTCGTCGGCCATCACATGTCCTTCTGCGTCCAAGGACGCGAATGCGTCACACCGGCGGGCGTCACCGTGCCCTGGCGGCCGGGACGTTGCGGGGGTACGGCGCCGAGCTCCGCGGCGACCGCCGGAATGCCGCCGTCCGGGCCCTGGTCGGCTCCGACCAGCTCCGCCAGCCTCTTCAGCCCCCGGTGGGCGGCGGTGCGCACCGCGCCGGGGCGCTTGCCCAGGGTCCGGGCCGCGCTCTTCGCGTCGAGTCCGATCACCACGCGGAGCACGACCGCCTCGGCCTGGTCCTGGGGCAGTTGCGCGATGAGGGACATGGCCCGCCCGGTGGCCAGCGATTCCAGCGCCTCTCCCGCCGTGTCGGACTCGGCCGCCTCGTCGGCCAGTTCGGTCTCGTCACCGCCGATCGCGGGGCGCCTGCCCCGCATCCGTATGTGGTCGAGCGAGCGGTTGCGCGCTATGCGGGCCGCCCAGCCGCGGAAGCGGTCGGCGTCCCCGCTGAACCGGTCGAGGTCACGCGTTATCTGCAGCCAGGACTCGGACGCCACGTCCTCGGAGTCCGGTTCACCGACCAGCGTCCGTATGTAGCCCAGCAGCCGTGGGTGCACGGCGCGGTACACAGTCCGGAAGGCGTCCTCGTCCCCGTCCTGTGCCGCGAGCACCGCGGCGGTCAGCTCCGCGTCGTCCCCCAGCACTCCCTCAACCCGTCCTGCTGATCCGAATCGTAGCTGGTCACCACTACTGCGCCACTTTGCGCGACTCAGCACGCTACGTGGTCGGACTGTGCCTCGTCCATGACTTGTACAACCTGCAACTGTTTCCTGACGTACAGCGGTGTGACAGAAAACGCACCCACGGCGCTGACATGAGTACGGGGTCGCTCCGCGGCCCCGTGGAAGACGGCCGGGGCCTCTCCTGTGGGGGGTGGCGGCCCCGGCCGTCGCCCCTCTTCTTCCCGGCTCCGCCCGGTACCCGGGTAGCGGGGTCCGTCCATGGCTCGGCGTCTGCCGTGGGGACACGGGGCCCGGTCGGTCGGAGCCGTGCACGGGCACCCGATCCCGTCGAGGTCCGCCTCCGCCGATCACCCACCGGTACGCACCCGCCCATCAGATCCGGAGAGAGCGCATGGCTGTTGACGTGTCGGTGCAGCTGACGTACGTCGTCACCTGGCGGGAGGTCTCCGACGGACTGCGGATGCAGCTCCGCCACAGCACGGTCGGGCGGTGGGCTCACAGCGTCCTGTGCGGGCTGGGTGCCCTCCTCGGCCTCGTGATCCTGGCCGACCTGCTGACCGGAGGCGTCAGCGCCGCCGGCTGGGGGGTGTTGAGGTTCCTCCTGACGGTCTGCCTCCTCGGGGTCGCCTTCCACTGGCTGATGGCTCTGGCCGTGCTGGGCTATGCCCGGCACATGGGCGAACACCGCGTGACGGTCGGCGCGTCCGGCTTCAGGATCGTCACCGAGCGGAACACCAATGAGATCGGCTGGCAGTTCTACGGGCGCTGCGTCGAGGGCCGGCGGATCTTCGTGCTGCTCACCCCGGACGTGTGGGGGGCCGGCGTGATGGTCCTGCCCAAACGGGGATTGAGCGCTCCGCAGGATTGCGACCGGCTGCGGGAACTGATCGCGGGCCACCTCGACGCCGTGTGACCGTACGTGGCCGGGCGCAGGCTCCCACGGTCTCCGACTCCTCTTCGCGACGCTCACGCAAGAGCTCCTCGGCGGATGCCCGGCCGAAGGCACCTCGCAGGGACGACATGCCGAGGATCGAAGTGCTGGAGGCTGCGCTCCCGCCGTCGACGCGGTGGCACGGGACAGCGGGGCACAGGGCGGACCGGGCTGCCCCTGAGTCACTGCGGGGCCACGTCGCCGGGCCGGCCACGGCCTCGTGCGCGGCGGGACATCACCGCGCGCAGCACCCGACGGCCCTCGGTCGACAGGTCCAGGACCCGCCGCAGCCCCGTTCCGCCGCCCACGGGTCCGGGGGCACCGGCGAGACTCTCCAGGATCTCGGCCTGACGGCGGAGTTCTCCCGTCACCAGCGGCCCCGCCTCGTCGGTCCCGCCGGCCCGGAGGCGCAGGGACTCCGCGGTGCCGTCGACGGCCGGGAAGTCGAACTCGCGGTGGACGTCCACCGCGAGGAGCGAGCAGGCGTCCGCCCACGCGCGCAGCGGTCCTGCCGCGAAGTCCCTGGGCGCCCCGCCGAGCAGCGCACGGACGCGGGCCGTCGTGGCGTCCGTCCCGGCGGCGCTCTCCAGCGCCGCCTGCACGGCGTCGAGCCGGCCGGCCCACTGCGCACCGTTCTCGCAGCCCGCCCAGAGAGTGCGCAACGGCTCCGGATCGTCCCTGTCGTCCGGCGGCGGAAGACAGCGGTCCAGACAGGCGACCGCGCTTGCCGCCAGACCCCTCTCGTCGGCACGAGCGATCAGCTCCAGCAGGCTCATCGACGCCACCCCATCGGCATATCGGCCCATCGGTCCCCGGAGCACACCGCTCCCGTCACCGCTTACCGCATACAGCGCCAGATGGCTGAAAAGCGTCACTCTCCCGGTATGAGAGATCACGGCACGGCTCAGCCGGCAGGCTCTCGACGCCCAATCGGTCCAGGAAAGCGAAGAATAGTTCCTCTGCGGACCGCTCCGGCCGCTCGATCCGCAGCAGTTCGAGCAGGGGCCCCTCCCGGACGTCCTGGCCGGTTTCGGCCGCCCAGTGGACGGCTCGGGCCGCCGCGTCCTCGGGCGGCAGGAAGAGATCCTCGACCGTCACGCCGTCCCGGCCGAGGAGCGCCGTCATGGGCGCCCTGCCAGGCAGGCGTACCAGGACCCGCTGCACGGAGCCGCCACCTCGACGGCCACGCATGCGCCGTCCATGACGAAGCCGAGGAGGACCGGAGCCCGCGCGGCGTCCGCCAGAGCGGTCATGCTGCCGAGCGGGGGCTGCGTGGGACGGGACCGGACCTGCCGGCGGTCGGCACGGTACTCCCGCAGCGTCAGCCGCTCATGCGAGTCCCTCAGCGCGGGGTGGCCGATGAGCGGCTCGCCGCTGCGGCCGACCGGATGACAGCCCCAGAAACCCACGCCGTGCTCCCCCCGTGGTCCGGGCTGCCGTTCTTCCCTCCCCGGCGATGCGGGAGCGCGAGAACGAGTCGGCACCGGGCCCCTCCCGATGGAGGACTGCCGCGTGTCCCTCCCGGGAGGGACACGCGGCAGTTCCGAGCCCAGGGGGCGGGGAGTGCCCGGGGGCGGTTCAGCGGGTCTCGTCCGCCAGTTCCTGGAACTGCGCCCAGGTCAGCTTCGGCTCCCGCGGGTCCCACAGTTTCTGGGAGACGGCGTTGAGCGGCATCCGGATGCCTTCCGCGACCTGCGCCTGCGTCTGCGCGTTCGGCAGGTCGCCCCAGACCGCGAACCGGCCGCCCAGGATCTGCTTCGAGTAGCGCTCGGCCACCGGCTCGGTGCCGCGCAGGACGAACGGGGTCCACCGCTCGTAGATCCGCTCGCCGGTCGGGTAGACGAAGTCGTTGGGCTCACCGAGCACGTAGTAGAGGAACTCGTCGTTGAGGTTGACCACCTTGCGGCCCTCGGCCAGGTACTCCTGGGGCGGCCGGGCGCCGATCTCCTTGCCCGTCCAGTACTCGACCTCGATGCCCTCGTGGGCGGTGACCTGCCCGCCGCTGAAGAAGCCGTCGTTCCACGCCTTGGGGATCTTCTCCGCCTTGCGGATGACCGCGGCGCGGTCGTTCAGCCAGCCCTCCGTGAGGTCCTGGACCGTGGCGTCGGCGCCGTACTTCTCCCGCGCGGCCGCGGCGAGCTGCGGGTAGGAGGCCTGCGGGCTGCTGACCGTGAGCGCCTGGTACTCGTCCGCCCCCACGTGGAACCAGTCGCCGGGGAAGAGCTCCGCGTACTCCTTCAGCAGGTCGTCGACGATCTTCGCCGACTCCGGCTGCGAGATGTCGATCGCGCCCTGCCTGGCCACGCCCTGCGTGTTGCGCAGCTGGAGGTCAGGGTGCGCGCGCAGGACGGCGCCGAGGTGTCCGGGGGAGTCGATCTCGCCGACGACCGTGATGTGGAGGCTCTGGGCGAGCTTCAGGATCCGGCGGACCTCCGCCTTGGTCAGGTGCTCCTCGGAGACCACCTCGGGGTGCGAGTCGGACTCGATCCGGAAGGCCTGGTCGTCGGAGAAGTGCAGACCCAGCTGGTTGAGCTTGAGGTCGCCCATCTCGCGCAGCCGGTCCTCGATCCAGTCCGCGGAGTAGTGCTTGCGGGCTATGTCGAGGTTGAGCCCTCGCTGGGGCCGGTCCGGGGTGTCGCGCACGACGCCCTCGGGCACGGTGTCGTCGGCGTTCAACGACTGCTTGAGGGTCCGGGTCCCGTAGAAGACTCCCGCCTGGCCGGGCCCGCTGATCGTGACCTGGTTGTTCTCCGTCTTCAGGGTGTACGACTCCGGGTCACCCTTGCCCGGGGCCGCGATCGCCAGTTCGACGTCACCGGACCGGGGGGCCTTCTCGCCCCGGTAAACGATCTTCAGCTCCGTCGCGAGCAGCTTCGCCTCGTCGGCGAGCTCGGGGTCGGCGGCGACGACGGTGCTGTCCTTGGCGGGCTTCCAGCCGGGCCCGCGCGCGGCGGTGTGCTCCCGGACGGCGGGTATCGTCCGCGGCGTCGTGGAGAGTGGGTAGCTCCGGCTGGGCGAGGGTGAGGCGGAGGTGCGGGACGACGCCGACGCGCCGTTCCCGGAGCCGGGGCCGGAGTCCTCGGGCCAGACAACGACGGTGAGGGTGACGGCGGCTGCCACCGCGACGGCGGCGCCGGCCACCAGAGGTGCACGTGAGGGCGACATCGGTCAGAAACCTCCGGATCAGGGGAGAAAAAGTTCAAAGCAAGATGAGAAAGCCGGGCATTTCCCCCGGTTTTTCGTCCATCACGCGTTCCGAAACTCTCCCGTGCGGGTGAATTTCGCGCATCATTCGCCTGCGCGCCGTTCCGTCTCGCTAGCGTGATGGAACACAGGAAACAGTCCTCACTCCCGCCCCGCGCAACCTCGTGGCTCTCAGATCCCTCTCCAGGGTCACAGATGTCATTCATTCGAGGAGTCCCGCTGTCCAGGTCCAGCGAGCCCCACGCCGACCTGCCGAAACCGCCGCAGCAGGCCGTGCGGACGGCCGTACCCGTCCAGTACGGGGGCGCCGCCCCGATGCTCCGGGCGGCCCCGGTGGCCGTCCCCGTTCCGCAACCAGTGTCCGTGAGCACCCGCCCGAATGCCCACTCGAGCGGCCTCGCCCGCTTCAACACGTGGTCCCGCGAGGCGGCCGAAGCCGCTCTGCTGGAGTGCTGCGGCAGTCGCCGCTGGGCGCACCGGATGGCCGCTCACCGCCCCTACCCCGGCCTGGACACGCTGCTGGCCGCGTCCGACGAGGCGGGCTACGACCTCGGGCCCGCCGATCTCACCGAGGCGCTCGCCGCCGAGTACGCCCCCTGCCTGCACCACGACGCGCCCCGCGCCGCCCATCTGGCGCTGCGCGCCGCGCACGCCGCGTACGAGAGCCGGTTCGGCCACGCCTTCGTGATCTGCCTCGACGGCGTGCACCCCTCGCAGCACGTCGACCAGGTCCTGGCCGCCATCCGCACCCGTCTGGCGCACGAACCGGACGAGGAGCGGTCCCTGACCGCGGAGGAGATGCGCCGACTCGCCCGGGGCCGCATCATCGACCTGGTGACGGAGGCGGGCCTGGCACCAGGGCCGTTCCCCCCGGTGGCATATGACCCCCGGTAGCCCGTCCGTGCCAGTTTGACTGCCGCTTTGATCACACCGGAGCCCCCGCCGCCATGGAACCGACAAAGCGTCGCTACGATGGCCGGGGCCGGTGGACCGTACCCGGCCGGGTCAGACCGACAGTCAAGCCGGCGGCCCCAATCCCCGCTCCCGGAGGGTTCTTCCGTGCCGGCTGGAACGCTGTACCGCGGCCGGGAAGGCATGTGGTCCTGGGTGGCTCATCGAGTCACCGGTGTCCTCATTTTCTTCTTCCTGTTCGTACACGTCCTGGACACCGCTCTCGTGCGTGTCTCCCCCGAGGCGTACGACGACGTCGTGGCCACCTACAAGACCCCGCTCGTCGCGCTGCTCGAGTACGGCCTGGTGGCCGCAATCCTCTTCCACGCGCTGAACGGTCTCCGGATCGTCGCCGTGGACTTCTGGGCCAAGGGCCCGCGCTACCAGAAGCAGATGCTCTGGACCGTCCTGGGTATCTGGATCGTGCTGATGGTCGGGGCCCTGTACCCCGTCCTCGGTCACGCCGTACGCGAAGTCTTCGGGAGCTGACGCCGATGTCCACCGAGACACCTTCTTCTTCCGCGATCGGTGACGTCGAGGGCGTGAGCCTCTACGACGTCGACAACCCGGCCCCGGTGATCGAGCCCCCGCGCAAGCGCACGGGCAAGACCCCCAAGGGTTCGCGCACGAACTTCGAGATGTACGCCTGGCTCTTCATGCGCCTGTCGGGCATCGTGCTGGTCGTCCTCGTCATCGGTCACCTGCTGATCCAGCTGGTGCTCGACGGCGGCGTGTCCAAGATCGGCTTCGCCTTCGTCGCGGGCCGCTGGGCCTCGCCGTTCTGGCAGGTCTGGGACCTGGCGATGCTGTGGCTCGCCATGCTGCACGGCGCCAACGGCCTCCGTACGGTCATCAACGACTACGCCGAACGGGACAACACCCGTTTCTGGCTGAAGATGCTCCTGTACACCGCCACGGTGTTCACCGTCCTGCTGGGCACGCTGGTGATCTTCACCTTCGACCCGAACATCCGCTAGGCGCCGGGACAGAGGGACCAGAGGAAAACCATGCAGATCCACAAGTACGACACCGTCATCGTCGGCGCCGGCGGCGCCGGTATGCGCGCGGCCATCGAGTCGACGAAGCGCAGCCGCACCGCCGTGCTGACGAAGCTCTACCCCACCCGCTCCCACACGGGCGCCGCGCAGGGCGGCATGGCCGCCGCGCTCGCCAACGTGGAGGAGGACAACTGGGAGTGGCACACCTTCGACACGATCAAGGGCGGCGACTACCTGGTCGACCAGGACGCCGCCGAGATCCTGGCGAAGGAGGCCATCGACGCGGTCCTCGACCTCGAGAAGATGGGCCTGCCGTTCGGCCGTACGCCCGAGGGCAAGATCGACCAGCGCCGGTTCGGCGGTCACTCCCGCAACCACGGCGAGGCCCCGGTCCGCCGCGCCTGCTACTCGGGCGACCGCACCGGCCACATGATCCTCCAGACGCTGTACCAGAACTGCGTCAAGGAGGGCGTGGAATTCTTCAACGAGTTCTACGTCCTGGACCAGCTGGTCGTCGAGGAGAACGGCGTCAAGAAGTCCGCCGGCGTCGTCGCCTACGAGCTGGCCACCGGCGAGATCCACGTCTTCCAGGCGAAGTCGGTCATCTACGCCTCGGGCGGCACCGGCAAGTTCTTCAAGGTGACGTCGAACGCGCACACCCTGACCGGTGACGGTCAGGCCGCCTGCTACCGCCGGGGTCTGCCGCTGGAGGACATGGAGTTCTTCCAGTTCCACCCGACGGGCATCTGGCGCATGGGCATCCTGCTGACGGAGGGCGCCCGCGGTGAGGGCGGCATCCTCCGCAACAAGGACGGCGAGCGCTTCATGGAGAAGTACGCGCCGGTCATGAAGGACCTCGCGTCCCGTGACGTCGTGTCCCGCTCCATCTACACGGAGATCCGTGAGGGCCGCGGCTGCGGTCCCGAGGGCGACCACGTCTACCTCGACCTCACGCACCTCCCGCCGGAGCAGCTGGACGCGAAGCTCCCGGACATCACGGAGTTCGCGCGTACGTACCTCGGGATCGAGCCCTACACGGACCCGATCCCGATCCAGCCGACCGCGCACTACGCCATGGGCGGCATCCCGACCAACGTCGAGGGCGAGGTGCTGGCCGACAACACCACCGTCGTCCCGGGCCTGTACGCCGCCGGCGAGGTCGCCTGTGTCTCCGTGCACGGCGCCAACCGTCTGGGCACCAACTCGCTGCTCGACATCAACGTCTTCGGCCGCCGCTCGGGCATCGCCGCCGCCGAGTACTCCGCGAAGAACGACTTCGTCGAGCTTCCCGAGAACCCGGCCCAGCTGGTCGTCGACCAGGTCGAGCGGCTGCGCAACTCCACGGGCACCGAGCGGGTCCACGCGCTCCGCACGGAGCTGCAGGAGTGCATGGACGCCAACGTGATGGTGTTCCGCACCGAGCAGACGATCAAGACGGCGGTCGACAAGATCGCCGAGCTGCGGGCGCGCTACCTCAACGTGTCCATCCAGGACAAGGGCAAGCGGTTCAACACCGACCTGCTGGAGGCCGTCGAGCTGGGTAACCTGCTCGACCTGGCCGAGGTCATGGCGACCTCCGCGCTGGCCCGCAAGGAGTCCCGCGGCGGTCACTACCGCGAGGACTTCCCGAACCGCGACGACGTCAACTTCATGCGCCACACCATGGCGTACCGCGAGGTCGCGGACGACGGCACCGAGTCGATCCGGCTCGACTACAAGCCGGTCGTCACGACCCGCTACCAGCCGATGGAGCGTAAGTACTGATGGCTACCCCCACCCTGGAGAAGTCGGACAAGGCCCCCGAGCCCGAGGCCGGCTTCGCCGACACCCCGTACATCACGGCGACGTTCCGGATCCGCCGCTTCAACCCCGAGGTCTCCGACGAGGTCGAGTGGCAGGACTTCCAGCTCTCGATCGACCCGAAGGAGCGTGTGCTCGACGCCCTTCACAAGATCAAGTGGGAGCAGGACGGCACCCTGACGTTCCGTCGCTCCTGCGCGCACGGCATCTGCGGCTCCGACGCGATGCGGATCAACGGCAAGAACAGGCTCGCCTGCAAGACGCTGATCAAGGACATCAACCCGGAGAAGCCGATCACGGTCGAGGCCATCAAGGGCCTCACGGTCCTGAAGGACCTCGTGGTCGACATGGACCCGTTCTTCCAGGCCTACCGCGATGTCATGCCGTTCCTCGTCACCAAGGGGAACGAGCCGACGCGTGAGCGCCTGCAGTCCCCCGAGGACCGCGAGCGTTTCGACGACACCACCAAGTGCATCCTGTGCGCCGCGTGCACGTCCTCGTGCCCGGTGTTCTGGAACGACGGCCAGTACTTCGGCCCGGCGGCGATCGTCAACGCGCACCGCTTCATCTTCGACTCGCGTGACGAGGCCGGTGAGCAGCGTCTGGAGATCCTCAACGACCGTGACGGTGTGTGGCGTTGCCGCACGACGTTCAACTGCACGGACGCCTGCCCTCGTGGCATCGAGGTCACCAAGGCGATCCAGGAAGTGAAGCGCGCGCTCATCACCCGCCGCTTCTGACACACGCGTTGATCCGAAAGGCCCCGCTTCGCACACGGACCGTGCGCGAAGCGGGGCCTCTTCGTGCATCGGGCGGGCCGGAACGGTACGGTCATCCGGAGCCGGTGACCGGCTCGCCTCTCCCGCAGCAGCACAGCACGGGAGCGGATGGCTTGATGGAGAACGGGGAACGTCGTGAGCGATCCGAATCCGTATGCGGACGACTCATACAAGTGGGGCCCGCCCCAGTCGCAGGGCAATCCGCCCACCATGCCGGACGGTCCGGGCTACGGCTATCCGGCAGCCGGCGCCCCGCCCGCGTACGGCTATCCGCAGCCGCTGCCCGAGGGCGCGGCGCAGCCCGGCCCCGGCTACGGCTACCCGGGCCCCGGTCAGCCGACGGAGACCGGCTTCAACCTGCCGGTGCAGCAGGGCGGCAGCATGCCGGTGCTCTCGCTCGGTGACATCACGGTGATGAACGACAGCATCGTGACCCCGTCCGGCACCCTGCCGCTGAAGGGCGCGGTGTGGACGGCGACCGACATGTCGCGCACGGAAGAGAAGATCCCGACCGTGGGCATCGTGCTGGCGATCGTCTTCGCGCTGTTCTGCCTGATCGGTCTGCTGTTCCTCCTGATGAAGGAGAAGCGCACGACCGGCTTCGTGCAGATCACGGTCACCAGCGGCGGGCGGCACCACCAGACGATGATCCCCGCGACGGCACCGGAGACGTTCCACTGGGTCATGTCCCAGGTCAACACCGCCCGTTCGATGAGCGTCTGAGACCGGGCACGACCTCCGCATGGCCCGCTTCGACCACACGGTCACCGTCACACCCCTGGACCGCGCCTGGTTCGAGGAGTGCGCGCGGTTCGCCCTGGACACGTCCGAGTCCACACGGACGCGCCGCGGCGGCGACATCGTGCTGGGCGACGGCGGGCCGCTGGTCCCCGGCATACGCCTGCTGAAGGGCCGTCACCTGCGCGCGGGGGCCCGCTACGAGATCGCCTCGGACGCCGACGAGGAGGCCGGCACCCCCGGCGTGAGCCCCGTGCACGACCCGGTCGTGATGACCGTGCGGGAATGGCGGCGCTCCAACGCGATCGCCGTCGAGCTCCGCATGGACTCCGCCGACCTGGCCGTGCGGCTGGCCGGGCGGCTGCGTACCCCGGACCGGCCCGGGACGCTGGACGTGGGCTTCGACGTGCGCAGTCCCGTCGGAGGGTCGCTGCACCGCGCCTCCGGCCGGGCGAGGCTCGACCTGGCCGCCTGGTGGGCGGCCGCGGCGGCCCGTGCCGGATCCCTCCCGCCGGCCCGCGCGCCGCTCACGGCCCGCGCCAAGCACCGGCTGGGACGCGCGCGCCTCACCATCACGCCGCGCCCGGCCGACGACGGCTCCTGGGAGGTCGGCGTCACGCTGACCGTGCGCGGGCGGTCGCTGCTGCGCCCGGTGGCGGCGCTCGCGCTGCTCTTCGGGCGGGTTCCGCTGCGGCGCGCCTTCCGCTCCGGCGTCGACCAGGCCGCCGCCGGGTGGAACGAGGCGCTGGCCTCCGCCCCGCTGCCCGACCCGGACGAACTGCGGGCCGAGCTCGTCAAGGCCCTCACGGACTGATTTCACGTCACCCTCTCCCGCACTGGCGGCGATCCAGCGTTCCGGCATGCCCCGGGACGCCACTTGAACATGTTCAAAGACAGGCCTACAGTCATGACATCAGCATTTTGAACACGTTCAAGGGAGGGTGGGGCATGGACCTCACTGTGCTCGCCTACGTCATCTATCTGCTCATCAGCGTCGCGCTCACCATCTGGGTCGCCCGCACGCTCAGCCGCAACGGCAAGGTCTTCCTCGCCGACGTGCTCCACGGGAACGACAAGCTCGCGGATGCCGTGAACCACCTGCTGGTGGTCGGCTTCTACCTGGTCAACCTGGGCTTCGTGACCCTGTACCTGAAGAACGCCGACGGGGTGGCCGACGCCCGGCAGCTCTTCGAGGCACTGTCGGTGAAGATCGGGGTCGTCCTGCTGGTCCTCGGCGTGATGCACCTGGGCAACGTCTACGTGCTCAACAAGATCCGCCGCCGCGGACTGATGGAGCGCGAGCAGACCCCGCCCGTGCCGCCGCAGGGCTGGACCGGCCCCGGCAACCAGGGCCCCTGGGCAGCACCCGCCACCGGGAGGTGAGCGGGCCGTGACGGACACCCAGGGCACCCAAGCCGCTCAGGGCACTCAGAGCACACAGGGCACCCGGGACGCCCAGGACACGGCCGGCCTGACGCAGGACCGCGCGTCCGCCCCCTACACGTACCCTCCGGTCACCCGGCTCACGGTGCTCTACGACGACGGGTGCCCGCTCTGCCTCCATCTGCGGCACTGGCTGCGCAAGCAGCGCCAGCTCGTACCGCTCGATCTCGTCCCGGCGGGTGGCCGGGAGGCGAGGGACCGCTTCCCCGGGCTCGACCACGCGGGGACACTGGAGGAGATCACGGTGGTCGGGGACCGCGGGCAGGTCTACCGGGGGACCGCGGCCTGGATCGTCTGCCTCTGGGCCCTGGCCGAACACCGGCCCCGGGCCCACTGGCTGACCACTCCCCTGGGCCGTCCGTTCGCCCGTGCGACGGTGCTCGCCGCGGCGAAGTACCGGTCCGTCACGGCGGAGCCGTGCGGCTCCGCCGACGGAGCCTGCCGACTGCCGGATCCTGCGGGCGGAACTCCCGGATAGCCTGGGGACCGTGGTGAAGGAAGAGAAGAACGTGGCTGACGCGAACGCGGCGAAGCCGGCCGGAGCAGGCAGAGCCGAAAGGTCCGCCAAAGCCCCGAAGAGCGAGCAGACCCGCACGCTGATCCTGGAGACCGCGCTCCGGCTGTTCGAGGAGCGGGGGTACGACCGGACGACGATGCGGGCCGTCGCCCAGGAGGCCGGCGTCTCCGTCGGGAACGCCTACTACTACTTCTCCTCGAAGGAACACCTGGTCCAGGGGTTCTACGACCGGATCGCCGCCGAGCACGAGGCAGCGGTCCGGCCGGTCCTGGCAGGCGACGCGGATCTCGGCGTCCGCATCCGCGGTGTGCTGCTCTGCTGGCTGGACGTGGCCGAGCAGTACCACCGCTTCGCCGCCCAGTTCTTCAAGAACGCCGCCGACCCGGACAGTCCGCTCTCCCCCTTCTCGGAGGAGTCCGTGGCCGCCCGCGAGGCCGCGATCTCGGTGCACCAGCGGTGCCTGGCCGGATCCAGCACCAAGCACGACCCGGAACTGGCCGATCTGCTGCCGCAGTTGATGTGGCTGATGCAGATGGGGCTGGTGCTGTTCTGGGTCTACGACCGGACCGAGGGCACCGAACGCAGCCGACGGCTCGTCGAGCGCACCGCACCGATCGCCGCACGGGCGATCGCACTCTCCCGCTTCCGGGTACTGCGACCGCTCGTACGTCAACTCAGCGACGTCCTGGTGGAATTCATGCCCGGCGCGGCGAAAGGGCCGGAACAGGGTGCGCCCGGCGCCTCGGACAAGCTCCCCGCCCGGGACACGCCCGACTCCCCGGACACGCCCGGCGCCTCGGACATCAGATCCAGCTGAGTTCCCACAGCCGCCAGATCCCCGTGCCGTCGGAGAGGTACTGGGATCCGGACACCGACTGCTTGCTGACGACGTAGTCCTTCTTCTGCCACAGGGGGATCAGCGGAACGTCCTCGCCGACCAGCCGCTGCAGTTCCTTGAAGTCGGCGGAGGTCCGGCCCCGGTCGCTGTACTGCTGGGTGGCCGCGATCAGCGCGTCCATCTTCTCGCTGGTGTAGCCGTTGTGGAGGGAGTTCTCACGGCCGACCAGCGGCTGGCTGAAGGTGTCGGGGTCCGGGAAGTCGGGAAGCCAGCCGATGGTGTACACGTCGTACTTCCCGGCCGCGTACCCCTTCTGGAAGTCCTGCCACTCCACGGCCTTCTCCGTGACCTCGAACAGTCCGTCCTTCTCGAGCTGGCGGACCAGTTCGGCGGACTCCTCCTTGTTGGCGTCGTCGTCGCGGTGGGCGAAGGTGATGCGCATCGGAAGATCCACACCCGCCTCCTCCATCAGCGCCCTGGCCCGCTTCGGGTCCGACTGCGGATACGAGTCGAAGAAGGGGGTGCTGTGCCCGATGTAACCCTGCGGGATCAGCGAGTAGAGCGGCTCGACGGTGTTCCGGTAGACCTTGGTGACCAGCGGCCCCCGGTCGATGATCCAGGCGACGGCCTGGCGGACCTTCCTGTCCGCGAGCGGCGCGCCCTCGCGGACGTTGAAGACGAGGTTGCGGATCTCGGCGCTGTCCGCCTCGGTCACGCGCTGTTCACCGGCGCCGGGGTCGAGCTCGGAGAGCTGCGCGGCCGGGAGCTGGCGATGCGTGACATCGACGCCTCCGGCCGCCCATGCGGCCTGGAGCGCCTCGGACCCGTCGAAGTACCGGATGCCGACCGCGACACCCGTCTTCTTCAGCGCGCCCTTGTACGCCGGGTTGGGCACCAGTTGGGCGGCGACCCCGGGCTCGTAGGACTTCAGGGTGTACGGGCCCGAGCCGTCGACCTGGTCGTCCGTGCGGAGCCTGTCCTTCGGGTACCGGTCCGGGTCGACGATGGATCCGGCGCCCGTGGCGAGCTTCTGGGGGAACGTCGCGTCCCGGGCCGAGAGGTTGAAGGTGATCGTGCGGCCCTCGGACACGATGGTGTCGAGGCCGGGGAACAGCACCGCGGGGCCGACGTCCGCCTTGATCCTGAGCATGCGCTCGAAGGAGTACTCGACGTCCGCGGCCGTGATCTTGCGGCCGTTCGAGAAGGTCAGGTCGTCACGCAGCCGGCACTGGTACGTCTGGAGCTTCTGGCCGATGAAGTCGCAGCTCTCGGCCGCGTCCGGTTCCGGTACGACCGCCCCGGGCCTGAAGGTCATCAGGGACTGGTAGAGGTTGCTGTATATCGCCCAGGAACCGGCGTCGTACGCGCCGGCCGGGTCGAGCGAGGTGACCTCGTCGGACGTGCCGACCGTGATCGGGGACTCGTTCACCTCATCCGAGGGGAGCAGTTGCCAGGCGCCTGCTCCCACCATGACCAGTACCGCCAGAATCGCGAGAATCCGCAGACGGATGAAGCGCATGTGCCGTGCTCCCTTGCCAACCCCACCCCGGCTCGCGTGCACAGAGAGGCACATCACCGCCGCATGTTGAGCCTCACCCAATCACACGATATTCACATTTGGAAGGCTGGTAATGGGGCTCACAGGTTTCGGTTCAGGCCTGCGGGGAAGCGAGCTCCACCACGGTGATGTCGGAGGGGGCACCGACGCGCACGGGCGGCCCCCAGGCCCCCGCACCGCGCGAGACGTACAACTGCGTGTCGCCGTAGCGTTCGTACCCGGCGACGGTCGGGTTGGCGAGCTCGGCCACCAGGTTCCCGGGCCAGAGCTGGCCCCCGTGGGTGTGGCCGGAGAGCTGGAGACCGACGCCGTACTCGACGGCGTCGTCGATGACGACGGGCTGGTGCGCGAGGAGGACCGAGGCGCGGCTGCGGTCACGGTCGCCGAGGGCGCGGGCGAAGTCGGGGCCCTGGCCCTCGCTCTCGCCGGCGACGTCGTTGACTCCGGCGAGGTCGAAGCCGGCGATCTCGACGCGGGCGTTCTCCAACGGGTGCAGACCCAGCTCGCGTACGTGGTCGACCCACTCCGCGGCGCCAGAGAAGTACTCGTGGTTGCCGGTGACGAAGAAGCTGCCGTGTCGGGCCTCCAGTCCGGCCAGGGGCTCGGCCGCCGTACCGAGGTCGGCGACGGATCCGTCGACCAGGTCTCCGACGACGGCGACCAGGTCAGGACGGGTGGCGTTGATCGCCTCCACGATCCGCCGGGTGTGGGCGCGGCCCAGGATGGGGCCGATGTGGATGTCGCTCACCATGGCGATCCGGAAGCCGTGGGCCGATCGCGGCAGTCCGGCGAGCGGGATGGTGATCCGCTTGGTGCTGGGGCCGCGCAGCACCCCGTAGGTGCCGTACCCGACCGTGCCGAGACCGGCGAGGGCGGCCGCTCCGCCGACGGCTCGGGCGACGAAGAGCCGGCGCGAGGGATCGGCGACGGACGGCGCGGGGGTCTCGGCGCGCGGCGCGAGGTCCGTGACGGCGCTGCCGCCCCCCGCCGCGGTGGCGGGTTCGGCGGCTGTCGCGGTGACGGCGTCGGACTGCAGGGCGGCCGGCACGCTTTCCCGGTCCGTGTGCCCGGCGGGTGCGGCTGACCCGTCAGCGGTCGCCGTGGCCACGTCCGCGTGCCCGGCGCCGGCGGCTTCGGCCCGGCGGGCGAGGATCCTGCGCAGGAGGGGGCGGACGCCCTCCCCCACCAGCAGAGCCAGCGTCAGGTAGAGCAGGGCGGCCAGCCACAGATAGCCCGGCCAGGCCAGCGCCTGCTGCAGCGGGAAGGGGAAGCCCGCGCGGCTGGAGATGAAGGCGCCGACGGTCAGCAGTGGCAGCACGAAGGCCGCGACGGTGCCCGCGCGGCGCGCGAGGCCGCCCTTCCGTGTCGTGTCGCCGATCAGCCGGCGCCACACATAGCGGTGTACGCCCGCGAGCAGCGCGACAACCGCGACCGCCACGACTACGAAGACCACAAACACGTACGCTCCCCCGCTGAAACGATGCTGTCCGGACGACGGCCCCCACCCGTCACGTCATCTGCTTTCGTGACGCGAAGCCCTGACACCACGGAACCCGATGACCCCCACAGCCGTCCCCAGAAGAAACGAGGTGACGGCGAGCAGGAGATGGACCCAGAAGTACGCAGTCGGGTCGCCCGCGTCGTCGAACGCGAGCCCGCTGCCGTCTTTCCAGAGATTTTTGACAAAGGTGACCCAGATGACCCAGCTCCACGCTCCGAAGACGAGCAGGAACCAGGAGACGGGGCGGCTGAGCTTCATGGAATCAGTATCGCCGCCGCGCTCCTCGTCGATCGCCCGGGGTGGGCTGTCCCGGCGGTATGCACGGCGGGTCAGGCCATCCGGGTCCCCATCCTCAGTGACGCCCTGTACGTTTCCGACCGTGCCTGCTCTGAAAAAGACCGTACTGGCGGTCCTCTCTGCCGCGTTGCTGTCCGTGTCTGCCGTCTGTCCCGCTGGGGCGGCCGAGAAGGACAAGACCGACGACAAACAGCCGAAGCCGACCGGTCCGATGTCGACCGTGGGCGGCGAGCGGCTGGGACAGATCGGCACGCAGGTCGACCTGGGGCCGGGCGCTCCGGTGCTGCCGAAGGACCTCAGCGCACGGTCGTGGATCGTCGCCGACGCGGAGAACGGAGAGGTGCTCGCGTCGCACAACGCGCACTGGCGGCTGCCGCCCGCGTCCACCCTGAAGATGCTCTTCGCCGACACGGTCCTGCCCGCCCTGCAGCCGAAGTCCATGACCCATCTGGTGACCGAGGACGAGCTCGCCGGCATCGGCGCGGGCAGCAGCCTGGTGGGCGTCAAGGAGGACCACTCCTACACGGTGCACGACCTGTGGCTCGGCGTGTTCCTGCGCTCCGGCAACGACGCGGTGCACGTGCTGTCCGAGATGTACGGCGGTGTGCCCGCGACGGTCGCCGCGATGCAGCGTCACGCCGAGGAGCTCCAGGCCCTGGACACGACGGTCGTCTCCCCCGACGGCTACGACGCCCCGCACCAGGTCTCCAGCGCGTACGACCTGACGCTGTTCGCCCGGAGCGGGATGCAGAAGGCGGACTTCCGCGAGTACGCCGCGACGGCGACGGCGGAGTTCCCCGGCGAGCAGAAGAAGGGCAAGAAGCGGAAGAGCTTCGAGATCCAGAACACCAACCGGCTCATCACCGGTGACATCGGGGTGGACCCGTACAAGGGCATCGCGGGCGTCAAGAACGGCTACACCACCCAAGCCGGCAACACCTTCACGGGGATCGCCGAACGCGACGGGAAGGTGCTGCTGGTGACGGTCATGAAGCCCTCGGCGGAGGAGAGCCACGCCGTCTACAAGGAGGCGGCGCACCTGCTCGACTGGGGCTTCTCCGCCAGCGGCAAGGTGACCCCGGTCGGTGAGCTGGTGCCGCCGAAGTCCGCCGTGGCCGTCAAGGGCTCGGAACCGGCGGCGGGCGCCGGCAAGGCCGAGAAGAAGCACGCGGCCGCGGCGACCGCGACGGCCCCGGCCGGCTCCGGCGGGGCCTGGACCGCCCTGTCGGTCGTCGGCGGTGTCCTGGTGGTCCTGGCGGCCGGAGTGTTCCTGGTCAACCGGCGGTGGCCGCTGCCGGCCCTGGCGCGTCGCCTCCCCCGTCGCTGACGTCCGCGCCCTCCCCGTCCACCGCGTCCTTCTCCTCGCCCTTGCTCGGCGTCGCCGTCCAGGCGGCGCAGACGAGGAGGAGCTTCGCGCTGAAGTTGATCCAGAGGAGGAGCGCGATGGGCACGCCGAAGGCGCCGTACATGCTCTTCGACGCGACGTCCCGGATGTAGCTGCCGAGCAGCAGCTTGAGCAGTTCGAAGCCCACTGCGCCGACCAGCCCCGCCACGATCAGCCGTCGGCGCGGCGGCTCCACCCCGGGCAGCAGGGTCAGCAGGTAGAGCAGGATCAGGAAGTCGCCGAGCACCGCCACGGCCACGGCGGCCACCTGGAGCAGCACCCCGCCCACACCGTTCTCGGGGATGCCCAGACGGTCGACCGTCCAGCCGATGGCCGTGGAGGCGACGGCGGACACGGCGAGCGTCACGAGCACCGCTCCGCCGAGGCCGAACAGCAGGCCGGCGTCCTTGAGCTTGCGGACGACCGGATTGCCCTCGTCCACGTCGTCCCTCTCCCACACCGCGCGCAGGCAGTCCCGCATCGAGCCGATCCAGCCGATGCCGGTGAAGAGCAGCAGCACACCGGCGACGAGCCCCACCGTGCCCGCGTGTGCCACGAGGTTGTCGATGCCGAGCTGGTCCGAGATGCCGGGGACCTGGTCGGCGAGCTTGTCCTCGATCTTGTCGAGTTGCCCGGGCGTGAGCAGCGCGGCGCCGATGGCGGCCCCGACCGCGATCAGCGGGAAGAGGGCCAGGAAGCTGAGGAAGGTGATGGCCGCGGCGAGCCGGGTCCAGTGGACCCGGTCCAGCGTCTCGTAGGAGCGCCAGGCGTGCGTCTCCATCAGCCGTGCGACGAACGGCCCGATGCCGGGGAGGTTCTTCAGCCAGTCCATGACGTACGCGTACCCCTCCCGGCGCAGAAAACCGATGCGAGCGCCCTCTCGAATCACCAATCACCCATTTCGGTGAGTCATGTAACGAATCCCTCAAAAGGGTTTTCGCGGGCGATAACGTCACGATCATGTCTGTCAGCACGGTGTCCCGGCCCGGCTCGGGCCCCGAGCGGGGGCCGGACGCGGCGAGGGCCTCCCCGTCCGGCGCAGGGGCCTCCCCGTCCGGCCTGTCCCGCCGCCTCGCGCTCCGGGCCCGCGCCGCAGCACCTCTCAGTCATCCCGCTAGGAGTTATCCCGTGAAGGACGCCTTCGGTGCCCCGCAGTCCCTGCTCGTCCTCGGCGGCACCTCGGAGATCGGCCTGGCCACCGCACGGCGGCTGATCGCCCGCCGCACCAGGACCGTCCGGCTGGCGGGGAGGCCCTCGCCGGCCCTGGAAAGGGCCGCGGCCGAACTGCGTGAGCTGGGCGCCGACGTCCGTACCGTCCCCTTCGACGCGCTCGACTCCGGTTCCCACGAGGAGGTGCTCGGGAAGCTCTTCACCGAGGAGGACATCGACATGGTGCTGCTGGCCTTCGGTGTCCTGGGCGACCAGGCCCGCGACGAGGAGGAACCGCTCTCCGCGGTCCGGGTCGCGCAGACCAACTACACGGGGGCGGTCTCCGCGGGCCTGGTGTGCGCCGGCGCGCTCCAGGCGCAGGGCCACGGATCGCTGGTGGTGCTCTCCTCGGTGGCCGGAGAGCGCGCCCGGCGCGCCGATTTCATCTACGGCTCCAGCAAGGCGGGGCTGGACGCGTTCGCGCAGGGGCTCGGCGACGCGCTGCACGGCACGGGGGTGCACGTGATGGTCGTACGCCCCGGCTTCGTACGGTCACGGATGACGGCAGGGCGCGAGGAGGCTCCGCTGGCCACGACCCCGGGGGGCAGTCGCCGACGCGATCGTGACGGGGCTGGGGCGGCGTTCGGAGACGGTGTGGGTGCCGGGGGCGCTGCGGGTGGTGATGTCGGCCCTGCGGCACGTACCGCGTCCGCTGTTCCGACGGCTGCCGGTGCGGTAGGACCCCGGCGGGGGGGGCTGTGTCAGGTCCGGGGCTGTGTCAGGCGCGGGGCTGTGTCAGGTCCGGGAGATGCGGGGCTCAGGGGCGCAGGGACGGCTGGTCCATGGAGCTGCCGCCCTGGGCGGGTACGGCGGGGGCGCTCCCGCCGCCGCCGAACGGGAACTCGTTGATCTTGCGCCAGACACTGTCCTCGCCCTGTTCGTACAGTGCGAAGGAACCGCAGGTCCAGGCGGCCTCGTACGACGAGAGCTCCTCGTACGCCCGGTCCATGGCCTCCTCCGCGATGCCGTGCGCCACGGTCACGTGCGGGTGGTACGGGAACTGCAGCTCGCGCACCAGGGGCCCGGAGGCCTCCCGGACCCGCCTCTGGAGCCAGGAGCAGGCCGAGGCACCCTCGACGACCTGGACGTAGACGACCGGTGAGAGCGGGCGGAAGGTTCCCGTGCCGGACAGCCGCATCGGGAAGGGGCGGCCGGCCGTGGCGATCTGGGAGAGGTGGGTCTCGACCGCCGGCAGGTCGGCCGCCTCGGCCTCGGTCGGCGGGAGAAGGGTGACGTGCGTGGGGATGCCGTACGCGGCAGGGTCCCCGAAGCTCGCGCGCCGCTCCTGGAGCAGGCTGCCGTACGGCTCCGGGACCGCGATCGAAACGCCGAGCGTTACGGTCCCCACGTCGTTCTCCTCAATCCTCGAAGGTCGTTCTTCGGTCGTGCCGACGCCAGTGTGGCCCCTTCGGCCGTGGTCCCGCCAGGGTCCTTGGACTCAGTGCTTCGCGGGCAGAAGACCCATCCGGTCGTAGGTCTGCGCGAGCGTCTCGGCCGCGACGGTCCTGGCCTTCTCCGCTCCCTTGGCCAGAAGGGCGTCCAGGGTCTCCGGATCGTCCAGGTACTCCTGGGTGCGGGTCCGGAACGGGGTGACGAACTCCACCATGACCTCGGCGAGGTCGGTCTTGAGCGCGCCGTAGCCCTTGCCCTCGTACTTCTGTTCCAGATCGGTGACCGCGGTGCCGGTGAGGGTGGAGTAGATGCTCAGCAGATTGCTGACACCGGGCTTCTTCTCCGTGTCGTAGCGGATCACGGTGTCCGTGTCGGTGACCGCGCTCCTGACCTTCTTGGCGGTGGCCTTCGGGTCGTCGAGGAGGTTGATCAGACCCTTCGGCGAGGACGCGGACTTGCTCATCTTGATCGCCGGGTCCTGCAGGTCGAAGATCTTCGCCGTCTCCTTGAGGATGTACGGCGCCGGGATCGTGAACGTCTGTCCGAAGCGGCCGTTGAACCGCTCGGCGAGGTCCCGGGTGAGCTCGATGTGCTGGCGCTGGTCCTCGCCGACCGGGACCTGGTCCGCCTGGTACAGCAGGATGTCGGCGACTTGGAGGACCGGGTAGGTGAAGAGGCCCACGGTCGCCCGGTCGGCGCCCTGCTTGGCGGACTTGTCCTTGAACTGCGTCATGCGGGACGCCTCGCCGAAGCCGGTGAGGCAGTTCATGATCCAGCCGAGCTGGGCGTGTTCGGGGACGTGGCTCTGCACGAAGAGGGTGCACCGCTCCGGGTCGAGCCCGGCCGCCAGCAACTGGGCGGCGGCGAGCCGGGTGTTGGCGCGGAGTTCCTTCGGGTCCTGCGGCACGGTGATCGCATGGAGGTCCACGACCATGTAGAAGGCGTCGTGGGACTCCTGCAGCGCCACCCACTGGCGGACCGCGCCGAGGTAGTTGCCGAGGTGGAACGAGCCTGCGGTGGGCTGGATTCCGGAGAGCACGCGGGGTCGGTCAGAGGCCATGAACTCATTGTCTCAGGTGTGGAACCGATCTCCGGCAACCGGTGTAGGAAAGATGTGAGGACGCGGGAAGGGGCATCGCGACCGGGCCCGGAGGAGGGCCGCAGCATCGACGACGGGGGCGGGAGAGGCGCTGTCGGGCGAGCCGGAGGGCTGCCCTCAGGACATGACGACAGCGAGGCGGTGGTGATCGCTCGTGTGCGCGCCGGGGACGCTGAGGCATACGCGCAGCTCGTGCGCTCCCACACGGGGGTCGCGCTGCGGGCTGCGGTGGCCTTCGGAGCGGGGGCGGACGCCGAGGACGTGGTGCAGTCCGCCTTCTTCAAGGCGTATCAGGCGCTGGGGCGTTTCCGGGATGGCGCGCCCTTCAGACCGTGGCTGCTGCGCATCGTGATGAATGAGACGAGAAACACGGTCCGCTCGGCAGGGCGTGCGCGAGCGGTGGCGGGCCGTGACGCCTGTTCCCGGGGGGTGGATCCGGTGATACCCGATTCGGTGGACCCGGCCGCGGCGGCCCTCGCCCGGGAACGCGGGACGCTGCTGACCGCCGCGCTGGAGGAGCTGGGCGAGGAGCAGCGCCAGGTGGTGACCTGCCGCTACCTGCTGGAGATGGATGAGGCGGAGACGGCTCAGGCCCTCGGCTGGCCCCGGGGGACGGTGAAGTCCCGGCTCAATCGCGCGCTGAGGAAGCTGGAGCGGCGGCTCGGCGGCCAGCTGGGTCCGGAGCGGGACGAACGGAAGGAGGGAGGGCGCGGTGCGAGGAACGACGGACGGCGATGACCCGGAGCTCCCCGGGCGGCGGCGGCGGGACGGGACGCGGGAGCGGCTGCGGGCGGAGCTGATGGCGCTGCGCGACGGGCTGGACGTGCCGGACACCGACGGCGCGACGATGGCCGAGCGGGTCCTGGCCCAGATCCTCGCGGGAGCGGTGCCTGTGCCGGCGTCCGTGCTCGTTGCGGAGCCCGCGGGCCGCCTGGAGCGGGTCCGCGCGTGGTGGCTGGGCCGGAAGGACGGCCCGCGCTCTCCGGGGAGCTCGGCCTGACGGGCCGACCGGGTGTGGCCGGGGAGTGGCGCGCTTCGTTTCCGAGCCGCGGGAACGGCGGCAGAGCGGGTGGCGGGGCCCTGAGGCCGCGAGGCGCGCCACGCGCCGAAGGTTTCCCCGCGCCGGATCCGACCGACGATACAAAGTGGGCACGACCCCCGCCCACGCCGCACGACGAACGGAGATCCCGTGTCGACCACGGAAACCGCCATCGCCTCCGCAGAGGCGCACAGCGCGCACAACTACCACCCGTTGCCGGTCGTCGTCGCTTCGGCGGACGGTGCCTGGATGACCGACGTCGAGGGACGCCGTTACCTCGACATGCTCGCCGGCTATTCGGCCCTCAACTTCGGGCACGGCAACCGGCGGCTGATCGACGCGGCCAAGGCTCAGCTCGAACGCGTGACGCTGACCTCGCGCGCCTTCCACCACGACCGGTTCGCCGAGTTCTGCACGCGTCTCGCCGAGCTCTGCGGCATGGAGATGGTCCTCCCCATGAACACCGGGGCGGAGGCGGTGGAGACGGCCGTGAAGACGGCCCGCAAGTGGGGCTATCGCGTCAAGGGCGTGCCGGACGGGATGGCGAAGATCATCGTCGCCGCCGACAACTTCCACGGCAGGACGACGACGATCGTCAGCTTCTCCACGGACCACGAGGCACGGGCGGACTTCGGTCCGTACACACCGGGGTTCGAGATCGTTCCGTACGGGGACCTCACCGCGCTCGCCGAGGCCATGACGGAGAACACCGTCGCGGTGCTGATGGAGCCGATCCAGGGCGAGGCCGGGGTGCTGGTTCCGCCGCCGGGCTATCTCGCCGGGGTACGACAGATGACCCAGGAGCGGAACGTCCTGTTCATCGCGGACGAGATCCAGTCGGGTCTGGGCCGTACGGGCCGGACCTTCGCCTGTGAGCACGAGGGCGTCGTGCCCGACATGTACGTGCTGGGCAAGGCGCTCGGCGGTGGCGTCGTGCCCGTCTCGGCCGTCGTGTCCTCCGCCGCGATCCTCGGTGTCTACCGGCCGGGCGAACACGGATCCACGTTCGGCGGGAATCCGCTGGCCTGTGCGGTCGCGCTGGAGGTGATCGCGATGCTGCGCACCGGCGAGTTCCAGCAGAGGGCCGCGGAGCTGGGCGACCATCTCCACCACGAGCTGGGGCTGCTGACCGGCGGCGGCGCCGTGCAGGCCGTGCGGGGACGAGGTCTGTGGGCGGGGGTCGACATCTCCCCGGCGCTCGGGACGGGCCGGGAGATCTCGGAGAAGCTGATGGACCGCGGGGTGCTGGTCAAGGACACCCACGGCTCCACGATCCGGATCGCCCCGCCCCTGGTGATCAGCAAGGAGGACCTGGACTGGGGCCTTGACCAGCTCCGCGGCGTAGTGGCCGGCTGAATCCCCGTCGGCCGAGGTCCCGTCGGCTGAAGTTCCGGCCCGGCGGAGCCCCGTCGGCCGAGTCCCGGTCGGCGGGGCCCGGCCGACGGCTCAGAGGATGACGTGGGGCAGGAAGCGGGCGTACTCGTCCGTGATCAGCCCCGCCGATTCCCGGATGCCGAGCCCGGCGGACTCGTTCTCGACCACCCAGGCTCCGAGCACCACACGGTTGCCGGCGAAGTCGGGAAGGGGTGCCAGCTCCTGGTAGCAGCAGGGCTCGTCGCGCAGCGACGGAGCGCTGCCCGGTTCGTGGACGGTGACCCCGGCGCCCTCACGGCCGAGCAGCGGCTTGGCGACATAACCCGCTCCGCCGGCCCCGGCCAGTTCGCGGGGGCCGTCGAGATAGGCGGGGAGGAGGTTGGGGTGGCCGGGGTACAGCTCCCAGAGGACGGCGAGCAGAGCCTTGTTGGAGAGGAGCATCTTCCAGGCCGGTTCGATCCAGCAGGTGCTGCCGGTGCCCCCGCCGTTGTCGAGGGTGGCCAGCACGTGCGGGCCGAAGCGGTCGGTCGTGAGCCATTCCCATGGATACAGCTTGAAGCAGCTGCGGATGAAGCGGAGCCGCTCGTCGACGAAGCGCTTGGACAGCTGGTCCCAGCCGATCCGCTCGACGGAGAGCGCCTCGGTGTCGATCCCGGCCTGCGCGGCGGTCTCCCGCAGATACGCCACCGTCATCAGGTCCTCGCCCAGCTCGTCGCCGTCGGAGTGGGCGAAGTGCAGGGGGCCCGGCGGCAGCAGCGGGGCCTGTCGCTTCCACGCGTCGACGAGACGCTCGTGCAGGGAGTTCCACTGGTCGGCCCCGGGGAAGCGGTCCTCCATCCAGAACCACTGGGGGCTGGCGGCCTCCACGAGTGAGGTGGGGGTGTCCGCGTTGTACTCGAGCATCTTGGCCGGACCGGTCCCGTCGTACCGCAGGTCGAAACGGCCGTACAGGGAGGGGAGTTCGGCACGACGCCGCCAGGACTCGGCGATCAGGCCCGCCAGTCGCGGGTCGGTGATGCCGAGATCGGCGAAGCGGTCGTGCTCGACGATGTGCGCGGCGGCCGCCAGACACATCGTGTGGAGTTCCTCCACGACCTCTTCCAGCGCCTCGACCTCCGGCAGCGAGAAGACGTAGTAGGCGCTCTCGTCCCAGTACGGGCGCAGGGATCCGTCCGGGTACCGGGTCAGGGGGTAGATCAGCCCCTGCTCCTCGACGGTCTCCTGCCAGCCGGGACGCGGTTCCGTGGTGCGGCGTTCCATGAAGGTCTCAGCCGCCGCTGGAGCCGGAGGAGCCGAATCCGTCGCGCTCGACCGCCGACTTGTTGAAACTGCCGCCGGACATCCGGTTGTTGTGGCTGCTGCCGCCGTAGTAGTAGGTGCCGCCGCCGTCGCTGTCCTCGCACTCGTAGCTCGGCAGGATCTCCTGGGTCACCGGGTCGACGCACCGCTCGTCCGGTTCCGAACTGCACGCGGTGAGCGTTGCCGCGAGTACTCCCATGCCGCCGAGCACGACGGTGCTCGACCTCAGCCTGCGCCTGTTCATGTTCTGTTCTCCCCCGTCGTGCCCATGAGCCGTGCCCGCCCACCGGCGAACTGTCAGTCAGATTAGATGCATGGCTCGCGCGACTGAAACCCGGTGCCGCCCACTCCTCCCGCGCGTCCCGGAATCCCCGTTCACGGGAGCACGCGGCAGAGCGCGTCCAGTGCACCGGCCCAACCGCTCTCCGAAGGCGTGCCGTAGCCGATGACCAGCCCGTCGCGGCCCGGCTCCGCCTCCCGGTGCCTGAAGCGCGAGAGCCGCTCCAGCGCGAGCCCCTGCCAGGCGGCCGCCTGGACGACCGGTTGCTCGGCCCCCTCAGGGAGTTCGAGCACCGCGTGCAGGCCCGCCGCGATGCCACTCACCCGGAAGTCCGCCGCCCGTTCGGCGAGCGCCTCGACGAGTTGGTCGCGGCGGCGCCGGTAGCGCAGCCGCATGGCGCGCACATGCCGGTCGTACGCCCCGGACGCGATGAACTCCGCGAGGGTCAGCTGGTCCGGCGCACCGGACATCCAGTCGAAACCGCCCTTCGCGTCGCAGACCTCGTCCACCAGTCCTTCCGGCAGCACCATCCAGGCCAGCCGCAGCCCGGGCGCCAGCGACTTGCTGGCCGTCCCCATGTAGACCACCCGCTCCGGGTCCAGCCCCTGCAGCGCGCCCACCGGCTGACGGTCGTAGCGGAACTCGCCGTCGTAGTCGTCCTCGAGGATCAGACCGCCCGAGGAGCGGGCCCAGTCGACGGCCGCCGTGCGCCGGTCGGGATGGAGCGGGACGCCCGTGGGGAACTGGTGGGCGGGGGTCACCAGCACCGCGCCCACGTCCGGTGTCCCGCCCAGCGCCCCGGTCCCCGCTCCGAGCCCGTCCACCGGCAGAGACGGGGTGCGCAGGCCCGCCCCCCTCAGGATGTCCCAGTGGATGTCCAGGCCGTACGACTCGACGGCCACCCCCCGCACCTTGTGGCGCCGCAGCACCTTCCCCATCAGCATGAGCCCGTGGACGAACCCTGAGCAGATCACGATGCGTTCGGGGTCCGCGTACACCCCGCGCGCCCGGGCCAGGTAGTCCGCGAGCGCCCTGCGCAGCTCGATGCGGCCCCGCGGATCGTCGTAGCCGAAGGCCGCGTCGGGAGCGGCCGTGAGGGCGCGCCTGGCAGCCCTCAGCCACTCCGCCCGCGGGAAGGACGACAGGTCCGGTGACCCAGGCAGCAGATTGTGCGCGGGCCTCCGGTCGACCCGGCGGCCGCTGGCCCCGCGTGCGGCCGGCCCGGGCGGGGCGGCGCGCTGCGCGACCCTGGTCCCCGAACCCTGCCGCGCGGTGAGCCAGCCCTCGGCGACGAGCTCGGCGTAGGCGTCGGCGACGGTGTTGCGGGCGATCCCGAGATCCACGGCGAGCGTCCGGGAGGAGGGCAGCCGGGTGCCGGGGGCCAGCCGTCCGGTGCGTACGGCTTCCCGCAGCGCCTTCGTCAGCCCGCTGCGCAGGCCCGCGCCGACCGGTTCGATGTGCAGGTCCGCACCGAAAGCGGCCCAGGAATCCGTCATGGAAATGGACCATACCGCTGCGCCATCCACCCACTAGCTTCACCACCATGACCACGCACACGCATCTCCACGCGCCCGCCGGCAACGCCCCCGAGCACCCCGCCCGTCTGCAGTGGGCCCAGCTCGCGCCCGACGTCTACAAGGCGATGGTCCGGCTGGACACCGCTTCCCGTAAGGGACTGGACCCGACGCTGCTCGAACTGGTGAAGATCCGCACCTCGCAGCTCAACCGCTGCGCCTTCTGCCTGGACATGCACTCGAAGGACGCCCTCGCCGCGGGCGAGTCCGTCGAGCGGATCATCCAGCTCAGCGCCTGGGAGGAGTCGCAGCACTTCTACACGGAGAAGGAGCTGGCGGCGATCCGGCTGACGGAGGCTGTGACGGTC
The DNA here is from genome assembly GCF_016909575.1 of Streptomyces sp. HB132. Classification (GTDB taxonomy): domain Bacteria; phylum Actinomycetota; class Actinomycetes; order Streptomycetales; family Streptomycetaceae; genus Streptomyces. Next base: position 547,691 of record NZ_JAFBGA010000001.1, on the reverse strand, counting down.
CTGACCGACGGTTTCGTGCCGGACGAGGTCTACGCGAAGGCCGCCGAGCACTTCGAGGAGGGCGAGCTCGCCCAGCTCATCGCCTCGATCACCGTGATCAACGCGTGGAACCGCTTCGGGGTGACCGCCCGGCTGGCTCCGGGGCATTACACGCCCGGCGACATCAAGCACTGAACCCGCCGGGGTGCCGGGGCGAGGGTCCTTCCCCGCCCCGGCACCCGGCCGGGCCGCCCGACCCCGCGCCCTTCCACTCCGGAGCCCCGATGAACGAGCCCGCTTCCGTCTTCCGAGCCCTGCACCGCGGCCGCGCGCCGGCCGACCCGCTCGTACTCCCCGGCCCGTGGGACGCCACGAGCGCGCGCGTGTTCGAGGACGCCGGGTTCGCCGCCCTGGCCACCCCGAGCGCGGGTGTCGCCGCCTCTCTCGGTCACGCCGACGGGCAGACACCGGCCGCCGAGATGTTCGCGGCGGTGGGCCGGATCGTACGGGCGGTTTCCGTTCCCGTGTCGGCGGACATCGAGTCGGGTTACGGCCTGGCCCCGGCCGAACTCGTCGAGCGCCTGCTGGAAGCAGGAGTGGCCGGCTGCAACCTCGAGGACTCGACCGACGGCGTCCTCGTCGACCCGCTGCGGCAGGCCGACCGGCTCGCGGAGGTGCGCGCCGTGGCGGGCGACCGCCTCTTCGTCAACGCCCGCGTCGACACGTACGTCCACGGGGACCCGGACACCGTGGACGTGGTCGAGGAGACGGTGGCCCGCGCCCGGCTCTACGCCGAAGCCGGTGCGGACTGCGTCTATCCGATCATGGCCCCGGCCGACGACCTTCCCCGTCTGGCCGGGGCGGTCACCGTCCCGCTCAACGCCCTCGGCGCACCCGACGGCCCGTCCGCCGTGCGCCGGCTCGGCGAGCTGGGCGCGGCCCGGATCACCTTCGGCCCCCAGCTGCAGCGCAGGGCAGCGGAAGCCGTGCGCGACCTCGCGGACCGGCTTCTCGGCCGCTGAGCACACACAGGAGGGCGCCCCCGGGCAGCGATCGCTGCCCGGGGGCGCCCTCCTGTGGCTCCGGATCCGGCGCGTGGCCGGACGCCGGTCAGATCAGGCCGAGCTCGCGGACCGCGTCGCGCTCCTCGGTGAGCTCCTGCACCGACGCGTCGATGCGCGCACGGGAGAACTCGTTGATGTCCAGGCCCTGGACGATCTCGTACTTCCCGTCCTTCGTGGTGACCGGGAAGGAGGAGATGATGCCCTCGGGAACGCCGTAGGAGCCGTCGGACGGGATGCCCATCGAGGTCCAGTCGCCGTCGGCGGTGCCGTTGACCCAGGTGTGCACGTGGTCGATGGCGGCGTTGGCGGCGGAGGCGGCCGAGGACGCGCCACGGGCCTCGATGATCGCGGCGCCGCGCTTGGCGACGGTCGGGATGAAGGTGTCGGCCAGCCACGCCTCGTCGTTGACGACCTCGGCCGCGTTCTTGCCCGCGATCTCCGCGTGGAAGATGTCCGGGTACTGGGTCGCCGAGTGGTTGCCCCAGATCGTCAGCCGCTTGATCTCGGAGACGGCGGCGCCGGTCCTGGCGGCCAGCTGCGAGATCGCGCGGTTGTGGTCCAGGCGGGTCATCGCGGTGAAGCGCTCGGCCGGTACGTCCGGGGCGGCGGCCTGCGCGATGAGGGCGTTGGTGTTGGCCGGGTTGCCGACGACGAGGACCTTGATGTCGTCCGCGGCGTTGTCGTTGATGGCCTTGCCCTGCGGCTTGAAGATGCCGCCGTTGGCGGACAGCAGGTCGCCGCGCTCCATGCCCTTGGTGCGCGGGCGGGCGCCGACCAGGAGGGCGACGTTGGCACCGGCGAAGCCGACGTTGGCGTCGTCCGTGATCTCGATGTCGCGCAGCAGCGGGAAGGCGCAGTCGTCGAGCTCCATGGCGGTGCCCTCGGCGGCCTTGAGGCCCTGCGGGATCTCGAGGAGTCGCAGGTTGACCGGCACGTCCGGGCCGAGCAGGTGGCCGGAGGCGATGCGGAAGAGCAGCGCGTAGCCGATCTGGCCGGCTGCGCCGGTCACGGTGACATTCACGGGAGTGCGGGTCATGGCGATCTCCGTTAGACAGCTGGCGGTGGGGGTCCCTGCCCCTGGTGCTGGATACCTCTGAATCTTGATGTGAAGAGATATCCAGCCGTCAGGCTATCCGACCCACGTTCCCCGAGCCGTCCGCCCCCCTGTGGGACCGCACACAGCCGGTTACGCAGCGGAGCCTTCGCCCACGTCACCCCGGATTGGTGCAGCCGGTCGCCACGGAGGCGCGGACCGCGCAGGCCTCGGCATCGGAGGCCCGCCTCACGGCGACCATCGGGGTGTACGCGTCGGCTCCGGCCTCCACCGTGCCGTTCCGCTCGGACGAACCGGCGGTGATCCGCACGGTGTCACCCTCCGACGCCCGGGTGACGCGGCCCCGGGCGGCCCCGCAGGTCCGGCTGTAGCGGACCTCCGCGAGGGCGCCGGAGCATCCGAGGGAGCGCGCGCCGGGTTGTGCGCCCCGAGGGCTGTTCCGTAGCGCGCGCCGAGGCCGCCACCGACCGTTGCGCGACGATCACACGGTGGCGGAATGGTCACCTCCGCGTCACAGGCACCAGGCAGCCCTTGAACCCGCCGCCTCATGCGCATGACACTTACAACAGGACAGGGCAAGGCCGCACAAGTCACCGCATTCCGGAGTTTCTCGTGCCGTCCCCCTGGCCGGTGTCCGTCCCTTCTCGGGGGAGGGGACGGACACCCCACGGACACCCCTCAGCGGATCGTGAAGTGGACCACGTCCTGGAGGATCGGCACCTGCAGCCACGGCTTGGGCTGCGCCATCAGTGCGAGCAGCACGATCAGCGTGCCCATCAGGCCGTACGTGACCAGGTCGGTGAACCGCGACCGGACGGCCAGCATGCCGACGGAGGGGACGACCCAGCGCAGTGCCGCCCCGGCCAGCAGTGCGACACCCATCAGCATCGCGCCGATCCTGAACGCCTGGTCGAAGGGGTCGGCCCCCACGATCAGCAGCCCGAGCCCGGCGGTGCCGAGCACCGTGAGCAGCGGCCACTGCCTGGCGGGGGCGGGGGCGTCACCTGGCGCCGCCCGGCCGCCGCCCTCGGGACGCGCGGTGTCACGGGTCAGCGAGAAGCGCCGTGAGGGCGCCCAGGTCGAGCCCCCGCTCACGGTCTCCCCGTCGGCCCCGGCCGACTCGGTGGAGACGGACTCCCCGCCCTCGTCGGACGTCCCGGACGTCACGGCCCTCTCCGGTGCTCCGGCGCCCTCGTTCGTCCCGGCTTCCCCGGCCACTGCGGACTCCCCCGACGCAACAGCCCCTCCGGCCACCCGGGCCTCGTCGGACGTCGCCGCCTCCTCGGCGGGCCCGCCCGCGTGCGTACCGTCCGCCGGACTCGTGCCAGCACCCATGACGTTCCTCCGGTCCGGGTCAGCCGGCGGATGCGGCGGAGGCCTCGGCGGCGGCGAGCTCGGCCGCCTCGACCACGTTGACGAGCAGCTGGGCACGGGTCATGGGGCCGACGCCGCCGGGGTTCGGGGCGACCCATGCGGCCACCTCGGCCACACCGGGGTGGACGTCTCCGACGATCTTGCCGTTCTCGTCCCGGCTGACACCGACGTCCAGCACCGCCGCACCCGGCTTCACGTCCTCGGGCTTGATCAGGTGGGCCACACCGGCGGCGGCGACGATGATGTCGGCCTGCCTGAGGTGCGCCGAGAGGTCACGGGTGCCGGTGTGGCACTGGGTGACGGTCGCGTTCTCGGACTTGCGCGTCAGGAGCAGCGGGAGGGGGCGGCCGATGGTGACACCCCGGCCGACGACGACCACGTGGGCACCGTTGATCTCCACACCGTGGCGACGGAGCAGGGTGACGACGCCCTGCGGGGTGCAGGGCAGCGGACCGCTCTCGTTCAGCACGAGCTTGCCCAGGCTCATGGGGTGCAGCCCGTCCGCGTCCTTGGCCGGGTCCATCAGCTCCAGGACGCGGTTGGTGTCGATGCCCTTGGGGAGGGGGAGCTGCACGATGTAGCCCGTGCAGTCCGGGTCGGCGTTGAGCTCCCGCACGACCTCCTCGATCTCCTCCTGGGTGGCGGTGTCGGGGAGTTCACGCTGGATGGAGCCCATGCCGACCTGGGCACAGTCGCGGTGCTTGCCGTTCACGTACCAGCGGCTGCCCGGATCGTCGCCGACGAGCAGGGTCCCCAGGCCGGGTGTGATGCCCTGCGCCTTGAGGGCCGCCACGCGGACGGTCAGATCGGACTTGATCGCAGCTGCGGTGGCCTTGCCATCGAGAATCTGGGCAGTCATGACACCCATCCTCGCGGATGACCCCGCCCGCGTACCAATCCTGGTCTGTCACGTGGACAGGAGATTGCACTTGCACAACGCATTCGGCAATCGGCTGGACAAAACGTGGATGTCATGACGACGATAAGTCCCGCATCACCGCGGACAGTGTCGGGGGGACCACCGTTCAAGATTGCACACGATTCCTCCGCCCGGACCGCGTCGTCCCCGCACTTCGCAACGGAGGAACCTCGCCATGAGCTTCGGCGACCCCAACAACCCCTACGGCCAGCAGCAGGGCGGACAGCCGGGCGGGCAGCCGGGCTACGGCTACCCGCAGCAAGGCCAGCAGGGTGCCGCCCCCCAGCAGGGCTACGGCTACCCGCAGGCGCCTCCGGTCCAGGGCGGTTACGGCTTCCCGGGCGGACCCACCGAGATGCCCGGCGGTGTGAAGGCCGCCCGCGTCATGCTCTACGTGATAGCCGGACTCCAGGTCATCGGCGCGATCTTCGTCGCCCTCGCGGCCGCGGCGGTGAACGCCGCCAAGAACGACGCGACGCTCCAGGAGGACGTCCAGTTCCAGCAGCTCGCCGAGTACTCGGGCGCCGTGCTGTGGGGAATCGTCGCCTTCGCCGTGCTGTGGGGAGTCCTCGCCGTCGTCCTCGCCGCCAAGTTCGGCAAGGGTGGCAGCGGAATCCGCATCGCCACCATCGTCTTCGGCGTGATCACCGCGATCCTCGGCATCTACCCCTTCGTCGTGATGGGCCTCGCCCACACGGTCCTCGCCATCCTGGTCGTCGTCTTCGTGGCGAAGTCCGACGGCGGCGCGTGGTTCAACCGCCAGCAGCAGCACTGACGTTCCCGCACCCGCGCGTGAAGGCCGTAGCACCCGCCCAGCGGCGGGTGTGCGGCCTTCAGCTGTTTTCCGGCGCCGGTGAGGTCCGCTCCATGACGACGAAGGAACCCGCCTCGCGGATGATCCGGTAGCGCGCCTCCGGGTGCAGCTGCTCGGCGTACTCCACCGGGTCGTCGATCGGCCGCGACCAGCCGAAGTCCAGGTTGATCGCGACGACGTCGGGTGCGGTTCCGGGGGCACCGCCGACCCAGTAGACCGTGCGGTCCCCGGTCAGGTGCGCCATCAGCGTGATGTCCGTCTCCACGCGCGCGCCCGCGGGTATGGCTTCGAGCGCCTCTTCGGCGGCGTGGGTGCGCGCGTCGGCCCGGTACGTCTCCGGGCGCAGCAGGTCGCGGAGCGGGAGGTGCTGGGTGAGGGTGACGGCGATCGCCGTGGCCACGGGCACGGCGACGTTCGCGTACGAGACGAGCCAGGGCCTCTTCGATCCCCGGCTGCGGCGGATGCCGTCGGCCATGGCCAGGAAGACCACCGGCATGAGGATCGCGCTGTAGTGCCAGACCATGCCCCAGTGGTTGGAGTCCTGGGAGAGCAGACGCCACCCGAGGGTGGGCAGGACGAGCAGGATCAGGGGCGAGCGGAGCGCCATGAAGGCCGTGATGCCGACCAGGAAGACGAGCATCTCCAGCTTGACGGAGGAGTCGAACACGCCCAGGACGGAGTCGAGCAGGGGGACTTCCTGCCCGCCGTTCTCCTCGATCTTCTTCCAGTAGTCGTACGACCCCGCGCTGCTGGCCGCGGGTATGAGCACCAGCACGGTGAGCGCGAACGCGCTCACCCCGAAGGCGGCGAGCAGGAAACCCTGGAGCCGCCGCCCGTAGAGGGCCAGGAGTCCGCCGACCACGGCGACGGTGACACCGAGGTCCTCCTTGATCAGGACCAGCGGCAACGACCACAGGACGGCGGCCCGCCAGCGCTCCATGAGCAGGGCCCGGCAGACCAGGGCGAGCAGCGGGACCGCGAGCGCTATCTCGTGGAAGTCGGCCTTCACCGCTTCCTGCAGCCCCCAGGACAGCCCGTACGCGACGGTGACGCACAGGCCGGTGCGGCCGCCCAGGATCTGCTGGGCGGTACGCCCGACGACGACCGCGGAGGCGGCGAACAGTGCGGCCTGCGCGAAGATCAGGGCGACGGCGGAGGGCCAGATCCAGTAGAGCGGCACCAGGAGCGCCACCAGCGGGCTGAAGTGGTCGCCGAGGATCAGGTAGCCCGGTCCCTTGATGTCGACGACGGGGGCGTCGAATCCGGCGTACGCGCGCACTTCCTGCTCGAAGATGCCGAGGTCCCAGGACGGCGACTGGAAGTGGCTGTAGCGCAGGTAGGCGTAGAGGAAGTAGAGCGCGCAGAGGACCGCGGCCGTGATCAGGTACGGACGCGGCGGTGCCGGGTGCGGCGTGCCCGTGGCAGGCCCCGGGGCCTGCTCCCCGGGCACGTCGGTCTCGCTCTGGTTCAGGTCAAGCACCATGCCCCCGCAACGGAATCCCCCACTGGTCACTGCCGGTCGCCCGGTCCCGCCGCTACGGCCCGACAAGGCCATCCATTAGAACAGAGGGGCGAGCGGGCGGCGCACGCCGGACGCGCCGCAGGCCGCACCCCGAGGGGTGCGGCCTGCGGTGGTGCTACGACCCGGAGGTCAGTGGAAGAAGTGGCGCGTGCCCGTGAAGTACATGGTCACGCCGGCCTTCTTCGCGGCCTCGACGACGAGTTCGTCCCGGACCGAGCCGCCCGGCTGGGCGACGGCCCTGATGCCCGCGGCGGTCAGGATCTCCAGACCGTCGGGGAAGGGGAAGAAGGCGTCGGACGCTGCGTATGCGCCACGGGCCCGCTCCTCGCCCGCCCGCTCGACCGCCAGTTTCGCCGAGTCGACGCGGTTGACCTGGCCCATGCCGACACCGACCGAGGCGCCGCCCTTGGCGAGCAGGATCGCGTTGGACTTGACCGCGCGGCACGCCTTCCACGCGAAGGCGAGCTCCCTGAGCTCATCGTCGGAGAGGGCCTCGCCGGTGGCGAGGGTCCAGTTGGCGGGGTCGTCGCCCTCGGCCTGGAGCCGGTCGGTGACCTGGAGCAGTGCACCGCCGTCGATCGGCTTGACCTCGACCGTGGCGGCCGGGGCCTCGGGGCAGCGCAGCACCCGGATGTTCTTCTTGCGGGCCAGCACCTCGACGGCGCCGTCCTCGTACGCCGGGGCGACGATGACCTCGGTGAAGATCTCGGCGACCTGCTCGGCCATCTCGACGGTCACCGGCCGGTTGACGGCGATGACGCCGCCGAACGCGGACAGCGGGTCACAGGCGTGCGCGTTGCGGTGGGCGGTCGCGACGTCGTCGGCGACGGCGATGCCGCACGGGTTGGCGTGCTTGATGATCGCGACGCACGGCTCGGCGTGGTCGTACGCGGCGCGGCGGGCGGCGTCGGTGTCCGTGTAGTTGTTGTAGGACATCTCCTTGCCGTGCAGCTGCTCGGCCTCGGCGAGACCGCCCTGACCCGAGGTGTAGAGCGCGGCGGGCTGGTGCGGGTTCTCGCCGTAGCGCAGGACGTTCTTGCGCTCGTACGTCGCACCGGAGAAGTCGGGGAAGCCGGAGTCGTCGGCGGCCGCGTAACCGTCGGCGAACCAGGAGGCCACGGCCACGTCGTAGGCGGCGGTGTGCTGGAAGGCCTCTGCGGCGAGCCGCTTGCGTGCGGTCAGGTCGAAGCCTCCCGCCGCGACCGCGGCAAGGACGTCGGCGTAACGCTCGGGGCTGGTGACGACCGCCACGGACGGGTGGTTCTTGGCGGCGGCGCGGACCATCGAGGGCCCGCCGATGTCGATCTGCTCCACGCACTCGTCGTCGGACGCGCCGGAGGCGACGGTCGCCTTGAACGGGTACAGGTTGACGACCACGAGATCGAACGGCTCCACGCCGAGCTCGGCGAGCTGCTCGCGGTGGGCGTCCAGGCGCAGGTCGGCGAGGATGCCCGCGTGCACACGGGGGTGCAGGGTCTTGACGCGACCATCGAGGCACTCGGGGAAGCCGGTGAGCTCCTCGACCTTGGTGACCGGCACACCGGCGGCTGCGATCTTCCCGGCGGTGGAGCCGGTGGACACCAGCTCGACTCCCGCCTCGTGCAGACCGCGGGCGAGGTCTTCGAGCCCCGTCTTGTCGTAGACGCTGACCAGGGCGCGGCGGATGGGCTTATTCACCGACATGACCGAGATGAACCTTTCGTCCCTCAATGCGATAGCCGTCGCGGGCGAGCCGCCCCACGGCCTCGACGAGCAGCTTGCGCTCGACTTCCTTGATGCGTTCGTGGAGGGCGGCTTCGCCCTCCACCGTTTCCTCTTCGGTCACCTCGACCACGCCCTGGGCGATGATCGGACCGGTGTCGACGCCGTCGTCGACGAAGTGGACGGTGCACCCGGTCACCTTCACGCCGTACGCGAGCGCGTCGCGGACACCGTGGGCACCGGGAAAGCTGGGGAGCAGGGCGGGGTGGGTGTTGACGACACGGCCGCCGAACACGGCGAGGAACCCCTTGCCCACGATCTTCATGAATCCCGCGGACACGACGAGGTCCGGGCGGTGTTCCGCCACGGCCGCGGTCAGGGCCGCGTCCCACTCGTCACGGCTCGCGTACTCGCCGAGCCTGCACACGAACGTCGGGAGCCCGGCGCGCTCGGCCCGTTCGAGACCGACGGTGCCGTGCCGGTCCGCGCCGACGGCGACGATCCGGGCTCCGTAACCCTCGGGGTCGGCACCGATCGCGTCGAGGAGTGCCTGGAGGTTCGTGCCTGAGCCGGAGACGAGCACGACCACACGGGCCGGAGCGGCGGAGGGGGGCGGGGAGGCCACGGCGGGGCCCTTTCTCGCGTGGTGCAGCAAGTACGCGATGTGCAGGAGGTGCGTTTGTATGGTCGTACGAAAGAGGCTCGCCCCTCGATACGGGGAACTCTACGAACGGTCCGACCGTCAGCAACGATACCGGCACACCTGGCGGCCCCCACGGGACGGGTGCGTGACCGGAAGGTAGCGTCAGGGGACAGGGAACCGCCCCCGGGCGGAAATGACGAGATGGGGAAGACGTTCACCACATGCCGGACCGCCTCCGCACCGCCCTTGGCCACCCGCTGCCCGAGCGGGCATCCATGCTGATGCGGGAAAGCAAGTCCTCATCGCCGGACTCCTCTTCGGGATCACCGTCGGGCTCTTCCTCGGGCTCCTCGTCGGGCTCCTCGTCGGGCTCAGGATCCTCCCGGGGCTCGGGCTCCCCGTCGGGTCCGTCCGACGACAATCCGTTCGCGGCGCCGCCCGAGGACCGCCCCGACCAGCCCTGGCAGCCCCGCCACCCCTCCCACACGCCGGGGAACCACGGCAACGGCGGTGACGGTGGCGAAGGACACTCCGACGACCGCCCTGTCTGGGGCAGCCAGTGGAGCGACCAGCAGCCCGGCCGCCAGAACGGCGGCTTCGGCGGCCGCCCAGGTGGCACCGGTGGACCCAGCGGCCAGGGCGGTGGCCCCGAGGGCGGCCGCGGCGGGCTGCGCTGGGACCCGACCGACCCCGTCCAGCGACGCGCCCGCTACGCGGTGCTGGGCGGTATGTGGGCGTTCTTCTTCGCCCTCTTCGACTTCCCCGAGATCGCGATGCTCCTCGGCGCCCTCGCCGTGTACTGGTCGATCAGCGCCCTCCGCGGCGGGCCGCGGAAGACCGGGGCGGCCGGCGCGGCCCCCACCGCCGTATCCGGCACGGGCGGCCCGGACCGTACCGCCACGCCCGGAGCGGTGCCCGGCACCTCGCAGGTCAGCAGCCGTCAGCAGACGACGGCGGCCGTCAGCGGCCTGGTGACTGCACTGCTGGCCCTGGTGATCGTGGCCACCGGATACACGGTGCAGTTGGTCTACCGCGACTACTACACGTGCGTGAACGACGCACTCACCAAGTCCGGCGCCGTCGCCTGCAACGACAAGCTGCCCGACCCGCTGGAGCCCTTCTTCGGCGTGAAGAAGTAGCCCCGCTGCCTGCACGTGACGCTCCCTACGGAGCGTCGTCCCGGCCGGGTTCCGAGTGCCCGGAGGCATCCGGAACCCGGCCGGTCCGCGTATCGGGCTCGTCGGCGGGAGCCTCGCGGGAACCAGGCTCGGGGGTCGAGGAGGACGCGGCCTCCTCGACCGGGGCGGGGGCCGGCGCGGGGGCGGGACCGGGCGTCGGCGCGGGGGCGGGACCGGGCGTCGGCGCGGCAGGGGCGGGATCCGGCGAGGCTCCGGGCGCAGCGGCGGGCTTCGAGACGGGGGCGGGGGACGGTGCCGGCACCGATGCGGCCCCCTGGTCGGTATCCGCACGGAAGCCGGCCATCAGCCCTCCCGAATTCTTCTTGAGCGCGGCCCAGCGCGCCTCCCTCGCCCCGTCCGCGTGCCATGAGTCGGCCGACAGGAAGTCGTAGGGCTCCGCGTCCTCGCCCCCCGGCGTCTTCTCCACCTTCTTGCGCTGTTTCTTCCCGGCCTTCTCCGGCGTCAGCCCGGGTGCCGGCTCGGTCGGCTCCCCCTTCGCCGCGTCCCAGCGCCAGCCCCACCGGTTCTCCCTGAGCCGCCACGCCCTGACCAGCAGCGCCACCGGCACACCGGTCACGGCCGTCCACAGGAGAGCGGCCGGGCCCACCAGCCACCACACGGGGCCGAACTCCGCCAGCGCCCCGGTCCCCAGAGCGCCACCCGAAGCCGCCGCCAGGGCCGCCGCCCCGGCCCCGCAGCCCAGGGCCGCCAGCCCCGCCACCAGCGCGGTCCGGCCCTGACTCCACGCCTCCTCGCGCATCCCGCGCACCGGCGCGGCCCCCTGTGCCACGAACCGTGCGACGGTCAGGCCCGCGACGACCGGCACCGCGGCCGCCGCCCAGTTCACCGCCGTACCCGGACCGTGGGACGGAACCGCGGCGAGCAGCGGGAAGTCAGGCAGCGCGGGCGGCCCGGTGAACGCGAGCGGGGCGGCCGTGGACGCCGTACCGAGAGCGAATCCCGGCCCGAGGCCGTAGGCGGCACCCCACACCGCCGCGTTCGGCACGAGCGCCGCCGCCAGCAGGAGGACGGAGATCCGGCCCGCCCAGTCTCCCGACAGCCCCAGGAACGACTCCCTGGCCGCCCCCGCGTGCCAGACCAGCGCCACCGCGACCAGGAGCGCACCGCCACCGAGCAGCGTGAGCACACCGGCGGCGGCCGACCTCAGGACCACGCCGGCCCCGGCCCGGAACCGGGAGCGGGCGGCCGCTTCCTGCAGCCTCAGCGGCGCCCGGACCAGCAGCGGCGTCAGCGGGCGCCCCCGCGCCACCCACACCCCGACGGCGGCCGCGCCGGCCACCACGACGGTGACGGGGAAGGCGATCGACGCCCGGTCGGCAGGCAGCGCCCCGTCCTGCGCGTACGCCGCCGCGGCCAGCACCACCAGCAGATATCCGGCACTCACCGCGCAGAACGCCCCGACCGCCGAGTGGCCGCCCGAGGCCTTCCCGTCGGTCTCCGCCGAGTCCCGGGCGGCCCGGTGCACCAGCCACACCGGCAGCACGACGAGGAGCAGCGGGACCGTCGCCACGGGCGCGGGATGCCCTCCCACGGTGTCGGCCCTCACGAGTTCGGCGCCGTGGGAGAGCAGCCAGAGCCCCGTCGCCACGTGAAGAGCCCCGGCGGGCCCGCTGTCGGGGTACGGCGAACTGATCCACAGCACCATGACCAGGACGGCCAGGGAGCCCAGCCCGAGCCCCGCCGCGAGCGCCCCGCGCACGAGGGCGGAGGCCAGGACGGCGGACCTGCTCCGCTCGGCCGGCAACGTCGGGCTGCACTCGGTCACTTGGGTCACCCGGCCATGCTGCCAACGACACGCGCCTATTTCGTGTAACGGGCCAATGGCCGCTGTGTCGCTCAATATACGTTTATGTACTTTTTCACCCAGTGCAGTGCCACCACGTGCGGAGGCCGGGCATGACGCGGAGCACCACCGGCCCGGCTCCCGCCGCTTCCGCCGCCCCCCTGCCCTCTCCCAAGGAGCGCCGCAGGCTGCGCGAGGCGAGGGCGCTGAGTGAGGAACAGGTCGCCGCGGTCGTGGGCGTCACGCCCGCCACCGTCCACGCCTGGGAGACGGGGCGCACCAGCCCGCGGGGCCGTCGGCGCGCCGCCTACGCCAGGCTGATCGGCTTCGCCGAGCACCGCCCCGCGCCGCCCCACCCCGTCGAAGCCTCCGGGAGCAGCACGATGTCCCCGACCGAGCCCGGCACCCGCCCCACCACAAGCACGCAAGTCGATCCGGTCCCGGAACCGCGCGCCCAGGACGCCCCCACCCCGGAACCGCCCGCCCGGGCCACGCCGTCCCCTCACGCGCCCGCCCCCGCCTCCCTCGGCGTCTCCCCCCGCCAGGAGGGCAGCGCACCGGAGACGGCCGCGCCGGACGGCCCGGACCCCGTTCCGCAGCCGGCTCTCACGGCGGAACAGGCCTACGACGTCCTGTACGGACGAACGGCGCCCGGCCTGACCCGTCAGGTGTTCCTGCTGACGGGTCGCCGGAAGCTGACACGGGAAGCCGTCGAACACGCCTTCCGCATCGCCTGGCAGCGCTGGCCCGAGGTGGCCAGGGACCGCGATCCGGCGGGCTGGGTCCGTGCGGCCTCGTACGAGTACGCGATGTCGCCCTGGCACCGGCTGCGCCGCGCACACCGCCGGGCCGACCCGCCGCCCGAGGACCCGGCGCGGCGCGCGCTGCTCGACGCGCTGCTCGGCCTGCCGCCCTCACACCGTCGCACGCTGCTGCTCCACGACGGCGTGGGCCTGGGCCTGCCGGAGACAGCGGCGGAGACGGAGGCGAGCACCCCCGCCGCGGCGAGCAGACTGCTGCACGCACGTGCCGCGGTCGCCGAACAGCTGCCCGAACCGGCGGAGCCGCCGGCTCCCTCGGAGCCGGACGACAGGTCCGTACCGCTGCACGACCGGCTCGACGCACTCGCCCTCGCGGAGGAGGTGCCCGCTCCGCCACCGGCCCCGGCCGTCCGCGCGGGCGGCGAGCGCGTCGCGGAACTCTGGACCAGGGCCGCACTCTGCTTCGGGGCGCTGCTCATCGGCTCGACCGCCTTCACTCTGCACACGGCCCCCACCCGGTACGAGCAGCCGCTGGCACCCGCCCAGCAGGTCGGCGGCGTCCCTGCACAGGGGGGCCCGGAGAAGCTGACGCCGCAGGACCTGGAACTCCAGGAATCGCTGCGGGGAGAGCTCGCGCACGGCCCGGAACGGCTCCTCCCGCGCATTCCCTGACCGGACTCACCCACCGGAAACGGCGCGGGCCCGCACCCCTTCGATGAGGGGGTGCGGGCCCGCGCCGTTGCTACGGGTGACACGGTGCCGCGGCGGACGGGCCGCCGCGGCGCGCGGTCAGCCTTCGAGGATCTCGCGCGCCAGCTTGGCGGTCTCGGTCGGCGTCTTGCCGACCTTCACGCCGGCGGCCTCGAGGGCCTCCTTCTTCGCGGCGGCGGTGCCGGAGGAGCCGGAGACGATGGCGCCGGCGTGGCCCATGGTCTTGCCCTCCGGGGCGGTGAAGCCCGCGACGTAGCCGACGACCGGCTTCGTGACGTTCTTCGCGATGAAGTCGGCGGCACGCTCCTCGGCGTCGCCGCCGATCTCGCCGATCATCACGATGAGGTCCGTCTCGGGGTCCGCCTCGAACGCCGCCAGGGCGTCGATGTGGGTGGTACCGATGACCGGGTCGCCACCGATGCCGACCGCGGACGAGAAGCCGATGTCACGGAGCTCGTACATCATCTGGTAGGTCAGCGTGCCGGACTTGGACACGAGACCGATGCGGCCGGGCTTGGTGATGTCGCCCGGGATGATGCCGGCGTTGGACTGACCGGGGGTGATCAGACCCGGGCAGTTCGGGCCGATGATCCGGGTCTTGTTGCCCTTCGAACCGGCGTACGCCCAGAAGGCGGCCGAGTCGTGGACCGCGATGCCCTCGGTGATCACGACGGCCAGCGGGATCTCGGCGTCGATCGCCTCGACGACCGCTGCCTTCGCGAAGGCCGGCGGCACGAAGAGGACGGACACGTCGGCGCCGGTCTTCTCCATCGCCTCGGCGACGGATCCGAACACGGGTACCTCGGTGCCGTCGAAGTCGACGGAGGTGCCCGCCTTGCGCGGGTTCACGCCACCGACGATGTTGGTGCCGTCGGCCAGCATGAGCTTGGTGTGCTTCATGCCCGTGGCGCCGGTCATCCCCTGGACGATGACCTTGCTGTCCTTGGTGAGGAAGATAGCCATGGTGTTGGAGTCCCTCGTCCCTTACTTCGCAGCCGCGGCGAGCTCGGCGGCCTTGTCGGCCGCGCCGTCCATGGTGTCCACGCGCTGCACGAGCGGGTGGTTGGCGTCGGAGAGGATCTTGCGACCCAGCTCCGCGTTGTTGCCGTCGAGGCGCACGACCAGCGGCTTGGTGACGTCCTCGCCCTTGGACTTGAGCAGCTCCAGGGCCTGGACGATGCCGTTGGCGACCTCGTCGCAGGCGGTGATGCCACCGAAGACGTTGACGAAGACGGACTTGACGTCCGGGTCGCCGAGGATGATCTCCAGGCCGTTCGCCATGACCTCTGCGGAGGCGCCGCCACCGATGTCGAGGAAGTTGGCGGGCTTCACGTCGCCGTGGTTCTCACCGGCGTACGCGACGACGTCCAGCGTCGACATGACCAGACCGGCACCGTTACCGATGATGCCGACCTCGCCCTCGAGCTTGACGTAGTTGAGGTTCTTGGCCTTGGCGGCGGCCTCGAGGGGGTTGGCCGCGGCCTTGTCCTCGAGCGCCTCGTGGTCGGGCTGACGGAAGTCGGCGTTCTCGTCGAGAGACACCTTTCCGTCCAGCGCCAGGATGCGGCCGTCCTTGGTCTTCACCAGCGGGTTGACCTCGACGAGGAGCGCGTCCTCGGCGACAAAGGTGTCCCACAGGGTCACCATGGCCTCGGCGACACCCTCGGCCACCTCGGCCGGGAACTTCGCCTGGGCCACGATCTCGCGGGCCTTCTCGATGTCGACGCCGTCGACGGCGTTGACCGGGACCTTCGCGAGGGCCTCGGGAGTCTTCTCCGCGACCTCCTCGATGTCCATGCCGCCCTGCACCGACGCCATGGCCAGGAAGGTGCGGTTGGTGCGGTCGAGGAGGTACGAGACGTAGTACTCCGCCTCGATCTCCGGGGACAGCTCGGCGATCATCACCTTGTGGACCGTGTGGCCCTTGATGTCCATGCCGAGGATGTCGGTCGCCCGGGCGACCGCCTCATCCGGGTCTGCCGCCAGCTTCACGCCGCCGGCCTTGCCTCGGCCACCGACCTTCACCTGCGCCTTGACGACGGACTTGCCGCCCAGCCGCTCGGTCGCCTCGCGGGCTGCCTCAGGCGTGTCGATGACTTCACCGGCCAGCACCGGTACACCGTGCTTGGCGAAGAGGTCCCTCGCCTGGTACTCGAACAGGTCCACGCGCGTCCGTCCCTTTTAGTGGTCTCGCGGTTGGTTTTCTGCGTGGGCGTGCCGCGAGGGCAACGTGACTGCGCAGTCACTAGGGAGGCGCACACGGTGACCGGGTACGCGGCATGTCCATCCGGCAGGTTATCCCCGCGCCACGCCGGACCCTAAATTGCAGATCACACCTGAGCGGTGATACCGGTCACAGATCGCGCTGGTAGCCGGGGTACGAAGGACAAAACGGCGCCCCCCGGGAGCGGTCCGGGGCGGCGTCGGGTGGTGCGGGCCGGGCGCAGTCCGGTCACCGGCCGGGGTCGGGTATCGGCAGGGGCCGCTTCTCGATCGCCGCCGCCATGATCTCGGGGAAGAGGTCCGGGGTGCAGGCGAACACCGGGGCGCCGAGCGCTCCCAGCGCGGCGGCGTGCTCACGGTCGTAGGACGGCGTGCCCTCGTCCGAGAGGGCGAGCAGGGTCACGAACTGCACCCCGGACGCCTTCATCGCCGCGGCTCGCCCGACCATCTCGTCACGGATCCCTCCCTCGTGGAGATCACTGATGAGGACGACCACGGTGTCCGCCGGACGGGTGATCCTCGACTGGCAGTAGGCGAGCGCACGGTTGATGTCCGTACCGCCCCCGAGCCGCGTGCCGAACAGGACGTCGACCGGGTCGTCCAGCTGGTCGGTGAGGTCGGCGACGGCCGTGTCGAAGACGACGAGCCGGGTCGACAGGGTCCGCATCGAGGCGAGCACCGCGCCGAAGACTGCGGCGTGGACGACGGAAGCGGCCATGGAGCCCGACTGGTCGACGCACAGGATGACGTCCTTCTTCACGGACCGGTCCGTGCGCCCGTATCCGACGAGACGCTCGGGCACCACCGTGCCGGCCCCCTCGCCTCCGGGGAGAGACACGTAGTTCCTGAGGTTGGCCCGGATCGTGCGGTCCCAGTCGATGTCGCGATGACGTGGCCGCCGGCTCCTGGCCGAGCGGTCCAGGGCGCCGGTGAGCGTGGCCTTCGTGCGGGTGGCCAGCCGGCGTTCCAGGTCCTCGACGACCTTGCGCACGACGGCCCGGGCCGTCTCCTTCGTCGTCTCCGGCATGGCCTTGCCGAGCGAGAGCAGGGTTCCGACCAGGTGGACGTCGGGTTCGACCGCCTCCAGCATCTCGGGCTCCAGCAGCAGGGTGGCGAGTCCGAGGCGGTCGATCGCGTCGCGCTGCATGACCTGGACGACGGAGGCCGGGAAGTACGTACGTATGTCGCCCAGCCAGCGGGCCACGGACGGGGCGGATGCCCCGAGTCCGGCCGAACGCTCGGCTCCGCCCCTGCCGGCCGGCTTCGTCCCGCCGCCGTACAGCGCGGTCAGCGCTCCGTCCATCGCCGCGTCGCGTCCGGTGACCTCGTGTCCCGTGCCGTCGGCACCGTCCGCGCCCAGGACCATGCGCCAGCGCCGCAGCCGCTCGTCCTCGGCAGGAGGAGTCGCGCCCATTTCCCTCACCCTTTCCTCGGTGCCCGCCCGGTCCGTCATCATCCGGTCGCCGCCCGCTCGGCCGGGGCCTCGATGCCGAGCAGCAGCCGGAGCACCGGAACCACCGCGTCCGCCCGTTCCTCGTCGAATCCGTCGCCGAACCCGTGCGCGCCGTTCGCGCCCTCGTCGCGCGCCCTGCCGGGATCCGGACCGCGCCGGACGAGCTCGCCCAACGTGCGCCGCACACCCGGGTCATAGGTCGAGAACGTACGGCGCAACAGGGGCAGTACGGCGGCGAACGTGTCGGCCGGTATGCCCGTCAGCCACGTGTCGACGAGCACGAGGAGCCGGTCGTCGTGGACGAGCAGCAGGCCCCCGCCCGCCGCTCCGCCGACGAAGCCCTCGATCCACGCAGCCGCGTCGGCCGGTTCGGTACCGGGCGAGAGGGCCAGTCCCATCAGACGCGCGGCCTCGCTCCCGGCCAGCCGCCCGTCGTCCAGGAGCAGTCGCGTGGCACGGCCCCTGACGACGCCTGCGACGGCATCCCTCGCGCACAGCTTGTGGAGGGCTCCGGCCCACCGCTCCGACAGCCCGTCCGCCCGCACCTCGGCGGCGGCGAGCAGCCCGATCGCCCGGTGCACTCCGTCCACCCGGCGTTGTGCCTCCGCCGCGGCGTCCGCGTCGAGACCGGTGCAGGCGGGCGGCAGTCCCACGCAGACGCGCTCGGCGAGGCCGACGGCCACTTCCCCCAGGGCCGCGGTGTCGGTGGACCGTACGTCGCCGTACCGCAGGGAGCGGGCCAGGGCCGGCAGCGCGTCCGCGAGGTGGCCGACGTCCGCGTCGAGGGCGGCCCGGTGGGCGAGGGCACTCATCACGACGGGCAACGCCCCGGACAGACCGCACAGGAGGCACTGCTCGGCGAGCGCGGTCACCGCGGCGAGCGACGACGCGGACAGGGCGTCCGATTCCGCCCTGGCGGTCGCGGCGCCGAGCACGGTGGTGCCCCACACGCCGGCCTCGGCGATCCGGACGAACAGCTCGGGCTCCCAGCGCAGCCGCCAGCTCTCCCGGAACGTCCCCGTGCTGCCCCGGCCCTCGGAGGGTTCGCCCCACTCGACTCCGAGGAGCCGCAGCCGGTGCAGCAGACAACTGCGGGCCGCGTCGGTCTCCTTGCGCAGATCGAGCTCCAGGTCACGCCGCTCCGCCTCGGGCCTGAGCCTCAGCGAGCGCTGCTGCCTGTCCAGGTCGCGCTGGAGCGGGACGGCGGGCGCGGTGTCCGGCACCTCGCCCAGGATCTCGCCGACGACGAGCTGGTCCCGCACCAGGGCGAGCGGCACATCGGATCCCTCGCACATGACGGCCCTGACCGCGTCCGTGGCCTCGGCCAGGCCGACGGCAGGGCGCCAGCGCAGGGCGGCCAGCGTCCCTGCGAGCCGGACCGCCTCGATGACGTGCGCGGAGGAGACGGGCCTGTCCGTGTCGCGCAGCAGTCCCGCCACCTTCGTCATCCAGCGCTCCACGGGCCGGTCCGGGGCCGCGAAGAGATGCCCGTACCAACCGGGCGAATCGATCCCCGCGCCGTATCCGCTGTGCCGCGCGAGCCTGCGATGGGTCCACGGCACCCAGGTCAGCTCCGCCCTGACCCTGGGCATCCCCTTGAGGAGTGCCCGGTCGGCGGCGACCGTGGTCCTCGCCCCGAGTGCGGGCACGTGCCACGCACCGCAGACCACCGCGATGTCGTCGCCGAACTCCTTGCGGGCGGCGCGCAGCTGAAGACGCATGCACGCCTCCCGGACGGCGTCCTGCGGATGCCCTCCGTCCCCGTGCGCCTCACGCAGTGCCGTCATCGCCTCGGCGAGCGCGGCGAACGGCGCGCGCGGGTCGGCCGGTCCGCCGGCCGCCCCACGGTGCTCGACGACGTCCTCCCACCAGCGCTCGGGATCGTCGTATCCCGCGGTCCCGGCGAGGATTCCGATCGGGTCGATGCCCCCGATGCCCCGGCCCTCCCCCGGCCCGCCGTCCCGGTGTTCCGTCAGCGCCAGGGAGTGGGCGGCGGGCAGGTCGACGAAGCGCACGGGGATCCCCCGCGCCGACGCCCAGCGGATCGCCACCCACTCGGGCGAGAAGTCGGCCAGCGGCCAGAACGCGGCGCGCCCCGGGTCGTCCACGGCGTGGGCGAGGAGCGCGACCGGCGGACGCATGCGACGGTGCGCGGCGAGGGGCAGCAACGCGTCCCCCTCGGGCGGCCCTTCGACGAGCACGGCGCTCGGCCGCGCTGCATCGAGGGCTGCCAGGACCGCGCGTGCGGAGCCGGGCCCGTGGTGGCGCACCCCCATCAGCAGCGGTCCCCCGGGAGCCGTGGGCGTCCCCCCGGCGAGGGGTGTCATTCGGCGGCCTCACGGCAGGCGCGGTAGAAGTCCTTCCAGCCGTCCCGCTCCCGGACGACGGTCTCCACGTACTCCTGCCAGACCGCGCGGTCGGCAGCGGTGTCCCGGACGACGGCACCGATGACGCCCGCGGCCACGTCACCGGGGCGCAGGACACCGTCGCCGAAGTGGGCGGCGAGCGCGAGACCGCCGGTGACGACGGAGATGGCCTCGGCCGTGGACAGCGTCCCGGACGGCGACTTGAGCTTGGTGCGGCCGTCCGTGGTGATGCCGTCGCGCAGTTCGCGGAAGACCGTGACGACGCGTCGGATCTCGGCCGCGCCGTCGGGTGCGGGAGGCAGGTCGAGCGAGTGTCCGATCTGGGCCACCCGCCGGGACACGATGTCCACCTCCGCCTCGGGGGTCGCGGGCAGTGGCAGCACGACGGTGTTGAACCGCCTGCGCAGGGCACTCGAGAGCTCGTTGACCCCTCGGTCGCGGTCGTTCGCCGTGGCGACGAGGTTGAACCCCCGCACCGCCTGCACTTCTTGTCCGAGCTCCGGGACGGGGAGCGTCTTCTCCGACAGGATCGTGATGAGCGCGTCCTGGACGTCGGCGGGGATGCGGGTGAGCTCCTCGACGCGGACGGTCATGCCCTCCGCCATGGCCCGCATGACGGGGCTCGGCACCAGCGCCTCGCGGCTGGGCCCGTGGGCCAGCAGCCGCGCGTAGTCCCACCCGTAGCGGACGGCCTCCTCGGGGGTGCCCGCGGTGCCCTGGACGAGCAGGGTCGAGTCCCCGCTGACGGCTGCGGCGAGGTGTTCGGACACCCAGGTCTTGGCCGTCCCCGGAACGCCGAGAAGCAGGAGGGCACGGTCGGTGGCGAGCGTGGTCACGGCGACTTCGACGAGACGGCGCGGACCCACGTACTTCGGGGTGATCAGAGTGCCGTCCGGGAGTGTCCCGCCGAGCAGATAGGTGGAGACCGCCCATGGCGAAAGCTTCCAACGGGTGGGTCTGGGGCGGTCGTCGGCAGCGGCGAGCGCCGTGAGCTCGTCGGCGAAGGCGTGCTCGGCGTGCGGCCTCAGGACTTCGCCGCCGGGCGCGTCGGTCTGTACGGACACGGTCATGGATCCCCCTCCGGATCGGTCGATCCGATGCGGTTTCCACGGTGCACCATGCCACTGACAATCGGTCCCGGTGCCGGTCCGGGGTCGTTTCCCGGTGCCGGTCCGGGGTCGTTTCCCGGTGCCGGTCCGGGGTCGTTTCCCGGTGCCGCTCCCATGTCGTTCCGGGCGCGCCTGGAGGGTCGGCCCAAGACGGGCGAGACCGCCGCCACGCGTCGCCGCTCGTCAGGGGTGCCTCGTCCTCCACCTCCTCGATGCTTCGCCCTTGTCCGTGATGGCGCAGGCGAGATCCGCCGCGTCAGCGGCCGATACGGCAGGCATGACCGCCGGGGGCACACTGCCGCGTGGAGTGACAGTGGTCCTCCTCCACGGCCGGCGCGGGGACACGACGATCTCGGTCCCGGGCTCCACGGCCGTGCCGCCGCCGCTGTGGAACCGGATGCCGTCGGCACTGGTGCCGGTGACTTCGTACGTCGCCCCTCAGGTCTCGCCCCCTGCCTCGTCGCCGCTGTCGACGGCGCCTTCCGAGCAGCCGCCGAGACCGAACGCGGGGTCGCGGACAGCCGCCGCGGCAGCGCGGGCGGCACGGCCGGGCGCCGGTGACGTGTCCGGCGCGATGGGTGCGTCCGGCATGGGTGGTGCGCATGACGCGGTTCATCCGAATCCCCCGATTCCGTTGACCGGCCCTCTCCCTTCGTCGAGAGGCGCACACCGGCGAAGTGGTCAAGCCCTCGCGGAAGGGGCGCGATCGCCGGTCGGAGCCGATTGTCAGTGGCACGTCCTACCGTCGTTCTCATGGTGCTGTCTCACAGGGGAGAAACCCGGCGCTCCACCCACCCGGTGGTGCGTCGGACGAGGGAGCAGGTGCTGGCGCTCGCTCCTGACGAAGCGACACGGGGCGTCGGCCTGGCACTCGCGTCGGAACACGTGTGGTCCGACGCGGGTCACGCCGGCCCGGGCGCGGTATGGGGTGTCTGCCGGGGCGACGGCGTGCCGTACCGCACGGCGGTCGACACCGACGGGGTTTCCCACACGTGCAGTTGCACCGGTGGCAGCCGCCCGTGCGGGCATGTTTTGGGGCTGCTGCTGCTCCTCTCCTCCGGCGCGCCGATACCGGAGGCTCAGGAGCCGCCATGGGTCCTGCAGTGGCTGGCTGACCGGCGCGGGCAGGGAGTCGCAGCGCCGGAGGACCCTGCGGCCGCGGTGTCTGCGGGCAGGGCCGCGGCCCGTCGCGCCGAGCGCAGGGCCGAGCGCGTCACGGGCGGGGCGCAGGAGCTGGACCAGCGGCTCACCGACCTGCTGCGCGGCGGACTCGCGACGACGGACCGGCCGGACTACGGACTGTGGGAGGAGACAGCGGCGCGCATGATCGACGCTCAGGCCCCGGGACTCGCAGGCCGTGTGCGGGAGATGGGCTCGGTAGCTGCTTCGGGGCCCGGCTGGCCGGCACGGCTGCTGGAGGAGTGCGCGCTGCTGCACCTGCTGGACTCCGCCTGGCTGGGGCTCGACCGGCTGCCCGCCCCGCTGGCGGCCACGGTCCGCGCGAGGGTGGGGCTGACGGCCTCTGCGGAGGGCCCGGCCATCCGCGACCAGTGGCTGGTCCTCGCACTGCACGACGCGCCGGAGGGCAGGATCGTCACCCGCCGCATCTGGCTGTACGGCAGGGAGTCGGCGCGTACCGCGCTGCTGCTGTCCTACGGATCGCCGGGGCGCTCCCCCGCCCAGACGCTGCCGGTGGGCGCGGTGATCGACGCCGAGGTGACGCCCTATCCGGGCGGCGGAGGTCTACGGGTCGTGCTGGGACCGCGGTTCGGCGAGCCGGTCGTCACGACAGCACCACCGCCCGGCGGTACGACGGCCGATGCCGTCGCCGCGTACGGGAAGGCCCTGCGGGACGACCCCTGGCTCGATGCCTGGCCGGCCACGCTGCGCGACGTCATACCCGTGCCGTCCGCGGACGGCTGGCAGCTGGCCGGCCGGACCGACGGATCCGCCCTGCCGGTCGCACCCTCGGCGCTGTCCCGGCCGGGCCTGTGGAAGCTCGTGGCGCTCTCCGGTGGTGGCCCCCTGACGGTGTTCGGCGAGTGCGGGCACCGGGGTTTCGACCCGCTGGCCGCCTGGTGCCCCGAGGCCGCTGAGAGCGCCGGACCGGGGGCTGCCGTCGCGCTGGCCTGACGCACCGCCCTCCCGATCAGACGCACCTCCTTGCCCGCGAGGCCCGGACCACCGGAAAGGGAACCGATGCCCACCTCCGACACGACCGGCGTGCCCCTGAGCGCCCCCTGGGAAGACCTCGTCACCTCGGCCCTGCTCGGCACCGACCGGCGCCCGCTCCGGATGGGGGACGGCGCCGCGGCCGGCCCGGCGGCGCTACTCGACGCGGCGGCGGTTCATACCGTGCGGCGCAGGGCGGCTCTGCGGCCGGCCGGCCGGACCGCACTGCCAAAGCCCGCTCCCGCCGATCCCCGGCCACCGCTGCCTGCCGCCGCACGCCGCAGGCTCGCCCAGTTGCTCGCCGACCGGTCGGCACCCTCCGGCGGCGGGCGCCGGGGAGCGGCTCCCGATCTCACCGAGCTCATCCCCCAGTGGCTGGCCTCCGCGGGTGCGCACGGCTACCGGGCGCCCGCGGAGTTGCTGCCCGCTCTGCTGGACGCGGCGAGAGCGCGTACGGACCTTCGTCCGCACGTCCTGGAATTCGCCGGGCCGCGCGGGCTCTGGCTGGCGGCGCTGAATCCCGAGTGGAGGTTCGCGCTGCGGGCCTCGTCCCGCGGCGCGCCGCGCCCGGACACAACGGATCCCGAGGAGGTCGGCGTGCTGTGGGAGGAGGGCCTCTTCGCCGAGCGGGTCGCGCTGCTCGGAGCCCTCAGGGAGGAGGACCCCGGGGCCGCCCGCTCCCTGCTCGCCGGTACCTGGTCCTCCGAGCGGGCCGAGGACCGGCTGATGTTCCTCGACTCCCTGCGATCCGGCCTCTCCGCGGCCGACGAGGCGTTCCTGGAGGGCGCCCTCACGGACCGCAGTCGTAACGTCCGTTACACGGCGGCCGAACTGCTGTCCGCGCTGCCCGATTCGGCGCTCGCCCGCCGGATGGCGGCCCGTGCCACGTCCTGCGTGAACCCCGACCGTACGGGGGATGCCCTGTCCATCGCAGTGGAGGCACCGCACGAGTGCGACGCCGCGATGCAACGCGACGGCGTGGTGCCGACACCGCCCTCGGGTCGTGGTGAACGGTCCTGGTGGCTGGGTCAGTTGGTGGAGTCGACCCCGCTCTGTGTCTGGCGGGAGAGGTTCGGCGGGCGGACGGCACAGGCGCTCGTGGCACTGCCGGTCGCCGACGGCTGGTCCGGCGAACTGCACGCCGCCTGGTGCCGGGCCGCTGTGCGGCAACGGGATCCCGACTGGGCGCGGGCGCTGCTCGGCACCCCCTCTACACCTCCGGCGAACGGCCCCGGGACGGCGTCGCTGGCGGAGCGGTCGAAGCTCCTCGCCACCCTGCCCCCCGGCGAACGGGCGCTCTGGGTCGCCGGCTTCATAGCGGCACACGGCCTGTCCGACGCCTTCCAGCTGCTCGGCGTCTGCTCAGTGCCGTGGCACGGGCCGCTCGGCCGGTCGGTGGTCGATGCGTTGGACATCGCGCGGGACGCGGGAAGCTACCCCTGGAGCTTCAGCGGGGTGATGGGCCTCGCCGAGCGCTGCCTGGACCCCGCCGAGGCGGAGAGGCTCGCGGTCCTCACCACCACGCCGGACGAACCGGAAGGTGCTTCTCCGGGTGCGGGTGGCTACTGGTCGGAGGCTTTCCAGCGCCTGGTCTCCACCCTGCGCCTGCGCGGCACCATGGACGCGGAGCTGGCCCAGGGGGGCACGGAGTGACGGGGAAGGGGCGTGGGCAGGAGCGCACCGGGTGAGGCGCGCCAGGTCAGGGGGCGAGGATCCACCGGCCCGGACCCGCGCCGAGCTCCCTCCGCCGGCCCGGCACCAGGTCCCGGCAGATCCACGGCCCGGCGCTCACCCGGCCCGGGGCCGGACCCAGGAGGCCCGGCCCGGACCTCTCCGGACTCGGACCACCGGCGCGGGCTGGGCGGTCAGGCCTCGGCAGGCTGGCGGACGTGAGCGTTCACCCAGTCGACGATCGAGGTCGTCGTCGCACCCGGGGTGAAGATCTCGGCCACGCCCTGCTTCTTCAGCGGAGCGATGTCCGCCTCGGGGATGATGCCGCCGCCGAACACCTTGATGTCCTCGGCGTCGCGCTCCTTCAACAGCTCGATGACCTTGGCGAAGAGCGTGTTGTGCGCACCGGAGAGGATCGAGAGGCCGATGGCGTCGGCGTCCTCCTGGATCGCCGTGTCGACGATCTGCTCGGGAGTCTGGTGGAGCCCCGTGTAGATGACCTCCATGCCCGCGTCCCGCAGCGCCCGGGCGATCACCTTGGCCCCACGGTCATGGCCGTCGAGGCCCGGCTTGGCCACCACCACACGGATCGGACCGGTCACACCCATCAAAGCCTCCACATGCGTCTCCCGTACCCGGAGGGCCGGTGATGTGAACGAACGTTATCTGCAGCATCCCGCACGGCGCCGTTTCGCGGTGGACCGGGAGGGGGAAATCACACATGGGATATGTTCGCCGGCGTCGTTCCCGACACCGGGCGGCCCCGGCCGCGCGGGGAACGCCGTCGAGGGAGCCGCAACGAGGTCGTCGTACCACCGCGCCGTCAGCCGCACGGCACGGTGGTGCGATCCCAGGCCGCGACAGGCCGCACGAACCTCCGTAGCGACCCCCGTGAGGGTGTACGGGGCAGGAGCCGCCTTCCCCGGATGCCGGTGCAGGAGGTCGGCCATGAAGGTCCTGTCCTTCCTACCCCTACTGTTGCGCAGGCCGTGCCTGCGCCCCAGCCGGCTGTCTTCGACGCTGGTCAGAGCCACCGCGCTGGAGCTGGTGATCCTCGCCGGGCACGTGCTCATGTACCCGTCCGGGCTCACGCCGGAACGCCGCACCCCCGCGCCCCCGCCCCATCCCGATACCGCACCCGGCACCGGAGCGGGACCTGAACCCTCCCCCGGCCGGATCACCCGTACGGCGGAACCGGCGGGGCTGCCCAGGACGAACACGCCTCAGGCCACCGCGCAGGCCACCATGGCCGCGCTGCCCACCGCGGCGGAGGACCGTCCACCCGTCGTCCTCCTGCACGGCTTCATCGACAACCGCTCCGTCTTCGTCCTCCTCCGCCGCTCCCTGGCCCGCCACGGCTGGCACCATCTCGAGTCACTCAACTACTCGCCCCTGACCTGCGACATCCGCACGGCGGCGGAGCTGCTCGACCGCCATGTGGAAGAGATCTGCGCCCGCACCGGGCATCACGAGATCGACATCGTGGGCCACAGCCTCGGCGGTCTGATCGCGCGGTACTACGTGCAGCGGCTCGGCGGGGACCGCCGGGTACGCACACTCGTCACCCTCGGCACGCCGCACGGCGGCACCGCCGCCGCCCCACTGGCCGGCGCCCACCCCATCGTCCGCCAGATGCGGAGCGGATCCGATCTGATCGAGGAACTGCGCCGCCCCGCTCCGAACTGCCGGACTCGCTTCATCAGCTTCTGGAGCGAGCTGGACAGGGTGATGCTCCCGGTCGAGACGGCCTGCGTCGACCATCCCGACCTCGACGCGGTGAACGTGCGTGTCACCGGCATCGGCCATCTCGCCCTTCCGGTGCATCCCGCGGTCGCGTCCGCGATCCGCCAGGCACTCGAATCCGACGGAGCCGCCATCGGCACTCCGGGTTCGGCCTCGGTCGCCTGACCCCCGCTTCCGCGGGCTCCGCACCGCGCGCTACCTGGAGCCGTCGTCACCGAAGTCCGGAGCCCTGGAGGAGCGCGGGCCCCCGGGTGACGTCGGTGGAGACCGTGGTCCCGCACCGGCCGGACCGACAAGGAGCAGCCGGTCCGGCCGGGTTCGCGCCCCGGCCGGACCGACGCACATTTCCTCCCGACACCGGGGTACGAGCCACCCGAGCACCATCACCGGAAGGGAGACAGAGGCCGAACCGCCCTGAGCCCCTTACCGAATAGAACGACTTTCGAACATAAACCCAAGCCTGTCGCCTCGGCTCTCCGAAAGGCGGCCGATTGCCCGTTTCCTGAGGTGCTGAACCCCTCCGAAGATTGTCGTCCTCACGTACCGCCGGGTACAGTCGCGGCCACTGCTCACCCTGGGGTCCCCCCACCGGACCCCCGGAACAGGTCCTGCTGCCGAGGCGAGAGAGAAGTTGGTGAACGACCAGCACCCCCACGCCGGGCATGCCGGATACGACAGCCATTCCACCGGCAACTTCGACACCGACCCGCTCTTCGGGACCCTGCCGGGTCAGCACGACAGCAGCCACGCGGCAACGTACGGCGGCGATTACGCCGCTGCGTACGACAACGGCCACAACGGCGGCCAGTGGGACACCGGCGCGCACCAGCAGGCCTCGTACGACACCTACGACGCCCAGGCGCACCAGAGTTACGACACGACCGCCACCTGGATGCCCGAGGCCGGGATCCCGGCCCAGGCAGCCACCACGGACGCGACGGGACAGTGGGACACCACCGGCTGGGACCACACCGGCCAGGCCGGCCAGTGGGACACCGGCGACACAGGCGCCTTCCCCACCGCCACCTTCGACACCACGGCCTACGCGACCGGCACCTACGCAGCTCCCGCATTCGAGACCGCGGGGTACGAAAGCTACGCGGCCGCCGAGACGGGCACTTTCGACGCCACCGCCTGGAACAGCGGCGCCACGCCCGAGAACGCCGCGTACGCACCCGAACAGACGTCGTACCTGTCGTACGAACACCAGTCGGCGTCCTACGAGTCGTACGGATCGGCCGAGTTCACGTCCCACGAGTCCCCCGGCGCCCACGACCACGCCGAGACCGACGGGACCGGGACCGTCCAGGCGGCTCCGCACCCGGACGCCTACACGGACGGCTACGAAACGGCCCCCGAGGCCCACGACGCCGAGCACATGCCGGACGTCGCCGAGCCGGCATCGGACGTCCTCGACGTGACCGCGGAATCCCCCTCGGCCCAGGCCTCCGCGCGCCCCGTGAGCCGTTCCGCCGCCGGGCGCGGCAGCCGGGGCAGGCGCCGCACCCCCGCGAAGCGGTCCGCCCTCCTCACCGTCGCCGTCCCCTCCGCCTGCGTCATGAGTGTCGCGGGCATCGCCGCCGCCTCGGTGAGCGGTGTCGGCGGAGGCGAGGAGACGAAGGACGACACCACGTCCATGGCGGCCGCCGAGACGGTCAAGCCGGCCGTGGCCAACAACAAGCTGGACACCCAGCTCGCCAACCTCAGTGCCGACGCCGAGAACTTCGCCGACCGCGCCAGCCGCACCCAGGAGCGCATCGACCTGAAGGAGCGTCAGGCCGCGGAGAAGAAGAAGCGCGAGGAGGAGGCCGCCCGCCGCGAGGCCGCACGCCCGAAGTTCGTCCTCCCCGTCGCGCAGCACGGCCTCAGCGCCATGTACGGCCAGGCCGGTGTGAACTGGATGTCCGTGCACACGGGCATCGACTTCCCCGTCGCCTACGGCACCCAGGTGATGGCCGCGACCGACGGCACCGTCCGCACCCAGTGGAACAGCGCCTACGGGAACATGGCCATCGTCACCGCGGCCGACGGCACCGAGACGTGGTACTGCCACCTCAGCTCCACCAAGATCCGCTCCGGTCCGGTCAAGGCCGGCGACGTCATCGCCTACTCGGGGAACTCCGGCAACTCCACCGGCCCGCACCTGCACTTCGAGGTACGGCCCGGCGGCGGCTCGGCGATCGACCCGATGCCGTGGTTCAGCAGCCACGGCATCAACCCGAACTGACACCGGCCGGCCCACGGGGCCGGCCGGGGCTCGGCACACCTGGCCCGCGTGGTCGGCCGATTCGAGGCACAGCCCTTCGACCGGCCGGGGACTCGGGGCCCCTCGACCGGCCGGCTCCGGTCAGAGCTTCTCGACCGGCGCGTAGCGCAACAGCAGCTTCTTCGGCCTCTCGTCGCCGAAGTCGACCGTCGCCTTCGCCTGGTCGCCGAACCCGTCGACCGCCGTCACCGTGCCCAGGCCGAACTGGTCGTGGGTGACCCGGTCCCCGACCACCAGGGTGACCACCGGCTTCTCGGAGGTGCGCCGGGTCGCGAATCCCGAGGGCCCCGACTTCGAGCGTGACGAGGACAGGGACGACGTGATGCCGGACGTCGGTCCCGCCGACGCCGCCATCGGACCCTTGCGCTTCCACTCCAGGTGCTGGTCCGGGATCTCCTCCAGGAACCTCGACGGCGGGTTGTACGAGGGCTGGCCCCAGGCACTCCGCATCGCCGCCCGGGTCAGGTACAGGCGCTCGCGGGCACGCGTGATGCCCACGTAGGCCAGTCGGCGCTCCTCCTCCAGCTCCTTCACCTGTCCCAGCGCGCGCATGTGCGGGAAGACGCCGTCCTCCATGCCGGTCAGGAACACCACGGGGAATTCGAGGCCCTTGGCGGTGTGCAGCGTCATCAGCGTGACGACACCGGAGCCGTCCTCGTCCTCGTCGGGGATCTGGTCCGCGTCGGCGACGAGCGCGACCTTCTCCAGGAACTCGGCGAGGGTTCCCGCACCCTCCTCCTCCGCCCGCTCCTGCTCGAATTCGAGAGCGACGGAGGCGAGCTCCTGGAGGTTCTCGATACGGGTCTCGTCCTGCGGGTCTGTGGACGCCTGGAGTTCGGCGAGATAGCCGGTCCGCTCCATGACGGCCTCCACCACGACCGCCGGCCCCGCACCGGACTCCACGATCGTGCGGAGCTCCTCCATCAGCGTGTTGAACCGCTTCACCGCGTTCGCCGACCGGGCCGCCATGCCGTACGCCTCGTCGACACGGCGCAGCGCCTGCGGGAAGGAGATCTTCTCGCGCATCGAGAGGGCGTCGATCATCGCTTCGGCCCGGTCGCCGATGCCCCGCTTGGGCACGTTGAGGATGCGGCGCAGCGGGACGGTGTCCTCGGGGTTGGACAGCACCCGGAGGTAGGCCAGGACGTCCCTGACCTCCTTGCGCTCGTAGAAGCGCACTCCGCCGACGACCTTGTAGGGCAGCCCGACGCGGATGAAGATCTCTTCGAAGACACGGGACTGGGCGTTCGTACGGTAGAAGACGGCGACGTCGCCCGCCTTCGCGTCCCCGGCGTCCGTGAGGCGGTCGATCTCCTCGGCGACGAACTGCGCCTCGTCGTGCTCGGTGTCGGCGACGTAGCCGGTGATCCGGGTACCGGCTCCCGCGTTCGTCCAGAGGTTCTTGGGGCGGCGGCTCTCGTTGCGCTCGATGACCGCGTTGGCCGCGGACAGGATCGTCTGCGTGGAGCGGTAGTTCTGCTCCAGCATGATCGTGGTCGCGTCCGGGTAGTCCTCCTCGAACTGGAGGATGTTGCGGATGGTCGCACCGCGGAAGGCGTAGATCGACTGGTCCGCGTCACCGACGACGCACAGCTCGCCCGGGGCATCGGCCTCGCCCGCCGGGCCCACCAGTTCGCGCACCAGGGTGTACTGCGCGTGGTTGGTGTCCTGGTACTCGTCGACCATGACGTGCCGGAAGCGGCGGCGGTAGTGCTCGGCGACGTCGGGGAACGCCTGGAGCAGGTGGACCGTCGTCATGATGATGTCGTCGAAGTCCAGTGCGTTGGCCTCGCGCAGGCGTGCCTGGTAGAGCGCGTAGGCCTGCGCCAGCGTCTTCTCGAAACCGTCGGCGGCCTGGCCCGCGAAGGTCTCCTCGTCGATCAGCTCGTTCTTCAGGTTCGAGACCTTCGCCGTGAACGACTTCGGCGGATAGCGCTTCGGGTCGAGGTCCAGATCGCGGCAGACCAGCGCCATCAGCCGCTTGGAGTCGGCGGCGTCGTAGATCGAGAACGACGAGGTGAACCCCAGGCGCTTCGACTCGCGGCGCAGGATCCGCACACAGGCGCTGTGGAACGTCATGACCCACATGGCGTTGGCGCGCGGGCCGACGAGGTCCTCGACGCGCTCCTTCATCTCGCCGGCGGCCTTGTTGGTGAAGGTGATCGCGAGGATCTGCCCCGGGTGCACACCCCGCTCGGCCAGGAGATGGGCGATCCGGTGCGTGAGGACGCGGGTCTTGCCCGATCCCGCCCCGGCGACGATGAGCAGCGGGGACCCGGCGTGCACGACGGCTGCGCGCTGCTCGGTGTTCAGCCCGTCGAGCAGCGCGGCGGGATCGATCGCGGGACGCGGGGCGCCGTCGCGGTAATAGGCGTCGCGCGGCGGCGGAGGCGCGTCGAAGACGTCCTCGAAGAGGCCCTCCGGCACCGCTTCGGGTGCACGCTCCTCAGGGGGCGGCGGGGGGCCGTCCTCCGCTTGCTGGAGGCCGGTCAGGAAACTGTCGTCAAAGAGGCTGCTCATCGCCTCACGAGTCTAGGCGGCCGCACCGACAGCCCGGGCCGCATCGACGACATGGGACCCGGACCGTGCGCGCAACGAGACGGTTCGCCCACGTTACGTGAGATTCGAGGGCTCTTTTCGGCCGCGCGGACCCTCACCCCGAAAAGGTCACGAAAACGTATCGGGCATATCGAACATCAACCTTCACAGAGACACCACGGGTTGGTTAGCGTGCTCCGACGGGTGCCCCGTACCCCTTTGAGGCGAACCGCGCCGCACGGGCACCCCCGCCGAATCCGTACTCCCCGAACGGGGCCCGGAACCGGGGACCCACACGCAGCACCGGGGTGAATCGGTCCGTCTCCGCCGGACCGTAGGGCAGCCTTCCGTTCCGCCCGACCCCTCCCCCAGTGCCCGAACGGCCTGGGGGGACCCCATCGCTAACCCGGTAGGCAGTCCACGGAAGGAGATGCCGGCCTTGGCATCGCATCGCAAGCCGCGCACCCGCCGCGCGCGCACCACCCCAGTCGTCGGCCTCACGACGGTGGCGCTCGCCTCCGTCACCCTGCTCTCCACCCAGAGCGCGACGGCCGCACCCACCGAGCCGAAGCCCGGTATCGAGGAAGTACAGAAGAAGGTCGACGCCCTCTACCGGCAGGCCGGTACCGCGACGCAGCAGTACAACAAGGCGAAGACCGCTTCGGCCGAGCAGCGCTCCGAAGTCGACGCCCTGCTGGAGGCCGCGGCGAAGCGGGCCGACAAGCTCAACGAGACGCGCCGCGAGCTGGGCAGCTACGCGGCGGCGCAGTACCGCAGTGGCTCCATCGCCCCGACGGCGACGTTCTTCCTCGCGGACGACCCCCAGTCGTACTTCGACCAGGACCAGCTGATGGCGCGGATGACCAGCCAGCAGCAGAAGGCGGTCGCGGACTTCCGTACGCAGCAGAAGGAGGCCGCGGAGAAGCGCGTCGAGGCGACCAAGAGCCTGGAGACGCTCACCAAGTCGCAGGCCGCGCTGCGCACCAGCAAGCAGCAGGTGCAGACGAAGCTCACCGAGGCCCGCTCGCTGCTGTCGAAGCTGACCGCCGAGGAGAAGGCGCGACTCGCGGATCTGGAGCGCAAGAAGGAGGCCGAGGCCGAGCGCAAGGCCGAGGAGCTGGCCCGGCAGCAGGCCGCCGCCCAGAAGGAGCAGGCCGAGGACACCGCCGAGGAGGAGGCCGGCACGGGCACGGGCTCCGGCACCGGCACCGGCACGGGCTCCGACAGCGGCTACGCCTCGAAGGCCGAGAAGGTCCTCGCCTTCGCACGCGCCCAGATCGGCAAGCCGTACGTCTGGGGAGCCACGGGCCCGTCCTCGTACGACTGCTCCGGGCTCACCCAGGCCGCCTGGAAGAACGCGGGCGTCGACCTGCCGCGCACCACCTGGGACCAGGTCGAGGTGGGCACCCGGGTGGCCACGGCGAACCTGCGGCCGGGGGACCTGGTCTTCTTCTACGACGACATCAGCCACGTCGGCATCTACAAGGGCGACGGGATGATGATCCACGCACCGAAGCCCGGGGCGAACGTCCGCGAGGAGTCGATCTACTACATGCCGATCTACGGCAGCGTGCGCCCGGCGTAACGGCCCGGCGCCCAGCACGCGGCCCCGACCGGCCGGAAACGCGGGAGGGGCCCGGGTCGTCCCGGGCCCCTCAGCCGTGCGCCCGCCCGCTCAGGTCCAGAGCGTGGCGATGAAGATGTTGGCGACCGTCAGCCCGCCGACCGCGGCGAACGCCGCCTTGTCCACCTTCTCCTCGTCCCGCTTCACGTAGACGAGCGCCAGGATCACGATCAGGACCAGCAGCTTGACGCCGATCTTGATGTTGTTCACGCTCTGGTCGTCCGCCTGGTTGAGTCCGACCAGGGCGACACCCGTGACGAGCATGGTGAGCGCACCGTGCAGCATGGCCGGGACGAAGCGGGCCGTGCCCGCCCCCATGGCCTTCATCTGGGTCAGGAAGCCGCCCAGCAGGGAGGCGATACCGATGATGTGCAGGGCCACGAAGACATTGATGAGTACGTCCATGGCCGCAGCCTAACCGCGGCCATATCACCACTCTTCGGCCAGGTACGACTTACCGATGAGTTGCCCGCGAGTCTGCACGAATTGCCGGACTCCGGTTGAATTTTCCTGTCATCCGAAGGAAACGAAACAGCACATGAGGGCAATAGCTGTCATTACGCCTCTTCCCCGTGTGCCGGGCTTAGCGTCCCTCCCAGGTGACCGGTTCTGCTCCACCGTCCCGTACCGGGCGGCGCCCCCCGGTCGCCCCGCCAGGAATCCGGCGGCGGGCCACTCCCCCTGTGGTGACCCGCCGCCGGACCCCGGCGGGCCCGCCGGCAACCCACCGACGGGCAGTCGATCGGAAGGACGCACCACCCTCGTGGCCGCCCATCGAGAAGCCGCTCACCGCAAACCCGGACCGCGCCTGTTCGCCGGGCCCGCCGCCCGCACGGCGGCCACGCTCGCCCTCGCCGGGGCGGCCGCCGCGACCGCCCTCGAGGGCGCCGCGCAGGCAGATCCCCAGGTCACCCCGGCGCAGGTCAAGGCCAAGGTGGACCGGCTCTACCACGACGCCGAGGTGGCCACCGAGAAGTACAACGGCGCGAAGGAGCGGGCGGCCGCGACCGAGAAGTCCCTCGACGCGCTGCGCGACGAGGCCGCCCGCAGGACCGAGCGCCTCAACACCGCACGCGACGCACTCGGTTCGTTCGCCACCGCCCAGTACCGCAGCGCGGGGATCGACCCCGCCGTACGGCTGGCGCTCTCCTCCGACCCCGACCAGTACCTGGAACGAGCCTCCTACGAGGACCGGGCGGGCGACCGACAGGCCGGCGCGATCAAGGGCGTGCGCCGGCAGATCAGCGACATCGCCCAGCTGCGCGCCCGCGCCGAGGACGAGCTCGCGGACCTCGCCACCCGCCGGGCCGAGCTGGAGAAGCACAAGGACTCCGTCCGCACCAAGCTCGCCGACGCCCGGAAGCTCCTGGCCACCCTCACCGCCGACCAGCGCGCCGACTACGAGCGCTCGGCCGACGCCGCGCACGGCGGTGGTGGCCGTGCCGACCGGAGCACGGCCCGCGGCTCGGTGACCGCCCCCAACGCCCGCGCGGCGCAGGCCGTCGACTTCGCGTACGGGGCTCTCGGCAAGCCGTACGTCTGGGGTGCCACCGGTCCCTCCTCGTTCGACTGCTCCGGTCTCACCCAGGCCGCCTGGCGAGCAGCGGGTGTGTCACTGCCCCGCACCACGTACACCCAGATCAACGCGGGTCAGCGCGTCTCCCGCTCCGAACTGGCGCCGGGGGACCTGGTGTTCTTCTACTCCGGAGTCACCCACGTCGGGCTCTACATCGGCGGTGGCCAGATGATCCACGCCCCGCGCCCGGGTGCGCCCGTACGTATCGCGCCGATCTCCGAAATGCCTTTCGCCGGAGCGACCCGGGTCGCATAGGCTCCCGGGCCCATGGACACAAGCATCCAGGACTACGCGCGCTCGAACACGCTCCGCTCCCCGGACCATTACCGGGTGGGGCCCTTCACGGTGCGCCACAATCCGGGCTGGGAACTGAAGTTCGCCAACTACGCCATTCCCGACCAGGACGCCGAACCCACCGAGGCGGAGGTGGCCGACCTGGTCGCGGCGTTCCGCGAGCACGACCGGCTGCCCCGGCTCGAGTTCCTGCCCTCCTGGGCACCCGCGGTCGAACCGGCCCTGCTGGCAGCCGGCTTCACCGTCGAGAACCGTGCCCCGGTCATGGCCTGTACCGCGGATACCCTCCTGGCTCCGAAGCCGGTGGACGGGCTCCGCATCGCCGAGCCCGCCACCGACACGGAGTTCACCTCGGCCGCCGCCGTCCAGCACACCGGTTTCGGCGGCGAGGGCGGTCCCGACGACGGTGAGATCGCGTGGCTCCGTGCGGCGACGGAGGGCGGCGGCGTCTCGGGGCTCGCCACCGTGGGCGGCCTGCCCGCCGGCGCGGGCGGCTGCTCGGCCCCGATCGACGGGATCGGCGAACTGGCCGGCCTGGCCGTAACCGACGCCTTCCGCCGCCGGGGCGTCGGCGCGGCGCTCTCCGCGTGGCTGACCCGCGCCGCCTTCGAGCGCGGCTTCGACGCGGTGTGGCTGGAGCCTGGCAGTCCCGACGTCGAGCGGGTCTACGCGGGCATCGGCTACCGCAGGACCGGCGAGAAGCTCAACATCTCGCTCGGCCCCGCCTGAGCCCGATCGCCTTGAACCCCGCTGAGCCGATCCGCCTGAGCCCGATCCCCCTGAGCCCGCGATCCCGCCCGAGCTTGCGCGGGGCTCAGACCAGCCGCCGCGCCGTGGCCCACCGGGTCAGCTCGTGCCGGTTGGACAGCTGGAGCTTGCGCAAGACGGCCGAGACGTGGGACTCGACCGTCTTCACCGAGATGAACAACTGCTTGGCAATCTCCTTGTACGCGTATCCCCGGGCGATCAGCCGCAGCACCTCGCGCTCGCGCTGCGTCAGCCGGTCCATGTCCTCGTCGACCGGCGGGGCGTCCGTCGAGGCGAAGGCATCCAGGACGAAACCGGCCAGCCGCGGCGAGAACACCGCGTCGCCGTCCTGGACCCGGAAGACGGAGTCGACCAGATCGGCGCCGGTGATGGTCTTGGTGACGTAGCCGCGGGCACCGCCCCGGATGACGCCGATGACGTCCTCGGCCGCGTCCGAGACGGACAGCGCGAGGAAGCGCACCGGGTTCTCGACGGCACCCATCATCGGTGCGCAGCGCCGCAGCACCTCGACGCCGCCGCCTCCCGGGAGGTGGACGTCGAGGAGGACGACCTCGGGGCGGGTCGCGGTGATCACGGTGACCGCCTGGTCGACGTCGGCGGCCTCGCCGACGACCTCGACCCCGGTCTCCTCGGTGCGGCCGATCTCGGCCTGGACCCCGGTGCGGAACATCCGGTGGTCGTCGACGAGCACGACCCGTACCCGGCGCTCCGGGCCCCCGGTGGCTTCGGTGTTCTCGGTCATTCGCTCGCCCTTTCCATCTCCAGCTCGACTTCCGTGCCCCCGCCGGGCACCGAACGCAGCCGCGCCGTACCGCCGTTGCGCTGCATCCGGCCGATGATCGATTCTCGTACGCCCATCCTGTCGCCGGGCACGGCGTCCAGGTCGAATCCCGGCCCCCGGTCCCGTACGGAGACGAAGACCGTGCGGCCCTCGACCTCCGCGAAGACCTGGACGGCGCCGCCCTCGCCACCGTACTTGGCGGCGTTGACCATCGCCTCGCGTGCGGCCTGCATCTGCGCCGTCAGCTTCTCGTCGAGCGGGCAGTCACCGACGACGACGACCTCCAGCGGGACGCCGTGCTTGTCCTCCACCTCGGCGGCGGCGCGCTTGACCGCCTCTGCGAGGTTCGTGGGCTCGTCGTCCTCGTCCTTGCCCGTACCCGACGGGTCGTACAGCCAGTTGCGCAGCTCGCGCTCCTGGGCGCGGGCCAGTCTGCGGACCTCGCCGCCGTCGTCGGCACTGCGCTGGATCAGGGTGAGTGTGTGCAGGACGGAGTCGTGGACGTGGGCGGCGACCTCGGCGCGCTCCTGGGCCCGGATGCGCATCAGACGTTCCTCGGACAGGTCCTGTGTCATGCGCACGAGGTAGGGACCCGCGAGCAGCGCGATACCGGTGACGACCGCGACGGCGGCGGTCAGCGCGGTGCCGAGCTGGGCCGCCGAGCCGCGCACCACCATGAAGGCGGCGAGGCCGAGGCCGACGAGTGCGACACCGGCCAGTCCACGGGCCAGGTGCAGCACGCGACGTCGGCGGCCGACCTCGATCCAGCGGGCGCGTCGGGCGTTGTCGGCCTGACGCCACACCAGGACGGACCCCGCGCCGATCAGCAGCGCCGGCCAGACGTAGCGGTCCGCGTCGCTCCCCATGTCGACGTTGCCGACGAAGACCAGTGCGCCGACGAGCAGCGCGACCAGGGCGAAGACCTGGCCCTTGTCGGGCTTGCGGAGTCTGCGCCGGCCGTCGGGCGCGGTCTCGAAGAGGGACTTCTGCATGCCTCCCGCCCCACCGGCGCCGCCGACACCGCCCACCCCGAGCGGTACGACGATCCAGAAGACGGCGTAGAGCAGGGCGCCGAGGCCGTCCGCGAAGAACAGCCCGAGGAAGACGAACCGGACCCAGGCGACGGGCAGCCCCAGATGTCCGGCGAGCCCGCGCGCGACGCCGCCGAGCATCCGTCCGTCGGCGCTGCGGTACAGCTTGCGCGGCACCTGCTCCTCCGGGTCCGGGGCGTGGGAGCTCGGGGCTCGGGTCGTGGCTGCTGGCATGCACCGATCGTCACACGTACCGGTGGGCCGTGGCATCAGGGTCCGCCCCCGACCCGACCCTGATGCGTCGCCGCCGCGGTCCGGGTCTCCGACACGGGCCCGCGGCGGGCCCCCAGGGGCGGGAGGGACGGAATATCAGGGATCGTCCAGGGTCGTCGCGGGTCCCACGAGGACGTACGGGCCGTCACCATGGAGCCATGACCGTTCCCCAGGACGCTTCCCCGGGCGTCACGCCGCCCCCCGAACCGGCACCGCGGCTGCAGCGCAGCCCGCGGCGGAAAGTGGTGGCCGGGGTGTGCGGCGGACTCGGCCGGTACTGCGACGTGGACCCGGTGATCTTCCGGATCGTGCTCGGCGTCCTCGCGGTGACGGGCGGCATCGGTCTCATCTTCTACGGCTTCGCATGGCTGCTGCTCCCGGTGGAGGGCGAGGACGAGAACGAGGCGCGGCGGCTGCTCTCGGGGCGGGTCGAAGGCGCCTCCCTGGTCGCCCTGCTACTGGCCCTGGTGGGCTGCGGGCTGCTGCTGTCGATGCTGCACAACGGCGGGATGCTCGCCTTCGCCGCGATGCTGTCGCTGAGCGTGATCGGCTTCTCGGTGTGGACGCAGCACCGCAGGACGATCCCCCCCGAGGACGCGCCGGGCACGGCGGCGCACACCCCGAAGAGCGCGGCGCACACTGCCGGGCACGGGGCGCCGCCCGAGGTGAAGGCGCCACCCACGCCGGGCAGACCGTCCTGGTGGCGGGATCCGATCGTCAAGGACGGCACGACCGGCCCGGCGGGGACCGGCTATCTGTGGGGCCCCGCCGACGCGGTCTCCGAGGCGGCGGAGCCGGGCAGGCGCAGGGTGGCCCCCGACGATCCGTTCCGCCCTCCCCACCGTGCGCAGGGCACCCGGGGCCCACGCTCGATCGCCGGCCTCGTGTTCCTGTTCGCCCTGATCGCGGGCGGCCTGGGAACGGGGCTGAGCTGGGAGACCCATCCGCTGGGGACGAGTCTGCAGATCGGGCTCGCCGCCGCTCTGGGGGTGTTCGGCCTGGGCCTGCTGGTCGCGTCCGTCCTCGGCCGGACCGGCTTCGGTACGATCGTGCTGGCCATGATCACGGCCGGGCTGCTCGCGGGTGCATCCGCCATCCCCCGGGACATCGGTACCGACTGGGCCCGCAAGGAGTGGCGTCCCGCGTCGGTGGCCACGGTCCGGCCGGAGTACAAGGTCAACACCGGTATCGCGAAGCTGGACCTCTCCCGGATCACCGTGCCGAAGGGCGAGACCCTGCGCACCCGCGTCCAGGTCGCGGCGGGCCGCGCGCTCGTCGTCGTGCCCGCTGGGGTGACGGTGAAGGTGGACGCCGAAGCGGGCCTCGGCGACATCCAGTTCCCCACGGACCTGCGCAAGGACGTGGACATCGCCCCCGACCGGCACACCCGGCGGACCATCGAACCCCCCGAGAACAGCAAACCCGCCGGAACCCTCGAACTCGGCATGGGAATCGGCATCGGACAGCTGGAGGTCACCCGTGCTGCGTCATGAGATCCGGCCCGGCCGCGCGGTGGCGGGCCTCGTCATGCTCACCTTGGCGGGCGGCTACGCGGCGGACGCGGCGGGCGCGTGGAACGCCCCGTGGACGTTCTTCGTACCCGTGTTCGTCGGCGGCCTGTGGCTGGCTGCCACGGCGACCTGGGTGAGCTACCGGGTGCGACGGCGGCGCGGGGCGCGGACGGCGTCGGCGGAGGCGTCGGCACCTGGTTCGACCCGAGTGCCCTGACCACCACCGGCAAGCCGGATCAGCCGATCTTCGGGGCGCTGTCGGGGAGGTCGGCGGCGCACTCGCAGCCGATGACGTCGCGGGCTGCCGCGCGGGCGACGTCGGCCGTCAGCGCGGAGAGCTCCGCCGTCCTGGTGCTGTCCTCCGTCTCGGAGACTCCCGCGATGCCGACGGAGACCTCCAGGGCATCCTTACGGACCTTCGAGTACGGGCAGTCGACGAAGAGCTCGGCCCTGTTGTTACCGACGTACCCACTGGCCGGTCCGAGCGAGAGCGGAGTGTTGTCTGGCTTCGACGCGTCCTGCTGCACCGAATCCCAGGTGAAGTCGGGCTCCTGGATCCTGCTGTACTTGATTTCGAGATCCCCGCCCCCGCCGGACAGGTCGCACTTCCCCAGCCCCTTCGACGCGTCAGCCATGAAGTTCATGGAACTCTCCTCGAAGGCCCCGCTCTCCGGCAGCAGAGACTCCACGTGGGTACCGGGCACCGCCTCCTGACACACCCGGTCGGGTACGGAGAGAGCCGGCTTCTGATCCGGCAGGAACAGGGCGACGCCCACTCCGGCAACTACGAGGACGCCCATGGCGGCGAACACGATCTTCTTCCGCCTGTTGCCGGCCGTAACGCTGCCCAGCCCCGTAGTTGTCGGTCGACGATCGGTTCCGATGAGCTACTTGATGTAATCGTCGATCTTCGACACCGAAATACTCGTCTGGATGTGGACCTCGTCCTTGGAGTGCTGTGCGCGCGTGAAGTCGAAGTGGTTCGAGATGTGCGCGCACGCCTCCTTCAAGGTGCCGGTCTGGCTGTTCCACGCGTCGTGCAGCTCGGTCAGCGCGGACCCCATGTCGAGACCGTCGTTGAAGAGGTCGATCGACGCGGTGAACGTACTGGGGCGGGCGAAGTCGCTGGCCGTCCCGAACTGCTGGCGCAGCTCGTACGCCGTGTTCCCCAGCTTCCCCAGCTGGTCGTCGTGCACGACCAGATCACCGCTGGACGCGCTGCCGCCACCCCCGGCCGCGGGAGCCTGGTTGAGCTGCATGCGCGCGGAGCTCCTCTCCGCAGCGTCGCTCTTGAGTTGTTCCCATTCATCCCATGCCATGGCGCTTGCCCCTTCCCCGTACGTCAGCAGACCTGTGTGGACGCCGCCGCTGCAATCACGCTAACAACTTGCGTGCAGGGCGAACGCACTGGATGGGCACGGGTTCAAAACACTCACATCGAAGTGCCCGCCCTTATGCGATATGCCCGACGTGGGCCGTCGGCCGTCAGAGCCCCCTGCGGCGTCGCTGTCCCCTCAGCGCGTCCACCGACCAGTAGGGCGTGCCGGCGAGCAGCAGCGGCAGCCAGGCCATGAGGTAGATCAGGTCGTTGCCGTAGTAGTACGGCTCGGTCTGCCAGCTGACGGTCAGCCACAGGCTGAGCGAGATCAGCGCCCCGCCGAGTGCCGCGAGCCGGCCCCACAGGCCGGCCAGGGTGCCCAGGCCGACGAGGAGCTCACCGATCGCGATGGCGTAGCCGAAGCCCGAGGGACTCTTAAGCGCCAGGTCGACGAGGCCCGGGATCGCGGCGCTGTCGCGTACGGCGTGCATCATCTCGCCGATGGAACCCGCCCCGTCGGCCGACAGGAACGCGCTGTCGGTCAGTTTGTCCAGCCCCGCGTAGACGAACGTGACGCCGAGAAAGATCCGCAGGGGCAGGAGCGCGTACTCCCCCGCCCGGTCCCTGAGACTTCTCGGCTCGTCCAGCCCGTAGGAACCGCCCCTGTAACCGCGCATCACCGCTCCGCCTTCCGTTGGCCTTTCAACAGACCTTACGTACGCGGAAGGCTGGCCGCTCACCAGGCGGGCAGGCAACCGTCCGAGGCTTCGGCCGTCCGCGGCACCTTCGCCCATGCGTCCGCCACCATGTCCGTGACAGGGGGAACGGCGTAGCCGAACCTGCGCATCCGGTCGGCCATGTCCTCGACCGTCGTATGGAGACGATGGGCACACACGAGCAGATGTTCCAGGCCGACGCTCGTCTCGAGCGGCATCCAGTCGTTCGACGTGTAGGCGTTCTCCTTCAGGATCACGAGATCCTTCGCTGTCATGGGGGCGTCCGGATAGGGGTAGTCCTGCAGGCGAAGACCGGCCGCGCGCAGCCGTTCCGCCACCTCGAGAGCCGGAAGATCAGTGCTCATGGCCCGGATGAGCACCCACGCGGCGGGCAGTTCCGCAGAGTCCGTCAGGTACTTCGCACCCCATGCTGCCTGGGTGAGGAGCGTGGCGTCATCGCCGGCCAACTCCCTGAACCGCACTTCACCGGTCGTCCGCTCCGGCCGCGAGATACGGGCGCCCAGGGCAAGCAGCCGCTCACGGGCCTCCACGATGGACATTCCTGTCACTCGCGCGGCGCGGACGACATGCCGGGTGCTCACCGGACGCGCCAGATCAAGCCATGGGGTCCTGGCGTCGGCGTTCCGGCTGAGCAGCGTCAGGTCGTGGGCCTCGGGCTCCGGCCAGTCGGATCCGCTCGGGTCAACGACCGGCAGGCCCCACTGCCGCAGCCGCACCGCGGCCTCCTGAGAGGTCCACCCGTTCCACTGCGCCGTGCACACCACATGCCCCCACGGCACGCCGCGGTTCGGACGTCCTGGGTAAGGGATCCACGCTCCGAGGGCTGCGCGTTCGACCTGCGAGGCGGGAACAGGGGGGAGCGGCTCCGGCATCGGTCCCACGAGTGCGCCGAGCTCCTTCATCCGCTCGGCCACACGCAGCAGAGGCAGGTCGAGAGCACTGGCCTTGTAGACGAGATGAGCCAGAGGCACGTCCAAGACTGGATTCAATCCGTCTTCCTGCCCACCGGGAGAAGCCGCGCAGGCCGTGAACAACTGCACTTCGTCCGGCGTCAGGTCGAGAGGCAGTTCATCGAAAGGAACGTCGACACCCAGGCTTCTGAGCAGCTCTCCCGTTCGAGCCAACGACTCGCCGCTACGGCGTGCGAGTCTGTGAACAGCCATGAGGGACGCCGGCTCGTCGAGGTCGATCGAGAGGCCGTCATCCAGAGGAATGCCGAGCAGGTGAGCGTGTTCCGGAGCGGAGCCGGCCGACGAGGAATGCTCGGAGACGGTGTAGCCGATCGCCTCAAGGGCCAGTGCGGTGTTCTCGACGGTCTCACCGGTCAGGTAAGCCGAGTTGAGCACATGTGCCGACGTGACCGGACTGGTCCTCTGCTCGTCACCATTGATTCGGTTGAGAGCCAGATGCAAAGACCTGTACGGGCCTCCGAGTTCCGCTTGTCTGATCACATCGACGCCGAGCGCCCGAAGCTCCTCACGTACGGCACGCGGAGTCGTGTTCAGCTGCCGCGCCGCGTCGACGATGTGCTTCGCTCCGATCGGTTCGGATGCCCAGGGGGCCAGTCCGTCCAACCGGGCGCTGAACAGGATGCGCGCCCGCGAGGCGGCGGGACTTCCGGGATCCCTCAGAGCGGCGTACGGAGATGTGTCGTACCCGCAGGACTCAAGGAGCCTGAATGCCTCGTGTGTGGTCAACTTCGTGTTCTCGCAGGTCGTCAGCATGGCTATCGGGGAGACCTTCTGACCGGGCGGCAGCCAAGGGCGCATGCCATCGTTGTCCCTGCTGAGAAGCAGGAGGGTCTCTTCTCCCGGCAGCGCCTCACCGTCCAGCCGGCCCGGAACGAGAACGGGCCGTCCGAGCTCTCCGAGCCGCGTGAGCGTCTGGGAGAGAGAAAGATTGAGCGTGCGTGCGTAGTGGACCACGTCACCGAGCTGCGGCTCCCCGTCCCAGACCGCGCGCCCTTCATCGTCTCCCAGGAGCCATGCGTCGGAAGGACGAGCCCAGCGGAGGGTGGCGGACGGCAGATCGGAGGGACAGCAGTCTCCGAGAGCACGCTCGACGTCGGTGGGGAAGTACGCCAGATAACGCCAGAGAGCAAGATGACCGGGAAGACGCGCCACCCTCCAGTAGGCATCGTGCCGTCGACTGCGTGACTTCGGCGATCGGTACCGGGTCCAGTTGCATCGAAGGTCCACGTCCGCGGACAGGAAGCCTGTCCGGACAATGTCCGAGGCACTGCCGTCCTCGTGGACCAGCCGTGCCCCGCACTCCACGAGCCCCTGGACCACTTGGTCCGCGACGCGCGGCTCCGTGTCGGCCACATGCGCCAGCCATGCCTCAGTCAACAGCTCGCTCGCGGCCAGTGACGGAGCGGCCTTGCGCAGCCGCTTCTGGAGGGGCTCGAAGACATCGTGCAGGATCTGGCTCCGGTCGACGGACAGCTGCGGCACCGACCCCCGCGCATTGAGGGTGGTGCCCAGCGAACCCTGCAGGTTCACCACCGCTCCGACGACCCGCATTTCACCGGCGGGCCTCATGTCGCGGCCGGATTCCGCACCCGGCGGGTACCAGTTCGCGCGGGTCGCGATGCCGTCGACGAGCAGCGCCCCTCCGTGCTCACACCAGTAGACGTCGCCGTGCGTGTCCGCAACCACCTGACCGGTCGCGTTGATGGACAGCCCCCCGACGCTGTCGGGACGGCTTCGGTATTCGCCCTTCCTCCACTGCTCCTGCGGACGCCACTCCCAGGCTTCCTCGCCCGCCTCCGTATCGAACCGGGCGACGCCCAGCACCGCTCGCAGGGCACGTACACAGCTGAAGTCGGCGGGTACGTCACTGCGCAGGTACCAGCGCACCCGGGTGCCGCAGACCTCCCCGAGGAAGTCGCTCTCCTCGCTGTGTTCCCGCACCTGGAAGAGGTGATCCGGCCCGGCGATCGTGACGCTCAAAGGGACGGCCGGAGAGCCGTCCTTGAGGAACTTTCGCGTCTCCACCTCGATC
Organism: Streptomyces sp. HB132; assembly: GCF_016909575.1. Classification (GTDB taxonomy): domain Bacteria; phylum Actinomycetota; class Actinomycetes; order Streptomycetales; family Streptomycetaceae; genus Streptomyces. The sequence continues at coordinate 503,710 of NZ_JAFBGA010000001.1, read as the reverse complement.
TCGTCCGCGAGCATGAAGTAGCTGAGCACACCGATCCCGAACCGGCTGTTCTCCCGGAATGGGATCTTCTCCCACTCCCACAGCCGCTTCTCCTCCTGGAACGGGGAGAGATGGGAGAGTCTGGCGCCCCCCTGCGCGAAGGCATGGACCAATTCCTCGCGCCCCATCCCGGACCCGTTGTCCACGCACTGGAGGAATCTCCGCGGTCCCTCCATCCCCTGGCTGATCCTGATCCGCCCGCGCCACTCGGGCCGGTGCTGATGAGAACGCGCGAGCAGCGTCTCCCGCGCAAGCCTGACCTCGCAGGCGTCCATGGCGTTCTGGTAGAGCTCACGCACGGCGAGGTTGCGGTCGGTGTAGAGCTGCTCCCCGATGAGGAGTTCGCGCACCCGCGGACCGTCGAGTCCGAACCGGGTGACGACAGGCAGGAACCGCTTCCTCCCGTCGACGTCGGCAGGCGTCACTTCATCGGCGGAGGCGCGGCTGGGCAACGCCGCGAGCTCCTCCGGTACGGACGTCCGGGCCCCGATCAGACCGTCGAGGAACCCGACCCTTTCCTGGAGCGCCACCATGACCGCTTGGTGGCTGCACGCCGCGCGCAGGCGCACGGTCCGGTCCGTGATCTCCCATTCCGCCGCGTTGACGTCCCGCCTGACCTGGGCCAGACCGACACGGTCTCTTCCACCGCTGTTCTCCACCAGCACCGGCGGCAGCTCTGCGAGATCGAGAGCCATGATCTGCGCGGCCGCGAGCAGATGTCCGATCAGCTCGTACCGGACGACGAAGTCAGCGCCGTCCCGCGCTACCGGTGGTTCGGCCAGCACCCCCGCGCCCTCCTGCATGGCGCGGAAGAGCCAGGCGACGAGATCGATGTGGAGGATCTCCGACAGCTGCTCGGTTCCCGCCACCGTCTCGATGTAGTCCCTCAGCTTGACTCCGAAGTCACGGGCGCTGGCCATGCGAACCTCGGACCGGTGCACGACCCAGGCCTGAGCGATGTACCGATCACGGTCGCTGCGGCGGGGGTCGTTGCGCAGGGTGGTCTGCTGGTCCAGTCGCGGGTAGCGCTCCCAGGCCGCCTTCACCTTGGAGTGCGCCCGCGACGGCTTCGTGAGTCCGACCGCGTCCACCGCGCGGGACAACCGGAACCCGTGGTAGAGCGCGGGGGCCATCACCAGCACGGCCGTTTCCCGTGGAGTGAACCGCGCGTCCGGCATGGCGTCGACCAACTGCTCCAGCCGGGCGGCGGCCCGCCGCCCCGACTCCCAGTCCACCCACGGGTCGTCGGCCAGAGGCTTTCTGTCATCCTCGAGGCGTCGGGCGAGCCCCTGTGCCACGTACTCCGTCTCTTCCCTCAACTGGGCGACGGACCCTTCGGCACGACGCCACACGCCGTGGCCGTACGGGAGAACGGGCACCGGCGCCGGAAGGAAAGCGAACCGCTGGCGGCCACCCTCGCTGCTGAGCCTCGCCTCCTGATCGGAACCGGGGTGGCGGCGTCGCAACTCCTGCATCCCCTGGTCGATCAGTGCTCGGAGCCTGTCGGCGCCGAGCGGAGCCTGCGCGTCTGCCAGCACGTCGCGCAGGGCTCGGGTGAAGAGGCTGAACCCCGTGGCACCCTCGCTGACGTACGCTGCCCGCTCCTCCGGTGCGCAGGCCAGAAGGTAGCTGAGACGGCCTGAGGCAGGCGGGGTGGTGTTCGGGCGGGAGAGCACGTCCCCGGTGTCGGCCACCAGCCGGTCCCGGCAGGCGTCGATGACGAACAGAGTCTCCGCGCACCGGCTTTCCTCAACCTCTTTCGGCCAATCCTCGTCGAGGGAGACGTTGGTGCTCTTCAGACCCCGTCTGCGCTCCGGATCGGGCTCGGAGTCATGGGCTGCGAACCAGTGGGTCCCGTTGTACTGGAATCCGTGGCCGCTCAGGTAGACGACCAACCACTCGCCGCGGGCGGCACCTCTGACGAAGTCGGCGATACGGTCGTTGAGCTCCGCCGCGAGAAAGTCACGGCAGCCACTCGCGGGGTCGATGACGTACCCCTGTTCCGCCATGGAGCGGGATATCTCCAGGTACTCCGTGTGCAGGTACTCCAGATTCGGCCAGTTGGGCGATGCGTACTGCGGCACGAACAGCAGGAGCGCGCGATGACCGTTCGCGTGCATCAGCTCTCTGCGCCCTGCCTGTCACGCGCCCCGAACACCAGGGTGATGCCTCCCTTGCCTTCCACCTCGCTCGTCCCGATCAGCCTGATGCCACCCTTCGCGGAGATTTCGAAGGAGACTTGGACCTCTTTCAGAGGGAAGGCCGACTGCTCCTGCGCGATGGTGTCGAACATCCCCCGCAAGGACGCCACCGTGCGCTCCAGGTTGTCGCGGAGGCGGTCTGCAGGAACGTTCGCCACCTCCAGGTCGGCACCCCCGCGCCCGCGACGGCGCAGCCCCTTGGTGCCCCCGCCGTAACCCTCCCCCGCGTCCGCCTCCACGAGGACCTCCAAGCCCTCGACCGAGGCCGCACCCAACCCGTAATTCGATGTCACGATATGACCCCCGATGTCCCTGCACTCGACCGATGCTGGGATATTACCGACGGCTCGTCGGGCAGGTGACGGTTTCAGGAAGTTGGGGCTCAGTCCGTGACGTCGATGAGGCAGGCGTTCGTCTCCACACCCGCCGCCGTGACCACCTGTACCTCCACAGCGCCGGGTTCGACCTCGACCGGGACGGGCACGGTGAGCACGGTGTCCGCCGGGTTGGCGAAGCCTCCGGTGACCGGGATCAGGGGGACGTGCACGTGCACCCGCCCGATCCTGACGACCACCCGGGCCAGCCGGTCCGGGCTGCCCGCGCCGGGCGGGACGAACCCCGCGCCGCGGATCTCGATGTCGTCACCGGTACGGATGGGCGCGTCGAGGTCCCCGGCCTCCCTGGCCCGCACGACCGACAGGATGACCGGCCGACCACCCTCCGCGTACTTCCCGGCGAAGTACGTCGCCGCCGAGACGGCGACCAGGACGGCCAGGCCCCAGGGCAGGTCAGGCAGCTGCTCCGGGCGGCGTGCCAGACGGACCGCCGCGAACAGTACGGCGACGGTGCTGACCAGCACGTACTGCACATCGGTGAAGCTGCCTCGCCCGGAGTCGTCGGTCAGCAGGTCGGCGGCGCGCGGCCGGTCGGCGCGGAGCTTCTGCAGCCGCTGGGACAGCACACGGACCGTCACCACCCGGCGTACGACGACGGCGACGGCGCACACCAGCGCGAGCACCGTCAGGATGCCGACCGAGCGGACCAGGTCCAGGCCCTCGATCAGCGCGTCACGGTCCGCGTGGTCGGACGCCCCGGCCAGTTGCAGCGCGAGGACGAGGACGGCGAAGACCGCGAGCAGCACCCAGGAGGCGGCGACGGTGCGCGAGGTGGAGAGCCGGTTGTCCTCGCCGATCAGCGGGGCGAGGAGGCCGCCGCGTGCCCGGTGGACGCGGGCGGCGCCGGTCAGCAGGCCCCCGGTCACGCATGCGGCGATCAGGCCCGCGGTGCGGGCCGTGGACCAGCCGGCCCCGATGGCGGTCACGGCCTCGCCGACGAGCAGCAGGACGACACCGCCCCAGACCACGGTCAGGGTGCGCAGCCAGAGGGTGTGGAGCCAGGCGTCACCGGCCTCGCGGCTGCGTTCGGCGACGGCACGGGCCGACTCGGTCAGTTCGTCCGACACCCACTGCCGGGACGCGGAGACGGACTGCGCGACCGCGCCGGGCAGTCCCTGCCCGGCGGCGAGTTCATCCCGCTTGGTGAGGAAGGCGGCCACCGCCCGCCGGTGGCCTTCACGTGCTCCGTGCGGGCAGTCGCCGCACGTACAGCCACCGCCGTGCGTGCTCTTCGCCCTCGCCTCGTCCAACGCCACGGAGAACGCCGCCCTTTCCCGCCCTGATCGAACCAACTCGCCGTTTATTTCTACGAATTGTGCCGTACGGAGCGGCCCCCCACCGCATCGGGGCGGACCGGGGGCGCGTGTCGCTGAAATGTGCGATTCTCAGGCGCTGAGGACGAGGTAGGCGAGGCCCAGCGTCCCCCGGTACCCGCCGTAGTAGCCGGTGCGGCGCGCGTCGACGGCCTCGGTCACCGCGGCGTGCAGCCGGTGCCCCGCGTTGGCCGGCGCCCAGCGCTCCCCGCGCCCGATGTTGGCGGCGGACTCGAAGAGGTCCCACTCGCGCTGGTCGGCGACGGTCACCTGGAGCGGCCTGAGACCTGCGGCCTCCGCCTGCCGGACCAGTTGCAGGAGCGAGCCGAAGTCGTCAGGTTCCGCGCCGAGGCCCTCCAGCGCGGCGGGCGAGGGCTCCCGCTCCCAGAACCCGTCGCCGAACAGCACCCGGCCGCCGGGGCGTACGGCTGCCTTCAGGGCTTTCAGCGCCTCCGGGGTACCGCCGGGCCAGGCATGCGAGGAACCGATGCAGACGGCCAGGTCGTAGTCCTCGCCCGGGTATTCCGCCGCCGGGACCTCGTGGAACCTCACCCGGTCACCGATCCCCCGCCCCTCCGCGAGCCGCACCCCCCGCGCGACGGCGTCCGGGTCCGTCTCGACACCGTCCCCGGTGGATCCGGGCGCCGTTTCGACCAGGCGCATCAGCAGCTCGCCCCAGCCACTGCCGAAGTCGGCGATCCGCGCGCCGGGGGCCGGCGAGCAGGCGGCGACCAACTGGGCGGCATGCGCCTCGGACAGCGGGGTGTTCCAGATCAGGCTGTCGTTGCCGGGGGCGGACATGAGCGCGCGGACTTCTTCGGCTGACATGCGCCTCAGCCTGGCACGGCAGCTCCCCGACGGGCCAGGCGTTTTACCGCCCCCGGTCACCGGCCCCGGTTGTAGACCTCCGTGAGGTCAGCCTCGACCGGGAACGGCACATCCAGCCTGAGCTTGTTGTGATGGATTCCTGTCGGCGTGTAGGCCTTGAGCGCGGGGTCGAGTTCGTAGACGTACACGATGGGCAAGCCGTCGTCGTTCGCCTCGACCCGCCAGAAGTGTCCGATCCCAGCAGCCGCGTACTTCCGTGGTTTGACGTCACGGTCCCGGCCGACGGAATCGGGCGACACCACTTCGACGGCCAGGACGACGTCCTCCGGGGCGTACCACGTCTGATCGGCACCCGTGTCCGCCTCAGCGCGGTAGACCAGCAGATCCGGCTCCGGTCTGTTGCTGCTGTCGAGCCTGATGCCCATCTCCCGGTCTACGTCCAGGCCGGTCGGGAGGTGCGCCAGCAGCGCCCTCTCCAGCAACCACATCACGCGCGTGTGGAACTTCCGCTGCGGACTCACGAAGACGAGACTCCCGTCGATCAGCTCTGTGTGCCGCGGCAGGTCCGGAAGCAGATCGAGATCCTCCGCCACCCAGCCCTGGGGCGGGGGGACGGGGTAGTGGTAGTGCTCGGCCAGATCGTCGTCGGGTGCGGCACTCATGATGGCTCCCATTTGGCTGAGTCTCGTCTCCTCAGCCAGCGTACCCAGCGGATACGACGATGCCGCCGCCCAAACGAATGAGCGACGGCATCGGCATTGACCTCAGGGAGCAGGGGTCACTCCCACTCGATCGTCCCCGGCGGCTTGCTCGTCACGTCGAGCACCACGCGGTTGACCTCGGCGACCTCGTTGGTGATGCGGGTCGAGATCTTCGCCAGCGTCTCGTACGGCAGGCGCGACCAGTCGGCCGTCATGGCGTCCTCGGAGGAGACCGGGCGCAGCACGATCGGGTGGCCGTAGGTGCGGCCGTCACCCTGGACGCCGACGCTGCGGACGTCCGCGAGCAGGACCACGGGGCACTGCCAGATGTCGCGGTCCAGGCCGGCGGCGGTCAGCTCCTCGCGGGCGATGGCGTCGGCCTCGCGCAGCAGGTCGAGCCGCTCCTTGGTGACGTCGCCGACGATGCGGATGCCGAGGCCGGGGCCGGGGAACGGCTGGCGCTGGACGATCTCCTCGGGCAGGCCGAGCTCCTGGCCGACCATCCGGACCTCGTCCTTGAACAGCTGGCGCAGCGGCTCGACGAGCTGGAACTCGATGTCGTCGGGGAGCCCGCCCACGTTGTGGTGGGACTTGATGTTGGCGGTGCCGGTGCCGCCGCCGGACTCGACGACGTCCGGGTACAGGGTGCCCTGGACGAGGAAGGCGACCTCGGGGCCCTCCTCCTGGAGGATCTCCAGCTGGGCCTGCTCGAAGACGCGGATGAACTCGCGGCCGATGATCTTCCGCTTCTGCTCCGGGTCGGAGACCCCGGCCAGGGCGTCGAGGAAGCGCTTCTCCGCGTCGACGACCTTCAGCTTCGCACCGGTCGCGGCGACGAAGTCCTTCTCGACCTGCTCGGTCTCGCCCTTGCGCATCAGACCGTGGTCGACGTACACGCAGGTGAGCTGGGAACCGATGGCCTTCTGCACGAGGGCCGCGGCTACCGCGGAGTCCACGCCGCCGGAGAGGCCGCAGATCGCGCGCTTGTCGCCGACCTGCTCGCGGATCAGGGCGATCTGCTCCTCGACGACGTTGGTGGTCGTCCAGGTCGGCTCGATGCCCGCGCCGCGGTAGAGGAAGTGCTCCAGGACCTGCTGGCCGAAGGTCGAGTGCATGACCTCCGGGTGGTACTGGACGCCGTAGAGCTTCTTCTCGTCGTTCTCGAAGGCGGCGACCGGGACGACGTCCGTGGACGCGGTCACGGTGAAGCCCTCGGGGGCGGCGGAGCAGGCGTCGCCGTGCGACATCCACACCGGCTGCTCGGTGGGCGTGCCCTCGAAGAGGGTGGAGCCCGCCTTGGAGACGGCGAGGGAGGTGCGGCCGTACTCGCGTGCGCCGTTGTCGTCGACCGTGCCGCCGAGGGTGGTGGCCATCAGCTGGAAGCCGTAGCACATGCCGAAGACCGGGACACCGGCCTCGAACAGCGCGCGGTCGATGCTGGGCGCGCCCTCCGCGTACACCGAGGACGGGCCGCCGGACAGGATGATCGCCCGGGGGTTCCTGGCCAGCATCTCGGCCACCGGCATGGTGGACGGGACGATCTCGCTGTAGACCCGGGCCTCACGGACACGGCGGGCGATGAGCTGGGCGTACTGGGCGCCGAAGTCGACAACCAGGACGACGTCGGTCGCGGTGTCGGGGGCGGCGGGGGGTGCTGCTGGCACTGGGGCGGCCTTCCGGCGGTGGAGAGGGGTCGGTCCACCCAATTCTACCGGCCGTGGGACATCGCCCCGCCGGGCTCCCGTCTCACCATCCGGGCCCTGCGTGGACCGGCTCCGCGGCGGGGGCCATACTTGCCCCATGCGTCAGCACACGATCTTCGTCTTTACCTATGGCATCCGGCCCGCCGGCTGCCATGGTCGTGCTGCTTGAGCAACTGACAAGCAACTTCTCCAGGCGCCCCGGGCTCACAAGCCCGGGGCGTTCTGGCGTTCCGGGCCGGTAGCTCCGGGGGCCTCAGCCCACCAGGAGCCACAGATGAACAGCACCGCACCCACGAAGACGGCCGCCGAACGGACCGGCGCGCACACCGACGAGGCCGCGTCCCTGATCGGGGGCGCCCGGACGCGCATCGACGCGCTGGACGACCGGATCATCGGCCTCGTCCAGGAACGGATGGCCGTCTCGGCGGTCATCCAGGAGGCGAGGATCACGTCCGGGGGCCGCCGGGTGAACCTCTCCCGCGAGATGGACGTCCTCAGCCACTACAGCGACGCCCTGGGCAAGCCGGGCACGGCCCTCGCCATGACGCTGCTGGAGCTGTGCCGCGGCCGGGTGTGACGTACGGGAAACGGCCGGGTGCGACGTACGGGAAGGCTGTACGGCCGCACCCCCGTTCGGGCCGGGTCTCACCCGTACGGCGCGTGACCGGGTCCCGGACGGCTTCGTTGGTCCCGGTGTCCGCGCCAGCCAGGGGTGGCAACGGTGGGAATCCACGTGTGGCTCCGCCGGAACGTGTGACGTACCGCAAGTACGTCGTGGGACCACGGCCCGGCGTGTGTGACCGGTCGGCAGGGGACAGCCTCCCGGTCACCCGTGTGCGGCCGGCCCCGGGGACGCCCGGGGACCGGCCGCCACTCGGGCCGTCATGACGACGGCCCTCGGCCCCCGCTCGGCGCGGCGCCGACCATGCCCGCGACCGCCTCGTGGCCGCGAGGAAGCCTCCGGTCCCCGTCGTCCCGGAGCCGGCGGACCCGCACCGTCCGTGCCGGCCGCGCAGCCCGGAACGGGCGCGTCGCCGGTGCCGTGCCGCACCGTGTCCCGGGCCCTGTCCCACCGCACCGTCCCGCGCACCGGAGGTGAGTCCGAGGTGTCGCCGCCGGTGCCGGTGGTGCTGCTGTGAATCGGTGCGGGTCCGCCCTCGCGGCGGCGCCGGGAGTCCCGCCGGGCGGAGGCGTGGATCGAGTGCGGCCCGGGAGTGTGGCGAGCGCCACATAAAGATCCTGTGAGGCCGGATACAACCGTTCCCCCACTTCACAGGTCATGCATGGCGAACACCACGGCTCGTTCCGTACCCCACAACGGCAGGCCCGTTCACTCCTTTTCAGGCGTACCGCAACCCGCGCGGTACACGGACCCGCTGAGGCCCCAGATGAAGCTCCGCCGCACCCTGGCACTCGCTGCCGCCACCGCCGTCATAGGCCCGGTCGTCCTGCTCTCGGCCCCGGCCGCTTTCGCGGAGACCGAGACCACGACGACCGAGACGACCTCGCCCTCGCCCACCGAGACGCCGAGCGAGACGCCGTCCGCGACGCCGCCGTCCGAGGACACCGAGTCCGCTTCGCCGTCCGTGACGCCCGAGGCCACGGAGTCGTCCGAAGGCACCGTGCCGGAGACCACCTCCCCGGCCCCCACCGACACCGAGTCCGAGAGCCCGTCCGCGACGCCGACACCCACCGCTTCGGAGACCGAGGACGAGGACGAGGACGAGGAGCTCGGCGAGTGCAAGCCGCGCCCGCTCGAACTCGGCATCAACGGCCTCTCCGGCAAGATCGTCCGGGGCAGCGGCTGGGACCGGTTCACGTTCAACATCTACAACGACTCGAACAAGACCGTGAAGAACGTGGCGTTCTTCGCGGGCGCCGCGGCCGACGAGGCCGGCGCGCAGCTCTTCACCACGAAGCAGGTCCAGCTCCAGGCCCTCAACGAGGCTGACGGCACGTGGGAGGACGTGGAGGACTTCGGCACCTCGTCCGGGTACGTCGGCGAGACCGACCAGATCAAGCCCGGCTACGAGGTCGACATCGACCTGCGCCTCAAGGTGGCGGCGAGTGCCCCGGTGGGCGCCGGCTTCAGCCTCGGCGGCGGGCTCGTCTTCGGCGAGGACTTCGAGACCGCCCCGTGCTTCCAGGACGTGGCCTACAAGTTCCAGATCGTCGACGCCGGTGGCGACGACGGTGCGAAGCCCCAGGAGGGTGGCGAGGTCCCCGTGCCCGGCAAGAAGCCGGCCGCCGACACCGCCAAGGTCACCGGCAGCCTCGCCGAGACCGGTTCGTCCTCCAGCACTCCGGTGATCGCCCTCGCGGGCGGCGCGGCCGTGGTGCTGGGCGCAGGCGCGATGTTCATCGTGCGGCGCCGCAAGAACGGTGACGCCGCCGCGTAAGGCGCGTCACCGCGAGGTACGTGAAGGGGCTGCACTCGGAGGGGGGTGCAGCCCCTTGGCGTTCCCGTTTCACGCCTCCTCGGCGGCTGCCTTCGGGGGCACCACCGGGATCCCCAGGAACGGCAGCTTCAGCGCGCCGAAGGCCTCCTCGGGTACGGCGGGCGCCTGCGGCTCGACCGCTGCGAGCCTTTCGTAGGCCGCGCCCTGCGCCGGGCGCGGGTCGGCCTCGCCCTTGTTGGGCCAGAAGGACATCGCCCGCTCCGCCTGCGCGGTGATGGTCAGCGACGGGTTGACCCCGAGGTTGGCGGAGACCGCGGACCCGTCGACCACGGAGATGCCCGGGTGTCCGTACAGCCGGTGGTACGGGTCGATGACGCCTTCCGCCGGACTCGCTCCGATCGGGCAGCCGCCGAGGAAGTGCGCGGTGAGCGGGGTGCCCATCAGCTCCCCGACGTTCGATCCGGCGAAGCCGTTGATCTCCTGGGCGAGGAGCGTCGCGCCCTGGGTGGCCTCGGCGATCTGGGTCGGGTTGGGCGCCCCGTGGCCCTGCCGGGCGGTGAGCAGGCCCTTGCCGACGCCGCCGGGCTTCCGGTACGCGGTCAGCGAGTTGTCCAGCGACTGCATCACGAGACCGATGATGGTCCGCTCCGACCAGCGCCGGTTGGACAGCGAGCGCATCATGAGCAACGGGTGCTTGGCCACGTTGCCGAACCAGCCCAGCACCCGGTGGGTGCTGTGGGGCACCTGGAGGATGGTCAGGGCGCCCATCGCGTTGGAGCCCTTGCCGTAACGCACCGGCTCGATGTGGGTGTTCTCGTCGGGGTGGATGGACGAGGTGATGGCGACACCCCGGGTGAAGTCGGCCTTGGCGGTGCCGTGCTTCTTGCGGTAGCGGCGGTCGCTGGTCTGTGCGCCCACCAGCCCCTCGGAGTTGGTGCGGGTCAGCTCACCGAGCCGGGAGGAGAGCCGGGGCAGCAGCCCTTCGTCCTTCATCGTGTGCAGCAGGGTCTGGGTGCCGTACGTGCCCGCGGCGATGACCACCTCGCGGGCGCGCAGCACGGACGGCTCCGCCCTGCGGCGCCGGTTCGTGGGCACGGTGGACACCCGGTAGCCGCCGTCCGGGCCGTCCGTGACCGCGACGACGGACGTCATCGGATGGATGACGGCGCCGGCCTTCTCCGCGAGGTACAGGTAGTTCTCGTTGAGGGTGTTCTTCGCGCCGTGCCGGCAGCCCGTCATGCATTCACCGCACTCGGAGCAGGCCTTGCGGGCTGGGCCCGCACCGCCGAAGTAGGGGTCTGCCACCTCCACGCCGGGCTTCGTGCGCGTCGTGCCGTCGGCGTCCCGGCCGTCGCCGAAGAAGACGCCGACGGGGGCGAGGTGGAAGGTGTCACCGACGCCCATCGTCTCGGCCACGGCTTTGAGGTGGACGTCCGCCGGGGTCACGGTCGGGTTGAGCCGCACACCCAGCATCCGCTTCGCCTGGTCGTAGTACGGCGCCAACTCGGCCTTCCAGTCCGTGATGCCGGCCCACTGGCGGTCCTCGAAGAACGGCGCGGGCGGCACGTACAGCGTGTTGGCGTAGTTGAGGGAGCCACCGCCGACGCCCGCGCCGGCCAGCACCATCACCTTGCCCAGCAGATGCACGCGCTGGATGCCGAACAGGCCGAGCGCCGGGGCCCACAGGTAGTTCTTGATGTCCCAGGAGCTCTTGGGCAGTGTCGCGCGCGTGAAGCGGCGGCCCGCCTCCAGGACACCCACCCGGTAGCCCTTCTCGCTCAGTCTCAGGGCCGAGACCGCGCCGCCGAAGCCCGAGCCGACGACGAGTACGTCGTAGTCGTACGCGTCGTCGGCCGCCGCCGGGCCGGCCTGGTTCTGGGCATGGCTGTCCTGGGACATGGCTCTCCTCGGTACGGAAAGGGCGGGTAGGGGGTCGCTGAGGGGTCAGCGCAGCCGGAAGGCCTTCATCGCCTTGAGGCTGCGGCTCATGAACGCGGCGTACTTCTCGTCGTCCATCCCGAAGGCCGGCGCGAGGGGCATCAGCCGCTGCTGTGCGACCGTCTGGGCCTCGGTGTACTTCAGGATGCCCTCGGAGCCGTGCCGCCGGCCGAGACCGGAGTCCTTCATGCCGCCCATGGGCGACTGGACGCTGCCGTACGCGGGTGCGTACCCCTCGTTGATGTTGACCGTGCCGGACCGCAGCCGCGCGGCCACGCGGTGGCCGCGCCCGGCGTTCTTCGTCCAGACACTGGAGTTGAGGCCGTACGGGGTGGCGTTGGCGAGGTCGACGGCCTCGTCGTCGTCGCTGAAGCGGTAGACGGAGACGACGGGGCCGAAGGTCTCCTCGCCGCAGACGGCCATGGGCGCCTCGACACCGTCGAGGATGGTCGGCTCGTAGAAGAGCGGGCCGATGTCGGGGCGTGCGACGCCACCCGCGACCAGCGTCGCGCCCTTCTCGACGGCTTCGGCCACGTGCCGGCTGACGGTCTCCAGCTGCCGCTCGCCCACGAGGGAGCCCATGTCGGCGCCGTACGCGAGGGAGTTGCCGAGCCTCATGGCCCTGGTACGGGCGGCGAAGCGCTCGACGAAGTCGTCGGCGACCGACTCGTGGACGTACAGCCGCTCGATGGAGATGCAGAGCTGCCCCGCGGAGGAGAAGCAGGCGCGGACGGCGCCCGCGGCGGCCTTCTCCACATCGGCGTCCTCCAGGACGAGCATGGCGTTCTTGCCGCCGAGTTCGAGGGACACGCCGACGAGCCGGGCCGCGGCGCCCTGGGCGACCTCACGGCCGGTACGGGTGGAGCCGGTGAAGGAGACGTAGTCGGCGCGGCTGACGAGCGCGGGGCCGACGACCGGCCCCTCGCCCAGGACGACCTGGAACACCTCGGCGGGCAGGCCGGCCTCGATCAGGAGGTCACGGGCCCACAGCGCGGTCAGCGCGGTCTCCGTGTCGGGCTTCATCACGACGGCGTTGCCGGAGACGAAGGCGGGCAGCGCGTCGCCGACGGAGAGTTCGAGCGGGTAGTTCCAGGGGGCGATCTGGCCGACGACCCCGCGCGGCTGGCGCAGTTCGGTGACCTTCGTGAGCGCCGGGACGACTCCTGTGTGGCGCTTCGGCTTGAGATAGGAGGCGGCCTTGCGCCCGTAGTGCCGGGCCGCGACGGCGACGGCCTGCACCTCCTCGTGGGCGTGCAGGCGGGCCTTGCCGGTCTCCAGCTGGATGAGGTCGAGGACCTCGGACTGCCGTTGCAGGACCAGGTCGTGGAAGCGGAGCAGCACGGCGGCCCTGGCCCGGACCGGCGTGGCGGCCCACGCGGGCTGGGCGGCGCGGGCGCGGTCGAAGGCCGCCTCGACGTCCTCGGGCGTGGACTCGGGCAGGTCCGCCAGCTTCTCCCCGGTGAAGGGGCTGTGGTTGGCCGTGCGGCCGGAGCCGACGACGTCACGGGTCAGCTGCGCGATCACCTCGGGTGTGACCACGTCGGCGGCGGTGCGCGCGCCCGCCGGGGCGGCGGCCACCGGATTGGTGCCGACGCGGGTGCCGGAGGCGGCGGAGGTGGTCGTGGAGGCCTGCGAGTCCGTCATGAGGGCGAGAGTATGTCGACCCGCCCACTTTGGGTACCCGTGGGTAACAGGTTTTCACAGACCCCGCCCGGGACTTCTGCCACGCCCGGCCATGCAGCCAGTGATCACTGGCTGCATAACCGCTGATCAGGGGCGATCCGCCACTGTTCGCGGGATCGGGTACCCGGGAACGGTGAATTTTCAGCCGCTCGGCCGCCGCCGCGAGGATCACACGTCCAGTCGCACGGAATCAGCCCGTCCGCTCCGGGGGTTCCCAGCTCCGCAGCATCCTCTCGAAGATCGTCCGGGTCTCGGCCCGGTCCTCCTCGGGCCCCGTCATGTAGAGCGCGTACTCCGGTCCGCCCGGCTCGGCGAAGTACATCTGGTCGATGCCGTGGCGCGGGCCCGGATGGTCCTTGGACTCGACCCAGGTGAACTCCCAGCGGGAACCCGGGCGGTCGCGGAAGACGATCTCCTCCAGCGTCAGACGTTCATAGGCCGGCAGACGCACGGACAGGTCCTTCTCGATGCTCTGCATGTGCGCGTACGAGTTGTCGAAGTCAGGCTGCGGATCGAGGCTGATGCGGAGCCTGTGCGCACCGTCGTCCGGGGTGTAGTCGATCTGGTCGCTGCCCGTCAGCCGCTCCCAGCCCTCGGGTACGGCGAGGCTGAAGCCCTCGGGGGCGGTGACCCGCTTCCAGCCGTCGGGGACCTTCTCGGAGGCGGGCTCGTCGTCCTTCTTCGCCGTGGAGCCGTCGTCCTTCTTACCCGTGCCGTCGGCCTGGTCCCCGGAGACGGCGGAGACCGGGCCTGGCGCGCCACCGCCCCCGTCCGCGTCGCCGCCCGTCGCGTTCATCGCGACCAGGCCCGCAGCCCCGCCGATCAGGGCGGCCACCGCGACGACCAGCAGGACGGTGCGCCACCGGCCACGGCTACGCCGGGTGGTGGGTGCCGAAGCGTGCGGGGGCACGAGTGGCGGGGACTGCGGCTCGTGCTGCGGGAGCCGGGCGGTGGAACCGTCCGGTGTGGAGTGGTAGGCGCGCAGGTCGTCCTCGGAGACCCGCTGCGTCGGTACGTGCGCCTGCGCGGCACGGGGTCTGCGCCCTTCCATCGCGTCCAGCAGCATGCGCTCCGTCTCCTCGGCCGTCGGACGGTCCGCGGGGTCCTTGCGCAGCAGCGCGGTGATCACGGGCGCCAGCGCGCCGCCGTGCACCGGCGGGGGCGGTTCCTCCGTGACGACGGCCTGCATCGTGGAGATCGGGGAGGTGCGGCGGAAGGGCGAGCTGCCCTCGACCGCCGCGTACAGCGTGGCACCCAGCGACCAGAGGTCGGACGCCGGACCCGGGTCACCACCGCGCACGCGCTCGGGTGCCAGGTAGTCGATCGAGCCCACCAGCTCACCGGTCCTGGTGATGGTGGAGTCGCCCTCGATGGCGGCGATCCCGAAGTCGGTCAGCAGGACCTGTCCGTCCCGGGCGAGCAGGACGTTGCCCGGCTTGACGTCCCGGTGCAGGACGCCGGCGCCGTGGGCGGCCCGCAGGGCGCTCAGCACGTGGAGCCCGATCCTGGCCGCCTCGCGCGGCTCGACCTCGCCCGACTCCTTCGTCGCGTCGGCGAGCGAGGGGCCGTCGACGTACTGCATGACGATCCAGGGGCGGTTGTCGTACTCGATGACGTCGTGCACGGTGACGACTCCCGGATGCGTGATCCGTGCCGCGGCGCGCGCCTCCTTCTGCGTGCGGGCGTGCAGCACGGCCCGGTCCGCCTCGGCGACGTACAGCCCGGCGGTCAACTCCTTGACGGCGACCGTCCGGTGCAGCACCTCGTCCTGAGCACGCCACACCTTGCCCATGCCACCGCGGCCGAGGACGTCACCCAGGCGGTAACGCCCGGCCAGTACGATTCCCGCGTCCGTTCCCTGTGCGTGTTCCACCTGTGTCCTCGCCCCGTTCCTTGGAACGACAGGTTACGGACGGGAGGCGGTGCCACGGAACCTCACATCGCTCACGAGACCGCACTGTGATGCTTGTCGCGCCCCGCTGTCGCGCTGTCAGGAACCGGTGCGGTAGGAGGAGATGGCCTGCTCGTAGATATCGGAGACCTCGTCCCGCTCGTTCTCCGGACCCATGACCTGGACGATGTGGTACCTGCCGTCCACGATCCTGACCTGGTTGCGCACGTACACCTGGCGGCCGTCACTCTCCTGCCAGGTGAACTGCCCTTCCGCCGTCGCCTGTCCTCCGACGTCGACGCGGCGCAGCCCGGTGGAGGTGGCCCAGCTGGACTCCCGGAAGGGCTGCAGCTCGGGTTCCGCCGTCCGCTGGTACTCCAGCGGGTCGCCGCCGTTGGCCTTGACGGTGTCCCGGCCGGGCACGACGAGCACGCTGAACCCGTCGCTGCCGTAACGGACCTGACGGTCGGCGCCGGCCGGACTGCGCTGCCAGTCCTCCGGCACACCGATCTCGAAGCCCTCGGCGTCCTTGCGCAGCTTGTACCCCGGGGCGAGGTCGGCTGCCGAGCGGCTGGTCTGTGGCTTCTCCGCGCCGGAGGAGCCCGACGGGCCCGCGGACTGCGGCGGACGGCTGCGCGGACTGCTGCCGGGGTCCGGGTCCACAGGCGCGGCGGAGCCCGAGGGCGCCGTCCCCGCCCCCGCACCGCTCTCCTGCCCGGGCATGAACAGCACGGCGTAGGCGACGGCGGCCGCCATCGCCAGCAGGATCAGCACCAGCAGCAGCCGTCCGAGCCGCCGCGGCGCCCGGCCCCCGGGCTGCGGATCGCGCAGCACCTTGGGCCCCTTGGGTTCGCGGGGGACCCGGGGCGCGCGGGGCGGCTTCTCGTAGGCCGGCGGCCTCTCGTGCGCCTGCTGCCGCTCGTACGGCTGAAGCCTCTCGGGGCGCGGGGCCTTCCCCTGACGGTGCCGGCCGTGCGCCGCGCCGCCGCGGCCCCAGCGGCGGCGCACCAGCTCGCCCCTGCGGCGCACGACCGGGAGGCGGGTGGCGTCCACGGGCGGCATCGTGACGATGTCGGCGCCGGCCTCCGGCTCGGGGGCGGACCGCACGAGGGAACGAAGCCAGCCCCGCAGCTCCTCGAAGTCGGGCCGCTCGGTGGGGTCCTGACGCAGCAGCGACTCGACGACGGGCCGCAGCGGGCCGCACTCCTCCGCGAAGGCCGGCGGCTCACCGCAGACCATCTGGACGAGCTCGGCGGCGTTCTCCTCCGGATAGGGGGCGTGCCCCTGCACCGCACGGTAGAGCAGTGCGCCGAGTGCCCACAGGTCGGTCGAGGGGCCGATGGGCGGGGCGAGCTGCCAGTTGTCGTGGACCGGCCCGGCCTGCTCGGGCGCCCACCGCTCGGTGACCGCGCCGACCACGGCGATACGGGCCTGGCGGGCTCGCTCGGCGGCGAGGGGGGTCGCCGGGCCCCGGTAGGCGGGGGTGGCGCCCCGTCCGGCGACGACCTCGTCCCAGCCTCCGGCGGCCGCTCGGGCGGCCACCGGCTGCGGCAGCCGGTCCTGGTGCTCGGGGGGCCCGCTGCCGAGGCGCCGGGAGTCGGCGCGCAGGGCGTCCTCGCCGGAACCGCCGCGCCCTCCGGAGCCACCCGCGGGCACGGGCCGACCGGCGCCGGGCCCGTCGCCCCACGTGCCGGCGAGGTGCACACGCCGGGGTGGCCTGGGACCACCGGGGTCCTCGTCGTCGTCCTCGTCGTCCTCGTCGTCGTACGGGTAGGGGTCGTCGGCCGCCCTGCCCCAGGTTCCGGTCAGCTGCGGCCGTCCGGAAACGGGTGTCGTGGTGGCGGGTCCACCCCGCTCCTCCCGCCCGTCCCACTCGCCCCGAACATCCCGCAGGACCTGCTCGTCCCGCTCGTCCGCGTCGGGACCGCCCTCGGGAACGTGGTCCTCACGACTCCGGTCCTCGTCGTTCCGGTCCTCGTGGTTACGGTCCTCGTCGGCGCGTGCCGCCGCGGCACGGGCACCGGCCCGGTACGCCGCGATGGCCCCGGCGCGGGCGGCACGCAGCTGAGCCGCGCTCCCCGCCCCGGGCTGCGCCGCGGGCAGGGCAGGGGGCGCCGGGGGCGCGACTTCGATCTCGGCACGGGCGCCGGGGGCCGGCACACCGTCGGTGGCCGCCCGGGGTGCGGGCAGGGTCTCCGGAACGGAGAGCGGATCGGCCCCGGCCGGGGCGGCGTCCGACTCGCACGGCACGGGGGGCTCGTACACGCCGGACTCCACGGCCCGGGGTGCGTACGGGCCCGAGCTACCGGGCTGGGCCGAGGGCGGCTCGTGCGCACCGGGCTCGACCGCCGGCGGCTCGTACGGGCCGGTGGGGCCCGATTCCACCGCCGGAGGCCCGTAGGCGTCCTCCTCGTCGTCGGGCCGCGGCACCGGGACGTATCCGCACAGCGCCTCCTCGGCCGCACCGGCCGCGAGTCCCGTGAGCACCACGCGGCCGTCGTCGCAGACCAGCACCGTGCGGACGGTGATGTTGCGGTGCGTCCAGCCGTGCGCGTGCAGCACCCGCAGCGCCGTGAGCACGTCGGAGCCGATCTCGGCGGCCCGGTAGGGGTTGAGGGGCCGCTCCGCGAGGAGCGCGGCAAGCGGCCGGGCGGCGACCAGCTCGCTCACTATCCAGAGTGATCCCGCCTCGGCGAACACGTCGAAGACCTGCTCCAGGCGCGGGTGGTCGGGCACCTGCGCCGCCGCCTGCGCGGCATCGATCGCCCGCCGGACCGCGGGGTCGGTGGGACGCCGCACCGTGCGTCCGGTGGCGCGCCCGGCCGAGGGCAGCCCCTCGGCGTCGAGCACCTCGGCGTCCACCACCTCCGGCAGCGGGACCTGCCGCACCAGGACTTCCTGCCCGCTGTACGTGTCGAAGGCCCGGGTCTCAGCCAGTTCGTACGCATCGGACGGAGGCAGCGGAAGGCGATAGCGGTCGGCAAGCACCCGACCCGCGTAGTCGTCCACGACGCCTCCCCAGAGCGCGCTGTCCCCCGGTCACCGAGACCGCGTCATTCCGTCAATTGCGGTCACATACTGTGCGATTGACCCGCCGTTGCGGATCCGTACGGTCTTCGGTCTCTCACAATACGTGGCAAGTCCCGGCCGCGCGGCCGGGTCACGGCAACCCGGCCGCCCATTCACCCGCCCTGACGGGTCAGTCCGTCGGCTCGAACGTGGCGTACGCCGTCTCACGCAGCGTCCTGCACTCCTCGTCGTCCCATGCGTCCGCCTTGCAGCTGATCATGATCGAGTAACCGTGCGTGGCGTCGGCCTTGAAGCCCCGGTTGAGGACCCGGACCCGCATGCCGTTCTGATTGCGGGTGAACTCCCAGTCGGCGACAGTCGGGTAGCCGTTGTACTCGACCTTCTTTATCCCGATGTGCTTGTAGCCGTTGCTGAAGCTCTTGGTCCCCGCGACCGCCGCCGCCCAGGCGGCGGCCGCGTCGTCCTTCGGCGAGGAGTTGTAGTCGATCTGGATGCGCGGGAACCCGCCGTCGACGTTGTAGATGGCGCCGGAGCTCTGTCCCGCTATTTTGTAGAACCCGAAAGTACCGGGCATCGCCACGGAGAAGTGGAACTGCTTGTTCGTCACCGTCTTGTATCCGGTGGGCAGCGCGTCCGGGTCGGGGGTCGGATCGTCGCTCTTCGTGGGCGGCGAAGCGTCGCCGGACGCCTCACCCTTGCCCTCCCCCTGGCCGTCCTTGCCGTCGCCCCGCGGACCACTGTCCTCGTCCTTGCCGGCGCCTCCGCCGGTGGCCGCCTCGCCACCGCCCGTCGCACCGGAGGACGCGGCGGTGTCGCCCTTGGAGCCGCCTTCGTTGCCCGCGCCGTCGTCGCCGAGCGTGATCGCGAGGACCGTACCGAGGACGGCGAGCACGACGACACCGGCGATGACCGCCAGCGTGCGGCGCGGCACGACGTCCGTGATCGACGCGCGGGTCCCGGCCGGGCGGCCGGGCGGCCGGCCGGGGCCGGACACCGACGCCGTGGCGGCCGGGGCGTGCGAGGGCCCCGGGGGAACAGCGGCCGCCGGAGACTTCGCGTTGCGTACGGACTTCAGCGCGCCGCGCAGCCGGTCCCGGGTGCCGTCGGCGATCGCGGACACACCGCCCGAAGCGGTCGCCGGGGAGGAGCCGGGGGCCCCGCCCACAGGAGCGGACCCGGCGGTGGCTGGACGCCCCGGACCTGCGGCGCCCCCCGATCCACCGCCCTCGCCTGCCGGGGTGGACACGGCGGCCGCTGCTGCCGCGCCGGCAGCGGCCTTCCCGCCGCCGCCCCTCGGGTCGTTCCTGCCGCTTCTGCCGCCCCTGTCGGTCTTGTTGCTCTTGTTGCTCGTGGAGTCGCCGATCGTGGGCAACGCCATGACCTGGGTGGAGTCGGCCGGCGGCACCACAGGCTTCTCCGGAGCGTTGATCACCGCGTTGAGCAGGACCCGCGCCCCGGCGTCGTCCAGCCTCTGGTCGGGATCCCTCGCCAGCAGGCCGTAGATGACCTCCTCAAGCGGGCCCGCGTTCACCGGCTGCTCGACCGGCTCCGTCATCACCGCCGTCAGCGTGGCGATGGCAGAGCCCTTGTCGTACGGCGGCCGGCCCTCGACGCTCGCGTACAGCAGCCCGCCGAGCGACCACAGGTCGGCGGGCGGTCCCGGCTTGTGACCACGGGCACGCTCGGGCGAGATGTAGGAGGGTGCGCCGACGAGCATGCCCGTCGAGGTGACGGAGGGGTCGCCCTCGACCTGGGCGATCCCGAAGTCGGTGAGGACGACCCGGCCGTCCTCGGAGATCAGTACGTTGGACGGCTTCACGTCACGGTGCAGGATGCCCTCGCGGTGCGCCGAGCGCAGGACGTCGAGGATGGCGAGGCCGACCTCCGCCGCACGTCTCGGCGTCAGCGTCCCGTCCTCACGGATCACCTCGGCAAGGGACTTGCCCTCGATGAGCTCCATGACGATCCACGGCCGGTCGTCCTCGTCGACCACGTCGTAGACCGTCACCGCGCTGGTGTTGCGGATCCTCGCGATCGCCTTCGCCTCACGCAGGGTGCGCGTGATGAGGCGCCGCTTCTCGTCGTCGTCGATGGCCGACGGGAAGCGCAGTTCCTTGACCGCGACCGTGCGCCCCAGCGTCTCGTCGACAGCACGCCAGACCGTGCCCATGCCACCCCGGCCGAGCACCTCCCCGAGACGGTACCGCCCCGCGAGGAGACGTCCGTCCTTGTCCCCTTGGGGCTCCCGCGACTGCTCCGCCTCCGACATGCGTCCCCTCTGCGATCAACCCGCCCTGGCAGAGCGTTCATTGTCCCTCACCCCGGGACCGGTCGTGGTGCCGGGTCCGGGGTCGGCCGTGATGCGGCCGGAACAAGGAACCCCCTGCCACGCCGGTATTCAGGGCGCTGCCCGTCGCCCCGCCGGTGCTGACTCCGCTCGCTCTGGGAAGCGCGAGCCTGCCAAGCGAACCACACCTGACGACCGCATCGCCCTACCTCCCCCGGTTCGTCGTCCCGGGCCACGTCCCTGTGGCCGCCCTTCCGGCACTCGGCAACGCCCCCTGCGGGTGCGGAGACGCGGGACTCCGCGCGCCCGGCACGGGGACGGGCGTACGGCGGCCGGCCCCTCGGGCGCGCCCCGGAGCGGGCCTTGCGGGGGCGGAGTTCCGGCCCGCCGGCCCGGCCCCGCTCCCGGGCGTCACCGAGTCGTTCAGAGGGGCGCGATGTCGGGTGCCCCCAGCCGTGCCGCGTCCGCCGTCAGGTCGTCCGGCTGCCGCTGGGACTCGCGCTCCGCCTCCACCCGCTTGCGGTAGTGCTCCACCTCGCGTTCGACCTGACCCGTGTCCCAGCCGAGCACCGGCGCCATCAGGTCCGCGCACTCGCGGGCACAGCGGGTACCCCGGTCGAAGGTCTCGATGGAGATGCGGGTACGCCGCGTCAGGACGTCGTCGAGGTGCCGGGCGCCCTCGTGCGAAGCGGCGTAGACGACTTCGGCCCGCAGGTAGTCCTCGGCGCCGGCCAGTGGCTCGCCCAGCGAGGAGTCTGCCTCGACGAGCTCCAGCAGTTCCTCGGCCATGGAGCCGTACCGGTTGAGCAGGTGCTCCACCCGGACGACGTGCAGACCGGTGCGGGCGGCGATCCTCGCACGGGCGTTCCACAGGGCGCGGTAGCCCTCGGCGCCCAGCAGCGGGACGTCCTCCGTGACGCAGTCCGCCACCCGCTTGTCCAGGCCGTGCACGGCTTCGTCGACGGCGTCCTTCGCCATCACCCGGTACGTCGTGTACTTGCCGCCCGCCACGACGACGAGTCCGGGGGCCGGGTGGGCGACGGTGTGCTCGCGCGAGAGCTTGCTGGTGGCGTCGGACTCGCCTGCCAGCAGGGGGCGCAGTCCGGCGTAGACACCCTCGACGTCGTCCCTGCCCAGCGGGGTGTTCAGCACCGAGTTCACCCGTTCGAGCAGGTAGTCGATGTCGGCGCTCGACGCGGCCGGGTGGGCCTTGTCGAGGTCCCAGTCGGTGTCGGTCGTGCCGACGATCCAGTGCCGCCCCCACGGGATCACGAAGAGCACGGACTTCTCGGTGCGCAGGATGAGCCCGGTCGTGGAGTGGATGCGGTCCTTGGGGACGACGAGGTGGATACCCTTCGACGCCCGGACGTGGAACTGTCCCCGCTCGCCGATCAGTGCCTGGGTGTCGTCCGTCCACACCCCGGTCGCGTTGACCACCTGCTTGGCCCTGACCTCGCACTCCTCGCCGCCCTCGACGTCCTGCACCCGGGCGCCGACGACCCGCTCACCCTCCCGCAGGAATCCGGTCACCCGCGCCCTGTTGGCCACGTGCGCGCCGTATCCCGCGGCCGTGCGCACCAGGGTCGCCACGTAGCGCGCGTCGTCCATCTGGGCGTCGTAGTACTGCAGGGCTCCGACCAGGGCGTCCTTCTTGAGTGCGGGGGCGACCCGCAGGGCGTGGCGCCGGGAGAGGTGCCGGTGCACGGGCAGCCCGCGGCCGTGGCCCGAGGACACCGACATCGCGTCGTACAGCGCGACGCCCGACCCCGCGTACAGCCGCTCCCAGCCCTTGTGCTGCAACGGGTAGAGGAACGGGACGGGCTTCACCAGGTGCGGAGCCAGCCGCTCCAGCAGCAGCCCGCGCTCCTTCAGTGCCTCCCGTACGAGCGCGAAGTCCAGCATCTCCAGATAGCGCAGCCCTCCGTGGATCAGCTTGCTCGACCTGCTGGACGTGCCGGACGCCCAGTCGCGCGCCTCGACCAGCCCGGTCGAGAGTCCTCTGGTGGCCGCGTCCAGCACGGTCCCGGCGCCGACCACGCCCGCTCCCACGACCAGCACGTCCAGTTCGCGCTCGGCCATCGCGGTCAGCGCTTCGGCGCGCTCCGCGGGTCCCAGTGTCGCTGTCCTCACTGCTGCCTCCCGGTAGTCCCGGTGCGTCGGGGGTCGTACGGCACGGGAGCAGGTACCGGCCGGGGGCCGGGCGCCCGTGCCCACCCCTCGATTCTGTCCGCGCTCCACGACTTCAGCCACCGCCTGTGGACAACACCCGCCCCACACGCGTCACAGAATGCGACATATAGGTCATATTTACGCCTAGTCTGACATTGCGCTGTCCACAGCAGTTGCACTTTCTGTCCCTTGGCCTTAGGGAAAGGACGGCCCGCATGCCCGCAGACCTCGCTGTCATCGGACTCGGTCACCTCGGCCTGCCTCTCGCCCAAGCAGCCGTCGGCGTGGGAATCCAAACCGTCGGCTACGACACCGACCCACGCCCCTTCGCCGAACTCTCCGCGGGCCGTACGCCGGTCGAGGGATCTCTGAGCGCCTCCGACATCCGCCGGATGGTCTCGGGCGGCTTCCGGCCCACCGCCGACCCGGCCGAGCTGGGCCGCGTACGCACCGCCGCGATCTGCGCCCCAACCCCCCTGGGGCCCGACCGCACGCTCGACCTCGGCGCCGTGACGGACGCGGCCCGGGCACTCGCCGCCCGGCTGCGGCCGCACACCACGGTCCTCGTGGAGTCGGCCGTACCGCCGGGCACCACCGAGAACGTCGTACGCCCACTGCTGGAGGAGGGTTCCGGGCTGCGGGCCGGACGCGACTTCCATCTGGCCCACTCCCCCGGCCGGCTCGACCCGGGCAACCGCACCCACGTGTACGGCAACACCCCGAAGGTCATCGGCGGCCTCACCCCCGCGTGCACCGAATCGGCCGCCGCCTTCTACGGCCGGCTCACCGACAAGGTCGTCCGGGCCCGCGGGCCGCGCGAGGCGGAGATGACGAAGGTCCTCGAAACCAACTTCCGGCACGTCAACATCGCCCTGGTCAACGAGATGGCGGTGCTCTGCCACGACCTCGGCGTCGACCTCTGGGACGTCATCAGGTGCGCCGAGACCAAACCGTTCGGCTTCGAAGCGTTCCGCCCCGGCCCCGGCGTCGGCGGCCACGGCGCCCCGGTGGACCCCGGCTACTTCCCCTACAACAGCCGTACGCCCGGGCACCCGTTGCGCATGGTCTCTCTGGCCAAGGAGATCAACGACCGGATGCCGAGCTATGTGATCCAGCGCTGCGCGACCCTCCTGAACGAGCACGGCAAGTCCGTCCGGGGGGCCAGGGTCCTGCTGCTCGGCGTCACCTACAAGCCGGACCTCGCAGACCAGGAGGCCTCGCCCGCCCGCGAGATCGCGACCCGGCTGATGGACATGGGTGCCCAGATCGGCTACCACGACCCCCACGTCCTGGACTGGCGGGTACGCGACCTGCCCGTACCGCGTGCCGACTCGCTCTACGAGGCCGCCGCCGGAGCCGACCTGACGGTGCTGCTCCAGCACCACCGCACGTACGACCTCCAGGGCCTCGCGGTGAAGGCCCAACTGCTCCTGGACACCCGCGGAGCCACCCCGGCGGGTGCCGCCCACCGGCTCTGACGCACTCCGGGACGAACCCGTCGGTATTCCCGGTGGGCCGTGTCGGCGCGGGCTGCTAGCCTGCGGCGTCACTTCTCGCACACTCGTGCGCACCGTCCCAGGGGGAACACCCAGATGAGCCAGCCCGTACAGCCACCGAACCCGCCGCAGCAGCCCTACGGCGGCGGTCAGCCGGCCGACGGCAACCCGTACGCGGGCCAGCAGCCCACGCCCGGCAACCCCTACGCGGACCAGCAGCCCGGCACGCCGACGGGCAACCCGTTCGCGGGTCAGCAGCCCGGGCAGTTCGGCGGCGGTGCGCCGTTCACGCCCCCGCAGCCCCGAGGCGGCTCCGGCATCGGCCTCGGCGTGCTGACCGCGCTCGGCACGGCGGTCGTCGCGGCGATCCTGTACGGCGTCCTGGCGGGGTCCATCGAGCGTGAGGTCGGGTACGCGGCCGTCGGGGTCGGCTTCCTGATCGGTTTCGCAGCGAGCAAGGTCGGCGGCGCGAACCCCGCCGTCCTCGGCGCCAGTGTCGTGTTCTCCCTGGTCGCCGTCTTCTTCGGCCAGCTCATCGGTATGGCCATGCTCGTCGCGGAGGCCAACGGAGTCGGCTTCTCCGAGGTGTTCTTCGACCGCTTCGGCGCCCTCGTCGATGCCTGGAAGGAGCTGTCCGACTTCATGACGTACCTCTTCCTCCTCCTCGGGCCGATCGCGGCGTTCGGTGGTGCCAGGAAGGCCGGCTGACACCTCGCACACGCAGGACGGCCCGGACCATTCCTCTGGTCCGGGCCGTCCTGCGTACCGCGCGGGAAATCAGCGGCGGTGCTGCGAGTCCGCCACCGTCACCTCGACGCGCTGGAACTCCTTGAGGTCGCTGTAGCCCGTGGTGGCCATCGCCCGGCGCAGTGCGCCGAAGATGTTCATGGAGCCGTCGGGGCTGTGCGAGGGGCCGGTCAGGACCTCCTCGGTCGTGCCGACGGAGCCCAGGTCGACCAGCTTGCCGCGCGGCACGTCCTCGTGGACGGCCTCCATGCCCCAGTGCCGGCCGCGGCCGGGCGCGTCCGTGGCGCGGGCCAGCGGGGAGCCCATCATCACGGCGTCCGCGCCGCAGGCGACGGCCTTCGGGATGTCGCCGGACCAGCCGACGCCGCCGTCCGCGATGACGTGCACGTACCGGCCGCCGGACTCGTCCATGTAGTCGCGGCGGGCCCCGGCGACGTCGGCGACCGCGGTCGCCATGGGTACCTGGATACCGAAGACGTTGCGCGTGGTGTGCGCGGCGCCGCCGCCGAAGCCGACGAGGACACCGGCCGCGCCGGTGCGCATCAGGTGCAGGGCGGCGGTGTACGTGGCGCAGCCGCCGACGATGACGGGGACGTCCAGCTCGTAGATGAACTGCTTCAGGTTGAGCGGTTCGGCCGCGCTGGAGACGTGCTCGGCGGAGACCGTCGTGCCGCGGATGACGAAGATGTCCACGCCCGCGTCGACGACGGCCTTGGAGAACTGCGCGGTGCGCTGCGGCGACAGCGCGGCGGCGGTGACGACGCCGGAGTCGCGCACCTCCTTGATGCGCTGTCCGATCAGCTCCTCCTGGATGGGGGCGGAGTAGATCTCCTGGAGGCGCGGGGTGGCGGTCTCGACCGGCATCTCGGCGATCTCGTCGAGGAGCGCCTGCGGGTCGGCGTGCCGGGTCCACAGCCCCTCGAGGTTGAGGACACCGAGGCCGCCGAGCTCACCGATGCGGATGGCGGTCTGCGGGGAGACCACCGAGTCCATGGGCGCGGCCAGGAACGGCAGCTCGAAACGGTAGGCGTCGATCTGCCAGGCGATCGAGACCTCCTTCGGGTCACGGGTGCGTCGGCTCGGCACGACGGCGATGTCGTCGAACGCGTATGCCCTGCGGCCGCGCTTGCCGCGCCCGATCTCGATCTCAGTCACGATGGTGTGGCCTTTCCTCTACGTCTGCGCTGACCAGTATCCCCGACGCACGCGTGAGGGGCGGTCCCGGGAACACCGGTCCGCCCCTCACCTGCGCTGATGCCTTACTTCCTGCTGTAGTTCGGTGCCTCGACCGTCATCTGGATGTCGTGCGGGTGGCTCTCCTTGAGACCCGCCGAGGTGATCCGGACGAAGCGGCCCTTGCTCTCCATCTCGTCGACGGTCGCGGCGCCGACGTAGCCCATGGTCTGGCGGAGGCCGCCGACCAGCTGGTGGAGGACGTTGGCCAGCGGGCCGCGGTAGGGCACCTGCCCTTCGATGCCCTCCGGTACGAGCTTGTCGTCCGAGGCCACCTCGGCCTGGAAGTAGCGGTCCTTGGAGTACGACCGGCCCTGACCGCGCGACTGCATGGCACCCAGCGAGCCCATGCCGCGGTACGACTTGAACTGCTTGCCGTTGATGAACATCAGCTCACCCGGGGACTCCTCACAGCCCGCGAGGAGGCTGCCCAGCATCACGCTGTCCGCTCCGGCGGACAGCGCCTTGCCGATGTCGCCGGAGTACTGGAGGCCGCCGTCGCCGATCACGGGGACACCCGCGGCGCGGGCGGCGAGGGCCGCCTCGTAGATCGCTGTGACCTGGGGAACCCCGATGCCGGCGACCACTCGGGTCGTACAGATCGAGCCGGGTCCGACGCCGACCTTCACGCCGTCGACTCCGGCGTCGATCAGCGCCTGGGCACCGTCGCGGGTGGCGACGTTGCCGCCGATGACGTCGATGCCGACGCTCGACTTGATCTTCGCCATCCAGTCGAGGGCGTTGCTGTTGTGTCCGTGGGAGGTGTCGACGATCAGGAAGTCGACCCCTGCGGACGCGAGCGCCTGGGCACGGTCCAGCGCCTCGGGGCTGGCGCCGACGGCCGCGCCGACCAGCAGACGGCCTTCGGCGTCCTTGGCGGCGTTCGGGTACTGCTCGGCCTTCTTGAAGTCCTTGACCGTGATCAGGCCCTTGAGGACACCTGCGTCGTCGACCAGCGGCAGCTTCTCGATCTTGTGGCGGCGCAGCAGCTCCATGGCCTCTACGCCGGAGATGCCGACCCGTCCCGTGACGAGCGGCATCGGCGTCATGACCTCGCGCACCTGGCGCGTCCGGTCCGACTCGAAGGCCATGTCACGGTTGGTCACGATGCCGAGGAGCTTCCCCGCGGGGTCGGTGACCGGCACTCCACTGATGCGGAACTTCGCGCAGAGCGCGTCCGCCTCGCCGAGAGTGGCGTCGGGGTTCACGGTGATCGGGTCGGTGACCATCCCCGACTCGGACCGCTTGACCAGGTCGACCTGGTTCACCTGGTCCTCGATCGAGAGGTTGCGGTGCAGCACGCCGACGCCGCCCTGACGGGCCATGGCGATGGCCATCCGGGCTTCGGTCACCTTGTCCATCGCAGCCGACAACAGGGGGATGTTCACCCGTACGTTGCGCGAGATGAGGGACGAGGTGTCGACCGCGTTGGGCAGTACCTCCGACGCGCCCGGCAGCAGCAGCACGTCGTCGTATGTCAGCCCGAGCGTTGCGAATTTCTCAGGCACTCCGTCGACGTATGCAGTCATGACACCTTCCCCAAATGGTCTTGATCGGTGCGGATGTCCATGCTAACGGGCTCGCGGGGTGTCTCATTCCACGATCAAGATCACCTGGCGGTTCTGTGGCTTCCTCCACACAGCGGGAGCCTCCGGAACCGTTCCCTACTGGCCCGCGAGGGCCCGCAGTCTGCTCAGCGCACGGTGCTGGGCGACGCGTACCGCGCCGGGAGACATTCCGAGCATCTGCCCGGTCTCCTCGGCGGTCAGCCCGACCGCGACCCGGAGGACGAGCAGCTCGCGCTGGTTCTCCGGCAGATTGGCCAGGAGCTTCTTCGCCCAGGCCGCATCGCTGCTGAGCAGGGCCCGCTCCTCGGGGCCCAGGGAGTCGTCGGGCCGCTCCGGCATCTCGTCGGAGGGCACGGCCGTCGAACCGGGGTGCCGCATCGCGGCGCGCTGGAGGTCGGCGACCTTGTGGCCGGCGATGGCGAAGACGAAGGCCTCGAAGGGGCGGCCGGTGTCCTTGTACCTCGGCAGAGCCATCAGCACCGCGACGCAGACCTCCTGGGCGAGGTCCTCCACGAAGTGACGGGCATCACCGGGAAGCCTGCTCAGCCGGGACCTGCAGTAGCGCAGGGCGAGGGGATGGACGTGGGCCAGCAGGTCGTGCGTGGCCTGCGCGTCACCGTCGACGGCACGATGCACCAGTGCACCGATCACCGTCGTCCCGTCCTCGCGCATCGGACCATGGTGCCTTGACGGCGTCCGATCCGATGCACCGCGTCCGGAGTTGTGCACCGAAGCGTTATCGGAGGGTGCACCGGCGCGGCCGACAGGCCCGTCGGAACGGGCGGCGTGTTCGTCGGATGGTGCGTCGTCGGCGCTGCGAGCACGTGCTCCAGTGTTCTGAGCGGGTGCGCCGGATGTCATGTCCTGCGCCCTCCCCTTCCGCTCGACCGAATGTCCCCGGAGGAACTCCACACCCCAAGGATGCGTCATCGGCCGGGAAGCGTCACATAGCGCTGGTGGGGAGGGCCCGGCCGCAGGTCCGCCGCCACCGTCGCCCCGTCCGCCGGCGTGCGGACGGGATCGCACGGCTATCGGCCGCGCCACGGCATCAGCGGACCAGACCCCAGCGGAACCCGAGCGCGACGGCGTGCGCGCGGTCCGAGGCACCGAGCTTCTTGAACAACCGCCGGGCGTGCGTCTTCACCGTGTCCTCGGAGAGGAACAGCTCGCGACCGATCTCCGCGTTGGACCGGCCGTGGCTCATGCCTTCGAGCACCTGGATCTCCCGCGCGGTGAGGGTCGGCGCCGCACCCATCTCGGCGGACCGCAGTCGGCGCGGGGCGAGCCGCCACGTCGGATCGGCGAGGGCCTGGGTCACGGTCGCGCGCAGCTCGGCGCGCGAGGCGTCCTTGTGCAGATAGCCGCGGGCACCGGCGGCGACCGCGAGCGCGACGCCGTCCAGGTCCTCGGCGACGGTCAGCATGATGATCCTGGCGCCGGGGTCGGCCGAGAGCAGCCGCCGGACCGTCTCCACACCTCCCAGGCCGGGCATGCGTACGTCCATCAGAATCAGATCCGAACGATCGGCCCCCCAGCGGCGGAGGACTTCCTCGCCGTTGGCCGCCGTCGTCACGCGCTCGACGCCGGGCACGGTCGCAACCGCGCGGCGAAGCGCTTCTCGGGCAAGCGGGGAGTCGTCGCAGACGAGGACAGATGTCATGTCCGTCCTCCGCAGCTGATGCGCGTCACCTTGAGCCTCCAGGCTGATACAAGTCGTCACCTGTGCGGTTGACCCCCTCGGACATCTGCCCGAGCTCGTTCTCCGTCAACCGCCTCCCCCTCAACAACGACGGTCACTCGAAAGAGTTACGGGCCACAGCGCCCGGTTCGGCACTCTAAGTGAGGGACCGCACACGGAGAAGAGCGACACGGGGTCATTCACCCCTCAACCGATCACCCGCGCGGCAACCTGCCCCATTTAGCGGGTTTTCTTTCCTTTTGCGGGCGTCTGAGGCTAGATTCGCAATCAGTCATATTTACATCTACTAACACCGTAGATGTACGGTCGGGACTCCGGCCATCGACGAACCACGGACGAACGACGACGGTCGACGATGCCGTTTCCGAACCAGCAAGGTTTCGAGGGGACACGCAATGGCAGATTTCTCCCGCCTTCCCGGACCCAACGCGGACCTGTGGGACTGGCAGCTGCTGGCTGCCTGCCGCGGGGTCGACAGTTCGCTGTTCTTCCATCCCGAGGGGGAACGTGGAGCAGCCCGGAGCGCCCGTGAGACCTCTGCGAAGGAGGTCTGCATGCGCTGCCCGGTGCGCGCCGAGTGTG
Source organism: Streptomyces sp. HB132 (assembly GCF_016909575.1). GTDB lineage: Bacteria > Actinomycetota > Actinomycetes > Streptomycetales > Streptomycetaceae > Streptomyces. Next base: position 473,808 of record NZ_JAFBGA010000001.1, on the reverse strand, counting down.
CGGCGCACGCGCTCGCGGTACGGGAGCCCTACGGCGTGTGGGGCGGCCTGACCGAGGACGAGCGCGAAGAACTCATGGGCCGCGCACGCAACCGCCTGATCTCCGCCCACTCAGGACCGGCGCAGGAGACGGACCGCACCTGACACACACGCGACCCGCCGAACGCAGAAACGTTTCCTCAGCTCTGGCGCGCCCGCTGCCGGGCTTGTGGGACCAAGTGCGGCGGGCTCGGCGGCCTCAGCGTGCGGCCGCCAGGGACAACTGGTCCAGGGTCGCCGCCACCGCGGGCACCCGGGCGAGGTCGGGAAGGGTGAGGGCGACGATCTCACGCTCCACCGCCGGCTCTACGGTCACGGTGCGAACGCCCTTGCGCCGTACGGACTCGAGGGCCAGCTCGGGCAGGACGGCGACTCCCAGCCCCGCGCCGACCAGTCCGATCACCGCCGGGTAGTCGTCCGTGGCGAAATCGATCCGGGGGGTGAAGCCCGAGTCCTCGCAGACCTCCACCAACTGCCGCCTGCAGCGCGGGCAGCCGGCGATCCACGGCTCCTCGGCCAGTTCTCCGATACCCACCGAGCCCGCCTCCGCCAGCCGGTGCCCCTCGGGCACCAGGCCGGTCAGCCGGTCCTTGAGCAGCGGGCGCACGACCAGGTCGTCCCATTCACCCCCGGCCGTCCCGTAGCGGAACGCCAGCGCGATGTCGCAGTCGCCGTCGCGCAGCATCTCCACCGAGCGCGGCGGTTCCGACTCGACGAGCGAGACCCGGGTGCCGGGGTGCGCGGCGCGCAGCGCGGCGAGTGCGCCGGGGACCAGGGTGGAGCTGCCGCTCGGGAACGACACGAGCCGGACCCGGCCGGCCCGCAGCCCGGCGATCGCGGCGACCTCCTCCTCCGCGGCCGTCAGCCCCGCGAGGATGCCGGACGCGTGGCGCACCAGCGCCTCACCCGCCTGGGTGAGGCGCATCTCGCGCCCCGTGCGGATCAGCAGCGGGGTACCCGCGGAGCCCTCCAACGCCTTCATCTGCTGGCTGACGGCAGGCTGGGTGCAGCCCAGCTCCCGCGCGGCGGCGGAGAACGAACCGGTGGTGGCCACGGCGCGCAGGACACGGAGATGACGGGCTTCGATCACCCTCCAACCATAAGCGGCTCTTGCAGCGCGGGGCGAATATTCAGGCGCGGCTTTGAGGTTACGACGGCTAATCTGTCCGGCTATGAAGGTGCTCACCGTGAATCTCGGCCGTCCCACGCCCTCCGCCCACTCCCACGCGACCGACGGCCTCACCGGGATCGGCAAACAGCCTGCCGCGGGTCCCGTGCCGGTGACCGACCCCGGGCCCAAGGGCAGCGGCGGCAGCGGCCTGTCCGGTGACGCGGTGTGCGATCTGCGGCATCACGGCGGGACGGACCAGGCCGTGTACGCGTACGCCCGCGAGGAGCTCGACGCCTGGGAGAAGGAGCTCGGCCGCCCCCTGCCCAACGGGGCGTTCGGCGAGAACCTGACGACCCTGGGGCTCACCGTGAGCCGGGCACGAATCGGGGAGCGCTGGCGGATCGGCGACGAGCTGGTCCTGGAGGTGACCTCGGGCCGCATTCCGTGCCGTACGTTCGCGGGCCACCTGGGAGAGCGCGGCTGGGTGAAGCGGTTCACACGCGAGGGGGCGACGGGCGCGTACCTCCGGGTGATCGAACCGGGGACGATCCGTTCCGGTGACCCGGTCGAGGTGGTGCACGTGCCCGATCACGACATCACCGCGGCGCTGGAGTTCCGGGCGACGACCACGGAGCGGGAACTGCTGCCGAGCCTGCTCGTCGCCGGCGACGCGCTGCACGCGGAGACGCTGCGCGCGGCGCGGGCGTACGGGGCGGGGAGGAACCCCGTCTCCTGAGGGCTCTCGCGGTCCCGCACCCCGGCTGACCAGGGTGGCCGGAGGGAGCCAGGTCCGGCGGCCGCACGCGCGGGCGCTAACGTGCCGCTTATGACGACTGCACTGATTACGGGCGCGACGGCGGGGATCGGTGCCGCCTTCGCACGGCGGCTCGCGAGTGACGGGCACAATCTGGTGCTGGTGGCCCGCGACACGGAGCGGCTGCGGGCCCAGGCCACGGAGCTGCACGACGGACACGGCATCGAGGCCGAGGTGCTGACGGCCGACCTGTCGACGGACGCCGGGATCGAGGCGGTCGCCGCGCGGCTGACGGACCGTGTGAGCCCGGTCGACCTGCTTGTCAACAACGCCGGCTTCGGCAACAAGGGGCGCTACCTGGACGTACCGGTGGCCGATGAACTGACGATGCTGAAGGTCCACTGCGAGGCGGTCCTGCGGCTGACCTCGGCCGCCGCCGGCTCGATGCGGGAGCGCGGTCGCGGCGGGGTGGTCAACGTGGCGTCCGTCGCTGCCTTCCTGCCCCGCGGGACGTACGGGGCGTCGAAGGCGTGGGTCGTCCAGTTCACGCAGGGCGCGGCGAAGGACCTCGCGGGTACGGGGGTGCGTCTGATGGCGCTGTGCCCGGGCTTCGTGCGGACCGAGTTCCACGAGCGGGCCGGAATGGGGACGGGCAACATCCCCGACTGGATGTGGCTCGACGCGGACAAGCTGGTGTCCGCGGCCCTGGAGGACCTGGCCCGGGGCAGGTCCGTGTCGGTCCCGGACCCGCGCTACAAGGCGCTGATGGGCCTGGTGAAGCTGACGCCCCGCAGTCTCCTGGGCCCGGTCACCTCACGCGCGGGCCGGACCTACGGCCCGAAGTGAGCGCGTCCGGGTCTCCGGAACGCACCGAGGCCCGGTGCCCCCGCGACGGGGGTACCGGGCCTCGGCGGCGTACGGAGCGTACTAGTGCGAGTGGCCGTGGCCGCCGTGACCGGCGTCGGCCTCTTCCTCGGCCGGCTTCTCGACGACCAGGGTCTCGGTCGTGAGCAGCAGCGACGCGATGGACGCGGCGTTCTCCAGGGCGGAGCGGGTGACCTTGACCGGGTCGATGACGCCGGCCTTCACCAGGTCGCCGTACTCACCGGTCGCGGCGTTGAAGCCCTGACCCTTGTCGAGGTCGGAGACCTTCGAGGTGATGACGTAGCCCTCGAGGCCCGCGTTCTCCGCGATCCAGCGGAGCGGCTCGACGGCGGCGCGGCGCACGACCGCGACACCCGTGGCCTCGTCGCCGGTCTTGCCGAGGTTGCCCTCGAGGACCTTGACGGCGTGGACCAGAGCGGAGCCACCACCGGAGACGATGCCCTCCTCGACCGCGGCGCGGGTCGCGGAGATGGCGTCCTCCAGACGGTGCTTCTTCTCCTTGAGCTCCACCTCGGTGGCGGCACCGACACGGATCACGCACACGCCGCCGGCCAGCTTCGCGAGGCGCTCCTGGAGCTTCTCACGGTCCCAGTCGGAGTCCGTGGACTCGATCTCGGCCTTGATCTGGTTGACGCGGCCCTTGACGTCGGCGGAGTCGCCGCCGCCGTCGACGATGGTCGTGTCGTCCTTCGAGACGGTGACGCGGCGGGCGGTGCCCAGCACGTCCAGACCGGCCTGGTCGAGCTTGAGGCCGACCTCCTCGGCGATGACGGTCGCACCGGTGAGGGTGGCGATGTCGCCGAGCATGGCCTTGCGGCGGTCACCGAAGCCGGGGGCCTTCACCGCGACGGCGTTGAAGGTGCCACGGATCTTGTTGACGACGAGAGTGGAGAGCGCCTCGCCCTCGACGTCCTCGGCGATGATCAGCAGCGGCTTGGAGGCACCCGCCTGGATGACCTTCTCCAGGAGCGGGAGCAGCTCCTGGATGGAGCCGATCTTGCCCTGGTGGATCAGGATGTACGGGTCGTCGAGGACGGCCTCCATACGCTCCTGGTCGGTCACCATGTACGGCGACAGGTAACCCTTGTCGAAGGCCATGCCCTCGGTGAACTCGAGGTCCAGACCGAAGGTGTTGGACTCCTCGACGGTGATGACACCGTCCTTGCCGACCTTGTCCATCGCGTCCGCGATGAGCTCGCCGACCTGCGGGTCCTGCGCGGAGAGCGCGGCCACGGCGGCGATGTCGGCCTTGTCGTCGATCGGGCGGGCGGTCGCGAGGAGGTCCTCGGACACGGCCTTGACGGCGGCGTCGATGCCCTTCTTGAGGGCGGCCGGGGACGCGCCCGCGGCGACGTTGCGCAGGCCTTCGCGGACGAGGGCCTGGGCGAGCACGGTGGCGGTGGTGGTGCCGTCACCCGCTACGTCGTTGGTCTTGGTCGCCACCTCCTTCACCAGCTGGGCACCGAGGTTCTCGTACGGGTCGTCGAGCTCGACCTCGCGCGCGATGGTGACACCGTCGTTGGTGATGGTGGGAGCGCCGAACTTCTTGTCGATGACGACGTTGCGGCCCTTCGGGCCGATCGTCACCTTCACCGTGTCGGCAAGCTTGTTGACGCCGCGCTCAAGGGCGCGACGGGCGTCCTCGTCGAACTTCAGAATCTTCGCCATGGGCTGAGCTGTCCTCTCAAACGAACTGCGCCCCTCGCCACCCGGCTAGTTTTTCGCAGGGGGCCAGGGGCGCAGAACAGAAGCAAACGTTAAGTGAACTACTTCTCGACGATCGCGAGAACGTCGCGCGCCGAGAGGACGAGGTACTCCTCGCCGTTGTACTTCACCTCGGTACCGCCGTACTTGCTGTACAGAACGACATCGCCGGTCTTGACGTCGAGCGGAAGGCGCTCGCCGTTCTCGAAGCGGCCCGGGCCCACGGCCAGGACGACGCCCTCCTGGGGCTTCTCCTTGGCGGTGTCCGGAATGACCAGGCCGGAAGCCGTGGTCTGCTCGGCGTCGAGCGGCTGGACCACAATGCGGTCCTCGAGCGGCTTGATCGCAACCTTGGAGCTGGTGGTCGACACGATCCGGTCTCCCCCTTCGGAGATCTCACGGGGTTTAACAGTCTGTGGGGTGGCGACCAGACCGATCCGTCGTCGCGGGTGCCGGACCTGCCCTGTCGCACGGTTGTGCTGGCACTCTCCATCGGTGAGTGCCAGCACAGAGACTATGACCGGGATTAGCACTCGGTCAAGCGGAGTGCCAATTCACCACCTTCGCGTGGCGTCGTGGGACCGCGCGCACGCCCGGACAACGCGGGAGCCCGGCACGGTGTTCCGGTGACGGAGCAACCGCGCGGGACACCCCGCCCTCCGCCCCGTCAGACGTAGTCCTCCAGCCTGGCCACGGCGTACCCCTTGTCCGTGACCGTCTTCATGACGCGGCGGATCATGTCGGGCATCGATCCCTCCCAGTCCTCGTCACCCCGGAAGTGGGTGAGGATGATGTCGCCCGGGTGCAGGTCCCGGTCCCACTCGCGCCACTCCATGTGGTCGGGGAACGCCTCGGCGGCCCACAGGGGCACGGCCTCGATGCCGCAGGACCCGGCGACGCGCAGGGTGTCGGCGTTGTAGTTGCCGTACGGCGGCCGGAAGAGTGTCGGCCGCTTCCCGAAGTACTTCTCGAGCTTGTCCTGCTCGCCGCAGATCTCCCGCCGCTGGTCCGCCTTCGAGAGTCCCGGGAGGTAACGGTGGTTGAGCGTGTGGTTGTTGAGGGTGACACCCCTGGCCTGCATGTCCTTGAAGTAGCCGTAGTCGTCGCTCACCACGTAGTCGCTGAGGAAGGCGCTGTACGGGATCTTCAGCTCCGTCATCATCCGCAGCAGTTCGGGATCCTTCTCCGCCCCGTCGTCCATCGTCAGGAAGACGACCCGCTCCTTGGTGGGCACGGTGGTGAAGACCGGCGGCAGCGACTCCCCGCCCTCCACCTCGAACCCGTCACGGGTGGTGATGCGCGGCTTCACCACGGGCGGCGCGGGGGCGACGAGCGGGAGCTTCGCCAGACCCCACTTCTTCGCCACGGCGACGCGGGCGGCGTGTTCGCGCTTCAGCCGCGCGGCCTTCGCCGCGGCCGCGGCGGGCGCTTCCGGAGCGGCCGCCCCCGCCTGCCCTTCGACCGGCTTCCGCCGGCCCCCTGCCCCTTCGTCCGCACCGTCGGCGCATCCGGAGGCGACGGCGCCCAGCAACAGTGCGGCCAGGACCGCGCAGGCCGTTCTACGACGCTTCATGACATATTTTTCTTTTTGTCGTACTAGCTGCATGGCGCCGCATACTGCCACCGGGCCACCGGCTTCCTCGGGCGACACATCCGACGGGCCCGCCGCATCCCCCGGCTGGCTCACAATGGATCCGTGAACGCCCTTCCCCCCGCCGGTCAGGCCGGCCCCGCCGACCCGCTCGCCGCCTTCGCCGCCCTGCGCACCCCCGAGGGCACCGCGCTCCTGGACGAGCTGCGGGACCACGATCCCGCACGGGAACTGGCGACCGCGACCCGGCTGCGCCGCACGCACCCCGCGGCCCTCGTGTCGGCGGCGCTCGGCCAGGCGCGGCTGCGGCAACGCGCCGTCGCGAAGTTCGGGGCCGCGGACGCGTACCGCATGTTCTTCACGCCCGACGGAGTGGAGCAGGCGACCCGCACCTCGGTCGCCGGCTACCGCGCCGGGCGGTTCGCGGGGCTCGGAGTGCGCAGCGTGGCGGACCTGTGCTGCGGTATCGGCGGTGACGCCATCGCCCTGGCCCGGGCGGGCGTCCCGGTCCTGGCCGTGGACCGCGATCCGCTCACCGCCCAGGTCGCCCGCGCCAACGCCGAGGCACTCGGTCTCCAGGACCTCGTCGAGGTGCGGTGCGCCGACGTCACCGAGATCGACACCTCCCCGTACGACGCGGTCTTCGTCGACCCGGCGCGGCGCGGCGGGCGGGGCAGGATCTTCGACCCCGAGGCCTACTCGCCTCCGCTCTCCTGGGCGACCGGGGCAGCACTGAAGGCCCCCCGCGCCGCGCTGAAGATCGCCCCCGGTGTCCCCCACGAGGCGATCGGGCCGCAGGCGGAGGCCGAATGGATCTCGGACGGCGGAGACGTGAAGGAAGCGGTGCTGTGGTTCGGCGAGGGCTTCACCCCCGGCGCCTTCCGGGCCACACTGCTCCCGTCCAGGACGACCCTCGCCTCGGACGGCCCGCTCCCCGCACCACCGGTCGGCCCCGTCGGCCGGTACCTCCACGAGCCGGACGGCGCCGTGATCCGCGCCCACCTGGTCGCCGAGATCGTGGAGCGCTGCGGGGGCAGGCTGATCGACGAGACGATCGCGTACGTCACGAGCGACACGCCGTACGAGTCCGACGCCACGGCCTCCTACGAGATCACCGACCAGCTGCCCTTCAACATGAAGAAGCTGAAAGCCCTGCTGAGGGAGCGTCAGGTAGGCGTCCTGACCGTCAAGAAGCGTGGCTCGCCGGTCGAACCGGAGGAGTTGCGACGGAAGATGAAGCTGCAGGGGCCGCACGCGGCCACCGTGTTCATGACCCGGGTGGCCGGGGCCCCGACGATGCTCATCGGTCAGCCGGTGAAAGGGACTTGATCAGCCGTCCACCCCGGCCGGCCGGCACGTCGGCGCACCCACGAGCACCCGCAGCGCCCAGCGGCGGTGGGCGAACGCCTTGACGAGGCCGGTGAGTCCGGCCAGCCAGGCGAGGAACCCGAGCCCCATCAGCCAGACCACGAGGCCGTACGTCTCCTGGCCCGCCCTCGCGGCCCCCGGGACGGCCACGCAGCCGAAGAGACCCGCCGCGCAGAGCGCGAACGACGTCAGGAGCCAGGCGACGCTCGCCCGCGGCCTGCGGAGGGGCAGGTCCCCCGCCGGGTCGTGGTCCAGTCCGCCCCACTCCACGAGGAGTCCGTGCACCCGCACGTCCCTGGCCACGCCGACGGCCAGGAGCACGGCCGCCGGGACCAGCACGGCGGCGCCCACGGCGAGGCAGACGACCCCCGGGACGACGGCGAGGGCGTCGTAAGCGTCCTCGAACATGAGCAGTGCCGATCCGACCAGCGACCAGCCGAGTGCGGCGATCCCCGTCCACATCAGCAGCACTCCGAGCCGCGCGGGCCCGATGAACATCCTCACCAGCTCGCCGAGGACCACCGCCCGGTCCCTCAGCAGTGCGTCGCGGTCGGGCCACGTGCGTATCTCCGCGGGTGGCGGAGGCGGGGGAAGTGGTGAACGGCTAGGCATGCCACAGACATTACCGAGCGCGTACGCCGTCCTCGGGCGGTGGAACGGTCCGGGGGATCAGGTCAGCGGGTACGAGGTCCGGCCGGACGCCTCGTCGATCTCGTCGTGTGCCTTGGTCAGCAGTTTCATCGCCAGTTCGTTGAGCGCACGGGCGCCGGCGATCTCCTCGCCGACCCTGGGCTGCTCCGCGTCGGAGGGGTGGCGGCTGGCGTACCCGTGGGCCCGCACCTCGGTCCCGTCACTCAGCCGCACCATCGCGGCCGCGCGGGTCCGGTGGGTGTCCTCCTCGAACTCCAGCTCGATGTGCCATCCGACCGTGGTCTCCATCATGTCGGTCACCTCCCGGGACTCGTGCTTCCAGGGTGCGCCCGTTCCCCCGCCCGCGCACGGCGTGCGGGGCGCGCCTCAGGCGTTCCGCAGGGCCTGCACGTCCAGCTTCCGCATGCCCATGAGGGCCTTCATCACCCGGTCCGCCCTGGCCCGGTCGGGGCCGCCGAGCAGCTCGGGAAGGGCGCGCGGGACGATCTGCCACGACAGGCCGTACTTGTCCTTCAGCCACCCGCACATGCTTTCCTCACCCTCCTCGGTGAACTTCGCCCACAGCCTGTCGACCTCCTCCTGGTCCGCACAGTCCACGCTGAGCGAAACGGCCTCGCTGAAGTGGAAGTGCGGGCCGCCGTTGAGGCCGAGGTACTCCTGGCCCGCGAGCACGAACTCCACCGTCAGGACCGAGCCCGTCTCCCCCGGGGACGCCTCGGAATTGCGGGTGACGTCGACGATGCGGGAGTCCCCTCCGAAGACCGAGACGTAGAACTCCGCGGCCTCCTGGGCCTGGTCGTCGAACCACAGACAGGGCTTGATCTTCTGCATGGCCGCTCTCCTCGCGCCGGGGAACATCGTCGTTCCGCTGTGCAAGGTAGACCGGCCGCGCGCGGGGAACTCATCGGAACACGCGCCACGCGGGCGCCCTTCAGCCGACCGCAGGACCGAGGGACTCGAAGCGCCACCGGTGCACCGGGCGGGTGATCAGCCCGGCGTCCGGCTCCGGGAGCTCCGGCAGCCCGGACAGCTCGTCGTATCCCACGTCCCACCAGGTCATCACGAGGACCCGGTCCTGCGGTGCGCGCAGCAGCTCGCTGCGCAGCGGCTTCCTGGACAGCTCGGCCGCCCGGGCCGCGGCCCACTCCAGCAGCTCCGCGCCACGGCCCTCGGCGGCGCGGGCCTCCCACATCAGGGCGACGGTCATGAGTACAGGTTGTCCTTGCTGATCTCGTGCACGTGGTCGTGGCCGTGGCTGTGGGCCCCCGGCACGTGGGTCTCCGTGACCGGCAGCGAGGAGTCCGCCGAGAGGCCCAGGTCCGACACCGGCCGGTTGCGCGCCACCATCTCCGCGCCGAGCGCGGCGACCATCGCCCCGTTGTCCGTGCAGAGCCCCGGCCTGGGGACCCGCAGCCGGATCCCGGCCTTCTCGCACCGCTCCTGGGCGAGCGCCCTCAGCCGCGAGTTGGCCGCGACGCCACCGCCGATCATCAGGTGGTCGACGCCCTCGTCCTTGCAGGCCCGGACGGCCTTGCGGGTGAGGACGTCCACGACGGCCTCCTGGAAGGACGCCGCCACGTCGCGCACGGGGACGTCCTCGCCCGCCGCGCGCTTCGCCTCGATCCAGCGCGCCACGGACGTCTTGAGCCCGGAGAAGGAGAAGTCGTACGCGGGATCGCGGGAGCCGCTCAGCCCGCGCGGGAACGCGATCGCCTTCGGGTCGCCCTCCCTGGCCAGCCGGTCGATGACCGGGCCGCCGGGGAACCCCAGGTCCAGCACACGGGCGATCTTGTCGAAGGCCTCGCCCGCCGCGTCGTCGATGGTCGCGCCCAGCGGCCGTACGTCGTTCGTGATGTCCGGGGCCAGCAGCAGCGAGGAGTGCCCGCCGCTGACCAGCAGTGCCATCGTCGGCTCGGGCAGCGGACCGTGCTCCAGCTGGTCGACGCAGATGTGCGAGGCCAGGTGGTTCACCCCGTACAGCGGCTTGTTCAGCGCGTACGCGTACGCCTTGGCGGCCGATACGCCGACGAGCAGTGCCCCGGCGAGCCCGGGGCCGGCCGTGACCGCGATGCCGTCGAGGTCCCGGGCGCTGATCCCGGCGTCCTTCAGGGCGCGCTCGATGGTGGGGACCATCGCCTCCAGGTGGGCGCGGGAGGCGATCTCCGGGACGACACCGCCGAAGCGGGCATGGGTGTCGACGCTGGACGCGACGGCGTCGGCCAGGAGTGTCGTCCCGCGCACGATGCCGACGCCGGTCTCGTCGCAGGAGGTCTCGATACCGAGTACGAGCGGTTCGTCAGCCATCAGTCTGTCTCTGTTCCTTGTACGGTCAGGCGCATGACGAGTGCGTCGATGTTGCCCGGCTGGTAGTAGCCCCGGCGGAAGCCGATCGGCTCGAAACCGAAGCGTTCGTAGAGCTTCTGCGCGCGGGTGTTGTCGACACGGACCTCCAGGAGCACGGCGGTGCACTCGAAGGCGGTGGCGTGCCGGAGCAGGTCGGTGAGCAGCTCGGAGCCGAGACCGCCGCCCCACCGGCCGCGGCTCACCGCGATCGTCTGGACGTCGGCGAGGTCGCCGGCCGAGGCGAGACCCGCGTAGCCGACGATCCGGCCGTCGGCGGGGTTCTCGGCGACGACGTAGCGGTGGGTGGCCCGGGGCCCGCGGGCGCGGGCCAGTTCGGACCAGAACATCCCGGCCGACCAGGCGTCGTCGGGGAACAGCTCGTGTTCCAGCTCCAGGACGGGGGCGATGTCCCACCACCGCATCTCACGGAGCACAGCGGTCGCGGTGGTCACTTGGGGGTGACCACCTTGTAGTTCTTCGGGACCTGGGCGTCGGGCCTGCGCAGGTACAGCGGCTGCGGCGGGAGCAGACCGGCCCCGGCGGCCAGGCGTTCGGCCGCGAGTGCGGCGAGCGCGCCGGCGGAGACGTGCTCCGGGCCGCGGGCGTCCGGGAAGGCCTCGGGATAGAGCAGGGCGCCCGCGCCGGCGACGGGCAGTCCGCCGAGCCGGTCCGCGATGTCGGCGGGCCGGTCGACGGAGGGGTCACCGTCCCGGGTGCGGAAGTCCTCGTACCGCGCCCAGTAGACCTCCTTGCGGCGCGCGTCGGTCGCGACGGCGAACGGGCCCTCGACGCCCTCCAGGCCCGCGGCGTACGCGAGCGCGTCGAGCGTGCACACCCCGTGCACCGGCACGGAGAGGGCGGAGCCGAAGGTCGCGGCGGTGACCAGGCCGACGCGCAGCCCGGTGTACGGGCCGGGGCCGACCCCGACGGCCACGTCGGTCACGGCGTCGAGCTTCACACCCGCCTCGGCGAGGATCCGGTGGACGGCGGGCAGCAGCAGCTCCCCGTGCCTCCGGGCGTCGACCAGTCCGGTCTCGGCGACGACGGAGGCCCCGTCGTGAAGGGCGACGGTGACGGCGGGCGTGGCGGTATCCATGGCGAGCAGCAGCACACAAACAGCCTACGGCTCCGCCGACCCGGCCACGGCGGCCCGTGCAGCGTCCCGGGCTCCCCTTCAGCTGCTGGTACCGTCGCCGGGTATACGCGTGTACGACGTAAATGCTTGTACGACATGCGACAGAAGCATGTGAAAGGGGACCTCACGGTGGCACGGGGCAGCTCGGGAATCGTGGCCGGGCTCACTGCCGCGGCGGTGGCCGCGGTCTGTTTCCTCGCCTACCAGGCGTCGGCGAACGCACCGGACTCGGTCGCCGCACCGTCGGCGCAGACCTCCGGGCCGACCGCCGCCCCCTCCGCGAAGCCGAAGCCCACGAAGGAACCGCTCGCGGTCCCCGAGGACTCCGACACGGGCGCCCGCGTCGTGTACGCGCTGAAGGACCGCCGGGTGTGGATCGTGGACGACGCGGAGAAGACGCTCCGGACCTTCACGGTCATGCCGAGCACCGTGAGCCCCCTGCCGGGCGTGTACCGGGTGACCTCGCGCTCCGGCAGCATCAAGGGCTCGGACGGCGTCCTGATCGAACACGTGGTCCGCTTCGCGAGCGTCGACGACGTGGTGGTGGGCTTCAGCGCCGCTCAGGACGACTCGATGGCCAGCCCCGACCCCACGGCCAAGACCGGCGGGGTGCGGATGAAGCGGGCCGACGGTGACGCCGTGTGGACCTTCGCCACGGTCGGCGCCAAGGTCGTCGTCGTCCCGTAGGGCTGTCCCCCGGACCGGGGGCCGTCGCACCGACGCCGCCGGACCGACGGTCAGGCCGCGTCGCGCCCCTCGGCGGTCCCCAGGTCGTCGTCGTCCCGGTCGGGCTCACGCTCGCCCGTGTGCTCGCCGCGGGGCGGTGTCGACACCGCCGTCGCGGCCGCGCAGGAGGCCAGCAGGTCCTTCATCGACACCGCGGAGGCCGACGGTGACTCCGCCTGCGACTGCGGGTGCACTTCACGCTCGGGTGCCGGCATGGATGCCTCCTCGGGCTTCGGTGAGAGACATGGTTAGGTAGACCTAACCAATCCCTGCGTCCCATGTGACCACGGCGGGGCTCCCCGGCGCAACATTTTGCCGACGTCCTGTCGGAAAGCGTCGGAACGCAGTCGGAGAGCAACCGGAGAACGGCCGGAGAGCGGTAGGAGAGCCGGGTGTGCGGAGGCCACCTCACCCGGGCCGGCCCGAGCCCGCTGTCAGAGAGCGGCCAGCTCCGCACCCAGGCCCGCCCAGCGGGCGCCGATCCCCACCAGGGTGACCGTGCGACGCTCGTCGTCCGTGTCTCCGACCGCGCGGTCGATCAGGACCCGCAGCCGGTCCGCCGACAGGTCCTCGACCTTGCCGTCGCCCCACTCCACGACGATCACCGACTCCGGCAGCGACACGTCGAGGTCGAGGTCCTCCATCTCGTCGAGACCGCCGCCCAGGCGGTACGCGTCCACGTGGACGAGCGAGGGGCCCTCTCCCAGCGGGGGATGGACCCGGGCGATCACGAAGGTCGGCGACGTGACGGCACCGCGTACCCCGAGGCCCTCCCCAAGGCCCCGGGTCAGGGTCGTCTTGCCCGCGCCGAGCTCGCCGGTGAGCATCACCAGGTCGCCGGGTGCCAGCACACCGGCGATCCGACGGCCGAGCTCCTTCATCTCTTCGGGGGACTCGACGGCGACGTCCAGGGTGACGGTGCCGGGTGCGTTGCCCGGCGCGACCGTGTCGGCCACCGGGCCGTTGTGCGCTGCTTCCATGTCGACCAACGGTAGAGGATCAGCGCGTCCCGGCCGGAACGGCTCCGATCCGCACGAGCAGGTCGGCGAGCCGGTCGGTGACCGTCTCCGGGTGCTCCAGCATCACCAGATGACCGGCGTCCGGCACGATGACCAGCTCCGCGTCCGGCAGCTCGTCCGCGATGGCCTCGCTGTGCGAACTGGGCGTCACCAGGTCCTTGTCACCGGCGAGGATCAGCACCGGCAGCTCCCGGAAGGCGGGCAGGGCCCCGCTCTTGTCGTGCTCGGTGAAGGCGGGGTAGAACTCGGCGACCACGTCGATGGGGGTCGACTCGATGAGCCGCTCCGCGAACCGCGCGACCGCCGGATCCACGTCCCTCGATCCGAACGAGTAGCGCTTGATCAGCCCCGCGAACAGGTCGGCGGTCGCCCGCCGCCCGCGCTCCACCAGCTCCGTCTGCGAACCGAGCGCCCTCAGTACCCCGGGCAGCACCCGGCGCACGGCGTTCACGCCCGCCACCGGCAGCCCGAAGTTCACCTCGCCGAGCTTGCCGCTGGACGTCCCGACGAACGCGACCGCGGCCACCCGGTCGCGGATCAGCTCCGGATACCCGTCGGCGAGCGCCATCATCGTCATGCCGCCCATGGAGTGTCCGACCAGTACCAGTGGGCCCTCGGGCGCGGCCGCGTCCAGGACCGCCTTGAGATCGCGGCCGAGCTGGTCGATGCCGACCGCGACGCCCTCGGCCTGCGCCCTGCCCCGCTGGGATCGGCCGTGGCTGCGCTGGTCCCAGTGGACCGTGCGGACCAGACCGCGCAGCGCCGCTCGCTGGAAGTGCCAGGAGTCCTGGCCGAGGCAGTAGCCGTGACTGAAGACGACGGTCAGGGGCGCGGGGTCCTTGCTGCCGAAGAGCCTGCGCCTGCGCGGTCCGGAGCCCGCGGGGCTTCCCGTCCCCGAGCGCGCGCCCGCACGATTCGTGCCGCCGTCCGGTTCGATCTCGTCGACCTCGTAGTACAGCTCGGTGCCGTCGTCCGCGATCGCGCGGCCGGGCTGCCCGCGGAGCGAGCCGTACGGGCCGGAGGCGTCCAGTGCGAGGCGGGCCTTCTTGCGCATGCCCCGGCCCACGGTGAGCCGCTCGACGGCGACGCCCGCGGCCGCGCCCGCGGCGATGACGCCTATCGCCGCCCCGGCTACGCCCGCCCGGCGCCAGCCGGCCGCCGCGACGGCCGCCGTCGCCATCACGTCCTCCGCGCTGGTCTCGCTCACCGTGCTGTGCCCCTTCGTCGTCGTTGTCGTGGTCGCCCTGCCCGGAGCGTGCTCAGCCCCGGCCGGAGTCCTCGTGGAGATGAACGCGGGGAACGCGAGCACCGATGCGCGTGACGATCTCGTACGCGATCGTGTCCGCCGCCACCGCCCAGTCCTCCGCACTCGGCTCGCCCCGGTCGCCCGGTCCGAAGAGCACCGCTTCCGCGCCGGCTTCCAGCACGTCGCCGTCGAGATCGACCACGAACTGGTCCATCGCGACCCGGCCCGCGATCCTGCGGACGGCGCCTTTGACGAGAACGGGGCCCCGGCCCGAGGCATGGCGCGGGATGCCGTCCGCGTAGCCGAGCGGCACCAGGGCGAGCGTGGTCTCGGAGGAGGTCGTGTAGTGGTGCCCGTAGCTGACCCCGTGGCCCGGGGGCACCTGCTTGACCAGCGCGACGGACGCGGCGAGCGTCATGACGGGCCGCAGCCCGAAGTCGGCCGGGGTGCCCAGCTCGGGGCCGGGCGAGATGCCGTACATCGCGATGCCTGTGCGGACGAGGTCGAAGTGGGACTCGGGCACCGTGAGCGTCGCCGGGGAGTTGGCGATGTGCCGGACCTCGGGCCGGACGCCCTCCTTCTCCGCGTACGCCACCATGTCGCGGAAGACGTTCAGCTGCGCGGCGATCGACGGGTGCCCGGGCTCGTCGGCGCAGGCGAAGTGGGACCAGAGACCGGTGACGCGCAGGATGCCGGCCTCCTCGGCGGCGCGGGCGGCCGTGACGAGCGCGGGCCAGTCCGCGGGCTGGCAGCCGTTGCGTCCGAGACCCGTGTCGGCCTTGAGCTGGACCCGGGCCGGAATCCCTGCCTCCGCGGCTGCGGCGGCGACCTCGTCGAGTGCCCACATACCGCTCACCGAGACGTCGATGTCCGCCTCGACCGCCTCGCGCCAGGGGCCGCCGGGCGTCCAGAGCCAGCACATCACCCGGCCGCCGATTCCGGCCTCGCGGAGCGCGAGCGCCTCCTGCGGAGTCGCGGTGCCCAGCCATGCCGCGCCGGCCTCCCGCGCCGCCCTGGCGCAGGGCACCGCTCCGTGCCCGTACGCGTCGGACTTCACCACGGCCATGAGCTGCGCCCCGGACGCCCGCGCGCGCAGGGCGCGCACGTTGGCACGCAGCGCGGCGAGGTCGATCTCGGCACGGGCTCTCAGGGTCGCTGTCTCGTTCATCGCGCCCAGTGTCTCAGAGCCGTACGTCTGTGCCCTCGATCTCTGTGCCGGTGGGCGGTCACCGGTGGTCGAGGGCGTGCTCCAGATGGTCGACGAGGACCGGTACATGGCTGGCCGGAACGTCCTTCACGGCGGTGAGGAGGGTGACGGGGCCACCCTGCCGCAGCAGGGCGAGCAGCCCCTCGACGGCCTCGGTGTGCGCGGAGTCGCCGAGCTCGGTGCGGTAGCGCTCCACGAAGGTGTCGTACCGGCTCTCGGAAGGGTCCTCGTGGTACCAGGTGCGGAGTTCCTTCGAAGGCGTCGCGTCCTTGGCCCACAGGTCGACCGCCGCGTGCTCCTTGGAGATGCCGCGCGGCCAGAGCCGGTCGACGAGCACCCGGGTGCCGTCGTCGTCCTCCGGCGGGTCGTACACCCTGCGTACGCGTATGCCGCTGCCGCTGCCCACGACCGATCACCGTCCGTTCCGTCGCCCCGGCCTCCGCTTCCAGCCTGGATCAGGCCCGCGCGTCCCGCCAGGCAGCCGGTACGGCGTCCGCGACGTCCTGCGCGGCGACCGGTGCCCCGTCCGAGGCCCGGCGTGCCGCGAGCCCGTGCAGATAGGCGCCCACCGACGCGGCGTCGAGCGGGGCCAGACCCGCGGCCAGCAGCGAACCCGTCAGCCCGGACAGCACATCGCCGCTCCCCGCCGTGGCCAGCCAGGACGTGCCGGTCGGATTGACCCGCACGGGCGTGTCCCCGGGTTCCGCGACGAGGGTCGTCGAGCCCTTCAGCAGCACCGTGGCGCGGTAGCGCGCGGCGAGCTCCCGCACGGCTGCGAGCCGCCCGGCCTCGACCTCCGCGCGCTCCACCCCGAGCAGCGCGGCGGCCTCACCGGCGTGCGGGGTGAGGACCGTGGCGGCGGTCCGCGCGCGTACGTCCCCGGCGTCCATCAGCCGCAGCCCGTCCGCGTCGACCAGCACCGGGACGTCGGCGGCCAGCACATCGGCCACCGCCGACGCCGACTCCGACGAGTCGCCGAGGCCCGGCCCTGCGACCCAGGCCTGCACCCGGCCGGCCTTCGACGGCGGGCCGGGGTGCACCAGCGTCTCCGGGAAGCGCGCGATCACCGCTTCGGCCCCGGGGCCCGCGTAGCGCACGGCCCCCGCGCCGCCGCGCAGCGCCCCGGCGACCGCGAGGACGGCCGCGCCCGGGTACCGCTCCGAGCCGGCGGCCACTCCGACGACGCCGCGCCGGTACTTGTCGCTCTCCGCGCCGGGTACGGGCAGCAGGGCGGCCACGTCGGCGTACTGCAACGCCTCCATGTCCGGCCGCGCGGGCAGTTCCGCCGCCAGGCCGATGTCGACGAGCCGGAGCGCGCCCGCGTGTCCGGCGGCCGGGTCGATGAGCAGCCCCGGCTTGTACGTACCGAAGGTGACCGTGGCGTCCGCCCGCACGGCCGCGCCGAGCACCTGGCCGGTGTCGGCCTCGACCCCGCTCGGCAGGTCCACCGCGAGCACGGGCGCGTGGCCTCCGGTGACCGCCCGTACGAGTTCCGCCGCCTCGGGCCGCAGGCCACCGCGGCCCCCGATACCGGTGATGCCGTCGACGACGAGGTCGACGGGGCCGAAGGCACCGAGGTCCGGGCCGTCGAGGACCTGCCCGCCCGCCGCCAGCAGGGCGGCCAGCGCGGCCCGGTGGACCTTGTCCGGTGTGGTCAGGAGCGCCCGTACGCCGGCCCCGCGCCGGGCCAGCCGGGCACCCGCGTACAGGGTGTCGCCGCCGTTGTCACCGCTGCCGACGAGGAGGAGCACCCGGGATCCGTACACCCGCCCGTTGCGCCGGAGCAGGTCGCCGCACGCCACCGCCAGTCCGGCGGCGGCGCGCGCCATCAGCGCCCCCTCCGGCAGCCGTGCCATCAGCGCCTGTTCGGCGGCCCGTACGGTCTCGACGCTGTAGGCATGTCGCATACCCTCAACCCTCCGCGATGACCACGGCCGACGCCACCCCCGCATCGTGGCTGAGCGATACGTGCCAGCTGCGGACGCCCAGTTCGGCCGCCCGTGCCGCGACGGTCCCCCGCACCTCCAGCCGGGGCCGGCCGCTCTCCTCCACACACACCTCGGCGTCGGTCCAGAGCAGCCCGCCCGGCGCCCCGAGCGCCTTGGCCAGGGCCTCCTTCGCGGCGAACCTGGCCGCCAGCGAGGCGATCCCCCGCCGGTCCCCGCCGGGGAGCAGCAGCTCCCGCTCCAGGAACAGCCGATCGGCCAGCTGGGGCGTGCGCTCCAGCGCGGCGCCGAAGCGTTCGATCTCCGCCACATCGATCCCGACCCCAATGATCACGCGCTCACTCAACTCACTCGACTGTCACGGACTTCGCCAGGTTGCGCGGCTGGTCCACCTCGTTGCCCCGGGCGGTCGCCAGCTCGCAGGCGAACACCTGCAACGGCACCGTGGCGACCAGCGGCTGAAGCAGCGTAGGCGTAGCCGGGATCCTGATGAGGTGATCGGCGTACGGGACGACCTCCTCGTCGCCCTCCTCGGCGATGACCACGGTACGGGCGCCACGGGCCCTGATCTCCTGGATGTTCGACACGATCTTGTCGTGCAGCACCGAACGGCCGCGCGGGGACGGCACGATGACGACGACCGGCAGGCCCTCCTCGATCAACGCGATCGGCCCGTGCTTGAGCTCTCCGGCGGCGAAGCCCTCCGCGTGCATGTAGGCGAGTTCCTTGAGCTTCAGGGCCCCCTCCATGGCCACCGGGTAGCCCACGTGCCGGCCCACGAAGAGAACGGTGTCGTGGCCGGACAGGGAGCGGGCCAGTTCACGGACCGGCTCCATGGTCCCCAGGACGCGGTCCACAGCGCCGGACATCTCGGAGAGCTGACGGACGACGGTGCGGATCTCGTCGCCCCACTTGGTGCCGCGCACCTGCCCCAGGTACAGCGCGACGAGGTAGCAGGCGACGAGCTGCGTCAGGAACGCCTTCGTGGAGGCCACGGCGACCTCGGGCCCGGCATGCGTGTAGAGGACGGCGTCCGACTCCCTCGGGATGGTCGAGCCGTTCGTGTTGCAGATCGCGAGGACCTTCGCCCCCTGCTCACGGGCGTGCCGGACCGCCATCAGCGTGTCCATCGTCTCGCCCGACTGCGAGATGGCGACGACGAGGGTCCGCTGGTCGAGGATCGGGTCGCGGTAACGGAACTCGCTGGCGAGCTCCGTCTCGCAGGGCAGCCTGGTCCAGTGCTCGATGGCGTACTTGGCGATCATCCCGGCGTGGAAGGCGGTCCCGCAGGCGACGACGACGACCTTGTCGACCTCCCGGAGCACACCCTGCGGAATGCGCACCTCGTCCAGGTGGAGCGTGCCCGAGCCGTCGACGCGCCCGAGCAGCGTGTCGGCGACGGCCTTGGGCTGGTCGGCGATCTCCTTGAGCATGAAGGAGGCGTAGCCGCCCTTCTCCGCGGCCGACGCGTCCCAGTCCACGTGGTACTCGCGTACGTCGGCGGGCCGCCCGTCGAAGCCGGTGACCGACACCCCGTCGCGGCGCAGCTCGACCACCTGGTCCTGACCGAGCTCGATCGCGTCCCGCGTGTGCGCGATGAAGGCGGCCACGTCGGAAGCCAGGAACATCTCCCCGTCCCCCACGCCCACCACCAGCGGCGAGTTCCGGCGGGCCCCCACCACGACGTCGGGCTCGTCCGCGTGCACGGCGACCAGGGTGAACGCGCCCTCCAGCTGCCGGCACACCTGTCTCATGGCCTCGGCCGGGTCACCACCCGAGGAGTACGCCTCGGCGAGCAGATGGGCGACCACCTCCGTGTCGGTCTCGGAGGCCAGGTCATGGCCGCGTCCTGCCAACTCCTCGCGCAGCGCCGCGAAGTTCTCGATGATCCCGTTGTGCACGACGGCGACCCGGCCCGCGTTGTCGAGATGCGGGTGGGCGTTGGCGTCGGTGGGCCCGCCGTGCGTGGCCCAACGGGTGTGCCCCACCCCGGTGTTCCCGGCCGGCAGCGGCCGGTCCTTGAGCTCCTTCTCCAGGTTGAGGAGCTTCCCCGCCTTCTTCGCGGAGGCCAGCCCCCCGTCCGCGAGGACGGCGACCCCCGCGGAGTCGTACCCCCGGTACTCCAGCCGCTTCAGCCCCGCGACAACGACATCCTGCGCCGACTGCACCCCGACGTAACCCACGATTCCGCACATATCGGCACCATAAGGCCGTACGGGTGCGGGGGACAGCAGGGGTGGGCCACGCGGCGGCCACGTCGGACCGGCGCTACGCTCCTCCCCCCATGACGACGCCGGGTTGCTACACCTGCACCATGGAAGCGCGGTTCGACACCCTTCCCGCGCGCGAGCACACCGCATCGGACGACCACTGGCGGGTGGCCCACGCCACCGGCACCTCGCTCCCCGGATGGCTGGTCCTGCTGCCCCGGCGCCACCTCACGGCGGTACACGACCTCACCGACGCCGAGGCCGCCACCCTGGGCACCTGGCAGGTCAGGCTCTCCCGCGCCCTGCGCACCGTGAACGGATGCGCCAAGACGTACATCGCCCAGTTCGTGCCGAGGGCTTAGCCCACGTGCACTTGCACGTCATACCCCGCCCGGAACCCCTGCCACCCCACCACCGCGGCCCGGGCGTCTTCGCCCTGCTCCGCGCCCCGGAGCAGGAGCAGGTGACGGCCGCCAGGGCGGACACCCTGGCCCGCGCGCTCGGGCTGGAACTGGACAGCCGGTAGAACCGGCCCGCGGCACCGAGACGACGCCCTACGTCAACCACGGCACGCACCCCCTCCTGGGCTGGCGGGGGGGGTCAGTCGGTGTCCTGAATGCGGTGCTCCCACAGGTCGGGAGCGTGCCGGGCGACCGTGCGGTAGTCGGCGTCGTCGTGCAGGACGGTCAGCCCGTGGTGGGCAGCGGTGGCGGCGATGATCAGATCCACGGCCGAGGCGCTTCGATGCTGCCCCGCCCGGGCCATTCGCTGCTGTACCGCACCGATCCAGCGTCCGGCGCTCTTCGGCACCGGGACATCGGGATACAGGTCGGTGAACATCTCGACGATCTCGTCGTACTCGCCCCCGGTCCGGGCGCTGAACAGGAACTCTGCGCGTTGCGGATAGCAGGAGCCGACCGAGTCGGCACAGATGGCGTCATACCAGGCGGACTGCAACTCGCTGTCACCGAGCAACCGGACAAGCCCGGAGGTATCGAGCAGGTAGATCACCGATCGCCCTTCTCCGCGCGGTGACGGCGCTCGGCATCCTCCACAGCTCCCCAGCGCCGCGCACGGTCGAAGTGCCGGGCGATACGCGCCGCACGGTCCTGCTGGTCCGCGTAGTACCGAAGCGCCAGATTGACGGCTTCCTTCTTGGTCCTGGCCTTGGACAGCGCCATGGTGCGTTCCAGTGCGTCATCGTCTATGTCGATCTGGGTCACGGACATCCGGCGCCTCCTGTCAGGCTTATGGGTCATGTACAAAAGATTGTAGGCCAGCCACACACGAGTGGGCTTCCCGTGTCCAGGACCGTCGCCCACGTGACCGACTCCACCCCCCACTCCGTTCGAACTCCCGCAACAATGAGTACGTGATCACCTCGTCCGCACGGAGCCCCCGCCGCACCGAGCACGCGCCGACGCCCTACGTCGACCTGACACGGGCGGAGTGGAGCGCTCTGCGCGACAGGACCCCGTTGCCGCTGACCGCCGAGGAGGTCGAGAAGCTGAGAGGGCTCGGCGACGTCATCGACCTCGACGAGGTCCGGGACGTCTATCTGCCGCTCTCCCGGCTGCTCAACCTCTACGTCCAGGCCACGTCCGGCCTGCGCGGCGCCCTGAACACCTTCCTGGGTGACGCGGGAAACGGGCACGGCGCGCAGCGCGGCACCCCGTTCGTCATAGGGGTCGCCGGCAGCGTCGCCGTCGGCAAGTCCACCAGCGCCCGCATCCTGCAGGCGCTGCTGGCGCGCTGGCCGGAGCACCCCCGGGTGGAGCTGGTGACGACCGACGGGTTCCTTCTCCCGATGAAGGAACTGGAGGCGCGTGGCCTGATGTCGCGCAAGGGGTTCCCCGAGTCGTACGACCGGCGGGCGCTGACCCGGTTCGTCGCCGACATCAAGGCAGGAAAGGACGAGGTGACGGCACCCGTCTACTCCCACCTCATCTACGACATCGTGCCGGGCGAGCGGCTGACCGTACGCCGCCCCGACATCCTGATCGTCGAGGGGCTGAACGTGCTGCAGCCCGCACTGCCCGGCAAGGACGGCCGGACCAGGGTCGGGCTCGCCGACTACTTCGACTTCAGCGTGTACGTCGACGCGCGCGCCGAGGACATCGAGAACTGGTACCTCCACCGCTTCCGCAGACTGCGCGAGACGGCGTTCCAGAACCCCTTCTCGTACTTCCGCAAGTACACCCAGGTCTCCGAGGCGGAGGCGCTGGACTACGCGCGCACCATGTGGCGGACCATCAACAAGCCCAACCTGCTGGAGAATGTGGCGCCCACGCGCGGCCGTGCCACTCTGGTGCTGCGCAAGGGGCCGGACCACAAGGTCCAGCGGCTCTCGCTGCGCAAACTCTGACCCGGGAAAGGGTGCGCCGTGCTGCATCTGCGCCTCATCGTGCCCGCCGAACGCACCGATGAGGTCGTGCGCCTGCTGGAGCGGACGGTGGGCACCGCGCACATCGCGGTGCTCACCGGTGCCGCGCGGAGCCCGGCGGGCGATGTGGTCATGTGCGACGTGGCGCGGGAGTCCGGCGACGAACTGATCGGCGCGCTGCGCGAGATGCGCATCGCCGACGACGGCTCGATCACCGTCGAGAACATGAACCTGACGCTGTCCAGGCAGGCGGACGAGGCGGAGCGTGCGGCGCCGGGCGAGGGCGCGGACGCGGTGCTCTGGGAAGAGCTGACCGAGGTGACCCACGAGGAGTCGACCTTCAGCGCCACCTATGTCGCCTTCCTCTCCGTCGCGACGATGCTCGCCGCGTGCGGAGTGATGCTCGACAACGCGGTCCTGATCGTGGGCGCCATGGCGGTGGGCCCGGATTTCGGCCCGCTGGCCGGGATCTCGACGGCCCTGGTGCAGCGTGCGCCCCGGCTGGTCGCACGGTCCCTGTGGGCGCTGATCGGCGGCTTCGCGGCGGCGATGGTGCTCACGGCGGGCTTCGCCTGGCTGATGGACCTGCTCGGGCTGTTCACCGAGGGCATGGTCAGGGCGGACAGGCCCAACACCGGCTTCATCTGGCACCCGGACTGGATGTCGTTCGTCGTCGCGCTCCTCGCGGGCATCGCGGGGACCCTCTCACTGACCTCGGCCAAGTCCGGGGCACTGATCGGCGTGGCGATCTCGGTGACGACGGTGCCGGCCGCAGCCAACGCCGCGGTCGCCTTCAGCTACCAGGACCTCGCGCAGACCTGGTGGTCCTCGGTGCAGCTGCTGGCCAACCTGGGCGGCATCGTGCTGGCGGGGACCTGCACACTGCTGGTCCAGAAGGCGCTGTGGGCGGCGCAACGCCGGACGGACCCGGCCGTGAGGCCGGGCCCGTCGGTGAGTTGAGAGGGCGTCAGCCGAGCGCGGACTTCACCACGTCGGCCAGCTGTCCGGCCACGGCGCGCGCCTGCTCCAGGTCGGCGGCCTCGACCATGACCCGTACGAGCGGCTCGGTGCCCGACTTGCGCAGGAGTACCCGCCCGGTGTCACCCAGCTCCTGCTCGGCCCGGGCCACCGCGTTGGCCACCTCGGGCGAGGTGCCCACGCGCGACTTGTCGACGTCCGGCACGTTGATGAGGACCTGCGGGAGGCGCTGCATCACACCTGCCAGGTCGGCGAGCGTACGTCCGGTGGCGGCGACCCGGGCCGCGAGCATCAGTCCGGTCAGGGTGCCGTCGCCGGTCGTGGCGTGGTCCAGGACGATGACGTGGCCGGACTGTTCGCCTCCCAGCGCGAAGCCTTCGGCCTTCATCGACTCCAGGACGTAGCGGTCACCGACCGCGGTCTGCACGAGCTGGATGCCCTCCCGCTCCATCGCCATCTTGAAGCCGAGGTTCGACATGACCGTGCCGACGACGGTGTCCTTGCGCAGGTGACCGGACTCGCGCATGGCGAGGGCGAGCACGGCCAGGATCTGGTCGCCGTCGACCTCCTCGCCGGCCGCGTCCACGGCCAGGCAGCGGTCCGCGTCGCCGTCGTGCGCGATGCCGAGGTCGGCACCGTGCTCGACGACGGCCGCCCGCAGCAGCTCCATGTGGGTGGAACCGCAGCCCTCGTTGATGTTGAGACCGTCCGGCTCGGCACCGATGGTGACGACCTCGGCGCCCGCCCTGGCGAACGCCTCGGGCGAGACGCGGGCGGCGGCGCCGTGCGCCTCGTCCAGGACGACCTTGATTCCGTCGAGCCGGTTCGGTAGGACGCCGATGAGGTGGGCGACGTAGCGGTCGAAGCCCTCGGTGTAGTCGGTGACGCGGCCGACACCGGCGCCGGTCGGACGGCTCCACGGCTCGCCGGTTCGGTGCTGCTCGTACACCGTCTCGATGCGGTCCTCGAGCTCGTCGGCCAGCTTGTGGCCGCCGCGGGCGAAGAACTTGATGCCGTTGTCGGGCATGGCGTTGTGACTGGCCGAGAGCATGACACCGATATCGGCGCCCAGCGAGCCGGTGAGATACGCGACGGCGGGCGTCGGCAGCACACCGACGCGCAGGACGTCGACGCCGGCACTGGCGAGGCCCGCCACGACGGCGGCTTCCAGGAACTCTCCGGACGCACGGGGGTCGCGGCCCACCACAGCGGTCGGGCGATGCCCCTCGAAGGTGCCCGCCTCGGCGAGTACGTGCGCCGCCGCGACCGAGAGCCCGAGCGCGAGCTCTGCTGTCAGGTCCGCGTTGGCGACGCCACGCACGCCGTCCGTGCCGAAGAGTCGTCCCACTGGTGTCCTCCGAAGGTGCTCCGAAACCACAAAAAACCAAAGTACTGAAAACAGGGCAAAGCGAGGCAAGACACAGCAAAGAAAGGTGCGCCTGAAACCGCCGACCTTATAAACGTGTAAACGTCTGAAGCCGTTATACGCCCGCGCGGGCTGATAGACGAACGCCCCAGCAGCACGAGGTGTGCCGCCGGGGCGAACGTGTAAAGCAGACGAGCAGGCGATTTAGCGCTTGCTGTACTGCGGGGCCTTACGGGCCTTCTTGAGACCGGCCTTCTTGCGCTCGACCGCACGGTCGTCGCGGGAGAGGAAGCCGGCCTTCTTCAGCGTGGCGCGGTTGTTGTCCGCGTCCGCCTCGTTCAGCGCGCGGGCCACGCCGAGGCGCAGGGCACCGGCCTGACCGGAGACGCCGCCACCCGAGATGCGGGCGATGACGTCGTAGCGGCCGTCGAGCTCGAGCACCTTGAAGGGCTCGTTGACTTCCTGCTGGTGCACCTTGTTGGGGAAGTAGTCCTCAAGGGTGCGACCGTTGATCTTCCACTTGCCGGTGCCCGGAACGATCCGGACGCGGGCGATGGCGTTCTTGCGACGGCCGAGGCCGGCCGCGGGCTGCGGGTCGCCGAAGCGGCCCGCGAGCGACTCGGAGGTGTACTCACCCTCGACGGGGACCTCCGACTCGAAGGTGGTCACCTCGGCGAAGGTCTCTTCGCCCTCGGTGCCCGCCGTGTCTTCGGCGGTCGTCTCAACAGTGGTCTCGGCCACGATTCTCCTCAGATCTTTCTTTACGTCTTAGGGGGGAGGCCGGAACTACTGCGCGACCTGGGTGATCTCGTACGGGACCGGCTGCTGCGCAGCGTGCGGGTGCTGGTCGCCCGCGTAGACCTTCAGCTTCGAGATCATCTGACGACCCAGGGTGTTCTTGGGGATCATGCCCTTGATGGCCTTCTCGACGGCCTTCTCGGGGTTCTTCGAGAGCAGCTCGTCGTAGCGCACCGAACGGAGACCGCCCGGGAAGCCGGAGTGGCGGTACGCCATCTTCTGGGTCTTCTTGTTGCCGGAGAGGTGAACCTTCTCGGCGTTGATGATGATGACGAAGTCGCCCATGTCCATGTGGGGGGCGTAGATCGCCTTGTGCTTGCCTCGGAGGAGGTTCGCAGCCGTGGTGGCCAGACGACCCAGGACGATGTCCTCGGCGTCGATGATGTGCCACTGGCGAGTGACATCGCCGGGCTTGGGGCTGTACGTACGCACTTCGTAGCCTTCGCTTCTTCAGTGGATGAGGTCCAGACACATGGCACCTCTGAAGCGACATGCAGCTGGGGCGCACAATGCCGGGGACGCTGCCCGTATGCGAGCCACTGGTAACTGCTCCAGAGAACCTACGTAAGGGCCCTTCGCGTGAGAACGACGAAGCCGATACGCATAACAGTCCTCGACACTACCCGCCCCGCCCCAGACGGGTCAAAACGCGCCGACCCTACCGTTCCCGCGCGACCCGCCGCTCGTCCCAGACCGGCTCCGTGGACTCCCGCACCACCCCGTCCGAGCCGAAGACCAGATAGCGGTCGAAGGACTTCGCGAACCAGCGGTCGTGCGTGACGGCCATCACCGTACCGTCGTACGCCTCGAGACCGTCCTGGAGTGCCTCCGCCGATTCCAGGTCCAGGTTGTCCGTCGGCTCGTCGAGGAGCAGCGCCGTCGTTCCGGCCAGCTCCAGCAGCAGGATCTGGAACCGCGCCTGCTGCCCGCCGGACAGCCTCTCGAAGGCCTGGTCCCCCTGCCGCTCCATCTCGTACCGCCGCAGTACGGACATGGCCCCGCCCCGGTCCTTGGCGTGCTCCGTCCACAGGATCTCGACGAGCGTCTTGCCCTGCAGCTCCGGGTGCGCGTGCGTCTGCGCGAAGTGCCCCGGCACGACGCGCGCCCCGAGCTTCCACTCCCCGGTGTGCGCCACCGTGTCCCCCGCCAGCAGCCGCAGGAAGTGCGACTTCCCCGACCCGTTGGACCCGAGGACGGCGACCCGCTCCCCGTAGTAGATCTCCAGGTCGAACGGCTTCATCAGCCCGGTCAGCTCCAGGTTCGTGCAGGTCACCGCCCGCACCCCGGTCCGGCCGCCGCGCAGCCGCATCCTGATGTCCTGCTCGCGGGGCGGCTCC
Source organism: Streptomyces sp. HB132 (assembly GCF_016909575.1). Taxonomy (GTDB): domain Bacteria; phylum Actinomycetota; class Actinomycetes; order Streptomycetales; family Streptomycetaceae; genus Streptomyces. Next base: position 447,012 of record NZ_JAFBGA010000001.1, on the reverse strand, counting down.
GGCGGCGGTCCCGCGTCCTCGAACTTCTTGAAGCGCGTCTGCATCGCGTGGTAGCGGTTCGCCATGTCGGGGCTGTTCGCCGCCTGCTGCCGCATCCGCAGGACCAGCGCCTTCAGCCGGGCGTGCTCCTCCTCCCAGCGCCGCAGGAGCTCCTCGAAGCGCGCGAACCGTTCCTTGCGGGCCTGGTGGTACGTGGCGAAGCCGCCGCCGTGCACCCAGACGTCCGAGCCCGCCGGGCCGGGCTCGACACTCACGATCTTCTGGGCGGCACGGGAGAGCAGCTCCCGGTCGTGGGAGACGAAGAGCACCGTCTTACGGGTCTCCTTGAGCCTCTCCTCCAGCCAGCGCTTGCCGGGGACGTCCAGGTAGTTGTCCGGCTCGTCCAGGAGCAGCACCTCGTCAGGACCGCGGAGCAGCGCCTCCAGCACCAGCCGCTTCTGCTCGCCGCCGCTGAGCGTGCGCACCTCGCGCCACTGCGCCTTCTCATACGGCACGCCGAGTGCGGCCATGGTGCAGATGTCCCACAGCGTCTCGGCCTCGTACCCCCGGGCCTCCGCCCAGTCGCTCAGCGCCTGCGCGTACGCCATCTGCGCGGCCTCGTCGTCCACTGTGAGGATGCGCTCCTCGGCCGCGTCGACGGCATTCGCCGCCTCCCGGATCCGGGGCTGGGCCACGGACACCAGCAGGTCGCGGACGGTCCGCTCGTCGCGTACGGAACCCACGAACTGGGCCATCACGCCGAGCCCGCCGCTCACCGAGACGGAGCCTCCGTGCGGCTGGAGCTCCCCCGCGAGCAGTTTCAGAAGAGTGGTCTTTCCCGCCCCGTTCGCGCCGACGAGGGCGACGACGGCGCCGTCGGCCACCCGGAACGAAGCGTCGCCGAGCAGCACCCGTCCGTCCGGTAGGTAGTACTCCAGGTGGCCCGCTTCAAGATGTCCCATGCACAGCATTGTCACGGCATGCGAACCGTTGGCCCAACCGGATTACGGTCGGTCTAGGATTCGCCGCATGAGCTTTGGGCAAGGGGGGCCCTCCTGGGGGCCGGGAGAGAGCCGGACTCCGGACTGGGCGGCGCTGGCGGATGCGTCCGCCGCACGTGGCAGGCGCAGGAAGTGGCTGATGATCGGCGGCGGCGTGCTGGCCACCGGCGTCGTGGCCGCGATCGTGGCCACGGCCGTCATCACGACCAGCGGCGGGGGCGGCGCCTCCGGGTCGGGCAAGAACGCGAGCGAGCTGCCGGCCCCCGCCGACCTGCCCTCGAACACCTCCTCCCCGGAGCCCTCCTTCTCCTCGGTGGCACCGCCGCCCCCGCCGGATCCGAAGGACTACATAGCCGACGAGAAGAAGGACAAGGGCCCGGTCACCGTCGACGCCTTCTTCCCCGGCAGGAAACTGACCATGGGCGACCGCGTCTACGCCAAGGGCGCCACCGCCCGTACGGCGAACTGCGCGACGACGACGCAGGGCGCCCTCGGTTCGATCCTCGACGGCAACGGCTGCGACCAGGTCATCCGCGCCACGTACAGCAAGGACGGGATCGCGGTCACCATCGGACTCGCGGTGTTCGGCACCGAGGCGGAGGCCCGGAAGGCGGCCCAGCAGGCGTCCGGCGGCCTCGCCTCCCTCAGCGGCTCGGGCGTCCCCACCTTCTGCCGCGGCGGATCCGTGTGCCGGCGTACCGCCAACTCCTACGGCCGTTACGCCTACTTCACGGTCGGCGGCTTCACCAGCGGGAAGAACGTGACCACGGCGTCCAAGGACGTGTACGCGGTCGGCGACGACCTGACCGACTTCACCTTCCGCCAGATCCGTCACCGGGGTGAGGTACAGGCCTCGGCGGCCGCGGGCGCGCCCGCCACCTGACCGTCAGCCGGTCTCCCCACGCACCAGTCCCGTCCACCCCCTCGAACGAGGACCCGCCGTCGTGCGTCTGACCTCCCTCTTCACCATCCCGCGCGTACTGCGCCACAGCGACGCGATAGGCGCGGGCCTGCCCCCGGACGACGCCGTGGTCCTCGACGCCCCGGACCCGTCGCTGCGGGTGGCCCTCGCCGCCGCGGCGGCGGGCCACCACGCCCCGGCCGCCGAGCTGCTCGCCGCCACGCGCGAGCACGCCCAGTGGGAGCACAGGGACACCTGCGTCTCCCGGCTCGCACGGGCCTCGCTGCACCACCCGGGCTGGCTCGACAGCTGGCTGGAGGACTCCCCCGAGGACCCCGACGCGGTGCTGGTCAAGGCCGACCAGTACGTCTACCAGGCATGGAAGATACGGACGGGCGCCCGGGCCAGGCACGTCGAGGCCGACCAGTTCCAGGCGTTCCACACGGTGCTGCTGGACGCGGTGCCGGTGATCTCCGCCGCCGCCGAACTCAACCCCGACGACCCGGTCCCGTGGCGCGTCGCGCTGACCCAGGCCCGGGGCATCCAGGCCCCGCGCGAGTTCTTCGACACCTATCTGGCCGAGGCGAACTCCCGCGACCCGCACCACGAGGGATGCCACATCCAGGCGCTCCAGTACCTCTGCGCCAAGTGGTACGGCTCGCACGAGGAGATGTTCGCCTTCGCGGAGCGGGCGGCGGACCACGCGCCGCCGGGGTCCAAACTCCACGCGCTGCCGCTCCAGGCCGTCGTGGAGTACCTGATCGCCGACGAGGACACACCCGACCCCGATCCGTACGCGGAGCGCGCGGAGGCGGCGGTGACCCGCGCACAGGCCCTGTCGGACAGCTACGCCCCCGGGGACCGGGAGGCCGCGGGCTTCCGCAACCACCTGGCCCTGGTCCTGTGGTCGATGGACCGCTACGAGGAGGCGCTCACCACCTTCCGCAGCATCGGGGTGCACGCCACCACCTACCCCTGGACCTATTTCGGCGAGGCCCGTGCCGAATTCCTGGAGGCCCGCTCCGACACCCGCGTCGAGCTCGCGATGAAGGTCCCCTTCTTCCGCCCCTCCCCCGGCCCTCCGGCCACCGGCACGCCGGACTGGGAGCGCGAGCTGGCCCCGCGGTCGGTCGCCATCGCCTCCACCGGCCCCACCGAGGTGGCCCACGCAGCCCTGATCTGCGGCCACAGCCTCCGGACCGCCCCGGCCGGCAACCACCACACGTACGTCGAGATCGTCCCGGACCCGGTACGCGCCAAGCGCGCGGCGCTGCTCCCCGAGGATCCGCTCACCGCGGCGGCCGACAACTTCACCACGGCCGAGGAATGGCCCGCGCTGGTCCTGCACCGCACCCCTGAACGCAGCAGCTTCACCCTCCTGCACCGGGGCAGGAAGGTGGCGGACCACGCCTGGGAGACCGCCGCGCCGGCCGCCGACCACGCCCGGGCAGCCGCGACGGCCACCGCGCTCGCCCGTGTCTACGGCCTGTCCGACCCGCGTCCCCTCGCCCACATCCTGCGCGCCGCCGGGGACCCCGCCCGCCACCAGGGCGAACTCGTCGCCGCCCTGGGCCTCCCCCCGCTGCCCGCCGGATACGGCGGGCAGCAGGAGATCCTCGCAGGGCTCCCCGGCGCCCGGGTGCTGGCCCGTCGGGGGTTCCTCGCGGGCATGCGGGACACCCTCACCACGAAGGACGGCGTGCACCCGGAAGCCCCGCCCCTGGACGAACGGCACCCGGCCCGCTGGTGGGTCCTGCGCACGGCGGCCCTGCTGCTCTTCACCGCGGCAGCGGTCTACGCCTGGTGGACGCCGGACATCGGCTGGTTCCGCTCCACCGTGATGACACTGCTGGCCGTGGACAGCGCGGCCCGGCTGGTGCGCGCCCTGCGCCGGCGGCCGGTCAGCAGCACCCCGCCCCCGGCAACGTCCTGACGTTGCGGGCCTCCACTGCCCTGGCCGCCAGCAACCCGTCCGCCGGGTAGGCCACTTCCTCCAGCGTCAGCCCGTGCGGCCGCACCACGTGCACCCCCGGGTCCCGCACCTTCGCCGCCAGCACCTCGGCCGGCCACGCGACGGGCCGGCGCCCGTCGCCCACGAACAGCGCAGCGCCCATCAATGCCCGCACCATGTTGTGGCAGAACGCGTCGGCCTGCACGGTCGCCGTCAGCACACCGGACTCCGCGTCACGCACCCAGTGGAGCTTCTGCAGCGTACGGATCGTCGTGGCACCCTCACGCTTCTTGCAGTACGCCGCGAAGTCGTGCTCCCCCACCATGAGGGCGGCCGCCTCGTTCATCGCGTCCTGGTCCAACGGCCGGTCGTGCCAGAGCACATGGCCCCGGAGCAGCGGGTCCACCCCGCCCGGCCGGTCCCCCACCCGGTACGCGTAACGCCGCCACAGCGCGGAGAAGCGCGCGTTGAACCCCGCCGGGGCCTTCGCCGCCCGCCAGATCCGTACGTCCGGCGGCAGGCGCCCCGCCATCCGCCGCAGCAGCTTCTCCTCGTGCTCGGCCCACACCTCGGCGGGCAGGTCGACGTGCGCCACCTGCCCGCGCGCGTGCACCCCGGCATCGGTGCGTCCGGCGACCGTCAGGCCGTACGTCACCGACGACCGCGTCACGGTGCGCAGTGCGTCCTCGATCTCGCCCTGCACGGTGCGCCTGCTGGTCTGCTTCGCCCAGCCGGAGAAGTCCTTGCCGTCGTAGGAAAGGTCCAGCCGTACCCGTACGAAACCGGGCTCTGCCTCGTCACTCACCCGCTGATCCTCTCAAAACAGAACGGGCCCGCACCGCCCCGAAGGGAGATGCGGGCCCGTACCTGGGTCTCAGAACGCTCAGGCGTCCTTGGACTCCTCAGCGGCGGCGTCGGCCGGCTTGGCGTCCTCGACGGTCTCGGCCGGAGCCTCGTCCTTCTTGAGGGCGTCTTCCTTCACGGCGCGCTTCGTGGCTGCCTCGGCCTCACCGGTGGCGGCCTGCGCCACGGTCAGGGCCTCGACGAGCTCGATGACGGCCATCGGGGCGTTGTCGCCACGACGGTTGCCGATCTTGGTGATGCGGGTGTAACCACCGGGGCGGTTCTCGTACCGCGGGGCGATCTCGGTGAAGAGCGTGTGCACGATGCTCTTGTCCGTGATCGACTGCAGCACCAGGCGACGGTTGTGGATGTCGCCCTTCTTCGCCTTGGTGATGAAACGCTCGGCGACCGGACGCAGGCGGCGGGCCTTGGCCTCGGTCGTGGTGATGCGGCCGTGCTCGAACAGCGACTTCGCGAGGTTGATGAGAAGAAGCTTCTCGTGCGCAGCGCTGCCGCCCAGACGGGCACCCTTGGCGGGCTGAGGCATGGTGTTTCTCCTTGTGTGCTGCACCGGCCGTATCAGGTACCGGTGTCAGTTCCCGCGAGGCGGCCGCCCCACGGAAGTCCTTCATGGTCCGAGACCGGCCCCGGGCCCCCGCGTCAGCGGTCGCCCCGGGCCGGGAAACGGATCAGTACTGCTCGGTCTCCACGAAACCGGCGTCCGCGTCGTCGTCCGCGCCGAAGGCGTCGGCGGCGGCGGTCGGGTCGAAGCCGGGAGGCGAGTCCTTGAGCGCGAGGCCCATGCCGGCCAGCTTCGCCTTGACCTCGTCGATCGACTTGGCGCCGAAGTTGCGGATGTCGAGCAGGTCAGCCTCGGAGCGGGCCACGAGCTCACCCACGGAGTGGATGCCCTCGCGCTTGAGGCAGTTGTACGAACGGACCGTGAGCTCGAGCTCCTCGATCGGCAGCGCCAGATCGGCGGCGAGCGCGGCGTCCGTCGGGGACGGGCCCATGTCGATGCCCTCGGCGTCGATGTTGAGCTCGCGCGCCAGACCGAACAGCTCGACCAGGGTCTTACCGGCCGACGCCATGGCGTCACGGGGACGCATGGCCTGCTTGGTCTCGACGTCGACGATCAGCTTGTCGAAGTCGGTGCGCTGCTCGACACGGGTCGCCTCGACCTTGTACGTGACCTTGAGCACCGGGGAGTAGATGGAGTCGACCGGGATCCGGCCGATCTCCTGGCCCACCTGCTTGTTCTGGACGGCGGAGACGTAGCCGCGACCGCGCTCGACGGTCAGCTCCATCTCCAGCTTGCCCTTGCCGTTCAGCGTGGCCAGGACCAGGTCCGGGTTGTGGACCTCGACACCGGCCGGCGGGGCGATGTCAGCAGCGGTGACCAGGCCGGGACCCTGCTTGCGCAGGTACATCACGACAGGCTCGTCGTGCTCCGAGGAGACGACCAGCTGCTTGATGTTGAGGATGAGGTCGGTCACGTCCTCCTTGACGCCCGGCACGGTGGTGAACTCGTGCAGGACACCGTCGATCCGGATGCTGGTGACAGCGGCACCGGGGATCGAGGAGAGGAGCGTGCGGCGAAGGGAGTTGCCGAGGGTGTAACCGAAGCCCGGCTCCAGCGGCTCGATCACGAACCGGGAGCGGAACTCGTCGACGACCTCTTCGGTCAGCGACGGACGCTGAGCGATAAGCATGCGGTGATCCTTCAGTCGTGGGCACCCACTATTTGATGCCCGACAGATAAAACAAGGATACGGGCGGTACGCCCCGATAAGGACGTACCGCCCGGATCAAACGCTACTGACGCACGGCCGTCACCGGCCGTAGCGGATCAGACGCGGCGACGCTTCGGCGGACGGCAGCCGTTGTGCGGCGTCGGGGTGACGTCCTGGATCGAACCGACCTCGAGGCCCGTGGCCTGGAGGGAACGGATCGCGGTCTCACGGCCGGAGCCGGGACCCTTGACGAAGACGTCGACCTTGCGCATGCCGTGCTCCTGCGCGCGGCGGGCGGCCGACTCGGCGGCCATCTGCGCGGCGAAGGGGGTGGACTTGCGCGAGCCCTTGAAGCCGACGTGACCGGCGGAGGCCCAGGAGATCACGTTGCCCGAGGGGTCCGTGATCGAGACGATGGTGTTGTTGAACGTGCTCTTGATGTGGGCGTGCCCGTGAGCGACGTTCTTCTTTTCCTTGCGACGCACCTTCTTGGCTGCGCCCTGACGACCCTTGGGGGGCATGTCTTGACTCCAGATGGAGAGGGGAGGTGATCGGTCCTACAGCGAAGACCGCTGGTTTCCACGGGCGTCCGGTGACCCGGCACCCGTAGTACGTCCGCTGAGGACTACTTCTTGCCCGGCTTCTTCTTACCGGCGATGGCGCGACGCGGGCCCTTGCGGGTACGCGCGTTCGTGCTGGTGCGCTGACCGTGGACCGGCAGACCGCGACGGTGCCGGATGCCCTGGTAGCAGCCGATCTCGATCTTGCGGCGGATGTCGCCCTGGATCTCGCGGCGAAGGTCACCCTCGGTGCGGAGGTTGGCGTCCACGTACTCGCGGATCTTGACCAGGTCCTCTTCGGCCAGTTCGCGAACGCGCGTATTGGGGTTCACGCCGGCGGCGGCGAGGATCTCCTTGGACCGGGTGCGCCCGATACCGAAGACGTAGGTGAGGGCAACCTCCACGCGCTTTTCGCGCGGGATGTCAACACCTGAAACGCGTGCCATTCAATGGCTCCAGTTGTTATTTCGGGGGTCTTCCACAGCACCTCTCCCGAACGCCGACCCGACCCCTGAGGGTGAGTGGTACGCCCGGGTCCCCGGCCCCCGCCGGAGGTGTCGTCAGCCGAAGCTTGGACGGGCACTGCGTATGTACGTTTACGTGCGTCGCGCGAAGAACTGCGAGATGCAGGCGGTCGTGCGTCAGCCCTGGCGCTGCTTGTGGCGCAGGTTGTCGCAGATGACCATGACCCGGCCGTGACGGCGGATCACCTTGCACTTGTCGCAGATCTTCTTGACGCTCGGCTTGACCTTCATGGGATGTCAGGTTCTCCGGGTCAGTGCCCTCACCACGCCGAAGCGGGATGGCGGCAAGATCTACTTGTAGCGGTAGACGATCCGGCCACGCGTCAGGTCGTACGGAGAAAGCTCCACGACGACCCGGTCATCCGGGAGGATACGGATGTAGTGCATCCGCATCTTGCCGCTGATGTGCGCGAGGACCTTGTGACCGTTCTGGAGTTCCACCTTGAACATGGCGTTCGGGAGGGACTCGATCACGGTGCCCTCAATTTCGATGGCACCTTGCTTCTTGGCCACGCTTCGCCCTTCGAATCGGCTACCTTGATCGACTCTCACTCATCCGTGTACAGACATACGGGCACACTGATGCACGAGAGCCGACGAGTCAGTCTACGTCAGCGGACTCCAAAAGACGAATCCGTCAAGTTTGCCCACTAACCCTGATCCTTAGACACGGATCAGCCGGACAGTCCTGCCGACGGCCCGGGCGACCGCCGGGGCCGTGCGTCACGCGAGCGGGTCCGGCGCGGCCTCCACCCCGTACTGGGCGAGCCTCGCGCGGCCGCAGTCCGGAGAGGTGAGGACGAGCGGGCCCTGCTCCGTGAGGGCGATCGAGTGCTCCCAGTGCGAGGACCAGGTGCCGTCGGTCGTCAGGACGGTCCACTCGTCGGCCAGGACCTTCGTCTGCGCGGTGCCCAGCGAGACCATCGGCTCGATGGCCAGGCAGACGCCCGGGACGAGCTTGATGCCCTTGCCGCGCTTGCGCGAGACGTAGTTCAGCAGGTGCGGGTCCATGTGCATCTCGGTGCCGATGCCGTGGCCGCCGTAGTCCTCGATGATCCCGTACTTGCCGGTCGCCGGGCGGGGCTGGCGGCGGATGTAGGACTCGATGGCCTTCGAGATGTCGACGAGGCGGTTGTTCAGCTTCATCGCGGCGATCCCGGCCCACATGGACTCCTCCGTCACCCGGGAGAGCTCGACGAGCTCCGGAGCGTGACCGGTGCCCACGAAGGCCGTGTACGCCGCGTCGCCGTGCCAGCCCTCGATGATCGCGCCGGCGTCGATCGAGATGATGTCGCCGTCCTTGAGGACGGTCTTCTCGTCCGGGATGCCGTGCACCACGACCTCGTTGACCGAGGTGCAGATGGTCGCGGGGAATCCGCCGTAGCCCAGGAAGTTCGACTTCGCGCCGTGGTCGGCGATCACCTTGCGCGCGACCTCGTCGAGGTCCTTCGTGGTGGCGCCGGGGACGGCCGCCTCTCGCGTGGCGGCGTGAATGGCAGCGACCACGAGGCCCGCCTCGCGCATCTTCGCGATCTGCTCGGGGGTCTTGATCTGCACCATCGCTGGGCGCCTCTCTGCGTACGAAGGGGAACGGTTGGAGCCGTACTCAACGATACGGCGCAAACAGTCGGCCGCGGCGCCCGAGGGCGCCGCGGCCGGCTGCAGTGGTGGAGCGGAGGGTTCAGCCCTCGTCGGACTTCTTGAGGGCCTCCATGGCCCGCTCGGTCACCTCGGTGACCTTGCCGAGCGCGGAGATCGTCACGACCAGGCCCTGGGCCCGGTAGAAGTCGATGATCGGCTCGGTCTGCGTGTGGTAGACCTCGAGACGGGTACGGACCGTCTCCTCGGTGTCGTCGTCCCGCTGGTACAGCTCGCCGCCACAGGCGTCGCAAACGCCCTCGCTCTTCGGCGGGTTGTACGTCACGTGGAAGACGTGCGCGCTGTCGTTACGGCAGATACGGCGGCCGGCGATGCGCTTGACCACCTCGTCCTCGGGGACCTCGAGGTCGAGGACCGCGTCCAGCTTGACGCCCTCGCTGAGGAGCATCGTGTCGAGCGCCGCGGCCTGCCCCACATTGCGGGGGAAGCCGTCCAGCAGAAAGCCGTTCACGGCGTCCTGCTGGGACATGCGGTCCTTGGCCATCGCGATGGTGACTTCGTCCGGCACCAGCTGTCCCGCGTCCATGTAAGCGCGGGCCTGCTTGCCAAGGTCGGTGCCCTGGCTGATGTTGGCGCGGAAGAGGTCGCCCGTGGAGATGTGCGGAATCGAAAGATTCTTGGCAAGGAACGCGGCCTGCGTTCCCTTGCCGGCACCGGGCGGCCCGACGAGGACGATTCGCATCAGCGGAGGAACCCTTCGTAATTGCGCTGCTGGAGCTGACTCTCGATCTGCTTCACGGTCTCCAGACCCACACCCACGATGATCAGGATGCTCGTCCCGCCGAACGGGAAGTTCTGGTTCGCACCGCCGAAGCCGGCCAACGCCATCGTCGGCACGAGAGCGATCAACCCCAGGTACAGCGATCCCGGCCAAGTGATCCTGTTGAGCACGTAGCTCAGATACTCGGCAGTAGGTCGACCTGCCCGGATACCCGGGATGAAGCCACCATACTTCTTCATGTTGTCGGCGACTTCCTCGGGGTTGAACGAGATCGCCACATAGAAGAATGCGAAGAACACGATCAACAGGAAGTACGTCGCGATGTAGTACGGGTGGTCGCCCTTGACGAAGTGATCCTGAATCCAGGTCGCCCAGCCCGAGGTGGAGTTGGAGAACTGAACGATTAGAGCAGGAATGTAGAGCAGCGAAGAAGCGAAGATGACGGGAATCACACCCGCCTGGTTCACCTTCAGCGGGATGTAAGTGGACGTACCACCGTACGACCGGCGCCCGATCATCCGCTTCGCGTACTGCACCGGAACGCGGCGCTGGGCCTGCTCGACGAAGACGACGAGGCCCACCATCACGAAGCCGATGAGGATGACCGTGATGAACTCGATCCAGCCGTCGGCCAGCTTGCCGCTCTCCTTGATGGCCCAGAGGGCACCGGGGAAGCTGGCGGCGATCGAGATGAACATCAGGATCGACATGCCGTTGCCGATACCGCGGTCGGTGATGAGCTCACCGAGCCACATGACGGCGGCGGTACCGGCGGTCATGGTGATCACCATGACGATCGTCGTGAAGATCGACTGGTTCGGGACGATCTGGTCGGCGACGGGGCAACCGCTGAACAGCGCGCCGCTGCGGGCGGTCGCCACCAGGCCGGTGCCCTGGAGGATGGCCAGCGCCACGGTCAGATAACGCGTGTACTGCGTGATCTTGGCCGTGCCCGACTGCCCCTCCTTCTTGAGGGCTTCGAGCCGGGGGATGACGACGGTCAGCAGCTGAAGAATGATGCTGGCCGTGATGTACGGCATGATGCCGAGCGCGAAGATCGTGATCTGCAGCAGTGCACCACCGCTGAACATGTTGACCAGACCGAAGAGGCTGTTGTTGCCCTTGCTGGCCTGGTCAACACAGGTCTGGACGTTCTCGTAGCTCACCCCCGGTACGGGAATGTGCGCTCCGAGACGATAGAGCACGATGATGCCGAGCGTGAAGAGCAGCTTCTTGCGCAGGTCGGGCGTCTTGAACGCCCGGGCGAACGCGGTGAGCACGGTGCCTCCTGCGACCCCCGCGCAAAAGCGTGAGGTGACGGTCTTGAGGATCGACGGTTACGTAACAGTCAAAGGAACCCGGGCTCTTGCCCAGGGCTTACCACATCAACAACGCACGCCACCTTACCGGCGGACATGCCCCCCTAGGAACGACCAACCGGGGATGCCCCAAATGAGAGGCATCCCCGGTCGGGTGTTCAGGCCACTGTCCTGTCCGAGTTGTCTCAGACGAGTTCGGTGACGGTGCCGCCCGCGGCGGCGATCTTCTCCTTGGCGGAGCCGGAGACGGCGTCAACCGAAACCTGCAGCGCCACGGAGATCTCGCCCTGTCCGAGGACCTTGACGAGGTGGTTGTTACGCACGGCGCCCTTGGCGACCAGGTCGGCCACCGTGACCTCTCCACCCTCGGGGTAGAGCGTCGCGAGCTTGTCCAGGTTCACGACCTGGTACTCCGTGCGGAACGGGTTCTTGAAGCCCTTGAGCTTCGGGAGACGCATGTGGAGGGGCATCTGGCCACCCTCGAAGCGCTCCGGAACCTGGTAACGAGCCTTCGTACCCTTGGTACCACGGCCTGCGGTCTTACCCTTGGACGCCTCACCACGACCCACACGGGTCTTGGCGGTCTTGGCGCCCGGGGCAGGCCGGAGGTTGTGGGCCTTCAGCGGGCTGTTCTCCGCCATGTCAGTCAACCTCCTCAACCGTCACGAGGTGGCGGACGGTCTGCACCATTCCGCGGAACTCGGGGCGGTCCTCCTTGACAACCGAGTCGTTCAGGCGCTTGAGCCCGAGCGAACGCAGGGTGTCGCGGTGGTTCTGCTTGCTGCCGATGTACGACTTCGTCTGCGTGATCTTGAGGCGAGCCATTACGCACCCGCTCCCGCACGTGCACGAAGCAGAGCCGCGGGGGCGACGTCCTCGAGGGGCAGACCGCGGCGGGCCGCGATCTCCTCGGGACGCTGCAGGCCCTGGAGGGCCGCCACGGTCGCATGCACGATGTTGATCGGGTTCGAAGAACCGAGCGACTTCGACAGGATGTCGTGAACGCCGGCGCACTCCAGAACGGCGCGCACCGGGCCACCCGCGATCACACCGGTACCGGGGGAAGCAGGCTTGAGCAGGACGACGCCCGCAGCCTTCTCGCCCTGGATCGGGTGAGGGATGGTGCCCTGGATACGCGGGACCTTGAAGAAGCTCTTCTTGGCCTCTTCGACGCCCTTGGCGATGGCCGCGGGAACTTCCTTGGCCTTGCCGTATCCGACACCGACGCTGCCGTCACCATCGCCCACCACGACGAGCGCGGTGAAGCTGAAGCGACGACCACCCTTGACAACCTTGGCGACGCGGTTGATCGCGACGACACGCTCGACGTACGCGGTCTTCTCGGCTGCGCCGCCGTCACGGCCCTTCCGGTCCCGCCGCTCGCCGCCACCGGCACCGCTTCCGCGGCGCTGGGGTCCAGCCATTGGATTTACCTCTCTCTGTTACGTCCGCTGTGCGTAGGAACCGGAACTTAGAACTTCAGTCCGGCTTCACGGGCGGCGTCAGCCAGAGCGGCAATCCGCCCGGCGTACTGGTTACCACCGCGGTCAAACACGACGGCCTCGACGCCTGCGGCCTTGGCGCGCTCGGCGACCAGGGCCCCGACCTGCTTGGCCAGGGCGCTCTTGTCACCGTCCGCGCTGCGGATGGACGCGTCCAGGGTCGACGCCGACGCGAGCGTGTGGCCCGCGATGTCGTCGATGACCTGAGCGACCATGTGACGGTTGGAACGCGTCACAACCAAGCGCGGACGCTCGGGCGAACCGGAGATGTGCTTCCGGACGCGGATGTGACGGCGCTTGAGGGCGGCACGCTTGTAGGCGTCGCCCTTGGCAATCTTTACACCGTATGCCATGGCTTACTTACCCGCCTTTCCGACCTTGCGGCGGATAACCTCGCCGGCGTACTTGACGCCCTTGGCCTTGTACGGGTCGGGCTTCCGCAGCTTGCGGATCTTCGCCGAAACCTCGCCGACCTTCTGCTTGTCGATGCCCTCGACGCTGAACTTCGTGGGCGACTCGACCTTGAAGGTGATGCCTTCGGGGGCCTCGATGAGGATCGGGTGGCTGTAGCCCAGGGCGAACTCCAGGTTGGAGCCCTTCGCCTGGACGCGGTAACCGACACCGCTGATCTCGAGCGCCTTGGTGTATCCCTGGGTCACGCCGGTGATCATGTTCGCCACCAGCGTGCGGGACAGGCCGTGAAGGGCCTTGTTCTGACGCTCGTCGTTAGGACGGACGACGCTGAGCACGCCGTCCTCGCCCTTGGTGACCTCGATCGGCGCTGCGACGGTGTGCGAGAGGGAACCCTTGGGGCCCTTCACCGCGACCGTGCGGCCATCGATGGTGACGTCCACACCGGCGGGAACCTGGATGGGGAGCTTGCCGATTCGCGACATGAGCTGTTCCTCCGTTCCCGACTACCAGACGTAGGCGAGGACTTCCCCACCTACGCCCTTCTTGCTGGCCTGCTGGCCGGTCAGGAGACCGTGGGACGTGGAGATGATCGCCACGCCCAGGCCGCCGAGAACCTTCGGCAGATTGGTGGACTTTGCGTATACACGCAGACCCGGCTTCGAGATTCGCTTGATGCCGGCGATCGAACGCTCGCGGTTCGGACCGAACTTCAGGTCGAGAACGAGGCTCTTGCCGACCTCGGCGTCCTCGACCTTCCAGCCGGTGATGAAGCCCTCCTGCTGGAGGATCTCCGCGATGTGCGACTTGATCTTGCTGTGCGGCATGGCGACTTCGTCGTGATACGCCGAGTTCGCGTTACGCAGACGCGTGAGCATGTCTGCGATGGGGTCAGTCATGGTCATGAGTTGGCCTTCGGCCTCTCTCGCCGGGGTTTCCTGTATGCGCCATCCCTCTCCCCACTCAGTGGCGGGACGGGTGCGGTGCGGGGACCTACGGCGTAGTAAGTCGGTCAGGGCGGCAGGCGCCCAACCCTTCTAGCCTACGGCATGAAGAGCGGGGCTCCTGCCGACCGGATACTTACCGAGAGCTTCTGGATTCCCTACGCCCGGAGGCGGAGGAGAACTACCAGGAGCTCTTGGTCACGCCCGGCAGCTCGCCACGGTGAGCCATCTCACGAAGGCACACGCGGCACAGGCCGAACTTGCGGTAGACGGAGTGGGGCCGGCCGCAGCGCTGGCAGCGGGTGTACCCGCGCACGCCGAACTTCGGCTTACGGGCGGCCTTAGCGATCAGAGCCTTCTTCGCCACGGTCAGTTCTCCTTGAACGGGAAGCCGAGGTGACGAAGCAGGGCACGACCCTCGTCGTCGTTGGTCGCCGTGGTGACCACGGTGATGTCCATGCCCCGGACCCGGTCGATCTTGTCCTGGTCGATCTCGTGGAACATGACCTGCTCCGTGAGACCGAAGGTGTAGTTGCCACGGCCGTCGAACTGCTTCGGCGACAGGCCACGGAAGTCACGGATACGCGGAAGCGCGAGCGACAGCGTACGGTCCAGGAACTCCCACATGCGGTCACCACGGAGGGTGACGTGGCAGCCGATCGGCTGCCCCTCGCGCAGCTTGAACTGCGCGATCGACTTGCGGGCCTTCGTGACGGCCGGCTTCTGGCCCGTGATCGTGGTGAGGTCCCTGACGGCACCGTCGATCAGCTTGGAGTCGCGGGCGGCGTCGCCCACACCCATGTTGACCACGATCTTGACCAGACCGGGGACCTGCATGACGTTCTCGTACGAGAACTCCTCACGCAGCTTGCCGGCGATTTCCTCGCGGTAGCGCGTCTTGAGACGCGGCGCAGTGGTGGTCGTCATCAGATGTCCTCACCGGTCCGCTTGGCAACGCGGATCTTCTTGCCCTCGTCGTCAAAGCGGTAGCCGACGCGGGTGACGACCTTGTTGCCGTCCTTCTCCACGACCAGCTGCACGTTGCTGACGTGGATCGGGGCCTCGGTGGTGACAATGCCACCCGTCTGCGAACCGCGAGCCGTCTGACCGGCCTTGGTGTGCTTCTTGACCCGGTTGACACCCTCGACGAGGACGCGGTCCTGAGCGGGGAAGGCAACGATGACCTTGCCCTGCTTGCCCTTGTCCTTACCGGTGATGACCTGAACCAGGTCGCCCTTCTTGATCTTCATGCTTACAGCACCTCCGGCGCGAGCGAGATGATCTTCATGAACTTCTTCTCGCGCAGCTCTCGGCCCACCGGGCCGAAGATGCGGGTGCCGCGGGGGTCGCCGTCGTTCTTGAGAATGACAGCGGCGTTCTCGTCGAAGCGGATGTACGAGCCATCCTGACGACGACGCTCCTTGACGGTGCGAACGATGACGGCCTTGACGACGTCACCCTTCTTCACGTTGCCACCGGGGATCGCGTCCTTGACGGTGGCGACGATGACGTCACCGATACCCGCGTAGCGGCGACCCGAGCCACCGAGAACACGGATGGTGAGAATTTCCTTCGCACCCGTGTTGTCGGCGACGCGCAGTCGCGACTCCTGCTGGATCACGTCTATCTCCTGATCGTCTGCCGGTTCCCGGCGGGGGCTCCGGTGAAGGAGCCCCCGCCGAGCCTGGCGGAACTGTCCTGAAGGGAGATTCCCTCAGGGATTACTTGGCCTTCTCGAGGATCTCGACGATGCGCCAGCGCTTCGTGGCGGACAGCGGACGCGTCTCCATGATGACAACGCGGTCGCCGACGCCTGCAGCGTTCTGCTCGTCGTGGGCCTTGAGCTTGTTCGTACGGCGGATGACCTTGCCGTACAGCGCGTGCTTGACGCGGTCCTCGACAGCGACGACGACGGTCTTGTCCATCTTGTCGCTGACGACGAGACCCTCACGGGTCTTGCGGAAACCGCGGTCAGTCTTGGTCTCAGTCACAGTCTTCTCGCTCATCAGACGCTCTCCACCGTCTCGATGCCCAGCTCGCGCTCGCGCATCAGGGTGTAGACCCGGGCGATGTCCTTACGGACGGACTTGAGCCGACCGTGGTTCTCGAGCTGTCCGGTCGCCGCCTGGAAGCGGAGGTTGAACAGCTCTTCCTTGGCCTCGCGGAGCTTGTTGAGGAGCTCCTCGTTGCCCAGCTCGCGCAGCTCGGACGCCTTGGTACCGGCCGACATCACGACTCACCTGCCTCGCGCCGAACGATCCGGCACTTCATCGGAAGCTTGTGAGCAGCGCGGGTGAGCGCCTCACGAGCAATCTTCTCGTTCGGGTAGGACAGCTCGAACATCACCCGACCGGGCTTGACGTTCGCGATCCACCACTCGGGAGAACCCTTACCGGAACCCATGCGGGTCTCGGCAGGCTTCTTCGTCAGGGGGCGGTCCGGGTAGATGTTGATCCAGACCTTGCCGCCACGCTTGATGTGGCGGGTCATCGCGATACGAGCTGCCTCGATCTGGCGGTTCGTCACGTACGCCGGGGACAGCGCCTGGATGCCGTACTCGCCGAACGCAACCTGCGTGCCACCCTTGGACATACCGCTGCGCTTCGGGTGGTGCTGCTTGCGGTGCTTGACCCTACGGGGGATCAGCATTTCGGTCAGGCCTCCGTTCCGGTGCTCTCAGCCGGAGCAGCGGCGGCGGGAGCGTCGGCCTTGGGGGCCTCCGCTGCCGGCGCGGACTGCTGCGGCTTGCGGCCGCGACCGCCACGCTCGCCACCACGGCCACCACGGCCGGCCGGGCGGTCAGCGCCGCCACGAGCCGGACGGTTGCCGGCGCGAGCCGCTGCGTTCTCGGCGCGGACCTCGGCGATGTTCTTGACGTCGCCCTTGTAGATCCAGACCTTCACGCCGATGCGGCCGAAGGTCGTCTTGGCCTCGAAGAAGCCGTAGTCGACGTTCGCACGGAGCGTGTGCAGGGGCACGCGGCCCTCGCGGTAGAACTCCGAGCGGGACATCTCGGCGCCGCCGAGGCGGCCACCGCACTGGATCTTGATGCCCTTGGCGCCGGCCTTCATCGTGCTCTGCATGCTCTTACGCATGGCACGACGGAAGGAGACGCGGGAGGAGAGCTGCTCGGCGACGGCCTGGGCCACCAGCTGAGCGTCGACCTCGGGGTTCTTGACCTCGAGGATGTTCAGCTGGACCTGCTTGCCGGTCAGCTTCTCCAGCTCGCCACGGATGCGGTCGGCCTCGGCGCCACGGCGACCGATGACGATGCCCGGGCGGGCGGTGTGGATGTCAACGCGGACGCGGTCGCGGGTGCGCTCGATCTCGACCTTCGAGATGCCGGCCCGCTCCATGCCCTTCGTCATCATGCGACGAATGGCGACGTCTTCCTTGACGTAGTCCTTGTACAGCTTGTCGGCGTACCAACGGGACTTGAAGTCCGTGGTAATGCCGAGCCGGAACCCGTGCGGGTTTACCTTCTGGCCCATTACCGGGTTCCTTCCTTGCTGCTGACGACCACGGTGATGTGGCTGGTCCGCTTACGGATCCGGTAGGCACGGCCCTGAGCACGCGGACGGAACCGCTTCAGGGTCGGGCCCTCGTCCACGTACGCCTCGCTGATGACCAGCGAAGAGGCGTCAGGGTGGTCGTAGTTGTGTGCAGCGTTGGCGATGGCGCTGTCAAGCACCTTGCCAACCGGCACGCTCGCGGCCTGCGGGGCGAAACGCAGGACCGCCTGAGCCTCCGTGGCATCCATGCCACGGATGAGGTCCACCACTCGGCGGGCCTTCATGGGCGTGACGCGGATGTACCGCGCCTGGGCCCTGGCTTCCATGGTTGTCCCTTCGGTGTAAGTCATAGTCGTTTCCACCCCGCGGTTAGCGGCGCTTCGACTTCCGGTCGTCCTTGACGTGGCCGCGGAAGGTGCGAGTCGGCGAGAACTCGCCGAGCTTGTGGCCGACCATCGACTCGGTGACGAACACCGGGACGTGGATCTTGCCGTTGTGCACCGCGATGGTGTGACCCAGCATGGCCGGGACGATCATCGAGCGACGGGACCAGGTCTTGATGACGTTCTTGGTGCCTGCCTCGTTCTGTACGTCCACCTTCTTGATGAGGTGGCCGTCGACGAAGGGCCCCTTCTTGAGACTGCGCGGCATCTAAACCCGCTCCTAGCGCTTCTTGTTCGTCTTGCGGCGGCGGACGATGTACTTGCTCGATGCCTTCTTCGGCGAGCGAGTACGACCCTCCTTCTGACCCCACGGCGAGACCGGGTGACGTCCACCGGAGGTCTTGCCTTCACCACCACCGTGCGGGTGGTCAACCGGGTTCATCGCGACACCGCGGACGGTCGGGCGAACGCCCTTCCAGCGCATGCGGCCGGCCTTGCCCCAGTTGATGTTCGACTGCTCGGCGTTGCCGACCTCGCCGATGGTGGCGCGGCAGCGGGCGTCGACCAGCCGGATCTCTCCGGACGGCATACGAAGGTGGGCCATCGTGCCCTCCTTCGCCAGCAGCTGCACGGAGGCACCCGCGGAACGGGCGAACTTCGCGCCGCCGCCGGGCCGCAGCTCGATGGCGTGGATGGTCGTACCGACCGGGATGTTGCGCAGCGCCAGGTTGTTGCCCGGCTTGATGTCTGCGGTCGGACCGTTCTCGACGCGGTCACCCTGCGACAGACCACGGGGGGCGACGATGTAACGCTTCTCGCCGTCCGCGTAGTGCAGCAGCGCGATGCGCGCGGTGCGGTTCGGGTCGTACTCGATGTGCGCGACCTTGGCCGGCACGCCGTCCTTGTCGTGACGACGGAAGTCGATCACTCGGTAGGCGCGCTTGTGGCCACCGCCCTGGTGGCGAACGGTCACACGACCGGCGTTGTTACGGCCGCCCTTGCTGTGCAGGGGGCGGACCAGCGACTTCTCCGGCGTGGACCGCGTGATCTCGACAAAGTCGGCGACGCTGGAGCCACGACGGCCCGGGGTCGTCGGCTTGTACTTGCGGATACCCATTGTCTCTCAGTCCTCGGAAGAATTCCGGATCCTGGACGTCTCGACCTCCGTCAGGAGGTCGGGCCGCCGAAGATGTCGATACGGTCGCCCTCGGCGAGGGTCACGATGGCGCGCTTCGTGTCGGCGCGCTTGCCGAAACCGGTCTTGGTGCGCTTGCGCTTACCCTGCCGGTTGATCGTGTTGACCCCGGTGACCTTGACCGAGAAGACCGCTTCCACGGCCTGCTTGATCTGGGTCTTGTTGGAGCCGGGCGCGACGATGAAGGTGTACTTGTTCTCGTCGAGCAGCGCGTAGCTCTTCTCGGACACGACCGGCTTGACGAGAACGTCACGCGGGTCCGAGTAGGTCTTGCTGGTAACGGTCGCCTCACTCATCAGGCGGCGCTCCCTTCGGTCTCAGCGGTCTGGGGGCCAGACACGAAGGACTCGAAAGCGGCCTGGGTGAAGACCACGTCGTCAGAGACGATCACGTCGTACGTGTTCAGCTGGCCCGGCTCCAGGATGTGCACCTGGGGCAGGTTGCGCGCGGACAGCCACGCGGCCTCGTCGGCGCGGTCGACGACCAGGAGCAGGTTGCTGCGCTCCGAGATCTTGCCGAACAGCGTCTTGGCGGCCTTGGTGGAGATCCCACCCTCGACCACGCCGGTGACGACGTGGATGCGGGAGTGACGCGCCCGGTCCGAGAGGGCACCGCGCAGGGCGGCGGCCTTCATCTTCTTCGGGGTGCGCTGCGAGTAGTCACGCGGCTGCGGGCCGTGGACGACGCCACCGCCGACGAACTGCGGTGCGCGGGTCGAACCCTGGCGGGCGCGGCCGGTGCCCTTCTGGCGGTACGGCTTGCGGCCACCACCACGGACTTCGCCACGACGCTTGGTCTTGTGCGTGCCCTGGCGGGCAGCTGCCAGCTGTGCGACAACGACCTGGTGGATCAGCGGAACGCTGGTCTTCGCGTCGAAGATCTCCGCGGGGAGCTCGACGGTACCGGCCTTGTCGCCTGCCGGCGAAAGGATGTCAATGGTGCTCATTACCTCAAGCCCCCTTGGCCGCGGTACGGACCAGGACGAGGCCGCCGTTCGGACCGGGGACCGCGCCCTTGATGAGCAGCAGACCCTTCTCCGCGTCAACCGCGTGGATGGTCAGGTTCTGGGTGGTGACGCGCTCGTTACCCATGCGACCGGCCATGCGCATGCCCTTGAAGACACGCCCAGGGGTGGCGCAGCCACCGATCGAACCGGGGGAACGGTGCTTGCGCTGGACGCCGTGGCCGGCGCCGAGGCCCTTGAAGTTGTGACGCTTCATGACACCGGCGAAGCCCTTGCCCTTGCTCTTGCCCGTGACGTCAACCTTGACGCCGGACTCGAACACCTCGGCAGTGACCTCCTGGCCCAGCGTGTACTCGCTGGCGTCAGGGGTGCGGAGCTCCACCAGGTGGCGGCGCGGGGTCACGTCGGCCTTGGCGAAGTGGCCCTTGAGGGGCTTGTTCACCTTGCGCGGGTCGATCTCGCCGAAGGCGATCTGGACCGACTCGTAGCCGTCGCTGTCGTTCGTACGGACCTGCGTCACGACGCACGGACCGGCCTTGACGACGGTCACCGGGACAACCCGGTTGTTCTCGTCCCAGACCTGGGTCATGCCGAGCTTCTCGCCCAGGACGCCCTTGATGTTCTTGCTCATCTCGGCCCGTCCCTTCAGAGCTTGATCTCGATGTCGACGCCAGCCGGCAGGTCGAGGCGCATCAGCGAGTCAACCGTCTTCGGGGTGGGGTCGAGAATGTCGATGAGGCGCTTGTGCGTGCGCATCTCGAAGTGCTCGCGAGAGTCCTTGTACTTGTGCGGCGACTTGATGACGCAGTACACGTTCTTCTCAGTGGGCAGCGGCACCGGGCCTGCGACCGACGCACCAGTGCGGGTCACCGTCTCGACGATCTTCTTCGCCGAGGAGTCGATGACCTCGTGGTCGTAGGCCTTGAGCCGGATGCGGATCTTCTGTCCCGCCATGGCTACTAGTAGTCCTGTCTCTCATAACGCTCTGGAACCCGGGAGTTCTCGTAACCTCCGCCTCCGACCCACGCGGTCGGGCGTGTCGCATCCCCTCTACGAAGATCTCCCGAAGGATTTCCCAACCAAGGGGGTGCGGGCCGAAACCGCGCTGCCGGGGGCGAAACCCCACCGGGTGCCTGGTCAGCGCCCCACTGACACTTCCCGGAAGATTCCCGTACGTCCGACCCTGGGGGTCGACGAGTACTGTGGGACTCGCTTCCGGTCCTCCCGGCGGGAGGCGCGCAGCATTGACACTCAACCGAGCAACCTGGCCAGTGTGCCATACGGCTCCAGGGCCTGGCCAATCGGGTCGGGGATCTTACCCCCTGCGAGGGACCGGTCAAACGCAGGCGCCCGTGCGGGGGTCCGCGAGGCCCTCCACTCGCGTATCGATCACGCCTTCGAGTCGCCACTGATCAGTGAGGCCGCACCGCTTCCGGACGCCTGAGGAACGTCGCCCGGGCACCGGCCCGCATCGACGCGCGCGGGGACACCGACTCCCGCCCGCCGACCTACCCGGGCAGTCACCGGGAACCGGTTGCCGTTCGCGGACGCCTGACAGAATCCGGCCATGTCTACGAGCACCATCCAGGGCTGGAGCCTGCGGCCGGCCACCTTCGAGGACGTCGAGCCCATAGCCGAGATCCGGGCCAGGGCCATGCGCCCCGACCTGGAACGCCTGGGCCGGTACGACGAGCACCGGGTGCGGCAGCGGCTGCGCGATGCCTACGTTCCCGGGCACACCTCAGTGGTCGAGGCGGACGGAGCCGTCACGGGGTGCGTCGCTCTGCGGCCCTCCGCGGAGGGCTGTTGGCTGGAGCACTTCTACCTCGCTCCGGAAGTCCAGGGCGGGGGCATCGGCACGGCGGTCCTGACCCGCCTCCTCGCCCGCACCGACGCCCAGGGCGTGACGGTCAAGCTGAACGTCCTGCAGGGCAGCGCCGCCCGCAGCCTGTACGAGCGGCACGGCTTCGCCCTGGAGCGGGAGGACCCGGTGGACGTGTACATGGTCCGCCTGCCCGGCGCCTGATCGCGGCCGCCCTCCGGAGGCAGGCGCTCGGCTCCCCACCCTGCGCTCCAGGAAGCGGGTCCGGCCGCGCGCGTCCACGCCGATCCCAGGACGGGAGCCCGCGCTTGGATGATTCCCCGGCTCCGGCGGGAACCGGCCGCCCGCCCCCGGGAGGTCGTCCCGGTGGGCGTCACCTGGCACTCGACATGCCCCAACCGGGCCACCGGCAACAGGAGTTCGAGCGGCCGGCACAGCACGGTCCTGCCGCCGAGCGGCCGTGGCAGGGCGACTTCCCCCTTGGACGAAGGCGGGCGTGGCGAGGGGCGTCCGTCGTCACGGTCCCCCGGTGCCGACGGACGCCGGGCCCCGGATCACCTCACGTGCGGGTGACCGTGCCGCAGGACCCGTCGGGCTGCCACTCCCTGCGGTCGTAGGGGTCCATGTCGGGCCCGGTCCGGCCGGGGTCCGGTGCGTCGCCGGGGAACGACGGGTGCAGGAAACCGTCGTCGCTCTCGCAGGCGCTGTTACCGAAGTTCATACGGGCACCGAGGAGGGAGAGCTTGCCCGGTGTCGCGACGAACCGCTCCGGGTCGTGCAGCGCCGTCGTGAGTTTCCTCCGCACGATGGTGCGCGCCACCTCGTCCCCGCCCGCTCTCACCAGCGGATAGACGAAGGTGTAGTCGGCGTGCACCTCCACGGAGCCCTTGGGGCCGGCCTCGAAGGTCATCCACCCGCGGGTCTTGACGACGTCTCCCACCAGCCGGGTCTCGTCCGGGTCGAACCGGCTGAACAGCATCAACGGGTCCAGTTCCCCGCCGGGCTCCGCGAGTGACTGCTCGAGTCGCTCCCGCTCCCCCTTCTGCAGCGGGTCGAGCAGGTCCAGCGCCTCCCCCGGCCTCTCACCGCGCAGGGTGGCCGGGTCGAGATTGGCGGCGACGAGCAACTGCCGGGTGGCCCGCAGTGCCTGCTCGACCTCGTCCTTGCTCATCCCTCCGACCGCCTCCGCCTCCGGGATCTCGATCCCCACCGCTCCGTCCGCCCAACGGAGCGCGGGCGAGCCCCGGAAGGGCTGCTCCCGCGTCGGCTGCTCCGGGTCCGCCACGTCGGCGGGCGCGGCGGTCGGCGCCGCGGTCTCGGCGGGCAGCGGCGCCGCGTCCACGGAGCCGCTCCCTCCGGAAAGGTGATCGGTCAGCAGACTCGGCCGCATGGTGACCACCAGGATCCCGGCGACCACGACGACCGCGAGAACCCCTGCGAAACGCTTGCGCTTCCGTGCGCGGCCGTTCATCTGCTGCCATGCGGGACCGGTGCGCCATCCGTCCGGCTGCCACGGTTCGGCCGGCTTCCTCTTCCGGCCCAGGCGCCGCCCGCTCGCGGCAGCCGCCTCGTCCAGCGCGCGCAGGCGCGCGGTGACCATCCGGGCTCGGGCCGAGGGCTCCTTCGGTGCGCCGGACCCACCGCTCTCGGCCTGCCGGATGAGTTCCGCCCACTGTTCGTCGGAGACGGAACCCCCCTCGTCCGGGCGCTCGGACGGCTCGCCTTCCGGCGTTCTGGTGCTCACTGTTCTGTTCCACTCCCCCACACAGCCATGACACCCACCAGTTCATGACATCGAGCCGCATTCGGACAAGAGTGCGAAACGAACCGTGATGATCATGTGATGCGCCGGCCCGGACACTCTGCGGCTCGAGCGACCGGAGGGGCGAAGGCAACCGCGCGGAGGTGTCGGCCTCTCGTTCGGGAGTGCGTGGTCGGGCCTGACGTCGGCGCACCGCGGAAGCGGGCGCGCGCACTCGACGCGTGCCGGCCCCAGGTCGAGCGGCCCCGCCGTCCGGGGCCGCAGGCCCGAGCGGGGCCCGCCCACCGGGCAACCCGGCCGCCCGGATCCCCGTCTATCCCCGCGTAGGAACAGGCGCACAGCCCTGACCTGCACTGACCAACAGCACGCAGCCCAGGGCACCGACCCGCCCGCTGCGGGGGGACGCGGACGGAGTGCGTGGCGTGACGGATCGATCTGCCCTGCCCGAAAACGGTGTGCGGCGACGCACCGTCATGACCACAGCCGTAGCCGGCATGGCCCTCAGCGCCTGCGCGGTCCCCGCGCCCCGGCGTTCGGACCCCGCACCGGACCCCGCGCCGGGCATGCCCATCAGCACCGGGCGCCGGGCGCTGCTGATGCAGATACTCGCCCACCCTGACGACGACCTGTACTTCATGAACCCGGACACCCGGCAGGTCCTCGACGCCGGTACCCCGCTGGTCTGCGTCTACCTCACGGCGGGCGAGGCCGACGGCGTCAACAAGGCCCCCGGCCGCGCCCGCCCCGCACCGGACAGGTCCGCCTACTCCTCCGCCCGCCACCAGGGACTGCGCCAGGCGTACGCGGCTCTGCTCGGCCTGGACCCGTTCACACCCTGGGAGATGTCCGTCGCCGCACTCGACGGCGGCCACCGGGCGGAGGTCAACACCCTCACCGCCGGGGCGCGACGGGTCGAACTGATCTTCCTCAACACGGCCATGCACACCGGTCGTCACCGACCCGGGCTCCCCAGCCTCTGGCAGGACCGGCGGCTCGTCCTGCGTACGGTCGTCGCCGAGGGGTCACCGCTGACCCGGGCCGGTTCGTACACGTACGACGGACTCGTCGACGTCCTCGCCGGACTGCTGGAGAGTCACCTCCCGACCCTCGTGCACACCCTGGACCCCGATCCCGACCTCCAGCACAGCACCGAGGCCGTACGCCGCGCGGACAGCGAGCAGCGCGGCTACTCGGACCACGCCGACCACACCGCGGCCGCGTGTTTCGCCTGGGCCGCGATGATCCGTTGGGTGGCCAGGACCACGGCACGCGGCGGGGACGTGCCGGGCTTCGTCACCACCTCGTTCCGCGGGTACTACAACCGGCACTGGCCCAAGAACCTGCCGCCGGGCGTCCTGGAGACGAAGGCCGCACACCTCGTCCCGTACGGCGGCTCGCCCGACTGGGACTGCGGCAACCCGTCGGGATGCGGCGACTACAACGTGGGCGGTGACCGTCCGCTGACCAACAGGAAGGGCTGGGTCCGCTCCACCCACCACCGCTATCCGGGCGCCCGGGTGGCCGTCGCCGCGGAGGCCGACGGGCGGCTCGCCGCGTACGCGGTACTGGGGCTGCGGGTGGCACGGTGGCGCGAGACGGAGCCCGGCGGGGGAGTCTGGGGACCGCCGCACGACCTCGGCGGCGGTCCGCTCACCCCGGCACTGGGGTCGGCGACCGCTGCAGACGGCCGGCTGCTGCTGTTCGGACTTCGCTTCGCGGCGCTCGACGGGCACGGCGGCGACAACGAGCGCGAGGTCGTGCTGCTCGAACAGCGCGCCCCGGGCGGTGGTTTCCTCCCCTGGCGTGGTCTGGGCAACCCCTCGCCGGGACCCGGCCACGGACGGCGCATCGGTGTGCCCGTCGCCGTCACGGCGCCCGACGGCCGCATCCACCTCTTCGTCCGGAACGCGGAGAAGGGTCTCAGCACCCGGGTACGCGAAGGGGGCGGCCGGTGGAGCGCGTGGCGGGACATGGGAGGCGGCGAGGTGCAGGACGGGTTCAGCACCGCGGTGGACGTCGAGGGGCGGGTCCATGTGTACGGAGCCGGCCACCACACGGTGCACCACTGGACACAGGACGCCCCGGGCCGGGGCCTGACCGCCCGCACCCAGATCGACGCGGGCCCGGTACCCGGCACTCCCCCGGCCGCCGTGCCCGTGGCCGACGGCACCGTGGAGCTCTTCCACCGCGCCGAGGCGAGGCCCCGGCTGACCGGCGTCCGCGCCGGCACCGCGGCGGAGCTGCCCGGCTTCGACGGGTACGGACCGGTGACGGCCGCCGCGTCACCGAACGGCCCGGTACTGGTCGGCCGCACCGGTGAGGGTCTGCTCCAGCTCCGTACCGCGGAGGGTGACCTCGTTCGTTCACGGGGCCCGGTGGCCCTCGACGGGCCGGCGCTCCACCTCGGCGAGGCGGCCCGGCCGGCCGTGGTGGGGCTGGGCCCTGACGCGCTGCCCTGGCTCTGGCGCCCGTAGGCGTCGCCCGGTCCGGCTGCGGCAGGCCCCGCATGCCGAAGGGCCCCGCACCTCTCGCGAGGTGCGGGGCCCTTCTTGGTGCTCTGTGCGGAGCGACCAGGTCAGACGATCAAGCAGAAACTACTTGACGATCTTGGTGACCTGGCCGGCGCCCACGGTCCGGCCACCCTCACGGATGGCGAACTTCAGGCCCTCTTCCATGGCGACCGGCTGGATCAGCGCGACGTCCATGAGGGTGTTGTCACCCGGCATGACCATCTCGGTGCCCTCGGGAAGGGTCACAACGCCCGTCACGTCCGTGGTACGGAAGTAGAACTGCGGGCGGTAGTTGTTGAAGAACGGGGTGTGACGGCCACCCTCGTCCTTCGACAGGATGTAGGCCTGGGCCTGGAACTCGGTGTGCGGCGTGACCGAACCCGGCTTGATGATGACCTGGCCGCGCTCGACGTCCTCGCGCTTGATGCCACGGAGGAGCAGACCGACGTTCTCACCGGCCTGGCCCTCGTCGAGCAGCTTGCGGAACATCTCGATGCCGGTGACCGTGGTGGTGGTCTTCTCCTGCTTGATGCCCACGATGTCAACGGTCTCGTTGACCTTGAGGACACCACGCTCGATGCGGCCGGTGACGACCGTACCGCGACCGGTGATCGTGAAGACGTCCTCGATCGGCATGAGGAACGGCTTCTCGACGTCACGCTCGGGCTGCGGGATGTTCTCGTCCACGGCCTTCATCAGGTCGAGAACGGTCTTGCCCCACTCGGCGTCGCCCTCGAGGGCCTTGAGCGCCGAGACCTTGACGACCGGAAGGTCGTCGCCCGGGAACTCGTACTCGGAGAGGAGCTCACGAACCTCGAGCTCGACGAGCTCCAGGATCTCCTCGTCGTCCACCATGTCGGCCTTGTTCAGCGCGACGACGATGTACGGCACGCCTACCTGGCGGGCCAGGAGCACGTGCTCCTTGGTCTGCGGCATCGGGCCGTCGGTGGCCGCGACCACGAGGATGGCGCCGTCCATCTGCGCCGCACCCGTGATCATGTTCTTGATGTAGTCGGCGTGACCCGGGCAGTCGACGTGCGCGTAGTGACGCGACTCCGTCTGGTACTCGACGTGCGCGATCGAGATCGTGATACCGCGCTGACGCTCCTCAGGAGCCTTGTCGATCTGGTCGAAGGCCGAGGCCTCGTTCAGGTCCGGGTACGCGTCGTGCAGCACCTTGGTAATGGCGGCCGTGAGGGTCGTCTTACCGTGGTCGATGTGACCGATGGTGCCGATGTTGACGTGCGGCTTAGTCCGCTCGAACTTTGCCTTCGCCACTGGGGTCCTCCTGAGTGGTTCTGTACGCCTTGCTTCATCGGCGCCAGGTGATCTTTGCTGGAATGCCGGTGCCGGGGGCATTCGCCACACTGCTTACGCACTGCGACGAATGCCCGACCATGCTCCGGTGACAAGCCTAAAGCGTGAGCTCGGAAGAGTTACTCGCCCTTGGCCTTCGCGATGATCTCCTCGGCGACGTTCCGCGGAACCTCGGCGTAGGAGTCGAACTGCATCGAGTAGCTTGCGCGACCCGAGGTCTTGCTGCGGAGGTCTCCGACGTAGCCGAACATCTCCGAGAGGGGCACGAGGCCCTTCACGACGCGAGCGCCGCTGCGCTCCTCCATGGCCTGGATCTGGCCACGGCGGGAGTTGAGGTCGCCGATGACATCGCCCATGTAGTCCTCGGGCGTGGTGACCTCGACGGCCATCATCGGCTCGAGGAGCACGGGGGACGCCTTGCGGGCACCCTCCTTGAACGCCTGCGAACCGGCGATCTTGAAGGCGAGCTCCGAGGAGTCGACCTCGTGGTAACCACCGTCGAGAAGGGTGACGCGGACGCCGACCATCTCGTAACCGGCCAGGATGCCGAACTGCATGGCTTCCTGAGCACCCGCGTCCACCGAGGGAATGTACTCACGGGGGATGCGGCCACCGGTGACCTTGTTGACGAACTCGTAGGAGGCGTCGCCACCCTCGATGGGCTCGAGGGCGATCTGCACCTTCGCGAACTGGCCGGTACCACCAGTCTGCTTCTTGTGCGTGTAGTCGATGCGCTCGACGGTCTTGCGGATCGTCTCGCGGTAAGCGACCTGGGGCTTGCCGACGTTCGCCTCGACGCGGAACTCGCGCTTCATGCGGTCGACGAGCACCTCGAGGTGAAGCTCGCCCATACCACCGATGATGGTCTGGCCGGTCTCCTCGTCGGAGTGCACCTGGAAGGAGGGGTCCTCCTCCGAGAGGCGCTGGATGGCGACACCCAGCTTCTCCTGGTCACCCTTGGACTTGGGCTCGATGGCGACCTGAATGACCGGCGCCGGGAAGTCCATGGACTCCAGGATCACCGGGTTCTTGTCGTCGGACAGCGTCTCACCCGTGGTGGTCTGCTTCAGGCCCATGACGGCGACGATGTCACCGGCGCCCACCGACGCGATCTCCTCACGCTTGTTCGCGTGCATGCGGTAGATCTTGCCGATGCGCTCCTTCTTGCCCTTGACCGAGTTCAGCACCGCGGTGCCGGCCTCGAGGCGACCGGAGTAGATCCGGACGAAGGTGAGCTTGCCGAGGTGCGGGTCACTCGCGATCTTGAACGCGAGGCCGGAGAACGGCTCGTCGTCCGAAGGCTTGCGCTTGATGACCAGCTCCGGGTCCTTGACGTCGTGGCCCTCGATGGCCTCGACGTCCAGGGGGGAAGGCAGGTAGCGGACGACCGCGTCGAGCAGGGGCTGGACGCCCTTGTTCTTGAACGCCGTGCCACAGAAGACGGGGGTCACGGTGACGGAGTCGGCCGTGCCCTTCGACGCGAGGGTGATCCGACGGATCGCCTCGTGCAGCTGGTCCTCGGAGGGCTCGACGCCCTCGAGGTACAGCTCCATCATCTGGTCGTCGTTCTCCGCGACGGCCTCAAGGAGCTTGCCGCGCCATTCCTCGGCAGCCTCCGTGTGCGTGTCGGGGATGTCGACCGTGTCGTACATCTCGCCCTTGGCGGCCTCTTCCGACCACACGAAGGCCTTCATCGACACGAGGTCGACGACGCCCTTGAAGTCGGCTTCGGCACCGATGGGGAGCTGCATGACGAGCGGAACCGCACCGAGGCGGTCGACGATCATGTCGACGCAGCGGTGGAACTCGGCGCCGGTGCGGTCGAGCTTGTTGACGAAGCAGATACGCGGCACGCCGTAGCGGTCCGCCTGACGCCAGACGGTCTCGGACTGCGGCTCGACGCCGGCCACACCGTCGAACACGGTGACGGCACCGTCGAGGACGCGGAGCGAACGCTCCACCTCGACGGTGAAGTCGACGTGACCCGGGGTGTCGATGATGTTGATGGTGTGGTCAACATCATTGAGCGGCCAGTGACAGGTCGTCGCGGCGGACGTGATCGTGATGCCGCGCTCCTGCTCCTGCTCCATCCAGTCCATCGTGGCTGCGCCGTCGTGGACTTCACCGATCTTGTACGAAACGCCGGTGTAGAAGAGGATCCGCTCAGTGGTGGTCGTCTTGCCCGCGTCGATGTGGGCCATGATCCCGATGTTGCGGACCTTGGCCAGGTCAAGCGAAGTGGTGGCCATAAGGCTCAATCTTCTCTCGGTCTCGATGGGGGTAGCGACTACCAGCGGTAGTGCGCGAAGGCCTTGTTGGACTCGGCCATCTTGTGGGTGTCCTCGCGCTTCTTGACGGCAGCGCCAAGACCGTTGGAGGCGTCGAGCAGCTCGTTCATGAGGCGCTCGGTCATGGTCTTCTCACGACGGGCGCGGGAGTAACCCACGATCCAGCGCAGCGAGAGCGTGGCGGCGCGACCGGGCTTGACCTCGATCGGCACCTGGTAGGTGGCGCCACCGACACGGCGGGACTTGACCTCGAGCGAGGGCTTGACGTTCTCAAGCGCGCGCTTCAGCGTGATGACCGGGTCAGCGCCGGTCTTCTCGCGGAGGCCTTCCATGGCGCCGTACACGATCCGCTCGGCGGTGGAACGCTTGCCGTCGAGGAGGATCTTGTTGATCAGCGAGGTGACAAGAGGAGAGCTGTAGACCGGGTCGATGATGACCGGGCGCTTCGGGGCGGGGCCCTTACGAGGCATTCTTACTTCTCCTTCTTGGCGCCGTAGCGGCTGCGGGCCTGCTTGCGGTTCTTGACACCCTGGGTGTCGAGCGAACCGCGGATGATCTTGTAACGAACACCCGGCAGGTCCTTCACACGGCCGCCACGCACGAGCACGATCGAGTGCTCCTGCAGGTTGTGTCCCTCACCCGGGATGTAGGCCGTGACCTCGATGCCGGAGGTCAGACGCACACGCGCGACCTTACGGAGCGCCGAGTTCGGCTTCTTCGGGGTGGTCGTGAACACACGCGTGCAGACACCACGACGCTGGGGCGAACCCTCGAGCGCGGGCGTCTTGTTCTTCTCGACCTTGTCCTGCCGGCCCTTCCGGACCAGCTGCTGGATCGTAGGCACTACTTCTCCGGTTTCTGTGTGCCGTTCGTGAAACTAACCTGGAACACTCGCCGACCCACGCGGTCGGGTGTGTCGAATACTGCACGCCCCTGCGGTGAAACAGCGGAGAAGCAGATTGCGGTGGCCACTTACGGACTCGCCATGCGGTTGAGGACACGCACCCGAGCCCAGGCACACCCCAGGCACAAGGCTTGAGCGTACCTACCTCATTGAGCTGGGTCAAAACAAATGCCCCGGAGACGGCCGCCCCTCCTCGGAGGCGGCACCCGACACCGGGCGCACGTCGCACGAACCCGCTCCGTGGACCCGTCGGCGAACATGTTCGTGAACCCGTGACCCGCGTCACAGGAACGGCCGTCGGGTGTGACGGGGGCCGCTTCTCCCGCCGGGCGGCGCGGCGAAGAACATGCCGAAGAGCGCAGGTGCGGGAACGTGGGCACTGCGTACATGGCTGCTCGATCGGGGACAGGCCGGTCCAGCTCACCGGCCGGTTCCGGTCGGGCTTGCCGGGGGATGTCTCATGATCCGGAGGCCCGGTCGCGGATGGACGCCGGCGCCCGAAGTCCGAGGAACCGCCCCTGGGAGAGCCCCTGCCGCCGGAAGTGCCCGTCCGCGCCGAGCTGGTGCGTTTCCTCGCCCGACGGCGACGGCCACCGCGGGGGCGACCCGGCTCACAGCGTGAGGAGAATCCCCGCCATGGCCGCGGCCGCCAGTGTCCCCACGACGACGGACAGCCCCGTGTCGAACCCCACCCGCTTGTCCACCTCGAACGACAACATCGAGCGCTCCGGGCTCTGCGGGTCATAGAGGACTTCCACGACGTCACCGATTTCCACGGGTGCGACGGAGTATCGCGACGAACGGACGGACAGGTCGCTACTGTCTCTCGTGGAATACGCGCAGACCACGCCCACATACCCACCACTGGGCCAGTAATGGTCGACGCATTCGCCCTCTACGCGCATACCGGAGGATTCGAGGCGCTTCGCCTTTCGCAAGGCATAGAGGTTGGTGATCAACACGAGAGAAGAAGCGCACACCATGACAAAGAGGAAAATTCTTATCGCGAGCACAGGGAACCCCCGAACGTTATCGATACTCATGCTGCTTTCGCCTGAGTCAGACGCCCTCCGCGCCCGTCCGGCTCCGCCCTAACTGAGGGCGAGGACAACGAACACGACCTCGACCAGCGTGAGCGTGATCAGGTCCATGCGTCTCCACAGAGGCTTGTGAGCGGAGAGGGCAGTCTCCACCCGGCCGGGCGCCTGCGGGTCATAGCGGACCGTCACGGTGTCGCCCACTCGAGTCCCCGCCGGCACATCGCCCTCATCCGCGGAACAGGTCATCCGGCGGCCGTCCACCAGGGGGAAGCTCAGGAGGAACGTGGGTCCGCCCCCCTGAGTACGCCACTCCCGGTCGTAACAACGCGCCTCGGCCTCGACACCGCGAGCCCGCAACAGCAGCCTTCGCCGAGTTATCCAGATGATGGCGATAAGGCCGAGAAGTGGCGGTATGAAAAGCAGGACCTCCGAGTCCATGCGCAGTCCCCTCGAAGACAGTGCGAAAAACGACGCACCACATCACACCACACCTGTCCGGACAAGATGTCGGAGCGGCTATGACAGGACCCACACATAGGAAACCCGCCGACGACATCGCAGGAATCAAGGAGTTCCTTGGGGAGGAAGTCGAAAGTTCCACCGTCGGTGGGCTGCTCGGAACTACCGGGTGTCAGGTTGAGGGCCCTGCGCGACGGTCCGGAGGGTGCGCGCTCTCCGGACCGGTCTGCCGAATCCGGTGAGGGTGGGGGAACCCCGGGTACACCGGACCAGCAGGACTCGCCACACAGCAGGAACACCAAGAAGCAACCGCCCCCAGCGGTTCGACGAGGACACCCCGCCGTTCTCCGGGGGCGCGTCTCCACGGGGTGCCGGCTCTCCGGCCCGTCCGGCGTACAGGCGCCCCGTGGACGCCCGTACCGCACGCCCCGGCACGTACACCCGAGCCCGCCGTGCGACGCGCCCGGCCGGGCGCGTGTGCGGCCCCCTGCGACACCTGCTGGAACGGGGCCGGCGCCAGCGGTGCTGCGCAGCGACATGCGCTGACCGGCACCGGGGGCGGCGCACGTCCCACGGCGCACGGACCGGCTGCGGAACGCAGAAGGGCGCCCACCCCCCCGACGGGGATGGGCGCCCTTCTCACTCACTGCTACTGGTTGTACGGACCGTAGTCGTAGTCCTCCAGCGGAACGGCCTGGCCGGAGCCCGTGCCGAACGGCGAGTAGTCGATGTCGTCGTAGCCGACGGCCGAGTACATCGCGGCCTTGGCCTCCTCGGTCGGCTCCACCCGGATGTTGCGGTAGCGGGACAGACCCGTACCGGCCGGGATGAGCTTACCGATGATGACGTTCTCCTTGAGGCCGATCAGGGAGTCCGACTTGGCGTTGATCGCCGCGTCGGTCAGGACCCTGGTCGTCTCCTGGAAGGACGCCGCCGACAGCCACGACTCGGTGGCGAGCGAGGCCTTGGTGATACCCATCAGCTGCGGACGGCCGGAGGCGGGGTGACCGCCCTCGGTGACCACACGACGGTTCTCGGTCTCGAACTTCGACCGCTCGACGAGCTCGCCCGGCAGCAGCTCCGCGTCGCCGGACTCGATGATCGTCACACGGCGCAGCATCTGCCGGATGATGATCTCGATGTGCTTGTCGTGGATCGACACACCCTGCGAGTTGTAGACCTTCTGGACTTCGCCGACCAGGTGGACCTGGACCGCGCGCTGACCGAGGATCCGCAGCACGTCGTGCGGGTTGGTGGCACCGACGGTGAGCTTCTCGCCCACCTCGACCGCGTCGCCCTCGCCGACCAGGAGACGGGCACGCTTGGAGATCGGGAACGCCGTCTCCTCGCTGCCGTCGTCCGGGGTGACGACGAGCTTCTTGGTCTTCTCGGTCTCCTCGATGCGGACCCGGCCCTTGGCCTCCGAGATCGGGGCGACACCCTTGGGGGTACGCGCCTCGAAGAGCTCGACGACACGGGGCAGACCCTGCGTGATGTCGTCACCCGCCACACCACCGGTGTGGAAGGTACGCATCGTCAGCTGGGTACCGGGCTCACCGATGGACTGGGCGGCGATGATGCCGACCGCCTCACCGATGTCGACCAGCTTGCCGGTGGCGAGCGAGCGTCCGTAGCAGAAGGCACAGGTGCCGACCGCGGACTCACAGGTCAGGACCGAGCGGGTCTTGACCTCCTCGACGCCGGCGCCCACGAGGGCGTCGATCAGGACGTCACCGAGGTCGACGTTGGCAGGCGCGATGACCTTGCCGTCGACGACGACGTCCTCGGCGAGCATGCGGGCGTAGACCGAGGTCTCGACGTCGTCCGTCTTGCGCAGGACACCGTCGGCGCCCTTGACGGCGATCTTCAGCTTGAGGCCGCGGTCGGTGCCGCAGTCCTCCTCGCGGATGATGACGTCCTGCGACACGTCCACCAGACGACGGGTCAGGTAACCCGAGTCGGCGGTACGCAGGGCGGTGTCCGCCAGACCCTTACGGGCACCGTGCGTGGAGATGAAGTACTCCAGAACGGTGAGGCCCTCGCGGAAGGACGCCTTGATGGGACGGGGAATCGTCTCGTTCTTGGCGTTCGACACCAGACCACGCATACCCGCGATCTGACGCATCTGCATCATGTTTCCTCGGGCACCCGAGTCGACCATCATGAAGATGGGGTTCGTCTTCGGGAAGTTCGCGTTCATCGCCTCGGCGACCTCGTTGGTCGCCTTGGTCCAGATCGCGATGAGCTCCTGCGTGCGCTCGTCCTTGGTGATGAGACCGCGCTCGTACTGCTTCTGGACCTTCTCGTCCTGCTCCTCGTAGCCCTTGACGATGGCCTTCTTGGCCTCGGGCACGACGACGTCGGAGATGGCCACGGTCACACCGGAACGGGTCGCCCAGTGGAAACCGGCCGCCTTCAGGTTGTCGAGCGTCGCCGCCACGATGACCTTGGGGTAGCGCTCGGCCAGGTCGTTGACGATCTCGGAGAGCTGCTTCTTGCCCACCGAGTAGTCGACGAACGGGTAGTCCTCGGGCAGCAGCTCGTTGAAGAGCGCGCGGCCCAGGCTCGTACGCAGCCGGAAGGTGTCACCCGGCTGGTACTCGGGCTCGCCCTCCTCGGCGACCGGCGGCACCCAGCCACGCGGGGGCATGGTGCCCACCGGGAAGCGGATGTCGACCTTCGCCTGGAGCGACAGCTCGCGGGCGTCGAAGGCCATGGTGGCCTCGGCCGTGGAGCCGAACGCGCGGTCCGTGCCCTTGACGTTGCGGCCCTCTTCGTCCGTGGTGAGGAAGAAGAGACCCAGCACCATGTCCTGGGTCGGCATGGTGACGGGACGACCGTCGGCCGGCTTCAGGATGTTGTTCGAGGACAGCATGAGGATGCGGGCCTCGGCCTGCGCCTCCGCGGAGAGCGGCAGGTGCACGGCCATCTGGTCACCGTCGAAGTCCGCGTTGAACGCGGTGCAGACGAGCGGGTGGATCTGGATGGCCTTGCCCTCGACCAGCTGCGGCTCGAAGGCCTGGATGCCGAGGCGGTGCAGGGTGGGCGCACGGTTCAGCAGCACCGGGTGCTCGGCGATGACCTCTTCGAGGACGTCGTACACCACGGTGCGGCCGCGCTCGACCATGCGCTTGGCCGACTTGATGTTCTGCGCGTGGTTCAGGTCCACCAGGCGCTTCATCACGAACGGCTTGAAGAGCTCCAGCGCCATCGCCTTCGGCAGACCGCACTGGTGCAGCTTGAGCTGCGGACCGACGACGATCACGGAACGCGCGGAGTAGTCCACGCGCTTGCCGAGGAGGTTCTGACGGAAACGGCCCTGCTTGCCCTTCAGCATGTCGCTGAGGGACTTCAGGGGGCGGTTACCGGGACCGGTGACCGGGCGACCACGGCGGCCGTTGTCGAACAGTGCGTCGACGGCCTCCTGCAGCATCCGCTTCTCGTTGTTCACGATGATCTCGGGGGCACCGAGGTCAAGGAGACGCTTGAGGCGGTTGTTGCGGTTGATCACACGGCGGTACAGGTCGTTCAGGTCGGAGGTCGCGAAGCGGCCACCGTCCAGCTGCACCATCGGACGCAGGTCCGGCGGGATGACCGGTACGCAGTCGAGCACCATGCCCTTGGGCTTGTTGCTGGTCTGCAGGAACGCGGAGACGACCTTGAGGCGCTTGAGCGCACGGGTCTTCTTCTGGCCCTTGCCGGTGCGGATGATCTCGCGGAGGCGCTCGGCCTCCTCGTCGAGGTCGAACGACTCCAGGCGCTTCTGCAGGGCGGCAGCGCCCATGCAGCCGTCGAAGTACGTGCCGAAGCGGTCACGCAGCTCGCGGTAGAGCAGCTCGTCGCCCTCGAGGTCCTGGACCTTGAGGTTCTTGAAGCGGCTCCACACCTCGTCGAGGCGGTCGATCTCGCGCTGCGCACGGTCACGCAGCTGCTTCATCTCACGCTCGGCACCTTCGCGCACCTTGCGGCGCACGTCGGCCTTGGCACCCTCGGCCTCGAGCTCGGCCAGGTCGGTCTCGAGCTTCTTGGCGCGGTTCTCGAGGTCCGAGTCGCGGCGGTTCTCGACCTGCTGACGCTCGACGGAGACGTGTGCCTCCAGCGACGGGAGGTCACGCGTGCGGCGCTCCTCGTCGACGAACGTGATCATGTACGCGGCGAAGTAGATGACCTTCTCGAGGTCCTTCGGCGCGAGGTCCAGCAGGTAGCCGAGGCGCGACGGGACGCCCTTGAAGTACCAGATGTGGGTGACGGGAGCGGCAAGCTCGATGTGGCCCATGCGCTCACGGCGCACCTTGGCGCGCGTGACCTCGACGCCACAGCGCTCACAGATGATGCCCTTGAAGCGGACACGCTTGTACTTGCCGCAGTAGCACTCCCAGTCCCGGGTCGGACCGAAGATCTTCTCGCAGAAGAGTCCGTCCTTTTCGGGCTTGAGCGTGCGGTAGTTGATGGTCTCCGGCTTCTTCACTTCGCCGTGGGACCAGGTCCGGATGTCGTCCGCGGTGGCAAGGCCGATCCGCAGCTCGTCGAAGAAGTTGACGTCGAGCACTTGTCGTCAATCCCTCTTTCGGGGGTTCGAGCCCCCTCGCTTCACGCGAGAAATCGGGGCACTTCAGCAATGGTCTGAACGGGTCCGGGGAGAGCCGGCCGGATCACTGGGATCCGGCCGGCCAACCCGTCAGACCTCTTCGACGCTGCTCGGCTCGCGCCGGGACAGGTCGATACCGAGCTCCTCCGCCGCGCGGAAGACGTCCTCGTCCGTGTCGCGCATCTCGATGGACATGCCGTCCGAGGACAGCACCTCCACGTTGAGGCAGAGCGACTGCATCTCCTTGATGAGCACCTTGAAGGACTCGGGGATGCCGGGCTCGGGGATGTTCTCGCCCTTGACGATCGCCTCGTAGACCTTGACGCGGCCGGTGACGTCGTCGGACTTGATCGTCAGGAGTTCCTGGAGGGCGTATGCGGCGCCGTAAGCCTCAAGGGCCCACACCTCCATCTCACCGAATCGCTGACCACCGAACTGCGCCTTACCACCCAGCGGCTGCTGCGTGATCATGGAGTACGGGCCGGTCGAACGAGCGTGGAGCTTGTCGTCGACCAGGTGGTGCAGCTTGAGGATGTACATGTACCCGATCGAGACCGGGTCCGGGAACGGCTCGCCGGAGCGGCCGTCGTACAGGTTGGCCTTGCCCGAGGGCAGGACCAGCCGGTCGCCGTCGCGGTTCGGGATCGTGGCCTGGAAGAGGCCGGTGATCTCGTCCTCGCGGGCGCCGTCGAAGACGGGGGTGGCGACGTTGGTGCCGGGGGCGACCTGGTCGGCGCCGATGGCCTGCAGGCGCTGGGCCCACTCGTCACCGAGGCCGGAGACGTCCCAGCCGCGGCTGGCGAGCCAGCCGAGGTGGATCTCCAGGACCTGTCCCGGGTTCATTCGGGACGGGACACCCAGCGGGTTGAGGATGATGTCGACCGGGGTGCCGTCCTCCAGGAACGGCATGTCCTCGATCGGGAGGATCTTCGAGATGACGCCCTTGTTGCCGTGACGGCCGGCGAGCTTGTCACCATCGGTGATCTTGCGCTTCTGCGCGACATAGACGCGGACCAGCTGGTTCACGCCCGGCGGCAGCTCGTCGCCCTCTTCGCGGTCGAAGACGCGGACGCCGATGACCTTGCCGATCTCGCCGTGCGGGACCTTGAGCGAGGTGTCGCGCACCTCGCGCGCCTTCTCACCGAAGATCGCGCGGAGCAGACGCTCCTCCGGGGTCAGCTCGGTCTCACCCTTGGGCGTGACCTTGCCGACGAGGATGTCGCCGGCGACGACCTCGGCACCGATACGGATGATGCCGCGCTCGTCGAGGTCGGCGAGGACCTCTTCGGAGACGTTCGGGATGTCCCGGGTGATCTCCTCCGGGCCCAGCTTGGTGTCACGGGCGTCGACCTCGTGCTCCTCGATGTGGATCGAGGAGAGGACGTCGTCCTGCACGAGGCGCTGCGACAGGATGATCGCGTCCTCGTAGTTGTGACCCTCCCACGGCATGAACGCCACGAGCAGGTTCTTGCCGAGCGCCATCTCACCGTTCTCGGTGGCGGGCCCGTCGGCGAGGACCTGGCTCTCGATCACGCGGTCGCCCTCGGAGACGACGACCTTCTGGTTGACCGAGGTGCCCTGGTTGGAGCGCGAGAACTTGGCGATGCGGTACGTGGTGTACGTGCCGTCGTCGTTCGTCACGGTGATGTAGTCCGCGGAGACCTCCTGGACCACACCCGCCTTCTCCGCCTTGAGCACGTCACCGGCGTCGGTGGCACAGCGGTACTCCATGCCGGTACCGACCAGCGGCGCCTCGCTCTTGATGAGCGGGACGGCCTGACGCATCATGTTCGCGCCCATGAGGGCACGGTTGGCGTCGTCGTGCTCGAGGAACGGGATCATCGCGGTCGCGACCGACACCATCTGGCGCGGCGAGACGTCCATGTAGTCGACGTCGTCACCGGGGATGTAGTCGATCTCCCCGCCACGGCGGCGGACCAGGACGCGGGCCTCGGTGAAGCGCATGTCCTCGGACAGCGTCGCGTTCGCCTGGGCGATCACGAAGCGGTCCTCTTCGTCGGCCGTCAGGTAGTCGACGTCGTCGGTGACGACACCCTCGACGACCTTGCGGTACGGCGTCTCGATGAAACCGAACGGGTTGATGCGCCCGTAGGAGGCCAGCGAGCCGATCAGACCGATGTTCGGGCCTTCGGGCGTCTCGATCGGGCACATGCGGCCGTAGTGCGACGGGTGAACGTCACGGACCTCGAAGCCGGCCCGCTCACGGGACAGACCACCCGGGCCGAGGGCGTTCAGACGACGCTTGTGCGTCAGCCCCGACAGCGGGTTGTTCTGGTCCATGAACTGGGACAGCTGGCTGGTGCCGAAGAACTCCTTGATGGAGGCGACGACCGGCCGGATGTTGATCAGGGTCTGCGGCGTGATCGCCTCGACGTCCTGGGTGGTCATGCGCTCGCGCACGACACGCTCCATACGGGCGAGACCCGTACGGACCTGGTTCTGGATCAGCTCGCCGACGTTACGGATACGACGGTTGCCGAAGTGGTCGATGTCGTCGGTCTCGACCATGATCGAACGACCCGACTCACCCACCGTCTCGGTCTCACCGGCGTGCAGCTTCACCAGGTACTTGATGGTGGCGATGATGTCGTCGCTGGTGAGAACACCGGCGTCGAGCGGCTCGTCGGCGCCGAGCTTCTTGTTCACCTTGTAGCGGCCGACCTTCGCGAGGTCGTAGCGCTTCGGGTTGAAGTAGAGGTTCTCGAGCAGCGTCTGAGCGGCCTCGCGCGTGGGCGGCTCGCCCGGACGCAGCTTGCGGTAGATGTCGAGCAGCGCGTCGTCCTGGCCCTGGGTGTGGTCCTTCTCCAGGGTGGCGCGCATGGACTCGTACTCGCCGAACTCCTCGAGGATCTGCTCGGTGGTCCAGCCGAGAGCCTTCAGGAGGACGGTGACGGACTGCTTGCGCTTACGGTCGATGCGCACACCGACCATGTCGCGCTTGTCGATCTCCATCTCCAGCCAGGCACCCCGGGACGGGATGATCTTGGCGGAGAAGATGTCCTTGTCGGACGTCTTGTCGATGGAGGAGTCGAAGTAGACACCCGGCGAGCGCACGAGCTGCGACACGACGACACGCTCGGTGCCGTTGATGACGAAGGTGCCCTTGTTGGTCATGAGCGGGAAGTCGCCCATGAAGACCGTCTGGGACTTGATCTCGCCGGTCTCGTTGTTGGTGAACTCGGCCGTGACGAAGAGCGGCGCGGCGAACGTGAAGTCGCGCTCCTTGCACTCGTCGATCGAGTTCTTCGGGGGCTCGAAGCGGTGGTCGCGGAACGTGAGCGACATCGACCCGGAGAAGTCCTCGATCGGGGAGATCTCCTCGAAGATTTCCTCCAGGCCGGACTTGGTGGGGACGTCTTGTCCACTGTCCAGAGCAGCCTCGACGCGAGCCTTCCAGGCGGCGTTGCCCAGGAGCCAGTCGAAGCTCTCGGTCTGCAGCGCGAGGAGGTTCGGAACCTCGAGGGGCTCCTTGATCTTTGCAAAAGAGATGCGCAGCGGGGCGGTGCTGGCACCGTTGTTCGTATTCGAGGTCGAGGCGTTGCGCGAGGCGGCCAAGAGGGGGTCCTTCCGAGGGCTCGGACTCACTACGCGCGTACCGGCCCCAAGCCGCACACAGAGACAGGAAACCCAAGGTCAGGGATAATCCGGTCATCGGTGCTGAGCGTGGGCATGCCCCTGGTGACGGGCAGGAGGCAGCTAACAGGCAGCGCAAAGGGTCAGTGTAGCCAAGCGGCACACTGATGTCCAGTCGGGGTTCTCAGAGACCCACGTTGCTCTCAACAGCTGTTCTCAACACCTATGAATAGCCCTCGCGCGGTGTGCGCTCTTCTTTACTGCCCTCTTCGTTCACGATCCATGCCTCGGATACGGATCGAGATGACGACGCGTCCTGAGAATCGCGCTCCGCGTGCGGTTCGTCAAGGCCCCCGGGCCCCGGCGGACGTCCACCGATCTTCACCTGCGCCCGGAGGACGCCTGTTGACGCCTCTGGCGCTCCCGGAGAAACGCACGGCGAAGATCACCCTACTCGCCGGAGGCGGAAGATCAAGGCAGCCTCCTGGGCCACGCCAAAGGGCGACCACCCGGATGGGTGATCGCCCTTTGCGATGTGACATCTGCGCCTTGCGGCAGAGACGGTCCTGAGGAGTCAGATGACTCGCAGGGTCACTTGACCTCGACGGAGGCGCCGGCGGTCTTGAGGGACTCGGCAGCCTTCTCGGCGGCCTCCTTGGCGACCTTCTCGAGGACGGGCTTCGGGGCGCCGTCCACGAGGTCCTTGGCCTCCTTGAGACCCAGCGAGGTCAGCTCACGCACGACCTTGATGACCTGGATCTTCTTCTCGCCAGCACCCGTGAGGATGACGTCGAACTCGTCCTGCTCGGCCTCGGCCTCGGCGGCGGGGCCACCCGCGGCGGGACCGGCGACGGCGACCGCGGCGGCGGCGGTGACGTCGAACTTCTCCTCGAACGCCTTAACGAACTCGGAGAGCTCGATGAGGGTGAGCTCCTCGAACTGGGCGAGCAGGTCTTCCTGGCTGAGCTTCGCCATGATGGCGTCCTTCCACTAATTCGGCAGGTGCCGGATGTATATGTCGGCGGGCGTACGTGGTGCCCGCTGGACCACCGAGTGGTTACTCGGCAGCCTCGGCGGGAGCCGGAGTACCGGCACCGCCCTGCTCTTCCCTCTTGGCGCGAAGCGCTTCCGCGGTGCGGACGAACTTCGACGGCAGAGCCTGGAAGAGCTGCGCAGCCTGAGTCTGCTTGCCCTTGAAGGCACCGGCCAGCTTGGAGAGCAGAACCTCGCGGGACTCGAGGTCCGCGAGCTTCTTGATCTCATCGGCGGACAGCGCCTTACCGTCAAGGACACCGCCCTTGATGATGAGGTTGGGGTTGTCCTTGGCGAAGTCACGAAGACCCTTCGCCGACTCCACCGGGTCACCGGTGATGAAGGCAACCGCCGTCGGACCTGCGAACAGGTCGTCCAGCGTGTTGATCCCGGCCTCGTTGGCCGCAATCTTGGTCAGCGTGTTCTTCACCACGGCGTACTGGGCGTTCTCACCGAGCGAACGACGCAGCGTCTTGAGCTGCGCCACGGTGAGACCCCGGTACTCGGTCAGCACGGCGGCGTTCGAGCTGCGGAACTGGTCCGTCAGCTCGGCTACCGCGGCAGCCTTGTCGGGCCTTGCCATGAGCGTCGGCCTCCTTCCGGGTGATGAGGACCGCTCAGAAGGGGCCGGGAAAGACGAAACGCCCCAGCACAAGTGCCAGGGCGCGGCTCGACCGGACGGAGTCCGGGAGCGTTACACAGTCACCTGCGCAGGTCGTCCGATCTAGCGGAACCTTCGGTCACCGTCCCTCTCGCGAGAGCGCGGCGACGACCAGCGGTCTTTGGCTTCCTGGTGAGCGTACGCGACCGGGGCCGTCGGGAGCAAATCCGTCCAGGTTCGACCGGTGCGAGAGGTTTGAGGGCTGCTCGGGCGGCCTGGCGGCCGGCCGTACGAGGACGGGCCCCACACCCTCCGAAGAGGCTGCGGGGCCCGTCCCATGGCGTGACGCGGCTACTGGCTGAGCACGGGGGCTCAGACGGCGGCCGGGTCCTCCTCGACGAGGAGGTTGCGCACGCGGTTGGCGTCCAGCGGGATGCCGGGGCCCATCGTCGTGCTCATGGTCGCCTTCTTGATGAAGCGACCCTTCGCGGCGGACGGCTTCAGACGGAGGATCTCCTCGAGCGCCGCGCCGTAGTTCTCGACCAGCTTCGTGTCATCGAAAGAGGTCTTTCCGATGATGAAGTGCAGGTTCGAGTGCTTGTCGACGCGGAACTCGATCTTTCCGCCCTTGATGTCGTTGACGGCCTTGACGACATCGGGGGTGACGGTGCCGGTCTTCGGGTTCGGCATCAGACCACGCGGACCGAGCACGCGGCCCAGGCGGCCGACCTTGCCCATGAGGTCCGGCGTGGCGACGACGGCGTCGAAGTCCAGACGGCCCTTCGCCACCTCGTCGATGAGCTCGTCGGCGCCGACGATGTCGGCGCCCGCGGCTTCCGCGGCCGCAGCACGGTCACCGGTCGCGAAGACCAGGACCCGGGCGGTCTTGCCGGTGCCGTGCGGGAGGTTCACGGTGCCACGGACCATCTGGTCCGCCTTGCGAGGGTCGACACCCAGGCAGAAGGCGACCTCGACGGTGCCGTCGAACTTGGTGGTGGCGGTGTCCTTGGCGATACGGACGGCCTCGAGCGGGGCGTAGGTACGCTCCCGGTCGATCTTCGCGTCCGCAGCGCGGAGGTTCTTGCTGCGCTTCACATCTACTCCTGTGGTTTTCAGAGTGTGGAGTCGTGGTGCGGACCAGCGCTTGGTCCTACCACTGTGGGGCTACGGGGCTGACTCAGCCTTCGACCGTGATGCCCATGGAACGGGCGGTGCCAGCGATGATCTTCGACGCGGCGTCGAGGTCGTTGGCGTTCAGGTCGGGGAGCTTGGTCGTGGCGATCTCGCGGACCTGGTCGGCCGTGAGCTTGGCGACCTTGGTCTTGTGCGGCTCGCCGGAGCCCTTGTCCACACCCGCGGCCTTGAGGATCAGCTTGGCGGCCGGCGGAGTCTTGGTGATGAAGGTGAAGGAGCGGTCCTCGTAGACCGTGATCTCCACCGGCACGACCATGCCACGCTGCGACTCGGTCGCGGCGTTGTAGGCCTTGCAGAACTCCATGATGTTGACGCCGTGCTGGCCCAGTGCGGGACCGACCGGCGGCGCCGGGTTGGCCGCACCGGCGTTGATCTGGAGCTTGATAAGCCCCGTGATCTTCTTCTTCTTGGGAGGCATTGCTCTCTCCGGGTCCTAGTGAGAGTGTTTCGCCGCCATTCCGGTCATCCGGATGGAGGCATACCGCGCAACGATAACGGGTATAGCTGCGCGACCAAAAACCGAGCAGGTCAGACCGGCTGCGAAGCCTGTCTGACCTGCTCGGTAAGCATGTGTCCAAAGACTGGCGGAAAGGCCGTCAGTTCTTCTGGATCTGGTCGAAGCTCAGCTCGACCGGGGTCTCGCGACCGAAGATCTCGACGAGGCCCTTGACCTTCTTCGAGTCGGCGTTGATCTCGTTGATCGTCGCCTGCAGGGTCGCGAACGGGCCGTCGGTGACGGTGACCGAGTCGCCCACCTCGAAGTCCAGGACCTGCACCTCGACCTTGCGGGCCGGAGCCGGCTTGCCCTCGGCCTCGGCCGCCTCGCGGGCCGCCTTCTCCTCGGCCTCGGGGGCGAGCATCTTGACGATCTCGTCCAGGGTCAGCGGGTAGGGGTCGTAGGCGTTGCCCACGAAGCCGGTGACGCCGGGCGTGTTGCGGACAACACCCCAGGACTCGTTCGTCAGGTCCATGCGCACCAGGACGTATCCCGGGAGCTTGTTCTGACGGACGTTCTTCCGCTCACCGTTCTTGATCTGGACGATCTCTTCCTCGGGCACCTCGGCCTGGTAGATGAAGTCCTCGACGTTGAGCGAGACGGCGCGCTGCTCCAGGTTGGCCTTCACGCGCT
Source organism: Streptomyces sp. HB132 (assembly GCF_016909575.1). Lineage (GTDB taxonomy): Bacteria > Actinomycetota > Actinomycetes > Streptomycetales > Streptomycetaceae > Streptomyces. The sequence continues at coordinate 402,670 of NZ_JAFBGA010000001.1, read as the reverse complement.
TCTCGTAGCCGGCGTACGTGTGGATGACGTACCACTCGCCGGGAAGTCCGCGCAGCTCGTCGCGCAGGGCGGCGACGGCATCGACGGGGGCGGCCGGTTCGGCCTCCTCCGCGGACTCGTCCTCGGCGTCGGACTCGTCCGCCGCCTCGTCGTCCTGGGCGGCTTCCTCGTCCTCCGCGGCCTCTGCGTCCTCGTCGGACTCGGCACGCACGGCGTCCTGCTCGGCGGGCTCGCCCGCGGCGTCGTCAGCAGCGTCGACCTGGTCCGGGGCCACGGCGTCCGCCGCCTCGACGATGTCGAGCTCGTCCTCGGCGGACTCGACGGCGCTCGCCGTGGGCTCGGCGTCGTCGTTCAGGTTCGGGTCAGACACGATGGCTGCTTCTTCCTGGATACAAATGGGTGGAACATGCGAAAGGGGCGCCGATGAGGCGCCCTCCGCGGGGATCAGCCGAAGACGTACTTGATGACCCGCGCAAATCCGAAGTCAATCACGGTGACGAGACCGATCATGACGACCACGAACACGATCACCACGGCCGTGTACGTGGACAGCTGGCTGCGCGTGGGCCATACGACCTTGCGGAGCTCGGCGACGATCTGGCGGTAGAACAGCGCGAGACGGCCCAGAGGACCCTTCTTCCCGCGCTTGCCGCCCTTCCGAGCCTTCTTCTTCGACTCGGGGGATTCGTCCTCGGCATCAGGCATGTCGATGGAGCCCACGGCGTCCGTCACGCTACTCACCTGATTCCGGGTCGTGGCCGTGCCGCGCCCGGTGGAGCCGCACGGCGGTGCATTGAAGTACGTACATGCGCACACATCCTGGCGAAGGAGTGTGTAGCAGGGCCGGAGGGACTTGAACCCCCAACCGCTGGTTTTGGAGACCAGTGCTCTACCAATTGAGCTACGACCCTTTGTGGTTTCCACCAACCTACCGCATCTTCCCCGGCGGTCCGGTTGGGAAAACGGTGCGGCTGATGAAGGCCAACGACAGGTGAGTGTACGTGCTCGGGGGCGCCGCGTCGAACAGACCACAACCGACCGGTCCTGTCCGGATGCTGTCCGAGTCCTGTCCGGTCCCTGAAACCGCTGTGCCGAGGGCTTTTCCGGTCTGCGAGCATGGGGGCATGAGCGCTGCAACTTCTCCGTCCGAGCGCCGGGTCTCGGCCCGCATCGGTGCGATCTCCGAGTCCGCCACCCTCGCCGTCGACGCCAAGGCCAAGGCCCTCAAGGCCGCCGGCCGTCCGGTGATCGGTTTCGGCGCCGGCGAGCCCGACTTCCCGACGCCCGGTTACATCGTGGACGCCGCCATCGAGGCGTGCCGCAACCCGAAGTACCACCGCTACACCCCTGCGGGCGGGCTCCCCGAGCTCAAGGCCGCCATCGCGGCGAAGACCCTGCGCGACTCCGGCTACGAGGTCGAGACCTCGCAGATCCTGGTGACCAACGGCGGGAAGCAGGCCATCTACGAGGCGTTCGCCGCGATCCTCGACCCGGGCGACGAGGTCATCGTCCCCGCCCCGTACTGGACGACGTACCCGGAGTCGATCCGTCTCGCCGGCGGTGTACCGGTCGAGGTCGTGGCCGACGAGACCACCGGCTACCGGGTCTCGGTCGAGCAGCTCGAAGCGGCGCGCACCGAGCGCACCAAGGTCGTCCTCTTCGTGTCGCCGTCCAACCCGACGGGCGCCGTCTACGACGCGGCCGACACCGAGGCGATCGGCCGTTGGGCCGTCGAGCACGGGCTGTGGGTGATGACGGACGAGATCTACGAGCACCTGGTCTACGGCGACACGGCCTTCACCTCGCTCCCCGCGGTCGTGCCCGAGCTCCGCGACAAGTGCATCGTGGTCAACGGAGTGGCCAAGACGTACGCCATGACCGGCTGGCGGGTGGGCTGGATCATCGGCCCCAAGGACGTCGTGAAGGCCGCGACCAACCTGCAGTCCCACGCCACCTCCAACGTCAGCAACGTCTCGCAGGCCGCAGCGCTCGCGGCGGTCTCCGGGCCGCTGGACGCGGTCGCCGAGATGCGGACCGCCTTCGACCGCCGCCGCAGGACGATCGTGCGGATGCTCAACGAGATCGACGGAGTGCTGTGCCCGGAGCCCGAGGGCGCGTTCTACGCGTACCCGTCGGTGAAGGAGATCCTCGGCAAGGAGATCCGCGGCAGGCGTCCGGCGGACTCCGTCGAGCTCGCGGCCCTCATCCTGGAAGAGGCCGAGGTCGCCGTGGTGCCGGGCGAGGCGTTCGGTACGCCGGGGTACCTGCGGCTGTCCTACGCACTGGGCGACGACGACCTGGTCGAGGGCATCTCGCGGATCCAGAAGCTGCTGGGCGAGGCCCGCGCCTGACGTGAGGTGACCGCACCGAGAAGGCGACCCCCGGCTCCGGCCGGGGGTCGCCTTTTCGTGCGAGCCGTAACTCACAGGGGGATCCCGCTATCGCGACACCCCTCGCGTGCGGCAAGATCTTCCGATGGAGCGTGACGTACGGCGGTTGCCCAAGGCCCATCTGCACCTGCACTTCACCGGGTCGATGCGGCCCACCACCCTGCTCGAACTGGCGGACAAGTACGGGGTGCGCCTGCCCGAGGCGCTGACCGGAGGCGAACCGCCGAAACTACGGGCCACGGACGAGCGCGGCTGGTTCCGCTTCCAGCGCCTCTACGACATCGCCCGGTCCTGCCTGCGCGAGCCGGAGGACATCCAGCGGCTCGTGCGCGAGACCGCCATGGAGGACGTCGCGGACGGCGCCGGTTGGCTGGAGATCCAGGTCGACCCGACCTCGTACGCCCCGCTGCTCGGCGGGCTGATCCCGGCGATCGAGATCATTCTGGACGCCGTGGACCGAGCGGCCCGCGACACCGGGCTGGGGATCCGGGTGGTGATCGCGGCGAACCGGATGAAGCATCCGCTGGACGCCCGGACACTGGCCCGGCTCGCCGTGCGGTACGCGGACCAGGGTGTCATCGGCTTCGGGCTCTCCAACGACGAACGCCGCGGGATGGCCCGCGACTTCGACCGCGCCTTCGCCATCGCCCGTGAGGGGGGCCTGATCGCCGCTCCGCACGGCGGCGAACTCTCCGGCCCCTCCAGCGTCCGGGACTGCCTGGACGACCTCGACGCGGCCCGGATCGGGCACGGCGTCCGGGCGGCCGAGGATCCGAGGCTGCTGCGCGAGCTCGCGGAGCGGGGGGTGACCTGCGAGGTCTGCCCGGCCTCCAACGTGGCGCTCGGCGTCTACGAGAAGCCCACCGACGTACCCCTGCGCACTCTGTTCGACGCCGGGGTGCCGATGGCGCTCGGCGCGGACGACCCGCTGCTCTTCGGTTCCCGGCTGGCGGCGCAGTACGACCTCGTGCGCCGCCACCACGCCTTCACCGACGAGGAACTGGCCGAGCTGGCCCGGCAGTCCGTACGGGGCTCGGTCGCGCCCGTCGACGTGCGGGAGAGGCTGCTGGGCGGGATCGACGCGTGGCTGGCCGGCTGATGCCGATCGGCAGCGGCGCGCGGCCGGCTACAGGCTGACGCCGACCGTCACCGGCTCGTTGACGAGGGTGACGCCGAAGGCCTCGTGGACGCCGGTGACGACCTCGCGGGCCAGGGCCAGCAGGTCCTCGGTGGTCGCGCCGCCACGGTTGGTGAGGGCGAGCGTGTGCTTGGTGGAGATCCGTGCGGGGCCCGCGCCGTACCCCTTGGTGAAGCCCGCCTTGTCGATCAGCCAGGCGGCCGAGGTCTTCACCCGGCCGTCGCCCGCGGGGAAGGCGGGGGGCGTGACGTCCGCGCCCAGACGCTCACCGGCGCGGGCGAGGAAGGCAGCGTGCTCCGCCTCGTCGAGGATCGGGTTGGTGAAGAAGGATCCGGCCGACCAGGTGTCGTGGTCCTCCGGGTCGAGGACCATTCCCTTGCCCGCCCTCAGCCGGAGGACGGTTTCGCTGGCCGAGGCGGCGGCGACGCGGTCGCCCTGTTCGACGCCCATGGCCCTCGCGGTCTCGGGGTAGCGCAGGGGCGCGGACTGCCCGCCCGCGTCCTCCAGGGAGAACCGCACGCGGAGCACGACGAAGCGGTCGGGTTCGGCCTTGAAGCGGCTGTGGCGGTACGTGAACGCGCAGGCCTCGTTCGGGAGGGTGATCGTCTCCCGGGTGTGCCGGTCGTAGGCGACGACCTCGGTGATGACCGAGGACACCTCCTGCCCGTAGGCGCCGACGTTCTGGATCGGCGTGGCCCCGGCGGATCCGGGGATCCCGGCGAGGCATTCGATCCCGGCCAGCCCCGCCGCGACCGTACGGGCCACGGCGTCGGTCCAGACCTCGCCCGCCGCCAGTTCGAGCGACGTACCGGAGAGCTCGAAGCCCTTGGTCGCGATACGCAGGGCCGTTCCGTCGAAGCCCTTGTCTCCGATGACCAGGTTGGATCCGCCGCCGATGACCAGCAGTGGGGTACCGCTGTCGTCGGCTTCGCCGACGGCTGCGATCACCTCCGCGTCCGTGGTGGCCGTCAGGAGGCGGTCGGCCGGGCCGCCGAGGCGGAAGGTGGTCAGGGGGGCGAGGGGGGCGTCGTGGAGTTCCTGCACGGGGACAAGAGTACGGTCCACGTCCCGCGACCGGGGCGTGGACCGTACGTGCGAGCTGGGTGGGGCGGTGACGTTCAGGCGAGGCGGACGACGGCGCGGGACATGCCCAGCACCTTCTTGCCGTCGCTCATCGCCGTGAGGTCGACCCGCACCAGGTTGTCCTCCAGCTTCGCCGCGACCTTGCCGCTGACCTCGACCAGCGCCCCGGTGTCGTCGTTCGGGACGACGACCGGCTTGGTGAACCGCACGCCGTACTCGACGACCGCCGCGGGGTCACCGGTCCAGTCCGTGACCACCCGGATCGCCTCGGCCATGGTGAACATGCCGTGCGCGATCACGTCCGGCAGCCCGACCTCGCGCGCGAACTTCTCGTTCCAGTGGATCGGGTTGAAGTCCCCGGAGGCACCCGCGTACTGCACCAGAGTCGCCCGGGTCACCGGGAACGACTGCGCCGGCAGCTCCGTACCGACCTCGACCGCCCCGTAGGCGATGCTCGCCGTCATCACGCCTCCTCGGCGGCACGTGCCACCAGCTTCGTCCACGCGGTCACGACGTGTTCACCCGACTCGTCGTGCACCTCACCGCGGATGTCCACGATGTCGTTGCCCGCCATCGTCTTGATCCCCTCGATGGTCGAGGTGACCGTCAGCCGGTCCCCCGCCCGCACCGGGCGCACGTAGGCGAACTTCTGGTCGCCGTGCACCACACGGCTGTAGTCCAGACCCAGCTGCGGGTCCTGGATCACCTGACCCGCGGCCCTGAAGGTGATCGAGAAGACGAACGTGGGGGGAGCGATCACATCCGAATGCCCCAGCGCCTTGGCCGCCTCCGGGTCCACGTACGCGGGGTTGGTGTCACCCACCGCTTCCGCGAACTCCCGGATCTTCTCCCGGCCGACCTCGTACGCCGGGGTGGGCGGATAGGTCCGCCCCACGAAGGACTGGTCGAGCGCCATGAGCCCGGTACCTCCTGATGAAAGTCGAATGGGGCGAGTAGAACACCCCGAGCCACCAGATAAAACGACACGAGGCCGCCCCCAGTGGGGACGGCCTCGTGTACGAGCCTGATTCAGCGCGTTTCGCGGTGCGCCGTGTGCGAGTTGCAGCGCGGGCAGTGCTTCTTCATCTCAAGACGGTCCGGGTTGTTACGCCGGTTCTTCTTGGTGATGTAGTTCCGCTCCTTGCACTCCACGCAGGCCAGCGTGATCTTCGGGCGGACGTCGGTGGCAGCCACGTGAGTGCTCCTTGGACGGACGGATGGACGGATGAACGCATAAAAGAGTAGCCGATCGAAGGACCGACCCCACAATCGGCTACCGTTAGTAGCGGTGACCGGACTTGAACCGGTGACACAGCGATTATGAGCCGCTTGCTCTACCGACTGAGCTACACCGCTTTGATGCCGGGCTTCCCCGCCGAAGCGGGGTTACCCGATCACCAGAGCCCCAATGCGGAATCGAACCGCAGACCTTCTCCTTACCATGGAGACGCTCTACCGACTGAGCTATTGGGGCGAGCGAGGAAGACATTACACGGTCTCTCGCCGATCGCCCAAATCCGTTTCCGTCCCCCTCTCCGGCCTCCCTCCCGCCCTCCCGCCGACCTCTGCGGCGACCCCCTGATCAGGCCCTTGATCAGCCCGTACGCCACTGCCGCGGACGGCGTCACCGAGCCCTGCGGCCCACCTCCCACCGCCCAGCCGACAGGGCCACATTCATATGACCGGTGCCCTCCTCCTCGGAGCGGAGCGAGCCCCCGCCTAGGCTCGGCCGCCCTGCGTGATCTTGATTCCTTCCAGGAGCGGCGCGATGCCCGAAAGTTCCGGTGGCCCGCACGCGCTCCTCCTCAGCGGGGCGCGGCTCACGGACGGCCGCACCGTGGACGTGCGGATCGCCGGCCCGCGCATCGAGGCCGTCGGGAGGGCGGGCAGCCTCACCGCCCGGGGGACCCGTCTGGACCTGCGCGGCTACCTCCTGCTGCCCGCCCCGGCCGAGCCCCACGCCCACGCCGACACCGCGCTCACCGCTACGTCCAAGGGCCCGCCCTCCCATCGGCCCGAGGACGTCCGGCGCCGTGCCACCGAGGCGGCGCTGCTCCAGCTCAGCCATGGTGCGACCGCACAGCGCGCCCATGTGCGCGTCGGCGACGGGCGGGGACTCGGCCCTCTCGAGGGCGTTCTCGCGGCCCGGCGTTCCCTGCGGGGGCTCACCGCCCTGACCGCGGTAGCCGTACCCCGGCTCCTCACCGGCGTCGCGGGCGCGGACGGCCTCGCCGTGCTCCGTGACGCCGTGGAGGCGGGGGCGGGCGTGATCGGCGGCTCGCCCGACCTCGACCCCGATCCGGCCGGTCACACCGAGGCGGTCCTGGCTCTCGCCGCCGCCCACGGCCTCGCCGTCGACCTGCACACGGACGGTGACGACCCCGGTCGCCTGGCCCGCCTCGCGGCCATGGCCGCCGGCCACCGCCCGGGGGTCTGCCTGGGCCCCTGTACGGGCCTCTCGCGGCTTACGGACGACGAGGCGGCCCGCGCGGCCGACCGGCTCGCCGCCGCCGCCGTGACCGTGGTCTGCCTCCCTCAGGGCGGCTGCTCCGGTGCCCGGCTCCGCGGTACGCCACCCGTGCGGCTTCTGCGCGCGGCGGGGGTGCGGGTGGCGGCGGGCGGCGGGGCCCTGCGCGACCTCTCCAACCCGGTCGGCCGCGGCGACCCCCTGGAGGCGGCGTATCTGCTGGCCTCGCGGGAGGGGCTCGACCCCGTGCACGCGTACGAGGCCGTCTCCGGTACCGCCAGAGCGGCCCTGGGCCTGCCGGGGGTACGCGTCGAGGCCGGCTTCCCCGCCGAGCTCCTCGCCGTGCGCGGCGACGGCCTGGCCGGGGCGCTCTCCCTCGCGTACAGCAGGATCGTGGTGCACCGAGGGCGCGTGGTGGCGCGGACCAGCGCCGTACGCGAATACCGCGATTCAGGAGCCGCCGCGGCCGCTCTCGACCTCCCCCGTCAGGCACGCCCCGACCCGGGCCCCGACGGCGGGCCTTGAGCGGGAGCGCGCACGGCGGCGTACGGTCGTAGGCATGCGCATTGTCATTGCAGGTGGACATGGTCAGATCGCGCTGCGGCTCGAGCGGTTGCTCGCCGCGCGCGGTGACGAAGCGGTGGGCGTCATCCGCAACCCGCAGCAGAGCGAGGATCTGAGGGCGGCAGGTGCCGAACCCGTCGTGCTCGACCTCGAATCGGCGTCCGTCGAGGAGGTGGCCGAGGTCCTGAGAGGGGCGGACGCCGTGGTCTTCGCGGCGGGGGCCGGCCCGGACAGCGGCTCGGCACGCAAGGACACGGTGGACCGCGGAGCGGCCGTGCTCTTCGCGGACGCGGCGGAACAGGCGGGCGTGCGGCGCTACGTGGTGGTGTCCTCCATGGGCGCCGACCCCGATCACACCGGCGACGAGGTCTTCGACATCTACCAGCGGGCCAAGGGCGAGGCGGACGCCTACGTACGCTCCAGGAGCGGTCTGGACTGGACGGTCCTGCGCCCCGGGATGCTCACGAACGACGCCGGCACGGGCCAGGTGCTGCTCGCCGCGTCGACGGGCCGTGGCCCGATCCCCCGCGACGACGTGGCGGCGGTGCTGATGGAGCTGCTGGACACCCCGGCGACGGCGGGCCTGACGCTGGAACTGATCAGCGGGAGCAAGCCGGTGGCGGTCTCGGTGAAGGACGTCGCGGGCAACTGATCGGGGCCGCCCGGCCGACGGCCCCGCGCACGTGCGGTCCCCCGGAGGCCGGGCCCTGCGGAAAGCCGCACCGTACCGGGCGGGCATCCTCATACCGACCGCCCGACCGTGGTTTCTAACGTGGAGGGTGATCGGGGCACACGCCCCGGAGTGACCGACCGGCGGCTTGGAGCCTCACATGCAACTCACGTACTCGGCTCTGCCGCAGGAACCCGCGGGCGGCATCGCGGGCTGGGCCACCGGGCTCGTCGACACCTTGGGCGGCCCCGGAGCCGGTCTGGCCATCGCCCTGGAGAACCTCTTCCCGCCGCTGCCGAGCGAAGTGATCCTGCCGCTGACCGGGTTCGCCGCAGGACAGGGAGTCCTCAGCCTGGCTTCGGCGTTGTTCTGGACCACGCTCGGCTCGGTCGTGGGAGCCGTGGTCCTCTACTGGATCGGCATGGCCTTCGGCCGCGATCGCATGCACACCCTCTGGGGGAAGCTGCCGCTCGTGAAGGCCTCCGACCTGGTGCGTACGGAGGAATGGTTCGCGAAGCACGGCACCAAGGCGGTCTTCTTCGGCCGCATGGTGCCGATCTTCCGCAGCCTCATCTCCGTCCCCGCCGGCGTGGAGCGCATGCCTCTGCACGTCTTCGTCATGCTGACCACGCTCGGCAGCCTGATCTGGAACTCGATTCTGGTGATGGCCGGTTACTGGCTGGGCGACCAGTGGGAGACGGTGGAGACCTACGTCGGGTTCGCCTCCAAGGCCGTGCTGGTCCTGGTGGTCGTGGCCGTCGCGACGTACGTGGTCCTGCGACTGCGCGGCACCGACCGTGCGCAGCACCGCCGTAGTTCATGACCTCTCCCGGGCGCAGGTGGACCACGGCCCCGGTCTCCGGAGGGCCCGAGCGATCTTGCTGCGGCCCCACGTCCGCACTAGGCTCCCCCCTCGTGCAGGGGAACCCCTCAGGAGTCACCACCCGTCACTCCCCCGGCCGTCCGGAACAGGACGGCTCCGGATCGGACCCTGCCGCAGCCGCCGGCACGACCTCGTGGTCACGCCGGGGGCCGGGCGTGCTCCTCGGCTGTGCGACCGCCCTGGCCGGACTTCTGTACGTCCTTCCGGCAGGCATCGCCCTCGGGCCTCTCCTGCTGTGGCCGGCCACCCGGCCCGGCGCCCTCGGCATCCTCATGGCCGGGGCCCGGAGGCTGACGCGCCTGGAGTGGACGCGAAGGTCCTTCTTCTTCGGCGACCGCTTCCCCGAGCACTACGAAGCCTCCGACCGGAGGATCCTCCGTTACCTCACCGTCCGCAGCTGCGCCGGGCTGGTCTGCCTCCTCGTGCTCGGGCTGCTGGGTTTCGGTGTCGTCCTGGCGGGGCTGCTGCTGAGCGGGGCGATCCAGGGGTCGCTCCGGTGGGACGAGTTGCTGATGCAGGCGCTCCTCGGCGGGGTGCTGCTCTTCCTCGACCTCCAGGGGCTCCGCTCGCTCCTCGCCCTGGACGCACGGCTCGCCCGCGAGTGCTTCGGCCCCTCCGAACAGGAGTTGTTGCACCGGCGCATCGACGAACTGGCCAGCAGCAGGGCGGCCGTCGTACAGGCGGTGGACGCCGAACGCCGGCGCATCGAGCGGGACATCCACGACGGGATCCAGCAACGGCTGGTGGCCCTGGCCATGCTGCTCGGCCGGGCTCGCAGGGGGCGCGATCCCGAGCAGGCGGACGCTCTTCTGCGCCAGGCGCACCAGGAGTCGCGGGACGTGCTCGCGGAGCTGCGCGAAGTGGCCTGGAGGGTCTATCCGTCGGGGCTCGACAGCCTGGGGCTGGAGGAGGCGCTGGGAGGGGTGTCCGAGCGGTGCGGCATCCCCGTCCGCACCGAGTTCGCCGTCCGCGGGCCGCTGCCGCGCTCCGTGGAGACCGCCGCGTACTTCGTGGTGTCGGAGTCCGTGACCAACGCGGCCAAGCATTCCGGCGCCACAGCCGTATCCGTGGACGTGGTGCTCGGGGGCAGGGCGCTCACCGTACGCGTCCAGGACAACGGCAAGGGCGGCGCGGACCCCGCGGGCATCGGGCTGAGCGGTCTGCGCAGCCGGGTGGAAGCGCTGGACGGGGCACTGCACATCGACAGTCCCGAGGGGGGACCCACCATGGTTACCGCGGAGCTCCCATGCGCCTGATGCTGGCCGAGGACTCGGCCCTGCTGCGGGAGGGCCTGGTCCGGCTCCTCGTCGAGGAGGGGCACGACGTCCTGGCGTCCTTCGGTGACGCGGTGTCCCTGCTCGAGGAGATGGAGACCCGGCGACCGGACGTCGTGGTCCTCGACATCCGGATGCCACCGACACACACCACCGAGGGCCTGCTCGCGGCTCTGGAGATCCGCGAGCGGTGGCCGGAGACCGGTGTGCTGGTGCTGTCCCAGCACGTCGAACGCCACTATGCGGCCCAGCTGCTGGCCTCCAGCGCGGAACGGGTGGGGTATCTCCTCAAGGACCGGGTCGCCCAGGTCGAGGAGTTCCTGGAGGCATTGGAGCGCATCCAGGCGGGTGGCGCCGCCATCGATCCCGAGGTGGTGCGGCAGCTGGTCATCCGCTCCACCCACAAAGACCCCCTGGCCCGCCTCACGCCTCGTGAACGCAGTGTCCTGGAACCCCTGGCCCAAGGGCTCACCAACACCGCGATCGCGAAGCGACTGCACATCTCGGTGAGTGCGGTGGAGAAGAATCTGCACGCCGTCTTCGACAAGCTGGAGCTGTCTCACACCACCGGTCAAAGCCGGCGCATCCTGGCGGTCCTGAAGTACCTCGAGGCGTAGCCGCGCCGCGTGCTCGCAGCTCTCCCGCGCGTCTTCGGGCAGGGCCGCGGCCGGGTGCCGGACGGCTCCGCCGCCGCGAGGCGTTCCGTCCCCCGGAGCGTCCGCAGGATAGCGTCGGGCGCATGGACGGTGGCCCTGATCGCCGAGGTTGGCTCCCCTGTTACCTCAGCGGGGCCGTGTTCGCGGTGTGCATGGCGGGGACCACTCTGCCGACGCCCCTCTACAGCCTCTACCAGGACGAGCTCGGGTTCTCCGAGTTGACGGTGACCGTGGTGTACGCGGTGTACGCCTTCGGTGTCATCGGGGTGCTGCTGCTGGCGGGAAACGCCTCCGACGCGGTGGGCAGACGCCCCGTGCTGCTGTGGGGCCTGGCCTGCGCGGCGGCGAGCGCCGTCTGCTTCCTGTGCGCCACCTCTCTGGGCTGGCTCTACGCGGGCCGGCTCCTGTCGGGCCTGTCGGCCGGGCTGTTCACCGGGGCGGCCACGGCGTACGTCATGGAGCTGGCGCCCGGCAAGAGCTCGCCCAGGGCCTCGTTCGTGGCGACGGCGGCCAACATGGGCGGCCTGGGCTGCGGCCCGCTGCTGGCCGGGGTCCTCGCCCAGTACGCGCCCTGGCCGCTGCACCTGCCGTTCGTCGTGCACCTGGCGTTGCTGTCCGTCTCGGCGGTCGTCCTGTTCCGCCTGCGGGAGACCGTGGGCGAGCGGCAGCCCCTGAACAGCGTCCGGCCGCAGCGGCCGGGGCTGCCGCCGGAGGTCCGGGCGGTGTTCAGGCCGGCGGCACTCGCGTCCTTCGTGGGGTTCGCGCTGTTCGGGGTGTTCACGTCGGTCAGCCCGGCTTTGCTCTCCCGGTTCCTGGACGTGGACAACCGCGCGGTGAGCGGGCTGATCGTCGCGCTGGCCTTCTTCGCCTCGATCGCGGGGCAGTCGGTGGTCGGCAGGATCGGGGAGCGGCGGTCGCTGCCACTGGGCTGCGCGGGTCTTCTCGGCGGACTGGCACTGCTCGCGGCCGCCCTGTGGTGGCAGCTGCTGCCCCTGGTCGTGCTGAGCGCGCTCCTCGGCGGCGGGGGCCAGGGGCTGGCCTTCAGAGCTGCCCTGTCCCAGGTGGCCGCCGCATCACCCGCGGACCGACGGGCGGCGGTCATCTCGGCGCTGTTCGTGGTGGCGTACGCGGGCATCTCCCTGCCGGTGATCGGAGTGGGCGTCCTGTCCAGTCACATCGGCCTCCAGGACGCAGGGCTGATCTTCATCGGGTGCATGGCCGTCCTGGTCACCTGTGCCGGTGCCTATCTGTTGCGCCGCCACGTGGATGACGGGTCATCAGCTGTGCGCGGGGACACCGGGCGGCACTCCCGCTGACCAACGGGCCAGGCCGTTCCGCGGCCGATGCGCGTGGGGCGCCCGGCGGTGGCGGGTGAGCCCGGGCGCGGTGAGTCCGTGACGGGCCGGTGCACCTGATCGATCGTCATACCGCGCCGTCTATCCCGTCGACCGACCGTCCCGGATCCAGCGGCTGTCCGCTACCGTGACAACAACCGGACATAGCTGTCCGGTTGCGGCACGGACGAACCATGACAGCCGTGCAGGGCGCCTCCGCGCCCCCGTACGGGCGACGCGATCCTCTCGGCCGACGGGCTCCCCGCAGACAGGAAGAGTGATCCCCCATGCGACGACTCCCGGTCCGGTCCCTCGCGGTGCTCGCCATCGTCGGCACGCTGGTGCTCACCGGATGCGGCACGGAGACAGGTGGCCGCGCCGACAGCACACCGGCCGCAGGAGGTGCGGACAGGACCATCCGCGCCCACGAGGTGATGCAGTTGACGAAGGTGCACCCAGAGACCGGGATGACCCTGCTGGAGGGCCCGACCTTCGACGGGAACGGCAAGCTGCTCGTCGTCGACGTCACCGCCCCTGCGGGGAAGCCGAAAGTCATCCGCGTGGACGTGCGGAAGAGGACGTCACAGGCGGTCCATACGGACGACCGGGGGGCCTACACCTCGGCGCAGTTCAGCCCGTACGACGGCCGTCTCTACCTGACCGACTACGCGCACGGTGAGGTCGTCAGCCTGGCCCCGGACGGAAGCGACCCGCGGACCTTCTTCTCCGGGGACGTCGAGGGAGCGCGGATGAACCCCGACGACATCGCCTTCGACGAGGACGGCAACCTGTACGTCAGCGACTCACGCGGCCTGTCCACCGACGACGCGCACGGGCGTGTGGTGCGGATCGAGCGGGACGGCAAGAAGTCGACCGTCCTGGCCGAGGGGCTGGCCTCGACGAACGGGATCTCCTTCGACGCCGGCTACGAGGGGTTGTGGATCAGCGAGCTCACGCAGAATCGGATTTCCTACCTCCGCCTGGACGGCAAGGGCGGCGTGGCTTCCAAGCACACCGCCGTCCGCGTGGACGGCGGGATCGCCCAGACCGACTCGATCGCCGTGGACGCGGCCGGAAACATCTACCAGGCACTGCACGGCCGGGCGGCCATGGCCGTGTACGACCGGCACGGCGAGCGCCTTGCGACCGTCGAGGTCCCCGCCCGCGCCGAGGGGCTCGAGTCGGCGACGAACGTGGCGATCACGCCCGGCGGCACCAAGGCGTACATGACCGTCAGCGGACCGGCCGGCGGATTCCTGTACACCTTCGACGCGCCGGCGAAGGGTGTCCGGCAGTCCAACGGCGGCTGACACCCACTCCGTCGCCGCTCCCTCACCCCTCGAAGGGTCGCACCGGCCCCACCTGGACGCCGAGCATCCGCCAGGCCGCCACCGCACGGCGTTCCCGCACCTCGCGTGTGGGGCCGCCGACGGCGCCGGAGACCATGGCGACGGCGAGCATGAGGTCGTTCGAGGCATCCAGCCGGTGCCCCTTCGGCAGGTGTTGCCGCAAAGCGGACTCGACCCTGCCCGACAGGACCAGGGCGTGGGCGAGGGCGTCCGCATGGCCGGTGGCCCCGTTGGCGTGCAACAGCCCCAGGAACGCGGCCGACTCCGTCAGGTGCCAGGTCAGCACGCCGAGGACGTCGTCGAACAACGCGCCCTCGGCCGCGGCCGCCTGCTCGATCTGCCGTACGTTCTCCTCCAGGACGGCGATCGCCACCGCCGTCCGGTCGGGGAAGTGCCGGTACAGGACGCCTTGCCCGACCCCCGCGCGACGCGCGATCGCGGACAACGGGGCATCCAGCCCGTGGGCCGCGTAGATCTCCCGCGCGGCGGCGATCAGAGCGTCCCTGTTGCGGGCAGCCACCTTCGGCCCGTGGTTCGCGGGCCGCCGCTCGGCGGGCACAGCGGGCTGAGACATCCCGAAAGGGTACCGGCCACTCTCCGAACCGGGCCGCCGCCGACGGGCCCCCGTCGCTGCCGACGCGCATCGCCACCACAGCGGGACCTGCGCCGATACCGCCGCACACTGTGAGGCACGGACCGGCCGGCGACGCGCGGGCGGTGCCGCCGCGAGACGGCTTCGCCCCGCCGGGACCCGGGTCCCGGCGGGGCGAGCAGGTGACTCCTGGCCGGGGCCGCCCGTCAGGAGCCGGCCCGTCAGGCACCAGCCGGGAACGACTCCCAGGCGCTGCACGTCGCCGACACCACCGTGCCGTTGTTCCGCAGACACACCTTGAGGTAGATCCGGGAGCTCTCCGGGGCACTGGCGTTGACGTCCTCGCAGGTGGCACGGCCCTTGCCGTTGTAGAGCGAGTGGACGGTGCCGCCGCTGCCGACCTTCCAGTAGCCGATGACACCCGCGCCGTCGCTCGAGTTGTCACAGGTCGAGATGTGCTCGCCGTACGTGGCGAGGTTCATCGAGCCCGCCGCGCTCAGGTAGCTGCCGGACGGCTTGGTCGTCACGTCGTAGATCTCGGCGGCCGACGCGGGCCCCGCGGTCACGAGCGTGCCTGCGGCCACGGCGAACGCGACGCCCGCCGCGGCCACGGGACGCCGCTTACCGCTCAGCCGACTCTGCAAGAAGGACACAGTTTCCCCACCCCTACGCTTCGGTTTCGCCCGATCATGTACACGAGGAAAAGTACCGGCGGGCGGGAGCGCCCGCCCCTGGTTTTCGCACCGGTCACGGCCCCTTCACGCACTGACCACATCGCCTGGCACCATTCAGCCAAGACAAGCTTTTCGGCCCTCGAGCTGAGCGCGGCCAGGCGGTGTGGCGGAAGCCGGCCCCGAACTCCACCCCACACATGCCCCGCCACCAGCGGGTCGGCATGCGAGATCCGGAGTGACACCGCGGGGCCAACGGCACCCTCGGGACTCGTCGGCGCCGGGCAACGAGAGAGGGCCCGTGCTCAGCATTTCTGCTGTTCACGGGCCCTCTCGTTCCTGTGGCGGCGCCAGGGTTCGAACCTGGGTGGGCTGAGCCGGCAGATTCGCAGCGGGCTCCCTTGACATGCCTGATCCGCGGTTTCCCCGCTGGTGGGTGTCCTCGGGGCACGCCTGAGGGAAGGCGTTGCGCGAGAGGCTGCGCGCCCGGTGGGCGGGAAGCCAAAAAAGACCTCGCCCGCCTCATGTCGACGGACAACAATGCCGGGCATGGGGACAGACATTCACGGCATCATCGAGTGCCGCTGGGATCGCTGGCTGGACGAGGACGATCGCGAGTGGTTCCAGGCCGTCGACCTCTCGCACCTCTACAACGGGCGCTCCTACGTTTCCTTCGGATCCCTGTTCGGTGTCCGCGACACCACCTCGTTTCGCCCACTCGCCGATCACCGAGGCCTCCCTCATGACGTGTCAAAAGAGGTCCTCGCTGACTTCGAGCCCTGGAGTGACGAGCTGCACGGCGAGTCCTGGATCTCCTGGGCGGAGCTGGCCTCCACCGATTGGGACGAAGTCTCGAACGAGGTCGACGGTTGTGTTCACGAGTTCCGCCGGAGCTCTGACGGCGGCTGGAGGATGCACGGACGGAACTCCGGCCTCACCCGCTTTGCCGAACTCTCCGGCCTCACCGACGCCCGGCAGCTCTACTCCGCGGGCAACGTCTTTCCCGAGAACACCGAGTGGCCGGACGGCGACCGACTCTTCCGCGTCGGCCGCCTGCGGCGAAGGGACGCCGTACCCGACAGCGACTGGGGCGCCGTCTGGTCGGTCATGCGCACACTGGCGAACCTCCACGGTGACGAGGGAGTCCGCCTGGTCGTCTGGTTCGACGGCTGACTCCACCAGAGCTGAGCCCAACAGCCGACTGCGCCAAGCGGTCGGCCAAGGCTGAGGGGCAATAACACCTAGACCGGTCGTGGTGGTGGATCGCTCGCTGCCACTGGCACCTTCCGTGGTCAGACTTGCACACACGCAGAAACCCCGCCCGACCTGCGGTAAAAGCAGGTCGGACGGGGTTTCCCGTCCTGTGGCGGCGCCAGGGTTCGAACCTGGGTAGGCTGAGCCGGCAGATTTACAGTCTGCTCCCTTTGGCCACTCGGGCACACCGCCTGGAACGACGCGTCGGATCCCGGTTGGGGGCTCCTTGGCGACGACGTAAACGATACCTGATGCCCAGGGGTGCTACGCCACCTGGTTGATCAGCACCGGGTGCCGTCGACGGTGGCTAGGCTTTGTGCCGTACCCCAACGCATACGACGCAAGGAGCCACACGTCATGGCCGACTCCAGTTTCGACATCGTCTCGAAGGTCGAGCGGCAGGAGGTCGACAACGCCCTCAACCAGGCCGCCAAGGAGATCTCCCAGCGCTACGACTTCAAGGGCACGGGGGCGTCGATCTCCTGGTCCGGCGAGAAGATCCTGATGGAGGCGAACGGCGAGGAGCGGGTCAAGGCGATCCTCGACATCTTCCAGTCCAAGCTGATCAAGCGCGGGATCTCCCTGAAGTCGCTGGACGCGGGTGAGCCGCAGCTTTCCGGCAAGGAGTACAAGATCTTCGCCACGATCGAGGAGGGCATCTCCCAGGAGAACGCCAAGAAGGTGGCGAAGATCATCCGAGATGAGGGCCCGAAGGGTGTCAAGGCCCTGGTCCAGGGCGACGAGCTGCGCGTCAGCTCGAAGAGCCGGGACGACCTGCAGACCGTGCAGGCGCTGATCAAGGGCAAGGACCTCGACTTCGCGGTGCAGTTCGCCAACTACCGGTAGGCGGCTCGCTGCTGCGTGCAGCGGGTCATGGGCGGGGCGGGGTGTGCCGGTCGGCACGGCCCGCCCCGCCGCCGTATCCTGCGGGGCTGCGCGGGAGCGGCTCAGCGACGGTCGCGGGAGTTGCCGAAGAGCAGCCGGTAGGCGATCAGCAGGACGAGCGAGCCGGCGATGGCGGCGACCCAGGTGGCCGTGTCGTAGAAGTCCGTACTGATGGGGCGGTCGAGGAAGCGGGACGACAGCCAGCCACCGAGGAAGGCGCCCACGATGCCGATGAGGGTCGTGCCGACGATGCCGCCGGGGTCACGGCCCGGCAGGAGGAACTTGGCTATGGCGCCGGCCAGCAGCCCGAGGATTATCCAACTGATGATGCTCATGTTCGCGAACCTACCCGTCACTTGTTCCTGCAAGCCAAGACGCCTGCGGGGACGGGTACGGTTGCCGGCCGGGCGCTTGGACCAGCGCTCCGACCGCTCTGGTCCGCCGGATCGAGAGGCTCCGGGCAACGCGGATCCCTGGCTCACCCTGTTGTGGGCCACCGGCCGCGGCGAACTGCCGGGGCACCCTCGTCCCACCACGTGGCGCTCGGACAGCACACCGCGGTCATAGGCGGAGGTCGGCTTCTGCGGCCGGACCGGTGATCGTGCCCTTACCGCGGCGGGCGTGCGCCGGGCCACCCGCCCCGACCGGCAACCCGGCGAACCCGCGCGGTCACGGCACTAGCGGGTGGCGAACGGCTGGTCCGTGCGGACGATCTCCTTGCCGAAGGGCATCAGCGAGACCGGGATGAGCTTGAAGTTCGCGATGCCCAGCGGGATGCCGATGATCGTGACGCACAGGGCGATGCCGGTGAAGATGTGGCCGAGCGCGAGCCACCAGCCCGCCAGGATCACCCAGAGGACGTTGCCGATGAGGGAGCCGCCTCCGGCGTCACGACGGTCGACGACGGTGTAGCCGAAGGGCCAGAGGGCGTAGACACCGATGCGGAACGCGGCCAAGCCGAAGGGGATGCCGATGATCGTGATGCAGAGCAGGAGGCCCGCGGCCAGGTAGCCGAGGAACATCCAGAGTCCGCACAGGACCAGCCATATGACGTTCAGAATTGTCTTCACGGTCGATACCCTGCCATCTGCTCGAGTCGGGCGATGCGTTCGGCCATGGGCGGGTGCGTGGAGAACATCTTGGACATGCCCTGGCCGGGACGGAACGGGTTCGCGATCATCATGTGACTCGCGGTCTCGATCCGTGGTTCGGGTGGGAGGGGCAGTTGCTTGGTCCCGGCGTCGAGCTTGCGCAGCGCGGACGCCAGGGCGAGGGGGTCACCGGTGAGCTGAGCCCCGGACGCGTCGGCCTGGTACTCGCGGGAGCGGCTCACCGCGAGCTTGATCACGGAGGCGGCGAGAGGGCCGAGAATCATGATCAGCAGCATTCCGAGGAGGCCGGGGCCGTCGTCGTCGTCGGACCGGCCGACGGGGATGAGCCACGCGAAGTTGACCAGGAACATGACGACCGAGGCGAGGGCACCCGCGACGGACGAGATGAGGATGTCGCGGTTGTAGACGTGGCTCAGCTCGTGGCCGAGGACCCCGCGCAGTTCGCGCTCGTCGAGGATCTGCAGGATGCCCTCGGTGCAGCACACGGCGGCGTTGCGCGGGTTCCGGCCGGTGGCGAAGGCGTTGGGCGCCTGGGTCGGGGAGATGTAGAGCCGGGGCATGGGCCGGCGGGCCGCCGTCGAGAGCTCGCGGACGGTGCGGTAGAGCTGCGGTGCCTCGAATTCGCTGACCGGGCGTGCCCTCATGGCGCGCAGGGCGAGCTTGTCGCTGTTCCAGTACGCGTAGGCGTTGGTGGCGAGCGCGACGAGGAGGGCCACGATCAGGCCGGTCCGTCCGAAGAAACTGCCGATGACGATGATGAGGGCCGAAAGGCCCCCGAGGAGTACAGCGGTTTTCAGCCCGTTGTGCCGGCGGTGCACGGTACGCCCTCCAAGTGGTGCAGCAGGGGAACCCTTGCTCAGTGGTGCTCCACTCCCCAGTGGAGCCTCCCTAACGGGTCAACGCGAGGCGGAGGGAGCTAGTTCCCTTGTGCGAGGTGGCCGGCGGCACAGACGGCAGGGGCGGATCCGGGAGGATCCGCCCCTGGGCCGTACGGGTGGACGTGTCCGCGCGGGCCCGTGGGGCCGGCGGACGTGGGTCAGCGCTGCGCGGGGAGTCCCGCGAGCGCGCGGGCCTCGGCGTCCGGCTCGACGTCGCTCGTGCAGTGGGCGCAGCGGGTGGCGATGGAGGGGATCTCGGTGAAGCAGCGGGGGCAGTCGCGCAGGGCGGCCTTGATGTCGGCCTTCTGCTCCTCCTCCTTCGCCGTGAAGCGGTTCTGCACCTTGGCCATGGGCAGGACGACGAGGAAGTAGAGGACCGCGGCGGTGATGACGAAGGCGATGGCGGCGCTGATGAAGAGGCCGTAGGGGAACTCGACGCCGTCGACGGTGTACGAGGCCTTGCTGAAGTCGCCCGTACCCCGTGTGAAGAGGCCGATCAGCGGCACGATGAACGCGTTGCTGAAGCCGGTGACGACGGCGGTGAAGGCGGCTCCCACGGCGAGGCCGATGGCCATGGAGATGACGTTCCCGCGAAGGATGAAGTCCTTGAACCCGTTCAGCACCGCTCTGGCTCCTCTGTGCTCTTCGTGTGCGCTCGTCCCGCGCCCCTGTTTGCGTGACGCGTGCACGCATGACCATGCCCTGTGCGTGGGTGCGCGGGCAAGCTGGTCCGGGCCGGTCAGAAGAGGCTGACGGCGGCGAAACGGAGGATGAGCTGGGGGGCGCCGGACAGTGTGATTCCGGCTACGGCGGTGAGGACGATCGCCAGGGTGAGCGGCGCGGGGACCCGGTGCCGGTGTGCCGTGGGCGCCGCTTCCGCCGCCTCCGCGGCCGGGTCGGCCTCCGGAGCCCTGAAGAGCGCGGCGGTCCACTGGAGGTAGTAGTAGAGCGCGATCACCACGTTGACGGCCATGACGACGGCGAGCCAGCCGAGCCCGGCGTCGACGGCTGCGGAGAAGACCGTCACCTTGGCGAAGAGGCCGATGATGCCGGGGGGCAGGCCCGCCAGGCAGAGCAGGAAGAAGCCCATGGCGAGCGCGGCCAGTGGGCGGGTGGCGTACAGGCCGCGGTAGTCGCTGAGGCGGTTCGAGGGGTGGCTGCGGGCTACGAGGGCGGCGACCGCGAAGGCCCCGAAGTTCACCACGGCGTACATCAGGGCGTAGGCGACGGTGGAGCCGATCCGGTCGTCGCCCGAGTACGCGGCGGCGGCGATCGGCACGAGGAGGTAGCCGGCCTGGCCGACGGACGACCAGGCGAGGAGGCGTACGGCGCTCCGGGCGCGGGTGGCGGTCTGCCGGAGCGCGGCGACGTTACCGACGGTCATGGTGAGCGCGGCGATGACGGCCAGGGCGGGGCCCCAGACGTCGGCGTACGACGGGAAGCCGATGACCGTGACGAGGACGAGGCCGGAGAACCCGACGGCCTTGCCGACGACGGACAGGTAGGCGGCGATGGGGAGCGGGGCCCCCACGTAGGTGTCGGGTACCCAGAAGTGGAACGGTGCGGCGGCCGTCTTGAAGGCGAAGCCGACGAGAGTGAGGACGACGCCCGCCTCGGCGAGGGTCGTGAATCCGCCGGGTACGTCGTCGAGGCGCGCGGCGATCTCCGTGAGGTGCATGGTGCCGGTGGTCGCGTAGACGAAGCTGACGCCCAGGAGCATGACGGCGGTGGCGACGACGGAGGAGAGGAAGAACTTCAGGGCCGCTTCGGAGGACCGCCGGTCGCCGCGCTTGATGCCGACGAGGGCGAAGGCGGGGAGCGAGGCGACTTCGAGGGCCACGACGAGGGTGGCGAGGTCGCGGGCCGCGGGCAGGAGAGCGGCTCCGGCCGCGGAGGCCAGCAGCAGGAACCAGAACTCGCCCGCGGGGAGCTTGCGTGTGTCGCCGATCGACAGCAGCGCGGTCAGCAGGGCCCCGCCGAGCACGAGGGCCTGGATGACGAGTGCGAAGTGGTCGGCTGTGTAGCTGCAGGCCTGGGTGCCGTCGGTGAGGCAGAAGGTGGAGCGGTCCCCCGCGCGCAGCGGGACGAGTACGGCGAGCGCGGCGACGAGCCCGGCGACGGCTCCGTAGCCGAGGAGCGGTTTGTGCCGTTCGCCGGTGAAGAGGTCGGCGACGAGGACGAGCAGGGCCACGGACGCCGCGATGACGGGAGGTGCGATCGCGAGCCAGTCGACGGACTGGACGAGGCTTGCCGCCCCGGTTGCGCTGTCGGCTGCCACGGTCACGACTTGCCTCCTGCGAGGAGCTTCTGCACGGCCGGGTCGGTGAGGCCGAGGAGGACGGCGGGCCAGAGTCCGGCGAGGACGGTGAGGGCTGCGAGGGGGGTCCAGGCGGCGAACTCGTAGGTCTGGATGTCGGCGACCGGCTGCGGCTCTTCGCGCCTCTCGCCCATGCAGACGCGGCGTACGACGAGGAGCATGTACGCGGCCGTGAGCAGGGTCCCGAAGGCGCCGATGGACATGAAGGTGAGGAAGGCGGCGCGGTTGAGTCCTTCGGCGGGGTCGAAGGCGCCGAACAGCGTGAGCATCTCTCCCCAGAATCCTGCGAGGCCGGGCAGTCCGAGCGAGGCGACGGCGGCGAAGGCGAGGAGGCCGCCGAGCCGGGGGGCGCGCCCGTAGAGAGCGGCCCCGGTGGCGCCGGCGAGGGTGTCGAGGTCCGCGGTGCCGTAGCGGTCCTTGACGGCGCCGACCAGGAAGAACAGCAGGCCGGTGATGAGGCCGTGGGCGATGTTCGCGAAGAGCGCGCCGTTCACACCGGTGGGGGTCATGGTCGCGATGCCGAGCAGCACGAAGCCCATGTGGCCCACGGAGGAGTAGGCGATGAGGCGCTTGAGGTCGCCCTTGGCGCCGGGGCGGGCGAGGGCGAGGCACGCGAGGGAGCCGTAGATGATCCCGACGACGGCGAACGCCGCGAGGTACGGCGCGAAGGTCTGCATCCCGTCGGGGGCGACGGGGAGCAGGATGCGGACGAACCCGTACGTCCCCATCTTCAGCATCACGCCGGCGAGAAGGACGGAGCCGACGGTCGGAGCGGCGGTGTGGGCGTCGGGCAGCCAGCTGTGCAGGGGCCACATGGGGGTCTTCACGGCGAGGCCGATCCCTACGGCCAGTACGGCGATGACCTGCACGGACGCGGTGAGGCCCCGGCCGTTGTCAGTGGCGAGTGCCACCATGTCGAACGTGCCGCTCTTCAGTCCGATGAGGAGCAGCCCGAGCAGCATGACCACGGAACCGAGCAGCGTGTAGAGGATGAACTTCCAGGCGGCGGCCTGCTTCCGGTCGCCGCCCCAGCGGGCGATGAGGAAGTACATCGGGATGAGGACCATCTCGAAGGCGAGGAAGAACAGCAGCAGGTCGAGGACGGCGAAGGTCGCGAGGGTACCGGACTCGAGGACGAGGACCAGAGCGACGAAGGCCTTCGGGGAGGGGCCTGCGGGGAGCTTGAAGTAGCTGTAGAGGGCGCAGAGGAACGTCAGCAGCGCGGTCAGCACGAGGAGGGGGAGCGAGATGCCGTCGGTGCCGAGGTGGATCCGGACGTCGAGTGCCGGGATCCAGCTGATGTCGGTGGTGGCCTGCATCTTCGACGGGTGGTCGTGGTCGAAGCCCGCGGCGAGGACGAGGACGGCGAGGAGGACGGCGCCGGTGACGGTCACGCCGTGGCGGAGCACGGCCTGGTCGGGGTTCCTTCCCTTGAGCCCGGGCGGGGCGGGCAGGAGCGCGGCGACCGCGCCGAGAAGCGGGGCGACGACGACGAACGCCAGGAGGAACTGCATCACGGATGCGCTGATATCGAACACGGCTCACGCCCCGGCGTAGACGTTGGCAAAGACGACGGCGGCGATCGCCAGGACAAGGGTTCCGGCGAGCAGGGCGCCGAGGTAGGTCTGCACGTTGCCGGTCTGGGCGCGGCGGACCAGGGTGCCGAGTCCGCGGGCGATGCTGCCCGAGCCGCGTACGTAGGTGTCGACGACCTCACGGTCCAGGAAGCGGACGAGCCGGGCGGCGGCTCCCACGGGCCGGACGAACAGCGCCGTGTACAGGGCGTCGAGGTGGAAGCCGGTGACCGCGTGGCGGTGCAGCGGGCCCAGCAGGAGCCTGCCGGGGTCGGAGGGGTCCGGAGCATCCGCGATGGTGCCGTACGCCGCGGTGTGCGAGGCGATGGCCTCGGCCTCCACCAGGGCGGGTTCGGCGTCCGGATGTGCGGCGACCGCACCGACCGGGGGTCGGTCGGCGAGGGCCGTGGTGTGGCGCCACGCACCGTAGGTGACGAGCCCGCCGACGAGGCCGACGCCGGTGGAGAGGACGGCGGTCGTGAGGGAGGGAGCGAGGCTGTGTCCGTCGAACCAGTCGATGAGGACACCGGTGGTGAGGCCGAAGGCGATCGTGGGGACGGCGAGCACCCAGAGGACGGAGGTCATCGCGACGGGCTGCCTGCCGTGGTCGGCGGCCTCGGGGCCGCGCCCTCGGAACGCCAGGAGCCAGAGTCGGGTGGCGTAGGCGGCGGTGAGGACCGCGGCGGCGAGTCCGGCGACCAGGATCGTCCAGCCGGCCGCTGCCGGGGCGAGGTCGCGGTCACCGAAGGCGGTGTGCTCGGCGGCGACGAGAACGGCTTCCTTGGAGAAGAAGCCGGCGAACGGGGGGATGGCGGCGAGTGCCAGGAGGGCGACGGTCATCGTCCAGTAGGCGTCGGGGATGCGCTTGGCCAGCCCGCCCATGCGGGACATGGCGGCGAGTGAGTTCGTGCCCGCCGCGTGGATGACGACGCCCGCCGCGAGGAAGAGGACGGCCTTGAAGGCACCGTGGGACAGGAGGTGGAAGACGGCGGCTCCACGGTCGCCGACGGCCAGGGCGCCGGACATGTAGCCGAGCTGGCCGATCGTGGAGTAGGCGAGGACGCGCTTGATGTCGTCCTGCGCGAGTGCGGCGAGTCCGGAGCCGATCATCGTCACGGCCGCCATCACCGCGAGGACGACGAGGGCTGCGCCGGAGGCGGCGAAGACGGGAAGGAGCCGGGCCACGAAGTAGATACCGGCGGCGACCATCGTCGCGGCGTGGATCAGCGCGGAGACGGGGGTGGGGCCGGCCATCGCGTCGGGCAGCCAGGTGTGCAGGGGGAACTGCGCGGACTTGCCCGCGACTCCGGCGAGGAGCAGCAGGGCGATGAGGGTGGGGTGGTCGAGTCCGCCGTTGTTCACGGCGGCCAGGATGCCGGTGATGCGGAAGGTGCCGGTGTCCGCGGCGAGCGCGAACAGGCCGATGAGGAAGGGGACGTCGCCGAGTTTGGTGACGAGGAATGCCTTGAGGGAGGCCGCGCGGGCTTCGGGGGTCTCCCAGTAGTGGCCGACGAGGAAGTACGAGCAGATGCCCATGATCTCCCAGCCGACCAGGAGCACCATGAGGTCGCCGGAGTAGACGACGAGCAGCATCGCGGAGGTGAAGAGGGAGACGAGCGCCGCGTACGAGGGGTATCGGGCGTCGTTCTTCAGATACGCCGTCGAGTAGATCTGTACGCAGGTGGCGACGAGCCCGACGAGGACGGCGACGAGAACGGCGAAGCCGTCCAGGTGCAGGGCCAGGTCGATCGGGACCGAGCCGGTGGGGGTCAGCTGGGTCGCGGCGTCGATGGGCCGGCCGCCGGCCTGCCGTGCGGCGACGACGACCGCGATGACGGTCGCGGCGAGGGTCGGCAGGACGGCGAGGGGACGGACGAAGCCGGGCGCGGTCCGGCCCAGGAGGAGTCCTGCGGCCGCTCCGAGGAAGGGGAGGAGGGGGACGAGGACGGCGAGGGTCGTGGTGGTCACGCGGTGGCCTCTGCCTTCTTTGCCTTCCCTGCCGGAGCAGTGGCCTGGTCTGCGGTGGTGTCCCGGTCGGCTTCGCCGTCGTAGCCGTCGGGGAGCGCTTCGGCGTCGTCGGTCTCGGCTGTGTCGCGGAGGCGGTCGATGTCCGAGCTGCCGCGGTTGCGGTAGACCGCCAGGACGATCGCCAGTCCGATGCCGATCTCGGCCGCGGCGATGGCGATCGTGAAGAGGGTGAGGGCCTGTCCCGCGTGGAGTGCGTCGCGGAGCCAGACGTCGAAGGCGACCAGGTTGAGGTTGACGGCGTTGAGCATGAGCTCGACGGACATCAGGACGAGGATCGCGTTGCGGCGGGCGAGCACTCCGTACAGCCCGGTGCAGAAGAGGAGGACGGCGAGGACGGCGGGATAGGCGAGGTGCATCAGCTCTTGTCCTCCCGGTCGGTGACGGGCCGTTCCGTGCGGCTGCCCGGCGCATCCGTGCGGTTCGGCGCGCCCCGGCCCGTGCCCTTCAGGCTCCGGGGGCCCTGACTGTTCCGGGGACCCTGACTGTCCTGACGGCCCTCGCGCTCCTTGGGGTCGTTGCGGTCCTTGCGGGACAGGACGATCGCGCCCACGAGGGCGGCGAGCAGCAGGACGGACAGGGCCTCGAAGGGCAGCACCCAGTGCCGGAAGAGGAATTCCCCGGAGGCCTTGGTGGAGCCCTGGGCGGGGCCGTCCAGATCGATCCAGGTCGTACGGAAGGCGTCCACGACGACCCAGACGAGGGCACCGGCGGCGGCGACCGAAGCGCCGAGGGCGATCCACCGGTTGCCCGAATCGGCGTCCGGGGAGCGGCCGATGGGGGCTCTGGTGAGCATCAGCCCGAAGAGGAGGAGGACCACGACGGAACCGACGTAGATGAGGACCTGCACCCAGGCGATGAACTCGGCCGTGAGCAGGAGGTACTCGACCGCCACACCGCCGAGCGCCACGACGAGCCAGAGGGCGGCGTGTACGAGTTGCCTGGTGGTGACGGTGATGAGGGCTGCGCCGAGGGTGGCGATCCCGACCAGGACGAAGGCGATCTCGACGCCGGTCGGTGAGAGGAAGCCGGGGTGGCCGGCGGTGGCCGCGAGGGTCACTCCTGGCCCTCCTGTTCCGCTGTCCGGTCCGGCCGGGCTGCCTGCGCCTCCTGGGCTGCCTGGGCCTCTCGTGCCTGCTGGGCTTCCTGGGCCTGGAGCTTGTCCGCCGTCTTGCGGGCTGCGGCGATCTCCTTGGGCTCCTCCGCCGCCGGGTCGAGCGCGGGCGGTTCGGGGACGGTCCACATCCACTCGCGGAGCTTGTCGCGCTCGTGGGTGAGTTCGTGGATGTCCGTCTCCGCGTACTCGAACTCGGGCGACCAGAAAAGGGCGTCGAAGGGACACACCTCGATGCAGATACCGCAGTACATGCACAGCGCGAAGTCGATCGCGAAGCGGTCCAGGACGTTGCGGCTGCGCTCGCGGCCGCCCGGTGCGGCCGGGGGCACCGTCTCCTTGTGGGAGTCGATGTAGATGCACCAGTCGGGGCACTCACGGGCGCAGAGCATGCAGACCGTGCAGTTCTCCTCGAACAGCCCGATGACGCCCCGGGTGCGGGGCGGCAGTTCGGGCTGGACGTCCGGGTACTGCGCGGTGACCGTGCGCTTCGTCATGGTCCGCAGGGTGACGGCCAGACCCTTGGCCAGGCCTGATCCGGGGATCGGGGGCACTAGTTGATCGCCACCTTCACGATGCCGGTGAGCGCGATCTGCGCGAGGGCGAGGGGGATGAGCGTGGTCCAGGCGAGCTTCTGCAGCTGGTCCTCGCGCAGACGGGGGTAGGTGACCCGGAGCCAGATGACGACGAACGCCAGAACACCGGTCTTGAGCAGGGTCCAGACCCAGCCGAGGCCGTCGGCGCCGAGCGGTCCGTGCCATCCGCCGAGGAAGAGGACGGTGGTCAGACCGCACAGGACGACGATTCCGGCGTACTCGGCGAGCAGGAACAGGGCGAAGCGGAGACCCGTGTACTCGGTGTACGCGCCGAAGATGATCTCGGAGTCGGCGACCGGCATGTCGAAGGGCGGGCGCTGGAGTTCGGCGAGCCCCGCCACGAAGAAGACCAGTGCGCCGACGATCTGCCAGGGCAGCCACCACCACTGGAAGGCGTCGAGGATGCCGGGGAGCGAGACCGTACCGGCTGCCATGGCCACTGAGGCGGCGGCGAGCAGCATCGGGAGTTCGTAGGCGAGCAGCTGCGCGGCGGTGCGGAGACCACCGAGGAGGGAGAACTTGTTGGCCGAGGCCCAGCCCGCCATCAGTGAGCCGAGCACGCCGACACCCATGACGGCGAGCACGAAGAAGATGCCCGCGTCGACGACCTGACCGACCGCTCCCTCACCGGGGCCGATCGGGATCGCCACGATCACGAGGAGGTACGGGAGCAGAGCGACGGCGGGGGCCAGCTGGAAGATCCGACGGTCCGCGTCGGCAGGTACGACGTCTTCCTTCTGCGCGAACTTCACCCCGTCCGCGACGAGCTGGGCCCAGCCGTGGAAGCCACCCGCGTACATGGGGCCGAGGCGACCCTGCATGTGGGCCATCACCTTGTGTTCCGCCTGTCCCACGACGAGGGGAACGACCATGAACACTGCAAAGACGATGACGAGGCGGAGGGCGACGTCGAGTACGTCGTTCACGCGGTATCGCCTCCGGCGGGGCGGCCGGGACCGGCGGAACGATCGGTCCGGGACGGGGAATCGGACTCGGAACCAGGCTCGCGATCGGACTCCGGCCCGCGATCAGGCCCGGGATCGGCTTCGGGCTCGCGATCAGGTCCGGGCTCCGGCGCGCGATCGGGCTCGGGCTCGCGACCGGGGCCGGGAGCGCCGTCGGGGACGGCTCGGCCGGCCGCACCCTGCGCAGGCGCGTCCGAAGACTGTCCGGGCTCGACCGCCGGTGCGTCCTCCGCCTGCTGCCCGGATTCCGGGGCCCGCTCGGGCTCGGTAACGGCCTCCGACGGCTGCTCGGCTTCCGGCGCCGACACGGCCTCCGGCTGCTGCGGAGCCTCCGTCTCGGGCGCGGTCTCCGACGGCTGTGGGGCCTCCGGCGGAGCAGCCGGTGCCGGCTTCTGCTCCGGGGATTCACCGAAGGCCGGGCGGGCGTCGTGCCAGGGTGCGTCCGCACTGCCGGCCGCACCCTTCGCGCCGCCGCCGCTTCGAGTTGCACCGGCGGACGGAGCGCCCGCGGGAGGCGCGGGCGCCGGGCCGGTGGCCTGGGCCGCCGAGCCCTGGGAGGCGCTGCGGGTGCGGCGCGGCGGAGCCGTCTGCGGGGCCTCCGCCGCGTCCGGGGCGCCCGCGGCGCCCTGTGCGGTTGCGGGCCGCTGTGCCGCCGAGCCCTCGCTCGCGCTGCGGGCCCGGCGCGCCGGTCGGTCGCCGGCCGCGCCCGCCGCACGGGCCCCTCGGGCCGGGCGGGCCGGGGCGGGCGGGAGCTGGCCCTTGAGCGGGCCCCATTCGTTGGGGTCGGGTACACCAGGCGGCAGCATGGTGCGCCGCTTGGGCCCGCCGTGCTCGGACTCGCCGGGCTCTTTCGCCCCCGGCCATGCCTTGGCGACGCGGGCGGCCAGGACGAAGTCCTTGC
Source organism: Streptomyces sp. HB132 (assembly GCF_016909575.1). Taxonomy (GTDB): domain Bacteria; phylum Actinomycetota; class Actinomycetes; order Streptomycetales; family Streptomycetaceae; genus Streptomyces. Next base: position 373,978 of record NZ_JAFBGA010000001.1, on the reverse strand, counting down.
GCAGCGGGTGGCCCTCGAAGCTCTCCGGCAGCAGCAGGGGGACCAGATGCGGATGGTCGTCGAAGGCGACGCCGAACATCTCGTACGTCTCGCGCTCGTGCCAGGCGGCGCCCGCGTAGACGCCGATGGCGGTGGGCAGGGCGGCCGCGTCGTGCGGGACGGTCGTACGGACCAGCAGGCGCCGTACCGTGCCGACGCCGAGGGCCACGACGTGGGCGCAGACGCGGAAGCCGGTGCCCGGTTCGTCGACGGCGCTCAGCCAGTCGAAGTAGGTGCAGCCCAGCTCGTCGCGGGCCGTTTCGAGGGCCGTGATCCAGGAGGCGGCGGGGACGTCGACGGTGAGCAGGTCGTAGGCGTACGCGGCGGTTGCGTCCGGGCCGAAGACGTCCGTGACGGCGTCGGGCAGCCGGTCGTAGGTGTCCGGGGCGGTCACGTCCGCTCCTCCCCCGGCGTCTTCGGCGCTGCGACGAGACCGCTGCGCAGGGCCGCGGCCGAGGGCCGGGCCGTGTCCTCGGTGGTGTACCGCTCGGCGAGCGATTCCCGGGCGATCTTCTCCTGGAGCTTGAGGATGCCCTGGAGGAGCGCCTCGGGCCGGGGCGGGCAGCCGGGCACGTAGACGTCGACGGGAATGATCTGGTCCACGCCCTTCGTGACGGAGTACGAGTCCCAGTACGGTCCGCCGCAGTTGGAGCAGGCGCCGAAGGAGATGACGTACTTCGGTTCGGGCATCTGCTCGTAGAGCCGCTTCACGGCCGGGGCCATCTTGTCCGTCACCGTGCCGGACACGACCATCAGGTCGGCCTGCCGGGGGCCGGGCGCGAAGGGGATGACGCCGAGCCGGATGAAGTCGTGCCGTGCCATGGACGCGGCGATGAATTCGATGGCACAGCAGGCGAGTCCGAAGTTGAAGACCCAGAGGCTGTAGCGGCGGCCCCAGTTGAGGACCACCTTCATCGGCTCGGGCGCGAGCCGGGACAGTACGCCGAGCTTCTTCGGCCCGGGCAGCGGCGTCGGGTCGGGCAGCGACACGGGGGGTTCGGGGTTCGGCCGGCTCGTCACGCCCATTCGAGGACGCCCTTCTTCCATGCGTAGAGCAGTCCCACGGCCAGGAAACCGAGGAAGATGAACATCTCCACCAGCGTCGTCGCCCCGTAGCCCGGGGCCGCGAACACGGTCGCCCACGGGAACAGGAAGATCGAGTCGACGGCGAAGATCACGTACAGGAAGGCGTACACGTAGTAGCGGACCTGGGTGTGGGCCCAGCCCTCCCCCACGGGGTCCACGCCGCACTCGTACGTGAGGAGTTTCTCCGGCGTCGGGACCACGGGCCTCAGCAGTCGGCCGGCCCCGAAGGCGACGGCGACGAACACCACGCCCACCAGGGCGAGCAGCCCGACCACTGAGTAGCTCTGGAAGTAGTCCGACGCGAGAACGGTCGGTCCCGGCACGTCCGCCACGTCCGTCCCTCGCTCCCTCAACCTGTCCGACGGTCTGTACGCACGGGAGTCTAGGCCCTGTCAAAGAGACGGTAAGCAGCCCCGTCGCACAACGGGTGGGACGGGAGGTGCGGGGCGAGGTGGGGTTATCCCTACCGCGCGGCACCCACGAACCCCATGGCGTGGGAGTCCCCGGCCCGGCACGCTGGTCGTATGACCATGAGCCCCTCCCTGCCGGACAACGACCGGCCGCCGCCCGCGCGCTTCGCCTTCGACCGGTGGACGTGGAAGGAGATCGCGTATCTCCTGGCCAACCTGCCGATGGCGATCGCCGGATTCGTGTACACCGTGTTCCTGATCGGCGTGGGTGCCGGGCTCTCCGTCACCGTGATCGGGCTGCCGCTGCTCGTGCTGGGGCTGCACGGGGCGCGTGGTCTCGGCCGGGCCGAGCGCGGCCGGGCCCGGGGCATGCTCGGGGTGCGGGTCGAGGAGCCGAGCCCGATGGCGCGGAGCCGCCGCGAGCAGGGCTTCTTCGCCTGGCTGTGGGCGGGTCTGAAGGACCCGGTGGGATGGCGGGCGTTGCTGTACTCGTTCATCCGGCTGCCGTGGGGCGTGGCGACGTTCGCCGTGACGCTGGTGAGCCTGTTCGTCCTCTGGCCCGTACTCCCTTACCTGGCGCGCGGGCTGACGAACGTGGACCGGGCGATGGCGCGGGGACTGCTCTCGCCCTCCGACGAGCTCGAGCGCAGGATCCACGAGCTGGAGTCGGACCGGGGTGTGGTCGTGGACACCGCAGCCGCGGACCTGCGCCGCATCGAACGCGACCTCCACGACGGCGCACAGGCCCGGCTCGTCGCCCTCGCCATGGGCCTGGGGCTGGCGAAGGAGAAACTCACCGACGACCCCGAAGCCGCCGCCCGCATGGTCGACGAAGCCCACGGCGAGGTCAAGGTCGCCCTCCAGGAACTCCGCGACCTCGCCCGCGGCATCCACCCCGCCGTCCTCACCGACCGCGGCCTCGACGCCGCACTCTCCGCCATCGCCTCCCGCTGCACCGTCCCCGTCAACGTCACGGTGGACCTGGACTCACGCCCCGCACAGGCCATCGAGGGCATCGCCTACTTCACCGTCTCCGAACTCCTCCAGAACGTCAGCAAGCACGCCCGGGCCGGCACGGCGTCGGTCGACGTACGGCGGTCCGGCGACCGGCTGATGATCCGGGTCCGGGACGACGGGCGGGGCGGTGCGCGGCTCGACGGGGGTACGGGCATGTCGGGACTGGCGGAGCGGCTGGGTGCGGTCGACGGGCTGTTCGTCCTGGACTCCCCCGAGGGCGGCCCCACCACGGTCACCGCCGAGCTTCCCTGGCGCGATCGCGCGGACACCACGGCCAGGCCGGTCGGAGCGGTGTGACCCAGCCGGCCGCCGGGCGGGGAACCGTCGGACGTGTTCCTCCCCTGGTGGGGAAAACCCCCTGTCGGACACGGAGACCGTCCCCATGGTGGCGCGGCCCCCGGCACAGGAGTCTTGAGGTATCGGCCGCGAATCGGCCTGCGGGGAGTCCCCGCTCCCGAAGACCCCGCGGGAAGCCCCCGCTCGGAAGAAACGGACGGACGCCACTGATGGCCACCGCATACGGACCGGACACGCGGAACCACCACGGCACCGGAGCGGGCGGCCACCCCCCGGCGAAGCACCTCCTCCCCGCGGCTCTGCGTGCGCCGTTCGAGGCACGCACGTGGCGCGAACTGGCCTACGTGCTCCTGAGCCTGCCGATCGGCGTGGTGCTGTTCTGCTGCGCGGTCACCATGGTGTCGCTGGGGCTCGGCATGCTGATCACCTTCCTCGGCATTCCGATACTCGCGGCCGGCCTGGTGATGTGCCGCGGTTTCGGCGCCCTGGAGCGGGGCCGGGCGCGCGCTCTGCTGAAGCTCGATGTCGCGGATCCCGCGCCGGTGCGGGGAACGGGCGGCGTGATGTCCTGGGTCGGCGCCGTACTGAGGAGCGGGGTGTCCTGGCGGCACCTCCTCTACGCGGTGCTGCACATGCCGTGGGCGACGGTGGCGTTCGCCGTCGCGGTGAACTTCTGGGCGTACGGCTGGGCCGCGTTCAGCTATCCGCTGTGGCGCTGGGTGTTCCCGGCCTACGCGGGGATCGACGGCATCCAGCTCTACGGCGACAGCACGCACCAGGTCTATCTCGACTCGCCCTTCGAGATGGCGGTCACCAGTGCGTTCGGCCTGGCTCTCGTGCTGATCACGCCGTGGATCATCCGCGGTCTGGTGTCCGTGGACCGGTTGATGGTCCTGGGCCTGCTCGGCCCCTCCCGGCTGGCCACCAGGGTCTCGGAGCTGGAGTCGGACCGGGGTGTGGTCGTGGACACCGCAGCCGCGGACCTGCGCCGCATCGAACGCGACCTCCACGACGGCGCACAGGCCCGGCTCGTCGCCCTCGCCATGGATCTGGGGCTGGCGAAGGAGAAACTCACCGACGACCCCGAAGCCGCCGCCCGCATGGTCGACGAAGCCCACGGCGAGGTCAAGGTCGCCCTCCAGGAACTCCGCGACCTCGCCCGCGGCATCCACCCCGCCGTCCTCACCGACCGCGGCCTCGACGCCGCACTCTCCGCCATCGCCTCCCGCTGCACCGTCCCCGTCAACGTCACGGTGGACCTGGACTCACGCCCCGCACAGGCCATCGAGGGCATCGCCTACTTCACCGTCTCCGAACTCCTCCAGAACGTCAGCAAGCACGCCCGGGCCGGCACGGCGTCGGTCGACGTATGGCGTGTGTCGGACCGGCTGATGCTCCAGGTCACCGACGACGGGCGTGGTGGAGCGGGCGTGTCGGGGGGCAGCGGTCTGGCCGGGCTGGCGGAACGGCTGGACGCGGTGGACGGCGTCCTCGTCGTCGACTCCCCCGCGGGCGGTCCGACGACGGTCACGGCCGAACTGCCCTGGCGGGGCTGAGAGTCCGCCTCGCACCAACCGGAGCCGTAGTGCCTCGGCCGCCCTCCCGGCGGCCGGGGCACTACGGCGCGTCCGGTGGCTCCGGAACCGCTGGTGTACGGCCCATCCGGACGCCGATGCTGGAATGCTGGACACACAGGGCTGCGCTCACAACGGCGCACGCAGGAGACACCGACAGTGGGGGACACAAGGTCGTGGAGGAAAGAGTGCGGGTCGTCATCGCCGAGGATTCGGTGCTGCTCCGGGAAGGGCTCACCCGGCTGCTGACCGATCTCGGGCACGACGTCGTCGCGGGGGTGGGGGACGCGGAGGCGCTGCTCAAGACGGTGGCCGACCTCGCGGGGCAGGACGCGCTGCCGGACGTGGTGGTCGCCGACGTACGGATGCCGCCGACGCACACCGACGAGGGCGTGCGGGCCGCGGTGCGGCTGCGCAAGGACTATCCGCACATCGGGGTGCTCGTGCTCTCGCAGTACGTCGAGGAGCAGTACGCCACCGAACTGCTGGCGGGCAGCAGCCGCGGGGTGGGCTATCTCCTGAAGGACCGGGTCGCCGAGGTCAGGGAGTTCGTGGACGCCGTGGTGCGGGTGGCCAAGGGCGGGACCGCCCTGGACCCCGAGGTCGTGGCACAGCTGCTGGGCCGCAGCCGCAAGCAGGACGTGCTGGCGGGGCTCACGCCGCGCGAGCGGGAGGTCCTCGGCCTGATGGCGGAGGGGCGTACGAATTCGGCCGTCGCCCGGCAGTTGGTGGTCAGCGACGGCGCCGTGGAGAAGCACGTCAGCAACATCTTCCTGAAACTCGGCCTGTCACCCAGTGACGGGGATCACCGACGCGTTCTCGCCGTTCTCACTTATCTGAACTCGTGACAAAGGGATGATCTACTCGCGATGATCCGGATGATCCATCGACGGTGAAACAAAACCCCAGATATACGACGAAAGGACGGACGCGAAGGGGAGCCGTTCATCCGGTGAACGCGGGGGCCGGAACACATGGTGGAGCACGACGCGATCATGTCCAAAAACGCGTCCACCATACGACCGGTCCAAGGAAGGCGACCCTTACAGAAGTAGGGTGGGGCCTGGACCGCCGGCGGGTCGGCCGGTCCCGAGCCGCCGCCCCGAGGGAGGTCCAGTTCAGTGACCAGCCAGGTCAGTAGCCCAGCCGGAAAGTCCGATGAGACTGTCGTCGGGGAGCAGCGAGCCCCGCTCATTGATCGCACGGGTGCCACCGAGAAGGAAATCCGCCGCCTGGACCGAGTGATCATCCGTTTCGCGGGTGACTCGGGCGACGGCATGCAGTTGACGGGTGACCGGTTCACGTCCGAGACGGCGTCGTTCGGGAACGACCTGTCGACGCTCCCGAACTTCCCGGCCGAGATCCGGGCGCCCGCCGGGACGCTGCCGGGCGTGTCGTCGTTCCAGCTGCATTTCGCGGACCACGACATCCTGACCCCCGGCGACGCACCGAACGTGCTGGTCGCGATGAATCCCGCCGCACTGAAGGCGAATATCGCCGATGTACCTCGCGGGGCCGACATCATTGTGAACACGGATGAGTTCACGAAGCGTCCGATGGCGAAAGTCGGTTACGCCGAATCCCCTCTCGAGGACGGTTCGCTCGAGGCCTACAACGTGCATCCCGTGCCGTTGACGACGTTGACGATCGAGGCTTTGAAGGAGTTCGGGCTTTCCCGCAAGGAGGCCGAGCGGTCGAAGAATATGTTCGCGCTCGGGCTGTTGTCATGGATGTACAACCGTCCGACCGAGGGGACGGAGGCATTCCTCCGGTCGAAGTTCGCGAAGAAGCCGGCCATCGCCGAGGCGAACGTGGCCGCGTTCCGCGCGGGCTGGAATTTCGGTGAGACGACCGAGGACTTCGCTGTCTCGTACGAGGTGGCACCGGCGTCGAAGGCCTTCCCGACGGGCACGTACCGCAATATCTCGGGGAATCTTGCATTGTCGTACGGGCTGGTGGCGGCGGGCCGGCAGGCGGACCTGCCGGTCTATCTCGGCTCGTATCCGATCACTCCCGCATCCGACATCCTGCACGAACTCAGCAAGCACAAGAACTTCGGCGTGCGGACGTTCCAGGCGGAGGACGAGATCGCCGGCATCGGGGCGGCGCTCGGCGCGTCGTTCGGGGGGTCCCTGGGTGTGACGACCACGTCGGGCCCGGGTGTGGCACTGAAGTCGGAGACGATCGGTCTGGCGGTGTCGCTGGAGCTGCCGCTGCTGATCATCGACATCCAGCGCGGCGGCCCCTCCACCGGCCTGCCGACCAAGACGGAGCAGGCCGATCTGCTTCAGGCCATGTACGGGCGCAACGGTGAGGCACCCGTACCTATCGTGGCGCCCAGGACCCCGGCGGACTGTTTCGACGCGGCGCTGGACGCCGCCCGGATCGCGCTGACCTACCGGACTCCGGTGTTCCTGCTCTCGGACGGGTATCTGGCGAACGGCTCCGAACCGTGGCGGATCCCCGAGGTCGACAGCCTCCCGGACCTGCGGACGCGGTTCGCGACCGGGCCGAACCACGAACTCGCGGACGGCACCGAGGTGTTCTGGCCCTACAAGCGGGACCCGGAGACCTTGGCCCGCCCCTGGGCCGTACCGGGCACCCCGGGCCTGGAGCACCGGATCGGCGGGATCGAGAAGCAGGACGGCACGGGGAACATCTCCTACGATCCGGCCAACCACGACTTCATGGTCCGCACCCGTCAGGCCAAGATCGACGGCATCGAGGTCCCCGACCTGGAGGTCGACGACCCGGCCGGTGCGAGGACCCTGGTGCTGGGCTGGGGTTCGACGTACGGGCCGATCACGGCGGCGGTGCGCCGGCTCCGCGCCGCCGGCGAGATCATCGCACAGGCACATCTGCGCCACCTCAACCCGTTCCCGCGGAATCTCGGTGAGGTGCTCAGGCGTTACGACAACGTCGTCGTCCCGGAGATGAACCTGGGGCAGCTCTCCCTGCTGCTGAGGGCCAAGTACCTCGTGGACGCGCAGAGTTACACCCAGGTCAACGGAATGCCCTTCAAGGCCGAGCAGCTCGCCACAGCCCTCAAGGAGGCCATTGATGCCTGACGCCAACGAACTCCTCCAACTGGTCCCCAAGGCCGAGGGCAAGCAGTCCATGAAGGACTTCAAGTCCGACCAGGAGGTGCGCTGGTGCCCGGGCTGCGGCGACTACGCGGTCCTGGCCGCCGTCCAGGGGTTCATGCCCGAGCTGGGGCTGGCCAGGGAGAACATCACGTTCGTCTCCGGCATCGGTTGCTCGTCCCGCTTCCCGTACTACATGAACACCTACGGGATGCACTCCATCCACGGCCGCGCGCCCTCCATCGCGACGGGTCTGGCCACCTCCCGGCGCGACCTGTCCGTCTGGGTCGTCACCGGTGACGGCGACGCGCTGTCCATCGGCGGGAACCACCTCATCCACGCCCTGCGCCGCAACGTCAACCTCAAGATCCTGCTGTTCAACAACCGGATCTACGGACTCACCAAGGGGCAGTACAGCCCCACCTCCGAGGTCGGCAAGATCACCAAGTCGACGCCGATGGGGTCACTCGACGCCCCCTTCAACCCCGTCTCCCTGGCCCTGGGCGCGGAGGCGACGTTCGTGGCGAGGACGGTCGACTCCGACCGGAAGCACCTCACGAGCGTGCTGCGCGCGGCCGCCGACCACCCGGGCACCGCGCTCGTGGAGATCTACCAGAACTGCAACATCTTCAACGACGGCGCCTTCGAGGTGCTCAAGGACAAGGAGCGGGCGGAGGAGGCGGTCATCCGCCTCGAGCACGGCAAGCCCATCCGCTTCGGCGCCGAGGACTCCAAGGGGGTCGTCCGCGACACGCTCACCGGTGACCTGAGCGTCGTGGCGGTCACCGAGGAGAACCAGTCGCGGATCCTCGTCCACGACGCCCACAACCCCAGCCCCACGACCGCGTTCGCGCTGTCCCGGCTGGCCGACGCGGACACCCTGCACCACACGCCGATCGGCGTCCTGCGGAGCGTGGAACGCCCCGTCTACGACGCGCTCATGTCCGACCAGCTCGACACGGCGGTGGAGCGGCACGGCAAGGGTGATCTCAGCACCCTGCTGACCGGTAACGACACGTGGACCGTGGTCGGCTGACCGCGCCGTCACCCCTGTCCACCGGGGCCCGGAGCCGACAGGCTCCGGGCCCCGTCGTATGTCTCGCGGGCACGCTCCACCGCTTCCAGCCGCCGTTCAGTCCACCGGGCCAGGCCCCAGACCTGCTCGGCGGCCTCCCTCCCCAGCGGGGTCAGCGAGTAGTCCACCCTCGGCGGGATCACGGGCTTGGCGTCCCGGTGCACGAAGCCGTCCCGCTCCAGCGTCTGGAGGGTCTGCGCCAGCATCTTCTCGCTGACACCGCCCACCGTGCGGCGCAGTTCACCGAAACGGTACGAACGCTCGAGCAGTGCGGCGAGCACCAGCACCCCCCAGCGGCTGGTGACGTGCTCCAGGACCAGCCGGGAGGGGCACATCGGCTGGTTGACGCTCGGGACTCCGACGGGACTTACGCTCATGGCAGTACCTTACTTCAAAGTGGGTACTTTCTTTTAGAAAGCGCACGCTCTAGGGTGAGTGACAAGAGTCCGCATCAGAGGATCCGCGCACCCGCCGGGCGACCAGGTCCGGGCACACAGGAGGAAACCCATGAGCATCGTCGTCACCGGAGCAACCGGCGAACTCGGCCGTCTCGTCGTCGAGCGGCTGCTCGCCACGGTTCCGGCGGAGGCCGTCGCCGCCGTCGTCCGCGACGAGCGGAAGGCCGCGGCCCTCGCCGCCCGGGGTGTCGAGATCCGAATCGCGGACTACGACCGTCCCGAGACCCTCGCCGGCGCCTTCCGGTCCGGCGACCGCGTACTGCTGATCTCGGGCAGCGAGGTCGGGAAGCGGATCGCGCAGCACACCGCCGTGATCGAGGCGGCGAAGGCCGCCGGCGTGGCGCAGCTCGCGTACACCGGCGTGCTGGGCGGCCCCGACGCCGACTTCCTGCTGGCAGCCGAGCACAAGGCGACCGAGCAGCTGATCCTCGACTCCGGGGTCCCGTACACCTTCCTGCGCAACGGCTGGTACACCGAGAACTACACGGCGAACCTGGGCCCGGTCCTGGAGCACGGCGCCGTCGTCGCCAACGCGGGCGAGGGGCGGGTCGCCTCCGCCACCCGGGCCGACTACGCCGGCGCGGCCGCGGCCGTACTGACGGGCGAGGGACACCTCGGCGCGGTGTACGAGCTGAGCGGTGACGTCGCCTGGTCGCTGGCCGAGTACGCGGCCATGGTCGCCGCCGCCAGCGGCAAGGACATCACCTACACGGAGGTACCCGCCTCCGTGCACCAGGAGATCCTCGTGAAGGCAGGGGTGCCGGCTCCGTTCGCCGAGATCCTCGTCGACGTGGACGAGGCGATCGGGCGCGGCCTGCTCGCGGGGACGAGCGGTGACCTGGCCCGTCTGATCGGCCGGCCGACGACCCCGGCGTCCGAGACGGTCGCCGCCGCGGTGGCCGCCGCCTGAGGGGCGCCCCTCGCGCTGTCACGACCGTTTCCGTGAGACGGCAATGACACGGAGGCACTTCCGGCGCTACCGTCGTGCAGTCGGCCCGTCGCCGACGCAGGAGCGCCGGGAGGGCCCGTGAAGGGGAAGAACGAACAGCGGGCAGGCCTGCTGTACGGCATCGGCGCGTACGGGATGTGGGGCCTCGTCCCGCTCTTCTGGCCTCTGCTGGAACCGTCGGGTGCGGTGGAGATCCTCGCTCACCGGATGGTGTGGTCGCTGGGTGCCGTCGGCATCGCCATGCTGTTCCTGCGCCGCTGGGCGTGGATCGGCGAGCTGATGCGTCAGCCCCGGCGGCTGTCGCTGATCGCGACGGCCGCGACCGTGATCTCGGTCAACTGGGGCCTCTACATCTGGTCCGTCAACAACGGTCACGTCGTCGAGGCGTCGCTCGGCTACTTCATCAATCCGCTGGTCACGATCGCCATGGGCGTCCTGCTGCTCGGTGAGCGGCTGCGGCCGGTGCAGTGGACGGCCGTGGCGACCGGCTTCGCTGCCGTGCTCGTGCTGGCGATCGGATACGGGCAGCCTCCGTGGGTCTCGCTGGTGCTGGCGTTCTCGTTCGCGACGTACGGCCTGCTGAAGAAGAAGGTCGACATGGGCGGCCTGGAGTCCCTGGCCGCCGAGACCGCGGTGCTGTTCGTGCCCGCACTCGGCTTCCTGCTGTGGCTCGGGGTGAGCGGCGACGCGACGTTCTTCGCCGAGGGCGCGGGGCACGGAGCCCTGCTCGCCTCGACGGGGCTCGTCACCGCGATCCCGCTCGTCTGTTTCGGCGCCGCCGCGATCCGGGTGCCGCTGTCCGTCCTGGGCCTGCTGCAGTACCTGGCACCGGTGTTCCAGTTCGCCCTCGGCATCCTGTACTTCCATGAGGCCATGCCCCCCGAGCGATGGGCCGGCTTCGCCCTGGTCTGGGTGGCACTGGTGCTGCTGACCTGGGACGCCCTGCGGACGGCACGGCGCACCAGGGCCGAGGCCCTGCGTCTGGCCGTACGGGCCGCCGAGGACGTGGCACCCATCGCGACGGCCTCCGCTTCGGCACCGGACATGGAGACCCCCGCGGTGAAGGGGTGACCGGGCCGTCCTTCGGCCGGGCGACGCCGTGCGGCGGCTTCCGGACGAGCGGCGGAGAGCGCGCGAGCCGGACCGGGGAGTAGGGGGCAGACATGGTGGACGGCACTCGCAAAGGCTGATTGAGTGCGCGCATGGGGACCGTCCTGAAGGACATGAGGCACGTGCGGTGGCATGAGCTGCGACATGCCCAGGGGTCCGCTTCCCAGGTCCCCGGGATGCTGTCCCGGATCGCCTGGGGCGACAGCGAGTCGGCCGATGACGCGCTGAGCGACCTGGGGCGGTGGATCGGCTCCCTGGCCGTGTTCGACGCGACGGCCGCCACGGTGCCCTTCCTGTGGGAACTCGCCGCCGTGGAGACGGTGAAGGACCGCGTGGGGGTGCTCGCCCTGCTGGGGACGATCCTCGCCCACGGCCACGCCCGCCACCCGGAGTGGACGAGGGACGCGCATCTGGCGGTCCAGGCCGGCCGGGCGACCGCCGAGCGGCTGGCCGGGGACGGCGACCCCGCGGTGCGCGCGGCGGCCGGGGAACTGCTGGGGGCGCTCGGCGGCCACGCGTGCACCGCCTGTCCGTCACGATGAGTTCCGGGGCCTACGGCCACGGCGGCCACGCCCCGGCGAGCCGGGAATCGACGCCGGTTCCGGCGTGCCCGTTGCCGGATCCGTCGGGTAACCACTATGAACGGTGTCCATGACTCTGCACTGGAAGCTCGTCATCGATGCCGGCGACCCGCACGCCCAGGCCGACTTCTGGGCCGAGGCCCTCGGCTACCTCGTCGAGGACAACAGCGCCCTGATCGAGGAGCTGCTCGGCGTGGGAGCGGTGACCGAGGCTGCGACGGTCGAGCCGCACGGCCACCGCGCCTGGCGCGATCTCGCCGCGGTGCGGCATCCGGATGATCCGTACGAGGAGAAGAGCGGGACCGGGCTCGGGCGACGGCTGCTCTTCCAGCGCGTGCCGGAGCCCAAGACGGTGAAGAACCGCCTCCACCTGGACGTCCACTCGGCCCCCGGGCAGCGCGAGACCGAGGTGGAACGGCTGGTGGGACTGGGCGCGAGTGTGCTGCGGAGCGTCGACGAGCCCGGGGGGTCGTGGCAGGTGCTGCTGGACCCGGAGGGCAACGAATTCTGCGTGCACTGACGGGAACTGCCCGTCCTCGCAGGTCAGCGACGTACGGCCGGAGAGCGATCTCTCTAGGCTGAGCTCATGTTCACGCCACCCGCCGCTTACACCCTGGTCGCCACGGATCTGGACGGGACGCTGCTGCGTTCCGACGACACCGTGAGTTCCCGCTCCCGGGCCGCCCTCGCCCGCGCCGCTTCGGCCGGGGCGCGGCACCTGATCGTCACGGGCCGCCCCGTGCCCGGCATCCGCGCCCTGATCGCGGACCTCGGCTACGACGGCCTCGCGGTCTGCGGGCAGGGCGCGCAGGTGTACGACGCGGGGTCGGCCAGGATGCTGAGCTCGGTGACGCTGGACCGGGAGCTGGCCGACACCGCGCTCGGCAAGATAGAGGCCGAGGTGGGGCAGGTCTTCGCCGCGGTGGACCAGGACGGCGCGGACGGTGTGACGCTGATCGAGCCGGGTTACCGCATGCCGCACCCCTCGCTCCCCGCTCAGCGGGCCGGGCGCCGCTCGGAGCTGTGGGCGGAGCCGGTCATCAAGGTCCTGATACGCCACCCCGAGCTGACGGACGACGAACTGGCCGCCGCCGCCCGCGGAGCGGTGGCCGATCTGGCGTCCGTCACGATGGCCGGCCCGGGAACGGTGGAGCTGGCGCCGTACGGCGTGGACAAGGGCACCGGGATCTCGCTGGCCGCCGGCCTGCTGGGGCGGGACCTCGCCGGGGCCGTGGCGTTCGGCGACATGCCCAACGACCTGCCGATGTTCCGCCTGGCGGGCCACCGGGTGGCGATGGCGGGCGCGCACGCCGAGCTGCGGGCGGCGGCGGACGAGATCACCCTCTCGAACGAGGCGGACGGTGTCGCGGTGGTCCTGGACCGGCTCTTCCCCTGAGACCACGCGCCCCCGGCGACCGGAGGACGCCTCGGCCGGGTGCCCGCCGGAGCGGACCTCAGCTCCGGGCGGCGGCGTCGCCCTGGGCGGGGACCTCGCCCGGGGTGCCTGCCGGAGCGGCGTCCCCGGCCCCTGCCAGGGACCGCAGGACGTGGGACACGAGCGCGGCGACCGTCGCCTCGTCCTGGGCCGGCGTACGCAGCACATGGCGGTAGTACACCGGGCCGTAGAGCATCTCCACCGCGAGCGGCAGGTCCGCGCCCGCCGGTACCTGCCCCTGTTCCTGGGCGCCGCGCAGGCGCCCCACGGCGGCCTCGAAACGGGGGCCGACCAGCTGCTCCAGGACCGCACGCGCGAGGTCGTCGTCGTGGTGCATCTCCGACAGGATGCCGGCGTATGCGGGGCCGTAGGGCGGGGTGGAGACCATCTTCACCGCACCGTTGATGTGCGTCCGCAGATCGGCTGCGATGTCACCGGTGTCGACGAACGGTGTGGCGCCGACGAACACCTCGGTGAACGCCTCCAGCATCACCGCGCCCTTCGACGGCCACCAGCGGTAGATCGTCTTCTTGCTCACCCCGGCGCGCGCCGCGATGGCCTCGATGGTGACCCGGCCGTACCCCTTCTCCGTGCACAGCTCCAGGGCGGCGTCCAGCGTCGCCCGTCGTGACCTCTCGCTGCGGCGCAGGGAACTCGGCGATGTGATCATTCGGTGAGCATAGGGGGATTACGCCCACCGCTTGTTGACAGGTCGTCGCCAGAAGTCGAACAATGACCAGGCTGGAAACGGAACGTACCGTGTCGTGACGTTCCGTGGAGCACACCGTTCGTGCCGTTCGTGCCGCGACGAGCCGATCGGGGGACGGCTCGACCGGCCGACGGTACGGGCGGCCCGTGCCCTCCTCGCTCAGACGCTGACGTCCTTCGTCGTGAAGCGCGCCCAGGCAGCGGAGCCGAACACCGCCGCGTACAGCGCCTGCAGACCCAGATTCCTGGTCATCTCGTCCCAGTACACCGGATCGCGCAAGAGGTCCGTGAAGGACAGCCAGTAGTGCGGGAAGAGATACGGGTGGATCCCGTCGAGCTGGGGCATCGTATCCAGGATCTGCACGGTGATCAGCACCCCGACCGTGGCCGCCATCGCCGCGATCCCGCTGTCGGTGAGCGTCGAGACGAAGAGGCCCAGCGCGGCGAAACCGATGAGGGACACCGCCACGGCGACCGCGATCAGTCCGGCCCGCAGAAGTCCTTCGCCGAAGCCGATCCGGGTCCCCGAGATCGTCGTGACCTCACCGACGGGAAAGAGCAGCGCCCCGGTCGCGAGCGCGGACGCCGCAACGACCAGGGTGGCGACCAGGCAGAACACCAGCACGGAGGCGTACTTCGCGAGCAGCAGCCGGGTGCGGCCCGCCGGTGCGACCAGCAGGTAGCGCAGGGTGCCGCCGCTCGCCTCGCCCGCGACCGAATCGCCCGCGACGACACCGACGGCCATCGGGAGGAAGACGGGGAGCGTCGCGGAGAACGCCGCGAAGACCAGGAACAGCCCGTTGCCGGTGACCTGGGAGAGGAAGGCCGGGCCTCCACCGCCGTCGGGCCCGCCCCGCGAGCCGTCGCCGGTCTCGATCCGGACGGCGATCCCGATCAGGACGGGCACGGCCGCCAGCACCCCGAGCAGGGCGAGAGTGCGCCACCGGCGGAGCGTGGTGGCCAGTTCGGAGCGGAGGATGCCGAACGCCCACAGCGCACGGAGCGGGGTGCGGGGTGCGGGTACCGCCGTGAGTTCAGCCTGCGACATCGAATCCCTCTCCGGTGAGTGCGACGAAGGCGTCCTCGAGCGAGGCCCGTTCGATGCCGAAGGCGCGTACGCGTACGCCGCCGCGCACGAGGGCGGCGTTGAGGTCCGCCGGCTCCACCCCGCCCGGTGGCGCGTCGGCGCTCACCCGGTCCCCGTCGGTCACGAGGCCCGTCGCCCCGTGTTCCGCCAGGATGCGGGCGGCGTCGACCGGGTCGGGGGTGGTGACGGTGAGCCGGCCGCGGGCGCCCGCGGCGAGTGCGGCGACGGGCCCCTGCACCAGGAGCCTGCCGCGGGCCATGACCGCCGCGTGGGTGCAGACCTGTTCGATCTCGTCGAGCAGGTGGGACGAGAGGAAGACGGTGGTTCCCTCCGCCGCCAGCTCCCGGACCAGGGAACGGATCTCGCGCATGCCCTGCGGGTCGAGGCCGTTGGTCGGTTCGTCCAGCACGAGCAGTCTGCGCGGCTGGAGGAGGGCCGCGGCCAGCCCGAGGCGTTGTTTCATCCCGAGTGAGTACGTCCTGGCCTTCTTGCCGGCCGCGGCGCCGAGTCCGACCCGCTCCAGGGCGTTCTCCACGCGCGTGCGCCGGGTACGCGGATCGGCCGCCGGGTCGGCGGAGTCGAAGCGTACGAGATTGCCGCGGCCCGTCAGGAACCCGTACAGCGCGGGCCCTTCGATGAGCGCGCCCACCTGCGGAAGCACGCTGCGGGATGCGGCCGGCATGGGGCGGCCCAGGACGTGTGCGGTGCCGGAGGTGGGGGCGATGAGCCCCATGAGCATCCGGATCGTGGTGGTCTTGCCCGAGCCGTTGGGCCCGAGGAAGCCGAAGACGCTTCCGGAGGGAACGGCGAGGTCGAGTCCGTCCACGGCCGACTGCCCGCCCCGGTAACGCTTGGTGAGCCCGCGCGTCACGATCACGCTGCCGGAGTCCGGCCCCGCGTCCGGCCCGGTGTCCGCCGTAGCGGCCGCTGTGTCGGTCATGCCCGCTCCCGGTCCGTCCCGCCGCGTCCGGCGCCCGTGTCGTACGCCCTGTGGCCGCCGCCCCGCCTCGCAGGACGAGCCGCCCCGCCGTACGGAGCGTACGACGGGGCGGGGTGTACGGCGTGCGTCCTACTCGGCGGCGTCGGCCGCCTTCACCAGCGCGTCCTCGGTGACCGCGCCGACGTAGACCTTGCCGTCGTCCGTGAGCAGCGCGTTGACCAGGCGCGTCCTGAAGACCGTGCCCGAGCCGAAGTCACCGCTGACCTTGTCGCCGAGCGCGTCGAGGAACTGCTGCGCCTGCGCGGGTACGTCGCCGGAGCCCTGGGCCGGCATCGCCGCCCCGCCGGGGAGCTCGATGGCGGCGACGGCGTTCCAGCCCTTGCCGATGACGTTGAGGCCCTTGAAGTCCTCCAGCGCGCCCAGGTCCTTCCGCGCCTTGTCCGCCGAACCCTTCTTCTCCGCCTCGGCCTGCAGCTCGTCGGCCTCGGTGACCTTCGCGCCCTTGGGCGGGGTGAAGGAGAAGGAGGAGGCGTCGGGCTTCGTGAAGTCGACCGACGTGAAGCCGGCGTCGACCGCGGCCTTGCCGCCGCTGCTCGGGGCCAGGGTGAACTTCAGCGGTACGCCGGTCGAGGCGTCGACCGCCACCGTGACGGAGCCGATCGTCGAACCGGACTGCTTCGGCTTGATCAGGAGCTTGTAGGCGTCGCGCCCCGCCACCTGCGCCGTGCCGTCGACGGTGACGGACGTGGTGTCACCCGCCGCGGCGAGCGCCTCCTCGGCGAGCTCCTTGGGAGTGCCCGGCATCCCCTTCGGCGTCTTGTGCTCGCCGGCCTTGCCGCCCGCACGCTCCTTCCCGTCGGACTCGGCGTGGTAGACCTCGTTGCTCTCGCTGTCGTAGCCCCAGACGTCATCCCCGTTGTGGACGAGGCTGTACTCCGAGCCCTCGCCGAGGATCGACAGGCGCTGCTTGTCGGGCCCGTCGGCCGCGACCCGGAGCGTGTGCGTACCGGACGCGAGCTCCATCAGCTTGGCGTCGGGGGACGCGCTCGACTCCCCCTGCTTGCCGCCCGGTGCGAACGAGCCCGCCAGCCCGCCGAGCGACGGGATGCCGAGGTCGGTGCTGACCTTCACCGTGCCAGACAGCTGCTCCTGGTCCGACGCGGCGATCTTCTCGATGAGTTCCTGCGCCGTGATGTCCGGCAGCTCCGGGTCGCCGGAGTCAGCGAGCGCCGGGACGAGCCCGATCGTCGCCGCCGCCACTCCCGCCACCGCGAACGGGACGATGTAGCGCGCCGCCTTCCGACGGCCCACGACAGTGCCCGTGGCCTCGCCGTTGGTCTCTGCGCTGTCGTTCGGTGCCATGTGTGCTCTACCTCCGTGGTCGGCGGCTGCCATCCCGTTGCACTCGTCCACTCCCCGCCGCCATTCTCACCCGATGTGGTCAGGAGTGGTTGTTCTCCATCTGACCAAATCGGGCGGGGTCAAGCGTCAGCCCTCGGGAGCAAGTGCGCGTACCTCTACGGGATGACCCCGGTGCCGCGCGGCCCGGCGAGCCCTTAGGGGTCCACCGGGCACGTGTGGGCCGGCCGAGGTTCTCGGGTCGGTCCCGCACGTGGTGGCGTCAGCCCGCGCGGTGCACCACGGCGTCGCACAGTTCTTCGAGTGCTGCCTTCGCGTAGCACTCGGGCAGCGGTGCCAGCACCGCGCGTGCCTCCTGGGCGTAGCGGACGGTGTCGCGCCGCGCCTGTTCGAGTGCCGGGTGGGCACGCAGCCCGCGCAGCGCCTGCGCGAGCCGGGCGTCGTCACCGAGGTCGCCGTCCAGCAGTTCCACGAGCGCCGTGTCCTCCGGACGCCCTTCGGCCGCCGCCCGCGCGCGCAGGTGGAGGACCGGCAGGGTGGGGATGCCCTCGCGCAGGTCGGTGCCCGGCGTCTTGCCCGACTCGTGGGAGTCGGAGGCGATGTCCAGGACGTCGTCGGCGAGCTGGAAGGCGATACCGAGACGCTCGCCGTACTGGGTCAGGATGTCGACGACCGACTCGTCGGCCCCCGCCATCAGGGCGCCGAACCGGCCGGCCACGGCGACCAGCGAGCCGGTCTTGCCACCGAGGACGTCCATGTAGTGGTCGACGGGGTCGCGGCCGTCGCGCGGGCCCGCGGTCTCGAGGATCTGACCGGTGACCAGGCGTTCGAACGCCTCCGCCTGGATACGGACGGCCTCCGGCCCGAGGTCGGCCAGGATGTGCGAGGCACGGGCGAAGAGGAAGTCGCCCGTCAGTACGGCGACGGAGTTGCCCCAGCGGGTGTTGGCGCTGTCCACCCCGCGGCGTACGTCTGCCTCGTCCATCACGTCGTCGTGGTACAGCGTCGCCAGGTGCGTCAGCTCGACGACCACGGCCGCGGGGACCACACCCGGCGCATCGGGGTCACCGAACTGGGATGCGAGCATCACCAGGAGCGGCCGGAAACGCTTGCCACCCGCGCTGACGAGATGCTGCGCGGCCTCCGTGATGAACGGGACCTCGCTCTTGGTGGCAGCCAGCAGCCCCGCCTCGACAGCGGCCAAACCGGCCTGGACATCGGCCTCAAGTGCCTGGTCCCGCACGCTCAGCCCGAACGGCCCGACGACGGTCACGAGGGGATCTCCTGTCTGCTGACGATCACACGGAATGTCGATGTGTCGCTGTCCTCAATCAACTCAGCGTATCCGGTCCCCTTTGGATCACCGTGGGCGCCTTCCCGCCACCGCCGGTATGTTCGGCATCAGCTCATACGATCAGGAGTTGTCGTTTTGTCCCACACCGCGACCGGTACCGAACCGGCCCAGCCGCCGCCCGGAGACGATCACGCCTTCTTCGGCCAGCCGCGGGGCCTGATGACCCTGTCCGGGCTGGAGGTCTGGGAGCGTTTCTCGTTCCTCGGGATGCAGGCCATCCTGGTCCTCTTCTTCGCCGACACGGTCTCCGACGGCGGCATGGGCATGGACCCTGGCACCGCCGCCTCGGTGTCCGCCGCCTACGGCACCCTCGTCTATCTCGTGTCGGTCGCGGGCGGCTGGCTGGCCGACCGGATCCTCGGTTCGTACCGCGCCGTCCTGTACGGCGGCATCCTCATCGCCTGCGGCCACTACGCCATGGCGGTGCCGACGGCCACCATGACCTGGGTGGGCCTCGGTCTGATCAGCGCGGGCACGGGCCTGCTCAAGCCCAATGTGGCCTCGATGGTCGGCAAGCTCTACGGCACCGAGGACAACCGTCGCGACGCCGGCTTCGCGCTGTACTACATGGGCATCAACATCGGGGCCTTCGCCGGCCCGCTGGTCACCGGCTGGCTGGGTGAGCACGCGAGCTGGCACTGGGGTTTCTCGGCCGCGGCGTTCGGTATGACGCTCGGTCTGATCCAGTACGTCGCCGGCCGGCGTCACCTGGCCGGGCGAAAGCACTCGGGGGAGTACGCGCTCGCCCCGGGGCCGATGCGCCGGGCCGTGCTGACGATCGTGGCCGGCGTCGTGGTGGTCGCGCTGGTGGCGACGGCCCTGGCACTGGCCGGCTGGCTCACGATGGACCGGTTCGTCGACGTGCTCACCCTCGTCTCGGTGATCGCACCCGTCGTCTACTTCGTCGTGATGTTCAGGAGCCCCCGGGTCACCGCGGAGGAACGCGGCAGGCTCCGGCCGTACGTCGTGCTGTTCCTGGCCTCCGTCGTCTTCAACTTCATCCTGTTCCAGGCCTACTCGACCATGATCCTGCTCGCCTCGACGAACGCCCGCGCGGAGATCTTCGGCTTCCACTTCCCGGCGAGCTGGTACGCCTCCGCGCTGGGTGCCTTCGAGGTCGCGCTGGCCCCTGTCGTGGCCGCCGTGTGGGCCAGGATGGGCCCGCGCCAGCCGCACGCCTCGAACAAGATCGCCATCGGGGTGATCCTCGGCGGTCTGTCCTTCCTCCTGATGGTCCTGCCGACCTCGGGTCACGCCGACGAGACCTACAAGATGGCCGCCTGGTGGATCGTCGGTTCCTATCTGCTGCTCGGCCTCGGGGACATCCTGCTGGAGACCTCCGGCATGTCCGCCACCACGAAGCTCGCCCCCAAGGCCTTCGCCAGCCAGACGATGGCGCTGTGGTTCCTGTCCCTGGCCCTCGCCAACGGCATCCAGGCACAGATCGTGAAGCTCTACGGCGAGGTCTCCAACCCCGCCTACTTCGGTGTCAATGGCGCCATCGCGGTGGCGGCCGGTGTGGCCGTCATCGCCGCCGCTCCCTGGCTCAGGCGCACCATGCACCCCGTCCACTGAGGTACAGCCATGCACATCCGCACCGATCTCCCGTACGAGACCACCCACGAGGACCTCTACATCCCCCTCGCGGACGGCACGCAGCTGTACGCCAGGATCTGGCGGCCGGTCACCGACGAGCCGGTGCCCGCGCTGCTGGAGTACCTGCCCTACCGGCTCAGCGACTGGACGGCGCCGCGTGACTGGCAGCGCCACCCCTGGTACGCGGGCCATGGCTATGCCTCCGTGCGCGTGGACGTCCGGGGGCACGGCAACAGCGAGGGCATGCCGGGTGACGAGTACGACGCGACGGAGCTCGCCGACGGGGTCGCCGTCGTGCACTGGCTGGCCCAGCAGGAGTGGTGCTCGGGCCGGGTCGGCATGTTCGGCATCTCCTGGGGCGGCTTCAACTCGCTCCAGATCGCCGCGCTCGCGCCGGAGCCCCTGAAGGCGATCGTGACCGTCTGCTCGGCCGACGACCGCTACGACAACGACGTCCACTACATGGGCGGCTCCGTCCTGGGCGTGGACATGCACGCGTGGGCCTCCACCATGCTGGCTTTCGTCTCGCGTCCCCCGGACCCGGCGGACGTCGGCGACGACTGGCGGGACATGTGGCTGCGGAGACTCGAGAAGGTGGAGCCGTTCATCCACACGTGGCTGGCGCACCAGACCCGCGACGACTACTGGAAGCACGGCAGCGTCTGCGAGGACTACGGCGCGATCCGGGCGAAGGTCCTGGCGGTGGGCGGCTGGCACGACCCGTACCGCGACACGGTCCTGAGGCTCGTCGAGCATCTGGACCCCGGGCAGGTACGCGGACTGATCGGCCCCTGGTCGCACCAGTACCCGGACCGCGGGCTCCCCCCGGGACCGGCCATCGGCTTCCTCCAGGAGACGCTGCGCTGGTGGGACCAGCACCTCAAGGACGAGGACACCGGGGTGATGAACGAGCCCCTGCTGCGGTCCTGGATCAGCGGCTCGCACCGCCCCGCCACCGTCTACGAGACGCTGCCGGGCCGCTGGGTCGGCGACGCGGCCTGGCCGTCGGAGAACGTCGCCCCGGTCACGTACGCCCTGGGGGGCGGGGCGCAGATCGTCCGGTCGCCGCAGCAGACGGGACTCGACGCGGGCCGCTTCTTCCCGTTCGGCAACGACGCCGACCTGCCGCCGGACCAGCGGGACGAGGACGCCAAGTCGGTGTGCTTCGAGTTCCCCGTCGAGGACGCCCCGATCGAGATCCTCGGCCGCGCCCGGGTGACGCTCCTGCTCCGGATGGACGTACCGCGCGGCCAGGTGATCGCCCGGCTCTGCGACGTGGCCCCGGACGGTGCCTCCACCCTGGTGACCCGCGGCGCCCTCAATCTGGCCACCCGTCACGGGCGCGACCGCGCGGAGGACTGGCCCGTCGGGGAGGCCGAATACGTGAACTTCGAGCTGAACGGCATCGGGCACACCTTCCCGCCCGGCCACCGGATCAGGGTCGCCCTCTCCTCCTCGTACTGGCCGTGGATCTGGCCCCAGGCCGGTTCGGCGGGCTTCACGCTGGAGGCGGAGGGCAGCCTCGTCGAGCTCCCGGTGCGCCGGCACACCGAGGACCCGGGCATCACCTTCGGCGCACCGGAGCAGGCGGAGCCGCTCGGCGTCGTCCACCCGGCCACGTTCGACGAGCAGCGTCCGGAGCGCCTGGTGGTCCGCGACGTCGCCAAGGGCGAGTGGCGTCTGGAGGTGGATCCGCGCTACGGCGGCACACGGATCTATCCCGACGGGCTGGAGTTCACCGAGGACGCCCTGGAGACGTACACGATCCAGCAGGACGACCCGCTGTCGGGCAGGGCCCGTTCGGACTGGACGATCCGGCTGCACCGGCCGGAGATGTCCTGGGACGTACGGGTCGAGACGCGTTCGGAGCTCAGCTCGGACGCCGACGACTTCATCACGTCCAACGAGGTGGTGTGCAAGGACGGCGACGAGGTCGTCTTTCACCGGACCTGGGAGAAACGGATCCCGCGGACGGCGGGCTGAGCAGGGTTATCACGTAACTTTCCGGGCATTACGCCTACTTGAGGCACTGCCGCCGACCGGCGACGGCGACGTAACGTGTTCCTCAAGCGACTGGAAAGGGGCAGCGACAGATGCCCGAGCAGAGCAGCCCGCTCGACCTGGCCGAAGGCGATCCCTTCGGTCCGCACAACCTTCCGTACGGTGTGTTCTCCACCCCCGGACACCCGGAGGACCGAAGGGTCGGAGTCCGTGTGGGCACACATGTGCTGGACGCCGGAGCGGCGGCCCACGCACTGGGTTCGCCCTACGCCAGACTGCTGGCCCAGCCGAGCCTGATGCCGCTGCTGGCGGCGGGGCGGACCGCGTGGCGGGACGTACGCCGGGCACTCACGGCGTGGGTGACGGTCCCGTCCCACCGCCCGGACCTGGAACCACTGCTGTACCCGCTCGACTCGGTGACCCTGCACCTGCCGTACGAGGTGGCGGACTACGTCGACTTCTACGCCAGCGAGCACCACGCGACCAACGTGGGGCGGATCTTCCGCCCGGACGGGGCGGCTCTCACCCCCAACTGGAAGCATCTGCCGATCGGTTACCACGGGCGTGCGGGCACGGTCGTCGTCTCCGGCACGGACGTGGTGCGTCCATCGGGGCAGCGCAAGGCTCCGGCCGACCCCGCCCCCGTCTTCGGCCCCTCGGTGAAGCTGGACATCGAGGCAGAGGTCGGCTTCGTGGTGGGCGTGCCGTCGGAGCAGGGCTCCCCCGTATCGCTCGGGGACTTCCGTGAGCACGTCTTCGGGCTCTCCCTGCTCAACGACTGGTCGGCGCGGGACATCCAGGCCTGGGAGTACGTGCCGCTGGGCCCGTTCCTCGGCAAGTCCTTCGCCACTTCCGTGTCGGCGTGGGTCACCCCGCTGGAGGCCCTGGACGCGGCCCGCACGGCACCTCCCGCCCGGGACCTCGAGCTGCTCCCGTATCTGGAGGACGCGGACGACGAGGAGCCGGGCGGCTTCGACATCCGGATCTCCGTGGAGATCAACGGGCAGACCGTCTCCGAGCCGCCGTTCGACTCCATGTACTGGACGGCCGCCCAGCAGCTGGCGCAGATGACGGTGAACGGCGCCTCGCTGCGCACGGGAGACCTGTACGGATCGGGCACCGTCAGCGGCGCGGAGCCGGGGCAGCGCGGCTCCCTGCTCGAACTGACCTGGAACGGCCGCGATCCGCTGGACCTGGCCGAGGGCAAGCGGACGTTCCTGGAGGACGGCGACACCGTCACCCTGACCGCCTGGGCCCCCGGGCCGCACGGCACCCGGGTCGGGCTCGGCGAGGTCACCGGGCGGATCACCGCCTCGTCGTGAGCGAACCCCGCGCCCACGCTCCCCGAGGCACTGCTGCTCGGGGAGCGTGGCAGGGTGATGGTCAACGACGCGTGAGTCGCTCACACGTTTGGGCGGCCTTGGTATGTTCTCGCCGGATACGCTGGACCCACCCGCGAGACTCCGCCCCATGGGAGCACTGATGCGCATCGAACCCGAGGCCCCCGAGCCGCGGTGGGCGGTCCCGCCCGTGGGCGGCTGGACCGCCGATGACCTGGACACACTCCCGAATCTGCCTCCGCACACGGAGCTGATCGACGGGAGTCTGGTTTTCGTGAGTCCGCAGACGTTGTTCCACACGCGGGCGGTCGACTTCTTCAACTGGCAACTGCAGTCACTGGCACCGCCTGTGCTGGAAGTCGTCCGGGAGTTCACCATCGATATCGATTTTCAGAATCGGCCGGAACCTGATGTCGTCGTGGTACACGCGGACGCCGTCGAGAGTCTGCGGCAGACACGGTTCCCCGCACAGAACGTGCTGCTGGCGGTCGAGGTCGTGTCGGACGAGTCCGTCACCCGGGACCGGGAGACCAAGCCCGTGAAGTACGCGCGGGCCAGGATCCCGCACTACTGGCGAGTGGAGAACCAGGACGGCCGGGCGGTCGTGTACGTCTTCGAGCTGGAACCCGCCACCGGCGCCTACACCTCCACCGGGATCTTCCACGACCGGATGAAGGTCTCCACACCCTTTCCCGTAGATCTCGACCTGACGGCGATCGTCTCCCGCCGCCGGGCGCCCACGGAGTAGGACCGGCCGGGCGGGCCACCCTGGGTTCAGTCGAA
Organism: Streptomyces sp. HB132; assembly: GCF_016909575.1. Taxonomy (GTDB): domain Bacteria; phylum Actinomycetota; class Actinomycetes; order Streptomycetales; family Streptomycetaceae; genus Streptomyces. The sequence goes on along the minus strand of NZ_JAFBGA010000001.1, from coordinate 349,696 downwards.
CTCCGGGGGCTCCTCGTCCCAGCCGAACTCCGGATCCGGGTCGGGAGTCCGCGGAGCCGGCCGAGTCGCCGGCTCCGGTGCCGATGCCCGGGACAGAGCGGGTGCGGGGGCCGCCGAAGCCTCCGGTGCGGACGTCGCCGGTGCGACGGCCGAGGGACCCGAGTCGTCCAGCGCCGACAGCACTTCCAGGACCCCCTCGCCGTACGTCGCCAGCTTCTTCTCGCCGAGCCCGCTGACGCCTCCCAGCTCCGCGAGGGAACCGGGTCGCAGGGTGGCGATCTCCCGCAGGGTCGCGTCGTGGAAGATCACGTAGGCCGGGAGGCCGAGCTCCTTGGCCTGGGCGCCGCGCCAGGCGCGCAGCGCCTCGAAGACCGGGACCGCCTCCGCCGGAAGGTCGGCCACCGCCGCGGCCGACTTGGCCTTGCGCTCGCCCGTCCCGCCGGACCGGGCCGTGGGACGCTTCGGCTCCTTGCGGAGCAGGACCTCCCGCTCCCGGCCGAGCACGGAGCCGCTCTCCTCGGTCAGCACCAGCGTGCCGTACTCGCCCTCCACGGCCAGCAGCCCCTGGGCCAGCAACTGGCGTGCCACACCGCGCCACTCCGCCTCGGCGAGCTCCTCGCCGATACCGAAGACCGACAGCTGGTCGTGGTCGAACTGGATGGTCTTCGCCGTCTTGCGGCCCAGCAGGATGTCGATGACCTGGCCGGCCCCGAACTTCTGGTTCCGCTCCCGCTTCAGCCGGACGATGGTGGACAGCAGCTTCTGGGCGGCCACCGTGCCGTCCCAGGTCTCGGGCGGGGTGAGGCAGGTGTCGCAGTTGCCGCAGGACTTCTCGGCGGGCTCCTGGCCGAAGTACGTCAGGAGCTGGGCGCGGCGGCACCGGACGGTCTCACAGAGCGCCAGCATCGAGTCGAGGTGCGAGGCCGCCCGGCGTCGGAACGCCTCGTCGCCCTCGCCGCCCTGGATCAGTTTGCGCTGCTGGACGACGTCCTGGAGCCCGTAGGCCATCCAGGCCGTGGAGGGCTCCCCGTCCCGTCCCGCGCGGCCGGTCTCCTGGTAGTAGCCCTCGACGGACTTGGGCAGGTCGAGGTGGGCGACGAAGCGCACGTCGGGCTTGTCGATGCCCATGCCGAAGGCGATGGTCGCGACGACGACCAGGCCCTCCTCGCGGAGGAAGCGCGACTGGTGGGCGGCGCGGGTCCCGGCGTCCAGACCGGCGTGGTACGGCACGGCCTCGATGCCGTTACGGCAGAGGTACTCGGCGGTCTTCTCCACCGAATTGCGCGAGAGGCAGTAGACGATGCCCGCGTCGCCCGCGTGCTCCTCCTTCAGGAAGGTGAGCAGCTGCTTCTTCGGGTCGGACTTCGGCACGACGCGGTACTGGATGTTCGGGCGGTCGAATCCGGCCACGAAGTGCCTGGCGTCGGGCATGCCCAGCCGCTGGGTGATCTCCCGGTGCGTGGCGTCGGTCGCCGTGGCCGTCAGCGCGATGCGCGGTACGTCCGGCCAGCGCTCGCCAAGGACGGACAGGGCCAGGTAGTCGGGGCGGAAGTCGTGGCCCCACTGGGCGACACAGTGCGCCTCGTCGATCGCGAAGACCGAGATCTCGCCGCGGGCCAGCAGGGAGAGCGTCGAATCGAGGCGCAGCCGCTCGGGGGCCAGATACAGCACGTCGAGCTCACCGGCGACGAACTGGGCCTCCATCGAGCGACGCTCGTCGAAGTCCTGCGTGGAGTTCATGAAGCCGGCGCGGACACCGAGCGCGCGCAGGGCGTCCACCTGGTCCTGCATGAGCGCGATCAGCGGGGAGATCACGACGCCGGTCCCCTGCCTGACCAGGGCGGGGATCTGGTAGCAGAGGGACTTGCCGCCGCCGGTCGGCATCAGCACGACCGCGTCGCCGCCCTCGACGACGTGCTCGATCACCGCGCCCTGCTCGCCGCGGAACGCCTCGTACCCGAACACCCGGTGCAGCGTCTGCTGCGCAGCGCTCTCGGTCGTCACACTCATGGTCGCGCCCGTCCGTCCGTCTTCACCCGTCACCGGCAACCATAGGCGCCGCCTACGACAACGCCGGACGGGCTTGACTTTCCAAGGCCCGTCCGGCGTCGCCGCGCGTACTCGTCGTTACCGCACGAACACTCCCGCCTGGCTCGCCAGGTCGAGGAAGTACTGCGGGGCCAGCCCGAGCACCAGGGTCACGGCGACTCCGACCGCGATCGTGGTCATGGTCAGCGGGGACGGGACGGCGACCGTGGGGCCGTCCGCCTTCGGCTCGCTGAAGAACATCAGCACGATGACCCGGATGTAGAAGAAGGCGGCGATGGCCGACGAGATCACACCGACGACGACGAGGCCGCTCGCGCCACCGTCCGCCGCTGCCTTGAAGACGGCGAACTTACCGGAGAAGCCCGAGGTGAGCGGGATGCCGGCGAAGGAGAGCAGGAACACCGCGAAGACCGCCGCGGTCAGCGGCGAGCGGCGGCCGAGCCCGGCCCACTTCGACAGGTGCGTCGCCTCGCCGCCCGCGTCGCGCACGAGCGTGACCACGGCGAAGGCGCCGACGGTCACGAAGGAGTACACGGCCAGGTAGAAGAGGACGGACGAGATGCCCTCGGGGCTGGCCGCGATGACACCGGCGAGGATGAAGCCCGCATGGGCGATCGAGGAGTATGCCAGGAGCCGTTTGATGTCGGTCTGGGTGATCGCGACGATCGCCCCGCCCAGCATCGTGACGATCGCGACACCCCACATGACGGGGCGCAGGTCCCAGGTGAGACCGGGCAGCACCACGTAGAGCAGGCGCAGCAGCGCACCGAACGCGGCGACCTTCGTGGCCGCCGCCATGAAGCCGGTGACCGGGGTCGGGGCGCCCTGGTAGACGTCCGGGGTCCACATGTGGAAGGGGACCGCGCCGACCTTGAAGAGCAGGCCCATGAGGATCATCGCCGCGCCGATCAGCAGCAGCGCGTCGTTGCCCATGGTGCCCGCGAGGGCCGGGTCGATCTGCTGGACACTGCCGTCGACGACGTTTGCGATGCCCGCGTACGAGACGGTGCCCGAGTATCCGTAGAGCAGGGCGATCCCGAAGAGCAGGAACGCCGAGGAGAAGGCGCCGAGCAGGAAGTACTTCACGGCGGCTTCCTGCGACATCAGCCGCTTGCGGCGGGCGACGGCGCACAGGAGGTAGAGCGGGAGGGAGAAGACCTCGAGCGCGATGAAGAGCGTCAGCAGGTCGTTCGCCGCCGGGAAGACGAGCATGCCCGCCACGGAGAAGAGGGCGAGCGGGAAGACCTCGGTCGTGGTGAATCCGGCCTTGACCGCGGCCTGCTCCCCGTCGCTGCCGGGCACCGAACCGGCCTGGGCGGCGAAGGAGTCCACACGGTTGCCGTGCGAGGCCGGGTCGAGGCGTCGCTCGGCGAACGTGAAGACGGAGACCATGGAGACGAGCAGGATGGTGCCCTGGAGGAACAGGGCCGGCCCGTCGACCGCGACCGCGCCCATCGCGGCGATGTGCGCGTTCTTCGTGGCGTACCCGTCGGCGGCGAGACCCACCACCGCGGCGAAGGCGGCGGCGATCGCGACGACCGTCAGGAACACCTGGGTGGTGTAGCGGGCCCGTCGCGGGACGAAGGCCTCGACCAGGATTCCCAGGACGGCGGCACCGACCACGATCAGGACGGGCGCCAGCTGGGCGTACTCGATGGTCGGCGCCGTGAACTTGTCGCCCGGGGCGGCGGATGTCACCTCCCCCGCCATGGTCCACAGGCTGTGGACAGCTGTTGCGCTCACTTGGCGGCCTCCACCTCGGGCTGGGGGTCCTTCTTCTGTACGTCCTGCATGGTGTGCTGCACCGCCGGGTCGACGACCTCGGTGAGCGGCTTCGGGAAGACGCCCAGGAAGATCAGCAGGGCGATCAGCGGAAGCGCCACCGCCAGCTCACGGACCTTGAGGTCGGGCATGCCCCCGATCCCCTCCCTGACCGGCCCCGTCATCGTCCGCTGGTAGAGGACGAGGACGTAGAGCGCGGCGAGCACGATGCCTACGGTGGCGATGACGCCGGCCACCGGGTACGCGCTGAACACACCGACCAGGACCAGGAACTCACTGACGAACGGGGCGAGGCCGGGCAGCGACAGGGTGGCCAGACCGCCGACGAGGAAGGTTCCGGCAAGGAGGGGCGCCACCTTCTGCACCCCGCCGTAGTCGGCGATGAGCCGGGAGCCCCGCCGGGTGATCAGGAAGCCGGCGACCAGCATCAGCGCCGCCGTCGAGAGTCCGTGGTTGACCATGTAGAGCGTGGCGCCCGACTGGCCCTGGCTGGTCATCGCGAAGATGCCCAGCACGATGAAACCGAAGTGCGAGATCGACGCGTAGGCGATGAGCCGCTTGATGTCGCGCTGACCGACGGCGAGCAGGGCGCCGTAGACGATGGAGATCAGCGCCAGGACGAGGATCACCGGCGTAGCCCACTTGCTGGCCTCCGGGAACAGCTGGAGGCAGAAGCGGAGCATCGCGAAGGTGCCGACCTTGTCGACGACCGCGGTGATCAGGACGGCCACCGGGGTGGTCGCCTCCCCCATCGCGTTGGGCAGCCAGGTGTGCAGCGGCCACAGCGGGGCCTTCACCGCGAAGGCGAAGAAGAACCCGAGGAACAGCCACCGCTCGGTGGAGGTCGCCATGTCCAGCGTTCCGTTGGCCCGCGCCTCGGCGATCTCGGAGAGCGAGAAGCTCCCCGCGACGACGTAGAGCCCGATGACGGCGGCCAGCATGATGAGCCCGCCGGCCAGGTTGTAGAGGAGGAACTTCACGGCCGCGTAGCTGCGCTGTGCCGCAGCGTTCTCGTCGCTGCCCGAGTGCGCCCGGTCCCCGAAACCGCCGATGAGGAAGTACATCGGGATGAGCATGGCTTCGAAGAGGATGTAGAAGAGGAAGACGTCGGTGGCGACGAAGGACAGGATCACCATCGCTTCGACCATCAGGATCAGGGCGAAGAAGCCCTGGGTCGGCCGCCACCGGGAGCTGTTCGTCTCCAGGGGATCGGCGTCGTGCCAGCCGGCCAGGATCACGAAGGGGATCAGCAGCGCGGTGAGCGCGAGGAGCGCCACCCCGATGCCGTCGACTCCCAGTTCGTAACGGACACCGAAGTCCTTGATCCAGGCGTGCGACTCGGTGAGCTGGTAGCGGTCGCCACCCGGTTCGAAGCGGGCGAAGACGATGCCCGCGAGGACCAGGGTGCCCAGCGAGACGGCCAGGGCGAGCCACTTGGCCGCGGTGCGCCGGGCGGCCGGGACGGCTGCGGTGGCGATCGCGCCGATCGCCGGGAGCGCCGCCGTCGCTGTCAGGAGGGGAAAGGACATGGGATCAGACCGCCCTCATCAGCAGGGTCGCGGCGATGAGTACCGCCGCACCGCCGAACATCGAGACCGCGTAGGAGCGGGCGTAGCCGTTCTGCAGCTTGCGCAGCCGGCCGGAGAGCCCGCCCATCGAGGCGGCCGTGCCGTTGACGACTCCGTCGACCAGGGTGTGGTCGACGTAGACCAGGGAGCGGGTGAGGTGTTCGCCGCCGCGGACCAGGACCACGTGGTTGAAGTCGTCCTGGAGGAGGTCCCGGCGGGCCGCCCTGGTGAGGAGGGAACCGCGCGGGGCGACGACCGGGACGGGTTTGCGCCCGTACATCGACCAGGCGATGGCGACACCGATGACGAGCACCACCATGGTGGCGGCGGTGACGGTGGTCGCACTGACCGGTGCGTGTCCGTGGTCGTGCCCGGTGACGGGCTCCAGCCAGTGCATGAAGCGGTCGCCGATGGAGAAGAAGCCTCCGGCGAAGACCGACCCGAAGGCCAGCACGATCATCGGGATCGTCATGGACTTCGGCGACTCGTGCGGGTGCGGCTCGTGGCCCTCGCCCGCGGCGGAGCCGCCATCGGATGCAGTCGGCTGCCAGCGCTTCTCGCCGAAGAACGTCAGGAGCATCACGCGCGTCATGTAGAACGCGGTGATCGCGGCGCCCAGCAGCGTGACGGAGCCGAGGATCCAGCCCTCGGTGCCGCCCTTGGCGAAGGCCGCCTCGATGATCATGTCCTTGGAGAAGAAGCCGGACAGGCCGGGGAAGCCGATGATCGCCAGGTAGCCGAGGCCGAAGGTGACGAAGGTGACCGGCATGAACTTCCGCAGGCCGCCGTACTTCCGCATGTCGACCTCGTCGTTCATGCCGTGCATGACCGAACCGGCGCCGAGGAAGAGACCGGCCTTGAAGAAGCCGTGCGTCACCAGGTGCATGATCGCGAAGACGTAGCCGATGGGGCCGAGGCCCGCGGCGAGGATCATGTAGCCGATCTGCGACATCGTCGACCCGGCGAGGGCCTTCTTGATGTCGTCCTTCGCGCAACCGACGATCGCACCGAAGAGGAGCGTGACGGCACCGACGACCACGACGACCAGTTGTGCGTCAGGCGCCCCGTTGAAGATGGCGCCGGAGCGGACGATGAGGTAGACGCCCGCGGTCACCATGGTTGCGGCGTGGATGAGGGCCGAGACCGGGGTCGGGCCCTCCATCGCGTCCCCGAGCCAGGACTGCAGCGGCACCTGGGCCGACTTGCCGCAGGCGGCGAGGAGCAGCATCAGGCCGATCGCCGTGAGCTTGCCCTCGCTCGTGTCACCGGTCGCCTCGAACACGGGCCCGAAGGCGAAGGTGCCGAAGGTGGTGAACATCAGCATGATCGCGATGGACAGGCCCATGTCGCCGACCCGGTTGACCAGGAAGGCCTTCTTGGCGGCGGTGGCCGCGCTGGGCTTGTGCTGCCAGAAGCCGATGAGCAGGTACGACGCCAGACCGACGCCCTCCCACCCGACGTACAGCAGCAGGTAGTTGTCGGCGATGACCAGGATGAGCATCGCCGCGAGGAAGAGGTTCAGGTAGCCGAAGAAGCGGCGTCGCCGCTCGTCGTGCTCCATGTAGCCGATGGAGTAGACGTGGATCAGCGTGCCCACACCCGTGATCAGCAGGACGAACGTCATCGACAACTGGTCCAGCTGGAAGGCCACGTCGGCCTGGAACCCCTCGACCGGGATCCAGCTGTACAGGTGCTGGCGCAGGGTGCGGTCCTCGGCACCCCTGCCCAGCATGTCGGTGAACAGGACGGCACCGACGACGAAGGACGCGGCGGCGAGCGCCGTGCCGATCCAGTGTCCGGCCCGGTCGAGCCGGCGGCCGCCGCAGAGCAGGACCACCGCTCCGAGCAGAGGCGCCGCGACCAGCAGCGCAATCAGGTTTTCCACGATTCCGACCCCTTACAGCTTCATCAGGCTGGCGTCGTCGACCGAGGCCGAGTGGCGGGAGCGGAAGAGCGACACGATGATCGCGAGCCCGATGACGACCTCCGCGGCGGCGACGACCATCGTGAAGAAGGCGATGATCTGCCCGTCGAGGTTGCCGTGCATCCGGGAGAACGCCACGAGCGCGAGGTTGCAGGCGTTGAGCATCAGCTCGACGCACATGAACACCACGATCGCGTTCCGCCTGATCAGCACGCCGGAGGCACCGATCGTGAACAAAAGGGCCGCGAGGTAGAGGTAGTTGACCGGATTCACTTGGCGACCTCCTCCTCTTCTTCCGCAGGGTCACGGTCCGGTCCGCGGTCACGGCCGAGCCGCTCCCCGGAACGCTGTTCGAGCGCCTTGAGGTCGGCGAGCGACTCACTGGACACGTCACGGATCTGTCCGCGCTGCCGCAGCGTCTGCATGACGGTGAGCTCGGACGGCGTGCCGTCCGGGAGCAGTCCCGCGACGTCCACGGCGTTGTGCCGGGCGTACACACCGGGAGCGGGCAGGGGCGGTACGTGACTGCTGCGCACCCGCTCCTGGGAGAGCTCCCGCTGTGTCTTGGCGCGTTCGGTGCGCTCGCGGTGCGTGAGCAGCATCGCGCCGACGGTCGCGGTGATCAGCAGGGCGCCGGTGATCTCGAACGCGAAGACGTACTTGGTGAAGATGAGGTTGGCGAGCCCCTCGACGTTTCCGCCGTGCCGGGCGTTCGCCGTCCCCAGACCGTTGAACGTCTTCAGGGACGCCTGTCCGATGCCCGCGATCAGCAGGATGCCGAAGCCGAGTCCGCAGGCGGCGGCCAGCCAGCGCTGGCCCTTGAGCGTCTCCTTCAGCGAGTCGGCCGCCGTGACACCGACGAGCATGACCACGAAGAGGAACAGCATCATGATCGCGCCCGTGTAGACGACGACCTGGACGATGCCCAGGAAGTAGGCGCCGTTGGCGAGGTAGAAGACCGCCAGCACGATCATGGTGCCGGCGAGCGACAGTGCGCTGTGCACCGCCTTCTTCATCAGGACGGTGGAGAGCGCGCCGAGGACGGCCACGGTGCCGAGGATCCAGAACTGGACGGCCTCGCCGGTCGACGTGGTGGTGGCGGCTGCGGCCAGGGTGGCGTTCACACGTCCACCTCCTTGTCCGTCTCTCCCTTGGAGACGGCGACCTGGCGCTCCGCGCCGGGAGCGGCCTCGGTCACCAGGCCGCGGTAGTAGTCCTGTTCGTCCATGCCGGGGAAGATCGCGTGCGGGCTGTCGACCATGCCTTCCTCAAGCCCCGCGAGCAGCTCGTCCTTGGTGTAGATGAGGCTCTCGCGGGTGGTGTTGGCGAGCTCGAAGTCATTGGTCATGGTCAGTGCCCGGGTGGGACACGCCTCGATGCACAGTCCGCACAGGATGCAGCGCGCGTAGTTGATCTGGTAGACGCGGCCGTAGCGCTCGCCCGGGGAGTAGCGCTCCTCGTCCGTGTTGTCCGCGCCCTCCACGTAGATCGCGTCCGCAGGACACGCCCAGGCGCAGAGCTCGCAGCCGACGCACTTCTCCAGACCGTCCGGGTGACGGTTGAGCTGGTGCCGGCCGTGGAAGCGCGGCGCCGTCACCTTCTGCGTCTCCGGGTACTGCTCGGTCAGCCGCTTCTTGAACATGGCCTTGAAGGTCACGCCGAAGCCGGCCACAGGATTCTGGAACTTCTCTCCTGAGGGTTCCGATGACTCAGACACCGTCAGCCTCCCTTCCGTCACTCGAACTTCCGGCTGCCGCATTCTCGTCACTCCGAGTATCCGGCCCGCCACTGACAACGAGCTCCCGCTCGCGCCGAGGCGTGCGGCGCGGCACCGGCGGCAGCGTCTGGCCGGGCAGCGGCGGCACCGGGTACCCGCCCGCCATCGGGTCGAACGCGGGTTCCGGTCCGGCCGCCTCCTCGGCGGCCCTGGTCTTCCGGTCGCGGAAGGTGTCGGCGACGAAGGAGATCAGCAGGACCGCGATCACGGCTCCGGCGACGTACAGGAGGATCTTCGAGTAGTCGTAGCCCTCGTTGTTCAGCGCCCTGACGGTGGCGACCAGCATCAGCCAGACCACGGAGACCGGGATCAGGACCTTCCAGCCGAGCTTCATCAGCTGGTCGTAGCGGACACGGGGCAGGGTGCCGCGCAGCCAGATGAAGAAGAAGAGGAGGAGCTGCACCTTGATGACGAACCAGAGCATCGGCCACCAGCCCTGGTTGGCGCCCTCCCAGAAGGTGCTGACCGGGTACGGAGCCCGCCAGCCGCCCAGGAACAGGGTGACGGAGACCGCGGAGACGGTGACCATGTTGACGTACTCGGCGAGCATGAACATCGCGAACTTGATCGAGGAGTACTCGGTGTTGAACCCGCCGACCAGGTCGCCCTCGGACTCCGGCATGTCGAACGGGGCCCGGTTGGTCTCGCCGACCATCGTGATGACGTAGATGATGAAGGAGACCGGCAGCAGGAGGATGAACCAGCGGTCCTCCTGTGCCGCCACGATCTCCGACGTGGACATCGAACCGGAGTAGAGGAACACCGACGCGAAGGCCGCGCCCATCGCGATCTCGTAGCTGATCATCTGGGCGCAGGAGCGCAGCCCGCCGAGCAGCGGGTACGTCGACCCGGAGGACCAGCCGGCCAGCACGATGCCGTAGATGCCGACCGAGGCGACCGCGAGGATGTACAGCATCGCGATCGGCAGGTCGGTCAGCTGCATCGTCGTACGGTGGCCGAAGATCGACACCTGGTTGTCGGAGGGGCCGAACGGGATCACCGCGATCGCCATGAACGCCGGTGCGGCGGCCACGATCGGGGCCAGGACGTAGACGACCTTGTCGGCCCGCTTGACGACGACGTCCTCCTTCAGCATCAGCTTGATGCCGTCGGCGAGCGACTGGAGCATGCCCCAGGGGCCGTGCCGGTTGGGGCCGATGCGCAGCTGCATCCAGGCGACGACCTTGCGTTCCCACACGATGGAGAACAGCACGGTCACCATCAGGAACGCGAAGCAGAACACCGCCTTGACGACGACGAGCCACCAGGGGTCCGTGCCGAACATCGACAGGTCCTCGGCTGCGAGGACGGCACCCTGCGGCGCCGCGGCGAGTTGGGCGAGGCCGGTCACTCTCCTACCTCCGTTGTCACGACGTGGGAGCCCGGGGCGGCCGGACCGATCCGTACCAGGCCGCCCGGCCGGGCACCGGTGTCGGCGGGGACGCCCCGTCCGACGGAGTTGAGCGGCACCCACACCACCCGGTCCGGCATCTCGGTCACGGCCAGCGGGAGTTCGGTGGTGCCGGCGGGTCCGGTGACGGCCAGCAGATCGCCGTCCTTCACCCCGGACTCGGCAGCGGTGCCCGGGGAGAGCCGGGCGACCGCCGCGTGCCGGGTGCCGGCCAGCGCCTGGTCGCCCTCCTGGAGCCGGCCCCGGTCGAGCAGCATCCGGTGGCCCGCGAGGACCGCCTCGCCGTCGCCGGGCCGGGGCACCGGGGTGGAGGCCACCCGCGGGTCGTCGGCGCGGCCGCCCTCCCAGCCGCCGAGGCGGTCGAGTTCACGGCGGGCCGCCCTCAGATCGGGCAGTCCGAGGTGTACGTCGAGCGCGTCGGCCAGCATGTGCAGCACCCGCGCGTCGGTCGGGCAGAGCGTCCTCGGCATCTGCTCGGGCTTCAGCGCGGCTTCGAACAGCCGCGCCCTGCCTTCCCAGTTGAGGAAGGTGCCGGGCTTCTCCGCGACGGCCGCCACGGGGAGGACCACGTCGGCGCGCTCGGTGACGGCGCCGGGCCGCAGCTCCAGCGAGACCAGGAAACCGACCTCGTCCAGCGCCTTGAGCGCCCCGGCCGGGTCGGGCAGGTCCTCGGGGTCGACGCCCGCGACCAGCAGTGCGCCCAGCTCGCCGGTGGCCGCGGCCTCCACGATCTGGCCGGTGTCGCGGCCGAAGCCGGAGGGGAGTTCGGCGACGCCCCAGACGGACGCCACCTCCTCCCTGGCCCGGGGGTCCGTCGCGGGACGGCCGCCGGGCAGCAGCGACGGGAGCGCCCCCGCCTCCAGCGCGCCGCGTTCGCCGGCCCGGCGCGGGATCCACACCAGTGCGGCGCCGGTGGCCGCCGCGGTGCGCACGGCGGAGGTCAGTCCGCCGGGTACGGCGGCGAGCCGCTCGCCCACCACGATCACGGCGCCTTCGCCGCGCAGCGCCTCGGCCGCGACGGCTCCGTCACTCTCCAGGCCGATCCCGCCCGCGAGGGCGTCCAGCCATTCGGTCTCGGTGCCGGGCGCGGCGGGAAGCAGCGTGCCGCCCGCCTTCTCCAGGCCCCGGCTGGCGTGCGAGGCCAGCGCGAACGTCCGCTGTCCGTGCTTGCGGTGGGCCTTGCGCAGCCGCAGGAAGACGCCGGGGGCCTCCTCCTCGGACTCGAAGCCGGCCAGCAGGACCGCCGGGGCCTTCTCCAGCGCGGTGTACGTGACCCCGCTGCCGTCGAGGTCCAGGCCGCGTCCGGAGACCCGAGCGGCGAGGAAGTCGGCCTCCTCACCGCTGTGGACGCGGGCCCGGAAGTCGATGTCGTTGGTGTCGAGGGCGACCCGCGCGAACTTGCTGTACGCGTAGGCGTCCTCGACGGTCAGTCGGCCGCCCGTGAGGACACCGGTCCTGCCGCGTGCCGCCGAGAGACCGGCCGCCGCGGCTTCCAGTGCCTCGGGCCAGCTCGCGGGTTCCAGCACACCCTCCGCGTTGCGTACGAGCGGGGTGGTGAGCCGGTCGCGCTGCTGGGCGTAACGGAAGCCGAAGCGGCCCTTGTCGCAGAGCCACTCCTCGTTGACCTCCGGGTCGTTGGCGGCGAGCCGCCGCATGACCTTGCCGCGCCGGTGGTCGGTCCGGGTCGCGCAGCCGCCGGCGCAGTGCTCGCACACCGAGGGCGTCGACACCAGGTCGAAGGGCCGGGCGCGGAAGCGGTAGGCCGCCGAGGTGAGGGCCCCGACCGGGCAGATCTGGATGGTGTTGCCGGAGAAGTACGACTCGAAGGGGTCGCCCTCGCCGGTACCGACCTGCTGGAGCGCGCCGCGCTCCAGCATCTCGATCATCGGGTCGCCTGCCACCTGGTTGGAGAACCGGGTGCAGCGTGCGCAGAGCACACACCGCTCGCGGTCCAGCAGCACCTGGGTGGAGATGGGGACGGGCTTCTCGAAGGTGCGCTTCTTCCCGTCGAAGCGGGAGTCGGCGCCGCCGTGCGACATCGCCTGGTTCTGCAGGGGGCACTCGCCGCCCTTGTCGCAGACCGGGCAGTCCAGCGGGTGGTTGATGAGCAGGAGCTCCATCACCCCCTTCTGGGCCTTCTCCGCGACCGGCGAGGTGATCTGCGACTTGACGACCATGCCGTCGGTGCACGTGATGGTGCAGGACGCCATCGGCTTGCGCTGGCCCTCGACCTCGACGATGCACTGCCGGCAGGCACCGGCGGGGTCGAGGAGCGGGTGGTCGCAGAAGCGCGGGATCTCGATGCCGAGCAGTTCGGCGGCGCGGATGACGAGGGTGCCCTTGGGCACGCTGATCTCGATGCCGTCGATCGTGAGCGTGACGAGGTCCTCGGGCGGAACGGCCGCCTCGCCGCCCCCGGAGGGCGCACTCGTGGTGACTGTCATGCGTTCACCCCCCGGTGAGCGTTCTTGTCGTCTTTGTCGTCGGCCCAGAGGGTCGACCGTGCGGGGTCGAAGGGGCAGCCCTTGCCTGTGATGTGCTGCTCGTACTCCTCGCGGAAGTACTTCAGCGAGGAGAAGATCGGCGAGGCCGCGCCGTCGCCGAGGGCGCAGAAGGACTTGCCGTTGATGTTGTCGGCGATGTCGTTCAGCTTGTCGAGGTCGGCCATCTCCCCCTTGCCCGCCTCGATGTCGCGGAGCAGCTGGACGAGCCAGTAGGTCCCCTCGCGGCACGGCGTGCACTTGCCGCAGGACTCGTGTGCGTAGAACTCGGTCCAGCGGGTGACGGCGCGCACCACGCAGGTGGTCTCGTCGAAGCACTGCAGTGCCTTGGTGCCGAGCATCGATCCGGCCGCGCCGACGCCCTCGTAGTCCAGGGGCACGTCGAGGTGTTCCTCGGTGAACATGGGGGTGGAGGAGCCGCCGGGGGTCCAGAACTTCAGGCGGTGCCCGGCCCGCATGCCGCCGCTCATGTCGAGCAGCTGGCGCAGGGTGATGCCGAGCGGGGCCTCGTACTGGCCGGGGCTGGTGACGTGTCCGCTGAGCGAGTACAGCGTGAAGCCCGGGGACTTCTCGCTGCCCATCGACTTGAACCAGTCCTTGCCCTTGTTCAGGATCGCGGGAACCGAGGCGATGGACTCGACGTTGTTCACGACGGTGGGGCAGGCGTACAGACCGGCGACGGCGGGGAAGGGCGGACGCAGCCGGGGCTGGCCGCGCCGTCCTTCGAGTGAGTCGAGGAGCGCGGTTTCCTCACCGCAGATGTAGGCGCCCGCGCCCGCGTGCACCGTGAGTTCGAGGTCGATCCCCGAGCCCAGGATGTCCTTCCCCAGGTAGCCCGCCTCGTAGGCCTCGCGCACGGCCTCGTGCAGCCGCCGCAGCACGGGGACCACTTCGCCGCGCAGATAGATGAAGGCGTGCGAGGAGCGGATCGCGTAGCAGGCGATCACGATGCCCTCGATGAGGCTGTGCGGGTTCGCGAAGAGGAGTGGGGTGTCCTTGCAGGTCCCCGGCTCCGACTCGTCGGCGTTGACGACGAGGTAGTGCGGCTTCCCGTCGCCCTGCGGGATGAACTGCCACTTCATCCCGGTGGGGAAGCCGGCGCCGCCGCGTCCGCGCAGACCGGAGTCCTTGACGTACGCGATGAGGTCGTCGGGCGGCATGGCCAGGGCCTTGCGCAGACCCTCGTACCCGTCGTGGCGGTGGTAGGTGTCCAGCGTCCAGGACTCCGGCTCGTCCCAGAAGGAGGAGAGGACCGGGGCCAGGAGCTTCTCCGGGCTGGTCCCGTTCTTGTCGATCTCGGCTGCCAAGGTCATCACTCCCCCTCCTCGGCGGCGGGCCCGGCCGGGTGCTCCGGGTCGGAGGCCGAGGTCTGCTGTGGCGCGTCATGAGAGCTGAGGTGCTCGGCGCCCTTCTGCGGCTGGTCGCCCGGGGCCTCGCCCCGGGGGCCGACCACGCGCGTCTGCGGGGCGGTCTCGCCCTTGGCGAGCTTCAGCCCGACCAGGGAGGCGGCGCCGGCGCCGCCGCTCGCCTCGACCGCGCCGGGACGCCGGTCGGGGAAGCCGGCGAGGATGCGCGCCGTGTCCTTGTAGCTGCACAGCGGCGCGCCCCGGGTGGGCTCGACGGTGCGGCCGGCGATCAGGTCGTCGACGAGCCGCGTCGCGCTCTCCGGCGTCTGGTTGTCGAAGAACTCCCAGTTGACCATCACGACCGGGGCGAAGTCGCAGGCCGCGTTGCACTCGATGTGTTCGAGGGTGACCTTGCCGTCGGCAGTCGTCATGCCGGCCTCGTCGTTGCCGACACCCAGGTGCTCCTTGAGCCGGTCGAAGATGGCGTCGCCGCCCATGACCGCGCAGAGGGTGTTGGTGCAGACCCCGACCTGGTAGTCACCGCCGGCCCGGCGGCGGTACATCGTGTAGAAGGTGGCGACCGCGGTGACCTCCGCTGTGGTGAGGCCGAGCTGGTCGGCGCAGAACGCCATGCCCGTACGGGAGACGAACCCCTCCTCGGACTGCACCAGGTGCAGCAGCGGCAGCAGCGCGGAGCGGCTGCCGGGGTAGCGGGCGATCACTTCCTTCGCGTCCGCTTCGAGCCGGGCGAGTACGTCGGCCGGGTAGGCGGGGGCGGGGAGCTGCGGCATCCCCAGGCTGACTTCTTGGTTGGACGCGGTCACCGGTCGACGCCTCCCATCACGGGGTCGATGGACGCGACGGCGACGATGACGTCGGCGACCTGGCCGCCCTCACACATCGCCGCCATGGCCTGGAGATTGGTGAAGGACGGGTCGCGGAAGTGGACCCGGAAGGGGCGCGTGCCGCCGTCCGAGACGACGTGCACGCCGAGCTCGCCCTTGGGGGACTCTATGGCGGTGTACACCTGCCCGGCCGGGACCCGGAAGCCCTCGGTCACCAGCTTGAAGTGGTGGATCAGGGCCTCCATGGAGGTGCCCATGATCTTCTTGATGTGGTCGAGCGAGTTGCCGAGGCCGTCGGGTCCCAGCGCGAGCTGCGCGGGCCAGGCGATCTTCTTGTCGGCGACCATGACCGGTCCCGGCTCAAGGCGCTCCAGGCACTGCTCGACGATCCTGAGCGACTGGCGCATCTCCTCCAGCCGGATGAGGAAGCGCCCGTAGGAGTCGCAGGTGTCCGCGGTCGGTACGTCGAAGTCGTAGGTCTCGTAGCCGCAGTACGGATCGGTCTTGCGCAGGTCGTGCGGGAGTCCGGCGGACCTGAGGACCGGGCCGGTGGCGCCGAGCGCCATGCAGCCGGTCAGGTCGAGGTAGCCGACGTCCTGCATACGGGCCTTGAAGATGGGGTTGCCGGTGGCGAGCTTGTCGTACTCCGGCAGGTTCTTCTTCATGGTCTTGATGAACTCGCGGAGCCGGTCGATCGCGCCCATGGGAAGGTCCTGGGCGAGTCCGCCGGGACGGATGAACGCGTGGTTCATCCGGAGCCCGGTGATCAGCTCGAAGAGGTCGAGGACGAGTTCACGATCGCGGAATCCGTAGATCATGATCGTCGTGGCGCCGAGTTCCATACCGCCGGTGGCGATGCACACCAGGTGCGAGGAGATCCGGTTGAGCTCCATCAGGAGCACCCGCAGGACGGTGGCCCGGTCGGGGATCTGGTCCTCGATGCCGAGCAGCTTCTCGACCCCGAGGCAGTACGCCGCCTCGTTGAAGAACGGAGTCAGGTAGTCCATGCGCGTGACGAAGGTGGTGCCCTGCGTCCAGTTCCGGAACTCGAGGTTCTTCTCGATGCCGGTGTGGAGGTAGCCGATGCCGCAGCGGGCCTCGGTGACGGTCTCGCCGTCGATCTCCAGGATCAGCCGCAGCACGCCGTGCGTGGAGGGGTGCTGGGGACCCATGTTGACGATGATGCGTTCGTCGTCCGACTTGGCGGCGGACTCGACGACCTCGTCCCAGTCGCCGCCGGTGACTGTATATACAGTCCCCTCGGTCGTGGCGCGGGCGTCGGAGAGCGGCGTGCCGGAGGGACCCGGGGAAGCCTGGGAATGGGGAGTAGTCATCAGCTGTACGACCTCCGCTGGTCCGGAGCCGGGATCTGGGCGCCCTTGTACTCGACGGCGATGCCGCCGAGCGGGTAGTCCTTGCGCTGCGGGAAGCCCTGCCAGTCGTCCGGCATCATGATCCGGGTCAGGGCGGGGTGCCCGTCGAAGACCAGTCCGAAGAAGTCGTAGGTCTCGCGCTCGTGCCAGTCGTTGGTCGGATAGACCTCGACGAGCGACGGGATGTGCGGGTCGCTGTCCGGCGCGGACACCTCGAGGCGGATCAGCCGCCCGTGGGTGAGCGAGCGCAGGTGGTAGACCGCGTGCAGCTCGCGGCCCTTGTCCCCCAGGTAGTGGACGCCGCTGACGCCCGTGCACAGCTCGAAGCGAAGGGCGGGGTCGTCGCGCAGGGTGCGGGCGACCTGGAGCAGGTGCTCGCGGGCGATGTGGAAGGTGACCTCCCCCCGGTCGACGACCGTCTTCTCGACGGCGTTGCCGGGGAGCAGGCCCTGTTCCTCCAGGGCCCCTTCCAGCTCGTCGGCCACTTCGTCGAACCAGCCGCCGTAGGGCCGGGAGGACGCCCCCGGAAGGGTCACCGTGCGGACGAGTCCGCCGTAGCCGGAGGTGTCGCCGCCGTTGTTGGCGCCGAACATCCCCTTGCGTACGCCGATGACCTCGCCGGTGTCGTCGCGCGGGGCGGGCGCCCCGCTGTCGTTCTGTTCGTCGCTCACCGCAGCAGCCCCTTCATCTCGATCAGGGGGAGTGCCTTGAGAGCCGCCTCCTCCGCCTCGCGGGCGGCCTCCTCCGCGTTGACCCCGAGCTTGGAGCCCTGGATCTTCTGGTGGAGCTTGAGGATGGCGTCGATCAGCATCTCGGGACGCGGCGGGCATCCCGGCAGATAGATGTCGACCGGGACAATATGATCAACACCCTGAACAATGGCGTAATTATTGAACATTCCACCTGATGACGCACAAACCCCCATGGAGATCACCCACTTGGGGCTCGGCATCTGGTCGTAGACCTGCCGCAGGACGGGCGCCATCTTCTGACTGACCCGCCCCGCGACGATCATCAGATCCGCCTGCCGCGGCGAACCGCGGAAGACCTCCATCCCGAACCGGGCCAGGTCGTACCGCCCCGCGCCGGTCGTCATCATCTCGATGGCGCAGCAGGCGAGGCCGAAGGTGGCCGGGAAGACGGACGACTTCCGCACCCAGCCGGCGGCCTGCTCGACAGTGGTCAGCACGAAGCCGCTCGGCAGCTTCTCTTCGAGTCCCATGTGTGCCCCTCAGCCCCTCAGTCCCATTCCAGGCCGCCCCGGCGCCACACATACGCGTAGGCGACGAAGACGGTGAGCACGAAGAGCAGCATCTCCACGAGCCCGAAGATCCCCAGGGCGTCGAAGGTGACCGCCCAGGGATAGAGGAAGACGATCTCGATGTCGAAGACGATGAACAGCATCGCCGTCAGGTAGTACTTGATCGGGAAACGGCCACCTCCGGCTGGAGTCGGGGTGGGTTCGATACCGCACTCGTACGCTTCGAGCTTTGCTCGGTTGTACCGCTTCGGGCCGATAAGCGTGGCCATGACCACGGAGAAGATCGCAAACCCTGCCCCTAGGGCGCCGAGCACGAGGATGGGCGCGTAGGCATTCACGCTCCTCGCTCCTTCCAGTCGTCCTTGACCGTTGGACCGCATCGGGCGACCGGCTCGCCACCTCATCAAGATCGTGCACATGTGAGGCAGTTCACAAGCCCGACTGCCCCGCATCCTATGCCTGCCGTCCTGTGATCTGCGACACGGGGTGCACCAACGTCTTTGTGATCTCCACCACCTGACGAACGATCATGAAGACGGATGAGCGGTGATCTTCGTACGCGAAGCGGCCGTGCGGTTACGAGACGTGACATCTTGGAGCGTTACCGCTGGTCAAAGGCTCACGGCACTATCAATCGGCGGACCGTACAAGCAAATTGGCGGTGGACACCGAGCTGGTGATATAGGAATCGGCTCCATACGCCGGCCACCCGGACGGGGTGCCTCCGGTACCGATGTGGACAATGCGCACGCATTCACGAACTTCCGGGCACACGGCGACGCGGGGCGAACGCGCGGCACACCCGGGTCGGGGCGCACGGGTGCGCGGGGCCCGGGACACGGGACACGGCGAGCGGGCAACGGGGCACAGCGAGCGGGGCAGTGGGGGCGGCGCGCGGGACACCGGGAGATCGAGGGGCGCGACGGGCGGATCACCGCCCGGACCCACCCGGCGCCCCGGTCGGCCCGCCCGGCCGAACCCCTTCGGTCGACCCCGGCGGCCGGCTCCGGTCACCCCGGGGCGTCCCCGGTCGGCTGATTCGGCGACCGACCCCCGACGGGCCGCCCTGAAAACGGACATGACTCGCCAATAGGTCAGGTCACCACGCGAGGGCGGCCGATCGCGCCCCGCACGCGGCGCGCGGCCGCGCGGTTGCCTCTCACGGAAGAGCCACGTTGTGACCTGCATCACTCCATGCCTGCTCCAAGAGAAGCGGGCTTGGCCAACCGTGTGAACGGATGGTAAGCGACGGGCAATTCGGGCGTATTGATTGAATGCCGTGATCACAGGGGTGCACCGAGGTGCCCGATTTGCCCTTTAGGGCGTCAATAAAGGCCCCCAATAAGCGGATTCATGGATTCCGAACGTAACTGTGTCGCAACACACGTTTCTTGATGGGACCCCTACAGCCCTGATAGCGCTAGTACCCATGTCCCACACCGCTCACATACCCAGCCACCGGAAGCCCCGCCGAAGCGCCTCGAAGACGGCCCTGCGGGCAGGAGTTGCCGGTGGCATGCTCAGCACCATCGCGGTCGCGGGTGCCGCCGGTCCGGCTCAGGCCGAGCCGGTGACCCAGACCATCGAGATGCCCACCATCACAGCCGGGCTCTCCGAATCCGTCGCCGCGTCCGCGCAGGCAACCAAGGCGCTCGCCCTCGACCTGGAGACCCAGGCGCACGAGGACGCAGCGGCCAGCACAGCAGCCAAGACCGCCAAGAAGGCCAAGGCCGAGGCGGTCCGCAAGGCCGAGGCCAAGAAGAAGGCCGAGGCAGCCGCCGAGGCGGAGGCCAAGGCCAAGGCCAAGGCCGCCGAGCGCGCCTCCCGCTCCGCCGAGCGCACCACGCTCAGCGCGTCCTCCGGCTCCTCGTCCTCCTCCGCCACGTCCTCCTCCAGCGCCACCGGGTCCGCCGCGTCCGTCGTCGCGTTCGCGCAGTCCCAGGTCGGCGACGCGTACGTCTCCGGCGGCACGGGCCCGAACTCGTGGGACTGCTCGGGTCTGGTCCAGGCCGCCTTCGGCTCGGTGGGCATCGACCTGCCGCGTGTCTCGCAGAGCCAGTCGACGGCGGGGACCCAGGTCTCGCTCGACAACCTCCAGCCCGGCGACATCCTGTACTGGGGCGGCGCGGGCAGCGCCTACCACGTCGGGATCTACGTGGGCGGCGGCCAGTTCGTCGGTGCGCAGAACTCCAGCACCGGTGTCGTTCAGCAGACGCTGGACTACGACCCGCCGTCGGGCGCGGTCCGCGTTCTCTGATTCACAAGCTCCGCACGCCTGAGCGCGACCACGGGCCGTCACTCCGCCATCCGGAGTGACGGCCCGTCATCGTGCCGTGGGCGCGTCCGCCTCCACGGCGGCTTCCGTCGGCCGGCGCTGGCCCGGCAGACGTCCCCGCTCCCCGTCGGCCCGCTCCCGGCGCAGGAGCGCCACCCCCACCGCGCACACGAGGGCCGCCAGCACGAAGCCGTACGGCGGGGTCGAGCCCGAGGGCTGCGTCTCGTAGACGAGCGCGGCCGACAGCACGGTCACCGCGCCCATGGCCCGGCCGCCGCTCGCGGTGGCGGCCAGCACCGCCGTGGCCCACAGCAGGTACCACGGCTGCACCATCGGCGAGAGCGCGACGAGGACCAGCAGAGCGGTGCCCAGGGCGCGAACGGGTTCCGTACGTCCGGTCGTCGCGTGCCAGGCGAGTCGGACGATCAGCACCAGCGCGACCAGCAGGCCCAGGTTCTGCACGGCGGCCTTGACCGGGTCCGGGTCGGTTCCGGCCAGCAGACGCAGGAGTTCACCCAGGCCCAGACCGATGTCGCTGCTGAGGGACAGCGCGGTGTGGATGCGTGCCGCGACGCTCTGGGTCCCGATCCAGCCGAAGCCGGTGCCGCCGAGGAACGTCAGGCCCACGACGACGGCCCCCGCGACCAGCCCCGGAGCCAGCAGCCCCTTCGCCACCCGCCGTGCCACCGGACCGCTCGCGGCCCGGCCCACCAGGACGCCGACGAACAGCAGCGCCACCGCCGCGGGCGACTTCACCATCATGGCGAGCCCGATGACCGCCGACCCGGTGATCCACCTGCCGCGCAGGGCGAGCAGTACGCCGGCCAGCATGAGGCCGGTCATCAGCCCGTCGTTGTGGACACCGCCGACCACGTGGATGAGCAGCAGCGGGTTCAGCGCCCCGAGCCACAGCGCGGCGCTCTCGCTGCGGCCGTGTTCCCGGGCGAGATTCCGCAGGGCCCAGGCGATCAGGACCAGCGAGCCGAGGGCGATCAGGCGCATCCCCAGCACCGCGGGCACGATCGTGCCACCGGTCGCCCAGGCCACGCCGCGCGCGAGGAGGAGGAAGAAAGGCCCGTACGGCGCCGGGGTGTCCGTCCAGTGCCCGCCGACGCTCGCCGCGGCGTCACCGCCCGGCCCGTCGGGGTCGAGGACGGACGGCCCCACGCTGTAGACGTCGTGGCCTTCGAGGACCATCGCGCCCTGCGCGATGTAGCTGTAGACGTCTGCGCTGTACAGCGGGGGCGCGAGGACCAGCGGCGCCGTCCACCATCCGAGGGTGGCGAGGGTGTCGCGTACGGAGGCTCCGGCTCTCCCGTACAGCCACCAGGCGACGACGAGCACCGTGAGTCCGCCGTAGGCCAGTGCGTAGCCCGCGGCTCTCACTCCGGGGCCGTGGGCCACCCACAGGCCCCACGGGTCGTGGGCCGGGAGCGTGCCGACGGCCCAGCCTCCCAGCGCGATCGCCGCCGACCCGGCAGCGCCGAGACGCCGGAAGCCGACGGTGGTCCATGCGCCTTTTGCCCCCATGGTCCGAACCTATCGCAGCGCGGGCGGCCGGGCGTCGGCGGTCAGGCCTTGGGCGCCACCTTCGAGAGGCCGTTGATGATGCGGTCCATGGCGTCGCCGCCCGTCGGGTCGGTGAGGTTGGCGAGCATCTTCAGCGTGAACTTCATCAGGAGCGGGTGGGTCAGACCGCGCTGGGTGGCGATCTTCATGACCTGCGGGTTCCCGATCATCTTCACGAAGGCGCGGCCCAGCGTGTAGTAACCGCCGTAGGTGTCCTTCAGGATCTTCGGGTAGTGCTGCAGGGCCAGTTCCCGCTGCGCCGGGGTGGCACGGGCGTGGGCCTGGACGATGACGTCCGCGGCGATCTGGCCCGACTCCATGGCGTACGCGATGCCCTCGCCGTTGAACGGGTTGACCAGTCCGCCCGCGTCCCCGACGAGCAGCAGGCCCTTGGTGTAGTGCGGCTGGCGGTTGAAGGCCATCGGGAGTGCGGCACCGCGGATCGGCATCGTCATGTTCTCGGGGGTGTAGCCCCAGTCCTCCGGCATGGAAGCGCACCACGCCTTGAGCACCTCGCGCCAGTCGAGCTCCTTGAAGGCCGCCGAGGAGTTGAGGATGCCCAGACCGACGTTGGACGTGCCGTCCCCCATGCCGAAGATCCAGCCGTAGCCGGGCAGCAGGCGGTCCTCGGCGCCGCGCCGGTCCCAGAGCTCCAGCCACGACTCCAGGTAGTCGTCGTCGTGGCGGGGCGAGGTGAAGTACGTGCGGACCGCGACGCCCATCGGGCGGTCCTCGCGGCGGTGCAGGCCCATGTGGAGGGAGAGCCGGGTGGAGTTGCCGTCGGCGGCGACGACGAGCGGGGCGTGGAAGGTGACCGGGGTCTTCTCCTCGCCGAGCTTCGCGTGGACGCCGGTGATGCGGCCGGTGCGCTCGTCCTTGACCGGTTCCCCGACGTTGCAGCGCTCGTACAGTCGCGCGCCTGCCTTCTGCGCCTGACGGGCCAGCTGCTCGTCGAAGTCGTCACGCTTGCGGACCAGACCGTAGTCCGGGTAGGAGGCGAGGTCCGGCCAGTCCAGCTGGAGGCGGACGCCGCCGCCGATGATGCGCAGGCCCTTGTTGCGCAGCCAGCCGGCCTCTTCGGAGATGTCGATGCCCATGGAGACGAGCTGCTTGGTGGCGCGCGGGGTGAGACCGTCGCCGCAGACCTTCTCACGCGGGAAGGCCGTCTTCTCCAGGAGGAGGACGTCGAGTCCGGCCTTGGCGAGGTAGTACGCGGTCGTGGAGCCGGCTGGGCCCGCTCCGACGACGATCACGTCCGCGCTGTGTTCGGAGAGGGGCTCGGTCACGGTCGGATCTCCCGAAGACTCGAATTCGCGTGCCGCGCGGCACATGTCGCGTGCAGTCTATGGGTGCCTGCTGATCAACCTCCCGAAGGGCTCCCCGATGACGCACGCACCTGGCTCGACCCCGTCCGTACATCTGCGCGTCCCCACCGACGAGGACGCCCTGGCCTGGTACCGGGTGTTCGACGATCCGGAGGTCATGGAGTTCCACGGCGGCCGCAGGGCGGAGTACTCCGTGTACGAGGAGTTGACCGCCCGGCAGCGCCGACACGACGCCGAGCTCGGCCACTGTCTGTGGACGGTACTCGACGACACCGGCGCGGTGCTCGGCTTCACGGGCGCCCAGCCCTGGCCGCACACGTCGTTCGGCCCGGTGGGCGAGGTCGAGATCGGCTGGCGGCTGGGCAGGGCCTCCTGGGGGCACGGTTACGCGACCGCCGCCGCACACGTCACGCTGGAGCGGATGAGGGCGCTCGGTGTGCCGGAGGTCGTGGCGATGATCAACACGCGGAACGCCCGGTCGGTGGCGGTGGCCGTACGTCTCGGCATGCGGCAGGCCGAGACGTACACGAGTCCGGTGTCGGATCAGGAGGCGTACTGCTTCCGGCTGGAACTCTGAGCCCCTCGCGGAGTCAGGCGCGCACGCCCCGGTGGAGTGCCACCACTCCGCCGGTGAGGTTGCGCCAGGCGACGTCCGACCAGCCGGCCTTCTGCAGCAGCGTCGCGAGGCCGGCCTGGTCGGGCCAGGCGCGGATCGACTCGGCGAGGTAGACGTAGGCGTCCGGGTTGGAGGACACGGCCCGCGCGACCGGCGGCAGCGCGCGCATCAGGTACTCGGTGTAGACGGTCCGGAAGGGCGCCCACGTCGGCTGGGAGAACTCGCAGATCACGACACGGCCACCGCGCCTGGTGACCCGGTACAGCTCGCTGAGCGCGGCACCGGTGTCCTGGATGTTGCGGAGCCCGAAGGAGATGGTGACCGCGTCGAAGGTCTCGTCCTTGAACGGGAGCTTCGTGCCGTCGCCCGCGGTGAACGGCATCCACGGGTGGCGTTCCTTGCCGACCCGGAGCATCCCGATCGAGAAGTCGCAGGGCACCACGTAGGCACCGGCCCGCGCGAACGGCTGCGAGGACGTCGCGGTCCCGGCCGCCAGGTCGAGGATCTTCTGGGCCGGTCGGGCGTCGACGGCCCGGGCGACCTCCTTGCGCCAGAGCCGCGCCTGTCCGAGCGACAGCACGTCGTTGGTGAGGTCGTAGTTCGCCGCCACGTCGTCGAACATCGAGGCGACTTCGTGCGGCTGCTTGTCCAGGGATGCTCGGGTCACCCTCCCATTCAAGCAGCCCCGCTCCCCGTCTCTCGCGGCGGCGTGGGACGGCTGCGGACTTCGGGCCCGGATGCGCCCGCTCGGTGGCGTACACGTCGTCCGGACGACCGCGGGACACCCTGGCCTTCGATCGCCTTCGGCTTTCTGGAACAGCACCCCCCTGATCCGCGTCTCACCGGGAGAGGAGAAAGGGGTTTCCGCACCGGCGTCCGCCCGGCAACTCCTGGGCGGGATACGGGGGGGGCGGACTGCTGGACGTCTCGCGAGGTACGCGGACCGGCACCCGGTGCTCGAGCAGCAGGTCAGCGTGCGGGCCGGATGATCCAAACGACCTGGACGACCACATCGAGACCACGGATACTTACCGGAACATGCACAGTGGAGACACAGAGCGAATACGGCGGGCCGGTGCGCCCGCCCCGGGATCGCGGGCCTTACGCACACGTTCCCGGAAGCGGGCCATGGCCCGCCGAAGACAGCTGCGGCGAAGACGGACGGCCCTGGCCGGCGCCGTGTTCGCGTCGGTGGCCGCGGCGGCGTTCCTCTACGTCGCCCCGCCGTGGCAGGACGACGGCTCCGCGCTCGCGGCCGACCGTGAGCCGGCCCGGCCCCCGGGGACGGGATCACCCTCGTCGTCGGCCCCCGTCACACCCGAGGCGTCGGCTTCGCCGAAGCCGTCGCCGAGCCAGAAGGCCTCGAAGTCGCCAGAGGGCTCGCGGGACGAGGAGTCCGTCGACCCGGACTCCGTACCGGCCTCGGGCCCCGGCGTCTTCACCGTGGCGCGCGAGGGCGTCTCGTCCAAAGGCGGGGGCAGCCGCTACCGCGTCGAGGTGGAGGACGGCATCGGAGTGGATCCGGACAGCGCGGCGGAGGACATCGCGGAGATACTCGCCGACCCGCGGGGCTGGGGCAAAAACGGAAGCCGCACCTTCCGCCAGGTCGCCGACGGACCGGCCGGGCTGGTGATCCGGATCGGGACGCCGAAGACCACCGACCGGCTCTGCGGGCAGTACGGGCTGAACACCCGGGGCGAGGTGAACTGCCGCGGCGGGGAGAACGTCATGGTCAACCTGGCCCGGTGGCAGCTGGGTTCACCGACGTTCGACGGTCCCGCGTCGGAGTACCGGGCGCTGATCATCAATCACGAGGTGGGCCACTGGCTGGGCCACGGCCACGAGACCTGCCCCGGCCCCGGCAAGCCGGCCCCCGCCATGATGCAGCAGATCAAGGGGCTGAAGGGCTGCACGTCCAACGCCTGGCCGTACGACGGGAACGGCCGCTACCTGGGAGGGCCGTCCGTGCCGTGAGGACACCGCCGGGGCTTCCCGGGGAGCCGGAACCGCGGCGCGTGGTCCTGACACTCCCCGGGAAGGCGGCACCACTGCCCTCGAAGCCACGGGAGGCAGTCCCGGCGTCCCGAAACGCCACGGGAGGCGGCCCCGGCGGATGAACGCCACCTGATGGCGGGCTCAGCGCCGCCGGTACACCAGCCGCCCACCGAGCACCGTGGCCACACAGGTCGCAGCCCCCGCCGCGCACAGGGCCGCCTCGTCCGGCACGTCGAAGACCGCGAGGTCCGCGCGGCCGCCGACGGCGAGCGGGCCGTACACGGAGCCCGGCAGGTCGCGTCCGCGCACGAAGGGGTCCAGGCTCGGCCCGCCCGCGGGGGCCCCGGCGGGCGGGACCTCCGCCAGACCCGCGCGGCGCACGGCGGTGCGTACGGCGGGTTCGGCGGCGCCGACCGCGAGATGCGTGGTGCCGTGGCGCAGCATGCGCTGCAGTCCGCGCCGTACGCTGCCGGCCCGGCGGGGCCCGTCCAGCTGCCCGGCGAGGCGCTCGAACTCGGCTCCGGCCAGGGGCTCTTCGCCGAGTTCGTCCGCCTCGCGCGGGTCGGGGTGGTAGCAGCGGGTCAGCAGCGGGAGGCCGTCCCACTGGCGCAGCCCCGGGGTGAGGACGCCCGGCCACTGCCGGACCCGGGCCGACGGGTGGGCGTCCACGACCTGTTCGTACGGCCCGAGGGCCACGATCCGGTCGCCGTCCACGGCGACGGCGCCGCCGCCGACGCCTGCCGCGCCGACCGGAAGGACCAGCGGCGCGGCGTGAACGGTCAGCACCGGTGGCTCAGTTGGCGTCGAGGAGCTTCAGCTCCGGGTGCGCGGTGCCGCCTGCGATCGCCGTGGAGGAGATGTGCGAGACCACACGCTCGTCGACCGGGTCGTTCGCCGGGTCGTCGTGGACGACCAGGTGCTCGTAGGTCGTGGCGCGCTGGGCGGGGACGCGCCCCGCCTTGCGGATCAGGTCGATGATCTCGAGCCGGTTCGAGCGGTGCTTGGCGCCGGCCGAGGAGACGACGTTCTCCTCCAGCATGATCGAGCCGAGGTCGTCCGCGCCGTAGTGGAGGGAGAGCTGACCGACCTCCTTGCCGGTGGTCAGCCAGGAGCCCTGGATGTGGGCGACGTTGTCGAGGAACAGGCGGGCGATGGCGATCATCCGCAGGTACTCGAAGAGCGTGGCCTGCGTCTGTCCCTTCAGCTTGTTGTTCTCCGGCTGGTAGGTGTACGGGATGAACGCGCGGAAGCCGCCCGTGCGGTCCTGCAGGTCGCGGATCATCCGCAGGTGCTCGATGCGCTCGGCGTTGGTCTCGCCGGTTCCCATCAGCATGGTGGAGGTGGACTCGACACCGAGGCCGTGGGCGATCTCCATGATCTCCAGCCAGCGCTCGCCGGACTCCTTGAGCGGGGCGATCGCCGTGCGCGGCCGGGCGGGCAGCAGTTCGGCGCCGGCACCGGCGAAGGAGTCGAGACCGGCCGCGTGGATCCGCTCGATCGCCTCCTTCGCGGAGACGCCGGAGATCCGGGCCATGTGCTCGATCTCGGAGGCGCCCAGCGAGTGGATGACCAGCTGCGGGAACGCCTTCTTGATCGCGGAGAAGTGCTCCTCGTAGTACTCGACGCCGTAGTCCGGGTGGTGGCCGCCCTGGAACATGATCTGGGTGCCGCCCAGCTCGACGGTCTCCGCGCAGCGGCGCAGGATGTCGTCGAGGTCGCGGGACCAGCCCTTGGCCGTGTCCTTGGGCGCCGCGTAGAACGCGCAGAACTTGCAGGCCGTGACGCACACGTTGGTGTAGTTGATGTTGCGCTCGATGATGTACGTCGCGATGTGCTCCGTACCGGCGTAGCGGCGGCGGCGTACGGCGTCGGCCGCTGCCCCCAGCGCGTGCAGCGGTGCCGACCTGTACAGGTCGAGCGCCTCCTCCGGGGAGATCCGCCCGCCTTCGGCGGCGCGGTCGAGGACGGGCTGGAGGTCGGCCTTCTCGGTCACCGGGCTGTCACCTTTCGGCGGTTTCTCTGCGGATCGACGGACCGATCCAGCCTACGCCAGCCCCTGCCGGGGTCAGCCGCCGGACCGGGTGAGTGTGCCCTTCGGCTTGCCCGCGGCCTCCTCGTGGGACGCGTAGCGCAGGGTGCCGTCGGGAGCGAGGGTGAAGACCAGGTCGGCCTCGCCGCCGGTGCACATCGCGCCGGTGCGGGCGTCCGGGTCGGCGCGCTCCCGGATCTTCACCTCGGTGGCCGTGCCGGAGGAAAGGGTTCCGATGCCCTTGCAGACGACGGTCGTTCCGAGCGCGTCGAACCTGTACGACAGCCGGGCCACCTCCTCCCCCTTCTTCCCCTCGACGAACACGGCGGTGAGTGTGCCGTGCGGTGCGCCGCTGCGCTCGGTCGTGGGGCCCTTCCAGGTGCCGGCGAACACCTCGGGCAACGTGCTCACGGGCGCGGACCCCGCGGGGGTCTCCGGTGCGCCGGACGTCGGGTGCCGCGACGCCGTGGCCGCCGGGGGCTGCGCGGCGTCGTTGCCGCGGCCGCTGTCGCTGTCGCTGTCACCGCCCGGGAACATGTCCCCCAGCGTCGCGGCGCCGACGGTCACCGCGGCGAGCGCGCCCGCGACGGCCAGCGCGACGGTGCAGCTGACCCGCCGCCCCCGGCGTGTGCCGGACTGCGGTCCGGTGTCCACGGCGAGGGCGATCCGGGCGCCGGGGCCCCGCTCCCCCGTCGTCTCCGGGCCTGTCCGCGGCGGGGCGGACGGGGGCGGCGGCCCGAAGGCGCCGGGCGCCGCGCTCCCCAGGGACGCGTTGCTGAAGGGCACCGGCCCCGACCGCACCGGCTCGTCCTGCGGTTCCAGGTCCAGCAGGGCCACCGCCGACCTGCTGACCTCACGCACCAGCGGGCCCGGCAGCCAGCCGGGCGACATCAGCGCCGCGGCCCCGCCGGGTGCCAGCCTGCGGGCGAGCTCGGCGGGGGCGGGCCGTTCGGCGGGGTCCTTGTCGAGGCACGCGGCCACCAGCTCCCGGAGCCCGCCCTCCAGTTCACCGAGTTCGGGCTCCTCGTGCACGACCTTGTAGAGGAGTACGGCGGAGGAGTCGCCGACGAAGGGGGCGCTGCCGGTCGCGGCGTACGCCAGGACCGCCCCCAGGGAGAAGACGTCGGCCGCGCCGGAGATGTCCAGGCCGCGGATCTGCTCCGGCGCCATGTAGCCGGGCGAGCCGACGGAGACACCGGTGGAGGTGAGGGAGACGGTGGCGCCGAGCGCCCGGGCGATGCCGAAGTCGATCAGTCTCGGCCCGTCGAGGGCGAGCAGGACGTTGGACGGCTTCACGTCCCGGTGGATGAGGCCGTGCGCGTGCACGGCGTCGAGGGCCTCGCCGAGTCCGGCCCCCAGGGCCCGTACGGCGTACTCGGGCAGCGGGCCGTGACGGGTGACGGCGTCGGAGAGCGGTGGCCCGGCGACGTAGCCGGTCGCCACCCACGGCACGGCCGCGTCGGGGTCGGCGTCCAGGACGGGGGCCGTCCACTGCGCGCCGAGGCGCCACGCGGCGTCCACCTCGCGCCGGAACCGCGCGCGGAACTGCTCGTCGAGGGCGAAGTGGGGGTGCACGACCTTGACCGCGACGGTACGTCCGCCCGCGCTGCGGCCCAGATAGACCCGGCCCATCCCGCCCGCACCGAGTCTGCCGAGCAGTCGGTAGGCGCCGATGGTGTGCGGTTCGCCGGCTTCCAGCGGCTGCATGCGGTCTCCCCCTGTGGGCCCCGGGACTCGGACGGCAGCCTAGGCCGCCCCGGCCACGGGGTCACGGAGACCCCTTGCGCCGATATCGCCCCTATGGGCACGAAGCAGGGATTTCGCCACACGGAAAGGCGCGAATACGTCGTTCTTCCGCACCGATCCGCTTCGCCGGAGGTAGACCGGAAGGCGTTCCGGAGGACTTCCGCTATTGGTGCGGGCTTCCGGCCGGAGGGGCTCCGCGAGGGAACTCCGGACATTCGCCCCCATTCACGGGAACGGAATGCCGGAACCACGCGTCAGGGAGAAAGGCGGGCCGCCGGGGAAGACCCGGGAAGGTACGGGATTCATCTTCTTTCCGCACCATTCCCGTGTCGTCCGAGGGCGCCGCCCGAGGCGTCAGCCGCCGAGCAGTTCCACCTTCACGTCCGCCGGGAAGCCGGTCGTCGGACCGGTCCGCCGGGCGAACTCGCGCACGCCCGCCAGTTGGTCCGGGCCGAAGCGGAAGTCCAGGGTGGTGAAGTAGCGCTCCAGCACCTCGGCGTCGAACGACTCCCAGCGCGCCGCCTGCTCCGCGACCTTGGCGACCTCTTCCAGCGAGAGGTCGCGGGAGGCCAGGAACGCCTCGTGGACCTTCTCCACGTAGTCGGGGTGCGAGGCCAGGTAGTCCTTGCGCACCGCCCAGACCGCGAACACGAACGGCAGCCCGGTCCACTCCTTCCACATCTCGCCCAGGTCGTGGACCTGCAGTCCGAGCCGGGGGGCGTCGTGAAGGTTCGCCCGCAGCGCGGCGTCACCGATGAGGACGGCCGCGTCGGCCTCCTGCATCATCAGGCCGAGGTCCGGCGGGCAGGTGTAGTAGTCGGGCGCGACGCCGTACCGCTCGGCGAGCAGCAGCTGGGCCAGCCGTACGGAGGTGCGCGAGGTCGAGCCGAGGGCCACCCGGGCCCCGTCCAGCTGGTCCAGGGGAAGCTGGGACACGATCACGCACGACATGACGGGGCCGTCGCAGCCGACCGCGATGTCGGGGAGGGCGACCAGGTCGTCGGCGTTGCGCAGGAACTCCACCAGGGTGACGGGACCGATGTCGAGGTCCCCCCTGACCAGCTGCTCACTGAGTCTTTCAGGGGTGTCCTTCGAGAGCTCGAGGTCGAGCAGCGTCCCGGTCCGTGCCAGGCCCCAGTAGAGGGGGAGGCAGTTCAGGAACTGGATGTGGCCGACGCGCGGCCTGCTGCGACGGTCGTCGCCTTCTACGGGAGAGACGGTTGAATTGTCCACATCGCGAGGCTAGACCTGTCGCTTCCGGCAGCCGCCATCGGGGCACCCGGACCGCTCCGCGAAGGCCTTGTCCGTCACCTCTCAGGGGGCCCGGTCAAACATCCGGGTGAAGTGATCTTTCCCTCTACCGCTCCCCGCAGACTGCGTGCTAGGCTCGCCCGCAAGTTGCAGTTTGGTTTCCCTTGCAGTACAGAGCCTGCGGAGCATGTAACCCGCAGGCTTTTGTAGTTTTCAGACTTGTTTGCAGGTTCTGGAGCAGGGCAACCCTTTGGCCCAAGGAGGGCTTATGGCTACCGGAACCGTCAAGTGGTTCAACGCTGAAAAGGGCTTCGGCTTCATCGCCCAGGACGGCGGCGGCCCGGATGTCTTCGTCCACTACTCCGCGATCAACGCGTCCGGGTTCCGCTCCCTCGAGGAGAACCAGGTCGTGAACTTCGACGTCACTCAGGGACCCAAGGGTCCGCAGGCTGAGAACGTCACCCCGGCCTAGTTGCCCGGGTCGGCCGATCGCGGCCGAGTGAGCAGTACCCAAGGAGCCCCGCTCCCCCGCTTCGGCGGGGGAGCGGGGCTCCTGCCTGTTCGAGAAGGGCGCGGCAATTCCCGTCGGCTGACCTGACGTCACCCTCCGTACGGGCCCTCGTCCCCGATCGTGTCGAGGGCCTGTGCAGAGCGCACCCGATACTGACGAGCCCGCCCGGAACAAGGCAGACTGTTGACCGCGATACCAGCGGTACGGAGCAGAGCGGGAACAGCGGTACCGGCGGGGCAAGCAGGACAGGGGGCATCATGGACCGCGACAACGGACCCGGCGTGCGCGTTCCGGAGCAACGCGTGCCGCGGGAACGGGCGGCCGGCACCGAGCTGCGGTTCACCGTGCTCGGCCCCGTACGCGCCTGGCGCGGCAGCGAGGCCCTGCCGTCGGGTTCTCCGCAGCAACGCGCCCTGCTCGCCGCGCTGCTCCTGCGCGACGGCCGCACGGCCACCGCAGCCGAACTCATCGACGCCCTCTGGGGCGACGACCCCCCGTCCCAGGCGCTGGCGACGGTACGGACGTACGCGTCCCGGCTCCGCAAGACCCTGGGCCAGGACACCCTGGTCAGCGAGGCCGGCGGATACGCCGTCCGGGTCCCCCGTGAGGCCCTGGACCTGACGCTCGCCCAGGACCTCGCGTCCGAGGCGGAGAAGGCGCGCGGCGGCGGCGACCGCTGCCAGGCCCGCACGCTGATCAACAAGCTGCTCGGCCTCTGGGACGGCGAGGCCCTCGCCTCCCTCCCCGGCCCGTACGCCGAGAACCAGCGCACCAGCCTGGAGGAATGGCGCCTCCAGCTCACCGAGACCCGTCTCGACCTGGACCTGGAGGTCGGCTGCCACGCGGAGGCGGTCTCCGAACTGACCGCGCTCACCGCCGCACAGCCCCTGCGCGAGCGCCTGCGCGAACTGCTGATGGTGGCCCTGTACCGCAGCGGCCGCCAGGCCGAGGCGCTCGCGGTGTACGCCGACACCCGTCGGCTGCTCGCCGAGGAACTGGGCGTCGACCCCCGCCCCGAACTGTCCCAGCTCCAGCAGCGGATCCTCCGGGCGGACGAGGAGCTGGCCCGCCCGGCCGACGATCCGGCCCCCGCCGCCGCCCCGGTCCGCCCGGCCCAGCTCCCCGCCACGGTCCCGGACTTCACGGGCCGGGCCGCGTTCGTACGCGAGCTGGGTGACCGGCTCGCGAGCGCAGAGGGCTCCGTCATGGCGGTCTCCGCACTGGCCGGCATCGGCGGCGTCGGCAAGACCACCCTCGCCGTCCACGTCGCCCACCAGGCACGCCCGCACTTCCCGGACGGCCAGCTGTACGTCGACCTCCAGGGCGCGGGGGGCAGGGCCGCCGAACCCGACACCGTACTCGGCGCGTTCCTGCGCGCACTGGGCACCGCCGACTCCGCGATCCCGGACTCCCTGGACGAGCGGGCCGCTCTCTACCGCTCCACTCTCGACGGCCGCCGCATCCTGGTCCTGCTCGACAACGCCCATGACGCGGCCCAGATCCGGCCGCTGCTCCCCGGCACCGAAGGTTGTGCGGCGCTGGTCACCAGCCGTGTCCGCATGGTCGACCTGGCCGGAGCGCACCTGGTGGACCTGGACGTGATGTCCCCCGAGGAGGCCCTGCAGCTCTTCACCCGCATCGTCGGCGACGAGCGCGTCCTCGCGGAGCGCGAGGCGGCCCTGGACGTGGTGGCCGCGTGCGGCTTCCTTCCGCTGGCCATCCGCATCGCGGCCTCCCGGCTGGCCTCCCGCCGCACCTGGACGGTCTCGGTGCTGGCCGCGAAGCTCGCCGACGAGCGCCGCCGCCTCGACGAACTCCAGGCCGGTGACCTCGCGGTGAAGGCCACCTTCGAGCTCGGCTACGGACAGCTAGAACTGGCCCAGGCCCGCGCCTTCCGCCTCCTGGGCCTGGCGGACGGCCCCGACATCTCCCTCGCCGCGGCGGCCGCGCTGCTGAATCTGGACCCCCACACGGCGGAGGACCTCCTGGAGTCCCTCGTGGACACCAGCCTCCTGGAATCGGCAGCCCCGGGCCGCTACCGCTACCACGACCTGGTACGCCTCTACGCGCGTGCGTGCGCCGAACGCGACGAACAGCCGCCGGTCGGAAGGGAGCTGGCGCTGTCGCGGCTGCTGGACTTCTACCTGGCGACGGCGGCGGGGGTGTACGCGCTGGAGCGGCCGGGAGACCGGCTGGTCGCTCACCTGGAGCCGACGCGGTATCCGGGGCTCACTTTCGAGGACCGCCATTCCGCTCTGGACTGGCTCTACTCCGAGGCGAACTGCCTCCTGGCATGCGCGCGGCAGTCGACGGGCCACAGCATGCTTCGCCGAGCGGTCGACCTCTTGTGGGCCGCGAAGGACCTGGCGGAGTCGGGAGCGAACTCGAAGAGTTACGAGTCGGCGGCCCTGACGACACGGGACGCCGCCCAGGCCTACGGTGACGCACACGCCGAGGGCCGGGCCCGGACCACCATCACCAACGTCCTCATCGTGGCGGGCCGTTTCGACGAGGCCGACGCCGAGGCCCAGCGAGCCATGCAGCTCGCGCGTTCCGCCGAGGACCCGGTTCCCAACTGCTGGGCGCCCAACGACCGGGGTGTGATCGCCATCTATCAGGGGCGGCACGAGGAGGGGGAGCGGTATCTGCTCCAGGCCATCGAGAACTTCCGGGCCGACAGCAACTACGTCGGCCAGGCGAGCGCCCTGTGCAACCTCTCCCGGATCCACGTCTCCCTCGGCCGCATTCCCAGTGCGATAGAGCTCGCACAGCAGGGCATCGACATCTATGACCGGATGGGTCTCAGTCTCCGCTTGGCGAACGGCCGTTACGCCCTCGGCATCGCCCTGACCCGAGCGGGCCGACTGCCCGAGGCCTTGAAGCAGCTCACCGAGGCGCTGGCGCTCTTCCATGACAACCGGCAGCCGTTGTGGGAAGGCGTCACGCATTTCCGGCTGGCGGAGGCTCACCTCGCCGCGTTTCGCCCCACCCTGGCGGCCGCCCACGCGGAACAGGCGATCGCACTCCGGGGCATCGGCGGCGAGTGGCGCCGCGGCACTGTGCTGACCGTTCTGGGCAGGGCGCTCGACAGTATCGGCCAGCCCGACCGCGCAAGGGCATGCTGGCTCGAAGCACTCGCGATCTACGAGCAGTTGGACGTACCCGAGGCGGAGGAAGCACGCCTGTTGCTGACACCCGTGGCTGCTGCGTAGCCGCAGCCGCTGCGTTCATCGTTCGTTTATCGCCGGGCGTCAGTCTGTAATCCATCGAGCCGTCGCGTCGGGGGGCAGACGGATCGAGGGTACGGCCGTCCCACTAGGGTGAGCGGCCCTGAGATGCCCGCCCGGCGATCCACGGGGGAATTGCCGGGCGGACATCGCCGACCTTTGCATGGAACGACGAACGGGAGCTGACGATGAGCGAAGCGAAGAAGGCCAAGGACGACCTCCTCAAGCCGCAGGACAACCACGCGTCCGACGCCGGCACGGACGTCACCACGCAGGACAACCACGCCTCGGGCGGCGGCATCACCACCCTGGACAACCACGCCTCCGGTGGAGAGATCACGACGCTGGACAACCACGCGTCGGCTCCGAGCCCCAAGTAGACCGTATTCGCACGGGGGAGGCGGCCGCGGCGGCGCGGAGGGGGAGCCGTCGCGGCCACCGCATGTCGGCGCACACGGAGCAGGGCCCGAGCCGTTCGGCTCGGGCCCTGCTCCGTGTGCGCCGAGCGGCGTCAGGAACGCCCCTCCGCCGTGACCCGGCAGCGCTTCACCTTGGAGACCAGGCGCGGGCTGTCCATCCTGATCGTCAGCATCCTGGTCTCGTCCTGTTCCAGGGAGACCGTGGCCTCGCCCGTGTCGACGGTCCGGCCCGCGCCGTCAAGGAACGTCACGTCCACGTCGTACGTGTTCGTGCGGCCGGCCGTCGAGCGGATCTCGACCGTCGACGAGGTCGTCGCCCTGCGCTTGCCCTTCTTGGGCTGGGCACAGCGCACGACGCGGATGTCGGGGGCGTCCGACGCCGTGGAGCCGGGCGTCGGGGTGGAGTACGTGGAACCGCCTGACGAACCCGACGAGCTGTCGCCGTAATCGTCGTCGTCGTAGTCGCGGTAGCCGCTGTTGCTCTTCTTCGAGTTGGAGCAGCCACCGCCACTCGAACCGCCACTGCTGCGGCTCTTCCCGCTCTTGCCACCGTGACTGGACGTGGAGAATCCGGTGAGCGCGAGCACCACCACGACCAGAACCGCCGCGAACCTCATCCGTCGCCGCACCATCGATGCAGCCCCCCTAGCTGTAGTCGGCTACTCCGGCCGTCGCACGGCCGCGCGACAACGCTACTCACAGCATTCCCGCCACTCACCCATGGGGCAGTCATGACCCTGTCACGATCTTGTCATGGTCTCCGATGGCAGGGACGATCGGCCGGGCGTAGCGTCGAGCCGGGGAGCGGTGCGCACAGCCGTGCGCCATGGCCCGGGAGGCTGTCGATGATCCGCAATGTCCTCGGCTCCGTCGTCGCCCTCGTGGGAGCGGCGGCCGCCGTGCAGAGCCCCTTCCACAGCTGGTACGCCGACCGCCTCGGGCGGGACTACCGCGTCCAGGACCTGTTCGGCGGCATCACCGGGGTCTCGTCGTCCGTCATGGGCTCGGTCCTGCTGCCGTTCCTCTTCGCCGCCCTGGTGACGATCGTGGGGGTCGTGCTGCGGTCACGCTGGGTGGTGGCCCTCGCGGGGCTGGTCGTCCTCGGCTTCACCGTGCTGTGGATGGTCCGCCAGGGGCAGGCCGCGGGAAGCCTGACGGTCGACGGCGCCGGCTCCGGCCTCCGCTGGGGCGTGGCGCAGGCCCTGGCCGGCGGTGTGCTGCTCCTGCTGGGCGCGCTCGTGATGTCGGGGCGCAGGGGGACGCGGCGGCGGCAGGCCGCCGAGCCCTATCCGGTGCCGCCGGACGACCACCCCGACACCTGGCCGCCGACGCAGGAGCCGGGGCCCGCCGCGCAGACGTCGCCGGGGCCGGAGCCCGAGGCGGATCCGTACACCGGGCCCGGCCGGCACCGGGCTTCGCCCTCCGACGAGGACACCGCCCAGTACCCGGTCCAGTACCCCGTCGAGGGCGACCGGCAGGACCGGGACCGGTATCACCCGCCCCACCCCTGAGGCCTCAGGCGCGGGCCCTGTTGCCCGTCCCGGTGCCCTTCAGCGCGTCCAGCGCGTACACGCAGCGGTCCTTGCTGCAGGCGTACACGACACCCCCCTGCACCACCGGGGAACCCGTGATCTCACCGCCTGTGGCCAGCTTCCAGCGGAGCTGCCCGCCTGCCGCGTCCAGGGTGTAGAGCACGTGGTCGGCCGACCCGAAGTGGACTCTGCCGTCCGCGACCACGGGTGCGCCGACCACCTCGCCGCCCGCGGCGAAGCGCCACTTCGGCGTACCGGTCACCGCGTCCAGGGTGTAGAGCGCGCTGCCGCTTCCGACGTGCACGTTGCCCCCCGTGACCAGCGCGGGTTCGACGGACTGCCGGGCCTCCGTCGCGATCCGCCAGCGGTCCTTGCCGGTGGAGGCGTCCAGGGCGTACACGGTGCCGAGGTAGTCGGCGAGGTACACCCCGCCGCCCGTGACCGCGGGACCCGGCGCGAAGGCGGGCGGGGAGAGGAAGACCGCCGGTGACTCGAAGTGCCAGCGCACCCGGCCCGAGGCCGTGTCCACGGCCAGCACCCGCGTCCCCGCGGCGACGTACACGGAGCCGTCGGACGCGGGCGTCAGGCGGACCGGGACCCCGCCGCAGGACGCGGCGTCGCCCACGGGGTACGACCAGCGCTCCGTACCGGTGCGCGCGTCGACGGCCCGCAGCCGGGCGTCCTGCCAGAGGTAGACCGTGCCGTCGTGGATGACGGGCCCGGCCTCCGGCGTCTCGAAGTCCGTCTGGGCTCCGGTGGTCTCCCACAGTTTCTCGCCGCTGGACGCCTCCCACGCCTGTACGCCGCCGCCTCGCGTCCCGGTCAGGACGGTGCCGCGGTCGGCCTTGAGGGAGTACACCCAGGCGTCCGTCTGGAGCCGCCACCGCTCGGTGCCGGTCGCCGCGTCCAACGCGTACAGGGACGGACCGTCCGAGGCGTGGATCCGGCCGCCGTCGACGGCCATCGACCAGGCCACGTCGCGGGTCTTGAACTGGCGTCTCCCGTTGCCCACGTCCAGGGCGTGGACCTCGAAGGACGTCACGTACAGCAGGTCGCCGACCACGACGGGCGTGCCCCACACGTCGTTCGACATGCGGAAACGCCACGGACGCCAGCGCTCCGGCGCCGCGTCGGGGGCCGGCGCGGGGGCGGGCGCGGGGGCGGGCGGCGGAGCCGCCGGAGCGGCGGAGGTGTGCCCGGCGGGCGGGCGCACCCAGCCGGTGGCCGGGTCCGCGTGCGCGGCGGCGGGGCCGCGTACGTCCACGGGGCGCGGTCCCGGGCCGATCGGCACCTGGGCACCGCCCAGCCGTACGGGACCGCCGTCGGGGGCGGGCGCCGAGACCGGGGCGGGGGCCGGTGCTGTCCGCAGGTCGCCGCCGCTGCGCCACGCCCCACCCCAGTCGGCACCCGGCGGAGGCCGCTGCGGAGGCGGCGGCACGGCCACGGGGGCCGGCGCGACGGCGACGGTGCGGCCGCCTCCCCGGCGCTGCTCGATCATCGCGGTAGCGACGGTCGGCAGCCAGGCCGACGCCGTGCCGCTGTCGTCGCTGCCCGAGGCGAACAGGTGCGGGGCCAGCTGGGACTGCAGGTCGGCCGGGCTGGGCCGCCGGGTCGCGTCCATCTGCATGCAGGACTCGATGAGCGGCCGCAGGTCGTCGGGGAGCCCCTCGGTGTCGGGGCCCTCCCGCAGCAGCATGAACACGGTCTCGACGGGATTCGCCCCGTGGAAGGGGGCGTGGCCCGTCGCAGCGAAGACGAGGGTCGACCCGAGCGAGAACACATCGCTGGCGCCCGTCACGCTGCGCGAGTCGCGGGCCTGCTCCGGAGACATGTAAGCGGGCGTGCCCACCGCCACGTTCGTCATGGTCAGCCGGGTGTTGGAGACGCCGGACGCGATGCCGAAGTCGATCACCCGCGGGCCGTCCTCGACCACCAGGACGTTGGACGGCTTCAGGTCGCGGTGGACGAGGCCCGCCCCGTGGATCGACTGCAGGGCCTCCGCGATCCCGGCGGCCAGCCAGCGCACGGCCTGCGTCGGCATCGGACCGCACTCACTCACTATCTCCTCGAGGGAGGGAGCGGGCACGTAGGCGGTGGCCAGCCAGGGCACGGCCGCCCTCGGGTCGGCGTCGACCACGGCGGCGGTGTAGAAACCGCTGACCGCGCGAGCGGCCTCCACCTCCCGTGTGAAGCGGACCCGGAACAGCTGGTCCTCGGCCAGTTCCGTACGGACCGTCTTGATCGCCACCCGCCGGCCCGACGCCGACCTCGCCAGATAGACCAGCCCCATGCCGCCGGCCCCGAGCCGTCCCAGCACCTCGAACGGGCCGATCCGCCTCGGGTCATGCTGCGTCAGCTGCTCCACTTGCCTGCCACCTCCCCGTACGGACCTCAGGAACAGAAGCCCGCGAAATCCCGCCCTGTGCAGCGTCTCACCACTGGGCACCACTTGGCGGTGCGCACCCTTGATTCTTCCTGTCCCGGGCCCCGGTTGCGAACCCGGGGGCGAGTCGGGGTGTTGTGTGGCACTCCATCCCTTTCAGGACACCTGCCGGGAAGGGACGGGAAGACTAGGAAAGCAGTTCGGCCGGCTGGAGTACGGCGAAAGCCGCACCCTGGTCGTCCTGGAGGACCGCCATCCGCCCGTACGGGATGTCGAGGGGCGGGGCCGTGATCCGGCCACCGAGGCGTACGGCGGCCTCGGCCGCGCGGTCGCAGTCGGCGACGGCGAAGTAGGTGAGGAAGTAGCTGGGCAGCATCTCGGGGAACGCGTCCGTGATGACCGCGCGCCCGCCGATCGCCGTGTCCTCACCCGGCTCGGCCCCGGCGGGCGACCAGATCCGGAACGGCTCCGCCGTCCCGTCGTCGCCGGGCAGTTCGACATCGGTCCCCCGGAAGCCGAAGACCTCCTCGTAGAAGGCGTCCACGCGCTCCGGCTGCCGGGTGTGGACCTCGGTCCAGCAGAAGGCTCCCGGCGCGTTCGCCTTCTCGAAACCGGCGCGCTCACCCGCCTGCCACAGGCCGAAGACCGCACCCCCGGGGTCCGCCGCCTGCGCCAGGACCCCGGCCCCTGCGGCCCGCACCGGATCGGTGATCACCTGTCCGCCCGCCTTACGGACCAGGGCCACGGTGGCGAGGATGTCGTCGGTGGAGAAGTAGACGCCCCAGGTCGTGGGCATGCGGCCGTCCTTCTTGGCGGCCAGCGCGGCGACGAGTTCGCCTTCGCTGTACGCGTCGGCGAAGGGCATGCCGTCCCCGGCGTGGAAGGTCCACCCGAAGAGCCCGCCGTAGAAGCGCTTGCCCGCCTCCAGGTCGGAGAGCTGCACGTCCACCCAGCACGGCGCGGACTGCGCGAATGCGGCCATGGCCCGGGTCCTTCCGTCGCGGTGAAGGTCGCGTGAGGTCGCGGCGAGGTCGCGGTGACACCCCCGGCGCTCCGCGGCGGCGAGCTGTGGAGCGCTGTGGACCGCGGCGACGGCGACCGTGACGCCCGTCACACTCAACGTAGCGCCGGGGGCCCCGCGGCGCGCCCCGACGGCCCGAATGGAACCTTTGCCCGAATCGTGAAGGTCCGGTGACCCGTGTGGACGGAAGTTGTCCACCGAAGTTATCCACAGGCTGTTGATAACAACATCACTCCGGAACGCGTCCGAGACGGCCCGAAGCGGCCGGAAGCGGCCGGAAGCGGCCGGAAGAGCAATTCCGCGAATTGTTCACGCCCGCGCGAAAATGGCCTCACCCCGCCACGGGGAATTGCGCTGTTCACCCCGTCCTGACTGGAGCGTTCCCCATTTGCAGTCGGTCAGATCGCGCTCGGATCACCCCTCGGTAAGCTGACGGCATGACAGGACAAGTGCGCACCGTCGACGGCCGCGTGGCTGGTCGGCGCGGTCAGGCGACGCGGCAGAAGCTGCTCGACTGCCTCAGCGAGATGCTCAGCTCCTCGCCGTACCGGGACGTCAAAGTCATCGACGTGGCCCGCAAGGCGGGGACTTCACCCGCGACTTTCTACCAGTATTTCCCCGACGTCGAGGGCGCCGTTCTCGAACTCGCCGAGGAAATGGCAAAGGAAGGAACCGGCCTGACCGAACTGGTCGGCGGGCGTTCCTGGGTCGGCAAGGCCGGCTGGCAGGCCTCCGAAGAACTGGTCGAGGGGTTCCTCGACTTCTGGCGCCGCCACGACGCGATCCTCCGCGTCGTGGACCTCGGCGCGGCCGAGGGCGACAAGCGGTTCTACAAGATCCGCATGAAGGTCCTGAACTCGGTCACCAACTCCCTGACGGACGCGGTCAAGGAGCTCCAGTCCAAGGGCAGGGTGGACAAGGACGTCAACCCCGGCGCGGTGGCCGGATCCCTCGTCGTGATGCTGGCGGGAGTCGCCTCGCACCAGAAGGGCTTCACCACCTGGGGTGTGAAGCAGGCCGAACTCCGCCCGAACCTCGCCCTGTTGGTTCATCTGGGCATCACCGGCAAGAAGCCGGTCAGGTAGGCGCCGGCCAGGACTCCCCCGCACACACCGGACGCCGCAACCCTCCGCGGCCCCCCGCGTCCTGTCTCACCGACGGCGGACCACCCCTGTGGTCCGCCGTCGGCGTTCCCGCACCGGCCCGCGACGCTGTGGAATGGACCCATGAGCGATGCACAGAACGACTTCCGCGACCTGCTCCGCGCGCAGCGCGTCTGGGACGTGCCCCTCCCCGGCTTCGACCCGTCCGGCGCACCCGCCGCTCCCCTCCCCCTCTTCCACACCTGGTTCGCCGAGGCGGTGGCGGCCGGGCAGGCCGAGCCGCACACCATGACCCTGGCGACCGCGGACCCCGACGGCCGGCCCGATGTGCGCACGCTGACGCTGCACGACGCGGACGAGCACGGCTGGCACTTCGCCACGCACGCGACCAGCGCGAAGGGCCGCCAGCTCGCGGCGCGCCCGGACGCGGCGCTCGGCTTCTACTGGCCCGCCCAGGGCCGCCAGGTGCGCGTACGGGGTACGGCGGTCGCGGCGAGCCGTGAGGAGAGCCGGGCCGATCTACGGGTCAGGTCCACCGGTGCGCTGGCCGCCGCGCTGACCGGATCACAGAGCGACGTGCTGCCCTCGCGGGAAGACCTCGTACGGGCCTCCGAGGCGGCCTGGCTGCGCGCGCAGGCGGAGCCGGACGCCGAGGCGGAGACCTGGACGCGGTATGCGGTCGAGCCGCAGGAGGTGGAGTTCTTCCAGGGCGACGACCGCCGCAGGCACGTGCGGCTGCGCTACCGCCGGGACGGCGCGGGTTGGACCCGCGAGCTCCTCTGGCCCTGAACAGGTCCTTATACGTCTTTTGCATGAAAGGGGCACTATGGGAGTCAGGTGAGCCACTGGAGGCACCCATGGCACGAACCCGTTCCCGCTACGCCCCCGACCGCGGTCTGACCACCCGCATGGTGAGCACGATGTTCTTCATCGGCCTGCTGTACGTGGTCCTGGTGGGCGTACTGCTGGCCGTCCTGCGCGGCGCCTGGCCCATCATCCTGATCCTGGCGGGCGGGATGTTCGTCGCCCAGTTCTGGTTCAGCGACCGCATCGCGGCGTACGGCATGGGCGCCCGGGAGGTCACCCCGCAGCAGGCACCTGAGCTGCACGGGGCGATCGACCGGATCTGCGCCCTCGCCGACATGCCCAAACCCCGGGTGGCCATCGCGCGCAGCGACGTGCCGAACGCCTTCGCGACCGGCCGCAGCGAGAAGACCGCCCTGGTCTGCGCCACGACCGGGCTGCTGCGCAGACTGGAGCCCGAGGAGCTCGAAGGCGTCCTGGCGCACGAGATGTCGCACGTCGCGCACCGCGATGTCGCGGTGATGACGATCGCGTCGTTCCTCGGGGTCCTCGCCGGAGTCGTCACCCGGGTCGCCCTGTGGGGCGGCTTCGCCCGCAACAGCCGGGGCA
This sequence comes from Streptomyces sp. HB132, assembly GCF_016909575.1. Lineage (GTDB taxonomy): Bacteria > Actinomycetota > Actinomycetes > Streptomycetales > Streptomycetaceae > Streptomyces. The sequence continues at coordinate 307,444 of NZ_JAFBGA010000001.1, read as the reverse complement.
ACGACCCGGCGGGCATCATCATCATGCTCATCCCGCTGATCAGCGCGGTCGTGTACGCCCTCAGCTTCCTGCTGACCCGGCTGCTCTCCCGCTACCGCGAGCTCTCCGCCGACCGCACGGCCGCACTGCTCACCGGCCGCCCCTCGGCGCTCGCCTCCGCCCTCACCAAGGTGAGCGGGCAGATGGCCCGGATCCCGACGGAGGACCTGCGGAAGGCGGAACCGTACAACGCCTTCTACTTCGTGCCCGCCTTCGCCTCCAAGGAGAGCCTGGGCCGGCTGCTCTCCTCCCACCCGACCCTCGAACAGCGTCTGGACCAGCTGGCCCGCATCTCCGCCGGCCTGTCCCACCCGTGAGGAGCCAGCCGTGGGCCTGCTCGACAGCATCCTGGGGCGCAGCAAGCCCGTCCGCCCCGACCTCGACCAGCTCTTCGCGGTCCCCTCCGCCGCGCTCACCCTCCAGGCCGGCACCGGATTCGCACCGACCGGATCCGGCTCGGTGTGCTTCGCGGGGGTGGAGGGCGGCATGTTCGCCCGTGTCCAGCAGGACGTGAGGGAGTTGCTCGACGCGGACACGGGACGGGGCGGGATCCCAGTCGGGTTCAGCCGTGACGCCTACGGCTACACCTGGCTGCTCGCCCGCCAGGAGCCGGGGTCCGAGGGCACCGCGGCCCTGGTCAATGACCTGCACGCGGTCAACACCCTCCTGCAGGACGGCGGCTTCGGCCCTCATCTGCTCTGCTCGATGATCGGGTTCCGGAATCCGGAGGGGCGTCCGCTGGCGCTGGTCTACCTCTACAAGCGGGGCACCTTCTATCCGTTCGCCCCGGCTCCGGGCGGTGGGGAGAAGCGTGACAACCAGCTGGAGCTCCAGGTGCGCGCCGTGCTCGGGGACGACCTCCGGGTGGAGGACGACCTGTCGCGCTGGTTCCCGGTGTGGGGTGCGCCGGGGCTCTGAGCGGGCCCGCTCACCCGCCCGTGATCATTTCGCAACCGATTCCCGCCCGGACCGGAACCCATCATGTTCATGTCCGATTACGCTCCGAACCATGCCAGACAGCACATCCACCCCCGGTGACGCCCAGCCCTCGTCGATCGACCGCACCGACGGCCGACCGGTCTATGTGATCGGCGGTGGCCCGGGCGGCCTCGCCACCGCGGCGGCCCTGCGGGAGCGGGGCGTACGGGCGGTGGTCCTGGAGAAGACCGGCGACGTGGGGGCGTCCTGGCGCCGCCACTACGACCGGCTGCACCTCCACACGACCCGCCGCTGGTCCGCACTGCCGGGGCTGGCGATGCCCCGCAGGTTCGGGCGCTGGGTGTCGCGCGAGGACATGGTGCGCTACCTGGAGAAGTACGCCGAGCACCACGAGCTCGAGGTGGTCACGGGCGTCGAGGTCTCCCGGATCGACCGGACCGACGACGGCTCGGGCTGGCAGCTGAGCGCGACCGGCGGCCGGGTGCTGACCGGACGTGCCGTGGTGGTGGCCACCGGCTTCAACCACACCCCGCGGATTCCCGGATGGCCGGGGAGCGAGGGGTTCACCGGCGAACTGGTGCACGCCTCGGAGTACCGCTCCCCGGCCCCGTACGCGGGCAAGGACGTCCTGGTCGTCGGCATCGGCAACACCGGCGCGGAGATCGCCGTGGACCTGGTCGAGGGCGGGGCGTCCCGGGTCCGGATCGCGGTCCGTACGGTCCCGCACATCGTGCGCCGCTCGACGGCCGGCTGGCCCGCCCAGGCGACCGCCGTGCTGGTGCGAAGGCTGCCGGTCCGGCTCGTCGACCGGGCGGGCCGCCTCATGTGCCGCGTCTCCGTACCCGACCTGGCGGAGCAGGGTCTCCCCCGCCCCGACACGGGCCTGTACTCCCGGGTCAAGGAGGGCGCGATCCCCGTCCAGGACGTCGGGCTGATCGACGCGGTGCGGAGCGGCGAAGTGGTTCCCGTGGCGACGGTCGGGTCGTTCGACGGGGACGCGGTGGTGCTGGCGGACGGCACGCGGATCACCCCGGACGCGGTGATAGCGGCGACCGGTTACGAACGCGCCCTGGAGGGCCTGGTAGGTCATCTCGGCGTGCTGGACCCGAGGGGCCGCCCCGTGGTGCACGGCGCGCGCACCCCGGACGGGGCGCCGGGCCTGTACTTCACGGGCTTCACCAATCCGATCAGCGGGATGCTCCGCGAGATGGCCCTGGACGCGCGGAGGATAGCCGCCCGCCTGGCCAAGGCGCGCTGACGGCGGGAGCGGGTGCCTCGGCCGTCTGCCGAACGAAGGGGGGCGGTAGCGGCCCCCGCCGGGGGCTTCAGGCGGGGGCTACCGGGGTTCCGGGCCGGCCCGCCCGTGCGCGGCGGATCAGCAGGGCCATCAGGGCGGCCATGGCGCACAGGGCGCCCGAGGCGTACCAGACCACGTCGTAGGAGCCGGTGACGTCCCGGGCCACCCCGCCGAGGAACGCCACCAGGGCGGCCCCGACCTGGTGGGAGGCCAGGACCCAGCCGAAGACGATCGCGCTGTCCTCGCCGTACTGCTCGCGGCACAGGGCCAGGGTCGGCGGGACCGTGGCGACCCAGTCCAGGCCGTAGAACACGATGAAGAAGACCATGGGCGGATGCACCGCGGGGGCCATCAACATCGGCAGGAACAACAGCGAGACCCCCCGCAACGCGTAGTAGACGGCCAGCAGCCTGCGGGCGTCGAAGCGGTCCGTGAGCCAGCCGCTGAAGATCGTCCCGATGATGTCGAAGACCCCGATGACCGCCAGCAGGGAGGCAGCGGCCGTGATCTCCATGCCGTGGTCGTGCGCCGAGGGGACGAAGTGGGTGCGGATCAGGCCGTTCGTGGACGCGCCGCAGATGGCGAACGAGCCCGCGAGCAGCCAGAACGGGCCCGTGCGTGCCGCGTCGAACAGGACGCGCACGGTGCGGGCCGCGGCCCCCTTCGCGGGCGCCGGCTTCTCCACGTACGCACCGCCGTAGGGGGCGATACCCACGTCGGCCGGGTGGTCGCGCATGAGCAGCCAGACGAAGGGGATGACGACGAGGGCGGCCAGTGCCACCGTCACGGAGGCGGGCTTCCAGCCGTGCCTGTCGATGATCCAGGCGCACAGCGGGAGGAAGACCAGCTGGCCGGAGGCCCCCGCCGCGGTCAGGATGCCGGTGACCAGTCCCCGGCGGGCCACGAACCAGCGGTTGGTGACGGTCGCGGAGAAGGCCATCGCCATCGAACCGGTGCCCAGCCCGACGAGCAGGCCCCAGTAGAGCATCAGCTGCCAGGACGCGGTCATCCAGACGCTCGCCAGCGCCCCGGTCGCCACCGCCCCGAGGGCGACGACCACGACCCGGCGGATACCGAACCGGTCCATCAGCGCCGCGGCGAACGGGGCGGTCAGCCCGTACAGCGCCATGTCGAGGGAGACGGCGAGACCGATCTCGCCGCGTGACCAGCCGAACCAGGTGTGGAGGGGGTCGATGAGGAGGCCGGGCAGGGAGTTGAAGGCCGCGCCGCCGATGATCGTCACGAAGGTGACGGCGGCCACGATCCACGCGCGGTGCATCCGGGGGAGGAAGCGGCGGCGAGGGGCGTACTCGGTCGTCGCGCTGTCCGTTGTCTGGGTCACGCCGCTCAGCATCCGGCCGGCCGGCGCCCCGGACGAGTGGCTGGAAGGACACCGTTCGCAGGGATCGGGCCGGCGCGGGATCAGGCGCGGGCGCCTCCCGACCGCAGGCGGCTGTGGACGGCCCAGGCCAGTGCCGCCCCGACCGCGTACCAGAGCAGGTCCGGGGCGTTGAACGTCGAGCCGAGCACCAGCCGTGCGGCCATGCTCCGCTGTGCGAGTTCGGCCGGAACACCGGTGAGCTGGGCGAGTTCGACGGCCCAGCTGAAGGCCAGGGCGGCGCCCGCCGCCGTCAGCGGCCGCAGCCGCGGCGCGAGGAGGACCACGAGGGTGTGGATCAGGACGGTGTAGAGGGCGTCGCCCGCGTACTTCGCCACGTCCCCGCCCGCCGCCGAGCGGACGCCGAGGCCGGCCGCCACGGTCACGAGTGCGGCGGCCGCAGCCGTCGCGCGAACGACGACGGGCCGGGGAACGGATGCGGGGACAGCCGACGTTATCTCCATGGCCGGTACGTTTATCAGGCCATCACCGGTCACGCACAATCCGCGGAAGAGCAGGGGTCCAGATGCGCCACCGTGTCGTCGTGCTCGCCCTGGACGGTGTGATCCCCTTCGAACTGGGCATCCCGCAGAGGATCTTCGGCCTCGCGCGGCGCCCGGAGGAGCCCGGCAGGGGCGAGAAGCTGTACGACGTCGTGACCTGCTCCATGCGTCCGCCGGGCCCCGTCCGCACGGACGCCGACTTCAGCATCCTGGTCGAGCACGGGCCCGACGCACTCGCCACCGCCGACACGGTCGTCGTCCCGGCCTCGTACGAACTCGGCTCCGTCCACGAGGAGGGCCGGCTCACCGACGAGCTGGCCGCCGCCCTGTCGCGCATCAGGCCCGGGACCCGGATGGTCTCCATCTGCACGGGCGGCTACGTCCTCGCCGCGGCCGGATATCTCGACGGCCGCCCCGCCACCACCCACTGGTCCTCGGCCGACCACTTCCAGCGGCTCTTCCCGAAGGTCCGCGTCGATCCGGACGTCCTGTTCATCGACGACGGGGACGTGCTGACCTCGGCCGGTGTGGCCGCGGGGATAGACCTGTGTCTGCACATCCTGCGCCGCGACCACGGCACCGCCGTCGCCAACGAGGTCGCCCGCCGCACCGTCGTCCCTCCGCACCGCGACGGCGGCCAGGCACAGTTCGTCCGACGCCCGCTGCCCGAGGCGGGGCTCGCCACGACGACGAACGCGCGGGCCTGGGCCCTCGGACGACTGGAACAGCCGATCCTGCTGCGTGACATGGCGCGGCAGGAGTCGATGAGCGTGCGCACCTTCACCCGGCGCTTCCGCGAGGAGTCGGGCATCAGCCCGGGGCAGTGGCTCACCCAGCAGAGGGTGGAACGGGCACGGCACCTGCTGGAGTCCACCGACCTGTCGGTCGACCAGGTGGCGCAGGACTCCGGCTTCGGTACGGCCACCTCCTTGCGGCAGCACGTGCAGGCCGCGCTGGGGGTGCCGCCCACGGTCTACCGGCGGACGTTCCGGGCGCGGTCCACGGGGCGTCCCGCGGTGCCCTCAGAGACGCGCCCGGTCGCCTGACTGCTCCCGGACCACCGGGATCAGCACGGGGGCACCGCGGTCGACCTCGCACCAGATCCGCTTGCCGGCGCCCTCGGGCTGCCAGCCCCAGCGATCCGCCAGGCCGTCCACCAGTTCCAGACCACGGCCCCCGGTGTCCTCGCCCTCCGCGTGACGCGGCTGCGGCGGCCGGCAACTGGTGTCGGCCACCTCCACCCGGACCGTCCCGGCCGAACCGGCCGGATTCGCGGAGCCGAAGAGCATCCGCAGCACGGCCGGACAGCCGGTGTGGACCACCGCGTTGGTGACGAGTTCCGAGATCAGCAGGATCAGCGTCTCCGCGAGCGGCTCGTCGTCGCCCATCCCCGAGCCGGCCAGACGCGACCGCGCCCATCTGCGGGCCCGCCCCACCTCCGCGGGATCCGGCCCGACTTCCAGCTGAACCTGAAGCACCTGCACCGCTCACACCATCCGAACCGGCGGACACATCGCCTCGCGCCTCCTCGGGGTCACGGAACGTGACTCCCCTGCGAGACAGCATGGTTGACGTACAGTCACCGCAACAAGCGCTTCGGGCATATTCCAGCGCGAAGGAGTACGCGTGGTGCATAGTGTGCGACGCGTGCCGCGGAGAGTCGAACAGAAGCGCACCGGTGCCCGGGGGACGTCGTCCCCGGCGGGCCCCTCGCAGCTCCGTGGGCCGCGAACAGGACACCGCGCGCCACCCGGGACGCCCACAGGGGTCGCACGCGGATCCTTCGGTTCCCGTACCGCTCGCATCCGTCGGAGCGTACCCGAGCACGGGCTCGCGACTCCGCCCGGTGACGTACGGCTCCACTGACGGAGCCGGCTCCCGGATGCGTTGCGTCACCCCCGGCGCACCGTCCGTACGCCCGCGGTCAGCCACGACAGCCGGGGCACGGCAGTGCGGCCCGGCCCCGGGGGAAGCCGGGTCCGGGCCGCCGGGGAGCGCGAACTGCTCACGCGGTCGGGCGTGTTGAGGAGCGGACCACGCTACGGGCCGACCGGCACCGAGCGCGCCCGGTACCGGTCGGGGCGCGGCCGGTGCCGGTCGGGACGCTACGCGTCGGGCTCGATCACGGTGAAGTAGGCGGAGAAGGCGGCGACCGCATCGGCCTCGGCGATCCGGCCGTCCTGGTCGGTGTCCAGGCTCCGGGCCGCGACGCTCGCGATGTCGTCCGCGGCGCCCAGCACCCGCAGCGCCCGCTCCACCGCGGCGACGGGGGCCGAGGCGGGGGCGGTTCCCTCGGGATCCGTGCCGGCGGCCACGGAGATCGCCGCGCGCAGGAAGGGCCGCGCGATCTCCGCGAAGCGGTCCGGGTTGTCACGCAGCCGTTTCACGGCCCCGCCGACGAACTCCTGCCGGGTGACGCGCTGGTCCCCGTCCACGTCGGCGATGCCCGCCATGCCCTGCCAGAACGCCTCGGCGCCCGTGTAGAGCGACTGGCCCCGGTCGCAGCGGGCCGTCGTACCGAACTCGGTGAGCAGACGGGCTGCGGCGGCGTTGAAATCTGCGCGATCGATGTAGCCGTTGCCGTCCTGGTCGAAGGCGGCGAAGCGGTGCGCGATCTTGCGCTCGTACTCTGCGCTGTCCATGCGGCGAGCGTACGACGCCGAGCGGGGCCACGTGTCACCAACCGTCCTCAGTGGTGTGACAACCTCGCTGCGGTACGGCGTGTCAAGCGGTGAGCGGCTGGGATTCGTCGTCGGTGGCGGCGTCCGCGTCGGAGTAGACGTCGAAGAGCCGGCGTACCCCGAGGGCGCCGAGCACCTTGTTGACGTGCGAGCCGTCCACCGCGCCGCGGGCCGGGAGGATCAGCCTCAGCCGGCCGCCGCATGACTTCATGAGGCGGCGGGCGGCGATCAGGACGTTGACTCCGCTGGAGTCGCAGAACAGGACGCCGGAGAGGTCCAGGACCACGTCGTGCTGCCCGGCGGCCACCGCCCCGTGCACGGACTGGCGCACGACGGGTGAACTGACGAGGTCGAGCTCGCCGTGGATGCGCAGCACGGTCCACGCGTCCTGCTCGGTCTCGTACACCTTCAGCGTCACGCGACTCGGCCTCTCGTTCCGGGGGCTCCGGAGGATCCGGAAGTTTCCGTTCCTCCTCGCGGCTGCCCGCGTACAGGTCGGTGAAACTCCCTTTCGGTCTCCGTACCCCCCAGGATCGCACCGTGAACGATCACTTGAGGTTCGTTTTCGCGATCAGGAAGGGGCAAGGCGTCAATCATTCCTTATCATCCGGCGCCATTCCAGGGACGTACTTGCCGCAAAGGTGCATGAACGGACCACGCCGACGACTACATTCGACGTGAAGAGAGGCACAGGGCTGGGGGCTGGATGGCGAAGGACGCACCACCGCGCTGGGACCGCCGGATGCAGCAGCGGCTGACGCGTGGCGAGGCGGCGGCCCTCGGTGAGCTATACGACCGCTTCGCCGCCCTGGTGCACAGCCAGGCCCACCGCATGCTCGACGACGAGGACGCGGCGGACCAGGTGACGCGCGAGGTCTTCGGCTACGTCTGGGAGAACCCGGACGTCTACGACCCCAAGCACGGCTCGATGCGCTCCTGGGTGGCGCGACTCACCCATCGCCTGTCCGTGCAGCGGCTCCGCGGGGAACAGGCCGGGCCCGACGCGGACGGACGGCTGGAGGACGAGGACCTGGAGCACCGGGTGCTCAAGGCCACCGCCGCGGCGCGCGCCGACTACATCGTCGCCTCCATGCCCGCCCCACTGCGCGCCGCCCTGCAGCTCGCGTACGTCCAGCGCCGGGACTACCGGCAGGCCGCGGCCGACCTCGGCGTCACCGGCGACGAGGCCAGGCGCCGGCTGCGGCTCGGTCTCCAGCTCCTCTCCACCGCGAACACCGGGCAGTCGGCCGGCACCGCGCCTCCCGGATACGGACCGACACCGTGAGCGGGGGCCGGGACGGCGACGGCCGAGACGGGGAGCAGCCGGTGGAGCGGCGCATACCGGGGCCCCGGGTCGCCGCGGACGACCAGGAGAGGCTGCCCCCGGCCCGGCCCGTGACCCCGGAGCCGCCCGCACCGCCGCTACCCCACAAGGTGCTCGCGTCGCTCCTCGGCGCCTGGGCCCTGGCCGCCTGCTCCGCCGAGGAGACGGCGGCCGTCGAGGAACACCTGACCTCGTGCGCGCCCTGCGCCGACGAGGCGCTGCGGCTGCGCGACGCCGTGGGGCTGCTGCACACCGACGGCACCCTGGACCTGGACCCGATGCTCAGGTCCCGGGTCCTGGAGGGCTGTCTCGGCCGCCGCCCCGCACGCATCCCCGTCCCCTCGTGGGCGGCGCCGTACGACGCGGAGACCGCACGGCTCGACGCGCTGCTGCGGGACATCGGCGACGCGGAGTGGCACGCGCCGGTACGGCTGAAGTGGTTCGAGGACGAGCGTCAGGTCAACCGCAGGACGACGGTCGCCGGGGTGATCGGCCATCTGATGGCCGTCGACGGTCTCGTGTCGCGGGCGCTCGATCTGGACGACCCCCTCGGTAAGGGCGGGAGCCCTCTGCCGCCGACACCGACCGAGCGCACCGAGCACTACTGGTCGGCCGCTCTCCGTCCGCCCACCCGGGCCGTACGGGAGCCCTGGCGTGACCAGAGCCACGCCCTCGTCCGGACGGTGTCCTTCGCCGGACGGGGGATCGCGGAGCGCTCCGTGCCGTACGGGGACTTCGGCCTCCCGCTGCAGGACTCGCTCCTGGAGCGTGCCTTCGAGTGCTGGGTGCACGGCGGTGACATCGCCGAGGCGGTGGACTACCCCTACGAACCGCCGGCCGCCGCCCATCTCCACCGGATGATCGACCTCGCGGTGCGGCTGCTGCCCGCCACTCTGGCCGGCCGCCGCCGCGCGGGGCTGGCCGCGCCGGCTCGCCACCTGGTCACCGCGGGGTCCCCGGGGCGTTCCCTCCATCTGGAGGTCGAGGGCCGAGGCGGCGGCGACTGGTACATCGCGCTGGACTCACCGGCCGCCCTCGGCTCCCCCGCCCACACAGTGGCGCAGGTCGCGCTCGACGGGGTGGAGTTCTGCCAGCTGGTCGCCGGCCATGTGCCGCCGGTCGAGGCGGCGGCCGGCCAGGAGGGCGACCGCGAGGCGATCCGCGACGTCCTGTTCGCCGCGGCCTCCCTCAGCAGGCTGTGAGCACGGACCTCAGGCGAAGACGACCGTGCGGCGGCCGTTGAGCAGGATGCGCTGCTCCGCGTGCCACTTGACGGCACGGGCCAGTGCCTGGCACTCGACGTCCCGGCCGATGGCGACGAGCTGGTCGGGCGTGACGCCGTGCCCGACGCGCTCGACCTCCTGCTCGATGATCGGCCCCTCGTCGAGGTCGGCGGTCACGTAGTGGGCCGTCGCGCCGATCAGCTTCACACCCCGCGCGTGGGCCTGGTGGTAGGGCTTCGCACCCTTGAAGCTCGGCAGGAAGGAGTGGTGGATGTTGATGATCCGGCCGCTCAGCTGCTTGCAGAGATCGTCCGAGAGCACCTGCATGTAGCGCGCGAGGACCACGAGTTCGACGTTCTCCCCACGGACCAGCTCCAGCAGCTGCGCCTCGGCCTCCTGCTTGTTCTCCCTGTTCACGGGGATGTGCCGGAACGGGACGCCGTAGGAGGCGACCAGCTCGGCGAAGTCCGTGTGGTTGGAGACGACCGCCACGATCTCGACCGGCAGGGCGCCGGTGCGGGAACGGAACAACAGGTCGTTGAGGCAGTGCCCGAACTTGCTGACCATCAGCACGATCCGCATCCGGTCGCCGGGCCGGTGGATCTGCCAGTCCATGCGGAAGGAGTCCCCGATCGCGGCGAAGCTCGCCCGCAGCTTGTCCACGGTGATCGTGGCGTCCGCCGAGAAGTGGACGCGCATGAAGAAGAGACCGGTGTCGTGGTCGCCGAACTGCTGACTGTCCTCGATGTTGCAGCCGGTCATGAAGAGATAGCTCGACACGGCGTGCACGATGCCCTGCTTGTCGGGGCAGGAGAGCGTGAGGACGTACTGCTCGGCGACGGTGTCCGAGGCAGCGGGTACGGATTCGGCGGGCTGCGGCGCGGTCATCCCCGTAGGGTCCCACACCGCCCGAAGGTCACGCCGAACCGGTCATGATGCGGAGCACGTCCAGGGAGTGCGGCGGGATGTCGGGGTCCTCGGCGTCATTCGTGGCGAGCATCACATGGGCCTCGCGGGCGGCCGTGACCGCCTCCTGCCAGCCCGGATGCTGCAGGTAGGCGGAGACGGGGGCGTCGGCGCCTATCTGGTGCATGATGCGCAGCACCCGCAGGGCGGCGACGTCCACGAGGGCCGCCTCGGCGGAGTCGCGGAAGATCGTCCCCACGTACTTCTCGGCGGACCAGTTGTCCAGCCAGGTGTCCTCGACCAGGCGGTACACGGCGTCGGTGACGTCGCCGTACCCTTCCCGGCCGGCGAGCCAGCACTCGTGGTGGAAGACGGGGTCGGAGAGCATGTGCAGCGCCGAGCGCACGTTGCTGCGCCAGCGCCACCACGGCATGTCGTTGAGCGGCATGCCGCCCATGGTGGAGGAGCGACGGCCGCGACGGGAAGTGTTCTCCGAACCTTGCTGCACGGTTGCCGATCGTACGTTCCCTCCGGACGGCCGTGCGCGGCCCCCCGTAATTCACCTCCAGGTCACCCTGCGTCGAACACGGCACACTGCGGCGTTACCCGTGAGCCGGAAAAGTTCATGCCCATGACCGGATGGCGACGCCTCACCTCCTCCCGCCCCTACGAACTCCTCACAACGGCGGTGGCGGGGGCGCTGCTGATATCCGGCTGCGGTGTCCTCCCGGGGGCCTCGGGGGGCTCCAGGGAGCCCGTCACCGTGATGACCTGGGCTCCCGACACCACCGGGGCCGACACCGTGAGCATGGCGGGCATGCCGGCCATGGCGCGGACCTACGCCCGCTGGATCAACGAGAAGGGCGGGATCGGCGGCCACGAGCTCCGGGTGCTCACCTGCAACGAGCAGGACACCGCCACCGGGGCCTCGAAGTGCGCGCGGCGGGCGGCCGACGAGAACGTGGCGGCGGTCGTCGGCTCCTACAGCAGGCACGGGCGCGCTTTCCTGGCTCCGCTGGAGTCGGCCGGGATCCCCTACATCGGTGGGTACGGAGCCTCCGCCGACGAGCTCACCAGCTATCTCTCCTACCCGGTCAACGGCGGCCAGCCCGCGCTCGTCGCCGGGAACGGCGAGCAGTTGGCAGCCGGCTGCGAGCGGGTCTCGCTCGTACGGCCCGACACCCTGGTCGGAGACACCATGCCCGGTCTCCTCGACACGAGTCTCGGCCGGAGCGGCCGTCCCGCGTCCTACGACATCAGCGCGGCCGAGGAGGCGACGTCGTACGACGCCGAGGCCGCCAGGGCCCTCGACAACGCGGGCGACGGCTGTGTGACCGCGGTGCTCGGCAAGGGCACCGAGACGTTCTTCGATTCCTTCCGCCGCCTGGAGCCGATGGGCAGCGAGGTGCGGATCTCGTCGGTGCTCGGCAGCGTGGGCCAGGGCCTCATCGACCGTTCGGGCGGACCGGACAGCCCCTTCGAGGGGGCTCTCGTCACCGGCTGGTACCCGGACGCGGGCGACGCCCGCTGGAACGAGATGCGCGAGGTGATCCGGAAGTACGCGTTCGGGGACAACCGGATCGATCCCTCGGACACGGGGGTGCAGACCACCTGGATCGCGTACACCGCGCTCAGGGCGGTCGTCGAGGCGATGGACCGGCCGGACGTCACGGCGGGCGGGATATCCGTCAGCCTCAACCGGGGCACCGAGGTGGACACCGGCGGCCTCACCCCCACCCTGCGCTGGCGCTTCCAGGACATGGTCGGTACGGCCGCGTACGCGCGCGTCGTGAACGGGCGGGTGACCTTCCAGGTGGTCCGCGAGGGCCGCCTCACCGCCGAGAAGGAGGGCTTCGTGGATGTCACGGAGACCCTGGTGAACGCCCGCTCGGGCGGCTGACGCACGGCACAGGACCCCGGCCCCGGCCCCGGCCCCGCTGGGAGCGGGCCCGGGGCCTTGGGGCGTCAGAGCTGTGTGGGGGCGCGTTCCGTCAGCCCGTACTTCCGGGCGATGGAGTTCCACAGCCCCGAGGCCTTCCGCTTGGCCGTGGTGGCCTCGCCGCTCGACGCGTTGGCCTCGGCGGTCGCGTCGGTCGAGCGTGCGGAGCCGCCCTTGCAGACCTTCTTGTCCTTCTTGGCCTGACCGGCCCACCTGGCGTAGTGGTCGTCGGCCTCCGCCGACGCCTGCCACGCCTTGGTCAGGGATGCTTTCAACTCGGCGTTGTCCGGGAGCTTGTCGACGCTCAGCCCTTCGAGCCGGGTCACCAGACCGCGGCGCTGCTCGGCCGCGCCCGTCAGGTCGGTGGCCGCCTGGTCCAGCGCCCGGCAGCTCTTGATCTTCTCCACGGCGCTGATCACCGCCGAGCGGCTGTCGTTGCTGTCGGCGAGCAGCTCGTCGAGCGCCCCTGCCTGGGGCTTCGCGGGGTCGGGTGCCTGCTCGGAGGGGTCACCCGACGGTGAACTCCCGGCGGCCACGGGCTGCTTGTCGTCCGAGGGGCTGTCGTCGCCCCCGCTCATCAGGGCACCCGCGCCGAGCCCGATGACGGCACATCCGATGACGACGGCAGCGATCAGCGGGATGTGCGCGGCCCGTCGGCGCGGTGCCTCGCGGCTCTGGTCCGGCTCCTGGGCGCCGTACCCGTCGTGGGGGGCCTGCGGGGCGGGCCGGTGGGCCGGGGCGCCCTGCGGCGGCTGCTGGGCGTTCTGGTGGGGGCGCTGCGGCTGCGGGGTGGCGCCCTGCGGCTGCCCCTGCTGCTGGTGCCCGGCGAAGCGGGGCATCTGCTGTGTGGCGCCCGCGGGCTCCTCACTGCGGAAGAGGCTGTCGAACTCCGCCGGCGGCTGCCGGTCGCCCGGTGCCCCCGGCCGTATCCCGTACGGAGCGCCGCCGGGCACCGGGGGTATGTACTGGGTCGCGTCGGCGTCGGACGGCTGCGCGTGGGGGCCGGACTGCGCCAGGTGCTGGGTGGCCTCCGCCGGGCTCTCGGCCGGCAGCCCACCGGGCAGGGAGCCGCCCGGGACGGGCGCGATGTACTGCGTGGCGTCCGCGTCCCCGCCCGGGAGCGTGCCCTGCCCCGGAACGGCCTCGGGCGGCAGAGGCTGGGCATACGGCTGCGGCGTCTGCTGGTACGGATCCGGCTGCTGGTACGGGTCCTGCTGCTGGTAGGAGTTCTGGTGGTAGGCGTCCTGCTGTGGCGCGTACTGCTGCGCCCCGTACTGCTGCGGCTGCTGCTGGTACTGCCCGTGCTGCGGCTGCTGGTACGCGCCCTGCTGCTGCTCCGGTGGCAGCTGCCCCGGTGGCGGGCCGTCCTGGTGGGGGTCCTCGGGCCCCCAGGGCCGGCCCCACGGCTGCGCGCCCGCGGGGGCGGCCTGGTCCTGCTGCCCGCCCGCCGGCCCCGCCGGGTACCAGGGGGCACCACCCTCCGCGGGCAGCACGACACCTTCGTGCGCGGGCTGTACAGCGGGAAGCTGCCGCTCGTCACCCTGTCCGCTCTGCGTCACCGGGACTCCTACGTGTGAACCTATGGAATCGTCGGCTCACGCTACCGGGTGCGCGAAGCCCGGCGCCAAGCGCCCAGGAGCGCTCACCACCCCTTCACACGGCGGGTAACACCTGAGGCGCACCCGGCGCTGATCATGGTCGACTCGTCCGCGGGGCAGGTCAGGCGGCCTGGAGCTCCAGCCTGGCGCCGAACTCTCGGACCGCGGGCTCGTCCGCGTACGGCTCGAACCGCTGCTGGAGGTCGTCGAGATATTCGGCACCCCGGCTGGAGCGCACCGTGCCCAGAAGTTCCATCGCCCGCAGCCCCGTGTGGCACGCCTGCTCCACCTCGCGCTGCTGCACCTGCGCCGTGGCCAGCAGCACCAGGCCGATGCCCCGGCGCCGGGTCCGGGAGGCCGGGAGGGCCGCCAGGGCCTCCTTCGCCCTGCGGGCCGCAGGTTCGGCCTGCCCCAGGTCCCGGTGGCAGTGCGCGAGTTCGTCGGCGAGGTAACCCGCGTCGAAGTGGGTGATCCAGACAGGGTCGTCGCCCTTGTCCGGGTCGGCCTGCTCCAGCGCGGTCAGCGCCCGGCCCGCCGCGGCCTGGCAGGTGCGGGCGTCGCCCATCAGCGCGTGGCCCCGGGCCTCCGCCGCGTGGAACATCGCCTCGGCGCGCGGCGTCACCCGCCCCCGCGCGCCCTCCTGCGCGGCCCGCGCGAGCTGGGCGATCTCACGCGGGTTGCCGAGCTGGGCCGCGAGGTGGCTCATCGACGCCGCCAGTACATAGCCCCCGTACGCACGGTCGCCCGCGGCCTGGGCCAGACGCAGCGCCTGGATGTAGTACCGCTGGGCCAGCCCCGGCTGGCCCGTGTCGACGGCCATGTACCCGGCGAGCTCGGTGAGCCGGGCGGCGGCACCGAACAGCTCGCGGCCGACCGATTCCCGGTACGAGCCCGAAAGGAGCCCGGACACCACGCTGTTGAGGTAGTGCACCAGGACGGGCCGCACGTGTCCGCTGCCGAAGCGGTGGTCCAGGTCGACGAGCGCGGCCGTCGTCGCCCGCACCGCCGCCACGTCCGGCATGCCGACCCTGCTGCCCGTCGACCGCGCCACCTGCGGATCGGCGCCCGTGATCAGCCAGTCACGGCTCGGCTCGACCAGTGCGGAGGCGGCCACCGCCGACCCTGACAGCAGGTCGCGGCGACCCACGTCGCTGCGCCACAGCTCGCAGACCTGCTCCACGGCGCCGAGCACGGTGGGCGCGAACTGCAGACCGATGCCGGAGGCCAGGCTCTTGCCGTTGGCCATGCCGATCTCGTCGATCGTGACCGTGCGGCCGAGTTTGCGCCCGATCGCCTCGGCGATGATTCCCGGCGCTCTGCCGCGTGGTTGCTGTCCGCGCAGCCAGCGGGCCACGGAGGTCTTGTCGTAGCGGAGGTCGAGCCCCCGCTCCGCCCCCGCCATGTTGACCCGGCGTGCGAGACCGGCGTTGGAACACGCCGCCTCCTGGATGAGCGTCTGGAGCCGTTCGTTCGGCTGGCGGGCGACGAGAGGCCTGGCTGCCATTTTTCCCCCTGGGACCGCAGTGATTCAGTGAAGGCATCACTGCCCGGCACGGCACGAGAAATGCGCATATTCATCTGTATCGGGTACGACTGGTGGCGAGTTGGCGAAGTCCTGCAGACCGTTACCCGCACACCGGTCCGCTTTCTCCCACGCGCCCCCGTCCATGCATCCGTGCGCCCCGCGTGCAGGATCGATCCCCCACCGTCGACGCGCGTTCGCCCGTAACCCCTGATGGCGCCGGTAGTTGACCGGGCGTGGAAGAGCCCATCGGAGTGACGGAAGCCCGCCAGGTCCCCCGACAGCGAGGTGAACAGCTGCTCGAAGCCGCGGCCTGGTACGCCCAGGAGCGGCACTGGGACGTGTTCCCGGGCACCTGGCTCGAAGCCGTCGGCGGGACCGAGCACTGCTCGTGCGGTGACGCCGGCTGCCCCGCTCCCGGAGCCCACCCCACTCGGCCGGACTGGGCGGAGCGGGCGACGGGCAGCGCCGCCGCGGCCCGCCGGATGTGGTCCAGGCAGCCGGAGTCTTCGGTCCTCATGCCCTCCGGCCGGACCTTCGACGCCCTGGACGTCCCGGAGTCCGCCGGCTTCCTGGCCCTGGCGCGGATGGACCGGATGGGCCTCTCCCTCGGCCCGGTGACCCGCACCCCGGACCGCCGGATGCTGTTCTTCGCGCTGCCGGGCGCAGCCGCCGAGGCACCCGGGCTCGTACGGCGACTGGGGTGGGACGCCGGGGCGATCGGCATCGTGGGGCGTGGCGAGGGCGACTACGTGGCCGGGCCGCCGACCCGGCTGGCGGGGCGCGGCGCCGTGCAGTGGGCCCGCCGCCCCTCCCGCGCCAACCAGCGGCTGCCCGACGCGGACGAGCTGATCAGCCCCCTCGCGTACGCCTGCGCCCGGGAGGCGGCAGACGCCCGGACACGCCTTTCGTAGGGTGGTCCCCACACGCGGGGACATCAGAAGGGCAGGGCCATGCCGGACCAGGCGGACAGTGCGGGCGGGACGGACACGGCGGGTGTGGCTCGGGCGCCATCTCCCGCCGTGCGGGTGGAGGGACTCTGGAAGCGGTTCGGGGAGCAGGTCGCCGTCGCCGGGATCGATCTGGAGCTGCCCGCGGGCAAGTTCATCGGCCTGGTGGGCCCCAACGGCGCGGGGAAGACCACCACCCTCTCGATGGTGACCGGGCTGCTCAGGCCCGACATGGGCAGGATCGAGGTGGCCGGCCATGACGTGTGGCGGGACCCGGTCGAGGTGAAGTCCCGGATCGGGGTGCTCCCGGAGGGCCTGCGGCTCTTCGAGCGGCTGTCGGGCCGTGAACTCCTGAGCTACAGTGGCCGGTTGCGCGGGCTTCCGGGCGCCGAGGTGGACAAGCGGGCCACCCAGCTGCTCGACGTCCTGGACCTCGCGGGCGCCCAGAACAAGCTGGTCGTGGACTACTCGACCGGCATGCGGAAGAAGATCGGACTGGCCTCCGCACTGCTGCACAACCCTGAAGTCCTCTTTCTCGACGAGCCGTTCGAGGGCGTCGACCCGGTGTCGGCGCAGACGATCCGCGGGGTGCTGGAGCGCTACACCCGTTCCGGGGCGACCGTGGTCTTCTCCAGCCATGTGATGGAGCTCGTCGAGTCCCTCTGCGACTGGGTGGCCGTCATGGCCGCGGGGCGGATCCGGGCCCAGGGCACACTGGCCGAGGTACGCGGTGACGCCGCCTCGCTCCAGGACGCCTTCCTCGAACTGGTCGGCGCGGGCGTCCGGGACACCGGGGAGTCCCTGGACTGGCTCGGCGGTGCCCGATGACGGTGCTGGACGCCCCCGCGGACACCGCCGTCCCGGCCGTACGCGGTCAGGGCCTCGTCCCCGTCCTCGTGAAGCTCAAGCTGACGCTGCTGCGCAACGGGCTGCGCCTGTCGGCCGGGCGGCGGGCCGCCTATGTCGTGTCCCTCGTCGTCACCGTGCTGCTCGCGGCGGTCCAGGTGATCGGCCTCGTCGCGCTCCGCGGCCATGCGCAGGCGGGCACCCTGGTGGTGCTGCTGACGGCGGTGGTGGCGGTGGGCTGGGCGGTGATGCCGCTGTTCTTCCCCAGCGGCGACGAGACCCTGGACCCGAGCCGGCTGGTGATGCTGCCGCTGCGGCCCCGTCCGCTGATCGGTGCGCTGCTGACGGCCTCACTGATCGGCGTCGGGCCGCTCTTCACACTCACCCTGGTCCTCGGCTCGGTGATCGCGGTGGCGCACGGCGCGGTCGCGGTGCTGTTCGGGGTGATCGCCGTGCCTCTGACGCTGCTGGTCTGCGTGGCGCTGGCGCGGTCCGTCGCCACGGCCAACGTCCGGCTGCTGACGTCGCGCAAGGGCCGCGACCTCGCGGTGCTCAGCGGGCTGGTGATCGCGGTGGGCATCCAGTTCGTCAACTTCGGCGTCCAGCGCCTGGGCAGCGCGGGCGGGGTGTCCTCGCTCGCACCGGTGGCGGACGTGGTGCGCTGGCTGCCGCCGGCGTCCGCGCTCGGGGCGGTGGAGTCCGCCTCCGACGGGGCGTACGGGGCGGCGCTGGGGCAGTTGCTGCTCTCGGTGCTCGCGCTGGGCGGCCTCATGTGGATGTGGCAGCGGAGCCTGGTGCAGCTGATGACGGCTCCGGACGGTTCCACGATCGCCGCGGCCGAACCGTCGGCCGGCCGGGCGGGCGCGGACCGCTCCGGGCGCTTCCCGCTGCTCCCCGAGGGGCGTACGGGCACGGTGATGCAGCGGAGCCTGCGGTATGTCGTGCGGGATCCGAAGACCAAGTCGGCGTGGGTGACGGCTCTGGCCGTCGGCCTGATCGTGCCGGTCCTCAACGCGGTGCAGGGGTCGGGTTCGGTCTACTTCGCGTGCTTCGCGGCCGGAATGCTCGGCATGCAGATGTACAACCAGTTCGGGCAGGACACCTCCGCCTTCTGGATGGTGGCGCTGTCGGTCTCCTCGACCCGGGACGCCTATGTCGAACTGCGTGCGCGGGCCCTGGCACTGCTGCTGATCACCCTGCCGTACACGGTCCTGGTGACGGTGGTGACCGCTGGGGTCCTCGGGGACTGGGCGGCGCTGCCGGGGGTCATGGGTCTGTCGTTCGCCCTGCTCGGCGCGATGCTGGCGACGGGCGCGCTGGCGTCGGCGTTGTTCCCGTACTCGATTCCGCAGGACGGGGCCTTCAAGAACGTCGTGCCGGGGCAGGCCGGGCTCGCCTGGATCTCCGTCCTCGGCGGCATGGTGGCGGCCGCGGTGCTCAGCGGCCCGGTGATCGGGCTGACGGTCTGGCTGCACGTGGCGGACCACCAGGACATGCTGTGGCTGCTGTTGCCGGTCGGAGCGTTGTACGGGACGTTCATCGGCTGGCTGGGCGTACGTCTGGCGGCGCCCCGTACGGCGAACCGGCTCCCGGAGATCCTGGCCGCGGTCAGCAAGGGCTGAGGACCCGGGGCGACGGGGCGTGCCGGGGGTGGGGCCTCCGGCACCCCGCGCGGACGTACGGGCGCACTGCGGCTGGGACGCAGGCATGGGGCGCCGGGGGTTCAGGGGCTGACGGGTTCCCGGTCGTCCCGGAAGCCCCCCGCGAGCCGCTCCAGGAAGGGTTCCACCGCCCTGCGCCAGCCCTCCGGCCGGTCGTAGTGGACGAGATGGCCGGCGTCCTCCACCTCCGCGTACTGCCCGCGCGGCAGGACACGGACCATCTCCTGGGCCTCGGCCCTGCCCAGCTCTCCCTCGATGCCCCGCAGGACCAGGGTGGGGCATCGCACCTGCGCCAGCTCCTCCCAGTGGGCGTCGTGGACCCAGGTCGCCCGGGACGTCAGCATCTGCTCCTGGGAGAAGACGGGCCTCCAGCCGTCGGGGCCCTCGGCCATCACCTCGGCGAAGAACTCACCGCGGGAGGGGTTGGGCCGCTCCACCCAGGGGTCGTCCTCGCCGAACCACTTCCGTACGTCGGCGAGCGTCGCGAAGGGGAGCGGCCAGGAGTCGAACCAGTCCTCCCACTCACGCTGCGAGGCCGCCCCGAGGGCGGAGGCACGCATGTCGCAGATGATCAGCGCCTTGACGAGATCGGGGCGCTTCGCGGCGAGCTGCCACGCGGTGAGCGCACCCATCGAGTGCCCGATGAGGGTGACGGGGGCGAGGCCGAGCTGTTCGATCGCGGCCTCCGCGTCCGCGACGTAGGCGTCGCGGGTGTACGGGCCGTCGGCGGGCTTGCCGCTGCGCCCGTGGCCCCGCTGGTCGAGGCCGACGGGCCGGTGGCGTTCGGAGAGCCAGCGGGCGGTGGAGGCCCAGTGCGTGGCCCGGCCCATCAGCCCGTGCAGCATTAAGATCCCGGGAGCCTGCTCGGCCTCCACGCTCCCTTTGGGCGGATCGGCGAACTCCCAGGCCGCGAGGCGTAGGCCGCCCGATCCGGTCACATCGATGCGCCGCACCATAGGTTCTGGCACCTCCTTCTGGTCCTCGGTCACCGCGTCTTCGTGCGAGGCAGACTATCGAACTCTTATTCGAAAACTTGCTTCCGGCTCGGAACTTCCCACGTTCGGGTGACAACACTTCGGGATTGACGACGGCTCCCCTGGGGAGACCTTCTCCGGGAAGCGGACCACTCGGGGACAGGGGTCCGCGGGGACTGACTTCGAGAGCTCGGGGCTCCAGGTCAGCACAGGGGAGGACCGGCCCCGGCGCCTTCGGACGCCGGGGCCGCTCGCTGTTCCGGAACACGTCGGCCCGTGATCGGGGCGGGCCCAGGGGGCGGTCCTTCCGGTCTCCGGAAAGGCTCCAGGACGCGCGGGGGCGCCGCCCGGGCGACTCACGGCCGCGACGGCGACGCCGGGGAGCAGGGAGGCGCCGGCTGGCGGGAGGGCCCCCGCACACGGGAGGGCGCTCAGGGGGGCGGGAGGAGGCGGGGAGCCGCCGGCAGGGAGGAGTGCGTGAGGACGCGGGAGGGCGACGGAGAACCCGGCTGTCACCTCATGGCGCACGCGCCAGTAAGACGGGCGCATCCCCTGCTCCCTCCCCGACCGCGCGGCAGCCCCCTGCCGACGCCCCCAGGCCATATGCGTGGCCACAGCCTGGCACGCGTTTCGCCCGGGCGCTGCGATTCCGGGCGGAAAACAGAAAGCGGGCTTACCGGCTCACATCTGCACGTGCATCCGCACCGGTGCATGCATGTGCGGCAGGGGCCCGTACACATGCACAGCCGCAGGTCAGCGCTTCGCGACGAAGACGTGCGAGGCGACGTCCGCGGCGAGCTCGGCCGCCTCGCCGCTGGAACCGACCAGCACCCCGCCGGCCGACTCCGTGACGCTGACGACCGAGCCGGGCTGCACGCCCGCTCGCCGCAGCGTGTACATCAGCTGTGCGTCGGTCTGGATCGGCTCGCCGATCCGGCGCACCACCACGGTCTTGCCCTCTGTGCCCGGGTCGAGCTCGGCCAGGCTCACCATGCCCTCGTCCAGGAACGGATCGGCCTCGGACTGCTCGCCCAGCTCCTCCAGGCCCGGGATCGGATTTCCGTACGGGGACTCGGTCGGGTGCCGCAGGAGCTCCAGAACCCGGCGCTCGACGGCTTCGCTCATCACGTGTTCCCAGCGGCACGCCTCGGCGTGGACCTGTTCCCACTCCAGCCCGATGACGTCGACGAGCAGGCACTCGGCGAGCCGGTGCTTGCGCATGACCCGTGTGGCCAGTCGGCGCCCCTCGTCGGTCAGCTCCAGGTGGCGGTCACCCGCGACCTGCACCAGGCCGTCCCGCTCCATGCGCGCGACCGTCTGGCTGACCGTCGGACCACTCTGGTCCAGACGCTCGGCGATCCGGGCGCGCATGGGGACCACGCCTTCCTCTTCGAGCTCGAGGATGGTGCGGAGATACATCTCCGTTGTGTCGATCAGTCCGGACATACGTGCCCCTCGATGCTGTGACATGAAGTCGTCGTGCGATGGCCCTGCACCAATTCTGACGTATAGCACCGACAAGCATGCCCCGGCGTCGGGAGTCCGGGCCCGCGGACCGTCCCGAGCGCTATTGACAGCCCACTGGTCCAGACCGCAACGTGATCCGCGACACGGGCACCGCACGGGCCCCCACACCCGCAGGAAAGGCCTCCTCGATGAGCGACAGCAAGCTCGCCGGTCAGTTCTTCGACGCAGCGATCGGCCTGCTGGAGCGGGTGCGCGACGAGGAGTCCGCGTCGATCGCCGCCGCGGGGTCCGCGATCGCCGACACCGTCGCCGCGGGCGGCCGGCTCTTCGCCTTCGGGGCCGGGCACTCCTCGCTCGCCGCCCAGGACGTCGTCTACCGGGCGGGCGGCCTGGCCCTGATGAACCTGCTCGCCGTACCCGGCACCGTCGGGGTGGACGTCATGCCCGCCACGCTCGGCTCCGCGCTGGAGCGGGTGGACGGTCTCGCGAGTGCCGTGCTCGACTCCAGCCCCGCCCGCGCCGGCGACCTCCTCGTGATCATCTCGCTGTCCGGGCGCAACGCGCTGCCCGTGGAGATGGCGCAGAACGCGCGGGCACTCGGGCTGACGGTCGTCGGGGTCACCTCGGTCGCCTACACGACGGGCACCAGGTCGCGCCACGTCTCGGGCGGATTCCTGAGGGACCACTGCGACATCGTGCTGGACAGCAAGATCGCGATCGGTGACGCGGAGCTGCGGGCGGAGGGCGTCGAGGCTCCGTTCGCACCGGCTTCGACCGTCGTCACCAGCGCGCTGATGCAGGCCATGATGGCCACCGCGGCGGAGGAGCTCGTCGCCCGGGGCGTCGAGCCGCCGATGCTGCGCTCGGGCAACGTCGACGGCGGGCACGAGTGGAACGGGCGTGTGATGCGGGAGTACGGCGACCGCATCTTCTACCGGCACTGAGCAGGCACGGCGGCCCCGCGCCCGAGGCCCTCAGGCGTCCGGCCCCGCCGTCAGCCGGGCCAGGTCGACCGCTGCGGCGACCCGCGCCGCCACGCTCTCCGCGTACGTCACGTCGGGGCGTTCGAACGCGCCGCGGTTCGCCGCGCGCAGGAACGTGACCACCCCGAGCGTCCTCCCCCGGCTCCGCAGCACCGCGCACAGGGCGTGCGCCGAGCCGCCCGGCCACTGGCGCTCCACGGCCCACGCCACGCCCGCACCCGCGGGAGCCGCGGCACGGACGGAGCCCGTGCGCTCCACCGACTGGAGGGCCGGGTGCCCCGGCGCGTACCGCACCGGGAGCGGGCCGCCGGGGACCGGCAGGCAGGGCCCCGGCGCGTCGGACGGCGTCGCGACGGCCCGTACGAGCCGCTCCCCCGCCACCAGATCCACCAGCAGATCGACCACGGCGTGGTCCGCGAACCCCGCCAGGGCGTAGTCCAGCGCCGTGGTCGCCGCCTCCATCGGGTCCTCGCACTCCGCCGCCTGGCGGGCCGCCCGGTGCGACTGGTTCGCGCGGAAGCGCACCCGGTCGGCGTCCTGCTCCGCGAGCTTCGCGGCCGTGATGTCCCGGAACAGCCAGCCGACCCCGAGCGGCACGGGTTCCTCCGCCAGCGGCGAGGCCAGCCTCAGGAACCCGCTGCGCCAGCAGCGGCGCCGGTCACCTTCCGGGGTCCTCAGGGTCACCCACAGCTCGGCCGGAGCGGCGGGGGAACCCTCGGCGAGGACGTGCTGCAGCGCGCCCTCCAGGTCCTCGACGCCCTGCACGATCAGCTCGCCCAGCGGGCGCCCCAGCAACGCGGTGCGCCCGCCGCCCAGCGCCCGGGCCGCGTAGGCGTTGGCCACGGTCGGGCGCAGGTCCACGTCGACGAGGACCACTCCCCAGGACGCGTCCTCGAACAGGGCCTCGCTGAGTGCGATGGACCGCTCCAGATCGATCTGCGCGTGCACCTCGCTGAACGCGCAGTACACCCCGGCGGGCTTCCCGTCCTCGCCGCGCACCCCCGACGACTGGGTCCGTACGAGGACGCGCCCGCCGTCCTTGCGCAGCAGCGCGAACTCGTCGACCTGCCGCCCGGATGCGTCCATGACGGCCAGCAGCCGCCGCCGCACGTCCCCCGCGTCCGCGCTCCGCACGGCCCACCCCGCGAAACCGCGTCGTCCGACGGCCTCGGCGGCGGTCCAGCCGAGGATGCGTTCGGCCTCGCGGTTCCAGTGGGTGATGGTGCCGTGGGCGTCGAACGCGCAGAGCGCGGCGTCCATCCCGTCCAGCAGTGCGGCGAGAAGCCTCGACCCCGGAATCGCCGTCGCCGACGGCTCGCGTCCGGGGTCCTCGTCGGGCCCGAGCGCGTCGGTGGTCCCGGTGCTCCTGGACGCACTCACTCCGTACCTCCCGCAGGACGTATTCCGCTTCGCGCTCCGCATTGCCGCACGTCAGACCATTGAACTCGAACGTGGGCCACCACACGTCCACTTCCCGGAAATCCGGCCTCCACCGGGGTCCCGTTAATTCACTTGTGCGGCTGTGGGGACGTTCCTAGGCTGTGGGCACACGCTGAAAGGAGGTGATCCGAAAAGTGCAGTCTTATCGGATTCGTGAGGTGGCTGCGGGCTGACAGCCCGTCGTCGCACACAGTGCACCTCGGCAGGCTGTCTGCCGAAACCCAAGCAGTCACCGACCCGCAGGCTCGCCGGTAAGTCCGGCCGGCTCCTCCGCGAGGAGGGACCAGAGCCTGCGGGTTTCCGCGTTCTCCGGGCAGGGAGAAATCAGTACTGCTCGGACTGGCCGCCGTCGATCGGGACGACCGTGGCGTTGATGAAGCCCGACTCCTCGGAGAGCAGGAAGGCGACCAGGTTGCCGACCTCCTCGGGCCTGCCGAAGCGCTTCATCGGGTTGACACTGACGAATGCCTCGCCGGCCTTCTCCCAGTTGTCCGCGTCGATCTGCTTCAGCGATGCCTCGACCATCGGGGTCATGATGGCTCCGGGGGCGATCGCCTTGACCGAGACGCCGAACCGGCCGTACTCCACACCGGAGTTGCGGGTGAGGCCGACGACTCCGTGCTTGGCCGCCGCGTAGCCGGACTGGTTGCCCACACCTCGTATGCCGCCGACGGAGGCCGTGTTCACGACGGAGCCGGAACCCTGGCCCTTCATGACCGGGAGCACGTACTTGAGGCCGAGGAAGACGCCGCGGAGGTTGATCGAGACGACGCGGTCGAACTCGTCGGTGCCGTAGTCCTGGGTGAGGTTCTGCTTGCCCTCGATGCCGGCGTTGTTGAAGAAGCCGTCGATGCGTCCGTAGGCCTCCACCGTGGCGGTGACGTACCGCCGCACGTCCGCCTCGGAGCTGACGTCGGCGGTGATCCGCAGGACCTCCGCGCCGGGGGCGGTCTTCTCCACCTCGGCCGCCGTCTCCGCGAGGCCCTGCTCGCTGACGTCGACGAGGGCCAGCCTGGCGCCTTCGGACGCGACGCGTACGGCCGCCGAGCGGCCGAGGCCCGAGCCGCCGCCGGTGATGAGGACGACCTTGCCGCTGAACCGGTCTTCCATGATTGAACCTCCACGCTGAGATGTGCCGGGTGACACTAGACTAGACAGTACGTACAGTCTAAATATTCCGGCTGCGCCCCAGCCGTCCTGCTCCGGAGGTTCCATGGACGCCGAATCCCCCGCCGCCTCGCGCCCGCGCCGCGGCCCGCACCGCGACCCGGACGCCCATGAGGCCGTCCTTGCGGCCACGCGCGAGCTGGTGGCCGAGCTCGGCTACAGGGGCGTGACGATGGACCGCATCGCCACACGGGCCGGGGTCGCCCGGATGACGGTCTACCGCTGGTGGCCGAACAAGGCCGCGGTGATCACCGAGGCGGTCGCCGACCGGCTCGCCCCGGGCCCGGCCCCCGACACGGGCGACGTGCGCGAGGACGCGCTGCTCTGGCTGCGGAATCTGGTGCGGACCCTGACGCTGCTGGGCGACCCCGGTGTGGTGACGGGTGCGCTGACCGAGCGCGGCGAGGCCGGGCGGGCGGACCTGCGGGACCTTCTGCGGGCCCACGCCAAGCCCGCCGCGCGGCTGATGCGGAACGGCGTGGCCCGGGGCGGGCTGCCGGAGGGGCTCCCGCTGGACGCGATCGTGGACAGCTGGATCGGGTACGTCGTGTACCGGACGGTGTTCCTGGGCCAGGAGATCACCGAGGCCGACCTCCTGGACCTGGTGCGGCTCCTGCCGACGTCCACCGGGCCGTCCGGCGGGTCCGCGGGCTGACGACCCGGCGCGTCAGGGGCAGAGGCGCTCCACGCGCCAGTCGGCGTCCGGGCTCTCCCGGACGTACCGCAGCCTGTCGTGCAGCCGGTTCTCGTGGCCCTGCCAGAACTCGATCGCCTCCGGCACGACGCGGAAGCCGCCCCACTGCGGCGGCGCCGGGACCTTCTCGCCCTCCGGGTAGCGGGCCGCGAGCTCCTCGTAGCGGTCGACGAGCTCCTGCCGGGAGCCGATCACGGTCGACTGGTCGCTCGCCCAGGCGCCCAGCTGGGAGCCGTGGGGGCGGGTACGGAAGTACGCCACCGTCTCGTCGCGTCCGACACGGACCGCGGATCCGGTCACGATGACCTGACGGGCGAGCGGGTGCCAGGGGAAGAGCAGCGAGACGTACGGGTTCGCCGTCAGCTCGCGGCCCTTGCGGGAGCCGTAGTTGGTGAAGAAGACGAACCCGCGCTCGTCGTAGTGCTTCAGCAGCACCGTCCGGGAGGACGGGCGGCCCCGGGTGTCGGCCGTGGAGACCACCATCGCGTTCGGCTCGTGGAGCGCGCCGCCCCCGGCGACCTGGCGGAACCACCGGGCGAACTGGGCCATGGGGTCCGCGGCGAGATCCTTCTCGGTGAAGTCCTCGGAGCGGTACTGCTCGCGCATCGTGGCCGGATCGGTGGTGCAATCGGATGACGGGACGCGAGAGGAGGCGGAAGCGGAGGACGGAGTGGCATCTGCTGTGGGCACGGGGCCATCCTGCCGCAGCGGACCGGTTTCCCCGCGGGGAGGGCGCGATCGCCGGCCCGCGAGCCGCGCGGGCTGTGCCGGACGTCACCCTTCCCCGCGTCGTGGTAACCCGCCAGTATCGTGCACAGGCCTTCGTGGCCTGCACACAGCCGCCGAGTCGAGGGAGCCGCCCGATGTCCGACTTCGTACCCGGACTTGAAGGAGTCGTCGCGTTCGAGACGGAGATCGCCGAACCCGACAAGGAAGGCGGCTCGCTCCGCTACCGCGGCGTCGACATCGAGGACCTCGTCGGCCATGTGTCGTTCGGCAACGTCTGGGGCCTGCTGGTGGACGGGGCGTTCAACCCCGGCCTGCCGCCCGCCGAGCCCTTCCCGATCCCCGTGCACTCCGGTGACATCCGGGTCGACGTGCAGTCCGCACTCGCCATGCTGGCCCCGGTGTGGGGTCTGAAGCCGCTGCTCGACATCGACGAGGAGACCGCGCGCAACGACCTGGCGCGGGCGGCCGTGATGGCCCTGTCGTACGTCGCCCAGTCGGCCCGCGGCCAGGGTCGGCCGATGGTCCCGCAGAGCGAGATCGACAAGGCCGGGTCCGTGGTCGAACGGTTCATGATCCGCTGGCGCGGCGAGCCGGACCCGAAGCACGTCAAGGCCGTCGACGCGTACTGGACGTCGGCCGCCGAACACGGCATGAACGCCTCGACGTTCACCGCCCGTGTCATCGCGTCGACCGGCGCGGACGTCTCGGCGGCGCTGTCCGGGGCGGTGGGCGCCATGTCGGGCCCGCTCCACGGCGGTGCGCCGTCCCGGGTCCTCGGCATGATCGAGGAGATCGAACGGACCGGCGACGCCTCGGCGTACGTGAAGCAGGCGCTGGACAAGGGCGAGCGCCTCATGGGCTTCGGCCACCGCGTCTACCGCGCCGAGGACCCCCGCGCCCGCGTCCTGCGCCGCACGGCCCGTGAGCTGGCCGCCCCGCGCTTCGAGGTCGCGGAGGCACTGGAGAAGGCCGCGCTGGAGGAGCTCCACGCACGGCGCCCGGACCGTGTCCTGGCGACGAACGTCGAGTTCTGGGCGGCGATCGTGCTGGACTTCGCCGAGGTCCCGGCGCACATGTTCACGTCGATGTTCAGCTGCGCCCGCACGGCGGGCTGGTCGGCGCACATCCTGGAGCAGAAGCGCACGGGCCGCCTGGTACGCCCCTCGGCGACGTACATCGGCCCGGGCTCGCGCGACCCCCGCTCGATCGACGGGTACGACCAGCTCGCGGACCTGGGCAACTGACCTCGGGGCGCCCAGGCGCCGGAACGGGCACGCGCCTCAGGTCGCGTCCCGCTCCGCCGCCTCGGCCGTGCGCCTGAGGCGGTCGAGGCGCTGGTCCCACTCGCCGGCGAGCGCGGCCATCCATCGCGCCGTGGCGTCCAGGGCGGCGGGCCGCACCGCGTACCGCACCTCGCGTCCCGCCCTCCGGCCGGAGACGAGTCCGGCGGCGTCCAGGACGGTGAGGTGTTTGACCACCGCCTGCCGTGAGACGGGCAGCGCTTCGGCGAGTGCCGTCGCGGTGGCCTCCCCCTGCGCGGCGAGCAGGTCGAGTATCCGGCGCCGCATCGGATCGGCCAGGGCGCCGAGGACGCCGTCGACGTCCTCGGCGGCCTCGTGGCGCCCGTCCGTCACACCCGCTCCCCTTCGGCGCGCGTCCTGAACGCGTCCAGCACCTGCGGCCAGCCGCTGGTGTTGTCCTCCACCGCCTTGCTGCGGAGTTCGTCGGACCCGGCCAGGGCCGCGAAACCGCTCTCCACGACGCGCAGGCGTGTCGACCCGCCCTCCGGCACCAGGGTGAACTCCACGAGAGTGCTGTTGCCCTCGCGCAGCCCCGCGCCGGGGAACGCGCTGGCCCAGCGGTATGCCACGTACGTCTGCGGCTCGACCGTCTCCACACGCACGGGGAAGTCGCCGTACTCGGCGTTCTTTACGACCGTCGTCCCGCCCTCCTCGGCCACCGGGCCGAGCGGGGCCGTGTCTTCGGCCACCCAGAAACCGGGCTGGGTCACCAGGGACCAGACCCGCTCCTGGGAAGCCTCGATCAGGGTTTCGCGTTCGATCCGGTCCTCGTTCACGAGAAGTCTCCTTCGCTCACGCCGATGAATTGAGTGCAACCCCAGGGTTGCACAAACATCGGCGAGGAGCAACCCTAGGGTTGCGCCTCCTCAGCCCAGCGCCTCGCCCACGAGGGCCGCCCACTGCGCGACGACCTTCTCCCGCCGCACCGTGTCGTCGGTCAGGACGTTTGCGAGGCCCAGGCCGCGGGCCATGTCGAGGAGGCCCTGCACCGTCTCGCGCACGCCGGGTCGGGTCTCGTCGGCGCGCAGGAGTTCCACGGCGATGCGGTGGGTCTCGCGGCCGACGCGGGCCTCCAGTTCGGTGACACGGGGCCTCAGTTGGGCTTCGTTCGAGGCGGCGACCCAGAGCTGGAGCGCGGCGCGGAAGAGCGGGCCGGTGTAGAGGTCGACCAGGGCGGCGATCACCGCCGCGCGGCCCTGGACGGGCAGGGCGCGCAGGGCGGCGGAGCGCTCCTCGGCGACGTACTCGACGGCGCCGGTGAACAGGTCCTCGCGGGTCGGGAAGTGGTGCTGGGCGGCTCCCCGCGAGACCCCGGCGTGCTCGGCGACGACGGTGACCGTGGAGCCCGCCCAGCCGTGTTCGGCCAGGCAGGCCACCGCCGACGCCAGGAGCCGCTGCCGGGTGGCGCGGCTCCTGTCCTGCTTCGGGGTCGTCACAGCACCCATGCGGGATCCCGTCGTTCCAGGAAGGCCGTCATCCCCTCCCGTACCGCGTCGGAGGCGAAGAGCGCCGCGGAGCGGGCGATGAGGTCTTCGGCGTGACTGTCGAAACTCCTCAGCACAGTAGCCGTGACCAGCTCCTTCGAAGCCGCCAGCCCCTGCGGTGACGCCCTGCGCAGTCCGTCCAGTACCGGTACGAGCGCCTTGTCCACGTCCTCGGGACCGGCGGCCAGCGTGATGAGGCCGATGCGGGCGGCCTCCTCCGCGTCGAAGCGTTCCCCGGTGAGGTAGTAGCGGGCGGCTGCGCGCGGCTCCAGGCGTGGCAGCAGGGGCAGGGAGATGACGGCGGGGGCGAGGCCCAGGCGGGACTCGGTGAGGGCGAAGGTGGCGTCGGGTCCCGCCGCCGAGATGTCACAGGCCCCGAGGAGCCCGAGCCCGCCGGCCCGGACGTGGCCGGTGACGCGGGCGACGACGGGTTTGGGCAGGGCGACGATCGCCCGCATCAGGGCGACGAAGGCGGCCGGTTCGGGGGGTGCGGTCAGGTCGGCGCCCGCGCAGAACGTGTTGCCGGTGTGGGTGAGCACGACCGCGCGCACCGAGTCGTCGCCCGCGCACCCGGCCAGCGCCTCGGACAGCTCACCCACCAGCGTCGCGGAGAGCGCGTTGCGGTTGGCCGGGGAGTCGAGGGTGAGGGTGGTGATGCCCCGGTCGTGGGCGGGGGGTGCCATGGTCATCGATGCTTCTCCCGGTCGTGGGGCGGAGGTGCCGGGGTCATCGTTGCCTCTCCCGGTCGCGCAGTTCGCGCCGCAGGATCTTGCCGGACACCGCACGCGGCACCGCCTCTATGAACTCGGCCTGCCGGACCTTCTTGTACGGCGAGACCCGGTCGGCGACGTAGGCGATGACGCCCTCGGCCGTGAGGTCTTCGGCACCGGGCCCCCGGACCACGTACGCCTTGGGGACCTCGTTGCCGTCGGCGTCGTGCACCCCGATGACCGCGGCGTCGGCGATCGAGGGGTGGGTGAGGAGGAGGGCCTCGAGGTCTGCGGGGGCGACCTGGTAGCCCTTGTACTTGATCAGTTCCTTGACCCGGTCGACGACGTACAGCCAGCCCTCCGCGTCGACCCGGCCCACGTCCCCGGTGTGCAGCCAGCCGTCGACGTCGATCATGGCGTCGGTCGCCTCGGGGCGGCCCAGGTAGCCCTTCATCACCTGCGGGCCGCGGATGAGGATCTCGCCGTCGGAGCCTGTGCCGACGTCGATGCCGGGGTCGGTGAGCGAGACGATCCGCATCTCGGTTCCGGGCAGCAGCTTGCCGACGGTGCCGGGCGGCGGGTTCTCCTCGCCGAGGGGCACCACGTGGGTGCCGGGCGAGAGCTCCGTCATGCCGTACGCCTGCCGTACGGCGGGGAGACCGAGACGGGTGCTGCACGCGGCGGCGAGTTGTGAGTCCAGGGGTGCGGCGGCGCTGACGATGTACTCCAGCGACGAGAGGTCGTAGTCGCCGACGAGCGGGTGCTTGGCGAGGGCCAGGACGATGGGCGGGGCGACGTACAGGCCGGTGATGCGGTGGGTCTGGATCGTCTCCAGGAACTGG
The DNA here is from genome assembly GCF_016909575.1 of Streptomyces sp. HB132. GTDB lineage: Bacteria > Actinomycetota > Actinomycetes > Streptomycetales > Streptomycetaceae > Streptomyces. The sequence goes on along the minus strand of NZ_JAFBGA010000001.1, from coordinate 276,847 downwards.
GCGAGGTCGAAGCGTGGCAGGACGACGACCGTGGCGCCGTAGCGCAGCGGCCCGTTCATGAGGGCGGTCAGCCCGTAGATGTGGAAGAAGGGCAGCACGGCCAGGATGCGGTCGCGCTCGCCGAGGGGGACGAAGGGCCGCAGCTGCTCCAGGTTGGTGGCGATGGAGCGGTGGGTGAGCATGACGCCCTTGGGCATGCCGGTGGTGCCCGAGGAGTACGGGAGTACGGCGACGTCCTCGGCCGGGTCGAAGGAGATGTCCGGTTCGGGGGCGGTGGAGCCCAGCATGTCGAGTACGGAGGTGTGGCCCTCGGCCTGGTCGCAGACGTAGATCTGCTCGATGCCGCCCGCCAGTTCGGCCGCCCGGCGGGCGACGTCGAGGAGCGGGGAGACGGTGACGATCCACCGGGCCTCGGAGTCCCTGAGCTGCTTGGCGAACTCCTCGGGGGTGGCCAGCGGGTGGATCGTCGTGACGGTGGCGCCGGCTCGGGTCGCCCCGTAGAAGACGGGCGGGTAGGCGATCGTGTTCGGGCTGTGCAGGGCCAGCACGTCGCCCTTGCGCAGGCCCGCGGCCGCGAGGAACGCGGCGATGCGCCGGTGGAAGGCGTCGAGATGGCCGTACGTGACGGTCATCCCGTTGATGCCGTCGATCAGGGCGGGTGTGTCACCGAAGTCCGCCGCGTTCTGGAGGACGGCTTCGTGGATGGGTCTTTCGAGGGGCTGGACGTCTACGTACTCGCTGTGGAACACCACGGTGGTCCCCTTCGACGCGGGTGGAGAGCCGGAATCGCCCCTGCCGGGGGCGGATGGGGAGACCCGGGACGTGGCCGAGAGCCGTCAGTACGACTTCGGCAGGCCCAGGGTCTGATGGGAGACGTAGTTGAGGATCATTTCGCGGCTCACGGGTGCGATACGGGAGACACGTGCGGCCGTGACCAGGGAGGCGAGCCCGTATTCACGGGTGAGACCGTTGCCGCCGAGGGTGTGGACGGCCTGGTCGACGGCCCTGACGCACGCTTCGGCCGCGGCGTACTTCGCCATGTTCGCGGCCTCGCCCGCGCCGATGTCGTCGCCGTCGTCGCAGAGCTTCGCGGCCTTCTGCATCATCAGGCGGGCGAGTTCCAGCTCGATGTGCGCCTGGGCGAGCGGGTGCGCGATGGCCTGGTGCGCGCCGATGGGCACGCCCTTCCAGACGGTGCGGCTCTTCGCGTAGTCGACGGCCCGTTCGACGGCGTAGCGGCCCATGCCGATGGCGAAGGCCGCTCCCATGATGCGCTCCGGGTTCAGACCGGCGAAGAGCTGGAGCAGGCCCGCGTCCTCCCCCTCACCGACGAGTGCGTCGGCGGGCAGCCGTACGTCGTCGAGGGCCAGCTCGAACTGCTTCTCGGCCGCCTGTAGTTCCATGTCGATCGGCGTACGCGTGAAGCCGGGCGCGTCGCGGGGCACGATGAAGAGGCAGGGTTTGAGGCTGCCGGACCTCGCGTCCTCGGAGCGGCCGACGATCAGTGTGGCGTCGGAGATGTCGACGCCGGAGATGAAGACCTTGCGGCCGCTCAGGATCCACTCCCCGCCGTCGCGGCGGGCGGTGGTGGTGATGCGGTGCGAGTTGGAGCCGGCGTCGGGCTCGGTGATGCCGAACGACATGGTCAGGCTGCCGTCGGAGAGGCCGGGGAGCCAGGTCCGCTTCTGGGCCTCGGTGCCGAAACGGGCGATGACGGTGCCGCAGATCGCCGGGGAGACGACCAGCATGAGGAGGGGGCTTCCGGCGGCGCCGAGCTCCTCCAGGACGATGGAGAGCTCTGCCATGCCGCCGCCTCCGCCACCGTACTCCTCGGGGAGGTTGACGCCGAGATAGCCGAGCTTGCCCGCCTCGGACCAGAGCTCGCGGGGGTGCTCGCCCTTGCGGGCCAGGGCGGTGGTGTAGTCGCGGCCGAAGCGCTTGCCGAGTGCGGCGACGGCTGCGCGCAGGGCCTTGTGCTCTTCGGTTTCGAGGACGGTGCTCATGAGGTCGTCTCCTCCTGGTGCGCGGATGCGGGCGCGGGGCACGACGGGTGCGCAGCGTGCCGGGTGCGGGTGCGGGAGCGTGCCGGGTGCGGTGCCGGTGGGTGGGCGTGCCGGGTGCCGGGGAGCGTTCGGAGCAGGTGCGGAGTACGGGGTGCGTGTGCGTGCTACGCCGGCTGGGCGGATGCGTCCTGTACGACCGCGAGCAGGACGCCGACCTCGACCTGGAGTCCGGGGGCGGCATGGAGCGCGGTGAGCGTGCCGGAGGCGGGGGCGAGGATGCGGTGCTCCATCTTCATCGCCTCCAGCCAGATCAGGGGCTGCCCCGCCCGGACGGCCGCTCCCGGCGCGAGCCCGTCGGCGAGACGCACGACGGTGCCGGGCATGGGGGCGAGCAGGGAGCCGGGTTCGGTGCGTTCGGCGGGGTCGGTGAAACGGGGCAGGGCGGTGAAGGCGTACGAGCCGGACGTGGTGTCCACGTAGGTCCGGTCGCCGTGCGGGGTGACGGTGAAGTGCCGGGTCACGCCGCCGGTTTCGAGGGTGACCGCACCGGGGCGGACGGCGAGGACCCGCTCACCGGTTTCGGGGGCCGGGGCGCCGTCCCGGCCGGTGCGGTAGGCGACCTCGTACCCGGTGCCGTCGGGCTCGGCGCGGTAACACCTGGTCTGCGGTGCGGAGGCCAGGTTCCGCCAGGCGCCGAACCGCGCGGGGCCGGGTGTGCCCGCCGCGCCCGCGGCCGTGCCGGCCGCCGAGGCGAGCGCGGCGGCGGTGGCGGCGAGACGGCGGGCGGAGTCCTCGCCGGCGGTACCGGTCGCCGTCAGGGCGGCCAGGTGCCGGTCGTAGAAACCGGTGTCGAGGTGCCCGGCGGTGAAGTCCGGGTGGCGCAGGGAGCGTACGAGCAGCTCCCGGTTGGTGACCGGGCCGTGGACGCGGGCGCGTTCCAGGGCGCGGGCCAGGAGACGGACCGCTTCGCCGCGGGTGGGTGCGTGGGCGATGACCTTGGCGAGCATCGGGTCGTAGTGCACGCCGATGGTGTCGCCGCCGGTGTATCCGGTGTCGACGCGGATGCCGGGTTCGTCGGGCACGTCGAAGGTGAGCAGTGCTCCGGTCTGCGGCTGCCAGTCACGCGCCGGGTCCTCGGCGTAGAGGCGGGCCTCCACGGCGTGGCCCGAGGGCTCGGGGGGTGCGGCGGCGGGCAGGGGCCCGCCCTCCGCGATCCGCAGTTGGAGGGCCACCAGGTCGAGGCCGAACACCGCTTCCGTCACGGGGTGTTCCACCTGGAGCCGGGTGTTCATCTCCAGGAAGTACGGCTTCCCTTCGCTCGACACGAGGAACTCGACGGTCCCCGCGCCCCGGTAGCCCACCGCGTGCGCGGCGGCGACGGCCGCGTCGCGCAGCTGCCCGCGCACTGCGTCGTCGAGACCAGGTGCGGGGGCCTCCTCGATGACCTTCTGGTGGCGGCGCTGGAGCGAGCAGTCGCGGGTGCCGAGCGCCCACACCGTGCCCTGCCCGTCCGCCATGACCTGGACCTCGACGTGCCGGCCCCGCTCGACGTACGGCTCGGCGAACACCTCGCCGTCCCCGAAGGCACCGGCTGCCTCGGCGGAGGCTGCGGTCATCTCCTGCCGGAGCGAGCCCAGTTCCCGCACGACCCGCATCCCGCGTCCGCCCCCACCCGCCGCCGCCTTGAGCAGCAGGGGCAGATCCGCGGCCGTGGCGCTCCCCGGATCGACCGGGGCGAGCAGCGGCACATCGGCAGCGGCCATCAGCTCCTTCGCCCGGGTCTTGGACGCCATCAGCTCGATGGCCTTGACCGGCGGCCCCACCCATACGAGCCCCGCGTCCTGCACGGCCCGGGCGAACCCGGCGTTCTCCGAGAGGAAGCCGTACCCCGGGTGCACGGCGTCGGCGCCCGCGGCGAGCGCGGCGGCGACGACGAGGTCGCCGCGCAGATACGTGTCCCCCGGCGCGGCCCCCGGCAGGCGTACGGCGGTGTCGGCCTCCCGTACGTGCAGGGCGTCGGCATCGGCGTCCGAGTACACGGCGACGGTGGAGATGCCCAGCTCCCGGCAGGTGCGGAAGATCCGGCAGGCGATCTCGCCCCGGTTGGCGACCAGCAGTTGGGTGATCATCCGTTGCCTCACATCCGGAAGACGCCGAAGCCGCGCGCGCCTTCGACCGGGGCCGTGTGGATCGCTGACAGGCACATCCCGAGGACGGTCCTGGTGTCGCGTGGGTCGATGACCCCGTCGTCGTACAGCCGCCCCGAGAGGAACATCGGCAGCGACTCGGACTCGATCTGCTGTTCCACCATGGCCCGGAGGCCGGCGTCGGCCTCGTCGTCGTAGGGCAGCCCCTTCGCGGCGGAGGAGGCGCGGGCGACGATCGAGAGGACGCCGGCCAGCTGCTGGGGTCCCATGACGGCGGACTTGCTGCTGGGCCAGGCGAAGAGGAAGCGGGGGTCGTAGGCCCGGCCGCACATGCCGTAGTGACCGGCGCCGTAGGACGCGCCCAGCAGGACGGAGAGGTGCGGGACGCGGGAGTTGGACACCGCGTTGATCATCATCGCGCCGTGCTTGATGATGCCGCCCTGTTCGTACTCCTTGCCGACCATGTAGCCGGTGGTGTTGTGCAGGAAGAGCAGCGGGATGTCGCGCTGGTTGGCGAGCTGGATGAACTGCGCGGCCTTCTGCGACTCCTCGCTGAACAGCACGCCCTGGGCGTTGGCGAGGATGCCGACCGGATAGCCGTGCAGGCGCGCCCAGCCGGTGACCAGGCTGGTGCCGTAGAGCGGCTTGAAGGCGTCGAAGTCCGAGCCGTCGACGAGCCGGGCGATGACCTCACGCGGGTCGAAGGGGACCTTGAGGTCGCCGGGCACGATCCCGATCAGCTCGTCCTCGTCGTACTTCGGCGGCTCGGCGGGGCCCGGATCCGGGTGTGCCTTGCGCCAGTTGAGCCGGGCGACGATCCGGCGGGCCTGGCGCAGCGCGTCGTGCTCGTCGATGGCGAAGTGGTCGGCGAGGCCGGAGGTGCGGGCGTGCATCTCGGCGCCGCCGAGCGACTCGTCGTCGCTCTCCTCGCCGGTGGCCATCTTGACCAGGGGAGGTCCGCCGAGGAAGACCTTGGACCGCTCCTTGATCATCACGGTGTGGTCGGACATCCCGGGGACGTACGCGCCACCGGCGGTGGAGTTGCCGAACACCACGGCGACGGTGGGGATCCCGGCGGCGGACAGCCGCGTGAGGTCGCGGAACAGCGCCCCACCGGGGATGAAGATCTCCTTCTGCGAGGGCAGGTCGGCGCCACCGGACTCCACCAGGGAGACGCAGGGCAGCCGGTTGGCGAAGGCGATCTCGTTGGCGCGCAGGGCCTTCTTCAGAGTCCAGGGGTTCGAGGCGCCGCCCCGTACGGTCGGGTCGTTGGCGGTGATGAGGCACTCCACGCCGGACACGATCCCGATCCCGGTGACGAGCGAGGCGCCGGTCGCGTAGTCGCTTCCCCAGGCGGCCAGCGGGGACAGCTCCAGGAACGGGGTGTCCGGGTCGACCAGCAGCTCGATCCGCTCGCGGGCGAGGAGTCTGCCCCGCTCGCGGTGGCGCGCCACGTACTTCTCACCGCCGCCCGCGAGTGCCTTGGCGTGCTCGGTGCCGAGCTCGGCGAGCTTCGCGAGCATGGCCTCGCGGTGGGCGGCGTATTCGGGCCCCGCGGTGTCGAGCGCGGTGGGCAGGACGGTCATGCGTTCACCTCCGGTACGTCGAGGAGCGCTACGGGCACGGGGAGATGCCGGGACCGCAGCCACTCCCCCACCGCCTTGCCCTGCGGATCGAAGCGGGCCTGCGAGGCGACGCCCTCGCCCAGGAGGCCATGGACGACGAAGTTCAACGCCCGCAGGCGCGGCAGGACATGGCGTACGACGGTGAGCCCGGCGGTCTCCGGCAGCAGCTCCCGGAAGCGGGCGACGGTCAGCTCGTGCGCCAGCCACCGCCAGGCGTCGTCGGAGCGGACCCACACCCCGACGTTGGCGTCGCCCCCCTTGTCACCGCTGCGGGCACCGGCGACGTGTCCGAGGGGTGCGGTGCGGGTGGGCCCGGGCGGGGGCGGCTCGGGGAGCTCCGGTTCCGGCACCTCCTGGAGTTCCCCGTACGGTCCGGCCGCCGGGACGGTCTCCCGGGTGCCGTCGGGCAGCACGGCGACGTGCTCGACCTCGTCGGCCGGTACGTACGCGGCCTCGAACACCCCGTACGGTGCGCCCTTGCCGGGCGGGGCGGTCACATGGAAGCCGGGGTAGCTGCCGAGGGCCAGCTCGACGGCCGCCCCGGACACCGCGCGGCCGACCGCCTCGGCATCCTGGTCGCGGACGACGAGGCGCAGCAGCGCGCTGGCCGTCTCCTCGCTCGTCGCGTCGGCCCGGTCGGTGCGGGCTAGCTCCCACCGCACCTCGGCGGGCTTGGAACCGGCGCGGTCGAGGGCGTCGGCGAACTGCTCCCGCACGAGTCGGGCCTTCGCCTCGATGTCGAGCCCCGTCAGCACGAAGACGACCTCGTTGCGCCACCCGCCGAGCCGGTTGAGCCCGACCTTGAGCGTGGGCGGCGGGGCCTCGCCGCGTACGCCACTGATCCGTACCCGGTCCGGCCCTTCCTGCGACAGCCTGGCGGTGTCGAGGCGGGCGGTGACGTCGGGCCCGGCGTAGCGGGCGCCGCCGGTCTCGTACAGCAGTTGCGCGGTGACGGTGCCGACGTCGACGACGCCGCCGGTGCCGTCGTGCTTGGTGATGACGCAGGATCCGTCCGCGTGGACCTCGGCGAGCGGGAAGCCGGGCCGTCGGACGTCGTGGTCGCCGAAGAAGGCGTAGTTCCCTCCGGTGGCCTGGGTTCCGCATTCCAGGACGTGCCCGGCGACGACGGCCCCGGCGAGGGCGTCGTGGTCGTCGCGCCCCCAGCCGAAGTGGGCGGCGGCGGGTCCGGTGACGAGGGCCGCGTCGGTGACCCGGCCGGTGATGACGATGTCGGCCCCGGCCCGCAGGCACGCAGTGATGCCGGTGCCTCCGAGGTAGGCGTTGGCGGTGAGGTACCCGTCGGGCACGGGGCGGCTGTCACCCTCGACGTGCGCCACCCGCACGGGTACGCCGGCCCGGTCCGCCAGCTCCCGTACGGCATCGGCGAGTCCGGCCGGATTGAGCCCGCCGGCGTTGGCGACGATCTTCACGCCGCGCTCGTGGGCGAGCCCGAGGCTCTCCTCCAGCTGCCGCAGGAAGGTCGAGGCGTATCCGCGCTTCGGGTCCTTGATGCGGCTGCGGCCCAGGATGAGCATGGTGAGTTCGGCGAGGTAGTCCCCGGTGAGGACGTCCAGCGGTCCGCCGGTGAGCATGTCGCGCACGGCGTCGAAACGGTCGCCGTAGAAACCGGACGCGTTGCCGATGCGGAGCGGGCGCGTCACCGGTCGTCCTTCCGCGGCCGCCCGGGCCCGGCAGGTCCGGCGAAGGCCTGCGCGATGTCCAGCCACCGCCCGGCGTCCGCGCCCACCGCCTCGACGGCGAGATCGTCCCGGTGGGCGCGCTGGGTGACGAGCAGACAGAAGTCGAGGAGGGGCCCGGTGACCCGCTGGACGGCGTCTTCGGGTCCGTACACCACGGACTCGCCGTCCTCCGACCGGAGTTCCACCCGGAACTGCTCGCCGGGGGGCCGCAGTCCGCGCACGAGGTAGGCGTAGTCCCGCGCCCGGACACCGATCCTGGCGACGTGCCGCAGCCGTGCGGTCGGCTTCCTGGTCACCCCGAGCGCGTCGGCGATGTCCTGGCCGTGCGCCCAGGTCTCCATGAGCCGCGCGGTCCCCATCGAGGCGACACTCATGGGCGGGCCGTACCAGGGCAGCTTCGCCCCGGCGGGGGCCGCTCGGAGAGCTTCCTGGAGCCGGGCCCGCCCCTCCCGCCACTCCACGAGCAGGGCTTCGGGAGTGAGTGCGGTGACGGCTTCCTGGGCCGCTTCGCCGACGAAGGTCTCGGGGGCGGCCAACGCCTTCTCCACCTCGGCGGCGAAGGCGTCGGGCTCCGTGGCGGCCACCAGGGCGACCTCGTCGGTCCAGTTGAGGTGGGCGATCTGGTGGGCGACGGTCCATCCCTCCGCGGGGGTCGGCGCGGCCCACTCTTGCGCACTCAACCCGGCTACGAGCAGGTCGAGTTCGTCGCCCTCCTCACGCATGTCGTCGAGTACGGCGGCGGTCACGTCCGATGCGTCGGGCACGGTGCGCTCCCCTCGGGGCGTGGCGGTGTGCCCCGGAGCATGCCAGTGGCCCGCAAAACAAGCAAGCATGCTTGCATGATTTGGTTCACCACGGTTCGCGACGGTTCCGGCAAGTATGCGGACACACCGGCGTCCGAGCCCCGCACGGGCCGCCGACCGGACGCCGGCACGAGCGTTTGATTTGCCCTCAGGAGCCGGGGATCATGTCGGCTCGGCCCGGGGGAGCCCGGGAACGGGGAAACGGGGAGGGTTTCGCAGGTGGCCTGGGACGAATGGGAACAGCTCAAAGGCGATGCGGCAGCGCGTGGTTCCGCACAGATGCAGTTGAACCAGTATCCGGCCGACCAGGGGGGTGGGGCCCCGGCGGGTGCGGCTTCGGAGGATTTGAAGTCGGACAAGAAGGCATGGGTGAAGGCCGGTGAGGGAGTCACGGGCCTGAAGGACGGCATCGGCACGGCGCTGACGAAGCTGGACGCCGGGCAGGCGGGACTGGGGGACACCGCCGGATGCCTGAGTGCGGCGGCCCAGAAGGACCTCTACGAATCCTGGAAGAAGTACGTCGGAGACGTGAAGAGCCGTTGTGGCGAGCTGGGCGGGCTGCTGGAGAGGGCCGGTCACGATCTGTCGACGTCCGACCAGTCGGTCACGGATGAGCTGGACAAGCTCAAGGTGAAGTACGAGGACACCGAGGCCGTCGGCGGCCGGGCCAAGGAGAAGTGATTCCGTCATGGAACTTGCCACGCTGCAGTCCTTCAGGCCCTCGGAGTACGAGGACGCCGCTGACGGCTACCGGACGACAGGCGACATGGCCAGTGCGGCCAAGGACACGATCGACAACCAGATCAGCGCGGGCGTACGCAATCAGCTGGAGGGGAAAGCGGCGACGGCCGCCCTGCGGGAGCTCCAGAACCTGTCGAAGAACTTCCACTACGCGCAGACCGAGTGCGCCCTGGTGAGCACCGCGCTCAACGGATTCGCGTTCGACATGGCCGTGGCCAAGCGGAAGCTGGACACGGCGATCGAGGACGCCCGGGCCGGCAACTGCACCGTGAACCCGGACGGCTCCGTCGGTTACCCGGCAGGGAAGAAGCCCGGTGACGAAAAGACCACCGAGGGCGGCACGGTGACCGGGAGCGCCGGAGGCAGCCCGACGTCCGACGCCCTGGAGCGCCAGGCGGTGAACATGCACCCGAACCCGAACTACGGCAGGGCCGTCGGGTATGCCAACCGGATCGCCGACGCGTTGAAGGAAGCCACCGACGCGGACACCAAGTGGGCACCGAAGCTGCGCGCGCTGAAGGCCGATGACGACCTGACGGTCTCCAAGCACGACTGGGCCGACACGCAGTCGGACATGCACGGCGTCCGCGAGGCGGGCAAGAGCTACATCGAGTCCCTGCCGGAGCCCCCGAAGGACGGCAGCCCGAAGGACAACGCGGCCTGGTGGAAGGGGCTCAGCCCCGAGGAACAGGCCGCCTACCTCTCCACGCAGGCCGCCTCGGTCGGAGCGCTGGACGGGCTGCCGGCCGAGGACCGCGACGAGGCCAACCGCACGGTGCTGGCAGCGGCCAAGGCCCAGGTGCAGCTCGAACTCGACAAGATCCCTCCCGAGCCCACGAAGTACTCCCCCAATCCCAACGGCTCCTATCCGGCCGTCATCCAGAACGACAGCTGGAGCAAGTGGAACGAGAAGTACGGCGACCGGAAGGAACGCGCCGACAATTCCCTGAAGGGAATGCAGGCGATCGAGGACCGCTTCGCCGCCACCGGTGAGAACGGGTTGCCGCCCGCCTACCTCCTGGGTTTCGACACCGAGAAGAACGGCCGGGCGATCGTCGCCAACGGAAACCCCGACACCGCCGATCACACCGCCGTGTACGTTCCGGGCACCACGTCGAACCTCGGAGGAATAGGCGGGGACGTGGAACGAATGACCAACCTCTGGCGGGAATCCGATGCGATGGCCGGAGGGAAAGAGGTTTCCACCGTCACCTGGCTCGGATACGACGCTCCGCAGAGCGTTGTCAAGGATGCGCCCTTCCGGCACTACGCCGACGACGGGGCTCCTGCGTTCAACCGTTTCATGGAAGGCCTCAATACGACCAACACCACGGAGTCCGGCGGCCACCACACGGCGGTCGGCCACTCCTACGGCACGACGCTCATCGGCTCCGCGGCCCGCCAGGGCGACCTGAACGCGGATGACGTGGTGTTCGCGGGGAGCCCCGGCGTGCAGGTCGGCGAGGCGTCACAGATGGACGTACCCGAGGGGCATGTCTGGAACGAGGAGGCCGAGGACGACCCGGTGCCCGACCTCGGCCGCTTCGGTCACGGCGGCAACCAGTGGCGATTGGGCGGCGGCGTGGCCATCATCCCCAGCGACGAGCTGTTCGGAGCGAACCAGATGGCCACAGGCACCTCGGAGGGACACAGCGAATACTGGGACCCGGGCACGGACAGTCTGAAGAACCAGGCGGCGGTCGTGACGGGCCAGTACGGAAAGGTAACCCTTGAAGAATAAAATCTATGCCAGCGCACTTCTGACCGCCGTAACACTTACCGCACTTACAGGATGCACCATGAATGACCAGACGGAATCCAGCACGCCGAAACCGGTCGGAACACGCAGCGTCGACGACGTCGATGCCGAGACGAAGGCGATCTCCAGCCAGATCCTCGACGTCATCGCCCTGAAGGGAGACACGTCCAAGTCAGGCCCGGGCGTGAGCACCTGTGAGGGCGCGGAGCGTGGAAAGCTCTTCCTCATGCGTCACCCGTGGAGCCTCACCGGGCCCTCCGACGCTGAACTCATGAAGGCCATGACGCGCCTCAAGGAAAATCTCCCGAAGCACGGCTGGAAGATCACCGAGTTCGACCGGAACAGCAGCAAGGCCAAAAGCCTGGAACTGACGGCGGATCACACGGAGAAGAAATTCGCCGTCAATGTCGAATTCTGGGAGAAGGACAGCGGTGGAGACACCAACGCGCCCACCCTGGTCGTCAACGTGGTGTCCGCCTGCTACCAGGTGCCGGAGGGCGAAGAGGTCGACCGCTACTGACACCACAGCCGGGTAGCGGTCGCTACCGCTTTCGGCGGGGTCGGCACAGCGAACGGGTCGCCCCGCCAGGAACAGGGGCGGGGCGACCGCCGAGGGCCTGAGAAGGGCGGCCGCTCGCATGGCTTCCACCAGGGCGCCGGTCACGGCCGTCGCGTCGGGCCCGGTGTGCCGCCCTCGTGGCCCGGCGGTGTGTGCCCCGCTGCGGCCCGCGGGAAAGCAGACGGCGGCGGACCGGTCTACGCGTCGCCGCCGGGCTCGGCGTCGGCCGGCTCGGACGCCCGTGCGTCGGCTGCCTCCATCAGTCGCAACGCGGGCGGGTTGACGGCTTCTGGCGTCCCCTGGTGGTCGTACCGGAAGAGGGCGATCCCGTGCTGCGAGGCCCAAGAAGCGGCCGGCAGGGTGTAGCCGCCCAGTGAGAAGAACACGGCCTCCCTCTCCTTGGCGGTGGCCACGCCGTGGAGTTGCTGGACGGTCGGGCGGCTCGTGGGTCTGCCCTCCATCTTCACCTGGGCCAGGCCCCGCTCGGCGATGACGTCGATCCCCTCGTCGGCGCCGACGGGCGTGGCCACCGCGTCGGTGAAGCCCAGGTAGCGCATCCAGTCGACGGCAACGAGTTCGGCCTCCCGCGGCGTGCGGATCAGCCGTGGCTCAGGGCGGCCCGTCAGGGGTACGGCTCGTGCGGACAGGGCGGCTGCCTCCGCTCGGGCGGCGAGGGCGGTCCACAGTCGAGGGTTGCCGGAGAAGGAGAAGAGCAGGTCTCCGACCTGGACTCCCCAGCCCTCGGTCACGTCACCGGGATCGGGGTCGTACCGGTAGGACGTGCCTCTGTCCGACACGGCCGCCCCGCGGTCGGTGAGGATCAACAGCGCCGGGCGCCTCCGGGACTCGCCGGCCACCGACAGGGCGACGCAGAGGATGCGCTCGTCGACGGCGACGTGCCGTCGCGCCAGCCGCTCCGCCTCGGCCTGGACGCGTGGGTCGCGTGCCGCGCTGGTTCGAGAGAGGCAGTAGGTGATCGCCTCATCCTGTGGCGCTCCGCGCTCGGGCACACCGTCGAGCAGCTCACGTACCGCGCGCCGCTGCGCCTGGGCCGCTTCGGCGGCCTCACGGGCACGGGACTTCTGCTGCTCCCGCTCGGCGCGCGCGGCCTTCCTCTCGCGGATTCCGGCCAACCGGGCCACTTCGGCCTGGCTCCTGGCGGTGTTACGTCGGCCCGCCGGGGTGACGTTGAGTATCCAGGCGATGATTCCCGCGACAGCGGTGGCGGGCAGCGCGACCAGCGGAACCGTTTCGGAGAACAGCGCCCCGATGAACCCGACGAGGAAAGCGACGACGCCCAGGACCACGAGCAGCAGCTGGATCGTCTCCACCCAGGTGTCCACCGGTGGGCGCCGCGTCGCCTTCGCGTCGTCGTCGGCGGCCCGGGCGTCGTCCGGGGGCTGCGGGCCCACAGCCGCCCGGCCGGTTCCCGGCAGGGCTCGCCTCCCACCTTGTGGGCGGCGATGAGTCCTCTGCCCACAGGCAACTGCAGCCGACAGATCGAGCATGTACCGAGTTGCACTGCTTTCCCCCGTACCCCTTGCCCGGCAGCCGTCGGCCTCGGTATGGCCTGCGGCGGACTCGGGTCCACCGATCACCGGTTTGTCATCGCGTTGCGTGGCCGAGACGCACCTGCACGCGTCGAACGCTGAACTCCTGCCACCGCCGGTGCAGGTCCGGGGCCCATTCGGATGTAGCGAGCGCAACGCCCACTCCGCCGATCAGGGGCGCTTGCGCTGGTTGGCGTTGAAGCGCGCCTTCTTCTGGCGATTCCCACACGTGTTCATGTCACACCACTTACGTGTCCGGCTTCGGCTGGTGTCGAAGAAGGCGGCTCGGCAGGTCGGTGATGCACACAAGGCCAATCTTCCGTCTCGTTCACCTGCGATGACGCTGATCGCATCGGCGGCGATCACGCTGAGGGCGTCTTCCACGCCGGAAGCCGAGCTGAGCATCCATTCCCGCTCACCCTCGGGCGTCAGGATCGCGGCGGCCCGGCCCTCGGCGCTGCGGGCGTTGATGACTCGGACAGCGGACACCGGGAGAGCGTCCTGGATCGCGGCCGCTGTCGCGACGACGTGGATCGACTCCCTCAGGTCCCGGGCGAGGTCGAGTTGGGCAGTGGTGCAGGAGTCCACGGCAAGGCCGTTCACAGCCAGCCAGTCGACGAGTCGGTGTGGCGTGGGAATGCGCTCCACAGCGTTGCCACGACGCTCCGTCAGAGTCGCCGTGAAGCTGGTCGCCAGCACACTACCGAGGCGGAACTCAGGAAACCCGGCATGCATGGAACCACCTTAGCCGGTTGCGGGACGACCTGACGGCATGTTAGAACCGGCTAAGCCGGTTCCGCTATGGCCAGGAGGTCTCATGCCCCGCCCGAGCAGCGACGTGCAAGCATTTGAAGCCCACGCGACGGACGCCGATCTCGACGATCTGCGGGCCCGACTGGCCGCGGCGCGGCTACCGGAGGCCGAGACGGTCCATCGCGCCGCACCCGGCCCCCGCCGATGGGAACAGGGCGTCCCCCTCGCCGACCTCGTCGATGTCGTGGACTACTGGCGCACCGGGTACAACTGGCGTTCGTTCGAGGAGCGTCTCAACCGGATCGGCCAGTTCCGCACGACTGTCGACGGTCTGGCGATCCACTTCCTGCACCGTCGATCCGCGCGCGCGGACGCCACTCCACTGGTCTTGACGCACGGCTGGCCAGGCAGCATTGCCGAGTTCATCGACGTGGTGGACGAGCTGGCAGATCCCAAGGACGCCGACGCGCCGGCGTTCCACGTGGTGGTTCCGTCGCTGCCTGGCTTCGGTTACAGCGACAAGCCGGCCACGACCGGATGGGGAACCGAGAAGATCGCGGCCGCGTGGGTGGAATTGATGGGACGGCTCGGATACGGCACGTTCCTGGCCCACGGCGGCGACTGGGGAGGCAATATCACCACGGTTCTCGCCGGCAGGTTCCCCGCGCACGTCCTCGGCATCCACACGTTGTTCGCGGAGGCGCCACCCGGGCTGACGACGGACGGGCTGACAGCGGTCGAGCGCAGGTGGACCGAGGAGACCCGTGACTTCTGGCGCCACCGCGCGGCTTACGCGAAGCAGCAGGCGACCCGACCGCAGACCATCGGTTACTCGCTCGTCGACTCACCGGTGGGGCTTCTCGCCTGGATCCTCGACAAGTTCGCCGAGTGGTCGGACACCGAGGACAGTCCGTTCGAGACGATTTCCAGAGACAGGATCCTTGACGACGTCACCCTGTACTGGCTGACGCGGACCGGCGCATCGGCGGCCCGCATCTACTACGAGAGCCACAACTCGCTGGACCCGGAACTGCGGGTCGACGTCCCGTCGGCGATCAGCATGTATCCCCGTGACATCGAGAAGTGTCCGCGCCCCTGGGCACAGGAGCGGTACCGCAACATCGTCCGCTGGAGGTCAGCCGAGAGCGGGGGGCACTTCCCCTCGCTGGAGGTTCCCGAGTATTTCGTCAGGGACCTGCAAGAAGGCCTGGCGGCAGTGCTGGCAGCCGGGCGGTGACGCGGTCGGGCGGCCGGTGGATCAGCCGGCCCGGTAGCCCGGGACGGAGGGCCAGCGCACGGTCAGGACCACGGACTCCTCCTCCGCACACCAGGAGTGGTCGGTGCCCCGGCCCCATACGACGTAGTCGCCCTGGCGTTCCAGAAGGACGTCCCGCCCGGGGAACCGCATCCGGAAGCGACCGCTGATGAGCACGAGCAGCGCCGTACGCTCCTCGCCCCTCACCCACCGCGCGCGCTCGTCGCCCCGGGGGTGGACGCCCCACTTGATCTCCAGGGCCTCGCTGTGGCGCGGGTCGGACGGCTCCCTGAAGTGGCCCAGCAGCCATCCGTGGTCGAGTGCCGCGTCCTTCTCCGCGTGCCCCACGTACACGCCGTCGTCGCCCATGGCCAGGAACGTAACAGCCGGGCCGGGCTGTTACGGCCAGGGCGGCGGCTGGGCCTGTACCACCCTGCCCTGCGTAGGGCAGGGTGGCACCTTATCGGCATGATCATTCCGACGCCGCGAAGATCCTCGAGAACGAGACGCGGGAGCTCGGCTTCCCGGCCTCCATTCAGGTGATGGAGGCGCTCAACTCTCGCATGGCGGACGGTCAGTACAGGCTCGCGGACCTGAAGCCGGCCGACCTGGGTGCGGCCCACGAGGTGCGCCGCACCTACGCGGGGCTGAGGCTGGACCTCGCGGGCGCGGTCGGCGTCGTGCTTGCCGACCGGTACCGGACCGACCCGCATCTTCACCCTCGACCAGCGGGGTTTCAGGGCCGTCACCCCCCTGACGCCCGGCCTCACCGCGTTCCGCATCCTGCCCGTCGACGGCTGAGCCGCCGTCCGGGTCACTCCGTGCGGTCGCCCTCGGCCTGTGAGGGCTCGGTCCGGGGGACGTCGGGGTGCGTCTCCGCGGCCTTGCCGCGCACGGCCGGCTCGTCGTCGCGTTCACCCTCGGCCTGCGAGGGGGTGTGCGAATACAGCCCGTCGTACTCGTCGGTTCCCTTTGCGGATCCCATGCGCGCGCCTCCTTCCTCCGCTCCCTTCCATCGTGCCTCCCGCGCCCGCTCCCGGCGCGGTGACGCGGCAAGGGCCGGGACGGCCGCGACTCGGCGTCCGCGCCGGCCCCCGCCGTGCGCGCTACTGCCCCTCCGACGCCGCCTCGGCCATCCTCGCCGTGGTGCTGGCACCGTCCAGCGCCTCGCGGATGATGTCGGCGTGGCCGCTGTGGTGGGCGATCTCCCGGAAGATGTGCCACAGGACGCGACGGACGGTCCAGACGACCGGCTCCGGGGGTGACCAGGGGTAGGCGGGCAGCGTGACCTCGCGGTCGAGGTCGGCCTCCTCGCGCACCGTACGGTCGAACGCGGCCGACGCCGCGTGGAAGGCCTCCAGCAGCCCGGGCACCGTCTCGGCGTCGGTCATCCGGTTGCCGTCGGGGTCGAGGTCCGCCCAGTCGACCTTGGCGGGAGCGGTGCCCTCGACGACGTCGAGCCAGCTGCGCTGCACGAGTCCGAGGTGCTTGAGGAGTCCGCCGAGGGTCAGCTCGCTGACCGTCGTCCGGGCCCGGGCCCCCGCGTCGTCGAGTTCGGCGACGGTGTACAGAAAGTTGGTGCGCTGATCGGTCACGAGGGCGAGCAGATCGTCGCGTTCCGGCATGTGTTCCTCCAGGTCGGCCATCGCGACCACCCTAGGATCGGACGCCCGGCCGCGCAGCGGAACGAGCAGGTCACCCGGAGCGACCGGCTCACTGCTTCCGGGGCCCCCGCGACTGGCTGCGCACCGCGCCCATGCTCGCCCCGATGACCAGGGCGATGGCCAGGGCGTCCGTCGAGGAGAGGGCCTGGTCGAGTATGAGGAAGCCCGCCGTGGCAGCGATGGCCGGTTCGAGGCTCATCAGGATCGCGAAGGTCGGCGCGGGCAGCCGGCGCAGGGCCATGAGTTCGAGGGTGTACGGCAGGACCGAGCTCAGCAGGGCCACGGCGATGCCCAGGCCCAGCGTGGTGGGGACCACGAGCTTCGAGCCGGCCTCCATGATGCCGAGGGGCAGTGAGAGCACCGCCGCCACCACCATGGCCAGGGCCAGTCCGTCCGCCTGCGGGAAGCGGCGGCCGGTGCGGGCGCTGAAGACGATGTACGTCGCCCACATGACGCCCGCGCCCAGGGCGTAGGCCGCCCCGACCGGGTCCAGGCGGTCGAAGCCGCCACCGCTCAGCAGGACGACACCGCCCAGCGCCAGTGCCGCCCACACGAGGTTGGCCAGCCGGCGGGAGGCGACGACGGACAGCACCAGTGGGCCGAGGACCTCCAGGGTGACGGCCGCGCCCAGCGGGATGCGGTCGACGGCCTGGTAGAAGAGCGTGTTCATGGCGCCCATCGCGACACCGAACGCGAGCACGGTGCCCCAGTCGGCACGGGAGTGCCCCCGCAGCTTCGGCCGGCACACGACGAGCAGGACGAGCGCGGCGGCGGCGAGGCGCAGGGTGACGACGCCGAGCGCACCCGCCCTGGGCATCAGCAGGACGGCGACGGCCGCGCCGAACTGGACGGAGAGCCCACCCGCGACGACCAGCGCGACCGGCCCGAGCGCCGCCCCGCGGCCGCCGGGGCGGCCCAGCCTGCCGCGTCCCGGCTCATCGAGCGCGGACACCGCCTCGGGTACGGATACGGCAGCGGCCGGCTCTACGGCAGCGTGCGGGTCGTTCACCGGAAACCTTTCATCAAGTCCAATGGAGTGCACCAGACAGTTCATGATACGGCACCGAGAGGAAGCCGCTCACGCTCTCACCGTAGAGACCGGCACGGCTCGCGTGAAATGCCGATTGCGCTCCCGTTATGCTCCGGACGCATGAGCACTGGGCAGGCCACGGGGAACAGCGGTCGCGGCATCGAGGTCCGGCACCTGCGGGCCTTCCTCGCCATCGCCGACGAGGGCAGCGTCACCCGTGCCGCCGCACGGCTGCGCATCACGCAGCCCGTCGTCTCCCGGACGCTCGCGGCCCTCGAAAGACACCTGGGCGTCCGGCTCGTCGACCGGTCCACCCACCACCTCGCCCTCACCTCCGAGGGCGTCGCCTTCCGCGACAAGGCCGCCGCAGCGGTGGGCGCCTTCGACGAGGCACTCGATCCCGGCCGGCTGCGCCACTGGCCGCTGCGGCTCGGGCACGCCTGGTCCGCGTTCGGCCCGTACACCACACCGCTCCTGCGGACCTGGCAGCAGCGCCATCCGGAGACCCCGCTCGAGCTGCTGCGCATCGACGACCGGACGGCCGGCCTCACCCGCGGCGAGGTGGACGCGGCGCTGCTCCGGGGGCCGGTGGCCACTCCGGGGCTCGTCACCGAGGTGCTGTTCAGCGAGGAGCGGTTGGCGGCCGTGGCGGCCGACGGCCCGCTCGCCGCCCATGGCTCGTTGTCCCTGGCCGATCTGACCGGCGACGCGGTGGTCCTGAACACCGTCTCGGGTGCCACCACGCTCGATCTGTGGCCCCCGCACGCGCGGCCGGCCGCCACGCTCACCGTCGCCAACACCGACGACTGGCTCACCGCCATCGCGGCAGGGCGGGGCAGCGGTGTCTCGGGTGCGTCGACCGCCCAGATGCATCCGCACGCCGGGGTCACCTACGTACCGCTGGACGACGCTCCTCCGCTTCCCGTCCTGCTGGCCCGCCGCGACGGTCCCGGCCATCCCGCACTGCCCCGACTGGCGGAACTGGCCCGGGAGATCGTGGCGCGCGAACGGCGGACGCCGCCCGGAGATTCCGTCACCGGCGGGGAATGAAGCTCTGCAGGCGAGGAGTTGAGGGCGGGCTCACAGGCGTACGCCGATCCCGTCAACGGCGACACCCGGCACCGCTGCACCCTGCCCGGCGGTGCGGCCCCGGAGAACGAGCGGCCCTCCGCGACGGTGAGCGAGGCCGTCGCGAAGCTCTGAGACACGCCCTTCCTCTACGCGTCCAGCCCGTCCGCCAGCACCTCGGCGAGGTGGCGGGCCCGCCGCCCCGCCAGCTGGTCCAGCTGGGTGCGGCAGGAGAAGCCGTCGGCCAGCAGTTCCGTGCCGGGTTCCGACTCCCTTACGGAGGGCAGCAGTTGGTCCTCGGCGCAGGCCACCGAGACGTCCCAGTGGCCCTTCTCGAAGCCGAAGTTGCCGGCCAGCCCGCAGCAGCCGCCGCTCAGCTCACCGGTCAGGCCCGCCCTCTCGCGGAGCCTGCGCTCGGCCGCGTCGCCGAACACCGCGTGCTGGTGGCAGTGGGTCTGGCCGGCGACGCGGCGGTCCAGCCGTGGCGGCACCCAGTCGGGGGCGTACTCCTCCAGGTACTGGGCCAGGGTGCGCACGGAGGCGGCGAGTGCGGCGGCGCGCGGGTCGTCGGGCAGGAGCTCCGGCAGATCCGTGCGGAGGGTGGCGGCGCAGCTCGGTTCCAGGACGACGATTGGGGCGCCGAGGGCCGGGCCCAGCCGGTCAAGGGTGCGGCGCATGACCGCGCGGGCCGCGTCGAGCCGGCCCGTCGACACGTAGGTGAGGCCGCAGCAGACGCCCCGGCCGGGCAGCACCGGCGTCCGGCCGGCCGACTCCAGGACCCGGACCGCCGCGCGGCCCACCTCCGGCGAGAGGTGGTCGGTGAAGGTGTCCGGCCAGAGGACGACGGCCTCCCCGGCCCCCGGAGTCCGGCGGGCACGCACCCAGGCGCGGAAGGTCTGCCGGGCCAGGACCGGGAGCGCCCGGCGCGGATCGATGCCGCCGATCCGTCGCGCCAGGCCGGCGAGCGGCCCGGTCCGCGCGAGGGCGTTGAGCACGCCCGCGAAGGGGGCCGCCATCCGCAGCCACCTGGGGAGGCCGCCCATCGCGTAGTGCGCGGCGGGGCGCGGCCGGCCCCTGTAGTGGTGGTGGAGGAACTCCGCCTTGTACGTGGCCATGTCGACGCCCGCCGGGCAGTCGGTCCGGCAGCCCTTGCAGGACAGGCACAGATCGAGTGCGTCCCGTACCTCGGTGGACCGCCAGCCGTCCGTGATCACCTCGCCCGCGAGCATCTCGTGAAGCAGTCTGGCGCGGCCCCGGGTGGAGTGCGCCTCCTCGCCGGTCGCCCGGAAGGAGGGGCACATGACGTCCGGACCCGCCTTCGCCGTGCGGCACTTGGCGACGCCGACGCAGCGGCGTACGGCTGCGGTGAAGTCGCCGGCGTCGTGCGGATAGCCGAAGGCCACGTCCACGGGACGCCCGGGGAGCACCGCGAACCGGAGGTTCTCGTCCAGGCGGGCGGGACGGGCGAGGATGCCCGGGTTCAGGCCACCGTCGGGGTCCCAGAGGTCCTTGAAGCGCGTGAACAGGCGCACCATGTCGTCCCCGTACATCCGGTGCAGGAGCTCGGCCCTCGCCTGCCCGTCGCCGTGTTCTCCGCTGAGTGATCCACCGTGGGCGACGACGAGGTCGGCCTGGTCCTCGGAGAAGCGGCGGAAGCGGGCCACGCCCTGTTCCGTCAGCAGGTCGAAGTCGACGCGTACGTGGATGCAGCCGTCGCCGAAGTGCCCGTACGGGGTGCCGTGCAGGCCGTGTTCGGCGAGCAGGGCCCGGAAGTCGCGGAGGTACGGGCCGAGGCGGGCGGGCGGTACGGCGCAGTCCTCCCAGCCGGGCCAGGCCTCCGTGCCGTCCGGCATCCGGGTCGCCGTACCGGCGGCGTCCTCGCGGATGCGCCACAGGGTGCGCGCGGCGGCGGGGTCGGTGACGACGGTGCCGTCCAGGGCGTCGGAGGCTCGCAGGATCCGGGTCGCGTGGGCGCGGGCCTCGGCGGGGGTCGCGCCGCCCGTCTCCACGAACAGCCAGGCAGCGCCACGCGGCAGGCCCGCCGGTTCACGTACGAGGTCGGCGGCCATGCCCTCGACGGTGAGCGGGCCGTACGGGAGCAGGCCGGGGGCGGCTTCGGCGGCGGCCTGCTCGTCGGCGTAACCGAGGACGGCGAGCGCACGGGTGGCGGGCGGTGCGACGAGGCTCAGGGTCGCCTCGGTGACCACGGCGAGGGTTCCCTCGCTGCCGCAGAGGGCACGGGCGGGGTCCGGGCCGCGCTCGGGGAGCAGCGCGTCGAGGGCGTATCCGGAGATGCGACGCGGGAGTTCGGGGAAGCCGGTGCGCAGGGAGGCGAGGTGGGCGGCGGCGAACTCGTGGAGGCCGGGCGGTGCGTCGGGCAGGTCACGGCCGATGTGCAGGGCCTCGCCGCCGCCGTAGCGCACGACGCGCAGACTGCGGAGGTTGTCGGCGGTGGTGCCCCAGGCGACGGAGTGGGAGCCGCAGGAGTTGTTGCCGATCATGCCGCCGAGGGTGCAGCGGCTGTGGGTGGACGGATCGGGGCCGAACGTCAGCCCGTGCGGGGCGGCCGCGGCACGCAGGTCGTCCAGGACGACACCGGGCTGGACGACGGCGGTGCGGGAGGCGGGGTCCAGCTCGGTGATGCGCCGCATGTGACGGGTGAAGTCCAGGACGACGCCGGTGCCGGTGGCCTGACCGGCGATGGAGGTGCCGGCGCCCCGGGGCACGACGGGCGTGGCGTGTTCCCGGCAGATGCGGAGGGTCTCGGCGACGTCCTCGGCGTCCCGGGGGGCCACGACCGCCTGCGGGACACGGCGGTAGTTGGAGGCGTCCATGGTCGTCAGGGCGCGGGCGGTCGCGTCGGACTCCACGTCGCCGCGGATGGCCTGGGCCAGGGCTCGGGTGAGGTCGGTGGCGGGCATGGGCCCAGCATGCCGGTCCCGGACGCGAAGGAGGGCCGTCCGGCGCCGGACGGCCCGGGGCGGACAACACTCTGCCGGAGTCGGGCGGTACGCGCGGAGGGGGACGACAGGGGCGAGGGGGCACCCCGGCCGGAGGTGTGTGGCACCCGGCCGGAGGCGTGCTGCCGGCCCCTCCGAGAGTGGGCGGGGCCGGCTTCGCGCTACTTCGCGCAGACCGCCTTGTCGGCCTCCACGCGCTGGATGTCGTCCGGAGCCTTCTGCGGGGCCGAGAGCGGGCTTCCCGCCTTCTTGAAGTCCGGTCCCAGCGTCAGCTTCATCGGGTCCATCTCGCCTGCGTCCGTCGTCGTCGGCTTGAGGGCCGAGGCCGACAGGCCCATCATGTCGGCCAGTCGGCGTGCCTGGTCCGCCTGGTTGGGGCCGTAGACGAGCTGCGTCTTCTTCACGTCCTCCGGCGCGTTCGCCTGGTTCGTGGACTTCAGCACGCTCTCTTCGTTCTGCAGCCAGTCGAGGGCGTTCTGCGCGGAGCCGGCGGGGGCGCCACCGTTGTAGACGTCGACCCGCACGTCCGCCGCGTCGGCCTTCTCGCCCTTGAGTTTGGCGTCCGCCTTGGCCTTCGCCGCGGCCTTCTCCTGCTTCTCCACGGCGGTGAAGGAGACGTCCTCGCGCATCATCGAGAAGACCTGCGGCGCCTTGGACTCGTCGAGTATGACGGTGGCCTTGTCGTTCGGGTTGTCCAGCACCGGGACCGTCGTGAACGTGATGTTCTTGGGGTCGACCGAAGCCAGCTCCATGCCCAGCTTGCGGAGCTTGTTGATGTCGTCGATCTGGTCGTCGACGGTGAGCGCCTTGGTGGCCGCCTCCGCGAGGGACCACATCTTCGTGGGGCTGGTCAGGGTGTCGCTGGACTTCAGCTTGCGCATCAGCGAGCCCAGGAACTGCTGCTGGATCTCGATGCGGCTCAGGTCGCTGCCGAAGCCGACCGAGTGCCGGGTGCGCAGGAAGGACAGGGCCTGCTCGCCCTGGAGGGTGTGCTCGCCCTGGGACAGCTTGAGGTGGGAGTCCTTGTCGTTGATGTCCT
This sequence comes from Streptomyces sp. HB132, assembly GCF_016909575.1. Taxonomy (GTDB): domain Bacteria; phylum Actinomycetota; class Actinomycetes; order Streptomycetales; family Streptomycetaceae; genus Streptomyces. The sequence continues at coordinate 254,191 of NZ_JAFBGA010000001.1, read as the reverse complement.
TGGCGAGGCAGACGTCCACGCCGCCGACGGCGGTCGTCAGGGACTTGACCGCGTTGAAGTCGGCCACCATGAAGTGGTCGGGTGTGATGCCGGTGAGCTCGGTGACGGTCCGCATGGTGCAGCTGGGGGTGCGGTCGGACTGCCCGAGGCTGGTGTTGAAGCGCCCGCCGGCCGTCCCCGGGATGTCCTTCTCCTCGCCGTTCTCCAGCGTCGTCGGACAGTTCGGGATATCGGCTATCAGGTCACGCGGGATGCTCAGCGCGGTCGCGTTCGTACGGTCCTTGGAGACGTGGAAGAGGATGTTGGTGTCGGCGTGGCCGACACTGCCCGCGTCCCCGTAGCCCTCGTTGCCCTCGCCGGTCCGCTTGTCCGTACCGATCACCAGGACGTTGATCGCCCGGTCCTTGCTGAATCCGCCGGTTCCGGCCCCGTCGGTCGAGATGGCGGTGATGTTGCCGTTGAAGTGCTCGTAGACGAAGTAGCCCGTGGTGCCGACGCCCACGATCAGGAAGGCGAGCACGCCGCCCGTCCACACCAGCGCCTTCTTCTTGCCGGACTTCCTGGGCTTGGCCTTGCGGCGCCCGGTGGCCGGCGGCGCCGCCCTGCCACCCTGCTTGCGCGGCTCGTCCCGGCCCCCGCGTCCGGCGCCGGCACCCCGGCGCCCGCCACGCTGACCGGGCACGGATGCCTTGTCGGCCGGCGGCTTCGCCCGCTCCGGCCTGCGGCGTGTTCCGGGAGTTCTGGCATCGGTCGTACCGGCCGACGCGGCTGATCGCCCTGAGGAGGGGGTCAGTCGCAGTTCGTAATCACCGGTGTCCGGGTTGAGTACCCACTGGTCTGCGGGGTCGATGCCCTCGTCCCGCCCACGGCCTTGCGCGTCCACGGTTGCCTGCGTCCTCCGTCGGGGCCACGCGGCGCCTCCCCCTTCAAGGCGCGCGGTGTGTCTTTCGGCGGTGCCGGCCTGGGAGGGCCGACTGCACCGGAGCGCTCACACTAGCTGGCCACCGGCCCACGAGCGACGATCGTGACAAATCAAGCCTCACACAGGAGACATACCACCACAATCATCACTACTCACCCGCGCAACCCGTCGATTGACGCGGGGAACACCCGTCACAGGGCGCGACAGGAATCGATTCAAGCCAGATTTCAAACAAAAGTGGCCACAAGGAATCCCCAAACAGGTCGCCAATTCTCCTATAGTTGCCGTGACTTGATCAGGAACAATCAGCTCCAGTTGTGACTGTTTCACCGTCACACACCGGAATGCCCCGATTGTCCCTCCACCGCTCCCGTCCGTCACTTCGTACCGTCCGCCCCGAGGACTCCGATTGCGCCCTTCACTCCGGCCGACCGCACTCGCCCTGCTGATCTCGGCAGCCGTTACCGGTGCTCTGTGCCTGTGGGCGGTCGCCGCCGCTCCCGCCTCGGTACGGATCCCGCTCGCGTGGGGGGCGGGCGCCGCGGCCGTGCTCCTGTGCGTCTCGGTGACCGTCACGACCCACACGCTCGCCGCCTCCCGCGGCCTGCGGGCCATGCGGGCCGCCGACTCCGAACGCTTCACCGCCGAGACCTCCCGCCTCGTCTCGAGCTCCGCCGCCGAGGCGCAGCGCTTCACCGCCGAGACCGCCCGGATCAGAGCGGCAGCCTCCACGGAGACGGCCCGGGTCACCATCGAGGCGGAGGACCGGGTCGCCCAGGTCACCGCCGAGGCAGCCGAGCAGCACGAGCGGCTCACCACCGAGACCGCGCGGCTCACCGCCCGCGCCCGGCGCAGCGAGACGGAGCGCGCCGCCGCGATCGCCGCCTGCGCCAACGCCGCGGGCCGGATGCAGGCCCTCTCCACGAGCATGCTGGCCGACCTGCGGGAGATGGAGCACCGGCACACCGGCGAGGACGTGCTCCATGACCTGCTGCACCTGGACCACCGCACCGCCCAGGCAGGACGGCTGGCCGACTCCATCGCCGTCCTGACCGGCGCGCGCTCCGGGCGCCGTTGGGCCAAGCCGATCGTGATGGAGTCCATCCTGCGCGGCGCGATGGGCCGCATCGGCGGCTACCAGCGCATCCGCCTCCACTCGACCAGCGATGTGGCGATCGCGGGCCACGCCGCCGAGGGTGTCATGCACGCCCTGGCGGAACTCCTCGACAACGCTGCCAACTTCTCCCCGCCCACCGCCGAGGTGCACGTCTACGTCGAGGAGGTCCCGGCGGGCATCGTCATCACCGTCGAGGACAGCGGTCTGGTGATGAGCGACGTGCAGCTGCGCCGCGCCGAGCGTGCGGTGTCGGCGGAGAGCCAGGACCTCACCGGCATCTCCGGCACCCGGCTCGGCCTCGCCGTCGTCGGCCGGCTGGCCAGGAAGCACGGCCTCACCGTCTCCTTCCGTCCCTCGGCACGCGGCGGCACGGGCGCGCTGATGATGCTTCCGCAGGAGCTCATCTCCCGTACGCCCATGCCCGCGGCCCTCCCGGCGCCCGCCCGGCGCCCCGAGCCCGAGCCGGACCACGCGACGCCGGACACGGAGCACCGGACCCCGGCACCGGCACCGGCGGGCTCCCCCGGGTCCGCGGTACGGACGGACGACGCGGCACGCGCGGACGGCACGGCACGGACTGACGGCACGGCACGGACGGACGACGCCCGGAGCACCGAGTCCGCGTCCGAGTCCACCGGCGCCGTACCGCAGTTCGGCGAGAGCGGTCTTCCCAAGCGCCGCCGCGGCCGCACCCTGGCCGCCGCAGAGGCCCGTACAGGCAATGCCGCTCCCGGCGGCGCCGAATCCCCCCGGCCGCGTACCACCGACCCGAAGGTCCAGGCTGCCCGCTTCAACACCTTCAGCCAGGCGGTACGAGCCAATTCCCCGCACCCGGAAGGCAACACCCGATGAGCGCGACCACCGACGAGAAGCTGAACTGGCTGCTGGAGGGGCTGCTCGACCGCACGCCCGGCGCCCGGCACGCCCTCGTCCTGTCCCGGGACGGCCTGAAGCTGTGCCGCACCCCCGAACTCTCCGTCGACCAGGCCGACCAGCTGGCGGCGATCTCCGCCGGCATCCAGAGCCTGTCGCACGGCGCGTCGATCGAGTTCGGTGACGGCTCCGGCGGCGTGCGATCCGCGATGACCGAGTTCTACGGCGGCGTGCTGTTCATCGTCGAGGCCGGCGCGGGCGCACACCTCGCGGTCGTGGCGGCGGAGGACTCCGACGTCGGCCTCGTCGGCCACAACATGAGTGAACTCGTCGAGCAGCTCGGCGAATACCTCGTCGCCCCGCCGCGCGGCGCCGCGGCCACCACCTCGGAAACAGCGGACGTATGACCTCCGTCCCGCGCCCCCGCCCCGGACGCGATGACGACCCGGACCGGCTGTACACCCTGACGGGTGGCCGCAGCCGGTCCGACTCGGCCGCGTTCGACCTGGTGACGCTCGTCGTCGCCGAGTGCGAACCGAACCCCGGGATGCAGTCGGAGCACGTCGCGATCCTGCGGATGTGCCACAGCCCCACCGCGGTCGTCGAGATCTCGGCCACCCTGAATCTGCCCGTCAGCATCGTCCGCATCATGCTGTGCGACCTGCTCGACACCGGCCGGATCAGCGCCCGCCACCCCCGTACTGCACGTGTCGAGGACCGGCTCCCCGACACCGACACCCTGGAACAGGTGCTCGTTGGACTCCGCAACCTCTGACCGTGCCGCCCTGCAGGCGACGGCCGACAACGGACTGAAGATCGTCGTCGTCGGCGGCTTCGGGGTCGGCAAGACCACCATGGTCCGATCCGTGAGCGAGATCCGTCCGCTCAACACGGAGGAGACCATGACCCGCGCGGGCGAGGCCGTCGACGACCTCGACGGCGTGCACTCCAAGACGTCGACCACGGTCGCCTTCGACTTCGGCCGCATCACGCTGGACGCACGCTCGGTCCTCTACCTCTTCGGCGCGCCCGGACAGGAACGCTTCTGGTTCCTCTGGGACCGGCTCTTCTCCGGAACGCTGGGCGCCGTCGTCCTCGTCGACACCCGGCGGCTCGCCGACTCCTGGTACGCGATCGACCGGCTGGAGCACCACGGCACGCCGTTCATCGTCGCGTGCAACGACTTCGGCGGCTCGTTCCACACCGAGCAGCAGATCCGTGAGGCCCTCGACCTCTCACCCGACGTCCCGCTCGTCGAGTGCGACGCCCGCGACCGCTCCTCCAGCAAGTACGTCCTGATCACGCTGGTCGAGCACCTCCACGCACTCTCCGTCGCCCGCGCGAAGGCCGCGGACGCGGCCCCGGCAGGAAGCCCTGCCCCGGAGACGGCCAAGACCCCGGAGCCCACGCTGTGACCCAGTGCCCCGTGTCCCACGGTGCCGTTCCCCTGTCCGGGCCACGGTTCCAGACCGACCCCGTGCAGCTGTACCGGGACATGCGCCGCGACCACGGTGCCGTGGCCCCGGTCGTGCTCGACGGCGACATACCCGCCTGGCTGATCGTCGGCTACCGCGAGCTGCACCAGGTCACCAACGACCCGGTGCTCTTCACCCGGGACTCCGATCTGTGGAACCAGTGGGACAACATCCCGGAGGGCTGGCCGCTGCGCCCGATGATCGGCCGCAAGCAGCCGTCGATCCTCTACACCGTCGGTGAGCGGCACACCGTCCGCGCGGCCATGATCAGCAACGCGCTGGAGGCCGTCGACCCCTTCACGCTGAAGGGGTACGCGGAGGAGTTCGCCGACAGCCTCATCGACCAGTTCTGCGCGACCGGGCGGACCGACATCATCGCCGAGTACGCGATGCGGCTCCCGGCCCGGGTGCTGGCGAAGCTCTACGGGTTCAGCGACGAGGTCGGCGGCCCACTCGTGGTGGCGCTCAACGACATGATCGACGGCGGTGAGCGGGCCCTGGCCGGCCAGCAGCACCTCGGCGGGGCCATGTACCAGCTCCTGGCCGACAAGCACGCCGAGCCGGGCGACGACGTCGCGACCAGGATGCTGGAGGATCCCGGCGGCTTCACCGACGAGGAGGTCGCCGAGGACCTCATGGTCATGATGGCGGCCGGCCACCAGCCCACCGCCGACTGGATCGGCAACTCGCTGCGGCTGATGCTGATCGACGACCGCTTCGCCGCCTCGCTCTCCGGCGGCCGGCACAGCGTCGCCGAGGCCATGAACGAGGTCCTCTGGGAGGACACCCCCACCCAGAACGTGGCGGGCCGCTGGGCCTCCCGCGACACCCACCTCGGCGGGCGCCACATCCGCGCCGGCGACATGCTGCTCCTCGGTATCGCCGCCGCCAACGGCGACCCGCAGGTACGCACCGACGGCTCCACCCTGACCGGCGGCAACAGCGCCTTCCTCTCCTTCGGCCACGGCGAGCACCGCTGCCCGTTCCCCGCCCAGGAGACCGCCGAGGTCGTCGCCCGCACGGGTATCGAGGTGCTCCTGGACCGGCTCCCGGACATCGACCTCGACATCTCCGAGGACCAGCTGACCCGGCGCCCGTCCCCGTGGCTGCGCGGCCTGACGGAACTGCCGGTGCGCTTCACGCCCACCCCTGCACTTGGAGGCCAGAAATGACCCGGATCGCGCTCGACCCTCTCGTCGCCGACCTCGACGCCGAGAGTGCAGCGCTGCGCGCCGCCGGCCCGCTGGCCGAGGTGGAGCTCCCCGGCGGAGTGCACTGCTACGCGGTGACGCACCACGCCGAGGCCCGCCGGCTGCTCACCGACAGCCGGGTGGTCAAGGACATCGACGTCTGGAACGCCTGGCAGCGGGGCGAGATCCCGATGGACTGGCCGCTGATCGGTCTGGTCAACCCGGGCCGCTCCATGCTGACGGTCGACGGCTCCGACCACCGCAGGCTGCGCGGCCTGGTCGCACAGGCGCTGACGGTCAAGCGGGTGGAGCGGCTGCGTGCCGGTATCGAGGCGCTGACGAACGCCTCCCTGGACCGGCTCGCGGCGCACCCGAAGGGCGAGCCGGTCGACCTGAAGGCGGAGTTCGCCTACCCGCTGCCGATGAACGTCATCAGCGAGCTGATGGGCGTGGACGCGTCCGACCACCCCCGGCTCAAGGAGCTGTTCGAGAAGTTCTTCTCGACACAGACCCCGCCGGAGGAGGTCCCGCAGATGATGGCGGACCTCGGCACCCTCTTCACGAAGATCGTCGACGGCAAGCGGGCGAACCCGGGCGACGACCTGACCAGCGCGCTGATCGCGGCCTCCGAGGACGGTGACCACCTCACCGACGAGGAGATCGTCAACACGCTGCAGCTGATCATCGCGGCCGGTCACGAGACCACGATCAGCCTGGTCGTCAATGTCGTCGAGGCGCTCCAGACGCATCCCGAGCAGCGCCGGCGCGTGCTGAGCGGCGAGGTGCCGTGGGAGAACGTGATCGAGGAGACCCTGCGCTGGAACACCCCGACCTCGCATGTCCTGATCCGCTTCGCGACCGAGGACATCGAGGTCGGCGACAGGGTCCTGCCGAAGGGCGAGGCCCTGATCGTCTCCTTCGGCGCACTGGGACGCGACGAGCAGCAGTACGGGCCGACCGCCGGTGAGTTCGACATCACCCGCTCCCCCAACCGCCACATCGCCTTCGGTCACGGCCCGCACGTCTGCCCGGGCGCCGCGCTGTCGCGGCTGGAGGCCGGGGTCGCGCTGCCCGCGCTGTACGAGCGCTTCCCGGATCTGGAGCTCGCGGTACCGGCCTCCGAGCTGCGGAACAAGCCGATCGTGACCCAGAACGACCTGCACGAGCTGCCCGTCGATCTGGGCTGATCCCGCACCTCTTCCTCCGGCAGCACGGGTCGCCCGCGATCCGGAGCGGGTGTCTCATCCGACGGACACGGTCCTCGACCGCTTCCTGGAGGGACTACGCTCCGGACCGTGGCTGACATCCAGATTCCCGCTGACCTCAAGCCCGCCGACGGACGTTTCGGCGCCGGGCCCTCCAAGGTGCGGACGGAGGCGGTCGACGCGCTGGCCGCGACCGGCACCTCTCTCCTCGGTACGTCCCACCGCCAGGCTCCGGTGAAGAACCTGGTCGGCGAGGTACGTGACGGCGTACGCAGCCTCTTCTCCCTCCCCGAGGGATACGAGGTCGTCCTAAGCAACGGTGGCTCCACCGCCTTCTGGGACGTCGCGACGCACGGTCTGATCGAGAACAAGTCCCAGCACCTGAACTTCGGCGAGTTCTCGTCCAAGTTCGCGAAGGCCGCCAAGCTCGCTCCGTGGCTGGCCGACCCGACCGTCATCGCCTCGGACCCGGGCACCCACCCGGACCCGGAGGCCGAGGCGGGTGTCGACGTCTACGCCTTCACCCACAACGAGACCTCCACCGGTGTCGCGGCTCCGGTCAAGCGGGTCGCGGGCGCCGACGAGGGCTCCCTCGTCCTGGTGGACGCCACCTCCGGTGCGGGCGGCCTGCCGGTCGACATCACCGAGACGGACGTCTACTACTTCGCCCCGCAGAAGTCCTTCGCCTCCGACGGCGGCCTGTGGATCGGTGTGTTCTCCCCGGCGGCCCTGGAGCGCGCCGCGCGCGTCCACGCCTCGGGCCGGCACGTCCCGGAGTTCTTCTCGCTGCCCACGGCGATCGACAACTCCCTGAAGAACCAGACGTACAACACCCCGGCGCTGGCCACCCTCTTCCTGCTGAACGAGCAGCTGAAGTGGATGAACACGCAGGGCGGCCTGGACTTCACGACCGGCCGCACCGCCGCCTCCTCGCAGCACCTGTACGGCTGGGCCGAGGAGTCCAAGTACGCCACCCCGTTCGTCACCGACCCGGCGAAGCGCTCGCAGGTCATCGGCACGATCGACTTCGAGGACGGCATCGACGCGGCGGCCGTCGCCAAGGTGCTCCGCGCCAACGGCATCGTCGACACGGAGCCGTACCGCAAGCTGGGCCGCAACCAGCTGCGCGTGGCGATGTTCCCGGCGATCGACCCGGCGGACGTCCAGGCGCTCACCGCCTGCATCGACTACGTGATCGACAAGCTCTGACGGCCACCCGTCCGGAACGGCCCCGCACACCCCGGTGTGCGGGGCCGTTCCCGCTTCACCCGACCGGGTGGCGCATGCATCGGGCGCCCCCGTGGGCCCGCCGTCCCAGGACGACGCTCACGACACCAGACGTCCCCGCGATGTCCGCACCAGCGGACGAGCAGCCCCGTGACGGCAGGCCACGGTCCACGCCTCCGGTCGGTGGGCCGCGCCTCCCGCGTCGACCGGTGGCGACCTGACCCTCGCCGTCGCCGAACCGGTCGAGGCGGGCCGCCCCCGCGCGCAGGCCCTCGGCGCGGTTGACGGGCTTCCGCCTCACCTCTCGCCCTGCGTGACACGGACGGCGAGTACCGCCACGTCGTCGCGTTGCGGGACGTCCCTCAGTCCGTGGGACAGCGCGTCCAGGAGCAGCGAGAGGGACTTGTCGCCGTGTGTGGCCAGGATGGACGCCTTCTCCCGGATGCTCTCGTCGATGTCGTTGTCACGCCGCTCGACCAGCCCGTCGGTGTACAGCAGCAGCACGCTGTCCCGGGGAAGATCGTGGGTGTGGTCGTGGCGCGCGAGGCCGCTCGACGCACCGAGGAGGAGGAGGTCGTGCTCACCCAGGGCCGAGACACGGCCGTCGGGTGTGCGCAGCAGCGGCGGTGGGTGTCCGGCGTTGGACCAGGTCAGACGCCACCTGCCGCCGTCCGGGTCGAGGCGGGCGTGCACCGCGGTGGCGCCGGGCCCCAGGGGCAGTACGTCGAAGGCCCTGTCGACCGCGTCCAGCGCGGCGGCGGGTGAGTGGGTGGCGTGGTCGAGGCTGGCCTGGCGCAGCATGCTGCGCACCTGGCCCATCACGGCGGCGGCCTGGATGTCGTGTCCGATGATGTCACCGACGGACAGCATCAGGGCGGGCTGGGTGGAGGGCGGGAGCGGGGGCAGCTGGTAGGCGTCGTACCAGTCGCCGCCCACCATGTCCTGGTCGGTGGCCGGCAGGTACAGGGCGGCCATCTCGAGGCCCGGAACGGTCGGCAGATCGGTCAGCATGGCGGCCTGGAGCTGCTCGGCGGAGCTGAGCCGGTTCGCCACGAACCTGGTGCGCTCCACCGCCTGGCCCACGAACCCGGCCACCGCGGTGAGGACCGCCTCCTCCGTCAGCGCCAGGACGTGCGGGCGGGACCAGCACCACGCCAGCACGCCGCGGCCGCCGAGCAGCGGGACGCACAGCGCGGACCTGAGTCCCAGCGAGTCGTATCCCGCGACCGCCTCGGTGCTGTAGTCGGCCACGAGTGCCTCGTGGTCGGGGACGAACACGGTGCGCTGTTCGCGCATGGCCCGGGCGCTGGGGAAACCGGCCTCCAGGTCCAGGCGCTCGATGGCGGCCTCCGCCGGCCGCACGTTGTCGGGGTCCACCACCCGCCACAGCCCCTGGCCGTCCGCGAGGAGCAGGCCCACGAAGGACGGCTCGGCCGGTCCCTGGAACAGGCTGCGAAGACGACGGATGAGATCCGCCAGGTCGCGGGAGTGCCCGAGTTCGACGGAGGCGCGCAGCAGCAGGCCGGCGTGGTCGCGGTCCTGCCGCATCAGCTGGGTGGCGATCCTCAGTCTCAGCTCCACCGAGCAGGCGGCGGCGAGGTCCTCGAGGTCCTGCATCTCGTCCGCGGTCCAGTCCCGGGGCACGTGGTCGATGGCACAGAGCGAGCCCAGGACCAGTCCGTCGGCGTCGGTCAGCGGCATTCCGGCGTACGCGATGACCCTGAGGTCGGGAATGGCGAGGCTGGCGCAGGTGCGCGGGTGTGTCCGCGTGTCACTGAGGATCAGCGGTTCGCCGTCGACGACGACGTGCTGGCAGAAGGAGTGGCTCAGGGGGGTCTCGCGGCGCGCGGCCCAGGGCTCGGCGAGTCCGACCATCCCGGGGAAGACCTGACGGTCGGCCTCCAGCAGTGAGACCATCGAGACCGGGACGTGGAGGAGCCGGGCGACCAGCCTGGCGAAGCGGTCCATACCGGGATCGGCCACCGCTGACAGCCCTGCGAGCCGCAGGGCCTCCAACCTCCTCAGTTCGCCCACCCCGGGGCCTCCGTCGGTCGCCTGGCCCGATGCGCGGAGTCCGCACATCGTGCACTACGAAGGTATAAGACAATTCCCCCGATGTCATGATCAGGGGCGATTTCGGAAGTCCGCCGCCCGCCCCGGCACGGCCTCCCGGGACACGTCCACCAGCCACCGCACCTCACCGTCCTCCCACTCATCCGTGGGTCGCAGCCCCGCGGCGGAGGCCACGGCGGAGGAGGCCGCGTGGTCCGGGTGGATGTGGGCGACGACGGTACGGACGGCGCTCCGCTCCCGCAGGTGCCGGACCAGGCCCGTCGCCGCCTCCTTCGCGTAGCCCCTGCCCTGCCACGCCGTCCCGACCACCCAGGCCACCTCCGCCCGGGACCCCCGCACCGTGGCCTGCACGTAACCGGCCAGACGTCCGTCGGCACGCACCCGGAGCACCCAGTTCCACCAGAGTTCGGCGGGATCGGGCGAGCCGGCGCTCTGGCGCTCGTAGCGGGCGCGCAGGGCTCCGGCGCTCTCCGGGGCGCCTCCCGTGAACGCGTGCAGGGCCGGGTCGAAGAGGACCACGGCCATCTCCTGCGCGTGTGCGACGTCGAGCGGCAGCGCGTCGAGGCGGGGGGTGGAGAAGGGTTCGGGAGCACCGTCGACCTGCATGGGGCGGAGCCTACGCCGGGGATCAGCGGGGGCAGCCGCTGGAATCCGCGCACCGCGAGCGGCAGAAGAACCGTCGTGATCCCCGGGGACAGGACCACGGCCGCCGGAGCAGAGACGCGCACCCCCGTTCCGGTCGACGCCGGCGTCCGCCCGCTCGGCAGGTCCACCCGAAAAGCCCCGATTGCCAGCATTTAATACCATGGAATGTATGGAGACGATCCGTGAACTAGAGCCTTTTGTGAAGCAGTACACCGTCCTGCTCAGCAGCCGCAGGCCGGACGGATCAGCTGCCCATACGCCTGTCAGCATCGCCGTCGAGGGCGACCACGCCTTCATCCGTACGTTCTCCTCGGCCTGGAAGGTCGACCGCATGCGCAACCACCCGGTGGTGGAGATCGCCCCGTGCACCGTGCGGGGCGCGCCGACCGGCCCGCCCGTGAAGGCCTGGGCGCGGCTCCTTCAGCAGGACTCGAAGGAGAACACCCACGCCGCCCGGACGCTCTCCCGGAAGTACCCGGCGCTCCAGGGAGTGGCCGTCCCGCTCGCCCACCGGCTGAAGCGTGACCGCACGCTCCACTACGAACTGCGGCCGTTCACCGACGACGTCTGAGTGGACCGGGTGGGGCGGTGCGGACCCGGCCGAATTGCGTGAGTCGCACAACCATTTGGCGGCGGGCGGCGTCTGTACTTGGTGTAACTGTCGCGCCGGAGACGGCACTTCCCCCACCGCCCGCCATGACGAGGAAGCTATATGACTCACCCCCTTCCCGGCCGTCGACTCTCACGCACCGCGGTCGGTGTACTAGCCGCCGCCGCACTGACCGGGCTCGCGTCCATGCCGTCCGTCGCTTTCGCAGCGGAGCCGGACCTCGGAATCGGGACGCAGAAGCCGATCACGGGTGTGCAGCCCGGAGGCGGTGTCGACGTGCCGTTCTCGGTGCTGAACAAGGGCACCGAGGCGATAGGGAAGGTGTGGGTGACGTATTCCGTCACCTCGGGTCTCGCGGCGGCCGACTCCTACGGGAACTGCTCGTACACGACGTACCCCTCGCACGACGAGGAACCCGAGCGTGATGTCGCGGTGTGCGCCGTCGACCAGCGGATCGAGCCCGGCGTCGTCTACGAGCCGGAGCAGCCGATCGGGCTCGAGGCGCAGGACGACGCGCTGTACGACAACGTACTCATGACCGTCGGGGCCACGGAGCCGTCGGGCTTCGACGGGACCGTGCCCGATCCCGTGCCGGGCACGGGCGCCCCGCTGAAGCTGGTGGAGAAGGCGCCGGCGACCGAGGACGACCTGGCGCGCCACGCCGAGGGCTACACCTACACCGACGTCACCGCCGACAACACGGCCGACTTCTCGCTGACCGGCGCCCAGCTCGAGGGCAAGGTGGGCGACAAGGTCACCGCTTCGGTGAAGTTCGCCAACGAAGGCCCGGCCTGGGTCTACCGCGAACCCGGTCACGGTGCCGTGGCCGTGGACGTACGCATTCCGCCGGGGACCTCGGTCGTGAAGGCGCACGGCTTCTGCAGCCCGGTCACCAAGACCCACTACAGCTGCGGGACCTCGCAGTCGTGGGTGAACCCGGCGGGAGGTGAGACCTACCCCTTCGTCCTCAAGATCGACAAGGTGGTCGAGGGCGCCACCGGGAAGATCTCCTTCGAGGGGAAGGACCGGCCGTTCGACACGAACGCGGACAACGACACCGCCGAGATCGTGGTCAACGCCGGTACCGGCACGACGGGCGGCTCCTCGACGGGCGGCTCCTCGACCGAGGGCTCGTCCACGGGCGGAACGACCACCTCCGGCGGCTCCTCGACCGGCGGTCAGGACACGTCCTCCGGCGGCTCGGCCTCCACCTCCGGTGGCTCCACGTCCGGTGGCTCCACGTCCGGTGGCTCCGACGCGCAGACGGTGGGCGGCGGCCTGGCGGCGACCGGCTCCGACTCCACGCTCCCGATGGTGGGGGCGTCGGCGGCGGCACTGCTCGCGGGCGGCGGGATCTTCTACGCCGTCCGGAGGCGGGCGGCTGCCGCCCCGGTCGGCGAGTAACGGTCCGAACACCCCCGGGGACGGTCCACGTGACGGGTGGGGCGCCCCCGGGGGTTCGGGGCCCCCACCCGGACGACACGACCGAAGGCCTGCGGGGCCGCCCGCCCGCACGGCGGCGCTCAGCGGCCCGCGGCCAGGCGCCACCCCTGGTCAACCGCGGCGGCGCCTGGCCGCGATCAGGGCCAGCACGATGACGACGACGGCGACGGCACCCCCCGTCGCGGTGCCCTTCGTGCCTACACCGTCCTCCCCGTCGTCCCCGGATGACGTGCCCCCTCCCCCTCCGTTCGGAGAGGGGTCCTTGCCGCCGTCCCCGCCGCCCGGCACCTCCACGCGCACCACCTCGCCGCGCTTCCCCTCGGAGCCGAACATCATCGCCGAGCCGTCAGCCGTGTACGTCACCGACTCGGACTGCCCCTGGAACGGCACGCTCACGGCGTGGTCGGCACCGAGCCGGCCGTTCTCGAAGGCGTAACCACGGGCGCTGAAGTAGGAGCGCAGCACCAGGTTCCCGCCGTCCGGCGAGAACGCCCCGTCCGTCACCCACGGCACCTCGCCCACCCGCCGGAAGACGTTGTTCCCGCCGGCCGTCAGCTTCTCCGGTCCTTCGTAGAGCCCGCCGCCGTCCTCGTTCTTCGAGGCGATGTAGACCCGCCCCGTCTCGGGGTGGACCATCATCGCCTCGGCGTTGCGCGCCCCGTCCGCGTACGTCACGTCGAACTGCGTCGCCCGCACGGTGGCGTCCGCCAGCTTCTCCGGCTCGGGGAAGCGGTAGATCCAGACGTGGTCCCAGGTGCCGTCGAGGTTGTCGCCGATGTCACCGACGTACAGATTCCCGTCGGGCCCGAGCGAGATCGCCTCCACGTCACGGGGTTCACCGACCCCCTTCATCGTGATCGTCGCCACGGTCTTCCCGGTCCTGGAGTCCACGGCGTAGACGTACGGCCCGTCATCGCTGTCGTTGTGCGTCCAGTAGACCCCCGGGTGCTTCCGGCTGGCGGCGAGACCGCTGGACTCGGTGATCCGGGAGTCCTCGATCGTGAAGGTGCGGTCCGCTCCGCCCCCGTCGTCCGCGACGGCGGGGGCCGTCCCCGTCAGGAGCAGGAGGACGGCGGCGGCGGAGACGGTCAGCAGCGATCTCATGGCACAAGTGTCCACCGTCACGTCGCAGGCCGGAGGCGTGATCCGCCATGATGTCGCCATGCGTTTTCTCTTCGTCGGCGACAGCATGACCGTGGGCAAGGCCGGCGACTTCACCTGGCGCTACCGCATGTGGCAGCACCTCGAAGCGACCCTCGGCGACGGCGGGTACGCGATCACGGGCCCACGCACCGAGTTGTACGACACCGAGGCGAACGCCCCGCTCTCCCACGCGTACGGCGACGCGGCCTTCCCCGCACCCGCGCGCCGGCATCTGGCCGGCTGGGGTGAGGGCTGGCTCCACATGGCCCCCGTCATCGCGGACACCGTCACGGCGACCCACGCCGACGTCCTGCTGGTCTCGCTCGGCCTGATAGACCTCGGCTTCTACACGGACAGCACGCAGACGGCCGCGAACGCACGGGCGTTCATCGCCGCGGCCCGCACCGCGAACCCCCGGATCAGGCTGGTGCTGCTCCCCGTCATACCGAACGTCCGGGCGGAGTCCGACGCCCCCTTCGCCGCCGAATGCGACCGCTTCAACACGCTGCTCGCGAAGGCGGTGGCCGATTTGGACTCCCCCGCGTCCCCGGTCCTGCTGGCCTCCCGCCCCACGGGCTACGACATCCACACGGACACCTACGACGGCACCCACCCCGGTCCCACCGGCGAACACCGGCTGGCCGGGGCCTTCGCCGACGCGATGCACCAGGCCTGGGGCGTGGGCGGCCCGTACGCCGGAGCGCTGGCGGCCGCCTGACCCGTCGTGGGCCCCGCCGTCACAGCACGCCGCCCGCCTCGTCGTGGAAGACCTCCGGCCAGTAGCGGTAGTCGTCGGGGCCGGTCGCGGGCAGGCAGGCGACGGGGTCGGCAGCGGCAAGCACGGCGATCATGGTGTCGGCGACCTGGTGGTAGAACTCCCCCGTGCTGCCCGCCAGCTCGTACTCCTCCTCCAACTTCTGCTGTCGGCTGTGCATCCAGACCGTGAAGGCCAGGGTCGACACGTCGGCGTTGACCGGAGTCGGCGTGTCGTCGTCGATGAGCGCGTAGTGGACCAGGCCCGTACGGCCGTCGACGACGGTGTCGAAATCGTGCACCAGGCCGCCGATGACCAGGAACCGATCCGGGTCCTCGGGCAGTTTCCCGGTGATACCGAGGTGTCGCAGAGCGGGATCCGCCTGCCTCTGAGCACTGACGACCGCCATCGACCTCAGGATGTCCTCGCGGGCGTCCAGCCAGAACATCAGCCCGTCCTTGGGCAGCCCGACCTCCGACAGGAACCGCCGGGTCGGCTCGTGTTCCAGGGCCGCGGGCAGGTCCGCGGGGTCGAGCCGGACGACCTCCTCCGTCCCGAACTCCTCCTCGATGAAGTCCGGCGGCAGATCGAGGAGAAGGCCCCTGCCCGGAGCCGCGATCAGGGCCATGGGCCGGATCAACGCGGCTATGCGCCAGAAGGACGGCACCTCGCCCTCCCACTCCACGTCTCCCCAGCCGTCCACGCCCCAGCTCTCGTCGGTGAAGACGGAGCGCAGGAGCACCGAGGCCTCCTCGACGACGGAGGCACCGAAGCGGCCCCGCAGATGCGCGAACCGGCCGCTCAGCGTGCCGAGTTCCCCGACTGCCGTCAGGAAGCGCCCGAGCGCGTCGAGCGAGGGGGCGAGCGGATGCAGCTCGGCATACTGCGGGGCGGACATGCTCAGGCTGAAGACCCGGCCCGTCTCCCCGTCGACGACGACCGCCTGTGCCTCGTACCCGTCGGTCACCAGATGGCCGACGACCACGGTGTCCGCTGTGCGCGGATCGAGGGCACCCGGATCGTCCCCCTCCTCGACCAGGGCGACCGCCCTCACCATGCGTGCCTCGGACAGCTGGGGAAACCGCATGATCCCCTGCCCGCCCGGCAGCACGCCTGCGGCGAGAGACCGTCGTGTCCCCGTGTGCGTGATGCCCGGATGGATGGACTCCTCCGGCACCGCGATACCAGTCCCCGTCATGACACAACCCCAGAGTGCTCGGTCCGTCGTGGCCCTGCCGACGACGTCCACACTAGGGACGACCACTGACATCCGCCGTGGCCCCGGCGCCGGAACCGGATCGGGCGGCCCCGCGTTCGTCCGAGGTGCGGGGCCTCGCAGGGAGGAGCCCGGACGGGAGCAGGGGCGAATGGCGGAGAAGCGGGACGGGCGGACATCTGGCTGGAGCTGGAGGCGAGGGCGTCGGGTCACCGTCCTCTGCGTCCTGGTGGCCGTCCTGCTCGTCTTCCCCCGTGTGGTCCCCAACTCCCCGGGTCACCTGGGCAGTCTGCTGGAGACCTTCCTCCCCTGGCTCGGTCTGGCCGTCCCCGTCCTGCTGGTGCCGGCGGTCCTGCGCCGCTCGTTCCTGGCGGCGACCGCCCTGCTGCTGCCCGCCGTCGCCTGGTCCGCCCTCTTCGGGGGGCTGTTGTCCGCCGGGAGCCGGGCCCCCGGCGAGGGAGCGTTCACGGTGGTCCAGCACAACGTCAGTGATGTGAACGCCGACCCGGCCGCCACCGCACGGGCGCTGGCCGGGACGGACGCGGGCCTCATCGCCCTGGAGGAGCTGACGGCACCGGCGCTGCCCGCCTTCGAGGAGGCGCTGGCCGCGGACTACCCCCACCACGCGACGAGGGGCACGGTCGGGCTCTGGTCGAAGTACCCCCTCACCTCCGTACGCCTGGTGGACATCAGGCCGGAGGGAGTCGGGGACGGCTGGGACCGGGGCCTGCGTGCGACGGCCCGTACCCCGCGGGGTGAGGTCGCCGTGTACGTCGCGCACCTGCCGTCGGTACGGATCGGACCGACGACCGGGCTCACGTCCGGACGGAGGGACGAGAGTGCCGCCCTCCTCGGCGAGGCGATCGCCGAGGAGCCCCTGGACCGGGTGATCCTCCTCGGGGACCTCAACAGCACGCTGGACGACCGCGGTCTGGAGCCGGTCACTTCGCGGATGAGCGCGCCGGGACCGGGCTTCGCGTTCAGCTGGCCGGCGAAGCTCCCGGTGGCCCGCATCGACCAGATCCTGACCCGCTCGGCGACGGTCACCGAGGTCCGGTCACTGCCCGCCACCGGCAGCGACCACCTGCCCGTGGCGGCGGACATCGTGCTGGAGGCGGAGTGAGCGGCCGGACCGCGAGTACGCGGTCCGGCCCTGCTCAGACCACGAGTTCGACCCCGAGCATCGCGAGTCCCAGCTTGGTCAGCTCCTCCGACACCTCGTCCGGCCTGGCCCGGCGCGGGCGGCGGGCGTGGTGGGCCATGAGTTCGTGGACCGTGCCCACCATCACCATCACCACGACCCGGTGGTCCCGCTCCTCCACCTCGCCACGCACCGCCGCGCGTTCGGCCTCACCGGTGAGGAAGTCGGTCCACAGTTCACGCCACCGCTTGCAGTGCGCGTCCACCGCCGGGCTCACCCCCAGCACCTCGACGAACGTCACCCGCGCCTCGCGCAGGTCCCGGGTCACCGCCGACACGTAGGCGTCGAAGAGTCGCCGGAAGCGCTGCTCCAGCGGACAGTCGTCCATCCCCTCGGAGAGCAGGGCCACTTCGGACGCCCGCAGTCCGCTGGTCGTGATCTGGTTGTGCAGGGCCATCAACAGGCCCTCCCGGGAGCCGAACTCCTCCCGGAGGACTTCCTCCGGCACCCCCGCGTTCTCGCACAGGGCCTGCTCCGACGTCTGCGCGTAGCCGTACACCCCGAAGAGCTCCAGGCCGGCTTCGAGGAGCTTCCCACGGGCCAGCGCACGCACACCGTCGACTGCGCCGGCCGACCGGTCCACCGGGACATCCACCACGGGTCCTCCTTGGTATGCCCCATGTCCGGTGCACGTGCCCGTGTTCGAGCGGGTCACGAGGGCCGGAAGGGCTCGGGCGCCTCTGGATGGCGCGTGCGCCATTGTCCTGGTACGTCCAGCTGCACCGACCCCGCGCCGCGCCGTCGGCCGCACAGTGCGCCAGGACCGGTGACACCTCGCACAGTTGTGCCGAACCGCCCGGTCAACGGTCGGTCATCGGCCCCCCTCCACCGGACCGCACCGGACGGAGGACGACTTCACTTCCCAGGGGTTCGAAACCGGCGGCGAGGAACGCCCTGAGGGAACGGGCGTTTCCCGGGGAGACGGCGGCGAACACCGCCTCACCCGTGGGGACCAGGGTGAGGGCGTCCTTCAGGAGTGAGCGGCCCCTCCCCGCGCCGCCGGCGTCGACGTCGTCGAGTTCGATGCTCAGTTCGCGGCGGCCCGCCGTCCCGTCGGCCAGGGTGACCAGGCCGCGTTCGTCTCCGTACACGCGGACGTCGCCGCGCAGGCTCCGGGCGTAGCGCACGCGCGGGTGGTCGTCGGCGTCCAGTCGCTCGCGCAGGCGGTGCGGAGCCGGTGCGCCACGTGCGACGAGCACGGCGTCCAGCGTCTCCATGTGCCCGTCGGGACCGGCGAGGTGGCGCAGGAAGTCGGGGGCGAGTGAGCCTCCGTAGGCATCAGCTCCTGCGGCGCGGACGTCCGAGGCGGCCGAGGCGGTGGCGATGACGGCGTGTGCGGTGAAGGCGACCGAGCACTCGAGCCCCCGCGGCAGCGGAGGGAGGACGGTCACCTGACCGTCCGGGGGCGGGAAGCGCCCGTCGGCGGCATCGAGGAAGAGGGTGAGAAGCGGGTGGGGCTCGTTCATGGGACGTGATGATGCACTGCTGAGGACTCGTTCCGGGGGCGCGACGATGCACTGCCTGGGGCTCCTTCATAGGGTGCGACGATGCGCTGCCCGGGCCGTGGCAGACGCTCGGACCCGCCGAAGGACAGTCCGGCCACGCAGGGTTCACCGACTCGCAAGGGATCGGTGCCCGTCCTCAGAGGCGCTTCAGTACGGCTCCTTTCGCCGTGGCGAACTCCTCGTCGGTGAGGATGCCGGCCTCGTACAGATCGCCGAGTTCGCGGAGCCGCCGCAACAGGACGTCGTGGTCGTCGCCGGGCGGGGCGGAAGCCCGCCCGAGCGCCGGGGCGTCCTCGGGCGGGGCGGCTTCGGGCGGGGCGGCGGGCACCGGCATGCGTACGAGTACGGCGGCGGCGACCAGGACCGCGGTGTACTCCCGCTTCGAGAGCCCCCACAGGTCGAGGGAGTACGGGTCGAACTTGGGGGGCGCGGCCGAGGCCGTGCCTCCCCGGTCGAAGCGCAGGGAGCCGTTCTCCAGACCGATCGCGGGCATCCAGCGCACCCCGGTGACCTCGGCCAGCGGAAGGGTGACCGCGCCGCTCCCGGTCTTCGACTCCTCGGCCTTCCAGTTCCAGGTGAGGCGGACCGTCTCCCCGTCGAAGGACGCCGTACCGTCCCCGCCGCCACCCGACACCGGCACGGAAGGCCCCGGCAGCAGGAAGCGGTCCACCGGCCCGTCGGGTACCTGCTCGATCAGCAGGGCGTTGCGTATCTCGTCGACGAGGTACTCCGCCACGCCCGTGCGGTCCTTCTCCACCGTGAGCTGATAGGGGTCCGCGGCGTCCTTCAGCCGGCCGTCCGCGGCCCGCAGGACGGGGCAGGCACCGGTGCGCAGGCGCAGACGCAGTCGGCCGCCCTTGCGGTCCGGCTCGAACGCGACCCCCGCCACCGCCGCCAGCGGCACGGCGAGTTCGCCGAGGTCCTGACGCACCGGGTGCACCTTGCTGCCGGGGACGATGCGCACCGTGTCCCCGTCGAAGCTCCACGTTCCGTCGCGCGAGATGATGTCCGCCATGGGGCGGATTCTGCCAGGCGCACCCGCGGTGCGCGGGCGCCCGAACCGGTCGCGACGTGTCCCCCGAGGTCAGGCGGCCGAACGCTCCTCGGGCAGACGCCGGCGCAGGCGGGCCTGTTCGACGGCCGGGGGGTTGTAGGCCATGTCGAGCGTCCCGATGTCGGTGCCGGGAGGCACGACGGCGTCGATCCGGTCGAGGGTCTCGTCGCCCAGTTCGGTCTCCGCGCCCGCGATGAGGTCGTCGAGGTGTCCCATGGTGCGCGGCCCGATGATCGCGGAGGTGACGCCCGGGTGGGCGATCGCGAAGGCCGTCGCCATGTGCGTCAGCGACATCCCGGCGTCCCGGGCGACGGGGATCAGCTGCTCGACCGCGTCGAGCCGGCGCCCGTCGCTCAGGTGCTTGAAGCCGTACGCGGCCCGGTGGGTGTCGGCCGTCCGGTCCTTGCGGTAGCGGCCGGTGAGCAGGCCGCCCGCGAGGGGGCTCCAGACCAGGGCGCCCATGCCGTAGCGCTCGCACACGGGCAGCACCTCGCGCTCGATCCCCCGGTTGAGGATCGAGTACGGCGGCTGCTCGGTGCGGAACCGCTCCAGCCCCCGCCGCTCGGAGACCCACTGCGCCTCGACGATGTCCGAGGCGGGGAAGGTGGAACTGCCGATGCTCCGCACCTTGCCCGCGCGCACGAGGTCGGTGAGCGCGGAGAGCGTCTCCTCGACGTCGGTGTCCGGCGCGGGCCGGTGGACCTGGAACAGGTCGACGTGGTCGGTCCCCAGGCGGCGCAGCGAGTCCTCCAGGGCGCGGACCAGCCAGCGCCGCGAACTGCCCCGCCGGTTGGGGTCGTCCCCCATCGGGAGATGAGCCTTGGCGGCCAGCACGACGTCGTCCCGTCGGCCCTTGAGCGCCTTCCCGACGATCTCCTCGGACTCCCCTCCCGAGTAGACGTCGGCGGTGTCGACGAAGTTGATGCCCGCGTCGAGCGCCTTGTGGATGATCCTGACGGACTCGTCGTGGTCGGGGTTCCCCATGGCGCCGAACATCATCGCGCCCAGGCAGTACGGGCTGACCTTGATGCCGGTCCGGCCCAGCGTGCGGTACTTCATGAAGCTCCTCGCCCCTCATCGGCGCCCGGGTACGGACGTTAGACTGAAAACGGAACAACGTTCAGCAATGACAATACGGAACAGTGTTCCGTTTAGCAAGAGGAGTGCCGTGCGCGAGGACACGACGCCGCGAGCCGCTGCGGGCCCCGCCGCGGAGCAGCCCCCGAAGCGAGTACGTGCCGACGTACGGCGCAATACCGACGCCCTGCTCACAGCGGCGGCGGAGGTGTTCCTCACCTCGGGAGTCGACGCGCCCGTACGCCAGATCACCGCGAAGGCGGGTGTGGGAGCGGGCACCCTCTACCGCCACTTCCCGCAGCGCTCCGACCTCATCGCCGCCGTCTTCCGGCACGAGGTCGACGCCTGCGCCGACGCCGCACCCGCCCTCGCGGCGGAGTACGGACCGGCCGAGGCGCTCACCAGGTGGCTGCAGCGCCTGGCGCTCTTCTTCGCCACGAAGCGCGGACTCAGCGCAGCCCTGCACTCGGGGGACTCGACCTACGACAGCCTGCCCGCCTACTTCGAGCAGCGCTTCATGCCCGCGCTCACCACGCTCATCGACGCGGCGGTGGAGGTCGGCGAGATCCGCTCCGGCACCGGCCCCGAGGACCTGCTGATCGCCACGCGCAATCTGACCGTACCCGCGGGCGAGGACGACAACGGCCACACGCGGCGGATGATCGCCCTGCTCGTCGACGGGCTGCGCTACCAGGCTCGGTGAGCCGCCGCCCCTTCCTAGGCGTCGGGCACTTCGAGCCGCGCGAAACGCTCCCGCCACGGCAGAGGATCGGGCTCGGCCTCGACCTGGACCCTCCGCCTCTCCCAGTGCTCCCACGCGGCCCGCCGACGGCACGGCCCGCACTCGGTCTCGTCGGCGAGCGGCCGGAAGACGTGCACCTCCTCATCAGGGCCGACCGCCGCGCAGGTCATCAGCTCCGGAACGGGGGGTGGTGCCGTGGCAGGTTGCGGGAAAGCCGCGACGGGAAGCTCCGGCGGCATCTTGTGCAGCAGTCTGAACCGCAGGAATCCCACCGCCGACCGCACCCCGTCGCCGGGCAGTTCACTGGTCAGAACGCGCCGCAGCTCGCCCGCCGTCACCCCGCGCAGCAGCCAGCGCGCGGCGAGCTCCGCCAGCCCCCGCGCCTCCTTCACCCCGAGGTACAGCTCCCGCCGCACATGACGCAGCGACAGCAGGACGCGCTCCCCCTCCGCCACTTCCGGGCTCCGTCCCGCGTCGGGCTCCGGATCGACTCCGGGCGCGGCTTCGGAGGGTGGGCGGGAACAGTTCTTCTCCCGTTCTTCGTCCACCGGTAGTTGATGACCGACCACCCGACCGGCTGGTTCACCGACCGTCGGTTCCGGGACACCCGGAGCCCCCTCGACCCGGCCCCGGCGCAGCGCGGCGGCCTCCTCGGGCGTGAGGGGCACGTTGGACAGCATCTGCTCCGTCGCCCAGCGCCCCCGCTCACCCTGGTCGCGCCACTCGTGGACATAACCGTGCGCGACCAGCAGCTCCTTGGACTTCTGGTACGCGCGCCCCGTGATGCCGAGCTTCCGTGCGTGTTCGCTGAGCGGCTGGGCGGCCTGTTCGTCGGGGAGCCCCTGCACGGCGAGGAGCAGGATCTTCGCGTCGCTGGTCAGCCGCGCATGGCGTACGACGTCGTGCGAAGCCTTCGTGAAGCGCCGGGAGGGCGCGATAGCATGCCTAAGCATCTCGGTGGACTCCTGATCCACTCGTGGGTGAAGGCCTCCGGTCGAGTGTTGGTAGCACTCCCGGGGGCCGCCCGCACACTGCATGTGCACGGAACGTGATGACGCGATTACGGTACCGCACGCCGCGACTGCCGTTTCGCATATGCCCCGAAGCGTCGCTCACCCACCAACTCGGCCCGTCAGCACGGCCACCGCCACCTCGTGCAGCAGCTTCGCACCCACGAACGGCGCCTCCCCGGTGGGCCGCGAGCGCCAGTCCAGGGGCCACGTCCTGCCCTCCAGCGCCGGAATCCCGACGAACGCGTCGCACGGCAGGTCCCGCCCTATCAGCCGCGCCCCGGCCGGCCACCGGTACGCGGCCGCGCTCCGCGGCGGCAGCAGGAAGTACGTGCTCCTGTCGCCGACCCCCGACCGCACGATCGGGCCGGCCCGGAAGTCGGTGAACTGCATCAGCTCGTAGGCCACTTCGTCGCCCGCGAATCCGAGGACGCGCACGGCGTCGAAGTGGACGCCGACGTGCCGGAGCGCATGGCCGCTCGCGGGAACCCAACTGGGGACCGGGTCCGGTGAACTTCTCTGATCCATGAGCCAATCGTGACGACGAACACCTAACGTGACCAGCGTCACAGGCCGACTGTGCACTGTTGTGTACTTAGGAGGTGGAGTTGTGCACTCCGGTGAACCTGGAAGTGGTAACGCGGAGATGTTCGGCGCGCTGCTGCGCTTCCACCGTGCGCGATCGGGGCTGTCACAGGAGGCGTTGGGCGCGAGAATCGGCTTCTCCAAGTCCCAGGTGGCGATGGTGGAACGGGGCGCGAGGCCTCCGAAAGGGGATTTCGTCCCGCGCTCGGACGAGTCCCTGGGTGCACAAGGTGCACTGCTCGCGGCGGCGGCGAAGCTGCGTACGGAGGCGTTGCCGCATTGGTTCGCCGGTTTCGCGGACGAGGAGGCGCGGGCCATGGCCCGCCACGCCTACGAGACCCACGTGATGCCGGGGCTCCTCCAGACCGAGGCCTACGCACGAGCCGTACTGACGGGCCAGTACCCGACCTTCGAGGACGCCGAGGTGGAGGCCAAGGTCGCGGCCCGGCTGGCACGACAGGCCCTGCTGTCACGGAGACCCGTCCCGGACATCAGCTTCGTCCTCGAAATGGTCCCGCTCATCCGCCCCATCGGAGGTCAGCGGGTACGAAAGGAACAGTTGCGCCATCTCGTCGACGTGGCCCGAATGCGACACGTGAAAATCCAACTGATGCCACAGGAAAGGGAAAGCCATCCGGCTCTCGATGGCCCCTTCGTGCTGCTCGAAACCGCGGAGCACCGCCCGCTCGCGTACATCGAGGGCCAGGGCGGCGGCGCCTTCGTGACACAACAGCCGGGCCTGAGCGACCTTTTCGGAAAATATGGCCTGCTGCGAGCCCAGGCATACTCTCCGGAGGATTCTCTGGAGATGATCGAAAGGATGGCTCAGTGATGACGGCCACCGGCCTCTACTGGTTCAAGAGCAGTCACAGCGGCAACCAGGGCGGCGACTGCGTCGAGGTCGCCTTCTGCCCCCACACCGTCCACGTCCGCGACTCCAAGGACCTCACCGTCCCGCCCCTCGCCCTCTCCCCCGCCGCCTGGACCGCCTTCCTCGGCCACGACCGGCGCCCCTGACCCGCTCCCGGGAAAACGGGGGGCGGCGCGGACCCCGTCGGCAGTACGGTCCTGCCCATGACTGATGAGGACGGCCACTTCGGGGAACAGGTCGCCGCGACGTACGACGACCCGGACAGCGAGATGTTCCAGCCGGTGGCCGTGGACCCCGCCGTCGGCCTGCTGGCCGAACTCGCGGGTGGCGGAAGGGCGCTGGAGCTCGGCATCGGGACGGGGCGCATCGCGCTCCCGCTGGCGGCGCGCGGCGTCCCGGTCCACGGGATCGACCTGTCCCGGGCGATGGTGGACCGGCTGCGCGCCAAGCCGGGCGGGGGCGACGACGAGATCGGTGTGAGCATCGGCGACTTCACCACGACGCAGGTCGACGGCGAGTTCTCCCTCGCCTACCTGGTCTTCAACACGATCATGAACCTCACGACCCAGGACGCGCAGGTCGACTGCTTCCGCAACGTCGCGGAGCACCTCTCCCCCGGCGGCTGCTTCGTCATCGAGGTGATGGTGCCGGAGCTGCGGAAGCTCCCGGCCGGCCAGAACGCCGTGCCGTTCCGGACGACTCCGACGCGATGGGCGTACGACTCGTACGATGTCGCCACTCAGTCGGTGAACTCGAACTACATCGAGGTGGAGGAGGGCCGCGGAGCGTTCCGGTCGATCCCCTTCCGGTACGTGTGGCCGGCCGAACTCGACCTGATGGCACGGCTCGCGGGGTTACGGCCGCGCGATCGGTGGGAGGACTGGGACCGGAGGCCTTTCACCGGCGAGAGCGGACGCCACGTCTCGGTCTGGGAGAAGCCCCGGTGAGTACTGCCGACGGACCCGTCGGCCTGACGACCGTCTTCCCCGATGTGATCGAAGCGCTGACCGACCACGATCCGCGGCGCCGGGACCTCGCCGCCGAGACCCTCGACGACGTCCTGCGAGGCTCGGCGCTCGACACGGACACCGCCCGGCTGCTCGTCGGACACCTGGTCCGCCTGGCGGTCGAGGACCCCGTGACCGGGGTCCGGGAGTCAGCTCTGAACGCGATCGGCGGGGCCCTCCGGCACCACCGGCTGCCCTTCGGCCTCGTCGGCCCGCTGGGCCCCGCGATGCGGACGATGACGCCCGAGCTCCTCCTGCACAGCCTCTTCGTCCTCGGTGCCACGCACGACGAGCGGGCCCGGCCGCTCCTCGAGCCGTTCCTCCGGCACCCCGACCCGGAGGTGCGCGCGGAGACCCGCCTGGCAATGGACGAGATCACCGCCGCGAGTCCGCCCCCGCCCTCGGCATGAGCTTCACCCGGTCGCCGCGTCACGCGGCCACCGCGACCGCGTCGACGGCAGGCGTGCGGAGCGTCCTGCGCGCGGTGCCCAGGCTCGTCCCGAGCGTGACCACGGCGGCGACGGCGATGACGGCCAGCCAGGTGCCGGGCCCCTGGCCGGGCAGGACCCGGTCGGTGCGGACCATCGTGAAGGGGATGATCCCCGCGATCCCCGCGACGGTGCCCAGGACCAGCCCGGTCAGGGTGAGGATCACCGCCTCCCAGCCGACCACGCCCAGGACCTGGCCTGGGGTCGCCCCGGCGAGACGCTGTCGGCCGAACTCGCCCCTGCGGTAGGAGGTGGCCGCGTACAGGCTGTTGACGAGCATGATGCAGGAGAAGACGACGACGATGCCGACGACGACCAGGTTGAGGGTCTCGACGTTCTTGTCCTCGACGGTCTTCGCCAGGCCCGATCCGGTGACCCAGTCGCTCTCGACGGCCTGGATGTAGAGGGTGGCGGTGGCCACGCCGGTGAAAATGGTCATCGGCATGAGCACCCCGGCCAGTTGCACCCCCCGCCGCCGCAGGTTACGGACGCTCAGATAGCCACCGGCCCCGCCCACCGCCGCGAGCGGCCCGCCCAGGAGTGCCAGCACCCGGCCCAGCAGGGACGGGGCGAGGACCGCGAGGCCGACGGAGAGCAGGATGGCCCCGTAGGCGGGGAACGCCATCAGGCTCTCCTCCGTGCTGTCGACGGCGTACGTGCTCAGGGCTGCCCCGGCCCCGGCCACCAGCGCGGCGCAGCCCGCGACCGTCCGGGCCCGGCCGCGGCCCGGGCGGTGGGCTCCGGCGGCGGTCCTCGTGGCGCGGCGCACGGCGAGGAACGCGGCACCGACGGACGTCAGGACCGCGACTCCGAAGCCCGACCCGAGCGCCATGGCGCCGAAGACCGGCTCGACGTGCGCGGCGACCTGGCCGCTGTCCTTGAACAGGTCGAGCAGGAGCCGGCCGCCGAGCACGGCGGGCCCGACGGCGAGCACCGCGCCGGCCAGTGCCACCACGGCGGACTCCCCGACGACCATGCGCGAGATCTGGGCGGGAGTGGCTCCGGTGCAGCGCAGCAGATGGATCTCCTCGGCACGCTGCCGGACGCTGACGGTGAGGGTGGAGGCGATGGCGAAGAAGACGAGGAGGGACCCGTATCCGCCGACGACACTCGCGGAGACGGTCATGGAATCCGAGCTGACCCGGTCGACTCCGGGAGCCGCTGCCGTGTCGTGCAGGGAACCGAACGTCATGATGATCACGGCACCGAGAAACCCGGAGAGCAGGGTGGCGAGGAAGCGCCCCGGGCGTTCACGGACCGAGCGCACGGCGAGGAACAGCATCGCTCACACCTCCATCAACGGGTTGGCGTTTACGCGCCGTTCGGCTGCGCGGTCCCCGAGGCGGGTCATGCGTTCGGCGACCGCCTCGGCGGTGGGTGCGAAGAGATGTCCCGCCAGCCGCCCGTCCGCGAGGAAGAGCACCGAGTCGGCGTAGGAGGCGGCCACCGGGTCGTGGGTGACGAGCACGACGGTGGTGCCGTGCAGACGGACGGTCTCCTTCAGCAGGCCCAGCACATCGCGCGCGCTGCGGGTGTCGAGGGCGCCGGTCGGCTCGTCGGCGAAGATCACGGCCGGCCGGGTGACCAGGGCGCGGGCGATGGCGACCCGTTGGCGCTGCCCGCCGGAGAGTTCGTCGGGGAGATGACCGAGACGCTCGCCGAGCCCCACCTGCGTGAGGATCGCGCGGACACGCTCCCGGTCCTTCTTCCGGCCGGCCAGCCGCAGCGGCAGCGAGGTGTTCTCCTCGACGGTCAGGGTGGGCAGCAGGTTGTACTGCTGGAAGACGAAGCCGATCCGGTCCCGCCGGAACCTCGTGAGGGCCGCCTCGCTGCCGCCGCTCATCTCCTCCCCGGCCACCAGGACCTGGCCCCGGTCGGGGCGGTCCAGGCCGGCCGCGCACTGGAGCAGCGTGGACTTCCCGGAACCCGAGGGGCCCATGACAGCGGTGAAGCTCCCGGCCGGCAAGCTCAGGGTCACCCCGTCGAGGGCGGTCACCGCACTGTCCCCGGTCCCGTACACCTTGCTCACCGAAACCAGCCGGAGAGCCTCGGCGGTCCGCGTCGTGGGCCGCCGTTCGCGATCGGACATGGTCATCACCTTCTGCTGGTCGGACGTGCTCTGCACCATGCCGACGACGCTACGGACGGGGGCGTGCGAGCACATTGGGCGTACGCCCCGGAGTGGCGGGTGGCACTGGGTACACCCCCGCCGGGGGGCGACACCCGGCGGGGTGCGCCGGCCGACCCACCGGGCAACGACTTTCGTCGTCCTCGGCCGCGACCAATGGCCACAGCGAGGCCCGGCCCGGGGGCCCTACCGTGGCCGCGTGACTCGTGTGGAAACCATGACCTCTCCAGCGCCCGCCCCCCGGAATACGGTGGTGAGGCCGCTCCGGGCGTTCCGGGCCGTGCCCGGGCGGGCTCTGTTCGAGGCCGGCATGTGGCCGGTCCGGCGCGTCGTCGGCGAACCGCTGCTGAGCCTCGTCCTGGCCCTCCTGGCAGCCGCCGCGGGTGTCGTGGAGGACTACGGTCCGGCAGGGGCCGTCGGCATCGGGCTCGGTGCCGCTCTGCTGTCGCCACTGCGCCGGGCGCTGCCCGCGACGGTGCTGCTGGCGACCGCCGTCGGCTGTGCCGTGCTCAGCGGCTTCACACCGCTCCTCGTCGTCGCGTCCTGGTCGGCCGGGCGCCGGATCGACGGGCTCGGGAGGGCGGCCGGCGTCTTCACCCTCGCCTACGGCCTCGTCCTGAGCCTGTCGCTCCTGTGGGACATGCCGCAGTTCTCGCTGTCGCTCGCCGCCTTCGCCGGACTGCTGCTGCTGATTCCGGTCCTGCTGCCGGGACTCGCGGGCCGCTACTGGTCGCAGCGCCGGACACTGACCGACACCCTCGGCGAGTACAACGCCCAACTCCTGCGCGAGCGCGTGATGATCGCCGGGCACGCCCGCATCCGGGAACGCCAGCGCATCGCCCAGGACATGCACGACAGTCTGGGGCACCAACTCGCGCTGATCGCGGTCCACACGGGGGCGCTGGAGGTGGACCGCACACTGACGGCGGCGCAGCGGGAGGCCGTCGGAGTGCTGCGCGAGGCGTCGGTGGCGGCCATGCACGAACTGCGTGACGTGGTGGGCGTGCTGAGGGACGGCGTCGGGGCCCCCGGCCCGGCCGGCCCCCGGGACCCGTCCTCGTACGGCGAGGACCCCGGCAACCCGGCACGCGGGGTGGCCGGCGTCGACAGCCTGGTGGACGCGTCCCGGAAGGCGGGGGCCGCCGTCGAGCTGCGGCGGTCGGGGGACGTCCGTCAGCTCGCCCCGACCACCGGCCAGGCCGCGTACCGCGTGGTCCAGGAGGGCCTGACCAACGCGCACAAGCACGCCCCCGGCGGGTCGATCGTCGTCGGGCTGCGCTACGAACCGGACTCGCTCGTCGTCGAGGTCGCCAACGGCCCGGCGGCGGAGCCCGTGAGCGGCGTGCCGAGCGGGCGCCAGGGACTCACCGGGCTCGAGGAACGGGCCCGGCTCGTGGGCGGCATGGTGCACGTGGGACCCACGCCGGACGGCGGTTTCCGGCTGGCGGCCGTGCTGCCGTACACCGCGCAGGGCGGCGACCCGGTGAGCCCTCCGCACGACGACGCCATGACGACGTTCGTCGCTGCCACGGACGACTTTCGGGCGCAGAATCCGGCAGGCCCTCCGGGTGAGAGTGATCCGGTCACCGACCGGAACGGTCTACCGAAGGAGTTGGCCAGAGCAATGAGCAGGACCAAGAGGGGCAACGGCATAGCGATCGGCTGCGGGATCGCGGCCGTGGCCGGCGTGGTGGTGGTGGCCGCGGTGGTCGTCGGAGGGATCTTCCTCATGCGTGAGGCGGACAAGGGCATGATCGAGCCGAAGCAGTACGACGCGGTGAAGGTGGGCCAGTCCGAGGCGGAGGTCCGCGCACAACTCCCGAGCGGGGACTCCCTGATGCGCCCCGGGTCACTCGCGAACGCGCCGGCCGAACCCGAGGGCTCGACCTGCCTCGTCCTCCTCTCCACGGAGTTCGGGAGCAGCCTGGACACCGAACCGGTTTTCCGGTTCTGCTTCAAGGACGGCAAACTGATCGAGAAGAAGTCCTTCGAGATCGAGAGCTGAGGGACCCGCCCTTCGGCCTCCGGAACACCGGCCGGATCGGGGATGATGACCGGATGCCCGCAGGTATGACCGCTCAGCACCGCGCAGGAGAGTCGTGATCAGGGTTCTAGTGACGGATGACGAGCCGCTGATCCGGGCGGGCATCAGGATGATCCTCTCCTCGGCCGACGACATGGAGGTCGTCGCAGAGGCGGCCAACGGCCGCAAGGCGGTCGACATCGCCCGGTCGCAGCGCGTGGACGTCGCGCTGCTCGACATCCAGATGCCGGTCATGGACGGCCTGACGGCCCTGGCCGAACTGCGCCGGTCCGTCCCCGAGGTGCGGGTGCTGATCCTGACGACGTTCGGCGAACGGCACAACGTCCTGCGGGCTCTCGGCACGGGAAGCGCGGGCTTCCTGCTGAAGGACTCGGCACCCGCGGAACTCATGCGGGCGGTACGGGCGGCAGCGGCGGGGGACGCGTATCTGTCGCCCGGCGCCACCCGCCACGTCGTGGACTCCCTGGCGTCCGGGGGGACGGCGGACCGTGCCGAACGGGCACGCCGCATGCTGGAGAAGCTCACGGCCCGCGAACGGGAGGTCCTGACCCTGCTGGGTGAGGGCCTGTCCAACGCGGACGCCGGTCAGCGGATCCACATGAGCGAGGCGACGGTCAAGACCTACGTCAGCCGCATCCTCGCCAAGCTGGAGTGCGAGAACCGGGTTCAGGCGGCACTGCTGGCACGGGACGCCGGCCTCGGGACCTGACGGCGGCGGACCGCACCGCATCCGCCCTCAGCGTTACGGGAACGGCTCCCCGCACGCGCTGCAGAACCTCGGCGCCCGGTCCGCCGACAGCCGCCCGCACTCCGGGCACACCAGGTCCAGCATGCAGGGCGCCTCGCCGCCCTCGTACGCGGGAGCGCGCACGGCCGGCTTGACCGCGAGTCCCGGGCGCCGTCGGTGCACCGTCAGATACGTCAGCCCCTCCGGCCCCGCCTCCAGAGCGCGGCGCGAGGTGCGCGGCAGCCAGACGACCGTCGTCGGGCCGAGGCCCAGGGTGCCGTCGGCTCCCGTGCGCAGGCTGCCCGTGCCCGCGAGGACCACGAGGAGCACGTCCAGGACGTCCTCCTGATGCACGCCCACCCCTTCGCCCGGCGGCAGCCGGATCACGTTGGCGTCCAACTCCCGCCCCTGCTCGGCGAGACGCCAGAGCGCGCCGCGCTCACCGGGGTCGGCGGCGGCGAGGACCTCGTCCAGCACCGCCAGCACCTGTGGGGTGGCGTTCACGCCGCGGCCTCCTGTCGCATCGCTGTTCGCTCTGCCTCACGGACCCGGTCAGGATGAGGCTCCCCCAGTTTTCCACGGCGTCCCGGAGGCCGCGCGGACCGCACCCGGCTTCGTCCCCGTGCCGCGAAATCCTCAGGTCAGCACGGCACGGGCCGGACGGCACCCCTCCGTAAGTGGAGGCATTCCCCTCCCTGCCGAAAACCCCCGGACAGCCCAAACGGCCGCTGTACTCTCGCCCCATGATCCAGCCGACGACCTCGACACCCACGGACGCCGAATGCGCCGTGCTCACGCGGACGCTGCGCCGCCGGGGCACCGTCGTCCTGTCGGTGTTCGCGCTCGTCTGGGCCTTCGCCGGGGCGTCCGGACTGGCGTCCTCGGGTGCGGCCCTGGCCGTCGAGATCCTCGCCGTACCGGTCACCGCCGCGGCGATCGTCCTCGCCTACCGCAAGGGTGCCGCTCCCTCGCCCCGCGCGGTGAACCTGCCGGAGAACTGGGCGCGTTCGGTCGGCGTCGTCAACGTCATCGAACTCGCGGCGATCTTCGCGGTGATCGCGGCGTCCAACGCCTCGGGCCACCCCGCGTTCATCCCTCCGGCCATCGCACTGGTCGTGGGCCTGCACTTCATTCCGCTCGCGCGCCTCTACGACCAGTGGCAGTACAAGGGAACGGCCGCACTGCTGAGCGCCGCCGCGGTCCTCGGTCTCGCGCTGATCGCGGCCGGCGTCTCGGACGAGGGCGTGCGGGCCGTCGTCGGACTGGCCTCCGCGGCCACCCTGTGGGCGTCCGCGTACCACGTGGCCGTCAAGGGCTGACGGGCACGGACGCCGGTTTCCCGGGCGTCCGGCGGCCCGGTTCCACCGGGGTGTCACCGGCCTCCGAGGTGTCGGGGGCCCTGAGTAGGCTGAGCGCGACACACCATCGTGAACCGGACCCAGGAGCACACGTGAGCGAGCCGGCGAACATCGCCCTGCAGCAGGAGATCGCCCGGGAGCTGGAGGTCTCGGAGACCTTCGCCGCCACGCAGGAGATCGAGCGCCGCGTGGCCTTCCTCGCCGAGCGGCTGACATCGACGGGCCTGCGCTCCCTGGTGCTCGGCATCAGCGGCGGCGTGGACTCCACCGCCGCCGGCCGGCTGTGCCAGCTCGCCGTCGAGCGCGCAAGGGAAGGGGGCCACGAGGCGCGGTTCTACGCGATGCGGCTCCCCTACGGCGTCCAGGCCGACGAGCACGACGCCCAGCTCGCGCTCTCCTTCATCCGGGCCGACCACGTGCTCACCGTGGACATCAAGCCCGCGAGCGACGCCACGCAGGGGTCCCTGCTCACCGGCGACGTGACCTTCCGCGACCCCCACCACCAGGACTTCGTGCTCGGCAACGTCAAGGCCCGCCAGCGCATGATCGCGCAGTACGCGGTGGCCGGGGCGCACAACGGCCTCGTCGTCGGCACGGACCACGCGGCCGAGGCGGTCTCCGGCTTCTTCACCAAGTTCGGTGACGGCGCCGCCGACCTCGTCCCGCTGACCGGTCTGACCAAGCGCCGGGTGCGCGCCGTCGCGGAGGCGCTGGGCGCACCCACCGAGCTGGTCCGGAAGGTGCCGACGGCCGACCTCGAGACGCTCGCCCCGGGCAAGGCGGACGAGCACGCGCTCGGGGTCACCTACGACGCCATCGACGACTTCCTCGAGGGCAAGCCGGTGGACGAGCGGACCTTCGACACGATCGTCGGCCGCTACCGCCTCACCGATCACAAGCGCCGGCTGCCGATCGCCCCCTGAATCGCCGGAATCCGGCCCCCGGTTCCCGCTGAGCCCTGCACGAGCGAGGCACCGGTAGTCCTGGGGGTGGTGCGCGCCCGGGGCCGGCCACCCGTGGACCGCCCGAACCGTGAGGAGTGCCGCAGTGGACCGGAAGCCCGACGAGAAGTACCCGCCCATCGAGCCGTACGACCAGGGGATGCTGGACGTCGGCGACGGCAACCTCGTGTACTGGGAGGTCTGCGGCAACCCCGACGGGAAGCCCGCCGTCGTCGTCCACGGCGGACCGGGCTCGGGGTGCAACGACCGGGGCCGGCAGTACTTCGACCCGGACCTCTACCGCGTCGTGCAGTTCGACCAGCGCAACTGCGGCCGCTCCACCCCGCACGCGAGCGACCCCGCCGCCGACATGCGGCACAACACGACGGCGCACCTGATCGCCGACATGGAGCTCCTGCGCGCCCACCTCGGCATCGGCACCTGGCTGCTGCACGGAGGCTCGTGGGGCTCCACACTGATCCTCGCGTACGCCGAACAGCACCCGGAGCGCGTCTCGGAGATCGTGATCCAGGCCGTCACGACGACCCGGCGCAGCGAGATCGACTGGCTGTACCGGGGCGCCGGGCAGCTCTTCCCCGAGGCCTGGGACCTGTTCCGGGCCGGAGTTCCCGAGGCCGAGGGGCCCGGGGGCGTCATCGCCGCCTACGCCCGGCGGATGGAGAGCCCCGACCCCGACGTACGGGCGAGGGCGACCGCCGACTGGTGTGCCTGGGAGGACGTGGTGGTGTCCATGGAGGCGTACACCGGCCCGTCTCCGTACGGCGGACGGCCCAACCGCGACCAGCAGGCGTTCGTACGGATCTGCGCGCACTACTTCGCGCACGCCGCCTGGCTGGAGGAGGGGCAGCTGATCCGTGACGCCGGCCGCCTCGCGGGCATCCCCGGCGTCCTGGTGCACGGCCGCTTCGACCTGGACAGCCCGCTGATCACCGCGTGGGAGCTGGCCAGGGCCTGGCCGGACGCCGAACTGACGGTGATCGACGACGCGGGCCACCTGGGCGGCCCGGCGACCAGGCGGGCGGTACTGGACGCGATCGACCGGTTCGCGCGACGCGCCTGAGACCCCCCTTGCTTCGAGCGCGCTCGAAGGAGTTGGCTGGGGCACCATGAAGTACACGCAGCTCGGACGCACCGGACTCAAGGTCAGCCGCCTCGTCCTGGGGACGATGAACTTCGGCCCCCAGACCAACGAGAGCGACAGCCACGCACTCATGGACGCCGCCCTGGACGCGGGCGTCAACTTCTTCGACACCGCCAACGTCTACGGCTGGGGCGAGAACAAGGGCCGCACCGAGGAGATCCTCGGCACCTGGTTCGCGCAGGGCGGCGACCGCCGCGACAAGGTCGTCCTCGCCACCAAGGTCTACGCCAACATGGCCGCGGACGGCGAGGCCTGGCCCAACCACGACAAGCTGTCCGCCCTCAACATCCGCCGTGCCGTCGACGCCAGCCTCAAGCGGCTGCAGACGGACCACATCGACCTGTACCAGTTCCACCACGTGGACCGGGACACCCCGATCGACGAGATCTGGCAGGCCATCGACGTACTGATCCAGCAGGGCAAGATCCTCTACGCGGGCTCGTCCAACTTCTCGGGCTACAAGATCGCCCAGGCCAACGAGCGGGCCGCCCGGCGAGGAAGCTACGGGCTGGTCAGCGAGCAGTGCATCTACAACCTGATGGAGCGCGGCGCCGAGATGGAGGTCATCCCGGCCGCCCAGGAGTACGGCCTCGGGGTCATCCCGTGGTCGCCGCTGCACGGGGGGCTGCTCGGCGGCGCGATCCGCAAGGAGCGTGACGGCGGCGGCGCCCGGTCCACCTCCGGCCGGTCCGGCGACGCGCTGGCCGACCCGAAGGTGCGGGCGCAGGTCCAGGCGTACGAGGACCTGCTGGAGAAGCACGGTCTGGAGCCCGGTGAGGCGGGCCTGGCCTGGCTGCTGACCCGGCCCGGTGTCACCGGCCCGATCTCCGGCCCGCGCACCCGCGAGCAGCTCGACTCGGCGCTGCGCGCTGTGGAGCTGGAGCTGTCGGACGAGGTGCTGACCGCCCTGGACGAGATCTTCCCGGGCCCGGGCCCGTCGCCGGAGAACTTCGCCTGGTAGGAACGCGGCGCGCGTGCGGCCTCCGCCCCGGGGTTCAGCCTCCGAGGGCGGAGGCCGCCGCCACGACGACGAACATCAGCACGAGCACGGCGGCCATGATGCGGTTTCTGGTCTTCGGGTCCACCCCACGAGCGTAACCGCCCCGCTCACCGGCCGAGCGGCCAGGCCCGCACGACCTCGTACCGCGGCTGTTCCCCCGGCACCCCGTCCACCGGCAGGTCGCTGCGTACGAGACTGAGCTCGGCGGCCTCCCACTCCGTGCCCTCGAAGCCCTCCAGCGCCGCCGTGTACGGCGCCAGGTCGGCCGGGACCCTGCTGCGGGCCAGGGTGAGGTGCGGGGTGTAGCGGCGATGCGCCTCCATCTCCACCCCGGACCTGCGCGCGGCGGCGTGGGTGCGCTGCGCCAGCAGCCGCATCGTGTCGAGGCCGCCCTCCGCCCCCGCCCAGAACGCCCGCCCGTCGAACCGGCCGCTGCCGTGGATGCGCAGCGGGAACGGCTCGGTCCGGTGCGCGGCCCGCTCCAGCCGGGAGTACAACTCCGGCAGCAGCTCCTCGTCGACGTTCCCGAGGAAGGCCAGCGTGTAGTGCCAGCCGGCCCGCGCGGTCCAGCGGAGGTTCAGCGCCCCGGGCAGCTCGTGCAGCGGGGCGACGGCCCCGGCCAGCTCATCGGCGGCGGGCTCGGGCGGCAGGACGGCGGCGAAGAGTCTCTGGCTGGGGCGGCTGCTCATGGGCCGAGTGTCCCAGCGTCCCCGCGTGCCCGGAGGACGGGCCCTCTCGGCGCCGCGATCGGCCTCACCGGCACGGTCCTCTCGCCGGCGGCGGCCGGCTCCCCTCGGGGACCGGGGGCCGGGGGCCGGGGAACGAGAACGCCGCCCCCTTCGGCGAGAAGGGGGCGGCGCACGCGGGACGGCTCAGGCAGCCGTAGCCAGTTGCTCGCGTGGGACGAACCGCACGTGCGGGCGGCCCGGGCGCAGGTCGAGCTTGAGGCGCAGGCCCCCGACGCGCGTCAGGGCGAAGCCCACACCGAGCGCGGCGAGCATGGAGATCGTGCCTCCGGCCGCCATGCCCGTCCTGGCGCCGTAGACGTCGCTGATCCAGCCGACGATCGGGGCGCCCACCGGTGTGCCCCCGGCGAAGACCATCATGTAGAGGCTCATCACCCGGCCCCGCATCTCCGGGTCCGCGGCCATCTGGACGCTCGTGTTGGCGCTGATGTTGGTCGTCAGGCCGATCATGCCGATCGGGACGAGCAGCAGCGAGAAGAGCCAGACGGACGGCGACAGCGACGCGACGATCTCCAGGGCACCGAACAGGGTGCCCGCGGCCACCAGCATCCGCAGCCGCGAGGAGCGGCGGCGGGCCGCGAGCAGCGCCCCGGCCAGGGAGCCGGCCGCCATGAGGATGTTGAAGAACGAGTACATCCCGGCGCCGCCGTCGAAGATCTCGTCCGCGAAGGCCGTCAGGAAGATCGGGAAGTTGAAGCCGAAGGTGCCGACGAAGCCGACCAGGACGATCGGCCAGATCAGCTCGGGCTTGCCGGACACGTAGCGCAGGCCCTCGCGCAGCTGTCCCTTGGCCCGCTTCACGGTCACGGACGCGTGGAGCTCGCTCGTACGCATCATGAGCAGGCAGACGAGCGGGGCGATGAACGACAGCCCGTTGAACATGAAGGCCCAGCCGCTGCCGACCGTCGTGATCAGGACACCCGCGACGGCGGGGCCGATGAGCCGGGCGGACTGGAAGTTCGCCGAGTTCAGGCTGACCGCGTTGCGCAGCTGCGCGGGGCCGACCATCTCGGAGACGAACGACTGGCGCGCCGGGTTGTCGACGACGGTGACCATGCCGAGCAGGAAGGCGATCAGGTAGACATGCCAGACCTCGACGACGCCGGAGAGGGTCAGGACGGCGAGAGCGACGCCGCACAGGCCGAGTGCCGCCTGGCTGATGAGCAGCAGACGCCGCTTCGGGAGCCGGTCGGCGATGACCCCGCCGTACAGGCCGAAGAGCAGCATCGGGAGGAACTGGAGGGCCGTGGTGATGCCGACGGCGGCGGCGGACCCGGTGAGGCTCAGGACGAGCCAGTCCTGCGTGATGCGGGACATCCAGGTACCGGTGTTGGAGATCACGGCGCCCGTGGCGAACAGGCGGTAGTTACGGATCTTCAGCGACGAGAAGGTCCCGCCGGTCTTGCTCTCGTGGGTGGAAGTCGGTGCGGGGGCGGAGTCTGCTCCGGATCCCGTACTCAAAAGGGTTCGCCTCCTCGGGCGTATACGGCGTACGTGCTGACGAGGACGTGACGGCGGGCGGTGCGGGGCCGCGTTCCGCGGGCCCGCCCGCCCGGCCGGATCAGAGGTGGGCGAGCTTCTCCAGCACGGGCGCTGCGGCCCGTAGCTTCTCCCACTCGTCCTCGTCCAGGCCCTCGGCGAGATCGGCCAGCCAGGCGTTCCGCTTGGAGCGGCTCTCGGCGAGCATGGCTTCCGCCTGCTCGGTCCGGCTGACCATCTTCTGCCGACGGTCATCGGGGTGCGGGTCCAGTCTGACCAGCCCCTTGGCTTCCAGCAGCGCGACGATGCGGGTCATCGACGGCGGCTGCACGTGCTCCTTGCGGGCCAGCTCACCGGGAGTGGCGGAACCGCAACGGGCGAGGGTGCCGAGCACCGACATCTCTGTGGGGCTCAGCGACTCGTCGACGCGCTGGTGCTTCAGGCGCCGGCCCAGCAGCATCACGGCGGAGCGAAGGGAGCTCACGGCGGCCGCACTGTCGCCGTCGTGGATCAGGTCAGGCATGTTGCTTAGCGTAACTCATTAGCTGTGCTAAATACCAGCCGGTGGTACACGCGCGAGAAACTGATCACCCGAACGAGTGAGTATGAGGCGGAAAGAGCCGCGAGAGGCCCATGTGTGCCGCGACTCTGCTTGGCATGGGATCGACAGTGCTCAGCCTGCGCATAGACGGTGAGCTGCTCGAGCGGCTCCGCCGGCACGCCGCCAGACGCGGCATGACCGTCCAGGACTACGTGGTCCGGACGCTCGTCCGCGACGACTTCGACGAGCGCTTCCACGCGGCCGTCGACGAGACGGAGAAGTTCTACGGGGCGGACCCCCGCCACGGTGACCCGGCCGATCGGGTCACCTGACGGGAATCCGCCCCGTGGGGGTGGAGGGGTACGCGCCTACGTGAGGCCGAGCGCCGGCATCGCGTAGTAGAAGACGAAGACCGCGGACACCACGTACATGGCCGCCGGGACCTCCCTGCCGCGGCCGGCCGCCAGGCGCATCGCACTGAAGGCGATGCAGCCGATGCCGATGCCGTTGGTGATCGAGTACGTGAGCGGCATCATCAGCATGGCCAGGAAGGCCGGGATGGCGAGCGTGAAGTCGCTCCAGTCGACGTCCCGCACGTTGCCCGCGAGGATCAGGAACCCGACCGCGATCAGTGCCGGGGTGGCCGCCTGCGAGGGGACCATCGTCGCCAGCGGCGTCAGGAACAGCGCCACCGTGAAGAGCAGCCCGCTCACCACGCTCGCGAGCCCGGTCCGGGCACCCTCACCGACGCCCGCCGTGGACTCCACGAAGCAGGTCGAGGCCGAGGAGGAGGTGATGCCACCCGCGGCGACGGCGACACCGTCGACGAGCAGGACCTTGTTGATGCCCGGGAAGTTGCCGTCCTTGTCCATCAGCTTCGCCTCGTCGCCGACGCCGAGGATGGTGCCCATCGCGTCGAAGAAGCAGGACAGCAGCACGGTGAAGACGAAGAGGACGCCGGTCAGATAACCGACCTTGCTGAAGCCGCCGAGCAGGCTGACCTCACCCACCAGGCCGAAGTCCGGGGACGAGACGGGATTGCCCGGCCACTCCGGAACGGTCAGACCCCAGGCGCCGGCGGGCAGGTCCGCGACCGCGTCGATGACCAGTGCGACCACCGTCATGACGACGATGGAGAGCAGGATCGCTCCCGGTACCTTTCGGACGATCAGCGCCAGGGTCAGCAGCGTGCCGAGGACGAAGACCAGGACGGGCCAGCCGTTGAGGTGGCCGTCGGCGCCGAGCTGGAGCGGCACCGTGGTGTGCGCGGCGTCCGGGATACGGGAGACGAAGCCCGAGTCGACCAGGCCGACCAGCAGCACGAAGAGGCCGATGCCCATCGCGATGCCCTTGCGGAGCGAGCGCGGCACGGCGTTCATCACCCGCTCGCGCAGCCCGGTCGCGACCAGCAGCATCACGACGATGCCCGCGAGGACGACCATGCCCATCGCGTCCGGCCAGCTCATCCGGGGGGCGAGCTGGAGGGCGACGACGGTGTTGACGCCGAGGCCGGCGGCGAGCGCGATCGGCACGTTGCCGATGACACCCATCAGGAGCGTGGAGAACGCGGCCGTCAGCACGGTGGCCGTGACGAGCTGGCCCCCGTCGAGCTGGTGCCCGTACATGTCCTTCGCGCTGCCGAGGATGATCGGGTTGAGCACGATGATGTACGCCATCGCGAAGAACGTGGCGAAACCACCACGGACCTCTCGCGCGACCGTCGACCCCCGCTCGGAGATCTTGAAGTAACGATCAAGGACGCCGTGGGGCTGCTGCGGCGTCGGCGGCTGATCGACCGGAGCGGTGGCCGAGGAGGACATGTAGGACCTTCAGTCGTGCATCGAGGGGGATGAAAATCAGACAGATTTGGATGTTCACACGAATAAATCGAGTCACCCGCAAGCAGATTCAGTATGAATACATAAGCGAAAGATCGCTATCTCCGCGCGTAGACCCTTGAGCCGACTGGCCCGCGGCGCCCCGGCCGGGGACAGCTCTA
The DNA here is from genome assembly GCF_016909575.1 of Streptomyces sp. HB132. Taxonomy (GTDB): domain Bacteria; phylum Actinomycetota; class Actinomycetes; order Streptomycetales; family Streptomycetaceae; genus Streptomyces. The sequence continues at coordinate 214,633 of NZ_JAFBGA010000001.1, read as the reverse complement.
GACTGACCGCATGCAGAAGTGGACACCGAAACACGAGGCGCCCGAGCCCCTGGAGGGCCCCGTCGTCGCCACCATCACCGGCGGCACGATCCTCTGGTTCGTCCTCTTCCTCGTGCAGGTCCCCTTCTACGGCTGGTTCGACGACCGCGGTCACGCCTGGTGGATCTGGGTCTGCCTGGCCGGCGCCGGACTGGGCCTCATCGGTATCTGGCTGGTCCGCGGCCGGGACGCGGCGATCAAGCGGGCCGCCGCACAGGCCGCCGCCGAGGAGTCCACGCCGGGCACCGCGCGTCACTGACGCGCCCCCGCTCCTGTCCGGCCGCCCGCTCCGGAGGGTCGTCCGCGTACGACCAGGGGACCATTCCGCTCCTCCCCGGGTCGGATCTTCCGGCGCCCGGGGGGTGAACCGCACCGTCCGCCCGTACGGTCGGAATCATGACGCAGCGGGCACTCGACTCCTCCGGTGAGCGACCGGACCCCGTACCGACCTCCCCCGCTCCCGCGCCACCGGGGGGCCTGACCACCGCGGAGGTCGCCGAACGGGTCGCACGGGGCGAGGTCAACGACGTACCGGTCCGCTCGTCCCGCTCCGTCACCGAGATCGTCCGCGCGAACGTCCTCACCCGGTTCAACCTGATCATCGGGGTGCTCTGGGTCGTCATGCTGTTCGTCGCGCCGATCCAGGACAGCCTGTTCGGCTTCGTGATCATCGCCAACACGGGCATCGGCATCGTCCAGGAATGGCGCGCCAAGAAGACCCTGGACAGCCTCGCCGTCATCGGCGAGGCGAAACCGACCGTGCGGCGCGACGGAGCCGCCGCCGAGGTCTCCGTGTCCGAGATCGTCCTCGGTGACCTGGTCGAGCTGGGTCCCGGTGACAAGGCCGTCGTCGACGGCACCGTCGTCGAGGCGGACAGCCTGGAGATCGACGAGTCACTGCTGACCGGCGAGGCCGACCCCGTCGTCAAGCGGCCCGGCGACCCGGTGATGTCCGGCAGTTTCGTCGTCGCGGGCGGCGGGGCGTTCACCGCCACCAGGGTCGGCCGCGAGGCGTACGCCGCGCAGCTCGCCGAGGAGGCGTCCCGCTTCACCCTCGTCCGGTCCGAACTGCGCAGCGGGATCAGCACGATCCTCAAGTACGTGACCTGGATGATGGTGCCGACGGCGATCGGACTGATCATCAGCCAGCTGGTCGTCAAGGACAGCAACTTCAAGGACTCCGTCGCCCGCACGGTCGGCGGCATCGTCCCGATGATCCCCGAGGGCCTGGTCCTGCTCACCTCGGTGGCCTTCGCGATCGGTGTCATCCGGCTCGGCCGCAAGCAGTGCCTGGTGCAGGAGCTTCCCGCCATCGAGGGTCTGGCACGGGTCGACATCGTCTGCCTGGACAAGACGGGGACCCTCACCGAGGGCGGCATGGACGTCACCGAGGTCCGCCCGCTGAACGACTCCGACGAGGACTACGTACGCCGGGTCCTGGGCGCCCTCGGCGCCTCCGACCCACGGCCCAACGCGAGTCTCCAGGCCATCATCGACGCCTGTCCGGACGGCGAGGGCTGGGACGTCACACAGGCCGTGCCCTTCTCCTCGGCCCGCAAGTACAGCGGCGCCGCCTTCGCCGAGGGGGACGGCGACGCTTCCGCCTGGCTGCTCGGCGCCCCCGACGTGCTGCTGCCCCCGGACGACCCCGCCCTGACGGAGACCGTGCACCTCAACGAGCAGGGGCTGCGGGTCCTGCTCCTCGCCCGGGTGCGCGGCGAGCTGGACGCCCCGGACGCCGCCTCCGAGGCCGTACCCACCGCGCTCGTCGTCCTGGAGCAGCGGCTGCGCCCCGACGCCGGGCAGACCCTGGCCTACTTCGACGACCAGAACGTCGCGGCGAAGGTCATCTCCGGCGACAACGCCGTGTCGGTCGGCGCGGTTGCCCAGAAGCTGGGGATGCCGGGTGCCGAGCACGCCCTGGACGCCCGCCGCCTCCCCGAGGACCGCGACGAGATGGCGACGGAGATCGAGCGCAACGCGGTCTTCGGCCGGGTCACCCCGCAGCAGAAGCGGGACATGGTCGGGGCCCTCCAGTCACGGGGGCACACGGTCGCGATGACCGGTGACGGCGTCAACGACGTGCTGGCGCTCAAGGACGCCGACATCGGGGTGTCGATGGGCTCGGGCTCCGAGGCGACCCGCGCGGTGGCCCAGATCGTGCTGCTGAACAACAGTTTCGCGACGCTGCCGTCGGTCGTGGCCGAGGGCCGCCGGGTCATCGGCAACATCACCCGGGTCGCGACCCTGTTCCTGACGAAGACCGTCTACTCGGTGCTGCTGGCGATCCTGGTGGTGTGCTTCCAGGTGGAGTACCCGTTCCTGCCGCGCCACCTGACGCTGCTGTCCACGCTGACGATCGGCGTCCCGGCGTTCTTCCTCGCGCTCGCCCCCAACAAGGAGCGGGCCCGGCCGCACTTCGTACACCGTGTCATGCGCTACGCGGTCCCCTCCGGGACCATCGCGGCGGCGGCCACCTTCACCACCTACCTGCTGGCCCGACACCACTACGCCGGTACGGGGGCGCTGGACGCGGAGACGAGCGCGGCGACGCTCACTCTGTTCCTGGTCTCCATGTGGGTCCTGGCGATCATCGCCCGCCCGTACACGTGGTGGCGGATCGCCCTGGTCGCGACGATGGGCCTGTGCTTCCTCGTCGTGCTCGCCGTGCCGTGGCTCCAGGACTTCTTCGCGCTGAAGCTGGTGGGGACGACCATGCCGTGGGCCGCGGTGGGGATCGCGGCGGTCGCGGCGGCCGTCCTGGAACTGGCCTGGAGGCTGGTCGGCCGCCGCTTTCCCACATAGATCGTGAAGGGCTTGCCCTGCGGCTACTTCACGTCGACGAAGTCACCCGCGGCCGTGACGGTCGGGGTGGTGGACGTACCGGCGAAGCTGTAGCGCCAGTAGCCGTCCACGGACGCCGTGCTGGTGGTCTTCAGCTCACCGGTGCTGCTCGACTTGATGGTCTTGAGCGTGGTGTAGGTGCTGCTGGTCTTCTTGCGGAACTGCAGCTTGACCGACTGACCGGCGTAGCCCTTGTACGTGCCGGTCTCCCAGTTGGCGCGCGACAGCTTGCCGGTGACCGTGATGGTCTTGCCCTTCTTGACGGGCTCCGGGGCGGCGTTGACGGTGACCTTGGAGAGGCGCTGGACGCGGGCCTTGGAGAAGTAGTCGTCGTACGCGAACGAGTCGTCACCGGCGAGCGCGCCGGCGGTGACGTGCCAGGTGCCGGCCAGCGCGTTCATGTACAGGTCCTGGCCGGGGACGATCGTGATCGTCAGCTTGCAGGTGGCGGTGGTGGCGCTGGAGTTCGTGCAGTTCGCGACATCCTCGTTCGGAATCACCCAGCCGTCGACGTCCGTCTCGACGTCCGAGCCGTGCCACAGGTCGATGTAGGCGTCCGTGATGCCGGAGGGGTGCGAGGCGGTGAGCGAGACGGTGATCTTCTTCGAGGCCGTGGTGCCGAGGACGATGTCCTTGCCGCCGTTGATGACGACCTTGGAGATCACGGGCTCCGCCACGGCGGCGCGCGACCTCGCGAGCGGGGCCTTGGTGACGCCGAACACCTCGGCGGCAGTGGGCTTGTCCAGGCTCGGAACAGCCCGGTCGCCCGCCTGCGCCGCCGGAACGGCGAGAGCGGACAGAGCCAGGGCGCCGGAAACGGCGGCGACAGTGGCACGAATACGCATGTGTTCCCCAGGTGGAGAAGGGGGCCCGTGGCAAGTCCCGCGGCCGACGGTCCCCATGTGGTCTGTGAGTCTGATGACTCCACAGACCAGACAGCTCACACCTGTGAAAGGTTGTGCCCGGTCAACGACTTTTCTGTGAAGATCACATGAACCCGGCCGCACCTTGGCTGTGCTGACCTGGCAGGGCCTTCGACGGCCACATTCACGTCTTCGAGAGAAGGCAGGAGGGGGTACCGATGATCGACGGCCTCACCGGAGTCATCGTGATCGGAATCGTAGGGGCGGTGCTGGCCTTCGCCGGGGACCGGATCGTCCGCCGGCGAAAGCGCGCCTTCGAGGACCGCTACGGAACCTACGAGGGATTCCGGGACCAGGTGGACGAGAACGAGGTCCGCGCCGTACGCGACGAACGTGGAGACGTCGCGGCGGTCAAGACCGTACGTGACCGCCACCCCCTCGCCTCGCTCGCCCACGCGCACCGGTACGTCAAGGAGCTGTGAGCTCCCGGCGCCGGGCCCCTCAGTCGAACCAGCGGTCCCGCGCCAGCTCCTCCGTACGCGACGGATCCTCCAGCAGGGCCGCCACCTCGAAGCGGCGCGGCCACTGACCGGCGGCCCAGGCGAGACCGGCCGCCACGCCCTCCACCGTGGACGCGTGGACGACACCGTCCGGGGTGCGGCGCCAGTCCAGCTCGACGCCTCCGGCGCGCAGTTCACTGTGCTCGACGTAGGTGTCGGGGGTCCCGGCGCCGAGCAGGATCCGCACGGAATCCGGCACCTGGTGCTCCTCCCCCTCCGTCGACACCGCGGCCTCGACGCTCTCGCCGAGCCGCCGCACCTGGAGCAGGTCCGCCAGCTCGGCCGCCCGCGCCGGGGCCACCGGCAGCAGGGGGAGGCCGCCGGCCAGGGGCAGCAGGTCGGGGGCGTCGGCGATCAGGACGTCCGCCGCGTCGGCGACCCGCACCTCGTCGTCCACGACGGCCCGCAACTCGTCGGGCAGCGTGACCTGCTCGGGATCCAGCTCGGCGAGCGCCGTGTAGAGCGAGTGCAGCTGCACCGGGCCTACCGGACGCTCCTCGTCCGCGAGCCGCCCCAGCAGCTCGGCCGCCCCGCCCGGCTCGTCCAGGAGCGCGGCGACCGACGTCCGTACGCCCAGTGCGCGCAGCACCTGCGCGTCGTCGAAGCCGGTGGCGTCGGCGGAGTCGTACAGCCCCGCCAGGCGCGGGTCGCCGCCGGCCGCGCGCAGGCCCGCCGGGCGGCGGCCGTCGAGCACGGGGTGGTCGCGCAGCCACCACGCGGTGTAGGGCCGTACCGACTGGGTCGTACCGTCCGGGAGCAGCACCCGCACCGGCTGGGTCAGCGCGTCGCGCAGCGGCGGCCGGGCCAGCATCGCCAGCGCCTGCGGCCAGGCGTCGTCGTCGACGAGGTCCAGGTCGCGCACGGCGACGAGTTCAGTGGCGACCGGCGGCACCGGGGTGTCCGGGAGCTGGTCCAGGACGTCCTCGCACCACACGTCCACGGCATCGAGCAGACCGGCGTCGTCCGTCTCGGCGAAGTCACCGTCGCGGGGCTCCAGTTCGTCCGGGTCCAGGACGACGTCGGTGGCCCGCACGAGGGCGAAGGTGGCCAGCACCCCGCAGGCCGTCAGAGGCTGTTCGCCCCAGCGCTCGGTCAGCTCCGCGTCGCACAGGGCGAGTTCGCCCTCACGCATCACCTGGGCGAAGGGGCTGCCCGCAAGCACCAGCTCGCCGGCGGGCGCCGGCTCCCCGTCCTCGTCGGGCAGGGCCAGCGCGCCCAGCCAGGGCTCGTCACCGGGTGCCAGGTCGGCGTCGCGTACGAGCGTGAGGACGGTGTCGGCGAGCTCGTCCCCGTCCAGGGCGTCCTCGTCCCAGATCTCACCCGCGTCCAGCGAACCCGCGACGGCGGCCCGGACCTGCGGGGTCGTCAGGACGGCCCGGGGGGTGGCGGGCAGGGCACCGAGCTTCTCCAGCAGCGGGTGCGCGGCGTCCGGGTGGGCCACCTTCAGCCCGAGCCTGGCCAGCCTGGCGAGGACCGGTTCGGTCAGTGCGTCGGGCAGCGGCAGGAGGACCTGGCGGGGCCCGACGGTGGTGCGCGGCGGCGCGTCCGCGGAGCCCGCGAGAGGGACGGGAAGGCCGGAGAGCCGGTCGGGGTCGACACCGGCCAGGCTGTCGTACAGCCGCCGCCACCAGTCGGGGTTCCGTTCCAGACCCGCCAGCCGGTCGATGGCCTCGGTCAGGGGGACACGGGCCACACCGAGCGTGCGCAACTCGGTGCGGCGCTCCAGGCCGGCGGGCAGCAGACAGGGCAGGACCTCGGCGAGCACCCGTACGGTCTCCGCACCCACGCCCTCGACGACCTCGGCCTCGACCGGCCGGAGCGCGGTGGTTTCCGGGCGCGGTGTCCCGGAGCCGTCCCAGTCGTCCCACTGCGCCGTCGCCTCGGCAGGATCGCGGGGCGCGGCGGGTTCCAGGAAGGCGACCCGGGGCAGCCGCTCCAGGATCGCGGCCCGCAGCGCGCCGTCGAGCCGCCCCTTGCCGAGCACCCCCGGCACGAGCGCGATCGTGGCGACGGACACGGGTTCCCACCCGGCGAGCAGCTCCGCGTACGCGTCGGCCGCGCGCTGCACCAGGAATTCGGTGAGCGGGCCCGGCGCGGGGTGCCGTCGGGTCGTGTCGAGGGGCAGCGAGGCGATCAGCAGCGCGGGGATCCCCAGCGGCTCGTCGGTGGGTGTCGGGGCGTGCACCACGGGGGCGGTGCGGGGGTGCTGAGGCGCCCCCTCCTCGTCGACGGGCACGGCCCACGTCAGCGACCAGTGCGGACGCAGCCGCTCCTCGACGGGCCGGTCGGCGAGCAGCGCGGGTTCGACGGGACCCTCGCCCGAGACGGTGCGCCACCGGTGGAGGCCGTGCACGGAGTCGTCGACGTGCGTGTAAGGACCGTGCTGCGAGCGGCGCAGCGTGCGTACGTCGCCGGGGGTGCCCCCGGGGGTCTCGATCACGACCTCGTCGAGGCCGGACAGTGTGAGGAGCAGCGCGTCGTCGACACCATCGAGGAGCCTGCCCACGAGGTCCTCGGCGACGCCGTCGCGCAGCGGCAGGACGACGACCGTGTCGTAACCGTCCGGCGCGGTCCCCTCGGCGGGCAGCGGGAGCCGGAGCAGCGGTACGTGCCCGTCGCGGCGGCGCAGCTCGTCACCGAGCCCGGGGCTGCCGACGGCGGCCTGCCGCGCGAGGTCGCGTGCCTCCGCGAGGGACCAGCGGACACCGCCGTGACGCCCGATCACGGCGGGCTCGTCGCTGACGGCCAGCACGGCGGCGAAGCCGACACCGAACCGGCCTACGGCCGACTCGTGACCCTCGCGCTTGGCGGAGGCCCGCAGCGTGCTGAGCGACTCGACGCCGGTCGCGTCCAGGGGGGCTCCGGTGTTGGCCGCCGCGAGGACGGCGGGACCGCCGTCGGACGCCGGGTGCAGGGTGAGGCGGAGCCGGCCGGGGACGCCCGCGCGGGCCGCGGCGTCGGCGGCGTTCTGGGCGAGTTCGACGACGAGCCGGTCGCGGTATCCGCCGAGGGCCAGGTCCTCCTCGGCGTTGGCGTCCTCCCGGAAGCGGGCGGGGCCGGCGCCCCAGGCGTCGAGCACGCCGCGCCGCAGTCGCGCCGTCCCGAACGGATCGGCCCCCTCGGTCGCATTCATGCCCACGCTCGTACTCCGCTCTTCCGGTGACCCGTGACGCCCAGTGTGCGCCCGAAGGTACCGCGACCGGGAGGCCCGTGATCGCCGCCCGCCTCCGGCCCAGGTCAGCGCGGCACATCGCGAGCGCGGCCGGATCAGGCCCGCCCGGCGACCGGGGTGAAGCCGGCGGCCGGGCCGGCCCGGGCACGCGGACATGACCGGGCCCCGCAGCGGCAGGGAAGACGTCCCGGGCGGGCCCACCGACGGGCCGCCCCACCGAACCGCAGCCCCTCAGCGGGAAACCGAGCCCCTCCGGCACCCGGAAGTCCGGGCTGCCGGACCTCCGGGCCCTGCGGCAGGGGGCGTCAGGAGTGGCCCAGGTCCTCCGTCGATCCGTCCGGCTGGACCAGGACCGAGCCGGAGTCCTCGGCCGGGCGCAGTGGATAGTCGTCGACCTGGAGCGTGTCCAGCGCGTGCGGCGTCGGCTTCGGCGGCTTCGGCATGACCGCCGCCTCGGAGTGCCCCCCACAGCCGTACGACAGGGAGACGACCCGGCCGTCCGCGGGGGCGAACTCGTTCGCGCAGACTCCGAAGGCCTGCTTCAGCGAGCCCGCCATCGGCACCAGGAACGCGCAGGTGACGCACGACGCGGGCGCGGCCTGCGCCATGGGCGTCTTCGCGCCGAACTCCTCGTCCCACCGGTCGGCCGCCTGCCGCAGTCCGTACCGGGACAGCACCCGCGCCCGGCGCGTTCCGAGCTCGTCCGCGACCGCGGCGATCGAACCGCGGCTCGTCCCGGGAGGCGGCGTCAGCTCCGCGTCCTCCGCGTCGGCGAGGGCGGCGAGCTCCTCGGACACCTCGGAGACGGCGGAGTTCGGCAGGGGCTCGTCCTCGCCCGTCCAGCCGGGCTCCAGGCGCGGGTCCTCCGCCTCGGTGGGCAGCAGGTCGCCGGGGCCCATGTCGCCGGGGCGCAGCCGTTCGCTCCAGGGCACCCACTCGGGGGCGAGGAGCGCGTCGGATCCGGGCAGCAGCACCGTTTCGTCAAGGGTGACGTTCTTGGCGCGCGAGGCCCTGGCGACCGTCACCGCCCAGCGCCAGCCCCGGTAGCCGGGTTCCTTGGCCTCGAAGTAGTGCGTGACGACCCGGTCCCCCTCGGAGACCAGCGCCACGTGCTCACCCACCACTCCTGGCGCGGCGGCCTCCTCGGCCGCAGCGCGTGCGAGGTCTACCGCCTCGGCGCACAGACGGTCAGGGGCGGGGGTACGGGCCGTACGGCTTCGCGTCGTCGCAGCACTCACAGGTCTCGCTTCTCTCCATACGCCGTCTCACGAGCGCGCCAGCAGCTCCATCGATGTCCGATTTTCGGCCATGACAGTTGTGGGCGGAGCGGACCTGGGGGCCGCGTCGACGTCCACACCCGTTGTGCCTGCCTCGGGCGCGCCTTCTGCCACCCATTCTGCGGGATCGCGGAGAGGCGCGCGGCCAAGAACAACCGCCGGTGGCGCGTGAGTGCACGCTACCCTCTCCGCCGCCCCGCGCCCACATGCCCGTCCCAAACTGGACCGGAACCCTTGTGGATCAGCTGACGGAGCACCGGCGCACCTAGCCCGGTTCGTCCGGGATCGGCGGTGTGTCCCGGCCGCTTCCCGGCCGTTTCCCCGCCGTGGAGGACTCACCCGACGGAGCGGCAGCCGCCACGCCCCGGCTCGATCATGGGTTCATGACAGCGGGGGGTGGGGCACTATGACCACGTGGCTGCCGCCAGGTCGTCCGACGGATCCGGTCCGCTCCGCAGGGCGGGCCGGGCGATGGGCCGCGCCCTGCGCGCCCCCTTCACCGGCACCGCGCGCGGCATCCGCAAGGCGACCCACGCCCACGGCGCGGGCGAGTCGGGCCTCGGCAAGCTGATCGAGCTCCACGCGGTCAACGGCGCCGGTGACGTCATGATCACCGTCGCACTCGCCTCGACGGTGTTCTTCTCCGTACCGACGGACGAGGCCCGCGGACGCGTCGCCCTCTACCTCGCCGTCACGATGGCCCCCTTCACACTGCTCGCCCCGGTGGTCGGCCCCCTCCTGGACCGTCTGCCGCACGGCCGCCGCGCCGCGATGGCCGGTGCGATGTTCGCCCGGGCGGTGCTCGCGATCACGATGTCGGGTGCGGTGGCCACGGGCGGCCTGGAGCTCTATCCGGCGGCGCTCGGCGTCCTGGTCTGCTCGAAGGCGTACGGAGTGGTGCGCAGCGCCGTAGTGCCCCGTCTCCTGCCACCCCGCTTCTCCCTGGTGAAGGCCAATTCGCGGGTCACCCTGGCCGGGCTGCTCGCCACGGGCGTGGCGGCACCGATAGGAGCGGGGCTGCAGAGCATCGGATCGGCCTGGCCGCTCTACGGCGCCTGTGCGATCTTCCTCGGCGGGACCGTCCTCGCCTTCACGCTGCCGCACAAGGTCGACTCCGCGAAGGGCGAGCGCAAGGCCCGTCTCGTCGTTCCCCACGAGGAGACGGCCCGCCCGGTCGCCACCGGCGCCGGGACCAAGGGCGGCCGGAGCGGCAGCACGAGGATCGGCAGGAGGGGCGGGCGGGAGAAACCGCCGGGGCTGCGGTCCGTCGGACCGTCCGTCCTGCACGGCCTCCAGGCCAACGCCGCGCACCGCGCGCTCTCCGGCTTCCTCATCTTCTTCCTGGCGTTCCTGCTTCGCGAGCACCCATTGGCCGGGCAGAGCGCCGCCGTCTCCCTCGGCATCGTCGGCGTCGCGGCCGGCACCGGCAACGCCTGCGGCACGGCGGTGGGCTCCTGGCTCAGGGCACGCGGCCCCGAGGTGATCGTGGCGACGGTGCTGGGACTCGCCCTGGGGGTCGCGGTGCTGGCCGCGGTGTTCTTCAGCACGCTGATGGTCGCCGCGCTCGCCGCGGTCGCCGGTTTCACCCAGGCGCTGTCGAAGCTGTCGCTGGACGCGATGATCCAGCGCGATGTGCCGGAGGAGGTGCGTACCTCGGCCTTCGCACGGTCGGAGACGCTGCTCCAGATGTCCTGGGTGGTCGGCGGCGCGATCGGGATCGCGCTCCCCCTCAACGGAGTACTCGGCATGTCCGTAGCCGCCGGGCTCCTCGCCCTCGGCGCGGCCGCCTCCGTACGGGGCCTCCTGGGGGCCGCACGGCGCGGCTCACCGCACCCCCGCGTGGCATGAGCGGCACCGACCGATAACCTTCGGCGCATGACCGTTGCGTTCTTCTCCGGTAAGGGCCGTCGAATCGGCGTCGCTCTTGGTGCCGTGTCCGCGGGACTTCTCGTCCTGTCCGCCTGCGACAAACCGACGCCGCTCGCCACCGTGACGGTCGGCGACAACTCGGTGAGCTCCGAGGCCGCCTGCTACAACGACGGCAACGCCCTCAAGGAGTCCGAGATCCAGGGCTGCCTGAACAAGAAGGCGGACAAGTCCGTCAAGGTCGCCATGGACGACAAGGTCCGCTTCGGCGTCGACCCCGAGGTCGCGGACAACGGCTGGTCCCTGTTCATCAACGGCCAGCAGGCCGAGCAGGAGCCGTACAAGCGGACCTACCGGTCGATCCCCGGCAGCGCCTTCTTCGCCAGCCAGACGGGCGAGACCACGGCGGACAAGACGCAGGTCAGCATCGTCGAGACCAAGGGCCAGAAGCTCACGGGCATCTGGCACTTCCAGCTCACGAAGACGTCCTGACCCTCTGACCCCGAGGACCTCCGCCGTGCGGATGCTTGTCGTGACCGCTGTCCCGGCCGAACGGGACGCGGTCACGCGTGCGTTCGGGGGTGAGCCGCGGATACGTGAGGTGCCGGGCGCCGAGCTGCACCGGGCCGGCCCCTTCGACGTCCTCTCGGGCGGCGCCGGACCGGCCGCCGCAGCCGCCGCCACCGCCTTCGCCCTGGCCGCCGCGCCCGCCTCGACCCCCTACTCGCTGGTCGTCTCGGCCGGCATCGGCGGCGGGTTCGCACCCGCCGCGCCCGTCGGCTCCCTCGTCGTGGCGACGAACATCGTCGCCGCGGACCTGGGCGCCGAGACCCCGGACGGATTCGTGCCCGTCACCGGTCTCGGCTTCGGCAGGGACGCCTTCGCACCGCCCGGAGACCTCGTACGGGACGTGGCGCAGGCCACCGGAGCGGTGCGGGGCACGGTCCTCACCGTCTCCACCGTGACCGGCAGCGCTGCCCGCACCGCCGAGCTGCTGGCCGCACACCCCGGAGCCGTCGCCGAGGCCATGGAGGGCTTCGGCGTCGCGGAGGCCGCCGACCGGTTCGGCGTGCCGGCGCTGGAGCTCCGGGCCGTATCGAACACCGTGGGGCCGCGCGACCGCGAGGCCTGGCGCATCGGCGACGCCCTGACGGCGCTCACCGAGGCGTTCGGGAAGACCGCACCCGTAGTTGAAAGTTGGACCCGGCATGACCGACTCGACCGACACCGTGACTGACACCGCCACCGACTCCGCGGGCGCACCGCTCCCCGCGCTGCGGATCGCCTTCTCGCCGTGTCCGAACGACACCTTCGTCTTCGACTCCTGGGCGCACGGAAGGGTCCCCGGCGCGCCCGCCCTCGACGTCACCTTCGCCGACATCGACCTCACCAACGGCATGGCCGAGCGCGGCGAGTTCGACGTGCTGAAGGTCTCCTACGCCGTCCTGCCCTGGGTGCTGGAGGAGTACGCGCTGCTGCCGTGCGGCGGAGCCCTCGGGCGTGGCTGCGGGCCGCTGGTCCTCACCAAGGAGGCGGGCGCGGACCTGACGGGGAAGACCGTCGCCGTGCCGAGCGAGCGCTCCACCGCCTATCTGCTCTTCCGGCTGTGGGCTGCCGAGGTCGTGCCCGGCGGAGTGGGCGGGATCGTCGTCATGCCGTTCGACGAGATCATGCCCGCGGTGCGCGACGGCCGGGTGGACGCCGGGCTCGTGATCCACGAGGCACGCTTCACCTACCGGAACTACGGCCTGCACAGCCTCGCAGACATGGGCGAGCACTGGGAGCAGACCACCGGCCTGCCGATCCCGCTCGGCGCCATCATCGCCAAGCGCTCGCTGGGCGAGGAGACGCTGAACCGGCTGTCGGAATCGATCCGCACGTCGGTGCGGATGGCCTGGGACGACCCGGAGCGCTCACGTCCCTACGTCCTGGAGCACGCCCAGGAGATGGACCCGGCCGTGGCCGACCAGCACATCGGGCTCTACGTGAACGAGTTCACCGCCGACCTCGGCGAGCACGGCTACGCGGCCGTCCGCGGCCTGCTGACCCGGGCGGCGGCCGAAGGGCTCGTCCCGGCACTCGCCCCGGACGCGCTGGCGTTCACCGCACGCTGACGGCGTGGGCCGGGCCTCGCGGGCCCGGCCCGGCCGTCACACGTCGAGCTGGTCGGCGACCGCCCTCAGCAGGCCGGCGACCTTCGCGCCCGCGGCCTTGTCGGGGTATCGGCCCCGCTCCAGCATGGGCGTGATGTTCTCCAGGACCGTCGTCAGGTCCTGCACGATCGACGCCAGCTCGTCCGGCCTGCGCCGCTGAGCGGCGGCGACGGACGGCGTGGGGTCGAGGACCACCACGGAGAGGGCCTGATCACCACGCTGGCCCGCGACCACACCGAATTCGACGCGCTGACCGGGCTTGAGGGCCTCGACGCCGTCGGGAAGTACTGAGGAGTGGACGAAGACGTCGGCGCCGTCGTCGCGCGAAAGAAAGCCGAAGCCCTTTTCCGAATTGAACCATTTGACCTTACCCGTGGGCACGTCTGTCCTCGTCCTCGTACTCGTCGGTGCGCGGGAGAGCCGCGAAACGGCTCCGGATAGCAGTACAGCGGGTCCTGGACCCGCCAAGTCCCAGGCTAATGGCCCAGAGGCCGGACACAAGACGTCGCCGAATGGTTCCGCCGAGCTGGGAACTACCCTTGCCGGGTGAGTACTACTCCTTCCGGCGCAGGCGACCGGCTCGTACAGGTCGGCGCGATCGTCTTCTTCCTCGGCGCGCTGGCCACCCTGGTCACCGTGGCTCCGCTGTTCCTGGGCACCGAACCGTTCCCGTCCATCGCCTACGCGGTGTGCATGCTGATGGGTCTGGGCTTCCTGATCGCGGCGGCGGGGGTGGTCCGCTCGGTGTGGAAGAACTCCCCGAAGCGCGCCGCCGCGAGGTAGCGGAAGGGCCCGGCCTCGCGCCCGGGGAGTCAGGCCGCCGCGACGGTGCTCAGCCAGGCGGGGAACGCCGTGAGGTCCGGAAGGATCACGTCGGCTCCGGCCGCGCGGAGCTCCTCCTCATCGCACGGCCCGGTGGTGACACCCACCGACAGGGCGTTGGCCGCGCGGGCCCCCCGTACGTCACCGGTGTGGTCGCCGACGTAGATCCGCGCGCCGTGCTCCAGGAGCGCCTCCGCCTTGCCCTCGGCCCAGAGCCCGCCGATCAGCACGTCCGTCGCGATGCCGAGGTGCGCGAGGTGGAGCTTGGCGTTCGGCTCGTACTTGGCGGTGACGACCATCGCCCGCCCGCCGAGCGCCTGAACGGCCTCCACGGCCTCCCGGGCGCCGGGGAGCGCGGTCGTCGGCGTGATCGCCGTGTCCGGGTAGATGGCGCGGTACCGGTCGCACGCAGCGGCGATCGCGTCGGCCGGGAACCAGTTGACCATCTCGTCCTCGAGCGGCGGGCCGAGCCGGCTGACCACCAGATCCGTGTCGATGTACACACCCGTCTCGGCGGCCAGTGCCTCGTAGGCGGCCTTGATGCCGGGCCGGGAGTCGATGAGCGTCATGTCGAGGTCGAAACCGACCGTCAAGGTGTGTGTGGGCATAGCACCCATTGTGCCGACCTCCCCGGTCATGACGTCGGGCCCGTCCGTCACCGGCTGCGGCGAGGGGCCCGAGGGCTCCGGACCGCTCCACGGCGTGCAGGATCACAGCACCCATCCGCTCCTGCCCAGGACGAGAGTTGACCCCGTACTCCCTGGCGTTCTACGTCGACACCGTCACCACCGGCACCGTGCTCGGCCTCCGACCTGACGACTCCCCGGGCCGGGTCGCCGCGGTGCTGGGGACGGACTTCGCCGAGAACGCCTTCGGCAAGGAGGCGATGCTCCGCGACCACGGCCTGGCGGAGTTCCACTTCCACCGTACGAGCGCCCGCGACCCGTGGGCGGGACACCACTTCAGCCTCCAGGTGCACCGGCTCGCCCGCCGTGACCGTACGATCCCGGGCGAGGTGCTCCGCGCCCGCTACGGGCGCTTCGCCACCCGGCTCCGGTTCGAGAAGCTGCGGCGCCTCCTGCACCGTCGCGGTGTCCCTCTGCTGGAGATCCCGGAGTACGCGGGGAACGCTCCGTACTACCGCACCTTCTGGCAGCCCGGATCGCGGACAGCCGTCTCCTTCGTCGCGACCCACGGCGAGTACAGCACGCCGGGCAGTCTGCGGGTCGGCGACGTGTACCGGATCCACGCGCCCGTGACCGCCGAGGAGGTGCGACTGCGCAGGGAACGGGCCCGCTGACGCGGGCCTTCGTGGGCACCCCCGGGCCCTTCCGGGCCTGCGGGGCACCCCAGGCCTGCGGGGCGCGGTGTCAGGTCCGCGCCCCGCAGGCGGTTCGGGGGTGTGCACGGTTCCGGTGTCCGCCCGTGCACGCTTCCGGCGCTCCGTACCCGCGCCTCAGGCGCCGGACGTCATCCGTCGTACCGCCAGCCGCGTCAGCTCACGGCTCTGCGGCTCGGTGTCCAGGGACCGGTGCAGGGCCAGCCCCTCGATCAGCGCGTCCAGCTGGCGGGCGGTGTCCGGTTCGAAGTGCTGCTCCAGCAGACGGCGGCTGCGGTTCATCCAGGCGTGGGTGAGTTCTCGGTACTCGTCACGCCGCGCGGCGAGCGTGTAGAGCTCCTGGGTGAGGACGAGGTCCCGGCGGGGCCCCTCGGAGAGCACGTGGATCAGGTCGGTGACGGCCTCCCGGGCCTCGTCGGGCGTGCCGGCCCGTCCCAGGTACAGCTCGAAGACGGCCACGATGTGGTCGGCGAAGAGCGTGAAGGCCTCGCGCAGCAGATCGTCGATGCCGCTGAAGTGATACGTCATCGAGCCCAGCGGCACACCGGCCCGCCCGGCGACCTTGCGGTGGGAGACGCCGACCACGCCCTCCTCGGCGATGTGGTCGAGCGTGGCCGCGAGGATGCGCTCGCGGCGCTGCGGATCCGTGCGTCCGGTGGCCATGGGGCGGCCGGTCAGACGCTGCGGACGACGCGGGCGGGGTTGCCCACCGCGACGACGCCGGCGGGGATGTCCTTCGTGACCACGGCGCCCGCACCGATCACGGAGTCGTCCCCGATGGTCACCCCGGGGCACACGATGACGCCGCCGCCGAGCCAGACGTTGTCACCGATGGTGATGGGGAGCGCGGCCTCCAGCTTGTCCCGGCGCGGGCCCGGCTCCACGGGGTGGGTGGGCGTGAGGAGCTGGACGTTGGGGCCGATCTGGCAGTCCTCACCGATGGTGATGCGCGCGACGTCCAGCGCGGTGAGGTGGTAGTTGACGAACGTGCGGGCGCCGATGCTGATGTTGCTGCCGTAGTCGACGTAGAGCGGCGGGCGCAGGTCCACGCCCTCGCCCACGGAGTCCAGTAGCTCGGCCAGGATCGTACGGGCGGCACCGGAGTCCTCGGCGCAGGCGTCCTGGTAGCGCGACGCGAGGCGCACCGCCCGCTGCTGCCTCCGGGAGATCTCCGGATCGTCGGCGACGTAGAGGTCACCGGCGAGCATGCGCTCGTGGTTGGTGCGCGGATCGTTGGCGAAGTAGTCCGTCGGCATGCGTACGATCGTACACCTTGAAAGTGTACGAACGTACGCTCTATGCCCGCACCAGCCTGCGGGCGGGGCTCATCCCCGCAGCCTGCGTGCCCGCCACACCAGATACATCGCCGAGGCCACCGCCGCCACCCGCACCACCACGGGCCACACGTCCGTCATCGCGTCGCCCACCGCGTCCTCTGCGAGGGGCTCGCCCCAGCGGCCGTCCATGCGCCCCCACACCCAGACGAAGGCCCCCGCCACGACCACGCCCGGCAGGCCCATCGCGACCCACTTGGCCTCCGCGCGCGAGAACTTCCGTGAGCTGTAGGCCAGCAGCCAGCCACCCGCGAGCGCCAGCCACGACCCGAGTACGGCTCCGGCCACCAGCAGGGCGGCGGCCAGCAGCAGCAGCGGGTTCGAGAGACGCGGCCGTGCGGCCGCCTCGGCGTCCGCGACGGCCCGCCGCGGACGCAGTCGCAGCCGCCTCCGGGGACGGGGCAGCGCAGCCGGTACGGCCTCCTTCCCGCCTGCCGCCTCGCCGGACTCCTCCTCGCCCTCCGGGGCGCGGGGCCCGGGGGGCTTCGGTGCGCCCGGGGTCCCAGGGCCGCGCGGGGCCTTCGACGTGCCGGGCAGCCCGAACAGCTCCGGGCTCTCCAGCCCGCCCACGAACCCCGGAACGGCCGTGCCCGGACCCATGGGCCCCTGCGCACCCTGCGCGCCCTCACCGAACGGCCCGGGCTCGATCCGCCACCACTCGGGCTCACCCTCGGAGGGCTCACCCACGGCCGGGGCCTGGCCGAGGCCCGCCATGTGCGGAGCGGACGCCGACGGCCAGCCGGAGCCGGGCCCCGTCGTCGCGTCGGACGACGCGCCCTCGGACGACGCGCCCTCGGGTGCTGCCCGCTCGGGCACGGCTCCCTTGCCCGACGCGCCTTTACCCGACGCACCCTTGCCCGACGCGCCCTTGCCCGACGCGTCTTTCCGGAGCACTCCCCGCCGCGCCCGTGGCACCCCGCGCGGGCGTGCGGCGTCCGTCGCCGCGTCCGCCCGGGGCGACGGCAGCGACACCGCTCCGTCGCCCGACTCGCCAGCCGCGGCGACGAGTTCGTCCGGTGCTCCGAGCCTGCCGATGATGCGCCGGACCACGGCCGGAGAGTCCGAACCGTCGGTGCCGCGCTGCCGGTCGATCTCGCCCCGCAGTGTCGCGACGAGCCTCATCCGGGCCCCCGAGGACAGCTGTTGCTGCTGCGCCAGGTCACCGACCCGGCTGAGGTAGTCGTAGACGAGCTGGTCGCTCTCGATCCCCACGCGCTGGTTCTCCCTCCACACGCCCTGCCCCGACGGTAGCGTTCCAGGGGCTACCGTGGGACGGATGGGGACGACCACACCACCGCGCACGCTCGCCGAGGCTCTGCGCGCCCGGGGCGACGAATCGCTGGCGGGGCTGCTGCGTGCCCGCCCCGACCTGCTGAGCCCCGTGCCGAACGACATCACCCAGCTGGCGACCCGGGCCGGCACACGGGCCTCCGTCGTCCGCGCGCTGGAACACCTCGACCGCTTCGCCCTGCAGACCGCGGAGGCGCTGGCCGTGGCGCCGGATCCGGCTCCGTACGACACGCTGCTCGCGCTCCTCACCGGTGACGGCCACGACGACGGGGACGGCCGCGACGACGCGGGCGCGGCGATCACCGCCGCGCTGCC
This sequence comes from Streptomyces sp. HB132, assembly GCF_016909575.1. Lineage (GTDB taxonomy): Bacteria > Actinomycetota > Actinomycetes > Streptomycetales > Streptomycetaceae > Streptomyces. Next base: position 196,759 of record NZ_JAFBGA010000001.1, on the reverse strand, counting down.
CGCCGCCCTCACGACCCTGCGCGAACAGGCCCTGGTCTGGGGCGAGGACCAGCGGCTGCATCTCGTACGCACCGCACGCGAGCTGCTCGCCCCGTCCCCGCAGCACCCCTCCCCCACCGGTCTCGGCCCGACCGTCGCCGAGGCGACAGCCGGCATGTCGCCGGGCCGCCTTCAGGAGATCCTGACCACCGCCGGGCTGCCCGGCACCCATGACCCGGTCTCCGCCGTCGCGTCGCTGGCCGGTCTCTTCACGGACCGGACCAGGATGGCCGAACTGCTGGACACCGCCCCGGCCGAGGCGCTGTCCGTGCTCGACCGGCTGGTCTGGGGACCGCCGTACGGCGAGCTCACCCCGAATCCCGCCCCGCCCGTGCAATGGCTGCGCGACCGCGGGCTGTTGCTGCCCGTTTCGACGCGCACCGTCGTCCTGCCCCGTGAGGCGGCGCTGCACCTGCGGGCCGGCCGCGCGCACCGCGTTCCCGAACCCGTGGCACCGGAGCTCGTGGCGGCGGCCGAGCGCGATCCCCAGGCCGTGGACAGAGCGGCGGCGGGCCAGGGCTTCATGGCGTTGTCGACCGTCGAGGAACTCCTGAAGCTCTGGAACAACGGCGGCCCGGCCATCCTCCGCGCGGGCGGCCTCAGCGTGCGCGAGCTGAAGCGTGCCGCCGTCGCGCTCGACTCCCCGGAGCCTGTTGCCGCCTTCTGGATCGAACTCGCCTACGCGGCGGGCCTGCTGGCCTCCGACGGCGAGACCGACGAACGGTATGCGCCGACCCCCGCGTCCGACGAGTGGCTGGACCTGCCCGCCCAGGACCGCTGGACCCACCTCGCCACCGCCTGGCTCGCGGCCACCCGCACCGCGGGTCTGATCGGCGGCCAGGACTCCAAGGGCCGGGCCCTGTCCACGCTCGGCTCCGATCTGGACCGTTCGGCCGCGCCCGAGGTACGCCGACGGGTCCTGACCCTGTTCGCCTCGCTCCCGCCGGGCACCGCCCCCGACCCGCAGACACTGCTCGCCCGGCTCCGCTGGGAACGGCCGGTACGTACCCCGGGGCCGGGTGGGCAGGCAGCCCCGGGCGACGCCTCCGACCTTCGCTCCCGGATCGCCCTGTGGACGGTCAACGAGGCGGAGCTGCTCGGCATCACCGGCCGAGGGGCCCTCTCCTCCCAGGCCCGCGCCCTGCTCGAGGAGGGCCCCGCCCCGGCCGCCGCCCGCCTCGCCCCGCTGATCCCCGAACCCCTGGACCACGTACTGCTCCAGGCCGACCTGACGGCGGTCGCCCCCGGCCCGCTGGAACGCCCGCTGGCCGAGATGCTCTCGGTGCTCGCCGACGTCGAGTCCAAGGGCGGGGCGACCGTCTACCGCTTCACCCCCGGCTCCGTACGCCGCGCGCTCGACGCGGGGCAGGCCGCCACCGACCTGCACGCCTTCCTCGCCACCCACAGCCGCACACCGGTGCCGCAGCCGCTGAGCTACCTCATCGACGACGTGGCGCGCCGCCACGGCCACCTCCGGATCGGCGCCGCCTCCGCCTACGTACGGTGCGACGACGAGGCCGTGCTCAACGAGATCCTGGCCGACAAGCGCTCGGCCCCCCTGCGGCTGCGCCGGCTGGCGCCGACCGTCCTGGCCACGCAGGCCGACCCCGGGTCGCTCCTCGACGGGCTGCGCGAGATGGGGTACGCCCCGGCCGCCGAGTCCGCGGAGGGCGACGTCCTGATCACCCGCGCCGGCGCCCGCCGCACCCCGCCCCGTACGCCGCCCGTCCCCGTCCCCGAGGGCCCGCCGGTCCCCGACGCCACCCTCCTAGCCGCCGCGGTCCGCGCCGTCCGGGCCGGGGACACGGCCGCCAGAGCGGTCCAGCGGGACGCCCCGGACACCGCGACGTCGGGCTCCCTCCCCCGCACCACCCCCGCGGAGACCCTGGTCACCGTGCAGGCAGCCGCCATGACGGGCTCGGCGGTCTGGATCGGCTACGTCAACGCCGACGGCGCGGCCAGCCAGCGGGTGATCGCCCCGGTCAAGGTGGAGGGCGGCTTCGTGACGGCGTACGACCACACGGCCGACGAGGTCCGGACGTATCCGCTGCACCGGATCACCGGCGTCGCGGAGCTCGCCGACGAGCAGCAGACCTGACCCCGGGAGTCCTGCCGACGCGACCTCCCTCTCCCCCGACCGTTCCTGACCACCGGTCGGCCCGGGGAACCCCCGTCAGGGCACCGGGATGCCGCCGAGGGCCGCCGCCTCACGGAGCACGTCGATGAGCATCGGCATGGTGAGCCGGCCCGTGAACGTGTTGCGCTGACTCGGGTGGTAGCTGCCCAGCAGGTGCAACTCCTGCCCGCCCTCCGTGGCGGGCAGCACGACGTGCGCGCCGTGGCCGAAGGCGGGACGCGGGCGCGGCACGTGCCGGCCCGCCTCCACCAGCGCGGGGAGCAGGGCCTGCCAGCCGAACCCGCCGAGCACCACCACCGCGCGCAGCCCCGGGCTCAGCAGGTCCAGTTCGGCGGCCAGCCACGGACGGCAGGTGTCGCGTTCCCCCGGGGTGGGCCTGTTCGCCGGGGGCGCGCAGTGCACCGGGGAGGTGAGCCGCACACCGTGCAGGGTGAGCCCGTCCCCGGTGTGCTCCGAGGTCGGTTGCGAGGCCAGGCCCACGGCGTGCAGGGCGGCGAAGAGGAAGTCGCCGGCCGCGTCGCCCGTGAACATCCGGCCCGTCCGGTTGCCCCCGTGCGCGGCGGGCGCGAGCCCCACCACCGCCACCGCCGCGTCCGAGGGCCCGAACCCGGGCACGGGCCGCCCCCAGTAGTCCTGGTCCTGGAAGGCCGCGCGCTTGACCGCCGCGGCCTCCTCCCGCCAGGCCACCAGCCGGGGACAGGCGCGGCACCCCGTGAGGAGCGCGTCCAGCTCACCGAGCCCGGCGCACCGGGGCGCGTGGTGCGCCGGGAACTCCCGGTCACCTGGGCCCGGCACCGCACCCCCCGGCTCCGTGTCGTCCATCCCCTCACGCTACGGGCTCGACGGGCTCGTCCTCGCGGTCCGCCACGGCCGCCGGGGTGCGGACGAGCGGCCGCCGGAGACGGCCGCTGTCGGACGTCCGCCCGGTCAGGGCCAGAGGAACATGACCAGCAGCACGGCCCAGCACGCGCCGACCAGGGACGGCAGGGCGATCATGATCATGCCGGTGGGGGAACTGCGCAGCCAGCCCATGCCGGCGTCACCGGCCTCCCTGCCGACTATGCGCTGACCTCCGTGCCAGGCCATGTACTCCTCCAGTTCCATGGCCGCGCGCTTGCGGCTCAGGAGGTAGCGGCGGCCGAAGCGCAGCATCTGGGAGAAGGCGAGGGACGTCAGCAGTCCGATGACGGCGATGATCACCCCGAGGCCCGTCGCGTAGTTCTCGGCCTCGTTCTCCTTGCCCAGGGTCACCGCGAGCCCCGCCGCCAGGGCGGCGGTGATGTAGAAGAAGTTGTTCAGCTTGTGCCAGTTGGTGGTGTCCTCGTGCTTGTAGAGGTCCACCGCTATCGCGTACTGGGCCTGCAGCATCGGCTCCCTGGGCTTGCGCCACACCCAGACCATGCGCCGGCGGCCGTCGGGCGGGGTGAGCCGGGTCAGCTCCTCGAACCCCAGCTTGCGGTGAAAACCGGTCGACGCGGTGTTCGGCGGCTCACAGACCACCGCGGCGATCACCGGTGAGCTCTGCCACTGCTGGAGGACGTGGTGGTAGAGGAGCGAGGCCACCCCCTGTCTGGCCGTCTCCCGGGCCACACAGATCTGCTTGATCACCAGGAAGTGGCCCAGGGCCGTCTTGATCCGGTTGTTCAGCCACTCGTCGGCTTCCACCTGGGTGTCGCTGTACGCCATCAGGAAACCCAGGACGTCTGATCCCTTGACCGCGACCCAGAAGTGCTCAGCGCCGGTCAGGCGCTGTCTGTAGACATCCTCGGTGAACGCCGAGACCAGGAATCCGTCCCGGCCGGCGGCCGGATCGCCCGGAACCAGCGTGCGCGACTCCGCTAACTCGACGATCGCGTCCAGGTGCTCCTCGGACGCCCGCACGATCTCGATGCGCTGCTCGACCCCCGTCATCCCACTCCATCCGCCGGTCCGCCCCCGCGAGGACGGACGTCGTCGCACCATGACGTACGTCACAGGCGGTCCAACGATACGTACGCCCGGTGCCGGCATCCAGAGCCCCCGATCACGCACCGGACACCCGCACTCCTCACCGGCGGCGTCCGGACGACGACGGGGTACGAAGCGCGCACGGGCCCAGCCCGTTCGCGGCCGATGCGGCACACTGGACGTTTGACCGTTCGCACCCGGGCGGCCACCCCACGCCGGAAAGGGCCGACGCGCGTGACCGGACCCCTCATCGTCCAGAGCGACAAGACGCTGCTCCTCGAAGTCGACCACGAGCAGGCCGAGGCCTGCCGCCGTGTCATCGCACCCTTCGCCGAGCTGGAGCGTGCCCCCGAGCACATCCACACCTACCGCGTGACCCCGCTCGGCCTGTGGAACGCCCGCGCCGCGGGCCACGACGCCGAGCAGGTCGTGGACGCGCTCGTGGAGTACTCGCGCTACCCCGTGCCGCACGCCCTCCTCGTCGACATCGCCGAGACGATGGCGCGGTACGGCCGTCTCACCCTGTCCAAGCACCCGGTCCACGGGCTGGTGCTGACCTCGAACGACCGACCGGTGCTGGAGGAGATCCTCCGCTCGAAGAAGGTCCAGCCGCTCGTGGGGGCGCGCCTCGACCCGGACACCGTGGCCGTGCACCCCTCCGAGCGCGGCCAGATCAAGCAGACTCTGCTGAAGCTGGGCTGGCCGGCCGAGGACCTCGCCGGTTACGTCGACGGCGAGGCGCACCCGATCGAGCTCGACCAGGACGGCTGGGCACTGCGCCCGTACCAGAGGCAGGCCGTCGACGGGTTCTGGCACGGCGGCTCCGGCGTCGTCGTCCTCCCCTGCGGCGCGGGCAAGACGCTGGTCGGAGCCGGTGCCATGGCCGAGGCCAAGGCGACCACGCTGATCCTGGTCACCAACACCGTCTCCGCCCGGCAGTGGAAGCACGAACTGGTGAAGCGGACCTCGCTGACCGAGGACGAGATCGGCGAGTACAGCGGGACCCGCAAGGAGATCCGGCCCGTCACCATCGCCACCTACCAGGTGCTGACCACCCGCCGTAAGGGCATCTACCCGCACCTGGAGCTGTTCGACTCCCGCGACTGGGGGCTCGTGATCTACGACGAGGTGCACCTGCTGCCCGCGCCCGTCTTCAAGTTCACCGCCGACCTCCAGGCCCGCCGCCGCCTCGGACTCACCGCGACGCTGGTGCGCGAGGACGGGCGCGAGTCGGACGTCTTCTCGCTCATCGGGCCCAAGCGGTTCGACGCACCGTGGAAGGAGATCGAGGCGCAGGGCTACATCGCGCCCGCCGACTGCGTCGAGGTCCGCGTGAACCTCACGGACTCGGAGCGCCTCGCCTACGCGACGGCCGAGGCCGAGGAGAAGTACCGGTTCTGCGCGACGACCGACACGAAGCGCAAGGTCACCGAGGCGCTCGTACGCAAGCACCAGGGGGAGCAGACCCTCGTCATCGGGCAGTACATCGACCAGCTCGACGAGCTCGGCGAACACCTGAACGCCCCGGTGATCAAGGGCGAGACCAGCAACGCGCAGCGGGAGAAGCTGTTCGGCGCGTTCCGCGAGGGCGAGATCAGCGTGCTGGTCGTGTCGAAGGTCGCGAACTTCTCGATCGACCTTCCGGAGGCGACGGTCGCCATCCAGGTGTCCGGGACGTTCGGTTCGCGCCAGGAGGAGGCCCAGCGGCTCGGCCGGGTGCTGCGGCCGAAGGCGGACGGGCACGAGGCGCGGTTCTACTCGGTGGTCGCCCGCGACACCATCGACCAGGACTTCGCGGCGCACCGCCAGCGGTTCCTGGCCGAGCAGGGGTACGCGTACCGGATCGTCGACGCGGACGAGCTGCTGACGGAGAGCTGACGGGGCCACGGGCGGGGCCCGCCCGGGCTCAGCGGTGGCGGCGGACGACGCCCGCCTCCTCCGCGTACTCGCCGAGGACGGCCACACCGAACGCGGTGCGTGCGTAGACCGAGACGGCGCGCATCGCGTTTCCCACCCGGTGACTGTACGGGTGCCCGGTGGCCGCGGTCGCGCCGTGCGCGGGACCGGTCCTGCGGGGGTTCACGTAAAGGGTGCTCATGCCTTCCATGGTGCTCCGCCGGGCCGCGTCGCGGCATCGGCCGGCCGGCCGAGGAAGGTGCGGGCCCGGGTCGGCCGGAAGACGGACCCGTCCCCTACGGGGCGGACACGGCCTGATCCTTTATTCGTTCGCCCCCGGCGGCCGCGGTCTATACAATCGCCGGTCTGCCCGCCTCCCGAACCGTGGTACCGGCCGCCCTTCCGCGCGGCCGGCAGCCGGGGGAGCGCCGCCGACCGGACGGAAACCGGCCGACAACAGCCGCACGCGCACACCCGCGTGCGCCTCTCTGTGTGTACGTCCCCGAGCGGACCGGGCGGTGAGCCCTGTCCGCCGTCCTGCGTCGAAAAGCCGGAGGCAACACCGTGCCCGCGCACGAAGAGTCAAGCAATCCACTGGTCAGGGAGCGGGCGCACCTCGCCGCGTCCCGTGCCGCGCTGCGCGCCATGCGCGAGGACGTGCAGGCGCTCGACATCCGCGACGTCACCGCGAACTGGGTCAACGCGGCGGTCCTCCAGTCGCAGATCGACGACCGCATCAAGGCGCTCGCCGATCTCTCCCACACCCCGCTGTTCTTCGGGCGCCTCGACTACCTGCACGTGGTCGGCGCCGAGAAGGCGGAGGGCTCGCAGGGGGAACGGTTCTACATCGGGCGCCGCCACGTCCACGACGCCCACGGCGACCCCATGGTCATCGACTGGCGCGCGCCGGTCTCCCAGCCGTTCTACCAGGCTTCCAGGAAAAACCCGCTGGACGTCGACCACCGCCGTCGCTTCGGCTACACGGGCGGCGAGCTCACCGCGTACGAGGACGAGCACCTCGCCGACCCCACGGAGACCGAGCAGACCAGCAAGCTCCTCCAGGCGGAGATCGAGCGGCCCCGTGTGGGCCCGATGCGCGACATCGTGGCGACGATCCAGCCCGAGCAGGACGAGATCGTCCGAAGCGGTCTCGGCGGAACGGTCTGCGTCCAGGGAGGCCCCGGCACCGGAAAGACGGCCGTCGGCCTGCACCGTGTCGCCTACCTCCTCTACGCGCACCGCGAGCGCCTCGCCCGCACCGGCACCCTCGTCGTCGGTCCGAACCGGTCTTTCCTCCACTACATCGAGCAGGTCCTGCCGGCGCTCGGCGAGCTGGAGGTGCGGCAGGCCACCGTCGAGGACCTGGTGGCGGCACGCGTCGAGGTGCGCGGCACCGACGAATCCGCCGCCGCAGTGATCAAGGGCGACGCGCGGATGGCCGAGGTCCTGCGGCGGGCGATCCGCTCGCACGTGACGCCCCCGTCGGAGCCGGTCGTGGTGGTGCGCGGCTCACGCCGCTGGCGGATCCCGGCCTACGAGGTCGAGGAGATGGTCGGTGAGCTGCTGGCCCGGGACATGCGGTACGGGGCCGCCCACGAGGCGCTTCCGCAGCGCATCGCGCACGCCGTCCTCGTACGGATGGAAGAGGCGGGCGAGGCACCGGACGACCGGGTGCAGAACGCCGTCGCACGCAATCCGGCGGTGAAGGCGGCCGTCAAGGCGATCTGGCCGGCGGTCGACCCGGCGAAGCTCGTGCTGCGGATCCTGACGGACGCGGAATTCCTGGCCGCGCACGCGGAGGGGCTCCTCACCGACGACGAGCAGAAGCAGATCCTGATGACCAGGCCGGCTCGCAGCGTGAAGTCGGTGAAGTGGACGGCGGCGGACGCGGTCCTGGTCGACGAGGCCGCCGACCTGGTGGCACGGACGCACTCGCTGGGCCATGTCGTCATCGACGAGGCCCAGGACCTGTCCCCGATGCAGTACCGCGCGGTGGGCCGCCGCTGCTCGACCGGCTCGGCGACGGTGCTAGGAGACCTGGCGCAGGGGACGACGCCGTGGTCGACGGGGAGCTGGGAGCAGGCGCTGTTCCATCTGGGCAAGGCGGACGCGGTGGTGGAGGAGCTGACGGCCGGCTTCCGTGTGCCGCGCGAGGTGATCGCGTACGCCTCCCGGCTGCTCCCCGCGATCTCGCCGGGTCTGGCCCCGGTGGAGTCGGTGCGTGAGGCGCCCGGCTCCCTCTCGGTGCGTGAGGTGGGCGCGGCGGATCTGGAGGCGGCGGTGGTGGCGGCGTGCGAGGAGTCGCTGCGCCAGGAGGGCTCGATCGGCCTGATCGCCGCCGACGCCCGCGTCCCGGCGCTGTCGGCGGCCCTGACGGCGGCCGGCCACAGCTTCCTCTCCCCCGGCCAGGAGACGACGGCCGAGTCCCGGCTGACCCTGGTCCCGGCCTCGCTGGCGAAGGGCCTGGAGTACGACTACGTCGTACTCGACGAACCGGCGGCCGTGGTCGACGGCGAACCCGACGAACGCACGGGCCTGCGCCGCCTGTACGTGGCCCTGACCCGAGCGGTGTCCGGCCTCGTCGTGCTGCACGCTGCGGAACTGCCGGAGCGACTGGCCTAGTCCTGCGGGCCGGTGATGGGCCGGGCACGGCTGTGCGTACAGCGCCCGGACCCGTCACCGGCCGCGACTGCCGTGCGTGTGCGGGAAGTTGCGCCAGTCACTGCACGGGGCGTTTACAGACCACCCCGTCCGCGCTACTTTTTTGGGAGCGCTCCCATGGGCCCCTCTCCCCCCACCCGCACGAGCCGAAGACAGGTCGGCCAGGGGCCCGGGACGGGCCGGCACGAAACCGGTCCACGGGCCTCACCCGCCGCCCCGGCACGTCTTCGGCCCGGCTGTACCGGCACGTCTCGCTCAGGCGCTCGGCGCTCCCTGCGCGTGGGGGCCACCAGGGTCATCTGCCCCAACAGAGAATCCCGAAGGAGACCAACTCATGGCCAAGCGAAACACCGTTCGGAGAAGCACTCGGTTACGCGCCCCCCGCGCGCTGAGCTTCCTGGGAGCGGGCCTCCTGGCCCTCACCCTGGCCGGACTGCCCACTCCCGCGTCCGCCCACGGCGTCGCCATGGAGCCGGGCTCCCGCAGCTACCTCTGCTACAAGGACATGATCGCGAGCGGTAACCAGATGCCGTCGAACCCGGCCTGTGCCGCCGCGGTCGCGCAGACCGGCACGACGCCGCTCTACAACTGGTTCGGTGTCCTGGACTCCAACGGCGGCGGACGGACCAAGGGGTACATCCCCGACGGCGAGCTGTGCAGCGGCGGCCACAACGGTCCGTACAACTTCTCCTCGTACAACGCGGCCCGCGGCGACTGGCCGACGACACACCTCACGGCAGGCTCCACGACGCAGGTCAAGTACAGCAACTGGGCCGCGCACCCGGGCAAGTTCGACGTCTACATCACCAAGAACGGGTGGACGCCCGACCAGCCCCTGGCGTGGGACGACCTGACGCTCACCCAGACCGTGAACAATCCGCCGCAGGCCGGTGGCGCGGGCTCGGACGGCGGCAACTACTACTGGAACCTCCAGCTCCCGCAGGGCAGGACCGGCAAGCACATGCTCTTCATCCACTGGATCCGCTCGGACAGCCAGGAGAACTTCTACTCCTGTTCCGACATCGTCTTCGACGGCGGCAGCGGCCAGGTCACGGGCATGAAGGGCAGCCGGATGTCGGCGGACGAACTGGCGGAGGCCGCGGAGAAGGCCGGGACACCGGCCGTGCCGGCCCACGCGGAGCACGCCGGGCACGCGGCCCCGGTCGGCGGGGCGGCCCTGGTGGCCTCCAGCGACGACTCATCGGCCGGATACCTGCCGGCCGCGACAGCGGTCTCGCTGACGGGAGCCGCCCTGATCTTCGCGGCGGGAGCGGTGACCCAGAGCCGTCGCCGCCGCCGGCAGGCCGGGCAGAACCACTGACCGCGAGGAGCCGTGCGTGACCCCGGGCCGGTGACCACCGACCCGGGGTCACCCCCGCGCCTTCGCGTCCCCTTCCGCGTCGAGGTGCGGCAGGATGCGGTCCAGCCACCGGGGCGTCCACCAGGCCGCGCGGCCGAGCAGGGTCATCACGGCGGGCACCAGCAGGAGCCGTACGACGGTGGCGTCGACGAGCACGCTGACCGCGAGGCCGAGACCGAGCATCTTGACGACGATGTTGTCGCTGATGATGAAGGCGGCGAAGACGCTGACCATGATCAGCGCGGCGCACGTGATCACCCGCGCGGTGATCTCCAGGGCGTGCGCGACGCTCGCCTTCGGGTCCTTGGTCGCCAGCCACGCCTCATGGATCCGGGACAGCAGGAAGATCTCGTAGTCCATGCTGAGCCCGAAGACGATGGCGAACATCATCATCGGGACGTAGCTCTCGATCGGTACGTCCCCCGACACCCCGAGCGCGGGCCCGCCCCAGCCCCACTGGAAGACGGCGACCACGACCCCGTACGAGGCCGCGATCGACAGCACGTTGAGCACGGCCGCCTTGACCGCGACGAGCAGCCCGCGGAACACGGCCAGGATGACGAGGAAGGCGAGTCCCACGACCACGGCGATGATCAGGGGCAGCCGGCGGGAGACGATGTCCAGGAAGTCGACCTGGGCGGCCGTCGTACCGGTCACGTAGGTGTTCGCCGCGGTGCCGGAGACCGCGTCGGGCAGGACGTCGTCCGTGAGGTGGTTGACCAGGCTGGTGGTCCGCTCGTCCTGCGGCGCGGCGACGGAGTAGGCGGTGGCCGTGAGGACGTCCCCGTCCGAGGTGGCGGCGAGCGGGGTGATGACGGCGGCGTCCGGCACGTCGGTCAGGGACTGCTGGGCCTGGCTCTGCAGTGCGGACCGGTCGCTCTGCGGGACCTCGCTCTGGTCGATCACGAGCGTCAGCGGGCCGTTCGAGCCGGGTCCGAACGCCGAGGACATGAGGTCGTAGGCGCGCCGGTCGGTGAACGACTCGGGATCGGCGCCGTCCCCGATGTGGCCGAGCTGGATGAAGAAGAGGGGGAAGGCGAGGACCGCCAGCACCACGACCCCGCCGGCCAGGAACCACCACGGCCGTCGCTCGACCCGCTGCGCGTACCGGTGCCACGTCCCGTGCGTCGCCCGGCCCCGGCCCGCGGCACCCTCCGCCCCGGGCTCCGGACCTGCCTCCGCGTCGGTCTCCACCTCGGCGATCGGCTTGCGTACGTGGATCCGGTCGATGTACCTCCCGGTCAGGCCGAGCATCGCAGGCACCAGGGTGAGCGCCCCGAGCACCGCCGTGACGACCGTGACGGCAGCCGCCAGGCCGAGTTTGCCGATGAAGCCGATGCCGGAGACCCACAGCCCGCAGAGAGCGATGATCACCGTGCACCCGGAGAGCAGCACGGCCCGTCCGCTGGTCGCCGTGGCGTCCCCGGCGGCGGCCACCGGATCCCCGCCGTCCATGAGGTTCTGGCGGTGCCGGGTCACCAGGAACAGGGCGTAGTCGATGCCGACGCCGAGCCCGATCATCGTGGCCAGGGTCGGTGACACGGTGGCGAAGGTCGTCGCCGCGGCCAGCAGTCCCAGCAGGCCGAGCCCGCAGACGACACAGATGAGGGCCGTGATCAGGGGGAGCAGGGCCGCCAGGAGGCTGCCGAAGCCGATCAGCAGCACGAGGACGGCCACCGCGAATCCGATGGCCTCGCTGACGCGGTCGTTCGCCTCGGGACGGGCCAGCTCACCCAGCGAGCCGCCGTACTCCACCTCGGCGCCCGCCGAGCGGAGCGGCCGCACGGCGGAGTCCACACCGTCGAGGTATCCGGAGCCGAGGGTGGAGGGCTGCTCGCTGAACCGGACGGTGATGTACGCCGTCTTCCCGTCGGCGGAGAGCGGGCCGACGTCCGGTCCGCCGGTGCTGCTCGGCGCGGTCAGCGGGTTCTGTGCGGACAGCACGTCGGGGAGCTTCTGCAGGCTGCCGACCACCGTCGACATCTGGCTGCTCAGCTCGCTGAGTTGCTTGTCCGCGTCGTGCACCACCACCTGGCTGCCGTAGCCGCCGGCCGAGGGGGCGTGCGCTTCCAGGACGTCCAGGCCGTCCTGCGACTGGGTGCCGGGGATCGCGAAGTTGTCCGAGTAGTCGCCGCCGTAGGCGTGCTGGAGGCCCTGGAGCGCGGCGAGCGCGGCCAGCCACAGCACGATGACGGTCACGAAGTGACGCGCACACCACGCTCCGGTCGCGTGCAGCGTCCCCGTCCGGCGCGCGTCGGTGCCGGAGTCGTGGGCGGGCTGCGGGTGCGACATGTGAACTCCGGGGCTGGAGCGACACCTGGGACACCAGCATTCAAAGCCGGTCCCGCCGCCGTGGCACCCCGGAGTGGGGGAACGGGTGACGCCGCCCGGGCCCGGGGCGTCCGCCTCCGCCCCGACCGCCCGTCAGCCGTCGAGCGCCGCGCGCCACTCCCGTACCGCCGCCGCGTCCACCGGACCGCTCCAGCCGCCCGGGCGTGCCGCCCCGCCGATGTGGAAGGCCTCGATTCCAGCTGCGCGCAGGCGCGGCACGTGGTCGAGGCGCAGGCCTCCGCCGACCATGATCTGCGGCTCGTAACCGGGCAGGTCCGAGCGCCCCGCCTCGGCCAGCAGGACGTCCATGCCCGCGTCGACCCCGTTCGGCGAGCCCGCCGTGAGGTAGGTGTCGAGCCCCGGCAGGTCCGCGAGGTGCTTGCGCAGGACGTCGCGGTCGACCGCGCGGTCGATGGCGCGGTGAAAGGTCCACGGGCAGCCGTTCAGCTCGGCGACGAGCCGCTCGACGGCCACCAGGTCGGCGTGACCGTCCTGGTCGAGGAAACCGAGGACGAACTCCTCCGCCCCCGCGGCGCGCATCGCGCGGGCCTTCTCCACGAGGACGCCGATGTCCCCGGCGGCGAATCCGTCCGCGGCCCTGAGCATCACCCGCAGCGGGATGCCGACGGCGGCCTTGATCTCCGCGAAGACCTTCACCGACGGGGTCAGGCCGTCGGCCGCCATGTCGGTGACCAGTTCGAGGCGGTCCGCACCACCCGCCTGCGCCGCGACCGCGTCCTCCGCGTCGAGAGCGATCACCTCCAGGACTGCACGGTTGCTCATGGTGTTCCATTCCCTCGGAGCGGCTGCGGACTACAGGTCTAGTCCAATAACCAGACTACGGGTCGGCCACCCGGGGCGCAGCTCCCCGTGGGAACGCATGCGTGAAGATACGCGAGGCCGCGGCGGCGTCCGCCGAGCGGACGCGCCGCGGCCTCGAGGGTCACGGAGTGGGGACGTCAGGGCTGGATCGGCATCGACCAGCAGTTGGAGACGGCCTTCTTGCCGGAGAGCCGGTCGGTCAGCCAGGAGATGGCACTGCCCTGGTCGGTGAGGAGCGGGGCGAGGTGGTTGGTCATGATCTTGTCACCGAGGTCGGGCAGCCGGACGGCCTCGTACGTCACGTCGCCGCCCTTGCGGCACCAGTCCACCGCGAGCTGCTTGGCCTGCTTGTGGGGGACTATGTCGTCCTGGACGCCGGTCGCCAGCCGCACCGGAGCCGTCGGCTTCAGGTTGCCCAGGCGCTGCTGGGCGAGCATCGCCTGCAGCTTCGGTTCGGCCGCGATGACGTCGGCGAGCGACTTGCCGTTCGCGGTCCATTTCTTGCTGTCGGCGAAGCCGTAGCCGAGGATCGCGTCGCCCACGCACATGGTCGAGGTGTCCTTCAGCGCGGCCTTGCCGACGTCGTTCGTGTTCGCGTCGACGATCGCCTTCAGGGACGGGTCGGACTGGGCGAAGCCGTTGATCGACCAGCCGAGCGCACCGGCCAGGGCGCTGCCGTCGATGCCCTTCATGACCTCGGTGAGGTCGGCGGGCGGCGCCCCCGCGTAGGTGCCCGCCAGATTGACGTCGGGGGCGTACGTGGACTGCAGTTCGGCGGCCGAGGCGCTGGCACCGCCGCCCTGGCTGTAGCCGTAGAGGCCGACCTTCGAGGCCGAGGTGATCGAGGCGCCGTCGACGGAGCGTGCCGCGCGTGCCGCGTCCAGGAGGGCGTGGCCCTCGTCGACACGGTCGACGTAGGTGTGGAGCCGGTCGGTCGCGCCGAGGCCGGCGTAGTCGGTGACGACGACGGCGGCACCGGCCGCGAGGAAGCGGTAGACCGCGATGTTGTCGTAGCCGATGGACACCGTGCCCTCGCCGATGGTCAGCGGGTGCTGGAGCGACAGCGAGGGGGCACACTGGTCGCCCTGGCCCATGGTCCCCGTGGCCAGCGCCACCAGGGGGCGGGAACCGCCGCCCTTCCACGCGGCGGACGGTTCGATGTACGCGCCGGTGACGGCGACGGGCCCGCCGCCCGCGTCGGTGGACTTGTACATCAGGCGCGTCGCGGTGCCGGGCATCCGCCGGCCGTCCAGGCCGGGGAGGCTCACCCCGAGCGGCAGGGGCTCCGCGCGGACGAGGGTGCCGTCGGCGGTGGGCAGCTGCGCCGGCGGGTCGTAGAAGGCGGGGATGGTCACGCCCCGGGAGACCACCGACTCCGACGAGCCGGTGGCGGAGGCCGGTACGGCCACCGCTCCCAGGCACGCGGCGGCGGCCACCGAAGCGGCCAGCAGACGTCCCGTGCGGCGTCCCCGCCGGCGGGGTTCCAGGAGGTGGGGGGTACTCGTGGTCGAGCTCGAACGGGTCGTCTTGCGGGGACTCACGGCTCACTCCTCGCTCTGCTCCGATGAACGTGAGCGCAAGCTAACACCGGGGCGTTACCTGAAGTAACTCATCGGTAAGTTACGCTTCGGTAACGTGGTGGGCGGGTCCGGCCCCCCGACCGGACCCGCCCCGCCGCCCCTACCGGGGCCGCTGGCCGATCTCGTCCACCACGCCCGACCTCACCCGCCCCCTGACCTCCACGTACTTCTCGCCGCCCTTCAGCTCGCGGCCCTCCCAGTGGCCTCCCTCGACCCCGTCCAGGCGCATGCCGAGGTAGGCGCAGCTGCCTCGCTCGAATACGGGACCGAACGTCATCCCGGGATACGAGACACCGATCCCGTGCCGGCCGAGAGCGTCCACCTCGTCGTCGTCCAGGACGATGCCGGGCAGCTTCGCGAGAGCTTCGAACGCGGCGGCCTGCAGCCCCGCCGGCATGACTCCCGGACCGCGCAGCAGCAGGCACAGGTCCATGTAGGCCGAGCGGCGGTCCGTGCCGTCCTCCGCGTGTCCGAGCGCATCGAGGAGCCGGTCCGGATCGGTCGGCAGCTTCTTCAGTTCCGCGTACCCGGTGGGCGGCCACCGCATCTCGTGCTCGGTCAACGGCGGCTGCTCGCGGACCCGTTCGCCGTAGACGTACCGGGAGGGCCGGGAACCGTCCACGGACAGCCAGATCCTGTCCGTGCGCGTCGTCGGCCTCCCGCCGTCCAGAGGAGTCCGCGTGGCGATCTCCTCGGTGTAGAAGTACTGGTCGTCGCGCGGGGCAGGCAGCCCGGCGCCGTCGGCACGCGTCCGGTCGGCCGCCCGGTGCAGCACCTGGGCTGCGGACAGCGTGGTCATCCGCGGTCCGGGCCCGTCGTCCGTGGTGACGACCACGGCCGCGAGCACGGTCGCGGTCGCCGTCGCGGCGAAGCCCGCCCGCAGCACCAGCCTCCTGGGCACCGCGCGTGATCGGGTCCGGCAGGTCTCCTCGGCGACGGCGCGCGCCAGCCGGGCGCGGGCGGCCGTGCGGGCCTCGTCGCCCGGCGCGGGCACATCGGCCTCCATCTCCCGCAGAGCGGTGAGGTCATCCATGGTCGGGCTCCTCCTGAACCTCGTGCGGACGTGTGGGATCCGACCCGCCCAGTGCGTCACGCAGCCTCTTCCGTGCCCGGTGCAGCCGGGAGCGCACGGTGCCCACGGGCACGCCGAGCGCCTCCGCCGCCTCCGCGTAGTCCAGGTCGCCCCACGCGATGACCAGCAGGACGTCCCGGTAACGGGCGGGCAGCGCGGCGAGGGCCCCCGCGAGTTCGGCGCGGGTGCCCTCGGCGCTGACCCGGGCGGCCACCCGGTCCGCCAACGGCTCCCCGTCCCCGCCCCGTTCGTCCGGGGCGGCGGAGGCGGCACGCGACAGCGCCCTGAGGCGCCGGGCCTCGGCACGCCGGTGCCCCCGCACGAGATTGGTGACGATGCCGTAGAGCCAGGGCCGCGCCTGCGGCCTCGACAGGTCGTACCCGCGGCGCTGCTGGAAGGCGATCACGAAGGTCTCGGCCATCAGGTCGTCGGCCGCCTCGGTGCCGAGGCGACGGGCCGCGTACCGGTGGATGTCGTCGGCGTACCGGTGGAACAACTCGGCGAAGACGTCGGGATCGCCCAGGGAGCGCCGGACGATCGAGGCATCGGACTCGGGGACCGGTTCGGCGTCGGCGTCGGCGGGGGCGTGCCGGGCCTCGAGCTCCGGCGGGGCGGTCACTGGTCGGTTCTCGGACTCATGGGCTTCCCTCGAAGAGGCGGGCTCGGTCACCTCCTGTTGGCCGACGCCTCGATCCGGGTTCCCGTCACGCCCGCACGAACCGCACCGGTGTCCCCGGGACCGCCTGCGCCGCCCCCGCCAGCGCGGCTTCGGCGACCACGCCCACGACCGGATAGCCCCCCGTCGTCGGGTGGTCGTTGAGGAACACCACGGGCAGCCCGTCCGGCGGCACCTGGACGGCTCCCAGCACCATGCCCTCGCTGGGCAGTTCGCCGTCCCGGGCGCGCCGCAGGGCGGGGCCCTCCGTGCGCAGCCCGATGCGGTTGCTCCGCTCCGAGACCCGGTACGCGGCGGTGGTGAGCGTGCGCAGGGCCTCCCCGGTGAACCAGCTGTCGCGCGGGCCCGGATGCAGGGGCAGCACCAGCTCCGCGGGGACGCCCGGCCAGGGCACGGTGTCGACGCGGGGAGCGCCGCCCGGCCGTCCGAGCGGCAGGACGTCGCCCTCGCGCAGGACCGGCGGGCCGAGACCCGAGAGCAGGTCCGCGGATCTGCTGCCGAGCACCGGCTCGGGCTCCAGTCCGCCCGCGAACGCCAGGTATCCGCGTACCCCGTGCACCGCGGGCCCGGCCTCCAGCACCGCACCGCCGGGTACGCGGACGGGCGCACCCCACGCGACCGGGCGGCCGTCCACCGTGACCCGGCACCCCGCCCCGCCGACGACGGCCAGCACGGTCCGGGTTCCGGTCACCCGGACCGCGCACCCCGTGAGCGTGGTCTCCAGTACCGCCGCGTCGGGGGCGTTGCCGACGAGGCGGTTGGCCAGCCGCCGGGCGGGCCCGTCCAGCGCCCCGGCCCGGGGCACGCCCAGATGCGCCCAGCCGGTGCGGCCCTCGTCCTGCACGGTGGTCAGGGCGCCCGCCCGGACCACTTCGATGCCCGCGCTCATCCGCGCACCCCCGCCGGCACGAATCGCACCCGGGCCCCGGGCGTGAGCAGCGCCGCCGGCTCCCGCCCCGGGTCCCAGAGGGCGTCCGGCTCGGGCGTGCGCCCGATGAGCTGCCAGCCGCCGGGCGACGGGCGCGGATAGACCCCGGTGTACGGACCGGCGAGGGCCAGCGCACCGGCGGGCACCCGGGTCCGCGGGGTGGTCCGGCGCGGCACGCCCAGATGCCCCGGCAGACCCGTGAGGTATCCGAAGCCGGGCGCGAAACCGCAGAAGGCCACCCGGAATTCCGTACGGGCGTGGATGCGGGGCACCTCGTCGACGGCGACGCCCCACACCTCGGCCACGTCGGCGAGGTCCGGGCCGTCGTAGACGACGGGTATCTCGACGGCCTCCCCCGCTCCCCGGCTCGGCGGCGGCACGGTCCACGACCGCAGCCGCCCCGCGAGCGCGCGGTCCTCCACCCCGTCGAGCAGCACCGTCCGCGCGCCCGGGACGATCTCGCGCACGCCGGGGAGCTCCCCGGCGGCCCGGCTGCGGAGCAGCTCCGCATGGAACGCCTCCGCGTCCTCGCCGGAGTCCAGTTCCACGAGCAGGGCGCGGGGGCCTGCCTCCAGCACCCGGATGCCGCTCACGCGAACGCCTGCACACGGACGCCGACTTCCTCCAGCGCCGTACGCACCCGCAGGGCGAGCGCCGCCGCGCCGGGGGTGTCGCCGTGGACGCACAGCGACCGTGCCGTGAGCGCTATCCGGCCGCCGTCCACCCCCGTCACCGCTCCGTCGACGGCCATGCCGACGCTGCGGCGTACGACCTCGTCCGCGTCGTGCACCACGGCTCCCGGCTCGCCGCGTGGCACGAGCGTGCCCTGCGAGGTGTACGCGCGGTCGGCGAACGCCTCCTCGACGGCGGTCAGTCCCTCCGCCTCCGCACGGGCGAGCAGCCGCGAACCGGGCAGCCCGAGGACCGCCGGGCGGCCACCCGCGAGCAGCACCCCCGCGACGACGGCGTCGGCCTGCTCCTCGTCCCGGACGACCCGGTTGTAGAGGGCGCCGTGCGGCTTCACGTAGGAGACCGTGGAGCCGGCCGCCTCCGCGAAGACCCTCAGGGCGCCGATCTGGTAGGCGATCTCGGCGGTCAGTTCACGTGCCGGGACGTCCATGGCGCGGCGCCCGAATCCGGCGAGGTCGCGGTAGGAGACCTGCGCCCCGATGCGTACGCCCCGCTCCGCCGCCGTGTCGCAGACGCGCCGCATCACGGAGGCGTCGCCCGCGTGGAAACCGCAGGCCACATTGGCGCTGGTGACACAGTTCAGCAGCGCCTCGTCCTCGGTGAGGGTCCAGCGTCCGAACCCCTCACCCAGGTCCGCGTTGAGGTCCATCGGCCGCGCCGGGCGCGTCACACTCGTCAGATCCGTCACGGGCGCACGCTAGCGATTGTTCAACAATCTGACAAGAGCCTGGGCTCTGCCCGAGGCCTTCGTACGGTTCACTGAGCACAGAGCACCGCGCACAGCTGACGGAACCCCAGGCCCGCCTCGAACTGCGGAACCGGCGGGCGGAACGGCGGACGCGGCAGGCACGACCGTACGACAGGCGCGACAGGCGCGACAGGCAGAGGACGGGGCATGGCGGGGAAGACGAACGGCGGGAGGACCGGCGACGCACCGGACCTCTCGGAACTGGCGACGCACAGCACCTCCCTGGAGGGGTCCGGTACGGCCGAGCGGGTCGCCGCCGTCCTGCGGGACCGGATCACGGAGGGCTACTTCCCGCCGGGCAGCCGGCTGTCCGAGGAGAGCATCAGCGGCGCCCTGGCCGTGTCCCGCAACACCCTGCGCGAGGCGTTCCGCCTGCTGTCCCACGAACGCCTCCTGGAGCACCGCCTCAACCGGGGGGTGTTCGTCCGCATCCTGGCCGTGGACGACCTGGTCGACATCTACCGGGTGCGGCTCCTCGTCGAGTGCGCTGCCCTGCGGACCCTGGGCGAGCCCCCGTTCGACCTGGCGGCGGTCGAGGCGGCGGTGTCGACCGGCGAGCAGGCGGCACTCCAGGACGACTGGCCCGCCTGCTCCACCGCCAACATCCGTTTCCACCAGGCGCTGGCCGGCCTGGCGAACAGCGCCCGCACCGACGAACTGATGCGCAACGTCCTCGCCGAACTGCGGCTCGCCTTCCACGTGATGGCCGACCCACGCCGCTTCCACGAGCCCTACCTCACCCGCAACCGCGAGATCACGGACAGGCTCGCCAAGGGGGACGCGGCCGGCGCCGAGCGGATGCTCGCCTTCTACCTGGAGGACTCCAGGCGTCAACTGGCGGAGGCGTACGCGCAGCGGCTCACCGAGCGATGACCCAGGATCGTCCGATGATCCGCACACCGCCCCACCACTCCCGCCACACCCCCACTCCCCTATGAATGCGGGCAGATGAGGACATAAAACCCGTCTCTCCCTCCTCGCGCGCCACTGATTACGATCGATGCATCCCACACCCTTGTGGGATTGTTGAACAAGACCCTAAGGTCTCGCGTTATACCCCCGTCTGACCAGGACCGTGCACCGCCACGTCCCTGCGCGGAAGAAGGCCGACGCGTGATCGTTCTCCTCGGCGTGCTCGTGGTGATCCTCGGATTCGCCACCCGCCGCAATCCTCTGCTCGTGGTGGGTGCCGCCGGCATCATCACGGGGCTGCTCGGCAAGCTCTCGCCGCAGGAGGTGCTGGCCTCGTTCGGCAACAGCTTCGCCTCCGCCCGTTCGGTGACCGTCTTCGTCATCACGCTGCCCGTCATCGGGCTCCTCGAGCGTTACGGACTCCAGGAGCAGGCCCGTACCCTCATCGGCAAGCTGGGCAAGTTGACCACCGGCCGCTTCCTGACGCTCTACCTGCTGATCCGGCAGCTCACCGCATCCGTCGGCCTCACCAGCATCGGTGGCCCCGCACAGAGCGTGCGGCCCCTGATCGCCCCGATGGCCGAAGCGGCGGCCGAGGCCAAGGCAGGTCGTCCGCTCCCGCAGAAACTGCGCGAGAAGGTCCGTTCGCACGCGTCCGGCGCCGACACCATCGGAGTGTTCTTCGGTGAGGACTGCTTCATCGCCATCGGATCGATCCTGCTGATCACCGGCTTCGTGAACTCCACGTACGACCAGCACCTCGAACCCCTGCACCTGGCCCTGTGGGCGATCCCCTCCGCGATCTGCGCCTTCCTGATCCACGGGGCCCGCCTGCTCAACCTGGACCGGCAGCTGGAGCGCGAACTCGCCGTCACAGCGGCCGAGAACGACCTGGCGGCGCATGCCGGGATCCGCACGGAGGACGCCAAGTGATCAAGTCCGAGTACTTCTTCTGGCTGGTCGGCGCGGTGTTCCTCGTCATGGCCGCGCAGATGGCCATGGACCGCACCAACCCGAAGCGCTTCGGCTCCGCCGGCTTCTGGGGCCTGCTGGGCACCGCGTTCTTCTACTCCACCGGAGTCGTCGACAAGTCCCTCCCCGCCGAACCGCTGGGCGTCGCCGTCCTGGTCCTGATCGTCCTGGGCGGCTTCGGTCTCACCGGCAAGGGCGAGTCGCACACACCGCCCCGCGAGAAGCGCGCGGCCTCGGCCGCCCGTCTCGGCAACAAACTGTTCCTTCCGGCCCTCACCATCCCCGTGGTCGCGATGATCTGCGCGACCCTGGTGAAGAACTGGAAGATCGGTGGCGAACCCGTCCTGGAGCCGGGGTACGAGACCATCCTCGGCCTGGGCGTCGGCGCCGTCGCCGCGCTGGTGGTGGGCATGGTGCTCCTGCGCGAGCGGAAGGTCTCCGTTCCGCTGCACTCCGGTCGGAACATGCTCGAGTCGATGGGCTGGGCACTGCTCCTCCCGCAGCTCCTCTCCGTCCTCGGCTCGATCTTCCAGACCGCCGGTGTCGGGGACCAGGTCGGAAGGATCACCGAGGCGGTGCTGCCGGACGGCCAGCGGCTCGTGGCCGTGGCCGTCTACTGCTGCGGGATGGCGTTGTTCACCATCGTCATGGGCAACGCCTTCGCCGCGTTCCCGGTGATGACCGCCGCGATCGGCTGGCCCGTCCTCATCGAGCAGATGAACGGCAACGCGCCCGCCGTCCTCGCGGTCGGCATGCTGTGCGGCTTCTGCGGCACGCTCGTCACGCCGATGGCCGCCAACTTCAACCTGGTCCCGGCGGCACTCCTCGAACTCAAGGACCAGTACGGCCCGATCAAGGCACAGCTGCCCACGGCGGCGGCCCTGCTGGTCTGCAACGTCGCGATCATGGCGCTCTTCGCCTTCTGACCCGAGGCACCCCGCCCCGAGATCCCCCGACCCGGCCCCCGCCCCCACGGCCCGAGACACCCCCTCTGGAGTGACCCCGATGTCCCCCGCGCTCCCCGCCGCGTACGCCGTCCCCTTCGCGGAACTGGCCCTCGCCAACGTCGTACGCGAATACCCCAACGCGCCCGCCCACCTCTACGCAGGGCCCGAGGAACTCGTCGCGCCCCGCACGCTGCACCCCGCGTTCTACGGGGGCTACGACTGGCACTCAACGGTGCACATGCACTGGCTGCTCGTCCGCCTCATGCGCCGCTTCTCCACCACCGGCGACCTTCCGGCCACCCTCACCACCCGTGTCCGCGAGGTCCTCGACACTCATCTGACCCCCGAGAACATCGCCGTCGAGGCGTCCTACCTGCGTGGTCGGCCGCACTTCGAGCGTCCCTACGGCTGGGCCTGGCTGATCGCGCTGGCCGCGGAGTGCCGGGCCCTCACCACGCCCGACGGCGACCGCTGGGCCGACGCCCTGGCCCCCGGCGTGGCAGCGGTCGGCGACCTGCTCACCGCCTGGCTGCCCAAGGCGACGTACCCGGTCCGGCACGGCGTCCACAACAACAGCGCATTCGGCCTGGGCCTGATCCTCGACGCGGGCCCGGCCGCCGGGCTGCCCGCGCCGGTCCTCGACGCGGCGACGGAGCGGTTGCGGACCTGGTTCACCGACGACCACGACGCCCCCGCCCACTGGGAACCCTCCGGCCAGGACTTCCTCTCCCCCGCCCTGGTCGAGGCGGACGCGATGCGCCGGGTGCTGCCGGTGGCGGAGTTCCGCACCTGGATCGCCACGTTCCTGCCGGCCCTGGTCTCCGCCGCGCCCGACTCCACGCTGCTCGACCCGCCGGTGGTCTCCGACCACGCCGACCCCCAGATCGGCCACCTCCTCGGTCTCACCCTGAGCCGGGCGGCCGCCCTCCGTACGATCGCCGACGCGCTCCCGGACGGCCCGGCCCGAACCGCGCTCCTGGCCTCGGCCGAGGCCCATCTCTCGCTCGGCCTGCCGACGGTGTCCTCCGGGGACTTCTCCTCGGACCACTGGCTGGCGACGTACGCGGCACTGGCCCTGGACACGGCGCCCGGTCACTGAGCAGCGGGCCCGCCCCCGGCCCGCGCGGCCGGGGGCGGGCCGTGCGCGCAGGACGTACGTCCTACCCTCGGCCTATGAGCGACAGCGGCACCTCCGAGACCGGCCCCTCCGAAAACCCGCCCGGTGACGACGCCCTCCGTGGCCGCTGGCGCGAGACCCTGCTCGCCGCACGCGGCGGTCCGGGCCCCGACCCGATGCCCTACGCCGACAACCTCCTGGGCCGCTGGGCCGAACCCCAGCGGCGCTACCACACCACCGCCCACCTGACGCAGGTCCTGGACCGCGTCGACACGCTGGCCGGCCACGCCTCCGACCCGGAGCTGGTGCGCCTCGCCGTCTGGTTCCACGACGCGGTCTACCGCCCCGACCGCTCCGAGAACGAGGAGCGCAGCGCGGCGCTCGCCGAGCGCGCCCTGCCCGAGGCCGGTGTCCCTGACGCCGCGACGGCCGAGGTCGCCCGACTGGTCCGGCTCACCGTCACCCACGACCCTGCGGACGGCGACACCAACGGCGAGGTCCTGTGCGACGCGGACCTCGCGATCCTCGCGTCGCCGCCCAAGGAGTACGCGGCGTACGCGGCGCAGGTGCGCGAGGAGTACGGCTTCGTCCCGGACGACGCCTTCCGCGAGGGGCGGACCGCCGTCCTGCGTCAACTGCTGGAGCTGCCCCGGCTGTTCCGTACGCCGCACGGGGCGGGGGAATGGGAGCCGCGGGCGCGGCAGAACCTGACCACCGAACTGGAGCTTCTCAGCCGGTGAGACAAGGGAATGACAGGGACGAAAGCGCTGTTGGCCACTGTCATGCCCGATTCTGCTTCCAGCCGTCCCCGCATGCCGATGGCCGTCTACATCCTCGGCCTCTCGGTCTTCGCCCTCGGCACCAGTGAGTTCATGCTGTCCGGGCTGCTGCCGCCCATCGCCGACGACATGGACGTGTCCATCCCGAAGGCCGGACTCCTCATATCCGCCTTCGCGATCGGCATGGTGGTCGGCGCCCCGCTGCTGGCCGTCGCCACGCTGCGGCTGCCGCGCCGCACGACGCTCATCGCGCTGATCTCCGTCTTCGGGCTGGGCCAGGTCGCGGGTGCGCTGGCACCGACGTACGACGTGCTGTTCGTGTCCCGGGTGGTGAGTGCGCTGGCGTGCGCCGGTTTCTGGGCGGTGGGCGCGGCGGTCGCCATCGCGATGGTGCCGGTGAACGCCCGGGCCAGGGCCATGGCCGTCATGATCGGCGGACTGTCGATCGCCAACGTGCTGGGCGTACCGCTGGGAGCGTTCCTCGGGGAGAGCTTCGGCTGGCGTTCGGCGTTCTGGGCGGTGGGCGCGGCGTCCGCCGTGGCTCTGGTCGGTGTCGTCACGCGCATCCCGCGCATTCCGCTGCCGGACGAGAAGCCGCAGCTCAGGCGGGAGATCGCGATCTACAAGGACCGCCAGGTGTGGCTGTCCATCGTGATCACCGCCCTCGCGGCCGGCGGTGTGTTCTGCGCGTTCAGCTACCTCGCACCGCTGCTTACGGATGTCGCGGGACTGGACTCGGGCTGGGTCCCGTGGGTGCTCGGGCTGTTCGGTGTCGGCGCGCTGATCGGTACGACCATCGGCGGCCGGGTCGCGGACGCGCACCTCTTCGGTGTGCTGCTGAGCGGGATCAGCGCCTCGACGGTGTTCCTGGTGGCACTGGCCCTCTTCGCGTCGAACCAGGTCGCCGTCGTCGTCCTGGCTTTCCTGCTGGGGCTGTCCGCCTTCTACACGGCCCCGGCGCTCAACGCCCGCATGTTCAACGTCGCGGGTGTCGCCCCGACGCTGGCGGGGGCGACGGCCACGGCCGCGTTCAACCTGGGCAACACGAGCGGCCCGTGGCTCGGCGGTGCGGTGATCGACGCGGACTTCGGCTTCCGGGCGACGGCCTGGGCCGGTGCCGCGATGCTGGTGCTCGGTCTGGCGGCGGTGACGGTCTCACTGCGGCTGCGCGGCGGCGGTACGCCGTCCCGCCGGATCGCGGGCGCACGGACGCACACCGGCGGGGAGCAGCACACCGGCACGGAGCAGGTCGTCGGTTCCGAACGGTCCGGGGGCACGGAGCATGCCTACACCTGAGCAGATCCGGGAGGACGCCGATCCTCCCGCCCGCCGGGCTCGCCGGGCCGGCTCTCAACCCGTCCGTACCGACGAGCATCCTGCTGCGGCTGCTCGCCGACGACCCGGCGGCCTTACGGATGGTGCTGTGCCGGGACCGGACCCTGCCCGACGCCGTCGTCGTCGACGCGGTGATCGAGCACCCCGACACCCGCACCCGCGGCTTCTTCGCCCGTAACCCCCATGCCGATCCGGCCCAGCGGGCACGGCTGTCGGACGATCCCGAGTGGTTCGTCCGAGCCCACCTTGCCGAGGGACCTCGGACGGCCGTCCTCGCCCGGCCCCGGCCCCTGCCCGACGAGGCCGTCGTCCACATGATCAGCACGTACGACGACGAGCCGAGTGGAGGAACACCGACGGGGCGGCGGCTCAGAGGGCGGGGCGCCCCTTCGGCCGCCGGAGCCCCGCCTCGGTGAGGCGGCGCACGATCTCCTTCGACCCGACCTCCCGCGCCCCGGCGCGCACCGCGTCCGCGTAATGCGCCTCGGGCACGTCGTAGTGGTCGCGCTCGAAGGCGCGGGGCGGGCAGCCGATCGTGGCGGCGAAGGCGTGCAGTTCCTCGAACGACACATCACTGACCAGGTGCGACCACAGGCGGCCGTGCCCCGGCCAGGTCGGCGGGTCGATGTAGACGGTCACCGGCCGAGCACCTCGGAGAGCGATCCCACCCGCGCGACGGCCACCGTCGCCTTCGTGCAGACCCAGTGCGGGTCGGGTCCGAGCTCCGGCTCGACGTCGAGGGCGTGCGGTCCCTCGTCCGTGCACACCGGGCACAACGGCCAGCGCCCGTGCTGCTCCAGGAGAGCGTCCTGGACGTCCTGCGCGACGAGCCCCGTGACGAAGGACACACCCTCGGGCCACTGCTCGACCCACCACCTCCGGTGGGCTATCGCGTCCTCGACCATCGAGACGATCCCGGCTTCCGCCACATCGCCCGCGACGAGGTCGGCCATCACCAGCGCACGCGCGGTGTGCAGCTCCTGTTCCAGGCTGTTCAACTCCATGGCCTCATTGTCCCCCGCCGTACGTACGGCGGAGAGCGATCCTTCAGAGGTAGGGACCAAAGGGGGGTTGACGGGATTCGCCCGTGAAAATATCTTTCAAATGTGACCAATGACGTGAAGGAAAGTTTCAATCCGGATTCCCCGCCCGCCCCTGCGGCCCTCGCGGCGAAGGTGCGGACCCTGGCTCCGTCCATGACCCGTTCCATGCAGCGGGTCGCCGAAGCCGTCGCCGGGGACCCGGCCGGGTGTGCCGCCCTCACCGTCACCGGTCTCGCCGAACTCACCGGCACCAGTGAGGCGACGGTCGTCCGCACGGCCCGCCTCCTCGGCTACCCGGGCTACCGGGACCTCCGTCTCGCGCTCGCCGGCCTCGCGGCCCACCAGCAGTCGGGCCGGGCACCCGCCGTCACCGCCGACATCGCGGTCGACGACTCCATCGCGGACGTCGTCACGAAGCTCGCCTACGACGAGCAGCAGACCCTCGCCGACACGGCCGCCGGTCTCGACACGGTGCAGCTCGGGGCCGCCGTGGCGGCCGCGGCGACCGCCCGCCGCATCGACATCTACGGCGTCGGGGCGTCCTCCCTCGTCGGCCAGGACCTGGCGCAGAAGCTGCTCCGGATCGGCCTGATAGCCCACGCCCACATGGACCCGCACCTGGCCGTGACCAACGCCGTGCAGCTGCGCCCCGGCGACGTGGCCATCGCGATCACCCACTCCGGCTCCACGGGTGACGTCATAGAGCCGCTCCGGGTCGCCTTCGACCGGGGCGCGACGACTGTCGCGATCACAGGCCGCCCCGACGGCCCCGTCTCGCAGTACGCGGACCACGTGCTGACCACCTCCACAGCGCGGGAGAGCGAGCT
This sequence comes from Streptomyces sp. HB132, assembly GCF_016909575.1. Classification (GTDB taxonomy): domain Bacteria; phylum Actinomycetota; class Actinomycetes; order Streptomycetales; family Streptomycetaceae; genus Streptomyces. The sequence continues at coordinate 169,940 of NZ_JAFBGA010000001.1, read as the reverse complement.
GCGGCCCGCCGCCATGTCGAGCCGCACCAGTCAGCTCCTCGTCGTCGACTGCCTGTTCATAGGGGTCGCCCAACGAACGTACGAGACGGCCGCGCCCGCACTGTCCGCCTCCTACGAGGCGCTCGCCCACCGCCACACGCCACGCAGCCGCTGACCTGCAGCACCCGCACCCCGCGATCCGAACCAGAACGAGAAAGCAGAGCGCTGTTCATGACCTCCACCACCGACGCGAACGCAGACACCCCCGTACCCGACGGCTACGGCGAACTGCGCGCCCAGCTCGCCACCCTCACCACGGAGGCGTTCCGGCCGGAGCTCGCCGAGATCGACCAGCTGCCGACGCAGGAGATAGCCCGCATCATGAACGGCGAGGACGCCACCGTCCCCGCCGCGGTAGCCGAGAAGCTGCCGCAGATCGCCGCCGCGATCGACGCCACTGCCGAGCGCATGGCGCGCGGCGGCCGGCTGATCTACGCGGGCGCCGGCACCGCCGGCCGTCTCGGTGTGCTCGACGCCAGCGAGTGCCCGCCCACCTTCAACACCGACCCGTCCGAGGTCCTCGGCCTGATCGCGGGCGGCCCCTCCGCCATGGTCAAGGCCGTCGAGGGCGCCGAGGACAGCAAGGAGCTGGCCGCCGCCGACCTCGACGGTCTGGGCCTCACCGCCGACGACACCGTGGTCGGCATCTCCGCCTCGGGCCGTACCCCGTACGCCATCGGCGCCGTCGAACACGCCCGCGCCAAGGGTGCGCTCACCCTCGGTCTCTCCTGCAACGCGGACTCGGCGCTCGCCGCGGCAGCCGAACACGGCCTGGAGATCGTCGTCGGCGCCGAGCTGCTCACCGGCTCGACCCGTCTCAAGGCGGGCACGGCCCAGAAGCTCGTCCTCAACATGCTGTCGACGATCACGATGATCCGGCTCGGCAAGACCTACGGGAACCTGATGGTCGACGTGCGCGCCTCCAACGAGAAGCTGCGCGCCCGCTCCCGCCGCATCGTCTCCCTCGCCACCGGCGCCGGTGACCAGGAGATCGAGGCGGCCCTCGCCGCCACCGACGGCGAGGTGAAGAACGCCATCCTCACCATCCTCGGCGGGGTCGACGGACCTGCCGCCGCCACCCTCCTGGCCGAGTCCGACGGCCACCTCCGCGCGGCCCTCGCGGCCGTCCGCACCACCTGACGCACCACACCCCCGCACAGCAAGGCACCACGCACCATGGCTACTGAAGACAAGAACCGCGCCACTGCCGCCGCGATCCTGCCGCTCGTCGGTGGCGCTGCGAACGTCAGCTCGATCGCCCACTGCATGACCCGGCTCCGGCTGGGCCTGCACGACCGCTCCCTCGTCGACGACGAGGCCCTCAAGGCGGTCCCCGCCGTGATGGGCGTGGTCGAGGACGACACCTACCAGATCGTCCTCGGCCCAGGCACCGTCGCCCGGGTCACCCCCGAGTTCGAGCAACTGGTCGAGGACGGCCGGGCGTCCGGGACGCCCGCACCCACGCACACGGCGGAGGAGCTGGCCGACAAGGGCGCGGCCCTCAAGGCGCAGCGGAAGACGAAGAACGCCACCCCGTTCAAGCTGTTCCTGCGCAAGATCGCGAACATCTTCGTCCCGCTGATCCCCGCCCTGATCGGCTGCGGCATCATCGCCGGCCTCAACGGCCTGCTGGTGAACCTCGGCTGGCTGACCTCGGTCACCCCCGCCCTGGCCGCGATGGCCTCGGGCTTCATGGCCCTGATCGCGGTCTTCGTCGGCTACAACACGGCGAAGGAGTTCGGCGGCACGCCGATCCTCGGCGGCGCGGTCGCGGCGATCATCGTCTTCCCCGGCGTCGCGAACATCGACGCCTTCGGCCAGACCCTCTCCCCCGGCCAGGGCGGCGTCCTCGGCGCCCTCGGCGCGGCGGTCCTCGCGGTGTACGTCGAGAAGTGGTGCCGCCGCTGGGTGCCCGAGGCACTGGACGTCCTGGTCACCCCGACACTCACGGTGCTGATCTCCGGCCTCGTCACGATCTTCGGCCTGATGTACGTGGCCGGCGAGGTCTCCTCCGCCATCGGCACGTTCGCGGACTGGCTGCTCTCCACCGGCGGCGCGGGTGCCGGCTTCCTGCTCGGCGGCTTCTTCCTGCCGCTGGTGATGCTGGGCCTGCACCAGGCCCTGATCCCGATCCACACCACTCTGATCGAGCAGCAGGGCTTCACGGTCCTGCTCCCGATCCTCGCGATGGCCGGAGCCGGCCAGGTCGGCGCGGCAGCGGCCGTGTACCTCCGTCTCCCCCGGAACGAGTCGATCCGCAAGACCATCAGGTCCGCCATGCCCGCAGGTCTGCTGGGCGTGGGTGAGCCCCTGATCTACGGTGTCTCGCTCCCGCTGGGCCGCCCGTTCGTCACGGCCTGTGTGGGCGGCGCCTTCGGCGGCGGCTTCGTCGGCCTCTTCAACCAGCTCGGCGACTCGGTCGGCTCGACGGCCATCGGCCCTTCCGGCTGGGCGCTGTTCCCCCTCCTGGACGGCAACCACGGCCTCGGCTCCACGATCGCGATCTACGCGGGCGGCCTGCTCGTCGGCTATGTCGCGGGGTTCGTCGCCACGTACTTCTTCGGCTTCAGCAAGGCCCTGCTGGCGGAGTTCAACGTCAGCCAGGAACCGGCCGCCTCCACGGTCGCGGCCACCGGCCCGGCCTCCCCCTCGGGCTCGGGCGACACCCAGCCGAAGGAACCCGCCGGAGTCTGAACGCGCCGCACGCTCGTCCGCGGGGCCGCGAGCGGTCACGGGGAGCCCAGGAAATTTTCCGTAGGAACACGTGTGTGTAGGCAATGCATCGCCGGGCACACGCTGCTCCGGAGGTTGATAACAATGGTTCCCCTGCTTCTCGTTCTTCTGCTCGCCCTGATCCTTTTCGGTGCCGGTTTCGCACTCAAGGCACTGTGGTGGATCGCGGTGATCGTGCTCGTGGTCTGGCTGATCGGATTCTTCGTGCGCCCGGCGGCCGGCGGCGGTAAGCGCGGCCGGTGGTATCGCTGGTAGAAGACCCTGACCAGCATTTATGCGGGTGGCTCAAGACCTGATGGTCTTGAGCCACCCGCATTTTCGCGTGTTATCGGGATTCCGTGGGTGTGGACCGGAAATGTAGGGGCAGCCGAATTACTGAGCGGCACTCATCTTCATCCCGATGAGAATCGCCGCGCGGAATCAATCGCCAAGGAGGGAGCCGAAGAATGAGCGACAACCTGTGGGGCTACCAGCCTACGAGCGGCCACACCGCGGGCGCCGACCTGACCGGATTCACGGTCGAGGCGACGGACGGAAGCATCGGCAAGGTCGACAAGCACTCCGACGACGTGGGCTCCGCCCATCTCGTCGTCGACACCGGTGTCTGGATCTTCGGCAAGGAAGTCCTGCTCCCGGCAGGGACGGTCAGGGGGATCGACACCGAGCACAAGAAGATATTCGTCGACCTGACCAAGGACCAGATCAAGGACTCCCCGGAGTTCGACAAGCACAAGCACGCGAACGACCCGGGCTATCACGCCCAGATCGGCAGCTACTACGACGGCTACCGCCTCAACTGATCCGGACGCACACGTTCGGAGGCGGGGCCGGCTCTTCAGAGGGCCGGCCCCGCTGTCGGGTGCGCGAAGGCCCTGCCTCAGATTCCGACCGCCCAGGGCGGCAAGGTTCAGACCGGGAAGCCGTCCGTGGGCAGGGTGACGTCGAAGGGCGCGGGCAGCAGCAGCGGCTTCCCGAAGGGCACGGGGTCGGAACGCTTGTACGTTCCGTCCTCGTTCGGCTCGGTGAACAGCGTCGCCATCGCCCCACGGGTGTCGAACCTGTCCAGCAGCAGATACATGCGGACCCCGGCGCGCGCGTAGGCACGGTAGTTCTTCGTCCTGTCCTCCCGGGCGTTCCCCCTGGAGGTGATCTCGACGATCAGCAAGGCCTCCGACGCATCCATCGGGGCACTGGTCTCCGGGTCGGCGGCCTCGATCAGTTCTGCGGCATCACGACGAGGTCCAAGACGTACAGCTTGTCGAGAGGCGCGACGTGGACACCGAGCGTCTGCTGGATCTCCAGTTCCTCCGGCAGATTCGTGTAGAGCCTTCGCTGCACCTTCGCGGCGATGCCGTTGTGGTGCGCATGAGGCGGCGGTACCAAGGCGATCTGGCTTTCGTCGATCTCGGCGCGCCACCCCTCGGGCACGTCCAGTTCCTGCCATGTGCGCAGCAGGTAGTCCCACGGGCGGCCTTCAGAGCCCTGATCGCTTTCGACCATCGCGGCGGTCATCGCAGGTCCCTCCTCCTGTGGCCGTACGCGGAAGCGTGGATCGACTTGTTCGCGGCGGTCCGCCGCTCCCATCCAACGTCCCACGATCGTGTGACGCCCCCAGGGACCTCTCCACAGGTGTCCCCGCGCTCGTCGTGCCCGAGGAACCGGCCGCCCGTTCTCACACATCTCTCCCCTGAGACGTTGATCTTCGAGCACTGGGCAGCGTCCCCCGGACAGAGAGAGGCGGTAGACATGACGAACGGCCAGGCGAGTGGCGGCAACGCCCACCGAGCGGCCCCGGGCGAGGAGCGGCAGGCGAAGGAGGCCGACGGCTCGCGACGCGGTATCGCCCGCACGGCGCTCGCCGTCATGCGCCGTGACGGACGCAGCCTCCACGGCCGAGCGGCCCTCGTCACCGGTCTGGCCGCCCTGGGCGGACTACTGCTGACCGTCGTGGGCTTCGTCGCCGCCTGGCCCGAGTTCACCGAGATTCGCCTGGGCGCGACACAGGCCCGTATCTACGAGGACTCCTACGCGCCCGAAGGCACCCGCGTGAACACGATGTGGCTCATCCTGCTCGCCTGCCTGCCGTTCCTGATCCTGCTGCTGCACCTGGCATGCACCGCCCTCCAGACGGCGTGCGCCCGAGCCGCTGCCGAAACGGGAGAGAGCGGCCCGCGTGGCCGTTTCCGTACGGTCCTCGGGGTGTACGTGCTGCGCGGGGTGTTCGTGTGGACCCCTTTGGTGCTCGGCGTCCTGGTCGAGGAGTACTTCACCACCACCACGTTCAGGGAGTACACCGCGATCGTCCCGCTGTGGGAGTACCCCAACCTGAACCCCCTGCTGACCTACGGCCCGCCCCTGCTGGGCCTGGCCCTCACGCTGCTGCTCCGGTTCGGCTGGGCCCTGGCCCCGGCGGCCTCCGCGAACGAAGGCCTCGGCCCCCTGGCCGCGTTGTGTCGCTCCTGGTCGCTGACCTGGGGCCGGGCCGTCTCCTGTTTGCGCACCCTGGCCGTCGCACTGCCCCTGGGCGGACTCACCGTCGGCCTGTACGTACTGCTCCAGGCCGCCGCCCGGCCGACGCGCCCCGGGGCTGCCTCCCTGTTCCTGGAGTGGGGCCCGGACAACACCTACGCCGCCTACGTGGCCGGGGTCCTCGCCCCGATCGCCATCGCCCTGCTGCTCACCGGCGCCCTGCTCCTTCCGTTGGCGCAGACCACCCTGGTGATACTCCACAAGCGACTCGCCGGGACCGGGGAGCGGCAGGCGGCGGGCACGTCGGTCACCCGGGCGTGACCGCCCGGACGACCCTCACGGCAGACGCTTCACGCTCATGACGGCAGTCGTCCCTCGCGGTTGATCTCCGTCACCCGGGCCCGCAGCACGAGCCCCGGTGGAGCCGGCCGGACGGCTTCCGGCGGGCAGTCCCACTCCGCGCCGCCGCCCGGCGGACGCAGCTGCAGATACGGCCCGACGCGGCCCATCACCCGGCCCACCCGGCCGTCCCGGCCGTCGACCGCGAACGTCCCGGGCTCCGGCATACACGGCTCCAGTCCTTCAACTGTCATGTGCGGCCTTCGCTTCGAGTCGCTCGCTCAGCCGCAGCGCCGTCTCGATCGAGCACCGGCCGAGGTCCACCAGCGCTGCCGGCTCGTCGCCCGCGCACGACACCGGGTCGATCCGCAGCGACGGCAGCTTCACGCCGACCCCCGCGAGCCCTGCCCGCAGCCGTGCCACCGCGTCCTCTGCCGCCCGCACTCTGCCCGCTGCCTCTTCGCGCCGTTCCGTAGCCGTCGTCATGATCTTCCCCATTTCCACGCTGAGTAGTTGCTATGCATACTCAGCGTGGCCAATTCCTCGCTACCGTGGAAGAGGTGCTGGTCCAACACCCGCACGTGTGCTCAGGGAGTCGCCTTGCCCGGACCGAAGAAGCTCGACCCGTCCTCGTCGCCCCGGGCCCTCCTGGGCGCCGAACTCCGCCACCGCAGGGAGGCCGCGGGCCTTTCGCAGGACGACCTGGGAGCGCCCCTGTTCGTCAGCGGATCCTTCATCGGACAACTGGAGGCGGGTACGCGACGGATGCAGGCCGACCAGGCCCAGAGGCTGGACGAAGTGCTGGGCGGGGGCGGCTTCTTCGCTCGGAACTGCGTCGCACTGAAGCAGTCGAAGTACCCGGACCACTTCGCGGAGGCGGCGGAGGCGGAGCGTCTGGCGACCACGATCCGCGAATACGCACCCCTCCTGATTCCTGGGCTACTTCAGACGGAGGCGTATGCCCGAGCGGTGTTCCGGGCATATCAGCCGACTGCTGCGGAGGAAGTGATCGATGAACTCGTGTCGGTGCGACTGGAACGGGCACGGTTACTGACCGATCCAACTACGCCTCTGTTGTGGGTCGTGTTGGACGAGGCGGTTCTACGTCGTCAGGTGGGCGGACCGCCTGTGATGGCGGAGGCTCTGCGGCATGTGGCCGAACTGGCCAGGCGGCACCGGCTGATCATCCAAGTTCTGCCGTTCTCCGCAGGCGCACATGCCGCCCTGGACGGAAGCTTGAAGCTGATGTCGTTCCCTGACGCACCCCCGCTCGCATACGTGGACGGCCTGGGCACGGGGCGACTTCAGGACGATCCCGCAGGTGTCGCCCGGTACGAACTGACTTACCATCTGCTGAGTGCCGGCGCCCTGTCACCGGAAGCATCACTGGCCTTGATCGAGTCAGCGGCGGAGGATTGCGTCCATGAAGATCAGCAGCTCTGACCACGACCTGGCTACAGCCATCTGGCACAAGTCCTCATACAGCGGTGGAGACGGGGGGAACTGCGTGGAAGTAGCCGACGGCAACCCCGGCCTCGTCCCCGTCCGCGACTCCAAGCTCACCGACGGCCCGGCGCTCGTGTTCCGGAGCGCCGCTTGGGCCACATTCGTCACCGGCCTCAAGCTCGCCTAGGACCACGCCGGGGGTCGTCGATGCGGGCGGGCAGGAGGCGGGGCGATCTGACGGATGCCTTCCCGCGTCGAGCCCCGGCGGGCGCCTGGCTGACCTGCTCCACTCCAGTCACGCGGGCGGGCATGTGGTGCGGGCCGCTGTCCGTGCCGAGCCGCCGAACACGCACAGGATCAGGGTGGCCGCTCACGCAGGCGAATCCGTCACGGGTCCTGCGGTTGCTCCGCGCTCGACTGTTGCCCCGTCGCACGGCGGGACGAGTCCACGATCTGCTGCAGGGCCGCGGCGTGTTTCTCCAGTGCGGCGCGCCCGGCCTCACTCAGGGCCACCCAGGTGCGGGGGCGCTTGCCGACGTAGCCCTTCTTGACGTCGACGTAGCCGTGGCCCTCCAGAGTGCTGACCTGCTTCGAGAGGGCGGAGGCCGAGACCTCCGCCGCCTCTCTGACCCAGGACCACTCCGCCCACTGGGTGCCTGCCAGCAGTGACACGATGGTCAGCCGTGTGGAGTCGAGAAGCACCGAATCGAATTCAGCGCGCGGCACCTGGCTCCTCCGTCACCGATTGCGCGCCACGCACCGCGCGGGTCCTCACCGCCTGGTCCCATACCGGCCCCAGGAAGATCACGGCGGCACCCAGCAGTGCCCCGACACCGGAGCGCCAGTACGGCACGTCGAGCGATACGCGGGATCCCAGCACCGAGACCACCAGACCGAGCGCGATGACCGCGAGCAGTGTGAGCCGCCTCCGACGCAGGAACGCCCCGTCCAGTTCCTCCTTGCGCCGGCCTGTGCGGTGGCCAAGCAGAGCCGAGCCCCTCCGCGTGCGCAACAGCATGACGTAGGCCACCGCAAGCACCGCGTATCCGATGGACACCCAGGCCTGCGCGTCATCGCCGACCCAGTCGGGCGCGGCCAGCAGCAGGAAGGCCGCCAGACCGAGGACGACGTACACCCACCTCGCACCCCCGCTGCCCTCGGCAGCCTGTATCCGGCGCTGCTCGACATCCCGCAGAGTACGTGCGGCCTCGTCCGGTGTCGGGTTCGGATGCTCAGACATCGATACCTCCATGAGTCGAGGGAGGGGCACACCTGGCCCTGTTTCCTGTAAGGAAAGTAGTTTCCTTATGCGGCTTCGTCAACTGTCCAACACGCTGCCGTGCGTTCAGGACGGCTGGTGCGAAGTCGGCCGAATGTTCTGGGCGCAGGTGGTCGAGGGTGGGAACCGGGATGGCGTTGCCCCTTGATCGCGGACACCTGGAGGGTGAGATCCTGCGGTTGCGAGGGAAGTAACTCCAGGCGGGAAGTACGTACACGAAGCGGTGGCCGAGGAGTTCAACCGGTACGCATCACGCTCCTCGAATCCCCCGCATGACGGTCACCGCCGCCGTCCGAGGGCTCGGTACCGATGTCCGCGCCTCGCTTCTGGACACCAGGCGCTGCGCGGACAGGCACCGGCGGACCGGGCGGGGGCCGGACCGCGTCTAGCGGAAGCCCCGGAAGACGCCGTCGTCGCCCGCCGCGTTGACGAAGTCCTCCCAGTCCATGTTGCCGAGGTCGATGTTGTTCTCGATCGACCACAGTTCTGCGGCTGTGACTCGCAGTTCGCCGTGCTCCTGCTCCGCGTCCTCGTCGTCCTCGTAGTCCTCGTCGTCCTCGTCGTCCTCGTCGGAGGGCGGGACAGCGAGTAGCGGCATCTCAGGCGCGAAGAGGGAGGTCGTGTCCGCCACTATCAACAGGGAACCACTGTTACCGCTGGCGAGGGCCAGCGCGAGGACCTGTTCGGTCGTCAGGTCGCTGTAGTCAGGGTCATCCACTATGTGCACATTCGCGAGGAAGCCGTCCCTGTTCGGCGTCGTGATCGCCGTGTGGAGGGCTTCCCAAGCTGACTGGTCGGAATAGTCGGTGCGGATCAGCAGGCTGTCGTCCGTCTGCGGCAGGCTCTTCAATGGACTTCTCTCTCGGTGAGCAGGATCGGCGGTGCTGCGGGCTGTCCGGCGCACAGCGTGCCCTCACCGCCTACGCTATGCGCCGGGTCTGACAGGGGACTTACCGCTCACATCAGTTCCCGGGCCCGGTGGGAGCCGAAACGCCCCGGCCGGGTCGGCAGCCGGAAGGAGGGGCACAGGCCGAACGTGTCGACGTGGCGCCGCACGGTGGCACCGCCTCACAGGACGCACCCGCGAGATCCGGTGGGCCGGCGACCGGCCCCGCGCCCGACGCGCCTGTCGATCCGCATCGGCCCACGGGTCACGGTCGTCACCACCCTGCTCGTCCTGGGCGTGAAATATCTCCCCGAGGGCGTCCAAGCCACTCGGGACCACATCGCGAAGTGCGTCCCGGTCGGGGTGCGCGGTGTTTCGCAGGACGGCGAGGGCAACTGGATCGAGGCCCGCCTCGACCGGTCGACCCGTGTGCTGGACGTGAGAACCACTCCGGGCTTGTCCAAGCGCCCCGTTCCGATCGGCGAAGCCTCCCTTCCACGCCGGGTGGAGTCGACGATCACGCTGGACGGCAGCACCGCGCCCCGCCGACTCGCCCGGACCAGGGCACGGGCTGCCTGCGACGCGCATTCGGCGACGGCGAGGCCGTCGGGGCGCGGTTCACCGTCGAGCCGGCGCACTCCGCGTCCTCGGACAAGTGGTGGCCATCGCCGAGGTCGAGTTCTCCGGTCCGTCCGGCGAGGGCCGGACCTGACTCTTCCGCGGACCGGACACCGGACCTGAACCCGCCCATGCCCACCACCACGTACGACGCCGGCCCCCGGGAAGGAATCCCGGGGGCCGACGTCGTACGGATACTGCGGGTACCGCTCGAACTGCTGATCCGAGGATCAGAAGTCCATGTCACCGCCCGGCATGCCGCCCGGAGCGGCCGCAGAGGCCTTCTCCGGCTTGTCGGCGATGACGGCCTCGGTGGTGAGGAAGAGCGCGGCGATGGACGCGGCGTTCTGCAGGGCGGAGCGCGTGACCTTCGCCGGGTCGATGATGCCCTCGGCGATCATGTCGACGTACTCGCCGGTCGCGGCGTTCAGGCCGTGACCGATCGGCAGGTTGCGCACCTTCTCGACGATGACGCCACCCTCGAGACCACCGTTGACGGCGATCTGCTTGAGCGGGGCCTCCAGCGCGAGCTTCACGGCGTTGGCGCCCGTGGCCTCGTCACCGGTCAGGTCGAGCTTCTCGAAGACGGCCGAGGCCTGGAGCAGAGCCACGCCACCACCGGCGACGATGCCCTCCTCGACAGCGGCCTTGGCGTTGCGCACCGCGTCCTCGATGCGGTGCTTGCGCTCCTTGAGCTCCACCTCGGTGGCGGCGCCGGCCTTGATGACGGCCACGCCGCCGGCCAGCTTCGCGAGGCGCTCCTGGAGCTTCTCGCGGTCGTAGTCCGAGTCGGAGTTCTCGATCTCGGCACGGATCTGCTTGACGCGACCCTGGACCTGGTCGCTGTCACCGCCACCGTCGACGATGGTCGTCTCGTCCTTGGTGATGACGACCTTGCGTGCGGTGCCGAGCAGGTCGACGCCGGCGTTCTCCAGCTTGAGACCGACCTCCTCGGAGATGACGGTGCCACCGGTGAGGATGGCGATGTCGCCGAGCATGGCCTTGCGGCGGTCACCGAAGCCCGGAGCCTTGACGGCGACGGACTTGAAGGTGCCACGGATCTTGTTGACGACCAGGGTCGACAGGGCCTCGCCCTCGACGTCCTCCGCGATGATCAGCAGGGGCTTACCCGACTGCATGACCTTCTCGAGCAGCGGAAGGAGGTCCTTCACGTTGCTGATCTTGGAGTTGACGATCAGGATGTACGGGTCGTCGAACGACGTCTCCATACGCTCCATGTCGGTGGCGAAGTACGCCGAGATGTAGCCCTTGTCGAAGCGCATACCCTCGGTGAGCTCGAGCTCCAGACCGAAGGTCTGGGACTCCTCGACGGTGATGACGCCTTCCTTGCCGACCTTGTCCATCGCCTCGGCGATCTTGGCGCCGATCTCGGTGTCGGCAGCGGAGATGGAAGCCGTCGAAGCGATCTGCTCCTTGGTCTCCACGTCCTTCGCCTGCTCCAGCAGAGCGGCGGAGACGGCCTCGACGGCCTTCTCGATGCCACGCTTCAGAGCCATCGGGTTGGCACCCGCGGCGACGTTGCGCAGGCCCTCGCGGACGAGCGCCTGGGCGAGAACGGTGGCGGTGGTCGTACCGTCGCCGGCGACGTCGTCCGTCTTCTTGGCGACCTCCTTGACCAGCTCCGCACCGATCTTCTCGTACGGGTCCTCGAGCTCGATCTCCTTGGCGATGGAAACACCATCGTTGGTGATCGTGGGCGCGCCCCACTTCTTCTCGAGGACGACGTTACGGCCCTTGGGGCCGAGGGTGACCTTGACGGCGTCGGCGAGCTGGTTCATCCCGCGCTCGAGACCGCGCCGTGCCTCCTCGTCGAACGCGATGATCTTGGCCATGTGAAGTGGTCCTCCCGGACAGGGGTGGATTTCTCCGGACCGAGAGGCGCCCGCGACGGACGGCCAGCGTGCTCTGTGGTTCCTTGCCCCACGGAGCCTGCGGGCCTCACCGGCCCGGTCCAAGTTTCTGTCACTCTCACCTGGAGAGTGCTAACGCCAATGATTAGCACTCGACCCCTTGGAGTGCAAGCGCCTTCGAAGAAGGCTCGCTGAGGGGTGGTGGTCGGTCGGGCGACGGGCGGGCGCAAGCGTCCCCCTCGGGATGTGGACAACAGCGGGGGGATCACCAGGTGCCGCGACGGGGGGAGCGGGGACGCACGTGAGGCCCGCACCCCGGCGGGGGTACGGGCCTCACGTGCGCGAGTGGTGTCGTTGGCCGACTGCGCCGAGCTCAGCCGACGGCGAGCTTGACCATGTCCGCCTGCGGCCCCTTCTGACCCTGCGAGATCTCGAATTCAACTCGCTGACCCTCTTCGAGGGTGCGGTACCCGTCCATCTGGATCGCGCTGTAGTGGACGAAAACATCCGCACCACCGTCGACCGCGATGAAGCCGTACCCCTTCTCCGCGTTGAACCACTTGACGGTGCCCTGAGCCATGCCCAACTCCCCTATTACTGGCCCTTGCACGAGACCGCACTTCGCGGGCCCGGGTCAGAAGTCACCCTCCGACAGGAGAGGGTGGCGTGCGCCGGAACGCGTCGACCGCGGCCGAATGTATCTGCCCAACTGCCCTCTGCAACAGGTCAATCGGACGAGAAATCTGGGCACAGGTGACCGCACGCAAGGGGCGAATTCGCTGGATTCCAGGGCAAGTCGGGCCTGACAAAGGCCACTTATGCCTCAAGAGGTACACACACTTTGGCTACTTCTTGCCGCGGCCGGGCGCATTCTCATATGCGGGCGGCACGGGAAGCGGCGGTGGCTTCCCCAACTGTACCGCGCTCAACCATGCGGAATGGCCCCCTCCGCTTCTCTTGCGGAGAGGGCCACTGTGCTCACGCAGTGCGGTCGGGCGGCCGGGCCCGCGACCGTGCGGTGATCAGCCTCCGGCGACGGCCGGGATGATCGAGACGCCGGCGCCGTCCGGGGTGACCGCTTCCAGGCCGCCCTCGAAGCGCACGTCGTCGTCGTTCACGTACACGTTGACGAAGCGTCGGAGTTTGCCCTGGTCGTCCAGGACGCGGGCCGCGATGCCCGGGTGGTTCTGCTCCAGGGAGGCGATGACCTCGGAGAGGACCGCCCCTTCCGCCGGGACCTCGGCCTGACCGCCCGTGTAGGTGCGGAGGATGGTGGGGATGCGGACCTTGACGCTCATGTGCGTGCCTTCCTTCGGTCTCGGGTGGTCAGTTGGCGGCGGCGAGGCCCGCGTCGCGGAACGCGTCCAGGCTGGGCCGGATCGTCGCCGACAGGCCGGTCGTGGGAGCGACCGCGTCCAGTGTCTTCAGCCCGTCGCCGGTGTTCAGGACGACGGTCGTCAGGGCCGGGTCGAGCAGACCGGCGTCGATCAGCTTCTTCGTCACACCGACCGTCACCCCGCCCGCGGTCTCCGCGAAGATGCCCTCGGTGCGGGCCAGCAGCTTGATCGCGTCGACGACCTGCTCGTCGTTCACGTCCTCCACGGCGCCACCGGTGCGCCGGGCGATGTCCAGGACGTACGGGCCGTCGGCCGGGTTCCCGATCGCGAGGGACTTGGCGATCGTCTTCGGCTTCTGCGGGCGCACCACGTCATGGCCGGCCTTGAAGGCGGTGGAGACCGGGGAGCAGCCCTCGGCCTGGGCACCGAAGATCTTGTACGGCTTGTCCTCGACGAGGCCGAGCCTGATCAGCTCCTGCAGCCCCTTGTCGATCTTCGTGAGCTGCGAGCCGGACGCGATCGGGATGACGAGCTGGTCGGGCAGCCGCCAGCCGAGCTGCTCGCAGATCTCGTACGCCAGGGTCTTGGAGCCCTCGCCGTAGTACGGCCGCAGATTGACGTTGACGAAGCCCCAGCCCTCGCCGAGCGGGTCGCCGATGAGCTCCGAGCAGAAGCGGTTGACGTCGTCGTAGTTGCCCTCGATGCCGACCAGTTCACCGCCGTACACCGCGGCCATGACGACCTTGCCCTGCTCCAGGTCGTGCGGGATGAACACGCACGAGCGGAAGCCGGCGCGGGCGGCGGCGGCTCCCACCGCACCGGCGAGGTTGCCGGTGGACGAGCAGGAGAGCGTGGTGAACCCGAAGGCGCGGGCGGCCTCGACGGCGATCGCGACGACACGGTCCTTGAAGGAGTGCGTCGGGTTGCCGGAGTCGTCCTTGACGTACAGGCCGCCGGTCACGCCCAGCTCACGGGCGAGGTTGTCGGCCTTGACCAGCTTCGTGAAACCGGGGTTGATGTTGGGCTTGTCCGCGACGTCGGAGGGGACGGGCAGCAGCGGCGCGTAGCGCCAGATGTTGTCCGGGCCCTCGGCGATGCGCTTCTTCAGCTCTTCGGGGGAGCCGCTCGGCAGGTCGTACGCCACTTCGAGCGGCCCGAAACAGGACACGCAGGCGAAAATGGGACCGAGCTCGAAACGCTCGCCGCATTCGCGGCACGAAAGCGCAGCGGCGGGACCGAGGTCCACGGCGGAAGAATCGGTGTTCTCTGCAACTGTCTGCACGGCCATGATGGCGGAGGCCCTTTCTCCTCATCTTCCTCGCGACGTATTTCGCCGCAAGACGGAATTGGCACCTTCCCCACCGTGACCTCGCGGTCGGCAGGAGGGTTGCCGGGACTTCAACGGGCCGTTCCCTCAGTCCCTCTGGATGAGCGCTATGGCACCGGACCATGGATCCGGGCGTTTATTCGCGGACCGACCCCGACATGCGAGGGTCATCCGCGTTGTTCAAGACTGTAACCGAAGCACTGGACGGTTGAGATAGTCGTCCGAACCGCGAGATGGATCACATACAGGGAGTATCGACCGTGCTGGAAGAGGTGGAACGCTGGCTGACCAGGCGTTCCTGGTCAGCTGCCGACCGCCCGCTCGACCGGCTCACCGCCGCGCGGGCGAGGGATCCGCACCGCTCGCGCGTGAGCGTCGTCCTGCCCGCGCTGAACGAGGAGGCGACGGTCGGCGCGATCGTCGCGGAGATCCGCCGCGAGCTGATGGAGAAGGTCAGGCTCGTCGACGAGCTGGTGGTGATCGACTCCGGATCCACCGACGGGACCGCCGAGGAGGCCCGGCGGGCCGGCGCCCGGGTCGTGCACCGGGACGCGATACTCCCCAGGATCCCCGCCCTCCCCGGCAAGGGCGAGGTCCTCTGGCGGTCACTGCTGGTGACCACGGGGGAGATCGTCTGCTTCGTCGACGCCGATCTGAAGGACTTCTCCGCGGACTTCGTGTCCGGGATCGTCGGCCCGCTGCTGACCGACCCCCAGGTGCAGTTCGTCAAGGCCATGTACGACCGGCCGCTGGGCGACACCGCAGGACAGGGCGGCCGGGTGACGGAACTGGTGGCCCGCCCGCTGCTCAACCTGCACTGGCCGCGGCTGGCCGGATTCGTCCAGCCGCTCGGCGGCGAATACGCGGTGCGGCGCTCCCTGCTGGAGCGGCTCCCCTTCCCCGTCGGTTACGGAGTGGAGCTGGGACTGCTCGTCGACGCGCTGCACACGGTCGGCCTGGACGCGCTGGCACAGGTCGACGTCGGCGTGCGCAGGCACCGCCACCAGGACGGCCAGGCCCTCGGCCGGATGGCGGCCACGATCTACCGCACGGCGCAGCTGCGGCTCTCCCGCGGGCCCCTCGTGCGGCCGGAGATCACCCAGTTCGAGCGCGGGCCCGACGGGTTCGTCCCGCGCACCCATGCGGTGGACACCGAGGAACGGCCACCGATGCGGGACGTTGCGGAGTACGCGGCCCGCGACGCGGCGTAACGGTTCCTCGCGCCGGGCTCGGCCCTCGCTCCACGTTTGGAGGGTTCCCGAACGGGCTAGGTTCGGGTACATGGTCTCCGAGCACGCTGCCCAGGTCCTCGTCGCGTCCAACCGCGGCCCGGTGTCGTACGCACTGCGGGAGGACGGCACGCTCGACTCGAAACGCGGCGGGGGCGGGCTGGTCTCCGGCCTCAGCGCCGTCGACGACAAGCTGTGGGTGTGCGCCGCACTGAGCGACGGTGACCGCGAGGCGGTCCGGCGCGGTGTGTCCGAGCCCGGCGTCCGGATGCTCGACATCGACGCGGGCGTCCACGCCGACGCGTACAACGGCATCGCCAACTCGGTGCTCTGGTTCGTCCACCACATGATCTACCAGACCCCGGTGGAGCCCGTCTTCGACGCGGAGTTCCGCCGGCAGTGGGCCTCCTACGAGGCGTACAACCGGGCCTTCGCCCAGGCCCTCGCCGAGGAGGCGGGCGAGGGCGCCGCCGTCCTGGTGCAGGACTACCACCTCTCGCTGGTCCCCGGCATACTGCGCGAGCTTCGCCCCGACCTGCGGATCGGGCACTTCTCGCACACCCCCTGGGCGCCGGTGGACTACTTCCGGCTGCTGCCCGACGACATCGGCGAACAACTGCTCAAGGGCATCCTGGGTGCCGACCGCGCCGCCTTCCTGACGCGCCGCTGGGCGGACGCCTTCATCGGCTGCTGCACGGAGGTCCTCGGCGGCACCGGCCACACCCGCGTCGGGGTGCACGGACTGGGCGCCGACGCGGACTTCCTGCGCCGCCGCTCCCGCGAGACGGACGTGGACGAACGCATGGAGGTCCTGCGGGAGCAGGTGGGCGCGGACCGGCGCACGATCGTGCGGGTGGACCGCACGGAGCTCTCCAAGAACATCGTCCGAGGGCTGCACGCCTACCGGGCGCTGCTGGAGGAGCGCCCCGAATGGCGGGAACGCGTGGTGCACATCGCCTTCGCCTACCCCTCGCGGCAGGACCTCGCTGTCTACCGCGACTACACGGCGGAGGTCCAGCGGGTCGCCGACACGATCAACGCGGACTTCGGCACGGAGGGCTGGACCCCCGTCCTGCTCCAGGTCGACGACGACTTCGCCCGCTCGCTGGCGGCGTACCGGCTGGCGGACGTGGCCCTGGTCAACCCGATCCGCGACGGCATGAACCTGGTCGCCAAGGAGGTCCCGGTCGTCTCGGACCACGGCTGCGCGCTCGTGCTCTCCCGGGAGGCCGGGGCGTACGAGGAGCTGGGCGAGGACGCGATCGTGGTCAACCCGTACGACGTGTCGGCCACGGCGACGGCGCTGCACGAGGCGCTCACGATGGACCCCGACGAGCGCGGCGCCCGCTCGAAGCGGCTGGCCACCGCCGCGACGGCGCTACCGCCGCAGCGCTGGTTCCTGGACCAGCTGGACGCGCTGCGGAGCTAGGGGCGCCGCGGCGGAGCCATGCCGACCGACGACACCGGCTAAGGGATGAGCTGCCCAGCCAGGTCCCCGAGCAGCTCCGCCACCGCTGCCGGACCCGGCAGCAACACGTCCGCCCGCTCGGCCAGTTCGGGGACCTCGGTGCCGCTGCACACCAGCAGTCCGGGCACACCCCGGGCACGGAGCTTCTCCACGGCGGCGTACGCGGCGAGGTCGCCGAGGTCGTCGCCGGCGTAGAGCACCGCCTCGGCGCCGGCCTCCTTCACGTACTCCTCCAGCGCCACGCCCTTGTCCATGCCCGGCGGCCGCAACTCCAGCACCAGGCGGCCCGGTTCGACGATCAGGCCGTTGCGGGCGGCGAGGGCGGACAGCGGGACGCGCAGGGCCTCGAACACGGCCTGCGGGTCGGTTGCGCGACGGGTGTGCACGGCGACGGCGCGCCCGCCCTTCTCCTCGATCCAGGTGCCGCTGTCCGTACCGGCACCCAGCTCCTCCAGTACCGCGGGGAGCTCCGCCCGGACGGCCTCGACGCCGGGGTCCGGGGCGGGGGCGCTGACGGACCCGGTGGCGGCGTCCCAGCGTTCGGCGCCGTAGTGCCCGAGGACGACGAGGTGGTCCAGGCCCGGCGCTCCGGCGAAGCCGCCGTACCGCACTGCGGTGTCCGCCGGGCGTCCGGTGATCACGGCGACGGCGGCGACCCGGGGCGCGAGCGCGGAGAGCGCCGGGACGACAAAGGGGTGGGCGCGGGACTGCTCGGGGTTCGGGACGATGTCGGCGAGTGTGCCGTCGAAGTCCAGCGCGACGACCGCGCGGGCGGGGCGGGCGAGGAGTGCGGCGAGGCCTTCGCGGCCGGCCTGGGTGGACGGGGTCGGGAGGGAGCGTGCCGGGTTACCCATGGTCCGAGCGTAGCGGTGACCAGGGGTCTGCGGCGTGGTCCGGACCCAGCCGCGCCGGTGGCCGGCCGATCCCTCAGCGGCGGCCGCGCCTCGCCTCCCGGACCCGGCGCAGGCGGTTCACCGTGACCGGGTCCTCCTCCAGCGCGCGGCGGTCGTCCAGGAGCGCGTTGAGCAGCTGGTAGTAGTGGACCGGTGAGATGCCAAGCTCTTCCCGGACCGCCCGTTCCTTGGCTCCGGGGCCGGCCCAGGAGCGCCGCTCCAGGGCCAGCACCGCGCGTTCCTGGACGGAGAGCGGGTCAGCGGGGTCGGCGGTCATATGAACCAACCTACCTACCTGCTTCCCACGCCCGCGCTCTCCGCCTGCCTGGCCTGGGCGGCGATCTCCACGAGCACGCTCTCCGGGCTGCCGCCGGGTTCGACCGCGGAGCCGATCCTCTCCTTGATCGTCTCGCTGGCCTGCGCCCACGACGTCTTGCCGAACGGGTAGAGCTGCGAGTTCGGCAGCGCGGACAGGAACTCGTGCAGCGACTTGTGCTTGCTGTCCGCCTCCATGGCGGCGGACGCGCTGCTGGTCACGGGCAGCAGGTCGTACTGGTCGGCGAAGGCCAGCACGTTCTCGTCCGTGTAGGCGAAGTCGAGGAACTTGCCTATCTCCGCCCGGTGTCCGTTCTGCTTGAAGCCCATCATCCAGTCGGCCACGCCCATCGAGCCCTTGGTGGGTCCCTCGATCCCGGGGAGCGGGACCATGCCGACCTCGACGCCCTTCTTCTCGGCCTCCTGCATCAGGGTCGGGTGGCCGTTGAGCATGCCCACCTCACCCTTGGTGAACGCGTCGAAGGCCTTCGCCCGGTCGAGCTTCCCGGGGGCGACGGGGCCGGTGAGGCCCTTGCCGACGAGGTTGTTCTTCAGCCACTGGAAAGTCGCCACGTTGGCCGGGGAGTCGATGGCGTAGTTGCCGACCTCGTCCGTGTAGCCACCGCCCCCGCTGAGCAGCCACATCAGGGTCTCGGCCTGGGACTCCTCCTGGCCGAGCGGCAGGGCGAAGGGGTAGGTCACGCCGCGCTGCTTGAGCGCGGCCGCGTCGCTCTGGATGTCGTCCCAGGTCTGCGGGGCCCCGAGGCCCGCCTTGGCGAACAGGCCCTTGTTGTAGAAGAGCAGCCGGGTGCTGGCCACGAACGGGAGGCCGTACAGACTGCCGTTGGCCTCGCCCGCGTCGGTGAGCGAGGGCAGGAAGTTGGAACCGGTGCGGATGGCGATCATCTCGTCGGCGGCGTAGAGCTTGCCCGCCTCGGCGTAGTCGGCGTACGCCCCGATCTGCGCGATGTCGGGGGCCTTGCCGGCCTTCACCATCTCGGCGACCTTGCGGTCGACGTCCTTCCAGGAGTAGACGCTGACCTCGACGCCGATGCCGGGGTTGGCCTTCTCGAACTTCCCGGCGACGTCGTCCCAGTACTTCTGGGAGCTGTTCTCAGCACCTGTGCCGTAGTCGGCGGCGACCAGCCGCAGGGTGACGTCGCCGCCTCCGGTGTCCGAACCGCACCCCGACAGCGCCGCCGTCATACCGAGTGCGGCCACTACCGCGGTCAGACCCACAAAGCGCCGCTGCACAGCCCTGTCCATCCTTCGAATCGCTCTGCGCGGACGTCACCACTCCGACGACGACCCGCGATCCTGCCTCACGTGCACACGGAGGTCTACACCACCTGTGCACCAACCCGGCAATCTAGCAGGACCGTTTTGTATGGGTGCTCAACAAACGGGGCTAGTGGACTAGACCTTTTAGGGGTCGGCGAGCGAAACTGTCTTCCGTGAGACACGTCATCGCCCTCGATGTGGGCGGCACAGGAATGAAGGCCGCTCTGGTCGGGGCCGACGGCGCCCTCCTCCACGAGGCGCGCCGGGCCACCGGCAGGAACCGCGGTGCCGAAGCCGTCGTGGAGACGATCCTCGCCTTCGCAGCGGATCTGTACGCCTACGGCGAGGAGCACCTCGGTGAGGGCGCGGTCGCCGCGGGGGTCGCCGTGCCCGGCATCGTCGACGCGGAACACGGGATCGCCGTGTACGCCGCCAACCTGGGCTGGCGCGACCTGCCCCTGCGGAAACTGGTCGGTGAACGGCTCGGCGGCATACCCGTCGCGCTCGGACACGACGTCCGGACCGGGGGGCTCGCCGAGGGGCGGATCGGCGCCGGCCGCGGCGCGGACCGCTTCCTCTTCGTGCCCCTGGGCACCGGGATCGCCGGCGCGATCGGCATCGCGGGCACCATCGAGGCCGGAGCCCACGGCTACGCGGGC
The DNA here is from genome assembly GCF_016909575.1 of Streptomyces sp. HB132. Taxonomy (GTDB): domain Bacteria; phylum Actinomycetota; class Actinomycetes; order Streptomycetales; family Streptomycetaceae; genus Streptomyces. Next base: position 149,751 of record NZ_JAFBGA010000001.1, on the reverse strand, counting down.
GAGATCGGCCACATCGTGGTCCGCCCCGACGGCCCCGACTGCGGCTGCGGGCAGCGCGGCTGTCTGGAGACCCTCGCCTCGGCCGCCGCCGTCTCCCGGGCCTGGGCCGCCGCGTCGGGCGACCCGGACGCGGACGCCGCCGACTGTGCGAAGGCGGTCGCCTCGGGCGACCCGGCGGCCCTGCGCGTGTGGCAGGACGCCGTCGACGCGCTCGCCGCCGGACTGGTCACCGCGCTCACTCTGCTGGACCCCCGCACGCTCATCATCGGTGGCGGTCTCGCCGAGGCGGGGGAAACCTTGTTCACACCACTGCGTGCGGCCGTCGAGGAACGGGTCACGTTCCAGAAGCTGCCCCACATCGTCCCGGCGGCCCTCGGGGACACCGCCGGATGCCTGGGCGCGGGGCTGCTCGCCTGGGATCTACTCTCCACGGAGGTTTCCGCCTGATGGCCGGACGCGCAGACAGCACGGTTCTCGCAGGTGCCCGCGTGGTGCTTCCCACCGGGACCGTCGAGAACGGCCGGGTGATCGTCGAGGGCACCCGGATCGCCGGCAGCACGCAGGAGGGCGCCCGGACCGTCGATCTCTCCGGCCACTGGGTGGTCCCCGGATTCGTGGACATCCACAACCACGGCGGCGGCGGCGCGTCCTTCGCCACCGGCACCGCCGAGGACGTCCTGACCGGGGTGCGAGCACACCGCGAACACGGCACGACGACCGTGGTCGCGTCCACCGTCACCGGCGAGATGGACTTCCTGGCCCGCCAGGCCGGCATGCTCTCCGAGCTGGTCGAGCAGAGCGAGCTCGCCGGGATCCACTTCGAGGGCCCCTTCATCTCACCGTGCCGCAAGGGCGCCCACAGCGAGGGCCTGCTCCGCGACCCCGACCCCTCCGAGGTCCGCAAGCTGCTCGACGCGGCCCGAGGCAGCGCGAGGATGGTCACCCTCGCCACCGAACTCCCCGGCGGCATCGAGTCCGTGCGGCTGCTCGCCGAGCACGGAGTGATCGCCGCCGTCGGCCACACGGACGCGACGTACGAGCAGACCGTCGAGGCCATCGACGCGGGCGCCACCGTCGCCACGCACCTCTACAACGCGATGCCCGTCCTCGGACACCGCACGCCGGGCCCGATCGCGGCCCTCCTGGAGGACGAGCGGATCACGGTCGAACTGATCAACGACGGTACGCATCTGCACCCCGCCGCCCTGCAGTTCGCCTACCACCACGCGGGCGCCGACCGGGTCGCACTGATCACGGACGCCATGGACGCGGCCGGTGCGGGCGACGGCCACTACGAGCTCGGCCCGCTCGCCGTCGAGGTCAAGGACGGCGTCGCGCGCCTGGTGGAGGGCGGCTCGATCGCCGGCTCCACCCTCACCCTGGACACCGCGTTCCGCCGGGCCGTGACGGTCGACAGGATTCCCGTCGACGACGTCGTCCGGTCCATCTCCGCCAACCCGGCCCGGCTCCTCGGTCTGTACGACAGGGTCGGCTCGCTCGACCCGGGCAAGGACGCCGACCTGGTGGTCCTGGACGCGGACTTCGCCCTCAAGGGCGTCATGCGCCGCGGCGAGTGGATCGTCGAACCCCGTGTCGGGTGACGGTGCGCCACCGTCCGGCACCCGGCTCAACACGTAACGAAGAGACGGCGGTTGTCCCGCACACCTGGGACGGCCGCCGCCTCTTTGGCATGATCGCCAGGTCAGCGCCGTAGACAGCGGCGCCGAGGAACGGACGACCAAGGAACCGGGGGCCGGTGCAGGTGATACTGACCGTCACGCTGAACACCGCACTCGACCTGACCTACGCCGTCCCCGCGCTCGTCCCGCACTCCAGCCACCGCGTCGGCGACGTCACCGAACGCCCCGGCGGCAAAGGCCTCAACGTCGCCCGGGTGCTGTCCGCACTGGGGCACGACACGGTGGTCACCGGCTTCGCGGGCGGCGCCACCGGTGCCGTCCTGCGCGACCTGCTCGGCGCCCTCCCCCACGGACCCGCCGACGCGCTGGTCCCGGTCGCGGGGAACACCCGCCGCACCATCGCCGTCGTCGACGGCTCCACCGGGGACACCACCCAGCTCAACGAACCCGGCCCGCACATCGGCAGCGACGAGTGGACGGCCTTCCTGCGGACCTACGGGGAACTGCTCCCGGGAGCCGACGCCGTAGCCCTCTGCGGCAGCCTGCCGCCGGGCATACACGTCGGCGCGTACGCGGACCTGATCCGGCTCGCCCGGGCCGCGGGGGTACCCACCCTCCTGGACACCGGCGGCGAACCGCTGCGCCGCGGCATCGCCGCCCGCCCCGACCTCGTCAAGCCGAACGCCGACGAACTCGCCCAGCTCACCGGCGCCCGGGAACCCCTGCGCGCCACCCGCGACGCCCGCCGCCGGGGCGCGCGCAGCGTCGTCACGTCACTCGGCCCCGAGGGACTCCTCGCCGTCACACCCGACGGCATCTGGCGGGCCGCGCCCCCGTCCGCCGTAACGGGCAACCCGACGGGAGCGGGCGACTCCGCCGTGGCCGGACTCCTGTCCGCGCTCGCCGAGGGCCTGGGCTGGCAGGACCGGCTGACCCGTGCGGTGGCCCTGTCGACGGCGACCGTGCTGGCCCCGGCGGCCGGCGAGTTCGACCCCGCCGCCTACGAGGACCTGCTGACCCGCGTCACCGTCGAACAGCACGCGGCGGCCGCCTGAGACCCGACCCGGAAAACACGTCGTCCCGGCTCGCTCGGGGCGACGACCGGGACGACGGTGGCAGTGGACACCGGACCACGACGGCGGAGGGCTAGCCCTTGGTCTGGCCCGACTTCAGCGACAGCTGGTCGAGGTTCGCGTCGCAGGAGTCGCCCTCGTTGCACGACAGCATCAGCTTGTTCGACCCCTTCTCGAGCTGGACGTACGCGTACGTCCTCGTCCAGCCCTTCTCCAGGTCGCCCTCCGCGGCGTGCGCGAAGTTCTCCATGTTGATCGACCGGGGGTCCCCGTCGTTGACCGTGAGCGACGTCTTCGCGTCCCTGCCCGGCACGCCGTAGGTCACGAAGAGCGTGTACGGACCGCTCTCCGGCACATCGACCGTCCAGGTGGCCGACCGGCCGACCTCGTTGAGGCTGATGTACTGGCCGTTGGCGCTCTTGGCGCCCTTGACCGTGTTGTCCAGGGAAGCCGTGCCACCGAGCGTCAGCGTCGCCGCGTCCTGCTCGGGCAGCTCGACGGGCTCCTCGGACGGCTTCGTGGACTTCTCCGGCTTCGGGGAGTCCTCGACCTCGTCGGCCGGACCCGCCGACGAACCGGCGTCGTTCTTCTTGGCGTCGCTGTCCTCGCCCGTCATCAGCGCCGCGCCGATCCCGACGAGCACCACCGCGACCACGGCGACGGCCGCGATCAGCAGCGCCTTCGTGTTCGGGCCGCCACGGCCGGGGCCGGCGTTCCTGCCGCCACCGCCGCCGTGCGGAACCGCTCCGTGCTGCGCGGTGACCGCACCACCGGGGTAGGTCTCCGGCGCCGCGTACTGCGGGTTCGGGCCGCCGTACTGCTGGGGCTGCTGGCCGTACTGCGGCGGGACCTGCCCGTACTGGCGCTCACCGACCGTCCGCACCTGGTTGTACGACGTTCTGGGCACGCCGGGCTGAGCCGCCGGACCCGGGTAGCCGTAACCACCCTGCCCGGGCGGCTGTGCTCCCGCCGCCCGGCCGTCCTCGTACAGATAGCCGAACGGATCGTCGTCCTCGGGTTTGCTCGCGCCGTTGTTCCCGGCCGTCATCCCTGGGTCACTCCTCACCATTTCGCCAGCCGTCGCCGACCGGCCGAGCCTACCCCGAACGGAGCAAGCGTCGAATTGCCCTCGGTCCCCCGGAAAACCGGGCGGTGCACGGGGACAGCCAAGGCGTGAACGTCAGCCGGCTCTACGGTGAACCTTCGATCGGGACCGCTTCTCCACGTACATCCGCTGGTCGGCGGAGTGCAGGACCTCTTCCTCGGTCATGCCGCACTCGGCCCAGCCGATACCGAAACTCGCCCCGACCCTGACTGCCCGGCCGTCCACCCGGATGGGCGGAATGATGGCGTTACGCAAGCGTACGGCCAGATCTGCGGCATCTGCCGCCCCGAGGCCGTCCGCGAGGACGACGAATTCGTCACCCCCGAGCCGCGCGACGGTGTCACCGTCCCGTACGCAGGTGGTGAGGCGGCGGGCGACCTCGATGAGAACCGCGTCACCCGCGTGGTGTCCGAAGCGGTCGTTGATGGACTTGAAGCCGTCGAGGTCGCAGAAGAGCACGGCGAGCCCCTTGGTCCCGTCGTCCCGCTCCGCGTCGGGCGCCACGACGTGCACATGGTGGTCGTAGGGGCCGACGCCCGGCGCGACCTCCCCCTCGTAGCCGTCCGCCCGGTAACCGTGCATCGAGCTCTCGACGTCGCCGTAGGCGGCGTCCAGCGCCTCGATCGCGGACGAGGTGACCGAGTGAGGCCTCTCACACAGCCGCGCGCCGAGCCGGGAGCGCAGTTCGGCACTGTTGGGCAGGCCGGTGAGGGCGTCGTGCGAGGCGCGGTGCGCGAGGTGCAGCTCGTTGCGCTTGCGCTCCTCGATGTCCTCGACGTGCGTGAGCAGGAAGCGCGGACCGTCGGTGGTGTCGGCGACGACGGAGTTGCGCAGCGAGACCCAGAGGTAGGTGCCGTCCCTGCGCCCGAGCCGCAGCTCGGCCCGCCCGCCCTCGGCGGACGTGCGGAGCAGGGTGCCGATGTCCTCGGGATGGACCAGGTCGGCGAAGGAGTAGCGGCGCAGGACGGACGCGGGGCGGCCCATGAGCCGGCAGAGCGCGTCGTTGGTGCGCAGCAGCCTGCCGTGCTGGTCACCGCCCATCTCGGCGATGGCCATGCCACTGGGGGCGTACTCGAACGCCTGGCGGAAGGATTCCTCGCTGGCCCGGAGTGCCTGCTGCTCGCGTTCGAGCCTGACCAGGGCGCGTTGCATGTTTGCTCGCAGCCTGGCGTTACTGATCGCAATCGCCGCCTGGGAGGCGTACATCTGGAGGGCCTCCCGGCCCCAGGCGCCGGGGCGGCGGCCGTTGCGCGGCCTGTCGACCGAGATGACCCCCAGGAGGTCCAGACCTCCGCCGGAGGCGTACATGGGGGCGTAGAGACGGTCCAGGGGGTGCCACTCGTCCTCGAAACGGGGCTCAGGCCCCTCGGTGTGCCACTGCGGTACGTCGTCGTCGAGGAGCACCCAGCCCTCGGTGTGGGGTATGAACCGGAGCTCGTCCCACGCCTCGCCCATCGACAGCCTGCGCTCCCAGGACTCGCGGGACCCCACACGGCCGGTGATCAGGGATTCCGCCGCGCTGTTGCCGGCGAATGCGGCGACGACGAGATCGCCGTCGGGGCGGACGAGGTTCACGCAGCCCAGTTCGTAGCCGAGGCCGGTGACGATGCCGTCGGCCACGGACTGCAGCGTGTCCGCCAGGCTTCGCGCCGTGTTGAGATCAGCGACGGCCTGATGCAACTGCCGCATCGTCGCAAGACGGACGTACGGCTCCGACTCGGCCTCCATCGCTCGCACTCCCTGAGACCTCGACAGCAACTCCAGGCTTCATATCGACGTACTTATCGCAGTGTCACGGCCACTGAATCACACTGAGCTGTGCACCCGGTACACAGGGTCAACAAATATTGCTCTCTGTGACTCAAGTCACAGCAAATGGTAAGGGTTGCCTATGCGCCTGCGGGGACCACCGTTGTTCCCGAACGCACATCCCTTCCCGAACGCACATCGTTCCGGAGTCCTAGGACCCCGCTGGTCCCTCGGCCCGATGCGGCGGCCCGTCCGGCGGCACTAGCGTGCCCGTGTGCCGCAGAAGACCTCCCCCGCCCCGCGCCCGCAAGCCGTCCCCCATGCTGAAGGGGTGACCAACGACGAATTCCGCGCCGCCCTCTCCCGCCTGGCCGCAGGCGTGGTGCTGATCACCGCCCAGGAGCCGCCGCTCGACGCGCACGGCCGGGGCGAGGACGTCGGGATGACGGCGACCGCCTTCATGTCGGTCTCGCTGGACCCGCCGCTCGTCATGGTGAGCCTGCGCAACGACTCACGGATGGACGACCTGCTGGCCGAGCAGCCCCTGTGGGCGGTGTCGGTACTCGCGGAGAGCCAACGGCACATCGCCGGGCGGTTCGCCATGAAGGGCCGGATCAGCGACCGGCTGCTGTTCGAGGACATCCCGTACATACGGGGCGAGATCGCGGGAGCGCCCCTGGTGGGCGGGGCGCTGGCCACCCTCGAGTGCCGCACGGAGCAGCGCGTCCTCGCCGGTGACCACACGCTGGTGATCGGCCGGGTACTGACGGCGTCACTGCCGAGTGCGGACGGCGAGCCCCTGGCCTACTTCAAGGGCCGCTACCGGCAGCTGGGCTGACCGGCGCGGCGGCCGGGGCGGGACCCCGCGCCTCCTACCAGTCGCGGCCGGAACGCCCGCGCTTCGTGTCCCCCCGCTGCTTCTTCTCCCGCAGCCGGCGCTCGTTGATGCCGCGCGGGATCTTCTTCTTGAGGCGCGGCTTGGGCGGCGGCGCCGTGGCCTCCGCCAGGAGCGCGGCGAGCCGCACGGCGGCCGTCTCCCGGTTGCGCCACTGGGAGCGGTGCTCCGAGGCACGCACGGACACGACCCCGCCCACCAGCCGGCTCGCGAGGCGTTCGAGCGCGCGGGCCTTCCAGACCTCGGGGAGCGACTCGGTGGCCGCGAGATCGAAGCGGAGCTCCACCTGGGAGTCGCTGGTGTTGACGTGCTGCCCGCCGGGCCCCGAGGACCGCGAGAAACGCCACATGAGTTCGGCCTCCGGAAGGGAGACCGAACCGCGGATGACATAGGGCCCGGACATGACACCCATGTTCCCCGGAGTGCGACCCGCCCGTCACCTTGTTTTGCGAGCGTTCGGCCAGAAGTTCGGCAAAGAAAGTAAAGCGAGCAGGAACCTCGTGGTCTCTTGTCTGCGTTAGGACGGGTGACGGTAGCTTTCGTGATGGCACGAAGCCCGCACACGACGAGGAAAGGGACTTCCCATGGCTGTAAGCCTGTCCAAGGGCGGCAACGTCTCGCTCACCAAGGAGGCCCCGGGCCTGACCGCCGTCACGGTCGGCCTCGGCTGGGACGTCCGCACCACCACCGGCACCGACTTCGACCTCGACGCCTCGGCGATCGCCGTCAACACCGCCGGCAAGGTCTACTCCGACGGCCACTTCGTCTTCTTCAACAACAAGGCGACGCCGGACCAGACCATCGTCCACACCGGTGACAACGTCACGGGCCAGGGCGAGGGCGACGACGAGCAGATCAACGTCAACCTCGCGGGCCTTCCGGCGGACATCGACAAGATCGTCTTCCCGGTCTCCATCTACGACGCCGAGGCCCGCAGCCAGAACTTCGGCCAGGTGCGGAACGCCTTCATCCGCATCATCAACCAGGCCGGCGGCACCGAGATCGCCCGCTACGACCTGAGCGAGGACGCCGCGACCGAGACCGCCATGGTCTTCGGCGAGCTCTACCGCAACGGCGCCGAGTGGAAGTTCCGCGCGGTCGGCCAGGGTTACGCCTCGGGCCTGCGCGGCATCGCCCAGGACTTCGGCGTCAACCTCTGACGTAACGGCTTTTCACGGGAGCCCCCGTCCGACTTCGGTCGGACGGGGGCTCCCGCGCGTCCGCGTCACATAGCGGACACAAGAGCGCCTCAGTCGGACAAGAACTGGTCAAAAACTTGTGAGGTAATTGTCGGCACTCCGTCAAAAGTGTTCATTCGGTGGCACGCTCTCGGCTCGTAACCCCCCACAGGTACGAGCAACGGAGAAGGCATGACCCCCCACATGAACACCCGTCGCGCCGCCGCCCTGACCGCAGTTGCCGCGATGGTCGTCGTCGGCGTCCAGACAGGCACAGCCTCGGCCGGCTCCAACACCAGGAGCGACGACGCCTCTTCCGCCCGCGCCACCGCCGGAGCCACCACCCTCGGCGTGAACACAGCGAGCCGACGGGGCATCGCCCTGCGGACCGCGCAGGCCGACGCCTCGGCCGCCGCCGAGTCCCTCGGGCTGGGAAGCCAGGAGAAACTGATCGCCCGTGATGTGATCAAGGACGCCGACGGCACCGTGCACACCCGCTACGAACGCACCTACGCCGGACTGCCGGTCCTCGGCGGCGACCTCGTCACCCACACCGCGGCCGACGGCAGGTCCAAGGGCGTGGACAAGGCCACCGACGCCCGCATCTCCGTCCCGTCGACGCAGCCGGAGATGAAGTCCGCGGCCAGCGCACGCAAGGTCGTCTGGGCGGGCGACGGCAAGCCCGCCCTCGCCTTCGAGACCGTGAAGACCGGAGTGCAGAAGGACGGCACGCCCAGCCGGGTCCACACCATCACGGACGCCACGACCGGCAAGAAGCTGCACAGCTTCGAGGCCGTCGAGACCGGCACCGGGAACAGCCAGTACAGCGGTGAGGTCACGCTCTCGACCACCAAGGGCGGTTCGGGCTTCGAGCTGACCGACGGCGACCGGGGCGGCCACAAGACGTACGACCTCAACCAGGGCCAGACCGGCACCGGAGACCTCGTCACCGACGCCGACGACACCTGGGGGGACGGCACCGGCGACGACCGCCAGACCGCGGCCGTCGACGCCCACTACGGCGCGGCGAAGACCTGGGACTTCTACAAGTCCGAGCTGGGCCGCGACGGCATAGCCGGGGACGGCAAGGCCGCGTACTCCCGCGTCCACTTCGGCACCGGCTACGTCAACGCCTTCTGGGACGACAGCTGCTTCTGCATGACCTACGGCGACGGTGCCGACGACAAGAGCGCGCTCACCGCGATCGACGTCGCGGGCCACGAGATGAGCCACGGCCTGACCGCGGCCACCGCCAACCTCGACTACGCGGGCGAGTCGGGCGGACTCAACGAGGCGACCAGCGACATCCTCGGCTCCTCGGTCGAGTTCTTCGCCGACAACAGCACCGACGCCGGGGACTACCTCATCGGCGAGAAGATCGACATCAACGGCGACGGAACCCCGCTGCGCTACATGGACAAGCCGAGCAAGGACGGCGGCTCGGCGGACTACTGGGACGCCGGCGTCGGCGACCTCGACGTGCACTACTCGTCCGGCGTCGCCAACCACTTCTTCTACCTGCTGGCCGAGGGCAGCGGCGCCAAGACCATCGACGGCGTCGACTACGACTCCCCGACCGCCGACGGCTCCACCGTCACGGGCATCGGCCGCCAGAAGGCCTACCAGATCTGGTACAAGGCGCTCTCCGTCTACATGACGTCGAGCACCGACTACGCGGGCGCCCGCGAGGCGACCGAGAAGGCGGCCACCGACCTGTTCGGGGCCGACTCCGCCGAACTGACGGCCGTCCAGGCCGCCTGGGCCGGTGTCAACGTCAAGTAGCACCAGCGCACTCCGGGAGCCGGTCCGCCTCGGGCGGACCGGCTCCCCGCGTCGGCCCCTTCGCCCGCCTCGCGATCATCCGGAACCCCGCACTGCTGCCCGCCGCGAAGGAGCGGGGATTCGAGCATGCCGTCTGCGGCGGCAAGGAAACCTACTTCGCGGCGGACAGCCTCACCTTCGAATGGGCCTCCCCGGAGACCGAGGAGGAACGCGCCGCAGCCTCCTTCTTTCCCAAGTCCCAGGTATGGGACCGCTTCACCGCCGCCGCCCGCAAAGCACTCGCCTGCGACTGAGCGGACGGCTGCCGCGCTCGCCGGGCCGGCCGTCAGCGGCCGAGCGCGGCGACGCCCGCCGCGGCGAACTTCTCGTCCAGGTCGCCGCTCGGGGCGCCCGCGACTCCGACGCCTGCCACCGGGGCGCCCTTGGCCTGTACGGGCGCGCCGCCCGCCAGGAACAGGGTGCCGGGGATGTCCTCGAGGTTCGGGGCCTGCTCCAGGCGCTTGGCCAGCTCGGAGGTGGGCGCGTTCCAGGAGACGGCGGTGTACGCCTTCTTCACGGCGGACTCGGGGGACTGCGGGCCCGCGCCGTCGCCGCGCAGGGTGACCACGGTGTTGCCGTCACGGTCGACGACGGCCACCGAGACCCGCTGGTTCTCCTTCTTCGCGGCGTCCAGGGCCGCCTGTGCGGCCTTGGTGGCGGCGGCGACGGTCAGGTGCGTGGACTGCCGGAGATTCCGGTCGGAGGCATCGGCCTTCACGGCGGCGGCCGGCGCGGCGGCGGGGGTGGACGCGTTCGCGGACATCGCGCCGAAGGTTCCGGCGCCCAAGGCGCCCGCGGCGACGGCACCGGTCAGGACTCGGGTGCGCAGCGACATCTTCTTCATGGGGGTCTCCTCTGCTGGTGGCGGCTCCGTCTCGAACCGTCCGGCTTCCTGCTACCGATCCTCCGGCCGGATCCGGGCCCGCACGGTCGACGTACCGGCTGGAAGCCGCACCCGCACCGGCTGACGGTCCCGTCAGCCGATCGGTTGATGCGAGGGCGGCCCCCGGGGGTGACCATGAGGTGACCGCGCAGGCCGGTGATGCGACAGCGCGGGGCACGGCCACGATCGAGGGAGCACGGGGTACGAGGTGCGGCGGAACGCAACCGAGCCGGACACGGCACACCGGACCGGCCGGGCGGACGACCCGGACGCCCGGTGGCTGGCCCTCCTCATGCACGCCGCGTTCTTCCTGCTGCTCGGCGCCTCGCTCGCGCGCTTCCTCATGCGGCACCCCGGCGAGACCCGCACCCCCTGGATCATCGCCCTGTCCGCCGTGCTCGCCGTGCTGTACCTCCTCGGTCCCGTGCTCGGCTCCCGGCCCACACCTCGCCGTCTGACCTGGCTCGGCGCCCTCGTCGTGGTGTGGATGGTCCTGGTCGTCCTCGCGCCGAGCTTCGCGTGGTGCGCCGTACCGCTCTTCTACACGGGCCTGCGGATCCTGCCGCCGCGCGCCGCCCTGGCGCTCGTCGCCCTGCTCACCGTCTTCGTCGTCGCCGCACAGCTGCGGCTCGCCACAGGTTTCGACCCGAATCTCGTCCTGGCCCCGCCCGCCGTCGCCGCCGTCGCGACCGCCGTCTTCGTCCACATGCGGCGCCAGGCCGTACGCCAGCGCGACCTTTCCGTACGTCAGCGTGAGCTGATCGACGACCTGCTGCGCACCCGGCGGGAACTGGCAGCCACCGAACGCCGCGAGGGGACCCTCGCCGAACGTCAGCGACTGTCCATGGAGATCCACGACACCCTGGCCCAGGGCCTCTCCAGCCAGCAGATGCTGCTCCAGGCCGCCGACCGCTCCTGGGACACCGACCCGGCCACCGCACGCCGACACGTCCTGACCGCGACCGGCATCGCGGAGCGCAATCTCGCCGAGGCCCGCCGCTTCGTGCACGACCTCGCCCCCGCCGACCTGGCGGAGGGCGGCGGGCTGGAGGCCGCGCTGCACGCGCTCGCCACCCGGGAGACCGAACGGTCCGGCGGAAGCCTCACCGTCCGCTGCCATGTGGAGGGCTCTCCGGCCGCCCCGCTCCCGGACCGGGTGCAGTCGGCGCTGCTGCGGATCGCACAGGGCGCCCTCGCGAACGTCACCGAGCACGCGGAGGCCACCGTCGCCGCGCTCACCCTGACCCACCTCGACGACCGGATCGTCCTCGACATCGCCGACGACGGCCGGGGCTTCGGCCCGGACCGGCCTGCTCCGCGCCCGCCCGAGGACGTACGCGGCCACGGGCTGCCAGCGATGCGGGCCCGGGTGCAGCAGCTCGGCGGCACCCTGACCGTCGAATCGGCGCCCGGCGAGGGCACGGTCCTGTCCGCGGCCGTACCCCTGCCCCAGACCGCCCCGCCGACCTCGGAGGAACGCGCATGACCCCGCCCGTACGCCCCGTACGCATCCTGCTCTGCGACGACCACGCCGTCGTACGGGCCGGACTGCTCGCCCTCCTCGGAGGCGAACCCGACATCGAGGTCGTGGGCGAGGCGGGCACCGGCGAGGAGGCCGTCGCACTCGCCGCCAGGCTCACCCCCGACGTCGTCCTGATAGACCTCCAGCTGGGCCCCGGCATCGACGGCGTCGAAGCCACCCGCCGGATCTCAGCCGCCGGAACCGGCACCGCCAACGTGCTCGTCCTCACGACCTACGACACCGACGCCGACATCACCCGCGCCATCGGGGCGGGGGCCACCGGCTACCTGCTGAAGGCCGAACGCCCGGAAGAACTCTTCGCCGCGATCCGCGCCGCCGCCCAGGGCCGCACCACGCTCTCACCGCCGGTCGCCAGCCGCGTCATGGCCCGGATGCGCAGCCCCGGCCCCACCCTGACCGAACGCGAACTCGACATCCTGGGCCAGCTGTCACAGGGCCTCGGCAACCGTGACATCGCACGAGCCCTCTTCATCAGCGAGGCCACCGTCAAGACCCACCTGAGCCGGATCTACGAGAAGCTCGGTGTCGACACCCGGGCGGGAGCGGTCTCCGTCGCCAAGGAACAACGCCTGCTGCCGTGACCCGGCGCCACCGGGCGGAGGGGGCGCGTTCACGCGGCACGGCCGGGTCACGCCCCGTGGCCGCAGCCCGGCGCGGGACGTCCACGCGGCATGACACCATCGGACCGTGCTCGACATCGGCTACTCCCTCTCCCGGCGCTTCCCGGACCCCCCGCAGACCGACTACCGCCGCGCGGACGTCCGCGCCCTGCGGCACGACCTGTTCTCCGGGGACGTCTACCTCGCCGACACCAAGGCCGACCGGGAAGTGTCCACAGCCTGGGGATGGGTACCCGTGCTCGACTTCGCCTGGGCACTCTGCGACATCGTCGAACAGATCGACCGCGACCCCAGGGGCAACCGCTCGCACCGTCAGCAGTACGCCGAGCTCGACTTCACCGAATCGTCCGACCGCATGCTCTTCGAGCGACGCTTCGGCTGGGTGGACGTCGAGGCCGACTGGATGCCCGGCGACGAGCCCCCGCTCACCTTCAGTCACTCCCTGCTGCGCCGCGAGGCCCGCGATTTCCTGCACGACCTGATCGCCGATCTGGCCGACATGCACGAAGGTCTCGCCGACAACCCCGTCGTCTGGGACCTCCAGGCCCGCTTCCCCCGCCTCTGAGCGGGCCCGCGCTCACGCCTCCACCCGCACCCCGATCTGCGCCGCGAACGCCGGAGCCAGCTCCATGAGCTGGGACGGGCTGATCACCGCACCCGCCAAACGCTCCACGCCCCGCGCGATGTCCAGCTCGGCGACCGTGCGCAGATCGACGGACTCCATCCGCACGGCACTGAAGTCCGCGCGCTTGAGCACACAGTCCCGGAACTCCACCCGCACCAGCTGCGCCTCCCCGAAATCCGGCTCCGAGAGCACACACCCCTCGAACACGACGTCCTTCAGCCGCGCCTTGCGCAGATTCAGATAGTCGATCTTCCCGCCCCGCACCAGCACCCGCTCCAGCACGGCACCGTGCAGCTGCACCCCGCCGAGCCGTGCGTCCAGGACCTCGACGTCCCGCAGCGACGCCCCCGCCAGATCGGTACCCACACCCCGGACGCCCTTCAGCACCGAGTCGATGAACCTGGACCGCGTCAGCTCCGCGCGGTCCAGAGCGCAACCGCGCAGCTCGCAGTCCAGGAACCGCGCTCCGGGGCCCGACGCGTCCGCCAGATCCGTCTCCTCGAACAGCACCCCGTCGTAGTCCCCGTCGGGCTCCAGCCCCTCCGCTCCGTACGGCGCGAGTGACGGCAGCCGGACCTCCGGCAGCCGCGCCCGGTCCACCCCGCCCTGCGCGCTCGCGCTCCTGCTGCTCCTGTTGCCTGTACGTGCCATGCCCCCCATCGTGACGCACACCACTGACAGCCATCCCGACACGGCCGCCGCCCCGATGTCACAGAATCGACCGGCCGAACCGTCCTCCGTACAGAAGCGCCCACCGCGAGGAGACCCAGCCATGCAGCGCATCCACATCATCGGCGGCGGACTCGCCGGACTGGCCGCCGCCGTCACCGCCGCCGAATCCCGGGTTCCGGTGACCCTCCACGAGGCCCACCACACCCTCGGGGGACGGGCCAGGACCGCTGAAGGCCCCTACCTCACCAACGAGGGGCCACACGCCCTCTACCACCGCGGACCGCACTGGACCTGGCTCGCACAGCGGGGGCTCCTCGGCCCGATCGCCTCCGTCCCGCCCCTCGAAGGCACCCGCTTCCTCTTCCGACGGGACGGCGCCCTGCGCAGGACCCCGCCGCTCGCCCTGCTCCGCCTCGCCCGCCGCGGCCACCGCCGGGCCCCCGTCGAGACCGACTTCCTCAGCTGGGCCACCGGACAGGTCGGCGAGGAGGGCGCCCGCGCGGCGGCCCACTACATGGGCGTGGCCCTCTTCCACCACGATCCCGGTTCGCTCTCCGCCGCCTTCGTCCAGGAACGGCTGCGCCGCGCGACCGCACTGCCGCCCGAGGCCCGCTACCCCGTCGGCGGCTGGACCCAGCTCGTCGACCGGATGGCCACCCACGCCTGGAACCTCGGCGTACGCATCGAGACCGCCGAACGCGTCGGCCCCCACGACCTGGCCGCGCTCCGGCGGAGCGGGCCGGTGATCGTCGCCACCCACCTGGACTCCGCCCGCGCTCTGCTGGAGGACCCCACCCTGACCTGGGACAGCGGCCGGACCGCTCTGCTCGACCTGGCCCTGAGGACCCGGCGGGGCGACCCCTTCATCGTCTGTGACCTCGACGCCCCCGGCTGGGTCGAACGGTTCACCGCCCAGGACCCGACCCTCACCCCATCGGGCGAACAGCTCATCCAGGCCCAGATCCCCCTCGCCCCCGGCACACCGCGCGCCGACGCCCTCCGCCGCGCCGAGGACCTGCTCGACCTCGGCTTCCCCGGCTGGCGCGACCGCACCACCTGGCGCCGCGAAGCACTCGCGTCCGGCCGCACCGGAGCCGTCGACAGGCCCGGCACGACCTGGCGCGACCGGCCCGCCGTCGACCGCGGCGACGGGATCCTGCTCGCCGGCGACCAGGTCGCCGCCCCGGGACTCCTCAGCGAGGTCGCGTTCAACAGCGGCATCGAAGCCGCGGTCCTCGCGATCCGGCTCCTCGGCGGCACGGCACCGGACGTCCCCCGCCCGGCGGGAACTCCATGACCCGAGGCCGGCTCACCGTCCCCTCAGACCGCTCCGAGCTCCGCCAGCGCCCCGCCATGGAGCCGGTACACCGTCCACTCGCTCTGGGGACGCGCGCCCAGCGACTCGTAGAACGCGATGGACGGGGCGTTCCAGTCCAGCACCGACCACTCCAGGCGCCCGTACCCGCGCTCCACACAGATGCGCGCCAGCTCCCTCAGCAGCGCCTTGCCGTAGCCTCCGCCGCGCCGCTCGGGACGCACGTACAGGTCCTCCAGATACACGCCGTGCACCCCGCGCCACGTCGAGAAGTTGAGGAACCACAGCGCGAACCCGACCACTTCGCCGTCGTCGTCCGACACCGCGACGTGCGCGTACGCGGCGGGCCGCTCGCCGAACAGGGCCTCACGCAACTGCTCGACGGTGGCGTTCGCCTCGTCGAGCGCCTTCTCGTACTCGGCGAGCTCACGGACCATGGCGTGGACGGCAGGGACATCTTCAAGAGTGGCTACGCGGATCATGGACGCAGCCTAGACAGGCGGGCGGACCCCCTGCCGTTCAGTCCCGTCCCAGCAACTGCCGGGCGATCTCCGCATGCTCCGCCGGCAGCCGCCGCTCGCCGTCCCCGGTAGCCCACAGACCGGTCTGCAGCACCCGCCCCAGCGTCCACGCCCGTGCGTTCTCCCGCTCCAGTTCCAGCACCCCGGCCAGCAGATCGAACCTCCACAGCACCTCGGACGCGTCGAACCTGTTGTGCAGCGCCGGGAACAGCTCGAACCCCGGATCACCGGCGAGCGGCTTCGGATCCAGCGCGACCCACTCCCCCGCCCGGCCCTCCTCCGCGCACCCGGCCAGGATGTTGTCGTAGTGCAGGTCCCAGTGCAGCAGGCGGTCCCCC
The DNA here is from genome assembly GCF_016909575.1 of Streptomyces sp. HB132. Taxonomy (GTDB): domain Bacteria; phylum Actinomycetota; class Actinomycetes; order Streptomycetales; family Streptomycetaceae; genus Streptomyces. The sequence continues at coordinate 133,773 of NZ_JAFBGA010000001.1, read as the reverse complement.
GGCTCCCCGGCCACCTCACGCACGGCGGCCGCACAGTCCAGCAGCAACCGGCGCTCGCCCTCGTCCACCAGACCCGGAGCCGCCCCAGGCGCGGCCTCCAGCATCCGTGCGGCCACGTCCTCCAGCCGCCGCATCCCCGGCGGAGCCGGCACCCGGACCAGCCGTGCCAACGAATCCGCGAGCACCCGCACCGCCGACCGCGCATCCCCCACCCCGGTCAACGGGCGCTGCTCGTCGAGCCGTTCCAGCAGCATCGCCCCGGTCGCCGCGTCGTGCTCGAGAAGGCCCACAGCCCCCGCGCCCGCCACTCCCCAGACCCGTAGCGCCACGGGCTCGCCCGCCGTCTCCTCGTCCACCGACTGGAGCTTCAGCGCCGCACGGCGGCCATCCGCCTCCCGCACCACCGGGAGCACCAGCGCACACATCCCGCTCATGGCGCCACCGTCGAGCCGCAGCCCCCACTCGTCCAGGTATCTCGCGGCCAGCCCCGGCAACGAGGCGGCGAACGCCCGCCCCGCCGCACCGCTGTGGGCACTCAGATTCACGGCCAGGTCATCCGGTACGTCGATCACACCGCGAGCCTAGGGGTACCGTCCCTCCAGCGACTGGGCTGCACACGGACAAGCAGGGGACACATGAACACCGTCAGTACCGTCAACGGCGGCATCTCCTTCTGGTACGCGAAGGAAGGCACACCCGCCCCGCGCGAACCCCTGCCCGGCGACACGGGCGCCGACGTCTGCATCGTCGGCGGCGGCTACACCGGCCTCTGGACGGCGTACTACCTCAAGAAGGCCGTCCCCTTCCTCAACATCACCGTCCTGGAAGCCAAGTTCTGCGGCTACGGCGCCTCCGGACGCAACGGCGGCTGGCTCTACAACGGCGTCGCCGGCCGCGACCGCTACGCCGAACTGCACGGCCACGACGCCGCGGTCCGCCTCCAGCGCGCCATGAACGACACCGTCGGCGAGGTGATACGCGTCGCCGGCGAGGAGAACATCGACGCCGACATCCACCACGGGGGCGTCCTGGAGGTCGCCCACACCCCCTCCCAGCTCGCCCGTCTCAAGGACTTCCACTCCGTCGAGATCGCCTTCGGCGAGACCGACCGCGTCCTGCGCGGCGCCCGCGAGACCGCCGAACGCATCCGCGTCTCCGGAGCCGTCGGCTCCAGCTGGACCCCGCACGGCGCGCGCCTGCACCCCGCCAAACTGGTCAAGGGCCTCGCCGACGCGGTGGAGGCCCTCGGCGTCACGATCCACGAGTCGACGCCCGTCACCGAGATCAAGCCCAAGCACGCCGTCACCCCGTACGGCACGGTCCGCGCCCCCTACGTACTGCGCTGCACGGAGGGATACACCGCGAGCCTCAAGAACCACCGCCGTACCTGGCTCCCCATGAACTCCTCCATGATCGTCACCGAGCCCCTGCCCAAGTCCCTCTGGGAGACCATCGGCTGGGACGGCTGCGAAACCCTCGGCGACATGGCCCACGCCTACATGTACGCCCAGCGCACCGCCGACGACCGCATCGCCCTCGGCGGCCGCGGCGTCCCCTACCGCTACGGCTCGGCCGCCGCCCACGTCAACGGAACGGCCCGCACGCAGCCCGCCACGATCGAGGCCCTGCGCGACCTGCTCGTCCGCTTCTTCCCCAGCACCGCGGGCGCTCGCATCGACCACGCCTGGTCCGGCGTGCTCGGTGTCCCCCGCGACTGGTGCGCCACCGTCACTCTGGACCGCAGCACCGGCCTCGGCTGGGCCGGCGGCTACGTCGGCTCAGGCGTCGCCACCGCCAACCTCGCGGCCCGTACCCTGCGCGACCTGATCCAGCAGGACTCCGGCCAGGCGGGCCCCACCGACCTGACCGCCCTGCCCTGGGTCAACCACAAGGTCCGCCGCTGGGAACCCGAACCCCTCCGCTGGCTCGGCGTCCACGCCCTCTACGCCGCCTACCGCACGGCGGACCGCCGGGAGGCGGCGTCACCGCACCTCGGCACCGACCGTCTCGCGAAACTGGCGGACCGCGTCTCCGGGCGCCACTGACCCCGGACGGCTCCCCGCACCCGGCCAGGCACAGGCTGCTCGGGGCCTCCCGTCCCGATCACGCCGGGTTCGCGTTCCCTCGCGCCGCTCCCTGACCCGGCCTGATCCGAACCACGGCTCTAGGCCGATCAGGAGAACCCGCGGCGCCGTGCGGGTGACGCCGCGGATCGCGGTCCCCTCTCATGCGTGGCAGCGCACTTGACTGGGCGTCACCACATGGCGGCGCTCCTCGGAGCGCCCTCGCGCGACCTCGACACCCGCGCTCTCCGGCCGACGCGGGCACTGAGAAGGGACCACCTGTATGCGGGTGCTGCGGAACATCGTCTGGAGCGCGATCGCCTCGCTGCTCCTCCTCGTCGGGCTGTCACCGACGGCCGCCCACGCCGACAACGGCGACAAGGGCCGCCCGGGAGCCCACTGCCCGACCGACGGCAGAACCCGAGGTATGAACGGAGCGCCCGCCCCGGCGCTGGAGCAGTACTACCTCGACGACTGGCGGCTCGGCCCCCAGGTGCTCCCGAGGACCGGCGCCATCGGCACGATGCTGCGGGGCTACCACCGCACGGGCCCGACATCGGCGTACTGGTTCCTCGGCTGCTACTGGCAGACCGACCCGACGAACGGCGAGTCCGGTTGGTGGTATCCGGACCACGACGGCTTCGTCCTCGACCGCGCGGGCAACCCGGTACAGAAGGCTCTGACCCTCCGTGTGGGGCAGCTGGTCGACCTCTTCGGCAGCGGGCGCGGCAACTTCCTCGCCCCCGCCGGAACGCCGTACGCCAAGCGCGCCATCCCGCCGAGCAACCTCGTCAGGTACACCGACGACTACCCGTACAGCTACCACCTGTACAAGGTCAAGGAAGCGTTCACCGTGCAGGCCGGCCGCATCCGGCCGTGGTTCGGCCAGCCCGGTCTGGGGATCCAGTACATGACGGACAAGCGGGTCTCGGAACTGGTCACCGCCCAGAAGCTCGAAGCACTGAACTGATCGCGACCGCACTCTCCCGGGCGGGTTCCGGCACGGCCGGGGCCCGCCCGGGCTGTTGGAGAAGGGAAACAGCGCGATGGACAGGACAGCACTCACCGAGCGCCTCCGCCGTGAGGGAGTCCCGGACGCGCTGTACGACATTCCTGGCGTCCACGGCGTCCCCGTGCAGCTGGACGCCTACTACGTCCTGCGTCCCGAGGGGGGCGCGTGGCCCGTGCTTCTGCGCCAGCGGGGCCAGGACAGCATCATCGCGCGCTTCGGCACCGAGACGGAGGCGTGCCTCTACCTGTACGACACCCTCACCGACGTGCCCCCGCCCGTACCCGGCGGCGCGGAACGGGTCGACCGGCTCCTGGCGGACGCCGACGAGATCCAGCGGCGGGCGGAGGAGGACTTCGACCGGGCCCCCGGCGACGAGGACGGATCTCCCGGCACCTGAGACACCCGGCGACCGCGCGACCCGCGCCCGCCCATGCCACCGACCCGCTGACCGACCCGTCCACCGAGCAAAGGAAAGCCCAGCTCAGAGTGCATCTGAGCTGGGCTTTCCGCTGAGCCCCCTATCGGATTCGAACCGATGACCTACGCATTACAAGTGCGTTGCTCTGGCCGGACTGAGCTAAGGAGGCGTGCGAGAGCAGTGTAACCAACGCCGGGACCGGAACCCGCTCGATATTCGGAACCTCGGACTACTGACAGATCCGAAAACGCCAGGTAGCGTCACCTCAGGTTCACTCCAGTGGACCACACCACTCCCTTACTCGGATCGTCCGGCACGTTCCTGCCGGTGGAGGAGAAGAATCGCCATGGCCAGTGTCACGTTCGACAAGGCGTCCCGCGTCTACCCCGGCTCCACGAAGCCGGCTGTGGACCAGCTCGAGATCGACATCGAGGACGGCGAGTTCCTCGTCCTCGTCGGTCCTTCCGGTTGTGGCAAGTCGACCTCCCTGCGCATGCTCGCGGGTCTCGAGGACGTCAACGGCGGCGCGATCCGCATCGGTGACCGCGACGTCACGCACCTGCCCCCGAAGGACCGGGACATCGCCATGGTGTTCCAGAACTACGCGCTCTACCCGCACATGTCCGTCGCGGACAACATGGGCTTCGCCCTCAAGATCGCCGGTGTGAACAAGACCGAGATCCGGGCGAAGGTCGAAGAGGCCGCCAAGATGCTGGACCTCACCGACTACCTCGACCGCAAGCCGAAGGCGCTCTCCGGTGGTCAGCGTCAGCGTGTGGCAATGGGCCGCGCGATCGTGCGTGAGCCGCAGGTCTTCCTCATGGACGAGCCGCTGTCGAACCTCGACGCCAAGCTCCGTGTGTCGACCCGTACGCAGATCGCCTCGCTGCAGCGCCGCCTCGGCATCACCACCGTGTACGTCACCCACGACCAGGTCGAGGCCCTCACCATGGGCGACCGCGTCGCGGTCCTCAAGGACGGTCTGCTCCAGCAGGTCGACTCGCCGCGCAACATGTACGACCGCCCGGCGAACCTCTTCGTCGCCGGCTTCATCGGCTCCCCCGCGATGAACCTCGTCGAGGTCCCGATCACCGACGGCGGTGTGAAGTTCGGCAACAGCGTCGTCCCGGTCTCCCGCGAGGCGCTCACCGCCGCCGCGAACCGCGGTGACACCACCGTCACGGTCGGCATCCGCCCGGAGCACTTCGACATCGTCGAGCACGGTGGCGCCGCCGCGACCGGTCTCTCCAAGGCCTCCTCCGACGCCCCGGCCGGTCTGGCCGTCTCCGTCAACGTCGTCGAGGAGCTCGGCGCCGACGGCTTCGTCTACGGTGCCGCGCAGGTCGGTGGCGAGCACAAGGACCTGGTCGTCCGCGTCGGCGGCCGCGCCGTTCCGGAGAAGGGCACCGAGCTCCACGTCGTGCCTCGTCCGGACGAGCTGCACGTCTTCGCCACGTCGACCGGTGAGCGCCTGACCGCCTGATCCGTCCGATCCTGCGACACGGCCCCGCGTCCCTTCGAGGACACGGGGCCGTTCGCGTGTCGCGGGACGGATTCGGGTTTGGTCTCCCATGGGGTCAAATACCCTGGCACAGCGGTCAATTCATCCCAGCACGTCAACGTTTGATTCGAAAAGGCCTCTCGAACCATCCCCCGCAGGGGTGACGAAATGTCGCCAAGTCATCACCGACCGCTACGCTCGCCTGCGTGACCCACACCGCGCGCCGAATCGGCCGAACCCTAGCTCTCGTACTGCCCGTCGTCATGGTTCTGTCCGGGACCCTCGCGGTCACCCGCGTGCAGTGGTCGGGGCAGGACACCGAGACCCAGCTGCTGACCGCCGCCTCGGAGACCGTAGCCAAGCAGGCGAAGGCCCGGGCCCCTCATGACGTCCTGCGGGACAAGCTCCTGCTGGAGCTCCGGGAGAAGGATCCGGGTGTCGCGCTGACGAGCCTCCAGCGCACCGTCGAGGGGCGGCCCTCCCTGGCGAAGCACTGCATGTCGATCGCCAAGGCGCTCGGCAAGGCCGCGGTCGACCAGTACGGCCCGACGCGTGCCCACCGCTTCTCCCGTCCCGTCTGCGACACCTCGTTCGCCTCGGGCGTCGCCCAGTTCAGCTGAGCCGGGGGGGCCCGGGCACGGCATATCGTGCCTGGCATGCATACGTATCCGACGCAGGCCGTGATCCTGGCGGGTGGTCAGGGCTCGCGGCTGCGCCCGTACACCGATGACCGCCCCAAGCCGATGGTCGAGATCCCGGGCACCGGGACCCCGATCATCGGCCATCAGCTGTCCTGGCTGGCCGCCGAGGGCGTCACCGACGCCGTGATCTCGTGCGGCCATCTTGCCGATGTGCTGCAGGAGTGGCTGGTCTCGGCCGATCTTCCGTTGCGCGTCACGACCGTCGTCGAGACCGAGCCCTTGGGCCGGGGCGGCGGTCTCAGGCATGCCGCGGCGAGGCTGCCCCATCCGTCGGAGCCCTGGTACGCGACCAACGGCGACATCTGGACGCGCTTCTCGCTGCGGGAGATGGCCGCGTTCCACGCCGAGCGTGACGCCACCGCGACGCTGGCGCTCGCCCGTCCGCGGATCCCGTGGGGCGCCGTGGAGACCGACGCGTTCGGTCACATCACCGACTTCATCGAATCGCCGCCGTCGCCGTATCTGATCAACGCGGGCGTGTACGTCTTCGCGCCCGCGTTCACCTCGATGCTGCCGGACCGCGGCGACCACGAGCGGACGACCTTCCCCCGGCTGGCCCGGGAACGCCGGCTGGCCGGGTTCCCGCTGCCGCACGGGGCCTACTGGCGGGCCATCGACACCGCGAAGGACCTCACGGAGGCCGCGAAGGAACTGGGCGCCCACGCGGGCGGCTGACCACACGGGCGCAGCCGACCGCACGGGCGTTGTGCCACGCCGTGTCCGGCCCGGCGCGGGACTGGCCGGGCGGAGATCCGTACGTGCGCGAGGGCGGTCACCGGGTGCCCGGTGACCGCCCTCGCGGTGTCGCGGTACCTGCGTCAGCCGAGCAGGCCGCCGATGGGGTTCTGGCCCGCGCCTCCGGAGGAGCCGCCGTCGGAACCGCCCGTGGAACCACCCTCGTCGGAACCGCCGGTCGTGCCGCCGGAACCGTCCGAACCGGAGGAGCTGGGACCAGGGTCGCCCGTCGGGGGCTCCTGCGGGGCCGGCTCCTGCGGGGGTGTCTGGCCGGTGCCCTGGGTCTGGCTGGGCTGACCCGTGCTCGCCCCTGCCGTCGGTCCGGCTTCGCGTCCGGCCGCGGAGCCCGGGGTGGACTCCTTCGCCGACGGGGTGCCGGGGGCGCTGGAGGGCGCGGTCTCGGGGGCGCGGTTGTCCGGGGTCCTGGAGGGCCCGTCCTCCTTGCCCGTGGACTCCTCGGGGAGCGGGGAGCCGGGCAACTGGTTGGTCGGGTAGCTGTCGGGGCCCGGCACGGTGACGACCTCGGTGGAGCGTACGGCGCCGCCGAGCATCGAGCCGACCAGCAGGGTCAGGCCGACGACGACGGTGGCGACCACGGTGCCGCGGCGCAGTACCCGGCGGCGGAGGTCCCAGATCGCCGACCGCGGGCCGAGCGTGCGCCAGGCCTCCCCGGCCAGGCGCCCGTCGAGCGAGTAGACGGGCGCACCGGCGATGACGAGGGGGCTCCACGCGGCCAGCAGGATGATGTCGGGGGTGTCGTACGCGGCGGCACTGCGCCAGCTGACCGTGACCAGGACGGCGGCGGAGAGCAGCGCGCCGAAGGCGGCCGCGACGCGCTGCCACAGCCCGAGGACGGTGAGGACGCCGACGACGACCTGGAGGAAGGCGACGGTGAGCCCGGCGGCCACGGGGTGGGACAGCGCGACGTCGCGCAACGGCTCGGCGGCGGACCAGGGCTGCAGCGAGGTCAGCCACTTGACCATGGACCCGCGGTCGCCGTCGTCGAAGTAGGCGGGGTCGCAGAGCTTGCCCATACCGGCGTAGATCGAGAAGAAGCCGAGGATGACGCGCAGCGGGAGGAGGACGACGCCGAGGTTCATCCGGCGGCCCGGGTAGTAGGCGTGCCGGACGGTGTCGCCCGACGGGCGTCGTTCCTCGGCGGAGGTGCCGCTCCGGCCCTCGGCGTCGTCGTCGGTGACGTCGTACGCGTCGCGGGGCTGCGTCTCCATGGCGTCGTACGCGCCGACGGCCTGCCGCATGGGCGGCAGGAGCGGGCCGTTCCGACCGCCGCCGGGCCGGTGGGGTGCGGGAACGACGGGGTTGGGCTGTGTCTCGTCGAGGCGCGGGATGACCTGGGTGCCTCCCCCGCCGTCGTAGCCGCCGGGGCGGGTGTCGAGGTGCCCCGCGGTGGAGTTGCGTACGGCCTGGAGGAGCCCGGTCGCTCCGGGGTCGCCCGGCGCGGACCTGCCGCTCCAGACGACGGGAGCCCGCCTGCGGCCGCCCGCGCCGCTCATGGCGGGGATCCTGGGTCCGGCGGAGCCCACGGGGCGCAGACGGGTGCGCTGCCCCGGGGCGAGCTGCACCCGGAAGCTGGCGTGGCTGACGATGACCTGGGCGGGGTCGCTGTCCACCTTCGTCATGCTCAGGGCGGGTTGGTCGTCGAACCGAGGCGTTCTGGTGTCCACACTCATCTAACCGAGTGATGTGTGATTAGGACACTGCCTTGACTCGTCCGAAGTGTCCGAGACCCGTCAACAGTTTTCGGCGTCGGGTGCGTCCGCGTTCGCCGGACTCGCGGCGTGCGCGGGAGGTGTGCCCGCCGGGGCGGCTCCGCGCGCGGCGCGAGACTGTGATCCCAGGGGCGGTTGCCGTGTCCCCGCCGCGGCGGGAGCCCTGGGCCGGGACGTGCTCACGTCCGTACGTCGGTGCGATGGCACGGGGCCGACTGTTCCCGCCCGCGCGCCCTGGGCGGACAGATGGCGTACTCCGCCCGGCCGGTCGGCAGTTCGGCGTAGTGGATTCCGCGTAGGCGCGCCGCGTCCGGAGACGGACCCGGGTGGGGTCGGGGTGCCGGGTCTGCCGGGCACCTGCCCGGCCACCCCGCCGCGGACGTCCCTGCGGAGCGGCGCGGGGACCCGGTCATGGGCCCCTGCGACCTCCCGGGCGTCACGCCCTGCGGCGCGCCACCTCGTAGAGCACGATGCCCGCGGCGACACCGGCGTTCAGGGATTCGGCGCCGCCCGGCATGGAGATCCGGACCCGGTAGTCGCAGGTCTCGCCGACGAGTCGGCCAAGCCCCTTGCCCTCACTGCCGATGACGATGACGACGGGGCCCCCCAGGGCCTCGAGGTCCTCGACGGTGTGCTCGCCGTCGGCGGCGAGGCCGACCACGGTGAGGCCGGCCTTCTGGTAGCCCTCCAGGGCGCGGGTCAGGTTGGTGACGCGCGAGACGGGCGTACGGGCCGCGGTGCCGGCCGAGGACTTCCAGGCCCCGGCCGTCATGCCGGCCGCCCGGCGCTCGGGGACGACCACGCCGTGGCCGCCGAAGGCGGAGACGGAGCGGACGATCGCGCCGAGGTTGCGGGGGTCGGTGACGCCGTCGAGGGCGACGATCAGCGGGTCCTCGTTGTTGTCGTACGCGGCGGCGGTGAGGTCCTCCGGGTGCGCGTACTCGTACGGCGGGACCTGGAGAACGAGGCCCTGGTGGTTCAGGCCGTTCGTCATCCGGTCGAGCTCGGGGCGCGGGGCCTCCATGAGGTGGATGTTGCCGCGCTCACCGGCGAGCTGGAGCGCCTCGCGGACCCGCTCGTCGTTGTCGATGTACTGCTGGACGTAGAGGGTGGTCGCGGGAACGCCGTCGCGCAGCGCCTCGAAGACCGGGTTACGGCCGACGACCATCTCCGACGTGCCCTTGGCGCCACCGCGGCGCGGGGCGGGGCGACGGGCGGCGGCCTGCTTGGCCTGGGCGTTCGCCACCCTGTTCTTCTTGTGTCCCTTGCGGGCGGAGGCGGGCGGCGTCGGTCCCTTGCCTTCGAGAGCACGGCGTCGGTTACCGCCGCTGCCGACCTGCATGCCCTTCTTGTTGGACGTGCGGCGGTTCCTGCGCTCGCTGTTCCCGGCCATGACCTACCTGTTTCGTTGCTTCAGAAAACGTCGTCAAGTGAAAGTGTGCCGCCCGGACGGCCGGGCGGCACATTTGCGCTGCTCACGCATGGTGCGAAGGTCCGCTCAGCGCGGTCCGAGTGTCCACCGGGGTCCGCTGGGGCTGTCCTCGATGACGAGGCCGGACTGGTTGAGCTGGTCGCGGATGGCGTCGGCCGCGGGCCAGTCCTTGCGCTCGCGGGCCGACTGGCGCTGGTCGAGGACGAGCCGTACGAGGGTGTCGACGACGCCGTGCAGATCCTCGCCCCGGTCGCTCTCGCCCGCCCAGTGGGGGTCGAGCGGGTCCAGGCCGAGGACTCCGAGCATCGCGCGCACCTCGGCGAGACGGGCGACCGCGGCTTCCTTGTCGTCCGCGGCGAGGGCGGAGTTGCCCTGCCGGACGGTGGTGTGGACGATCGCGAGCGCCTGCGGGACGCCGAGGTCGTCGTCCATGGCCTCGGCGAACACGGGCGGCACCTCGGCGGCGGGCTCGACCGGTCCCCCGGCCTTCTCCACCACACGCTGGACGAAGCCCTCGATCCGCGCGAAGGCGGACTCCGCCTCGCGCAGGGCCTCCTCGCTGTACTCGATCATGGAGCGGTAGTGCGGGGTGCCGAGGTAATAGCGCAGGACGATGGGGCGCCACGCCTTCACCATCTCGCTGACCAGCACTGAGTTGCCCAGGGACTTCGACATCTTCTCGCCGGACAGGGTGACCCAGCCGTTGTGCACCCAGTACTTCGCGAAGTCGTCGCCGAAGGCCTTGGCCTGCGCGATCTCGTTCTCGTGGTGCGGGAAGATCAGGTCGATGCCGCCGCCGTGGATGTCGAAGGCGGTGCCGAGGTACTTGTGGGCCATCGCGGAGCACTCGAGGTGCCAGCCGGGACGGCCGCGGCCCCACGGGGTCTCCCAGCTGGGCTCGCCGGGCTTGGCCGACTTCCACATGGCGAAGTCACGCTGGTCGCGCTTGCCGGTCTCGCCGTCGCCGGAGGGCTGGCGCAGGTCGTCGAGGTCCTGGTTGGAGAGCTCCAGGTATCCCTCGTACGAGCGGACGTCGAAGTAGACGTTGCCGTCGGCCTCGTAGGCGTGGCCGCGCTCGATGAGGCCGCGCATCATCTCGACCATCTCGGTGATGTGGCCGGTGGCGCGCGGTTCGTACGTGGGCGGGAGGCAGCCCAGGGCGTCGTAGCCGTCGTTGAAGGCGCGTTCGTTCTCGTAGCCGATGGACCACCAGGGGCGGTTGTGATCGGCCGACTTCTTGATGATCTTGTCGTCGATGTCGGTGACATTCCGGATGAACGTCACGTCGTAGCCGCGGTATTCGAACCAGCGGCGCATGATGTCGAAGTTCAGTCCGGACCTGATGTGCCCGATGTGCGGGGCGGCCTGGACAGTCGCGCCACAGAGGTAGATCGAGACACAGCCCGCGGTGAGCGGGACGAAGTCACGGATCTGCCGGGCGTTGGTGTCATGCAGGCGAATAGTCACCCCTCAAGGGTAGTGGGCCCGCACCAGTGCCCGGCGCCCCCTGTGGAAAACGTGTCACAACTGACCGGTGACGGTGACACCGGTCACCGTCGCGCGCCGTCCCGCGGACAGGGTCAGGGCGAGCACCGCCCCCGCCAGGGGGACTGCGGCGAGTACCGCCCACAGGACGGGTCCGGGTGTGCCGAGGAGGGTTCCGGTGGCGGCGCTGCCCACCAGGACGGCGAGGCCCGACACGGAGGACAGGGCACCTGTGGCGAGCCCGAGCCGGTCGTCGTCGACGAGGTCGGGCACGAGCCCCCGGGCGGCGGGGACCAGCAGCATCTGGCCGAGCGTGAGCAGGACGACGAGCGCGGCGCCGGGGAGCAGCCCGGCGGGTCCGTCGGGCGCGAGGGGCACGGCCACGAATCCGGCGGCGACGACCGCGAGCCCGGCGACGAGGGCGGTGCGGGGCGCGACGCGGCGCGCGGACCAGCGGGTCAGCGGCAGCTGCGCGACGACGACGAGCAGGGAGGAGAGGGCGAAGAGTCCGCCGAGCGCGCTCTGGGACCCGGTGGCACGCTCCACCTCCTGCGGCAGGGCGAGGTAGAGCTGGTTGTAGGAGACGAGGTAACTGCTGTACACGAGGCAGAGGATGAGGAAGGGCCGGTTGGCGAAGACCTCCCGGGAAAGTATGGACCGCGTTCCCAAGGGCCGGACGCGGCGCGACCGGCGGGGCATGAGGCGGGCGTGCCCTGCGAGTACGCCGACGAAGACCAGCGCCCCTGCAAGGCAGGCGGTCCGGAAGTCGCCTCCCAGGAGCAGCAGCAGGCTCCCGATGAGGGGGCCGAGGAACGCTCCGGCCTGGCCGGCGGCAGAGAACACGGCCAGCACCTGGGCGCGCGGCGTGCCGGTCGCGGTCTCGTGGGCGACGGCGGCCCTGGCGGTCTCGGATTCGACGGCGGGTGAGAAGAGGGCGGCGGCGAAGCCGATGAGAAGGACGGCGCCGATGACGCCAGGGGTGGTACCGGCCTGGGCGAGCCAGCAGAATCCGGCGATGCGCAGGACGCAGCCGGTGAGGACGACGGGCCGCGGGCCGTAGCGGTCGGTGAGTGCGCCGCCGACGACGAAGAGGCCCTGCTGGCTGAAGGTGCGCAGCCCGAGCACGAGTCCCACGAGCCATCCCGCCATGCCGAGTCCGTCGCCGAGGTGCGTGGCGAGGTAGGGCAGGACGGCGTAGAAGCCGGTGTTGAAGGCGAACTGGGTGGCGGTCAGCAGCCGGAGGTAGGGCCTGAGCTCCGGGTCGGCGCCGGTGTCCTCGGTGACCGTCCTCATCGGCGTCCCCGGCCGCGTACGGCCGCCGCGCTCAGTACCGCGAGCGCGCCGAGGGCGGCGAGGGCGGCGGCGGGGGCGAGGACGGCCCAGGGGGCGCGCTCGGCGTAGGGCATGTTCTCCGAGAGCATGCGGCCCCACTCCGGCGCCGGGGCCGGGGTCCCCAGGCCGAGGAAGCCGAGGGAGGCCAGCGCCAGAGCGACGGCCGGGACGCGCAGGACGGCGTGGCGTACGACCGGGGGCACGACGCCCGGTCCGATGTGGCGGCGCAGCAGGTGCCACGGCCCGGCGCCGAGGGCGAGGGCGGCGGTGACGTGCGGGGCGGCGCGTTCCTGGGCGTACAGCGCGGAGGTGTGGGCGGCGAGCGGGGCCCACGCGACGGCGGCGACGGCCGCGGCGGCGCCCCAGGTGCCGGGGCCCACGATCCCCGCGACGACGAGGCCGGCCAGGACCGCGGGCAGCGCGTTGGCCGTCTCGGTCAGGGCCCCGGCGCGGGCGGCCCCGGCGAGCAGCCCCAGGAGCAGGGTGACGGCGCCGACGGCGAGGGCGGTGAGCACGGTTCCGGCGGCCCCGTGGCCGAGGCGGGCGAGGACGTCGCGCCCCAGCGAGTCGGTGCCCAGCGGATGGGCCGCCGAGGGTGACCCGAGCCGCGCCGCGGCGTCGGCGTACAGGGGATCACGCAGCAGGCCGGTGAGGACGACGGCGACGAGGAGGGCTCCCAGCAGCACCGCTCCGGCGGCCACGGTGCGGCGCGCCGGGAGCTTCGGCGCGACGAGAGGGGGCAGCGCGCCGTCGTCCCGTGCGGGGCCGAGCAGGGCCCTGGCGGCGAGCCTGGACGCGAGTCCGGCGGCGACGCCCAGGAGGAGCAGGAGCAGCACGCACGCCTGGAGGACCGGCAGGTCCTGGGCCAGGGCGGCGGACAAGGCCGTGCCGCCGAGCCCGGGGATGGTGTAGAGCGTCTCGACGGCGACCGCACCGCCGGTCAGCCCGACGACGACGAGGCCGAGCTGGGGCAGCAGTGCGGGCAGGGCGCGGCGCATTGCGTGGGCGGCGATCCGCCGGGCGGGCGTCCCGTGGGCGGTGGCGGCGCGCGACCAGGGTTCGGCGAACGCGGCGGGCAGCGCGTCGTCGAGGAGCCGCCCGAGCAGGGCGCCGGCGGGGACGCCCATGGCCAGGGCGGGCAGGACGAGCTGTTCGGGCCCGCCCCAGCCGAGTGCGGGGAACCAGCCCAGCTGTACGGCGAGGACGGTGGCCAGCACGGCGGCGATGAGGAACTCCGGCAGGGCGGCGAGCACGGCGGCGCCGACGCCCGCCCGGGTGGTGACGAGCCGGCGGTGGGCACCGCGCCGGAGCGTTCCCGCGACGAGCGCGAGGGCCAGGAGGACGGCGACGGCGAGCGAGGCGCCCATGAGGGTGAGCGAGACGCCGAGCGCGGAGGTCACGTCGGGGCCGACCGGCTGCCCGGAGACCCAGGACTCCCCCAGGTCACCGCGCGGCAGTCCGGCCGCCCAGGCGCCGAGGACGTGCAGTGGGCCGCCGTCGAGTCCCGTCTCCGCCCGGATCGCGTCGAGCACGGCCGGCGTGGGCGGACGGTCCGCGTAGCGCGCGTGCAGGATGGTCAGCGCCGGATCGGTGCGGGTCAGCCTGGGCAGCAGGCCGATGACGGCCACGACGGCCAGGAGCGCGCCGAGCCGTCCGGCCAGGTACTTCACCCGGTCACCCGACGCGGGTGTCGGCGGTGATGAGGGTGCGTTCCATCGGGTCGAGGGCGACGCCTTCGACCCGGGCGTCGTCGTAGCCCTGGACGAAGCGCTCGTGGACGAGCGGTACGAGCGCGTCGGCACCGAGGACCGCGGCCTCGGCGGTCATCTCGGCCCGGTGGCGGGCGTCGGTGCCGGACAGCGAGGCGGCCTTGTCCACGGCAGCGTCGACGTTCCCGTCGCACAGCTGGGAGATGTTGAAGCTGCCGTCGCAGGTGAAGTCGGAGGCGAGGTAGGAGACGGGGTCCGCGGTGTCCAGCAGGGTGTTGCGCGCCTGGATGAACCCGTCGTACTTCCCGGCGAGTGCGTCGGCCTCCATCTGCGCGTAGTCGCGGACGACCTGCCTGACGGTGAAACCGCGCTTCTCGAGCTGCTGCTGGACGAGCGTGGCGACCTCGGGGAGTTCGGGCCGGTTGGTGTAGGTGGCGAGGACGATCTCCTTCGTCCTCGCCACCTCGTCGCGGCTCGCCGCGGGGGTCCGGCCGGCGGGCGCGGTGCGCTTCTCGGCGGCCCACGGGATGCCGGGGCCGAGGAGCCCCTTCGCGGTGTCCGCCCGGCCCTCGTACACCCCGTCGACCAGGGCCTCGGAGTCGATGGCCTCACGGGCGGCGGCGCGCATGGCGGGGTCTGCGAAGACGCCCTTGCCGGTGTTCAGCGAGAGGCCGTTGGTCCGAGCGGACGGGAATTCGTGGACGTACGAGTCGCCGAGCAGGGACGCCTGCGCGATCGGCACGTACTCCGCGACGTCGACGGCCTTCGTGCGCAGCGCGTTGGCGCGGGCGGTGCCGTCCGCGGCGAAGGTGACGTCGACGCCCGGGGCCTTCGCCTTGTCGCCCCAGTAGTCGGTGTTGCGCTCGAGGGTCGCGGAGACGGCGCCCTTGACGCCGGTCAGGGTGAACGGTCCGGTGGCGTGCCCGGCGGGGTTCGTCTTCCCGTCCTTGTACGCGCCGGCGGACAGGATGGTGAGGGAGGGGTTGGCGAGCCGCTGCGGGAGCAGGGGGTCCTCGGCCTTCGTGACGATCCGTACGGTGTCGGCGCCCGTGGCCGTGGCCGTCAGGGGGGTGTCGGACAGCACCCGGGGCAGCGGGGACGCCTTGCCCGCGGCGGTGAGGGAGCGGACGACGGCGTCCGCGTCGACCTTCGCGCCGTCCTGGAAGACGGCGTCGCGGAGGGTGAACGTCCACGTGGTGGGGTCGTCCTGCTTCCAGGACGCGGCGAGGGCGGGCACGGCGGCACCGTTCCTGTCCAGGGTCGTGAGGCCCTCGACGACGGCGAGACGGCTGAGGGTGACCGCGTCGTCCCCGTACGGCGACATGGCCTGGGCGGGCGGGAAGGCCATGACGACCCGGAGCCGCTGGGCGTCGCCTGACACTCCGGAGCCGCTCGACGAGGAACAGGCGGCGAGGGGGAGCAGCAGGGCGACAGTGGCGAGGACCGGCAGCGGGAAGCGCCGGTTTCGGGTCGTAGGCATGACGGAAACCCTATATGAAAACGATTATCATCTGATATTCGGGACGGTCAATCCTTCGGGAACGGGCATCGGCAGCTCGAAGTGGACGATGCCCTGACCTCCGTCCGGCAGTACGCGTTCGTCACAGACCTCGTGGGCGAGGGAGCGCCAGAACGGCTCGGCGCCCGGCACGGCCGGATCGGTGTGCAGATAGAGCGACGTGTAACCGCCCACCCGCGCGGCGAAGTCCCCGAGCTCCCGCACCAGCATGCGGGCCAGGCCCTGCCTGCGGTGTTCGGGGCGTACGTAGATCCGGCAGAGCTGGGCGGTCGCGCCGGACGGAAAACGGTCCGCGACCCACTGCGGGTTCGGCGGCGCCTGCGGGCCCCGGTCCCGCACCGCACCCGTGGCCACGACCTCGTCGCCGCGCACGACGACCAGGAGCGTGCAGCGCGAGGGGCGCAGGTACGCGCCCTCCAGGTCGATGATGTCGGCGTGCCAGCGGGGCACGTAGCCCGAGCGCAGATCGCGGTAGACGGTGTCCAGCATGACGGCCCGGGCGCCGCCGACGTCCTTCGCGGTGGCGGTCCGCAGGACGTATCCATCGGCACCGGCCGACGCGTCCGGCACCCTCGTCGCCCCGGCTGTCGCACTCACCACTGACGCCCATCCCTGCCTCGGCCCGCACACATCACCTGCCGTACCAGCGTACGTGCAAGCCATGTGCAATAAGCCGCCGGGGTTCCCGGCGGCTCATCGCACGGACGAAGGGTGCGCGCCTGCCCGCGGGCCGGACGTCAGTCCTGGACGCGGTAGACCAGAGCGGTCGCGATGCCCGCGATCCCCTCGCCCCGGCCGGTGAAGCCGAGGCCGTCGGAGGTGGCGGCGGAGAGCGACACGGGGGCACCCACAGCGTCGGACAGCACCTTCTGGGCCTCCTCGCGCCGCTTGCCGATCTTCGGTCGGAGGCCGACGACCTGCACGGCGACGTTGCCGATCCCGAAGCCCTCGGCGCGCACGATCCGGGCGGCCTCGGTGAGCAGGGTGACGCCGGACGCGCCCGACCACTCGGGGCGCCCGGTACCGAAGTGCTGCCCCAGATCACCGAGCCCGGCGGCCGAGAACAGCGCGTTGCAGGCGGCGTGCGCCACGACGTCGGCGTCGGAGTGCCCGGCCAGGCCGGGACCCTCGCCCTCCCACAGCAGCCCGGCGCACCAGAGCTCGCGGCCCTCCTCGAAGGCGTGGATGTCCGTCCCGATGCCGACAAGCGGAATCACGGGCGCGGGAACCTGCTGCCGCACGTACTCAGAACCCATCGTTCGCCCTCCGGCGTGCGAGAACGGCTTCGGCCAGGACCAGGTCCAGCGGCCGGGTCACCTTGAACGCCTCTTCGTGCCCGGGTACGACCACGACGGACGCGCCGAGGCGTTCCACCATGCCGGCGTCGTCGGTCGCCCCCTCGCCGTCGACGGCCACGGCCTTGTGTGCTTGGAGGAGCGTGTCGCGGTCGAAGCCCTGTGGGGTCTGGACGGCGCGCAGCCTGGCCCTCACCGGGGTCGAGAGGACGGGCTCGGGCTCGCCGGGCGCACCCGGCTCGACTTCCTTGACCGTGTCGGCGAGCGGCATCGCGGGGACCACGGCCGGCGCCCCGTCCCGTACGGCCTCGATGACCGCGTCCACGGTGTCGACGGGCACCAGGGGGCGGGCCGCGTCGTGGACGAGCACGACCGTGACGTCATCGGGCAGGGCGTCGAGGCCGCGCCGCACGGACTCCTGGCGTGTCGCCCCGCCGGGGACGACGAGGTAGTCGGTGCGCTCGGGGAGGGAGTGTTCGGCGATGAGGTTCTTGACCTCGGGCGCGCCGTCCGGGGGCGCCACCACGACGACGAGGGTGACGGCGCGGGACGCCGCCATCGCCCGTACGGCGTGGATCAGCATGGGGGTACCGCCGAGCGCGCGCAGCGCCTTCGGGGTACCCGGGCCCAGCCGGACACCACGGCCCGCCGCGGGGATCACCGCCGCGGTGCGGGAGGGGCTCGTTTCAGCGGGCGTCGGTGACATCGATGACATCGGTTGCACTCCGAAGCTTCGGCAGGTTTGTTTCCACGGCACACGTGGGTAGGGGCACATCGAGCCGGGCGCGACGCCTCGACCTGACCGGGACCCTTCCGTGAACCCCGGGGAGGACGAGCCGCTACGGGCCCGGCGGATGGAGCTGAGGGGGCGGCACGAGGGCACGCAGGGGGTTTCGACCGCCGGACAGGCTCTTTTTTCGGGCTTTCGGGTCCGAACATGCCTCAGCGCCCGACGACTCGCCGTCTGGACGGCTGGTCAGCGGGCACCGCGGCATATTTTCATAAGACCGGATTCAGTTCGCCGGCGTCATACCGGTCACCGAGTCATCCGGTTCAGGACGCGAGAACCTCGTCGAGCAGGGCCTCGGCCTTGTCCTCGTTCGTGTTCTCCGCGAGGGCGAGCTCGCTCACCAGGATCTGGCGGGCCTTGGCGAGCATGCGCTTCTCACCTGCGGAGAGACCACGCTCGCGCTCGCGACGCCACAGGTCACGCACCACTTCGGCGACCTTGATGACATCGCCGGAGGCGAGCTTCTCGAGGTTTGCCTTGTAGCGTCGGGACCAGTTCGTCGGCTCTTCGGCGTACGGCGCGCGCAGCACCTCGAAGACCCGGTCCAGCCCCTCCTGCCCGACTACGTCACGCACACCGACGAACTCCGCATTGTCCGCCGGCACACGAACCGTCAAGTCGCCCTGGGCGACCTTGAGCACCAAGTAGGTCTTGTCCACGCCTTTGATCTGGCGAGTTTCGATAGCCTCGATCAGCGCGGCCCCGTGATGGGGATAGACCACGGTGTCGCCAACCTTGAACGTCATGTGACAGGTACCCCTTCCGTGGCTATCCAGAGTAACACGAGAACTGCTTCTCCTGAATGGCGTTTTCGCAGGTCAGGGCATATCTCGGGGCTTGACAACTGCAACACGAACGTGCTGCGGAAGCCTTCCGGAGTGCGATATTCGCAGGTCGGAGCGGGCGTGCGGCCGAGCTGAAACACGCCCGTCACACGCGGCGGAAGGCCTCAAGAAGGGGCGGAACATCCCGTTTTGTCGGATTCTGGATGGTGAACTTTCTGTACTCCGTTCGGACCTCGATCACCCGTACGGCCCTTAGTGTCGGTGGCCAATGAAATTGATCAACGGTCCGAGGAGGGGTCGATTATGCGGGGGAAATGGGCCACCGCCCGGAAATCGATCATCGGCCCGGTCAACGCACTGGTCACCCGTGTTTTGTGAACGCCGCGCGAATCCCCACCGCCCCGAAGAAGGCCGCCGCACGACGTCCGCGCCACAACCGGGAGCGCCGGTGGAGAGGTCGGACGCCCCTAGGGGCGGGTCGGGTGCGGGCCCGGGACGGCGGCTCGGTAACCTGGGCCCGCTGACACACACTTAGGGCGGCTTCACGGCCGCTCGGGCCTCCTGTCCGCAGAGTCCGAAAGTCCGCAGTCCGAAACGTTCAAGGAGTTGCCGCCGCCGTGAGCCGCAGCCTTCGACACGGCGCTCTCGCCGCCACTGCCCTCGTCGTCTCGATCGGTGCGCTGACCGCGTGCGGTGCGGGCAACAACGCGCAGACGCTTCAGGTCAGGCCGGACAACGCAGCCACCGCTGTCGACAACATCAAGATCCAGAACCTGAACATCATCACCCAGCCCGAGCCGGACGCCGAGGGCCCGGCGGTCATCGCCGCCACCCTCTTCAACGACGGCACGAAGCGGGAGGTGGTGGAGAAGATCACCCTGCCCGGCACCGGCGCCGCGGTGAAGCTGCAGGCCGCCAAGGGCACGGGACCGCTCGTCGTCCCGGCCGGCGGACGGGTGATCATCGGTGGGAAGGGCAACGCCTCGGCCGTGATCGAGAACGGCCGCCAGGCAGGCGCCGACGGCAACGTCCAGAACGTCGCCTTCACGTTCAGCGAGACGGGTGACATCCAGCTCGGCGCCGCCATCGTCCCGGCGACCGGTTTCTTCACGGACTTCGGCCCGAACGCGCTGCCGTCCACGAAGCCCGCGCCCACCCCCTCGGACGCAGCGTCCGAGACGCCGGGCGCGCCGTCGGACGGCACCTCCGAAAGCCCCTCAGGCACCGCGACCGACACGTCGACGCCGACGGACGAGGCATCCGCCACCGACTGACCGGAGCGCGTGTGGGGGAGGCCTCCCCGGCCGGGTGTGTCCGGAGGGGTGCCTCCCCCTGACCGTGTGTGGGCCGCCTCCCCTCTGAACCGCGTGTGGGGGTGCCTCCCCTCGGAGACACCCCCGCACGGCCCGCGGACCGCGGTCTACGGCTCGAACTTGTAACCCAGGCCCCGCACCGTCACCAGATAACGCGGCGCCCCGGGGTCGGGCTCGATCTTGGCGCGGAGCCGCTTGACGTGGACGTCCAGGGTCTTCGTGTCGCCCACGTAGTCCGCACCCCACACGCGGTCGATCAGCTGCATGCGCGTCAGCACCCGCCCCGCGTTGCGCAGGAGCATCTCGAGCAGGTCGAACTCCTTCAGCGGGAGGTCGACCTTGCCACCGGAGACCGTGACGACGTGACGGTCCACGTCCATGCGGACGGGGCCGGCTTCCAGGGCCGCCGGAGTGACCTCCTCCGGCTCGCCGCGGCGGCGCAGCACCGCACGGATGCGGGCCACCAGCTCTCGCGAGGAGAAGGGCTTGGTCACGTAGTCGTCGGCTCCTATTTCCAGGCCGACGACCTTGTCGATCTCGCTGTCCTTCGCGGTGACCATGATCACCGGAACGTTGGAACGGACGCGCAGCTGCCGGCAGACCTCCGTACCGGGCAGGCCCGGCAGCATCAGGTCGAGCAGTACGAGGTCGGCGCCGTTGCGCTCGAACTCGTCGAGGCCGTCCGGGCCGGTGGCCGCGATGGCCACCTCGAAGCCTTCCTTGCGGAGCATGTAGGACAGGGCGTCGCTGAAGGATTCCTCATCCTCGACGACAAGCACTCGGGTCACGGAAGAGCCTCCGGGGCGGGAAATGGTGCGTAGGAATCGGTCTCGTAGGGCCCGTCGTCGTCAACAGCACCGTTGACGACGAGAGGTCCGCCGGTGGTACGACCCCGTACGACGCCCGACTCGGGCAGTCGCAGGGTGAACGTGGAGCCCTGTCCCTCGGAGCTCCATACGGTGACCTCCCCGCCGTGCGAGGCGGCCACGTGCTTGACGATGGCGAGGCCGAGACCGGTGCCACCGGTGGCCCGTGAGCGGGCCGGGTCGACGCGGTAGAACCGCTCGAAGACACGCTCACGGTCCTTCTCGGAGATGCCGAGACCCTGGTCGGTCACGGCTATCTCGATCAGATCCCCGCCGGGCGCGGCCAGCTTCCGGGCGGCGATGCCGACGCGTGTGCGGGCGGGGCTGTAGTTGACGGCATTCTCCACGAGATTGCCGAGTGCGGCCGCGAGCTGGCTCCGGTTCCCCCAGACGGAGAGGTCCGCGGCGCCGCCCGATGCCATGGTGATCTGCTTCGAACCGGCCTGCTGGCGGCACCGGTCCACGGCCTCGGCGACCAGCTCCTCCACCCGTACGGGTTCGGCGTCCTCGAGCGGGTCGTCGTTCTGCACCCGGGAGAGGTCGATGAGCTCCTGCACGAGGTTGGTGAGCCGGGTCGCCTCGATCTGCATGCGGCCGGCGAACCGCTCCACCGCCTCCGGATCGTCGGAGGCGTCCATGACGGCTTCGGAGAGCAGCGAGAGCGCGCCGACCGGGGTCTTGAGCTCATGGCTGACGTTGGCGACGAAGTCGCGCCGTACCGCTTCTATGCGGCGGGCCTCCGTGAGGTCCTCGACGAGCAGCAGGACCAGGCGCGAGCCCAGTGGGGCGACCCGGGCCGAGACGGCGAGCGCCTCGCCACGGCCCGTACCGCGCCGTGGCAGATCCAGCTCCACCT
The DNA here is from genome assembly GCF_016909575.1 of Streptomyces sp. HB132. Classification (GTDB taxonomy): domain Bacteria; phylum Actinomycetota; class Actinomycetes; order Streptomycetales; family Streptomycetaceae; genus Streptomyces. The sequence goes on along the minus strand of NZ_JAFBGA010000001.1, from coordinate 112,231 downwards.
GCCGTATCTCGCCGTCGCGCCGGGTGTCCCTGGCCATGTGGAGCATCGGCTCGACCGCCAGCCGTCCGCCCCTGACCAGGCCCAGCGCGTACGCGGCGGAGCTGGCCTTGACCACGCCGTCACTCTCGTCGAGCACGACCGCGGAGGAGCTGAGCACGGAGAGGACCGTGTCGACCCCCGGGGGAAGCGCCGCGTTGCCGTCGGGCCGCAGGGACGTACGCGTGGGGCGCTTCTGCTCGCGTTCGCTCCAGCGGAACGCCAGCATGGCGATCACACCGGTACACAGCCCGGCGATCGCGGCAGCTGCGGCGACCGCCGCGTTCACGTCCATGTCTCAAGGTTATGCGGGCTCGCCGACTCTCTCCCAGCCATCCGGGTGCCATCTCGAACACTCGTCGCCCAGAGTTCACCAAGGGGATAGTGACGGTTCACTTAGGCGGCCGGATCCCGACGCGTTCGCCCCGCACCGTGGCAGCGTGGGGGTCGGCCCCAAGACCCCGGCCTCAGGATCTGGAGAGGGACTTCCATGCGCGACGCTTATCACGAGGAACTCGATTCGATCGGCGAGGGCCTGGTCGAGATGGCCCGGCTCGTCGGCTCGGCGATCGGTCGGGCCACGACGTCCATGCTCGACGCCGATCTCAAGCTCGCCGAGAGCGTGATCGCCGCGGACCAGAAGGTCGACGACCTCCAGCACGACCTGGAGGCCCGCGCCATCGCGCTGCTGGCCCGCCAGCAGCCGGTCGCCACCGACCTTCGGATCGTGGTCACCTCGCTGCGGATGAGCGCGGACCTGGAGCGCTCGGGCGACCTCGCCCAGCACGTCGCCAAGCTGGCGCGGCTGCGCTTCCCGGCGTCGGCGGTGCCGCACGACCTGCACGCGACCATCCTGGAGATGGGGCAGCTCGCCCAGCGGCTGATGGCGAAGGCCGCCGAGGTGATCATCACGAAGGACGTCGACCTGGCGCTCCAGCTGGAGCAGGACGACGACGAGATGGACCTGCTGCACCGCACGCTGTTCCAGCACCTGATGGACGACCGCTGGAAGCACGGCATCGAGACCGCCGTCGACGTCACCCTGCTCGGCCGTTACTACGAGCGCTTCGCCGACCACGCCGTGTCGGTCGCCAAGCGAGTGGTCTACCTGGTCACGGGTGAGCACGCGGACGAGATCCAGGCCGCGGCGCCGGTGGAGGGGGCGTAGGGGGCGCGGTCCGTCACGGCGGTCGTACCTCTGTTCCCGCACTCGTGCGCCGTTGATGCGCCCTCCGTGCTGGGCATGCAAGGGGTGCGGGGGCGGCGTGCCATGCCGTAGACCCGTCGTACGCATGCGCGTGCGACGTCGAGTCGTCCCCCTGCCGAACCCCTGAGGAGGGACCATGGCCGATACCCCCGTGACCGAACCCCGGCACGAGACGCCGACCGACGTCGTGCATCTGACCGTGCTGGGGGCCTGCGGCTGCGGCTCCGGCTGCGGGTGCGGCTGCCAGTCCGGCGCGCCGTGCCAGTGCGGTGGCTGAGTAGCGGCCGCGCGAGCCCGGGCACCTGCTTGCACCCCCGCGGCGGACGTGGGTCCGCCGCGGGGGTGCCGTTGCGGCCCGCGCCTCGGACGGCCTCGTCCTGAGACCGCCCGCCCCTCCGACCCCCGCCCCGTCAGACCGCCGGTTCGGACTCGGCCCGCTCGGTGGCCGTGGTCGGAGCGACCGGCAGGGGCGGAGCGACCGGCAGGGGCGGCACGGTGGCCGTGTCTTCCGGTGCGACGGGGGCCGCCGCACCGGCGGGGGCCGGTTCCGCGAGGCTCAGGTTCCGCATCAGCAGCCAGTAGCCGAACGCGGAATCCGCGGCCGCCACTCAATTGACGCCCCCCGTCAATCGTCATGTCCCCCACCCGCCGTCGGTCCGCCCTGTGACCGGGCGAGCGGAGGCCGCACGCATTCGATTACGCTCGGACGCATGGCCGACGCACCGTACAAGCTGATCCTCCTCCGCCACGGCGAGAGCGAATGGAACGCCAAGAACCTGTTCACCGGTTGGGTGGACGTAGACCTCACCGACAAGGGCGAGAAGGAGGCGGTACGCGGCGGTGAGCTGCTCAAGGACGCCGGCCTGCTCCCCGACGTCGTGCACACCTCCCTCCAGAAGCGCGCGATCCGCACGGCCCAGCTCGGGCTGGAAGCCGCCGACCGCCACTGGATCCCCGTGCACCGCTCCTGGCGGCTGAACGAGCGCCACTACGGCGCCCTCCAGGGCAAGGACAAGGCCCAGACGCTCGCCGAGTTCGGCGAGGAGCAGTTCATGCTCTGGCGCCGTTCGTACGACACCCCGCCGCCCGCCCTCGAGGACGGCACCGAGTTCTCGCAGAGCGCCGACCCGCGCTACGCGACGATCCCGCCGGAGCTGCGCCCGCGCACGGAGTGCCTCAAGGACGTCGTCATCCGCATGCTGCCGTACTGGTACGACGGCATCGTCCCGGACCTCCTCGACGGCAAGACCGTCCTGGTCGCCGCCCACGGCAACAGCCTGCGCGGCCTGGTGAAGCACCTGGACGGCATCTCCGACGACGCCATCTCGGGCCTCAACATCCCGACCGGCATCCCGCTCGCCTACGAGCTGGACGCCGACTTCCGCCCCCTGAAGCCGGGCGGGACCTACCTCGACCCGGACGCGGCGAAGGCCGCGATCGAGGCCGTGAAGAACCAGGGCAAGAAGAAGTAAGCAGAGCTGAAGAAGCCCCCCACCTGCGGGTTCTCCGCGTGGTGGGGGGCTTCTTCGTGCGCTGGGCCGTCTGTGGGCCGTCAGACTTGACCGCGCCAGAAGCGCACGCGGATGTCGAGCACGATCAGTAGCGCCGCCGGGATGGCGATCTCAGGGGATGCGTCTGCCCACAGCGCGAGTGCCCCGCCACCCGTGCCGATCAGAACAATCGGTAGATCACGTGGGTGGACGTCGATGCTCATGCCCGTACGTGGGACCATGAAGTTCTCCTGCTGTGCTTCGGTTACACCGGATCAAGGTCATGACTGAAAAGCGGCACGGAGGCGAATGCCGCCCCTGGCCGGGCGGCATTCTTATGCCGCTGAGACTTTCCCATGAAGATTGCTCCGGCGACAAACTCCCAGCTTGCTGGCGGCGCTACGGAGAAAAACCGTGCGGAGCCTTCGAGTTGTACATGCATAACGGCATGCGTGCGAAAGGTGCTGCCCTTGCTGTCCAGCGCTGTGGACGAATCATCCCAGCAGCGGGACGGGGTCAGGTGGGGTGGTGGTCCCGGGTGGGAGGTGGTGGGCCCGCAGGTGGGAGGAGCCAGTACGTTTCGGTGCCCTCTGCTGGGAGATTTCAGCGAGCTTCCTAGCTAGCTTTCTGTCACGACAGAAAGAATTGCTTGCGTGACAGATACGTTCCACCCACGGGCGGTACGAACCATCCATGAGTGGAACGTCGACCAGCTTGCCGAAAAGTCCCTTGACGCTGCTTTATGGGCTGACAGAGAACGGAGTGGACGTTGAGTAAGCAGCAGCGACTGCATTTCGAGTCCGCTCCTGGCTCGACGGCATCAGGTGCGCATACACCCGCAGCGTCAGGCCAGGGTCCGAGTGCCCGAGGTACTCGGCAAGCGCCTTGATGTTCTCCCCAGCGTCCAGCAGCACCGATGCGTAGAAGTGCCGCATGGCGTGCATGCCGTTCTCGCGTGACTCGGCGTGCGGAGCGCCGGCCGCCGGTGTCGGGATTACTCCAGCCGAGGCCAGGGCCGGTTTCCACGCCTCCTCGTTCAGCGAGGTTCGCCAGACGTGACCACCCCGCGGACCCATGAAGACGAGCTGCTTGGTCACCAGCGGTCCGCCCGCGACCTTCCACGGCAACGTGATCTCGACCGGCGGGAATTGCTTCAGGTGGGCCCGAAGTGCCTCAGCGACCGGGCCGGGGAGCGGCACGTCTCGCAGCTTGCCGCCCTTGGGAGGGGCGAAGACGGGCTTGCTGCGGCTCAGCTTGAGCTGCTGGACGACGTGCAGCGTGTCCGAGCGGAAGTCGAGCGCGTCCACCGCGACGCCCAGGATCTCGCCCTGCCGTAGGCCGCAGCCGCCTCCCAGGTCGACCATCGCCTGATACCGCTCTGGCATGCCCGCACGCACCGCGAAGAGCCGTTCCGTCGTCCAGGGCGTGACGCGCTTCGTGTCCACGGTCGGCGGCCGTACCGAGCGGGCAGCGCAAGGATTCCGTGGAAGGTGCCCGTCATCCACGGCCGCGCTGAGAGCCGCCCGAACGTTGGAGTAGATCGTCCGGGCGTACGAGCCACGCACACCGTTCGCCTGGAGCTGCTGCACCCAGTCGCGGATGTGCGCCGGCTGGAACGAACCGAGTGGACGCGTGCCGAGGTGCGGGAACGCGTGCAGCCGGAGCTGCGACTCCATCGAGGCTTGCGTGTTGGGGTCCGCCCCTTGGGTGGACACCCAGCCCTCCGCGTACTGCTGGAAGGTGGTTCGGGCCGCGCGGGGATCGATGAACTGTCCCCGCGCCATGTCCGCTTCGGTATGAGCCAGCCACTGATCGGCGAGCCGCTTCTGTCGGTCTGGAAAGCTCTTCGACTTCTCCGTGCCGTCCGGCCCGACGTAGCGCGCACGGTAGCGGGACCCCACTCCGTAGCGATCCGACTTCACCTTGCGCGGCTTACCGTCAGGGCCGGTCACGGTCACGAACCAGCGGTCCTGAATGTGTCCGGCCATCAGGCAGCCGCCTCGCTCCGGCGGGAGTCGACCCAGGCCCGTACGTCGTCGGGGTCGAAGCGGAGGTGCCGGCCGACACGGAAGCCGCGGGGGCCGGTCCGCTTCCGGCGCCACTGGTAGACCGTCTCGATGCTGGGTAGCTCGAACATCTCGACCAGATCGTCAGGCGTCAGATAGCGACTCGGCAGAGGGAGCGCCATGGTCACCACTCCCCCTCGTCGACCAGCTCCGCCATGGCTGCACGGGCGGTTTCGCGGTTGAGCTGGAGACCACGGGCAATGGTCGCGGCGAGGACGGATTCGCCGGGCGAGTGACCGTGGCCGGCGTACTGCCAGTCGGCCAGGACGAGCACCGTGTCCGGGACGCCGTCCTCCAGGCCGAGGGACTGCCGTTCCGGCGCGGCACGGAAGTCGGCGCGGGCCTGGCGGAGCTCGCCGAGGGTGGTCGAGTAGCGGCGGGACTTCGAGGAGAAGTGACCGCGGAACCCGAGCATGTGCGCCCAGGCCCACAACCGACGTTCGGGGTAGAGCGGATCGAGAAGGTGACACGCGGCGATGAGGCGGCGGGCGTGGTCAGGGACGCCGTGGCGATCGAGTTCGGAGAGTTCACCGATGCGGCGGTCCAGAGTGCCGGTGTTCTCCGCCGCCTTGGTGGCGTACTTCGCGACGTAGGACGCCACAGCCTGTTCGGTGACATCGGAGCCGTCGCCGAAGGCAACAACCGGGCGGACGTCGAGTTGTGTGCCCCAGCGGAAGATACGAGCGTGCTGATCGTCAACGGCGGGTGCGGACACCGAGGTGTAGTTGTGCTGAGCGGCTGCGTGTATCGCATCGGTGAGCAGGTCGACGGTGGCCCAGGACGGAGGTGGCGTGCCGGGCCCGTCCGGTCCGTCGATCCGCATCACGGTGTGGAAGTGGATCGCCCCACGCCTCTGAAACTCCGCGACTTTGCCGTACGAGAGCCGGGCAGATTCCTTCAGTTCCACCTGCGTGAGTCCGGCGCGGGCCGCGATCTCCCGTCGGAGGCGTGTGGTGAACCGCATCCAGAGGTCGCCGGCGTGGTTGTTGAACAGGACCGATCCGGCGTAGTCGTACGTCTCAGGGTCCAGGGCGGTACCGAGCTCGGATGCATCTGCCGAGTGCCGACTACCGCATCGACAAGTGCCACGTTCGGGACGGTTGTGGACCGGGCCGAAGGAAGGGGCGGTAAGGGTGGCGAAGACCCGGGGGTGATCCCGCACCGTGGCAGGGACATCGCGGCGGTCGTCTCCGGCCAGGCCCGCGCGGATCAGGTGGTAGGTGTCTCCGGCGTACGTCCAGGCGCAAGAGGGGCAGCGGGAAGCGCGCCGGTTGCCGCAGGCGAGGCGGAGACGTCCGCCGGGCTCGGTCTCGGTCGAGTAGTGGTGAAGGGTCACGCCGGTGGTCTGGTCCTTGGTGAGGGTCCAACCGGTCAGGTGGATCGGGTCGGAGCAGCCACCAGTGCGGCGGATCTGGTCCTCCCAGCGGTGGAACTCGGGGGCCGAGGCCACCCTCAGCAGGTCACCGAGGGTGAGCCGGTCGAGCTGCGATTCAGGCATGTGCACTCCCCCGGAGGCGGGCGGTGCGGTCGGTCATGATGGTGCTTCCTTCCGGATCTGTGGTTCGGGCAGGAGCACGGCTTCCGGGCGGCGGATGCTTGGCGGTATCGAGGCCGCCCGGAAGCCGGTCAGCGATGGTTCTGCGACGCCACGAGCGACCGAATGACCAGGGCGCTGATGGCGAGCGACGCGGCGGTGACGGCGACCGCGAGGAGCATGGAGACCAGGACCGCACCGACGACCAGCACCACGGCGGTGCCGCCACCGATGACGGCCACGACGGAACCGGGCGTGAGCTGAACCGTGGGGCGTGCGGGAGCCGTAGGGGCTGGGGCCGGGCTCTGGTGGGGCACGGCGGGGACGTCGCTCCGGGCGGTTCCGGTGACGATTCCGGTCGGCAACGGGTTGGTGGGGATCTTCGGGCTGAGCATGGCGGTTCTCCCTTCGGTGGGGGTTACTTGACGGCGGTGTCGATCACAGGGGTCAGGAGGCTGTCGGCGAGGAGATATCCGCCGAGCAGCAGCACGAGCACGAGCCACCAGGGCGGGCGGATCAGCTTCACGCCGAGCCAGCCGACGACGATCAGGGCGAGCCAGAGCGGTACGTCCATGGCGGGTCCCCTTCATCGGACCTTGCAGCGGTGGGTGCGGGCGGCGAGCTGGGCGGCGGATCGGCTGCTGAAGTCGGACGACCAACCGCAGCGGTCGGCGGTGCACACGGCGGCGTGCTGAGTGCGGCCGTGCCGGTCGCGGTGGGTACCGATCTGCACCGGTCCGATCCGCATCACGGAGTGGAAGTGGTCGCGGGCGGGCATGGTGGGTCTCCTCTCGGGTCAGGCGAGCTGAGCGGCGATCGCGGCGGCGAGTTGGGTCGGAACTCCGAGGCGGGCGCGGAGCGTGTCGGTGTCGATCGTTGAACCGGTACGGGCGCGGTGTTCGTCGGCGACCTTCCGGGCGTGGTCGACAAGCGCGGCCGGCACGGGCGGAGATGTGTCGACGGGAGGCAGGACCGGAGACTCCTCAGCGGCAGGAATCGGCGCTGGTTCCAGCTCCGGGGCCTGTTCCTCGGTGACGAGCTCCGGCGCTGAGGAATCAGCCGTAGGCACCGCCGGAACGAGCGTCCCGTCCTCAACCGAGGTCTCTGTGTGGGCGAGGAGCGTCCCGCCGAGGAAGGCGAGCGCGGGCCATCCAGCAATGCCGAAGCGCAACCAGGCCGGAGGGTGCGCGAGATCGAGGAATCCTGCGGTGGCGACGTTGGCACCGAGCGAAGCGACGAGCGCGATCAGGAACCAGCACCAGGCGAGCCGGGACGGGCCGTCCTTGCGTAGCCGCCGCCAGGCAGCGACCAGGAGCAGATCAACGCTGATCGGGTAGGCCCATGCCTTCCAGCCGTCCTGGCCCGCGGCGGCGGCGAGGTCGTGGAGGTGGGCGAAGGAGAGCGCGCCAGCGATAACGGCTTGGATCAGTACGGCGTCCACGCGCACGGAGGGACGGGCCATCGGACTTCTCCATTTCGGCATGGGGCGGGTAGGGACTTGGCGCAGGAATGGTCACGCCGACCGGTGAGCGGGAGGTCAAGCGGTGGTGGGCGCGGCTTTGGTTAGCGGCGCGGAGGCCGAGGCCAGGGGTGTGACGGCGGGCCGGAAGGCCGCGAGGGCGGGCACATCCGGAGTACGGTCGGCGTGCCGGTTGCAGATGTTCACGGCTTGGCGCAGCGAGGTGTGCGGTGCTCGGATGCGGGTCCATCCACCAGTCGAGTCACCCGAGACCGCGATACCGGGGACGTCGGTGGGAATCTGGATCGCGGCAAGGACGGCGTCCGGAGCGATGTCTCCGAAGGCCATGTTGGCGCTGGACTCGTCGTTGACGCGGTGGGCCGTCCGACCCGTGAGTTGGGCACGGAGCATCGTGATGCCCTTGCCGAGTTCGGAACCGAAGCGCTGGCCACAGATCTCCAGGTAGATCCCTGCGGCACGGCCGAGCTGGGCGAGGCGGACCAGAGCAGTGACGATCCGGTCGCGGCGCTTCTCTTCGTCCTTGGTGGCGAACAGCGCCAGCTCGGCAACCTCGTCGACCAGGACCACGACCGGAGTCGGGCGTATGTCGGCCGGCAGGTCCCAGATATCGGCAGCTATGTCGGCGTCAGGAACGTCGACGGTGATGCGCTGAGCGGAACGGATGAGCTGGTAGACGTCCTCCATGTGCCGCACGAGTGCTTCGAGGAGTTCGAGGGCGGTGTCCGGGTTGTCGGCGAGGGCGGAGAAGCGCCGGGCGAGCGGAAAGAGCTCGACGCCCTGTTTGCAGTCGATCCCGACGAGCGCGACGTCGTGCGCCGCGAGGCCGGCGACCAGGTTGCGCTGGTAGACGGACTTCCCCGACTCGGTCGCGCCGAGCGTCAGCCCGTGGGGCACAGCCCGGTAGTCGCGGTAGTGGACGGATCCGTCCTCGCGCAGCGCGACGGGGATACGCATCGGCGCGGGGCCGGTTTCGGCGGGCATCTGCACCCGCCGAAGGACGTCGTATCCCGTCATCCGTAACTCCACGATTCCCGAGCGAAGTTCGCGGGAGGTGACTCCGTACATCCCGAAGGAGTGCCGGAGGCGGTCGGTGGCCGAAGCAACGTCGAAGGCATCCTGACCGGGACGGAGCTTGATCCGCAGGACCAGCCCGGTACGAGTAGGCCGAAGCCGGAGAATGCGCGGGGCCCTCGACTCAGGAACGGGACGGTTCGTCATCCGGGCGAGGGAGAGACGCCAACGGGCGGGCGGAACGGTGAGCCCGCAGGCGTCCATGACCGAGGCGTATCGGACAGCTACTCGCAACGCGGCAAGGGTGACCCCGAAGGTCATCCAGTACCAGGCGGGACGCCGCCACCGCAGGATCAGTGCGGTGACGACGACCAGCAGCAGCGTGACCAGGCACCCGGTCATGATCAGGCCGCCTTGGGCTTCTCGGCAGCGGCGACGAGCGAGGTTACCGCCACCGCGCGGAAGGCGATGCCGTGTCGCTTCTGCCCGTTGAACTCGTTCTCCCACGGCCGGGCGATCAGTCCGGTGACGGCGACGGGCGTGCCCATCATCAGCTCACCGGAGATGCCAGGCTCGGGGACGGTGACCGAAAGGATCTCCACCTCCTCGTTCGCCGCGAACATCACATCCACGGTCATGAGCTTCGCGCCGCTCTCGACGTCCATGGCGATCTCGCCGGTCCGGCGGTCCTTGACCTTGATCTGCGGGGGCTTGGCGACCATCACGGACGCGGCGGAGGTGTCGACGGGGATCGTACGCACAGAAGATCACTCCTATATATGTGCTTGACTCAGCCACTCATGTACATGAGTGACATAAAGAAGAGTGCATCACTCCTATACATGAGTCAACCCGCCGAGACGAAGAAGTCGCGGCGGGCTGAGCTGAGTTGAGCGCGCGTCAGTCGGAGGCGGGGATCCGGTAGCTGAAGACGAACTGGTCAGCGGCCATGAGCGTGTCGCACACCTCTACGACGCGATCCTCCGTCGTTCGTGCCTCACGGATCAGGTGAACCACCGAAGCACCGGGGCTCAGGGCCAGTTCGGAGGCTTCCGCCTTGGTCGCCAGTCGGGCTTGCAGCGTCTCGACGAACTCCGCGAACTCGTGCCCATGGTCTTCGAGGCGGGCGTAGATGCCACCACCGCCGGGGTTCTTCGCGAACAACTCGGGGATGTCCTTTGCAACGTCCCACGGGAGGTAGGACGTGGCCGTCTCCACGGGGGTCTCGTTGCGGAAGTAGAGGCGGCGCCGGGCGAGCACCTGCGCGCCGGCCGGGACGCCGAGCCGCTCCGCGATGTCGTTCGGTGCATCCGTCGGACCGATGTAGAGAACGCTGACGCCAGCCTTGGCGCCGGACTGCTCCGACTCGGCAAGGTACGCGGCCTTGCCGCCCTGTCGGTGGGAGCGCTTGAAGCGGTCCGAGGACCGGTGCCGTACCGGGGGCCGAGCCTTCACCGTGGACCCCTTGCCCTGGCGGGTCTCCACTAGGTCACTGGCGCGGACCTCCACCATGGCCTTGCGAATGGTGCCTCCCGAGACGCCGTAGCGCTCCACGAGCTCCGATTCACTGGGCACCATGTCACCGGGCTTGAGGATTCCGGCGCGAATCTGCTGAACGATCTCCTCGGCGATCTGCACGTACCGAGGTACGGACTTCCCACCTCCTACCGCTGTTTCCATAGTCCTTCTCTTCCTCCTATGCTCCTGTACATGAGTAACAGTGCGCAGGAAGGCACGTCAACGCCGCTCCACTCCGTGTCCGTAGCCGGAGTGGTCGTGCGCGAGGACGGGCGACTCCTGGCGATCCGCCGTGCCGACAACGGCACTTGGGAGCTCCCCGGCGGTGTACTCGAACTCGACGAGACCCCGGAGGCGGGCGTTCAGCGCGAGGTCCTGGAGGAGACGGGTATCTATGTCGAGGTGGACGAGCTCACAGGGGTCTACAAGAACACCATGCGCGGCATCGTGGCCCTGGTCTTCCGATGCAAGCCCGCCGGCGGAAGCGAGCGCACGTCCAGCGAATCGACCGCGGTTGGCTGGCTCACGCCGGACGAGGTCACCGAGTGGATGTCCGAGGTCTACGCGGTCCGGCTGCTGGACGCACTCGACGGGAACGGGCCCCACGTGCGGAGCCATGACGGCAAGCGCCTGACGTCGGCGCGATAGAACTTTCTCTACTTCATCAAGACCCGCGCACGGCGCGGGCGCGCGCCGCCTCAGCGGCGCGGCCTGCCTCTGTCTTCGCCCCGGCTGGCCGCGCCAGGCGGCGCGCTACGTGCTGCGGGTAGGAGGTGGGGAACCCCGCTGTGGCTGGGGCGGTCGGCTCCACGGCTTTAGCCACCTCCCCGGTTCGGGTCCCGCGTCGAGCAAGACCAGGGGACCACTCGTTCAAATTCCGGGCAGGATCACAGCCTGCCCGAGTTGCCGGCCAGCGTACGGCCCCCTGATCATGCTCGACCCCAAACCGGGCAGGCCACCGGCCAAACCCGTTCCGCCGACCTGACAGCGAATCACTCCGAAGTACGACTGCGGGCAGGAAACGATCCTGTTCGATTCGCGGAGATCGTGCGGCACTGCATGCCACGCCCTCAGCCAGGTAGGCCACTAGCAAGAGGTCGCTCCAACTACACCCAACGGCCCTGTGAAAGTTGCCTACCCACCAAGTTGGAGCTGGACCGCCACCAACGACTGATGGCGACCTTCACTAACCCTTCTCATTCTTTAGTCGCTAGTGCCATGCTCTTGTGCATGAGTGCGAGCAACAAGACGGCTGCGCGCAACCTTGCAGCCCGCGGGATGATCGCGGGGGTCGACTCTACTGCGAGCGGAGTGGTGTCTGGGGGGGCGCCTTGGTTCCCCGATTGGGAAGCGCCGGACGAAGAGACCCGCATCCGCCAGCTGGTGCGGCGAGACTGCCGTGATGCGTCCGATGACGCCGCACTAGTCGAACCCGACTGCCGGGAGACCGATTCTTGGGGGACTAGCGCCTACGGGACGACCCACCCGCCACGGCACACCGCGAGGCAACGCCGGGTCCGCAGGTAAGGCCGATCCTCACCGCCCCAGCCTGTGCCACCACTGACTACCGGCCCCGTGCCCCGTCGCTAACCTGAACAGAAAGAACCAGCCCGTGCCAAACATTTTCGACAACATCACCGACGAAACCCGTCTCGGGCTGGCCCTACGCGAGTCCCTCAAGGACTTCGACACCGTCGATGTGGCCACCGGCTATCTCGACCTGCGTGGCTGGTCTCACTTCGCCGACATCCTCGACACAAAGGCGAGCCCAGCGCCCGGGGGCCGCGCCACGGCACGGGTACTGATCGGCATGGTCGCGCCATCAGATTCCGAGCAGCTGCTAGATCTATTGCAGGAGCAGATCCAGCCCCCCGAATACGGCGCCGACCTCCATGACCGAGAACGTGCCCTCGCCCGGCGTGACCAGCTCGTCAAGCATCTGCGTACCCAGCTGATGCGCGGTCTTGCGACGCCCGAGGGGCAGCGCACTCTGCAAACCCTCAAACGGCAGCTGCGCCAGGGCTCCGTAGCGATGAAGGTCTTTACTGAAAAACCGCTACATGGCAAGACCTATATCTTTCACGCGCCCGATAAGAAGCACGGCGCTCGTTGGGGCTATGTCGGCTCATCCAACCTCACCGGCGCTGGCCTAAGCCGCAACCTCGAACTTAATATCGATGTTCAGGACTCCGACGCCACCAACAAGCTTGCCACTTGGTTCGACGAACGGTGGAACGACTCGTTTTCGTTGCCGATCACGGCAGAAATTATCGACCTCATCGGCGACTCATGGGCTGACGAACAACAACCCACTCCATTCGAGGTGTACCTGAAAGTCTGCCACTCCCTCGCGCAGGACGCTCGCGATGGGATGGGTTACGTGCTGCCAAAATCGATGAGCACTCTGCTGCTGGACTATCAGGAAAGTGCAGTCCGCACCCTCGCACGTCGCATCGTCCGACGCGGCGGCACAATGCTCGGCGACGTCGTTGGCCTTGGCAAAACCTTGACGGCAGTCGCTACCGCACTGATGCTGCAATCCGCAGAGGACTACTCCACCCTCGTGCTCTGCCCAAAGAATCTCAAGGCAATGTGGGTTGAGCACTTGGACGCATACGACATTAACGGTCGCGTCGTGCCGTACTCAATGGTTGACAAGGTCCTGCCCGAGCTCAAACGCTTCAACCTTGTCATCTGCGACGAGTCGCACAACCTGCGCAACAATAACTCCGTCACCCATGATGCGATCCACCAGTACGTCCGAGCTAACAACTCCAAGGTTCTCCTGCTAACGGCAACCCCGTACAATCTCGCGTTCACAGATGTCGCCAACCAAATTGGCCTATACATAGACGAAGACGAGGACTTGGGTATCGTCCCAACCGCAGCCCTCCGGGCGGATCCCGGCCTGACTGCTAAGGTCGACGGCAAGATCAACACTCTGGCCGCGTTCCGCCGCTCTGAGGAGCCTGAGGACTGGAAGCGGCTAATGAGCGACCACCTCGTACGACGCACCCGCTCTTTCATTAAACGCACGGCTAAAACCACTCTATTTACAAGATCAGACGGCAGCCAAGTCGAGCGGGAATATATGACGTTCGCCAACGGGAAGAAGTTCTTCTTCCCCACCCGGATCGCCACGCCTGTCAGCCATGCCTTCAGCGCCGACGACGCAGCCACGTTGATGGAGGACGACACCACACTCGACGCCATTCAGAACCTGATTCTGCCGCGCTACCGGCTAGCCGATTACGACAATCCTAGGGCATCACACACTGAGATCGACAAGCGTAACCTAGACGACATCCGCTCCGGTCGTGGAAACGTCAGTGGCTTCGTCAGGGTCGGGCTATTCAAGCGACTGTCCTCGTCAGGACACTCATTTATCCTTTCACTGCAGCGGCAGCGAGCTCGCAATGAACTATTCCTGCACGCCATCGATAATCAGCTACCCATCCCACTCGGCTCTTTCAGCGACAAGCAGATCACAATCAACGACGAGGACGTTGAAGGAGACGCTGATGTGCACGGAACTATCGCCACACGCTACCAAGCGCTCGCCGCCTCCCTGCCAGCCAGGACCAAGTGGGTCAACAGCACCGTTTTCAAGTCCTCACTGCGCAAAGATCTGATGCAGGACAACCGTGTCATCACCATACTGCTCGATCGATTCGGCAGCTGGGACTCAACGCGCGACTCGAAGATCAACGCTCTCGTCGACCTGTTGCGCGACCAGCATCCCAACGAAAAGGTTCTCGTCTTCACCGAATACGTCGACACCGCGACGTACGTTGCTGGCGCGCTCGAAGCAGCGGGAATCGAACACGTGGGCCTGGCCTCTGGCGGCACTGACGACCCCGCCGGCCTCGCCCGTCGGTTCTCACCGGCCTCGAATAAACTCCCCGGACAGGACGAGCCAGACCCGAAAGCCCTCGCCGACCCCATTGATGTGCTCGTCGCTACCGATGTGCTCTCTGAAGGACAGAACCTGCAGGACTCCCACATCGTCGTCAACTACGACCTGCCCTGGGCGATCATTCGGATCATCCAACGCGCCGGCCGCGTTGACCGATTGGGGCAAAAGTCCGACACTGTCCACGTTTACTTGATCACCCATGAGAGGGTCGAGCAGCAGATCCGCCTTCGGCAGCGCATCAAAGCTCGGCTTGGCGCCGCAGCCGAAGCATTCGGCTCCGACGAACAATTTTTCGGCGGCGAGCAAGAAATCAAAATTCTGGACGACCTCTACAACGGACGAATCATCGATGATACTGACGAAGCGGAAGGGGAGGCCGACGCCGTCAGCGAAGCCTGGTTGGTGTGGTCCAACGCCCAGGAGCAACACCCCGAAACCTGCAACCGAGTCCTGACCATGCAGGACATGGTGCACAGCACCCGCGAGCAGCACCTTCACGAGGATCACGGCAGCGTCACTTGCTACATCGCGACTGCCTCCGGCGTTGACGCTTTCGCCACCTCTATCGAAACCCCTCAGGGAGTCATCGAACAGCTACTCACTCCACTGGAAGCGCTACGCACATTCCGAGCTGACCCCGAGACCCCCACCGCACTATTGCGCCATGACCACTTCACGAAGGAAAGGGCGCTTGTCCAGGGCCCACTCAGAACTGAGACAATCGCTGCGGGCAACCTCAAGGGCGTGCGCAAGTGGGCCTGGCAGCGCCTCGGCGGCACTCTCTACGGAGAACACGCCGCTGATGCGCTCAGTGCTCTGCACGAGCGACCGCTGACCGAGCACGCCACCATGCGCCTCAGCCAAGCGAGACGGAATCGCTACGGACTCGACGACCTTGCGGACCTCATCGCCCAACTGCATACAGATGACCGACTCGTCATCAAATCCACAGACGCCGACACCGTTAAGATCGTCTGCTCGCTAGGAGTCCAGAAGGCATGAACGACCCCTTGATCGCCCGCGCTGAGCAGCACGATTACCAGAAGTTGTTTATTCACGAGCTGAACTGGTCCCGGCCCGACCATCCCCCGATTACATACAGCGTGGACGGGCACACTCTCACCGCTACCAACGTCTCCTCCTACAAGGGACTGCGCGTTTGGGTGTGCGATCAGAAACCCGGCTCCAAGCTCGAAGCTGCCCTCGACCAGCTCATCTCCAAGACTTCAACAGACCGCCTTGTCATCTTTCACGACGACGCGGAACAGGCCTGGCGATGGCCCGTTCGTCGAGCCACTGGAACCGCCACCACAACCAGGTTGAGCCGACACCAGCACCGCACCGGCGATCTCAACCCCAAGTTTGCCGCAAAGCTCGACGCAATCCGCCTTCCTTTGGACTTCACCCTCGACACAAACACAGTCCTTGCGAAGGTCCGATCTGCGTTCGATGTTGAAGTGCAGAACGAGACCAAGCACGCCTCGAAGCTGATGGCGCGCATGTATACCGCCATGGAAAAGGCATACCCTTCCGATTACAATCGGAAAACGCGTGACCACGAGATCTCCGTCACCCTCGCGCGAATCCTTTTCCTGATGTTCGGCGATGACACCGACATGTGGCCACAAAGCCTATTCCGCGACTACATCCACCAGCACACCGCCCCGGACGGTTCGGATATAGGTGACCGCCTTACAAGGCTGTTTGATTACCTCGACACTCCACCGACCCGGAGAGGAACGGTACCAGTCGGATTCGAGGGCTTTAGGTACGTCAATGGTGGCATCTTCCATGAACATCTTACCTTTCCTGTGATAAACGCAGAATTCCGCACGGTGATCCTCGAAGCATGCGAACGGGATTGGGCGACGATCAGCCCTGCAATCTTTGGCTCCATGTTCCAATCTGTAAGGGACGCCAAAACTCGGCGAGAACTCGGCGAGCATTACACCTCTGAAGAGAATATCCTTAAGACCCTCAATCCTCTTTTTCTTGACGAACTGCGCGCCGAATATGAGCACATTAAAACTCTCGGAAAATACGAGGCAGACAGACTTCGTAAGCTTCGAGAGAAGCTCGGCAGGATTCGCTACATGGATCCCGCATGCGGCTGTGGCAACTTCATAATCGTCGCCTATCGCGAATTGCGCGACCTAGAGTTGGCGATCATGGAACGCCTCCAAGAGATTAGCGGCGACGACCCCATGTTGCTCGCCAATGTCGGCCTCAAAGTCAGCCTCGACCACTTTTATGGGATCGAAATCGACGAATGGCCAGCCCGTATCGCCGAAACTGCAATGTTTCTCATTGACCGACAGTGTGACCTCAAACTCACCGAAAGGCTCGGCTGGGCCCCGGACCGCCTCCCAATTCAAGAACATGCCAGCATCCGGAGCGGTGTCAGCGCCCTCAAACTAGACTGGGCTACCGTGTGCCCGCCCAGCGAAAATGTCGTCGTGGCCGGCAATCCGCCGTTCCTCGGGGACCATACGCGCACTCAGGAACAACTCGCCGAGCTACAAAACGTGTGGGGCGGAAACAAGACCATCAGCCGAATGGACTACGTCACCGGCTGGCATGCCAAAGCGCTCCGTTACTTCGCGAAACACGATGGAGTCTGGGCATTTGTCACGACTAACTCCATCACGCAGGGCGATCAAGTGCATCGGCTCTTCTCGGAGCTTTTCCACGCGGGGTGGCATGTCAAGTTCGCACACCGAACGTTTGCTTGGACGTCGGAGGCAGCCGGGGCCGCAGCGGTTCACTGTGTAATCATTGGCTTTGCTCGCCAACTCGTTCAGAAACCTCGCCTGTTTGACTATGCCTCTCTGCGAGCTGCGCCGGAAGAACGAACTGTCTCCGTTATCAACGCTTACCTTGTCGATGGCCCCAACGTCCTGGTGGACAAGCGGACAAGTCCCATCTCGGTAAACCTTCCCGAGGTTGCCAAAGGTTCCATGCCCACCGACGGCGGAAACCTCGTGGTCACTCCAGAACAGTACGAGGCGGTTGCAGCAGACCCGATTGCCGTGCGTTTCCTGCGGCCCTATGTCGGATCGAAAGAACTTATCAAAGGTAGGAAGCGGTGGTGCCTTTGGCTTGTGGATGCCAAACCATCCGAGTTGGCTGAGAGCGCAGAATTGCGTCGCCGAATCGCCGCTGTTCGAAAATCGCGCCTCGACAGCACGGCTTTGACGACGCGCAATTATCCGCACCACCATCTTTTCCGACAGTTTGGCGTCGCGCCTGACACATCCTTCGTCTGCATCCCCGAAGTCTCCAGCGAAAATCGTGAATACCTCCCAGTGGGATACCTCGAAGCCGGAACCATCATCAGTAACAAGGTCTACGGTGCCGTAGACCCAAGTGGTCTCATCTTCGCCGTTGCTTCCTCGAGTATGTTCCTTACGTGGATGCTGACAGTAGGCGGGCGCCTCAAGTCCGATCCGTCTTTCTCCAGCACCATCACTTGGAATAATTTTCCGCTACCCGCACTTGAAGCAGCGGCCAAAGACAAAATCGTCGAGGCGGGCCACGGAATCCTCGAAGCGCGGAGGCTCGAGGAGGAATGGTCACTGGAAGACCACTACAAGCCGGGCGGTACATACCCCGAGGTTCGGCGTGCACACGAGAAATTGGACTCGCTCATTGACCGAGCCTTCGGTATCCGGAGCAGCAGCCCTCACCTGCTGGAGCGACAGGAAGCCCTCTTCGCGAACTACCTTATGCTGACCGCCCCGCTCATGGCCACGAGTGGAAGAAAAAGGCGCCGAACGTGAAGGAAATTGATGGATTGAGGCGCGTCTTTAGCAGGCAGAACAAGCCGCCTAGGACTCGCGAGCCTGACGGTGGGCCGTGGACCAGGTGTGGACCCAACAAGCTCTCCTACGTAGCGCAGAGGCCTTGACCAGCAGCGAAGCGGGATTCTCAATCGGCCTCCGGAGTCGTGTGCGTTGCTTCGCATGATCTAGGGCTCTACGGATCCCACGTCGCCCGCAGTTCCTCGCTGCAAACGCGTGGTGGACCGGCCGCCACGCGACAGGGAGGGGATCCCAGGTGGGTGCCTGGGATCCCCTCCCTGTGGGAAGAGGTTGTCCTCAGAAGGAGCTGTTTCGCGTCACATCCCTCAGACCCCGTGCGATTCACTCGCGGTCACTTGGTGACCGCGGCTTGTCGCGACGCGTAGGACGTCCCGCAGAGCCCCGGCCAGTTCCTTCGTCAGGCGCCGCATCTCGTCGGGATCTAGGTCCCAGTCTGTGAAAGATTCCGAGGCGTTTTGCAACAGCTCGGCGGCCGTGTCAAGTTGGACCGCTTCGGTGTTGTCCGCCAGCCGGGACACGTAGCCGCCCCGGTCGCTGGTGCTCAGGTAGCAGGGCCTGCCATCTTGCCCCGCCCACGGGAGGAGCCGCAGTTCGTTTGGCATTGTCATCCTTGGGTCTCCCTCTCATCGATCACGTGATGCGTAGTGAAGACGGCGTCCACGCGGTCTCCGGGAAACGCCAGGAGCGTGGCTTCGACGACTCGGCCGGTGCGGTCGGTGGCAATGCGGGTGATAGAGAGGACAACCGACGTGTGGCCGATCCGGAGGGCCGATGCTTCGTCCGGTGTCGGGGGGCGAGCCCGCACCGTCTCTCGGAGAGCGGCCGGCGGCGGGCCGAGCACTGCGAATCTCTTAACGGCATTTCGGCACGTGGATTCCTCATCGAGTACTCCGGCCGGGACCAGGTCCCGCGGCGTGTAGATGTGGGCCAAGCCGTGCGGCGACTCACCTTCGTGGCTGAGGCAGGTGGTCTCCACGATGGGGCTGCCCGTGGGCACCTTCAGCAGCTTCGTGAGGTGCGCTTGGGCCGGGACGATGGTGCTGCGGACCGTGACGCGCAATGCCGGCTCAGCAGCGGCCCACGGGTCCAGGGTGCCCCAGCCGCCGACGTACAAGATCTTGCGGTGAGGGCGACTAACGAAGTTGCCTTTCCCGTGCATCTTCGCAACGAGGCCTTCACCCTGGAGTACGGCGAGAGCTTTCCTCAAGGTCACCGTGCTGACCTTGTACCGTTCGGCAAGGTCCGCTTCGGACGGAAGGCGTTCGCCAGGTTGAAGACCGCTCGTGGTGATCTGCTGCCGGAGGTCGTCGGCAATATCGTGGTGACGTGAGCGCATCGAGTCGGTCACCGCCGTCTCGGCATGCGCACGGCAACGAACCGGGTACGCGCGTGCATGGTCAGCAGCTCGCCCGACTCGAAGACCAATTGCTTCGCTCCCTGAGGAAGCTGGAAGAGGTCTACCACCCGGCAGGCATGGCCGCCGAGTTGGATGACGTCGCCGCGTTGCACGGTGGCCGCGGTGATCTCAACGCTAGAAGCCAGCGCGCCGCCGGGGATCCAGGCGCTCACTGCGTCACCTCCGTGGGCAGGGACGGGTCGGCAGATGAGTGGCACGGGCAGTCACACGCTTCGCGGATCACCGGGAGGTCAGCTGGTATCGGGACCGGGGAAGATTCCGTGCAGGAGGAGTGTGTCCCGATTCTGCAAGCGGTCGAGCGGTAGGGGACGGCCGAGGCTTCCGAGATGTGCAGTTGCCGATGAGCCGGCATCAGTGGCCCCCAGCTAGGAACGACCAGGCAACCGATGGCAGGTGAGGAGCGATGACCATCGCACGTGCGCGAACACGTCTTTCTGACGCCAGCACGTACGGGCGGACTAGTGCGACGTCCTCCCCCGAGAGCGGGTTTCGGTGGGTCGCCGCACCAGAGACTGCCCGGCCCAGGAAAAGAGTCGGCACGCCAACGGATTCATGGGAGGCGGCAGGGGACGCTGGAGGGCAGGAGGGCGTTAACACCCTTCGGTGTCTGCCACTTGAGGAGTTCCGCGCCCTGGTGAGGGTAAAGGCGCGGCGGATACGGTTAAGCACGCTGTTCAGCTCCTATCTCTGATAGCTCGGTCCCCCGACATCGCCCGTCGTGGGGACCGCTTTGTGTACGACCGCCCATAAGGTGCGCCCGTTCAAGCTGGTGGCGAGGAGCCCGAATCGATCGGCCTCAGCCACCACGTCAAGGACCTCCCGCCATGACTCGGCGGAGAGCGCTTCAGGCACCTCCGCTTCCACCGACGTGTGCCGGCGGTGTTCCTCCATTCGCGTGGGCAGCCCGAGGGCGGACAGCCGGGCGGCGATGGCCGCCGCGGTCACTCCCGAAGCGGGCACAGGGCAGGCCTCCGTCACCAGCGATCACTTTCAGTGAAGCTAGTTAACTAGATTAGAGCTAGTGGACTAGATTTTCCATATGCCTGAGCAGCCGCCTTATCTCCGCGTCGCCGATGAACTCCGGCAGCGGGTCAAGGAGCACATGTGGGAACCGGGAGACCGCCTGCCCTCCCGCGCCCAGATCGGCAAGGAGTGTGGCGTAGGCGAGAACGTGGTCCGCCGGGCACAGGAGTTGCTGATCTCCCAGGGTGTGCTGGAGGGCCGCGCCGGGTCGGGTACTTACGTTGCCGAGCCCCGACCGCGCGTGCGGGTGGTGCGATCGTCGGCACGCGAGCAACCGACCGGGTCGCCCTTTCGGGCCGACATGACGGCCGTGGGCAGACAAAGCGATTGGGAGAGCCGGACGGATGCAAAGGTGCCAGCCCCCGCAGACATCGCGACTCGGCTCGGGGTCGACGAGGGCGAGCTATGCGTACGCACGACGTACGAGTTCCTGGCGGACGGCAGGCCGGTGCAGTTGTCGACGAGCTGGGAGCCGT
Organism: Streptomyces sp. HB132; assembly: GCF_016909575.1. Lineage (GTDB taxonomy): Bacteria > Actinomycetota > Actinomycetes > Streptomycetales > Streptomycetaceae > Streptomyces. The sequence continues at coordinate 91,236 of NZ_JAFBGA010000001.1, read as the reverse complement.
ACGACCTCACCGCCGGCACACTCATCGTCCTCCCCGAGGGAGGCCCACACGCGGGAGCAGGCGTCGTAAACCGCATGGCCGAGATCGGCATCACGGTCAGCCACGCCGTGGAGCAGCCAGAGCCGCGGTTGGCGACCGCCGAGGAAGCGTCGCTCCTGGGTATTCAGAAAGCCGCTCTTGTCACGCACATCGAGCGGACCTACTACAGCGACACAGGGCGGCCGGTGGAGACGGCGGACATCGTGCTTCCCGCAGCGCTGTGCGAGATCGTTTACGAGGTCCCCATCGGTCGTCAGTAACGATCCCGGCGAGCGGAGGACGGGCCGCTCCTGGGCCGTCTCTGGGCCGTCCGAGGTTGCTCAAGGGCACCCGATGACGACCAATGGCGACTGCTCACGCCGAGTCGATCAGCGTCCCAACCTGCGAAAACCCTGGTCGTCGACATCTACCGCAAGACCCAGGGCAAGAAGAAATAGCCTTCACGATCATGCCCCCGACTGCGCTTACGGCGCGGGGCGGGGGCATTTTCGCGGGCTGGGCCCACCGTGGTGGATTCTGCGGCGGCCGGAGTGCCTGCCCGAGTGCTTTCCGGACTCGGGCACAGCCGCACGGCACGAGGTGCGCGCACGCCTTCAGCGTCAAGCTGCCTGGTCGGCTCCGGCAGGCCTTCTCCTCAGGGCGTACGCCCGCCCGGCTCCTCGTGCGGCATGACGACGACCTGGTGTTCGTCCTCGTAGATGACCCGCCCGGGACTCGCCGATTCCAGCCGTTGGCAGTCGACGCCGTGTGCGGCGAGCAGCTCCCGATACCCGTCCACCCGCTCGACGAGATCGTGTGCGGAGGACTTGAACCAGGCCACGGCGCCGGGGTGGAGCTCACGGTCGTAGACTGCGGGGTCGACGTGGGCCGGGTTGGTGTAGTTGGTGTCGTACCAGTCGTTGTCCGTGCGCCAGAAGCGGTACTGGTCCTCGGACAGCCTGCCCTGGCGCGCCAGTTCGTTGGCCATGACGAAGACCCCCGGGAAGTGGCCGAGGGGATGTCTCACCGTCCCCTGGAAACGAATCTACGGCGCACCGGGCATGTACGGACCTCCGTGCCGACTCTCTCCAACAGCTCAACGGATACTCCCACCCCGCCGAGGATCGGGCGGCGGACTGTGCTGGCGTACGGACAACAGCACTGTTGAGGCGCTCTGTTCGACGGACCGAGTGGCCGCAGCGACGGCGTCGGCCGCCTGCGTCTCCAACGACGTCCCATCAAGCGCCTGTTGGGCGAGCCCCAGCACTCCGCTGCCGGGGCGGGGCGCGCGTTTCCGTCCGTACCTCGCCCGGATCACCGCTCGGAGGGGCACCCGGCCGGATCGGGCCACCGGCTAACGTGGCCTTCACACCCGCCCGTTACCCGGGGTGCACAGCCCCGGCGGGGCGGGCGGACGGGCTCGGGAAGCAAGGAGATCGGGGAGAGCGGTCATGGGCGAGTCTCTGAAGACCTTCGTCGGCGGCACCGAGGTCGAGGTGCCCAACAGCATTCCGGCGATCCGTGCCGCGCTGCCCGAGGAGAGACGCGAGGAGTTCGACCACGCGATCAACGAGGCCGGTGTGCACGAGATCCAGGCCGTGATGCGGCACTGGATGCTCGAGGCGGTACCCGATCCCGAGGCCGAGCAGATCCTGGACCGGCTGGCGCAGGACGAGGCCGAGAGGCGGAACGTCGCTTGAGCTTCCGTATCTCCTTCGCACCGCCCGCCGACGACAGCCTGGCCAAGATGCGCGACGGCGACTCGTTCCGGGACGAGATGGCGCGCACCCTGGCCCTGGACCCCTACGGACACGCATCGACCGCCGTGAAGCGCGAACGCGACCGGCGCGAGGCGACGGTGTCCGCCGCCATCGTCCTCTACTACGTCTCCGGGTCCGTGCTGACGGTCACCGTGGTCAGGCTCGTACCGCTGCCGTGACCCGGAGAGGCGACGGGTGTCTCAGCCGAGCTTCTCGACCTGGGCGTCGATCACCGCGGTCGGCCGCTCGAAGTCGGCGTCCGCACCCGTCTTGCCGAGGTTGAGGGTGAAGAACGTGGCGATCGTGCCGCCCTGACGCACGCTCACGAGCTTGAAGGGGGCCGCCTCGTCGCCCTCACCCATCTGCACCCGCCACGCGAGTGCCTCCTCGCCGCCGGTCACCTTCTCCTCGGTCAGCTTCGTGATCTTCTGCTTCGAGCCCTTCATGTCCATGGTGAACCCACCGCTCGCGCACTCGGCAGCGGAGGCGCGGAGCTCGGCGAAGTTCTTCGCCGCGCCGTCACCGTCGTAGGAGGCAAGCGTGACCAGCGACGACGTCACGTCGAGCATGCCCGCGAGCAGGTCCTCGGGGTCGGCCGACTCGTCCTTCTTGGGCTCCTGGACGACCTTGCGCCCGGCGTTCCCGACCGGGTCCCCCCGCTTCACCCCGTAGAAGGCGAAGCCGATGGGCTCGCACTCCTTCTTGTCGACGGTGACGTCTCCGGGCTGCGCGATGTCCTCGGGGCCGGTCTTCGAGACCTTGTAGCCCGCTACGTCGCCCTGCTCCAGCGACACCTTCTCCAGCTCGGCCGATGTCAGCGCCTTGACCGCGGCGGGCTTGGAGGAGGAGTCGTCCTTCCCCGCCGAGGCAGTGTCGGCGCCCTTGGCGTCCGAGTCGGAGCCGCCGCAGGCGGTGGCGAGCAGGGTCAGGGAAGCCACGGCGGTGGCGAGTGCGGTGCGGCGTGCGAGGGTGGCGCGCATGGTTCGTTCAACTCTCCGTCCGAAGGAGCAACAGCCTCTCCCCGTCGAGTGATGCGTGACGGAGCGGGAGGGCTCTCGCGATGCGCACACTCTACGATCGGACACCTGTCCGATGATCGCCCCGACGGTCACGGGATGTGATCGTGACTCCGCTGTGATCACTCTGTGAAGCCCCTGTGTGGCGGTCGTCCCCGCAGTCGAGCCTCGGGGGCCCCGCCGTGTCCGTCGACGCGACAACAGCCGTACTGCAAGACGTCGGTGTCCAGCAGCCTGCGTCCCTCGCGCCCCTCTCCGGGGGCACGTACAACGCCGTCACCCGTGTGACGTTCGAGGACGGCACGGGCTGGGTGGTCAAGATCCCTCCGGCACACAGCACCGGCCTGAGCTACGAACGGCACCTGCTCGTCAACGAGGTCACCTTCTACAAGGCCGCGGCGGAAACGTGGGAGGCGGTGGCGCCGCGGCTCGTCGCGGCGCTCGAAGGGCTGTAGCCGACTGCGCGCGGCGCTGTCGGGACGGCCGCCCGCTCACGACGGGCGCTGCGTCAGATGCGTGAAGGCGTCCAGATTGCGGGTCGATTCGCCGCGCTCCACCCGCCAGGCGTACTCCTTGCGGATCGCGCTCGCGAAGCCCAGTTCGAGCAGCGGGTTGAACGCCCCGTCCGCCGCCTCCAGAACCGCGCCCAGCAGCCGGTCGAGCTCCTCGGGCGTGACGACCGACAGCGGGAGCCTGCCGACGAGATAGACGTCGCCGAGCTGGTCGATGGCGTAACTCACGCCGAAGAGGCGCAGGTTGTGCTCCAGGAGCCAGCGGTGCACCGCCGCGTCGTTCTCGTCCGGATGCCGGATGACGAACGCGTTCAGGGAAAGGGAGTGCTGCCCGACACGCAGCGAACAGGTCGTGGACAGCTTGCGCGTACCGGGCAGCTTCACGACGTAGGTGCCGGGCTCGGGGCTCTCCCATTCGAGCTCCGCGTCGTTCAGCGTCGTCTCGATGACCTGCGCCGCTGCTGCCTCGTCGGATACGTCAGCCATGCTGCGAGCGTACGACAACGCGCCCCGGTGCTCAGCCGTGGTGCGAACGGGCGCGGCGCCGGTGGTCGTGCATGGCCGCCGTGTACACGTCGGCGGTGGCCGCCGCGGCCGTGTCCCAGCCGAACGACTGGGCGTGCGAGGCCGCGGCCTCGCCCATCCGGCCCGCCAGCTCGGCGCTGTCCGCGAACCGGCCGAGCGCCTGTGCGTACGCCTCCGGATCGTGGCCGGGGATCAGGAAGCCGCTGACGCCGTCCCGCACCGCGACGGGAAGTCCGCCCACCGCCGCCGCGACGACGGGTGTGCCGGCGGCCTGGGCCTCGATGGCGACGAGCCCGAAGGACTCGCTGTACGAGGGCATGACCAGCACGGACGCCGCCCGGAACCAGTCCGCGAGCTGGTCCTGGCCGACCGGGGGGTGGAACCGCACGACGTCGGCGATCCCCAGGCGCGCGGCCAGCTTCTGCAGGCCCTCCGGCTTGGCCAGTCCACTGCCGCTCGGCCCTCCGACGACCGGTACGACGATGCGCGAGCGCAACGAGGGGTCGCGGTCCAGGAGCACGGCGACGGCGCGCAGCAGCACGTCCGGGGCCTTGAGCGGCTGGATGCGGCCCGCGAACAACGGGATCAGTGCGTCCTGGGGCAGCCCCAGACGGGCGCGGGCCGCCGCGCGGCCGTCGCCGGGGCGGAACCGGTCCAGATTGACCCCGGGGTGCACGACGGCGACCGCCGCCGGGTCGGCGTCGTAGAAGCGGATGAGTTCGTCCGCCTCACCGGCCGTGTTCGCGATGAGCCGGTCGGAGGCGTTCACGATCTGGGTCTCGCCGATGACACGAGCGGCGGGCTCGGGGGCGTCGCCCTCGGCGAGCGCGGCGTTCTTGACCTTCGCCATGGTGTGCATGGCGTGGACGAGGGGCACGCCCCAGCGCTGGGCGGCGAGCCAGCCGACCTGCCCGGAGAGCCAGTAGTGGGAGTGGACAAGGTCGTAGTAGCCGGGGCGCTGCCCGGCCCAGGCCTGCATCACGCCGTGGGTGAAGGCGCAGAGCTGCGCGGGCAGCTCCTCCTTGGCGAGGCCTTCGTACGGCCCCGCGTCGACGTGCCGGACCAGGACCCCGGGCGCCATGTCGACCGTCGGGGGCAGCCCGCCGGTGGTGGCCCGGGTGAATATCTCGACCTCGACACCGATCGCGGCGAGGCGCCGGGCCAGCTCCACGATGTAGACGTTCATGCCGCCGGCGTCGCCGGTGCCCGGCTGGTGCAGGGGAGAGGTGTGCACGGAGAGCATCGCGACGCGGCGTGGCTTGCGGTGCCCGGCGAAGCCGCCCGGGAAGCGGATGCGGGGCGCCGCAAGACTGCTGCCGAGCCGGGAGACGTACTGGCTCACAGGTCCGCTCCTCCTCGCTCGGGGCATGGCACGTACAGGGCGCACGGGCCCCACGACAGGCCAGAACAGTGGAACCCGGCCTTTCATTTCCACTTTGCCAAATCATTGCGATACCTCGGTGCGCCGGAGGGCGCCCGGGTGGTCCGCGTGTGCCCGTCGGCGCTTCGCATACGCTCCCTCTCATGCACCAGCGCCCCATCGGCACCGCGACCCGCGGGACGACCAACCCCAACCGGCTGCGCCGCATGGACCGCTGGATCGCCGCCACCCACGGCCCCGCCCTCCGCCGCAGCGAGGCGCCCGTCGCGGTCGACCTCGGCTACGGTGCCGCGCCCTGGACCGCCGTCGAACTGCTGGAGCGGCTGCGCACCGCCGAACCGCGTACGGCCGTCGTGGGCGTCGAGATCGACCAGGCGCGGGTCGCGGCGGCGAAGCCGTACGAGCGCGAGGGCCTCACCTTCACGCACGGCGGCTTCGAGGTCCCCGTGTCCGGCCGGCCGGTCCTCATCCGGGCCGCGAACGTGCTGCGCCAGTACGACGAGGACGAGGTCGCCGAGGTCTGGCAACGGCTGTGCGCCCGGCTCGCCCCCGGGGGGCTGCTGGTCGAGGGAACCTGCGACGAGATCGGCCGCCGGCACGTATGGGTCGCCCTCGGACCGGAAGGGCCGCGCACCGTCACCTTCGCGACCCGGCTCGGCTCCCTGGATCGCCCCTCGGACCTCGCGGAACGCCTGCCGAAGGCCCTGATCCACCGCAACGTGCCGGGCGAACCCGTGCACGCCTTCCTGCGGGACCTCGACCGCGCCTGGGCCACGGCCTCCCCGTACGCCTCGCTGGGCGCGCGGCAGCGCTGGATCGCCGCGGTCCGGGCGGTCTCCGCCGACTGGCCCCTGACGGACGGCGTACGGCGCTGGCGGCAGGGCGAGATCACGGTCCGCTGGTCCGCGCTGCGGCCCGCGGCGTGATGAGCTGCACCACGCGGTATCGATCGGGGGGACCTGACCGGATGCGGGAACGCCGACGGGGCACCGTTCGTCCCCTGTGTGACGGGCAGAGGGGCGCGGACCTCTGTTGCTTTACGGGACAACATGGCACGATCGCGTCGTCACGCGAAGGTTACTGACGGTAAGTCAGATGTGTGCGATACGGCTTTCGTTGCCATTCGCCCGGAGGGGGAGCTTGTGAACCGACGCCACTGTGCCGCTGCCGCGATCACCCTGGTCTGCGCAATGGCCCTGCTGACAGCGCCGGTCCAGGCCATGGCCGCCCCGGTGCCCGAGCCCGGCCCGGCCGCCACCGCGCCCGCCGCCGGCGGGAAGAGCCTCGAGGAGGTCCGCGAGGAGATCGACACCCTCTACCGCAAGGCCGGGGCCGCCACGGACGCGTACAACCTCGCCGAGGAGCAGGCCGAGAAGCAGTCCGGCGAGATCGTCCGGCTGACCAAGGCGATCGCCGACGGCGAGGCGAAGATCGCCGAGCTGAAGGACCAGGCCGGCGCGCAGGCCCGCGAGCAGTACCGCACCGGCGGGCTCCCCCCGGGCGCCCAGCTCATGCTGAGCGGCAGCCCGGACCTCTTCATGGACGGCGTCAACCAGGCCAGGCAGGGGCAGCAGGCCACCAAGGGCATGCTGAAGGAACTGGAGCAGGCCCAGGAGGACTTGGAGACCTACACCAAGGACGCGAGCCTCAACTGGGAGAAGATCGAGGCCAACCGCGTCAAGCAGGCCAAGTCCAAGAAGAGCATCGACGCCCAGATCGCGGCGGCGGAGAAGATCGAATCGCAGCTGGCCAAGGAGGAGCGCACCAGGCTCCTCCAGCTGGAGCGGAACGCCGCGTCCACGGCGCAGGCGGCCTGGCTCTCCTCCGGCGCGCTCAAGGACATCAACCGCGAGGCGAGCGCCGCCGGCAAGCGGGCGGTGGCGTTCGCGACCGCCCAGATAGGCAAGCCCTACGTATGGGGAGCCGAGGGACCCGGTTCGTACGACTGCTCGGGGCTGACGTCACAGGCCTGGGCCGCGGCGAAGCAGCCGATTCCCCGGACGTCGCAGGAACAGTGGCGGCAGCTGCCCCGCATTCCCCTCCAGGACATGCGCCCCGGCGACCTGATCATCTACCACAGCGACGCCAGCCACGTCGGGATGTACGTCGGCGACGGCTCGATCGTGCACGCCCCCCGGCCCGGCCGGCACGTCACGCTGACGGGCGCGGGAACGATGCGGATCCTGGGCGTGGTCCGTCCGGACAAGTAGGCACCGGGAGCGTGGCGGTAGCCGTGACGGACGGCACGTGACGCCCTCCGCGGTGCGGCGGGTGACGGCCTGTGGAGAGCGGCACACGACGCCCGGCCGAGGACGGCGCGTGACGCCCCGTGGAGAGCGGCAGGTGACGCGCGCCGCACCCCGTGCCGGAGACCGGCGCGGCACATGTGCGCAACGCGTGGCGAGCGCGTGATGTTCGTCATGACCTCATGTCCGTTTCATGCGCGTCGATCACGCCGGATCCGTGGTGGGACGCGGCTTATGGCCGCCCGAATGGCTGAGGATGATCGCCAGGCGCCATTCCGTTCCCCTGCCGCAGACCGCTATCGTCCCCGTCGGCGGTTCGTCGTCCGTCGTCCCGCCGCGCCCTCGGGGGAGGGAAGGAAACCCGAAACCGATGCCCGTACCCGTACCGCAGCAACGTGCCGTTCCCGCTGCGGAAACCACTCATGGCGCCGACCTCACCCTCCTGGTGATCGAGGACGACCCTGCGGGCACCTTCGCCGTTCCCGAGCTTTCGTCCACCACCGGAGCGCGGATCCGCGTCCGCACCGCCCGCAACCTCACCGAGGCCGGCCGGCTGCTCACCGACGACGTCGACTGCATCCTGCTCGACCTCGACCTGGCGGCGGCCTCACTGCCCGCCGGCGCCCGGCCCGAAGGCGAGGCGGCCCTCCCCGACGACCTCGCCACCCTCAAGCACGTCCTGCGCATCGCGCCGCGCCACGCGGTACTCGCCCTCACTGCGGAGGACGACGCCGAGCGGGCCGCCGAGGCCGTACGCGTCGGAGCCCAGGACTACCTCTTCCGCGGCGAGCTGGACGGGCGCCTCCTCAGTCGCGCCATCCGGTACGCCGTGGAGCGCAAGCGCGCCGACACCGCCCAGCACCAGCTGACCGAGTCGCGGCTGCGTGCCCAGGAGAACGCACGGCTGGAACGCGGGCTGCTGCCCACCCCGCTCCTCGACGGCTCCGACCTCGCCTTCGCGGCCCACTACCGGCCGGGCCGTAGCCGCGCCCTGCTCGGCGGGGACTTCTACGACACGGTGCGCACGCCCGACGGCACGGTCCACGCGATGATCGGCGACGTGTGCGGGCACGGCCCGGACGAGGCTGCGCTCGGCGTCGAGCTGCGGATCGCCTGGCGGGCGCTCACCCTGGCCGGGCTCTGCGGCGACGCCCTGCTGTCCACGCTGCAGCAGGTCCTCGAGCACGAGCGGCAGAGCGAGGAGATCTTCGCGACGCTCTGCACCGTCGACATCGCCCCCGACGGACGCCGCGCGGGCCTGTGCATCGCGGGCCATCCCGCGCCGCTGATCGCCCGCCATGGACGGGCCGCGCACCTGCTCCCGTACGAGGACGGCGGGCCCGCCCTCGGCCTGCTGCCGCACGCCCGGTGGCCGCGCCGACAGGTCGAGCTGGGTGGTTCCTGGAGCCTGATGATGTACACCGACGGTCTGATCGAGGGTCGTGTCGGACCCGACGGGACCCGGCGACTGGGACAGGACGGCATGGTCTCGATGATCAACGGGCGGCTGGACCAGGGTCTCGGCGGCGAGGCCCTGCTGGAGGCCGCGGTCACGCAGGTGCAGGAGCTGAACGGCGGCGAGCTGACCGACGACGTGGCCGTACTGCTGCTGGAGCGCGACGAGGCCCGGATACACCGCAGGGGCAGGAACGCATCGCGTTCCCGCCCCAATGCCGCCTCGTCGGCGGGGGCTCAGCGCCCGCCGTTGTAGGGGCCGTACGGTCCGTCGCTGCTGGAACCTCCGCGACGGCCGCCGCTGCCGCCCGATACGGCCTTGATCGCCGGCCTCACGTCCACCATGAAGACGATGGACGCGATCACGCCCGCGATCTGCAGGAACAGGATCGGAATGACGAGGTTCACGAAGACGGTGACCCCGAGGATGATCAGCCAGAAGGACTTCTTCTGCTTGTCCGCGGCCCGGTAGGCGTCCTCGCGCGCCGTCACGGCGAAGATCAGCGCGACCACGGCCAGGACGAGCATGGCCAGGTACAGCAGCTGGAGGAACGAGCCGAATGCTTCGAGCAACACGGTGAGCACCGCCTAGTCAGTGGATGAGCGCCTCGCGGCAAAGGTACCGGGACAACGACCCGGGCACCCCCAAAGGTGCCCGGGTCGCTCCCCCGCAATCCCGGACCGCTTCCGCGGTCCCGGAACCGCTTGCGTCTACTTCGCGGACGGCGGGGTCGTCTTCTTCGCCACCGGCTTGCGCACGGGCGCCGACTTCTTCGCCGTCGCGCCGGGCGCGGCCTTGGACTCGGCCGCCTTCGGCGTGGGCTTCTTGGCGGCGGGGGCGACCGGCTTCGCGCCGGTAGCCGGCTTCACCGAGCCCGCGGGCCTGGCGGGAGTCACGGGCTTCGCCGCCGCATCGGACTTCTGCTTCGGCACGGACTTCGGCTCCGCCTCCACGACGGCGGCGATCTCGACGATCTCCTCGGCCGTCTCGCCGCGCCAGGTCCGTACGCTCTGCTCGCCGCGCTCGGCGACCTTCTCGTACGTCTCCCGGGCCCGGACCGCGTACTCGGCGGCGACACCCACGCTCCGCAGCGCCAGGTCCTGGGCCGTCTCGCCCCACTTCTTCAGGTCGGTGTCCAGCGTCCCGAAGACCTCGGTCACCTTCGCCTGCACGGTGGCCTGGGCCTCCTTGGCCTGCGTGGTGACCCGCTCCTGTACGGCCTTCGGGTCGGTGTTGCGCACGGCCTCGATCCGCTCGGGCGCCTCGGCCCGCAGCTGCTCGATCAGGCCCGGGACCTTGCGCGCCTGCTCCACGGCGAGGTCCGCCGTGCCGGCCGCGAAGTAGAGGGGGGTGGGGTCGGTGAGGGTCTTGCGCAGGTCATCGGTGATGGCCATGACTGTGGTCCTCCCGGATCATCAGAAGTCAGTTCGCTTGTGGGTCTGCATCACTGCCGCCGGCCGTGCGGGGGCCGCGGGCATCCGGACCGGCGCCGTTCGCTTCTCCGGCACCGCTTTCCGCGTCGGCACCGATTCTGCTCTCCGCATCGGCGGCTCCGTGGAACTCGCTGCCGGTGTCGGGCGCGACCTCGAAACCGTTCTCCCGGCGGAAGGAGTCGTAGATCTGCAGGAGCACGCTCTTCTGGCGCTCGTTGATCGACGGATCGGCCAATATGACCGCTCGCGTCTCCAGCTCCTCCCGCTCCCGCTCATCGAGGATTCCGGCCCGCACATAAAGCGTCTCGGCCGAGATCCGCAGGGCCTTGGCGACCTGCTGCAGCACCTCGGCGCTCGGCTTGCGCAGACCGCGTTCGATCTGGCTGAGATACGGATTGGACACCCCGGCGGCGTCGGCGAGCTGCCGCAGGGAGAGCTGCGCGGTACGCCGCTGCTCACGCAGGTACTCGCCGAGATTGCCGACGTTGAGTGATGCCATGGCTCGATGGTGCACCACCCTTGCTAACTTTTGCAAGCGGCTGCTTGCAAAAGTGTTCCGCGCCACCCGCCCGGTGAACTGGGCCCGTGCACGACGGCCGTCCGTCCCCCCGCGTTCGCAGCGCTCCGAGCGGCTGTCCGCTCTCGCCCCAGTGGCCGGCCAGGACTCCTGGGGTCAAAACCAGGTGCATGTGAGCTGGTTCGCATTCGTATACTTGTACGAGTCCACGGAGGGGGAGGTAGAGACGGTGAAACTTGCTGAGGCACTGGCAGAACGTGCGGAGGCGACGCGCCGCGTAGAGCAGTTGCGAGCGCGCGTCGTCAGCAGTGCGCGGTACCAGGAAGGGGAGACACCCGCCGAGGATGCCGCCCAGTTGCTGGCTGACGCCGGTGAGGTGCTGAGCGCTCTGGAAACGTTGATCCGGCGGATCAACCGGACCAACGCCACCGTGGAGATGGATCCCGACGGCACGCTCACCGATGCCCTCGCCCGCCGGGATGTCCTGCGGTTGCGCCACTCCGTCGTCACCGCGGCGGCGGACGCGGCGGCGGGTAGCAGCGAGCGGGGGTACGGCCGGCAACTCCGGTCCGAGCTGATGATGCTTTCCGCGCTTCCGGTCGCGGAACTGCGCGGTCAGGCAGATGTGCTCGCGCGGGAGAACCGCGAGATCGACGTGCGGATCCAGCGCACCAACTGGGAGGTGGATCTGCTGGACTGAGTGGTCCAGCGGGCGGAGACGATGTGGAGCAGGTAGCAGCTTCGGAGGCGTGCACACACCGAGGGCCGGCGGTTTTCCAGCCCACTCCTGGCGCGTGAAGAGCAACGCGGGGGTTCGACTCCCCATCAACAGTGCAGCTCAGCACGGCGTACAGGTAAAGGTGCACATCGCACAGCACATCACCACGTGCAGATCCGAAGCGGTGAGGGCGGGTTCGGGGCTTTCCACATCGCAGCACCACGGACAACGACGATCGAGCACAGCAACGGCACGCGCATGACTGATCCGTACACCGTTCTCGACGTACGACGCCCTACGGGCTGAGATCCACCCGAACTGACAAGGCCGAGGTCAAAGACCGCTCCTCGATCCAGATCTTCTGGAATGGACAACGGCTGACCGCTCCCGGTTTCCCGCCGGGGCGCGGCGTGAAGCGAACGGGTTCGCACGAGCCGCCCCACCGGCGCTCCCGCGCTCGGAGTCCACGGGCAGACTGGTCCCATGACCGCCCCCGATGCCAAGGCCGATCTCCGCCTCTATCTGCAGTCGGCTCGCGACGCCCTGCTGTGGAAGCTCGAAGGGCTCTCGGAGTACGACGCACGGCGCCCGCTGACCCCGACCGGCACGAACCTCCTGGGCCTGGTCAAGCACGTGGCCGGTGTGGAACTGGGCTATCTCGGCGACACCTTCGCACGGCCGTCCGGCGAGCCGCTGCCGTGGATCGATGACGAGGCCGACGCCAATGCCGACATGTGGGCCACCGCCGACGAGTCGCGTGAGCAGGTCGTGGGGCTCTACCGCCGGGCCTGGGCGCACGCGGACGCCACGATCGAGGCGCTGCCCCTCGACACGGTCGGCACGGTGCCGTGGTGGCCCTCCCACCAGGCCGAGGTGACGCTGCATCACGCCGTGGTTCGCGTGATCACCGACACGCACCGGCACGCCGGGCACGCCGACATCCTCCGGGAACTCATCGACGGCGCCGCGGGAATGCGTGAGGACAACGGCAGCCTGCCGCCGGGCGACGCGGCCTACTGGGAGGGTCATCGGAGCCGGCTCGAACACGCGGCGCGCGAAGCCGACCGGAACGCGTGACGGCGGCGCGACGACGGACGTCGTATCCGCAGGAACGCCCGCGGTGCGGACGTCCCGGACCGCCACGCCAGGTCGGGCGTCCGTGGCGCGGACGCCCGGGGCGGTGCCGCGTGAAACCCGATCGAACAGCCCGGGCCCGCGGCCTACCCTTGCCGCATGCCGGAGCCCAGGACCTCGTACGTCTGCCTGCCGTGCCGCGCCTCGTACAAGCAGCCCTACGGCAGGGAGAGGGCGGACCGCGCCTGTCCCCGCTGCACAGGGGCGCTGATCCACGTCGGGTCGGCCTTCGCGGCGCCACGCCGCCGGGACACCGCGGCGTGGCGTGCGCTGTCGGTGCTGCTGCACGCCGGCGTCCGCTTCCACAAGAACTGCTGCGGCGGGGGCCCGGGCTACCGGCCGCGCACGCTGCGCGAGGTGAAGGAGCGGATGGCGCACGCCCAGCGCACCGGAGAGCCGTTCGCGCACGCCCTCGTCCGGGCTGGGCTACCCCGGCCCGGCTGACCGCGGGGTCTCCTCGTCCGGGCGGTGACCAGCGAACTTGCCGACACGCAGACGGGTCCGGCCGGCGCCACCGCGCCGGAAGCGGCTCGGCGACATGCCGCTCATGCGCTCGCGCGGTCCCAGATCCCCTGTGCTCACTGGTCCACGCCCCTCTCGATGAGCACCTCGACGCCGTCAAGCACCCGCTCGAGACCGAACACGAAGTCGTAGTCGGGTTCGTCCGGCTCACCCATGGCACCGGAGGACAGGAGCCTCGACAGCGCCGGATGGCGGACGGGGTCGATGAGCCGTTGCACCGTCCGCTCCCACTGCGCCATCACCTCCTCGGCCGAGGCGCCCTTCGCCGCGACGGCGGCGGCGATATCACTCATGAGCAGGGCCTCGTTCCGTACGAATCCTGAGACGAGGAGGATGACGGAGATCTTGTCCCCCTCGCGCAGCCCACTGCCCTCCAGCACCTGCAGGCCCTGTTCCCACCAGGCGACCGAGTGCGGACTGACCGGCGGCCCCGCGATCGGGATGCGCAGGGACCACAGGTTGCGCCGGAACATCCGGCGCTGGGCCCACGCCCACTGACGCAGCCCCTCCCGCCAGCCCGCCCCCTCCTCCAGCGCGGCCAGGGGCTCGGGGGCGCCCATCGCCGCCTCCTGCATGAGGACGTACAGCTCCTCCTTGGCGGAGACGTAGCGGTAGAGCGACATCGTGGAGGCGCCGAGTTCCTTGGCGACCCTGCCCATCGAAACGGCCGGAAGGCCCTCCGCCGCGGCCACCGACACCGCCGCGGCCACGATGCGGTCCAGCGTCAGGCCGGGCTTGGGGCCCTTGACCGGACGTTCGCGCAGTCCCCACGCGGCCTCGATGCTGGCCGGCAGGCCGGTACCGCCCGACGACGCACTGCTGTTCTCCGTCACCCGAAGCCGCCTTTCCCGGTACTGGCTTGCCACCATCCTAGGTTTGCGTAATGCTTACGCAGTAACGCGTACGACATACGCAGAAGGGGGATCGTCATGAGTACGGCCATGAACGACGTCATGATCGAGGCGCACGGCCTGACCAAGTCCTACGGAAGGCCAGGCACCCGGGTCCGGGTCCTCGACGGCGTCGGCCTCCGGGTCGCCCGCGCCGGGATCCACGCACTGCTCGGCCCCAACGGCGCGGGCAAGACCACCACCGTGCGGATCCTCGCGACCCTCGCCACCGCCGACTCCGGCACGGCACGTGTCGCCGGGTACGACGTCGTCGCCGACCGACGCCTGGTACGCCGAGCCATCAGCCTGACCGGGCAGTTCGCCGCCGTCGACGAGACCCTGACCGGCGAGGAGAACCTGCGGATGATGGCGCGCCTCTCCGGCCTGACCCGCGGCCAGGCCCGTCGGCGCGCCGAGGAACTACTCGTCCGCTTCGGCCTCACCGAAGCGGCCCGCCGCCAGGCCCGTACGTACTCCGGCGGGATGCGACGCCGCCTGGACCTCGCCGCAGGGCTGGTCGGCTCGCCCGAGCCCGGCGTCTTCTTCCTCGACGAGCCCACCACCGGCCTCGACCCGCGCAGCCGCCGCGAGCTCTGGCAGGTGGTCCGCGACCTCGCGGGCCGGGGCGCCGCCGTCCTGCTCACCACCCAGTACCTGGAGGAGGCCGATCAGCTGGCCGACCGGATCACCGTCCTCGACAAGGGCCGCGCCGTCGCCGAAGGCACCCCGGAGACCCTGAAATCACGGGTCGCCGGACACCGTCTCGACCTCGTCCTCAGCAGCCGCGAGGCCTACCTCCGGCTGGCCACCCGCGCCGTCCACCACTCCCCCGAGACCCTCACCGTGGGCATCCCCACGGACGGGTCCGCGACCCACGCCCGCACCCTGCTCGACGAGATCGACCCGCACCGCACCGACATCGACCGCTTCTCCGTGCACAGCGCGACCCTCGACGACGTCTTCCTCGCCCTCACCGCCGACAGGACGGAGGCACCGGCCCATGTCTGACGCACCCGGAGCCCTGACCCACGCCACGGTCATGACCGGCCGCAGCCTGCTCATCAGCCGTCGCAACGTCGACGCCGTCATCACGTCGATGATGCTGCCGATCATGCTGATGCTGATCTTCGTCTACTTCTTCGGCGGCGCGATCGACACGGGCACGGCATACGACTCGTACGTCATGTACGTCGTCCCCGGCGTCCTGTTCCTCTGCGCCGGCTTCGGCTCGGCCACCACCGCGGTGGCGGTGAGCGAGGACATGAAGGGCGGAATCATCGACCGCTTCCGCTCCCTGGACATCGGCGGGATGCCGATCCTGGCCGGCCATGTCGTGGCGAGCACGGTACGCAACCTGGTCTCGACCACGCTGGTGTTCGCCGTCGCCCTGCTCATCGGCTTCCGCCCCGCCGCCACCCCTGCGGGCTGGCTGGCCGTCACCGCCGTACTGCTCGCCTACATCGTGGCCCTGTCCTGGATCTCCGCCGCGATCGGCCTGCTCGCCCGTACCCCCGAAGCCGCCGGCGGGTTCACCTTCTTCATGTCGTTCCTGCCCTACCCGAGCAGTGCCTTCGTCCCGGTCGACAGCATGCCGGGCTGGCTCCACGGCTTCGCCGACCACCAGCCGGTCACTCCGGCCATCGAATCGCTCCGGGGTCTCCTGCTGGACCAGCCGGTGGGCGACGCGCCCTGGACCGCGCTCGCCTGGGCGGCCGGGATCCTGGTGGTCGCCCTGGCCCTGTCGAGGGTGCTGTTCAGGGTGCGGACGCGGTGATCCCCGGACGCCTCCTGAACCATTGCGCGTAGGCACCCGCGACCTGCCGGAGCGTGGGGGCGGCCGGCATCCCCGGCATCTCCTGCGCGGCGGCCGGCGCCGGCCGGGCCCGTCGCACCACCCGGGGAAGCGCGTGCCGCTCCAGGCGGGTCAGGAACGCACCGCGGCCCTGACGTGGGTGGAGTCGGTGACGCCCCTGAGGAGCACCGCCCCGCAGGAGCCTGCCCGTCAGAACACGTCCGGGCACCACGCACGCCGTGGCGCCCGGAACACCACGTCCGCCTCGGCTGCCGCGCCCGCGCGGTGTTCGTCGAGCCGGCCCAGTGCGGCAAGCCGCACCGGCGACTCGTCGCCCAGGCAGAGCGCGCCCAGCTCCGCCACGTCCAGCGTGAGGTCGGCGTTCCGTGCCGTGGGGACGCAGGACGCGCCGGACGGTGAGACCTCCAGCAGGAACCGGCCGCCCGCAAGGCCCGCGGCGTCATGGACGTCCAGGACCAGGGCGCTGCCGGTCGTGTACGTACGCGCCTCCAGTGCCGCTGGGACGTCAAGGACGCGCAGCCACAACCGGTCCGCCTGGGTCACGACGCGGGCGGCGCGCGGGTCCGGGAGGAGGAGCGGGAGCAGGTCGTCGGGGGCCCGGTAGCCGGTACGGACCGTGGTGATCCAGTCGATGGAGCACACGAACCGCCACAGGGACCGTTCCGCCGCCGGGGTCGCCGCGATCAGGCTGCTCACCTTCGCCGTCTCGAGCGGCTGCTTCCGGTCGCCCCAGTGGTCGTCGGCACGGTAGACGACCAGGCCGTCCACCTCCCCGTCGGGCGACCGGTACACCGCGTAGAACGGCTCGCTCCACGTCTCGTGTTCCGGGACGTCCACGCCGGTGTTGCGCTGCCACCAGCGCTCGTCGCGGGAGACCACGCCGTGCTGCCGGGCGGCGACGCGGCCGTGGAGTTCGGGGCCCAGCTTGCGCACGTCGGCTCCGTCCACCAGCTCGATCCGGCCGCCGTCCGCCTCGGACGGGACCGGCGCGCGCGGATCCAGGCCCGCCCGGGGAACGTCGATCTCCCACTCGGTGATCCACGCGGCCGGACCGAAGCCGTACCGCCCGTAGATCGGGTACTCCGCCGCGATCAGCGAGGCGAAGACGTCGCCGCGCTCCTTCGCCGACGCCAGGTCCGCGGCCATCATCCGGTTGAGCAGCCCCCGGCGGCGGTGCGTGGGGGTCACGGTCACGGCGGTGACGGCGTCGGCCGGCACCCTCGCCCCGCCGACGACGGTCAGCTCCTGCGCGAAGGACCGGAACGTCGCCACACAGCGCCCGGCGTCGAACACGCCCTGGACACGGTCGAGATCGGTATGGGCCAGGCGCAACGCGACCTCCTCCTCACCGGGCACCCCGGCCGACGCCCTGACGAAACCGGTCCCCACGGCGCGCAGCCAGTCGGGGAATTCGGCTGCGGAGACGATGCGTGGATCAAGGCTCATGCCGCCCACGCTAGGCGCAGCGAGTTCGGAATGTCGCCCGCATTTCCGCAGCCCCGGCGTCGCTCAGAACGCCGCCCGGATCCCGCCCACCTCCACGGCACCGCCCAGCAGCGGCGCCCGCCCGATGCGGGACACCACCGGGGCGTCGACACCCAGCAGCTCGAGGGAACGGGCCAGGACCGGTCCCAGGGCGCGGGTGGAACCGTCGTCGATCTTGAAGGCCAGCGCCCGTCCGTCCGGCAGCGCCACCGCCTGGACCGCCTCCGCGCCCATCTTGGAGAGCGCGCCCGGCACCTCCCGCATCAGCCAGGTGTCCGGCCGCCGCGTGCCGGCGACGTACTCCGGGTGCGCCCGCATCGCGTCCGCGACCCGGCGCTCCGCCGTGCCCGGCTCCGCCAGCACGAACGCCCGGAACGCGCGGGCCAGCCCCACCAGCCCGATCGCCATCAGCGGGGCGCCGCAGCCGTCGGTGCCGATCGCCGCGACGGGTTCGCCCGCCGCCTCCGCGACGACCTCGCCGACCAGGCGCTGCAGCGGATGGGACGGATCGAGATAGGTCGCCGTGTCCCATCCGTTGCGCAGGCAGACGGCCAGCATCGCCGTGTGCTTGCCGGAGCAGTTCATGGTGATCGGCTCCCGCACACCCCCGGCGGCGAGGTACGCCTCGGCCTCGACCGGGTCCAGCGGAAGATCGGGCGGCGTCTGCAGGTCATCGGCGTCGAGCCCGTGCTCGGCGAGCATCGTGCGCACCAGGTCGAGGTGGAAGGGCTCCCCCGAATGGCTCGCGGCGGCCAGTGCCAGCCGCTCCCCCGAGAGGTCGAGACCGGCCCGCAGGATCGCGGCGGCCTGCATCGGCTTGTTCGACGAACGGGGGAAGACCGGGGCCGCCGGATCGCCGAGCGCGAGCTCCACGCTCCCGTCGGCGGCGAGGACGACCAGCGACCCCCGGTGGCTGCCCTCGGTGAAACCGGACCGCACGACCTCGGCCAGGACCGGATGCACGGAGGGCGAGGACGAGGACGGGGCTATGGAGGAGGTCATGGGGTGGGCGGCCTTCCGGGGGCGGGCGTGACCCGCCCCCGGAAGGGTCGCTTCAGGCGAGCAGGTCCTCTACTTGTGCTTCCCCGTCACGGTACCTGCGGGCGATCTCCGCGCTGCAATCGTCGACGGTCCGCTGGAGCCGGTGACGGCGCCGGGACACCTGCCGCTCGTAGCGGACGAGCCGCCCCATGGCGGTGAGCAGTTCCTCGTCCGTCCGGGCACCGAGGTCGGACAGCTCGACCTCCGCCAGCGTGTCCGCCGCCAGCTGCCGGTACTCGTCGCTGCGCGGCGTCGTGAGGGTGACGTGCCGGACCGAGGAGCGGTGGACGGACGGGGTGTCGGCGAGGATCTCCGAGAGCCGGTCCACCACGGGCGACTCGGGGCCCGCCCGGCGGGCGAGCTCGGCCCGGAGGATGTCGATGCGGCCCTGGACCAGACGGCGTACGTAGCTGAGGTCCGCCTCGTCGCGCTGGGCGTCACGGCGCAGCGTGCGCAGGTCCGGCAGCCGCAGCCCGCCGAACTCCGGCTGGGGACGCACGGAGGCCAGCCCTTCGACCGCACCGCCCGCGGTCTGCCCGGGCACGGAAACCGATCCCGGCACCTGCGCGGGGGGCGCGGCCGGCTGGCCGGGGGCTTCACCGGTCCGCTGCACCGGGGACCGCCGGCCGGCGGCCGCCCGTGTCACTGGTACGGCACCGGGTGATGGCCCGGTTCCACGTGTCGTCATGTTGTTCCGTCCCCTCGACCGGTGCGTCGGCACACCGACATCGTGCATGGTGCCACTACGCACGGTGTTCATGCAGGTGCTCTGTACCCGTTCGGCCCAAGATAGGTTGGTCTGTATGCGTGCAGTGATACAGAGAGTGGACGGTGCGAGCGTCACCGTCGCGGGCGCGGCGGACGATCCGTCGGGGACCGGGACGGTCGGCGAGATCGTGGGCGAGGGCCTGTGTGTGCTGGTGGGGGTCACTCACGGCGACACCGCGGAGAAGGCGGCGCAGCTCGCCCGCAAGCTGTGGACCCTGCGGATCCTGGAGGGCGAGAAGTCCTGCTCGGACGTGAACGCGCCCCTTCTCGTCATCTCGCAATTCACGCTCTACGGGGACGCCAGGAAGGGACGCAGGCCCACCTGGAACGCCGCCGCGCCCGGCGAGATCGCCGAGCCGCTGGTCGACGAGGTGGTGGCACGACTGCGCGCCCTCGGCGCGCAGGTGGAGACGGGCCGGTTCGGGGCGGAGATGCGGGTCTCGCTCACGAACCACGGCCCGTTCACCGTGCTGGTCGAGGTGTAGCGGCGGGGCGCACCCCTGTCGAGGTGCAGCGGCGGGGAGGTGTGGTGGCGGGGTGCACCACGCGCGGCTCCCCCTACGGCTCGACGACCGTCTCCTGCGCCGCCGCGGTGTCCCCCACGATCAGCTCCGCGTCCACCGCTACGTTCCGCTTCACCAGTGCCAGGGCGATCGGTCCCAGTTCGTGGTGGCGGGCCGAGGTGGTGACGAAGCCGAGCTGGCGGCCCTCCTCACCGTCGGCCGCGAGCCGGACCGGCGTCCCGTGGCCGGGTAGATGGACCTCGCTGCCGTCGAGGTGCAGGAAGACGAGGCGACGCGGCGGCTTCCCCAGGTTGTGGACACGGGCCACCGTCTCCTGGCCCCGGTAGCAGCCCTTCTGCAGGTGCACGGCGGTACCGATCCAGCCCAGCTCGTGCGGGATGGTGCGGTGGTCGGTCTCGAAGCCGAGCCGCGGGCGGTGCGCCTCCACGCGCAGCGCCTCGTACGCCAGGATCCCGGCCACGGGTCCGTGCTCGGCGGCATACTCCTCCAGGTCGGCCCGGGGCAGGAAGAGGTCACGGCCGTGCGCCGTCTCCCGCACGGCCGCACCGTCCGGGACCTCGGCGATGGAACCGGCCGGAAGGTGCACGACGGCGAAGTCCTCCGTACGGTCGGCGACCTCGACCCGGTAGAAGAACTTCATCGACTCCAGGTACGCGATCAGCTCGCCCCTGGTCTCCGGCTCGGCGTGCATCCACACCGTCGTGCCGTCGTCGACCAGATAGAGGGCGTGCTCGATGTGCCCGTTGGCGGAGAGGATCAGCGCCTCCGTCGCCTGGTGCGGCGCGAGGTCGCTGACGTGCTGGGTGAGCAGCAGATGCAGCCAGCTCAGCCGGTCGTCACCGGTGACCGTGACGACCGACCGGTGCGAGAGGTCGACGAGACCGCTGCCGTCGGCGAGTGCGCGTTGCTCACGGAACAGGTCGCCGTAGTGCGCGGCGACGCCTTCGTCGCGCCCCTCGGCGGGGACGGCGCCGGGCAGGGACAGCAGTGGGCTCTTCATGCGACCAGCGTACGACCCGGGCGCCCGTGTCTACCGCGCGCTCCCGGGTCCTTCCGCCGGCCCGGCCTCTGCCGCCTTCGCCGTGCAGTCGGCGCAGCGCCCGAAGATCGCGAAGTGCTTCATGTCGGTCTCGAAGCCGAAGGCACCCCGCAGCTTCGCGGTGAAGTCGGCGACCACGTCGACGTCGGCCTCGATGACGTTCGTGCAGTCCCGGCAGACGAGGTGGATGTGGTGGTGGCGGTCGGCCAGGTGGTACGTCGGGGCGCCGTGCCCGAGGTGGGCGTGGCTGACCAGCCCGAGCTCCTCCAGAAGCTCCAGGGTCCGGTAGACGGTGGAGATGTTCACGCCCGACGCCGTCCTGCGCACCTCGCAGAGGATGTCGTCGGGTGTCGCGTGCTCCAGGGTGTCGACGGCTTCCAGGACAAGCTGACGCTGCGGCGTCAGCCGGTAGCCGCGCTGCCGAAGATCGGTCTTCCAGTCGGTGCTCACCACAGGCCCAGTGTAGGGCGGAGTCGAGCTCACTTCGGGGGCACGGACGGGTTCCCGCCCATCAGCAGACCGGCGAGGGACTCGCGCAGCAGTCCCGTCGTACGCGCGATCTCCTCGTGCACACGGATCTTCTCGTCCAGAGCGCCGAGCACGGCGCCGATCCGCCGCTGCTCACCGGGCGGGGGGAGCACGACCGGCAGACCGGCCAGCGTGCCGACGGTGATCGAGCGGATGGCACTTCCGGCAGCGTGGCCGTTCATCCAGGCCGCGGCTCCGGGTCCGGCCAGGAAGCCCGCCAGGTAGGGTGCGGACGCCGTGTCGGCCGGCCGCAGACAGAGCACGTGGGTGTTGTGGAACCACCCGGTCTCCGCATCGGTGACCAGGGCGACGCGCCCCACCGTGCCGGTGCGCGTGACGAGGACGTCCCCCGCGCGGACGCGTCCGCGGGTCAGCCCCTCGGCCTGCTCGGCGCCGACGAAGGCGGTGCCTGAGTGGACGATCCGGCGCTCCCGCAGATCGGCGGGCCTCACCAACGGCACCGCGCCCGGCTCCACCTCCTTCAGTACGTTCACCGGGGCCCCGGCGGACCGCAGCTCGCACAACTGCGACAGGGGGACGACCCTCCAGCCCTGAGGCAGGCCCTCCTCGATGTCCGTGGTCACAGTCCGTACTCCTTGAACAGGGCCTCGATGTGCCGGTCGACGTCGCGTGCACGGTCGCCGAGCTCCGCCAGGCGTCCGGCCAGCGCCCGCACCTGGCCGCCGGTCGCCTCCCGGGACGGCTCGGTGGCCAGGGTGGTCAGGTAGGCGGTCGCGCTCAGCGAGTGTCCGTGCGCCCGGATCTCGTCGATGCCGACGACGCGGCTGAGACCCTTCCGCTCCTCCCGGGACCCGGTGATCCGGACCAGCAGGTCGGTGTCCTCGGTCGCGAGCACACGGCGGGTGCGGGACGCCATGGATCCCAGGCCCGTCGCGTCGAGGAAGAAGACGTCCCGGCAGCTGCCGGTCGGACGCTTCAGGATCCACACGCTCACGGCGACGGCGGTGGCGGGGAAGAGCTGCGGCGGCAGGGCGACCAGGGCCTCGACCGCGCCGTCCTCGATCATGCCCCGCCTGATCCTCCGTTCACCGGAGTGCGCGGAGGAAGCCGCGTTGGTGGGCATCACCACACAGGCCCGGCCCCGCTCGGAGAGGCTGTGGACCACGGACTGGAGCCAGTCGTAGTTGGCGTTGTGGGCCGGCGGTTCCCCGTAGCTCCAGTGCGGGGCGACGTGCCCGGAGCCCCTGGTGAGCCGGGCGTTGAACGGGGGGTTCGTCAGGACACGGTCGAACCGGCTCCCCGTGTCCGCGCCCCGCTCCGTGCGCAGGTCGGCCGGCTGGTGCCGCTGCGCCAGATTCATGCCCGCCAGCTCGCACGGCACGGCCTGCGTCCCGGCACCGCTGACGGACAGAGACGGGGGTACGGGGGCGGAGGCTCGCACGGCGTCGACCGAAGCGGCCAGCATCTCCCCGGCCCGGCAGTAGGGGTCGTGCAGGCGCACGGGCGGGCCGTCGTCGAAGGGCGGTCCGGCCATCAGCATCCCGGCCACCGCGCGGGCCACCGACGGGGGGGTCGGCAGCTCACCGGCAGTTCCGCCGGCCACGTCGCCGTAAGCGGCCAGCAGCAGGTCGAACGCCTCCGCGCCGGCCTCGGCCTCCGGCGCGGAGGCACCGGTCGGTGCCGCGGTGCCGAGAGCGGCCACGAGTTCCCCGACCAGGTGTGGCGGGCACCTGTCGAGCGACCGGCCGAGGAGGTCCGCCAGGCGGTACGCGCCGTCTTCCCACAGGACGTGCCGCACCGCGCCGACCACGTCCCCCGGCCGGTCCGCACAGCCGCGCCACACCTCCGGACGCAGTTGACGCACATGGACGAGGGCCATCAGGAACAGCAGGTAGTGATCGTGCGGGATGTGGTCACCGAAGTGCCGCGGATCTCCCGCCAGCGCGCGGACCGCGGCGACGAACCCCTCCGTGGCGTCCTTCCGCCGGAAGCGGTCACCGTAGGTCGCCCCGGCTCCCTCCCCCGCCCGGCGGGCGTTGGCGGGGATCATCCGGCGGTCCAGCCAGGTCTGCACCTCGGCTTCGGGAAACAGCTCGACGTCCTCGTCGCTCCGTGACACCGCTTCGGGGAAGTCGGCGTAACGGCGCTGCCAGTTACTGACGGCCGGGCGGCGCACCGCCGTGCGGCGGGCGATGTCCGCGCGCGTGACCAGGGGTCCGGTGGTGGGCGCCACGAAGTCCTCCAGTGTGGCCCCGGGGTGAACCCGGAGCGGTCGGGTGCGGTCGGACCGGTCGCTCAGAACCGGGGACGGCGGCTGCCGTCACAGGTCGCCCCACGGTGGCGCAGCACAGCGGGAAACCGGTCCATCGCCCGCGCCTCCGGGACGAGAGCGGGGCTCAGGTACCCGAGGAGGCGGTAGATCTTGGCGTGGTCCGCAGCGAGGTGCCGCATGTACACCGGCTCATGGTGCATGACCCGGTTACGCAGGAGCACCAGGGACCACAGCTCGTCGTACAGGGTGTCACGTCGCCCTCCGTAGTGGGGGAACGCCTTGTGGACCACCGGCACCCAGAACGTACGGTCGTAGCCGGAGCCGCCGCTGAGCAGTGCGGCCCAGAAGCCGAAGGAGAGTTCCGCCACCACGCTGTCCGTCCCCACGTGACGCCGTCCGCGGCCCCGGCGGCCGGCGCACTTCGCGCGGGCCTTGGCCACGAGCCTCATGCCCTGCGCGTTGAGGGGCGCGGCCTCCCACCAGTCCGCCCTCCCGTAGTGCTCGGTCAGCACCACGTTCAGGGCGTTACGCAGAGCGAGCTCCAGGCAGTGGAGCGGTCCGTAGAGCGCCGCACACGCCTCGACGTTCCACCAGTACAGCCGAAGGGCCCGCGAGGCATCGCCGCCACAGGCGTCCCGGTACGGCTCCATCCTCGGCTCCGAGAACGCCCGCCCCATCCATTCCGGCCACGCGTCCGCCATGATGCCCCCCTGTTTCCCGGCCCCTGCCGTGGATTGTCGCCGCGCACCTCTGGACTGCGTCGCCACCCATCGTGGTACGGTGGGCGACGAACGCTTTGGGTCCGCCTCTGTTTACACGCCGCCCGAAGCACGGCTTACGGAACCCCCAGTCGCGCGCAATGCGACTGGGGGTTCCGCGTTGTCCGGGGAGACCGGATAACGGGCTCCGCAGCGGTGTTCCTACCGTAGCGAGCACCGCCCGGCGATGCAAGCGCATTGCAGTGCACGTATATCTGTTAACCCCCACCCGTCCGGCTGGCACCGGGTTCGTCCCCACCGCGGGCACGCGAAAGCCCCTGGCACCGGGAAGGTTGCCAAGGGCTCAGGCAGGACGGGCGGCGGCCCGGACCGGCTACTTGAAGAACGCGATGCCGTCGTCCGGCATGTCCCCGAGGCTCTTCGCCATGGCGGCGACCTCTTCGGGGGTGACGACCTTCTTCAGGTGCGCCGACATGTACGGCCGCAGCTCCACGTCGGGGGTGGCCTTCTCGCCGACCCACATCAGGTCGCTGTGCACATAGCCGTAGAGGCGCTTGCCACCGCTGTACGGACCGGAGGCGGCGGTGCGGGCCACGGCGTCCGTGACGATGTCGATCTGCGGCTTCTGCTTCGCCAGCTCGCCGTACCAGACCTCGACGATGCCCTGGTCACGCACCATGACGATCTCGACCTTGCGGTCCTTGTCGATGCGCCAGTAGCCGGACTCGGACTCGAGCGGCTTGACCTGGTTGCCCTCGGCGTCCAGCACCCAGGAGTGCGAGACGTATTCGAGGAAGTCGCGGCCGTCGTGGCTGAAGGTGACCTCCTGGCCGAAGTTGCACTTCTCGGCGCCGGGGAAGTCGGAGACGCCGGCGCCCGCCCAGTTGCCGAGGAGGAAGGCCAGCGGTACGAGGTCCGGGTGGAGGTCGGACGGAATCTCGATCATGAGCGGCTCAGACGATCTGTGAGGGTGTACGGAAGGTGTTCGGCGAGGGTCAGCGCTGGCCCTGGTACAGCTTCTTCACGGTCACGGCGGCGAAGGCGAGCACGCCGACGCAGACCAGCACCAGCAGGGCGGAGAAGAAAGCCTCAAGCACGGGAGCTCCTCGGAACGAACGACATGACGGCAGCAGGCGGCCGGGCCCCCAGCCTAATGGGTGGGGGCCCGGCACGGCGGCCCGGGGTTTCCCGGGCCGGTCGCGTCAGCCCAGGAGCTGGTTCTGCAGGACGACGGTCTGGTGGAACGGAACGGCCTCCGTGCCGTCCGCACCCTTGCGTGCCTGAACGACCAGGGCGACCGTGTCCCCGGCCAGCACATAGGCGTGACGGACGTGCTCGG
The DNA here is from genome assembly GCF_016909575.1 of Streptomyces sp. HB132. Lineage (GTDB taxonomy): Bacteria > Actinomycetota > Actinomycetes > Streptomycetales > Streptomycetaceae > Streptomyces. Next base: position 65,619 of record NZ_JAFBGA010000001.1, on the reverse strand, counting down.
ACCCGTAGTCCTCGTTCTCGACGAAGGACCGCGCCGTGGTGAATTCGGGCCCGTCCACGACACTCCAGTCCTCGTCGAGGGAGGACTCGGCCGCCCCGGCGAGCGGAAGCGGCCGGGAGGCGTCCTCGAGGAGCTCGTCACGGAACGCGGTGGAGTACGCCACGGAGTTGAACCGGAGCAGATAGATCCGGGACGACGTGCCGTCCGGCATGGTCCAGCCGCGGGCCGCTATGTGCCGCAGGGCGGAGTCCCCCAGGCGCTGGGTCATTGCGGCCCGCTCGTCCTTGTCGTACTCGGCGGCGTACCGCGCGATGTCCACCCAGCCGCCGTCGAGCTTCTTGTCCACGGTGGCACCGGCGGGCGCGGGCAGCAGCAGGCGCCGCAGGTCGGCGTGGTGGACCTCGGCGGTGTTGAAGTCGCTGAACGGGCGGGGCGCACCGGAGGGCAGGGCGGGGAGGCTCAGCTCCGGGTAGTCCCAGCGCCCGTCGTCGCGCGTGCCGAGTCCCGGGACGTCGGTGCGCTCCATCGACGCGATGCCCACGGCCGTCCCCGCGCCGAGCCCGCCGAGCACCAGCACGGCGGCCGTCCACCGGAGCGCCGCCCGCAGGACGCGGCGCGGCGGCCTCGGCGTGGTGGGTGCGGGTGCCTGTGCAGGGACCGGTGGGATCTGCGGCGGGACCGGGGGGAGGAGGGTGGCCGCTGCGGGCGCCGGTTCGGGGGCGGCCTTGTCGACCGGTTCGGCCGTCTGCTCGGTCATACGTACTCCCCCGGGGACTTGATGTGCTCCAGCTGGTCCTTCAGCAGCTCGGCGACGGCCGCCTTGTCGACGGGCTTGACGCCGGTTGCCGAGACGCTGATGCTCAGCTCCCCGTCGTACGCCGCGCACACCATGTCCTCGATCTCGCTGTCGCCCTCGGGCTGCAGATAGCAGGTCGCGTTTCGAGTGTGGCCCTTGATCTCAGGGCCCTTCCGGAAGGTCCCCAGGATGTCGAACAGCTCCGTCCGGAAGGTGTAGAAGCTCCGCACGGCCTTCGTGTCCTTCATCCGCATGACCTGGGCGTGCACCTCCAGGTCGTTCTCCTGGGTGGTGTACGAACGGACGGCGAGACCCTGCACCCGCAGCTTGTCGATCCGCTTGTCGTAATCCCGGCGTTCCTTGCCCGCGAGCCCGCGGTTGCCCTCCTTCATCGCGGCGACGGCCCGCTTACCGTCCATCTCGCCGTCGTTGCCGTGCTCACCGTCGTCCGGGCCGAGCCGGTAGCCGGCGGGCACGGGCAGCATCAGCCTGCTGAGCGCGGTGTCCGCCTTGCCGCGACTGGTGTCCCGCGCGGGGTCCTTGCCCGGCTCACGCGCGGACACCCTCCACACGGTCGTCTCCACGCTGCGGTCGGCCTCGTCGACCGTGGCGTGCGTGTAACCGGCGGCGACGCCGACGGCGCCGAGCACCAGCACGGCGGGAAGGGCCGTGAGCAGTTTCCGCCGGACGCGCCCGGGACGCGCGGGGGCGTCCTGAGAGCCGGACGCCTCCGGGACGTCCGCCGTCTCCGGAAGCGGGGCCGCCTCGGAGGTCCCGGGAGGGGAGATGTCGTTCACAGGCGCTCCAGCTGTTGCTCGGCCAGCGTCCGGATGTCCTTCTTGCTGATCGGCCTGGTGTCGAACAGATTGATGTCGATCATGATGTCGCCGCGGTGCATGACAGCCTTGGCCTGGTAGAGGAGCGGGAGGCCGGGCTGCTGCCGGTTCACGTCGTAGACGTAGTAGCGGCCCTCTCCGCTCCCCTTGACCAGGTCGCCCTCGTTGCCGCCGCCCCCCTCCGTCTCGGACGCGTACCAGCGCTGACCGTCGGCGAACTCGGCTGCCGCGTTGTCCACCCCGGAGGCGAACTGGACGAGCTGGATCGTAGCTTCACGGTCCGAGCCCTTCTTCCAGGCAGCCCCTGCGATGCGACGCACGTCGGACTCCAGGAAGTACTCGAACGTGTCGCCTTCGTTTTCGAACCAATGAGCGAGGGCGCCGACGCTCATCCAGCCGTCGTCCAGCCATTCGGCCTTCTCGTTCTCGCTCCATCCCGCCGGGCGGTCGATCAGCAGTTCTCGCAGATCGCCGTCGGTCCGGACCTGGCGGTCCTGCGAGGCGGGCAGCGGGGCAGGGGCCTCGCCCTCGGGAAGCGCCTTCGCGGGGTACGCCAGCTCCGTCTGCGAAAGGGCGGGCAGAGGTGTCGGCGGCCTCTCCGCCTGGATGCCGTAGCCGACCGCGGTGCCGCCGGAGATCCCGAGCAGTGCGGCGGCGGCGATCAACAGGGTCGTACGACCCCGTGGACGCGGGCGTCCCGGGGCGGAGGACTGCTCATCATCCGGCGAGCCGGAAATGGGTTCGTTCGGTTCCAAAAGGGTCCCCCCAAGAGACCTGAGGCGCAGATTCCCTTACCTGCGCACACAACTGACCCACAGGTCACAGGGGAGGTTGCCCATCCGCGGATTACAGTTCGGCACATGCCGAAGAAGCTAGTGATCAAGGTGACCGCCGGGGCCGATGCTCCGGAACGCTGCTCGCAGGCCTTCACCGTGGCGGCCGTGGCCGTCGCCAGCGGGGTGGAGGTCTCCCTCTGGCTGACCGGCGAGTCCGCCTGGTTCGCGCTGCCGGGGCGCGCCGCCGAGTTCGAACTGCCCCACGCGGCGCCGCTGCCCGATCTGATCGATTCGATCCTGGCCGGTGGCGGGGTCACCCTCTGCACCCAGTGCGCGGCGCGACGGGACATCACGGAGAAGGACGTCCTGCAGGGCGTACGGATCGCAGGGGCCCAGGTCTTCGTGCAGGAGGCCATGGCGGACGGCGCCCAGGCCCTCGTCTACTGACCCTCGGAAGCCCGCCGTCCTACCTGCGGCGCTTCCTGCCGTCCAGCTCGTCCCACCACGCGTCGGACGTCGGGTCGCCCGTGGGTTCCTCCCGTGGCGAGCGTGGCCGGGATTCAGGGGAGGACGGGGAGTCCGACGACGGGGAGGGCGGGGAGTCCGAGGGGCGCCGGGACTCCTGCGGCGGGTCGTCCCACCAACGGTCCTCAGGCCCCCGGCGGTTGGCGACGATCGCCGCAACGGGCGGTATGACCATGGCGACCACGCACATCGCGACGGCCGCCGGAATCGACCAGAGACGCACGAAGGCCCAGGCGGAGACGAAGAGGAAGAGGCATCCGCCCATCATCAGGAAATAGGCGCGCCTACGCCGGGCGTACATGTGTCCAGCGTAGAGCGCTCCGGCGCCGGAGCGCATGTGGACGGCACGAAGGGCCGCACCCCGCTCAGGTGGCGTCCAACCCCCTGGGGTGCGGCCCTCCGGCCGTCGGTGCGCGTGAACTACACGGCGATGGCGACCTCGGCGAGGCCACCGGTCTGCGCCACGACCGTACGGTCGGCGGTGCCGCCCGGGACCAGGGCGCGGAGCGTCCAGGTGCCCTCGGCCGCGTAGAAGCGGAACTGTCCGGTCGCCGAGGTCGGGACCTCGGCGGTGAACTCACCGGTCGAGTCCAGCAGACGGACGTAGCCGGTGACGGGCTCACCGTCGCGGGTCACGCTGCCCTGGATGGTCGTCTCGCCCGGCTTGATCGTCGAAGCGTCGGGGCCACCGGCCTGTGCTCCACACATGGTGTTCTGTCCTTCTGGTCGGGGTCCTGCGGTACGAATGACTGCGGGGACTACTTGTTGGCGCCGAGCTCGATCGGCACACCCACGAGGGAGCCGTACTCGGTCCACGAACCGTCGTAGTTCTTGACGTTCTCCTGGCCGAGGAGCTCGTGCAGCACGAACCAGGTGAGCGCGGAGCGCTCACCGATGCGGCAGTACGCGATGGTGTCCTTGGAGAGGTCCACCTGCTCGTCCTCGTACAGGGCCTTGAGCGCCTCGTCCGACTTGAACGTGCCGTCGTCGTTGGCGTTCTTCGACCACGGGATGTTGCGGGCGCTCGGCACGTGGCCGGGGCGCTGCGACTGCTCCTGCGGGAGGTGCGCCGGGGCGAGCAGCTTGCCGCTGAACTCGTCGGGCGACCGCACGTCGACGAGGTTCTGGCTGCCGATGGCGGCCACGACGTCGTCACGGTAGGCCCGGATCGACTCGTCCTGGGCCTTGGCCTTGTACTGCGTGGCCGTGCGCGTCGGGACCGCGTCGGTCAGGTCGCGGGAGTCGAGCTCCCACTTCTTGCGGCCGCCGTCGAGCAGCTTGACGTTCTCGTGGCCGTAGAGCTTGAAGTACCAGTACGCGTACGAGGCGAACCAGTTGTTGTTGCCGCCGTAGAGGACGACCAGCGTGTCGTTGCCGATTCCCTTCTCGGACAGGAGCTTCTCGAAGCCGGCCTGGTCGACGAAGTCACGGCGGACCGGGTCCTGGAGGTCCGTGGTCCAGTCGATCCGGATCGCGTTCTTGATGTGGTTCTTCTCGTACGCCGAGGTGTCCTCGTCGACCTCGACGATGGCGACCTGCGGGTCGTCGATGTGGGCCTCGACCCAGTCGGCGTCGACCAGAACGTCTGCGCGGCTCATGTGATTCTCCTCCGGGGCAGTCTGCGGCGGGGTGGTGCGATGGAGCGGAGTGCGAGGTGTACGCGCAGGCGCTTCGGGCGGAACGCGTACGGAAGGCACGGGTGCGGCCCTGACAGCGTCGAAGGGCCGGGGGGAAACGGGAGGGTGTCCCGCTCAGAAGGTGCGACAGAGCATGGCGGCGACGCGGCACAGGTCTACTGCCCGCCGCTTCGTGAGGTCCGCCTGTCGCTTCATGCCTCCGATCGTAGGGAGGTACGGGCGGAGATGTCACCGTCGTGTCATATGATGAGACACGATCGTCCGTCATGCGAGATGCTGACGCGATCGACCGCCTCGGTGACTCGGAATCCGGCGGTCGGCGCACACCGGTCTCCCGCGGGCCGGGCCAGGCGTCTCAACATCTGGATCCGCCGTCCGGCCCGCCCCCGCGCGAAGCCCCCGCCCGGCCGGGTGCGGTCCGCGGCCGGGTCAGGTCAGGTCAGGTCAGGTCAGGTCAGGTCTTCATCCCGCGAGCCGGATGTCGGCACCCGACATCGATATCTCCAGGCCGCCGGGTGTCACCTCGATCTTCTCCAGCTTCAGGCCGTCGGGCAGTCCGCCGATCCCGCGCTCGAAGTCGGTCTTCTTCCGGACCAGCCCTTCCAGGCCGGGGATGCCCTCGCCGGGGACCTCGTCGGCGCGCACCCGGACGGTGTCGCCGTCGACCAGGGTGACCGTGGAGAGCACGCTGCGCGTGACCGTCTGCTCCACCAGCGGGATCCGGACCGAGCCGGTGACCTTGACCTTGCCGTCGCCGCCGTAGGCGACCGTGACACCTTCGTCGGCCGCCTCGGTGAGGGCCGCGTACGAGAGGACGGCCGTCCCCGTGGCCCGGGAGGCCGTCGCGCTGGTGTAGCCGGCGCCCAGCGTGACCTGACGCAGCTGGGCCTGGATCTCGCTGATCCGTATCTCACGCCCGGCAGCACTGGCGCGGATGTCCTTCACCGTGACGTCCACCCGGTCGAACTTCGAGTCGGCCACCTGGGTCAGGAAGGGGAAGCCCTTGATGGAGACCTCGGTCGAACCGGCCTCGGCGCCTCCGAAGGCGACCCGCCCTTCGGCCTCCGACTCCGCGAAGTACACGGCGGCGCGGTCCACGGCGACGAAGACGCCGCCCAGCACCACGGCGATGATCAGCAGTACGCGCAGTGCTCGCATGTGTGTTGTTCCCCCTACTCGGACCGGCCGGACCCTGTTGCACGTGAGGCTACTGCCGCCGCGCGGTGTGCCCGCAGTGATCGACGAGTGGAAGGCCCGGCCGGTTCCCCGGCTGCTGCGGGGCGGGAGTTGGGGGAGCGTCGGAGTCGTCAGGCGATCGCACGGCCGATCAGATACACGGCGGGAGCCGCGGCGGTGAGCGGCAGTGCGACTCCTGCCGTCATGTGCACGAAGCGGGACGGGTAGTCGTAGCTCGCGACCCGCAGCCCGATCAGCGCGCAGCCGCCGGCCGCGAACCCGAGCAACGCGGACTGCGCGCCGAAGTCCGTGAACACCCCGGCGGCCAGGCCCGCCCCCGCCGAGGCGAGCAGCGCCACGACGACCGAAGCCGGTCCGGGCAACGGCAGGGCCCTGACGAGCACGGCCGCCGCGACCGCGACGCCGCCCACCGTCACCGCGTCCGGCACGGCCGCCAGGTGCCCGGCGGCCAGCACGGCGAGCGCGGCCGACGCGACGGTCGCCGTCAGGCCGTACATCCGCTCGTCGGCTCCGGCGCGGCTGCGCAGCTGGAGGACGAGGGTGAGCAGCACCCAGACACCGAGCGTGCCGAGGATGGCCGCCGGGGCGTTGCTCCGGCCCGCCGCGAGCAGAGCGGCGTCGGCCACGACACCGCCGGCGAACGCGAGCATGATGCCCTGCCTGGCCGGCCACATGCCGTTGAGCCGGAACCATCCCGCGGCCGTCACGGCCTGGAGCAGTACCAGGGGGACGAGCAGCGCGTAGGCCCCGATCGCGGCGCCGAGCGCGAGGAGCAGGCCGAGGCCCGCGGTGATCGCGGCGGGCTGCATCCCCGGCGCGATGATCGGCGAACGTCCCTCGGCGCGGGCCCGCTGGGCGTCGGTGATCCGGCTGTTGCCCAGGGTGCTGGGCGCGCTGTAGTCGGCGTGGGCGGAGGCTGCCGCCCGGGCGTCCGGGGTCGCCGGGGCAGGCGGTGCCGCCGGGGCCACCGGGGCCTCGGGTGGCAGCGGATAGGCGCCCTGGGAGCTCTGCGCTGCGGGCGCGGCAGGGGCGACGGGCGCGGCGCGGTGCTGCGGCTGGACCGTCGGCTGGTACTGGGTGTCCCAGGTCTGGCCCTGCCACGTCTGGGTCACACCCTGGTCCGCCGGGGCCCGGGGAACTCCCTGCTCCGGGTACACGGCGGGCTGCTGCTGGGCGTACGGCTGCTGCTGGTCCTGCTGCTGCCCGTACGACTGCTGCTGGGCGTACGGCCGCTGCTGGCCCTGCTGCTGCCCGTACGACTGCTGCTGGGCGTACGGCCGCTGCTGGCCCTGCTGCTGCCCGTACGGCTGCTGCTGCCCGTACGCGGGCTGAGCGGGCTGCCCGTACGCGGCGGCCTGCGCGGCCTGGTCGTAGCCGGACCGCCCCTGCTGCCCGTGCGCCGGGTCGTAGGACTGCTGCCCGTGCACCGGCTGCTGCGGAGGCCGGCCGTCGTACGCGGCGTCCTGCGCGGGCCGAGCGTCGTGCGCGGGGCGGTGTTCCTGCTGCCCGTGGGACGGGTCGTAGGACTGCTGTCCCTGATGCTGCGCGTGTCCCGGGTCGTACGGATACTGCTGATCGCTGTTGCTCATGGTCTGCGGTTCACCCTCCTGCGAACGGCGGGAGCACCTCGACCGTGCCGCCCTCGGCAAGCCGTACGGTCTCATGACCACGGGTCCCCACAGGATTCCCGTCGATCAGGAACGAGCATCGGAGCAGTACGCGCGTCAGCTCACCGGGGTGCCGTTCGCGCACCCCGTCGAGCGCCTCGGCGAGTGTCCGCGCCGTGTACGGCTCCTCCGCGGTCCCTGCGGCGGCCTTGGCCGCGGCCCAGTAGCGGATCGTCCCCGCTGCCATGGCGGCACCCCTTTCGTCGTGCGTCGACTGTCCATCATGGATCACGCCGACTCCGTCCAGTCGGCGATACGGGCCAGCAGTTTCCCGTCAGCGGCGTTCTCGGCGTGCCCCATGCCGTGTTCCAGCCAGAGTTCCGCTCCGTCCCGCGAAGCCTCCGCGAGCATCCGGGGGTGGTCGACGGGGAAATACGGGTCCCGGTCGCCGTGCACGATCAACAGCGGTGCGGTGATCAGCGGGACGGCCTCCACCGGCGAGAGCGGCACGGGGTCCCAGTCCTCGCGGTGGATCCGCGTACGGAAGCCGTAGCGGCCCACGAGCCGGCCCGTGGGCCGGGTGACGACCCAGTGCAGGCGGCGCATCGGGGCGGTGCCGCGGTAGTACCAGCGGGCCGGTGCACTCACGGCGACGACCGCGTCCGTATGCGCGTCGTTATACGCGCCTGAATGCGCCTCCGCGCGCCCCTCATGCGCCCTGTGCGCCTCAGTGCGCCGCTGCACCCGTTCGGCCCCCGCCACCAAGCCCGCGTTCTCGTCCTCGATCCCGGATCCGCCGGTTTCCGGCGCCGTATACAGAGCGGCGTGCCGGAGCACCACGGAACCGCCCATCGAGAAGCCGACCGTAACGACGCGCCGGTGTCCCAGCGACCGCGCCCAGGTGACCGCGGCCGCCAGGTCCAGCACCTCGCGGTCGCCCACCGTGGACCGTCCGCCGGACCTTCCGTGACCACGGAAGGAAAACGTGATCACGGCCGCACGCTGGGCGAACACCTCAGCCGCCCGCCGCAGCGCCGGCCGGTCGACGGAGCCGGTGAAGCCGTGCGCGAGGACCACGGCGGTCCCGGCGGGGACGGCGCCCCCGGGGGCCCCGGAACCCGCCGTACACGGGGTGTACACCGCCTCGATAAGGACCCCGTCACCGGTCAGCAACCTGGCGCGCCGGGGCGCCCGCGTGATCGAGGGAACAGAAGAACTCGGGAATCGGCCCTCGGACAACGAACTCATGTGGGCTATTCTGCTGCGAAGAGGATCCGGGCAAAGCAGCCCCCGGATCCTTTTGTGCTTTCCGAGCGTTGTTACGGCAGCGTTTCGGCAAGCTCAGCGGTCCCCGGGGCGCGGGACCGCACAGTGAAAACCGTATGACGGCCGTCGCAGGTGATGGCCGTACGGGAGTACGAAGCAGTGCCGCATACTCCCCCGGGTCCGACCCGGGAGTGCCCCTCTCGCAGGGAACGAGGAGGACCGACGTAATGGGCGAGCTGAACGTGCACGATCGACCGACGACCCAGGCAGGTGGGCGGCGATGAGTTCACTGCTGCTTCTGACGAATGCCCTTCAACCGTCGACGGAGGTGCTCCCCGCCCTCGGCCTTCTGCTGCACAGCGTGCGGGTCGCCCCCGCCGAGGGACCCGCGCTCGTCGACACCCCGGGTGCCGACGTCATTCTCATCGACGGCCGCCGCGACCTCCCGCAGGTGCGCTCGCTGTGTCAGCTCCTGCGGTCCACCGGGCCGGGCTGTCCGCTGATCCTCGTCGTGACGGAGGGCGGCCTCGCGGCCGTCACCGCCGACTGGGGCATCGACGACGTGCTGCTGGACACCGCGGGTCCCGCCGAGGTCGAGGCCAGGCTGCGGCTGGCCACCGGCCGCCAGCAGATCACGGCCGACGACTCCCCCATGGAGATCCGCAACGGCGACCTCTCGGTCGACGAGGCGACGTACAGCGCCAAGCTCAAGGGCCGGGTCCTCGACCTGACCTTCAAGGAGTTCGAGCTCCTCAAGTACCTCGCGCAGCACCCGGGCCGGGTCTTCACCCGCGCCCAACTGCTCCAGGAGGTCTGGGGGTACGACTACTTCGGCGGCACCCGCACCGTCGACGTCCACGTGCGGCGGCTGCGGGCCAAGCTCGGCCCCGAGCACGAGTCGCTCATCGGCACCGTACGCAACGTCGGCTACCGCTTCGTCACACCCGAGAAGGTGGACCGCTCAGCCGAGGAGGCCAAGGCCAGGGCGGCGTCGGAGCCCGTGGGCGAGCCGGTCACCCGTTCGGAGCAGTCCGCCGAGACGGACACAGCCGAAGAAGCCCCGGTCCGGCCTGCCAAGCGGTAGGTCGATCCGCGTAGACTGCCGCGCGTGGCCAAGGTGACGCGGGACGATGTGGCGAGACTGGCGGGGACCTCGACAGCGGTCGTCAGCTACGTCATCAACAACGGACCCAGGCCGGTCGCCCCGGCCACGCGCGAGCGGGTGCTCGCCGCGATCGCGGAGTTGGGCTACCGGCCCGACCGGGTCGCACAGGCGATGGCCTCGCGGCGCACCGATCTCATAGGGATGATCGTGCCGGACGCCCGGCAGCCGTTCTTCGCCGAGATGGCGCACGCGGTGGAACAGGCGGCTGCCGAGCGCGGGAAAATGGTGCTCGTCGGCAATTCGGACTACCGCGACGAGCGCGAGGTCCACTACCTGCGGGCCTTCCTCGGAATGCGGGTCTCCGGGCTGATCCTGGTCAGCCAGGGCCCCAGCGAACGGGCGGCGGCCGAGATAGAGGCATGGGACGCCCGCGTCGTCCTGCTCCACGAACGCCCCGAGGCGATCGACGACGTCGCGGTCGTCACCGACGACGTCGGCGGCGCCCAGCTCGCCACCCGCCACCTGCTGGAACACGGCAACGCCTACGTGGCGTGCCTCGGCGGGACGGAGTCGACCCCGGTCGTCGGCGACCCGGTCGCCGACCACATCGAGGGCTGGCGCCGGGCGATGCAGGAGGCGGGGCGGCCGACGGAGGGCCGCCTCTTCCACGCCCCGTACAACCGCTACGACGCCTACCAGGTGGCCCTGAAGCTGCTCTCCGGGCCCGACAGGCCCCCGGCGATCTTCTGCTCGACGGACGACCAGGCCATCGGTGTGCTGCGGGCCGCGCGCGAGCTGCGGATCGACGTACCGGGTGAACTCGCGGTCGCGGGCTTCGACGACGTGAAGGAGGCGGGGCTGACCGATCCGCCGCTGACGACGGTCTTCTCCGACCGCCCCGCGATGGCCCGTGCGGCCGTGGACCTGGTCCTCGACGACTCCCTGCGGGTCTCGGGGTCACGGCGCGAGCGGCTGAAGCAGTTCCCCTCCGCACTGGTGGTGCGCCGCTCGTGCGGCTGCGGCGAACCGACGGTCACCGAACGGTAGCGGAACGCTTTCTTATATAGGGCATACACGGTTCTGCCGGGCTTCTCAGGACGTACTCAGGCTGCTCTCATGTTCGCTGGCCACTCTCGTAGACATGACCGACAGCCACCGCCCGAGCGGCGAGTACCCGATGCCTCCCTCGCACGACAACGGTTCGTACGGCACAGGCTCGTACGACAACGGTTCGTACGGCGGCGACCCGTACGGCACGGGCTCGCACAGCGGCGACCCGTACGCCGGTGGCGAGGCGGCCTACCCGCCGCCCCCGGCCTACGCGCCCGAGCGGCCGACCGCCGAGGTGCCCGCCGCCGCCCACGCCTGGCCCGCACCGGCGCCCCGGCCCGCCCCGGACGCCCCGAAGTCCGAGCGTCGGGTCAAGCGCCCGCTCGCCCTGCTGGCTGCCGTGGCGATCGCCGCGGCGGCGGTCGGCGGTGGCACCGCCACCCTCATCGGCGAGCTCGCCGGCGGTGGCTCCGGCAGCACAGGCTCCGGCGGTGTCGTCAACGGGACCACCGTCTCGCAGAGCAGTGCCGGTACCGTCTCCGGTGTGGCGGCGGCCGTGTCGCCGGCCATAGTCGAGATCAGCGCCACCTCCTCGTCCGGCGAGGCCACCGGTTCCGGCGTGGTCATCACGGGGGGCGGCGAGATCGTCACCAACAACCACGTCATCTCCGGCGCCTCCAAGATCGAGGTGGCCCTCAGCACCGGCAAGACGTACACCGCCGATGTCGTCGGCACGGACGCCGACAAGGACCTGGCGCTCATCAAGCTCCAGGGTGCGAGCGGACTGAAGACGGCCTCGCTCGGCGACTCCTCCTCGGTGAAGGTGGGCGACCAGGTCGTCGCGATCGGCTCGCCCGAGGGCCTGACCGGCACGGTCACCAGCGGCATCGTGTCCGCGCTCGACCGCGACGTCACGGTCGCCAAGGACGAGGGCCAGGGCCAGCAACAGCAACAGGGCGGTCAGGACTGGCCGTTCGAGTTCGGCGGCCAGCAGTTCAACGGTGACACCGGTTCGTCCAAGACGACGTACAAGGCCCTGCAGACCGACGCCTCGCTCAACCCCGGCAACTCCGGCGGCGCCCTGATCAACATGAACGGCGAGATCATCGGCATCAACTCCGCGATGTACTCGCCCAGTTCGTCCAGCACCTCGGGAAGCTCGGCGGCGGGCAGCGTGGGCCTCGGCTTCGCCATCCCGGTCAACACCCTCAAGGCCGACCTGGACGCCCTGCGCGCCGGCGACGGCTCCTGACGAGGAGGTCTCCATGAACCCCGACACCACCCCCGTGGCCGCCGGCCCGTCCGATCTGGCCCTGCCGCTCGCGCTGGCCACCGAACTGGCCGCCTCGGCCGCGTCCGCCCCCACTTCCGCCCGTCCGCCCGAGATCCGCAGTGCCACCGGCCGTGGCCGACGCGCCGCGCGACGCCGTGCGGCGGCCGTGCGAGGCTGAGAGCGCAGCAGACAGGACCCGTCACGCCGAAGGAAGAGGACGAAGCGATGAGCCCCGCCGAAGACGATCCGCAGCGCGTTCTGATCGTCGACGACGAGCCCGCCGTGCGCGAGGCCCTGCAGCGCAGTCTCGCGTTCGAGGGTTACGGGACGGAGGTGGCCGTGGACGGCTACGACGCCCTCGCCAAGGCCGAGTCGTACGCCCCCGACCTGATCGTCCTGGACATCCAGATGCCCCGCATGGACGGCCTCACTGCCGCCCGTCGCATCCGGTCCACCGGGTCCACCACGCCCATCCTGATGCTCACCGCCCGAGACACCGTCGGCGACCGGGTCACCGGCCTCGACGCCGGTGCCGACGACTACCTCGTCAAGCCCTTCGAGCTGGACGAGCTCTTCGCCCGCATCCGCGCCCTGCTGCGCCGCAGCTCCTACGCGGTCGCGGCGGGCGGGCCCCTTCCCGACGACGACGTGCTGTCCTTCGCGGACCTCCGCATGGACCTGAACACCCGCGAGGTCACCCGTGGGACGCGCCGGGTGGAGCTCACCCGCACCGAATTCACCCTGCTCGAGATGTTCCTGGCCCATCCCCGGCAGGTGCTGACCCGGGAGCAGATCCTCAAGGCCGTCTGGGGCTTCGACTTCGAACCCAGCTCCAACTCCCTGGACGTCTACGTGATGTACCTGCGCCGCAAGACGGAGGCGGGCGGCGAGCCGCGCCTCGTGCACACCGTGCGGGGCGTCGGTTACGCCCTGCGCTCCGGCGGCGGTGACGGGTGACCGGCCTCCCCCGCCGGCTCCGCGCCCTCCCGCTCCGCTCGCGGCTCGCCCTGCTGGTCGCCATGGCCGTCGCGGTGGCGGTGGCGGCGGTGGCCGCGGCGTGCTGGCTGACCACCAAGGACCGGCTCACCGAGCAACTCGACACGACACTCAGCCAGGTCAAGCCCAACGGAGACACGATCCGGCTGCTCCAGTTGGGCTGCTCCGGACAACTGCCGGACGACCTTCGCCTGCTGCCGACCCCGTACACGATCCAGTTGGTCTCGGCGACCGGCACGGACCCCTGCACCCAGCCGGACAAGACCGCCATCCCCGTGCAGACCGAGGACCGCGCCGTCGCGGCCGGACTGCGCCAGAGTGCTGTCCACACCACCGAGGCCGAGGACGGCACCGAGATGCGCGTCTACACCTCGACCCCGACGCCCGGGGGGCAGGCCGGAGTCGCCGTCTCCGTGGCGATGCCGATGGACCAGGTCACCGATCCGCTCAAGGAACTCGCGCTGGTCCTCCTCCTGGTCTCCGGGGTGGGCGTCGTCGGCGCCGGCGCGGCCGGCCTGTGGATCGCCCGCACCGGCCTGCGCCCGGTGGACGACCTCGCGCACGCCGTCGCACACGTGGCCGAGACCGAGGACCTCACCGTCCGCATCCCGGTCGAGGGCGAGGACGAGATCGCCCGCCTGTCCCGCTCGTTCAACGCCATGACGGAGTCCCTGGCCACGTCCCGCGACCGCCAGTCGCAGCTCATCGCCGACGCGGGTCACGAGCTGCGTACCCCGCTCACCTCGCTCCGTACGAACATCGAGCTGCTCGCCCGGAGCGACGACACGGGCCGTGCCATCCCGCCCGAGGACCGCAAGGCGCTGATGTCCTCGGTCAAGGCCCAGATGACGGAGCTGGCCGCGCTCATCGGCGACCTCCAGGAGCTCTCCCGCCCCGACGCCGCCCAGCCCGGGCCCCTCCAGGTGGTCGCGTTGCACGACATCACCCGCGCCGCCCTGCAGCGCGCCCGGCTGCGCGGCCCGGAGCTGACCATCACCGCCGAGCTGGCCCCCTGGTACGTACGCGCCGAACCCGCCGCGCTGGAGCGGGCGGTCGTCAACGTCCTGGACAACGCGGTGAAGTTCAGCCCTGCGGGCGGGACGATCGAGGTCGCCCTGCACCGCGGCGAGCTGACCGTGCGGGACCACGGACCCGGCATCCCCGCCGAGGACCTCCCGCACGTCTTCGACCGCTTCTGGCGCTCCCCGTCCGCCCGCCAGCTGCCCGGCTCGGGCCTCGGCCTGTCCATCGTCGCCCGCACGGTCCAGCAGGCGGGCGGCGAGATCGCGCTGACCCCGGCGGAGGGCGGCGGCACGGTGGCGTCGATCCGGCTGCCCGGGGCGCCGACGCCGCCGCCGGAGGTGTGAGCCGGGCCGGACTCAGAACCGACGACGGAACTCGGCCGCGAACTGCGGGGCCCCGCCTGCGTCCAGCCTGTCCAACAGACCATGCAGGTCACGAGGCTCTTGCCACGGGCCGTACTGTTCCTGGACATCGCCTTGGTGCCGCTGGTGGTCTTCTGGGCGATCGGGCACGAGCTGTACCTGCTCAGCGCGCTGTTCGGACTGCTCTTCGCCTGGCTGGACGACCCGGGAGGCAGCTTCGCGAACCGCGCCCGGCACATCGCGGTCTTCGCCCTGGTCGGTGCCGGGATCACCGCGCTGGGCTTCGGTATCGGCGGGGATGCCTGGGGCTGGCTGGTCCTCGCGGCCTTCGCAGTCACAATGGTGGCCGGGCTGGGGGCCGCGTTCGGTGTGCGCAGGTTCGTGACCGGCATGCTGCTGAACCTCTGGTTCATCATCGCCCTCGGGCTCGCGTCCAGTTTCCACCACCACGCCCGCATCACCAGCTACACCTGGGCCCAGGTCCTCGCCTGGGCCGGTGGAGCGGCGCTGTGGATGGCTGCGACGTCCATCGCGTGGCTTATCCGCGGACGCGGCGAGCGACCCCAGCCGTTCGCGGAACTCCCCGGCGACACCGCACGAAAGCCACTCACCCGGCCCCTGGTCATGTTCGCGCTCCTGCGCGCGCTGGTCATCGCCGGCACCGTGGCACTGGCGTTCGGCCTGAACCTCCCTCACGGCTACTGGATGCCCATCGCGGCCATGGTCGCGATGAAACCAAGCCTGGAACAGAGCACCCTGATCGCCGTGCAGCGCCTCGCAGGCGCGCTCATCGGCGCCGTCACGGCCGCCTTGCTGTTGCTGATCCCGACCAGCGAAGATGGACTGAGGCTGTTCGCGATCGAGCGTGCACTGGAAGTGGTCGCGCTCGTCCTGTTCATGCACGGGGCGGGGATTCGCTTCTGGAACTACGCGCTCTACTGTGCTGCCGTCGCCGCGGGCGCGCTGATCCTGGTCGACCTGCCCCAGCCCTCCGACTACACGGCCGAGGGGTACCGCGTGCTGTGGACCCTGTGCGGTGTCGGGGCCGGGCTGCTCGTCATGCTCCTCGCGGGCCTACTGAGCAAGCACACCGCCGAAGTATCGTCACAACCAGCCTGAACGCGCGCCGCGCCAGCCCCACCGAGGACAGGCCGGTCCCGGCTTCGCCGGAAGGCAGTGACCACCGAACACAGCAGGTGTGACCCCAGCAGGACTACTCGGTAACCCTCCTGGCCGGCCCCGGCGAGCCACCCCATGTACAGAGCATCTGCTGGGCCCAACTCCATGAGCGGCTAGGCCAAGTCGTCGAACTCACCCTCCTTCGCACCCCCGAGGAAGGCACGGAGCTTGGCCCGGGTGGTGCGGACGACCACGTCCGGGTTGTCGCTCTCACGCAGCAGTATCTCGCCTTCGTGTTCGGCGAGTTCGAGGCAGTTGTTGCCCTCCGCTCCTGAGGACTTCGAGGACTTGCGCCACTGGATGTCCATGCTTGTCACTCCTTCATGCTCTCTGCGATTCCGCGGATGAAATCCTGCGAGCTCTCGGGGTCTAGAGCCCGGCTCTCGATCCTGTCCAGCACGGCTCGGTAGTTCACGAGGCGCGTTTCTGCGTCGATGAACGCCGGTCCGGTCGCAGTGTCCGTCTGCACGGTGTCGAGCTGCGGGACGGGCCCGTAGACGTATTGTGTCGAACTGCCGATCTCCGGGAAGCCGCCCGCCGAGAAGGGGATGACCCGGACCGTGACGTTGTCCCGCCCCGACTCCGTGAGCAGATGCCCGAGTTGACCGCGCGCCACGCCTGAGCCGCCGTACGTCATCCGCAACACGGCCTCATGGATGAGGAACGTGCAGGCGGGCGCACCCTCTCCGTCCAGTACGTCGCGGCGGCGCAGCCTGTGCGAAAGCTGACGCCGGAGGCGCTCCGGGCTCAGGGGCGGCACAACTTCCGCGAACACGGCACGCGCGTAATACTCGTTCTGCAACAGCCCCGGCATATACATGATCTGGACCGACCGAATGCCTACGGCATGGTGCTCCAGTTCCGCCAGATCGAGCGCGCTGCTGGACAGGTCAGCCCGGTAGTCCTCCCACCACCCGTTCGTGCGCTCCTCAGCCATGTCGGCCAGGGCGTCGACGTATGCGGTGTCCGGGCACTCATAGTGACCGGCCCACGTGCGCACTCGTTGCGCACTCACGCCGAATCGCCCCGCTTCACTGTTGCTGACAGTGGTGCGGTCCGTCCCCAGTACCGCTGCCGCCGCAGTGAGCGACAAACCGGTGCGCTCCCGAAGCCTGCGCAGCTCCGTGCCCAACCGGCGCTGGCGCGCAGTGGGCGCCTTCCTCGATGCCATCGGACTCCCTTTTATCGGGCCCCAGTGTGACCCGTCACCCGACGGGGTTCACTTTACCCATCACGTTACCCATTAGCACCTCACACTTGAGGTGCTCTCGCTACGGTTGCCCCATCACAGCGCCGCAGCGATGAAGCCGAAGTGCAGCCGCCCCAAAGCCCTTTGGGACAGGCATGCCCGCACGACCGTCACCCCGGTCAACGAGCCGCGTGCGCGTTCGGATCGCACCACGTGGGGAGAACGACATGACCAGCGTCAACGCCACCGCACCCTCCGCATCGCCGCACTGTCAGGACGGCGAGAGCTACCGGCTCTCCCTGCCCAACACCGCGCGTTCCGCCGGGATCGCCCGGCACTTCGTCGCCTCACTGCTCACCGGCACCCCGCACAGCGGCATCGTCGACGACGCCCGCCTCTGCGTGACCGAGGTCGTGGCCAACGCCCATCGTCATACCCGCACTTCACTGATCCGTGTGCATGTGACGATCAGCCGGGAGCAGGTGACCGTGTCCGTCGCCGACGACACGCCCTGGACCGCGCCTTCGGCAGGCGCCCCGTCCGACGGGTCGATCCGCGCGGGTCACGCGCAGGAGTGCGGGCGGGGACTCTTCCTCCTGGAGGAACTCGCCCTGGCCTGGGGGTCGGACGTCTGCGGGTGCTGCTCTCCCAGCCACAAGGCGGTGTGGTTCACGCTCGCCGTGGATGCGGAGGCCACCCCACAGCCTTCTGCGCGCCCCCACACGGCGATTCAGGCCTGACCACCCGCGAGATCCACCGGCAGGCCCGGCCGTCGGCCTGCCCTACCCCCACGGACCCTGATGCGTCGTACCACCGGCGCGGCTTCGCGCTGCGCTCCTTCGCCATGCCCTGATCCGGTATGGGACCCCGTTCCCCGCGCCCTCCAGGAGGTGGACTCGACCCCTGCCCGGCACGCCCGTCCGCGTCCATGGCTGTCTGCCGTGACATGGCTGATCGGCTCGGGCCTGCACGCGCGCGCGGGGGAGACGACGCTGACCGTGGCCCGGGACCTCGCGGCGCGGATGGACTACCGGCTGGGCTTCGTGCTGTACGACCTCGAAGGCACGGCCGCCCGGTGCGGAACGTCGACGGCGACGGTGAAGCGGCATGTCCGGGTGCTGCGGGAGCTGGGTGCGCTGGCGTGGCGGAGACACGGTACGAAGAGGAACCTTCAGCTCCCGGGCCGCCCGTACACGGCCACCGCCACCATCTACGCGGCGACGATTCCGGCAGCGTACGACCGTACGAAGGGGCACCGGCTCGACGGTACCGGGTACGGCGCCCGCGTGGTCGGGGTGACGGACGAGGGACGGGCACTCGTGCAGAAAACCGTCCACAGGAAGCAGCGCCCTGTGGACGACGAGCGGCCGGGCGCACACGGTCAGGCAGGGCGTGCACCCCATTCTCCTGGGCCGTACCCCGACTCATCCGTTGCTGATCCGGATAGGTGGTTGAACTACACCTCGCGCACCCGCGCGGCGCGCGCGAGAGCGACAACTCCCCGGAAGGCCAGGAACGGCTGCGGTGCGTCGCGTCGCAGCCCATGGCAGGTGGCCCACGACATCGAGGTCGCCCGGCAGGTCCGGCCGCTCGTCGGCTGGACCCAGCGAGAAGGGCTCCGCCGCCTGGCGTTCGCCCTCCGCCCGTTGATCGACCGGGGCCTGGAGCCGCATGACGTCGCCGCAGAACTCGTCGGCCTGGCGGTCGACTGGCGCCCCGCCCGGCCGGCCGCGTACATCACCGCGGCCCTCACCCGGGACCAGCGGGCCGAGGCTGCCCGCCGGGCGGGCGAGGACCTCGCGGCCGACCCTGCCGCCCACCAGGAGTGGCAGCAGTGGCTGCGCAGCCGCCAGGTCGACGACCCGCCGCGCACGGACGAGGACCGCCGCCACGCCCGGCTCTACGCCTGGGACCGGTGGCGCGAGGTGGCGGCCCACTACGACGAGGACCCCGACGACGCACTGGACCTCTACGGAGCCCGGCTGTGCGCCTACGCAGTCAAAAGGGCCGCGCCCTCGGCGTGGTGACTCCTCAGCCGGCCGGGTTGTGCCGGATCAGCGACTCCACCAGCCCGGCTCGGGTGGCGGGGAAGTCGAGCGGGACGATCCCGAGGCCGGTCCAGCCCGATGCCTCCGATCCGTCGAGGAACGAGTGCACCTGCGGGTTGAGCCGGTCCGAGTTCGAGCGCGGGGGGAGCAGGGCCGCGGTGCTCACGTAGTTCATGAAGAACTTTCCGGGCTGCTGCGCCGCCTTGCGGAACTGCGCCTCGATCTTCGGGTACTTGCCGAAGGGCTCGGCCATGTAGTCGTCCTGGATGTCGAAGACCGCCGGGTCGGCGTACCGGACCCCGGGCAGGCCGCCGTTGTCGGCGAGGACGACGACCTTGCCGCGGGCACCGCCGAGGTCCGGGAGGGTGGAGTCGAGGCGCAGGAGCGGACGCCAGCCCTTGCCGTCGAGGTAGATGTCGAAGATCCGCCGGAACGCGGCGTCGCTCTCCTCCGAGTACTCCTGCTTGACGCGCATCAGCACGGTCTCCGAAGGGTGCCTGGCCAGAAAGTCCCGGCAGGCACCCAGCACGTCGTCGAAATTCAGGTTCTGGTAGTAGGCCCCGTGGTGGATCGCGTACGCGTCACCGCTGATCCGGCACCGGACGTCGAGGAAACGTATGCCGCTGTCCAGTTGCTGGGCCACCGTCGTGTTCTGGCACGCCGTCCAGGGGCCGCCGAAGCGCGCACCGGCATTGTGCGTCCCCGGGATCGTGAGGCGTCGCAGCGGGGTGGAGTCGGCTATGCCGCCCATCCAGTCCTGCGTGCCCAGGGCGCGGTCGGATGCCGCGACGGCGGGCGTCCCGCCGAGGAGTACCCCGGCGGTGACTGCGAGCGAGCCGGTGAGGAAGCTCCGGCGGGTGGCGGTGTACGGACTCATGGGGGTGTGCCTCCGGGGGCCGTGGGGGCTCGAATTATGTCGGGCACACCTCAATGACGGAACAGGGTCGTCTCGCCATCGACGCCCGCGTGGCCGGAACCCGCCGACCACCGTCCGACCGCCCCACCCCCACCACACGCACAGACGAAAACCTTGGCGCCAAGCAGCAGAATGCAAGATTGCGAATTTCTCAAACTTGCAATACTCGTATTTCGTGCCACTTTGGCAAGGTTGGCGACAGAGGCAGGAGGTCATTGCGTGACTGGAGCCACAGCCATACTGCGAACGAACGGGCAGATCACACTACCCAAGGCCATTCGGGCAGCCCTCGGGGTGAACCAGGGCGACGAAATCGAGTTCGAGATCACCGGCGCCGGTGAAGTGACGGTGCACGGACTCACCAAGATCCGCTCCGACCAGGCCTGGTTCTGGACTCCGGAGTGGCAGGAGGGCGAGCGCAGAACCAGCGAGGACATCGCTGCCGGTCGCACCGCCGTGCACGAGGACACGGACAGCATGTTCGCGCACCTCGACGAAGACTGACCCCTGACACCGGGAGGCCCGATTGCCCACTTTTGAGACGACTGCCCACTTCAAGGGCGACTTCAAGACTTTGAAGCCCGAGGAGCGGAAGCGCTCCGAGGACGTCATCCGGAAGAGGTTCGTTCCGGATGTGGAATTGGGGCAGTTCCGACCCGGACTCCGGGTCAGGCCGGTTCAGGGCATCTCGTTGCCGCAGGGCGCACGCCCTGTCATGGAGATGACTTGGGCACCGGACGGTCGTGCCACCTGGCAGTACGGAGACGAAGTCCGCCCAGGGGTGACGCACATCCTGTGGCGCCGAGTGGGGGGCCACGACATCTTCGTCCCCGGGCCGGCCTGAACAGGCCGATGGTCCGCCACGTGGCGTGTCGGACCATCGGTCTCCGGGCCGGACGGGAGCAGCCGGACGCTCCCGTGTGACGGCGTTACTGCACGATCGTGATCCGGTCCGTGGCCGGCGGGGCCAGCGGCGCGGAAGCCGTGGAGTGGGCCGCCAGGTAGGCGTTGAACAGGTCCAGGTCGGAAGCGCCGACCAGCTTGTTCGTGCCCTGGCCGAGGGCCGCGAAGCCGTCGCCGCCACCCGCGAGGAACTCGTTCATCGCGACGCGGTACGACTTCGCCGGGTCGATCGCCTCACCGTTGAGCAGGATCGAGGAGGCGACCACGCGGTCGGCGCCCGACTTCGTCATGTCCAGCGTGTAAGTGAGGCCCTTCGAGACCTGGAGGATCTTCGGCGACGCCTCGTTCGAGCCGCTGACCTGCTGCTGGAGAGCGGCGACCAGCTGCGCGCCGGTCAGGTCGACGACGTTCATCATGTTGGTGAACGGCTGGACCGTGAACGCCTCGCCGTAGGTCACCACCCCGTCGCCCTCACTGCCGGACGCCTTGTACACCAGGTCGGAGCGGATACCGCCCGGGTTCATGAACGCGACGACGGCGCCGCCCTTGTCCGCGGGGGCCAGGCCCTCGAGCTGGGCGTCGGCGATGAGGTTGCCGAGCGGCTTCTCGGGGGCCGTGGAACCGCGGCCGTTGATGTCGGCGGAGATGAAGCCCTGCGGCCGGCCCGCGATGGGGGCGGCGAGCGTGTTCCAGCGGGCGATCAGCGCCGTCATGTCGGTGGCCTTGGCCTGGTCACGGCTGACGATGTGGTTGGCCGACTCCACCGACGTGCGCACGATGTCCTTGGTGCGGCGGTCGTAGGTGAGGGTCGTGTCCGTGTAGAGCTTGCCGAACGACGACGCCGAGGTGACCATGCGCGGCTTGCCGGAGGGGTCCGGGACCGTGCAGACGTACGCCTGGTGGGTGTGGCCCGTGACCAGCGCGTCGACCTTCGGCGTGATGCCCTTGGCGATGTCCACGATCGGCCCGGAGATGCCGTCACCGGCGCCCGGGCTGTCGCAGTCGTAGTTGTACGAGGAGGAAGCCGGGGCCCCGCCCTCGTGGATCAGCGCGACGATGGACTTGACGCCCTGGCGGTCCAGCTCCTTGGCGTACTTGTTGACCGTCTCGATCTCGTCGTGGAACTTCAGCCCCTTGACGCCGTTGGCCGTGACGATGTTCGGCGTGCCCTCCAGGGTCACCCCGATGAAGCCGATCTTGACGCCGTTCTTCTTCCAGACCGTGTACGGCTTGAGGACCGGCTTGCCGGTCTTCTCGCTCGTCACGTTGGCCGCGAGGTACGGGAAGTCCGCGCCTTCGAACTTCTTGCCCTTCTCGTAGCAGCCCTCGACCGGGTGGCAGCCGCCGTTCTGCAGACGGGCCAGCTCCGTGGCCCCCTCGTCGAACTCGTGGTTGCCCACGGCCGTCACGTCGAGGTCGAGCCCGTTGAGCGCCTCGATGGTGGGCTCGTCGTGGAACAGCCCCGACAGCAGTGGGCTCGCGCCCACCATGTCGCCGCCGGCCGCCGTGACGGAGTACGGGTTGCCCTTGCGCGCGGTGCGCAGCGAGCTCGCGAGGTACTCGACGCCCCCGGCCGGGACCGACTTCACCGTGCCGTCGGCCTGCTTCTCACTGACCGTCCCCGCGGAACCGGCCGGCGGCTCCAGGTTGCCGTGCAGGTCGTTGAAGGAGAGCAACTGCACGTCTACCGTGCGGGACGACGGGCGGTGGCCGTGGCCCTTGTCGTGCGCGCCGGCCGGCATCGCGGCGACGAGCGCGCCGACGGTGACGAGCCCGGCGGTGGCGGCGAGCACTCGCCGGGGCACACGGTTCTTCTGCGGAGTCGCTGACATCGGTCCCCTTGTGAGTGTCTGGATCCTGCGTGCGGCAGCCTAGAGTCAACGCGCGTAGCGCGACAGGTGTCCGGGGTTACGAACTGGTTGCTTCGTACTCGGAAACGGGCTGATCACCCGTAGGACGTACATTTAAGAGCAGAAACGTCACCGCAGTCATACGTACCGAAATCCTGCACTCGTGAACAACGAACTCACGGGCGAGGCAGTGGTGCCGGCCCAGCACCGGGGCGAACTTCCCCCTGGCTTCCACGACATGCTCGACGACCTCAAGTCGATCGTGCGGGGCGCGCATGTGCGCGCACAGCTCAAGGTGAACACCGAGATGCTCCTCATGTACTGGCAGATCGGGCGGACGATCCTGGAGAGGCAGGGCGGCGAGAAGTGGGGGACGAAGGTCGTCGACCGCATCGCCACGGAGCTGCGAACCGAGTTCCCGAACCAGCGGGGGTTCAGTGCGCGCAATCTGCAGTACATGCAGCAGATGGCTCGAACGTGGAGCGAACAGTTTGCGCAGCAGGCTGCTGCGCAATTGCCCTGGGGCCACCTCCAGCTCCTCATGGACAAGTGCAGAACACGCTTCGAGCTGGACTTCTACGCGCAGCACGCCGTGTACCACGGCTGGTCCCGCGACCGCCTCACCACGCACATCCGCAGCGAGCTCCATCTGGCCCAGGGCGCGGCAGCCAACAACTTCGACGTCACCATCCCGGAGCAGTCCGAGGCCGCGACGCAGATCTTCAAGGATCCGTACCGCCTGGAGTTCACCCAGCTGTCGGACACCGCCGCCGAGCGCGAGCTCGAGGACGCGCTGACGGACAAGATCATCCAGTTCCTCACCGAGCTCGGCTTCGGGTTCGCCTTCGTCGGCCGCCAGTACCCCCTCACCGTGGGCGATACGGAGTTCCGTATCGACCTGCTCTTCTACCACTTCAGGCTGCACCGCTTCGTGGTGGTCGAGCTGAAGACCACCAAGGCCCACCCTTCGCACCTCGGGCAGCTCAGCTTCTACGTCACCGCGGTGGACCGCCTCCTGCGCGACCCGGAGCGGGACGACCGGACACTCGGCATCCTCATCGCGGAGAGCCAGGACGCGACGACCGTCGAATTCGCCCTCCAGTCGCAGAGCCAGCCGCTCGCGGTCAGCACGTACACAGACCTTCCCCCGGGCGTACGGGAACTGATGCCCACCACGGACGACCTCTCCCGCATCGCCCACGAAGTCCTCCACGGCGGGGCGGCCCCGGAATGACAGGGCGGGCTGACATGACGGCACCCTCGCGGACCGTGCGACAGCCTGCCCCGGCGCCCCACCTCCGCGCCGTACGCTCGTACCCATGACGACTGACGCACCCCTCCCCTCACCCGGGCGCGAGATCGAGACCCTCGACGCGCTCACCTCCGAGCAGGCCGACGCCGTCCTCGCCCTCCTCGGCGAGGCCGCCGGGACCGATGGCCGGCAGGCCGTCTCCGAGCAGGGGCGGCTGCAGTTGAGGGGCGGACACCGTGAGGGCGTCCGGCATTTCCTGCTCACCGTCGACGGCGTACTGGCCGGTTACGCGCAGCTGGAGGACGTCGACCCCGTCGAGGCCCCCGCCGCCGAGCTGGTCGTGTCCCCCTCCCACCGCGGCCGTGGACACGGCAGGGCGCTGGGCGCCGCACTCCTCGCCGCGACCGGGAAGCGGCTGCGCGTCTGGGCACACGGCGGCAAGTCGGCCGCCCGGCACCTCGCGCAGGTGCTCGGCCTCTCCCTCTTCCGCGAACTGCGCCAGCTGCGCCGCCCGCTGGACACCCTCGACATCGCCGAGCCGGCCCTGCCGCCCGGCGTCACCATCCGCACCTTCGTGCCCGGACAGGACGACGCGGCCTGGCTCACCGTCAACAGCGCCGCCTTCGCCCACCATCCCGAGCAGGGCTCACTCACCCAGCGGGACCTGGACGACCGCAAGTCCGAGCCCTGGTTCGACCCGAAGGGCTTCTTCCTCGCCGAACGCGACGGCGAGATCATCGGCTTCCACTGGACGAAGGTGCACGCCGAGGAGGAGCTGGGCGAGGTCTACGTCGTCGGCATCAGGCCCGACGCCCAGGGCGGCGGCCTCGGCAAGGCGCTCACCGCGATCGGACTGCGGTACCTGGCCTCCCGGGGGCTGCCGACGGCCATGCTCTATGTCGACGCCGACAACCTCCCGGCCCTGTCCGTCTACGAGCGGATGGGCTTCGCCACGCACGAGGTCGACCTGATGTACCGCACGGAGTCCTGAACACGCTCAATCCCCCGAGGGGCGGCGTCACTTGACGCCGCCCCTGTTTTGCACCACCCTTTCACTACTCAACTAGTGAAAGGGTGGTGCACATGGCAGAGTCCGCAGCGGTCGAGTTCCGCATCGACCGGCGCAGCGGCGTCGCCACCTACCTCCAGATCGTGCAGCAGACCAAGCAGGCGCTCCGCCTCGGTGTGCTGGAGCCGGGCGACCGGCTGCCCACGGCCCGCGAGGTCGTCGAAGCGACGGCGATCAATCCGAACACCGTGCTCAAGGCCTACCGCGAACTGGAACGCGAAGGCCTCGTCGAGGCCCGCCGCGGTCTCGGCACCTTCGTCCGCCGGACCCTCGGCAGCGCGGCGGTCACCACCGACCCGCCCCTGCGCGCCGAACTGTCCGAATGGACCCGCAGGGCCCGTGCCGCCGGCCTCGACAGGGACGACGTGAGCGCGCTCTTCACCGACGTACTGGACAGCACATTCAAGGGGGACCCGCACTCATGACAGGTGCCGCGATCGAGGCGAACGGCCTCGGTATGACCTACGGACGAAAGCGCGGGTGGGCACTGCGCGACTGCTCGTTCCGGCTGCCCACGGGACGGATATGCGCTCTCGTCGGGCCCAACGGCGCCGGGAAATCCACCCTGCTCTCCCTCGCAGCCGGGCTGCTCCGGCCCGCCGAGGGGTCGGTGCGGGTGCTCGGCTCGACACCCGCCGAGGCCCGTCCCCGCATCGCGTACGTCTCGCAGGACAAGCCGCTGTACCCGCAGCTCACCGTCGCCGACACCCTGTGGGCCGGGGCCCAGCTCAACCCCGCCACCTGGGACCGCGCGGCCGCGGACCGGATCGCCGGCGTGCTTCCCCAGGACGCCAAGGTCCGGACGCTCTCCGGCGGCCAGCGCACCCGGCTCGCCCTGTCCCTCGCCCTCGGCAAGCGGCCCGAACTGATGCTGCTGGACGAGCCGATGGCCGACCTCGACCCGCTCGTCCGTCACCAGCTGATGGGCGTCCTGATGGCCGAGGCCGCCGAACACGGCACCACCATCGTGATGTCCTCGCACATCCTGACCGAGCTGGAAGGCGCCTGCGACTACCTCCTGCTCGTCGACGGCGGCCGGGTCCGGCTCGGCGGCGAGAGCGACGACATCGTCGCCGCGCACTCCGTCCTCACCGGCCAGGCCCGCGACCTCGCCCCGCACACGGTCGTCGAATCCAGTACGACGGGACGTCAGCTCACCGCGCTCGTCAGAAGGGAAGGCCCGGTGGACGACACCGCCTGGGACGTCAAGGAACCCTCCCTGGAGGAGCTGCTCCTGGCCCACCTCCGCTCCCCCGAAGCCCCTGCCCTGCTCACCCCGAGCGCGCACGCCCGCAACGAGGTGGCCGCGATATGAGCACCCTCACCCCGCCCCGCCCCTCCCTGCGCGGCCCCGTCCGCGTCGTGGTGCGCCAGCACCGGTGGACGCTGAGGCTCGCAGGAGGGCTCGTCCTCCTCGCGGTCGTCGGCCTGATCGCGGTCGCCCTTCGCTCGTCCCACGTCGCCGAGGTCTTCGCGGCGAGCGGCTGCCCGGTGAACGGAGGATCGGGCCGGGCCTGCGACGTGACGGCCCGCAGCTATCTGGACAGCATGGTGAAGTACCGCACCGCCTTCGGTTGCTTCACCTTTGCCCTGACGGTCCTGCCCGCGCTCTTCAGCGCGTTCGTCGCCGGCCCGTTGATAGCCCGGGAGCTGGAGAACGGCACCTTCAAGCTGTCCTGGGCCCAGTCCGTGTCCCCGGCACGCTGGCTGGCCGCGAAGCTGGCGGTGCCCACCGTGCTGCTGCTGGCAGGTGTGTCCGTGCTGACGGCCGTAATCGCCTGGGCACGGTCCCGTGCGGACACGCTCTACGCCCCCCAGTGGCATGACGCCTTCGTGTTCGGCACTTCGGGAGTCCTCCCCCTCGCCTACACCGTGCTCGGGATGGCCGTCGGAGCGGTCACCGGGCTGCTGGTACGCCGAACCTTCCCGGCGCTGACCGTCTCCGCGCTCGTCACCGGCACGGCCGTCTCTGTCTTCGCCTACGGGCGCGCTGAGCTGTGGCCCCCGCGCACGCTGTCCGGCGCGCCCCTGAACGCCGAAGAGGGCATGTGGTGGGTGGAGACGGGACACCTCACCAGCAGCGGCGAACGGTTGTCCCAGGACGTGTGCTCACGGCCCACGTTCATCGGCACGGACCGGTGCCTGGCGGACCACGACGTCACCAGCCACTACCTCGACTATCACCCCGCCTCGCATTTCTGGCCCATCCAGCTCGTCGAGACCGGCATCCTGCTCGCCCTCGCCGCCCTGGCCGTCGCCGCCGCCTTCCGCGTCCTGCGCCGCCGCACCGCCTGAGAGCCACCCCTGTCCGGGCCCCGGGGGGAGTCCGGACAGGGGGTTCACCTACGGTGAGGACGAGCAGGACGGGGACGGGCCCGCAGTCACAACGCTTCCTGTACGTCATGTCGCCGTTACCGGCCATTCAGACGGGCTTGCGACCCTCACGGGATGCAGCCAGCTCTGCCCACCCCCCGCAACGGGAGCGGCCCCGGTCCGGGGCACACTTCCGCGTCTTCCGCGATCTTTACGGGCTCCGACGCGCCTGAGGAGCCGAAGACGCGGAAGAATAGGTCCATGAGCCAGCAGCCCAGCTCCGAGGTTCCGGTCCAGCCCGCCCAGCCGTCGGTCGGCTCCCTCGCCGCCCACCGGCCGCACGCCGTCGCGGGCTCCGTGCCCTCAGGCCTGTCCACAGCCGCCGACCTGGACCCCGACCTGGACAACGACCCGGACGCCTACGAGCCCGGTTCGCCGGACGACGAGCTGCCGCAGGG
This sequence comes from Streptomyces sp. HB132, assembly GCF_016909575.1. Taxonomy (GTDB): domain Bacteria; phylum Actinomycetota; class Actinomycetes; order Streptomycetales; family Streptomycetaceae; genus Streptomyces. Next base: position 37,993 of record NZ_JAFBGA010000001.1, on the reverse strand, counting down.
CCGCTTCCTCGACCGGGAGCGCAGTTGGCTCGCGTTCAACGAACGCGTCCTGGAGCTGGCCGAGGACCCCACCACACCGCTACTCGAACGGGCTAATTTCCTCGCCATCTTCGCCTCGAACCTGGACGAGTTCTTCATGGTCCGGGTCGCCGGACTCAAGCGCCGCATCGCGACCGGCGTCGCCACCCGCTCCGCGTCCGGGCTCCAGCCCCGCGAGGTCCTCGACCTGATCTGGACCCGCTCCCGCGAGCTCATGGCCCGCCACGCCGCCTGCTACCAGCAGGACGTCGCTCCCGCACTGTCCGACGAGGGCATCCAGCTGGTCCGCTGGCCCGATCTGACCGAGAAGGAACAGGCCCGCCTCTTCACCTTCTTCCGCCAGCGGGTCTTCCCCGTGCTGACCCCGCTGGCCGTCGACCCGGCGCACCCGTTCCCGTACATCTCCGGGCTGTCGCTCAACCTCGCCGTCGTCGTGCGCAACCCCGTCAGCGGCCACCGGCACTTCGCCCGCGTCAAGGTGCCGCCGCTGCTCACCCGCTTCCTGGAGGCCTCCCCGCAGCGGTACGTCCCGATAGAGGACATCATCGCGGCACACCTCGAGGAGCTCTTCCCGGGCATGGAGGTCCTCGCCCACCACATGTTCCGGGTCACCAGGAACGAGGACCTGGAGGTCGAGGAGGACGACACCGAGAACCTGCTCCAGGCACTGGAGAAGGAGCTCATGCGGCGCCGCTTCGGCCCGCCGGTCCGCCTGGAGGTCGAGGAGTCCATCGACCCGTACGTCCTGGACCTGCTGGTGCGCGAGCTGAAGATCTCCGAGACCGAGCTCTACCCGCTGCCGGGCCCGCTCGACCTCACCGGGCTGTTCGGCATCGCGTCGCTGGACCGGCCCGAGCTGAAGTACCCGAAGTTCGTCGCCGGCACCCACCGCGACCTCGCCGAGGTCGAATCGGCCTCCGCGCCCGACATCTTCGCCGCCCTGCGCGAGCGCGACGTGCTGCTGCACCACCCGTACGACTCCTTCTCCACCTCCGTCCAGGCCTTCCTGGAACAGGCGGCGGGCGACCCGGACGTCCTCGCGATCAAGCAGACCCTGTACCGGACCTCGGGCGACTCCCCGATAGTCGACGCCCTGATCGACGCGGCGGAATCCGGCAAGCAGGTCCTCGTCCTCGTCGAGATCAAGGCCCGCTTCGACGAGCAGGCCAACATCAAGTGGGCCCGGAAGCTGGAGGAGTCCGGCTGCCACGTCGTCTACGGCCTCGTCGGGCTCAAGACCCACTGCAAGCTGTCGCTCGTCGTCCGCCAGGAGGGCGACACACTGCGCCGCTACTCCCACGTCGGCACCGGCAACTACCACCCCAAGACGGCGCGGCTCTACGAGGACCTCGGCCTGCTGACCGCCGACCCGCAGGTCGGGGCCGACCTCTCCGACCTCTTCAACCGGCTCTCCGGCTACTCCCGCCGCGAGACCTATCGCCGGCTGCTGGTCGCCCCGAAGTCCCTGCGCGACGGGCTGGTCGCCCGCATCAACAAGGAGATCACCCACCACCGCGCGGGCCGGCCGGCGTACGTACGCTTCAAGGTCAACTCCATGGTCGACGAAGCGGTCATCGACGCCTGCTACCGGGCGGGCCAGGCCGGGGTACCGGTCGACATCTGGGTACGAGGCATCTGCGCCATCCGCCCCGGGGTCAACGGCCTCTCCGAGAACATCCGGGTCCGCTCCATACTGGGCCGCTTCCTCGAACACTCCCGGGTCTTCGCCTTCGGCAACGGCGGCGAGCCCGAAGTGTGGTTCGGGAGCGCCGACATGATGCACCGTAACCTCGACCGCCGGATCGAAGCACTGGTCCGCGTCACCGACCCCGCGCATCGCGCCGCCCTCAGCAGGCTCCTGGAAACAGGCATGTCCGACACCACCACCTCCTGGCACCTGGGCCCCGACGGAAACTGGACCCGGCACTCCACGGACGCGGACGGGCAGCCGCTGCGGCACGTACAAGAGATGCTCATCGAAGCCCGGAGGCGCCGGCGTGCGACGCCCTGACCACCAGACGACCCTCTCCGCGGAAGCGGTCCTCGCGCCCTACCTGCGCGAACAGGCCTCCTGCTTCCTACGGGGCCTGCGACTGCACCGCGAACACAGCGCCCCGGGGGACGCGGGCACGCAGCGCGCCGACGAGGCCGTCCGCGCGCTGCGCCGAGCGGCACGCCGGATCAGCGGCACGCTGCACACCTTCCGGGGAACACTCGAACCGGCCTGGGCCGACCAACTCCGCGCCGAGCTGGCCTGGCTCTCCGGAACCCTCGCCCGCGAACACGCCTACGCCACCAGGCTCGCCCGGCTCCTGGAGGCACTGCACCAGCTCTCCGGCACCTCGCTCCCCTCGGCCCGGGCATCCACGGAGGCCGGTGCGACCGAGAGCGACAAGGAGCGGGCCGCACTCGGCGTCGGCGCCGCCCGGGCCGGAGCGCTGCTGGAACGCCGGCTTACCCTCGCCAGGACCCGCGCCCACTCGGCGGCTCTCCAGGCGCTCGGCTCCTCCCGCTTCCACGCCGTCGCCGACGCCGTCGCGCTGCTCGCCTCCGAGGTCCCCCTGACGTCCACGGCCGCCGAACCGGCGGAAGGGGTGCTGCACGACCCGGCAGGGCTGGCCGAGCAGCGGATGCTGGACGCGGTGGCCGCGCTGCCGCCCGACGAGGCGGTGGAGCCGTACAACGAGGCCCACGACGCGCTCTGGCACCAGGCCCGGCGTCTGCTGCGGCTGCACCGGTACGCCCACGAGATGCTGCGGGGCTCCCCCGACCCGGCCCTCGGCGGCCCCGGTCACGCGCTGGACCTGCACCGTGACGCGGCGGAGGCAGCGGCGGCAGCGGCGGCGGCGGCGCGCACCCCGCGCATCGCCCCCGCGACGGCGTACGCCCTGGGAGTGCTCCACGCCGACCAGCGGCACGAGGTGGAGGCCGCGCGCAGCGTGTTCCGCGAGACCTGGCCGTACGCGACGGCCGTGACCGTGCCATGAGCGACCTCGTCCTGGCGGCGGGCTGCGTGCTCTGGCGCAGGTCCCCGGACGGCGACGGCATGGAGATCTGTCTGGTCCACAGACCCCGCTACGACGACTGGTCGTTTCCGAAAGGCAAGCTGAAGCGTGGCGAGACGGCGCTGGAGGCCGCCCTGCGTGAGGTCCTGGAGGAGACGGGCCACCGCTGTGTGCCGGGCGCCGCCCTGCCGACCGCCCTGTACACGGCGAACGGGCGGCCCAAGGAGGTCAGCTACTGGGCGGCGGAGGCGACGGACGGCATGTTCGTCGCCAACGACGAGGTCGACCGGCTGGAGTGGCTCTCCCCCGCCGTGGCCCGGGCCCGCCTGAGCCGCCCCGGCGACCGCATCCAGCTGGACGCCTTCCTGCGCACCGGCCCGGCGGATTCAGGCCCTTCCCGCGACTGAGGGCGGAACCACGCAGTCCCTGGCCGGGGTGCGACACATGCTGCGTCTGCGCCCGGCCGCGGCCTCGGCGCGCCCTCGCCACGCCGCGTAGCACGCAGAACCAGCCCGCCCTACACGGTTCACCTGCCGTTCACTCTGCCCCGTAGGCCGCTTCACCTGTTCTGCCTAATTTCGGACGTACACGGTGCACGGCGCCAAGCCACCGCACCACCTCTCATCGCACGCCGCCCACCCCACCAGCCGCGGCGGCTCCTGGAAGGAACACCCCGAAAGTGAAGCTTCAGCGCAAGAACCGGCTTCGTGCCACCGCGCTCGGTGCCCTCGCCGTCTCCGGCGCCCTGGTCCTCACGGCGTGCGGTTCGGACGACAACACCGGCACCGGCGCGGACGGCGGCACGACGAGTGCCGCCGCGTCGGACATCAAGTGCGACGGCGCCAAGGGCCAGCTGCGTGCTTCCGGGTCCAGCGCCCAGAAGAACGCCATGGACCTGTGGGTCAAGAACTACATGGCCGCCTGTTCCGGCGTGGAGGTCAACTACAGCTCCTCCTCCTCCGGTGAGGGCATCGTCGCGTTCAACCAGGGCACCGTGGGCTTCGCCGGCTCCGACTCCGCCCTGAAGCCCGAAGAGGTCGCCGCGTCGAAGAAGATCTGCAAGACCGGCCAGGGCATCAACCTCCCGATGGTCGGCGGCCCGATCGCGGTCGGCTTCCACCTGGAGGGCGTCGACAAGCTCACCCTGGACGCCTCCACGCTCGCCAAGATCTTCGACACCAAGATCAAGAAGTGGAACGACCCGGCGATCGCCGCGCTCAACGAGGGCGTCAAGCTGCCGGACAAGGCCATTCAGGCCTTCCACCGCTCCGAGGACTCCGGCACCACGCAGAACCTCGGCAAGTACCTGAACGCCGCGGCCCCGAGCGACTGGAAGTACGAGGCCGAGAAGAAGTGGCCGGCCCCCGGTGGCCAGGCCGCGTCCGGCTCCTCCGGCATCGCCTCCCAGGTGAAGGCCGTCGACGGCTCCATCGGTTACTTCGAGCTCTCCTACGCCGCCTCGCAGGACATCACCACCGTCGGCATCGACACCGGTGGCGCCGCTCCGGTCGAGGCCACCTCGGAGAACGCCTCCAAGGCCATCGCCGCCGCCAAGGTCAAGGGCACCGGCAAGGACCTGGCGCTCGACCTCGACTACACCACCAAGGCCGAGGGCGCCTACCCGCTGGTCCTGGTGACCTACGAGGTCGTCTGCGACACCGGCAACAAGGCCGAGACCCTCGGAACGGTCAAGTCCTTCCTGAACTACACCTCCTCCGCGGACGGCCAGAAGGTCCTGACCGAGGCCGGCTACGCCCCGATCCCCGAGGCGATCAACGCCAAGGTCCGCGAGACCGTCGCCGGCCTCTCGTAACCCTCCACCGCGACACGCACACAGGTGCGGGCCGGTCCGGCGCACTCCTCCGGACCGGCCCCACCACCCGACCATCCGGTGCACCGCCGCCAGGGGAGCCTCCGCTCCCCCACACAGACCGGAAAGACCATGGCTTCCACCACACCGCTCGACATCCCACCGGCTCCGCCGGTCACGCGCGGCCGCCCCAAGTCCACCGGGCGCGCCGGCGACAAGATCTTCCTGGGTCTCTCGCGGGGCTCGGGCATCCTGCTGCTCGTGCTCATGGCGTCGATCGCCGTGTTCCTCAGCTACCGCGCCGTCATCGCCATATCGAAGGACGAGGGCAACTTCCTCACCACCTTCGACTGGAACCCGGCCGGCGACCCCCCGGTCTTCGGCATCGCGGTCCTGCTCTTCGGCACGGTCGTCAGCTCGATCATCGCGATGCTCATCGCGGTTCCGATCGCTGTCGGCATCGCCCTGTTCATCTCGCACTACGCGCCGCGCAAGCTGGCAGCCCCCCTCGCGTACGTCATCGACCTGCTCGCGGCGGTGCCCAGCATCGTCTACGGCATCTGGGGCGCCCTCGTCCTCGTCCCGTACCTGGAGGGGCTGAACCTCTGGCTCGACCAGTTCTTCGGCTGGACGTACATCTTCGAGAAGACCGAGGTCGGCGTCGCCCGCTCGCTCTTCACCGTCGGCGTCCTGCTCGCGATCATGATCCTGCCGATCGTGACCAGCGTCAGCCGCGAGGTCTTCCTCCAGGTTCCGAAGATGAACGAGGAGGCCGCGCTCGCCCTCGGCGCCACCCGCTGGGAGGTCATCCGGCTCTCGGTACTGCCCTTCGGCCGCTCCGGCATCATCTCGGCCTCGATGCTCGGCCTCGGCCGCGCGCTCGGCGAGACGATGGCGGTCGCCACGGTGCTCTCGCCGAGCTTCCTCATCTCGCTGCACGTGCTCAATCCGGGCGGCGGGACCTTCGCCCAGAACATCGCGGCCAAGTTCGGTGAGGCGGACGAATTCGGGCGCGACGCCCTGATCGCCTCGGGCCTCGTCCTCTTCGTCCTCACCCTGCTGGTCAACGGCGCGGCCCGGCTCATCATCGCCCGCCGCAAGGAGTACTCGGGGGCCAACGCATGACCCACGCCACCACCACCGACGTCCAGGACAAGCGTCCGCAGACCTCGCCGGAACCCGGCAAGCCCGGCCTCAGCAGCCGCAGCCTCCCCCGCTGGGCCCCCCTCGGCTTCGCCGTCGTGTCGATCGCCCTCGGGGTCGGCGTCTCCCTGGCAGCCGGCTGGCACAGCCGCGTCCAGTGGGGCATGATCTCGGCCCTGCTCTTCCTGGTCCTCTCGTACGTCGCGACGACCGTGGTCGAGAACAAGCGCCAGGCCAAGGACCGGCTCGCCACCAGCATCGTCTGGGTGTGCTTCCTGGTCGCCGTCGTCCCGCTCGCCTCGCTGCTCTGGACCACGATCAGCCGCGGCTCCCAGCGTCTCGACGGCTACTTCCTCACCCACTCGATGGCCGGGGTACTCGGCTCCGAGGACAGCGGCGGTGTCTACCACGCCCTGATCGGCACCCTGGAACAGGTCGGGATCGCCACCGTGATCTCCGCCCCGCTCGGGCTCCTGACCGCGGTCTACCTGGTCGAGTACGGCAAGGGCACCCTCGCCAAGGCCGTGACCTTCTTCGTGGACGTCATGACGGGCATCCCGTCCATCGTGGCCGGTCTGTTCATCCTGTCGATCATGCTGATCGCAAAGCTGGAGCCGTCCGGTCTGATGGGCGCCCTGGCCCTGACGATCCTGATGATCCCCGTGGTGGTCCGCTCCACCGAGGAGATGCTCAAGCTCGTCCCCAACGAGCTCCGCGAGGCGTCCCTCGCGCTCGGCATCCCGAAGTGGCGCACCATCCTGAAGGTGGTCCTGCCCACCGCGATCGGCGGCATCACGACGGGCGTCATGCTCGCCATCGCCCGCATCGCGGGAGAGACGGCACCGATCATCCTCCTGGTCTTCGGCAGCCAGCTGATCAACACGAACCCCTTCGAAGGCGCCCAGTCCTCGCTGCCGTTCTACATCTACGAGCAGTACAAGATCGGCGAGGCCGCGTCCTACGACCGCGCCTGGGCCGCCGCCCTGGTGCTGATCGCCTTCGTCATGATCCTCAATCTGGTGGCCCGCGGCATCGCCCGCTGGAAGGCCCCCAAGTCCGGCCGCTGAGGCCACGCAGAAAGCAGTTGATTCCACATGGCCAAGCGCATCGACATCAGCGGCCTCACCGCCTACTACGGCTCCCACAAGGCCATCGAGGACATCTCGATGACCGTGGAGCCCCGCTCCGTCACCGCCTTCATCGGCCCGTCCGGCTGCGGCAAGTCCACCTTCCTCCGCACCCTGAACCGCATGCACGAGGTCACCCCCGGTGGCCGTGTCGAGGGCAAGGTGCTGCTGGACGACGAGAACCTGTACGGCTCCGGCGTCGACCCCGTCACCGTGCGCCGCACGGTCGGCATGGTCTTCCAGCGCCCTAACCCCTTCCCGACCATGTCGATCTTCGACAACGTCGCGGCCGGGCTGCGGCTGAACGGCTCCTACCGCAAGAGCCAGCTGTCGGACATCGTCGAGAAGTCCCTCAAGGGCGCCAACCTCTGGAACGAGGTCAAGGACCGCCTGAACAAGCCGGGCTCCGGCCTCTCCGGCGGCCAGCAGCAGCGTCTGTGCATCGCCCGCGCGATCGCGGTCGAGCCGGACGTGCTGCTGATGGACGAGCCGTGCTCCGCGCTCGACCCGATCTCGACCCTCGCCATCGAGGACCTGATCGGCGAGCTGAAGGAGCGCTTCACGATCGTCATCGTGACGCACAACATGCAGCAGGCGGCACGCGTCTCGGACCGTACGGCCTTCTTCAACCTCTCCGCGGTCGGCAAGCCCGGCCGGCTCATCGAGATCGACGAGACGGAACGGATCTTCTCCAACCCGTCGGTCCAGGCGACCGAGGACTACATCTCCGGCCGCTTCGGATAAGCAGGACCCGCACGGACCGGCTTCGTGCGAGCACGATCCTCACAAGCAGGATCCGGACGAGCGGGCCTCGTGCGAGCACGATCCGGACAACCACAGACGGCCTTGGGGTGCTGCATGGCGGTGCCACCACAAGGCAAAGGGTCCGCCCCCGCTCTCCACAGGAGAGCAGGGGCGGACCCATTTTCCGTACGATGTCGCCCGGTCGGGCAGTGGATCGGCAGGGCTCGTCGGGGGCGGCAGGACTCAGCCGAAGAGCAGTACGACGACCCCGTAGCTGAGCGCGGCCACCAGTGCCGCGGCCGGCATCGTGATGAACCACCCCAGGATGATGTTCTTGGCCACTCCCCAGCGGACCGCGTTCACCCGCTTCGTGGCGCCGACACCCATGATCGCCGAGGTGATCACGTGAGTCGTGGAGATCGGTGCGTGGAACAGGAAGGCCGAGCCGAACATGATCGAGGCGCCGGTCGTCTCGGCGGCGAAGCCCTGCGGCGGGTCCAGCTCGATGATCTTGCGGCCGAGCGTGCGCATGATGCGCCAGCCACCCGCGTACGTCCCGAGGGACAGCATCGCCGCACAGGCGATCTTCACCCAGACCGGGATCTCGTCGTTCGGGCCCTCGACATCGGCGATGACCAGGGCCATCACCACGATGCCCATCGTCTTCTGGGCGTCCTGCAGACCGTGACCGAGTGCCATGCCCGCCGCCGAAACCGTCTGGGCGATGCGGAAGCCGCGCTTGGCCTTATGAGGGTTGGTCTTCCGGAATATCCACATGATCCCGACCATCACCAGATAGCCGACGACCAGCCCGATGACCGGAGAGAGGAACATCGGGATGACGATCTTGGACAGCACCCCGTCCCAGTGCACCATCGTCCCGCCGGCCAGCGCCGCACCGACCATGCCGCCGAAAAGGGCGTGCGAGGACGAGGACGGCAGACCGTAGTACCAGGTGACGAGGTTCCAGATGATCGCGCCGACCAGCGCCGCGAAGAGGATTCCCATCCCCTTCTGGCCCTCGGGCGTGGCGATCAGCCCTTCACTGACGGTCTTGGCGACCCCCTGGCCCAGGAAGGCACCTGCGAGGTTCATCACAGCGGCCATCGCCAGAGCCGCACGCGGGGTCAGCGCCCGGGTGGAGACCGAGGTGGCGATGGCGTTCGCCGAGTCGTGGAAGCCGTTCGTATACGTGAAGCCGAGCGCGACACCGATGGTCACGATCAGCGCAAAGGTGTCCACGAGGTTCAGGACTCCTTGACCGCGATGGTCTCCACGGTGTTGGCGACGTGCTCGAACGCATCAGCCGCCTCTTCCAGCACGTCCACGATCTGCTTGAGCTTCAGCACGTCCATGGCTTCGTACTTGCCGTTGAAGAGCTGGGCCAGCAGCTTGCGGTGGATCTGGTCGGCCTGGTTCTCCAGGCGGTTGACCTCGATCCAGTACTCGGTGAGGTTGTCCATGGTCCGCAGACTCGGCATGGCCTCGGCGGTCAGTTCCGCCGCCCGGGCCAGGACCTCGATCTGCTGCTCGACACCCTTCGGGAGCTCGTCGATCTGGTACAGCACGACCAGGTCGACGGCCTCCTCCATGAAGTCCATGATGTCGTCGAGCGACGACGCGAGGTTGTAGATGTCCTCGCGGTCGAACGGCGTGATGAAGGAGGAGTTCAGCTGGTGGAAGATCGCGTGGGTGGCATCGTCCCCCGCGTGCTCCGCTGCCCGCATACGCTCCGCGATCTCGACTCGGGAGGCAGAATCCGCCCCGAGCAGTTCCATGAGGAGCTTCGAGCCCGTGACGATGTTGTCCGCGGAGGCGGAAAACATGTCGTAGAAGCTCGTCTCCCTGGGGGTCAGACGAAAGCGCACGTGGGGTCCTCGGGGTGCTTTGGATTCGGTCAGGCTGATGCTAGGCGCATCATCCGGCCACGGCTAACCGGCGTTCTTCAGTGTCGCGCATCGGGCACAGTGATCAGCACGGCCCCCCGGTCACGTTTCGGCTGGATTCGTTACGATATACCCGGCAGGGGTATGCAGACGGTACAGAACGGCACGCTTTCCGCAGGCCAAGAGGACAACGGGAGGACCCCATGACCAGCACCGAGGCCACCGACGCAGTCGGCACGGAAGCGGTCGTCACCGACCACGACCGCGGCATCCACGGTTACCACCACCAGAAGGAGGAGCACCTCAAGCGCCTGCGCCGCATCGAGGGACAGATCCGCGGCCTCCAGCGGATGGTGGACGAGGACGTCTACTGCATCGACATACTCACCCAGGTCTCGGCGTCCACGAAGGCCCTGCAGTCCTTCGCGCTCCAGCTGCTGGAAGAGCATTTGCGCCACTGTGTCGCGGATGCGGCACTCAAGGGCGGTGAGGAGATCGACGCGAAGGTCGAGGAAGCCACCAAGGCGATCGCCCGCCTGCTGCGCACCTGACAGCGGGACGAACCGGCGACCGCCCTCGCCCACCCGCACCGCACACCGCACCACCGGGGAGGGGCGCGGAAGTCCAGGTCATCCCCGGTGGCGGACCTGCCGGGGGATCGTCGGCGACTGCTCGGCGGCATCCGATCCGACGTTGAGCACCTCGTCGATGCGGTCGGGACTCAGCCGGTCCTCGCGTGCGTCCGCCGCCGCGATCATGAGCTCGCCGCAGAGTTCGATCTCGGCGAGGGCCACACAGTCCTGAGCGTTCGGAGCGCTGAGCGTCACCACCTGCGTCACCTCTCTCTGCTGTCGTCGACTCCTGGCGCACCGACTCCCTAGCGTAGGGAGCGCGGTACGCGCCGCGCATGGCACGGACGGACCATTTCGACCCCCTCCCTACGGCGCTTCCGGGCCACTCCGGCCCTGCTGGACACGCCCCGTGTAGATGTCCGCCTCGCGGGGCAGCTCCACGGAGACCGGCACCCCGAAGCCGTACAGCAGCATCGTCGACACCACCGCGACCGCCGGCCCCTCGGTCGCGAACGTGAAGTGGTGGCGCACCTTCCGCAACAGGCCCTCGTCGTCCAGATAGGCGTCGAAGGGCACGGCGTCCGTGCTGAACCCCTTCGCTGCGGCGGCCAGCGCCCCGCGCGAGGACGGCGAGGCCCCGCGTGCCGCCCTCCCGAGGTCCGCGACTCCCCGGTAGTGCCGCACCGCCACACCGGCCAGCTCCGTCCGCCCGACGTACGTCACCTCGCCCGCCCCCCTGAGCAATTCGGCGGCGGCAGTCGGATCGGTCACACCGCCGGTGACCAGATTGCCGTCCTCCAGGGCCGATGTGTCGATACGCACCCACTTGTCCGCGGGCACCCCGGCACCACGGTTCTTCATGTAGAGCGCACCGGGGGCGAGCAGTTCCGTGATCGGCAGGTGCTCGTCGGTCCCGGCGGCGTCCTTCGGCAGGACGACCTTGATCCGGCCCAGCTGCTCCCGGAAGTCGTACACCCCCTGCCCCCGGATCGTCACCCGGGTCCCTCCGGCCGCGGTCTCCATCGACGTACGCGCCTCGGCGCTGCCCGCGCCGACCAGCTCCTCGGCCGCCCGCCGGAGCACGGCGGCCGGGGAGCCGGCGCCGTGTGCGCCGGCCACGGTCTGCCGGCCGCCACTCCCGTCACCGCCACCCACGCCTCCGGGGCCCGCACCGGCGCATCCGGTGCCCAGCGCCATCACACCCGCCACGGCCAGGGCGCACACAGCCAGTGCCCCGCCTCCGGACCTCTGCTGCTGCACCACCATCGCCTGCCAACCCCCAACGACGTACACGTGAACGAGTTCCGGCCTGCTTCGCCTAACGACGGCCGGGGCGCCTCGTCACGCCGCACGGCCCACTCCGGACGCCGATCGGCCCACTCCCCGACCGCCGAACGGCGTGCCCGGTACCGTGGACACGTGCATCAGGACCCCTCGGACTCCCCCGTCCACAGCCCCGGCCCGGCACACAGCACCACGACCGTCGAACGGGGCTCGTTCTGTCTGGCCCGGTGCAGCTGCGGCTGGTCCGGCGCCGCCCGACGGTCCCGCGACCGGGCCCGCACCGACGCGCAGGAACACAGCACCACCCTGGACCGCTGAGCCGCCGCACCGCTCGCGGAAGGGCTTCCGGGCACCGCTCGCGTAAGGGATCCGGCGGGCGGGACGCGTGAGCTGGGCCGGGCATGCGCGACCGGGCGCAGGCGGTACCCGGACATGCGTGAGGGGTGCCCCTCGTGGGACACCCCTCACATCGTCGAACCCGACGCTCCTACGCGGCGAGATCCCTGTCGCCCGGCGCACTGCCACGACCGGAACCCGAACTCGGCTCGGGAATCCCGAGCGACTCACCCCGGCCGTCGGCGTCGGCGCCGGCCCCGCCCGCCCGGACGAGCCAGCCGACCGCTCCGACACGGGCCACCGCGCCCACCAGGGGCGTCAGCAGCATCATCGCGAGCGGGGCGAGCAGCAGAGCCACCGCAGTACCGAGAGCGAAGCCGCCGATCACGTCGGTCGGATAGTGGACGCCCATGTAGACGCGGCAGAAGCCCTCCAGAAGGGCCAACGCGATCGCCACCAGGCCGAACTTCCTGTTGGCCACGAAGAGCCCCACCGCGATCGCCATCGCCATCGTCGCGTGGTCACTCACGAAGGAGAAGTCCGTCTTGCCCTCGACCAGGACTTCGAGCCCCTTGTGGTCGAAGAACGGTCGGGGCCTCTCCACGAAGCCGCGGATCGGGATGTTGATGAGCAACGCGATCCCGGCGGCCAAGGGCGCCCACACGAGCCCGGCAACCGCCGTCACCGAGTCCTCGGTCGTCCCGCGTCGGCGCACGCTCCACCAGCACCACAGGGCCACCAGGACCATGGCGAACATGATCCCGAACTCACCGACGAACCCCATGACCTCGTCGAACCAGGTCGGAGCGGCCTTCGCCAGCCCATTGATGTCGTAGAGCAGGCTGACATCGGGGTTCGACCCATCGAGTGCGAGTCCAGCCATCTGCCGCGGCCCCTTGCCTTGTCTGCTGCTGCGACGCACAACGGCGTGCGTCGCCTTGGTCTGACCCCCGTGGTCGGTGCGGATCCAGTGCCGCGCCACGCCATGATGCCGTCACGTCGGACTGCTCTGGGCAGACACGCATGGTCATGTGCGCATGCTGTCCCAGTCCAGGGAACGACGTGTCAGCTGCGTACGTTCCGTTCTCCACCGAATGATCACCATGACGTTATCGAAGAGTGACTCATCGTCGCAGCTCAGGGCCCGGGCTTCACGGAGAGTTCCGGCCACGGCCGACTACCCGTCAGCTTTCCGGGAGCGCCGTCGGGAGCGCTGCGGCCCCGTCCTTCGTGACCCTTGTCGCACCGAAGTAATCGGGGGTGTCGATCTTGTCGAACCGGATCACGGCGCCGGTGTACGGCGCGTTGATCATGTACCCACCACCGACGTAGAGGCCCACGTGCCGGATGGCCCGCGAGTTGTTCAGATCGTCCGAAAAGAACACCAGGTCGCCGGGGAGGAGCTCGTCCCGGGATGGGTGCGGCCCGGCGTTGTACTGGTCATTGGCCACCCGCGGCAGCTCGATGTCGACCGTGCGGTAGGCGGCCTGGGTCAGCCCGGAACAGTCGAACCTCCCGCCCTGGTCGGCAGTACCGTTCCCACCCCAGAGATACGGGGTGCCGAGCTTCTTCTGCGCGAAGTAGATGGCACCGGCGGCCTGTTGTGAGGGCTGCACCCGGCCGACCGGCTTGGCGAAGCTCTTCTCCAGGGAACGGATGATCTTGACGTAGTTCTGCGTCTCGCTGATCGAGGGGACCCCGTCCGACTGGATCACCCGGTAAGCCCCCGCGTTGTACGCGGCGAGCATGTTGTCGGTCGAGTCGCCCGGCACCTTCTTCACGTACCCGGCGAGCTCGCAGTCGTAGGACGCGGCGGACGGAATCGCGTCGGCCGGGTCCCAGACGTCGCGGTCCCCGTCCTTGTCCCCGTCGATACCGTGCGAGGCCCAGGTACCGGGGATGAACTGGGCGATGCCCTGAGCGGCGGCATGACTCTGGGCGCGCGGGTTCCAGCCACTTTCCTGGTACAACTGCGCGGCCAGGAGGGCCGGGTTGATGGCGGGACAGAGGTTGCCCCACTTCTCCACGAGAGGCTGATACCGCGCCGGCACGGCCCCCTTGGCCAGCCCGACGGCACCGCCCGCCCCGGAGATCCCGGCGGCGGCGGAGTACGTACCGACGACGAGCAGGGCGATGAAGCACAGGCCCAGCCCGATCCCACCGCCGAGGAACACCCAGTATTTCCGCACGCTCCAACCATCCCCCATTCGAGCGGGGTTCACGTCGCGATTCGCAGGTGTGTACGGGTGGATGGAGGCATGAAGGGGCGTCAGGGGCGGCTACGGGGGGTCAGGGGGCGCCGGCGGACCAGAAGGGTGAGCGGATGTTGGGGCGGGGGATGTGCTCCATACCCTCATAGGTGGGCGCGGTCGCCTGGGTGGTGGACTCCGCGACCTCGGACTCCTCGACGCAGGGGGTGTCGGCACGCAAGAACGCTTGCCCCTCGCCACCGAAGCGGAGGCTGACGGTGTACCCGTCCGCACTCCGTGCGTAGATCGCCGGGAATTCAACATCCTTATTCATGGCCTCGACCCGGTACCCCGTCTTCTGCAAGTACCTTTCCACGAGGCCGAGGAAATTACCTCGCCGCTCTGCCGAAATCACAGTCATGATCGTTCGCCTGCGCGACACATCACAGCTGCCCGTAGTTGTTGGCCCATGCGTCCACCTCACTTGCGGTTGGATTGACAGCAGCACACCATCAAGCATCCGGTCTGATCTCGCGGCCGCTTCCTGCATATTCATTTCGCGATTCCCTTCGCCGCCGCAGCCCACTACAACACCCAGAAGAAGTGTCAGCATCAAACACCAGGACGCCCTCAACGCGGCTCCTCCATATTGATCTTGTCAGCTTTTCCGGCCACAATGAGGGCAACACTGTCCGACGATAGAGAATTATCGCCATTGCGATCGAAATAGAGCGAGTGCGCTTCAAAGCCTCCGGTAAGCACCGAGGGCCCCGGGCTTGCCTGGAAGCGTCTCGCCCCGAACGCCTCGCTCGCGGGGTCCTTACCAAACCAGAGGTCGTCGTCGCCACGGTCCATCAGGCCACCCGCGATATATCCGATCGGCCCCGCAGCAACCCCCATATTCCCCTGCAGTTTGGACGGAGTCTTGGTCACCAAATCATTCTCGGCTGCACCTACAAATACATGGCTCTGACCTACCCCTAAATCCTCAGCGTGATCAACTCCCACACCCGGGCTTCCCACCAGAACAATGTCGTCCACACCTGGAATACCACCGTCTTGCTGGGTTGCGGCACCAACCGTGCGTGAACCATACGAATGGCCAATGGCCACCATATGCGGGTCATCATTTTCGTTCGAAGCCGCCAAGCCCTCCATAAATCCGTTCAGGGATCGGCCACCAGCCTCAGCTCTCTCATCTCCCATTACTGCCAGACTGTCCTTTCCGTCCAGAAGCTGCGGCGCGTCGTACCCAAGCCAAGCGACCATCGCACTCGACGAATCAATATCCCGGGTCGCAATCGCCGTGTCTCGGGCATGCTTCAAGTCATTCTTTGCGAACCCCTCATCCAGCGACGTGTTCAGCCCCGGCACATAGGCAGCCACATTCTTCGCCGTATCCGGATTCCCATAGGAGACAATCGCCCGACCATTTCCCTCATCGCTGATGCCCAGGAGGAACATCGGCGGCTCCCCGGGCTGCGCCCCCGCCCCCAACTGCCGGTCGATCTCCCGCAGTCCCGCCAACTGCGTCGCCGACTTCTCGTCGTCCCGCCCCTCCAGCTTGCCGATCAGCAGCTGCAGGTTGTCCCGGTTGGCCGCGTCGCGGACCAGTGCCGGGATGCCGTCCAGATTCCCGATCTGGTCCGGGTACACCGCGAGGTACTCCTCGCGGTGCTCCTGGGTCAGCCCCGCCCACCAGTCCCGCCGCTCCGCCGGAGACGCGTCATGCGGGATGGCGTCCTTGAGGTACGCCCCCGCCGCGTCGCGGACCTCCGCCGCATCGCCCGCCGCGTCCTTCCACGTGGAGTCGGGGACCTTCAGACCCTCCTCCGCCTTCAGCCGACGCAGGATGCCCGCATACCGCCAGTCGATCTCGGCCGCCGCCCGCACCGCCCCGGTCACCCGGTCCGCGATGTCCTGCGCCTTGGCCACGTTGGGGTTCGGCGCGACCAGGCCCGAGGGCGGCACCAGCCCCGGGGGTCCGCTCGACGTCGCCGTGCCGCCCGGCAGCGGAGCGCCGTCGACCAGCCCCTCGCCACCCGTCGGATACGTCACCGTCCCGTCCGCATGCACCGTGAACCTCAGCGCGGCCGCGTCGTCCAGCGCCTCCCTCAGCACCCGCTGCTGGGTCTTCATCTCGTGGGCCAGGGAGTTCAGGGTCGTACGGAGGAGGCCGCACTCGGTGTACACGTACTGGAAGTTCCGGCCGAGCTGTCGCAGGCGTGCGACCGCCGCCCGCGCGGCCTCGCCCTCCTGCGTGTCGCGGAGCCCGGTGAGCATGTGCTGCTCGATGCGGTCCCGCGCCGCGTCGGCCCGGTTACTCGACCTGCCCCACCCGTCGGCCGCACCTTCCAGCTCGGTGCATCTCAGATCCCGTAACTGGGCCCAGGTCAGAGTCGACGTCACCGCGCTTCGCCCTCGCACGGCATCACCGCGGTGAAGGACGACCGGACGGACTCGTTCGTCGCGCCCTGTGTACGTGCGACAGCCCGCAGCCCGGTCGCCAGGCTGCCGCACTCGCCCCGCGCCGCCTGGATTCGCCGCACCCAGGACTCCCGTACGGCCGCCAGCTCAGCCAGAGCGGTCAGCCGGCCCGCCCCCGCCATGAGGCCCTGATGCGCGAGATCCAACTCACCGCTCACCGGGCCCAGCTGGGTCACCAGTTCGTCCGCCCCGCCTGCGGCCCTCAGCCACGGACCGTCGCTGTGCCTCAGCCGCCGGCCGCAGTCACCCCCACCCGACGGCCCGGCCGGATCACTCAGCCCTCGCACCACAGTCACAGCGCTCACCCCGCTCGTAGATCACGGAGCGGCACTGTGCCAAACGCCAGTTACCGACACGCCGGGCTCACCGGCGGCAAGAGCCCGCACCCCCGCCTCCGCAAGGGCTGCGCCGCCCCCGGCATCACCCGAACGGGACCGGCGGACCGAGGTGGTCGATTTCCCCCGGACGGATGGTTTACGAGGTTCTGTCCACGCGCTCCGCGTAACGTGCGCCGCCTTTCGTGATCATGCAAAGCGTGATTTCCGTACAGCACAACTCATCGCGTTCCCGGCGGTTGTTGACGGCCGCAGGACTCGCTGCGGCGGCCCTCGCCGCGTCCCTGCCCACCGATGCGTCGGCCCGGGCGGCGACGCCCGCAGCCGTACCGCCGCCCCGGACGGCCACGGCCGCCGAGACCCGCACCGCCGCCTGGCTGGAGGCGCACCCACAGCAGTCCCAGAAGTTCTTCCGGGATCTACCGAAGGGAGGTGACCTGCACAATCACCTCTCCGGCGCGGTCCGGACCGAGTACCTCATCCAGCTCGCGGCCGATGACGGCCTCTGCATCGACGCCACGACGACCGCTGTCGCACCTCCGTGTGCCGCGGGAACCCGACCGGCTGCCGACGCCCTCACGGATACCGGTTTCCGTCAGGAGGTCGTCCGGGCCTGGTCCATGGAGGACTTCCCGCAGGGCGAGTCGGGCCACGACCACTTCTTCGCCACGTTCGGGAAGTTCGGCGCCGCGACGTCGCACCGCGGGAAGATGCTCGCCGACGTGGCCGGTACCGCGGCGGCGCAGAACCAGACCTATCTGGAGACCATGGTCAGCCCCGCCTCGGCAGGGGCCCGGCAGTTGGCCGCCGACGTCGGCTGGGACGCGGATCCGGCAGCCCTGCACCGAAAGCTCCTCGCCGGCGGCAGGCTCGACCAACTCGTGAGGGCCGCGCAGCAGGAAGCCGACACCGCCGACGCGGAGTTCCGCCAGACCGCGCACTGCGCGGACGCCACCCCCGCCCCGGCCTGCCGGGTCACGGTGCGCTGGGTCTCCCAGGTGTCACGCAACAGCTCCCCGGAACGCGTCTTCACCCAGATCGCCCTGGGCCTCCGCCTGGCGGAACGCGACCCCCGGTTCGTCGCGGTGAACCTGGTCCAGCCGGAGGACGGTGAGATCTCCCTGCGGGACTACCGACTGCACATGCGCATGCTGAACCACCTCCACGGCGTCTACCCCCGTGCCCACATCACCCTGCACGCCGGCGAACTCGTCCCCGGCCTGGTGAAGCCCGAGGACCTCACCTTCCACATCGACGACGCCGTACGCACGGGGCAGGCCGAACGCATCGGCCACGGAGTCGACCTCGTGCAGGAGGACGACTGGCGTCGGCTCGCCCGCGACATGGCGCGCCGGCAGATCGCCGTCGAGGTGCCACTCACCAGCAACGCGCAGATCCTCCAGGTCGAGGGCGACGAGCACCCGTTCCCCGTCTACCGGAAGTACGGCGTACCCGTCGTGCTGTCCACCGACGACCCGGGCATCTCACGCGGCGACATCGGCCAGGAGTACCGCCGGGCCGCCCGTACCTACGGACTCGGCTACCCGGAGTTGAAGGACCTGGCCCGGGCGTCCCTGGAGTACTCCTTCCTGCCGGGCCGCAGTCTGTGGAGCCCGGACCCCGTACGCCGGGGCTTCCGCCCGGTCCAGGAGTGCCGGGCACCTCGGTCGGCCCGCTGCGCCCGGCTGCTGGCGAACAGCCCGAAGGCCCGCCTGGAGTGGCGCCAGGAACAGTCCTTCCACGCCTTCGAGGCCCGTTACACCGGCTGATCCCGCCCGGCCCGGCCGGGGGCCGGACTGTACGGGGCGTTTGGAGGTGCGCAGGGATGGGATGAAGGCTTCACAGCCCCGCGTCATGTCGGATCACCCCACCGACATGCAGGTTTCCCTGCACATTCGATCCACAGCACCTTCCCGCCCTGCCCCGGCAGCCCGCCCCTGATCGGGTACGCACCCCAGCTCTCCGCCCACTCCCGGACGAGCTGCAGGCCGCGCCCCCGCTCGGCCAGCACACACGATTCAGCCATGACACCGCCGCCGAACGGGGCCGGGATCTCCGGATTGCTGTCCCACACCCCGACCCGCACCCGGCCCCTCCCCGCTCCGCGCAGCCGGAGCGAGTACGGACCCGCGGAGTGCCGGTAGGCGTTGGTGACCAGCTCGCTCGCCAGCAGTTCGGCGGTGTCGATGAGGTCCCTCATCCCGTGCACCTGGAGCACGGTCCGCAGAGTTGCCCGGGCGATACCGGGCCCACGGGGATCCTGCGGAAGTTGGAGGGTGTACGCCCAGGGCGGCGTTACGGTGGCCAGAGCCATGGAAGTCTCCGTTCACGGAGGAGCGTTGAGGTGTCTGTAGCAGGCCCGGTGACGAGGCCGCTCCGTCGAGCGGGGTACTTCCGGGCGGGTGTCCTGAGTGCCAAGATAGCCAACGGTGGCTAATGTATTAACCGAAAGATGAGTAATGAGTGAACTACCACCCGTCTGGGTGACGAGGCGTTCAGGGAGGCGGACCAGCCGGTGAGAAACACCCCGACGGGTCGTCAACTGCGTCTTGGCAGTGAACTGCGCAAACTCCGGGAGCTGGCCGGACTCACCGCGACACAGGCAGGCCAGCTCCTGGGCGTGAAGCAGAACCAGATCAGCAATATGGAGGCCGGCCGCGTAGGCGTGAGCCCCGAGAGGGTCCGTACGTTGGCCCGGCAGTACAGGTGCGCGGACCAAGAGGTCATCGCAGCGCTCTGCGACATGACCGCCGACCGTACGCGCGGCTGGTGGGAGGAATACCGCGAGATTCTTCCTGCGCCTCTGCTGGACCTCGCGGAAATCGAGCACCACTCCCGAGGACTGCGCACTGCGGTCACCGTCCACATCCCCGGGCTCCTGCAGACTCCGGAACACGCCCGCGAAATCTTCCGCCAAGATGCGCCGGAACTCTCGCCACCCGATATCGAGCACCGCGTCTCGTTCCGCATCAAGCGGCAAACCGTGCTCTTCCGCACTCCGCCGACTGCCCAGCGCGTGGTCATCCACGAGGCAGCCCTGCGCATGCAGTTCGGCGGACGGAAAGTAGCCCGCGAGCAGCTGGGACACCTGGTGGATCTGAGCGAGCACGCTCACGTCGTGCTTCAGGTCATCCCGTTCGCAGCCGGAGCCTTTGCGGGATCGGGGCAGTCGATCTACTACATCCGGGGAGCTGTACCGCAGCTCGACAGCGTGAACCTGGACCAGTCGCACGGACCTGTTTTCCTGGATGCAGAGCCACAGTTGCAGAGGTACCGCGTACTGCTGAGCCGGATCGAGGCAAGCGCGCTCGACCCTGCGACATCACGCGACTTCATCCACACCATCGCCCGGAATCTGTGAGGGATCGAAGATGTCAGCACTCGATTGGCAGAAATCCTCCTACTGCGCGCAGGGAAACTCCTGCATACACGTCGCCAACGACCAAAATTTCGTCGCCCTCACCGAGAGCAGCGACCCCAGCGGCGCGATACTCCGGACCAGCGCGCTGGCCTGGGCCGCCCTCATCCGCGCCGTGAAGGAAACCCGCGCCCATGGCTGACCACCCCGCCGACCTGACCTGGACCCGCGCCGCCCCCGAGGACACAGAGGGCCCCGGCCCCTGGATCGAGATCGCGTTCGGTCCCGGCGGGCTCGTGCATCTCCGCGAGACCGGTGACCCCGGAACGGTGGTGACCACCACGGCTCAGAAGTGGGAGGCGTTCGCCCAGGGTGTCGTGGCCGGCGAATTCGACCACTTCGCCGAGACGGACGTCACCGCCACGGACGACTGACGCTCCGCGCAGGACCATCGTTCAGCCGCACTCCAGCGGGTTCAGTTCCGAAGCGACGATCGGGTCGGTGGCGGACCCGCTGACCGCGAGCATGCCGCTGGACCCGCTCCAGCGCAGTTCGTACGTGCCTTCGGCCACGGGCCGGTAAATGTCGTCCGCCACCCAGGAACCTGACGGCCGCCAAGCCACTCCGGTGCGGCCCACCGCGTACACCTCGCCGTTGCTGATCTTCAGGAAAGACGTCTCCCGCACCACAGCCACACAGCCGTCAGGACCGGCGGGCTGAAGTATCCGGTAGTCCGCACCACCCGTGAGATCGCTGACTGCGCCAAACGCACTGCCGAGTCCGGCCGCGGCAACCAGCAGGCCGAGGACGAAGCGTGGCAGGCCCAGACGCGGCACGGGTGCCCGGTCGTCCGCTGCGTAGAGCTGCCGGACCCTATGAACGCCTATCAGGATCATCGATATGACGAGCAGCGAGGTACTCACCACCCAGGCCGGGATCACATGCCCCAGGACAACCAGGATCAGACTGCTCCAGCCCGCAGCGGTTGCAAGGGGCAGCAAGATCGTGGCTCCGGCGAGATACGGGGATCTTCGCACCACGCTGCTGGTCCAACGCTGTTCAGTTTCCATCGGTGCACCCTATGGCCGCTCCGCCCGGGCGGAGCGGGTGGATTGCGCCCGGCTGGGTCCGCCGCACAAAGACGAGTCAGCCGACCCAGCCCGACTCCACCGGGAAGTCCGGCGGCCAGGGCTTGGACCAGTCGTACAGCGATTCCCGGTCGCCCATCGACTCGTAGTCCGCCTCGCGCCAGCTCGGGATACCCCCGATGACGAAGCTGTCTCCGTCAGGGTCCAGCATCCAGGTGTACTCGGCATCGGATGACTCCAACCCGTGCCGCTCCTTCAGCACGGCGAACTCCTCGGAACTGGCGCGCCGTATGTGGAGCCCGTTCCTGTAGTAGGGCTGGAGGAGCATCAGTTCCACATGGCCGATGTAGATCTCGACGCGTGTGGTGGTCTGGTCGACCAGTGTTGCTTCGCTCCGCAGGAAGAGCTGCCGGTGGGACGGATTGAACTCGACGACGCGGAACAACCTCCCCGTGCGGACAAAATCGGTCATGGTCGAAACTCTCTCCTGATCGAGAAGCCGGCTCCCCGTCGGACGGCTTGAAGCGCTCGAGGTGGACACTCTTGCCGCCATGGCGGCACTGGATCGACGATCACGCGCGCTGCCTCAGTCTGACTGCTGCGCGGAAGCTCGCGTGCAACCCGAGGTGGCCACGAGGACCACCGGGGCCAGGAGCTAGTCGGAGAGCCAGACCTCTTCCATCAGGTCCGTGGCGGAGTGAGTGTGGCGGACGGTGAACACCGAGGTCCTCACCCTCCTGCGCCTCCACGGGCGATGGGCGCCGAGGATCAGCTCCCCGAGGCCGCCCCAGTACGTCGAGGCAGGATCGTCCGGGTCGTACGCGACATCGGCTTCCTTCGCCTCCCGCGCCGTGATCCCACAGGCCTCCAGGACGGCCTGTGGATCACCCGTCAGCGTCCACCGCGACGTGTCTGCCTCGGACGGCCAGCCCTCGGAGTGCACCAGCTCGAAGCCGGGCACCGCCCACGCGGCCTCCTCGTGGGTCTCCCCTCGGTCGACGACCGCCCCGCCGATGACCTTCGCCCCGGGGAACCGCTCCGCCAGGTTCCTGACCTGTTCCAGCACCGGCCACGAGTGGCCCCCGTCGGCCAAAGCGGGATCCGAGACGCCGAGGACGTTCCCCCACCTCCCGACCTGGATCCGGTCAAGGTCGTCGCGGGTCGCCGGGGAGAAGCCGTCGCTGATGTTCCGCTCCCCCTGATACTCCAGAACCCCGTCCACCGTCCCGAACGATCCGGCGAACTCCCGCGCTGCGTGCGGATCGTTGGGCGGCAGGCCGTCGGAGGGGTCCGGGAACGGCGGCAGCACGACCGTGATCGTGTACCGACCCGCCCCCCGCACCCGCGCCTGCGACGGACACGTCCAAGAACCGTTCTCCGTCATGCCCGCCACCGTAACGCCGCGCCCACCGGACTGGATGCCCGAAAAGCCCTGCCCCGAGTCGTCATACGACCGACCGTGGACGACGGCACCGACATCGCGACGGCCCGCGACATCGCACCGGCCCGTTGACACCGGTGTACGCCCGTTGCTTGGCTGGGCTCAGAGGCAACAAGCGCTTACGGGCCGCACTCTGGAGCGTGCTGATGGAGCTCTCACGTCGTTCCGCACTGTCCGCGATCCCCGCCGCCGCCCTCTGGACGGCGTCCCGGACACTCCGCACGGAGGCGGCCGCCTCCCCGAATCCCAGGCCGTCCAACGGATCTCCGCAGGACCCTCCGGCCACCCTCCTCCGCAACACCGTCGCCGTCTTCGCCGGCACCACGGAGTCCAACGCCCGCCCGGAGGTCGCCCCCAAACTCGACGCGCTCCGGACGGCGGCGCACGCCCGGCTCACCGCGCTGGACGGCGCCGGGCCGGGCGAGATCTTCGAAGGCGTACCACTCGGCACCAGCGACCCCAACCTGAGCACGTCGTACCAGTACCTCTACGAGATCGCTCTCGCCACCTGTCTCCCCGGCACAGAAGCCTCCGGCCTGTACGGGAACGCGACGGTCCGGCGCCGGGTCGTCGACGCCCTGGCCCGGCTCCACGACGACTGGTTCGGGGATCAGTCGAAGGGCTACTACGGCAACTGGTTCCACTGGGAGATCGGGATCCCGGGCTACGCGACCAGGACCCTGGTCCTGCTCCGGGACGAACTCGCGGCCTACCGGCCCGATCTCACCGCGACGTACGTCACCTCCACGGACGCCTACCTGCGCAACGGAAAGAACGGCGACGTCGATCTCGACTCGCGCTTCCACACCGGCGCCAATCTCGCCGACATCACGACGAACCGGATCCTCCAAGGCGCCCTGCTCGACGACGAGACCCGCATCACCAAGGCCCTCGCCGACCAACTGACCGTCTTCGCGACGATCGACCCCTACCTCCCCCGCCACGGGGTAACGGACGGGTTCTACGCCGACGGGTCCTTCGTCCAGCACGGCTCCGTCGCGTACACCGGCTCCTACGGCAGAGGACTGCTCACCCGGATCGTCCAGACCGTCAAGATCCTCGACGGCACCGGCTACGTCCCCGACGACAGCCTGGTCGGTGTCGTACGGGGCTGGGTGGCCGACGGCTTCGCCCCGCTGATCTTCGAGGGCTGGATGATGGAGATCGTCAAGGGGCGAGCGGTCTCACGGACCGGCACGGGATACGCGGACGTCACCGCCGTCGTGGAGGCAGTCGTCGACCTGTCCGCGCATACGTCCGGCAACGATGCGGAGGCCCTCGCGGGCTACGTCAAACACGTCCGGCAGACCTCCAGGACCGGCCTCGACCCGACCGCCTTCGTCTCCCCCGTCAGCATCGCCCGCTACGCAGACATCCTGGACTCCCCCGCGCCCGCCCGGGATCTCGTCCCGACGGCCGCCCACGCCGCGTACAACGCGATGGACCGGACCGTCCACCGCCGGCCCGGCTACGCGTTCGCGCTCGCCCGCAGCTCCGCCCGCGTCAGCATGTACGAGTACATGAGCGGCGAGAACCTGATGCCGTGGTTCCAGGGCTCGGGCGCCCACTACCTGTACCTGTCCGGTGCGGACCAGCGGCAGGCGTACGGCGTCGACTACTTCACCGCTGTCCCGCCCCACCGCCTCGCGGGCGTCACCGCTCCCTCCGAGACGCGGCGCACCGTCCCCGAGCTGTACGGCACCCTCTGGTACGACAACCCCGAGCGCGGCTTCACCTCGTCCTCCGAGTCGCAGAACACGTACGTCTACTTCCCGCGCGCCACTCAGGGTTTCTCCGGCGGCACCCGCCTCGGCGCCTACGGCGTGGCCGGTCTCGTGCAGTCCGACGACGCCGCGTACGCGGCGCAGCAGGCAGGCACCCTGCCCGAGGACTTCGTGGCCTACCGCGCGGCGGCTGCCACCAGGTCCTGGTTCATGTTCGACGACGAGATCCTCGTGCTGTCCGCCGGCGTGACCGGCCTGTCGGGCCGCGCGGTGACCACGACGGTCGACAGCCGCATCGCCGATCCCTCCTCTCCCGTCGCCGTCACGGGCGGCCTGCGCGACGGATCCCCCTGGCGCAGGACCGCGACCGCCCCACCGGCCTGGCTGCGGTACGCCGACGAAGGACAGAGGACCTCCGTCGGGTACGTCTTCCTGTCCGGCCCGCCGCCGGTGGTCGCGCTCGACACGGTCACCCGGAGCAGGCGCCTCGTGCGCCTCGCCAACGCGGACACGGCAGTGACCAAGCAGCTCTTCACACTGTCCTACGAGCAGGTCGCCGGAGCGGAGCCCACCTCCATGGCACACGCCCTCGTCCCGAACGCCTCCGCGCGGCAACTCGCTTCATACGCCCATGGACCGCTCTCCGTGCTGTCCAACACGGACCGTCTGCAGGCCGCAGCACACACGCAACTCGGCATCACCGCCGCCAACGCCTTCACCCCCGGGACGCACCGCGTGGGGCGCCTCTCGATCGACGGGCCGGCATCGGTCATGCTGCGCCGGACGGCGGGCGGCACGTATTCCGTCGCGGTGTCCGACCCCACGACGACGCGGAGCACGGTATCGATCACCTTCCACGGCCGGCCCCTGCGGCGTGTCTCGGCGGACGCCGGAGTCCGCGTCCGCCACGTCCCCGGCGGAACCCGCCTCGACATCACGACCGACCGTGCCTACGGCGGCAGCTTCACGGCGACTCTGACGCGGAGGGCCTGAGGGAGCAGGCCCGAACAATGCGCTTGTCGGGCGCCCCCCGACCGCGAGAGCATCCGGGCCATGGAAGAGCCCCCTGCACTGCTGCGCCACGGCCGGGTGGAACTCCGCCGGTGGCACCCGAGCGACCTCGACGCCCTGCACGAGGCGATCTCGGATTCCCTGGACCACCTGATGCCGTGGATGCCCTGGGCGGCGACCCACGACAGACGGCAGGGCGCCGCCTTCCTCGCCCGCAACCAGGAGGAGTGGGTGAGCGGGGAGACCTTCGGCTACGCGATCACCTCGAACTCCACCGTCATCGGCAGCTGTGGCCTCCACCGCCGCATCGGTGCGGGCGGACTCGAGATCGGCTACTGGCTGCGCCCTCGATGGACCGGGCGGGGCCACGCGACGGCGGCCGCGACCGCACTCGTCGACCAGGGATTCCGGCTGACGGGCATCGACCGCCTGGAGATCCACCACGACGCCGCCAACCCGGCCAGTGGGGCGGTGGCCCGCCGCATGGGATTCACGGAGGCCGGACGCGGTCCCGCGCCCGACGGACCGGCCGCCCCCGGAGAGCTTGGAATCACCGTGGTGTGGCGGGTCACGGCCGATCAGTGGAAGGCCGGAGCGTCCGCACGGGCGGACAGGTGAGTCACGAGGGCCGAGGGGCTTCGGCAGGCCCCCGGGCCCCTTTCCCCGAGGGCGCCAGGTCGCGGCCCGACCACCACCCGGCACACCACCGTCGCACGCCGCCGGTGTCGTCATCGGCCGCCCGCGGAAGCCGGGCGGGTGAAAGAATCCGATGATGCCCTCATCACTTGGAACGATCAACGCCGCGGCCTCCGGCACCTGGAAGCTGGGTGACCTGACGGTCAACCGCCTCGGCTTCGGCTCGATGCGCCTCGCCCAGGACGGCACGGCGTTCGCCGGCGGAACCTCCAGCGACCGGGACCGCGCGCTGCGCGTCCTGCGTCGCGCCGTCGAGCTCGGCGTGAACCACATCGACACCGCCGCCTTCTACTTCTCGCCGCTGCGGTCCGCCAACGAGCTGATCAACAGCGCGCTCGCCCCGTACGCCGACGACCTGGTCATCACGACCAAGGTCGGCCCCGGGCGGGACCCCTCCGGCGCGTGGGTGTGGGCCGGTCCGGAGCAGCTGCGCGGCCAGGTCGAGGAGAATCTGCGCCAGCTCGGCCGGGACCACCTGGACGTGGTGAACCTGCGCCTCGCGCCGAGCGGGGCCTCCGCTCCCGTCGCCGACCTCTTCGGCGCTCTGGCCGAACTCCGCACGGCCGGACTCATCCGCCACCTGGGCATCTCCAACACCACACCGGAACAGCTGGCAGAGGCTCGGGGCATCGCACCCGTGGTCTGCGTACAGAACGCGTACGGCCTCGACTCCCCGGCCGACGACCACGCCTTCCTGCGCGCCTGCGGCGAACAGGGCATCGCGTTCGTCCCCTTCTTCGCCATCGCCGGCTCGGGGCGCGAGGAAGGCGCGGCCAGCAACCAGGACGAGGCGACGCTGACCGTCGCACGCCGCCACGCGGTGACGGCCGCGCAGGTGCGACTGGCCTGGACGCTCCACCAGGGACCGCATGTGCTGGCCATCCCCGGCACCGGCAACCCGGACCACCTCGTCGAGAACGTGTCCGCCGGCGCGCTGCGACTCACCGCCGAGGACCTGACGCTGCTCGCGCGATGACCGGGGCCGCACGGGGGATGGAGGCCGGGAGCGGGGCCGGGGCCGGGCAGATCCTCCGCTGGAACCTCTTCATCGGGGGGCACCTCAGCTACTCCGTACCCGTACGGCTCGTCGAACGCACGCACGAGGGCCAGTTGGTGTGGCTGGAGACCGGCACCCCCATGTGGCGTACGGGACTGCCTCGTGGAGCCCACCTCCGGGACATCGCGCCCGAAGACCGGCCCGCACAGGGCTATCCGGCGAAGGCCGGACGGTGGCCGATGGGCAGCGCCCTCATCCACCAGCCGGCCGGGGCCGGTCACGCGGTGCTCTGGCTCTTCGGGCGGAGACGGAAGTTCCGTGGCTGGTACGTGAATCTCGAACACCGAACCCATCGCGGCGAGGACATCGACGTGGCCGACCACGAGCTCGACATCACCGTGACACCGGAGCGAAGCCGACGATGGAAGGACGAGCGGTCGTTCGCCCAGAAGACCGGGCACCCCGCGTACTGGTCCGCGCGAGAGGCGTCGGAGATCCGCGCGGAGGGGGAACGCGTTGTCCGTCTCATCGAGGCGAGGGCGTTCCCCTTCGACGGCTCCTGGTGCGACTTCAAGCCACCGTCGCACTGGGAGACCCCCGCCAGGGGACCGGCGCCCCTGCGTACCGTGCTGTGACGTAAAGGGTCGCTGGGCCTTCCCCGCACGGCGCCTGACGACACGTCGACCTGAAGCCACCGGCGCACACACGGCTCTCGAACAGCGCGTACGAATGCCCCGCGTCCCGTGAACGCATCGACCGCACCCGGAACCCCTGGCCACCGTCGTTGCTAGCCGTCACACCCCGTGATACACAGAGTAACCATGCATATGCGGGCAGATTCCGGCGCAAGCCGCAGGTCAGGGCGGCTTCCCCGGTCAAACGTGCGAGATCCGGGTAAAGAGACCCGGGAAGGCGTCGTGCGATGCCGGTTTCATCAGCGAAGATAGAGACCGACCCGTGTCGCACGGCGCGGGCTGCGAACTACCCAACAGGGGCGGTGACTTACATGATCCTGGCAGCGGAAAAGGGCGACATCACCACCATCATCGGCGGAATCGCCCCGAACTGGGGGCCGTTCGGGACTCTGGGCAACGAGGCACGCATCATGATCGAGGTGGTGATGGCGATCGCCATCCTGCTCTGCCTCGGCATCGCGATCTGGGGTGCGGCGAAACAGCGCATCGGCGCGACGGCGCTGCGGGACACCTTCAGCGCGGAGCAGGGCAAAGGGCTGATCGTGGCAGGGCTGACCGGCGTCTTCATCATCGGATCGCTGGGCACACTGTTCACCATTGTGTACGGAATGGCTGTCTGACCCGGCCGTCAGGCCACCACTGCCCCCGGGGGTCGCCCCCGTCCACCCACACCATCCGTCCGTCGTGCCCACCGGCAGAGGTTGCGTCCCCTGATGTCGAGTCACCACACCGCGCCCACGCGGAAACCAGCAGCGCTACCGTCGTACTACGCGGATCCGCACACGGCTGAGGGGGCGTACGCGGCATGAGTCAGGGCGATGAGCGGGGTTACGGCGGCAACGAGCCGGGAGACCGCTCGGACGACGCGTACAGCACCCTCGGCGGGACACGCCAGACGCGCACGCGTCTGCCCGGCGGTGGCGACGACGTCGACGGATACGGCCGCCGACCCGCCCGGAACTCCCGCTCACTGATCATGGTGGTGGGCGTGGTGGTGCTGCTCATCGCAGCGATCGCGTTCGCGAACCAGAGCGGAGGCGGCGCCTCGGACGGTGGCAAGGAGAAGGACCCCGCCGCAGCAGGGGCGGGCCCCACCGCCGCGACCGGCACGAAGCCGGTCACGGGCAAGAACGGCACGATCGCCTCAGGGTTCGCGCACGACGAGCAGGGGGCGCAGAGCGCGGCGGCGAATTACGCGGTGGCGCTGGGGTCAGCGGAGATGTTCGACAAGTCGAAGCGTGACGGCATCCTCGACGCAGTCATTGCACCAACTTCCATTGCCAAGTTCCGGACCACGCTCGATGAGGCGTACTCGACCGACTTCTTCAGAAACGTCGGTCTCAACGATGACGGCACCGCCCCCACCGGCTTCGCCTTTGTCTCCCGGACGACACCCATCGGCACCAAAGCGACAACGTCGGAGGCAGACCGAGCGACCGTCGAAGTCTGGTGCTCCGGTCTGATCGGCTTGGCAGGCGAAGGATCGACCAAGCCCGTCACGGACGGCTGGTTCACCATCACCATGGAACTGCAATGGGTCGACGGCGACTGGAAGGCCGTCACCCACTCTCAGAAGGACGGTCCTGCGCCCGTGGGCGGCGACAACAGAGCATCCAGCGCCGAGGAGATCGCCGGCGCGGTCGACGGGTTCGGAGGCTTCACCTATGCCCGTTAAGCCCTGGCCCCGCCCAAGGTCTGTCGTGGCCCTCCTGGCCACGATGCAAGCCTCGATCATCGTGTTCGCTGCAAGGGCTGTGGCTGCCCCGACCCCCACGCCCAGCCCAAGTACCAGCAACAATCCTTGCGACCTCATCTACGGCGCTGCTCGCGACTACTGCGAGGACGGCGAAGACGGCGGCGCCGCCCGCAGCACGCCCACCGTCACCGACGACGCCATGGACCCCCTCACCTCCCTCGCCCGCGGCTGCGCCGACGCCGCCGCCTACCTCGTGGGCAAGCTCAGCGAGGCCGTGGAGAGCACGGCGACCGTCGACTTCACGAACTCCACCTTCCGCACCCAGTACGCCGTCGTCTTCGCCGCGTCCACCATCCTCACCCTCGTCCTCTGGCTCTTCGCCGTGGCCAAGCGCGCCATCAGGGGCGTGCCGTTCACCACCGCGATCTCCGAGGCCATCGGCTTCCTCTGGCTCACGGTCCTGGCCTCGGCCTTC
Source organism: Streptomyces sp. HB132 (assembly GCF_016909575.1). Classification (GTDB taxonomy): domain Bacteria; phylum Actinomycetota; class Actinomycetes; order Streptomycetales; family Streptomycetaceae; genus Streptomyces. The sequence goes on along the minus strand of NZ_JAFBGA010000001.1, from coordinate 7,855 downwards.
ACACCGCTCATCCTGTACGTGGTCGTATCCGCCACCGACGGCGTCACGGAAGTCATCTCCGCCGCGACCGGCGGACAGACCGACGTGTTCTTCGGATCGTTCGCCGAGGCGCTCAAGAAGGGCACGGACATCGGCGGCGGGCCCATCATGCTGATCGTCGTCTCGCTCGTGTCGATCCTCGCCGCCGGCATCCTGTGGCTGGAGCTCGTGATCCGGGCCGCCCTGCTCTACGTGGGCGCCCTGCTGGGGGTCGTCGTGTACTCCGGGCTCGTCGACAAGAACATGTGGGGCCACGTCCGCCGCTGGGCGGGCATCATGATCGCCGTGATCATGGTGAAGCCGGTCATCGTCATCGTGCTCGGGCTCGCCGGGGCACTCTCCGCGGACGACGGGCCGAACGCCTTCTCGGCCGTCGTCTCCGGCCTCGCCATCATCCTGCTGGCCATCTTCGCCTCCGCCATGATCTACCGCTTCGTCCCCGGCTTCGGCGACGAGATCCAGGGCGCCCGCACCAACCGCAAGCAGGCCACCGACGGCTCCCAGGCCGCCGCGATGATCAGCTCGCCCGCCGCTCTCGTCTCGCAGGGCATCAAGACCCACAGCGGCCGCGGCGGCGGCGAAGGCGGAGGAGGCGGCGGTGGCGCCCGGCCGGCCAACCCGGCCAGCGGAGGTGTCGCCGCCCACAGCTCCCGTACCCCCGGTGGCGGCTCCGCGCCCCCACCCCGCAGCGGGTCCGGGCCCACCTCCGGCACCCCCCACGGCACCCGCTCCCCACGAAGCGGTCCAGGCAGCACAGGTAGCACGAACACAGGAGGTGGGGGGCGTTGACGACCCAGTCCCACACGATCGCGCCCCGCCGTACGTATCTCATCGGCCGCGCCCGGCCGAACGCGATCATCGGCAAGAACCGTGAGACGGGCGAGATCGCGCTGATCATCGCCGGTGCGTTCCTCGGCATGATGAGCGGGCTCCTCGTCCCGGTCCTCTCCCTGCGGATCGTGACGCTCATGGGCTTCCCCATGCTGGCCCTGGCCGTCGTGTACGTCCCCTACAAGGGCCGCACCTTCTACAAGTGGTTCGAGATCAACCGCAGCTTCAAGCGCACCCTGCGCCGGGGCACGGCCTACCGCTCCGCCGCCGTCGAAGCCGGCGTCAGCGCCGACGGGCGCGAGGTGGAGATCGGGCCGCCGCCCGGCATCGGCCGGATCAGCTGGCTGGCCGCGCCGTTCGGCCCCGACGAGATCGCCGTACTGCTGCACGCCGACCGGCGTACGGTCACCGCCGCCATCGAGATCGAGGGCCCCGGGGTCGGCCTGCGCGACAGCGAGGACCAGGAAGCCCTGGTCGACCGCTTCGGCACGCTGCTCAAGCACGTGGCCAACGGCGACGGCTTCGTGACGCGCCTGCAGATGCTGGCCCGCACACTGCCCGCCGACCCGGACGCACACGCCAAGGACGTCGCCCAGCGCGGTGACAGGTCCGCGCCCGGCTGGCTCCAGGACTCCTACGACCAGCTCCAGTCGATGGTCTCCACCTCCAGCGAGCAGCACCGGGCCTACCTCGTCGCCTGCATGCACTACAGCCGCGACCTGGCCGCCGAGGCCAACGCCATGGCCCGGGCCATGCGCCCCCAGGGCGGCCGCAGGGTCGACCGGGACGCGGGGCTCGCCGTCGTCATGGCGCGCGAGCTGACCGACATCTGCGCCCGGCTCGCCGAGGCCGACATCCGGGTCCGCCAGCCGCTCGGCCAGAGCCGGCTCGCATCACTCGTGCACTCCATGTACGACCCGGACCACCCCATCGACCACATCCAGGCGATGACGAAGCGCAACGCCTGGCCGGCCGAACTGGACGCGGTCGAGCCGACGTTCCTCCAGGCCAAGACCCGCGAGTCGACGACGCGCGCCCCCTGGTGCCACTCCACGGCCTGGGTGAAGGAATGGCCGATGACCCCCGTCGGCGTCAACTTCCTGGCCCCTCTCCTCGTCCACACGCCCGACGTGATCCGCACGGTCGCGGTATGCATGGACCTCGAACCCACCGAGATCGCCATCGAGCGGATGCTGACGGAGAAGACCAACGACGACGCCGAGGCGAGCCGCCAGGCCAAGATGAACCGTACGGTCGACCCGCGCGACATCGCGGCCCACGGCAGGCTCGACCAGCGGGGTGAAGATCTGGCGAGCGGCGCGGCCGGCGTGAATCTCGTGGGGTACATCACCGTGTCGTCCCGGTCCCCCGAGGCGCTCGCCCGCGACAAGCGGACGATCCGCGCGTCGGCCGGCAAGTCGTACCTCAAGCTGGAGTGGTGCGACCGGGAGCACCACCGCGCCTTTGTGAACACCTTGCCGTTCGCCACCGGCATCCGTCGCTAACGAGAGGGCAGTCACGCCATGCGAGATCCGCTGTCCGCGTTGTCGGATGCCTTCACCGGCTTCCTCTTCGGAAACGTGGAGACCACCCGGCTCCCGGTGCGCACCTCGACGGGGCAGGCCCAGGCCGTCTACCTGCCGACCGCCGCGCCCGGCCTCGGCGACTCCGGCGTGATCATCGGGCGTGAGGTGTACTCGGGCAAGGGCTACATCTACGACCCGTTCCAGCTGTACGGGCAGCAGCTCCCCGCCCCGCACTGGCTGGTGCTCGGCGAGTCAGGGAACGGCAAGTCAGCCCTGGAGAAGACGTATGTGCTGCGCCAGCTCCGCTTCCGCGACCGCCAGGTCGTCGTCCTGGACGCCCAGGGCGAGGACGGCGTCGGCGAGTGGAACCTCATCGCCGAGGAGCTGGGCATCACGCCCATCCGGCTGGACCCGACCGCCGCACTGAACGACGGGATCCGGCTCAACCCCCTCGACCCGTCGATCACGACGACGGGCCAGCTCGCCCTGCTCCGCACGATCATCGAGGTCGCCATGGGCCATGGCCTCGACGAGCGGTCCGGCTTCGCCCTCAAGGTCGCACACGCATTCGTCAACGACACCATCACCGAGCGCCAGCCGGTCCTGATGGACATCGTGGAGCAACTGCGGCACCCCAAGCCCGAGTCCGCCGAGGCGATGAACGTCGACATAGACGACGTACGGGCCTGGGGCCTGGACGTCGCCCTCGTCCTGGACCGGCTCGTCGACGGTGACCTGCGCGGCATGTTCGACGGCCCGACCACGATCGGCATCGACCTCGACGCACCGCTGATCGTTTTCGACCTCTCACACATCGACCGGAACTCCATCGCCATGCCGATCCTCATGGCGATCGTCGGCGTGTGGCTGGAGCACACCTGGATCAGGCCCGACCGGAAGAAACGCATCTTCCTCGTCGAGGAGGCCTGGCACATCATCAACTCGCCGTTCGTCGCCCAGCTCTTCCAGCGCCTGCTGAAATTCGGACGGCGCCTCGGGCTGTCCTTCGTGGCGGTCGTCCACCACCTCAGCGACGTCGTCGACGGAGCTGCGGCGAAGGAGGCGGCGGCCATCCTGAAGATGGCGTCCACCCGCACGATCTACGCCCAGAAGGCCGACGAGGCCAGAGCGACGGGCAAGGTCATCGGCCTGCCCAGATGGGCGGTGGAGATCATCCCCACGCTGACCCCGGGCATCGCGGTGTGGGACGTCAACGGCAACGTCCAGGTCGTCAAGCACCTGATCACCGAAGCCGAACGCCCCTTGGTCTTCACCGACCGCGCGATGACCGAGGGCTCGGCGGCGGATCTGCTCCCCGAGGACGTACGGGCCGCGGAGCTGGAGGCGGAGCAGCGGGCGGCGCGGATCGAGCACCAGCAACGCCTGAACGAGTCGTCCGAGTCAACGGTGGCATGACATGGCACGCCAGGCACCATCAGGACCGGGGCGCGGTGGCGAGGGGCAGGGCGGCATCCCCGACGGCCTGCTGATCGGCCTCCTGTCCTTCCTCTTCGGGCTGACGGTCCTGGCCTGGACTGCGACGGGCCTCGCCGGACTCCTCGCGCACGGGGGCTGGCCCGACGGCGTCACGTTCATGCGGACGCCGCTGGCCCTGCGCGCCCTGGCCGTCGAGCCGGCGGACCTCCCGGCCGCCTGGCCGGACACCCCGCCAGGAGACCTCTCCGGATACGGGCTGTTCTGGGGCCTGTTCATCGGCGAACTGATGGTGCTGCTGGTCCTGACGGTCTTCGCGGTGGGTGTGGTGGCCCGCTGGCGGCTGGTCAGGAAGCAGCGGGGTGACGCCCCGGGGCCGTACGAGTCGGAGCAGCACCCTCCACGCTCCCGCACGGCGGCCGGGCCACCCGCGCGCGAAGCGCTGCCCGCCGAAGCCCCCCGGGCACCCGCTCCGGCACCCGTCGAGGCAGCACAGCCCCTGGCCTCCGCCGCCCCGTACGCGCAGCAGGCCGGTCCCGCGCCCCTTGCCGCGTACACGCAGGAGACCTCACCGCTGGTCCCCACCCCTCGCACCCCGCGCGTTCTCTTCGGCGCCTCGGCCACCCGCCGGCCGGCGGTGGTCCAGGCCATCCGCGAGGCGGAGGGCTCCGCCCTCGTCGTCACCTCGGACCCCACTGTCTGGGCCGAGACGAAAGACGCCCGCAGCAAGCTCGGCCCGGTCCTCGTCTACGACCCGGGTCACCTGTGCGACACCCCGGCCCGCCTTCACTGGTCGCCCGTCGCGGGCTGCGAGGACCCGGCCACCGCGGCCTCCCGGGCAACCGCGCTCCTGACGCCCGTGCGCCCCCGGGCCAGGATCGACGCCGCCGTCGCCGACACCGCACAGACCCTGCTCCAGTGCTGGCTCCACGCCGCCGCCGTGGACGGCCGCCCCTTCCGCCAGGTCCACCGCTGGGCCTCCGGCGCCGGCGGGCACGAACCGGTGCGCCTGCTCCGGACCCACCCCAAGGCGGCCTCCGGGCACGCCGGACTGCTGGAGTCCGCGCTCACCGCCTATCCCGAACGCCGGGAAATGGCACAGGAACTGACCGTACGGGCCTTCGCGGCCCTCTCCTCGGTCCACATCCGCGAAGCGTGCACACCCAACCGAGCCGATGCGCTCGTACTGGATTCTTTTGCACGTGAAGGGGGAACGCTCTATGTGGTCGGTGAACCCATCGAGGATCCCCGCCACCACCCCGGTGCGATGCCCCTGCTCACCGCACTCGCCTCGCACGTGGTCGAGCACGGCCGCCGCATGGCCGTACGGTCAACCGACGGTCGGCTCGACCCACCAATGACTCTCGTCCTCGACGACGTCGCAGCGGTCGCACCACTTCCCGAGCTCCCCCGCCTGCTCTCCGCCGGCCAGGAGCAGGGGATGACCACCCTGGTCCTGCTCCGCTCCGAGGAACAGGCCCGCGCACGTTGGCAGGAAAGCCTGCTCGCGACCTGACCGCGCGCCTTGGGCCTGTCCGCTTCGACTCCCTAACGGCGGATCTCGAACTCGAGCTCCAAGGCGCTCGGATCACCCTCCATCGGCAACGTTCTCCCGGTCGGGACGAAGCCGATCCTGCGGTACGAGGCCGCGGCCCGCCCGTTCCTCTCGTGGACGTAGAGCCGTACCCGCCGCAATGGCGGCCCGGCCAACGACCAGGACCAGTCGATCGCTTCACGGAACAGCGCGTCCACCACCCCGCGCCCCCGGTGGCCCGGTCTGACGAACACCCCCACCAGATGGGCCTGATCGGCCTCGGCGGCCTCCCCGAAACCCGGCTCTCCGCCACGCCGCTCCACGAGCACCGTCACCGTTCCCGCCCATCGGCCGTCAGCCGTCTCCGCGATGAACTGGCGGCTGTGTTCCCCCGCCGCGGCGCCCGCCGTCCGCTCCTGCCAGAACACGTCCGGCTTGGTCAGCGCGTGCTCGTACGTCTCGAGGAAGGCGATCGAGGCAACCGGGTCCCGCAGGGCCACCAACCGGATCTCCCTGGCCCGCCGCCACTCCTCGGCCCGCACCGCACGCACGACGTAGTCCATCCGCCGATCGTGCCCTGCCGCCTCCACCGCGGCAAACGAGATTCCCCGCGCTGTCAGCCGTCCAGCCGCAGAGCGTTCTCGGTGTGCTCGATCGGATGCCTCGACGGCGGGACCACCGGGATCCTCGGCCGCCGGGGATTGATCCGGAGCGACGAAGCCACGGGGCCGGCGATTCGGGGGTGTGATCAGATGCGCACCGCGGCCTGGTAGCTGCCGATGGTGCTCATCGACTCGTAGCGGACGTTGGTGCCCGGATACGGGGCGTGCAGCACGGTGTTGTTGCCCGCATAGAGACCCACGTGCGAGGTGTTGCTGAAGAAGACGAGGTCTCCCGGCTTCAGCTGGCTGCGGGCGATGCGGGTGCCCTGGTTTATCTGGGTGAACGTGGTGCGGGTGATGTCGGCACCGGCCTGGGCGTAGGCCCACATGGTCAGCCCTGAACAGTCGAAGGAGTCGGGACCCGTGGCGGTTCGGACATAGGGCTTGCCCACCCGTGTGTGGGCGGCCTGGAGAGCCGCGGCACCCAGGGCGGACGCGGGGACCTCCTTGCCCAGGTCCACGGCCTCGTTCCCACCGGAACCGTTGCTGAGCTCCACCCGGTCACCGGCGCCGCGGGTGGCGCGCTGCTCCTCCTCCTCAGCCATCTTGGCCCGCTCGGCGGCAGTGAGGGTGTTCAGCAGCTTCTGGGCTTCGGCGAGCCTGCCCTGGAACTTCTGCTTGTTCGTGCCGAGCGTCCTACGTACCTCATCGAGGTCGCTGAGCTTGCCCTGCGCCTCCTTGCGCTGCTGTGCGAGGGTGCGCTGCTTCGCCTGGATCTTCTGCAGCGACTCGGACTGCTTGGCCGTCAGCTGGTCGAGCGCGGACGCCTGGTCGAGGAAGCTGTCCGGGTCCGAGGAGAGCAGCAGCTGGACGGAGGGGTCGAGTCCGCCGGAGCGGTACTGCGCGGTGGCGAGCGAACCGAGCTCGCCGCGCAGGGTGTTGAGCTCGTCCTGACCGCGGGCCACCTTGTCCTGGAGCGCGTCGGCCTGCTTCTTGAGCTTGTCCTGCTGCTCCTTGGCCCCGTTGTACTTCTCCGTGGCGACCTCGGCCTCGTGGTAGAGCTTGTCGACCTTCGCCTTGACCTCGCTCTTGGTCGGCTTGGGGTCGGCATGGGCGGCCTGGGAGGTCAGGGCCACGGCTGCGGCGGCGGTCGCGGTGAGCACGGTCACGCGGGCACGGCTCGGCTGCTTGGGACGACGGTGGGACGCCACGAAGGAAAGCTCCTTCTTCCTCGAACCGCCTACCGGGTCGGGAGACATGAACCGATCCCCGGCTCCGTGCATGTCACGGACTCGGCGGTTCCTTCGCTGCCACCCCTGATGAGTGAACTATCGCGCGAAGGTTCGAAGGCCGACCCTAGTGACCATCCTGTGAAGAGTTCAATCTTCACAGGATGAATGTCGACACACAAGACACTTCTTTTACTCACGACACACGGCGCGTAGCGGGGATCTGACGGTCTGTCGGCACGTGCGAGGGCCTGCCCTATCACCGAGCCGGCGACACTGCCCTGCACCTGGAGACGCAACCTGTTCGGACTTGCGCGGCCGGCCGGTCGGTCGTGCCGTGAACGCAGAAAAGCCCCGTGCCACAAGGGCACGGGGCTTTCCCGGAATAATTGTTCGGCGGCGTCCTACTCTCCCACAGGGTCCCCCCTGCAGTACCATCGGCGCTGAAAGGCTTAGCTTCCGGGTTCGGAATGTAACCGGGCGTTTCCCTAACGCAATGACCACCGAAACACTATGAAATTAACCAACACCGGAACAAAACACGGCCGTTCGTTATTTCAGAACTAACACAGTGGACGCGAGCAACTGAGGACAAGCCCTCGGCCTATTAGTACCAGTCAGCTCCACCCGTTACCGGGCTTCCACATCTGGCCTATCAAC